>NHBW01000001.1 GCA_002172915.1 Hyphomonas sp. TMED17 | reverse complement strand
CACGCGGCATGGCTGCATCAGGCTTGCGCCCATTGTGCAATATTCCCCACTGCTGCCTCCCGTAGGAGTCTGGGCCGTGTCTCAGTCCCAGTGTGGCTGATCATCCTCTCAGACCAGCTATAGATCGTCGCCTTGGTGAGCTCTTACCTCACCAACTAGCTAATCTAACGCGGACCGATCTTTCACCGATAAATCTTTCCCCCGAAGGGCGTATACGGTATTACCACTCGTTTCCAAGAGCTATTCCGTAGTGAAAGGTACGTTTCCACGTGTTACTCACCCGTCTGCCACTATGTCGTTCGACTTGCATGTGTTAAGCCTGCCGCCAGCGTTCGTTCTGAGCCAGAATCAAACTCTCAGGTTGAGAATTGATTTCTGACGAGTGTCATTGTCCCATGGAAAATAGGGACGACACCTTGCTAATAAAGCAATTTACGTTTTGACGAGAAACCCTTGTCACATACCGACAGCGAACTGTCGGCGCGATAAGAATTTCTTTTGAAACGCAATCGTCATAGTCATTTTGGTCCATATTGGACCGCAAGTCGCCCATGCCGCCTGCGTTTCTCTTCCAATTCCTGCGATGTCAAACAGCTGAGGATCTCTCCTCGGCCCGGCCTCAGAGCAAGCGCTCGTCGTCCGGAAGAGGCGGCTTATACAGCCCCCGGTTTTTGCGTCAATACCTGTTTTTGACTTTCTTCTGAAGCGACTAAAAAAATAAAATCGCTACAATTTACTCACAAAAACCGCCGTTTATCTTTGCCCCTGAAGGCGCCCATAACCGACAATATTCACAACAAGAGGCGGTCTCTATAGACCCCCGATCTTCGCGTCAACACCTGTTTTCAGTCTTTCTTTTTGATACCGGCAAAAACCGGAGAACCCAAAAATCTGGACATAAAAACCCGCTATCCTCTAACACTTAAAAGTGCCGTCAAACCTGCGATGTATCAACCAAGACCGCGGTCCCTAAGGACCTCCATGCGCCCCGTCAACACCCTTTTTAGACAATCTGACGATGAATCTCACCAATCGATAAGAAACGAAGTCAAAAGATGACTAATCGAACCCGTTTCGAGCCAGAAACTCGCTTTGAGCGGTATAAACGAAGGAAACGATGATTACTTTAATTAATCAACAACGTCAACAATCTAAAGGCTGTGGCCTCCGATAAGACGATTCCAGCAAACCCTTTCTGAAATCGTGCCGCTGACGAAACGGGGCAATAATGGGAATCGCTCAGGCCACACAGCCCAACGCCGTCAATCTGTTAAGCTTCCAAGCCACCAATAAAGGTCGCTTAACCGCCCTTTATATAAGCGGTCATTGCCTCGGCTTCGGCAGTGACAGAATCAATCTTCCATTTAACCAGATCGCCAATCGAAATAATGCCGACCAAGCGCCCATCATCGACGATTGGAAGATGCCGGATCCGTCGATCGGTCATCTGCGCCAGGCAAGCATCAATATCATCCTGACCGCTAGCCGTTATGATGCTGCGAGTCATTGCATATGATACTTTCAGGTCGGGGGCGGCAGCCCCGCTTCTAGCCATATGGCGAACCAGATCTCTTTCCGACAGGACACCGACAATTGCGTCCTGCTCGTCGATCACCACAACAGCCCCAATCCGGTTTGTATCCATCAGAGATGCCGCGACTGACAGCGCGGCCTCGGCTGACACAGTTATAACGGATGATCCCTTTTGCCGCAGTATCGTTTCAATAAAAATATCTAACCCTCTGTGATCGTGTTGGCCAAACCTAACACAAATTCCCGGAAAGCAGAAAACCGCGGCATAATTCCGGCTACGCGCCTAGGCTGCGACGGCGTCACCATTGTCAGCGGCTGGCGGCTCGACTGGAAGCCAGCAGACGATTTCAGTCCCGTCACCGTCCTCAGAGCGAATACCCACATTACCGCCATGCAGTCGAACAAAATGCTTCACTAGGGCCAGACCCAAACCAACGCCGCCTTGGTCGCCGGATGTAAAACTATCAAATCGGGTCGCTTGTTGTTCGGGCGGAATGCCGCGCCCCTGATCCCTGACTGAGAGACGGACTGTATCCCCCATCCGCAGTGCGGAAATATTTACTTCGCTGCCGGGTGGCGCGAACCGCATAGCATTAGAGACGAGATTAAACAGGACCTGTCGTATACGGGTTTCGTCGGCTCGGATGACACCAACATCATCACTGATCTGCGTCTTGATTTCAATTTCGGTATCAGCGGCAGAGTTCACAACCATCGCGACGCAATCATCGACCAAGCCGGACATTTCGACCGGCCCGAGATCAAGATCCAGCCGCCCCGCCTCAATCATTGCGAGGTCCAGTATATTTCCGATCAGATCGCTCAAGTGCTGCGAGGCGTCGCGAATAGCATACACCCTGTCCTTTTGGTCTTCGTTCAACTCGCCTAGCTGGCCGAGGCCAAGAAATTCAGCATAGCCAAGAATCGTTTGCAATGGTGATCGCAATTGATAGCTGACATTACGAACAAATTCGGTCTTCAAGCGATCGGCTGCTTCAAAGGCTTCGGCCCGCTCACGTAACGCGACTTCAACCGACCGCTGCGCCGAGATGTCGTCAAAGGCCACGAGCGTATTTCCGTCCGGCAATGGCTTTGTGACATAAGTCAGTATCGAACCGTTGGCACGCCGCATCTCACCAGTTGTCGCCTGCCGCGCCATTGAAGACGGATCGGTAATATGTCCCTTTATCTGTGACCAGACATCGCGATTATGAAACAATGGCAAACAGGCTTCGGAAATATCATCGAAATCGGGTTCGTCGCGCAATGCGTCGGGGAACAGTTCCCACTGGACCGCAAAAGCCTCATTCCAGAGCTTAAGACGTCCATCCATCCCGAACACCACAACCGCTTCGTGCAGACTATCGAGCGTCTTGCCCTGGGTTTTGATCATCGCATTATACCGGGTCTGCAGGCCCAGCTCGGTGGTGATATCCCGGAACAAAAGAAGCAGCCCGCCCATTGGGTGTCTTTGCCGGGTCACCCGCAAGGTCCGATTATCAGGAAGATGCCACTCATCTTCGCTAACGCCCTGAAGCTCTGAATGATATGCGAGCTCCGACGATTTCCAGACCGCATAATTTGATTGCGCCGGCAGTCGGCGTCGCCCACGCAAATGATCCAGCAGCTGACCATGTGTTGGCATTTCAAGCAGATATGCCTCGTCCATTTCCCACATACCGGCAAACGCCCGATTGAAAAAATTCAACCGTCCGTCACCGTCAAAAACCGCCACAGCATCAGCGACATGATTGAGCGCCTCATCATGCGCCCTGACATGGCGATCAAGATCCTCACGCGCCTTCTCCTGCGTTGTGACATCAAATGCCATCGCTCCGACGCCGCCCGATAAAGGAAATGTAAGCACGCGCATCGCCTTGGGCTCACCGCCAATTGTCAGTTGATGCGTCTCATCATTCTCCGACGCCTCATAAATTGACCGCCGGGTCTGAGCCTTAGTCTTATCATCCAGAAACAACTGGCCATCGATGACCTCGGCATGCGTCGACGCTTCGACAAGCTCAACATAGGCTTGATTGACCCATTGCAAGCGACCATCACCATAGACGCGCCAGGCCGGAAATGGAGCGCGGCCAAGCATTTCAAGGAAAGCTGTTGGATCCCGCGCAATGATTTGCTGGGCTTCATCAAGACGCCCACGCGCGGAGCTCTCAATTGCCTCTTTCGACGTCGTATCGCCAATCCATAAGATCAGCTGCTGGCCCGCGCTGCGACCATCGACTTCGAGAAAACGTCCATCCCGCGCAATCAAAGTCAGAGAAAACGGACGGCCAGTATTGACCAGCTCTGTTAGTCTTATCCGGAGGCGGGTATCGATACCAGCATCGTCGCGAGCCTCCAGATCGGCGAGGCCGTCCAGCAATCGATCGCCAGATGTTCCGGAGTCGCTGTGGCGGTTAAGTTTCAACAGATCCGCCAGAGCTATGCTTGAGCCGAACACTTGCGGCGAAACCAGATATTCTCCCTCAGCGTTAAAATCATCGGCTCGCCAGACCAGCACAACGCCCGGATACGCGCCAACAATCGACTGCATAAGCGATAGGCCGTTCTCCACCTTAAGCGCCCGGTCATATTGCAGACGTGCTAGCAAACGACCCTTTTCAGACATACGACGTCCCCAAAGCGCGCAAGCCAGCGCGAGCGCCAGCGCACCTGTCGCAACCAGAAATGACATAAGCTCTGAACCGATTGGCATAGGGCTCTCCGGACGCGGCCGGGAGCCCCGGCACGACGCGATTAACAAAGACAAAAAGTATAGTGCCAAAACACTACGAATTGCCAGCCCCGGAATCCGTTGCCATGCACTGCGGCATCAGAGCCGCAGCGGTCGCTTATGCCATCAATTAGTATCTATAATGTTCGGGCTTGAAGGGCCCTTCGGCTGAAACACCGATATAGTCGGCCTGGTCGCCGGAAAGCTGCGTCAAACCAACTCCGAGCTTTGCAAGATGCAGCAAGGCCACTTTCTCGTCGAGATCCTTGGGCAAAGTGTAAACCTTATTATCGTACTCGACATCATTCTTGTGTAGCGCAATTTGCGCCAGCGTCTGATTTGTGAAACTCGCAGACATCACGAAAGACGGGTGGCCGGTCGCATTACCGAGGTTAACCAGTCGCCCTTCCGAAAGCAAAATGATCCGCTTGCCATCCGGAAATGTGATCATATCGACCTGAGGTTTTATGTTTGTCCATTTAAAGTTACGAAGTGACTCAACTTGGATTTCATTATCAAAGTGACCGATATTACACACGATCGCCATATCTTTCATGGCCCGCATGTGATCGATCGTAATAATATCCTTGTTTCCAGTCGCAGTGACAAAAACGTCAGCTTTCGGCGCCATGTCTTCAAGTGTCTGAACATCATAGCCATCCATGGCAGCCTGCAGGGCGCAGATCGGATCAACTTCGGAGACCGTGACGCGGGCGCCCGAGCCTGACAGGGACGCAGCCGAACCTTTGCCAACGTCGCCATAGCCGGCGACAAAGGCAACTTTACCCGCCATCATTACATCAGTCCCGCGCCGGATTGCATCGACCAGTGACTCCTTACAGCCATACTTGTTGTCGAATTTTGACTTCGTCACACTGTCATTCACATTGATTGCCGGAAAGGGCAGTTCGTCGCGTTTTTCCAGCTGATACAGCCGGTTAACCCCGGTGGTCGTTTCCTCGGACACACCACGAATACCGGCCTTGATCCGCGCAAACCAGCCCGGTGTCTCAGTCATCCGCTTGCGGATCTGTTTAAATAGCGCGACCTCTTCCTCCGACTGCGGATTATCCAGAACACTTGCGTCCTGCTCGGCTTTTTCTCCGAGAATCAAATACATTGTCGCGTCACCACCATCATCCAGAATGAGGTTCACGGTTTCGCCATTCGGCCATTCATAGATGCGGTCGCAGAACTGCCAATACTCATCTAGCGTCTCGCCCTTGTGCGCAAAGACCGGGGTACCGGCATCGGCAATCGCCGCGGCAGCATGATCTTGTGTTGAATAAATATTACAACTCGCCCAGCGGACCTCGGCGCCAAGCGCTTCCAGCGTCTGGATCAATACCGCCGTCTGGATCGTCATATGCAGGGATCCGGCTATCCGGGCGCCTTTAAGCGGCTGTGCGGCGCCGTACTCTTCACGCGCGGCCATCAGTCCCGGCATTTCAGTCTCGGCGATCTCGATCTCCATCCGACCGAACTCGGCCTGCGAAATGTCAGCCACGGCGTAATCATGGTTCATATCAACGATCCTTTATATGATACTTAAGTTGCCATATAGCAGCCTTATTCGGATTGCCAACTCCCTTAACAAAACTTCACGCATTGCTGGTCTGGCAATCATTGTATTCAGCGGTATAGATATAAGGGCAAGCCAGCAGGAAACGTATGAAACAAGTTCTCGCCCATCATTTATCAGTGATTTTGATCGCCTCGATCTGCGCGCTATCTGCGGCGGCCGAAACCGACGACATTGTGCGTTTGCCCGGTCAGGGCGAATTACGCCATTCAGACGATCGCGAACGCATTAATGCTGATCGACTCAAACCGGGCGGCGGTCTGTTTCTCAGCTTCGATGCCAATCAGGATGGCGATATTACCGAATTAGAAACCAATTCCGGGATCATGGCCGCTTTTGCAAATGCTGACGCGAATGCAGACGGCGTCCTGACAGCGTTAGAGCAACAAGTCTGGGCTCGCGATTTGCCGACCCGAGATGATAGTTTGCTAAATCCCGCGCGATTCGACCCGAATCTGGATCGGCGCGTCGAGCTCGAGGAGTTTCACTCGGTTATTATTTCACTGTTTACCGATTATGCCGATGTTAGCAGCAATGTAATCAGCTCGTCCGACCTACGCAGACATAATGGGCATTCTTCCGGCCGCCGTGACAACAGCCCGTCCGACTGAAGACTGACTGTAGACACACTGTCAGGCGGACCATTTCATGGCCGGGGAATCGCGCAGGCCTGACCATCGTCTCAAGCCCCTGACAGACAGCCTGATAGAAATATATTCCCATCAGCTCTTAACGCGATACACCGCTGCGACTAAAGCTAGAGAAGACCAATTTAAGGAATGGACCTGATGCCAAGCGCCCCGATCAATCAAGACAGCCACCTCTATCTCATCGATGCAAGCGCTTACATTTTCCGGGCTTACCACGCCCTGCCACCGCTTTCGAGAGCCAGCGACGGCCTGCCGATAGGCGCGGTATCCGGCTTCTGCAATATGCTCTGGAAGCTGCTGGAAGACCTTAAAGGACCGGAACGGCCAAGCCATTTTGCCTGTGTGTTCGACAAATCATCCTATACATTCCGAAATGACATTTACCCGGAATACAAAGCCAATCGTGACGAACCACCGGCCGATTTGAAGCCGCAATTCGACTATGTCCGGCAAGCTGCGATCGCTTTTCACACCCATGCTCTGCAAATGGAAGGTTATGAGGCCGACGACCTGATTGCGACTTATGCGCGGCAAGCCGCAGCAAAAGGGGCCCGCGTCACGATCGTGTCGTCGGACAAGGATCTCATGCAGCTGGTGACAGACCAGATCCAAATGCTTGATACAATGAAAAACAAGCATATTGGCATTGATCAAGTTATTGAAAAATTCGGTGTCAAACCCGAGCGCGTAATCGATGTACAGGCCCTTGCCGGGGATAGTGTCGACAATATTCCCGGAGCGCCCGGCATTGGCGTTAAAACCGCTGCAACTCTGTTGAATGATTTTGGTGATCTTGAAGCGCTTCTGAACCGCGCTGGCGAGATCAAACAACCAAAACGCCGCGAAACACTACTCGGCTTTGCCGATCAAATCAGGCTCTCCAAACGGCTTGTGACGCTCGATGAAAATGTGCCGGTCGAAACCGGTCTGGAAGAACTGGCCGTGCAGGATCCTGATCCCGAAACACTCCTAAAATTCCTCGAAAGCATGGAATTGAGAACAATCACGAGGCGGGTTCGCGAAACACTTCAGAATGACGGCATTATGGCCGAGCCGTCACCGGCAGAAACCGCAATAGATCGCAGCAAATATGAGCTTGTTCGAGACCTTGATACGCTCGACGGCTGGATCGCCCGCTGCCGCCGACAAGGCTATTTTGCAATTGATACGGAAACAGATGCACTTGATGCCCAGGCCAGCAGACTTGTCGGCATCTCACTTGCCGTCGATGCCAATGAGGCATGCTATATTCCATTACAGCATATCGATCCCGAAGCGCAGGCGAACGGAGATATGTTCGGCGCCGAACCCCCGCAACAAATCGATATGCAAGCGGCGCTAGCGCGCCTGCAACCCATTTTGCAGGATCCATCCATTCTTAAAATTGGCCAGAACATCAAATATGATATTTCGGTCCTGAAACGATATGGCCTCGACATCACCCCGATTGACGACACGATGCTGCTCAGCTTCGTCCTCCATGCCGGCATGCATGGCCACGGCATGGACGAGCTGGCCGAACGCTATTTCAGTCACACTCCGATTACATTCAAGGATGTCTGCGGCAGCGGCAAGGCACAGATTAGCTTTGACCGCGTTGCCCTCGACAAGGCTACCGAATATGCCGCCGAAGACGCTGACATCACGCTGCGTCTCTGGCATTTGATGAAGTCAAAACTGCACAAACATGGCGTGACCGCCGTTTATGAAACGCTTGAGCGTCCCCTGATGACGGTTCTGTCGGACATGGAAGCCGCCGGCATTAAAGTCGATGCCCAGAAGCTGTCACAACTCAGCGCCGGTTTTGCCCAGCGTATGGCAGCGCTTGAAGATGAAGCCTACCAGCAGGCTGGCCGGACTTTCAATATGGGATCACCGAAACAATTGGGTGAGATTCTGTTTGATGAAATGGGGCTGCCGGGGGGCAAAAAAACCAAAACAGGTGCCTGGCAGACAGGCGCTGAAATTTTGGAGGATCTGGCGGCTGAAGGGCAGCCGCTACCGCGCACAATTCTGAGCTGGCGGTCTCTATCCAAACTTCGCTCGACATATACGGAGACGCTGCAAGAACAAATCAATCCGGCAACCGGTCGGGTTCATACTAATTACAGCATGACAGGTGCGCAGACAGGACGATTGTCATCAAATGACCCGAACCTGCAGAATATCCCTATTCGTACCGACGAGGGACGGAAAATCCGCGAGGCGTTCATCGCCGAGCCAGGCAATCAGTTGATAAGCGCTGATTACAGCCAGATTGAGCTCCGCCTACTGGCTCACATCGCAGATATAGACGCGCTGAAATCAGCCTTCCGAAATGGTCTCGATATCCATGCAATGACCGCCAGCGAAATGTTCAATGTTCCAATCGAAGGAATGGATCCAATGATACGCCGGCGTGCGAAAGCGATTAATTTCGGCATTATCTACGGTATTTCGGCTTTCGGTCTGGCACGGCAATTGTCGATCCCGCGCAGCGAAGCCAGCGATTACATCAAAGCATACTTTGAAAAATTTCCCGGCATTAAAGCCTATATGGAGGACACAAAAGCCAAAGCACGCGAAACCAAGACGGTCGAAACCGCCTTCGGACGGGTACTGCATCTCAAAGGCATTGATTCAAAGAATGGCGCAGAACGCGGCTTTGCCGAACGGCAGGCGATTAATGCACCGATTCAGGGCTCGGCCGCTGATATCATAAAGCGCTCAATGATCGCGGTACCACCCGCATTGGAGAAAGCCGGATTACAAGCCAGAATGCTGTTGCAAGTGCATGACGAACTGATTTTCGAAACGCCCGCGGGCGAAGCGGATGCGTTGCTAAAAGTCGTAACCGAAACCATGGAACGCGCGCCACAGCCAGCATTAAACCTTTCGGTCCCTTTGATTGTCGAAGCCAGCGCCGGGCAGAACTGGTCTGAAGCTCATTAGAGCGAGCACTCAGCCGGCAATTTTCATAGCCTGTTCACTGGCCAACCCCCGGATTCGTCGGAATGAGCTGGAACAGATTTATTGGCGAACCTGTCTTAAGGTGAGGCTTGCCGACATCAGACTTGGCCGCTACCTCAGCTGAATGACTGAGACTAAAACAGGCTATGCGCCACTTACGAGCATTGATGCAATCACCGCAGGCCTCGCCTCGGTCGGCTATATCTCGACACGCGAAATTTCAACAGCGATCTATCTGGCGCACAATCTGCGCAAGCCGATTCTGATCGAAGGTCCCGCCGGGGTCGGCAAAACAGACCTGGCGGCATCAATGGGCCGTTTCCTGAATGTGCCCCTGAACCGGCTGCAGTGCTATGAGGGTCTCGATGAGGGCAAGGCCCTGTATGAATGGAAATACGGCAAGCAATTGCTCTATACCCAGTTGCTAAAAGAGAAGCTCGGCGAAGTCATGGATGGCGCCACCAGTCTGGCGGCGGCCTTCGACAAACTCACCAGCTTTGAAGACTTGTTCTTTTCGGAAACATTTCTCGAACCACGCCCGCTGCTAACCGCTATGCAGCAAACACAAGGCTCCGTATTGCTGATCGACGAAATTGATAAATCCGATGAAGAGTTCGAAGCATATCTGCTTGAAATCCTGTCGGATTATCAAGTGACGGTTCCGGAAATCGGGACCATTCAGGCACAAGTTCCGCCATTGGTGATTCTGACTTCGAACAATATTCGCGAGCTCGGCGATGCCCTCAAGCGCCGCTGTCTGCATCTCTATATCGATTTTCCGGATCCGAAACGAGAGCGGGCAATTGTACAAGCCCGCGTGCCCGACGTGTCTTCTGACCTGCTTAAACAGCTGGTCAATTTTGTTCATAGTCTAAGAGACATGGATATCCGCAAGCGTCCGTCAATTTCAGAAACTGTCGACTGGGCCAGAACGCTATTATTGATGCATGCCAGCGAACTCGACGAAGACATGGTCCGAACAACATTGAACGTTCTGCTTAAGCATGAAAGCGATATTCAGGCTGTCGATAAAGAACTGCGCAAGCTCACCCGAGACAGTGTCGCGGGGCAATAAATGGCCGACAAAGTCATAACCGACTTCATCCGCGCCCTGCGGTCGGCCGACATTCGGGTTTCTACAGGCGAGTCGATCGATGCCGCGAGGGCGGTGCGGTTAATTGGTTACGCTGATCGCGCCAAGCTCGCAGATACGCTGCGCTGTGTTCTTGCCAAATCGCCAGAGGAAAAAGCGACCCACGACCGGCTTTTCGACCTGTATTTCAGCCGCGCTTTGGATACCGCTTCAAAATCCGTTTCCAATGCTGCTCCGGGTGACACTGAGACTGATACGACTTCCGACGATATGTTATCGCTGATCGAATCGGGAGACGAGGCGAAAATCACCATCGCCCTCGCAAAAGCCGGACAAGAAGCCGAAATACAGGATATCGAATTCTCGACCCAGGTCTCATTTTTCGCCCAGAAAATGATGAAAAGCATGGGGCTTGAGCGGCTCGATACAAAAATGATGGACGCATTCCGACGTCTGACAGACGAAGGTGAGGGCGAAGCCGAAAAACTCATTGAAGCACGTCGTGAAATGTTTATGCGCGCTCGCAATTATGCCCAGCAAGCTTTTGAGACATATGGCGCCGGTGCGACCGAAACCTTTCGGCAGGAATTTTTATCCGAAAAAGCAATCACCCAGCTCGATCGACGCGACCTCGAAAGAATGCGAACGCTGGTCGAAAAGCTGGCGCGGCGGCTGGCGGTGAAGCACTCGCGCAGGCGCAGCAAGAAGAATCGTGGACAGCTCGATTTGCGGAAAACACTACGCAAAAATGCCGGTTTTGACGGTGTTCCCTTCGAACTGCTTTGGAAGAACAATAAACGGGACCGCCCGAAAATTGTTGCTGTCTGTGATGTTTCAGGTTCGGTCGCCTCGGTTGTCCGCTTTTTCCTGATGCTCATTTACAGTCTCAATGATGTCGTTCCCGATATTGAGAGTTTCGCATTTTCCGGGCGTCTCGAAAGTGTTGGTGATATTCTCGAGCAGCAGGACTTTTCCGCGGCGATGGACGAAATCATTTTTCGGATCGGGATGAGCTCGACCGATTATGGCCAGTCCTTTTCAGATCTGAAAATGGATCACTGGAATGTCATCGACCGCCGGACCACCCTTATCGTACTCGGAGATGGCCGCTCGAATTACGGCGACCCCCGGGTTGATATTTTCTCCGAAGCCGCCAGCCGCGCCAAACAAACCATCTGGCTGTGTCCTGAAGCTGAGAGCCAGTGGGGCAGCGGTGATAGTGAAATTCCGCGATACCGGCCCTATGCGAATCGAATGGTTCATGTCCGCACAATTAAGGATCTCGAACGGGTTCTGGATGAAGTGCTAGCGAGTTACAACTAAGTCATCTCTGGATTTCGGGCTTTAAGCGCGCCGCAAAAAATGGTTAGACCTTATTAAATCATCCGGAATGGATCGGTCACAGGAGGAGATGCGTTATGCCGACACTCGCCTTGGTAGATGATGATGAGAACATTGTCGCCAGCCTCAGAATATTCTTTGAAGCCGAAGGATATAGCGTTCAGTCTTATCATGACGGCCTGTCCGCGCTCAATGGCTTGAATGAATCCCCGCCCGATCTTGCCATTCTGGATGTAAAAATGCCGAAAATGGACGGTATGGAGCTATTAAAGCGGCTCCGGCAAACCTCGGAGATACCGGTAATCTTCCTGACCTCGAAAGATGAAGAGATTGATGAAGTTATTGGCTTCAATATCGGCGCCGACGATTTTGTTCGCAAACCCTGCTCAAACCGTCTCCTGTCAGAACGGGTCAAGGCCGTGCTCAGACGGGCCCGAAGCGGCCGTCAAAGTGAAGAAGACGAAGATATCAAGCCGATTGTCAGAGGCCGACTAACTCTCGACCCGAACCGGCATGGCTGTTCGTGGGACGGCCATCCAGTCCGGCTTACAGTGACCGAATTCCTGATCCTTCAGGCCCTGGCGGCGCGGCCGGGATATGTGAAGTCGAGAGACCAGCTGATGGACGCGGCCTATGATGATCAGATCTATGTCGACGACCGGACAATAGACAGCCATATCAAGCGGCTCCGGAAAAAGTTTCGTGATAGCGCACCCGACTTTGACGCGATCGAAACGCTCTATGGCGTCGGCTATCGTTATAATGAAACCTGATCTGCGGGCCGGCCTGGTTCAATTGCGAGTCGACGGCGAACAAAGCATAGCGCGGGTCTCAAACTGCGAATGCAATAAATTGCGCCACGAAATCGCTGTCTTGAAACTAATCCGGCCTGCCCATCCAGGCCGGAACCTTAATCCCGCGATTGCACACGCTGCAATTCAAAGGGCGCCACCGGCTCCAGACAAAATAGTGACGCTCTGGACGCGACAACAATAATTATGATGGGTTATCCCGGCACAATAGCCGCGATCAGTTTCGGGCCTTTCTCAGCCATAGCCTTCGCCAACTCTGCATCAAACACCTCTGCGGTCGCGGCCTCAATCGCTGGCACGCCCATGCTTTCCGACAATGCCACCCAATTGATGTCAGGACCGCCAATTGACAGCATATCCTTCGCAGTCGGTCCCGGATTACCCGCCCCGGTCCGGTACAGCTCAATATTCAAGATCCGGTACGAATGATTGACGTAGACAATTGTCGTTACATCCGCATTTTCCCGCGCCATGCTCCACAAAGCCTGTACCGTATACATGCCTGCGCCATCACCAGACAAGCAGATCACTTTGCGGTCAGGTGCGGCAATCGCAGCTCCCAGCGCCAATGGCATACCCTGGCCGATAGCCCCGCCGGTCAGCATCATCCAGTCATGCTGACGCGCTGTTTCTGTGGTCAAAAACGACAATAGGCTGTTTGAAACGCCGTCGTCCGAAACCAGCGCATTTTCTGGCATATGACGGGCCAGGCTTGCACCGACCGCTGCGGCTGTCAGCGGCCCGGCCGGCGCATCCGGCAGCTTCAATTCTGTCATCGGCGCCGAGGTTTCGGCCCCGAGCGCATCGGCCAGTGCGGCCAGCGTTGCAGCACTATCGGTTTCGGCCCCGCCGACGACCAGTGTCTCGCAGCCCTCCGGCACCAGCAAACTTGGTTTTCCCGGATAGGCAAAAAACGCCACCGGCAATGTTGTTCCTGCTGCCAGCATCAGGTCGGTTCCGTTCAGATCATCCATCGCCATTTCAGCGAAATACTGCAACCGGTCAGGCGCAAACAGGCCGGCACCGCGTCGCATTTTCGGATAAAATGTATCAGTCATTACGCGGATACCATGCGCTTTCAATCGCGCTGCAGCCGCCAAACCCTCGGCGGTTAGCGCCGAACCATTTATTATGAGAACCGGGTGCTTGGCCTTTGCCAGCGCCGCAACAGCTTCGGAGATGAGTTCAGGCGCGACGGTTTTCAGCACATCGCAGGTCACGACCGGCCCAATCTCCCCGCCTTTCAGCCAAGCCGAGTCGGCTGGCAGCACCAGCCCGACTGGCCCGGGCAAAGGCGCAAAGCTCGCAGCAAATGCCTCACTGGCCAATGCACCCGTGCTCGCGACGGTATCGGCTGATTCCAGCCAGCGCATATTCGGTTCGGCCAAACCTTTGATATCCGAGGTTAACGGCGCCTCATACTGCAAATGCGGTACGGCATGGTCGCCAATAATATTGATCATTGGTGTCTTTGCACGTTTGGCATTATGCAAATTTGCCCCGCCATTCAGATAGCCGGCACCAAGGTGCAACAATGTCATTGCCGGCGTCCCCGCAACCCGCGCGAAGCCATCAGCGGCGCCGGTCGCGACGCCTTCAAAAAGACAGAGAACAGAGCGGATGCGGGTTTCCTTATCAAGCGCTGTAACCAGATGCATTTCGGATGTACCGGGATTGGCAAAACATGCCGAAACACCATTATTCGCCAATGTCTGCACAAGCGCCTCGGCGCCGGTTAACGTATCTGCTTCTGTTTTCGCCATTTAAACACCTCGTTATTTTAAAGACCCGACACAACAAGGAACGGTCAGGCATCAGTCTCAAAAATCATATTGAACTCAAATTATTATAATATCTGTATCGGGATCGGCGCTATAAAGCCGGTGAACTTCGTCTGCACGCAAGGACAGGACCCGAGACTGATTGATATATCCCTTTTCGGTTATTTCGCCGAAATCAGCCTGCGGTGGGGTAGCCTGCAGCACGATCCGTGCAATGCGTGACGCGGCGTTTGGGTGGCTATGGTTGTAAGCCTCTAACCCCTGACGGACGCTGGCAATCACTTGTTCATGCCCGACGAGCTGTTCCGGGGTCAGCGCTTCACCCGTCAAACGCGCACAATAGGTTTCGTCGAGAAAACCAAGCAGGCAAATATTATCTTGGTTGAGGCCGCAAACAACGACATCGGACAGAACACCACCAATTGCCGCGACGGCCTTCACCCGGACTTGGCCGGCTGATACCCAGCTGCCATTTGCCAGTTTAAATTCCTCTGCCGTGCGACCATCAAACGCCAGCCCCTTTTCTGGCATATCAGGATCGACAAAACGCACCGCATCGCCGAGCCGGTAATAACCATCCTCATCAAATGCCGCAGCAGTTCGTTCCGGATCACGATAATAGCCCGGCGTCACGTTAACGCCCCGCACCCGAAGCTCGAGCTTCTCTGCTGCAGGCACGAGTTTGAATTCATTGCCCGGCAGCGGACACCCGATGAGTCCCATTGTGTCATTCGGCCAATGCACATTGGACGCGGTAGGCGAGGTCTCGGTTGCACCATAGCCAGCCGATAGCGAGATCCGCTCACCGGTTACATTGACTGCGACCGCTTGGATACGCTCATAAATGTCCTGTCCCATCGCAGCGCCGCCATAGGCCATTACAATCAGACGCTTGAAAAAGACTTCGGCCAGCGCCCTATCCTGCTCAAGCGCAGTTGCCAGCGCGGCCCAGGCTGCCGGTACCGTGGTGTGCTGCGTGGTCGAGACTTCCTTCAAATTCCGCAGCATTTGCGGCAGACGTTCCGGCGTCGGCGCCCCCCAGTCAATATACAGCGTCCCGCCCCAATCAGTCATATTGTGCAGGATCGCATGCGCCCCGTAAGTATGGCTCCAGGGTAAGAAATTACACATGACTTGATGACCGCCGCTCTGCGCGGCCAGAAGGTCTTCATCCCAGACAGACCGGATCATTTTAGCATTCGCAGACACCATGCGGTGCGTATTAATTACCGCCTTGGGTTCACCAGTTGATCCCGAAGTCAGCATCAGCTTAGCAAGGTCGTCAGGCTGCACGCGAGCCAAGGCCGCGTCGACATCAGAGGTCGCCGGCCGGGCCAGATCATTAATTGATTTCGCGTTGCAGTTTTCTGGTGCATTCCGCGAATAGATGACCAGACGCTGGTCAAGCGCCATTGCACCCAGTCCGCGCTGATACTGAACACCATCCTCGACATACACGATTGCTGGCTCGGTCAGCTTATCAATATAGTTCAACCGGCTAAAATCCTGCGAAATCAGGGCATAGGCGGGCGTTACGGGTACAACTGGCCGTCCCGCCCACATCGCCGCATACATAATCAGGGCATGATCAATCGAATTCCGCGACAAAATCATCACCGGGGCATTTGGTACTCCGCCATGATCCAGGAACCCCTGTACCAGCGCCCTTAGTCGCACTAGCGCCTGACCATAAGTCAGCGTCTGCCAGCCGGGCTGCAAGGGGTCGACCGGATCTCTCTGGGCGAGCCAGACCCGGTCAGACGCGTGCTCGGCCGAGTACAGAATCGGCGCAAGCAAATGGGTAGGGAATGATTTCAGAGGCTGGCCATTGGACAGGAGAATATCACCATTCTCCAAGCGACTGGTCTGCAATTTTTGCGGAAGATAAGGGACATTCCGAAAAGGAAGATGAGTAGTGCTCACGCTGCGACTTTCCGTTTATAAATGTGTCTGGCCAAATCATTATGTGATTGAGGCGCGAATACAATAGCCATAGTGTGACGCCATTCTTGCTGGACTGGCAAGATCGGAGTTCAAAAACAGGTCTGACATATGAGTACGCCCTTCGTTTATTTACAGCATCGTTGCGTCATCGCCTTACAGGGACCGGACACAATCAAGCTACTGGAACGATTAATCGCGGCGCAGACAAATCACTGGCCGGTCGGCGAAGCCCGCTATGGCGCCCTTCTCAGCCCGCAAGGAAAGATTATTAGCGACTTTCTCGCCTTACGCGATAACGAAGGTGTTCTGCTCGATGTCCCCCGGAATGGTAGCGAAGCGCTGGTTCAGAAGCTGAAAATGTTCCGGATGCGAAGCGATGTCGACATCGAAATAGCGACTGATCTGCTGGTCCTGGCCGAGCCTGCGCCGGCAACAAATCAAGTTCGACCAGTTTCCGGGGCCAAATATGTTTTTCTTGACCCGCGATATGATCAGGGACGGTTACGAATATTTGCTCCGGCCGACGAATGGGCAGCTTGGCATGGCCCGTCTGCTGCGGAATGGAGCCAGCCGGTCGATGCCTATCACACTGACCGGACAATGCATGGCATCGCCGAGCAGGACTTTGATTTTGATAGCCTGACAGTCTTCCCGGCGGATATAAACATGGATCTTCTTGGCGGTGTCGACTTGAAAAAAGGTTGTTTCATCGGGCAGGAAGTCGTCAGCCGGATGCATAGACGCGGCAACATCCGCAAGCGCACGCTAACCGTTCGCGGTGCGGCCCTGGTTGCCGGTGCCCCGGTCATGGCCGCGCTCCCAATAGGTGAAATCACAAGTGCAATCGGAGATATCGGGCTTGCCCGTCTGCGTCTCGACCGCCTTGCAAAGGCTATCAGCGAACAGGCGACGGTGTCGGCAAACGGTGCGCCGGTCGAAATACCGGTCGACGACAATATTCAGTTGGAACTCGATGCCTTCAAAACAACATGACTGACACTGACACACCTTGCGGTTGGGCGCCCAAGACCGACGCCCTGTATCGTTGCTATCACGATGAAGAATGGGGTGTTCCGATTTATGACAGTCGTAGCCTCTGGGAAAAGCTGCAACTCGACGGCATGCAAGCCGGACTCGCCTGGATAACGATCCTTCGGAAACGGGAGAGTATCCGGGCAGAGTTCGACGATTTTGATCCACACGAAATCGCCCGCTGGGACGAAGCCCGCATACAACGCGCATTACAAAACCCCGGCATCATAAGAAGCCGGATCAAAATAAATGCCTGCATTAATAATGCTCGGATCTTCCTCAAACATACCGCCGAAGGCAAAGACTTTTCCGACTGGTGCTGGTCATTCGTTGACCACGCGCCGATCCTCAGCGCGCTTACGCATTATAAATCCGGCCCGACTCAGACCGAACGATCAGTCGCGCTGTCGAAGGCCTTAAAAAAACGCGGCTACAAGTTTGCCGGCCCGGTTATTGTCTATGCCTGGATGCAAGCCGTCGGCCTGTATAATGATCACGAGATCGGATGCCCGCGCCGGGCCGAAATTGCCGCCATGACCACGACCTTGCCAAGCAATGCAGATCTCTAAGCAGTTGCGCGATCCGTCTGGTCAGGGCAAGCAAGAATTGGACGGAAGCAGAAAGACAGTTTTGTCACCTCGACGACTTGATCTGTTAAATCTAAAAACACTAAAAAATGGCGCCATTAGAAGAGATGCAAATGACAAATATACCGGTAATTTCCAAAACTGGTCTGTGGACGCCAGAAGAATCTGTCAGCAATGCAGAACTTGTCGAGAGTTTCAACGCTTGGTCAACCAAGTGGAATGACGAGCATGCGGAGGAAATCGCTGCTGGAACAGTCGAAGCCAAACCGCTCTCAAACGTCGAGTTCATCGAAAAGGCATCCGGTATAAAATCGCGCTATGTGATTAACAAATCAGGAATTGTTGATCCTGACATCATGCGTCCTGTCATTCCCGAGCGCCCCGATACCGATGTGTCAGTCCTTGCCGAAATAGCCGTTAATGCCGCCCGGCAGGCTTTGGACGCCGCCGGCCGCGATGCTAGCGAAATCGATGCGGTTATTTGTGCCGCATCCAATATGCAGCGAGCCTATCCTGCGATGGCAGTAGAAATTCAGGACGCTCTCGGGATCAATGGGTTTGGTTTTGATATGAACGTCGCCTGCTCGTCGGCAACGTTCGGTATTCAAACCGCCGCTGATTTTGTCCGCTCGGGCAGCGCCAAATCGGTCTTGATGGTAAACCCTGAAATCTGCTCCGGCCATCTCAATTTCACTGACCGCGACAGTCATTTCATTTTTGGGGATGTGGCAACAGCAGTTCTGGTCGAAAATAAGGATATCACCAACGGGGATCACTGGGAAATTCTTGGCTCGTCCCTGAAAACACAATTCTCCAACAATATTCGTAACAATTTCGGTTTTCTGAACCGCGCGGCTCCCGAGACCCGGGACAATAAAGACAAGCTTTTCGTTCAGGAAGGTCGGAAAGTCTTCAAAGAAGTCGTTCCAATGGTGGTCGCGATGATCCAGTCAGAGCTCGACCGGTTGAATTTGCAGCCGACAGATCTCAAACGCATGTGGTTGCATCAGGCCAACGCAAACATGAACAGGCTGATCGCGGCAAAAGTCCTCGGTCGGGAAGCTACACCGGAAGACAGCCCGACAGTTCTCGATACCTATGCCAACACTTCATCTGCCGGTTCGATCATCGCGTTTCACAAACACTGCGATGATTTTGAAGCCGGCGATCGCGGTCTGATTTGCTCATTTGGCGCGGGCTACTCCGCGGGCACCGTTATGGTTGAAAAATCTTGCGCCTAGATAGACCGCAATTCCAATACGTTCCGGTCTTTCTACGTCCGTCAACGGACGCCATCTTATGAAAGCGCCGCGAAACACTCAATCCAGCCCGCCCCGCGTCTGGCAACGCATGCTATCAGGCAGGCGTCTGGACTTACTCGACCCCTCACCCATGGATATCGAGCTCGAAGACATCGCCCACGGCCTGGCGCGTGTTGCCCGCTGGAATGGGCAGACGCAAGGCCAGCACGCGTTTTCGGTTGCCCAGCATTCAGTTCTGGTCGAGCATCTTTGCTGCCAGTTACACCCTGACCTGCCGGCCAAATCACGGCTGACAGCTTTGCTGCATGATGCGTCAGAATACGTCATTGGCGATATGATATCACCATTCAAGGCCGTCCTCGGGGATAGTTACAAGGATGTCGAAAGCCGCCTGACCCATGCGATACATGCGCGCTTCGGTTTGCGCGCTGTGATCCCGGTTCGCCTCAAACGGCTAATCAAGAAGGCTGATAACATATGCGCCTGGTTCGAAGCGACCCAGCTCGCAGGGTTTTCACCCGAAGAGGCCGACCTTCTCTTTGGATGTCCGCCTAAGGGGATCTGGCTCGACCTCAAACCACAAGCCCCCGAAGCGGCGCAAGCCGACCTTATTCGTCATAGCCTCGCCGTTCTGGCCATCATCGAGGCGTCATCATGAGCCTGATAATCGGCCTATCTGTTGTTATTGTTGGCTACAGTAATGGTGCACCGCAAATATTGATCAATCCGAGCGCCGATGAAGTCGCGGCCCTTCCCTTTGGCGCATTTGACCCGGATCGCCACCGGACTTTCGAACTTGCATTACGTGGCTGGGTCAAAGAGCAAACCGGTTATCAACTCGGTTATGTCGAGCAATTATACACATTCGGCGACCGCAACCGCGAAAGCACGGCGACAAATCTTTTTGAAACCCCCGCAGGGACAAGAATAGTCAGCGTTGGCTATCTCGCACTGACGCCTCAGGCAGAATACATTCCGGACGGATCAGAAGCACGCTGGCATGGCTGGTACCAGCACTTCCCGTGGGAAGATCATCGCGGCGGCAGGCCAGCCATTCTCGAGGACGTCATCATTCCTCATCTCGAAAACTGGGCGGGGACTGATCCTGACCGCTTATCACGTCTGGCCATCGCATTTGCCACCGGATCAAAAGACTGGATCGATGAGGCAGTACTGGAGCGTTACGAATTACTGTATGAGGCAGGCCTCGTAATCGAATGCGCCCGCGACCAAGCACGCGCAATTCCCAGCATACGGCTTGGCGATGCCATGGCATCTGATCACCGCCGCATTCTAGCCACTGCCATGAGCCGTCTTCGTTCAAAAATCCGCTACCGACCGATTGTTTTCGAATTAATGGACGACGAGTTTACTCTGTCCGCGCTACAAACCACAGTTGAAGCGATACTCGGGCAAAGGCTTCACAAGCAAAATTTCCGTCGCGGGCTCGATCGTAGCGGCGTCGTCAAGGCGACCGGACAAATGCAGACCCAGACCGGTGGTCGCCCGGCCGCGCTGTTCCGGTTTGCCCGCGAGGATGTCCAGCACGGCACCGCAAAAATACTAAGCATTCCCGTTATCAAGTCTTAGCGGCCCGGCCCTGTCCGGGACAATGCCAAAAAGACCGGAAACATAAATCCGGCCGCAAGTCCGCCAATATGTGCCGCCCATGCAATTGGAAATGCGATCACAAGTTCAGCAACCGCCAGGCCAATATTTATGAGCAACCACGGCAATGCCATGCGCAGCGCAGCCCGCCAGCGTCCCTCTAGCCAACCCATTGCCGGCAAAAGTCCTGACAAGGCTGAGGATGCGCCAATTGCTGCGCCATATTCATTTTGCCAGACGAATACCACCATCTGGAAAATACCACCGCCAATAGCGCAGACAAAAAAGAAAATCAGAAACAAACTGCGCCCGCGTAGAGAGCCTCCCAAAGCCCGCGCAACCGGCGGACCGAATACCATCAAAGCCCACATATTCAGGACGAGATGAATGACCCCGCCATGCAGAAAGACGTGCAGAATATAAGGCAGGTATTTGCCCAGTCGCCGACTATCCTGATGGTAGTCGTTAATATGAATCAAAGCAGCCGACATCATCATCTCGAATTCGATATTCTCAGGGACTAGAAATTGCAGCAGGCTGGTTGCAGTAATCACAAGCCCCAGAAACAAGACAACTTTTGGAAAGTGCGGATTCAGAACCGGTATAGGCCGGGCTTTAGGATTGTCGCCAGTCATATCGTGAACATCGCCTTTCGCTAAAGCTGCAGACGCGCTCACAAGCGTCTATCGCTATTACGCATTCACTATCAGCAAAACCGCAATTTAGTAAGAAAATTAAGGACTGGTCTTTTCCTGTAAGGATTTAAACGTCTGCGATATCGTGTTTACCCTTCACAAATAGTACCAAACATAGAACAAAGAGATATGGCTCACTCCAAAACCAGACCGATCGCAAATTTATCATGCCGGCCAACAGATGTTGACGAGTTCATGGCGCTGGCAGACGCTGTTGCAAAAAGAAAGCGGCAACGCTTCACGCCAATTCGGCGGAGAGTTCTAAAACTACTCGCCGAAAGCAAGGCCCCGACCAAAGCCTACGACTTGCTGAAAAACCTCGATGGCACCGGCGCTTCGAAACCACCTACCGTTTATCGCGCGCTGGATTTTCTGCTCGAGCTTGGCCTCGCCCATAAAATCGAGACGCTGAATGCATATGTCGCATGCGGACACGCTGACCATATGCATAAAGCGGCCTTTTTAATCTGTGACAGCTGTTTGAATGTCGAGGAATTGCACGCAGCCGAAACAGCAGGCGTGCTTAAGACAGAAACTGATTCTGTCGGCTTTGTTCTGGGCCGAAGCGTGATCGAAGCCCATGGCCAATGCGCGGAGTGCGCTAGGTGATCGACTTATGGAAGGGCAGTGCCAATAGCTGGGATTGTGACGAAATGGGTCACATGAACGTCCGGGTCTATGTTGAAAAAGCGCTCGAAGGACTCGGTACACTTGCAGCGGCAATCCAATTGCCTCACGCCTATAGAAGCGGAGCCAATTCGACACTGCAACCCAGCGATCAGCATATACGCTTCATCCGCGAAGTTATGCCCGGCCGCCCTTTAAGCATGCGTGGCTGCGTACTTGAATGGGACGAAACCAGCGTCCTTGTTTATCAGGAAATTCGCCACAGTGATGGCCAACCAGCCGCAGCATTTCGAACCCGCCTGCTCCATATAGACGCAAGAACGGGCCTGCCTTTTCCCTGGAACCATGCGGCCCAAGCCTGTCTTGAAGCCCTTATCGACGCGCCACCCGACGATACACAGCCAAGAGGCCTCGATATTTCGCAGATGCCGGTCGCAGCCGATATTGCGAATATGAAAACCGTCGCCGATGTCGAGGCACCGGAAATCGGTCATGGCACTATCCCGGTTCAACATATCGATGTTCATGGGCGCATGCTCGCATCCTGGTTCATCGGACGTATATCTGACTCGGTCCCGAACCTGTTATTTGACTGGCGAAAAGAAGTCGCCAGCGCGACGACTGGTTCAAAAATGGGCGCCGCCGTGCTCGAATACCGGTTAGTTTTTAGAAAATGGCCGCGCGCCGGTGACCGGTTCGTGATCCACTCATCGCTGGAAAAGATCGGCGACAAAACCCATTCACTTGTCCATTGGGTACTGGACCCGGAAGACGGCAAGGCCTGGGCAACCACGCAGGCGGTCGCTGTAACTTTCGACCTGAACACCCGCAAAGTCATCACGACCCCGCCCGGGCCAATGCAAGCATTAGCAAAGATCGCCCCCCGGGGCCTGAACCTCTAAGGCTGCAAGCTCCGGCGCATAGGATTTGTTTCGGTCTCGTCCATGCCTTCGATCAGAATCGAAATAAAATGAGACAACTGATCACGCACCGCATAGGGCGCTTCCATTGGCAGGAAATGACCGGTGTTCGGACAGTCTTTGACGATCGCCGCTGGAACTTTTCGGGTCAACCGGTCCGTAACCTTATCGGTCATCACCGAATCATCTGTTGGACGCAACACGGTTATCGGAATTTTCTTTTTCCTGACAATCGACAGGGCCCGCCATGGACGATTCCGTTGCGCTGCAAATGTTGCAGCCTCAAATTCAGGGCGACACAGGAGCGACCAGGTCTGCTCTTCGGCGTCCGGCTCGCCTTGGTCGGTCCGGTCAAACCCATCCAGAATATAATCGTTGAGAAACGGCTCCCGCCAGTTCTTGAAGGCCTCTCGCGTCTTATATGCCTCGTATACCTCGTCGGGCGATCCAAAATCCGCTCGCCGGCGCTTGGCCTGCGTGACCATCGGACTTTTATGTGTCACAAATGGCATCAAATGTGCCCAACGATAGGCTGACGGCTTAAGTATAACCGGATCGGCAAGAACCAGCCCGGCGACTTTTTCAGGCCGCGCGGCCGCCGCCAGTAATGCCACCGTCGCCCCCATAGAATGGCCGCCCAGAACCACTTTATTTGCCGGTGCTTCGCGCTCAAGAAATGCAATGACATCATCGCGATGCTGGTTCCAGGATTTCATTTTTCTCGGATTAGTCGGCAATTGCGTTCGACCATGGCCGCGCAAATCCAGAGCGTGAATTTTGGTTCGCAACCCCAAAGGGGCCAAAAGGGACTGATAGGTCATGGCATTAAAGCCAGTCGCATGCAGCCAGAGCGCAGCCAAACGCTTTGCCGGGTCACCAAACTCAAGCGCCGTCATATGCCCTTCTGGTGTCTCAAATTTAAATCGTCTCATACTAATCTGATCCAAATATTTTTCTTAGTAACTGGGTGGTGCGTGCCACCGGATCCCGTCGAATTTTTGCTTCCTCAGAAGCAATAAAAGCAAAAAGGCCATTCATGCCAGCCTGCACTGCATGTTGAGTGAGATCTTCTTTGTAATCATCAATATGGCGAGCAAGAAATGGCTGGCTGATTGCCACCCGGTCCATTGCCAAATACGCCCCCGAACGATCCAGTGTTCGTTCGACAAAAGGTGTGAATCTGGAAATAAGCTCAGGCTCGGTCTGTGCACGCAGATAATTCGTGATGGCATCATCATCGCCACGCAGCAGACCGACCGCATCGCGTATTGTCAGTGTTCTAACCGCATCAAGTATCAGATTTTGCGCCACCGGCACGGCACCCTCGGCCGCCATATTCATACGCCGTTGCAAATCATCGAGCGGTGATGACAAACCCAGAGGCCGCAAATCATTCTGCAGACTGCGCAACCGCGATGGCAACTCGATCCGTATTTCCGGGCGCGCCCAATAACCATCGCGAACGCCAATTTTTTCAACAGTCCGTTGTAGACTGACTTCCAGTGCCTGCTTAAGGCCGCGATCCAGTTCCGCGCGCGTTATTGCCTGGTCGGATCCCGCCTGTCCGATTTCAGACCGCGCGGCATCGGAAATCCTCACCAGAACATCTTCAAGGACAGCATTCGACGTCGCTTCACAGCCTGCTAAAGCCAGACAAAAAACACCTATTTTTAAGCGAACTAAACGCATTTCACGCTCCGTTTCTCCTCAATTTTGTCCATAATGCAAACTTCCGTCGCAAATGATAGGAGGTTTAAGCTGTCGCGAGGTAATAGTAGCGATTTATTGAAATTGCCGGTATTATTCGGCCAACTAAGGAGACCAGCCTATGCTCAAGAAAACATATGAATGCTTCAGCGTATCTATTGAAGACAAGATTGCTCATATCAAGCTCAACCGCCCGGACGCCATGAATGCAATGAACAAAGCATTCTGGAACGAGCTGCCGGAAATTGTAAAAGATATCGACAATGGCGCGAAAGCAAGAGTTATCGTTATCTCATCGACCGGGAAGCATTTCTCTGCCGGCATGGACCTGTCCGTATTCGCCGGAGATGGCCGGGGCGAAAAGACCGATCGCTATGTTGCAGCCGAGGCATTTCGGTCAAATATCCGGCAAATCCAGTCCTCCTTCAATTGTCTGGAAGAAGCCAGAATGCCGGTCCTGTTTGCCTGTCAGGGCGGCGTGATCGGCGGCGCGATCGATATGATTTCGGCGGCGGATATCCGCTGGTGCACTAAGGATGCATTCTTCTGTATTCAGGAAACCAACATCGCGATGACCGCCGATGTCGGAACCTTCCCGCGACTGCAGCGCTATGTCTCCGAAGGCTGGGTCAAACAAATGGCCTTTACGGGCGAACGCATTACTGCCGAGAAGGCACGCGAGATCGGTCTGGTAAATGATGTGTTTGAAACACATGAAGACCTAATGGATCACGTCTTAGGCGTTGCGCGCGAGATTGCCTCGAAAAATCCGGTTGCCGTTACCGGCTGCAAAGTAATGATCAATTACGGCCGCGAACATTCAACTGCAGACACGCTGGATTATATCGGGGTCTGGAACGCATCAATGCTGCCGCCGTCACATATGCAGGAAGCGTTCGCTGCCAAATCCGAAAAACGCGAGGCCAATTATCCCGATCTGCTACCGCTTCGTGACAAGCCGATGTAAGCGCCGTCGCGAACCGTCGTTATATCCGGTGATACCGCCGGAAATCCCGGTCTGTGCACTCAGGCCGGGATAATTTTATAAATTGCCGTTAGACGGATGCGGGGTGCTGCGTCGCACGTGGCAACACCATGCATAAACAGCAGAGAACGTGTTTGCCGGTCGACAAAACTACTCAATTGCAACGGCGTGCCCGACGGCCCGCCCGTTACATCTAAAGCAGACGACACCAGCTCGACATTCTGATCTGTGACTAGAGATGCAGCGTGACGCTGCAGGACCTTGTGCAATACAACGCTGACATCGACTGGATCGGCAATAATGACATTTAGCTCCGCCTTACCGTCGCTGATGAAAGATGGCGTTAGGCCATCGGTTTGAGCAGGATCATATGTTGTCATATCCAGTGCCTTTCAAATCATATTAGGCCTAAAACGGACCAACAAGTCTGGTCCAGACTGACCGCCGCCAGCGCCGAGCCATTATTTGCGGCCCTCCCCTGACCGAGCCAGTGCAGGTGGCACGGCCGGATCAAATACATGGCAGCCACCGACTACATTCTGTCTGGTGCAGTAATCCCCAATAATTCCAGTCCGGTTTCCAATTGCAGGAGTACGGCTTCACACAGCGCAAGGCGAGCCGCCCGGATATCGGTATCGCTTTCCCGCACGATCGGCAGAGCCCCATAAAAGGCACTGAACGACTGCGCGACGGTATAGATATGCTCGCACAGATAATGGGGCATCCGCTTTTCGCGCGCCAGTGACAATGCCAGCGAAAAACCATCTAGGGCAAGCACGAGCTTTCGTTCACTCGGCTCGACAATTTTTACGCTGCCGGCAACGGCACCGGCTGCTGCAGCCCGTTTCAACAAGGCTTTAAGCCGAACCACGGCATAGAGCAGATACGGACCCGTTTTCCCTTCAAAACTCGAGAATTTCTCAAGCTCGAACATATAATTTGTTGTCCTTTGGTTTTTAAGATCCGCAAACCGTAGCGATGCCCGCGCCACCAATGCGGCAATATCGGCCCGCTCATCCGGACCAATATCACCAGATAAATTCGCTTCCCCGATTTTCTTCTCTGCTTCCGCCAGCGCCAAAGCATTCAGATCTGACAGCCGCAAGGTGCCGCCCTCACGGGTCTTGAACGGCTTGCCATCAGTCCCGTTAACGGTGCCAAATCCAATATGCTCGAGCTGCGCCTCAGGAAAAATAGCAGCTTTATCGCAGGCGCGAAAAACCTGCTCGAAGTGAAATGCCTGTCTCTGATCAACCACATAGAGAATTCTGTCTGGCGCAAGTGTTTCCTGACGTTCAACAATCGTCGCAATATCGGTTGCATGATAACCGGTCGCGCCTCTCGAATTGACCAGAATAACCGGTGGCATGTCCTTTTTGTCGCTGTCGCGGGCAACATCGATAATCCAGGCGCCATCATCGAGACGCGCAAGCCCGCGAGCCTGCAAATCCGATACGAGCGGCTGAATCAGGTGATCGACATCACTCTCGCCTTTCCAAAAGTCAAAACTGACATCAAGAAACGCATAATCGGTCTTCAGCGCCGCCACCGAAACGTCGATGAAATGCTTCAGAAGCGCCCGATAGCCAACATCACCAGCCTGCATGCGTGCGACCGCCCCCCGGGCGCGCTGGGCATAAGCATCGTCATCTTTTGCACGCTGCGACGCCGCCGGGTACAGGCGGGACAGATCATCCATATTAACCGGTGGCTGCTCGGGTAAAGGACCATCATATGCAGCATCAAAATATGGCAAGCTTGGCTGTTCTTCCATCACAGCAACAATCAGTAGCCCCATTTGCAGCCCCCAGTCACCTAGATGAACATCGCCGATGACCCGGTCACCAAGGAAACGCATAAGCCGGACAAGCGTATCGCCGATTACTGCCGAGCGAATATGACCAACATGCATCGGCTTGGCGACATTCGGACCACCAAAATCGATAATCACGGTTTCCGGGTCGGCGGCCTGTCCGCCCCCATGCTTGGGATCTTGTCGAATGCATTCAAGCTGGTTGGCCAGCGCATCATCACGAACGACAATATTCAGAAAGCCGGGACCGGCGACATCGACCCGCGCAATCAGTTCGTTTCCGGCCAGATCTTCGGCCAGACTCGCAGCAAGTTCGCGGGCATTTTCACCCGCCTGCTTGGCTGCGCCCATGCACCCATTACACTGAAAGTCGGCAAGTTCCGGACGATCGGATTTTTTTACAGCGCCCCATTTCGCATCAAAACCCCGCCCGACAAAAACAGCCGAACAAGCCTCCGCAAGCTGCGCAGCCAGATCTTTCATCTAAATGTCTCCTTCGGGACTAATTTCCCGCATCAAGCCGGAATCGTCGACCTTCTTGATTAAACGCAAGCTGATCTTCAGTTAATTCAAACCCGACCAGTATCTCGAAGTTTGCAGCCGAAATCGTGCCATCGATCCGCGGAATAATAATCCGACTGATCTCTTCGGTCTTACTGGTAATATTATCTTCCCCGAAATTTACCGAAGAGACGAAGTCAACTTTGTTCAGAACCTTGCCACTCGGCCGCGTCACCGCCACCCAGTAACGGTAATCATGACGCGGGTCTTCACCCTGTGCGCCACGACCGAAAGCGAAATCAACCTCGATCTGCGCCCGCACCGGATCATCTTCGGCGTAACGGCACAACAACCGGACGTCGACAATTTCACCGGTATATTCAATTGCGGCGAAATCGGAGCCGCCATCAGCGAACTCGACGATTCGAGACGCCTGATACAAAGCCCCCGCCGGTGGACACAGCCCGATATTCTGCCGGGCGTCAAACCTTTCAGAAATCGAACCACCGCTGCAGGCGGCGACCAATAAAGCGGCCGAAATAGTTATAAAATGTCGCATTTTACTACCTTGTCATGATTCACCTCAGAAGCGAGGCTATCCTTGTCATTCGGTGAGTGTTACTGGGCAGACGCGTCTGGCGCAACGGGATAAATGCGCGGGAATGAAACAGGTTTGGATTAATGTCGATACCGTTGAAGATTTTACTTGCAGCACCACGCGGTTTTTGCGCCGGCGTCGACCGCGCAATTCAGATTGTCGAAGAGGCAATCGAAAAGTGGGGCGCGCCGGTCTATGTCCGTCATGAAATTGTTCATAACCAGCATGTTGTGTCCCGACTGGAGACCCTTGGCGCCGTATTCGTCGACGAACTTGACGAATGCCCCGATGACCGGCCAGTCATATTCTCCGCACATGGTGTGCCGAAATCAGTGCCGACCGCTGCGGCGCAGCGGAATCTGGTTTATGTCGATGCGACCTGCCCTCTCGTTTCCAAAGTCCATGTTGAAGCTGAAAGACAGCACCAGCTTGGCCGGCATGTTCTGCTAATCGGCCATGCCGGACATCCTGAAGTGGTCGGAACAATGGGACAATTGCCGGAAACCGCAATGACCTTAATCGAAACAGTATCGGATGCAGAAAACTTCGTCACCGATCAGCCTGATAATCTGGCACTCGCCACCCAGACGACCTTAAGTGTCGACGATACCGCCGAAATTGTCGCGGCGATCAAGACCCGGTTTCCCGGCGTGCAGGAACCGCATAAGGAAGACATTTGTTACGCAACGACCAATCGACAGGCCGCCGTCAAGGAAATGGCGACAGATTGCGATCTCTTTCTCGTTATTGGTGCGGAAACCTCGTCAAATTCCAAGCGACTGGTCGAAGTTGCCGAGAGAAGTGGCGCGCGAAAAGCCCGATTAATTGCCAGCACGAAAGACATTGACTGGACCTGGTTTGACGGCGTCCGAACGCTTGGACTGACAGCAGGTGCCAGCGCACCGGAAGATCTCGTTCAAGGCGTTATTGCAGCATGCCGGGCACGTTACGAAATCGTGCTTGAAGACATAACAACTGCGCGCGAAACAGTGGTTTTCAAATTGCCGCGCATTCTGAATCAGAATTGATGGGAAGACTGATTTGCGAGATTGCGGCAGCTCGGTTATAGCCCTCGAAAAATAAAGGTACGACATGATTCCACGCTATTCCCGCCCTGAAATGTCCGCGCTATGGGAGCCGGAAAGTAAATATTCGATCTGGCTCGAGATCGAGACCCTTGCTGCTGAAGCGATGGAAAATCTCG
Source organism: Hyphomonas sp. TMED17 (assembly GCA_002172915.1). GTDB lineage: Bacteria > Pseudomonadota > Alphaproteobacteria > Caulobacterales > Hyphomonadaceae > Henriciella. Next base: position 11,956 of record NHBW01000001.1, on the reverse strand, counting down.
GACAGATCCCGGCCGGCACCAGCGCCGCAATACGCAGCAAGGCTAAATTCGAAGTCGCGCGTATCGATGCGATTGAAGCCGAAGTCAAACATGACGTTATCGCTTTCCTGACTAATATTGCTGAACATGTCGGCGAACCCGCACGTTTCCTGCATCTCGGCATGACATCTTCGGATGTTCTCGACACGTGTCTGAATGTCCAGCTCGTTCGCGCCACTGATATTTTGATGTCCGGCCTCGAGCAGCTTCTCGCAGCACTCGAACGCCGTGCCTTCGAGCATAAGCTGACACCGACCATCGGCCGCAGTCATGGCATCCACGCCGAACCGACAACTTTCGGCGTCAAACTTGCGACATTCCACGCCGAGTTTCAGCGGGCCAAAGCCCGTCTGCAAATGGCAAGGGAAGATATTGCAACATGTGCCCTTTCAGGCGCGGTTGGTACATTTGCCAATATTGATCCACGAATCGAAGCCCATGTCAGTGCCGAGCTCGGCCTTACCCCCGAGCCGGTATCAACGCAGGTTATTCCACGCGACCGGCACGCCATGTACTTTGCAACGCTCGGTGTGATTGCGTCTTCCATCGAACGCCTTGCAGTCGAAGTCCGACACTTGCAACGAACCGACGTGTTAGAAGCAGAGGAGTTTTTCTCGGAGGGCCAAAAAGGCTCGTCAGCAATGCCGCATAAGCGCAACCCTATTCTGACCGAGAATCTGACGGGGCTGGCCCGGCTTGTCCGTATGGCCGTTATGCCAGCAATGGAAAATGTCGCGCTCTGGCATGAGCGCGATATTTCTCACTCGTCTGTGGAGCGCGGCATCGGCCCGGATACAACAATTCACCTCGACTTCGCCCTGCATCGTATGGCGGGCGTAATTGAGAATCTGTTGATTTACCCTGACAGGCAGTTAGGAAATCTCAACCAGCTTGGCGGACTCCATAATTCACAACGGGTCTTGCTTGCTCTGGTTGAGGCCGGTTGCAGTCGCGAAGATGCCTATCGTCTGGTCCAGAGAAATGCGATGAAAACCTGGGCTGGCGAAGGCGCGTTTCTAGATCATCTGCGTGGTGACAAAGACGTTTGTGATAAATTATCGTCTGACCATCTCTCGGGCCTGTTCGATCTCGATTACCACTTCAAGCGGGTTGATCATATATTTACCCGGGTTTTCGGACGCTCGGACGCCTGACCCGGATGCTTGCCGGCAGCAAAAAAGCTGCTGACCTCCTGCATAATGGTGATCAAGCGACCCGCCCCCGGCGCTTGACCAGACCTGCCGTGCAGCGCAAAGCAGTGTGATGTCAGATTCATACAAGCCTGCACGCAGACACGGCGCGAATGCCTTCTTCTTTGTTATTGTGACAGTAACGCTGAATATGCTGTCCTTTGGCATCATCATGCCAATTATGCCGCAACTAATAGCGGACCTGACCGATCTCTCGATTGAAGCGGCGGCGCCATGGGGCGGATGGCTCAGCATGATTTTCGCCGTCGCGAATTTTCTTGCAATGCCGCTGCTAGGCGGCCTTTCGGATTGTTATGGTCGCCGTCCTATCCTTTTGCTTTCAGTCGGCATGCTCGGCCTCGACATGTTGATTATGGGACTAGCCCCGACGATCGGCATCCTCTTCATTGGCCGCGGACTGGCAGGCCTGTTTTCTGCCACTGCATCGGTCGCAAACGCCTATATTGCGGATGTCACCACGCCGGAGCAACGCGGCCGGGCATTCGGTATGACCGGCGCAGCATTCGGCATCGGGTTCATTCTCGGCCCGATCATTGGCGGGATTGCCGGCGATCTTAACACCAGATTGCCATTTTTTCTTGCTGCCGGGATAGCCGGGATAAATCTGCTTTACGGCATATTTGTCCTGCCGGAGAGTCTCGCAACAGAAAACCGCCGGCCGTTTGACTGGCGGGCTGCTAACCCTTTGGGCGCGATAAAACATTTTGCACGTATTCCCAAAGTCGCGTGGTTTATTCTCGCCATTTTCTTTTACCAGACAGCACATGCTGTTTACCCGAGCACGTGGAATTTCTACGGGGCGGTTCGTTATGATTGGTCGCCTCTATGGATCGGAATCTCCCTTGGTGCGGTCGGGGTTGGATCGGCAGTATCGCAAATTTTCCTGACCGGCACGCTGATTAAGCGGCTCGGCGCAATGCGGGCGGCCGAATTCGGTTTGCTGATGAATGCTGCCGCCCTGATCGGTCTGTCATTAGCCAGTCAGCCCTGGATGGCATATGCCATGATCACGGTGTCGGCGCTGGGCGGCGTCGCCATGCCGGCCATTAACACAGTGACATCTTCGCTGACCCCTCCCGACCGGCAAGGCGAGTTACAAGGGGCACAGGCCAGTATCATGGCACTCACATTGATCTTCAGCCCAGTATTAATGACGCAGACATTTTCCTACTTCTCATTACCCGACGCAGACATCTACTTCCCCGGCGCAGCCTTTCTACTGGCCGGCCTGTTTACGCTTGCCGCCCTTATCCCATTCGCAATTGGCGTTCGCAACAACAAGAACACGCTGAATACAGTTCTGGTTGCCGCCCCCGTGAAAAAATAACGGGCAAGGCCTTGTAAATATGAAAAAATCACGAATAACTGTTAATTATGGTCAAATCTTGGATGTTAAAACCTGCCTTGTTTTTGGACCGCGACGGCGTTCTGAATGTTGATCACGGCTATGTTTCGACAATTTCCGACTTTGAGTGGATAGACGGCGCCATTGACTGCATTCAGGCCTTTAACGCCCGCGACTGGTTTGTCTTTATTGTCACGAATCAAAGCGGCATCGCATTAGGATATTATGACGAAGCCGATATGCGCGCCGTTCACGATCATATGCAACGCGAAATTGCGGCCGCAAATGCGGTTATCGATGCAATCTATCATTGCCCTTTTCACGAGGACGGAACGGTTGCAGCTTATCGAAAGGCCAGTTTCGACCGCAAACCAAAGCCGGGAATGTTGCTGCAGGCGATGGCTGACTTCCCGGTCAATCGGGAGCAAAGTTTCTTGATCGGTGATAAAGCGTCAGATATTGAGGCGGCGCATGCGGCTGGTATCGGAGGCTTTCGATATCAAGGGGGGAATCTGGCAACATTCGCCGAGTGGGCGCTGGCCAGTTTTGAGGATGGCAAAAGATGAAAAGAATTGGATTGATTGGCGGTGTATCACCTGAGTCCACAGCTTTATATTATCAGGACATAAACCTGAAAATCAGGAACCGCCTCGGTGGCTACAATAATGCCCACATGATCATACACTCTGTAAATTTTGCCGAGTATAATGCTGCGCATCTTGCCGAAGACTGGGACTTTATCCAGTCGGGCTTTGTCGATGCCACGAAAGGCCTGGATGCCAGCGGCGCAGACTTCATTGCACTGGCCTGCAACACATTACATACGGTGGCTGACGCCATCAAGTCTGCAACCGACAAACCGTTTTTACATATTGTTGATTGTTGCGCGGACCGGCTCATTCAGGCCAATCGGCGCCGACCTGCCCTGCTCGGAACGGCCTTTACAATGCAGGATCATTATTTTTCAGACCAGCTGATGGAAATTGCACAGCTCCCAGTACTACTCCCGGACCTCGACGTTCAAACCGAACTTAGCCGGATCATTTTTGAAGAATTGACGATTGGAGTGGTAAAGCCGGAAAGCATTTCATTCTATGTCGAGACCGTCCGCGACCTCGCCGACAAGGGCGCCGACAGCGTCATTCTGGGATGCACGGAATTGGGCATGTTGCTAAACGATGAAAACTGCCCTTTGCCATCTTACAACACCGCCCAGATTCATTGCGATGCAATCGTCGAAGCCGCACTCGCCTAGGCCGGCTTCAAGCTCGCCCCGTTGAGCCCACCCATTCGGCAAACTTCGGCCCACTCCGCCGGCGTAACCGGTTGAACCGACAACCGCATAGATGTCACGAGAGACATTTCGGCCAGTTTTTCATTGGCTTTGACCTGCTTCAAACTCACCGGAACAGGCATGTCGCAAACGGCTTTAATATCAACGCAGTCCCAGCGCGCATCATCAGTCGTCGAATCAGGATGCGCCAGCGCGCAAACTTCAACAATTCCGACGACTTCGAGGCCTTTGTTTGAATGGTAGAAAAACCCTAAATCGCCAATTTCCATATCCCGCATGAAATTTCTGGCCTGATAATTACGAACACCATCCCACTCTTCGCCGATGTCGCCTTTGGCTTTTTGTTGTTCCCAGCTCCACTTGAAAGGCTCAGATTTAAACAACCAATATTTCACAGCGTATCTCCCTCAATGCCACCTAAAATTAGACTGATTTTTTTTACGCGTCTATGCGGCAAGCACGGCTCTGGAACGGCAATCAGGGCTGCAGGGGCGGATACATGTGGCATGCCTGCCAGAATAAGTCATCGAACTCATTCCAGCTTTTATATGCCCGTACATTGGCAGAAACATCCGACCAGGCCCGCATCAACGCAGCCCGGAACTCCGGCTTTTCCAGTATCGGCAGTAATGGATCAAGACTGATCCGAATCGTAAAAACGACCGCTTCCGTCATCGGCATCTTACGCAGAGTCTGACGCTCGACCCGCAAATGTAAGTCCAGCGGTGTCCTGTCGCGCGCGCTTGGTCGGGCCGGCGCATATCGCTCGTCACTGGCTTGAACAGTCCAGTTAAATCTTTCGAGAACCGTGCCTACCTTCAGCCCCGAAAAAACGCGGTCAATGCGTTTCGCCAATACGTGATCAGGGGTCACCACCGGCTCGTGCAACCCGGCCAGATTTAAACCAATCCGGTCTGTAAGCGTCCAATAAGTTGGCGCACAGACAATGCCCGCTTGCAGGCACCACGGCTGTATGACGCCCTCACCGACCTTTTGGTCCCGCTGCAAAATACAAATATCATCCGACACATTAAGAGCGACACGGGTCAGCGCGGCGCCATCATCTGCCCCGATCAAGCCCGGATGCTCGATTGTGACCAACTCTAAAAATTCGGTTGCCGCCGCGCCGTCAATCTCCCCACCACAAACCCGATCGCCAATATCAGCAATCAAACGCCGTTTTTGTGGTAACGATGCATCGGCTTCCACGTCGGGCAACAGCCAGTCGCTTACCGGTATCGGCTTGAGATTTGGCGCGAACTCTGGTGGCCCGTCAAGAAAGGGCAAATAAGGCGGAGATCGTCGCTGCACAGTTAACTCCCCCACCAGAGCGCGAATTATAAAACGACTGCATGCCCCCAGCTAGCATATCCTGCAATCCGCGGTGTATTGGGCAAATACATGGTTTGATGCTGATCCAGCATAAACCCTGCCTCTGTCAACATATCGACGGTGCTCCGGGTTAGATGACAACCGCCGACAAGCCGTTTCCAGACCGGCTCCACCCGGTGCTGCCATTTCGCGATATTTTCATCCGGCGAAAGACCATGCTCGGAGTATAAAGCGCGACCATCTGGCTTTAAAACCCGCCGCACTTCGGCCAGCGCCGCGCGCCAGTCCGGAATCGTACAAAGAACAAAAGTAATCACGACCGTATCTATCGAATCATCCGCAAATGGTAATGCTTCAGCCCCGACCTGATGCAGGCTTGCCCGCCCTGCCATAGCATGCCCCTCGAGCGACTGGGCCGCCCGCTTTAGCATCCCTTCAGACGGTTCAACCGCATGCAATTGCGTTACTTTATCAGGATCATAAAGATCAAAATTTGTACCCGAGCCGCACCCAAGCTCCAGGACAACACCTTGCGCCAGTGGAACGATTTTCGCACGCTGCTTCATAATTGGTTTGCTCGAACACGCACAAGAAATGAGCGGCGGAACAACATACCGATCCCAGAGTCCCATACTTTCTCTCCCTTTGACCTTATTTTATCCGGCACCTTCCGTGAGGGTCAGACTGATCATTATTTTATTCGCCACGTGTCCTTTCGCGCAAAATAAATGCGGTCTGGGTCAAACTGATTTCATATTCCAGTCCGGTCGACATTGGGGCATACACGGCCGATCCAAAATTCGACTGCGACTGATTGGCCAGCAGTCCGAACCTCTCGCCCTGCTCTTCGGCCAGCGCATGCACATCCAACCAAGGGTCTGTGGATAATTTCAATCCGGTCGATACTGCCTCGCTGACAGCATCCGTTGTATAACGATCGCGGTAACGTCCTTCGATATATTCAAGCCGAAACACACTGTCATACCCAAGTAATTGCGCAGCTGGCGGGAAACTTATGACCTGAGCGCCCATCGAAAACTCGTCACCTTTCAGGCCGGGGACTCTGATAATCTTATCTGCCGGCAGTTCCAGAACCGCAATAAAAACACCGGGCTGGTCAGTTGGCTCAAACGAGACATACGCAACATTCTGTTCATATACCAAGCGGTCATAGGTTTGCAGATTCAGGCCGATCCCGAGAATCAATGCAGACGCGCTTGCAAAGATAGATCCGGTTAGAAGACGCATCGCAGCCGCCGTCAGACGCATACGCAACAACCGATAAAACCCCGATGAAATAAGGCTAACCCCGGTGAGTAAGGACAGACCGGCAATGATTCCCCAAGATAATATATCCATCAGCTTGCATACCCCAATCGAGCGCGGCTAAAGTTTTCTGACACTATCAGGCGGATTAAATTGAATTGTGTCAATGCGCAGGGTTTATCATCTGGAACTTTTAAGATTGGGTCAGTGCCATGGATAATATCGAAAATCTCATCATGCGCCTGCCAAAAGCTGAGCTGCACATGCATATCGAAGGCAGCCTTGAACCCGAGCAATTGATGCACTTTGCCGACCGGAATGGCGTCGCGCTCGATTATCAGTCACTGGACGCGTTAAAGCAGGCTTATAATTTTTCCAATCTGCAGGATTTTCTTGATTTGTATTATCAGGGCATGTCGGTTCTGCAGACTGAAGAGGATTTCTATGAGCTAACTATGGCCTATCAACAGCGATGTGCTGACGACAATGTCCGCCATGTCGAAATCTTCTTCGACCCGCAGGGGCATACTGCCCGTGGACTGGACTTCCGCATTGCTATCGAAGGAATATTACGCGGTCTCGTACATGGCCAGCAGACACTTGGCATCAGCCATAAACTCATCATGTGTTTTTTACGCCATTTGTCCGAACAGGAAGCCTTCGAGACGTGGGAAATGGCACAGCCATGGCTGCACAGGATTGATGGGGTCGGCCTCGACTCCTCAGAGCTGGGACATCCACCGTCGAAATTCAAAAATGTCTTTGCAGCAGCCCGTAAGGCCGGCCTGAAACTTGTCGCGCATGCCGGCGAAGAGGGGCCGCCAGAATATGTCAGAGAAGCAATTGAAATTCTTGATATTGACCGAATCGATCATGGCAATCGTTTGCTTGAAGACGAAAACTTGATAAGCCACGTTCGCGACGCCGGTCTGACCCTGACTGTTTGTCCCCTATCGAACCTATCACTTTGCGTTGTCGATGATTTACGCCAGCACCCCTTGCCGGAGATGCTGAAACGCGGACTCAAAGCCACGATAAACTCCGATGATCCGGCCTATTTCGGTGGCTATATGAATGAAAACTATCTGCAAACGGCAAAGGCGACCAATCTGTCCCCCGCCGAAATCATAATACTGGCCAGAAACAGTTTCACAGGATCATTTTTGTCCCAAGACGCACAACAGGTCTTTCTCGATGAGATCGACCAGGTCGCGCAAGACTTTCTATGATCGCAACAATAGACAGCTGACATTCTGCCATCGGCTCCCGATAGGCCCCAATTCACCGGCGCAAGGGCGGCGGTCTTAATTATTGCTGGCTTTTGCCGCCCGCTTCCGTTCGTGTGTATCAAGATGGAATTTACGCAAACGGATATTATCCGGTGTCACTTCAACCAGCTCGTCATCCGCGATGTAAGCCAGCGATTTCTCCAGTGTCATCTGCAATGGTGGCGTCAGGCGAACGGCATCGTCTGTTCCTGAGGCCCGCACATTGGTAAGTTTTTTGCCTTTGAGAACATTGACTTCGAGATCATTGTCACGCGTGTGCTCGCCGACAATCATGCCTTGATAGACCTTATCGCCAGGATGAATCATCATCGGACCCCGATCTTCGAGATTCCAGAGAGCAAAAGCGACCGCCTCACCTTTCTCCATTGCAATCAGCGTCCCGGTCCGACGGCCTTGAATCCGACCCTTATAAGGCGTGTATTCAAGGAAGATACGGTTCATAATCCCGGTCCCGCGAGTATCCGATAACAATTCGCCCTGATACCCAATCAGTCCTCGCGTCGGCGCATGGAAAACCATCCGGGTGCGCGCAACACCAGACTGCTTCATTTCAATCATATCGGCCTTGCGCTCGGATAATTTCTGCACGACGGCACCGGAAAACTCGTCATCGACATCGATCACAACTTCCTCGACCGGCTCCAGTCGCTGTCCGGCTTCGTCCTGCTTGTAAACAACTCGCGGCCGCGACACGCCGAGCTCGAAGCCTTCACGGCGCATCGTTTCGATGAGAACAGCCAGCTGAAGTTCGCCCCGTCCTGACACAATGAACGATTCCGCCTCATGGGAACGCTCGACTTTGAGCGCAACATTACCTTCAGCTTCGCGTTGCAAACGATCCCAGATCACACGACTTGTGACTTTATCACCCTCGGTTCCAGCTAGCGGGCTATCATTTACCCGGAATGTCATCGACAATGTTGGCGGATCAATCGGCTGCGCCTCGATCGGCTCCGCCAGCGACGGGTCAACGAATGTATCGGCGACGTTTGCTTTTTGAAGGCCGGAAATAGAGACAATATCACCAGCTTCACCCTGATCAATCGGAACCCGCTGCAAACCACGAAAGGCGAGAACCTTGGACACGCGTCCCTGTTCGACAACACTGCCGTCGCGAGCCAAAACCTTAATTGACTGATTGGGGCGAACCGTACCGGAATAGACCCGGCCGGTCAGAATACGTCCAAGGAAATTATCCGATGAAATCGTCGTTGCAAGCATCCGGAACGGACCCTCCTCAACTTTCGGTTCGGGGACATGCGCCACGACCATATCAAACAATTCCGACATATCCGAGCGTTCTTCTTCATACTGCGTCGACATCCAGCCATTCTTCGCCGATCCGTACAGAATCGGAAAATCAAGCTGTTCATCATCAGCACCCAATGCATCAAACAGGTCGAAAACCTCGTTGATGACCGCATCAGGACGCCGCTCTGGCTTATCAATCTTGTTAATTGCGACGATTGGCCGGAGACCGATCTTCAGCGCTTTCGAGACGACAAATTTGGTCTGCGGCATCGGACCTTCGGCTGCATCGACAAGCACAATAGCACCGTCAACCATCGACAGGATACGCTCGACCTCTCCGCCAAAATCGGCGTGACCGGGCGTATCGACAATATTGATCCGGGTATCACCCCAGACCACGCTGGTTGTTTTCGCCAGAATCGTAATGCCGCGTTCACGTTCCAGATCATTGGAGTCCATCATCCTTTCGGCGGTGGCCTCATTCTCTCGAAAAGTACCAGACTGTTTCAACAGGCAATCAACCAAAGTGGTTTTGCCGTGATCAACGTGTGCGATAATCGCAATATTGCGAAGCGAAGTAGGCTCGGTCATGTGCTGACTTTCAGAATCCGGGAGGTTACCGGACGCGCAATACACCTGCCAACGCAGCTTGGCTATGGCAAGGATGCAAGAAACTTCAGGATTTAAGAGTGAGCGATTTAAAACCCGGCATCCCGGCTAGCGAACGATTTCTTCCGCCTCCATCAACACCGCGGACGTGCCGTCCTCAAGGGTGTGATTAACCAGGCCTTGTTTCGAACTCTCGAACACTTCGCCGACTTGCACCGAAACAGCATATGTTCGCGTTTCAGATGGCATGTCCGGTATATCTGTGGTCGCAAAAAGATTGATATAAAACTCGCCGGCTGCGTCTGCCCGATAGTCGATACGAACCTCATGCGGCTGCTCGCCTATCATATCGAACTGCGAATTTATCATCGGCCCGAATATTGCCAGCCCTTCGGATGCCGTTGCATTTAATCGAACAACACCCCGGCTGTAATTCTCGTTCACAGCGATTTTAACCATGCCATTCTGACTGATCGCAACGGGCGATACGGCTGTATGTGAGAAGCTGATCGATGCCCCCGGTTTAACTGTCCGCACAACACCGACTGTCTTTTCGAATGCATGACTATGCTCATGGCCAGCCCCAGATAGCTCCTGCGGGACGTCGCCGGCCGGCGGTTGAATGCAAGCCGTCAACCCGATCGCCAAAACCGCAACCGACCAGATCCTAGTTTCAGCATATATGTTTCCGGCCATACCAGATCCCCCTATGAGCTGATTGTAAAATTGAAGCATGAATCACCGGTATCGCGTTCCGCGACATTGTTGAACTCATAGGCTTCGATCTGATAATCGCCGGGCTCCAGTGTCATTGTTCCGGTTTCAACATCTGTTGCATCGCTCTCGAACCGGTTGATTAAAGCAGCATCCTTAAAGACCAGAATATCCGGGTCGCGATTAGGTGTATTCAGATTGGATGACAGGTCTCGCGACATCGTAAATGTGTAATTTCCGCTCTCGGCGATCGAGAATATTAAAAATGCCCGATTGCCATGCTTGTTATACGTACCATTATCGTCAATTGAACAAATCTCGACGGGATCGCCATCGATTGGCACCGGCTTATAGACAGGCAGGGCGCGCGGGAAGTTACCCGATAGAGTTTCGCCATCACCTTGCGGTCCAGTCCCGGTAATCAGTTCGGCAGTAAACAAGGCTGTTAAATCATTCGGATCAATTCCCGATTTTGTCCGCGCCAGATCGGCAAACAGGAAAATCGTCGTAAAATCCGGTGATGTTATATAGTCAGGATCGGTCAAAATCGTGTAAATCGGCGACAAACCGGCCGAAATATTATCGACGCCGTCATCTTCGGAATCAAATATATCGTACAAGACCGATTGTACTGAGGACTCGCTGAACCATCCCTTGGTAAAGAAATTTGTCTCAACATTCACGTTAAACCCCGCCTCCTGACGGGCGCCAAAACTGTCCTGATAAATCGGGTCCGTCAGTATCATCCCGGCAAAGGCATTACCCAGTCCCTCACTAAATGCGACCCGCGTGTCGAGCCTGTCGGCCCCACCATGAGGTCCGCCGATCGAATCACTTCGAGATATCTGGTCTTCCAGAAAATGCGCAAACTCATGGACGACGACATGATCATCATACTCGTCGGTGTCATTGTTTGCCGCGCCTAGAATGCGAATTGTCGGGCCACGAGTTGTTCGTGAATATGACGAAGTCCCGATATTACCATCGGTGACATTTCCGCTAGAAGGACGGTTGTCGACACTCCACAAAATCTCGAGGCTTGGCAGCTGTATGTCCGGATCGATAGCCTCCAGCTGTATTACCGCTTCATAGACACTATCCAGTATCGCGAACGGGGCGGCGGCACGGGTTTCTGAATAACTCTGTCCGGTCCAGCCGGAGCCTGCGTTCAAATCGCGAACGGAATTCGCGGTTCCGGAATCCAGCAAGGCACCATTAAGGACATAAAGCGCATAATCGGACGTGTTATCGAGAATTTTTATATCCCAGCTCGCAGCATCCGTCTTTTCCAGTTGCGATCGCACTTGAATACGTAAACCAATACCGGAATCCACATCGACATTATACCCACCGGATTCGTCCGTCGTATCACTGGCAAGAACCGTCCCACTCGCATCGACGGCTTCGACTGTAACGCCGCGCGCCGGCAACTGCACCCTGGCCAGATAGTCCAGGCCATTTGTCGAATTATTATGCGGAACCCGATCATACGAAATGGTTCCACTAATTGTCACTTTACCGTCTGGCGGTGGCGGCGGTGGCGGTGGTGGCGGCGGTGGCGGTGGTGGTGGTGGCGGTGGTGGCGGCGGTGGCGGTGGTGGTGGTG
>NHBW01000015.1 GCA_002172915.1 Hyphomonas sp. TMED17 | reverse complement strand
CCGGTCCTCTCTGATTAAATTGGTTAGCTTGAGGCGCGCTGGCCAAATCCGGATACAGCTTGGCCGCGTGAATCCGATAGGCATGGCTTTAAAAAACGTCATCCTCTTGCTGCCATCCCTGCAATAATACGACCGATATTAAAAACCGCACTCAATGCGCTAATGTGCCAAGACGGTTCGGTAATTCCCGATCAGGTCCCGTTTCCTCAGTCCCATAACTTAATCCACCCCGCTCTACTCTAACCAGGTTGCCCAATAGAAAGCTAATCGTTCTAGCCTACACGCTCACCATTTTCATAAATGATCAGCAATTCGAGCGATCCATCGGCGCGGTAATAGGTCCAAGTACCATGAAGAAAACCCTCCTGATATTGCGCCCTGGTCTTCAATTGTCCGGTTTCAAAATAATCTTCCCAAATGCCATATTCGATGCCGGGGGCGTACTCCATTTGCCAATCTAACTCGTCGGTCTCATAATATTTCCCCAAATGCCAATTTCTTTACCAGCAATATACTCCAAACGCCGACGCGGCTGGCCATTCTCGTAGTATGCTTCGAATAAACCGTTTCTCTCGTCCTCAATGTATTGGTTTCGACAGAATAATTGACCGTTTTCGTAATACTTTTCCCATAAACCGTTCATCGCGCCGTCGCGATGGCATAACGGCAAACCTGTCCGATAGTGGACCTTAAACGTCTGGCCGTTTCATAATGCTCCTTAGCTTCGACCTTTCGAAGTGTTTTTAGAATAAGCGCAGAAGATAGGTTCCGGACTGGAACATTACCAAAATCTCTCGTCGCCATGTCAATTAACCAACGCTTCTTGTGCATCGTTGCGACGGCCTTGCCTTCTCTTTCAAACTTCTCAAGCAACTCCGTCGCGACATTACTAAATATGTCCGCCGTGATAGCCTGCTCACGCGCCTGCGCTTTGCGATATTCGCCGACAGGATCAAGCCCCCTAGCAAGCGTCGATTTGGCGTCATATCGAGCGGCCCTCGCATCTGACAGTGATATGTACGGATACCTCCCGATTGCCATTTCTCTGTGCTTGCCAAAGTGACGATAGCGAAAGCGCCAAAGCTTCGACCCGTTCGGCATGACAATAAGCGTTAATCCTTCCCCGTCGGCATATTTACGAATTTTCTCGGCGGGTTTGATTTTTCTAATTCTGAGGTCTGTTAACGGCATATAATTTCTTCCGGTCAAAGTGTTGGGTAGTGACGAAATAATACCGAAAAATACCCCACAAATATACCCACACCATACCCACACTTGGCGGGATCAGGCCGGATTTCACCGGACAGAAAAACAAGAAAAATACCCTATTAAGCCTTGCTTAATAACGGTTTTTTACCGAATCACTCTGGGGTTTAAAAACAGGAAGTGGTGCCCGCGGCCGGACTCGAACCGGCACTCCTATACAGGAAAGGGATTTTAAGTCCCTCGTGTCTACCAATTCCACCACGCGGGCATGCGGGTCTTAAACCAAATAGACTTTATTGATTTCTAACTGTTCCCTAAAAGCGTCAGCGCTTGCGTCAAGCTTCCATTTTCCGCATATGGAAACAAGTTTACACAGGGAAGATTATGAAATTCTTTATCGACACGGCGGATATCACCGCGATTAAGGAGCTATACGCAACCGGACTTGCAGATGGCGTCACGACAAACCCGTCATTGATTAAAAAATCTGGACGCGATTTCAAAACCGTTATCGCGGAAATCTGCGACATGGTAGACGGCCCGGTCAGCGCTGAAGTGATCGCGACTGAAACCGAAGGCATGCTTGCAGAGGGCCGCGCCTTGGCCGCAATTGCCGATAATGTAGTCGTCAAACTCCCGCTGACAATCGCAGGGCTTAAAGCCTGCCATCAATTTACCGCCGACGGCATTGAAACCAATGTAACACTTTGCTTTTCGGCCAATCAGGCCCTGCTAGCGGCGAAAGTCGGGGCATCCTATATCTCACCATTCATTGGCCGGCTCGACGACATCCATATTGATGGCATGGAACTGATCCACGAGATTCGCGAGATTTATGATAATTATGGTTATGAAACCCAGATACTCGCAGCCTCGGTTCGTAATCCGCTACATGTCAAAGAATGTGCTCTGGCCGGTGCCGATGTAATGACGGCACCGCCTGAAGTTATCAAGTCGCTCTCAAACCATCCTTTGACGGATAAAGGACTGGCAGCCTTTCTCGCAGATGCCAAAGCAGCCGGCATCAGCGTCTGATACTCGAGGCGAACATGATCACGCCTGCTGTTCGAAAGGAGCAGAAATTGTCTCGATCCATTCGCCTTGAACATCATGCAGACATTAGCGAGATCATTCTGAACAAGCCGCAGAAGCGAAATGCCCTGTCTCTTGATATGTGGTCGGCTTTAACGGACTTAATAAACGAATGTATTGCGAGAACTGCCACAAAAGTGGTGATTATTCATGGTGGTGACACCGGGCATTTTGCTGCCGGCGCCGATATTTCGGAGTTTTCAGTCGCTTACAGCACGCCTGAAGACACGCAAAAATCGGGACAGATCATTGCTGACGCACTCATGGCAGTCGAAAAATGCCCGAAGCCAGTTATCGCTGCAATTGAAGGCTCGTGTGTTGGTGGCGGTGTCAGCCTCGCCCTGGCCAGCGACATTCGTATTGGCGACAGAGACGCCCGCTTCGGGATCACGCCCGCCAAACTTGGACTGGTGTATCCCGCGGGTGATACACGGCGGCTACTCCAAGCCGTGGGTCCCGGAAAAGCCAAGGACCTGCTATTCACCGGGCGCCTGTTAAAGGCTGATGAAGCGTTGTATATCGGCCTGCTAGACAGGATCGCACCTGCCGTGCAGGCGCTTGACGAAACCCGAACCATGGCGGCCGAGATTGCCGGTAACTCGCAATGGTCTACACGCGGCATCAAACATATGATTGCCGGCCTACAAGCTGGCTGGACAGATACTGAAGAGCAGGCCATAGCCCTCTTCGTTAACAGCTTTGCGGAAAAAGACTTCGATGAAGGCCAAACCGCTTTCCTAGAAAAGCGCAAAGCAAAATTTACGTACTCATAATGAACTTAAACCGTCTTTCCTGGTGAAAGGTGCGACATGATATACTTGTTTCAGAATAACGGACAAAAGCTTTTGACTTGAGCCATTAAAAGAGGTTAGCGTTAGGTCGCGATATTTGCGATATTGGTGAAAGCTAATCGACTATGAATATCACAAAGCTTATCTGGACTCGGAAACGGCGAAGAGAAAAGATTGGCAAAAAGGTGATGCGGCTCGCTCTGAACATTATTCGGGTCACCTTTATTTTGTCGCTTCCGGCTGCCATTATCATGCAACTGCAACAAACTGTTTCCACCGCAATTGATAACAGAAAAGCGCAAGCTGCGTTGGCAACGCGTCAACAATTACCGACCTCAATCGCGACGAGCGACATTTCAAAAATTGAAATTTCAACGCGCTATAATGCGGCCGGCTGCGAGCCGGATCGACCCATTTCTGTTTCCGTCGTGAATACCACTGACAGGGCAATTCTTAGACTGGAATTACAAATCACAGCGACACTAGAGAACAGTAACGTCAATTTCTGGCGTCACCTTTATACCGGCCCGGACGGCGTCAGCGTCTCCAACCAGCACATTTTTTTCAGCGAGGATTATCTGAAAGTAACTGAATATGAACGCATCATTGTGGAAAATGTACATGATGCCACCTTTTTGCCGGGTACCACAAAATCATGGTGTATTGCCCCCGAACTCTGGTCGCTGCCAAATTACAATGCCGAGGCTTCCAATTTTCGTTACACCGCCACCATTGTTGAGACGGGCCTAAAATTATCTAAGCGAGATTAACCCGGCATGATGTCCAAAAAGCCTGGATGACGCTGACAAGGTCCTATTCGGGTACCATCCAAATATACCGGCCTTAAACGCGTCAGACATCACCCGCACGCATTATATCAGTGCTTTTACCGGTCAAACCGTCTCTCATCCCACCCCCTGCAGCTAGTAAGACACGTAACGGGATCTGCCGGCAACAGCCGACATAATCAACGGTAATAACGACGTTCAAATTCAGAAAATATGGTCGGAACGGCAGGATTCGAACCTGCGACCCCCGGTCCCCCAGACCGGTGCGCTACCGGGCTGCGCTACGCTCCGACATCGCCGCTGTATAAGCTAAGGCGACCGGAAAGTGCAATGAAAGAATATTACGAGTCTCATATATATCCGCCAAACAGCGGCGATCAGTCCAACCGCAGCGCATCCAGTCTGGCTTTAAGACGTACCAGATCCGATAAAATGCTCTCAAGCCGCTCAGTACTTTCCTGATTTTCCTGAGCGAGTACGGCTGGCTGGGCTGGAGAAAATACCGGAACAGCCGGTTTTTCGGAACGGTACCTCCCACTAATATCACACGGTTGCTTGATATCATCCGGCATCCCGCGATTGGTCACGCCAGATACGCCATGCTCGGCCAAATAGGCGGCTGCTGCTTTCAGAGTCATACCCCGGTCATGGACAAGTATCTGAATGGCGCGCGCGCCTTCCACATCCTGCGGCCGAAACATACGCCGACCATCATCGCTTTTTAATGGGGCAACGATATTATTAAATTTGCCTTCCCAATACCTCAAAACCTGTGTGTCGAGACCAAGCTCAATGGCGACATCCCCAATCGGTCGACTGTTTAGAGTTTCCCCATCAAATTCGGTCGCCGCAGGAATAGACATAGCCTAGGTCTCTGACTTCTTGCCTCCGACACGGTCCTTGAGCATCGGGGACGGTTTAAAGGTTACAACCTGCCGCGCCGAAATGTTCGCTTCGATTCCAGTCTTTGGATTGCGACCTTCGCGAGCAGCCTTTTTACGAACCGTAAAATTGCCAAAACGGGAAAGCTTCACACTTCCATTATTTGTTAGACTTTTACCGATCAAATCTAGCATCGTCTCGAACAGGTCCGAGGCCACTGAACGAGATAAACCCGTTTCCTGAACCAATTGGTCAACCAGCTCAACGCGTGTCAACGTTTTCGCATTTACCACCAGTACCCTCCCCTACAAAATAGGTCTAATGTATTAACGAACTGCAAACACTTACAGTCTGAACAAGCTAGCCCCCCAGGAAAAACCACCGCCCATGGCTTCGCTCAAGACAAGGTCACCCTGCGTAATACGACCATCGCTGACCGAAGTTGATAATGCAAGAGGTATTGATGCGGCTGATGTATTCCCGTGCAACTCTACAGTAGAAACCAGCTTGGCATCGTCGATGCCCAGTTTCCGCCCAACACCATCCAGAATCCTTTGATTTGCCTGATGTGGTACGAACCAGTCAATTTCCGAAATCGTATGACCCGTCATTTCGAGAACTTCGACTACCGCACTGCTAATGTTGGTAACAGCATGTTTAAAGACCTGATTACCTTGCATTCTGACATGCCCGATGGTTCCGGTAGACGATACACCGCCATCGACATAAAGCAGTTTCTGCTTGCTACCATCGGTCCGAATGTGATGGCCTAAAACACCACCCGGCTTCTTCTTATTCTGCGGCTCGGCGCGCAAAACGACAGCGCCTGCGCCGTCTCCAAACAGCACGCAAGTGGTGCGATCCGACCAGTCAAGTAATCGTGTAAACGTCTCTGCCCCAATTACGAGGGCCGTTTTGAATAGCCCCGACTTCAACATACTATCGGCCGTCGCCAAAGCGAATAGAAAACCAGAACAAACCGCCTGCACGTCGAAAGCTGCGCCGCCGCGAATTCCGAGCTTATCCTGCACAATTGTGGCGGTCGCGGGAAAGGTCTTATCGGGCGTTGTCGTTGCCAAAACGATCAAATCAACCGAGCCGGCCTCAATTCCGGCATTGGCGAGCGCGGCTTTTGCGGCGGCCGTTGCCAAGTCGGATGTCAGCTCTCCTTGAGCCGCAATATGGCGCTGGCGAATTCCAGTACGTGTCTGTATCCATTCATCCGAAGTATCGACGACTTTACAAAGGTCATCATTGGTGAGGATACGCTCCGGCAAATATCCGCCTACTCCAATAATTACG
The DNA here is from genome assembly GCA_002172915.1 of Hyphomonas sp. TMED17. Classification (GTDB taxonomy): domain Bacteria; phylum Pseudomonadota; class Alphaproteobacteria; order Caulobacterales; family Hyphomonadaceae; genus Henriciella. The sequence goes on along the minus strand of NHBW01000015.1, from coordinate 35,440 downwards.
GATGTCAGATCTGTCATTCGGCCGCTAACTCCGACACCGACGAACTATCCTGAAAGCGCAACAAACCATCGGAAATTTCTTCGCGATAATTGCTAGCACCGAGGTTCACAGCCAATGTCAAAGCCGAGGCCATGCCTTCGGCGTCGCTGCCGCCATGGCTTTTAACAACAACGCCTTTCAATCCAAGCAGAACCCCGCCATTCACGCGCGAGGGATTCATTTTATCCTTCAGCTTCCGCAGACCGGCGCTCGCAAATACTGCGCCCAGCTTACTCAGCCAGTTTTCGGTCAGGGCATCTTTGACATAGCTGGCAACCAAATACGCAGTGCCTTCAGCGGCCTTCAAAGCAACATTACCGGTGAAACCATCTGTCACAACGACGTCAACCTTTCCCATGGAAATGTCATTCCCTTCTATGAATCCGCGGAAATCCAACCCCAGATCCGGATCACTTAACAAATCAGCCGCCCGGCGAAGGGTGTCACCTCCCTTATCATCCTCCGAGCCAATATTGAGGAGACCAATCGTTGGTCGCTTCTTGCCCGTAATTGCGCGCGCATAAGCCTCGCCCATAATCGAAAAACTCACAAGCTGGTCAGCGTCTGCCTCGAGATTAGCGCCAATATCGAGCACCACACAGCGCCCATTAATTGTCGGCCAGAGCGCGGTCATTGCCGGCCGGTAAACACCCTTCATTTTACGGAGCGCAAGCATGGAGAATGCCATCAGCGCACCTGTATTGCCGGCCGATACGGCGGCGACCGCATCACCCTTTTTTACCGATTCAACAGCCCCCCACATGCTGGTACCTTTAGCTTTTCGGAGAGCCGAGGCCGGCTTGGCGCTCATCGACACCATCGATTCCTGATGGATAATCTTGCAAACGTTATCAAGACCACGCGACTGTATTTCAGGCGCTAGAATATCCTGCTTACCATGCACCAGAAACTTTACGTCCGGATGATCCTGAAGGAAAATTTTCATGCCATCCAATATGACAGTCGGAGAATTGTCTCCGCCCATGGCATCAATCGACAAAGTTAGGCTGGACATTGTAATCCGAACTCCAGAGCCAGTTTCATTGGTAAAATAAGCGCCTGCGACCTGAAACGCAACGCGAAAGAGGTCTTAATAGAGCAGTCCTAACCTTAAATCATCGAATATTTTTCGTTTAGACCCGCCAGGGCCACACTATTTTCAGTGGTCTGCAAATATAAGTTTATATTGATCAACCAAACCGCGAAATCCGGCGCCTGCTGGGAGGACACAATCTGGTTCTTTACGACAACCGTCGCAATGGCATTTTCCAGATCGGAATCCGACAGAGCCTGGTCAATTGCTCTTGCCAGCCCGAAAAACTCCTCGCCGAGCCGCCGGATTTTCCGGGCAATCGAGGAGTCGCCAACGCCCTCCTCCCGAAGCGCATAGTCAAAATCGGAGAAAACCGCCTTATAGACCAAGTCCGCGAGATGCCGGCCCTCTGCATCGCAATCGCGTAACCGCCGCAATACCAATGTCGATATGAGCGCGACCATTTGAAACCGTCCATCACGCGTGTCCTGAACCCACCCACTCTGATACGGCTCCGGCGACCGAGCGGTCGACAGAATCCAGTCGTGCCAGCGTTTTGCTGCCGTAATCCGGCGCCGGCGGGCTGGAAAAAAGGCGTCGAATATTTTCATCCGAGTCTCCTTAACTCAAAATCGGTCACACCATGTCGCTAAAGCTTGCCAATAAGGGTGGAACCGTCTTATCTCACAGCCAGATAGCAGGAGACTTCTAATGACGCCACGTGTCATTGTTTCATCAATTATTCTCGCCTCTGGATTAGTGAGCGGTTGCGTATCGCCAATGGCAGATTTGCACGGCTATACAGCCGATGACATTCTTCCCGGAGAGGTCCAACCCGATGTCGATACCCGCGCCAGCGTACTAGCGCAATTGGGGTCGCCATCAACGACAAGCGTGTTCGACGACAATACGTGGTTCTACATCACAACCCGGCGTGAGCGGATCGCATTCTTGCTACCTCAGACGACGGACCGGGTTATCACCGCGATACGGTTTGCCGACGATGATGTTGTTGATGAGATCCTCGAATATGACGAGAATGATGGCGAAGTGATCAGATACGCCTCCCGTCAGACCGCAACCAGAGGTCGCGAACTTGGCCTGCTTGAACAGATTTTCGGATCAGTTGGTGCAGTTGCCCTACCACAGACGAACGAGAGAACGCCTGGCGATCCAACCGGAACCGGACGACGCTAGAGTCACGATCAGCCGAATTCAGGCCAAGCGTATATAAAAAACCCCGCGACAGCCGTCGCGGGGTTTTAACATTTAACTGGACCGACAGGACTGCCAGTCCAGTTGTTAATTAGTGACCACCAGCCAGAACTGACAGCATCAGAAGCGCGACAATATTGGTGATTTTAATCATCGGGTTAACCGCTGGACCAGCTGTATCCTTGTACGGATCACCAACCGTGTCACCGGTGACCGCAGCCTTGTGAGCCTCGGACCCTTTGCCGCCATGATTGCCATCTTCGATGTATTTCTTGGCATTATCCCAAGCGCCACCACCTGAGGTCATCGAGATCGCCACAAACATGCCGGTGACAATAACACCGAGCAACATTGCGCCGACCGCAGCCAGAGCAGGCGCGACACCGGCAATCCAGAAGATCGCGGCAAACAGGACGATTGGCGAAAGAACCGGCAGCAAGGATGGCACAACCATTTCCTTAATCGCCGCAGTTGTCAGAATATCGACCGCGCGACCATAATTCGGCTTCGATGTGCCTTTCATAATACCCGGATCATTCTTGAACTGGCTACGTACTTCTTCGACAACGGCCTGCGCTGCACGACCAACCGCCATCATCGACATGCCGCCGAACAGGAATGGCAACAGTCCGCCAAACAAGAGGCCGACAACAACATACGGGTTTGCAATCGAGAAATCGACGCTGACGCCCTGCAGAAGCGAGCCTTCGGCTGCATTCGCAGCAAAATAGGCCAAGTCTTCATTATAGGCGGCAAACAATACCAGCGCGCCAAGGCCCGCAGATCCGATTGCATAACCTTTGGTAACAGCTTTTGTTGTATTACCGACCGCATCCAGCGCATCAGTCGTATCACGGACATTGCCCGGCAGTTCAGCCATTTCAGCAATACCGCCAGCATTATCTGTCACCGGACCAAAAGCGTCCAAAGCAACAATCATACCGGCAAGTGCCAGCATCGTTGTCGTCGCAATTGCAATGCCGAACAGACCGGCAAAGTTAAATGTAACGATAATACCACCGATAATTGTCAAAGCCGGCAACGCAGTTGATTCAAGCGACACAGCAAGTCCCTGAATAACGTTTGTGCCGTGACCCGACTCTGACGCCAGAGCGACTGATTTTACCGGACGATACTCGGTACCGGTATAATATTCGGTAATCACAACGATCAGCGCCGTTACCACCAAACCGACAACACCACACCAGAACAAATCCATTCCGGTTAATGTGCCCGGCAGATTCAGCGCCATCGCTGCACCTTCGAGTTCACCAAAGCCATTCGGCAAAGCGTGTTTGACGGCAATCGCCAGGCCAACCACTGTGAGAAGTCCGGTTGCAATTAGACCCTTATAAAGCGCCCCCATAATATTGCTCGAGCCTTTGCCAAGCCGGACAAACCATGTCCCGACAATCGAAGCCACTATACAAACCGCACAAATCGCCAGCGGGAAGACCAGCATGTCACCCAGATAAGCCGCATTCGAGAAATAAATGGCTGTCAGAACCATCGTCGCGACAATCGTCACAGCATAGGTTTCGAAAAGGTCGGCCGCCATACCGGCACAATCGCCGACATTATCACCAACATTGTCAGCGATCGTCGCAGCGTTACGCGGATCATCCTCAGGGATACCGGCCTCGACTTTACCAACCATGTCACCGCCGACATCCGCACCTTTTGTGAAGATACCACCGCCAAGACGGGCAAAAATCGAAATCAGCGACGCACCAAAACCAAGCGCGACAAGACCGTCAATGACGATTCTATCGGTCGCCGGGTCCATGCCAAGCCAGCCAACCAGCAGGCCATAATAACCGGCCACACCGAGCAGCGCCAAACCGACCACTAACAGACCTGTGACGGCGCCTGACTTGAAGGCCATCGACAATCCCGCCTGCAAACTTTCGCTCGCGGCGTGTGTCGTTCTCACATTGGCCTGAACCGATACTTTCATACCGATAAATCCAGCGGCACCTGACAGAACAGCACCGAGAATAAAGCCAACCGGCACCTCCCAGTTTCTGAACAAGATTGCAAGTACAACCACAGTCGCCAAACCAACATAGGCAATTGTTGTGTACTGACGCTTCAGATAAGCATTCGCCCCCTCCTGAATCGCCGCTGCAATCTCTTGCATCCGATCCGTTCCGGCATCGGCTTTCATAATAGCGTTAGATTGCAGCCACCCGTACAGCACGGCCGCCACGCCGGCCGCCAAGGCCACATAGAACCATAAACTCAGGTCCATCACGTTTCTCCCTTAAATTTTAATATCGACCGCAACAGTATCGTTCCGGACGGACAATCATTTTTTATGATCACTGGTAATTGTGTACGACGAAGTTTCGCGCCAATTCAACTCTTATAATGTGCTAAGTCAGCCTCAGTTGGGGCGTTCAATGCAGAAAACCCAGAATATCAGGCAAATCTACTGTATTGCCGCGCCATTTTAAGCCGAGACCGTCGCCTTCGACCACTCGGCCAATCCGTGTAAAATTTGTCAAATCACGATCAGCTGGCGCTGTCATCAGGATCTGATAATCATCGCCACCAGTGCACTGACGAATCACGATTGCCAGATCATCACTTGGCTCGGCGAGGGGCACGCAGTCGAGATCAAGAACTAATCCGACCCGGCTTGCTTTGCATAGCCGCTGCGCATCAAGGAGAAGCCCGTCAGAGATGTCCATGCTCGCAGTCGCATGTGTAGCGACCGCGGCCGCGGCCTGAAGCGGGGCAAGCACCGGCACGCGATATCGCGCGGCAAGATCCTCACAATCACCGCGTTGCGCAGCTGCAAGCCCGACATCACCAAAGCCGATTTGACCAGTGACAAATATTCCATCACCGGCCTTCGCACCGTTACGATGTATCGCTGCCGGCCCGATAATCTGGCCGGTTAGCGTCAGGCTGAGTATGAGCGGACCATCGGTTGTGACCAAATCACCGCCAATCAGCGAGACATTGAAGGCTTCAAGATCATCTCCGATACCTGCCATCAGGGCGGCAAACTCGACTTCATCGCGATGTCTTGGCCACGCAATTGACAGCAAAGCTTCGCCTGGCGCGGCGCCTTTCGCATAAATATCGGAAATATTTACCCGCAAGAGCTTTCGACCAACTGTATCGAGCGGGTCGGCAGCGAGAAAATGGACTGCCTCAACCAGTGTATCCATTGTTACGATGGTTGTCTCATACGGCGTCAGGACGGCGACATCATCTGTCAGCTCAAACGCGCCCTTGGATGTCACCAAAGGCTTTATATAGCGGTCAATCCATTCGGCTTCCTGCATTCAGCTTCCCGTCAGGCGACTTCTTCAGGCCTTAAATCCTTGGAAATATTGTCCAGCACCGCATTCACGAAATTAGCTTCTGTCACATCCAAAAAACCATGCGCCAGCGAGACATATTCGTCGAGCAGGATACGCCGGGACAAATTTGTATGCGCGACCATTTCGGCAACACCAGCCCGCAAAATAGCACGGCTAATACTATCCAGCCGGGACAGTTTCCAGCCTTTAGAAAGGCGGCTCAATATGGCCTTATCAACTTGGCTCTGATGCTCAACCATTGCCAGAACAATGGCCTTGAACAGATCGGAATCAGCTTCTTCGACCGGCTGCTCATCGGGGCCGACGCCTAGACGGTCGTCCATTAAGTCCCGGATGGCCGCCTTTGCGCTCTGACCGGTCTGCTCCATCTGGTACAAGGCCTGAACAGCTGCCAGCCTCGCCCCCGCCCGACGTGCCCTGATAATTGCAAAAGGCACTTTATCCTCAACCATTAGCGAACGAACTTTTTACGGAGCTTCAGCATTTCAAGACAAGCAACCGTCGCGTCACGCCCTTTATTCTTCTGCTTCCGGTCGGCCCGCACAAGCGCCTGTGCTTCATTCTCGACTGTCAGGATACCATAGCCTATTGCCAGTCGCCGCTCTGTCGAAAGCCACATCAAACCGCGGGCGCTCTCGCCACAAACATAATCATAATGACTGGTTTCACCCCGGATAACGCAGCCGAGTGCAATATAGCCATCATATTTGGCGCTATCGGCGGCCATGGCGATCGCCCCCGGCACTTCGAAGGCACCCGGCACAAGAATAGTCTCGAACACGACATCTTCGCCCTCGAGCGTTTCAGCGACACCAGCTTCAAGTTCGAGTGAAATATGCTCGTAATAGCGTGATGTGACGATGAGAATGCGATGAGTCATAAGCTTATTTATCCGCTCGTGTTAAAGGACGCCATCCCTCAATCGACAGACCGTATCCGTCAAGCCCTGCAACGCGGGCGGGCTCTGAATCGGACAGATAAATCATGTTCCGGACCCCCAATTCACGCAAAATCTGCGCACCGACCCCGTATTCCCTTAACGGCGCATGCTGGTCCGGCGCCTCGCTGGTCTTCAGGCCAAGCCGTTGTGACATTGCATCCGGCCGCATTGTGTTCACAAACACCATCACGCCCGGCTCGTCTGAAACCGCAATAACCGACATTGCCCGCGCCACCAGCCCCTCACGCGGACCTTTCTCACCGAGAATGTCAGCCAGAATATCGGCTCTATGCACGCGCACTAGCGTTGTCTGATCCGGCTTTATATCACCGTGAACAATTGCCAGATGCTCCGCACCATCAATTGAATTCCGAAACACGACCGTTTTAAATCCAGCGCCATAGGCACTGTCCAATGGCGCCTCAACACGTCGTTCGAGATACCGATCATGATTCCGGCGCCACTCTATCAAATCTGAAATCGTACCGATTTTTAGATTATGCAGCTGCGCAAACGCCACCAGCTCTGGCAATCGCGCCATCGAACCATCATCATTCATAATTTCACAGATCACACCCGCCGGGTTCAGACCCGCCATGCGCGAAATATCGACCGCCGCTTCAGTATGCCCGGCCCGCACCAGTGTTCCGCCATCCCGCGCGACAAGTGGAAACACATGCCCGGGAGAAACGATGTCATCCGCGTCGAGCGTAGGATCGATAGCGACATTTATCGTATGCGCCCGATCATGCGCCGAAATACCCGTCGTGACGCCGTCTTTTGCTTCGATCGACACGGTAAAAGCCGTCCCCATACTTTCGCGATTTTCCCGCGCCATCATATGGAGGTTCAGGGTCCGGGCACGCTCAGACGTCATCGCCAGACAAATCAGACCACGCCCGAAACGGGCCATAAAATTCACCACTTCAGGCGTCGCGAAACTTGCCGGAATAATCAGGTCGCCTTCATTCTCACGGTCTTCAGCATCGACCAGAATGAACATTCGTCCATTCCGGGCATCTTCAATGATTTCGTCGATGCTGGATATCGCATCAGAAAAATTTTCTGCCATGCAGACCTCCCGATTATAGGTTTTTATCCGGGGCATCTGCCCCAATCATTCGCGCGACGTAGCGCGCTAACATATCGATTTCTAGATTAACCCGGTCAGTCTCCGTCAAATCAGAAAGTGTCGTGACGTCCCAGGTATGAGGAATAATCGCAACTTGAAAGTCACCATTCTCAAGCGCATCTGCCACTGTTAATGAAACGCCATTTAGCGCCACTGACCCCTTGCGGGCGAAATAGCGGGAAATATCCGCTGGCGGTCGTACCGTTACCCGATAACTCGCACCCTCAGGATCAATAGAAGTAATTTCGCCGACGCCATCGACATGACCAAAAACAAAGTGACCACCGAGCTCGTCACCCAACTTTAACGACTGCTCGAGATTAACCCTTGTTCCGACATCCCAATCGCCCAAAATTGTCAGCGATAATGTCTCCGGTACCGCTTCGACATCAAACCAGCATCCCCCGTCGCGCGCCCCGAAGTCGACGACCGTAAGGCAAACACCGGCATGCATGATCGAGGCTCCCATCGCGATGTCCGCGACATCATATGAGGCTGCGATAGTAAACCGCCGCAACCCATCCTGATCGCGGACAGCCTCGATAATGCCGACATCTGTGACTAGACCGGTAAACATGGCAATAGCCTCCTAAACACTCTTGAGCCTTATATAAGTCTCTAAGAGGTCTGGCCCAATGCGTTCCGTCGAGACAGCCTGCCATTTAGGTGCAGAAGACAAATGCTGCAGCCCCAGCGCCGCAATCGCTGATTGACCATCGCCACCGATCATAAGCGGCGCCCTAAACCATTCAATACGGTCAACGAGACCGGCCAAAATAAAACTCGCGGCCAGCTTGCCGCCCCCCTCGAGGAAGATTTTACTTAAGCCTTCAGCGCGGCAATGCGCGATTAGCCGCGCCGGCGAAACACTTGCCGTGCCGGCCCCGTCACCACAATCCCAGACCTCGGCACCGGTCGCTTTAATCGAATCAGCCTCCATGCCATCAGCCACCGCCGTGGCGACAATAACCCGCCCAGAACTGATTGAACGCAACAAACGGCTATCCCGGTCAATACGCAGCCGACTATCAGCCACAATTCGCACCGGCTGCCGGTCTGGCATCGGAACCAACCGCGCAGTTAAGAGCGGATCATCAGCCATGACCGTTCCGATACCGACGAAAACCGCGTCGGCATTTGCCCGCATATGATGAACCCGTGACCGGCTTTCAGAGGATGTTATCCACTGGCTATCCCCGTTCGAGAGCGCAATTTTGCCATCCATGCTGGAAGCCAGTTTGAGCGTCACCTCGACCGTCATCATTAATTGTCGTCCAATGCAGACTGTTCGATAAATTGCGCGAAATCTGATGGGTCGCCAAAGTCTCTATAGACGCTCGCATATCGAACATAGCCAACCGGATCGACAGACCTCAGGCTTTCCATAACCATTTCACCGATATCCGCAGAGGCCATCTCTAACTCACCGCTACTTTCCAGTTGCCGGACAATAGCTGAGACAAGCTGATCAATATGCTCGGGCGTGACCGGACGCTTCCTCAAAGCAATCGAGACAGACCTTGCGAGCTTTTCACGCTCGAACATCGAACGTTTCCCGTCACGTTTAATGACAATGATTTCGCGCAGCTGAACACGTTCGAATGTGGTAAATCTTGCCCCGCATGTATCGCAGCCGCGACGGCGCCGGACTGCCGAATTGTCTTCGGCCGGCCGGCTATCCTTCACGGCTGTATTGTCTGAATTACAAAACGGGCACCGCAAACCTAGGCTCCAAGACCATTGTAAATCGGGAACCGGCTTGTCAGCGCAATGACTTCCTGTCGAACCCGTTCTTCTGTTTCAGAACTATCGCCAGATGCTACCGCATCGACAACTTCACCGATCCAACGTCCGATCTGGGTAAACTCTTCGACGCCCAAGCCGCGGGTCGTACCGGCCGGCGAACCGACCCGGATACCGCTCGTAATCATCGGTTTTTGCGGATCAAATGGCACGCCATTTTTATTACAGGTAATATAAGCCCGCTCGAGCGCCTGCTCGGCGTCGCGCCCTGTGACCTGTTTCGGCCGCAAATCAATCAGCGCAACATGGGTGTCAGTCCCGCCGGATACTAAAGCAAGTCCACTATCCTTCGCCGCTTGAGCCATCGCCTTAGCATTTGCAACCACATCTGCCGCATAGGTCTCAAACGCCGGGGACAAGGCTTCACCAAAAGCAACGGCCTTGGCGGCGATGACATGCATTAACGGGCCGCCCTGGATCCCGGGAAATACAGCTGAGTTGACCTTTTTCGAGATCTCTTGCGAACTGGTCAGCACCATGCCGCCGCGCGGCCCGCGCAAAGTCTTATGTGTTGTCGTTGTTGCAACGTCACAAAAATCCAGCGGGTTTGGATGCTGTTTGCCGGCAACCAGACCAGAAAAATGTGCCATGTCGACAAGGAACCATGCACCCACCTCGTCAGCAATCTCGCGGAATCGCTTGAAATCTATCTGGCGGGGATAGGCTGAACCACCGGCGATAATAAGTTTCGGCTTATGCTCGCGCGCTAGCAATTCGACTTCGTCAAAATCAATCAAGTGCGTATCTTCGCAAACGCCATATTGAACGGCATTGAACCATTTTCCGGATTGATTGACGCGAGCGCCGTGGGTCAGGTGCCCACCTGCGTCCAAACTCATTCCCAAAATTGTGTCACCGGGCTGCAGCAGCGCTTGAAAAACAGCCTGATTCGCCTGACTGCCAGAATTCGGCTGGACATTGGCAAAATCACAATTGAACAATTTACAGGCGCGCTCTTGCGCCAGAATCTCAACCTTGTCGACATATTCACAGCCGCCATAATAGCGACGGCCGGGATAACCTTCCGCATATTTGTTCGTCAGTACTGTTCCCTGCGCATCAATAACAGCCTGCGACGCAATGTTTTCCGACGCAATAAGTTCAATTTGGTATTGCTGACGGGCCTGCTCTTCGCGTATCGCGGAAAAGAGCTCTTTGTCGGTTTCTTCAACCGAAAGCGAGAAAAATGAGGTTGTATTAAAACGAGACGATGGCGACGTGTCGGGCATAGAAGGAACTCCTGATTTATTCCTCTGTCTAGTTCGCAGCAGCGAAGTGGACAAGCAGGCAATTCGGCACAGTGCGACCGTTATCAGTTTTTTTTTCAATGAAGCCGACCGCCCTAACAGCTATATAAATAGCCAATGCTTGTCTAAATATTTAAATATACAAAAAAATGCATTATTTTTCAAAAATACCTGACTTGTATATGCGAACATAATATTTGAATGTAAGAAATGATAGGAACAAAAACGAGATGGAAAACATGTCGATGGATACGAAGACGGAAATTTTAGAACTTACGACAGAGATAGTATCCTCATTTGTTGCGAATAACGCTGTCGCATCTTCGTCTTTATCCGATCTGATACGTAGCGTACACGACACAATAATAGACTTATCGGACGAGAAAATCGACGACTGCACTCGGCCTAAGCCAGCTGTAGCTGTATCGAAGTCGATTACTGACGACTACATCATCTGTCTTGAGGACGGGCGAAAATTAAAAATGCTCAAACGCTATCTTCGGTCACGGTACGATTTATCGCCAGAGCAGTACCGCGCCCGCTGGGCTCTTCCGACAGACTATCCAATGGTGGCACCAAACTATGCCAAGCGGCGCTCAGCTTTTGCCAAGGAAATTGGTCTCGGCCGGAAGAAAACCGAGTCGTCCGACAGCAAATAAGACCAAAGACGCAAATTCTTATCCGAAAAACAGACGCACTCAGCTTAGTGGCCTGTTTTAGGCGGCTTTTTCATCTAGCCCTAATTGCTTCCAGACAGCCAGAATCGCCGCAACCAAATCATTCATCATCTCTTCAGTATGAACAGGTCCCGGTGTGAATCGGAGGCGCTCTGTCCCTTTTGGAACAGTTGGGTAATTAATGGGTTGCACATAGATACCGAAGTCAAACAGTAGCGTATCTGACAATGCCTTACACTTCTCGGGATCACCGACCAGAAGTGGCACAATATGAGTTTCACTATCCATCACCGGCAAACCATTATCACGGAATTTCTGCTTTAGGAGAGCCGCCTGGTCCTGATGCGATTGCCGCAAATTCTTGCCCGCAACCCCTCTTAACTTCCGAATACTTGCTAATGCACCGGCTGCCATCACCGGACATGTCGATGTTGTGAAGATAAACCCGGAAGCCGTCGAACGAATAGCATCGATAATTGTTTCATGCGCGGCGATATAGCCTCCCATAACACCATAAGCTTTGCCTAGAGTACCCTCGATAATGTCAACGCGATGCATTACATCATCACGCTGGGCAACACCGGCGCCTTCATGACCGTACATGCCAACCGCATGGACTTCGTCGAGATAGGTGAGAGCGTTAAACTCATCCGCCAGATCACATAACTCAGCGATCGGCCCGACATCGCCATCCATCGAGTAAACACTCTCGAAAGCGATCAGTTTCGGCCGGTCGGGATCATCATTTTCCATCAAGGCCCGCAAATGCTCGAGGTCATTATGGCGAAAGACTCTCCGCTCGACCCCGGATCGCCGGATACCTTCGATCATTGATGCATGATTAAGCGCATCCGAGTAAATGATTAGGTCAGGTAGAATTTTGCCGAGCGTTGAGAGCGTCGCATCATTCGCAACATAGCCAGATGTGAAGAGCAACGCGCCCGACTTGCCATGTAAATCACCAAGTTCCTTTTCCAGCTCGACATGATACCGCGTTGTCCCGGATATGTTTCGCGTTCCCCCCGAGCCGGCGCCAAATGTATCAATCGCCTTATGCATCGCACCGAGTACGTCTTCATCCTGCCCCATGCCGAGATAGTCATTCGAGCACCAGACAATAATATCCCGCTCCCCGTGCTCGAACCGGGCTGTTGCACGCGGAAACTGACCGCGATGACGCTGCAAATCCACGAAGACCCGATAACGGCCTTCTTCATGAATAGCGTCCAATGCGTCCTCAAAGGCTTTCAAATGTCTCATGCTGGAACCTTTCCTCCGCCCGACCCCCAAGACTTAGTATGTTCCTGAAATTAATAAACGGTATGAATAGCCGCAGTTTGCCCCAGCCACCAGAATCACAGATGACCAGTGCGTTTAGCTGTCATAACCGGGGTTTTCACGATTCAGACGGCGCAAAAGCCCTGGCCATGCCAATGAGTTGGCCAGCGTCCGCGTGCCTTCCGGATTTGACTGTCCTTTAACAACCGCCTGCACCTCCTCGCTGCCGAGCAAGACGTTTTCACGCCCGCCACTAAGCGCCTTGATTTGCATCGAACAGGCACGCTCGAGGAAAAACATTCGCAAAAAACACTCCCCCGCGGACTGACCCACCGTCAGTGTACCATGGTTTCGCAAAATCATCGCATTTGTTGTACCGAGATCGGCGACCAGCCGTTCCCGTTCGCCATGATCTAGCGCAATACCTTCATAGTCATGATAAGACAAATCATGCCGGACAATCATCGATGTCTGACCCAGCGGCAGCAGGCCTTCTTTCTGACAGGATACGGCAACACCATCATCGGTATGGACATGCATAACCACGCTTGCGTCTTCGCGGGCCGCATGAACAGCGGAGTGAATCGTAAAGCCGGCCGGATTAATAAAATAAGGCGTATCCTGAACAATATTTCCGTCCAGATCGACTTTCACCAGCGAGGACGCGGTAATTTCATCGAAAAACAAACCATACGGGTTTATCAAAAAATGGTGCTCAGGGCCCGGCACACGATGAGAAATATGAGTAAAAATCATATCCGTCCAACCGTATGACGCGGTTAAACGGTACATTGCCGCAAGATCAACGCGAGCCTGCCACTCTTCCTGACTGACCTGTCCGTTCAGGCTTTCTACCATTGCACCATCTGCCATCGAACCCTCCAAAATCTGTTTTTCCGGATGTTAAGCGCATAATCAGCTGTAAGCAAATGAAGACTAGGCTTGACCCTAGAAAAAAGCCGGCCGAGAAACTTTGTCATGACGATGAAAATAGCATTCTCAGCTTCGAAACGCCCGGAGGCCCAAACCGCCCTGCAGGTGCTGACGCAAAAATATGGCCAGGTTTCAGAGGATTCAGCCGACGTCATCGTGGCGCTTGGCGGAGACGGAGCGATGCTCGATGCTATGCGCAGACGGTTTGGCGACCAAAAGCCGGTCTATGGCATGAACCGGGGAACAGTTGGCTTTTTAATGAATCAGTACAGCGAAGATGACCTGCCGACACGAATTGATCGCGCCGAACTCGCCAGCGTCTCTCCACTCCGGATGTCAGCGACCGACATCGCCGGCAACCGGCATGATCATTTGGCAATAAATGAAGTGTCGATGCTGCGGCAGACCTCGCAAACGGCAAAGCTGAAAATCATTATAGACGGAAAGCAGCGTATCGAAGAACTCGCATGCGATGGGTTGATGGTCGCAACGGCCGCCGGATCAACCGCCTATAATTTGTCAGCACATGGCCCTATTCTTCCAATCGGCGCCAATTTACTCGCCTTGACGCCGGTCAGCGCCTTTCGCCCCAGACGTTGGCGCGGCGCGCTTTTGCGACACGATGCGCAGATCGAAGTTGAAGTCGTTTCGCCGCATTTACGTCCAGTTTCAGCATCGGCCGACAATCAGGAAGTCCGAAACATCGTTAATGTTTCTATTCACGAAGAGACGTCGCTGCATCTAACAATGCTGTTTGATACCGGCCACGCGCTTGATGAACGTATCCTGAGGGAGCAATTTGCTTTCTAATCAGATAACCGCACGCCTCTGCCAGGCGCAGGCCAACGCTATGGGCCCAACGCCTGGTACTGTTAAACCGGTATCAGCAGGTCTCTATTATTCGACTGTTCCCTGAAACCCGACGACTTCGCGCTTGGGTTTATCACCGCGGTCAATACCGAGGAATAGAAGTATGGCAGAGGCAACAAAGATCGATGAATAAGTACCGATAACTACCCCGAAAATCAGCGCAAAGCTCATGCCACGTAAGACAGCTCCGCCGAAAACAAAAATTGATACCAAGGCCAGTAGCGTTGTCCCCGAGGTCAGCAAGGTTCGCGACATCGTGACATTGATCGCCAGATCGATAACTTTCGACAGCTCCATCTTTTTATATTTTCGGGTTTCCTCTCTGACGCGATCAAACACGATCACCGTATCATTCATCGAATACCCAACAATCGTCAGCAAGGCCGCAATTGTCGCCAGATTAAACTCGTAGCCGGTCAAGGCGAAAACGCCCATTGTAATAAGCACGTCGTGGAACAATGCCGCGACTGCCCCCAAAGCATATTGCCACTGAAACCGCAGCGAAATGTAACACATCATCAATGACAGCGCGACGAGCAATGCGGTTATACCGCTTCGGAACAACTCGCCAGAAACTTTCGGACCGACCGCGGCACTCGAGCGAACTGTAACGTCCGGAAAGGCTGCCCCCAGAGCTTCTCGAACCCGCGTATTCGCGTTCTGCTGAGCCGCCTCGATATCCTCACCTGCAGCGGGCACCTGGGTCTCAAACCGGATTACCGCAAGGTCTTCGGCCGCCGCGCCGGTGCCGCGTGCCGAATTAATTGAAACATCGCCAAGATCGAGCGGAACAACTACCGCACGGATATCATCTGGGGTGGTCCCTTCCGGCTGGACAATTTCAATCACGCTACCGCCAGCAAAATCAATACCGAAATTAAGACCCCGACTAGACAGCATAATCGCCGACAATAACAGTGCCGTCACCGAAGCCGCCAGGGCGATATAACGCGCGGACATGAAATTCAGATGTGTATCGTCAGGCCAAATTCTCAAAAACATAGCTTGCCCTTACATTGCCAGTCGTTTTGGCCGGAACTTCCGGACATAAAGTACAGTAAACCAACGGGTCACGACGAATGCCGTAAATACCGATGTGACGATCCCAATCGCCAGCGTCACAGCGAACCCTTTAACAGGTCCAGAGCCAATCAAATACAAAATGAGAGCTGCGATAAAGGTCGTTATATTCGCGTCTAAAATAGCCGAAAGCGCCCGCTCATAGCCGGCTTGAATTGCGCTCGAGGGTGATCGTCCGGCCGACTGCTCTTCCCTGATCCGTTCAAACACAATCACGTTCGCATCCACCGCCATACCAATTGTAAGGATGATACCGGCGATACCGGGCAGCGTGAGCGTCGCACCAAACCCCGAGAGCCCACCGAGGATCAAGACGATGTTCGCCAGCAATGATCCCACAGCAAACACACCAATCAGCCCGAAGGATGCGATCATGAAACAGCCAACAAGGAACAGCCCGATAATACTGGCCCGGGACCCGGCCGTAATCGATTCCTGACCAAGTCCTGGTCCGACTGTCCGTTCCTCGATGAAGTTCAATTTGGCCGGCAGTTCACCGGCCTCGATGATGGCCGCCAAATCGTCAGCTTCTTCAGGCGTAAAGCTACCTGTAATCTGCACATTCCCGCCAGGGATTGGTTCATTAATTCGAGGCGATGACATCGACACGCCATCGAGCACGATTGCAAAATAATCGCCACGATTGCGGGCCGTAAGATTGTAGAACTTACTCGCAGCCGCGCCATTCAACCGGAAATTAACCGCCGGTCTGTTCGCTTGATCAAAACCTCTATTCGCCGATGTTATGTCGCTACCCGTCAGCTCCGGTATTTTACGAATTAATACTGCCGCACCTTCAGCGGTATCAACTAGCTCCCAGCCGGGACGTGCGCGCCCTGTTTGCTGGGCAACATTGATCGCGGATGCGGTAATGTCGGCCATGTTGAAAGTGAGACGTCCGGCACGGCCGAGCAATTCCTTGATCCGCCGCGGGTCAGCTTCGCCTGGCGCTTCGAGAATAATCCGTGAATCTCCCTGAGGCGTGATCGACACTTCAGCCACACCATCTGGATCAACCCGCCGCCGGATAATTTCCATCATTTTACCCTGTGCATCCGATGCCAGCGCCGATCTTGCGCTTTCAGGAACTGAGACCCGGATTGTGCCGCTCGCACCACGTTCGATGCTCATCAGCTTGATCTGGGTCTGGCCAACCGTGGGGTTTATTCGCTGCAATCTACGAATAGCCTCATCCATATCCTGCTCGGGGTTTTTCAGACGGATATTAATCCGGCCATCAACGACTTCCGGAACCCCTTCCCGAACGATATTCGGGCGACGATTAAGAGAGATTTGTATATCCCGCAGGACAGTTTCCAGCCGGTTCGAGGCCACTTCTTCAGGATCGATATCCATCAGCAAATAGACCCCGCCCTGCAGGTCAAGTCCGAGATTAACTTTCGAATTCGGCAATACGCCAGGCCACCATGACTCGCGCGCCGCCTGCATCTGCTGTTCGTACGCTGCAACGGCCACAGGGTCGTAACTATCCGTTACGCGCGGCTCAATGCCGAGAAATCCATCCGAAAACAGGTTGGGCAAAGCTAGCAAGCCACCCCAAATCAACGTCACACTGATCAGCGCGACTTTCCAAGTTGGAAAATTCAACATTGCAAGGGTGCTTTCAGCTTAATCGTTAGCAGCGGTTGTACCGGCATTTTTAACATCGGCGACCATGCCGCGCATCACCCGCACTCTGACGCCATCACTTACTTCGAGCGTGAGTTCGGTTTCTTCAAGCCGCGTCACTTTTCCGATAACGCCGCCACTCATGATGACCGTATCACCTTTTTTGAGAGCCTCGATCATTTCTCGGTGCTTTTTTTGCCGCTGATTAGCCGGCCGGATCAACAAGAAATAGAAGATCAAGATCAATGGCACGAAGAAAAGCAGCTGTCCGATCACGCCGCCGCCGGCTGCGCCGCCAGCGTCCTGCGCGATTGCTGACGGCACAAGCGCCAATAAAAGGGCTGAAACGAACGAGAATTTTACCATGGATTTGTTTCTTTCATTTTGAGACCGTCCTATATCCAGACAGGTGGAACATGGCAATTGCAGCCGTGCTGAAATCGCGAACCGACTGTCAACGCCCCGCCTGAAAATTATAGATCGATACTGATCTATTCGTCTTCCGACACATATACCGATTTTTTCGGGACCGACAGAACACGCCGCACCATCGGCTCGAAAAACTCGAGCGGCTCGCTGTCATAGTCGGGATCAAAAGCTGGCTGATCATATAAATGACAGAACTGTGCGGTATATTCGAAGTGCGGCTCATCCTTGAACTGGTCGCGCATATTGCGATCCAAACCGAGATGATGGAAAAAATAATAGCCTTGGAAAATTCCGTGATTGGCGACCATCCAGTGGTTCTGCTCAGAAACGAATGGCTTCAATATTGCCGCAGCAATATCGGGATGATTGAAGCTCCCGAGCGTATCGCCAATATCGTGCAGCAAAGCACAGACAACATACTCCTCGTCCCGGCCATCCCGGTAGGCGCGTGTCGCTGTCTGAAGTGAATGGGTCAGTCGATCAACCGGAAAACCGCCATAATCACCATCCAGCAACTTCAGATGGGTTAGAACACGATCTGCGAGACCCTTATTAAAGGGTACAGATTCCTTGGCGATGATTTTCCAATCTTCTTCAGTGCTTTCAACAAATGATTTGAAATTGGCCCGCTGGTTTGCGGTCTGTCCGTCTGCCATGTCTACCTCCAAATATCTTTCGACTACTTTGCCCGACTTGCGCAAAGAATCAATTCCTATTCAGATTGTACAGGGCGCAGTGACGCGCCAGCAAATGCTGGAAACCGGACGAGCCTAGAAGACGAAAGACTTGGTCACCTCAAAACCTGCAAGCTGCGGCGGACAACACTCAAAAACGCTGCGATACGACACGGTATCCCCGGCCCGCGTATAAAGTCTGGCGTCGCCAAGGCTGCGACCCGCCCGCACGACAACGCCTAGCCGTCCTTTGTCAGCAAGCTGTTCGAGCCAAACATCGGGAACGGTCTCAACCATTCCGTCAACAAGTATCAAGTCAAAGGGTCCCTGATCTGCAAGGTCCTTGCTAAGGTCCCCCTCGACGGCCACCGCCTGGTCAAGACCGATACCAGCAAATCGTTCATTCATTTCGGCGACTAGATCGGCATTATTCTCAAGCGCGATAACCGCATCGACATTGCAACCGATTATCGCGGCGCTGTAGCCAGTACCGGCTGCAATGACCAGCGCGACATCATCCGAACGTGGGTCAAGCGCCCTTAGAAGTTTGCCAAGATCGCGCACAGTCCACAAAGCCCGCCCTTCGGCCACTTCAAGTTCAAGCTCCGAATATGCTAATGACTGCATAGATTTTGGAACAAACAATTCTCTCGGAACATTCAAAAATGCTGAAACCAAAGCCGGCGTGGTGACATCGTTCACACGTATCTGCGAGTCCACCATTACCTGACGCTGTTTTTCAAAACTCATAATTCGACCTTTTTAAGCACCTATTCGGGTAGCCCATAGCATAGTCGGCAACAGGAACAAGCGGCACAGACCGTTTCCGCTGACGTAACCCCCGGAGCGAACAATTTTTACGTCTCTGCCCAGCATCACAGCGCAAAAAATTAACGTCCAGCCTAGCACCTGTTTTGCGACCTGTTAGAAACTTTTCATATGCCTGCGAAAAGCAAGCATATCGGTGCTTGTCCATTTCGATAATTTTGTCTACTCACCGTCTCAACGTGATCAACATTGAGATTTCGTCTGGCAATTTTTGGAGTGCCGGGCGATTGTCTCTCACCACAAGAGACACGTGCAGCAATGGTTTGGCCCTGTGGCGGAGTGGTGACGCAGCGGATTGCAAATCCGTGTACACCGGTTCGATTCCGGTCGGGGCCTCCATAGTCTAACATGGGAAATACAAGCCCATAAAACGCTGAAGGGCTGAAATTAAGACCGCTGCCTGATTTCAAAGCAGTAATCAAAACTGCAAATTAACAAATACTCATATCGGTTATTCACAGATAAATACTGGTATTTTCTAGCATGTTTCTCCTAATTTTTCTTAAGTTGTCCTTTAAACAATTGACACGGGTGTGCTGCGATCATAGTCGATGAAATTGGGACATTTGGATTGGNACGACGCTGTAAGTGATGTCAGGCTTGGGTTCTTCGCTAGATTTTTCTCGAGACATCGAGAAAGGAGTTGCGGACCGCGTCAGCCTTAATGACATTGACTATATCTTATCGAGTGCCTCCAAAAAAACGCCCCCGAAAAGAGTTCTGCTTTTACAAGGTCCGGTTGGATCGCTATTCAGGCGCCTGCAGAACCGGCTTAATGATCAGGGCATTGAAGCATGGCGGGTCATACTCAACAAAGCCGATGATTTCTTCGGCGGACGCGACCGATTATTACACTTTAAAGGCGGGCACGCGGCATGGTCGCAATGGCTCGAAGCAGAGTTAGAGGCGAAACAGTTCGATTGCATAATTCTGTTCGGATGCGAAAGACCGGCCCACACGATCGCGCGTAGAGTCGCGAGAAAATCTGGAATCACAGTAATTTCGCTTGAGGAAGGCTATATCCGCCCCGGCTATATTTCCGTTGAAGAAAACGGCAACAATGCGTCATCGCCCCTCGCCGGCAAAGTTCCAACGGGCACTTTTTCTGTAGTACAAAATGAAGAGCAGGCGGTATTTAAAAAGAAGCCACTCGGCTCTTATCTGAATGCCGCGCTTTACTATACTCTCAATGAGCTTTTCAATTCACGACGCGAACGTGAACTCAATCACCGGCAGACGCCGATTATATCCGAATGCGCCAAATGGCTACGAAATGTCTATATCAATCTGAGCGCGAGACAACGAGATCTTCGAGCGATCGAAAAGCTCACGCAAAACCACAATAAAAACTATTATCTGGTCGCCTTGCAGGTTGCCGCCGACAGCAATTTGAAAGAAGCAGCGCTGGGGTGGTGCTCAAAAAGACTCGTCAGGGAATCAATCGCATCCTTTGCGCAGGATGCCCCCGACGGATCGCAGCTTGTCTTTAAAGTTCATCCCATGGAGCGTGGGCATAATAAGCTGAACCCACTGATAATGAAGACAGCCCAGAAGCACGGCGTCGCCGATCGGGTCTCGATTATTGAAGTCGGCCCGCTCGGACTTCTGGCGGAACACGCTGCCGGTTTGATCACAATCAATAGCACCTCGGGCCTGTCGGCAATCTATCACGGTACGCCATTACTAATTATTGGCCGTGCAATTTACGAACACCCTAAGCTCGCTGTCTGCAGTCATGGGAAGCCCGATTTTTCGACATTCTGGCACAAAACCAATGTTGCCTCGCACGATTTTCGGATGAATTATCTTGGTTGGCTGACAAAACACGCACTAAAATCAGGCGATTTGTATAACCGCGCGGGTCAGGATGTGGCTATTGATGGCATTCTTGCCAAGCTGACAGGCGCGACGACGACCTGTGCAGGGACGGTCGAAAAAGAAAGAGCAAACTGATGCTAGGAACATCCGCCGTCTCGCTGAAACGTCGACCCCATTGGCTTTCAGGACTGTTTTTCGTCGCCACTCTTACCGGCTGCGCCTATATGCCAGCCCAAGGCCCCAATACGCTCGATTTACGCTTAACCGAAATCGAACAGGAACAGCTCGAAGAAAAATTTCTCGTGATCGATATGACGGCCGAAGCCGTTGCCAGTTTTGGTCCCCTGCCATCACCTAATCTGTCGGTTTTGGAGGCGCCAGCAGCATCGGCGCCTGCGCATCTTTATATTGATGCCGGCGACCGGCTTATTGTTACTATTTGGGAGCCATCGGCAGATGGACTGTTCTCGGCCTCGGGTAGTCCGAGAACAGATATCGAAGTTGCGGTTGAGGCTGATGGCTCTATTTTCATCCCCTATGCTGGCCAAATTAGCGTTGCGGAGCTTACCACCGACCAGACCCGCGCGGTCATCACGCAGCGGCTAGCTCGCAAGGCTATAGACCCTCAGGTTCAGGTCCGGCTGATTAAAGGAACCAGCCAGAAACTTTCAATTATTGGCGATGTTGTTACCACAGGACAATATGATGTGCCGGTCACCGGCATGCGGCTTGCAGATGCGATTGCCGTTTCCGGCGGCAGTAAATTCCCGACTTATGAGACGCGGATAAACATCATCCGTGGCGCATCCGAAGCCGCGGTCTCGCTTGAAGATATCATCGCCAATCCTGATAACAATGTCAGCCTGATGCCAGCAGACATTGTTCAGTTTATTCATGATCCGAGAAGTTTTTCGGTTTTTGGGGCAGTCACATCGAAAAACCTGCAACCCTTTACTAAACGGAATATAACCCTCGCCGAAGCACTCGCTCAATCCGGCGGCCTGAATGATAATACCGCCGACCCGACGGGTGTCTTTCTGTTCCGGTTTGAAGATCCCGCGCGGCTCACACAATTCGGGTTTAATGAAGATTTGAGCGTTAATGGCGGTCTGGTTCCGACAATCTTTAAATTCGACTTTTTCGCATCAGAGACCTTCTTCCTTGCAAGTCAGTTCGAGGTTCAAGACGAGGATATTATTTACGTTGCAACTGCACCGGCTGCCCAGTTCCGGAAGTTCATGTCAGTTATCCTGTCACCCTTTTTCTCGGCGGCGGGATCAATCAATTCTCTGAACCGCTAGGGAGACCTTGCTCGTTTCGCCAAGCATAAATTCATGGCTATTCCTCTGACATATCCAGACCAGCATCGCATGCGGACAACCGCTCTGATGCCGTCATCCGCTCTTACCGGCCGAAAAATATGAAAAAAACGGCCGCCAATATGAGCCTGAATACACCAATGACCCTGATGTCTCGTAAAGCATTGGCAACGATCAGACAGAGCCATCTCTGGCCCGGTGATTTACGATACTCACTAAGCGGACGCCGNATCAGATCGGGTATGATCGGCGGCTGGGGCCGTAAAGCAACCGCACTGAAAGCAAAACAAGTAGCGGCAAGCTGCGGCCTGCCTTTCATTTGTATCGAAGACGGTTTTCTGCGCTCAAATCATAAATCAGCACAGCCGGTGTCACTCATATTCGACCGGCAGGGCATCTATTTCGACAGTACGGCCCCCTCAGATATCGAAGATCAGATTCGCGCGCCGCTCAGCAGCTCGGAATATGACAGAACCGTGAGTGTCATAAAGCAATGGCGTGACGCTGGCGTATCCAAGTATAATTATCTGCCGGATTACGCTGTTAAAATCGAACAGAAATATGTGCTTGTCGCAGATCAAATAGCCGGTGATGCCTCTCTACGCTACGGACAAGCCAGCCCGGACAGCTTCAACCAGATGCTCGAACAGGCTTTGTCAGAAAATCCCGACCATCTAATTGTTATCAAAACACATCCCGATAAATTCCTCGGCTCTGACAGAGGAATGATCGATCTTTCAAAGGTGAGCTCAGATCCAAGAGTTCTATGCATCGATGCAGCATGTCATCCGGTAGAGCTGATCAGACGCGCCGACAAAGTTTACACAGCGACATCACAAATCGGGTTTGAAGCCCTCATCTGGCAGCGACCGGTCAAATGCTATGGCATGCCATTTTATGCCGGCTGGGGACTCACGGAAGACGTGCACTCCCGCCCTCGCAGACGCACCGACGTCACCCTTGAACAGCTCGTCCATGGCGCGCTGATCAAATATCCCAGCTATATTGACCCCGAGAGCCAACAGCGCGTGAGCGTAGAACAGGCAATCCGTAATATTCAGCATCAACGATCACTAATGCTCGAGTTTCCAGAAACACTTTACGCGATCGGTTTTTCACGCTGGAAGCAGCCTATTCTGAAACGCTTCCTATCCGGCAGCCAAATCAAATTCATTCGCTCAGCGAAATCAGCACCGCCGCAATCCACACTTGTCGTATGGGGCGACAACCGCGTCAAACCAATTGGACCAGAACAAAAAATTCTTCGGGTCGAAGATGGTTTTCTGCGCTCAGTCGGTCTCGGCGCCGCACTCACCCAACCTTGCTCCTGGGCGATTGACGATCTTGGAATGTATTATGATTCGCGAACGCCTTCGCGCTTGGAAACAATCCTGAGCGAGATCAAATTAGATCCGGATGAAATTCGTCGCGCTGAAGATTTGCACCAGCAAATCGTGAAACAGCGCATTAGCAAGTATAATCTCGCCGGCCACAGCTGGTCGCGACCTGCGAACAAGAAGCACGTTTTGCTTGTACCCGGTCAGGTCGAGACCGACGCATCCATCCGCCTTGGATCACCACATATAAAAAACAATCTCGACTTATTAAGAGCGGTTTGCAAAGCACAGCCCGGATCCTACATCATCTATAAACCCCATCCTGATATTGTCTCCGGATTGCGGGCCTCGGCGCTGAGCCGCGCCGAAATCATGCAATATGCCGACGAAATAGTTGATAAGGTCGACACTGCCGATCTCTTCGGGCAAATTGACGGAGTTCATACAATGACATCGCTTATGGGATTTGAAGCCATACTTCGTAACCTGCCAGTGACTTGCTATGGACATCCCTTTTACGCTGGTTGGGGCCTCACGATTGATATTTACAAACATGAGCGCCGGAATCGGAAGCTCAGCATCGGCGAACTGGTTTGGGGCGCATTAATCGCTTACCCGCGTTATCGAATTGAAAAACAGGATAGATTTGCAACACCCGAAATTATCGTCAACAAACTACAGGAGCTGAAACATTCGGTTTCGACTTTTGACAAAATCAGAAGTCAAATTTTGCAACGCATACTGGCCACAGGCTTAAAAATCGGAATTGGGAAAAGGTAATTCAACACGATGCAAGAGACTAACACCCCGGACAAAAAGACTGTCTCGAATAATGGGCAGACGATTTCCGATGCGAGCGCGTTCAGAATNTCCCGTTATTTCCGCGCGCCTGCCAGTATACTGGGAAGAATGTCGCTAAGAGCCTGGTCATTACTGATCTTTGTGGCCTTCCCGATTATTGCATCAGCCTTCTATCTCGTCTTCGTTGCCAGCGACCGCTATGCTGCAACGTCTGGTTTCTCGATTCGTGGCGCCGACTCCTCACCAAGTCTTGACGGTCTCGGTACGTTGACCGGTCTTGCCAGTGCTGCGTCGGTGACGTCTGATTCCTATATCATCATTGAATATATTGAGAGCCTCGATTTCTTGTTAGAGCTTGAGCAACGCGCCGGTTTAAGACGAATATATTCAAACCCCGAAATTGACGCCCTGTCCCGGCTTAAAGCTGATGCGTCGAATGAAGACTTTCTGGAATACTGGAAAAAAAGAAATAAAGTCAGCTTTGACACAACGTCTGGAATTATTGTTCTCGAAACGCAATCATTTACGCCCGAACACTCAAAATTAATTGCCGAAGAAGCCATCATACTGATTCAGGAACTGGTAAACAGCCTATCGGCCAAGGCCCGACAGGACGCTTTAAGCTTTGCCAATTCTGAAGTGCTCATTGCAGAACAAAACATCAGGGAGGCAATGACACAGATACTGGAGTTTCAGGAGAATGAAGAATCAATCAGCCCACCCGTCACAGCGCAACTGGACATGCAGCTTCTCAGCACACTGGAAAGCCGGCTGGTTGATCTGAGAGCGCGCTTATCAGCGGTACGCAACCGCCTTGATGCGGACGCACCATCGGTGATCTCCATTCGCGGTCAGATCAGGGCTCTGGAACGCGAGGTTGCAATCAAACGCGCCAGCTTAACAAGTTCCGCAGCCGCAGGCGACGACGACCGCGCGGTAGCAGAGCTGCTGATCACATATGAATCCTTGCAGCTTGATAAACAGTTCGCGGAACAACAATATGCCTCGGCATTGCAAGCACTCGAATATGCTAGACGCGAAGCCAATCGCCAACAGCGCTATCTTGCAACTTTTTCAAGCCCGACTGTCGCCGAAGAGCCGGCTTATCCAAAAGTAATTATCGGTCTGCTGACGATCAGCACGATAGCTTTCGGTATCTGGGCTATCGGCCTGCTCCTCATCTACTCAGTTAGAGATCACTTATCGTGACAAATCAAAGTTTCTTAAGTCTGCTAAGCCTGCAACTGAGAGTGATTGGAAGCCTCATACTCAGAGAAACGAGAGCGGCTTTCGGCACCTCGCGTATCGGATATTTATGGGCTTTAATCGTACCGTTGATGGGCATCATTGTGCTCGTTGTCATCTTTTCCTTTGGGGGACGTCTCCCGTCGCCCTATGGCGGCAGTCTTGCCTTATTTCTGGCCCTCGGACTTTTAACGCTGCAATTCTATACAGAATTGGCATCAAAATTGATGACGGTATTTACGGCAAATCAGGCCTTGCTGACATATCCGCCAATCAAGGCCGTCGATACTTTGCTGGCCAGATTTGTTCTCATCAGCCTGACCTATCTGATCATCAATTCTATATTCGTGATTGCTCTAGTTTGGTTTAACCTGGCCGACTGGCCAGCCCACCCTCACCATCTAATGCTAGCATTTTTATGTACTGCCGGGATTGGTCTGGGGATGGGAACGCTTAATGCCGTTATATCATCAATGTTCAATTCCTGGCAGCACATCAACCAGATAATCAACCGGCCACTCTTTTTCATTTCGGGAATATTCTATCTGCCCAGCGCATTGCCGAGCAATGTCCTGAATGTCTTAAAATGGAATCCGGTTATGCAATTGATCGAATGGATGAGGACCGGTTACTATCCCGATTANAACAGCATCGTACTCGATATAGAATATATCTGTATTATTATGATCGTCTTGATCTTTCTCGGGCTGACCGGCGAACGCCTCTTTCGACATCGGCGGATCTAGTNATGCTTGATTTGGTAAATGTCTCAAAGAGCTACAAAATAAACGGGGTCAGGAAAACAATCCTGTCCGATTTCAGCTTTTCATTTCCGACCGAACGGAACGTCGCGATAATGGGCCGCAATGGGGTTGGGAAATCAACTCTGATGCGATTATTGGCTGGCGCCGAACTACCCGATAGCGGACAAATTTATCGCGGCATCCAGGTTTCATGGCCGCTAGGTTTTTCCGGTGGCCTGAATGGCTCCATGACCGGCCTCGAAAATATCCGGTTTGTCGCTCGTATTTATAATAAGAATATCAAGGATATTGTCGAATACGTGAAGGACTTTTCCGAACTGGGCGCTTCCCTGAAGCTACCGATCAGAACCTATTCCAATGGTATGCGCGCAAAGTTGGCATTTGGACTTAGCATGGCCATCGATTTCGATATTTATTTGATTGACGAAATTACAGCTGCCGGTGATCCGACTTTCAGAAAACGAACCGAAACTGTATTTCAAACCAAGCTCAATGATAGCCGGGTCATTATGATATCGCACTCGGAACAAACCATAAAATCATTCTGTGATTGTGGGCTTTTAATGAGCAATGACGGAATTTTCTTTTTTGATCGTATCGAAGATCTGCTCAAGGAATATAAGAGTTTAGGGAAATAACCNCGGCAGTTGCGCAGAGCTTTGCGATTATTCAGCCCCGTCTCCGGAACGGTTATGGCCGCAACAATGCCGTTCGGAATCGTATTTATGCGGCATGTTCCTGATGGCACCCAAACCGGAGCGCCAGATCGTGCGAAAATATCGGTTTATTGGCTGTTCCTGACAAGTTCAGGCCCGCTTTTTTCTAATTTAGTGAAATCCCCGTTTGACATGCATAGGGGGTTTGATAATCAGGCGTCGTAATGGTGTTCCGCGATAGCTCAGTTGGTAGAGCAGGCGACTGTTAATCGCCCGGTCGTAGGTTCGAGTCCTACTCGCGGAGCCATTTCAAGTTCAGCCTCTTGATCGAGACGTGATTTCTAATAATTGCAAAAAAACGTCGTGCGTCGGGCGAGCTGTCGGACGCTTTATTTTTGCTTAGCCACGCCGCATTCAGCGCCGCAACAGCGGGCAAGCCTACACGCCACCCTTTTAAACTCGCCTCTCGACGCTATAAGCCAACGCAATCCGGACGTCCGCACTATCGGTTCTTTCAAGGCAACCACAAATATCAGCACGTGGCTGTTGTAATGTTAGCAAAGCAATCCGGCCACAATCATAGGCCTACTGGGAGACATATTCGAGAATCGCTTCCACGAATTTCGCCGGCGATTGTGCTAACTCCAATGGCAGCACTGATCCGGCATTATGTGCCCGTATGCGGGCGGCCGGCGCACCAATATCGAGACTGATAACCGGCAAACCGGTCTGAAATGCCTCGGATAAAGTGTAGGACCAGGTTTCCGGCCACGTCGACGCAATCAGAATTGCATCAAGTTTTGCCTTTTCAATCTCTTCAAGGAGATGTTCGCCGTCATAGCGACCGGTGACTTCAACCCCCGCCCGTCTTGCCGCTAGGTCATTAGACGTAAAGCCGACAACAACCAGCTCCAATGGCCGATTGTGCTTGCTGACATAAGCCGCCGACGCCTTGATCAAGTTCAAGCCTTTAATCGGACTGATCGCACCAATGGTTCCAATCCGATAAATTTTATCCGTAGCAGATGCGCCTCCTGTCCGAAGATCTGGAACTTCGTCATCATGCGGATGAACCTGTATATCAAGGCCGGGAAAATAGCGGCTTATCCGCTCGGCGACATCCTGATGCGGCACGATGACCCGTCGGGCAGCGGACAGGCATTCCTGATACTGGCGACGCCAATTTAAAATGTCGAGATTCCCGTATTCGCTGCCATACCGGCCAAGACATTCTTGGCATCCCGACGCATCCGGCTCACCACAATAGTCACCACTTGGAAAAGCTAAATTGACCCTGGGACATATTGAAAAATAATCATGTAAAACAACGTCATACTCAATCCCCACTGACTGAACCGTGCGAACCAGCTGATCAGTGGCGTCGACCCCGAAATCAATAAAATGGTGGAACTCAGCGTCCCCAATATTCAGGCGCTTCAAGAGCTCTGCCAATTCCAACCGGTCCTGCGGGTCGTTCAGTTGATAAGTCTTTGTATTCGGCATTTGCGGCAAATCGGCATGCCATAAATTTGCTCGCGAACCATGCTTGCGACTAGGTGACAATCGGAACACCGAATAACCGTCAGCCTTCAGACTCGATATGCGTTCCTGAACGTGCCGCTCAGTGCCGCCTCCACGAGCATGGGAGACAAGAAGACAGGCCTTGCCGACGACCTGCCGCAACAGACGCTCATGATCGATCCGGGCTCGCATTGGCCGCAGAGGGTCATTCTTGATCCATGTTTTCACATCGCCGTGATATTTCGGATACCGTTTCCCGATTATCCGCATCGCATGAACAACACGCTCGGCTTTTTCATCCTTGAAAGAGGCACTGCCAAAATGACGAACGAAAACATCGGCGGCAATCAGATCACGCCGCCCGAAGCGTCTCCCGCGCAGGCAGAAATCATTTTCTTCACCATATCCGGTCCCAAAGGAAACCTCGTCAAAATAGCCCACGGTCTGAATTGCGTCGCGGCGGATATACATGCAAAAACCGACAGCTGTCGGTGCGTCCACCGCCTGTTTTTCATTTACCGCGCTAGCAATCGCATCAAGCTCTCTGGCCGTACAATCATTTGGAATCGAATTATCCCGTGCCGTGTGCGGATAACTGCAAATCGTCCCGGAATTAGTCAATGGACACACGGTCGCGATATTATCTGAACTGTAAGCGTGATAGCGAAGCCGGTCGATCCAGTCGCCGAAAACTTCCGTGTCGGAGTTTAGCAATATCACATCGCGATCCTGATGGATTTTCATCCCCTGATTGACGCTCTTTACAAAGCCAAGGTTTTCAGAATGCCGAATAAACTGGAAACAACCAGCATCAGCAAGTTCACCAAGTATTTCCGGCAAGCCCTCCTCAGGCGAACAATCATCAATAACGATCAGGTTTGCAGCCAAGGTGTTCGTGCATTCGAGAACACTTCGAATACAATTCAGCGTTAATCTTGTGTTTCTGAAAACGGGAACGATCACATCGACTGTCGCACTCGAATCCGTCGCCAACCGGGGTCCCTTGCGAATGCTATCGATCAAATCTTCAATGCTCACGGCCGGATCATCCGGCCCGTCCGCCATCTCTAATTGAGGTTCGAAATGGGATGAGAAATTTGCCTGCCGGCCTTCGTGGATGCCATGGTCGAGATAATGATAGAGCGCGCTAGTATGGGTTTTCGTGACATCAGCATATTCTTCAATATATTGCTGCGCCGAAAACGACTCCACCGATACGCGGTTTTCATTCACCCCAAAACGCACAAAATGATCGAAAGGCTCGAGCTTACCGGCCTGAACATCTGGGTTACAGGCGAGATAGAAATCACAATCAAACCACGGCGTCGGTGACAGACCATCTGCCTTGCCAACCAGGGCGAAATGCACAAGCGGATTGACCCCCCGGGGGTAGTTATCAACCTGTCCAAGATAGTGGCTTATATCAAATAATCGGTGCGGGTCCCGATATTGAGCCGCACCATATTTAATGAAATGCATAAGTGGAAATATCGTATCATCCTGCACGTCGACATTTTGTCCCATATACCAGAGATCATCGAACAAGTGCCGGCATCTCGCCTGTATCAACTTTTTCTCGATTAGTCTCTGCAATCGCCGCCCAAGCGGGAAATGCGACAAAATCGACAGTAAACGTAACAGGGCATTATCGATTGCTTGCCGTCTAATAGAGCGCCGGCGCGAATAGGTATTCTCGGTCAAAACAGAAACCTCTTAAGCGCCCAGACCATTACAAACATCTGCCATAAACATGACTATTTCGATAGTCAAAGACAGAAATAATTCACTACTTTTCGAACTTCACCCGATCATTATCTAATCGCCACAGTGCAGCTTGCCGCGCACGGCCATCAATCCGTTTGGCCAGGCCCGCAAGACTTTCGGCGCGACACTTAACCAGATCGGGAGCTGCTGAATACGCCATCAGTTTTGACAACCACTGGCCCTGCCGAACGATCTCGCCGGCGGCGCCGTCATAAGCCTTATTCCAGTCATCATATGGCGCCGCATCGCCGTAAAGCGCGGCACATCCAAATGCTGCATTATCAAAAATTCGGGTTTCGGAGCGCGCTGCGTTAAAGGCCGTCGGCTGCAAAGGACACGCCGCCACATGGAATTTGTTTGCAAGAACAAACTGCTGGAATTCAGGCCAGTTCAAAGGCGCAATATGGCTGGCATTTGGAACTTTCAACTCATCAGGCGCATTTGAACCGAGAAATGTGGTTAAATGCCAATGCGGGTTCTGGTCGAGACCGGCCCTAAGCTCGCCAGCTATCGCGCCTAGATCCGAAAGATGTGACCGGCTGCCACTAAAAATGACCTTGAACGGGTCGTCTTGGCGGCGATTATGATGATCAAGCGTCGCCCACGGGTATATCATCGCGGGCGGCACAAGGGTTGCAGAGATACCATTCGCCCGGTCACAAATTTGCTGCGACGGGCTCAGAATACGTTCCGCCCGCTGCAATAATGGTTCGAGCGTAGCAGAGCGATAGGCCTGAAGCCGCCGGACATAATCGTCAGGGAGGTGGTTCACCTCATCCACGGCAAAAACATCATCATCAAGAAACAACCATATTCTTGAACTGTCATCGGCCAGCAGCCGGGCCTGCAAGCCCGGGGAAATGTATCGGAATATTATGACGATCGGGTTCGGCCCGGTTGTTGCAACAACATTTTCCTCAAGCCGCCGAAAGTATTGGCGCGCTGGCGCATGTGCCTCGACCAATGGCCGCATCACATGCATGAAATAAATATCAAAACTCGGGATCGATCTTTGCCAAGGTTTCGGCTTGATGGTGAGCTGCAATTTGGAGAACAAAAATCTGATACGATTGCTGACAAAATGACAAGCCGTTCGCACCGGTTCCGGCAGAAACCGATTCAACCTATTTTTGATCTTTGGCATCCATCAAGATCCTAACATCACGCGCAACAGAAGATGTCCAATCGGGTAATTCGAGACAAAATACCCGGCTCAGTCGGGTCGTATCAAGTCTCGAATTTTCAGGACGTCGCGCCGGCGTTGGATAATCTGACGTCAGTATGGCCGCGAGCACAGGCGCACGATAGCCCTGCTCTGTTGCGCACTTAAAAATATGCCGGGCAAAATCGTACCAGGATGCAATGCCCGTGCCACATACATTCACGATTCCGTAAAATGGTTCGGGGGCCGCGCTGGTAAGCACTTTACGCGCAATCGATATAATCGCGGCCGCGAGATCATCGGCAGACGTCGGCGATCCAATTTGATCCGAGACAATCGAGAGTTCATTGCGATCGCGACCAAGTTTCAGCATTGAGCGCATAAAATTCTGGCCATAGGGAGCGTAGACCCATGATGTGCGGACAATTATGTGGGCCGGTGTCGCCGCTGCCAGACCAATTTCGCCGGCCAGTTTGCTCTGTCCATAAGTGCCGATCGGCCCCGTTGAAGCGTTTTCGCTGTATAGACCGCTGGCCTTTCCGTCAAAAACATAATCTGTCGATACATGGATTATCGGCGCATCTAATTCTGCTGCAATATGGCCGAGTTCAATAACGGCATCGGCATTTATCTGATACGCGATGTCGGTCTCGACCTCAGCCTGGTCAACGGCGGTATAGGCAGCTGCATTGATTATTAAGTCAGGTGCCCTGTTGATGATTATGCGCCGCAATCCAGCCGTGTCGGTCAAGTCGATTGCAGGACGCCCAATGAAATCAAACGACAAGTCCGGCTGGCTGGCCGCACAATGCCGCAATGCAGTTGCAAGCTGCCCGGACTGTCCGACAACCAAAATGCGCGTCATTTAGAGCGTACCCTTTCTATCGCCGCGGTCGCGCTCCCGGATCGGACCCCACCACCAGTCATTCTGCAGGTACCAGTGCACGGTTTTCGACAGGCCGGTTTCAAACGTCTCCTGCGCCGTCCAGCCGAGCTCGGTTTCAATCTTACCAGGGTCAATTGCATAGCGTCGATCATGGCCGGGACGGTCGGTTACATAACGTATTTGCTCACTATAAGAACGCCCGTCATGACGCGGTTTGGCGCGGTCCAATAGCTCGCATATCGACGCCACGACCTCCCGGTTCTGACGCTCAGCTCGGCCCCCGATATTATAGGTCTCACCGATTTTCCCGCGCATAATCACGGCCTCCAGCGCTCTGGCATGATCATCAACATATAGCCAGTCGCGAACGTTTTCACCTTTCCCGTAAATCGGTAACTCGCGTCCGTCCAAAGCATTCAGGATAATGAGCGGAATAAGTTTCTCGGGAAAGTGAAACGGGCCGTAATTGTTCGAGCAATTAGTCACAACCACAGGCAAACCGAAGGATTCATGCCAGGCCCGAACAAAGTGGTCGGAGGCCGCTTTTGAAGCTGAATATGGCGATGATGGCTTGTACGTCGTGGTCTCGGTAAAAATACCGTGATCAAGCGATAAATCGCCATACACTTCATCAGTCGATACATGATGAAAGCGGAAGCGCTCCTTGCGAACACTGTCGAGTGTCTCCCAGTATTGCCGTGCTGCGCTCAATAATCTGAACGTACCAACAACATTGGTCTGAACAAATGCATCCGGCCCATCAATCGAACGATCGACATGGCTCTCTGCCGCCAAATGCATAATCGCGTCGATGCGGTGACTTTCTAGCAATTCCAGCATTTTCGCTTCATCGCTAATGTCTGCCTTCACGAATTTGTAATTATCATGCGTATCAACGGCCTTTAGCGAAGCGAGGTTACCAGCATAAGTTAATGCATCAACATTAATAACCGCCTCATGCCCAGCCGCTATCAAGTGCCGGCAGACCGCCGAGCCGATAAAGCCTGCACCGCCAGTTACGAGGAGTCTCATTGGTCGCCCTGCCCATTTCTCGCATAGAAAAAATTATTATCGGCCTGCGCCAGATAAGGGGCGGCGGCGTCTTTATCGGACAATTTTACCTCCGTGGGCAAATCAGGCCAGACAATGTTAATCTGGGGATCATCAAACCGGATAGACCGGTCATGTTCAGGTGAATAATACGCCGACACTTTATACTGAAACTCGCAATCATGCTCCAGAGTTAGAAAAGCATGAGCAAATCCCTGCGGGATGAATAATTGATTACCCTTTTCTGCCGACAGCTCGACACCCACCCATTTGGAATATGCTTGTGAGCCCTGCCGGAGATCGACGGCAACATCAAACACACGACCGCGCGTGACACGCACCAGCTTGTCCTGGGCAAAGGGCGCCATTTGATAATGCAGTCCCCGCAGCACACCAATGTCGCGCGAATAGGAATGATTGTCCTGGCAGAATGTAACATCTAGCCCGACATGCTTCAGACGGTCAGCATTAAATGTCTCGACAAAATAACCGCGATCATCACCAAACCGTTTCGGAATAATTTCCAAAACGCCGGGCAATGCGGTTTTTATAACTTCTAACATACACCCGAACCATCAATCAGCTTGCGAAGGTAAGCGCCATATTCAGTTTTACCGTGAAACCTTGCCCTCGCCTCAACCTCCGCCGCTGTCAGCCAGCTATTATTGAAAGCAATCTCTTCCGGACACGCTACTTTGACGCCTTGTCGACGCTCGATCGTCCGGACAAAGGACGCAGCATCGAACAAGGTTTCATGCGTGCCAGTATCGAGCCAGGCATGGCCGCGACCGAGCTTTGTCACAGTCAGGTCACCACGCGCCATATAGGCGCGGTTTACATCCGTTATCTCAAGTTCGCCACGGAGCGACGGCGTAATGCTTTCAGCAATCTCGACGACATCATTGTCGTAAAAATAAAGCCCCGTAACGGACCAGTTTGATTTTGGCTGTTCGGGCTTCTCCTCGAGGCTGTTAACCCTCCCTTCAGCATCAAACGAAACCACACCATAGCGTTGTGGATCATCGACATGATATGCGAATACAGTGGCACCGCTTGGCTTGCTCGCCGCCGATTGACACAATTCGCTAAGCCCGTGACCAAAGAAAATATTGTCACCGAGAACCAGAGCAACATTACTATCAGCAATGAAATCGCGTCCGAGAAGAAAGGCTTCTGCCAAGCCGTTAGGTTCAGCTTGAATTGTATAAGTAAGCTCCAGACCGAATTCAGAGCCATCCCCCAGCAGCGTCTGAAACAAGGTCTGATCATGCGGCGTGGTAATAATCAGTATTTCGCGGATGCCCGCCAGCATCAGGACGCTCAGCGGATAATAGATCATCGGCTTGTCATAGACCGGTAATAACTGTTTCGACACCGGAATCGTAAGCGGAAACAAACGTGTACCACTACCGCCTGCCAGAATAATTCCCTTTGTCGGCATCACTAATATCACCCCCCATGCTCTAAACGAGCTGTGGTCTTAACCCGTAGACATCAACTGTCAAACCAATCGAGCGGGACCGAAAAATAGCGCCACAAATGACACAGCTTACCACCCTGTCGTGCTATCAAGCTAGTCTTGGCTAATTATCCAGCACAACTGAAAATATTGGATGCTGGCAAGAACTCATTCCTCACCCCATGACCTGCACACGGTGAGTTATATGCGGACTTGAAACAGGCAAAAATGCTCAACATGTGACCACATACAAAAACGTTCAGCGCTGGTTACGCCCACACCCGCCCGGCGCCGCAATATCTGTACGCATTACCAGATTATCATGCAGCACGCACAACCAGCCGCCCCCCGCATCCCTTATCCGGCAGAACATAACCACTGATATCGCGAACCGGATGGCATTCAGGGAAAATTATCAGGTCGATACCATGCCGGGAAATTGGTTTTCGCAACCACCGGCTGGTGCTGCCAACTGATTGCAGAGACTGCTGAAACGCTCTGCAGTATGGCACCGCC
>NHBW01000014.1 GCA_002172915.1 Hyphomonas sp. TMED17 | reverse complement strand
GATCGCGGCCCTGCTCGCGGATCTCAAGCAGCGGGGATTGCTCGATTCAACGCTGGTGATCTGGGGCGCCGAATTCGGGCGGACGCCGTTCAGCCAGGGTTCCGACGGGCGTGATCACAACCAGCACGGCTTCAGCATGTGGCTCGCGGGCGGAGGCATCGCCGGGGGCCGGACCTACGGCGCCACCGACGAATACGGATATCGCGCCATCGATAAACCAGTCGAGATCCACGACCTCCACGCGACGATGCTCCATCTGATGGGCATCGACCACGAACGGCTCACCGTCCGCTTCGGTGGACGGGACATGCGGCTCACCGACGTCCACGGCAAGGTGATGCACGACTGGATCGCCTGAGCGGCGCCTCGGTCCGCGTCACGCCGAAGGCGCGGCGCCGGTCCGCTGTTCACGAAGCCATGACGCCCGAGCACGGGGAATGCGGGTCTTGCCGGTCTTGGACCGACGCCACCACGCGACCAGCATCACCAGGATCGTGATCACGAGGATGGCGCCGACGCCGATGGTGACCCAGTGCAGCGGCCCGCTGGTCGAGAGCCCCCGTTGCGCGGCGTACCCGAGACCGAGCTGGAATCCGACGCTCAGGATCGCCGTCGACAGTTCGACCAGCAGGAACACGCCCCACGAGAGATGCACGAGTCCGCCGACCGCGACGCCGACGGTTCTCGATCCGGGAATGAAACGCGACACGAGCAGCACCCACGTCCCATGCCGGTCGTAGAGGGCCTTGACCTGAAGGATACGCTTCGGATGCGCCTGCTTGCGAAACCAGTGCGTCCCGACGAGGCGGCCTCCGAACTTCCGACAGACCAGGAACCACAGCGTGTCGCCGCCGGTGACGCCGAGGTAGGCGGCAAGCACCGTCCAGAACATCGGGAACTTCCCGGCCGCGATCTCCCAACCGGCGGGAATGACGATGAGATCTTCCGGCAGATGCAGCCCCACGCCCGCGATGACCAGCAGCCCGAACACCGCGATCGGACCGTAGAGGTCGAAGAGATGCTGGACGAAATGGTCGGCGGTCTCGTGCATGACTCGCCCCAGAGTATCCACGGTTCCAAGGTCGCCTGCTCGAAGGTCGAGTCCGCCCCGTAACATTCACCTTCCCATGCCGACCCTCGCCGCCGCCTATGTCCACGACCTCTCACCCTTCGCCCTTCGCTTCGGCGACGGGTTCGGGGTCCGGTGGTACGGGCTGGCCTACCTGACCGGCTTCATCGCCGGCTGGTTCATCCTCCGCTGGATGGCGAAGACGGGCCGAGGACTGATGAAGCCGGAGCAGGTGGGCGACTTCATGACCTGGATGGTCGTCGGCGTGCTCGTCGGTGGTCGCCTGGGCTACGTCTTCTTCTATTCCATCGATCTCCTGTGGACGTTCTCCGGCTCGTTCCCGTTCTGGGGCGTGCTCGAGATCCACAAGGGCGGCATGGCGAGTCACGGCGGGATCCTGGGCGTGATGGCGGCCTGCATTCTTTATGGACTTCGGAATCGGATCACGCCGTGGCACCTGGTCGACTGCGTCGCGATCTGCGCCCCGATCGGTCTCGGACTGGGTCGAATCGCCAATTTCGTCAACGGTGAACTCTGGGGCCGACCACTTTCCGCCGAACGACAGGCCGATGCCCCGTGGTGGGCCGTGAAGTATCCCGACGAGATGCTCGACCCCGATTTCCAGAACGGGGCGAACGTCGACGGGCTCGCGACCATGGTGTCCAACCCGAACGGGGAGTGGGGACGACAGACGCTTCGCGATGCGGTGTACACGGGCCGGTCCGATGTTTCGGATGCGATCGCCTCCTATCTGACCGCGTACTACCCGAGCCAGTTGTTTCAAGCCTGCACTGACGGCCTCCTGCTGTTCGCGCTGCTCGCGATCGTGTGGTGGAAACCGCGCAAGCCCGGGATCATCGGTGGCTGGTTCATGATCGGATACGGCGTGATGCGAATCGTCTCGGAACAGTTCCGCGCCCAGTACCTGACGAACTGGGGCGTCTCGAGCATCTGGCCCGCGGCCGGCCTCAGCGCCGTGATGATCGCGATCGGACTCGGGATGATCTGGTGGTGCGGCCGTCGGAACGACGATCCGATCGGCGGTCTTCGTCGCCCCGCGACCGTCTGACCCTCGGGACCTTCGATCGGGTTCCGACCGCAAAAGAACACCGCCCGGTCGGGGGACCGGGCGGCGCTTCGGAGGGTGTGAACCCTTCGCTTCGCTCTGGATGGCGTGGTGACGCCGGATCAGGCGGCCTTCGTCGTCTTGCCGCGACCGACGGTGCGCTCTTCGAGGTTCGCCCGGACTTCGGGGTAGGCCTCGAGCTGCTCCATGAGATCGTCGGGTCCGGTCGCCCAGAGGTCGGCGCCGATCTCTTCGGCGAGGCCCGGGGCTCGGTTGAAGATTCCACCACCGACCACGATCTGCATCTCGGGGATCGCGTTGATGCCGCGGATCTGATCGATGAGCTGACGGATGCCCGGGGCGTCGGAACCGCCGGAACTGAACATGAGCAGGATGTCGGGGCGACGCTCGTGAACCTCGGCCATGATGTCGTCGTCGGCGATGTTTCCACCGCCGTAGGTGACTTCATAACCATCGGCTTCGAGCAGATCGGCGATCAGTCGGCCCGAAAGGTCATCGAGTTCGTTGGGTCCGCAGAACATGCAGATCGATCGGCCGCGGGCGGGCTTGGCTTCGTATCGATCCTGGTTCTGCGAAATGAGACCGCTGAGGGCCCGAGTCGCGTACTGCTGGGCGAGCCGCGTCATCTGGTCCTGTCGGTAGAGGGTGGTGATGTTGTTGATGGTGGGCCAGAAGACCTCTCGAGCGATGATGTCCGCGGAGATGTCGTGATCGATCGCGGTCTCGACGAGCCGCCGTGAGGCGTTGCGGTTTCCGGAGACGAGCGAGGCGAAGAGGCTTTCGATGAAGAGGTCGGTGTTCATGTCGGTTCCTTCTGGTTCGTGCTGGTTCTTGCTGGTTCGTGGCCCGAGTGGCCGAGGCGATCCCGGGCGGCGCCGGTTCCTCGGCGTCGTGAGTCGGTCTCTGGGAGTTTTCGGTGTCGAGTTCGTCTCGACCGGGTGAGCTGCAAGCGTCGGTGTGTTCCCGTCGCTGGGTACTTCTTCGACGCGATCGCCGATCCATCCGCATCGCGGATCGATTTCGAGTTACCGGATCAGATCGGCGTGGTTATGGACCATGTTCACCCTGCAATGACGACCGAGCCTTCGATTATCGGCGCCGATCGAGCGCGATCAATCCGTCGGTGGGTGCGCATTCATCCATTGGAAGACGCTGCTCTCCGGCAGGTCGGCGATTCCGAGCTGGCGAAGCATGTTGATGCACTGGGCACGGTGATGCATCGAATGCGTGGTCACGTGGGCGAGAATGCCTCCACGGGTGAAGGTGTAGGTCGTTCCCTCCCGTTCCCGGGTGATCACATCCGCGAAATCCCCCTCGAGCGCCGCCGAACGAAACGCCGCATTCGCCTCGCGCTGTCGTACTCGAAAGGCCTCGATGGTCCGCGGCGGGTCGTCCCGCATCGCGGCGAAGGGATCCTCCTCCCCGCGAAGCACCCCGGTCCAGCCGATCATCGCACCGAGATCATGGGCGATGGTCGCGCGAAGCGAACCGATCCCCATCTCGAAGGTCCGGTCGAGCGCCGCGTCATCGAGGGGTTCGCACGCGTCGAAGAGCCGCTCGTTCGCCCAGGCGTCGAAGTCGAGCAACACGAGATCCGGTCGGGTGGGGGTCGTCATGTCCGGATCTTATTCGACCTCGACGCGGACAAGCGGTTCGATTCGCTGCGAACCGATCCGGACTTCNGCGGCCCGGGCATGACCCTCGAGCCCCTCCATCCGCGCGAACGCCGCGATCTCCTCGATGTCCTTCGTCTTCGGTCCCGTCGGCGACGCCCGAAGCCAGGTGCGGACCCGGAGGAAATCGAGCACCGAAAGCCCGGCGGTGAATCGTGCGGTTCCCCCGGTGGGAAGGACGTGGTTCGGTCCGATCCCGTAGTCCCCGAAGACCTCGCCCGCACCACCGCCGATGAACACCCCGCCGGCGTGACGCACCCGCCCCGCGATTTCATCCGGATCCTCGGTCAGGATCTCGAGGTGTTCGGCGGCGATCCGGTCCGCGATCATCACAAGTCCGTCCCGGTCGTCCACTCGGAAGACGCCGCCCCGGCGGAGCGCGGCGGTCGCATTGGCACGGTTCGGTTCCGGCAGCGATTCCAACCGCCGCCGCACCGCGGATCGGATGTTCGAACCGGCCGACGACGCCGTGGTGGCGACCCAGACCCCCGCGTCCGGATCATGTTCGGCCTGCGCGATCAGATCCGCGGCGATCACCTCGGGATCCGCATCCCCGTCCGCGAGGATCAGTAGTTCGCTCGGGCCCGCGATCCCGTCGATCTTCACCGGTCCGTGAACCGGCCCGGCGACCAGCGCCTTCGCCGCCGTGACGTAGCGGTTCCCCGGACCGACGATCATGTCGCATCGAGTACCGAAGCATCCTTCGGCGAACGCGCCGATCGCGTGCACGCCACCCGCACCCAGCACCGAGTCGGCGTCGGCGAACCAGGCTGCCGCAAGCATCGCTTCGGTGGGATTCGGGCTCGCCACTCGAACCATCGAGACGCCCGCCACCCGAGCCGGAATCGCGGTCATCAGGACGCTCGACGGCAGGGGGTACCGACCACCGGGGGCGTAGCAGCCCACCGATTCGATCGGGACGAGGTCGTGACCGGATTCGAATCCTCCGCCCGAAGCGGGTCCGGACGCGATCCGCACCGGAGAAAGCGCCGTGAACTGCCGCTCGGCGAACGATCGAATCCGCGTGGCCGCCGATTCGATGATGCGTCTCGACGCCGCGGGAACGCGATCCACCGCCAGGCGCATCCGATCGCGATCCATCGTCACCGGATCGCCCGGGCCACGTTCGTCGAATCGGTCCATCTGCGCCACGATCACCGGTTCGCCGCCGGCTCGAATCGCGTCGAGCATCGAACCGGCGAAGGCCAGGGCCTCGGGAACCACCGCCGGAGTCCTTTCGATCGCCGCATCCACCGACCGATTTGGAAGAAGAGATTCGTTCATGACGTGATCTCCAGATCAGGGGTCTTGGCTTCTCCACCGCGACGCGTCAGACGACCGGTTCGACGTTCCAGTTCGGCGACGACCGCGTCCAGTCCGACGCCGCGACTCGCGAGCGTGGTCAGCGTGAAGTAGAGAAGATCGGCGGCTTCGTGGACCGTCTCGTCGGTGGTGACCGCGTCCGCGAGTTCACCGGCCTCCTCCACGAGCTTCGCACGAAGGAGACCTGCATCGGACGCGAGCCGGGCGGTGTACGATTCGGGATCCGACGTCCGGATCCGATCGGTGATCCGGTCGGCGATCGCGGGGACGCCCTGCCGGTCGCCCCAGCATCCGAAGGTGCCCTCGTGACAGAAGCCTGCGCCACGCTGCCGCACCGTGAATCGGATCGCATCCCGATCGCAGTCGAGGTCGACGCGGACCAGTTCCTGTTCGGCACCCGACGTCGATCCCTTCTCCCAGAGTCCGCGACGTCGTGACCAGTAAACGCCACGACCGGTGTCGAGCGCGCGACCCAGGCTCGCCGGATTCGACCACGCCAGTCCCATCGCCGCACCCGACTCGTCACACACCACGGTCGGCCAGAGACCGTCCGGCCGATCGCTGTGAAGCAGTCCGCCGATGATCTCCGCTGGATCCAGCCCTTCTTCATACAGCGCGCGTCCGACCTGGACGTCGACCCCGATTCGGTCGAGCGACACGATCTCCTCCACGGACTTCGTCCCGCCCGCGGCCACCAGCTGACGGTCACCGACCAGTCCCCGCAGCAGCTTGGCGCGTTCGAGGTCCAGCCCCGCACCGGTACCCTCGTGTTCGACGAACGTCGCCAGGAATCCCGAGACGAAGGGTCGAAGTCGCTCGATCCGGGTTTCGACGGTCTCACCCGTGCGCCGACGCCAGCCTCGATCGACCACCTCGCCGTCCCAGGCGTCCACCGCGGCGATCACCCGTTCGCGGGGCAGCGTCGAGAGCAGTTCGGGGGTC
This sequence comes from Hyphomonas sp. TMED17, assembly GCA_002172915.1. Lineage (GTDB taxonomy): Bacteria > Pseudomonadota > Alphaproteobacteria > Caulobacterales > Hyphomonadaceae > Henriciella. The sequence goes on along the minus strand of NHBW01000014.1, from coordinate 93,771 downwards.
GCGGCGGTTCCGATCACCACCTTGCTGGCACCCGCATCGAGCCACCGCACCGCGGTCGCCCGATCTCGGATACCGCCGCCGACCCGACACCGTCCTCGACGACAGAGTCGTTCGATGAGGTCACGGTTGTCACCCTGACCGACCGCGGCGTCGAGATCGACGATGGCGACCTCGCCGAGACGCGCGAATCGGTTCATGTGCACGAAGGGATCTCCGCCGTCGAGCAGGAACTCCCGGCCCTGCCTCCACTGGACGGCGCGCCCCTTTGAAATGTCGATCGATGGAATCAGCATGTCCGAATCTCCTTTCCTGCGGCGAGCAACGATCGCTTGAGATCGCCGATCCCCACCTGACCCTCGTGAAACACACCGGCCGCGAGGGCGCCGGTGGCACCCGACGCGAACGCGGCTGCGAAGTCCCGCCACGAGGCGGCGCCGCCACTCGCCACCACCGGCACCGATACCGCACGGGTGATGGATCGAATCAGTCCGAGGTCGTACCCCGATCGCGTGCCGTCGCGATCGTGACTGGTGAGGAGGATCTCCCCGGCACCCAGATCCACCGCGCGGCTCGCCCATCCGATCGCGTCGAGTCCGGTCCGACCCCGGCCCGATCGAACCAGGAGTTCCCAGCCCATCCGGTCGCGGCGGATCGCATCGATGGCGATCACCACGCACTGCCGACCGAAGCGATCGCGAAGCGATTCGATGAGTTCCGGCCGCATCACCGCGGCGGTGTTCACGCTCACCTTGTCGGCGCCGGCGTCAAGCAGGCGATTCGCCGTCTCGACGTCGCCGATCCCACCTCCGACCACGACCGGAACATCGACCACCTCCCGGATCCGGCGCACCAGCGCCGGCGTCGCGGATCGACCTTCGGAGGTCGCCGACACGTCGAGCACCACGATCTCGTCGGCACCCGCGTCCGAATATCGACCGGCGATCTCGACGGGGTCCCCGATGTCCCGAAGACCTTCGAAGCGGACGCCCTTCACGACCCGTCCATCACGCAGATCGAGACAGGGAATGATTCGATTCAGACGCATCGCACGACCTCCGCTTCAAAGGCGGATTCGGTCCACCGCGCCAGGATCCCGGCCCCGAAGCGCCCCGATATCTCGGGATGGAACTGACAGGCGACGGTTCGTCCACGTTCGAGTCCGGCGATGAAGTCGCCTTCGTCTTCGCTCCACGATGCCTTCCAGTCCGCGGGCGCCGATCGCAACGCGAATCCGTTCGCGAAGTAGGCGTCTCCCGAATCGAGCATCGGGCCACCCGACGCCTCGATCCGGTTCCAACCCATCTGAGGTCGCACCGCCGCCGGCGGCATCGCCTCGATCGCCGCATCGATCACGCCGAGTCCCGCGACGCCCGGCGCCTCGGCGCTGCCTCGACACAGCATCTGGAGTCCGAGGCAGATGGCGAGGATGGGCCGGCCCTCGTCGAAGCGAGCGATGATGGAGGCCCGAAGACCGTTCCGATCGATCGCGGCGATGCCCGCTGCGAAACTGCCCACGCCCGGAAGCACGACGGCCGTCGCGGTGGCGACCACGCCGGGATCGACGCCCCGAACCACCGGGACCCCCAGGCGTCGGAACCCCGCTTCGATGGACGACATGTTCGCCACCCCGGTATCCACGATGTAGATGCTTCGATCCATCAGAGCACTCCCTTGGTGCTGGTCATCCGATCACAGGTTCGAATCGCGGCTCGAAACGCCACCGCGATCGACTTGAACGCGGATTCCATCTTGTGGTGGTCGTTTCGACCCTCAAGCACCCGGACGTGGAGCGTGAACGGCGCGGTGAGCGCGAGCGTCTCGAGAAAGTGCGTGGCGTTCTCGCACGCCAGGCCACCGACCGAAGGACGGAGGAGATCGAGGTCGATGGTTGCGCTGGGACGCCGGGCCAGATCGATCGCGCTCCGAGACAGCGATTCATCCAGCGGGACGAGCGCCCAACCGAACCGTTCGATGCCGGTGCGATCGCCGAGGGCTTCGCCGATCAGGGTCGCGAGCACGATGGCGCAGTCCTCCGTCACGTGGTGATCGTCGACTTCGAGATCACCGTCGCAGCGGACTTCGAGTCCGATTCCGGCGTGCACCGCGAACGCCGTCATCAAGTGATCGAGCATGCCGATTCCGGTGGCGATGTCGACGGTCGGTTCGACCGGATCGAGGTCGATCCGACCCTCGATCCGGGTCTCCCGGGTCGCTCGGCGGAAGGTTCCGGTGCGTCCTGCAGACGAGGTTTCAGTCGATTCGGTCTTGCTCGTCGGAATCATGGCGTCACACCCTCGATGAATCGCTGCATCGCCGGACCCGGCCGGACCACCCGGGCCGCACCGGCACCGAACAGGATCGAGTCGCCGGCGTCATCCCCGGAGACGCCGATCGGAATGAGTCCCGCGGTCTTCGCGGCCGCCACGTCGTCCACCGTGTCACCGACGAACCACGCCCGTCCGACCCCCATCGCCTTCATCGCCGACCGAATCCCCAGCGGCGACGGCTTCAGCGGGGCATCCTCGCGGGCCACCACCGCGTCGAAGCGATCGGTCAGTTCGTAACGGTCCAGAAACCAGATGACTTCCGCGCGCGGGCGTCCGGTCACCAGACCGATCGGCATTCGCGCTCGAAGCCGAGGCAGGAACGTCGAATCGATCAGCATCGACTCGCGGTCGCGAAGGCCCGGCCGATCGCCCTCACCGAGATACCGACGCTGGAATTCCTCGGTCACCGCGTCGGGATCGACGCCGATACCGCTCCGTTCGATCAGAAGGCGAGTGAGGACCCAGTCATCGTTGGCGTCACCTTCCGCCTTGATCGACTCGATCGCACCCGCTTCGACCACCGCGCCGAACGCTTCCGCGGTCGTGCGAATCGCGACCCGGTACGAACGCGACACGTCGGCGATCACGCCGTCGAGATCGAAGATGATCGCTTCCGGCCTCAAGGCCGTGTCCATCACGTCGAGAACCCGGTCGAGATCCATCGAATCGACGGGGATCGTGATCCTGATCCAACCGTCCACGACCGATTCGCGGAAGGTTCGGACCGCGATTCCCGCCGACGCCAGGGCATCCGCGATCCATCGAGCGTTGGCGGGATTCATCAGGACGAAGTTGCCTTCGGAAGGCAGTCGCTCGATGCCGCGGCGATCCAGCCAGTCGATCATCCGATCTCGATTGGACCGGATGCGTTCGACCCGGTTCCACATCGCCGCTTCGGTCGATGGGTCGAGGAGCGTCTTCGAGGCGATGTCGAGGGAGACCGAGGCGACGGGATAGGGCCCACCCGACTCGCGGATCTTCAAGGCGATCGCCGGCGAAGACTCGGTCCATCCGACCCGCAGTCCGGCGAGGCCCCAGGCCTTGCTCAAGGTCCGGATCACGATGGTGTTCGGAAGGTCACGGAGCTCGGCCCCCGGATCGGAGGTCGCGAACTCCGCGTACGCGAGGTCGATCACCAGGAGCGCGTCGGGGAGTTCCTCGCGAACCCGGCGGATCGCGTCGCTCGGGATCGAAAGACCCGTCGGGTTGTTCGGAGTCACGAGGGCGACGACGGCGGCGTTCCGGCCGGATTCGATCACCGCCTCGATCGGAAAATCGCCCTCCATCCACACCACGCGATCCACCCGGCCACCGCACGACCCGGCAAACCGCTCGAACATCGGAAACGTGGGATCGAGCAGGGTGATGCCGGCGCCGGGTGCCAGGAATTCGCGGCAGATCCGGTCGATCGCGTCGTCGGCGCCCGCGGTCACCACCACTCGGCCGACGTCGATCCCGGCCCGCATCGCGATCACGGACTCCAACGATCGGCGGTCGGGATAGGCCGCGAGATCCATGCCGGTCCCACCGGTCAAGCCGGCCTCGAACGAAGCGTCGGTGGAACGACACTCGTTGGCATCGAGTCGAAGGTCGATCGGGCGTCCGAGGGAGTCTCGATCGCGTCTGCGCGTGGACTCGGCGTTCACCGGTGGGACGACCGGTCGGATGGCGGTCTGGGAATTCAAGGGATCACCTGCCTCGGCTCGCTGATGACGAGATCCGTTCCCCCGGCTTCCTTGAGTTCGAGCACCAGCGTCGCGACGTCGGAACGCGGGACGGCCGATCGAACCGCGAATCCACCGCCGGCCAGTGGTGACACCGTCGGTCGTCGCATGCACGGAAGCACCGCGAGCACCGCATCGAGACGATCCTCATCCACGTTCAACTCGACCAGCATCCGCCGTCGCGCTTCCAGCACCGATTCGATCAGATTCGCCACCCGATCGATCAAGCGACGTCGAGTCGTATCCTCCGCGGCTTCGCGACTCGCGTACAGCCGCGTCGATGACTGCATGACGACATCCACGATTCGAAGGCCGTTGGCCTCGAGGGTCGCCCCGGTCTGGACGACGTCGACGACGACGTCCGCATCTTCCGGGGGAAGCACTTCGGTGGTGCCCCAGCTCCGAACGGGAACGATCCGGAGGCCTCGCTCGCGAGCCCAGTCTGCGGCGACGTTGGGCATCTCGCTTGCAACTCGGACGGTTCCCGATGCTTCGAGGTCGAATCCGTCCGGCGCCGCGGTCACGATCCGGACCGGATCGAGACCGGTGTCGAGGATCTCGACCAGGTCGGCGCCCGACTCCCGGGCCCAGTCCGCCCCGGCGAAACCGAGATCCCTCGAGCCCTCCGAAAGCATGGAGACGATGGCGGGAGGCTTCATCAGTTTCGCGGCGACGCCCGGGATTCCCTCGATGCTCGGTCGATATCCCCGGCTCGTCGGGCGCACCCGCAGACCTGCATCCGCGAGGAGTGACTCGACCCCTCCCTGCATCCGCCCCTTGGGCAGGCAGAGTCGGAGCCGGGTTTCCGTCTCGGATGCTTCAGCCGACGACGTGGATGGAACGGGCTCGGCCGTGCTGGCGCGGCGTGGTGTGAAGCTGGACATGTGTAATCCCGGAAGGGGCCTTGGAAGGGCTCGGCTTCGTCGGGGTCACCATGCGACCACCTGAAAAAACGACGCCGGCCTCGAGGGGCCGGCGTCGATGATCGTCCTGCGTCACGCGGGTTCGATCCCTATCACCGTCCCCCGGGCGAACCATGGAGATGCGAATGCTCGTGAACGAGCGGTGCATGGGGGTGAGGATGGATGGATTGAATCGGCATGGGCGGATTTGATCAGGAGGTCACTTTGTTTCGTCGTCCGGCGTGGCTGGATTCGGACACCTCTGAAGATTCCACCGAACGTCGGACCTCGGCCGCGGATTCCGCGGGTGCATCCGGCAACAGATCCGCATCGACCCCCTCCGAGGCCTTCGAGACCAGGAACATCGCGAGCGTCGAGATGATCGCGACCCCGATCAGGTTGAGCACGAAGCCTTCCCGGACCATGCGGTCGATGGGAACCTTCTCCGTCCCGTAGACCGCCGCGTTCGGGGCCGTGGCGACCGGGAGCATGAACGCACAACTGGCACTCATGGCCGCCGGCGCCATCAGGATCACCGGATCGACCTCGAGGGCGAGCGCCGTGGCCCCGAGAATCGGCATCAACAACGCCGTCAACGCGGTGTTGCTGGTGATTTCGGTCAGGAAGGTGGTGAGCAGGCAGACGATGAGGACCATCACCGGAATGGGAATGTCCTTCATGCCACCGAGGTTTCCCGCGATGACTTCACTCAACCCGGTCGACTTGAACGCCTGCGCCAGCGCAATGCCACCGCCGAAGAGCAGGAGCACGCCCCAGGGAATCGTCTTCGCGTGATCCCAGTCCAGAAGACGGCCGCCGTCGCCGTCGGGAAACGCGAACAGCAGCACCACGACCAGCGCGGCGACCGTCGCGGATCCCGACATTCGCGCATCGAGGGCGCCGTCGGTCGCCAGTCCCAGCAAGCCCGTCCAGCCTCCGCCCTTCGCCCAGCCGATTCCTTCGAACCATTCGACGGGGAGTGCGGGGTACTTCTGGAAGATCCAGAGTCCGGCGGCGATCGAGAACATCACGATCACGCGACGCTGACCCTGGGTCCACGGTTCGCCCTCGGGCAGATCGAAGGTCTCATCGCCGCCGAGACCCCGAGTGAGCCACCACCATGCGATCGGCACGAAGATCACCACCACCGGGACCCCGGCCTTCATCCACTCGAGGAATCCGTAGGAACCGTCTCGAACCCCCAGCTGGTCGAACGCGCCCATGAAGATGATGTTCGGGGGCGTGCCGATCGGGGTCCCGATGCCTCCGATGTTGGCGGCGTAGGCGATCCCCAGCAGCAACGGAATGGCCATCTTCCGATCGCTCGCGCCCGCGATCACCGCCAGGGCGACGGGGAGCATCATCAGGGTGGTCGCGGTGTTCGAAATCCACATGGACAACACGGCGGTCGCCACCATGAAGCCGAGCACCACGCTCCGTCCACCCCGACCGCCGAGTCGGGCGACGCCCTTCACCACCCCGAGCGCCACCTTCCGGTGGGTGCCGGTGCTCTCCATCGCACGACTCAGCATGAAGCCGCCCATCAGAAGCAGGATGAGGCTGTCTCCGTAGGCGTTCGCAGTCGACTTGTGATCCAGCAGGCCGAGAATCGGCAGGAACGCCAGCGGAATCAGGCTCGTCGCAGGGACGGGAACGGGTTCGGTCACCCACCAGATCGCGCACCACAGGGTCACGCCGGCGAGCATCGAATCGTCGAGTTCCAGACCGCCCGCCCGGAGTGCGAAGGTGAAGGCGAAGGCGAGAACCGGTCCCGCCGGCAACGCGATCCGCTTCACCCGGGAACTCGGCGGCTTCACGACGTCACCGGTTTCCATGATCGTCTCCGGATCGCTCCGACGTTTCTCCAGCGGAAGCACGCATCGCGGCGCGAAGCACGGGGCCGAAGGCATCCGCATGTCGCATGAATCCGAGATCGGTGGGATGCGACGAGTCGACCGTGGCCTCTCCGTCATCGCCGAGCAGGATGTCGCCTTCGAGATAGAAGAGCTGATCCACGCCTTCCCGCAGCAGCGCCGCATGCGCCGCTTTCAAGGCGGCCCGGTTCTCCCGATTGCGACGTTCCTTCGATGGGTTGAAGATCGAATCCGAATAGGTCCGGTCCTCCACCAGCACGATCGGGACCGTCGGTCGAAGCGATCGAAGTCTTCGTACGAACGGCGCGGCCCTCGCCGCGACCTTCCCTCCGTCGAGATTCGGCAGGCAGTCGAGCACGTAGACCGACGCGTCGATCTCCGCCATCAGATCGGCGATTTCGGGATCAAGGGTTCCGCTTCCACTGAACCCGAGATTGACCACGGGGACATCGAGTCGACGGCCGAGGATCGCGACGTGCGCCATGCCGGGTCGCGAAGCGCACGCCCCGTGCGTGATCGACGTTCCGTAGAAGACGATCGGTCGATCTCGACTCACCGCCGGCGCGATGGAGGCGTTCTCCGAAATCCCGATCTCGATCGACTCGACGCCGTTGTAGAGCGGGAGGTACAGAAGCCATTCCCGCGAGACCGCGGGAAGCGCGGACACCAGGATCCGCTCGTTCTCCACCGCGAACGGACGACCGTTGGCGACCCATCGCCAGATCGGTCCGGACGGCCCTTCCATCCGCACGTAGAGATCGACGCCGCTCACACCGGTCGCCGGCATGTGGGGCATCGCGAGGCGTTCGCTGGTGAGATGCCAACGGGCCGCGATGGTCGGTGAATCCGAGATGAACCGGATCGCGATCCCCGCCGAATGTCGGGAATTCCCCCAGACCGGCGGTCGAACGATCGACTCGGCCTTCGCGGGAAGTCGGTCCCAGGGCGAGCTTCGGTCTTCGAAGGCGCGTCCCTCGACATCCAGCGTGTCACCGTCGACCCAGCGCAGATCGTTTTCTGAAAGCAGCGTCGCGGTCCCGACCGCGGGCGTCGGCTTCGTCATGCAGAACAGGACCATCAGAACGAGCGTGATTCCGCGATGGACTCTCATGTGTGGTCTGCTCCGAAGGGATGTAAAACGATGATAAGGTGACCGGATGTCTTCGACCATCCATGCCGCACGACTGATCCTGCTTCTCGCGGGCGTCGTTTCGAGTCGCGTCGCCTTCGCGAGCGAAGATCCGCTGATCCGGATCGACGACCCGGTGCAGATCGAGATCGACGCGCTCCGGATGGAGATCGGGATCCTCCGCGACGAGCGGATGGAGGCATCCCTCGACGCGACTCGCCGGATGGAGGTGCGGCGGATGGTCACCGACGCCGAACTGCGGACCAATCGCTCGGGGCGGGCCTGGAACGAAATCGCATCGGCGGATGGAGATTTCACGCTCGAGGCCGATGTGATCATGCAGTACGACTGGGTGCTCAATTCGACGGCGTCCGAACCGACCCGGTATGGATTCAGCCTCGAGACCCTCTGGCTCTCGCTCGCCGGGACCGTCTTCGGTCCGAAATGGTCGTACAGCATCTGTGCCGAAGTCGGTCCCGAAGGAACGTTCAACCCGAATTACGCTTTCGTCCAGCACCAGTTCGAGGGCGGACTGTTCATCCAGGCGGGCATTCTCTCGGAGTATTTCTCGCTCGAGCAGGCGATCAATCCGAACGAACAACTCGGTACGTCCCTGTCGTTCGTGGCCGGTCAGTTCGACGCCGGGCAGCCCGAAGGAATCCTCGTGGGCCGTCAGTTCGACCAATGGCGTTTCTGGTCCACGCTGTCGAACGGATGGGGGCAGTCCTTCATCGATCCACTGGAGAACCAGCGGACCGGTCTGATGACCCGCGTCGAGATCAAGCCGTTCGGAGACTGGAACGCGTTGTACATGTTCAATCCGTATCCCGGTCTCGTCGAGCGCGGTCTCCTCTTCGGATTCGGCGGTTCGTTCGACTGGGGTGACTACGCGACCGGAACCGGACGAGCGATCTCCGGCGATGCGACCCGGGCGACGGTCGATGTCTCCTGGCAGCAGGGCGGGTTCGGACTCATGGCCGCCGCCTACTACCAGGACGAAGCGGTCTCCCAGACGAATGGTGGTCGCCGCTGGGCCGCCGTCGCGCAAACCGCCTTCTTCCCGGTCTCGACCTGGGACGTGTACGCCCGTGGTGAATGGGGTGCGGTCGAGAACGGAGCACGGTCTCACTTCGCGATGGCGACGATCGGCACCAGCTGGATCCCCGCGGGGGATTCACGGCTCAAGGTGGTCTTCGAACTGGTCGGCTCGTGGGGTTCCACCGCCGACTGGGACGTCGACGGCAACGTCGGCATTCTCGCGACCGACGGTGATCAGACGGTCTTCCGGACCCAGCTTCAGTTCGCCTTCTGACCCGATGGATCCACGGCGCTCGAGCGAGTCTCCAGGAATTCCCGGAACTCCTCGATGAGCTGGTAGTTCGTCGGATTGTCGGGAAGGAACCAGTCGGTCCCGCTCTCAAAGAGCGCCGACACCACGTTCCCCGCGATCACCACACCGAGCACCCCGCCGGTGATCCGCGACCACGCGGCCGGACGCCCACCACGGGTTCCGACCACCATCATCGAACCCGCCGACAGCGTCAGGCCGCTCACCAGGATCACCACGATGAAGACGATGAAGGCCCAGGTGTAGAGGTGCAGACCGAACACCGCGCCGCCGTAGCCTGGATCCCCGGGGAGAATGTGAAGCAACGTCTGTCGGCCACTGATCGCGAGCCCGAGCACCGATGCGAGGATCGACATCCCGAAGCCCGTCGAGAAGTCGGCAGCGGGTCTCGAATCGACGCTCATCGCGCGACGGATGATGAACATCGGTCCCATCGCCGCGAGGAGCATCGCCATCCGCTGGAGGAGGCAGAGCGGACATGGAAGCTCCCGACCGACGAACTGCACGAGAAAGGCGCCGATCACCACGAAGCAGACGCCGAGGACCCAGACGTGCAGCAGCGCGAACGAAAGCCTCTCCCATCGAGTCGATTCGATTTGATCGTTCATGATCGCTTCCACTTCAAATCCCCGTTTTCAGAAGCTGAGACCGAGCGTGTCCGTCGCATGGTGCAGGAAAAGAAGTGTGACGAAGAGCATCGACGACGCGAAGAGGATCAGCGATCGTCGACGTTGATCGCGTCGAATGGACACGAAGGTCGCGAGGATCACGATGAAGATGAAGGCTGCGACCATCGTCGGGACTCCTTGATCTGTGAAATCACGGTCGTTGCTTCAGGATGGTAACCGTCCCGGAAGCACCGGCGGCATGGGGCACTCGATCGCGGCGGCGAGGGCTCGAAGCAATTCGATCTCCGCCAGGGTCCCGTGCCCGTCGGCACAGACCGTCTCCACCGCCGCATCGAGCAGGATGGATCGATCCCGCCAGCGAAGGCGTCGGATTCGATCGAGCGAGCGATCCAGGCCCGTGACCGAGCAGTCCGTCCGGGCCGGAAGGTCGATATCGCCGATCTTCGCCCTTCGAGCGCCCTCCCGGAACGCATGCAGCGCCTGATTCTCGTTTCGGGCACCACTCCACGCGAGCATTGCGAGCACCAGTCGCACCGAATCCTCGAGCAATGCGATCGAACGATTCGGACGGGCGGATCCGCGGCGCGACTTCTTCGATCCTTCGACGAGGTGGTCGCGCAGAATGCGACCGAGGAGCCACTCGAAGCGATCAAGCCGCCCATCCGCCTCCTGCATCGCGCGAACCGATTCCATGAATCGAGGTCGATCCTCCTCGGGCATCCGGGCCAGCGCCGGCATGGAAAGATCGAGCAGCACCAGTCGGAGTTCGGGGTTTCGTCCCACCGCGCCCGCGACGACCTCCCGAAGACGGCGGATCTCTTCGACGGTCAGCGGGTCCAGGTTCTCGGAGAGGGCCGAGGCCTGGGCGGACCGGACTTCCGGGTCGTCGTCGACCAGAAGCAGCAGGCACACCGCCTTCGCCCCGATCGTGTCGTGCACCGCGGACCGCACCGGATCGGGAATCGATCCGATCAGCGTGCGGGCGTAGGCGAGGTGATCGGCATCGGGATCTCCGAGCCGCGCGATGCTCTCGCGAACCTGCTCGGCGGCTCGCACCTCCCGACTTTCGGGAGCGTCCGCGGTGACGTCCGGCATCGGCGGGGCGCTGCCCGCGAACCCGGCGGTGTTCGGCGGCGGCGATTCGGATGCGCCAGAACGGTCCGCCATCGCTTCCTCGATCTCGGCCTGTGGCCGGTTCTCGATGCGGGCGATCCGATCCGCGAGCGGTGGGTGGGTCGCGAAGGCGGTGGAAAGCGCGGATGTGAAGAAGAAGTGCTGGAATTCACTCGCAGCCGACTGCCGCAGGTCGTTCTTCGGAAATCCGCCGATGCGGCGTAGCGCTCCCGCGATGCCCGAAGGATTTCTCGTGTAATCCACCGCCGCGGCGTCCGCGAGGTATTCACGCTGTCGGCTGACCGCGGACTGGATGAGACGCGCGGCGAGCGTGCCGAGTGATCCGATCGCCATGAGTGCGAGGCCACCAACGATGACCGCCAGTCCCAGGGCCGGACCAGGGTTGTTCTTGCCGCCACCAGATCTCGCGAGCACCGGTCCGATGAATCGAAAGCAGACGTAGCCGAGAAATCCCAGGGCCATGATCCCGAAGATCAGCCCGGTCAGACGGATGTTCAACTTCATGTCGCCATGGACGATGTGGCTGAACTCGTGGGCCATGACCCCCTGAAGCTCGTCCCGTGAAAGTTGCTGGACGCAACCACGAGTGACCCCGATCACCGCGCTGTCGAAACCGAAGCCGGCGGCGAACGCGTTGATCGAGGCGTCGTCGATGAGATAGACCGGCGGCATCGGGCAACCCGAGGCGATCGACATCTCCTCGATGACGTTCATCAGTCGACGCAGATCGGGATCCCGATCTTCGGCATGGACGAGGGTTCCACCGAGCGACTCCGCCACCGCCTTGCCGCCGGAAGCGAGCTGGGCGGTCTTGACGAGTGATCCGATTGCGATCACCAGAATCGTCCCACCGCCGACGACACCCAGCAGTTCGGGCGCCCACCAGCCGGCGGATGTCTCTTCGGACTGCGTCATCACGACCATCACGCCGGCCGCGACCAGGTAGACCGCGAGCACGGTTCCGACGACCGCGAGCAGAAAGAGAAAGACGAGTCGGCCGGTCCGGGACCGGGCCTTCTCCTGATCTTCGATGAAGTCCATCACCATGATCGAGTGATTCCGAAACCGGACCCGAGACATCCCCGGAGGATCAGTACTCGACCGTCACCTTCGAGGGTTCGGCGCCCGCTTCGTCGAAGAACAGCAGCTCGATCGGTCCGTCCGCGGCGAGCGCGACGGCGGGGATCGGCAGTTCGACCGAGTTCGCGCCCCGGGTGGTCCGTCCACCCGGCTCACGGAGAGCGTAACCGCCGAGATCGAAGCCGTTCATTCGGATCCGCCCCCGGGTCACGCCCTCGATCCGCAGTCGGCCGGATCGCTCCGATCCCGTCCGAGTGCCCGGAATCCTGACTTCACCGCGAATCCAGCGGGGGCCCTCTGCGTCAGACGCCGAGACATCCACCCAGGAACCGATCCGGGGATCCGGTGTGCTCTCCCACCGTCGCAACCGCCATCCGGTCGCGGAAACCACCTCCGCGACGACCTCGCTGATCGAGACCGTCGGCGAATCACCGTCCTCGGCGGCATGTTCGAGAAGGGCGATTCGAATGGAGTTCGCACCGGACTTGAATGCCGAATCATCCGTGCCCGACATGATCTCACGGAGTCCGTGACGACCGAAGATTCTGAAAATGGTGCCGTTGACCACGACCACGCCCGCCGAACCGGGACCGACCTCGAGGATCACCGGACTCTTGCGGCGATGCGTGAACTTGTATTCGGTCGCTTCATCCACGGTCTGTTCGCCGTCCGCGGCATCCGGAATGAATGCTGCGGTCTCGAACGGATCGATCGGGTCGATCGTGACGGTGGCGGTGGTCAGCTGCTTGATCGGTTCGACCGCGACCAGCGCACCCGGCCGATCACCATCCCCGGGATGATGAATGCCATCGACCGATCGGGACGTGTGTCTGAGGAACATCGCGATCTCCCGGCCACGCGATTTCGCCGGAATCACGATCTCGCCATCCTCGACGTCCGCGATCTTGACTCCATCCACCCAGCAGTCGCCGTCGCGGAGGCCGCCGAGGAGAAGATATCGACCCAGCCGTTTCGCCGGCACCGAAAGGGTGCCGGTGAACCAGGCGTGGGAGAGCCCGGAACCGATCGATGCGAGGCCGAGATCCTCGTCGACCGGAACGGCACGCGGGTGATCGAGTGACCGACAGTCGGGTTCGGACCAGGCCCGCCACCTTCGAATCATTCGGCGTCCGGCCCGGGTCGAATCCTGGTGGGGCGCGGGGGTCCTCGTTCCGTCGACGTCGATCCGGAACGGCTTCATGCCTTCGCAGGGGATCGCCGATCCGTCTCGGAAGACGCGTGACGCGCCGATGACGACGCCGTCACCGTCGTCGAGCATCGTTCGCGACTGGATGTCGTTGAGCACCACCACGGTGAATCCCGCATGTGATTCGACGACCGGACCGGAACCGTCACGACGAGCCCGCGGTGCGGTCGTCGAGAGTGGACGGCCGTCGATCGAAAGTTCGACGTCCGATCCGGCGGCGGCGGCGAGCACCAGCATTCGACCACCGACGAGGGCGAGCGGCATCGCGGAAGTCCAGTCGAGTCGACCACGACCGGCGAGATCCGCGTCCGCCAGGGTCCAGGTCCAGTCCCGATCTCCGAAATCCACGCTGATGCGACGCCCCGAACCATCGATGACCGATGCGGATTCGGATCCGCCCTTCCGGAAGAAGAACGTCGCCGAACCGGCGCCACCCGAACGAGGAACCGCGACCACCCCGGGTGCCGGATCGTCCGGGTCGACGACCATCGGCTGGTCATCCGGATCGAGATCCGCGAGCACGCCACCGAAGTCACGGGCGAAGCGGGCGATCATCGACATCGAAGTTCCGATCGCGGTGGGATCGCCCACCGCGTCGAGCAACGGGTGCGCGAAGGCGTTCGGGGCGATGTCGCCTGCGACGTCTCGACCAGCGACGCCGGCGGGAAGAACTCCATCGACGGCATGGGCGATCATGGTCTGGGCGCCCGCCGCCAGGGCACGAACGGTTCGGTCGGGGAGGTCGCCGGACGGTGCCTCGACGCTGGCCACACCGGGGCGGTGGTACGCCGACGCCGCGGGTCGTTCGATCGTGCAGATGCGCGGCTTCCCGGGCTGAAGAGACGACACCTGACGAAGGTTCGAGAACAGGTCGTCCCAGCCGGCCCAGGTCTCGATTGCGCCTTCGGTCTCCTGCCAGAATCCGTTGGACGTCAGAATCGGAACCGTGATGCCACGCTCCCGGGCGTACCGGACCAGTTCCACGAGATAGGCGCGGCCCGCGGCCTTCGATCCGCAGTTCCAACCGTGCTCTACCTGGATCGCGACCAGGGGTCCACCCCCATCGCGGTCACCCTGAAGATCCACGATCTCCTCGGAGAGGCGGCTGAACCACCGGGACACGAGCTCGAGGAACCCGGGGGAGCCGGTTCGAGGTTCGACATCGGCACGCTCGCCGATCCACGTGGGAAGTCCGCTACCGTCGAACGGGGCGCCGATCGCGGGTCCGATTCGAAGCACCGCGTGGAGACCGGACTCGTGGGCCTCCCGGAGGAAGCGGCCCACATCAAGTCGGCCTTCGAAGTCGAAGCGGCCTGCCGTCGGTTCGTGGAGGAACCACGGACAGGATGCGACGACGGTGTTGAATCCCAGTCGAGCCAGCGAATCGAGGCGGTCGCGTCGATCGTGTTCCGCCTGCATGACGTACTCGAAGCCACCGCCGAACAGGGTCGTACGGCGTCCAGAGACGAGGAAGCTGCGGCCATCGAAGGTGATTGGGGGCATGTTTCTCTCTTCGAAAGAAATGAACGAGGGAGGCGGCGCATTCCCGAATCCATCGTAATCGGCCCGGAACCGACCGCCGGAGTACGGCCGATCGGCCCCCGGGGATCGGACATTCGCGTACCTTCCCGTTTCAAGATGCCTCAGACCGGGAAAATCGCGATCGCGGCCTCCCCACCGGATCGGCATTTGAAACCGATTCCCATTCCTCCGAGAACCCCACCGGCGACCGCCGGTTCATCAGTCTTCACCGTCTTTCGCCGCTTCCGGAATCCACCCATGTCGATCTTGTCGATCCCATTCCCGGTCCTTCGCTGTTCGGTACTCGCCGGCCTCGCCTTCGCGGGCTGCGCCGAGCAGATCCGACAGGTCGACATCCGGGCCGACGATCTCGTGGTGTCCCGGAACGCGGCCCTCGCAAGCCGTGATGCGCCGCCGCCCCAGCTCGAGATCGAGGAATACCCGGAGGGGGATCCCTTCCCTGCGGACACCGAAGCGGTCAACGATCCGGCGACTCGGGATCCCCTCCCCGAGCAGTTGGAATTCACCGGCCGGAGCGAGACCGAGAACGAAGCCGAGGCGATCATCGCGAGAATCCGACGGCTCGGCGAGACGCCGGAAGACGCCGAATCCATGACCATCGACAGCGCGATCGCCTTCGCCCAGGTGAACGCCACCGAGTACACCGGCGCGGAGGAGACCTATCTTCTGACCGCGCTTTCGCTCATCGTCCAGGAACACTTCTTCGAGCCGGGATTCTTCAACGAGACGACGGTCAACGCCGGTCAGGGGATCAGCACGCGGTACGAGACGGCGCTCCGAGTGGCCAATGACTTCGGAGTGCGGCAGCGACTTCCGTACGGTGGCGAGGTCACCGCCAGGTTCCTCGCCGGACTGACTCGGGACCTCGATGATGCGGCGAACGAGGGGCGACAGGATGCCGCGGTGGTGATCGAAGGAAGGATTCCCCTGCTTCGAGGCGCGGGCATGGCCGCGCGGGAGAATCTCGTGCAGGCGCAGCGGAACCTGGTCTACGCGTCTCGATCGTTCGAAGCGTTCCGTCGGAACTTCTACGTCTCGATCGTCACCGACTATCTCGATCTGGTGCTTCAGCTTCAGGCGATCGCGAATGCGGAGGGCGCACTGGCCTTGAACCGCCAGATCGAAGAACGGGAGGCGGCGCTCGTCGCCGCGGGCAGACAGGAACCCTTCCAGGCCGACCTCGCCCGGCAGGAGACGCTTTTCGCACTTGATGATCTCGCCGGTCAACAGGAGGCCTACCGACTCTCCCTGGATCGATTCAAAGTCCGGATCGGAATGGACCCGGAACGATCGATCGTCATCATTCCGGTAGAACTGCAGCTCCCCACACCGAAGGTGGACCCCGACGAAGCGATTCGGTACGCCCTCGAATACCGACTCGACCTCCAGACGAACCGTGATCAGCTCGAAGACTCGCGGCGACAGATCGATCTGGCCGAGAACGGTTTGCTTCCGGATCTCGATCTTCGCGGTGACGTCCGGGTCGGTGGCGAGGGTGTGGTCCAGGGCGTGGATCTGAATCTCGGTGACACCCGGGCGAGCGGTGGCATCTTCCTCAGTCTCCCCCTCGATCGGGTGGATGAATCCGTCGCGTTGAGACAGGCACAGGTCCGATTCGCGCAGGACGAGCGGGTCTACGGGAAGTCACTCGACGACGCCGCGGTCGCGGTTCGGCAGGCGATCCGTCAGATCGACCGTGCCCAGTTCTCGCTGGTGCTTCAGGAACGGAACATCGAAATCGCTCGCAATCGAATCGCGTCGATCGACGCCGCCCCGGCACGAGCCACCGCCCGTGACCGGACCACCGCGGTCTCGGGCCTTCGGGATGCGGAGGACCGCCGGGACACCGCGAAGCGAAACCTCCAGGTGGCGATCCTCAACTACCTGAATGCGGCGGGAATTCTGCGAGTGACGCCGGGTGGTCGGCTTCAGCCGCTTCCCGGCATGCCGGTCGGCGAAGTCATCGGTCAGCGCTGATCCTCCCGAGACCTTCGGTCTCGAACGGCTCGAGCTCCTTCGCCGTCCACGGTTGGACCCGACCCTTGGTGTCGGCCCGCACCCGAGCGACGAACTCGGGGGTCACCGGTTCCGCATCGTTGTCCCAGGCCTGTCGGATGTAGGTCATCACCGCGGCAAGATCGATGTCGCTTCCGTAGGGCGCCGCCGGCATCGCCTGGTTGTAGACCAGGCCGTTGACGCGGATCCGACCCTGCAATCCATGAAGCAGGATTCGTGCGAGTCGTTCCGGGTCGCCGGTGACGAATCTGCTGTCGGCGAGCGGGGGGTAGACCGGGGGCAGCCCCTTGCCGCTGGGCTGATGACAGGTCATGCAGTGACCGTAGAGACGACGGCCTCGTGCAAGCAGACCGTCGGCCGAAGTGTCGATCTCGGTCTTCTTCGAGGCACCCGGACGTCCGACCCAGCGAAGCGTCGGATCGATCGAACGAGCTGCTTCGGTGATTCGGGGATCACAGTCCTCCGGCGTTGCGGCCAGTATGTCGTTCCAACCCTGCGGACTTCCCAGCAGCATGATCGGCTTCGGTTTCCTCGAATCCGGCCGCGTTCGTTCCGCGACTCGATCGAGGAGCAGCAGGCTGGTCGCGGGTGCGGACGAACGGACATCGGAGGCGAAGGTCACGAGGCCGGTCACCGCATCCGGGCGGCGAGACGCGAGCACGCTGTCCGCGAGCTCCCGAAGCACCTGCCGTTGCGCGGCACCGCCGCGTCCGAGCCAGTGATCCTTCCCGGGATCACCGGGGCCGAGAAGCATCTCGACCTCTCGACCCGCGAGTCCGCTCAGGACCGCCTTTCGAATCACCGGATCCTCGGCATTCCGCGCGAGCACCGCGTCGAAGAGGGGAAGCGATTGCTCGCTGGGAAGTTCGCCCATCGAGAGGACCGCCTGCATGCGGACGCGGGGATGGAGGTCGAGCGCGAGCTCCGCGAGCGGCCCCACGGCCGTTTCCGGCGGCATCGACTCGGCGATCCGCGCCGCGTGTTCGCGAATGATCGGATCACCATCCGACACGAGCGCACCGACCAGGGCGGAGTCCACCGCCTCCATTCCATCGAGGGTCCACATCGCGTGCAGCCGGCTCGTGATCGGTCGGTCGACGTCAAATGCGATGCTCCCGAGAATCGAAGCCATCCCGGTCGCCCGACGCTCGACCAGAATGCGCTGCGCAGTGTCCCGTCGGAATCCGTTGGGGTCGGTGTCGATGACGTCGACGAGATCGTGGTCCGACATCGACGCGATCGAAACGGATGCGATCGAAACCGGCGCATCCTCGTCGACCACTCGCCAGATCCGACCCATGCCGATCGGACTCGCCAGGCCCCGGGCCTCGACCTGTTTGCGAAGCCACGACGTCATGTAGATTCGATGCTGCACCACGCCGCGGGCGAAGTCCACCACGTAGAGACCGCCATCGGGACCCGTCAGCAGGTTCACCGGCCGGAATCGTTCATCGGTGGAAGCGAGGAATTCCTTCTTTTCGTACACCGGTGACGCCACCGGAACGCCGTCTCGATCGACGAGGTCGTACCGCTTGATCAGGTTCCCCGCCGTCTCGCACACGAATGCATCGCCGTAGGCGCCGTCGATCATGGTTCCCCGGAAGATCTCCGGTCCGCAGGCGGCGGTGAAGGATTGAAGCGTTCCATCCTTTCGCAAGGTCCGGTTCTGATATCCGCGGTTCACGCCCGGATTGATGCGGATCGGCCAGGTCGAGCGGTCGGACGCGATCCGGCGTGGAACACCGGGAAGACCACTCGCTCCGGGATTGCGCGAGGCGTAGTGCTTTGGAATCGCGTCACCGATCAGCGGATCGGAGTTCGGCGAGTAGTAGAGGCGGCCCAGATCGTCGCGGGCGACGCCCCACTGACCGTGCCGCGGGACGTCACGTGTCTCGATCTCGAGATCGCCGTCGCTTCCTTCACGCAGTCGGAACGACTGGTGGTGCTGCGACGTCTCGTAGAAGTTGTCGATTCCGTACCGAAGACCGTTTCCGGCATGTTCGGGGTTCTCGATGCCTGCGAATCCCGAAACCAGCACCTGGGTGTCGTCAGCGCGACCATCGCCGTCGAGGTCGCGACAGTAGACGAGGTTGGGTGGCTCGATCACCAGCAGACCGTCGAAGGCGGGGGCGATTCCCCTCGGAAGCACGAGATGATCGAGAAAGACTTCGGCGTCGTCCATCACGCCGTCTCCGTCGCGATCCCGAAGCTTCACCACGCGACCCACCGGTTCCTCCTCGCCGTTGCCGTCCGCATCGGGCATGTACCCACGCATCTCGACCACCCACAGATCGCCATTCCCATCGAAGGCGATCTGCACGGGATCACCGATCAGTGGTTCGCTGGCGATCAGGTCGATCCGATGCCCGGGCTGAAGCTGGAACGATTCCATCGCCGCCTCGGGGGTGAGGGGCGGCGAGGGCGGCAGGACCCATGCTTCCGGCAGATCGCGCTGGGTCTCCCCGGATCGATCACCGTTCTGCGCGAGCGCGGAAGTGATCGGAACCAGGATCGCGATCAGTCGAATCGAGGCGGTTCGGAGCATGTACAGAGTGTAGGAGTAGAGACGTCGAACATGAAATCGAAACTCCATTCGATGCCGTCCATCCCGCCCTGATGGGTATGCTCGACGCATGAGATCCAACCCTCTCGTCACCGGATGTCGTCTTTTCGGGATCCTGATGGTCTCGGCCACCGTCTCCGCCCAGGAGCTCGACACCGAGGTCACGCCCCCGTGGTGGAGCGACGTCGAGATGAAACCACTCGTTCCGGCCCCACAGGAACCGAACGCGGTTCCCGAAGGCTGGTCCGTGGCCGGAGGTCCGGTCCGCTTCGCTTTCAACGTGGGACCGGATGGTGATCTCGAGATCGAGGGATCAGGCGCCGCACCCCGGAACGCGTTTCTCGCCAGTGATCGAAGCTACGGCGACTTTCTCGTCGAGTTTCAGGTCATGATCGAACGTAACCGGGGGAATTCGGGGTTTCAGATCCGAAGCACGGCGGACGACGATCGGATGGTCGGTTACCAGGTCGAGATCGATCCTTCCGAAAGATCGTGGTCGACGGGTCTGTACGACGAAGGTCGACGGGGATGGCTGGCAACCCTCGAGGACAACGTCACCGCCCGGGACGCGTTCGTCCCCGGCAAGTGGAACACGATCCGGATTCTCGCGATCGGGCCCAGGATCCGGACCTGGATCAACGATGTTCCGGCGATCGATCATCTCGACTTCGTCGATCGAACCGGACGGTTCGGATTCCAGGTCCACTCGGGACGCTGTGACGTCCGTTGGCGTCGGATTCGGATCGCCGACTTCGGTATCCGGAAGAATGAATCGATTCTCGACGGCGCTTCGTCGAGTGGGTTCGAAATCGAATCGAACGGGGGGGTGCGTCGGGACGAGACGGGGATCCACTTCGATGCGGCGACGGGGGGTGCCGTCACCACGAAGATGCCGATTCCCGATTTTCCGTCGGTGCTCGATCTCGAAGCGACGATCACGAAGGGGTTGATGCTGATCCAGCTGGGCGACATGAAGAACGGACCGGGATACGGCATCAGGATCCCCGGACCGATCGGCAAGGACGGTAAGCCCGGATCCATCCGTGTTCTGCGGAGTTCCGATCGAATGCGGGTGCTGGTCGACGACGTTCCGCTCGTTCCCGGTCCGCCGGATCTGGACGGACCGCTTTCGCTGAGAATCGCGACCGTGGTGGGCACGGCCGCGACGATCAGCCGGGCGGATCTCGACCTCCCGGCGACGATGGAGATCGAGGCGATCAGGCAAGCCCGATCACGTCCGGTGGTCGATTCCGATCAGGATGCCGTTGAAACCAACGACGGTTCGAAGTAATTCAGCCGGCGATCCTCGGCCAGTCGACCCGGTCCGCACCGATCACTCGATCCCGCCCCGTCTCCTTCGCCCGATAGAGGGCTCGATCGGCCGCGGCGATCAACTTCTCAGGCGTCGGATCGCCATCGATGCATCCGAGATCCGCCACACCGAACGACGCCGAGATTCTGATTCCGGGACGATCCGGCCAGTCGATCTCGCTGATCCGGACACGATGACGTTCCGCGACCTCCATCGTGTCGACGAGACCGGTCCCGGGCGCGATCAACGCAAACTCCTCCCCGCCGTACCGGCATGCGACATCCGGTGACCGACCACCTGCGAGCACCGCGGCGGCACGCTCGAGCACTTCGTCCCCGAACGGATGTCCATGGGCGTCGTTGAGGCTCTTGAATCGATCGAGATCACAGAGGACCAGGGAAAGCGGTTTTTCATAACGAACCGAGGAAGCGACTTCCGCCGCGAGCCGGTCGTCGAGGTAGGCCCGATTCCAGAGTCCGGTCAATCCATCGAGCTGCGCCCGTTGGGCGAGCATCCTCACCAGTCGCTGCATCCGCAGCGCCGATCGAACCCTCGCCTTGAGCTCGCCAACGTCGAAGGGTTTTCCGACGAAATCCACCGCACCGAGATCGAGACCTCGAACCCGATCCATCGTTTCATTGCTCGCGGAGACGAAGATCACCGCGATGTCGCGGGTCAGGGGATCGGCCTTGAGTCGTGCGAGCACCTCGAATCCATCGAGATCCTCGAGATCGATGTCCAGCAGGATGACTTCGGGTTGAAGATTCCGGGCGACCCGGATCCCGTCCATCGCGTTGTGGACCGAATGGAGATCGATCCGCTCATGGCGAAGTCTCGCCCGGAGGAGTCGGTGTACGAGATCCGAATCATCGATCGCGAGCACCCGCGGTCGTTTCGGTTCATCGTGCATCATGCCTGCTCCGACGGAGTTCTTCAGGAGTCGGCCGGACGCACGGCGGCCCGGCAGGTGGTGATCAGATCCTCGACCCGTTCGGAGAGATCGGAGATGTCGATCTCGTCCCCGAGCATGTCGTCTTCGAGCCTCGCGGCACAGTCACCGATCGGATCGAACCCGTAACCGCCCGCCGCGCCCTTGAGTTGGTGGGAGATCCGACGAAGGGTGGCGAAGTCCTCGGAAAGGCACGCCGCGCGGATCGACTGCACCTGTCCATCGAGTTCGTCGACGAACCGCATCACGAGATCCCGAAGGTCGGGATCGTTCTCGTAGGTGCTGTGAAGGGGGGGACTTTCACTCGTTCGGGGGGTCTCTTCCATGCCGGATTGATCGGCTCTTCCGAGCGGTCGCTTGGGTTCGATCGGCGTCGAACGGGGTATCGGTCGATCATCTTCCGACTCGTCCATACAGATCGGATGATTCGGATGATCGGATCACTGAACCGACCGGGAACCGAGTAGGATCCGGATCCACCCCGTCCGACGCCCGGCTTCCGCCGAGTGTCTGGAGTTTCAACATGATTCCCAAGCAGCCGCCCCGAGACGGGCAGCCCGGATTCCTCTACCTGCCTCCGTACCGAATCCACGGACTCAGTGTCGCAGGAGAGCACACCACCATCACCGTCCCCGAACTGGGCGTGACCTTCGACATGGGTCAGTGCACCCGGGCTTCGCTCAGCAGCGATCTGGTCGCCCTCAGTCATTCACACATGGATCATGTCGGCGCGATCCCGTACTGGTTCAGCCAGCGATTCTTCCAGAAGCTCGAAGGGGGTCGGGTGCTCTGCCATCCCGAAGGCGTCGAGCCGTTGCAGCGGATGCTGGCTTCCTGGGTGGACGTCGAGCGACAGAAGACCCCGCACGAGATCATCGCGATCGAACCGGATTCCGACGTTCCGCTTCGGCAGAACATCGGGATTCGCGCGATCGAGACCCGCCACACCTGCCCGAGCCTCGGTTTCTCGATCATCGAAACCCGCCACAAGTTGAAGCCTGAATACCGCGATCTTCCGCAGAGCGAACTTCGACGGATGAAGGCGGACGGCGACGAAATCACCACGAACACCGAGATTCCGTTGATCGCCTACACCGGCGACACCGATCGCGGCGATTTCCTCGAGCGGGATGAATTCGCAAAGGCCAGGATCATCGTGGCCGAATGCACTTTCGTCGACGCCGATCATCGAAGTCGGGCGAGAATCGGACGTCACCTTCATTTCGACGACATCGCGGAACTGCTTTCCACGTGGGAAGCCGAACACGTCGTGCTGGTGCATCTCTCACGAAGAACACTGCTCTCGGAAGCACGTGAACGAATCGCGACCCTCGGTGACGACGCGGATCGCATCCATCTTCTGATGGACCACCGAACGAATCGTCGGCGCTATGAAGCACAGCTCGAAGCGGTGGCCGTTCCGGATTCCGAACCGAACGCCGGATGAATGTCAAGTGTTCGGTCGACCGAATCGAGTTTGGAAGATTGGTTGACGAAGGATTCGATCGGTTCTACATTCTGCTGTTCGACCCGGTGGGATTCATGGGTCGAAGAGAGTTGTTCCGTACATGAACGAGGTCGATCTCCCTCGGGGGTGAGGTCGATTCACGAGCGAAGACGCCGCGTGGAGGCTGTCGACATGTCGAGACCAGATCCGGAACTTCGCAGCACTTTGATCTCGCACCTGAGATCGAATCACCCAGGAATGTGTCGAGCATGGTTCGATGACATCGAACCCGTCGACTTCGATGGTGGTGTCCTTCGTCTCTGTGTTCGTGAACCGGTTCAACTCCGTTATCTGCAACGGGCCTGCGCCGAACCATTCCAGGAAGCCGCCCAGGCGGTCACCGGAATGCTCGTCTCGGTCCGGTTCGTTTCGCCTGAGGAGTGTGAGCAGCCGACACCGACCACAACCAGTGGTGGTTCCACCCGAAGAAGCGGTGGTCCGGATGGTGAGGGGATCGACCTGGCCGCCGAGCAGATGGTGCTCAGCCCGGACTACGTGTTCGACAATTTCATCGTCGGACCGGGAAACCGACTCGCGTTGATGGCTGCTTCCGCGGTTTCCGAAAAGCCAGGACGGGCCTACAACCCGTATTTCATCCACGGCGGCGTGGGACTCGGAAAGACGCACCTCCTGCAGGCGATCTGTCAGCTCATCCTGAGCGACCAGCCGGACGCCAACATCTGCTACATCTCGTGCTCGACGTTCATGGACCTGTTCCATGAGTGCGTCAAAGCCGGTCGGATGCAGGACTTCCGTCATCACTTCCGGACCGCCGACGTCCTCGTGATCGACGACATCCACTTCCTGTCGAAGCACGATCGAAGCCAGGAAGAGTTCTTTCACACGTTCAACGCCCTCTACCAGTCTGGTCGGCAGATCGTCCTGAGCTCGGATGCGGCACCCGCCGAGATTCCCGATCTCGAGGAACGCCTGACCAGCCGCTTCAACTGTGGTCTGGTCGCGAGAATCGAGCGCCCTTGCTACGAAACGAGAGTTGCGATCCTCAAGGCGAAGGCGTCACTGCACGATCTTGAACTTCCGGACGATGTCCCGGCCTACATCGCTGCTCGTCTGGACACCAATATTCGCGAGCTGGAAGGCGCGCTTTCCCGTATCCGAGGGTATTCCCTCGCGGAAAACGCGCCGATCACGCTTGAACTCGCCAAAAAGGCCCTTGCCGACGATCCCGCTCGATCAGGCAACGAAGAGGGGGCGGCCCCCTCGATTCAGACCATCATCGAGTCGGTCACCCGCTACTACGACGTCAAACTGACCGATCTTCTGAGCAAACGACGGCACAAGTCGATCACCGTGCCACGACAGATCTGCATGTGGCTGGCCCGACGCCACACTCGATTCAGTCTCGAGGAAATCGGTGGTTACTTCGGCGGACGGGATCACACCACCGTGATGCACGCCATCCGAGCCGTGAATCGGCGACGGGACGAGGATTCCTCGTTTTCGGATGCCCTGGATCGACTCGAAACCAATGTCCTCGGCCGTCCGGATGCCTGATCCGGGCGAGTGCACGAAGCCGAGAATCCAGCGAAACCACCCCACCCGGCCGACCAGCCGGGTTCTTCTTGCGCCTTCCACGTCCGATTCATCCACATTTCATGTGGACGAATCCGTCGTCTGGCGCCGGTTCACTGATCACCTGGCACCGTGTTGTGAACCTGTGGGCAACGAGCCCGGCTCGAATCAGGTTCAAGTCTCTTCTCCCGATCAGCCGCCGAAGTCCGCCGACATGCAACAGACATAACGCCAACAACTCCGTGGTACGCCAAGACCCTGCTATTCAAAGGTTTATGGAGTGCTTGTTGGTTTTTCCCACCAACCGGCGCGGCGTTTCTAAGAGGGAAGAGTTAAAGACTCTTTCTTCCCTCGGAGAAGCCATCCGGACCTGTGGTTGAGCATGTGTGTGGCTTGTGGATGAATTGGGGTGAGCTGAAATCATCGCTGACAGAATTCACACCAGGTGGTTGAGCGACCCGCAACGATCCCCGAGTTCATGGACTTGCGGCAGTGGGTGCAGGGTTGCCCGGATCGACCGTAGGCGAGATGGCCGGCGCCGAACGTCCCAGCGGATCCATCGGGAAGCCGATGATCTCGGAGGGTCGTTCCACCGGCGTCGATGGCGTGTTCGAGGGTTGTTCGAATGGACGCCGCCAGCCGTTCGAGATCCTGCTCGTTCAGATCGAATGCCGGGCGTTCCGGCCGAATGCCGGCGCGGAACAGGGACTCGTCGGCGTAGATGTTCCCAATCCCCGCGAGAACCTGCTGATCGAGAAGAACCGCCTTGATCGCCCTCCTGCTCGCCTTCAGACGCTCCCCAAGGGCTTTGCCATCGATCAGGGTGGCCTCGGGTCCCAGATTCCTCAGAACCCGCTGGTCGCGGTCCTCGGGGCTTTTGAAGAGGTGAATCCCACCGAAGCGTCGGGGATCGATGAACTCCATCCGGAGTGTTGATCGACTCGATCCGCCTGCGATGGTCCAGGCGAGATGGCGGTGGGGAGGAACCGATCTCCGCCGTCCCGCATCACCGACCTCGATGCGTCCCGACATTCCCAGGCGAATGACCAGACCTTGGCCGTGGTCGAATTCGATGATCAACTGCTTTCCGCGCCGGTCGACGCGTCGAATTCTTCGATCGACGCCGAGTTGCGGGTCGGTGAGCCGGCCCCGCCGGCGACCATGCGTGTCACGAACCACATCTCGCCGATGGACGCGGACCCGTTCGACCGTTCGGTCCAGGATCGACACCGTCAGCTGTCGACGGATCGCTTCTACTTCCGGGAGTTCAGGCATCGTGCATCCGGGACCGTGGTTCGGCGGGAGCCGGCGGGGGGCCGACTATACTCGGGTCGGCGCAGGATCCGCCCTCGATACACGAGGGAGGTGATCCCACGTTCGACGCCGTGTTTCACTCGAGCCGATCCCCTTCCTCGGAATCACGATGACCGACTCCAGACTTCACCAGGATGACCCGGCCGCTTCCGCGGCCGAGGTCCAGAACGCCTTTGAACGCATTCGGAGCGAGGTTCGAAAGGTCATCGTCGGCCAGGAGGAGGTCGTGGAAGAGGTGCTCATCGCGATCTTCTGTGGTGGTCACGCGATCATCGAAGGGGTCCCCGGTCTTGCGAAGACCCTGCTCGTCCACACGCTTTCCAGCACGTTGAACCTGAAGTTCTCGAGGGTGCAGTTCACACCCGATCTCATGCCGTCGGACATGACCGGCACCGAGGTCATTGAAGAGGACAAGGCGACCGGGCAGCGAAACCTCCGGTTCGTGCCGGGGCCGATCTTCGCGAACATCATCCTCGCGGACGAGATCAACCGGACGCCCCCGAAGACCCAGGGGGCGCTGCTCGAGGCGATGCAGGAGCGACAGGTCACCGCGGGCGGCGAGTCCCACGCGCTGCCGAACCCCTTCTTCGTCCTCGCGACCCAGAATCCGATCGAACAGGAGGGGACCTATCCCCTTCCGGAGGCCCAGCTCGACCGTTTCATGTTCAACATCCGGGTCGGTTACCCGTCGGAGGCGGACGAACTCGCGATCGTCGAACGCACCACCGCGAACGAGGATTCCACCGCGGACGCGGTGCTCACGGGCGACGACTGCCTCCGCATCCAGCAGCTCGTCCGCCAGGTTCCGGTGGCATCGCACGTCGCCCGGTACGCGCTCCGGCTCGTCCGCTCGACTCGAGTGCGTGAATCGCTGGAGAACAAGCCCGAGATCGTGCGGGACTACCTCTCCTGGGGCGCCGGACCGCGAGCCAGCCAGTTCCTCGTCCTCGCCGCCAAGGCGAAGGCGTTGATCAGCGGTTCCTCCCATGTGACACCCGAGCACCTCAAGGCGGTGGCGCTTCCGATCCTTCGCCACCGTCTGATCACCAACTTCAACGCGGAGGCCGACGACATCACGACCGACGACGTGGTTCGCAGCCTCCTCGAGACCACCCCGGTCGACGAGGCCGACGCCGGCACCCGCGCGACGCTCGATTCCGTGAGTCGTTGATGCGGATGTTCGAACGAACCACGCTCCGGCACCCGTCCCGTTTCCCGATCGGGAGATCACGTTGACCGATTCGACCCCGGATTCGGCCGGCCTTCGGGCCGAGCAGTACCTCGCACCCGAGACGATCGGACAGTTGACGTCCTTCGAACTTCGCGCGCGGATGATCGCCGAAGGCGTGATGAGCGGAATGCATCGATCCCCATATCAGGGGCTCGCGGTCGAATTCGCCGAACACCGCCAGTACGTTCCCGGCGACGACCTCAAACACCTCGACTGGAAGGTCTTCGGACGCAGCGACAAGCTCTACCTGAAGCAGTACCAGCAGGAGACCAATCTCGATGTCGTGATTCTCGTCGACGCGTCGGCCTCGATGCGTTTCGGAACATTCCGCGTCAAGCAGGGCTGGGGCGGGACCGACGCTTCGAGCCGAATCGGAACCTGGACGAAGTTCGACCACGCGACGGCGATCGGCGCCGCCCTCTGCTATCTCTCCCTGCAGCAGCGGGATCGCGTCGGCCTCGCGGTCTTCGCCGCCGGAATCCGTGCGCAGGTGAAGCGATCCAACGCGAAGAACACCTGGCGGAGCATGGTCCGGACCCTCGCGACCGAACCGGTCGACGACACCACCGATCTCGGAAAGGTCGTCGANCAGGTGATGGCGACGGTGACGAATCGATCACTCTTCATCGTGGTGAGCGACCTGCTCGTGCCCAGCGAGACGGTTCGGGCGGCACTGGCCCGTTTCCGGCACCGACGCCACGACGTCATGCTCATGCAGGTCCTCGATCGACAGGAGCTCCGCTTCGATCTCGATGAACCGATGCCGTTCGAAGGCCTCGAAGGGGAGGGTCGGCTGAACGTCGATCCACGAGTGGTCCGGGAGGACTATCTCGAAGCGCTCACCCGGCACTGTGAGGAACTCGAACGGTCCGCCCGGAGTCTCGGGTTCGACTATCTGCGACTGGATTCCCACGGATCGGTCGGTCCCGCGATCGCCGCACTGCTCGGTCGACGGGCGACGCTTGCGCGGGGAGGTCGGGCGGGATGACCTTCGTGACCACGTCTCTCGCGATCGCGGGCGTCGCGGCCGCGTCGATCCCGATCCTCATCCACCTTCTTCTCCGAAGGCGTCGTCGTCCGATGGCGTGGGCGGCGATGACGCTCCTGATGGAGGCGGCACGGCGACACCGAAGACGATCGCGACTGGAGCAGATCCTCCTGCTCACGGTTCGAGCGATTCTCGTGGCGGTGCTCGGGGTGGCCCTGGCCCAGCCCCTGCTCGGAGAGCGATCGACGATCCTCGGCACCCGGACCGCGCACCTGGTGATCGACGACGGTCTCGCCAGCGGTCTCGTCGAGTCGGACGGTCGGACCACGCTCGAACGGCAGTCCGCCGAAGCCATCGCGGTCATCGAGTCGCTGGGCGGCAACGATCGCGTCGCGGTGACGCTCGCCGGTTCACCCGTTCGTCACCTGGTTTTCGGTCCGTCGACGGACCACCGTTCGACGATCCGGGCGATCGAAGGGTTGACCAGCCGGGAGGGCGCGACGGATCTCTCGGGGGCGCTGGATCTGGTGAACGGTGGAATCGATGAAACCGGAAAGCAGGAGGTCCGCATCTTCAGCGACTTCCGCCGAGGAAGCCTCGACGACCGTCGCCGTCCCTCGCCGATCCGGGATCCATCGGACACGCCGATCGAACTCATCGCCTCACCACCGACCGAGACGACCGATTCGAACACGCAGATCGTCTCCATCGAGACGGCTCGCACCCCGCTCTCCACCGCCGGTGCCGGCGATCTTCTGCTCGTCGAGGTCGGTCTTCGACGCACCGGCGTGCTCGATGCGGCCGTCACCAACGTCAGGCTCGGCGGCGATGCGATCTCAAGCGTCGAGAATCGACGGGTGGAGTGGTCGGTGGGACGCGCCGACGCCCGGGTCGACTTCCAGATCCGGGTCGATGAGGACGGTGGGGTGCTCGAAGCGACGATCGATCCCGACGCACTTCCCCTCGACGATCGGCGGGTGACGATCGTGCCGGGTCGCGAACCCACACGGGTGCTCCTGGTGGATCGCGAGGATCTCGTCGGCGCGACGAGACTCGATCGGCTTCGCGGAACCGATTGGTTCGAGCGGGCCCTGCTTCCCTCCCCCGACACCGCGATCGTCGAGGCGATCGACGTGGATCGCGTGGATCCGGCGACGATCGGCGAACGTGATCTGGATGGCGTGACACTGCTCGTCGTCGGTCGACCGGATCTTCTCCAAAACGATTTCAACGAGACCCTCGCGAACTGGGTTCGCCGTGGTGGCGTGCTCGTGGTAGTTCCTCCCGGGGAGACGACGATCCGGGCGTGGGCGTCGCCGATGCTGGAACGTCTGGATCTCCCCTGGTCCGTGGCCCTCGAATCGGCCGTCGTCGACCCACCACGAAGGCTTCCATCCGAACAACCCGATTCACCAATCACCGGTCTGATCGGATCGGAGATGATCGAGCTTGCGCCCAGTGTCCGGATCGATCGCCGACTTCCCGTCGACGGGGTTCCGGACGGCGATCTCGTCCTCGTCGATGAAGCCGGGGACCCGGTTCTCCTCGACGCGCCGGTCGGTGCGGGCCGCGTGGTGTTCTTCGCGGTGACGCCCGAACTGGCATGGACCGACCTGCCGGTGAGACCACTGATGGTTCCGCTGGTGCAGGAGATCGCAAGACAGGGAACCGCGCTGTCGAGACGTGGTGGTGACGGTGTCGTCGGGGCCCGATCACCCACGTTCCGAAGCCTCGGCATCACGCGAATCACAATGCCCGGAATGTCGGATCGCGACGTCGACGACGATGGAGCCGGCGTGCCGGAACGAAGTGGCGTGGCGATCGGCGTCGATCTGGCGGGCCGGACCGTCGAACAAGTGGTCATCAATCCCGACGTCATGGGCGGCATGGTCGAGCCGGTCGGTCGCGACGCGGTCGCGGCCTGGCTGGAACCGGCCGGTTCCTGGCGGTTCACCGGAAGTGAAGTCGATGCGCTCGAAGTGATCGAGGATCGTGGATCACTCGCGGTGATCCTCGTCGCGGTGGTGCTGGGGCTCGCGATCATCGAGCTCCTGCTCGCCCGTTGGTTCGCCCGGGGCGGACTTCGCAATCGTCAGTCACGTGGGCTCACCGGCGCGAACGCGGATGCCGAGATCGATCGTTCTCGTCCGGGGGGTGCAGCGGCATGAACACCACCTTCGGACGTTGGTTGTTCGGAATCCGCGATCTCCCCGCCGGGGCGGAGGAGATCCGACTCGCATGGGAGCGCCCGTTCGAGGGATGGGTCTGGGTCCTCGTCGTGATCGGGGCCTTCGGAATCGCCCTCTGGTCGTACAGTCGACTCGACGCCGGCGCCCGGGCCCGAGGCCTGCTCGGTTCGATGCGGGCCTTGATCGTCATTCTGCTCGCGATCTGCATCTCGGGGCCGATGGCCGAGCTTCCGCGTGAACTGGTCGAACCCGACTGGGTCGCCGTGCTGGTGGACCGGAGCCGGAGCATGCAGGTTCGCGATGGTTCGACGACACCAGTCGATCGAAGAACCCGCGAAGAGGATCTCCAGTCGATTCTCGATTCCGCCGGTCCCGAATGGTGGAATCCCGGTGAAGCACGTCGCATCATGTGGCTCGGGTTCGGAGACGGCGTCTTCGATCTCGAAGGCTCGGATACGGTCGAGGAACCACCGATGGGTTCACCGGTCGTCACATCGGCTCCCGACGGCTGGGGAACGAAGATTGCGCCCGCGATCGAAGAGGTGCTCCGTCGCACCGCCGGAAGACCGCTCGCGGGAATCGTCCTCGTCTCGGATGGAAGGACCGACGCACCACCCGATCGGGATCTGGTTCGGCGGATGATCGGCTCGGCGGCAGGGGTGCATGCGGTGCCGCTCGGTGCCGCGGTTCCGATGGGGGACGCGGGGATCACGAAGATCGATGCACCGCGCCGCGCGTTCGCTCGGGATGCGGTTCCGGTCGGGGTTCGGATCGGCAACCGGGGTCGCGACGGAACGGTGACGGTGTCCCTGGTCGATCTCGACGAAGACGAAGTGCTCGACTCCACGGAAGTCGAGCTTCGATCGGATCTTCCGACCACCGAAACGGTTCTGACCGCGACTCCGCGCGGCGCGAATCACATCGCCGGCACGCGTCGATGGGAGGTTCGGATCGAGGGAGAGGATGATCTCGTTCAGGAGAACGACACCGTCGGACTCGATGTGGATTTCGTCGACCGTCCACTTCGAGTTCTCTACATCGAGGGGTACCCCCGATGGGAGTACCGGTACCTCAAGAACCTGCTGGTCCGCGAACCGTCGATCGAAAGTTCGGTGATGCTCCTCTCCGCGGATCGGGAGTTCGCACAGGAAGGGAACACGCCGCTCGCGAGACTTCCCCGGACCGCGGAGGAGTTCGCGGAATTCGATCTCATCATCCTGGGTGATCTTCCGTCGGGCTTCCTGACGGATTCACGTCAGGAACTGATCCGGGAACAGGTAGCGCGTCGTGGCAGCGGGATCGTGATGATCGCCGGTCCCCGTTCGATGCCTTCGTCGTGGTCGGGCACCCCGCTCGCGGACCTGCTCCCGTTCAGCGGCGGCCTCGATCTCGATCGTCGACGTGGTCCGGTGCTCGTGCGACCGACGGATGCCGCGACGAGGCTCGGGGTGCTTCGTCTGGTCCTCCGAGAAGACGCGGGTTGGCCCGAAGCGCTGGTCGATCCGAGCTACGGCTGGTCGCAGTTGCAGTGGGTCCAGCGCATCGATTCCGAACGACTGAAGCCGACGGCGGAGATCCTCGCCGAGGTGTTCCCCGTGGACGGGGATCCCGAGGACGCGACCCCGCTCGTCCTCGGCATGCGGTACGGCGCCGGCCAGTCGCTCTATGTCGCGACGGACGAGATCTGGAGATGGCGATACGGACGAGGTGAACTTCTTCCCGAACAGTTCTGGATCCAGCTCCTCCGGTTGCTTGGTCGAGAGGCGGTCCAGGGCGATCAACCCGTCCGGATCCTCGCGGAACCCCGACAGGCGGAACTGGGTCGACCGGTGAGACTCACCGTCGATCTCCTCGATGGGAGCGGTGGAATCAACCCACCCGAGTCGGTCATGGTCGAAGCGATCGACGTGGATGGTGGCGTCGTGGGATCGGCGGAGCTTCCCGCGAGCGGCGAAGCCTCCTGGGCGGGAACCTGGATCCCCCCGGGGCTCGGAGAGATTCGTTTTCGAATCACCGAGCCCGGTCTGTCCGCCCTCGCCGGCGCCACGATGGCGACCATCGTCGTCGGTCGACCCGACGACGAACTTCGCGACTCCGATGCGGATCATGAATTCATCACGGCCTTCGCGGAGGAGACCGGTGGCATGGTTCACGATCCGGCGGGTGACGGTGCCGCGTTCGACCGGATCCATGCCGCACTCCCCCGGCGGGCGATCGTCACTGAACAGCCGATTCGGGAACGCATCTGGACCTCCCCATTCTTCTTCATCATGCTTCTCTCACTGGCGACCGTCGAATGGGTCGGCCGCCGTCTGACACGACTGGACTGAATCGGACGGCGAGGATGATTTCCGGTCCATTCCGGATCCAGAGGGGACCTTTTCACCCCGCCTCCCCGGATTGTGAATCGAAACGGACGATTCCGACGTTGACACGAATGGAACCCCCCCGAACGATGCCTCCTATCGACGAAATCATCCCGAGGATCGAGAAGATCCGCCGCACGATGCGTCGAACCGTGGTCGAACGCCACGCTTCGACGATCGTCTCCGTGGTGGTGGCATCCATCGTCTTCGTGGCCGTCGCGGATTGGTTGCTTCGATTTCCATCCGGGCTTCGCTGGGTGATTCTCGTCGCGGGACTCGTGGCGATCGGATGGGCGGTGAGCAGCAGACTCTGGCCGGCGTTTCGATTCCACCCTTCACTGGTCGACGTTGCACTGCGAATCGAGCGAATGGCACCTTCGCTGGCGGGCAGGCTGGCGAGCTGCGTCGAATTCGAATCGAGCGGGTCGGGTGACGGCAACGCACTCGCGGCGAGGTCGGTCCGTGATCTTCGAACCCGGATCGCGACCATCCGTTTCGAGGATGTGATCGATCCGACGCTCGCGCATCGACTGCTCGGCGTCGCGGTGGTCATCTGCATCGCGACGGTCGCCCTCGTCGCGTGGCGGCCCGCGGACGCTTCGATCGCCGGTCGACGCGTCTTCGCGCCATGGTCCGACGCGAAGTGGCCGGCGCGAACTGAAATCGTCGATCGAGTCGAACCGGAGCTGGTTCATCCCCGTGGTGAGCCGCTGGCGATGACCGCGGAGCTGGTCCGCGGCGATCCGGCGTCCGACCGGGTCTTTCTCCAGATCCGTCGCATCGAAGATGGTGAAGCGACCGAGTGGCAGCGTCTGGTGCTCACGCGGCAGCAGGAGACCCGGTTCGAAAGAATCATCGACACCGATGCGGACGAGATCCAGTACGCGTTCGAGACGGACGACGACGAGACGCCGATCCGCTCGATCCGGATCCTTCCGGCCCCTGCGGTGCGGTCTGCCGTCGCGGTGGTCGGTCCACCGGAGTACGCAACCGGTCGCGGCGAGGTCCGATCCGATCTCGGTCCGGGCACCGATCGGCGATCACGACTGGGAGAGACGGTGCTCGAAGGCTCCGATCTCGAACTCGACCTCGTCCTCGAACGACCGGTTCCGATCGAACGGACCGCGTCCGGGGAGATCGACCCCGACTTCGTCGCGCGGACGATCTCCCTTCCCGGAGAAGGCTCCGTGGTACTCGACGTGGACGCCGAGGATCCGCTGCGGTGGAAGCTTTCGACCCGACTCGATCGCGGCGGCGACCTCGAGATCATGCTTCGAGATGAATACGGACTCGAGAATCTCGACCCGATCCGGTATCGGTTCGACACCATCGCCGATCGAGGTCCGACCACGACCATCACCCGCCCCGCGATGGATCAGACCGTTTCCATCGACGCGGTCGTCGACGTTCGCGCCGAAGCCCGGGACGATGTCGGACTGGCATCGTTCCAGGTCGATGCGACCCTCGTTCGAAACGGCGTCGGATCGAGGGTGGAGACCATCGGTTCGATGACCCCGGCCGAAGATCCGGCCGCCATGACGGCCGACGTCACGCTCGACATCGGTTTCGAGGTCGCCGCCGTCGAACCGGAGGTGGGGGACGAGATCCTCCTGGTGGCGATCGCGAACGACGAGTTCCTGGATGGTGGTTCGCCTCGGGTTCCCGTCCGAAGCTCGACTCGAAGGCTCCGGATCGTCTCCAACATCGAACTGCTCGAACAACTGCAGTCGGCACTGGGGTCGATCCGTCGGTCCGCGATCCGGCTCGACGAAGACCAGGCGAGGATCGCGGATGCGGTACGTCGTGAGGGCGTCGATCGGGCGAGCATCCGGGAACAGGATCGATTGAGTGATCGGATCGGCAGCGCGCGGGAGGCGATCGAATCGATCGAGGCGCGGCGGGGTTCCAACCGGCTCGAGGACGAACTCCTCGCGGACATCCTCGATCAGGCGTTGAATCTCGTCGAGGCCGCGGAGGCCGCGTCCGACCGAGCGGTTTCGGCGCTGGATCGCGTCGACCGCGAGAACCAGGGCGACAACGCCTCGTCGACGAACGAAGGCGAGACCGCTTCGGAAGATGACGGCGAGCGGATGCCCGAGGGCGAACGCCCGGCGTCGGAAGGCGAATCGGATCGGGATGAAGCGACCGGAACACTTGCCGGCGCCGACGCGGCCGCGTCGGTTTCGAACGAAGGTTCCGAAGCCGATGCAGGTGGAGCACGGCCGGATTCCGAACCGCGGTCGGATCGTGGTGGGGAAAGCGGAACACCTTCCGGCGAGCAGGGATCGACGGACCGTCCGAATCCCGGATCCGACCCCGATGGTCCGACCTCGGGCGAGGACTCCGAGCCGGAGACGGATGCGGAACGGGACGCGAGCGAGGCCCAGGAGGACGTTCGGGAGGAACTCGCCGATCTCGCGGAACTCCTCGATCGCGGTGAGGATGCCTGGGTGGTCTCGCGGAAGATCCAGGAGATGGCCGAGGACCTCGCGGAACTTCGGGAACGCACCTCGGATCTCGCCGACGAGACGGTCGGTCGGGAGCGATCTGAACTCACCGACGAGGAGCGACGGGAACTCGACGACATCGCACGTGAACAGGCGGAACTCGCGGATGACGCGGACGAGTTGATCGAGGAACTCGAGGCCCGTGGTGAATCGATGGACCGCGCCGATCCGGCCCAGGCCGCCGGCCTGCGGGAAGCCGCCCGTGAAGCACGGGAACAGGGTCTTGAGGATCAGATGCGGGAGGCCGAGGATCGCGCACGCGAGAATCAACTGCAACAAGCGGGCGAGGCGCAGCAGCAGGCGGCGGAAGCCCTCGACCGAATGCAGGAGACCATCGAGGAGTCGAGGAAGGCCCAGGTCGCGGAGCTGCAACGCCGGATCGCGAGTCTGGTGGACGGGATTCGGGGCCTCATCGAGTCCAGTGAGAACGAGATCATCGCGCTCGCCCGCGTGGATGGCGTGGGCGACGCGGCGGGCCTCGCCGAACGAAGTCGGGCGCTGATCATCCTCAACGGCAACACGCTCGCGGTCGCGGCGGAGGCCGCTGCCGCAGGACCGGATGGAGATCGAATCGCACGACTCGTCCAGCGGGCCGGTACCAGCCAGGGCGCCGCCATCGGAGATCTTCGGGCACGACCCGCCCGTCTCGACGACGCCCGGGACAATCAGGAGCGGGCCTTGTCGACGCTCCGGGAGGCGCTCGAGATCGCCGAGGATGCGGCGGAGGAACTCGCGGAAGAGCAGGCCGAGGAACGCCGAAACGATCTGCTCGCCGCTTACGCGGAAGTGCTCGAGGTGCAGGTCGGGATCCTGGCCGAGACGGAGGGGATCAGAATCGAAGCGGGCGAACGACTCGGACGTCGATCATTGATGACGTCCCGTCGGCTCGCCACCGACGAGGAGACCCTTGGACGTCGGATCGAGTCCATTCGCGAGGAGTTCGGTGAGATCACCGATTCACTCGTGTTCTCGATGACGCACCGCAACCTCGAGGCCTGGATCGGTTCCGCGACCGAACGTCTGCGGGATGGTCGCCCGGACGCCGCGACCATCGAACTGGAGATCCTCGTGGTGGAGGCGCTGGGTGGCCTCGCCGCGGCGCTCGATCAGGAGTCACCCGACGACGATCCGTTCGCCGACGCCCAGAACGGTGGCGGCGGCGGTGGCGATGGCGATGGTCAGGGTGGACAGCAGGCTGATTCCCCGCCTGATCCCCTGATCCCCCCGATCGCGGAACTCAAGATGCTCCGTGCGACGCAACAGCAGATTCTCGACGCGACCCGCCGCCTCGACGCGACTCGAGGACCGAAGTCTTCCGCCGGGACCGAAAGCCGGATCGCCGATCTCGCCCGCATGCAGGCCGACCTGCACGCGGTGGCGACCGCCTTGCTCCAACAGCTCCAGCCCGCGCCCGCAGGTGTGGATGAGAACGTCAAGACCGATGAGACGGGCGAGACCGACGAAACCGAAGGAACGAAGGAGGAAGCCCGATGACGGGACATTCAATCATCCGATCGACGAATCTCATGATCCTGTTGATCGCCACCACCGGTCTCGGCCGGATGGTGATGGCTCAGGATTCGCCGGCGGTCGTCGAGGATCCACCCGCCGCAGCCGAAGTCGATCAAGGTGATGAAAGTGTGGAGACGCCGCCGTCACTCGACGACCTGCTCGACCTCGAGGGCGGGGCGACGTCCTCGACCGATGAATCCGCGGCGGAACTGGAGCGTCGACGAACCCTCGACGCGGCGCTTGCGGAACAGGAACCGGAACAGGCGTTCCGGGTCGCGGTCACGGAAATGCTCGAGTCGGTGGATCTGCTCCGGGATCGACGTTCGACGGGCCTCGGGACGCAGCGGGTCCAGGAACGGATCGTCGACCGGCTTCAGGTGTTGATCGACAGTGCCCGGAGGCAGCAACAACAGCAACAACAGCAACAACAGTCGAGCTCCAGCTCCTCGCAGCAGCAACAGGATCCGGGCCGCCGATCGCAGGAACAACCGGAGGGACGCGAGGCCCGGGAGGCGAGAGAGGCGGAAGGCCGGAACGACGGAGAGAATCAGGATGGTTCGTCCACCCAGTCGCCGCCCCCTGAATCCGCCACCCTCGAAGGCGTGCTCGACGAGAGTCAGGTGGAATGGGGAAGTCTTCCCCCCAGGGTCCGGGAGCTCATCACCCAGGGGATGCGCGATCAGATGTCGCAGCTCTACCGTTCGTTGACCGAGGCGTACTATCGAAGAATGGCCGAGGAGGCAGATCGATGATTCACCGCGCACGAAAAACCGGCATGATTCTGGCGACGTCCGGAATGCTCGTCGTGGGACCGGCGTTCGGTCAGGACGAAGTCGTCGGCCCGGTCGAGGTAGAAGTGGAGATCGATCGACCCGGGGCGGAGAACACGCCGGCGCTCGACGAGATGACGCCGGAACTCGACGAAGCGGTTCGCAAGGGACTCTCGTCTCTCGCGATCCTTCAGAACGCGGACGGCTCGTTCGGTCGCGGCCGGTACGGAAAGCACGTCGGCATCACGGCCCTTTGCGCGCTCGCGTTCATGGCGGACGGTCATCTTCCGGATCGAGGTCGCTACGGCACCGTGGTGTCGAAGGCGCTCCAGTTCGTGCTCGACAACGCGACCGAGACCGGACTGCTCGCGGCGGAGACCTCCCATGGCCCGATGTACGGGCACGGATTCGCGACCCTGTTCCTCGGCGAGATCTACGGGATGAACCCCGCCGACGAGCGAGTGCGTGATGCGCTGGGCCGCGCGATTCGATTGATCGTGAACAGTCAGAACGAGGAAGGTGGCTGGCGGTACAACCCGGTTCCCTTCGATGCCGACGTCTCGGTCACCATCTGCGAGATCATGGCGCTGCGATCGGCGCGAAACGCGGGAATCAAGATCCCGCGTGAGACGATCGATCGTGCGGTCGAATACGTTCGGAAGTGCCAGAACAAGGACGGTGGTTTCCGTTACATGACGCAACCCGGCGGTGCGGCGTGGCCACGGACCGCGGCCGGCGTCGCCAGTCTCTTCTACGCCGGGATCTACGAGGACGACGCGATCGAACGGGGCCTCGACTACCTGGTCAGGGTCGCGGCGCCGGGGGTCGGCGGGCGAGGGCCCGGAAACGCCCACTACTACTACGGCCAGTACTACGCGGTGCAGGCGATGTATCTCGCGGGCGGCGAATGGTGGGCGCAGTGGTGGCCCGGGGTTCGTCAGGAACTGCTCGTCCGACAGTCGGCCGACGGGTTGTGGGTCGATCATCAGATCGGCGACGCCTATGCGACCGCGATGGCCCTCATCGTGCTGCAGATGCCCAAGCGGTACCTTCCGATCTTCCAGAAGTGAAATCCCGGATGCTCCGTTGAAAACAAGACTTCGAATTCACCGACCGGGATGCCTCGTGACCGCCGCACTGGTGTTCGCCGCACCGCCATCCCTCGGAGCCGGATCGTCGGCACCGGCTTTTCAGGATGCGGACTCGAACACCCGGTCCACCGGGGTGTCCATCCCGGCCCGGATCCTCGACGAGGAACTTCGGGAGATCGTCGCGAATCCGATCCGGATCGATGAGTCCAAGGTGATCGGTTGGGACCAACCCGGCGGGATCCCCGAACCCATGCCCTTGATGTCCACCCTCGCGGTGGTGGTGGGGCCGTCGACCGATCGGGAGATGACGCCGGTCTGGAGATACGTTCGTGAACGCGCCGGCGATCACATGACGATGGTAGCGCCGTACATCCGATTCACCGATGGCCAGATCGTTCCCGGGAACCTGACCGCCGACGGCGACACGCCGCTCTGGCGGAACGCATGGCTCCATCCGCTGCCGTTCGATCTCGAGCGGATCCGCGAAGTTCGACTGGTGGAAGGCGCTGTCGTGCCCGTCGCGACGGAAGCCGACGAGGTGGTGCTGGTCAACGGAGATCGTCTTCGGGGCCTCGTCGAATCGGTCGGAACGCATCTGGTGCTCGAGCGAGAGAACGACCCGGACGGTGATCCGCTCCGGATACCGCTGGATCGCGTCGCATCCTTCGCCCTCGTGAATCCCGAGGACCCCGCCCGAGGCACCATCGCCTGGTTTCTCGGCGGCCACCGGATCGGCTGCGAGGGCATCGCCGTCACGGGAAACAACTACGTCCGACTCGAGTCCCCGACCGTGGGTGGCGAGTCGATCGAGATTCCGTATGAATTCCTGCGTGGTGTCGTGTTCGACGCAAAACGGATCACACCGCTCGCGGCACTGCCGATCACGGTCGAACCCGGGCTGGCGTCGCCGATCCGGTCGTGGATTCCGGAACCGGTGATCGAGCCGGGCAACTGGGCCTGGAACGCCGCGCCCATTCGACTGATGGGTCCGCTTCGAGCGAACTGGCGTCTCCCCGTCGCCGGGTGCCGGATCGCCACCACGCTGGAACTCCCCCTCGATTCCGACCAGGGCCGGCTCGAAGTGGTCGTTCTGGACGGTGATCGCGAGGTCCGGCGGATCGCGATCGACGCCCGGGATCCGGTGCACCGGATCGTGGTGCCCCTCGAGACCGATCGATTCGGTCTGGAGATCGAGATGGGCGAGGACGGTCCGTTCCACGACGTCGTCACGCTTCGCGAGGCGATCGTGGTGAGGCCGGTGGACTGATTCGATGCCGACGATCCGCGACGAAGCCGTCTGTGTCCGACACTGGGATTTCAGCGAGACCAGCCAGACCGTTTCGTTGTTCCTTCGCGACCACGGACTCGTTCGGGGACTCGCGAAGGGGGCGCGACGCGAACGCGGTTCGTTCAGCGGGGGATTCGACCTCTTCACGAGAGGCGAGATCGTCCTGATCTCGAAACCGGGACGGGAACTCGCGACGCTCACGGAATGGACGCTGCTCGAGACGTTTCCGATCCTTCGACGGAATGCCACGGCGAACCGATGCGGCTGGTATCTCGCGGATCTCATCGGTCGCTTCCTGCATCAACCGGAACCACATCCCACGACCTGGACGGCGGCGGTCACCGCGCTTCGGGAGCTGGATCACGGCGTCTCGGTCGATCGGGTCCTGCTGGCGTTTCAATGGCGGATGCTCTGCGATCTCGGATATCGACCACGCCTCGATCTCGAAGGTCTCGTCGGCGACACCGTGGCCTTCAGTGCGGAGTCCGGGGGGGTGGTCGAGGATTCCGGAACACCGGATCGATGGCGGGTCCGGCGAACCACCATCGAACTTCTCGACGCGATCGCATCCGGTGACGGCGTGGTGCCCGATACCGGGGAACCAGACTCCATCAGCCGTGCGAACCGCCTGCTCGCGACCTGGGTGCGGGAACTTCTCGGCACCGAGACTGTCCCGATGCGCCTGCTGTTCGGGTCGTAGGGCACGCATCTTGGTTTCCGGACCACGCCGGCGTTCGCTTCGTGCGGTCGGTCTTCACCTCGATCGGAGAGGGGCCGAAGAGTTCTTCGCGGGAGGATCGGCCCGACGGTCGATCGCTCGCGGGGAGGAGCGAGGAGATGAACGACACCGCCTTGAAGCGGATCATGGAGAGTCCCCAGCTTCCGACGCTGCCGGCGGTGGCGGTCCGGGTGCTCGAACTCACCAGTCGCCGCGACGTGGAACTCGGTGAGATCGCGAAGGCGGTCGAACATGATCCGGCGATCGCGACCCGGGTGTTGAAGACCGTCAACTCGAGTTTCTACGGTCTGACCCGTCGGGTCGGTTCGATCCGTCAGGCGCTCGCCTATCTCGGACTCGAGACGGTGAAGGGGCTGGTCCTGGGATTCAGCCTCGCCCGCGTCTTCAAGGGGGACGACGAGGTCGTGTTCGACTTCGAGGAATACTGGAGGCGAAGCATCTTCGCGGCGAGTGCCGCACGATCGCTGTCCTCGATCGTTCGAATCGGCGACCCCGACGAGACCTTTCTCGCGGCGCTGATCCAGGACGTGGGGATGATTGCGCTCTGGAAGCACTACGACGACCGGTATCTACAGGTGTACGATCTCGCCGCGGGATCGCACGATCGGCTTGCGGGTTTCGAGCAGCGACACTTCGAGGTCGATCATGCCCAGATCGGGGCGGCGATGCTCGAGGGATGGAAGTTTCCATCCCACACCGTCGATGTCGTCCTGATGCATCATCTGGGTACCGAGGTGGCGGCGCAGGACGAGGACATGCGGCGGATCGTCCTGTTGGGGAACCTCGTCGCGGAGATCCTCGGCACCGATTCAGATCGAGCCCAGAAGGCGCTCCAGCAGTACGAGGAACTCGCCTCGACGTGGTTCGACCTTCGTCGAGGCACGGCCTTCGCCGCACTCTCCTCGATCACCGAACATGCCGGCGAGCTCGGTCGGATGTTCGACCTCGAAGCCAGCAGGTGCCCCGACGTCGATTCGATCCTCGAAGAGGCCGACCGGCTTCGCCGGGCGAACCGGATCGCGGTTCCCACCGCCGAGACCGACGAGAACATCGACGTGCTGACCGGACTTCCCGACCGAACCGCGTTTCAGAAGGATCTTCTCGACGTCTTCGATTCCGAAGGTGAGGCATCGATTCTGCTCGTCGGAATCGACGGCATGCGTGAACTCAACCGGACCGGCGGACCGGGCACGGGCGATGCGGCCCTGGTCAAGGTCGCGGAGGCGGTGATCCGCACCTGTCGCGAAGCGGTGGGTGAATCGGCGACGGTGTTCCGATTCGTCGGGGCCGAACTGGCGGTCGTGATGCGAGGCGAATCGGCGAATCGGGTGCAGATGCTCGCGGAACGGATTCGCGCGACGATCAGACTCGCACCGCTCGCGGACGAGCGAATCGGACTCACGAAACTCGGTGCGTCGCAGGGAATCGCGCGACGGATGACCGCGACGGACACGCCCGACGAGCTGCTTCGATCCGCGATGATGGCGACGAGCGAGGCCCGCCGGAACGGCGGCGATTCGATCTTCGCGTGGGGCGAGGGGGAAGCGGCCGCGATCGCGGCCTGATCGCTCGGACCGCTTCGATCATCCGCCACCACGAACCGCGAGCAGGCGATCCAGCGGCAGGGAATCGAGGGCCGCCCGGATGTCGTCGAGTCCGACGGCGCTGATCTTCGCGATCTCCTCGTCGAGCGTCGCGTATTCGAGACCGTAGCTCCACCGGGAGCCGAGTCGCGTCATGCGACCCATCGGTCGTTCACTGGCCAGCATGGCGGACGTGGCGATCTTCGCGCGGCTTCGCACCAGGGCGTCCTCGTCGACGGTCGAGGAGAGCTTCGCCATTTCGCGCCGGGCGATCGCCTCGACCTGCTCGGCATTCTCCGAGGAACACACGATCGTCGCGATCGCTTCGCCGCAGCCGTCGTGGGTCTGGAGGTGCATCGTCGCCTCCTCGGCGAGCCCGGTCTCGACGAGCTCCCAGAAGAATGTGGATCCGTCGCTGTCACCGAGCGCTTGAAACGCCTGGGCCATCGCGTATCTCCGGGGATCCGCGATTCCCACCGCCGGGGCGAGCAGCATGATGTATCGCTGCTGGGTGTCCGGGAGATCGACCTCGAGTTCACCGGGTTCGAAGTCCGGCTCGACGTGGACTCTCCCGGGTTCACCCTTCGGCCAGTGTCCGCAGAGGGTCTCGGTCCGGGCGACGAGTTCATCGAAGTCGACTCGACCGGATGCGACGAGCACGCCGTTGTCGGCGGAGTAGCGTCGATCGAAATAGGTCTTCATCTGATCGCGCTGGAGATCGCCGACGGTCTTCCGGGTTCCAAGCACCCGGTGGGCGAGCGGGTGCGATCCGAAGTATCGCTCGAGCCCCTGCTCGAAGAGGACCCAGAAGGGTTGATCGTCGTACATCGCGATCTCTTCGAGGATCACCCCCTTCTCCTCGTCGAAATCCTCAGTTCGGAGGGACGGTCGGAGAATGTCCGCGAGGATGTCGAGGGCGTCATCCAGCGCGTCGTACGGGACGTGGGCGTAGTACGCGGTGACCTCGGTCGTCGTGAAGGCGTTGTGATTCGCACCGAGATCGTCGAATCCGCGATTGACGTCTTCCGCAGTTCGTTGTTCCGTGCCCTTGAACATCATGTGCTCGAGGAAGTGGCTGACGCCCATCACCGGGGACGCCTCGTCGCGGGCTCCGGTCCGGAAAAAGAACCCGGCGGCACTCGTCATCGCCCCTGGAACGATCTCGGCCTGGACGGTCAGGCCGTTCGGAAGGACGGCTTCTCGAAATTCGACGGCGGTTGCGATGCTCATGAGGGGAGAATAGGGGACTCCGGCACGGAAGGACGCCGATTTTCCCCAAGGGGGTTGCTAGACTGAGGGACGCGCCATGAGCATCGAATCGAACTTCGAACCCGACCACCAGATGAACGGCCGAACCGCGAGTTCGACCGGGGACGCCACGATCGCGAGTGAAGCCGCCATCGGACGCACGCTGGCCCGGCATCCTCGACCACTGGGCGGGGACACCGCCCGATCCACGCTCGGGACCGCCAGCCTTTCGCTGACCGGCATGGTCCTGAAGAACGGCGATGCCCACCAGATGCGGGTCGGGCGGAAACCGGAGTGGCTCCGCGCGAAGGTCCCGGGCGGCGAGGGCTACCGGAATCTCAAGGCGCTGATCGACGAACATCGGCTCCACACCGTCTGCCAGGAGGCGAGCTGTCCGAACATGGGCGAGTGCTGGGAGCGTGGTACCGCGACCATCATGATCCTCGGGGACACGTGCACGCGAAGCTGTGGTTTCTGCAACGTGAAGACCGGGAAGCCCATGCCCGTCGACGACGACGAACCGCGACGAGTCGCCGAGGTGCTCGCTCAGATCAATCTGAAGCACGTGGTGATCACGAGCGTGGATCGCGACGATCAGCGGGATGGTGGCGCCCGAATCTGGGCGGAGACCATCGAGGCGGTCCACGAAGCCTGTCCGGATACCAGCGTCGAAGTGCTGGTGGGGGACTTCAAGGGCGTGGAACGGGACATCCAGATCGTCTGCGACGCCCGTCCTGAGATCATCAGCCACAACATGGAGACGGTCGATCGAATGCACCCCGCGGTCCGACCGCAGGCCCGGTACGAGCGCAGTCTCAAGGTCCTTCAGCAGTTCAAGGCGAACGGTCTGGTCACCAAGACGGGAATCATGCTGGGGATCGGCGAGCACGAAAACGAGGTTCTCGACCTCCTGCGGGACGTCCGGGCGTGGAGCGACTGCGACATCCTCACGATCGGGCAGTACCTGCAGCCCACCCGAAACCACCTCCCGATCG
The DNA here is from genome assembly GCA_002172915.1 of Hyphomonas sp. TMED17. Taxonomy (GTDB): domain Bacteria; phylum Pseudomonadota; class Alphaproteobacteria; order Caulobacterales; family Hyphomonadaceae; genus Henriciella. Next base: position 49,174 of record NHBW01000014.1, on the reverse strand, counting down.
ATCGCTGGGTGCACCCCGATGAATTCGCGAGACTTCGCGAGGCGGCCCTTGCCGGGGGTTTCGAGGTGTGCGAAAGCGGTCCACTGGTCAGATCCAGCTACCACGCCGAGGAGCAGGCCGAGCGTCTGAGCCCCGAGCGGGCGGATGTCCACGAACGGATGAAGCGATTGATCGCTCAGGCCCGAGACCGCTGATTCCCGGGATCGGATTCGACTCCACTCCGGCAGGCGAACTATCATTCTCTACACTGATTGCGGAGGCCATTCAGCCTCACCGTCTTTCGAGAGCCAGCCCATTTCTACCATCACGCCTTTTCCACCGGCTTCGTCGAAGCCGAATTCGATCGAACGTCCCATTGCGACCCGTCCGACCGCGGCGCTGGTCCGGTACGTGGTTCCGGTGGTCACGATCCATCTGCTCGGCTTTCTCTGTCTGGTACCCGCGTTCTTCTCCTGGACCGGTGTCGTCGTCTGTCTGGTCGGGGTTCACATTTTCGGCCAGGCGATCACCATGGGCTACCACCGTCTGCTGACGCATCGAAGCTTCGAGACCCGACTCTGGTTCGAACACCTGCTCGTCCTGCTCGCGATGTGTTCCTTCGAGGACACTCCGGCACGCTGGGTGGCCACTCATCGCGTCCATCACGCACACAGCGACGAGCAGGAGGATCCCCACAGCCCGTTGGTGAGTGCGTTCTGGGGGCACATGGGCTGGTTGCTCGTGTTCAACCGGGCGCTCCACACCGCCGGTAGCTACGAGAAGTACGCACGCGACGTCCTTCGTGACCCCTTCTACATGTGGCTCGAGCGAAGATCCTGGCGGATCGCGGTGATCTACTCCATCCACGCGTTGCTCTTCTTCGCCGTCGCCTTCGTGATCGGATCCGCGATCTGGGGCGTGACGGAAGGACTCTGGTTCGGGGCGAGCATCGTGGTCTGGGGGGTGGTCGTCCGGACGCTTCTGGTCTGGCACATCACCTGGAGCGTGAACAGCCTTTCGCACCTCTTCGGCTACCGGAACCACGATACGAACGAGGAGAGCAGGAACAACTGGTTCGTCGCCCTGGTGAGCGCCGGTGAGGGCTGGCACAACAATCACCATCACGACCCGAAGTGCTGCACCGTCAGTCATCGCTGGTGGGAGATCGACGTCACCCACCTGGAGGTTCGACTGTTCCGCCGCCTTGGAATCGTCACCTCGATCGTGCCCCGCCGCGAGGAACGGGCCCGTCTGGCGATGGAGCGGATGAAGAACCGCGAGTGATGATTCGGCGCGGACGGATTCGAAGAGGACCGATGAACCACGCCGGGTGGGTCACGATGAGAATCGACGGCGACCCAAGCATTCGAGCATGATCGCCAGGTCCTCGACACCCGTCGAACCATCGCCATCGAGATCGACGGACCCGCGCCACTGCTCGACCACGATCTGATGATCGTCCGCGGTGAATCGTCCTTTGCCGGCATCCTCGAACTCCGGGTCGCCGATCGACGGCGGCTCGCATCGGGAATCTTCGTGGTCCTCCTTTCCGATTCGATGGTCGGCGAATTCGATTCGATCGAGATGCCGACGGGAATCCGCGACGACGTTCGGGTGTGTCGAACCGATCGTGCCATCGTGGTGCAAGTCGGTGAGGTCGAGTCGGGAATCACGATCGATGACGAGCGGTCTCCCGGGATCGGCGAGGTGCTGGATCTCATCGATGCGATGGATGTGTCGGACGCGGATGAAAACCTCTGGGATCTCGACCGGAACGGCCTGGTCGACGCCGAGGATCCTCGCATCCTGCTCGCACGATTCACGACCTGCGACTGACGCATACGTCTTGCGAGACGACGACCGCCCCGGCGCCCCTTTCAGGGCATCGGGGCGGTTTTTTTTACCGAGACGGATGGAGACCGAGTTTGCCGCGTCCATATAACCACGATCCGTCTTTCGTTCGTTCGGTTTTATTGGTCGTCGAACTTTCTGCGTCCATATTTCGTAGTCAGCGAAGAAATGGAGCCTCAAATGCGGTGTCAGTCAGTGCGATCGATTGGTCTGTCTCTATTTCTGGTGACCGGCACGCTCGCACTGGCCGCGGGAGACCGGAAGCCGCCCCGAAAATCCGGCCCCGCATTGAAATCGGTCGACCGGATCGATCCCACGCGACCGTGGCAACATGGTGACGGTCGCATTCAGCATCACGGCAGGATGTTCGATTCGTGGGAATCGTGGCGCGAAGCGAATGCGGAGCACGACCATCGCTGTGGCACCCGTTCCCCGGCCACACCTCCCGGAGGCGACGGGGTCGCCGGCGTCAGCGACTGCAGTCTCACCTCGACGATTCCCGGTGATGAGTACGACCCCGCGAACGGGAACCTGGTGATTCCGGTCGTGGTCCACGTGATCATGAATGATGANGGAACACTCGGGGATCTCGATCGGGAGACCATCGATCGACAGATGGTGATCTTGAACGACGATTTCTCGGGGGTCGGCGTGAACAGTGATCCGGGGATTCCGTCGGCATCGATCCGGTTCGTCCTTGCCAGCACGGACCCCGCGGGTGAACCGACCAACGGCGTCACGAGGTCGAACAATTCGACCTGGTTCAACGATCAAGGATCCTACTGGGACTCGCTCGCATGGGATCCCACTCGCTACCTCAACGTCTACACCAACTCCGGTGGCGGCGTGCTCGGCTATGTGAACGCCTTTCCGGCCGAGGGCCTCGCCGGCGAGATCGAGGATCGCGTCGTCGTCGACTGGCGAGCCTTCGGGGAAGGCGGAAACTACGGACCACCTCAGGATCTCGGTCGGATCCTGACCCATGAAGTCGGTCACTACCTCGGCCTGTTCCACACCTTTGAGGGGGGATGCAGTTCGTCGCTCTGTCTCGAGACGGGCGACCTCATCTGCGACACCCCTTCCCAGAGCGAGCCGACCTTCGCTTGTTCCGACATCGGCAGTTGCGGGGAGTCGGATCCGGTGTCCAACTTCATGAACTACTCCTGGCAGTTCTGCATGAAGGGGTTCACCGAGGAGCAGATTCGTCGAATGCGCTGCACGCTCGAGACCTATCGCCCGGAGCTGGGAATCCGTTCGGAGGCGTGCGAATACGCTTGTGCCGCGGACCTCAATGGCGACGGAACCGTCGATGGTCAGGATCTGGGCCAGATGCTGGCGCGGATCGGTGGTCCGCCTTCAGAAGTGATCCAGTGTGGCGACTTCGATCTCGACGGGATGATCACCGGGAGCGATCTCGGCAGGATTCTGGCTTCCTGGGGTGTTTGCGAGGTTCCAGTCTGTGAAACGATCGGTGGCTGCGACGATGGCGACGAATGCACGGTCGATTACTGCGCCGACGGGGCCTGCGTACACTTGAGCGAACAGTTCTGCGGGATCTGTGGTGTTCCGGAGGCCGGATCATGCTACGAATCGAACGGTTCACCGGGATGCAGCGAACAGGACTGCTGTGATGCGATCTGCAACGTCGATCCGTTTTGCTGCATCATCAACTGGGATGCGGCGTGCCGCAACAAGGCGAATTCCGGTGACTACCCGGAATGCGACGGCTGATTTCTGATCGAGTTCGATCGGATCGCGACCCCTCTTCGGATTTTGACCGAAAGCCGAAGCGGGCGAGGTTCGGCGCCGCATCGAGCATCTACAATCGCATCTCATGTCCGACACCGATTCGAAATCTCTCGGTCTCAATGCGGGTCCATCCGAATTCGGCCGCCCCGACCACCCGGGCGACCTGACGCCTTTCCTGAGACGACTTCTCACCGGTGGGACGCTTTCCGAAGAAGCGGCGCGGTCGGCCTTCGAGGCGATCATGACCGGGGCGGCACATCAGGCCGAGATCGGTTCCCTGCTGTCGCTTCTCGCGACCCGTGAGCCGACGGTCGAGGAACTGGTCGGTGCGGCATCGGTGATGCGGGAGAAGGTCGAACGACTTGAAACCGGGGTCGAGGCGGACCAGCTGTTGGACACCGCCGGAACCGGCGGCGCGCCCAAGACCTTCAATGTTTCGACGGCGGCCGCGATCGTGGCGGCCGCAGCCGGTGTGAAGGTCGCCAAGCACGGCAACCGGTCGCGCACCGGACGTGGTTCCGCGGAGGTTCTGGAGAAGCTGGGGGTCGACGTCGATGCGGGACGCGAAGCCCAGCTTCGTTGTCTCGACGCCGCCGGCGTGGCGTTCTGCTTCGCGATCCATCATCACCCCGCGGCGAAACACGCGATGCCGGCTCGAAAGGCGCTGGGATTTCCGACGATCTTCAATCTGCTCGGTCCGTTGACCAATCCCGCCGGCGCGGGTCGCCAGATCACGGGCGTCTATGACGACCGTTTCGTGCGGCTCGTCGCCGATGCCCACGCGGAGCTCGGAACGGTCCGCGCGCTCGTGTTCAACTCCGGCGACGGACTCGATGAATGTTCGATCGGTGCTCCGACTCATGTCGCCGACGTGAAAAGCGGGGAGGTCGTGGAGTACGAGATCGATCCGGTGGCGCTGGGGATGCGATCCGCGACCGTCGAGGAACTTCAGGTTCGAGACCTCGACCATGCGGCGAAACTGGTCCGCGATCTGCTGGAGAATCGAGAAAAGGGTCCGGCACTCGACATGACGTTGTTGAACGCCGCCGCCGCGATCGTCGCCGCGGATGTCGCGACGTCTTTCGAAGAGGGCATCGGTCGCGCTCGCGAGACGATCGAATCGGGGGCCTCGGCGGCGACCCTGTCGGCCCTGATCGCGGCATCCCACGGTTGACCGATTCGGTTTGTGCGATTCCGACCGCGTGCCGGAGGTTCCGCCGCCTGGCTCGGAAAGCGGTGAATCGGAGTTAGCCTGATCGTCCGTGATGAAAGCACGCGATTGGAACGGGGGATGGCTGGGGGTCGTTCTCGGCGTCGGCGCCTTCGCCGGTGCCGGGCTGGGGCGGGCGATCGGCGGGCTTACTTCGGTTCGCGTTGAGGAACTCACGATCATCTTCGCGGTGATGATCGCGACCTTCGGGTTCGCGGGAGTGATTCGATCGGGTGCGGCGAACTCGCGAAGGCGAGTGACGACGCTGCTTTCGATCACATCGGTCTACGTCGTGCTCGCGGTGCTTGACGCGCACGCGGGACGTCGACCTTCCGATCCCGGTCATGTCCGATCCCTGGTGTCGGTCGAAGGGACGTTCCTCGACACGGCACGACCCGACCGCGATGGACCGGGGCGGCAGGGTGCGGAGCGCGGAGCATCGCAGGTCGCCACCATGAGGGTCGATTCGGTCCCCGGTCCCGCGGATCCGCTCACCCCGCTTCTTCCGGGGGACGAGATCAGCGTTCGAATCACCTCCGGATCGATTCCCGATCCACCCGGAGTGCGAGTCGTCGTGGTCGGTCGACTCGTACCGTCCGGCCGACCGAGCAATCCCGGTTCGAGTCGACGGCACGCTTCGTCGGGAAACGCGTCGATACTGGTTCCGGATTCCCGACTGATCGTGCCCGTCATGGGTGCGGACCGACGGATCCGGATCGACTGGTCGATCGCGATCGGCTCCGAGATGCGATCCCGGTTCCGCCGGGGCATCGAGGCCATGTCTTCGGGCGGCGACGCCGGTTCCGATGATGAATCCCTCCTCTGGTGTCTCCTGACGGGTGATCGAAGTCGACTCGATGAACGGACGCGCATCGCCTTCAAGCGTTCCGGGGTCTCCCATCTGCTCGCGATCAGTGGTCTGCATCTCGCCGTCGTGGCGTCCATTCCCTGGTTCGTTCTGGGATGGTTGGGTGTGGGAAGGGGCGTTCGATGCACGGTCACCGCGGTGGTCGTGCTTGGTGGCGTGATGCTCGTGGAGTCGAGCCCGAGCGTGATCCGTGCCGCGTCGATGATCATTCCAATACTCACCGGGGCTTCGATCGGGGCGGTGTTCGGGGTGATTCCGCTGCTTGGACTCGTGGCGGGAGGCATGCTCTGGACGGATCCGGCCTGGGTGGAATCGTCCGGATTTCAATTGAGTTTCGTCGCGACCTCGGCGCTGGCGTTCTCCTGCCGGGATGCTCGAGAATCGTGGTTCGGACCTCGTGACTCGATCGGGCGAAGCCGATTCGAGATTCTCCGGGATCGGTGGGTATCGCTGGCCACGGCTTCGATCGTCGCTTGTCTCGCGACGTTGCCACTGGTGGAGTCCCGCTTCGGCGTGGTACCGCTCCTGCTGATCCCCGCGAGCATCCTGATCGCGCCACTCATCTTCGCGTTCCTCCTGCTCATCGTTCCGGTAGCGATCATCGCCATGGTCGAACCCGCCATCGGGCGTCTCTTGTCGACCCCGATCGGCGGTGGCGATGCGCTGATTCGGGTGTTGGTCGTGGGCATCGCGGATGCTTCGCCGGTGATCCTCACGCTCGATCCGGGTTTCGTCTGGACGATCGGGGCGACGATTCTCGGCATCACCGTCCCGCGTCTTCCCACGTACCGAGGCGTTCGTCGGATCGCCTGGTGCGCGTTCATCGCGTCGATCACGATTCCGATGCTTCCGTTCACCGGATCACCGATCGTCGAGCGGATCCGCGTGGACATGCTCGCGGTCGGCGACGGCACGGCGATCCTGATCAGGACGCCGCGGTCCACGGTGCTCTTCGATGCAGGGAGTTCGAGCATTTCGCGTTTCGGCGCAGACACGATCTTTCGCGGTCTGCGCTCGCTCGGGGTTCGACGTCTCGATGGAATCGTGATCTCACATGCCAACATCGATCATCATGGTGCGGTCGCGGCGCTGGTGCGGATGATGCCCACGAATTCGATCGTGGTGACCCCCGCATTTCTTCGGAGGATCCACCGGACTCCGGACGCGGCCGGCCATGCAGGTCTTCTGGAGGCGTTCGGCCATGCGGCGTCGCTTCGGATCGTGGAACGAACCGATCGAATTCCGTTTCCCGACGGCGTCTGGTCGGTGCTGCACCCGCGAAGCGAGGATGATTTTCGGAGAACCAACGACGAGTCGATCTCGCTTCGAATCCACGGCGTCGCGCCGCGCGCGGGGCAGGAAGATCGAATCGCGGATCTCCTGCTTTTCGGCGATCTGGAGACCGAGGGCGTGGCTCGATTGATGGAACGCACGCCGGTGCTTCGCGCGCGAATCATGGAGCTTCCCCACCACGGCAGCTGGCGTCCGGTGGTCGTCGATCTGATCGAAGCGGTGGATCCGAGGATCATCCTGCAGTCGACCGGTCCGCGTCGATTCGAAGCGGATCGATTCGACGTGGCCTCACGTCGTCGGGTCCGGCTCGTGACCTGTCGTGACGGCGCGAGCATCGTGACGATCGCCGATGACGGGTCGATGGGGGTCTCGACGACGAAGAGTGGGATTCGGGCGGGTGTCCGATGGCCCTGACCGGCGGATCGGTCAGAAGAAGCGAAGACCGGCTTCGAACCCCATGGGTCTGTCTCCGCTTCCGGCGCGAGCCCAGACGACCATGACGGGGCGGTCGAGATGCCGACCTTCCGGGAGAATCGTCTTCAGGGTTCCGGTCATTCCCTCGAGGAGCGGTGTCGAGGACCGGATCCGGATTCCGGTGTCGCTCAGATCCACGGATCGGTAGCGAACGGGCTGCTCCGGATTGAAGTGCCATTCGAGCACCACCTCCACGGAGATCGATTCCCGGTCCGTTTCACGACGATCGGAGCCGGTCGATTGATCGTCCGGCTCCATCGACTTCCGTTTCATGATTGAATCATCCAGCATGGCCCGTGGACATCGGCGAAATCGCCCCCTGAATCCGGCCCGATCCGCTGTAAATCGCGTCAGGCATTCGACTTGGATTGGCAGCGCCGATTGTGCGGCCGACCGCTCGGGTTCACCCCGGTTCTCCACATCCAGTGCACCAGCGGGGTGAAAAACGAGGTGGTTCGATAACCACGTCGGAAACTCCGTTCCACGCATGTCGAGGTGGGTTCGTGCCGATGAAGAGGTGTCGCCATGTCGAACTCTCCACAACACAACCTCACCTCCTCCCCCGACGCCGATTCCAACGAGACCCTCGTGGGCGATGGATCCCCGGCCGAGGGCCTGGTCGAGGATGTTCTTCGGGATGCCCGCTCACTGCTTGGTGAGGCGGTGTCGCCCGAAAACGCCGCCGACCTGGTCGCCGACTCGACGGTGGATCGATCCAAGATCGATGCAGCGGGGCTCCTGAGCGATCTGGATCGTCCCACCGATGATCTGGCGGCCGAATTGCAGCCGTCACCGACCGGGACGCGGTCGGACGATGCGCTGCCGGGGGATGGGATCAAGCGTGGCCCGGCGGCCCGCGATCTCGGTCCCGAGGGTCCGCAGGCCGATCTCTTCGGCATGGCGAGTCCTTCGGAAGCACTGTCGTCTCCCGGACCTCCGACGGTCGAAGAGATCGATTCCGCCGAAACGCCTGCGCTCATCGAATCCGAACACGCCGCGACGAGTCCGGAGTCGGCGAGTCCCGCCGCGGCGCTCGAGGCATTGATGGCGATTCGGATCGCCGAGGAATCCGAGGCCGAACCTTCGATTTCTTCGATTCTGGAAACGCCTTCGTCTTCACCGAACCCGAGCGAGATCGCGAGGGCGGAAGCCGCGGAGCGATCCGCCGCGGCGACCCTGGACGCCATGGGTGGAAATGCGCCACTCCGGTCGACCGCCGGCGAGGTCGAAGCCGTGTCTTCAGGTGATCCGCTCGACAGAATGGATGCAGGCACGGTCCGGTCTGAAATCTCGTCGGTCGAGTCGGTCCCTCCGGTTCTGACCGGCCCGACCGGCCCCCGATCCGAGCCGCTCGAAGCGGAAGTCGACCTCGGGCCGGATGGGGCATCCGGCGACACGTCGGATCCACCGATGGAAGCATCGGAAGTCGACGATCAATCGGTTTCGATCGAAGCGACGCCGGATCCCGACGCCTCGATGCTCGTCGATTCCCCTCCGATGCCGTCTTCAATGACGACCCCCTCGGGGATCAAGCGAATCGCCGCCCTGCCTTTCAGACTGCTCCCGTCATCGATGCACGGCGTCGTCAGCGTGGCGGCGATCTCCCTCGCCTTCTGGGTTCCCGTGGCCTGGACCTATGCGGTCCTGGGTCCGGAAGCGTTCGAGCGTCTGCTGCCGTCCGCGACCACGCCGTCCGAACCGCTCGATCCGGCCGAATCCGATTCGCCGGGCGTCGACCCGTCCGCCACCGCGGATCCTCCGTCGACATCCTGAACCAATCACCGCTTCAGGTCCGGTCGGATCCTTCAGATCCACGTACCGGTCGTGGTGCGATCACTCGTCTCGGCATCGCCGGTGTTCACGAGTCCCGCCGGCTCGAAGAGCATCACGGCGCACTCCTCTTCCGCGACCGGGCGATGTTCGACACCTTTGGGAACCACCAGCATCTGGCCCTCGTGGAGTTCGACCGAGCGGTAGCCATATTCGTCCGGGGCCCCGAAGCTCTTTCGAAACTCCATGGTGAACGAGCCGTGCAGCACCAGGAACATCTCGTCTTCGTCAGGGTGCGAATGCCAGTCGAAAGCGCCGATGAACTTCGCGAGTTTCACTTCCTGACCGTTGAGCGCTGCGATGATGCGCGGCGACCAATGGTCGGAGAAGTGGCCGAGTTTCTCATCGAGATCGATGACGTCCATTGAAATCCCCTGCAAGCGATGCGGATCGCGCGATCACTTCCCGCGGCCGCTGATCAGACTCACGAGAATCAGCACGATCGCCACGACCAGCAGGATGTGGATGAACTGACCCATGACCACACCGGAGACCAGTCCCAGGAGCCACAGAATGATGAGCACGACGGCGATGGTGAAGAGCATGTCGGGGCCCGTGTTCGAGGTGGATTCACAGGTCGCCGCGGTGGTGGACCTGCAGGGGTCGTATCAGGCTCCGACGACGGTAGTCGAAACCACGTGAGCAGGGATCCGGAGACAGGCCCCGCGTGTTCGAACCCTGACCGCTCGCGGATCGCGTTCAACTTCCCGAAGGGTGCCAGATCGTCTTCATCTCGGTGAAGGGTTCGATGGTCCAGGGGCTGTGTCGGGTCTCTTCGTCGTGGTAGTCGACGTCGGCGACGTCTTCCAGCCGCACCCGCTTCATGTTGTCGGCGGCCCCGAGTTCGAGGAGTCTTCGCGATTCCCGATCCTCGGTGGCACCGGCGATCGCATCGATGTCGCGATGGTCCGCGAATTCGGGAAGAAGTTCCCGTCGATAGCCGGTGAGCACGTTGACGACGCCGCCCGGCACGTCACTGGTGGCGCAGATCTCCGCGAGGATCATCGCCGGAAGGGGATTCGCCTCGCTGGCGAGGGCGATGGCGACGTTTCCGCCCGCGAGCACCGGGGCGAGGTGGGAGATCAGACCGAGGAACGATGGTTCGTTCGGGGCGATCACCCCGCATACGCCGGTGGGTTCGGGCATGGTGAAGTCGTGGTACGGCCCGTTGACCGGATTTCGGGCACCGATCACCTGCGGGAACTTGTCACACCATCCCGCGAACGCGACCAGTCGGTCGATCCCGCAGGCGACTTCCTTGCGGGCGGTGGCGGCGGTCGGGGCACGGTCGGTACCCGTCTCCGGGACGCACCGGATCGCATCGACGAGTTCCGCAGTCCGCCCTTCCGCCATTTCGGCGATGCGGTAGAGGATCTGGCTTCGGTTGTAGGCGTCACGTGCCCACCATCCGGGGAGCGCCTTGCGTGCCACCTCGACGGTGTTGCGAAGATCCTTTCGACTGCCCTGGCAGCAGTGGGCGACGACGCGATCGTCGACGCCCCAGAGAATCATGGTGCGTCCGCTCTCGGTGCGCGGGAAGGCGCCGCCGATGAAGAGCTTCCAGGTCTTGAGGATGGGTTCTCGAGCCATGATCGCATCCGCCTCGTTCAGAGTGACAGGTATCCACGCAGGCCGTGAAGCCCGCCCTCGCGACCGAAGCCGCTTTCCTTGACGCCCCCGAAGGGACTGGTCGCGTCGAATCGGTTGTAGGTGTTGAGCCAGACCACGCCCGCCTGCAGGCGGCTCGCGATCTCGAAGATCTTGCTGCCCTTGTCGGTCCACACGCCCGCCGCGAGTCCGAAGCGGGTGTCGTTCGCACGGCTGATCGCTTCTTCCGGGGTTCGGAAGCTCATCACCGCGAGCACCGGTCCGAAGATCTCCTCGCGGGCCACCACATGACTCGGTTGCACGCCGGAGAGGAAGCAGGGACGGCACCAATGTCCCTTTTCAGGCAGGGCGGCGCCGTTCGGTTCGTGCATGGTCGCACCCTCGGCCCGGCCACGTTCGAGATAGTCGCGGATCGTCTCGAGTTGTCCGCCGGAGTTGATGGCGCCGACGTCGGTGTTCTTGTCGAGCGGATCGCCGACCCGCAGCGTCGAGAGGCGTCGTTCGAGTTTCGTGATCACCTCGGAGAGGACCGACTCCTGCACGAGGAGACGACTTCCGGCGCAACAGACGTGCCCCTGATTGAACCAGATGCCCTGCACGATTCCCTCGATCGCCTGATCGATCGATGCGTCCGCGAACACGATGTTCGGACTCTTTCCGCCGAGTTCGAGGGTGAGTCGCTTTCCGGTGCCCGCGGCCGATGCCGCGATCCGCTTGCCGACTTCGGTCGAGCCGGTGAAGGCGATCTTGTCGACGTCCGGATGCTCGACCAGAAGGCGTCCGGTCTCTCCGGCGCCGGTGACGATGTTGACGACGCCCTTCGGCAGCTCGCACTCCTCGCAGATCTCCGCGAATCGGAGGGCGGTCAGCGGAGTGGTCTCCGCGGGCTTCAGGACGACGGTGTTGCCACAGGCGAGCGCAGGCGCGATCTTCCACGCGAGCATGAGCAGGGGGAAGTTCCACGGAATGACCTGGGCGCAGACGCCGATCGGCTTCGGATCGGTCGCGCCGGGAAACGCATACTTCAGTTTGTCGCACCAGCCGGCGTTGTGGAAGAAGTGCTGTGCGACCAGTGGCAGGTCGACGTCCCGGCTCTCCCGGATCGGTTTTCCACCATCCATCGTCTCGAGCACCGCGAGTTCCCGGGATCGTTCCTGGATACGACGGGCGATCCGGTAGAGATGCTTGGCTCGCTCCTGCGGACGCGTTCGCGACCACTTCCGGAAGGCGGCTCGTGCGGCGGCCACGGCCGCATCGACGTCGGCGGCATTCGCCTCGTCGCACTCCGAGAGCACGGCTTCCGTCGCCGGATTCGCGGTCTCGAAGGTCCGACGTCCACGACTCGAGATGAAACGGCCGTCGATGAACAATCGATGCCGCTCCGCGATTCCGGGATCGACCTGTTCGGGTGCGGGGGCGTAGGTCCAGTCGCTGTTCACGGTCATCCGGGCTCTCCGAGGGTCGCCGAGGGGCGGGACGTCGTCGATGGTACCCGTCGACCGCGTCTCGTACCGGTTCGTCGGACCCGCTACCGTGGTCATCGATTCGGATGCGGCTTCGGGCGGCGTCCGGAATTGAAACGATCAGGGAATCACGACATGCGAATCCTTTCGGTAGACATCGGTGGCAGCCACATCAAGACCCTGCTTTCGGGCGAGACCCCCGACGCCAGGCGGCGGGCGCCCAGCGGAAGCGAGTTCACGCCGGGGCAGATGGTCGAGGCGATCCATGCGATGTGGACGCCGGATGAGTTCGATGTGATGACCATCGGTTTTCCCTCGCCGATCAAGGATGGAAGAATCCTGAGGTCACCGGTCAATCTGGGACCCGGCTGGAAGGAATTCGACTTCGCCGGTGCGTTCGAGGGGATTCCGATCCGACTGATGAACGACGCCGCGATGCAGGCGGTCGGCAGCTACGAGAACGGAAAGATGCTCTTCCTCGGGCTCGGCACCGGCCTCGGCGCCTGCATGATCGCTCACCACGTGGTCATGCCGATGGAGCTTGGTCATCTTCCGTTCAAGAATGAACGGTCCTTCGAGCAGTACGTCGGAGAGGCGAGTCGGGAGGACCTCGGAACGAAAGCCTGGCGGAAGGAGGTCTGGGAGACGGTGACGGTCCTGAAGGAAGGCCTGCTCCCGGACGTGATCTGCCTCGGTGGTGGAAATGCCAAGCGAATCGCCAAGCACCCCGACGAAATCCCTTCCTTCGTGACGCTCGGTGAGAACACGAACGCGTTTCTCGGCGGATTCCGAGTCTGGCAGGACGATCGGTACGAGACCACGATTCCGGTGCTCAACGCCGGCCCGAAACCCTCGAAGTCCTGAAATCCGAATTACTGAAATCGAAGATGCACGCCTTCGAACGGCGTGCGCATCGTCGTCGATCGTCGGATGGAAGTGATCGCGTTCGGTTCAGCCGGCCCGCTTCTGCTGCAGATCCTTGATGACCGCGTCGAGTTTCCGAACCACGGCGTGCAGGTTCTTCCAGCGGGCGTACTGGTTGGGCTCGACGCAGGTGTTGATCAGTTCGCCGAGCTCCGCGGCAATTCCCGTCGAGATGGTGTGCGCCGGTGGAGGCAGTTTGGCGGCCTGACTTCCGCGTCCACCCGTGGACTGGGTGGGGACCTCTCGCTGCGTGAGCATCCAGTACATCGTCGCGCCGAAGTTGTAGACGTCGGTTCGCTCGGTGAGCGGTTCCAGTTCGGCCTGCTCCGGCGCGATGTAGCCGGGGGTGCCCTGGATTCGTTCCTTCGCCTTGCCGATCGGATGGGCCTGGCCGAGATCGATGACCTTCACGGAGCCGTCTTCGGTGACGAGGACGTTGGTCGGCTTCATGTCGGCGTGGACGTAGCCCTTGTCATTCATGTGGGCGAGGGCGTCGGCGACTTCCCGGAAGATGCGGATCTTGGAAAGAGTGCCGAGGTCGACGAGGTTGTCCATCGACTGCCCGTCGACCAGCTCCATCAGGACCGCGACTTCGGTTCTCGTCCAACCCTTCGGTCGGACCTTCTCGACGCTCAGGATCCGACGGATCGAGGGATGGGTGAGCTTCTTCGAGACCTTGACTTCGTTCTCGGCCTGGACCAGAAAGCGATCATCCTTGTCACTCTCTTCGAGGAGCACGTGCTTCAGCGCGAAAACCTGGCCGGTGTCGGGCTTGCAGACGCAGTAGATCTCACTGGCCGCACCGCTTCCGATGTGCTTGAGGACACGATAGCCCTGGATGTAGTCTGGTTCTTTCACGGCGGCGCTGGGCATGAAGTTGATGACGTGGGGATTGCCGAACGGTTCTGCAAAATCAAGCCCCGTCCTGAAGTCGGGGCGATTTGATGGTGACCAGCGATCCCGGGGAGATGACTCGTGATGAGCGATGGGACCGCCGAACGAAGACAAGCACGGAGATGTTACGTGAATCGCAGGGCGATTCCAACCCTTTATGTGACATCCTAGCGTCAGGAAGGCGATTTTTCCGCACGTCCATTCGATCGAAAGTGTCATCGATTGTCGGACTTCATGCTCCGGGAACGTCTCCGGATCCGGTGTATCGACCGGCACGTTGGCGGAGCAACTGACGTCCGAGATCATCGAGCAGGCTGGAAGCTCCAAACCGATAGAGCCCGGGTGTCAACCAGGCCGACCCGAGGGTTTCACGGACCATCACCAGATGATGAATGGCGGCTTTCGCGGCTCGAATCCCGCCTGCGGGCTTCATGCCGATCCGAACTCCGGTCGCATCGAAGTGATCCCGGATCGCCTCGAGCATCACCAGGACGACAGGCATGGTGGCGGCGGGTGAGATCTTGCCGGTGGAGGTCTTGATGAAGATCTCCCCATCTGCGATTCCGGAATCCGAGAATGGAGCCGTGACGGCCGCTTCGATCGCGAGATCGGAGGCGAGCCGGACCTGGTCGAGGGTTCCCAGCTCTCCCGTCTCCAGAATGATCTTCAGATGTGCGGGTCCACAGGCCTGCTTGACCGCCACGATTTCCGCCTGCACCTCGTCGTATCTTCCGGCGAGGAAGGCGCCTCGATTGATGACCATGTCGATCTCGTCGGCACCTGCTTCGACCGCGGCCCGGACCTCGGCCAGACGGGTCTCGAGGGGGGCCTGACCGCTTGGAAACGCCGTCGCGACGCTCGCGATCTTGATGTCCGAGTCACCGAGCCGGTTCTTCGCCGTCGAGACCATGCTTGGATAGACGCAGACCGCGGCCACCCGGGGGAGGGGGGGTTCGAAGCCGGTCGGTAGTGGTCGCGTCGCTCGGTCACACAGGCTTCGGACCTTCTCCGGCGTGTCCGCCCCTTCCAGCGTGGTGAGATCCACCATCGACATCGCGAGCCGCAGTGCTTCCGCCTTCGCCTCGCGCTTGATCGAACGGGTCGTGAATTCGGCGGCGCGGCGTTGGGCCATCACTGGATCGACGGTTCGATGTCGCATGAAGCGGCTCGGGTGGGAGGAATTCGGAGTCGAAAGAACGCGAGGGCGTCGCGTTGGCGACGCCCTCTCGACGGTCGGGATCCGGGCGCTCGTGAACGGCGATCAGCCGCCGCGGCCCGCGGAGAACAGTCGGGGGAGGTTGGCGCCGCCCATCAGGACGAGCTTGCTGGCCGACGGGTTGTTCGCGTTCGGGATCGAGTAGATGAGCAGGCTCTCGTCGCTCGAATCGATCACGTAGAGAAACTCGTAGGGATTCTCCTTCGGGCCGTTGCCACTCGACGTGGTGACGAGCGAGAAGCCCTCGTCGGTCGTCGTGGCCATGCCCGCGAACGCGGGGTTCGGCGAGAGATGGCCGGCCTGGAAGATCGCGAGCGTCGCGATCAGAAAGGCGGAGGCCCAGAGAATCGCGGCCGACGGGCTGATCGAACTACTGGTGCCGGAATCTTCGGAAGGGTTTGCTCGGTCGGTGTCGTGGTTCATGTGTCGGGTTCCTTGTTCGCCGCTCGGCGTCACTTGCCGCCCTGGCGAGCGACCACTCCGTCCTTGGCGAGATCGGCGTATCCCATGCCTTCGAGGATCTTCTTCGAAGCGTCGTACCGGACCGCGACGAGCTGTCGCGAGTTCTGGTCGACGATGTAGAGGATGAACGGCGACGAACCCTGGGCGCGTCCCGCGACCATCGCGTACTTGCCGCGATACCGCTGTTGGGCGTCGGCGGTGGGGGAGAAGGTGATGGCCGCGACGGACGCGACCAACAGTCCGTTCAGGACGAGCAGGCGCTTGATGCTGCGAGGTGACATTCGGTGCTCCAGTGGCCAGGCATCGCTCGAGTCATTCTCGTGACGGGTGGACGACGCCTGGATCCGGTTGGGAATCGAGACGGATTCAGAGATCCTCGTGCTGTCGCTTCGAGGGGAAGAGCGTCAGCAGAAGAAGGATCCCGGCGAACACCGCGGCGACGAGATAGCCCATCCAGACGGACGAACGGGTCCCGATGGTGGGGTCCCGAGGTGCGTTCTGGGCGAACACGACGGCGGTGTCACTGAACGGAAGGGCGAACATCATCGCCACCAGTGCTTTGTAGATGCGGTGCATCAGAGCAAGGTACCGCCTCGCCCCGGGTCGGGGCAAGGCGGCACCTCGGTTTGTGGTCGCTTCGTGGATCGAACACCGTACGGACGATCAGGGAGCCGGTTCCACGGGGCTGCCATTGAGCATCAGATCCACCGGTGGGCTGGGTGATCCGGAGCACAGCATCCCGATCGTGAACGACTGACCCTGGCAGACCTCGCCATTCCAGGTTTCATTGACGATTCGAATCAGGCCGTCATCGCGAGGAACCAGCTTTCCGTTCCAGACCGAATCCACGGTGAAGGTCTCCGCGGCAAAGAGGGCCTCCCACCCGCTCAGGCACTGTCCCGAGTCGTTGTTGATGGTGAGATCCGCGGTGAAGCCGGTCCCCCAGTCGTCGTTGACGGTCCAGACATAGGTGAAACCGTCGATCTGGCATTCGTCGAGCACGCCGTTGCCGTCCACGTCTCCGGAGCCGTCCGCGATCTCGCAACTGTCGGGGATCAGGTTGGTGTTGCAGTCCTCGACGTCGCCGGCGGCGATCGCGCAGGCGTCCCAGACCCCGTCGCCGTCGCAGTCGATCTGTTCCTGACAGCCGTCGGGGATTCCATCGAAATTGCAGTCCGCGGCACCCGCCTGGATCGCGTCGTAGTCCGACACGCCGTCGGCATCACAATCAGGACCGCAGGAACCCCATTCGCCGAGGAGCGTTCCGAGGTCGGCGCCGTTGGTCACGCCGTCGTTGTTGACGTCGCCTCCCGGACCCCCCCACGCACCCAGCATGAGTCCCATGTCCCCACCGTCGACCCGACCATTCAGATCGAGATCGCTGACGCAGTCGCAGGTNTCGCTGCAGACGCCGAAATCAACGTCGGCGAGCATGTAGAAACCTTCGCCCACTGGGTCGATCCGCTGCCAGATCACGTAGATCGAGTGCTTGCCGACCCGGGGCGGAAGCGTCACGCTGAACGTGTACTCGTTGCCCTCGAGCGAAATCGGACCGACCGGAATCTGCTGCATCTTTCCCCAGGAAAGCGGTTCCTGTCCCCACGCATGGTCGGGCGTGGTGACGAACGCGTACATCTTGAGGGGGTTGTGCGGGGTCGACGCGTAGATCGTCATTTCGAACGATCCCGGCTCGACGGGTGTCGTGGGCCACTGATCGCTCACCGTGTCGAACGCGAAGAAACGCGGGTTGTTCGCGCTGGCCAGGCGACCGTCGGGGATGATCTGGTCGTAGGGGACGTCGAACTGGTCGTAGGCGTCGGCGGGCGCGAAGTTGACGAGTTCGTTCCAGTTCCAGCAGGCGTCGGCGTCCTCGTCGATCAGGCCCTGCAGGAACGGATCGGGGTTGGTCATGCATCCACCCTCCCAGGCCCGGTAGATCCGGCTGGGCGGATCCGAGAGGGTGCCGTGACCGAGAAGTCCGGTCGTGATTCCGCCCGCAAGTGCGATCGCGACGATACCGATGCGCTTGATGTTTTTCATGATCGATCAGCTCCGAGAAAGGGGGGAATGGAGTCTCGGGCGGCACGCTGATGCCGCCGTCGAAGTTCTCCATCCGCTCCATACCGCCTTCGTCCGTGGTCAGGTTCCTCAAACCGTCGAGGTCGTTGGAAAACGTTCGTTCAAACGGGTTTTAAACGATTTAAACGATGGTCGCTCGATCTTTCATGGAGCCGGCTCGATCACGAATCGACCTCTTTCGTCCTCGGCGATCCGAATGACCGGCCGATCGGGTTCATGATCGAGCACCACGGTCCACCGGTGCTTCGCCGCGCGAGGAAGAAATCCGAGTTTCGTCCGCATCGATTCGTACGGAAGCATGTCGTAGGCCAGGCTGGCTGAAGGATGAACATGGTGAATCGTCGGAATGAGATCGCCGGGAAAGACGAGGCCGCCATCCTCGGTGTCGACGAACACGCCCTGCATTCCCCAGGTGTGACCGATCAAGGGCTCGACCCGGATTCCCGGAAGGATCTCCGCGTCTCCGTCGATCAGACGCACCCGATCGGCGATCGGATCGAGGTGGGTCCGGAGGTAGGTCCGGGTCATGGTGCTCCGATTCGCGAGCGCGTCTTCCCATTCACGACGTTGCACCACGACTTCGGCATTTCGGAAGACCGGACGGGGCGACGTTCCGGCGGCGATCATCTCGGTCGGATCCGCGCCATCCCAGGTCGTCAGTCCACCCGCATGATCGAAGTGGAGATGGGTCGTGATCACGGTGTCGATGGAATCGGGATCGACATCGCCTTCGAGGAGCGCGTCGACGACGGTCCTCGAATCGAGTCCGTAGACGGATCGTTCCCGCGCGGTCCACTTGTCACCGCACCCCGTCTCCACGAGCACCCGCCTCGAACCGTTTTCCAGGAGGAGACAGTTCGTGGCGAGACCGATCCGATTCTCTTCGTCGGGCGTCGTCCAATCCGACCACATCGATTTTGGAATGATTCCGAACATGCCTCCACCGTCCAGACGGAGTCCGCCTGCGCGGAGGGCTCGCCACTTCCAGGTTTCATCATGCATGTCCGGGCACCTTCATTTTCGGGCCATCGAGGTCGCCACGATCAACCATCGGTCGAATCCCCGATTTGGCGGAGAATGGCGGAATCTTCCTGATCGGAATGTCTATTTTAGTCACCTCACGGGGTATGCCACACCACGACCTTGCATGAGACGATCTTGGCGGAACTCACTTCCATCTTCAATGACGCACTGACCGGCGACGACGATGCAGCGCGTCGGATGTGGGTCATGGTCTACGAGGATCTCCGGATCATGGCCGGAAACTCGTTGCGAAGAGGTCCCGGTGAGAGTGGACTGGAACCGACCGAGGTCGTGCACGAAGTCTTCCTTCGAATCGCTCGCAATGCACCGGCGTCCTGGGACAACCGCCGCCACTTCTTCGGGGCGGCGATCCGGGCGATGGAGCATTTTCTGATCGATCGTTCACGAGGACGAAAGGCGATCAAGCGTGGTGGTGGAAAGGCGCCGATTTCGTTGTCGATTCTCGCCGGGGAGCTGGCGGACTACGACCGGGCCACGGAGATCGCATCGCGGGGGCTCATCGGTGCCATCGACGATCTCTTCAGGATCGACGCGAATGCGGCGGAAATTGCCCGCTTCCGCTGGTTCATGGGACTGAACAACGAGCAGACGGCGGCCATTCTCGAGATTCCGGTCTCGAGGGTTCGCCGCGACTGGACCTTCGCGAAGGCGTTCCTGCAACGCCGGCTCGCCGAGGCGGACGAGGATTGAACTTCGACGACCCCGAGTCCGGATCGGTCGAAGATTCGTCCGTCGACGCGGCCTCCCGACGCGGTGTCCGAATCCGCGAGCTCTTCGACGCCGCGACCGTACTTCCGCGTGCCGATCGAACCGCCTACGTGATGGATGCGGAGGAGCAGGATTCGATCCGGGACGAAGTGCTCGAGATCCTCGAGTTCGTCGAGGCGACGATCGTGGAGGAACCCACGGCGNCCGTCCCTGCGGTCGAAGGTGGCGTGGACACTCTGGTCGGAAGCCGGGTGGGGGACTTCGAACTGGTCCGGCTCATCGGCACGGGTGGAACGAGCGTGGTTTTCGAAGCCCGGCAGCGGCGGCCGGATCGGGTGGTCGCGATCAAGGTGCTTCGGAGCGGATTCGCGGGACCCCGCATGCGACGCCGATTCGAGCGGGAGGTCGAGATCACGGGTCGCCTCCAACACCCCGGGATCGCCCGCGTGCTCGCCTCCGGCTCCGTCACGATCGGTCGACGGGAGTCGCTCTGGCTCGCGATGGAATTCGTGCCGAATGCGCGTTCGATCACCCGCTTCGCGATCGAACAGGATCTGGACATCGGTGCCCGGGTACGTCTGCTTCGAGATGCGATCACCGCGATCGGTTACGCGCATGGTCGCGGGGTGATACATCGCGACTTGAAGNCGGCGAACATCCTCGTCGACGATACGGGTGCGGTTCGCGTGATCGATTTCGGCATCGCCCGGATCGATGACCAGGTCGTGGTCAGGGCCGACACGTTGGCCACCATGCCCGGTCAGGTGCTGGGCACCGTGCCGTTCATGGCGCCCGAACAGATCGACACGGGGAGCGAGGAAGTCGACGTCCGAACCGATGAATATTCGTTCGGGGTGGTCGCCTACCTGCTGCTCGGTGGTCGAATGCCCTACGAGCTCGCGGATTGCGGACTGGTCGAGGCCGCGAAGCGGATTCGAACCATCGAACCGGGATCGCTTCGGCGACACGCGCCCGAAGTGGATCGTGATCTCGATCAGATCGTCCGGAAGATGCTCGCGAAGTCGCCCGATGATCGATATCGATCGTTCGAAGTCGTCGATCTGGAATTCGAATCCTGGTTCGGGGGGCGTCCGGTCCAGGCGAGGCCGATCGGAATGCCGGCGCGAATCTGGCGGCTGTCGCGACGAAATCCCCTGCCGGCGTCGCTCGTCGTCACCACGATGCTTGCCGTGATCGCGACGGTCATCGTGCTCGCGGTGATGCTCGACCGAGAGACCGGGCTTCGAAAGATCGCCACCAGCGCGGCTGCGGAGGCGAATCTCGCTTCCGCGATCTCCGCCCACGCCGCGGGCGACATCGCCTCGATGGCGATCCGGCTCGATGAGATCCCCGAATCCGATCGTGGGTGGGTCCATCGCTGGCTGACCGCCGACATCGATCCCAGCGTGATGTCGATCACGGGTTTCCTTGGCGATGTGATCGACCTCAGCTACATCGATGACCCACCGGGCGACCCCGGATCCTGGCTGATCGTCTCCGACTATGGAGGACTCTTCGCCTTCGATGCGCTCGATGGCGAGGAGATCTGGTTCACGCCCTGGTTGGAACCCTCCGATGGCTGGCGGCACACCCTGATCGAGGCCCACGATCAGATCGCGGCCGTCGATCTTCAGGGTCGAGTCAGGGTCTTCGAACTGGAGACCGGAGCGATCGTCAGCCAGACTCTTCTTCCCGAAACGATCGGCGAGGTCTCCGCGTCGCCTTCGGGAAACGAACTCCTCGCGGTGGGCGAGCAGGGGCGGATCTACGTACTCGATGTTCCGACGCTCGAACTTCTTCGCGAGTTGGACACCGGATCCCGCAGCTGCCGCACCGGGGTCTGGCTGCCGGACGGACGAATGGTTATTGGTACCGAGGAAGGGAAGGTGCTCGCCATCGACGCGATGCTCGAATCGCCGGAGACGATTCTCACGACCGATTCGGCGGTCATCCGGATCGCTTCGACCGCGTCCGGCAGGTTGGCGGCGGTCGGATTCACCAACGGCCGGACGCTCCTGCTCGACACCGCCGACTGGTCGATCTCGCAGGAGCTTCTGGGAAGCAAGGGCGCCATCTTCGGGATCGCCTTCGATTCCGATGAAAGATACGTCCACACCGTCGGCACCGATGATTCGATTCGGACCTTCGAGGTGCTGACGGGGGAGCAGACGATGATGATCGGCAGTCCGCAGGGATATGTCTGGTCCGTCGCCACCGACACCGCGGGTGGCCATCTCTGGACCGGTGGCAAGGATGGAACGATCCGAATGTGGCGACGAGCGAACGGGGTGCTCCTGCTTCCGGACGGCGAATCACCCGCGGTCGCGGACTTCGAACCTGACGGGCCTCGTTTCGTGGTGGTGGCCGAGGATGGCGGGATTCATCTCGGCGATGCCGATCTTGGCGCCTGGAACCGGATCTGGTCCGGTGACGAGGTCGTCGGTGTCGGTGATCGCGCGACGGCGATTCGCTGGATCGAAGACGACGTCGTGTTCGTGGGGTGCCGGTCGTCGGGACTCTGGCTGCTCGACCCGTCGACGGCTTCGATTCGGAACGTCGTCCCGAGCGAGTCCATCGCGGAAATCGTCCGGCATCCCGACCATGGTGCGATCGTCGGATTCCGCGATGGTCGGCTGTCGCATGTCGGGAGCGACGGTTCGGTACTTCGGACCACGCAGCTTCCGCCACCGGAAAGCGAACAGTTCGCCATTTCGATCCAGCGCCGCATGGCGGTCAGTCTCGCGACGCGGGAGCTCGCGATCATTTCCGGAGTCCGGCACGGAAAGACGGCGCGGATGGACATCGACTCCTGGGAGATCACGTGGGCCCCCGAGGGATCGATCGTCAATTACGACTTCGACATCGACTACTCGCCGGACGGGCGTCGCCTGGCCATCGTCGGTCGCGAGCGTCCCCAGAACGTGGTCGTACTCGATCTGGAACGAAATGAATACGTCGGTCGCATCGCGGGACACCTTGCAAACGCGACTCATGTCGATTTCATCGAGGGTGGAAGCAGACTGCTTTCCGCCGGACAGGATGGGGCGGTCTTCATCTCCCGTCCGACGGATTCGAGACCGATCGCGAAGCTTCTTCAGCTCGAACACGCCGTCAGATGGATGGCGACTTCGACAGACGGCACGTGCGTCATGGTCCTCGACGAGGACGGCATCCACTTCGTGATGGCGCCGAACCCCGAAGACGCTCCGTCCGCGTCGCCCTCGAACTGAAATCAGGCGTGAAGTCTTTCCAGACCGTCGGCGAGATCCTCCTGGAGGTCATCGACCGATTCGAGTCCGATCGAAGCTCGCAGCAGCGTGCCTTCCTCGGTCCAGGGCGTGGCGGTCCGTTCGGTGAGCGGGTGCTGGGGGATCAGAAGACTCTCGAATCCGCCCCATGAGTAGCCGAGGGCGAAGTACCGCATGCCCTCGAGCATTCGGGCGAGTGACTCCGTGTCGACGGGGTGGAGGAGAATCCCGAACAGGCCCGAACCGCGATCGAAGTCCCGCTCGAAGATCGCATGGCCGGGATCAGCAGGAAGTCCCGGATGAAGAACCCGCTTCACCTCGGGTCGCGTCTGCAGCCAGCGGGCGATCCGAAGCGCGGCGGCCTCCTGGGCATCCAGGCGCACCGCGAGGGTCCGCAGGCCGCGCAGGGCGAGCCAGGCGTCGTCGGGACTGGCGCCGTGCCCCAGATCCATGGCGGTCGTCTTGAGTTGATCCCAGATCGGACGCGTGCGGGCGGTCAGCGCGCCGAGCATGACGTCGGCGTGGCCGGTCACGTACTTCGTCAGGGCGTGGATGACGACGTCGACGCCGTGTTCGATCGGCCGGAATCCGAGTGGCGTCGCCCAGGTGTTGTCGATCGCGGTCACGATGTCCCGCTTCCGGCAGGCGGCGGTGATCGCCGGCACGTCCTGCATTTCGAAGGTCACCGATCCCGGAGATTCCATGAACACCAGCCGGGTGTTCTCCCGAAGGAGCGATTCGATTCCGGGCCGACCGTCCAGCCCGATGCGTGGATCGTAGTACTCGGTTTCGACGCCCAGCCGGGCGAGCAGCCCGTCGCAGATGATCCGGCTCGGCCCGTAGCAGGAGTCGACCATCAGGACGTGATCGCCCTGTTCAACGAAGGCGAGCAGGGCCACCCCGACGGCGGCGAGGCCGCTCTCGACGAGGATTCCGCCGTCCGCGCCATCGAGCGATGCCAGCGCCCGTGCGAGTGATCGCTCCGTCGGCGTGTCGAGCAGTCCGTAGGTGTACGGTCCGTTCTGAAGATCGCAGGAGAGCGCGTCCTCGAATTCGGCGACCGTCTGGAAGGTGACGGTCGAGGCACGGGTGATCGCGGGGTTCACGAAGCCGTGGTCGGGTCGACCGAGACGGGTGAGATCGGTTCGGATCCGTTCGGCGCGTTCTCGGCGGCCGTGTCCGGCGTCGACCGGGTGGTCGGTCGACGCGGGTGATTCTTGATCGGGGGCGTCTTGATCCTGCATGGGTGCGGAGCCTCTGGAATGTCGACCGGGTCGAGGTCCGGTGGGATGTCGATGTCCCGGAACGCCGAGACGCGATCCGACGTCGATCGAAGGCGTCACCGCTTCGTTCTGCACGAGGTGGCCACCTGATTCGGCGTGGACCATGGCGAATGGATTCGAATCAGGCGAGAAGCGAACCCGGATCCTCGAGCAGCCGCTTCACGGTGTTCAGGAACCTCGCGCCCTCGGCGCCATCCACCACGCGATGATCGCAGGAGAGGCTCAGGGGCAGGGCGGTGCCGGCGAAGATCATGCCGTCCTTCGCCATGACCTTCTCGAAGGAGCGCCCCGCGGCGAGGATGCCGACTTCGGGATAGTTGATGATCGGGGTCGCGAAGCGCCCGCCGTAGCTGCCGACGTTGGAGATCGTGAAGGTCCCGCCGGTCAGTCGCTCCCGCGGAATCGTCCGGTTCTTGCAGCCTTCCGCGACGTCGACGACCGCGTGCCCGAGTTCGACGAGGGAGAGCCGGTCCGCGTTGCCGATCACCGGGACCATCAGGCCGTGTTCGGTGTCGACGGCGCAGCCGAGATTCACGACGTCCTTGATGAGGATCTCCTCGCGGGCGTCATCGACGTTCGCGTTGATCGCGGGATGCTTGCGAAGCGCGCGGCACGTCGCGGTCATGATGAACGGAAGCAGCGAAAGCCGGGTGCCGAGGACCTTCGCGTACTCGCGGCGCTTGACCTCGAGCTCCGTCACGTCGACTTCATCCACCACCGTGAAGTGGACCGCGGTCTTGACCGAGAGATCGAGGGCCTGGGCGATCTTCCGGCGGACGCCCCGGAAGGGGATTCGCTCCTTGATGCCGTCGGCGGAGACGGGCGGAAGATCCCGGGGCGGTGAAGCGAGGCCGGCGGCGGTGATCACCGCGGCGTCGGTGGCGTCGGTGTTGACGTTCGTCGCCGGGGCGCCGTCGCGTCCGAGGGACGCGTGGGCATGGACGTCGCTCGCGGTGACCCGGCCCCCGCGGCCGGTGCCCGGAACGTGGTCGATGTCGATTCCGAGTTCGCGGGCGACCCGGCGCACGGCGGGGGNCGCCATCGCCTTGCCTTCCGCGACGACGCCGTTGCCGGTCGCCTCGTGTTCGGGGTTCCGGGAGAACCGGCTGCTCACTTCGAGGGTTCCGCTCATCGTGCCGACCACGGTTCCCTGGTCATCCCCGCCCGAATCGTCGCTCGGCGACGCCTTCGCGGGGGCGTCCTCGGCCGGCGTCGCGGTCGCGCCGCCACCGTCGACCTTGTAGGTCACGAGAATCGACCCGACGTTGATGATGTCGCCTTCGTTCCCGCGCAGTTCGTCGATGACACCGGTCCACGGACTCGGGACTTCGACCAACGCCTTGTCGGTCTCCATCTCGGCC
This sequence comes from Hyphomonas sp. TMED17, assembly GCA_002172915.1. Classification (GTDB taxonomy): domain Bacteria; phylum Pseudomonadota; class Alphaproteobacteria; order Caulobacterales; family Hyphomonadaceae; genus Henriciella. The sequence continues at coordinate 23,630 of NHBW01000014.1, read as the reverse complement.
ATGGTCTGGTGTTCCTTCACCGGCTCNCCGGGTTTCACCTTCCAGCTGATGAGCTCGGCTTCATGCACGCCTTCGCCGAGATCGGGAAGGATGAAGTGCGACTTGTCGGCGGGTTGCTTGGTGGCGGCCATGGAGTGGATCCGGAGTTCGATGCGCTGGGAATTCGGTTCGTTTCGGCGTCGACGATCGTGGTCAGTACGCGGAGATCTCGTCGATGGCGAGACCGATTCGTTCGGTGTCGGGAAGGTATTCGAGCTCGAGCTTGTAGTAGGGCATGATCGTGTCGAATCCCGCGACCCGCTGGACCGGTGCTTCGAGGTACAGGAAGCAACGCTCCATGATCCGGGTCGCGATCTCCGCGCCGAATCCACCCGTCTTGGGGGCCTCGTGGACGATCACGCACCGCCCGGTCTTNCGGACGCTGGTCTCCACCGCCTCCATGTCGAAGGGGTAGAGGGTTCGCAGATCGATGAGCTCGATGCTTCGGTTGCTCTTCTCGATCGCCTGCATGCACTGGACCACGCTGGCGCCCCAGCTGACGATCGTGAGATCGTCGCCTTCGCACACGGTGCGGGCCTTCCCGAGCGGAAGCACGTATTCATCCTCGGGAACCTCTTCCCGGAACGCCCGGTAGATCCGCTTCGGCTCGAAGAAGATGCACGGATCCGGATCTCGGAGGCACGCGATGAGCAGGCCCTTCGCGTCGTACGGGGAGCTCGGCATCACGACCTTGAGGCCGGGCTGGTGGATGTAGATGTTCTCGGGGGAGTCGCTGTGCAGTTCGGGGGCGTGGATGCCGCCGCCGACCGGGACGCGGATGGTGAGCGGGACCGTCAAGCCACCGCGGGTCCGCGTTCGCATGCGGGCGGCGTGCGAGCAGATCTGGTCGTAGGCGGGGCCGAGAAAGCCGTCGAACTGGATCTCGGGGACGGGTCGGAGGCCCGCCATCGCGAGGCCGATNGAGGTTCCGATGATGCCGCTCTCGGCGAGCGGGGTGTCGACCACCCGGTGATCACCGAATCGCTTCTGGAGCCCTTCGGTGACGCGGAAGACGCCGCCGTTGATGCCCACGTCCTCTCCGAGCAGGAGGACGCGGTCGTCCTTCTCCATCTCCTGGACGAGGGCGAGGTTGATCGCTTGCACGAGGGTGAGGCTGGCCATCGGTTGCGTTCCGTCTGGAATCGGGACGAGGTCATCCCGGGGGGTGCGGTGAAGAGGGGACCGTCCGGTCTCAGGCGCTGGTCGCCTGGGTGGACTCGATCTGCGAGGGATCCTGTCCGATCGAACTGGTTCGCCGGGTGCGACGCTGAAGATCGAGATCCGGGGGGATGTCGGCGTACATCGCATTGAAGAAGTCGTCGCTGTCCGGGGCGTCGATGTTCTCGGCGCGTTCCACGATCCCGGCGGTGTCGGCTTCGACCTTCTCGGCGAGCGCGGCCTCCTTGGAGTCGTCCCAGATGCCGAGTTCCTTCATGTAGCCACGGACCCGGATCAGCGGATCCCGCTGTCGCCACAGCTCGACCTCCTCCTCGTCGCGATAGCGACGGGCGTCGTCGGCCGTGGTGTGATCGCCGAGTCGGTAGGTGACGCCTTCGACGAAGAACGGACGTCCATGTTCACGGCCCATCTCGACGGCCTTCCGCATGCAGTACACGACCGCGAAGATGTCGTTGCCGTCGCACTGGATGGTGTCCATGCCGTACGCGATCGCCCGCTGGGCGACGGTCGGGGCCGAACACTGGATCCGGCCGGGTACGGAAATCGCCCAGTGGTTGTTCTGGCAGAAGAAGACCACCGGGATGTCGAGGTTGGCCGCGAAGTTCATCGCTTCGTGGAAATCGCCCTCGCTGGTCGCACCGTCGCCGAAGAACGTGCAGGCGACCCGATTCTCGCCGCGGTACTTGCTCGCCCAGGCGAGCCCGGTGGCGTGAAGCATCTGCGTGCCGATCGGCACCGCGATCGGGGTCAGGCAGAGTGACGGATCGATGTTGTTCCCGCGTTCGTCGCCCATCCAGTGGAGCAGGATCTTCTCGGGGGGAAGTCCCCGGTGGAAGAGACCGCAGTTCTCGCGATAACAGGTGACCAGCCAGTCGTCCTGGTTGAGGACGTAGGCGGCGCCGAGCGAGTTGGCCTCCTGGCCCATGTTCTGGGGATAGGTTCCCATCCGGCCGGAACGCTGGAGCTTGAAGGCCACCTCGTCGAGCTTGCGACAGAGCGTCATCTCTTCGTAGAGACTGATGAGATCGTCGTTGGGGATCAGATCCTTTCCGAGATCGGCATCGAACTGGCCGTGCTCGTCGAGGATCGAGATCCGCTTGATCTCGGTGGTGAGTGCGTTGGTGATCGGCATGAGCGATTGGTCCGTGAAGCGGTCGGGCGGATCGGAGCGACGCTGGGCGTATCGCCCGGCGGCAGAGGGGGCCGGAATGACCGGTCGGCCGGTCAGGAAGGGTGTTCAGGAACGTCCGAAGATCGATTTCCAGGCCGGGCGTCCTCCCTCGGAGGGAGGACCGGCGACACCTCGCCCCCCATCGAGGAATGCCGCCCATTCTACCAACCTCGACCTCCACGTTCGACGTTCCGAGGGCTTGAGATCGTCGAGGAAGCGGCCCCAGCGCCCCGACGGGGGAGGAATCAAGGTTCTCGGGCGGCCGGCGGGCTCATGATTGATCGTTTCCGGGGTCTCAGAACCCGACCGCCTGCCCGTCCGCCCGAAGATCGCTGCCGGCACACCAGCCGTCGTCGATCGCGTGGATCGCCTGGCCGCGTCCGAAACTCACCGATCGCTGCTCGGCCTGTTTCACGCGGTGCCCACGCTGGGCGAGGATCTCGCGGACCGTCGGATCGAAGCCCGGCTCGAGACTCACGTTGACCCCGCTCATCCACTGGAACCGTGGGGCATCGAGGGCCGCCTGCGGATTCTGGCGATGGTCGCGGACCCGACTCAGGACCTGAAGATGCCCCTGGGGCTGCATGAATCCACCCATGACGCCGAAGGCCATCAGTCCGTCCGTGGGTGACGCCGCCGGATCGGTCGGGGTCGCCATCGCGGGAATGATGGTGTGGTAGGGCCGCTTGTCGGGCGCGATCCGGTTCGGATGCCCGTCCGCGAGATGGAAGCAGGCGCCTCGATTCTGCATCGCGATCCCNCAGCCCGGAATGACCACGCCCGACCCGAAGCCGGTGTAGTTGCTCTGGATGAGACTGACGCATCGCCCCTCGCCGTCCGCGGTGCAGAGCAGGATGGTCCCGCCCGGTTTCGGAATTCCCGCATCGAAGGTCTGCGCCTTCGATCGATCGATGCGGGCGGCCAGTCGTGCGAGCCGGTCGTCGGCGAGCAGCTCCGAGGGTGGGACGTCGATGAATCGTGGGTCGGCCACGTGACGGTGGGCGTCGGCGAAGCCGAGTTTCACCGCCTCGATCTCGAGATGAAGGGCGTCCGGTCCATCCGGATCGAGATCCTTTATCTCGAAATGTCGCAGCACGCCGAGAGCGACCAACGCCGCGATGCCCTGCCCGTTCGGAGGAATCTCGTGCAAGGTGGTTCCCCGATAGTCGATTCCGATCGGATCGACCCGGAGGGATTCGTGGTTCGCGAGGTCGCTCGCCCGCATGAATCCGCCTTCCGCCCTGGCCGCTTCCTCGATCGCCTCCGCGATCTCTCCTTGGTAGAACGCCTCGCCTTCGCTCTCGGCGATCGCCCGCAGGGTCCGGGCGTGTCCCGGCAGTCGGACCAGCTGGCCGGCCTTCGGCGGTTCGCCATCGAACAGAAAGGTGGCCTTCCAGTCTTCTCGAGCCGCGTAGCCACGGGCGGCGCGGCCCCAGAGGCCGGCGGTCTGCGGTGCGACGAGATACCCGTGCTCCGCGTAGTCGATCGCGGGCGCCATGAGATCGGCGAACGGCAGTCGCCCGTGCGCTCGCCAGAGATCGACCCACATCGCGACGCCACCCGGCACCGTGACCGGCTTCCACCCGATCCTCGGGATGCGTCTTTCACCTTCGAACGCCTTGACGTCGAGGCCCGCCGGGCTTCGCCCGGAGCCGTTGAATCCGGTGACCGGAAAACCCCGGGAGGCGTCCTTTCCATCGTGGACGAGGGCGAAGGCGTCCCCGCCCAGCCCGTTGGTCGTCGGTTCGACGACGGTCATGCACGCCGCGGTCGCGATGGCGGCATCCGCCGCGGTGCCGCCGCGTCGAAGGATGTCGAGCCCCGCCGCCGCCGCCACCGGGACGCTCGTCGCGACGATGTTTCGTGCCGTGACGGGTTCGCGTTGCGAGGGATAAGGAAGTCGATAATCGATGCGGCTCATGACCGAAGGCTAGCACACGGCCGAACGCCACACGCCGATGCGGGTACGGTTGCGTCCGATCGACCAGGAGACCACTTGATGCTCCATCGGATATTCCTGCTCTTTCCGATCCTGATGTTCGTGCCGGCTGGATGCATGTGGACCCAGAACGACAAGTCGAATCCCCCCCGTCGAACGCTCGTCGTCGCCCACCGAGGGGCCTCGGGGCACGCACCCGAGAACACGATGGCCGCCTTCACGATGGGATTCGATCGGAAGGCGGATGCCGTCGAGGGTGATTTTCGACGCACCCGGGACGGCGTGATCGTCGCCATGCACGATGCCGACCTGTCGAGGACGACCGGCGACCCGAGACGCGTGGACGAGATCGACTTCCATGACCTGCAGCGACTCGATGCGGGATCATGGGGTCGATGGCGGGATGGTGACTTCGCGGGCGAGCGGGTGCCGTCGCTCGAGGCGATCCTCCGCGCGATCCCCGAGGAAGGTGGATTGTTCATCGAGGTCAAGGATTCCGCCCGAATCGTCCCCACGCTGATCGAGGTGATCGATCGATCGGGAATCGATGTCGAGAAGGTCACGGTGATCTCGTTCGACGCCGGCGTGATCGAAGCGATGAAGTCACATCGCCCCGAGTGGCGAGCGCTCTGGGTGACGGGTTTCAAGCGGAAGGGCGATCGTTGGTCGCCGGACCTCGACGAGCTGATCGAGACGGCGAAGCGGATCCGTGCAGACGGCGTCGACGTTCAGGCGACGCTCGACGTGATCGACGAGTTCTTCGTGTCGTCCGTACGGGATGCGGGACTGGAGTTGCACGTCTGGACCGTGGACGATCCCGAGGTCGCGGGCGTGATGACCGATCTCGGTGTGGACTCGATCACCACGAATCAGCCCGCGGCGATCGGGCGTGCGATGGCGGAGGATGACGGAAGTGGTGCTTGAAGACCCGGCGACGCATCCGCTCGGGCAAGGAATCGAAATCACCCGATTTCGATCAATCGTCGTGGAATCGTCGATTCGATCCGTATGCTTTAACGCGCCATGTCTCGATCCAGACTAATTCGAGTCGGGATTGTGATTCCCGCGTTTCAGGCCTCGAGCACCATCCGTTCGACGCTTGACGCGGTCGCGGACCAGACCCTTCCCCCGATATCGGTCGTCGTCGTGGTCGACGGACCGGATCCCGATCTCGAGAAGGTCATCGTCGAACATCGCTTGGACTGCGAGGTGATGGTGCTTCCCGAGAACACCGGTGCCCCCTGCACGCCGCGGAACGTGGGCGCTGCATCGATGCGCGCTCGACCGGACATCGAGGCCATCTGGTTTCTCGACCACGACGACATTCCGGCTCCGGACTTCCTCGCGATCATGGACGAGACGCTGGGTTCTCATCCGGAGGCGATGTTCGCGTGTTCGTCGTTTCGAAACTGGAATGAGGCGTCTCCGCGGGAAGTCGGGGAGATCCAGTCCGCCGACCGGACCGTGTCGACGCAGCTCGAACTCGACTGGTATCTCGCGAACACCGGCGACGTGCTTCCGAGCTTCTCGGTGTTTCGAATCGCGGCCCTCGATCTCTTGGAACGGAACGGCGGCTTGTTCCGTCCCGAGCTCCGGAGCAATCAGGACTACGACGTGTTCATACGATTGTTCCACCTCGCCGAGGCGAGGCGGGTCGACTGGTGTGGTGGCGACTATCGAATCCACGCTTCCAGCATCTCGGCCGACCGTGCGCGGTCATGGTCGTGTCGGGTGCAGGCGGACCTGATGCTCGCCGACTGGTTCGCTTCCCGGTCCCTTGGGGGCATCGCCCGCGGATTTCGCAGGCGATCGCGATCCGCCGGACGGCGCGCGGCGCGCGAACGGTGGCACGCGGGGACGAGAGTGTTGGCGGCGAAGGAACTGCTGCGTCGGGCGGTCGTCGGACCAGACTTCAAGGCAGTGGCCGTTCTCGCCCGGCTGATCTGCGGCTTGGAACGTCCGTCGATCCGGGGTGACGGATGACCGATTCCGAAGCGACGCGGCCCCCGTCGAGGACGGGGGCCGCGTCGTGATCGATCCGAATGGGCGTTGAGTTCAGGTGGTGGCCGCGGATCTTCCGGCGTCGATCCGTTCGCGGGCGTAGGCGACCGCGGCGTCGTACGCGCTCGCGTGGCTCGCGGTTCGTCGGAGCACTTCCAGGGTCGTCTCCTCGATCCGGTCCACCTTCTCGTCGACCTGTGCCTCGGTCAGACCGAGATACAGACCCGCAAGCCGGATGACCCCTCCGGCGTTCGAGACGAAGTCGGGTGCGTAGACGATGCCTCGATCCTTGAGGAGCTGCCCGTCGGAAACGGGTTCCGCGAGAATGTTGTTCGCGGTACCGCAGACGATCGGGGCGGACAGCGTGGCGATGTTCTTTTCGTGGAGCACCGCACCGAGGGCGCAGGGCGCGAGAATGTCGATTTCGGGCAGGGTGAAGAGATCTTCATCGTCGCCGAGCACCCGGACGCCGAGTTCGTCCTGAGCCTGTCGAATCGCATGCGGATTGACGTCGGTGGCCACGACTTCGCCGCCCGCCTCGCGGACGAATCGCGCGAGCTTGAATCCGGTCGCACCGAGTCCCTGGATGCCGACCGTGACGCCGTGGAAGTCGATCGGACGGCCGGCGAAGGCGAGGCAGGCCTGCATCGCGTTGAAACATCCGAGGCTGGTGAACGGCGACGGATCGCCACCGTGGCCCTCGTCGCCCATGACGTGGTCGGTCTCGTCGTGCATCCAGGCGCAGAACTGCGGGCTCACCCCGACGTCCTCGGCGGCGATGTACGCACCCTGCATCGTGTCGACGAAGCGGCCCATCGCCCGGGCCTGGGCTTCGGTCGCCTCCTGCCCCGGCGTGTCGAGGAGGATGACGCTCTTCGCCCCGCCCATCGCGAGGTCCGCGGCCGCGGCCTTGTAGGTCATGCCTTCCGAAAGTCGGAGGACATCCATGATGCCGTCCGCCTCGCTCGCGTAGCACCAGCGACGGGTTCCACCGAGGGCGTTGCCGAGGGTGGTGTCATGGACGGCGATGACGGCACGGAGTCCACTCTCGGGATCCTGGTGGAAGGCCACGCGTTCGTGGCCCATGACGGTCATGTTCTGAAGAAGCTTCATCTCGGTTGATCCCCTGGTGGTCGATCTGGTCGTCGAATCGATCCTCAGACCTTCTCGCCCTTGAAGACGGAACCTTCGCCGAACTGCTGGATCTGGTTCTGATCGGCGTGGAACCCGTGTCCGTCCCGTCCCCGGGCGTCCGCGACCGGACTGGTCTCCGGAGTCACGTAGTCTTCGGTGGGGTACTGGTCGATCCACGCGAGCACGCTGAGGCCGGCGCGACGGGTCGTGGCGTCGTCGTTGGTCCGGAGGCTTCGCATGGCCTCGGTGAACGCGGCGTTTCCGTGTGCACAGAGATGTTCGATGATCTTCATCTCGTGTTCGAGCGCGGCGCCGTCGAGGCCATTCCTCAGGTTGGAGTCGCACTTGGAGAGCGAGCAGAGCATCGCGTGGATCCAGAGGACGCCGAGCGAGAGTCGTTCCTGAACGAACTGGTTCGTGATCAGGGACTCCTCGTGCTCCTTGAACATCATCTTCACCTGGTGGCTGAACTCCCGGATCCGGAGCATGCACTCCTCCACGAGGTGGATGATCCGGTCGTGCGCCTTCGCGGCCCGAGGCGCCGCGGGTCGGATCCCGAGGAAGAGCTGCGACGCGATTCGGATCCCCGCGCCGACGTTGCGGGTCGGGCTGTTCTTGACCGAGAGCATCCACTCGCCCAGCTGCTTCGATCCGTAGGCGAAGACGAACGAGTGCATCACCTCGTTGGCACCCTCGACGATGGTGTTGATCCGACTGTCCCGCCACATCCGTTCGACGCGGTTCTCGGTCATGTACGACTCGCCGCCCATGATCTGAAGGCATTCGTTCACGGTGCGATATCCCCACTCGGAGCAGAAGACCTTGCACATCGCGGTCTCCAGCATGATGTCCTCGTCGTGGCGGTCGAGGAAGCCGGTGGTCATGTAGAGCATCGAGTCCATCGCATAGACCCAGGCCGCCATGTCGGCGAGCTTCCGCTGCACGAGTTCGAAGTCACCGAGCGAACGGTCGAACTGGTGTCGGTACTTCGCCCACTTCGCCCCTTGCTCGAGGCTGAACCGGGCGGCTCCCACCATGCCGGCGGAGAGCGTGCAGCGGCCGTAGTTGAGGCAGGTCAGCGCCACGTTCAATCCGCGCCCCTCCTGGTGCAGGAGGTTCTCGACCGGGACCTTCACGTCCTTGAGCCGCACCCGCGCCTGCCAGGTGCCCCGGATGCCGCACTTGGAGCGGTTGCGACTGTAGATGTCGACGCCGTCCATGTCCGGCGTGCAGATCAGCGCGGTCACCTTATCCTTGGTGTTTCCGGTCTTCGGATCGACGATCCGGTGCTTCGCCATCACCGTGAAGAGACCGGAGAGCGCGCCGGAGGTCGCCCACTTCTTCTCACCGTTGAGGATGTAGTGGGTGCCGTCCTCGCTCAGTTCGCAGCGGGTCTCCTGTCCGCCCGCGTCGCATCCGACGTTCGGTTCGGAGAGGCAGAAGGCGCTCAGGGTGTTCGCCGCCATTCGTGGAAGGAATCGGGCCTTCTGTTCATCGTTGCCGAAGAGCATCAGCGCCTTGCAGCCGATCGACTGGTGGGCGGACACCAGGACCGCGGTGGATCCGCAGGATCGCCCGATGCGTTCGAGCACCCGGTTGTAACTGGTGATGCCGAGCCCGAGCCCGCCGAACTCCGCGGGAATCGTCATTCCGAGGACGCCGATCTCGAAGAGTCGGTTGATCGCCCACTCGGGGATCTCCTGTTCCCGGTCGATCTCGATCGCGGGATGCTCGTTCTTCATGTATTCGTCGAGGGCCGCGAGCAACTGGTCGCACTTCGCGGTCTCGTCCGCCGACACCTCGGGGTACGGGAAGACCAGATTCTCCCGGAAGTTGCCCCAGAACATGTTCTTGACGAATCCCATCATCTCGGGATCGGCGCCGAACATCTCCTGGGCCTGTTCGATCTGCTTTCGATCGCGTTCAGAGACGTTCTTGAGGTCCTTGGCGAGGTCGGGGGAGGCCATCGTGTTCACTCCAGGTCGGGCTTGGGCGTCGGTGGGTCCGGATGGACGCCGCCGAAGCGTGAGGTCGAAGGGAAGCACCGCCGATTCCGTGGCGGGATTCCGGAAGAGATCGGTTCAAGCCTTCGAGAGGAAGGCCTCGAGCCGCGTTCGCGCGGTCTCGGTGTGTCGAAGTCCGGTCAGCAGCCGTCGTTCGGCGGCGATCGCCGGGTTCCATCCGTCGGCGAGACCGACGCGGACCGCTTCGAAGACGGCGTTCGATGCGTCGTCGGCCTCGGTCGCGGCGGCGGCGGATTCGAGTCCGCCGGCGATCGAATCGCGATTGGAATCGTTGATCGATCGGGGAGCGGCATGGGCGATCCGGTCCTGCTCGGCGCCACGGTGCTCCCGGATCCAGGTGTAGGCGGCGGTTCGAAGATCCCGGGCGGGCACCATCAGATCGAGCAGGCCTTCCGGGACCTCCGTCGACTTGAACGTCCGACCCGTGGCGGTCGATTGAATCGCGACCGAAGGGTCGATCCGGGTGGGCAGCATCTGGGTCCCACCCCAGCCGGGGCAGAGTCCGAGCCCGGCTTCGGGAAGCCCGATTCGCCAGGGCTTCTCATCGGTGCCGACCACGGTTCCCACGAGCGCGTCGCAGTGCATCGCGATTTCGAGACCACCACCGAGCGCGGCACCGTTGATGGCGGCGACGGTGGGGCAGGCCAGGGTCGCGATTCGCTGGTAGGCGGCGGCACCCTTCTCGAGGTAGGCGAGCAGTGCCTCGTCGTCGAGGGCGTCGATCTCCGCCAGATCGGCGCCGGCCACGAACACCCGTTCGCTGTCGCTCGCGAGGACGAAGCCGGTCGGCGTCGGTCCGGCCGCGATCTCGGCCATGGTGGCGTCGATCGCGTCCAACAGCCAGGCGTCGAGCACCACCACCCCCCCGCGGGGTTTCGCGGGGTTGGGCGTCAGCCGGAGAATGGTGATGCCGTCTTCGGTGCGGTCGACGGGGAGGATGGTGTCGGTGATGGTCATGTCGTCGATGATCCCGTGTCCACTCGCGGGATGCGGGCGGTGGGTTCCAGCGGAGCGTGGACGGAGCACGGTCGAAGGGGGGCGGGCGTCGGATCTGGCCGGTGTCTCGCACCGGGTTTAACGCGTTCGACATGATAGCCGATGTCGATGTCTGTTTATCGCCGAAAAGCGCGGTTGCCGCGATCCCGAACGCCGCGTCAGGGCGCCGACAGTCGCTCGAATCCGACCGGATACGGGTCGGAGGCGGTCGGCGGCCGGGCTGGGGTTTGATCGTGAACGGTTGTCGCGGCGACCCCGTTATCAGACCGCGGCGGATTCCGGACGGTGCGGAGACCTCGTGGGTCGGCCTGGATCATCCGGTCATCCCGGATTCGATGTCGGGATCTCGGGGAGTTCCAGCGTTCGAACCTCGAGGATGCCGCGGCTCGGTGAGGCGAGGACCGCGAGCACGCCACCGCGATTCCCGAAGTAGGGGGCGACGTGTTCGGCGACCACCCGATCGCCGACCGGCCAGCGTCGCCGGCTGGATCGGTGGTTGTGCCCGGCCAGGAAGACCGCTTCGTCGCGTCCGGCGATCATGTCGAGGAGGCGCTGCTTCCGCATCGCCAGGGTGGTGTCGGTGGTGTCGTAGTCGTCCCACCAGCCGTCACTCGTGCTCAGGGGATAGTGCTGCACGAAGATCGCGGGTCGGGAGGCGCCTTCCGCGAGGAGGGACTCCATCGCCTCGATCTGCGGCACGGCGCTCACGAAGGTCTGGCAACCGGCGCCGCCGCCGAGGAGGTTGCAGGTGATCGGCCAGCCGTCGGGATATTCGTAGGAAGGCTGATAGAGGAACGTGTTGAAGTTGACGATGTCCACACCGCGGTAGGTCGCGTGGAAGGTGACCGGTCCGTGGTCGGCGGTCGGCCCGACCTCGCGATAGGCGAGATCCGGTTCGATTTCGGCGGATCGGCGGTAGGTCTCGCGGGTGAAAGCGGTGGTCGACTCGTTCGATCGATGTCCCGCCAGCGAATAGCTCGGGCTGTCGCCCCAGGACTCGGGTTCCCAGTCGTGGTTTCCGAACCCCGCCAGCACCGGAATCCCGGCGGCGAAGAACCGCTCCCAGATCGGCAGGTCGAGTTCGATCGAGGTCTGGCGGTCCTTGCTGATGTCGCCGCCGATGATCACGAGCGCCGGATCGATCTCGTGGGTTCGGCCGTCACCGATCCGGAACCACTCGTGACGCGTGTCGCCCAAGGCCAGCAGTCGTTCGACGTATTCACCGAGTTCGGCCGCGGTGTTCCCCCGCATGCGGGCCTCTGGGTCGCCGATGAAGATCACCGTGAATGCATCGTCGGCCGCGACCGATGTGATCCTCTCGGACGGGATCACCACATGGTGGCGAAGCGCCGGACGGGCCGTCGCGCACGCGGAGATGATCAGGCCGACCGGAAGCCCGATCAGGATCACCGGGAGGGCGATGGCCGCGATCCGGCGGCTTCGACGTCGAGTGATCATCGCTTGAAGAGCGTCCGCAGCCGGGCCTGGGCGTCTTCAGTCTGGATGAGTTCGGCGGAGATCTCCGCGCCCTTCGAAAGCTGGGCGTCGTCGAGCGAGCCGTCGAGTTCGTTGAGCCACTGCTTCGTCGCGGCGATCGCTTCGGGACCGCCCTTGGTCAGTCGTTCCGCGAACGCGGTGGTCGCGGATTCGAGTTCGTCCATCGGTACCAGGTGCGTCGCGAGCCCGGCGTCGAATCCGGCTTCACCGGCCATGGTGCCGCCCGCGAGGAGCATCGCTCGTGCGCGACCGGCGCCGATTCGCTTCACGAGGAAGGGGGCGACGACCGCGGGGCAGATCCCGAGGTCGACTTCGGGGTAGCCGAGCTTCGCTTCGGGATGCGTGAAGGAGAAATCACAGACCACCATCAGTCCGCATCCGCCCCCGATCGCGGCGCCCTGCACGCGGGCGATGGTGGGGACTTCCAGTCGACGGATCCGGCGGCTGATCGCGGCGAGGCGACGAAGCATGTCGCCCATCAGGATCGGATCGTCCTGCACCGCCTTGAGGTCCATGCCGGCGCAGAAGCCCTTGCCCGCGCCGGCGAGCACCATCACGCGGATCGCATCGAGCCCCGATTCGATCTTGCCGAGGGCCTCCTCCATCGCCGCGATCATCTCGAGGGAGAGGGCGTTCCGGGCGTCCGGTCGGTTGAGCGTGAGCGTCGCGACGGCGCCGTTGGTGGTGAGCGTGACGAGTTCGGTATCGAGTGCGATGATGTTCATGGCGGCCATTGGATCGACTTCCACGCCCCGAGGCAAGCGGTCGTCGGTCCGAAGCGGGTGGGGGACGGGCCCGGATCAGCCCCAGATTCGTCGCCCGCATTCGCTGCACTTCCTGGGGAATCGAATCCCGCTCAGGTCGTATCCACAGAACGGACACCGGCCATCCCGGAGTTTTCCGACCATCCGCCGGCGGCGCCACCGTCCGACGAACCAGGTTCCGACCTGACTCGTTCGGATCACCACGATGCTGGAGACGAAGAGCAGCAGCCAGAGCGTCGCGGCCGCGGCGAGCGTCGCGGACCAGGACCGCGTGGTGGTGGTCGAACGCGATCGCACGTCGTCGACCAGATCACGTCTCCGTTCGGACGTCATCACGTCCATCGCGACGTCGAGCCCGCCGAACAGATCGACGCCAGTCGCGTCGCGGAGGGCGGCGAGTCCTGCCGCGGCGTCGGGACCGGTGAGGTCGACGACCACGTCCGGATCGGCGAGTGGCACCGTCGGCAGCTCCAGCGGCGCGATGGTGGTTCGACTCGCGAAGGGCCAGCCGTGGTCGACGGTTCGACGGCGGATCTCGACCGTGGCGAGCGGACTTCCGAAGGGCCACGGCACGCCCACCGGCTCGTCCCGGACGATCACCCCGCGAAGCGGGGTTCCACGATCGTCCCGGCCGAGCCGAACGGTCGCGAGGGTCTCGGTGGAGACCCGGGAGACGTTGGCGTCGAGGGCGAACGCGAGCACGAACCCCAGGGGAAACGAGAGGAGCAGGCTCCAGTCGATCGCCCGCGCCCAGGGGGTTCGATTTCGCGTCGCCGACTGACGCGCGATGCGCTGCAGCCGGCGACGAACGATCTTGATCGGATTCCAAGTGCGCCGCCGTGCCATCCTGCGCTCTTCATCGGCCGTCGATCATCGAGACCCGTCGTCCCGAACTGCACGGGATCATCCCAGATTCGCGACGGCTCGCGCGGACCGTGACGGCGTTGCGGGGCGTCGAGACCGCATGCTCGGGTCAACCGCGACCTTCGGCCGCCCGCTTCTTCGTCATCACCGCGTCGATCCTGAGCTGGAACTCCTCGGAATCCGCCGTGGCGAGGCTGGCCGCAAGTGATTTCGTGAACACGCCGGGGTCGACGGTGCCGTCGAGTTCGTTCTGGAATCGCTTGGTGGCGTGAAGCGTCGCGGCGTCCATCGCCCCGAGCCGGTCGCACAGGATGGTGACCGCATTCTCGAGCGCATCGCGATCCGGGTGCGCCGCCGCAGCGAGACCGACGTCGACCGCGGCCTCCGCATCGAGGAATTCTCCGGACAGGGTCAGGGCCCGCGCCGCGCCCGGGGACGTGCCCGGAACGAGGGTGGCCAGACTCACCGCGGGCGAGATTCCGAGGCGATGGACCGGGTATCCGAACGCGGCGTCCGGGCCGGCGTGCACGATGTCGCACGCCGAGACCAGCGCGCAGCCGCCCGCGAGCGCCGGCCCGTGCACTTCGGCGACCACCACCGCGTCAAGATGTCGAAGCCGTCGACAGATGGCGCCGAGGCGTTCGAGGAAGGACGGCAGGGCGCCGTCGGCCATGGCTCCCAGATCGAACCCCGCGCAGAACGCCGGCCCTTCGCCGCGGATCCGCAGGACGTGGCAGGATCCTGAATCGGTCGCCGCCCCCACCCGGTCGAGACATCCCTCGAGATCATCGAAGAGAGCGTGGGACATGGCGTTTCGCCGATCGGGATCGTTGAGGACGATCGTCGCGATCGGCGCGTCGAAGTGGATCACCACGCTGGCGGACGTGTCATTGGTCTCGGGCATGTGGGGGAGTATGACGAAGTCAGCGACGTTCGTCGCCGTCGGTGCACCAGCGACCGGATGTCGCGGAACTCACCGCACCAGGACGACGATCCGCCGGGTCGACGGGCGATCGCGGAACTCGCAGAGATAGACGCCCTGCCAGGTGCCGAGGGCCAGTCGGCCGTCGATGACCGGGATCGAGACCGCGGTGCCGGTCAGAATCGCCTTCAGGTGACTGGGCATGTCGTCAGGGCCTTCGTCGACATGCGTGTACCACGGTTCGCCTTCGGGCGCGATCCGGTCGAACCACGCCTCCATGTCCCTCCGAGCGGACGGATCCGCGTTCTCCTGAATGCAGACCCCTGCCGAGGTGTGTTTCACGAATACGGTGCAGAGGGCCTCCTCGAGTCCGGCGTCGCGGACGACGTCCGCGACCATCGACGTGATCTCGTGCAGTCCGCGCCGGTGCCCGGTGACTTCGATGGTGCGGTTCACGCGGTCGACTCCGGGCCGGGTGCGTTCCACCGGATGACGGTGCGGTACTCGTGCTCGAAGCCGAGCACGCAGTAGGTCCCGGTGCCGAGGTCGAACATCCGACCGTCCTCCGGCGGCAGACCCAGCCAGGTCGCGGCGAGCACCCGCAGATAGTGTCCGTGAGCGACCAGCGCCACGTCGCCGGTCGCGGCGAGGGCCCGGTCGATCACGTGTTGCGCCCGCGCCGCCACCTGCGCCCCGGTCTCACCGTTCGGACAGGGATGCGACCACACCGTCCAGCCGGGGACCGTTTCGCGGATCACCTTCGTGGTGATGCCTTCGTAGTCGCCGTAGTTCCATTCGTGGAGATCGGCGTCAATCACCGCGGCGTCCCCGAGGCCGAGCAGTTCTGCGGTGCGACGCGCTCGCTGGAGCGGGCTGCAGAGGACGAGGGCGAAGTGGTGGGCGTCGACGACGGGTCGAAGCCGTCGGGCCACGTCCTCGCCGTCGGGGAGCAGGGGGAGATCGGTGACCCCGGTGTGGCGGCCGTTCTTCGACCATTCGGTCGCCGCGTGTCGGAGGAGCCAGATCTGTTTCTTCGGGTCGGACATGCCTTCACTCCCGTGCTTCATTCGACGGTCGTCGAGGCGACGAGGTTCGACCCGTCGAGCCGTCCCTCGGCGTACAGGTCGAGCAGTTCCGCGGGCACCCCGACGTCGAGGCCGGCGCGATCGTACAGGCGGACGACCTGACGACGGACTTCATCCTCCAGCCGGCCACCACCTGCGCCGGGACTCGAGCCCGGGCCGATCAGGCGACTTCGTACCGCCACGTCGATGCCCTGGTCGCGATCGAGCACCACGATCGGCGCGCGTTCGGGAGACAGGGGTTCGGGGAGGCCGCCATCCATTCCGAGGAGTTCGTTCACGAAGCGTCGGGCGATCTCGGGGGCGGCGGTCACGCCGTCGCGGCGGGTTCCCGTGGCGATCCACAGTCCCGGCACGCTCGTCCGGCCGAGCAACGGAAACCCGTCGGCGCCGATCGGTCGGTGTCCGGTCACCATCCGACACTCGGCGTGTCGAAGTTCCGAGGAGATCTCGTCCATCGCCGATTGCAGGACGAGGTGAAGCGAGCCGAGCCGGGCGTGTTCCCGAGCTTCGACGGACACCACGTTGGTCGCCCCGAGGTAGAAGCGCTCGGACCCGAACGGCACGTGGTAGACGCCGAGCCCCGCGCCGCGGTTGGGCGTGCGGAGCACCTCGTCCGGGGTGGTCACCTCGGGCGTCGCGCGGCACCGAAGGCCGACCCCGGTTCCGTGCAGGACCCGCGGGACGCGACCCTCGAGTTCGGGGATCCCCAGGATCAGTCGATCGCTGGCGGCACCGGCGGCGACGATGATCCGTGCCGCTCGAACGTCCGGCCCTCGTTCGCATCGGACGATTCCGTCACGCACGGACTCCACGCGATCGTCGAGTCGTTCGATTTCGAGCGCGGCCGCGGCACCGTCGAGCAGATTCATCACCGCGAAGGCGTCGACCGCGCCGTCACCCGGAACGCGGACGCCGCGGCTGGCCCGAAGGTGGGCGGCCGGTCGGTATCCGCGGAGGTCCACCGGATCGACGAGCTCGTGGTCCGCCTCGTCGCGGCGAAGCGTTTCGAGGATCGCGTCGAAGTTGGGCGGATCGAATCCGCTGACGTTCGGATTGTCGAGGACCACCGTGCCACGGCGGATCCGCGGCGGTTCGAGGCCGGCGATCGCGGCGAGTTCGTCGAGCCACCCGGGCCAGTCCGCGACCGCGGTCCGGATCAGGTCGAACTTCGCGCGGCCCGCGGCGTGCCGGAACGTGGTCGCCTCGACCTCGGAATGCGACGCCAGCATGATCCCGGCCGCCAGTGACGCGGAACCGGGACGCCGCCCGGGTCCGATCACCAGAATTCGCGCGTCCGGCACGCGTCGGCGATGTTCGATCGCGATCGACATCGCGACGGCGCCGTTGCCGACGATCGCGAGATCGACGGCATCGGCGGAGGCGTCGGGATGCCGGGAATCGGAATTCACGCCCGGATTCTCCCAGATCCGCGTTCGATGGGAAGCCGGCTCAATCTTCGACCGGCACCACCCGGGGCGATCCCTCCGCCGTGGCGTGCGCCGCGTTCGTGGAGTCGTCGTGAAGCCAGGGTCCCTGCCGGACGTCGAGGTGGAGCAGCAGCACGGTGTCGTCGTCGACGACGTGTCGACGATCGGGGNCGGCCGTNTCNCCCGNNTATCGNGCNACCGAGGAGAGTCGGAACTCGTCGATCCGGCCGTCGAAGTTCGACGTCGGTTCGCCTTTCGCGTCGACGTCGGCACCGATCAGCAGCGGGAGCCGGTTCCGGGTCCGCTTTCCAGAACCGGTGCTTCGGGCGATCTGTCGTCCGTCGAGGTAGAGGCGGATCTCCTCACCGTCGAAGACCCCNGCGAGATGATGCCATTCGCCGGTCGAGATGGTCGTCTCCNTCGCCTCCGCGGAGACGTAGATCCCGTCGAGGTGGATCCAGAACGAGGGNACNCCGTCCATGANGAACAGNCCGAACTCGCTGCCTTCGGTCCGGGTGGTCAGGCCGACCCGNTTNCCGAGGGTGTCCGGTTCGAACCAGGNTTCGAGGGTCANNGGGCCGTCGGGAAGGTCGTATGCGTCGGGTTCNACGCGAAGCGCNTCGTCNCGGCCGTCGAAGTCNAGNGCCTGTTCGCGNTCNGGCNTCGGCGGCGTGGGGAGNTCGACCCGGACCGGAAGCTCCAGCGTCCGGGTCGGGATGGCGTANCGCCGGTTGGTGCCGAGGTAGTCCGCGTCGATGGTGATGGCGGGNGGCGCCCAGACGTCGTCGATGGCGTCGACCCGGCCGCTCGCNTCGAAGACGAACCGTCGCGTGGCGCCNGCATCGATCGTCGCATGCGCGTGATCCGGGACGAACCGCCAGCGNCGGTCGGGNGATTCGGGAACCAGGGTGAATTCCACCGACCGNCCGGTGGGATTGGACATCGAGACTTCGATCNTCCCGTCGCCGATCCCCGTCTCGTCGATCGACAGCTCGCCGTCCAGGCCGGGCGTCGNNCGGGCCAGCCGGGCGGTCTCGNTGGAGACGGTCGCGGTGATGTCCCGGACGTCNAGCGTCTCGCCGACCGGAATGGCGGCGAGGGCGATCCCGTCCGGCCGTACCGTCACGTGGTGGAACTGATGGAGGTAGCCCGCTTCGGGAACGAGTCCCGACTGCCCGCCGCCGACCGTCGCGAGCGTCACGTACTCGATGCCGTCCCTCGGTCCGTCGTAGCGCATCCGGTGGATGTGGCCCGCGAACACCGCCCGCACGTTGCCGGCCTCGGCCAGCACCGGATGGATGCGTTCCCAGTCGTCGCCGTAACCGCCGCCGATCCAGCGTGGGTGGTGAAGGAACACGAAGACGTCCTTCTTGTCTTTGGCGCTCGCGAGCGTCGTCTTCAGCCAGGCGAGTTGCTTGGGGCTCATGCGCTGGGACGCCGGCTTGCTGAAGTTCCGCTCGCCGGTCTTCGGATCGGCTTCGTCGGTGTAGAGCACGATGAAGCGTCGGTCCTTGTGGTCGAAGGCGTACCAGAGCGGACCGAAGTGCATCTCGTAGTTCGCTTCGTGCTCGTTCTCGGGTCGATCGGGTCCGCGCCAGTAGACGTCGTGGTTGCCCGCGACCGGGAACCACGGACAGAGGAGTCCGTCCATGATGCCGCGGAACTCCCGCATCTCATCCATCCACGGACCTTCGGTGCCGTAGCCCTGGATCAGGTCGCCGACGGTCATCACCAGGTCGGGTTCGTAGAGATTCGTGTCGGCGACCGCTTCGGCGAGGATCTTCACCCCGTCCGCCGGACCGCCGGTGCGATCACCGAACACCACGAAGGTGAACGTCTCGTCCTCGGCGGGGAGATCGAGGGTGCGTCCTTCGCGATCCGTGATGAACCGATCCGCGTCGGGTGCCGCGGGATGCGGCGGGCGGACGATCGGGGGATCGCCAGACACGGCGTCCGCCGTGATCACGAAAAGGGCGAGCACGATGATGTATCTGATCGGCATCAGGGTATTGCACGCGGAGACACCGGACCTTGGCAAGGGGTCTCGCGTGAAATCCGGACGCCTTCAGCCGGAAAGCGTCTCGAGGATGGTGCGGACCGCGGCCACCTGTCGGTCGAGGGCCATGCTCGCGTGCGGGCTGTCGGCATCGACGCACTGCTCCGGCACCCGCGGCAGATGAACGAAGCCGGCGGGGGTCCGCCGGTTCGCGACCGCGTTCGCATGCAGCACGCGATATGAGATCTCGTTGCAGAGGAACGCACCCGCGGAAAGCGACCTCGATGCGGGGATTCCCACCGTTCGGATTCCCGCGACCAGTTCGTCGACCGGCAGGGTCGTGAAGTAGGCGTCCGGCGCCGCCTCGACCACCGGCTGGTTCGAGACGTGGTTACCCGCGTTGTCATCCATGCCGTAGTCGCGGAGGTTGATCGCGACCTGTTCGATGGTCACCCCGGGTCTTCCCGTCGCCTCCCCGAGCATCACCACCGCGTCCGGGCGTTCGGTGTCGACGAGTTCGACGACGCGATCCCCGGCTTCTTCGCCCACCACCGCGAGCACCGCGGTGACCAGATCGACGTTCGGAGGCGGATCGGCCGCGAGGGCCTCGACCACCATCGCCGAGGGGTTCAGATCGGAGCCGCCGAAGGGTTCGAAACCGGTGAGGAGGATCTTCATGATGGGGGAGAGCCTACGACCTCGTCGACGACGTCGCGCCGCACCCTGGCTTCCGGGCGTTTCGGGATGGCGGGAGGCGTCGGGGATTTCTATGATCTCACGATGATCCCGACCTCGTGGTCCGGATCTCGCGGACCACCGCATCCGCCCCGACGTTCGATTCGACGATTCAAGGATCTTCCGATGTTCGAGACCGATTCCACCTGGGTCACCGACTTCATGAGCCGCCTCGAGGCGGTCACCCCGCACGAGACCGCGTTCCACCAGGCGGTGGGCGAGGTGGTGCCGTCGCTCGAGCCGGTGCTCGATCGAAATCCGGTCTGGCGGGATGGACGGATCCTCGAACGTCTGGTCGAGCCCGAGCGCGTCATCGAATTCCGGGTCTCGTGGGTCGATGATGCGGGCGAGGTGCAGGTGAACCGCGGCTACCGCGTCGAATTCAATTCGGCGATCGGTCCGTACAAGGGCGGACTTCGTTTCCATCCCACGGTCGATCTCAGCGTGCTGAAGTTCCTCGGCTTCGAGCAGATCTTCAAGAACGCCCTCACCGGGCAGCCGATCGGTGGCGGCAAGGGCGGATCGAACTTCGATCCCAAGGGTCGCTCCGACGGCGAAGTGATGCGATTCTGCCAGGCGTTCATGAGTGAACTCTTCCGCCACATCGGTCCGGACACCGACGTGCCCGCCGGCGACATCGGCGTGGGCGGCCGCGAGATCGGATTCATGTTCGGCCAGTACAAGAAGCTCACCAACACCTTCACCGGCGTGTTGACCGGCCGGAGCACGGACTGGGGCGGCAGCCTCATCCGCCCGGAAGCGACCGGCTACGGCGCGGTCTACTTCGCGGCGGAGATGCTCGGTGCCAACGGGACCGATCTCACGGGAAAGCGATGTCTGGTGTCCGGGTCGGGCAACGTCGCGCAGTTCGCGGTGGAGAAGCTCAATCACCTCGGCGCGAAGCCGGTCACGCTCTCGGATTCCGGCGGCTTCATCCACGATCCGGACGGCATCGACCTCGAGAAGCTCGCGTTCGTCCAGGATCTCAAGAACAACCGTCGCGGCCGGATCATCGAATACGTCGAGAAGTACGCGAACGCCGAGTTCACACCCCGGGATCGTGATGCGGACCACAATCCCCTGTGGAACGTCCCGGCGGATGCCGCGTTCCCGTGTGCGACCCAGAACGAGATCAACGGTATCGATGCCGCGAATCTCGTGGCCAACGGTTGTCGACTGGTGAGCGAAGGCGCGAACATGCCGACCGTTCCGGAAGGTCAGGAGATCTTGCGCGAGAAGGGGGTCCTCTACGGACCGGGCAAGGCGGCGAACGCCGGCGGGGTCGCGGTCAGCGCGCTAGAGATGGCGCAGGCATCGAGTCGGACGTTCTGGAGCCGCGAGGAGGTCGATCGACGTCTCGGCGGCATCATGAAGGACATTCACAAGCACAGTCTCGAGGCCGCCGAAGCCTACGGCCGCACCGGCGACTATCTCGACGGATCCAACATCGCCGGCTTCCTCAAGGTCGCGCGGGCGATGCACGATCAGGGCGTGATCTGACGAACGAACCATTTTCGAGGCCCGACCGCGTTATCGACCCGCTGCGGCGGTGGCGAGGCGGCGTCTTCGTCGGAATCGCGGGCGGGTGTGAAAAGAATCGATGGAGGGTCGTCTTGTCACCTTGCGACGGTGTGGGGCGATCCGATGATCGCGCCGACCCCGTCGATCCACGACCGTCCGGTTCGTCCACGCCTCAATGGACGACGTCGGCGGAGGCCGGCGATGTTCGCGGTCGTGGAACTCCGGATCCCCGGGGTCCTTCGGTTGGAGACCGTCGGATCCGGATCCTGCATCGAGGTCGGAGTTCGTCCTTTCCATGCCCCAGCTTCCGAGCGGTACTCGTCTCTGGCTCTCCGCGGCGTCGATCCTCGATCCCGCGACGGGATTCCTGCCTTCGGGGCAGGATCGCTTCTGGTACCGAGACGTGGATCCGGGCACGGACTGGCTTCCCGGGGAGCCCGGACGTCCACCGGAATGCCTCCGGACCGCGATGGTCCCGAGCGACCGGATCGAGGCCGCGGCCTACGTTCGAGTCCTGATCGCGACTCCGGAAGAGGACGACCCCAGCTGGCGGGGCGACTGGATGCTCACCTTCGAACGCCCTGACGACTTCACCCTCGAGGACTGGGAGGCGTCGCTGACGTTCTTCGGAGGTTCAAGGAGTCTCGATCTCCTCGATGCGGTCATCGACCGTTGCCGAAGGCAGGCCGAGACCGGTGGCAAGTTGGAACTCGACGGGTTCGAGCCGGCGATGGGTGGTCGACCCGCCCTCGCCCAGCGACTTGCGATCGCGGTGGGAAACGCGGATCGACTGGTACGACGCCGCGGCGATTCCGAGCTCGCAGGCGAAGACGACCTCGTCCGACGGATCGACGAGCGGTTGGAGGCGATGTACGAGTTCGCGGATCGGTCACTCGACGCACACGGCTCGCACCGGGCGATCGCGCACCGTCTGCTGGCGACGCTCGCCTTCGAACTCGGAGATCTCGAGGAAGCGATTCGAAACGCCCGGGCGCACGAGATCATCTTCCCGGAGGGCGCGGACTTCAGTCGTCGACTGATCGCCCGCGCGCAGGGGGCCGATGCGAGGGGCGTGGTCCGACTGGGGCCACGGGTCCGTGGTTCCCTCGAACGGGCCGCAGACTTCTGACCGACCCCGGCCGGTCGGCCGGAACCGTTCAGGAACGTCTCACGCCTTGCCCAGGTACTCGCCGGTCTCGGGGTTCACCTTGACGGCCTGACCGTTCTCGATGAACGGTGGAACGCGGATGCGGGCGCCGGTCTCGACGAACGCCTCCTTGTTCTGGTTGCTGGCCGTCGCGCCCTTCGCCTGCGGCGCGGTGTCGGTGACCGTGAGTTCGATCGAGGCGGGGAGCGCGACCGACAGCGGCTTGCCGTCGAACATGCTCACCACGCACTCGGTGTTCTCCTTGAGCCACTGGCTCTGTTCCTTCGGGATCACGTCGTTCTCGATCTCGGTCTGGTCGTAGGTCTCGTCGTCCATGAAGACGAAGGGACCGTCGCCGCGGCCGCCGGAGTCGTAGAGGAACTGCATGCTTCGCCGGTCGACGTTGACCTCTTCCAGCCGATCGTCGGAGTTCAGGCGGTTGATCTTGATGCCACCGACCTTGACGTTCTTCATCTTGGCCTGGACGTACGCAGGACCCTTGCCCGGCTTGACGTGTTCGGTGTCGAGGATCTGGTGGAGCTGGCCCTCCCAGATGATGAACTGGCCCTTCTTGACGTCGGTGGCCTTGGTCGGCATCGATGAATTCCAATCGGGTTCGCCGGCGTGGGCGATGGGGGGGTCGGTCCCTCGCGGCGCAAGGGAATCGGAACGGGATGGGAGATGATACCGGAGGGATCCGATCGGTTCGCCCCCGCCTCTCGTCGTCGCGGGGCCGGGAAGCATACGATCCGCCCCATGAACGCCCAGAATACCGCTCCTCGCCTTTTCGAACCCCTCGACCTGAGGGGTCTTCGCCTCCCGAATCGGATCGTGGTGAGCCCGATGTGCATGTATTCCGCCGTCGACGGCGTGGCGAGTGCGTGGCAGCACGTCCATCTCGGCTCGCTCGCCTGCTCGGGTGCGGGCCTGGTGATCACCGAGGCCACCGCGGTCGAGCCTCGCGGTCGGATCACCCCGAACTGCCTGGGGCTCTGGGACGACGCCTGTGAATCGGCGCTGGCCCGGGTGGTGGAGACCGTCAAGGCGGTCGCACCGGCTTCGGCGCTCGGCGTCCAGCTCGCCCACGCGGGTCGCAAGGCCTCGCACGCCCGCCCGTGGGCGCCGAAGCGCGGATACGTCGAGCCGGATCACGGTGGTTGGGCGTCGGTGGGGGCGAGCGCGAACAGCT
>NHBW01000013.1 GCA_002172915.1 Hyphomonas sp. TMED17 | reverse complement strand
ACGTTTTTTAAAGCCATGCCTATCGGATTCACGCGGCCAAGCTGTATCCGGATTTGGCCAGCGCGCCTCAAGCTAACCAATTTAATCAGAGAGGACCGGCATGATTAAACATATTTTTTCCACTGTCATAAGTGCAGTCTTACTTTCTGGTGCCAGTCACGCGCAAATTGGTGGTAACTTAACGAAGTTTCCGCCTGTAGAGTTGCGTCTGGACATTTCGTCAGCCCCGGATGGCAAGCCTGTTTTAACGCCGCGTCGGTTCGACCTCATTACCGGCGATTATTACCGGTTGACCATATCCAGTGATGGCATTGCCAAAGACGCAAATGGAAAGACCTTGGCCAGACGCCTGGAGGTGTCAGAGTTCCTGTCTAATGTTCATTTGCGGCTTGTTACGGTTGATCATGTTGAACTGCATTTGCAGGGTCTGGGGTTTCGAGCAATTGAACTCGACGAAGCTGGTGAGGTCTCTTTCACTTTTGTGCCAATCCGGACCGGACAATTTCCGCTTTATGTCGGACCAGATCCATATTTTGCGCAAGGCCAGCCTGGCGATGTAGGAGTGATCGACCATCCTAATACAGCCTTCGGTGTCATAAGTGTTGAGTAGGACACTTTTGCATCCGGAGCTTCCAGTCCGGCTTTAATTTAATTCTGAAAATGCAGCTGCGCACGGCGGTCACCTTAAATTTCATTACGCTAATTTTACTTCAACTATTATTTCTAATTGTTACAAACATAGAAATTTTAGGGGGAGTAATGAAGTTTCTGGTTCCGAAAACGCAGCTAGGCGTCATTATGGCGGTCTTGCTTTTGGTCGCGGCCATTGCCGGATATTTTCTCCTGCCTAAGAGCTCACGGATATCGATGGCAGACATTACTCTTCGCGACGGTGTTGCCTATGAGCTTAAAACGAACCGTCCGGTTTCGGGTATCGTGACCTTCGATTATTCTGACCAGTGGGGCTGGTATGGCACGACCGAATATCTCGATGGCCTACAGCATGGGTTGAGCCAGACCTGGTATAGTAATGGCCAGCTTCTAGAGGAAGAAGGGTATCAAAACGGAAAACGCTTTGGCTGGACCCGTAAATACTACCCCAATGGCGAGCGCCGGTTTGAGGCGCGTTATTATAATGGCTTAAGACATGGGCCGCTGCGTGAGTTTTCCTATGAGGGGCACATCCGTCTCGAAGAGCAATACGATCTAGGCCAGCCGGTCGGGCTTAAAATGCAGTGGGGTGTTGATGGTGAAGTTCTATCCAGTGAGTTAATTGCGCCTATCGAGACGGGTCGGGCGTGGGCTCTGGCAATGATCGATGACGAGCTGGAGGCATTTGCGTTCAGTCGGGATAATCAGGATTAGACGTCACCGTCTTGTTCGGACAGGGGGCGACGTTTTTTGAACCTGAGGACGAAGCTGCTGGCGGTCCTGTCGTTTCTGGTCGGCTTCGCGATCGGGATGGCAACCTATGAGCCTTGGCCAGCATGGAAGCCTTCCCACTTTTCTGATCCTCTCAATCACAATCCTTATAATTCGATGCCAAGCATACTTTTGCGCGCTGCTGAGCCTCTGCGATCTCCTTGCTCGTCATACGTTCGGCGGCTACATCGCGAACTGATGCGTCTCCTCCATTGGTGGCAGCAATATTACCCCACATATGAGCTTTCACCAGGCTCTGAGGAACGCCCCATCCATGCCCATACATTATCCCTAGATTTCTTTGCGCTCCTGCATCTTGCTGCTCGGCCGCCGACCGGTACAAATCCGCGGCTTTTGCATAGTCCTGCAGCACGCCCAGACCGTTATGGTACATAAAGCCAAGATTGCATTGTGCTGATGCATGCCCTCTTTTGGCGGCCTTACGGTACCATTTCGCGGCTTCAGCATAGTTCTGACGCACGCCCTGGCCGCTAGCGTGCAAAATGCCGAGATTGTATTGTGCTAAAACATGCGCTTGCTCGGCGGCGCGTTGGTACCATTTCACTGCATCTGCATAGTCCTGCTGCAGGCCTTCACCTCTATCGTGCATTAATCCGAGCTTGCATTGTGCTTCTATATACCCTTGTTCAGCAAGTGACTTAAAGATTTTATAAGCTGTCAAAAATTCGCCTTCATCATAGGCTTTTAGTCCGGCCCGATAGAAGGAGTTTGGATCCTTTTTTTGCCAAAAGATGCAAAGACGATGATGATCAGCATAGCAAATATTAAAATGCCTGCAGCTAGCAGTGTATTATTGTCTTCCATAACGTCCTTTGCCTAATGGTTCGTCTGTGCTAAAAATTATCTGTTAGTAGATTGTATAAGGAGGGTGGCTCGATACACCTTCATTGAGTGCGTTATGTAATCATTCTCCATTTCATTGCATTGGTGATTATTTATATCGTAATAATAATTTTTATACGAAAATATACATAGGGCCTGACTCCCTCCCCCTTGTAAAGCGGAAGCCGAAACAGATGCTCAAAAATTTAGTTCTGCTTGTATTTAGCCTCGCCCTTGCAGCATATGCTCAGGCTGAAAACGTCACCGCTGACCAGCTGGTCGAGCGAGATGGCGTGACCTATGAGGATATCTCTTCAGAGCCCTTCACCGGAAGAGTTTCAGTTGAGCTGGGGGCGGGGGCTTATAAAGACGGCCTGAAAAGCGGTTTGTGGGAGATTTATTTCGAGACGGGGGAGTTAATGAGCCGCGGGGAATATGTTGGCGGCAAGCAGGACGGCGCGTGGGAAGACTATTATGAAAGCGGCCAGTTATCGTGGCGCAGGCAATATGTCATGGGCGAACTAAACGGCCCGTCCGAAACCTATTACCCAGATGGTCAAGTCATCGCTAGCTGGGAATATGTTGAGGGTGAAATAGACGGTGTATCGGAGAGTTACTATCCAAACGGCCAGTTAAGCCACCGTGCAGAATATGTTGACGGTGCGAAACACGGTCCGTGGGAAGAGTATTACGAAAATGGTCAATTAAGCTATCGCAATCAGTACGCTAATGGCGAGAGAAACGGTATTTGGGAAAAATACTATGAAGATGGCCAGCTCAGCTACCGCGACGAATACATTGAGGATGAGAGAAACGGCTTATTTGAAGCATACTACGAAAATGGCGAGTTGCGTTGGCGCTGGGAATACGTCGCTGGCGAGGAAACTGGTATTTGGGAAGATTATTACATGACCGGACAATTGAAGACGAGCGGGCGATATCTGGAAGGCATACTTCATGGCGTTTGGGACTATTATTCTGCCGATGGAGTGCTAGAATTGCGGGAAGTCTGGGAAGACGGTGAGCTCGTAAGCTTGACCGATTAATAGCATGATCGAGCTATAATTTTTATGCGCTAATCCGGCCTTGAACATTGCGGGCGTGTCGGCCCGGTCGATGCAATGGTTTTTCTGACAGGGGCTAGGTCAAACATGCCACCCATGGCAGGGGGGGTAAGATGCTTGTGGTCACTGTTTTGAGCGGGATGACATTTAAGCCGGGTATTAAGCGCGACATTCAACCTCCGCGACGTCGCCGGACATTGTTGATCCTCGTCGATCCTTATGGTCTGACCTCGCGCAGGCGACTAAACTTCTAAGCCGTGAAAGGTCCGCCATATTTGTGACGCGTGAAGTCGTCTGGTTATTGCTGCGTGTCGCGCGCAATCGGCAACCAGAGATAATGAGATTGTTCTGGCGGTCAGATGTAGCGAGGGCCAGCTGCCGCCGGCCGGTACCAAAACAAGACGACCTGAATCTAGGCGACGTGCACTAATCGTCCTGGATGTCTTTAATCAACGCTTTTAAGATGACTGCAATAGCGTCTTTTGCTTGATCGACCGTGAGGCCCTGATCCTGGCGAAGTCGTTGCCATGTTGGAAATCCGAGGGCGACATCTAGAGCTGCCAGCAATGGTGGATCGTTCAAGATGATGTCGGGCAATACAGCACGTAAGGATTGCTCAAACAAAGCAAGGTCACGCTCATGCTGGGCCTGCAGAAAGTCGGATTTAAACCGTCTGATGTGCATGCAGATTTGCATCGGGAATACGGTTTCGAAAATGTCGGCCCGCTTATCGAGTATTTCCATAAGTTGCTCACGCCAGGTTTGTGCTTCCAGCGGCACTTCAATTTTTGGCTTGATGGCCTCAAAGGCCTGCTCGGCCATTTCATTGTAAATACTGTCCATGTCTTCGAAATGACGAAATACCGTTCGTAGGCCGACTTCTGCCTGTTTCGCCACGGCCGCGGCACTTGGCGACAAATCACCAGCTTTTAAAAGATCAAACACCGCTTCGATAATCTGGCGCCGACTGCGACTACTGCGCTGTCTACGACCATCCGATGATACGTTGTCCGGCTCCGGCCAAGGCGTATTCTGGTATGCAGCCACTGGTATTGTCATCCTTTCAAAAAAACTCTGATACTTTTTGGTATAAAGCGAATTGCGAATATTGGTATCCTTACAAGCTCTGGATGCGAGCTTTGCTTTTAAACCGCCTTATATTTGATCGAGAATCAATCCTGTCGCATCGCATAGAGCATAGACCGGTTCTTTGTCGTTTTGACGGCTATTGTAGGTCTGGCTCACTGCTATTGTCTGCCCCGCCGGATTTCGACGTCCGGCCATGAGCGGGGGGGCGCGTTAGGCGAAAAGCGCTTCGCATCCGCTGCCTGCGAGCATGGAATCAACCGCGCCGCGTTCATTATCCGACAAGCCGGCATGATCTGATCTTAATGCGCTTAGACATTTTGCCTGATATTTGAATATGGGTTGCGTCCATGTTTTGCCGTCAATCTCAGTTTCAAACGTCTCGGCGCCTGCCATGATTGCCTGTGCGTTAGCAATCATTGCGGGTGCATAGGTCCTGCCGATTTCTTGCAAAAGAGGTGCGAGTGCCGCTACAGCTTCTTCAGCTGTAAACCAGGCATCGTCTTGTGGGCACCAGCCAGACATATCTTCCATGCGATCTATCCACGCCCGAAGTCGCGGGGAGCGTCGATTGATGATCGCAGCCGATGTCGGCTCGATAACAGCGATCTGGGTGAGCTGCCCGTAAATGGCGAAATCCGCAGACGAAGGACGACCGCCAAGGATGAAACCCTTCTTCTGGATAAGTTCGTCGAGTATTTTTATCAGCCGCGCATATGATGACTCGATCGTTTCTGCAGTAATTTCGTTAGACCCGACGACATAAAGCCGGTCGATCTGGCGTTTGGAAAATCCCGCCGCGAGCTGTTTGGCCTGATCATCTGGAATCGTGCTGGTCGCCCAGTAGACCAGAAGCGGCGCGGCATTTTTTGCATCGGTTTCGAACGCCCAGCGATAGTGGAACATGACTTTTGTTAGCCATTCGTCACCATAATCCTCGATGAGCTCATTGAGGAATTTCAAAACGGGGTCGGTCGGTATGATTGAGCGTTCCGGATAATCGTTTTCCAGCCGGCGAATGATCGGCGTCGAGTCGGTCACTGCAATCAAACCACCATCCTCATCATCTGGAAAATAGAATGTCGGCAGCAATCCGACTTTTGGTTTGGGATACCCGTCAGGTAATTCGCCATTACCCCAGAATACAGAATATGGGATGTGACGATATCGTAGTGCCGCGATCATTTTTCGGGTATATGGCGACCCCGGCGCGCCGCTGAATTCAATTCTTTTCACATTTCACTCCCATAAAGCCTCGGATCAGAGATGCAAAAGACATTTTGAGTGTCAATACCTTGGCGCAACAGTTATGTGCTGGGAACCGGTCTAGATTGGTGCGCTAGTCCATCTGGATTTGAAACATTTGTCCGAACCGTGTCTGGACAGGACGGCGCTAGGGCGTTTTGCGTTTCACAAGTTCATTGATAATTTTGGATTTTATACGACTTGCGCCTCGAAACCGTTCTTCCGCGTCGAGTGCTTTCGCGTAAATCGATAATTGGTCGAGCGTCTCGATCGGCTCCAATTCGATTTGAACTGTCTTGGCAAGGCGCGCATATTTTCGCCAAAGCGCGACGCCATTTGGCCGGTGCCAGCTCTGCCATGGTTTAACGCCACCGATAAAATGCACGATGCTATTATCCAGGCCGCGATACTGCGCATCGCAAATTGCTTTTTCTTCAAACCAAATCGCCTGAATATTGAAGCGTTTTGGGAGCGATTTGATCTGACTCTTCGCTGCAACATTAATGGAGTCTTGATCAGAATATAGTTTATTATCACCGAGCCGCTTATCGGCTGCCATGACTTGATCAAAGAAGTTTATTTCCCGTAATTGATCTGCTTGCATCAGCATCATGCCGGTATTGAAATAATTGTCCAAGCCAAAACCGGCTTTTTGTAGAATCGATTTAAAACGGGTTGCACTGTAATCTTCTACAGCGCCGATAGGCTGGTCACCGAGGTCGAAATTGTAGAGATCTTTCAGACAATTGCCGACCAGCGTATCACCGTCGATATAGATAAACCGGTCGCGCGGAATAATTTCGCAAATTTTTGTTTTCATGCAAACGGTGTCGCTGAGCTTGATCCGTCCGGACGTGATTTTTTGAAGCTTGTTCATTTTGCCAAAATCGATAATTGGCAGCTGATCTCTGCTAAAGGGATAGGTAAGGGCTGTCGCACCGTGTGTGGCGAGCTCCTTTTTGACACTGTCGCCAGCGGCTTGATCGGCCTCGGGAAAAACCAGGTGAAATTCGAGATCACACTCATTGTTCTGGATGGCCGATATTGCCGAAACAATTGTCGGGTTCGCGTAATAAGCGTCAAAGAGATAGACAATAGGAATTGGCAAACTGAACTCCTCAATAAGCGTATTAAACCCAATTTTTAAACCTATATGAACCTTTGCTAAATGAGAAATAGAAAATAGCTGGCTCCATTCATTCGGGTGTTGATTGGTTGTGCCGGACGATACAGCCTTGCATGGTCGATCTCGAAAAGCCGGGTTTATGGCGCGTGCTGACGCGCTGCTAGCTGCCGGTATAAACATCTGTTCGGTACAAATGTTTTGATAAGTGGGATGCCGGCCGGTTCAAATGAATCGTATATTTATGGTTTAGTGGTCGGATTTTATGCTATTTTATTACTCTCGGCAGTTGGGTGCCGGCGTGCCGGTTTACACAGACATTTTCCACTCTAAACTCGATAGATGGCTTTTAAGGCCGGTAAAACAGATTTGGGGGGATAATCATATGATTAGGAAACTGGCGACAGTAATGGCGGCATTAGTTGTGGGCGCCGGCGTAGCTGCGGCTGGCCATCATAAAATGGCCGAGGGCGAGATTGCCCTGGCTGCGACATCTGGCCAAGTGGTGGTCGTTTACAAACTGGATTGTGCAGAAGATCAGAAAGATGCCGGTATCGCGATTGTGGAGACGCTTATTTCCTATGAGCGCGGTCATAGCCCAATACCTTACTCATCGACACTCGGGCGCTGGGATGACGGCCTGCTTGGAGCTGTTGATATTCACAGTTCGCTTGCGAGCATGGAAGCCGCCTTTGAATGGCAGGCGAATGATGAGACATGGTCCGCTTTGAACAATCAAATGCTTGAGACCTGCGGCGTCGAGGCTGACGATTTACAGGTCAGTATCATGGTTGCTGAATAGGTAAATTCAGAACAAACCAATTGTCAAAATGAAACTAGCCAGAGCGATTATCGCTCTGGCTGGTTTTTTGGCTGTCGTCTGATTTTGCCGCCGTACCATGGATTGCTTGGCACAATCGACACGCGAACAAAATCGAGCAGTATGACTTAATCTAGGATCGTGTCATCCATGCAGCTTCTGCCGGTGGCTTCATCACCATCGCAATGATACACCCTAACCCAGTCGACAAGCAGCTGGTTCGGAAAGGAATTCGGATTGAAGCCGAAATCATTGAATGCATCAGGATAGTTCCCGCCGACCGCCAGATTGAACATCATGTAGAAGTCCTGGTCGAAAGGCGCATTATCATTGCCGCTTGCAACCGGCGATAGGGAGAACCAGTCATCTGAGTCGAGCTGGAAGAATAGTTTGTCATCAACGAACCAGTTGATAAGCCCTTCTCCCCATTCGATCGAATAGACGTGATAACCTTGGTCGGGGCGAGCATTCCCGGGTAACTCTGTGCGCTGCGACAGGAATGTATTGCCGGGGAATTCGTCACCGAAGTGTATGGCGCCGGAGGTACGGTTTTCCTCTGATCCGCCGACACAATCGCTGCAGGATGCGCCAAGGTTGATGGATTCCATAATGTCGATTTCACCTGAGGCTGCCCAAGTCCCATAGACATCATCGGCTGGCATCATCCAGAATGCCGGCCAGGTACCTTGCCCAGCGGGAAGTTTCGCCCGGGCCGAGAAGCGGCCATAGGTCCAGTCGGCAATATCCCGGGTCCGGACTTTTCCTGATGTGTAAGGCTTCGTGACTTGCTGTGGCGGATTTTCATTCGCCTCTGGCGGCAGGTTCGGGCCGGTAAATTCTTCTTCAAGTGCGACCAGTCTCAGAAGACCATTGACCAGCTGAACATTATCATCGCGATCAGTGTAGCATTGCCGTTCATTGTTGCCCCCGCCCCAGCAGGAAACTTCGGGCTGCCACTTGGTCGGGTCCAGTTCGGCGCCATTAAACTCATCCGACCACACCAGGTTCCATCCTTTTCCAGTTGGATGAAAGTCCGGGCCGTCAGGTGCCGCATCCGGAATTGGCGGCTGTTGCGGCGGTGGTGGCGGCGGTGGCGGAGGAGGGGGTGGTGTCGGAGGGGGGGAGACTGTTGAGCCGCCACCGCCACCGCCGCCGCCACAAGCTACTGGTCCACCGAGTAAGGCTGCCGCCATAATGGCTGCTAACACTGCGTTTTTTTGTGAACGCGTTGCTACTTTGGATTTTGTACGACTCGTCATGCTAGCACCCCCCTTTTGTTCAAGACTTTAATCTTTATCTAATTGCATAATTAGCAGGACGGAAAAATACGGAAAGAGCACTAAATCTCAATATAGTATTTCTCAACTTTATCGGTATCGCGCATGCTCGAACCAGTTGATGAGAATCGGATGTCCGGTTTTTGTGAAACCGATCAGGCTATCCCTATTCTCGCGGACGGCGGTATTCTGATGCAAAGCATCTGGTTTTTGCATCGAGTACGCATACCCCATCAATCGTTCGTCGGGGTTGTCTTTTGACCAGGAGCTCAGGCCGAACCAGAGCGTTTCACGCATCATACGTAGCGTATCGGCGTTCTGATGTTCGCTGTCAGTCGAAAAATTCAGGACAGCAAAGTTCAGATCCGATCGCAGCATCGGGCGTATAATGACCGAGTTCAAGCCTATGATCTTATTATCGACTTGCGCCACAACACAGACATTACCGATCATTTCCTCAAATTTTTCGGGGCTTTTCAGAAGTTCGTTGCGAGACCAGTGATCCTTGATGCGAAGGTCAAGTTCGTCTGATCTTTGCTGCCAGACAAAGTGTGTTTCGATCTCAACGTCTTCCGAACTCATAATGTCGCATTCCTCTTAAATCCTCATCTCTTCGAATATTGAACTTTACATTATGTTGAAAGCAATATTCCGAATGGCGCTGTTATATTTACGTGGTGCGCGGCTCGCAAAGCCACCGTGGCTGCGGTTTAGCGGGAGTTTGGCGACGGCTCCGGATATCTGGCGAAAGCGCGGTTCGAAGCTGGATTCGGCAAATGCGCGCCGTCGTTAAGAGCTGGTCATATAGCGCCGGTAACTGGCTAGACATTGCGTGGAATGATTTGACCAATATTCACGTCTGTCATAGAGTTCATTTCCTAGTTTGATTGGGGGGATTTATGAAAAGCGTTTTATATTGTTCAATCGCGGCAGCGTTAGCTCTGACAGCGTGCGCAGATGTCGAGATAAATGAGGGTGGCGTCGAACATACCGAAACCGCGGCTCACAGCGAGAACATGCACATGCATTCGGGTGAACCAGAGGGGTCGCACTTGTCTGCAGAATGGCAGATCTGGGCTTATTCGACAGCGGGACCGTCTTTCATTGGTGATGATGCGACGATTATGGGCGCCGATGGTACGGTTTTGCGCGAAGGCTCGAATGGCTGGACATGTATGCCCGGTAATCCGCGTCCGATGAGTGATCCGGAGAATGGCTGGGCAAGTGCGCACGAGGCGATGCCGGTCTGCGCCGATGCGGAGTCTTTCAAATGGATGGATGCCTATATGACCAACTCTACGCCGGTTATGGAGCGTGATGCGTTTATGTGGATGCTGCATGGTGATATGGGCGAGGACAATACAACGCCAGGTGTGATGACCAAGGCAGATGCTGCCGATCCGTCGCAATGGATAGAGTCAGGTCCGCATCTGATGCTGATGCCGAAGGATCCTGAAAGCTTAAGTGCTTTTACGACCGATTTCACAAGCGGTGCGCCTTATGTGATGTTTGCCGATACGATGTGGGCTCATCTTATGATTCCGATGGAAGATTACTATAAGTATCAGAACTAGTATCAGCCACGGCTGAAAATTGATGCAAAGATGCAACCCGCTTTTCAGAAGAAGGCGGGTTGTATTAATTTATTCGCGTCGTTTGAAGCGCTCGTCGCGTCTAATTGGGGCTGTTCCGATTGTGTTTTTCCGGTAGGGCTTGTCTCTAGCTGATCTGCGCTAAATCTTTTATTCAGCCACAGAGTTTATTAGATGACCCATTCTGTTTCAGAGCCATTCTCACGGTCTTCCGCGGCCAGACACGGGCCGCTTCCGAACCAACATCCGGCAGTACAGGACCCGAAAATAGGAATCTTACTGGTCAATCTTGGAACGCCTGACGGGACCGATTACTGGTCTGTGCGACGCTACCTGGCAGAGTTTTTATCAGACCGGCGGGTTATCGAAGTTCCACAATGGATCTGGCAATTTATCCTGCAGGGGCCAATTCTGACATTTCGCCCGGCAAAGTCTGGTCGGGCCTATAAAAAAATATGGACCGAGCAAGGGTCGCCTCTGCTGGTCAATACGCGCGCGCAGGCTGAGAAACTTGCCGCGCGAATGTCGTCGTCGGAGGTCGTGGTCGAGTTTGCAATGAATTATGGCAACCCATCGATTGCCTCTAAAATAACGAGTCTTAAAGCGCAGGGCTGCGATCGCATTTTCGTGCTGGCGCTTTATCCGCAATATTCCGCGACGACGACGGCCAGCGTGTATGATCGTGTCTTTTCCGCCCTGAAAACTATGCGATGGCAGCCTGCCGTGCGCACGGCGCCGGCATTTCACGATATGCCGGCTTACATTGAGGCGCTCGCCGGCAGTATTGAAAGTCATCTTGCCGGTCTCGATTTCAAACCAGACCGGATATTGATGAGCTATCACGGCATACCAAAAGCCTATTTCATGAAGGGCGATCCCTATCACTGTCATTGCCATAAGACGACGCGGTTGGTGGCCGAGCGGCTCGGACTGGCGCCGGATGTCCTGATGACGACATTTCAGAGCCGTTTTGGGCCGACTGAATGGCTGCGCCCATACACTGACAAGACGCTCAAATCATTGCCGCAGCAGGGTGTAAAAAATCTTGTCGTGGTTTCGCCGGCATTTATTTCTGATTGTCTCGAAACCCTCGAAGAAATCGCAATGGAAGGGCGTGATGATTTTCTGGATGCCGGTGGCGCGCATTACTCGGCGGTTCCATGTCTTAATGATAGCGACCCCGCGATTGACGTTATCGAAACAATTGTACGGCGTGAGCTGGCCGGCTGGCTGGATTAGGCGTGGTTGACTGGATTAAGAGTGGCAAAGTTCGTGGCCGGATCACAGATGCCGGCCAGCTGGAAATCCGTTGCACCGGTCTGACGACACAAACCAAATATTATAAAACCTTGCTCCGCGAGTTTTTCCGGAAAGACTTTACACCGCTGCGTCCCGGCCATGGCGACTACAGCGTCCATATCATTATGGAATATACCGGTGATGCGCCGTGGATGGATCTGGATAATTTGGCCAAAGCGCTGCTCGATAGCGTTACGGGACATGCCTTCGTCGATGATCATCAAGTGGCGAAACTCCTCGTCGAACGGCGCGTTGGCGAGCGCGAAGGTATTTACATGCAAGTGGAATGTATGGATTAATTCTCGTCTGTTTTGAGGAGAGTATTAACGATGACACCAGAATTATCATATCTATTCGGTGGTGGCGTGATTATGTTTGCGATCATCATCATCCAAGTTGCTTATTTGCCGTTGTCCAAAGGGCTTGCATGGGGGCTTAGCGCGCGTGACGAAGCCGTTGAAGGCAATGTGCTGGACGGCCGGATTGCGCGAACATTGAACAACCATATTGAAAGCATGGTCTTATTCGCAACGGCGGTTCTCGTTGCCCATGCCGCTGGCATCTCCACTGAAATGACTGTGCTTGGTGCAATGCTATATTTCTGGGCGCGTTTGATTTACGTGCCGATTTATCTGCTTGGCTTGCCATATCTACGCACGATCAGCTTCCTTGCCGGGGCCATTGGAACAGTCTTGATCTATTTGGAAATTGCCGGGGCGATCAGCGCTTAGGCCAGTGATTTTGGAACACAGCTCGCGGTCGCCTGTGCAAGCAGGCGGCCTTTTTCATCCCACAGCCAGCCGTCGGTAAAGAGGGCAGCCCGGCCTTTCCGGACAAGTTGTCCGCGTGCCTTCAGGGGCGCTGCGACGGGAACGGGTCTGATAAAGCTGGTTGTCATTTGTAAGGTTGGTGACATCGCCGGCGGGGGTTGTGCAATCGAACCGGCAATCGACATCACCTCATCGAGGATAGCGGTGATGAATCCGCCTTGTGCGTTGCCGCCCGGATTGGTTGCCTGTTCAGGCAGCAAAAATGAGCCCTTGCACCAGCCCTCTTCGATATTCAGGTCAATCAACTGGAAATTGAGGAAATGGGTCGCCGGTGGCATCGCTCCGTTCGTCAATATCTGACGCCAGTACGAGTCGCGATCTGCCGGCGTCGCCATTGTTCAGGACAGCCTTTTGAAAGGCATTGGAATGGCAGTCGCGGTGGCTTTGGCGACCAGCTTCCCTGACTGGTCGTAACAAGCGGCTTCCATAAACGCTGCCGACCGGCCCCATCTTACAATTCGTGCCTCGACATGCGCCGGGCCGGGCATCAGGCGCCGGAGATAAGATGTCTTCATTTCCAGCGTCGGCGCGGTCATCGTAACATTTGAAGCAATGATGCAGCAGGTGCTCATCGCCTCATCCATCATTGCTGCTATGAAACCACCCTGCACAGCACCCGTCGGGTTCTTAAACATGTCGGGAACTGCAAAATCCATCCGGATTGTTTTCTCTGCCTGATTAACCGCAGCCAGGCGCATGCCGAGCGTATCAGAGCAGGGTGGGCGTTTGGATGAGTTTTGAAACCGGGTCAGCATTTCGGCATCTGAAACAGTCGGCTTTTTTTCCAGGTTATGGTCGGTCATGGCTTATTTTCGTCTAAAAGTGTCAAGCATCACGACAGTCGCATTGTCACCGTCCGATGAGGTCTCGGAATTTTCTGATGCCGCGTCCTGCGGGTCCGCCTCAACAATAGTATTGGCGGCATCATCTGCCGCACCTGCAGGCAAAATAATTGCGGTCTGGCCGGTATCATCGGGATGATCAAAACTGATGCCGAAATTTACTGACGGATCAACGAAACGGGTAATGGCGGCGAAAGGTATTGCCAGGTGCTGGGGAACACCGCTGAATTTCAGGAGAATTTCAAAATGCCGGTCGAATACTTCCAGATCCCAGAACTGGTTTTGTATGACAATTGTCATTTCATCCGGAAATTGTTCGACCAGACTGTCGGCGATCGAGACGCCCGGATCCTGGGTTCTGAAGCTGACATAGAAGTGGTGCTCTCCGGGTGCGACGGCCTGTTCGGCTGTCTGCAACAGAGCTTCCCGTATGACACCTCGCATCGCTGCATTTGTCAGGGACTGATAGCCAACCAGGTCGGTCATTGTTACGCTCCATCTGTATTGCAGACTAATTGCGCGATCACTTTGCATCAATCATCTTGCGGTTGATAGACTCCAAACTGTAACAGATACGAATAATCTCCCATCTTTGCCGGTTTTGGGCTGTCTGCGGCCAAATTCCACTGTGTCGGCAGTTTAGTCGGGTGAGCTGCGCCTGGTCCCGCCCGCAGGGCAAAACATCACCTGATATTGGC
The DNA here is from genome assembly GCA_002172915.1 of Hyphomonas sp. TMED17. Taxonomy (GTDB): domain Bacteria; phylum Pseudomonadota; class Alphaproteobacteria; order Caulobacterales; family Hyphomonadaceae; genus Henriciella. Next base: position 143,041 of record NHBW01000013.1, on the reverse strand, counting down.
AGACCGTGTGTGATCACCGGGGAATATGCATATAGTGACGGCCTCTGAGCGCCTGCCATTTACGGTTTCGCGCAATATTCGAATGTCGCATGAAAATGGAGGCTTCTGTTGCCAGGCGCCTCCGGGCCCCGCCTTAAGCGCTGATGCTTAAGGGCTTAAGTCGGTAATCCACGCGCAGACTAGGCTGCGAGCAGTTCACCTTCAGCAAAGTTGTCATTAGCAACTATTCTGATGTGAGCTTCTAACGGAGCTCATCCGAGCAAAGGCATCGCTTTTACACGTCCGTCGATCCTATTTCGGCCCCCTGCTGGTCTCTAATGAAGACGTTTTGGTGGAGCCGCCGGGTACCGCCCCCGGGTCCGAGCCGCTTATTACACGCGCGTTTATTGCTATAGTTCTGAAGAACAACACGATTGTAGCGCATTTCGGCAATAAGTTGAAGTCGCAAACGCCACTAGTTTCGGGCGAGGGCCTGGTCGATTAGTTCGGCCGTTTCCGTAACACCGTATAAGGCAATGAAGCCACCAAAACGGGGGCCCTGGGACTGGCCCAGCAATATCTCGTAAAGAGCCTGGAACCACAGCCGGAGATTGTCGAAATCATGCGATTTTCCAATGCTGAAAGTCAGCGTCTGCAGGGTGTCACTGTCGACCGGCTGATCCCAGGCCTTGAGCTCAGCTGAGAGTGCCTTTAGCGCCGCCGCCTCTTTATCGTCCGGGCCACGGTAAACCTTATTCGGCTTCACGAAATCGTCGTAATAGCGCAGGGCGTATCCCGCCAGATTATCCAGTGTCGGATGGGTTTCAGGTGTCGCTTCCGGGGCATATCGGGAAATGAAGCCCCATAATTGGTGCTTTTCCTCGACATTTGCGGCGCTGACCAAGTTTAGCAGCAGGGCGAAACTGACCGGGCTTGGAGCCAGCGGCGGCAGCCCGGAGTGAATATGCCAGGCGGGGTTTTCAACCTGTCTTTCGAGAGGTTCTGTATGAAATTTGTCGCAGAACGTCAGATACTCATCAACAGCTTTGGGGATGACGTCGAAAAATAGTTTTTTGGCAACCCGCGGCTTCTGATATTGAAATAGTGACAGGCTTTCAGGCGGGGCATAGGCGAGCCAGTCCTCAACTGAAATGCCGTTGCCTTTGGTTTTCGAGATTTTCTCGCCAGCTTCGTCGAGGAATAATTCATACACGAATTGCTGTGGCGGCGTGGCGCCAAGTATCCGGGTAATCTTCGAATATATCGGCGCATTGTCCTGATGGTCTTTTCCGAACATTTCAAAATCGACGCCAAGGGCGGCCCAGCGCATACCGAAGTCCGGCTTCCATTGTAGCTTTGCCATCCCGCCGGTTACCGGCTGGGTGACATCAGTGCCGTCCTCGTCTTCAAACGTGATCGTTCCGCGCGCCGGGTCGATACTTTTCATCGGGACATAAAGTACTCGTCCGGTGGTTGGGGAGATCGGCAGGAAAGGGCTATATGATGCCTGTCGCTCGGCCCCTAGCGTTGGCAGCATGACGGCCATGATCTCATCAAATTTTTCCAGTGCGCGCAGAAGCATCGGGTCGAATGTCCCGTCTTTGTAGCATTGGGTCGCGGAGAGGAACTCATAGTCAAAATTGAAACGATCAAGGAAGCTGCACAGTTTTGCTCCCATATGCTCGCCATAGCTTTGATGGGTCCCGAACGGGTCAGGAACCCGGGTTAGTGGCATTTGGATATAGGGTTCCAGTATTTCCGGATTAGGCACCGTCGGAGGTATTTTGCGCATTCCGTCCATGTCATCGGAAATGCAAATCAGTTTGGTTTCATAAGCACCGTCCGTGAGCGTTTCAAAGGCGTGCTTTACCATTGTGGTACGCACGACTTCGCCAAATGTGCCAATATGCGGCAACCCCGATGGTCCGTAGCCGGTTTCGAAGACTACGGGACCCTGTTTGGATTTGCCCTGTTTCTCCATATTTTTAAGACGTTTGAGCAGCGCGCGGGCCTGTTCGAAGGGCCAGGCTTTTGCCTTTTCGGAAACTTCTGAAATATCGGTCATGCAAATCTTTGCTTAAAAAATGGTGGGTTTGTGGGGAGAGTTAGCATCGCACCCGGACATGTCAAATAAGGCGCTGGCTTGGTTCAAGTGAAAAACCCTGAATAAATCAGCGAAGCATAATCCGGTCGTAACGATTTTATCCCTGTTGCAAGCTGCCCCGGAGCCATTCTAGCGCATGCATTGATCGCAAGCCCGCCAGCAATATGGAGCCGAGGCAGCGGCTATTGGTTCTCTTCTCGTCCGGGCCGGATAAGTCGCGGCGCTATTCCTTAACGCTGTTGACAATCATTCTCAAGTGTTGCAAATGGTTCTCATGATCATTTGCATTTGCCGTCGTATTAATGAAAAAGGTGTCCGGGAGGCTGTCTCAGCCGGTGCGCGGTCACCTGAAAGCGTGCAATCATATCATGGCTGTCAGTTCAATTGCGGCAAATGCCGTTGTGCGATTGGAGAAGTGATCGCCGAACATCTCGAATCAACAGCTTCGGCCGACCTTCTGGTTGCGGCGGAATAGCGTCATTCGCTGTCATCATTTTCGTCACTATATCCAACAAGCCGCAAAGGTTTCGCTCTGCGGCCATTGAGCTGTGACCATCTTACCAGCGCATCTTCCCGACCGTAAGTAATCCACACCTCTTCGGCATCGACATCGATTATCGTATTTGTCAGCTCGTCCCAGTCGGCGTGGTCGGACAAAATCAAAGGCAGCTCGACACCGCGCTGGCGGGTGCGCTGGCGAATCCCCATCCAGCCTGACGCGAAGCCGAGAATCGGATCTTTGAATCGCTGTCCCCATTTCGCGGCAAAGGCAGATGGCGGGCCGAGTATGATTTCGCCGGCAAAATTTGTGCCATGCCCTTTTCCGGCTGGCTCATGTCTGACTTTTTCAAGCGGGCCAAGCGTAACACCCCGCCTGACATAAAGTTCGCAGAGTTTCTCAAGCGCGCCATGGATGTAGATCGGGCGTTCCCAGCCAGCGTCGCGGAGTAGCCGGATAACACGCTGGGCTTTGCCGAGAGAGTATACGCCGATCAGATGTGGTCGGTCACTGAAAGTCTTGAGGCTTGCGAGCAAGCGGCTTATCTCGCCGCGATCATCGGGATGTTTGAAAACGGGCAGGCCAAATGTTGCCTCGGTTATGAAAACATGCGGTTTGCTGACAACTTCAAACGGCGTGCAGGTCGGATCCAGACGCCGCTTATAGTCGCCGGTATTAACGATGCGAAGCCCCTTCCATTCGAGGATGATCTGCGCCGATCCGAGGATATGTCCCGCTGGTACCATCCCGATCTTGACGCCATTCAGAGAGACTGTTTCGCCGAAGGCCAGTGCCTGTTGCGAGGAACAGAAATTCGCGCCGTAGCGTGCCGCCATAATGGCCAGCGTGTCAGGTGTCGCCAGAACGGCACCATGCCCCGCGCGAGCATGATCAGCGTGTCCATGTGTGATGATTGCGCGATCGACTGCCCGTCTGACTGGATCGATGTAAAAATCTCCCGGCGGGCAGTAGAGGCCACTTGGTGTCGGGCGTAAGAGGTGTTCCGGCGTTATCATTAAGGCTGAAATGGTGTCGCAGCGCCAAATTGGAAGCGATACAGGACGGAATTAGAACTGTGGCATCTGTCCGGTGGCGATCCATGGCATGCCGATGGCCAGAACAACACTGATAATAAGTCCGATAAACGCCCGCAAAATGTCCGATCCGGCATCGCCAATGGCGGCCAAGCGCGACCGCAATCCGCTGATATAGGCAATCGCAATCTCGCGCCCGGCCAGTAGGCCAAGGAAAACCCATGTGGTCGACATCGGGATATCGTTCACTTCCTTGAAGAAAAACAGTATTAGCCCGTAGATGAAATCAACCAAAGTTGCCGAACGGATATCGGTCGTATTGGTTTTCGACAGGACGATTTTTTGAATCTCGCCACCGCGTGTCGCGAAAATATAGGCCTGAAAGAGCACCATAACTAAGGTTGCCAATACCAATGTGCTGATCGCAAAGCCAACGAGAGTGCCATTGTCAGACTGGATTGTCTGGCGCGGCAGGAAAACAAAAATATTCGCCAAGTCCTGCATTAGCCATTGCGACCAGAGGAAAGCCGTTGAGGCCCATTGTAGCATGACCCAGTGCAGACCAAGCGGTCGGTCTTTGGTATCGTGAACCCAGCGTTCCCATGTTCGCGCAACCAGAAGGTAGACAAGGCCGCCGGCCAGAAGCGCAACAACATAGCCCAGACCCGACTTTATCAGCATTTTGCCGAGTACGCCTTCAGTTGCGGCGCCGCCGGTCATGGCGAAAATTGTCAGAACCAGGAATGTGGTTGAAACGGGGATCGATGCGCGCGTCAGGAATATCAGGATCAATGGCGGCAGCGCATGCCACCACTTAACTCCGGTTTCGGGATAAGGGATCGAATTAAGCCGGCCAAATGCGATATCACCGTCGAGTGTGAAATAGCCGTAGACCATGACGGCGATGATAATCGAGCTGGAATAGGCCCAGAGTACCCACCAAGGGCGGCGGCTGTTTGATGACAGAAATGTCCCCAATGTCTGGATCGAATCATTTGCGATGATGGAATAGGCCGCGAATAGAAAACCTATGACGCCAAAAATCTCATATCCAGGCAAAGCACTATCCTTCCCACCCGTCGGGTTGACCTTGCACAAGGCTACCGATCGACCATCAACATCGTTAACATTGCCGTAAGGCAATAACACGCGTTGATCAATTCGAAGATTGCAGTTGTTTCGATCTGGCTTCAAATTTTTTTTCGGTCATACGATACAAGCTGGCGTTTCGTTGCCTTCGCTGATGCCTTGCGCCCGTGTGCCTATCGCACGCTGGCGTCTCTGCGGATATGAAACGTCCAGCCATTGAGGCTTAAGTCTGATGTGATCATATTGCGATGCCGACAGCGTATTATCTGGTAACTATCTGCCCGACACCGGGCATGCCGCCGGTTTCCGGCTTCATGCGCGATGCCTTGTATTTTAGTTTCGGATCAGGCGTTTCGGGCTACCTGCTGCCTTTTCGTTCAGTTTTCGGGCAGGCCCATGGGAGCCGCAGGCGTCAGTAGAAACTGGTAAGAGCTCAACCCGCCAGCCCAGGCGCACACAAATCCGTCGGTTGCTGCATCGCAGACTGTCATCGCCTCGCAGGCACCGATATCGAAATTACAGCTTACGGCCAGCTGTCCTTTTCCCTTTGTCAGAGTTGATACTTGCACGCCGAGGTCAGCCTTGAAACTCCCGGGGTCGAAGCAGTTTCTGAACATCAAATTCGGATTTACCGCGTGTCCAGCTGGCAGATGCATAAAGAAGGCACCTGTGGTTAGGTCATCATAGTCATCAAATTGAAAATTGACTTCGCATGTGTCTTCGTTGACCGGGACGCCCGATAAGGTGATCGGTAATGTTGTTTCATTCCTGATTGTTACTTTGACCTCGCCATTATAGTCGAAATCAGCGAATTGCGCGACGTCCGGCTCATCATGTGCCAGCGCAGCGGATGAGAACTGACTTATAATTAGAGCTATGGCGAGGCCGCCGATACGATAATTTGCTTGCATTTGTTTCCTCCGTTCATTGAACCGGATTTCTAGCAAGCAAACGCCGGATAATTTATTTCAAGATCAGTATTCTCCACTAGCGAATAGTACTTATTTCTGATCCGTTATAATATTTACGCTATGAATATCCGTATTTTTCGCATGGAGTTGAGACGGGGATTAGTTTTATTCGTCGCATGAGAGTGCGCGCTGCCGGCCGCGCCGCCGGCATTGTGGCGAGCGCTGTCCTGCCTGGTGATGGCCGGCAGTCGCGGTGATTTTCCGCCATGATAAGCTTGCGTCGCGGCCGCCGCCTTCTAGATGATAATTACAGAGTTTAGTGTCGTCCGGGCCAGGGCCCGGTCAGCCCTTATCGGGCTGCTGATATGTTTTGTTATGCGGGATCAGCGAACAGCCGGCACTAGAATTGGAAAGGCGCGGCTATGACAAGCCCGGAACGTAATCTAGGCTTGCCGGATGTCATTGACGGGTGGTTCAGGGCAAGGGGCTGGCAGCCACGGCCGCATCAGCTGGCATTGTCTGCGACCGTCCAGGCCGGGCATGATGCTTTGCTTATCGCGCCGACAGGCGGCGGCAAAACGCTGGCGGGGTTCTTGCCCAGCCTGACCGCCTTGCAGAACAAGTCACAAAACCCGACCGGGCGACCCGGTATTCATACATTGTATCTATCCCCGCTTAAGGCTCTGGCGGTTGATGTCGCACGAAATGTGGAACAGCCGGTTATGGAAATGGGACTGGACATCCGTATCGAGACACGGACCGGTGATACACCCGTTTCAAAACGCAACCGGCAACGTCAGAACCCGCCAGACATTCTACTGACAACGCCGGAGCAACTTGCCTTATTGCTTGCGGCCGGCAATGCGGCCAGTTTTTTTGCTGATCTTCGTTATGTGATTATTGACGAGATTCACGCAATGGCGGCTTCGAAACGGGGTGATTTATTGAGCCTCGGCCTGGCCGCTCTGGCTTCGTGGTCGCCCGATTGTCGATTTATCGGCCTATCTGCAACCGTTAGGGAGCCGGCGCATTTGCAAGCCTGGCTCGGCGTGCGCGGTTCGCCGGCGCAGCTGGTCATGGCAGATGGCGGCGCCGAGGCCGAAATTGATATCCTGCTACCAGATCAACGAATTCCCTGGTCCGGCCATTCTGGGCGTTTTGCCGTGGCCGATATCTATCGGCGGTTGCAGGCGGCCGAAACGAGCCTGATCTTTGTTAATACGCGTTCGCAGGCTGAAATGTTGTTTCAGGACCTTTGGGCGGTCAATGCAGACGGGCTTGCCATTGCGCTGCACCATGGCTCGCTGGCGAAAGAGCAGCGCCGGAAGGTCGAGGCGGCAATGATACGTGGCCAGCTCCGGGCGCTGGTCTGCACGTCGACGCTCGATCTCGGCGTCGACTGGGGTAATGTCGACCAGGTAATTCAAATGGGAGCGCCAAAGGGCGCGGCCCGTCTGATGCAGCGGATTGGGCGAGCAAATCACCGGATGGACGAGACTAGCAGGGCTGTTTTGGTGCCCACGAACCGGTTTGAAATACTCGAGTGTGAAGCTGCAAGGACAGCCATTGCAGATGGCGAGATCGACGGGCAGGGGCAAAGATTGGGGGGGCTTGATGTGCTCGCCCAGCATATAATGGGCCGGGCTTGTGGTGACGGTTTCGATAGCGATGTGTTGTACGCCGAAATAGGTCGGGCGGCGCCTTATGCAGGGCTTACGCGGGAAACGTTTGACCGCGTCCTCGATTTTGTTGCGACCGGTGGATATGCCCTTAAAACCTATGACCGGTTCAAGCGGATTGTGCGTCGCCGTAACGGGCTCTGGGTCGCGCGGACCAAGCGGGATATTCAGCAACATCGCATGAATATCGGGGCAATCGTCGAGGCGCGATTGTTGACGGTCAGGATGGTTCGCAAATCGCGATCTGCGGTGCAATCAGGTGACCCCATGGCAGGGCGGGTTGCGGGAAAGAAACTGGGTGAAATTGAAGAGTATTTTGTCTCGTCGTTAAAGGCAGGAGATACATTTATTTTTGCCGGGCAGGTGCTCTGCTTTGTGGCGGTTCGTGCGCATGATGCGCTGGTCGTGCCGGCCGCGGCAGCACAGGACCCGGCAGTCCCGTCTTATAATGGCGGCAAGTTTCCGCTCACAACATTCCTGGCGGCGCGGGTGCGGGAGATGATTTATGATCAAACCAAATGGTCTGCGCTGCCCGAGCCCGCGCAAGATTGGCTGAAAATCCAGAAACTGAGATCAGGTATTCCATCGGCATCGCAATTACTTGTCGAGACGTTTTCACGTGGCAATCGTCATTATCTCGTTACATATCCGTTTGAGGGCCGGCTGGCCCACCAGACGCTCGGCATGTTGATTACCCGGCGCCTTGAGCGGCTCGGCAAGCAACCGCTTGGTTTTGTAGCGTCCGAATATGCGCTTGCTGTCTGGGCACTCAAACCGCTTGGAGATCTTGACCTTTCCGTGCTGTTTCATTCTGACTTGCTGGGCGATGATCTCGAAGAATGGTTAGATGAAAGCGTTTTGATGAAGCGTCATTTTTCACATTGCGCATTGATTTCCGGCCTGGTCGCGCAACGCTTGCCCGGGCAGGAGAAAACGGGCCGGCAGGTCACTTTTTCGACGGATCTGATTTATGATGTGCTACGCAGTCACCAGCCAGATCATATTCTGCTGGAGGCTGCTCGACAGGATGCGGCGACCGGTTTTCTTGATATTTGGCGATTATCAGAAATGCTGGCGCGGGTCTCGGGTATGATTGTTCATAAGGCGCTCGTGCGGATTAGTCCTTTTGCGGTCCCGCTTATGCTCGAAATTGGCAAGGAACCGGTGCGGGGTCACTCGGCGTCCGAGGATATTCTACGCGATGCCGAAGAACAGCTTGTCCGCGAGGCGATGCGTTAGACGGCCTGTGATAATCGCACCGACCGGGCCCGAACGCTGTCTGTGATGCGCGGGCGTGCTGGTGTCAGGGGCTTGCTTTGCAAGATTTGCCACAAAGCAGATATGACCGGCCGGATGTCAGCTATGTCGAACCAATAGGTCGGCTGGTCAGGCGGCGAACCGCTCGCCGAGATAGACCCGACGAACCTCTTTATTCTGCAGCACCTCGTCGGGTTTGCCTTCGAAAAGAACCCCGCCATCATATATAATCGACGCTCGGTCAACGATTTGCAGGGTTTCTCTGACCTGATGGTCTGTAACCAGGACGCCGAGGCCGCGCTTTTTTAAATAGCCGACGAGTTCGGAGATGTCGGAGATTGCGAGTGGGTCAACCCCGGTAAACGGTTCATCCAGAAGCATGAAACTAGGTTTGGAGGCTAGCGCCCGAGCGATTTCAACCCGACGGCGCTCTCCGCCGGAAAGCGAGATAGCCGGCTGGTCGCTCAAATGCGAAATGTTGAGTTCTTCGAGCAATGCCTCGACTTGCCGATCGCGCTCGGACCGGTCGGCTTCGATTAGCTCAACGACGGCGAGAATATTTTCCCGGACCGACATGCCCCGGAATATGGATGCTTCTTGCGGGAGATATCCAACCCCGAGACGCGCCCGCTGATACATCGGCAAAGATGTAACATCGGCTCCATCAATCGAAATCGTACCGCCATCTGCTGCAATCAGGCCCATTATCATATAAAAACAGGTCGTCTTACCAGCGCCGTTTGGCCCAAGCAGGCCGACAACTTCGCCGCGATGCAAGGAAAGCGACACGTCTTTGACAACGGATCGTGAGCCGAATGACTTCGCCAATCCGTTTACCATCAGACCTTCATTATTTTTTGTCATTTGAGTGTCCCGTGCGCGGTGCAGGTCTTAGAGTTCAACTTAGCCGAGCATAGTTTCAGATAGCCGGAGAATCAATTTTGCTAATTGCGTCACGCTGGCCGGTTAGTTGGCGGGCGTAATGACCATATTGACGCCACCATCAAGAGTTGTTCGTCCAAGGGCGAGCTCAATTGTCAGAACTGATCCTTTTGCAACGTCTCCGCCACGTAACAGGCCGACATTTCCCGATAGCGTAATTGTATTTGTGCTGGCCTCATACAGCCCGGTATCGCTGGTCGCCGTAAGCTCCGGGGTAACATAATATACACCGCCGCGCGCCGACATTGATTTGATGTCACCGAACGCCGTCCCAAAATTGCCGGAACTGCCACCATCATCGGAGGTGTAAGTCAGAGTCACCATATCAGCCCGCAGCTTGGCATCCCCTTGCGAAATGTTGACATCATCAATCAGGATGACCTGTTTTTCACGATCGAGAACTTCCGAGCGTTCGGCGGTCACGCGGATCGGACCCCCGGACGCTGAGATTTGTGCCATCGCAGACCCGATGAGAAGCGTTGCTGCAAGGGTGCATGTCAAAGATTTCCACATATTGTTTCACCTGTCCTGGTCTGGATTAACTGTCTGGCTCTTTCGCTAAATCCGGTGTCGGTCGATCGCGTCGGTCTGGATATATCGTCATCTCTACATTACCGCGAAGGATTAGTCGTCCATTATCTTCCGATATTTCGTAGCTATCGGCCTTAATGCTTCCTAATGGTCCATGACCGGTTAGTGGATTGCGTCCTGAAACCTGGCTACTGGCAACATAAATATCAGCGGCTTCCGTTTGCAGCTCGTAGCCGGTGCTTTCGCGAACTGATACGGTTTGAGAAAGGTAGAGATAATCGTCTTTCTGGTAGAAAACACCGACCGGGGCGGTAATTTCACTACCGTGTTCATTGATCAGTTTCGGCCGCTTGAGATCGATTGTCTCGGGGTCATCGCGTCGCCGCTGTGCGGTTTCCGCAGTAATTGTATAAGTTTCGCCGGCATAATTGCGTCCCGAAAAGCGTGGATTGATCATGGTGATGACCTGATCGCCCGATATCCGCGTGATACCCTGCGAGGACCCGTTTAGCGAGCTGGCAACGATCGGTCCGATAATGATCCCGGCTGATATGGCGGCGGCGGCAACAAAAAACATCCGGATCATGCCAACGCGATCCGAGCGCCGTCTGGCCTGCGCGAGCGTCAGTCGTCGCTGGGGTGCCCAGGTCTGCATAGCGTCAGGGTGCAAGGTTTTATCGGTCATGCTGGCAGCGTAGGAGACAATCGGTTGAATGGACAAATATGATAGCGCATCAAAGCTCGATCCTGCTTGTCTAAGTATGCGAGAAGATGTCGCTGTCATCCCAGCCGTCGAGGTCGAGCTGGGCGCGGGTCGGCAAAAATTTAAAGCACGCTTCCGCCAGAGCCTGTCGTCCTTCTCGCTCTAGCATTGCGAGCAGTGCGAGCCGGATCCGATGTAAGTGCAGAACGTCGCCGGCGGCATAGTTCAACTGCGCGTCGGTAAGCGTCTCGGCGCCCCAGTCAGATGATTGCTGGGCCTTGTTCATATCTGCGCCAACAAGCTCACGTGTCACATCTTTCAGCCCATGCCGGTCGGTATATGTCCGGGCAAGCTTTGACGCAATTTTCGTGCACCAAACCGGAGTGCACTCGATTTCAAGCCATTTCCTCATCATCGCAATATCAAAGCGTGCAAAATGAAAGATTTTCAAAACCTGTGGATCGCTCAATAGGCGCTTGAGGTTCGGGCAGTCATAATCGCGGAAGAGTTGTACAATATGGGCATGACCGTCCCCGGCCGATAATTGGACGACGCACAGCGCATCGCGGACCGGGTTCAGCCCCATGGCTTCAGTGTCAACAGCGATAATGGAGCCGAGGTCCACGGTTTTGGGTAGATCACCCCGGTGGTAGTGAATTTTTGTCATCTTGCCGAATAAACGCCGGCGGCGAGGTTTGGCAAGTGTAAATAGAGTAAGGATAATGCGATGGCGCAATCATGCGCAGATTTTTATCCCGCTCCGGATACAATACCTGACGCTGACGGGGATCACGCTTGTGAGACCAAATCAGCGCAAATAACCGTTCTGTGTGCTTGACCGGTTGGCTTCGCACGCCTAATCCGCCGCGCGGTAGCGGCGACTTATAAAGGTGCGTTTGGAGAGACTTCATGGCGAGAGCGAAAAAGCGAAAGGGACTTCCGGTTCATGGCTGGCTAGCGATTGACAAGCCGCTCGAGATGACTTCGACACAAGTCGTCGGCCGTCTCAAACGGCTGTTCAATGCACAGAAAGCCGGTCATGGCGGCACGCTGGATCCGTTGGCGGATGGTATTCTACCAATCGCTTTTGGTGAGGCGACGAAAACATCTCAATGGGCGATGGACTGCGATAAGGAATATGTCTTCACGATTTGCTGGGGCGTATCGACTGATACCCAGGATCGCGAGGGGGCGGTTACCCGCCAGTCGGATGCGCGCCCCGATGCGGCATCAATCGAAGCTGTTCTCGCCAATTATATCGGTACAATATCGCAAGTCCCGCCCAAATATTCAGCGATTAAAGTCGATGGTGCCCGGGCTTATGATCTGGCTCGCGAGGGTGAGGCGTTTGAGCTTAAAGCACGTGATATCAAGGTGTATGAGGCGGACCTGGTTTCGCTTCCCGACCATGATCATGCCACGATCAGAGTTCGTACTGGAAAAGGCTTTTATGTGCGGTCTTTCGCTCGCGACCTGGCGGCCGATTTGGGGGTCGAAGGGCATGTTTGCAAACTACGCCGAACGCGGGTTGGCGCTCTCGATGAGACAAATGCGCTGAGACTGGAGGATATTGAGCGTCGGGCTGATACTGCTGACGATCTTAAAAGTCTGTTGATGCCGGTTGAAACTGTTCTGGACAGTCTGCCTAGCGTTACAATTAATGCTGGTGAGGCCGCCGATCTGCGGCATGGCCGGGAAATAATATTATTGCCGCATATTGTTGAAAAATGGCGCGAGGATCAGGCGCGGCTTGCAATTGATGACGCTGATGACCGAACGGCGCTGGCAATGTGTGGTGAGACAGCCATAGCGATCGGTGAGGTCCGGGTCGGAAGGTTTAAACCGCATCGGGTTTTTCAGCTTGAACTTGCAGCAACATAACTGAGCCATAAATAAAGGCCGCCAAACCGGGCGGCCTTTCTTATGCGTGGGGCTATTTCTAGCTGTAGCTGACGCCGCGATAGAATAGCTCGAAGCTGAATCTCATCGGCTCGGCTGCCGGCTCCGGATTGCTGGACGCGCCTCTATAGATCAGGTCCGCATCCGATTTTTGTCGGGTTTGCGCTGTTGTGTCGTTGTTCTTCTGATGCTCGGCGCCGCGGTAAAAAAGCTTTGTCATGTCATTTCCCTTAAAATCTAGCTTGCCATAATCGTCTTTCGATGTGTGGTATTTACGTAAGATGTGTAAGTTTGTCAATACACTTAAGTTAATTTTTTTAGTAAGATGCGGTTGATGGGGCTTGCGGGGTTCGTTAAGTCGGTAAAAAGTCAAATATGGAGCGGCCTAAATCGTGGAAAAACTAGATCAGCGAATTCAGCTTGTAGCTTCATCCGAATTCTCGAAAATTATTGATGCCTGGCGCCGGAAGCAGTCAGACCTGCCATCGCGCTCCGAGGCAATCCGGCGTCTCGTTCAGTCCGGACTGAAGTATGAAAAGGAACATCCGATGCATATGATCACGGCGATAATCCGTCCCCATAAGTATGAGGAGGTTCGCGAGGCTTTGTTGAAGCTCGGAGTCGAGGGCATCACTGTCGCGCAGGTGCAGGGATTTGGACGCCAGCGTGGCCAGACAGAATTCTATCGCGGGGCGGAGTATAAGACAGCAGAAGTTCCAAAGGTGCGTTTGGAAATCGCAGTCGCGCAAGGCTTGCTGTCAGAAGTTATCGAGGCCGTGCAGTCGATTGCGGCGACTGGTAAAGTCGGGGATGGCAAACTGTTTGTGCATTCGCTGGATCAGGTTATGCGGATCCGGACGGGTGAGCGGGACGAGAAAGCGTTATCCTGATAGTTTTCACCTAACTGGCATACCGAGGCCTACACTGCCGGTTTTTGCTACAATCTGCTCCGTTCAGACGCTCATTTGCAGCGTTTGACGGGCTGGTCCATCCTAACGTTTTATATCTGCCGCGGAGGTGTCGGCGCAAACCATGAATTGTGTCGGGTTTGCATGATGCGACCGGTGTGTTGGCAGTAGTAATTGTCGTGGTCAGCGGTGATAGCTTCACATTTTTGACCGGCCAGACCGGGTTCGCCTTGGCCTTGTAAGAAGGTTGGGCGTGGATTGGGCATGCCTGACATGAAATCAGGATAGGGGCTGTCCATGGCGATCTTAGCCGCCAAACTCCGGCCGCAAGATCTGGGCCGGAGGTAACAGGTGACGTACAATCTGTGCGAGTTTGCTAGATCACGATTGTAATTTTTCCAAAATGCGTCTGGCTTGCCTGATGGGCGAAAGCATCAGCGATATGATCAAGTGGAAAGTCACGGTCCAGCACCGGCTTTATGCCGGTCGCTTCGATCGCCGCAATCATATCTTCCTGATGTTTGCGGGAGCCGACGGTAATACCGCTTAGCGTAATATTGGCGCTGAACAGGGCGGCGGTCGGCACGTCTCCGGAAACACCGGTCAGGACGCCGATCAGCGAGATATGGCCGCCAATCCGTGATGCCGCGATTGACTGGGCCAAAGTGCCCGGGCCACCGATTTCAACGACTTCGTCGACACCACGTCCATTGGTCAGGGCTTTTGCGGCTTTTCCCCAATCCGGTGTTGTTTTGTAATTTATGGTATGGTCAGCGCCCAGCTGTTTGAGCCGGTCAAGTTTTTCGTCCGATGATGATGTTGCAATCACGCGCGCACCCATCGCCTTGGCAAATTGCAGGGCAAATATCGACACACCCCCTGTGCCTTGGGTGAGGACCCAGTCACCCGCCTTGACCGATCCTTCAACAAACATGCCTCGCCATGCGGTTAGCGCTGCGCAGGGCAAGGTTGCCGCCTCGCGATAGGAATAGCCGGACGGCATTCTGGTGAGGGCATCTGCGTTGGCAATGACACGTTGAGCTGCACAACCGTCACTGTGATCACCGGGTACACCGAGTAATTTGTCGAGCGACGCTTCGCCATCCGGCCAGTTGGGAAAGAACGTGGTTATGACATCATCACCAGGCTTGAAACGGGTGACCCCCTCGCCGACGGCCAGAATACACCCGGCGCCGTCACTCATCGGTATCCGTCCGTCAGCAGTCGGGATGGCGCCCATGACCACTGCGAAGTCATGATAATTGAGCGATGAAGCTTTCATGTCGATCAAAACTTCACCCCGCCCCGGCGTCGGTGTGGCGCGGCTTTCAATCACCAGATTGCCCGGGCCTCCGGGCTTTTTTAGCGCGGCAATTTTCATAAAGTGTCCCTCCTTCACAGCTATTTTCAGACATAATTTTCGTCTTAAAACGGGTAAAAGTAAATTATCGCCGTCGCATGGTAAGAACGGGCCGTTCAGAGGAGGACTTTTCAAAAGCCTGCAAAGGTGCCATAGCAGCGCAATCGGGGATTTCGATAAGTTTGGAGCCCGGCTGGACGACATCTCGGTCCCGGCAGCCAGACTGATTATATCACCGATATCATTGGTACGATTGTACCCTAACTCATAGCCCTACGGCTTTAAACAGAAAGAAAATGCGATGTCGATCACACCTGAGCGTAAAGCTGAATTGATCAAAGAATATGCCCGGTCCGAAGGTGACACGGGTAGCCCTGAAGTGCAGGTTGCAGTGCTCACCGAGCGGATCAACAATCTTACCGGTCACTTCCAGAGCAATAAGAAAGATAATCACTCACGCCGCGGGCTGCTGACAATGGTCGCCACCCGTCGGAAATTGCTGGATTATGTAAAAGGCAAAGATGAAGGCCGTTATCAGGCGTTGATCAAGAGCCTCGGAATCCGCCGGTAGGTTCTAAACGCGGCACGCCAATCATGTGGATTTGGCGGGTTTTTTGTATGTAAAGAAAGAAAAATGTATGTTTGAAAAACACTCAGTCTCACTGGAATGGGCCGGTCGGACGCTTACAATCGAGACAGGACAGGTCGCCAGACAGGCAGACGGTTCTGTTATGATCACTTATGGTGAGACCACTTTGCTTGCGACGGCAACATTTGCGAAAAGCGCAAAGCCCGGGCAGGATTTTTTCCCACTCACTGTCAATTATATCGAGAAATATTACGCCGCCGGGCGGATTCCGGGTGGGTTCTTCAAGCGGGAAGGGCGTCCGACTGAAAAAGAAACGCTCACTTCCAGACTAATCGATCGACCGATCCGGCCATTATTTGCCGAGGGCTTCAAGAATGAAGTTCAGGTGGTTCTAACGGCAATGTCATATGATCTGGAAAATGATCCAGATGTTATTGGCATGATTGGCGCATCTGCAGCGCTTGTTCTGTCCGGCGCGCCGTTTATGGGACCAATCGGTGCCGCGCGTGTGGGCTATAAGGACGGCGAATATGTCATCAACCCGACGATTGATGCATTGGCAGAGTCCGAGCTTGATCTGGTTGTTGCCGGCACAAGCGATGCTGTAATGATGGTTGAATCCGAAGCAAAAGAACTGTCTGAGGATGTTATGCTGGGTGCGGTTATGGCTGGCCATGATGCGATGCAGCCGGTGATCAATGCGATTATCGAGCTTGCCGAGGCTGCGGCGAAAGATCCGTTCGAATTCGAGGCTGAAGACCTGTCATCGGAATTGTCGGCAATTCAGGCGCTGGTCGGTGACGATCTGTCAAAAGCCTATAGCATTACCGAGAAGATGGAACGTCAGGCTGCGGTCGGTGCGGCTCGCGAAAAGGCGGCAGCAGAACTGGTGGAAACCGAAGAGCGGCCGGACGGCATGAGCAGCAATGTCTTTTCGGCAGCTTTCAAGAAGGCCGAAGCGAAAGTGGTGCGTGGCGATATTATAAAAACAGGCCGGCGGATAGACGGTCGTTCACTGGATCAGGTTCGCCCGATCTTAGCCGAAGCCGGCTTCCTGCCGCGTACGCATGGTTCGGCGCTGTTCACCCGCGGTGAGACGCAATCGATTTCGGTGGCAACGCTCGGTACATCAGATGACGAGCAGTTCATCGATGGTCTCGATGGCCTGCATAAAGAGAAATTCATGCTCCACTATAATTTCCCGCCTTATTCAGTCGGGGAAACTGGTCGTATGGGCGGTACCAGCCGGCGTGAGACTGGCCATGGTAAACTTGCATGGCGCGCGCTAAAAGGCGTCCTACCAGAATATGAGAGCTTTCCATATACGATCCGCCTCGTCTCCGAGATCACTGAGTCGAACGGCTCGTCCTCAATGGCGACCGTCTGCGGTGGTTCACTGGCCATGATGGATGCCGGCGTTCCGATTAAACGTCCGGTCTCTGGTATTGCCATGGGGCTTATCAAGGATGATGATGGTGTGGCTGTTTTGTCAGATATTCTCGGCGATGAGGATCATCTGGGTGACATGGATTTTAAAGTCGCTGGTACCGAAGCCGGTCTGACCAGCCTGCAAATGGATATCAAGATTGCTGGTATCACGCGGGAAATCATGAAGACGGCTCTTGACCAGGCCAAGGGTGGGCGGATGCACATTCTCGGCGAAATGGCAAAAGGTCTTGACGGAACGCGTGACAGTCTTGCCGCCAACGCGCCACAAATGGAAATTATTAAAGTTCCATCTGATAAAATTCGCGATGTTATCGGTTCTGGCGGTAAAGTTATCCGCGGGATTGTCGATGAAACTGGTGCAAAAGTGAATATTGACGATGACGGAACTGTGCAGGTCTCTGCGACGGACCGGGCGTCAATTGATAAAGCGCTGCAAATGATCAAGGAAATTGTGGCGGAGCCAGAAGTCGGTGAAATCTATACCGGCAAAGTCGTATCGATCAAAGATTTTGGCGCTTTCGTGAATTTCTTCGGGCCAAAAGACGGTCTGGTTCATGTCTCGCAAATGTCTAATGAGCGGGTTAACCATCCGAAAGACCTTGTTTCTGAGGGACAGACTGTTTTCGTTAAGCTGATGGGCTTCGATGATCGCGGTAAAGTTCGCTTGGCGATGAAAAACGTTGATCAGGAAACTGGCAAGGAAATCGAATAAAATTGAGATGATATTATCTTAAGTTATTGATTTTATTGATATTTAAATGTCGCTCATCGAGAATGAGCGGCATTTTTTTTAGTCAATATAATCCGAATACGGATTATAAATCGTCCGAAATTGGATTAAATTGGTTGACAAGTGCCTGAATATGACACTTTTATGTCAGTTATGTTACAGAGATATGTCAATTTTAGGTCCATCGTGTCGTTAGCATTTGCGGCGGCAGGCGGAGCCGTCTTAAGTTCCTTGGCAATGGCCGATACCAGATGTGTAGGCGCCGGCGGTTATGCTTCGGATCTCTCAAATTATATTGCAGAAACAAATTTGTGCGTTGAAGAAACCGACGTGTTGCGTGCTGATGTCGAGCAGGAGCTTGCCGACCGGGTCAATGCGGCACGGACGGACTTGGGTCTGGCACCTATTACCCGCCGCGGAAGTCTGGATATGGCTGCGAAAGCGCATGCGCTTGATATGGCCAGCCGTGATTATGTCGCGCACGCTGATCTTGAGGGCCGTGACCACCTGTTCCGGATCCGGGCAATGGATCGCGAATTGCTCGTTGGCGATTTTGGCGCGAATGTTATCAAGTTGGCTGCCAGCACAAGTGACGCGCAATTATTTCAGACGCTGAGCCAGGACGAAGAAAATGCCCTGAATCTGGTGCGCTCGTCTTTTTCCGATATGGGTATCGGCATTGCCGAGGCGGATGGCGCTTTATATCTGGTGATGACGTTCGCCGAAGCTGCCGGTAAACTGGAGCAACCAATCCCACCACAAATAGAGGGCCGTCAGTCAATGTCAGCCTCTCTCGAGGATGGAACTGGTGCCCAGGTCGGATGGAGTATTACGGATGCATCGACAGGCGCGCTCGTAACCAATGGGACTTTTGGCCGGCTTCGTGCAACCCGCCTTGATCGCGAAACGGTTGGCGCTGTTGATATAATTGTGCAGGATGGCGCGCGGCTGACAATGGTCAAAGGACCTCTTGTCGCGCGTTAATCGCCAAGCTCATTATTTTCTGTGATGGAGCCCGCATCGTGAGATGCGGGCTTTGTTCTTCTGGCATGTCTCGTCGGACAATACCGGTAGTGAACAAATTGATCGGCGTTGCCCGCTGCGATGGACGACACTAGAGCTGCGGCGCGCAGGATATTGTATCATTGGTGATGTACCAGGCTTGGTCATTGGATCGCAAAAATTGGTGCGCGTGCGGCGCCTGCGACGCGGCCGCAAATGATCGCGTCGAGATTTTTGGTTCGTTTGCGGGCCACGTGGTGGCCGCTAAAAAAACCGGCATCGTGAGATGCGGGTTTTGTTTAAGTGAGTAACGGCACTGGTCCAAGACGCTGGTGCACGTTTAACAAGTGAAACCGATTAGCTCTCGGTCAAGCGCAGGAACCGGTTTCTCAAATCCTTGTCGGTTTTGAACACGCCCGTAAATTGTGTCGTCACTGTCGTGACATCCTTGTGGTGGACGCCGCGTGTCGACATGCATTGGTGCTCCGCGTCAATCAGAACAGCGACACCCATTGGCGCAAGGCTTTCTGTGATCGCGTCGCAAATTTGCGCGGTCATGGTTTCTTGTGTTTGCAAACGTTTGGCGAAAATCTCTACAACTCGCGCCAGTTTTGAAATGCCGACAACCGACTGTGTCGGCATATAGGCGATAAAAGCCTTGCCGAGAAACGGCACCATGTGGTGCTCGCAATGACTTTCGACATTAATGTTTTTCAGCATGACCAGATCATCATAGCCTTGAACATCATCAAATGTTCTCGATAGATATTCTACGGGATCTTCCCGATATCCAGAAAAGAATTCCTGATAGGCTTTGACGACGCGTTTCGGGGTGTCGATCAGGCCTTCTCGTCGAGGGTCGTCGCCGGCCCATGCAATAAGGGTCCGGACTGCGTCCATTGCTTCTTCTACTGTAGGTCGTTCGAGTTCGACCCGCGTTATCTCTTCTTTCGGGGTGATGGCATCCATCGGCATGTGATTATCCTCATAATGAGAGACGGAGGTCGAGCCGTGCTGTTGTCGCAATTTGTTGACGATCCCCAGCCTGGACTTAACGCCCGCCCGTAGCGATTACTCTAAGAGCTCAATAAATTATATAAGCCTACTTTGCTTACATATCCAGAAATTTGTACGTCCGCGGTTTTTGGTTGGATCATGCGCCCTTTAGTTTTTGTCTAAACGTGCGAAGAAATCCTGATAAAAAACGTCCGCATCGGCTTGTAAAACCCCTTTATGAACCTCGATGCCTGCGAGCCTGAGTTTGTCCGCCCCGCCATGTCCAAGCGGATGCAGATCGTCGGTTGCATAACAGACACGCGCGACCCGCGCTTCGATTAATCGGTCGGAACAACTTGGCTCACCAGTGCTGCGTGTGCCACACGGTTCCAGCGTTACATAGGCCGTTGCCCCAGTGCTGAGCTCGGCATCGATCTGCCCGAGTGCCAGTTGCTCTGCATGAGGTCGCCCGCCGTCACCAGTGGCGGCCTGCGCGATAATCTTGCCATTCCGTCCGATGATGACGCAGCCGACGCTCGGATTGCTGGCTGTGCGGCCGTGTTGTTGACGCGCCAATGCCAGCGCCTGCGCCATATATGTGGCGTCGTCATTCATTCGAAAACAACCGTTCTATGGCCATTCAGAAACACCCGGCCTTCAGCATGTGCCGTAACAGCGCGTGCCAGAACGCGGGCTTCGATATCCCGTCCGCGTTCAACCATGGCATCTGCCGACAGACGGTGATCCACGGAAGACACTTCCTGTGCGATAATCGGACCTTCATCCAAGTCGCCGGTGACATAATGCGCGGTGGCGCCGACCAGTTTGACGCCGCGCGCATGCGCCTGATGGTAAGGCCGGGCGCCTTTGAAGCTTGGTAATGCCGAGTGGTGAATATTGATGCAGCGACCGGCGAGGTCCCGGCTTAAGTCGTCCGACAGAATTTGCATGTACCGCGCCAGTATGACGAGGTCGGCCTGATAGTCGGCGAGTGTCCGTCGCAACTGCTCTTCGGCCGACTGCTTGGTGTCGGGTGTTACCGGTATATGAATGAAATCGATATCGTGGCGCTCCGCGTGCCATGCACCAACTTCATGGTTTGACACAACCGCAACAATATCTGCTCCGAGCCGGTTCCGGCGATGCCGGTACAGCAAATCATTTAGACAATGATCGGCCTTTGACAGAAGTATCACTGCGCGCGGTTGATCGGATGTCTGACGCAAACTCCATTCCATGTCATATCTGGACGCTAATGCCTGAAAACCGTCGCGGAAGGCGTCCATATTAAAGCCCTGTTCGGCTTCGAACTTTGCCCAGATAAAGAAACGCTGTGTTTCCGCATCACCGAAATCATGGTTTTCAATTACATTGAGACGGTGGCTGGCGAGATTTGTCATCACCTCCGCGAGAATGCCGATCGCGTCGGGCGCGGACACCCGCAATATATATTCCCGGTTCATGCTGGCAGCGCCGGCAGCTTGCTGGCCCGGTCGCCATCGAGATAGCGCGCCTGAGTTGGGCTGAGTTTGCTGTCGAGATCAATTACAAGTGGATTTCCAGTTGGTATCTCAACATCTGTGACGGTTTCGTCAGGGACCCGGAACAAATGCTTAACGAGTGCTCTTAGAGAATTGCCATGAGCTGAAATTATCGTTTCGGTCCCGGCCTGCAGGATTGGAACGATCGATGCTTGCCAGTATGGCAGTACGCGTTCGAGGGTGAGCTTCAGGCTTTCTGCCTGCGGAATAACGATGCCGGCATAGCGCGGATCACCCGTCATCAGATAGGGGCTGTCGGCCGGCATGGCCGGCGGCGGGATATCGTAAGACCGGCGCCAGATATGGACTTGTTCGGCGCCGTGGCGGGCCGCGGGTTCGCCTTTATCAAGCCCGGTCAAGGCGCCATAGTGACGTTCATTAAGATGCCAGCTCTTTTCAACCGGCAGCCAGGTCAGACCCATTTCCTCGAGCCCCAGCCACAGTGTTCTGATCGCCCGTGTCTGAAGACTTGTGAAAGCGAACCGCGGCTTAATGCCTGCCTCGCTCAGCAAGCGGCCTCCCTTTCTGGCTTCGGCGACCCCTTTTTCCGTAAGGTCGGCATCCCACCAGCCGGTAAAGCGATTTTCCAGATTCCACTGACTTTGCCCGTGGCGTGTTAGAATGAGTTTCGGCATTTGATTTTCCACCGCGAAAATTGATGCTGTCTGCAAATGGCATCGAAGATTGACTGAAGCCTTCGCTAACAGACGGTGAGCATGATTTCTAGTTCGGTTTAATAATTTGCGCGGTCACTGCATTTTTTTGCTTTGTTAACAGCTCGCTCACTTAATATGTGACATTGTGCGCAAATGTTAATCCGTCTCGTTTTCATTTTCTCCGTGTTCTGTATTGCGGCTATGTTTGCCGGCATGGCTAATTTTGACGCCGCAGCGAATGATTTCAGCCGTGGCGAGCTCAATGCCCTGACCTCTGAAAGGGATGCCGCCGAGGCAGCCTTACGGGCGTTGGAAACTGCTGAGACCGATGCCGAGATGGATGTTTTCGAGCTTGAGCAGCGTTTGCTGGAAGCGTCGATGGAGAGCCAGCGTCGGGAGGAACAAGCCACAGCAGCAGAGCTCGAATTGATTTCATTGAAAACGCGTAAGGCATCGACCGAACGGATTTTGTTGCAGAGTGAGATTGTGATCGATGATTTGCTAGCGGCGCTGGCGATTTCCGGGCGCCACCGGCCGCCGGCTTGGATAACCCATGTTGATGATGCAAATTTGGCGATCCGGTCGGCCATTTTGATGGGGTATGCGGCGCCGCAAATGAAGGCGGAAACGAACCGTCTGGCCAGCGAGCTTGATGAGCTGAGAACCTTGGAGCAGTCAATCACAATGGAGATATCGCGGCTGGCAGCTGCCGAAGCCAATCTTGCCCTGCGACGCGCGGAGATCGTGCAGATGACCGCCGTGAAGCGCAATGCATTTGAAGATGTTCGCAGTAATACATCATCTATGCGGGAACGGGTCGCTCAGCTTGGACAGGAGGCAGATAGCGTCCGCGACTTGTTAACCGCACTCGAGGACCGGGCGCCTTCAGCCCCGGGTTTGAAACCCTATTTGCAGCTGGCAGCGGCCAGTCCGAATAATACCGGACGACGGTCCATTGCGCGACCGTCTCGGCGCGGACAGCTAGATCCTAATCTGAGGAGCTTGATTGGTGAGCTAAACCAGCCTGCTGTCGGCCGGCAAGTCCGGAAGTGGGGCGACCGGATGCCGGGAGGATCGACGGCCCAGGGGCTGGCCTTTGCGACCCGCGCACAGGCGCAAGTAACGGCTCCGGTTACAGGTCAAGTGGAGTTTGCTGGTCCGTTCCGAACCTATGGGCAACTGTTAATTATCTCGACTTCTGACGAGTACCATGTACTATTAAGTGGTATGTCTAATGCTTATGTTAGTGTAGGACAGATCGTCGTCCAAGGTGAGCCTGTTGCCCGTATGCCTAATCGCGTAACACCGGAGCCGGAGCTTTACATGGAAGTTCGGTATGAGGGTGAACCCATGGACCCTGAAAGATGGATGCGCCGGAGCTAGTGAAATATTGAGGGCTTTGAAATGAAATCTTTTTTCTCCAATGCCGCCTTGGGCTTCGTAACAGGTGCTGCAGCAATTGGGATTTCCGCGTTTGCTCTGCCTGAATTAAAGGGGACGGATACGCGGGCCCTGACCTATGAACAGCTGGATTTGTTCACAGAGGTGCTGGCGCGCGCCAAGGCCGATTATGTCGAAGAAATTGACGAGGTTGCAGTTATCGATGCTGCGATTGACGGGATGCTGGGGTCGCTGGACCCGCATTCGAGCTATTTATCTGCGGACGATTTTGAAGCGATGCAAGTGTCGACAAGTGGCCAGTATGGCGGTCTGGGGATCGAGGTCACAATGGAAGACGGCTTTGTAAAAGTTGTCACGCCGATGGATGACTCGCCGGCCAGTCGGGCGGGTCTTTTGCCTGGCGACCTGTTCACATCAATCGATGGCAAATCAATTTTTGGCCTCAAGCTCGACGAAGCCGTCAGCAATATGCGGGGTGAAGCCGGGACCGATTTGTCTGTAACGGTTTTGCGGGAGGGACAGGACCCGTTCGAGCTGGTGCTGACACGTGAAGTAATTAAACCAAAGTCGGCAACCTGGCGGCTTGTAGATGATAATATCCTGTATTTCCGGGTTTCGACTTTTAATGAGCGCACAACAGAATTGCTGGAAATTGCAATTACTGAAGCGAAAGAGGCGGTTGGCGATCGCCCGGTTGGCCTCATCCTCGATCTCAGAAATAATGGTGGCGGTCTACTCGATCAGGCAATCAGTGTGTCGGACCTGTTCCTGTCAGGTGGAGAAGTCGTTTCGACGATTGGACGCCGGCCGCAGGACATTGCCCGGTTTAACGCAAGTCGCAGCGTGGTTTTTCGCGATGTTCCGATTGTTGTTCTAATTAATGCTGGTTCGGCGTCTGCATCCGAAATTGTTGCCGGCGCCCTACAGGATCGCTCCCGCGCGACACTGATCGGGATGACCAGTTTTGGTAAAGGCTCGGTGCAGACTGTGGTGCCGCTCGGTGGTGGACGCGGTGCCATCCGGTTGACTACGGCGCGGTATTATACGCCGTCGGGTCGGTCTATTCAGGGCACTGGTATTTCACCTGATGTGGAAGTTTCAAGTGTCCGCCTAACCGAGGAGCAAATCGCGCGCATCGGGCGGTACTCGGAAGCGAATTTAATGAATGCGCTCGGTAATGAAAACGGGACCGATCGTGACGTGCCTCACTTGCCTGACGAGCAGCCGCCGCTGGATTATGAAGGAAATGATTATCAGCTGGATAAAGCGATCGAATACATCAAGGCCGAGCGGGCGCTTGCCGGCTATCGCCCGCACAATGGTTGATTGAGACGACCGATTTTCATTGTTTTGCAGCCTTTATTATCAGTTGCCTGAAGGGGGGCACAACGGCCGGGTTCGGAGATTGGCCGAATGGTCTTGTGGTCAATTCTACCAGACCGAGCTATTGGTTTTGACATGACGACACATCAGCGGGATCCAAAACTGTATCGGGATAATGTTGGCCTGGCGCTATTTTCGGGTGCCGGTAATGTTTTCGTCGGGCGCAGAATAAATGGCCGTGGCGCCTATCAATGGCAGATGCCGCAGGGGGGAGTTGATCTCGACGAGGCGCCCGCTGATGCCGTGTTGCGCGAAATGGAAGAGGAAATTGGCGTTTCGGCGAAATTCGTCGATGTGCTCGACCAGACAGATGACTGGCTATATTATGATTTCCCTCTGGCGCTTAGAAAACGGATGGGCGGTCCTTTCCTTGGCCAACGCCAGAAATGGTTCGCTTTGCGGTTCAAAGGCACCGATAGCGAAGTGCGGCTCGACAAGCACAAGCCAGAATTCGATGCCTGGCGGTGGGCCCGGCTAGAAGATGTACCCGGTCTGGTGGTGCCATTCAAACGGCCGGTTTACGAGGCTGTAGCGAAACAGTTTGCGCCATGGTCGGACCGGCTGGCGGCAAACGGCGCTAATCCAGCGCCCCGATAAAAGGTACGCCGCGATATAGACCGGCATCATCCATGCCATAGCCGACAAGAAACCGAGAGGGCGCCTCGAATGCGTAATAATCCAGCTGCATACTGCTTGCTCTCTCGACGGGCTTGACGGCCATTGCGCAGCTGACGACTTCACGAGCGCCCTTTGCCAGCATGTGTTTTTTCGCGAAATCGAGTGTTCTGCCAGTATCGAATACATCGTCGAGCAAGAGCACGCCGCGGCCTTTTATCTCGCGGCTTATATCCGCTTTGATCCCAACGCGGCCCGAGCTTTCGCGGCTATCATGATAACTTTCAAGCCAGATCGCGTCCATTACCGGGTGCGTATCGAGCCGGGCCAGAGCCTTCATCAGGTCGACGGCAAAAGGCATTGCGCCTAGCAGAATGGCAATTGCAGTCCACTCGCCTTCAAGGCGGGGTTTGAGTTTCGTTGCGAGATCATTGAGCTTCGACTGGATCTGTTCTTCCGACATAATAATGTCGATCTTTCGTGGGGCTGTTTTAATTGTCATGCCGTCGAACCTGGAATCTAACTGTGTTTGCGGTGCTGACCTACCCTGAAACAAAGCGAGTTGTCGAGTTCGGAAAGGTCAGGAAGACAGGCCGGTGGATACCGGCCATTGGGGGCAGACTGTCGGCGGTCGACGCACGCGCAATCAGGTGATTATATCGCGAGCAAATAATATTCTGACTATTCTTTTCCCGCGATTTTGTCGCGGCGCCGTGACGGCAAGTGTAGTGGACGACTTGTACAGTCTGCATTTGCGAACACACTAATTTCATCGTTTTTTGCTATATTCACTGCAGTGAAAGGCAATTACGTTCGCTTTCACTCTTGATTGTTCGTCAGGGCGCCAGCAAAGATAGTGATGATAAATTTGGTGGTGAATCTTTCATGCTGAAATTCAGTTATGATTGCATCGACAGGGTAGGTAAGCATCTGAATGTCACGATATAGAGCCGGCCCGGGTGATGATATAGCGGTGTCGCTCGACGGGGTTTGTCTGAATTATGACAAAACCGGAGAGGTGCTGACCGATATTGATCTTGATTTGGCAAAAGGGTCATTCAATTTTCTGACTGGGCCGTCGGGCGCGGGCAAGTCGTCGTTGTTGAAGCTTTTATATCTGGCGCATGCCCCGAGCCGTGGAGATATCAGGCTCTTTAGTCGCCATACCCAGCGCATGAAACGGCGAGACCTGGCGCATCTGCGTCGTCGTATCGGCGTTGTGTTCCAGGAATTCCGTTTGCTTGATCATCTGACGGCTTTTGAGAATGTGGCTTTGCCATTGCGGGTTGAAGGGCAGAAAGCCTCGATGTATCGCGACGAGGTGATCGATTTGCTGCGCTGGGTTGGTCTGAGTGAACGGGTTGATATGCGGCCCCCCTCGCTATCAGGCGGTGAACAGCAGCGGGTGGCAATTGCTCGCGCTTTGATTAAGAAACCAGATTTGTTGATCGCTGACGAACCGACGGGCAATGTCGATTTCGAAATGGGGCGCAAGATCGTCCGGTTGTTTGTCGAGTTGAATAAACGGTTCGGCACAACTGTTCTGATCGCAACTCATGATTTGGAGCTCATTCGCGAGTTTAACGCCCCGATGCTTCGACTGAGTCACGGATTGCTGGCCCAGGACCGGGATTTCGGAGATCGTCAGTAATGCGCCAGACTCCACTTCTGCCGCGAGGTGATGCGCGTGAAGCCGCCTTGTTCTTCGTCGTAAGCGCTTTGTGTTTTCTTGCAGCATTGTCCGCGCTTATCGCACAAGGCACTTATACCGCCGCCGCAGCGTGGAGTGCGCAAGTTGAAGGCGAGCTGAGCGTTATTGTCCAGACACCGGATCGCGCCCTGGCAGAGGATCTGGCTGACGGGATACAGCAGCTAAATGGCGTCATCGAAGTAAATCTACTGTCTGACGAAGAAGTTGAGGCACTTTTGCAGCCCAGCCTCGGATCCGGTGTTCTTGCGGGAAGTCTGGCCCTGCCGCTTTTAATCGCGGTACAGGCCGATGTTTTGGTGGGTGACCCGTCGCCGGAGATTACAGCCCTGATGGCCTCAATGTCGATTGAGGGCGAAGTGAATGCGCATTCGGGATATACGGCCTATGTTCGCGAAGCTCTGCGATTGCTGCGCTTTGTCGCCATGGCCGCAGTCACTTTATTAGCTGCAACCGCAATTGCGGTGATTGCGTTTGCGACAAAAGCGGCGTTGCTGGCCCGACGCGATATTGTCGATGTGTTGCACCTGTCAGGTGCCGATGATGTCTATATCGCACAATTGTTTGAAAAAAGATTCTGGGTTCTGGCTGTTCAGGCTGGCATTGGCGGTGCTGTGGCAGCGCTGGCGGCATCAGCGGCGATTGTTTTCTTCTTCGCGGAGACTGACGGTATTGCGGCACAATTATTGCCCCAGCCTGACCTTAATCGATGGAATATCGCAATTCTGCTAGCGACGCCGATTGTTGCCGGGATTGTCGCGCGTTCGGCCGCCCGCGTCACTGTTATAAGCTCGTTAAAGGAAATGATGTGATACTTTTACGCTCTCTGGTGTTCGTTATCTGGCTTTACGGCACAATGGCGACCCTCGCGATACTCGGTCTGCCAGTGCTGTTTCTGCCACGGCGTGTTACCGCATCGCTTATCCGGGTTTATGCGCGGCTTATTCTGTTCGGCTTGCGATGGATCTGCGGAATCCGTGTCGAACTTAAAGGGCATGAGCATATCCGGGACGGTGCGCAAATTGTTGCCGGCAAACACCAAGCCATGCTCGATGTTTTTATACCGTTTCTCTTCTTCCGGGATCCGGTTGTCATCATGAAGCGTGAATTGCTCTGGTACCCGTTTCTCGGATGGTACGCGCTCAAATCATCACAAATACCGATCGATCGGGACGGCGGCGCCCAGACGATGCGGCGTATGCTAAAAGCGGCCAAGAGCCGGGTACTGTCGGGTGCCGGGCGGCAATTAGTCATTTTCCCGGAGGGAACACGGACAGAGCCGGGCGCGCCGCCTGCGTATAAGCCGGCCGGTATCCGGGCCTTCTACAAGAATCTTGACTTGCCAATCATACCGGTGGCGACAAATTCTGGACACTGCTGGCCAGCGCATGGTTTAATCCGAAAACCTGGAATCGTCGTTTATGAAGTGTTGCCGGAAATCGATGCCGGCTTGTCGCAAAAAGACATGCTGGCCACACTTCAGGCGCGTCTCGAAGCAGGGTCAAATGCACTGCTAACGCGCGGCGAGAGTAATCAAAATGAGTAAGTGATGGCACATCCGACACGAACCGATCTGAAGACGGCGTGTGAAACTCTGGCGGATCGCGATCTTGTTCTTGCACGAATTTACGCCACGCTGGGGGTTCCGGATTGGCGTGCGGCCCCGGCATCATTTGATACTCTGGCGCGGTCGGTCATTTATCAATTATTGTCGACCAAGGCCGCTGCAACCATTTGGGGAAGAGTGGCTGGTCTGCTGGATGGTGATGTCAACCAGAACAGTATTCTGGCCACCGACGAGACTGCATTGCGGGCGTGCGGGGTCTCGCGGCCCAAAATCAGACATATGCGGGCAATCGCCGAAGCTGTTCAAACCGGGGCGCTAGACTTTAACCGTCTGAAACGTTCGGATATCGGGCAGGCACGGGGCGAGCTGGTCGCGGTGAAAGGTATCGGTCCGTGGACAGCGGA
Organism: Hyphomonas sp. TMED17; assembly: GCA_002172915.1. Classification (GTDB taxonomy): domain Bacteria; phylum Pseudomonadota; class Alphaproteobacteria; order Caulobacterales; family Hyphomonadaceae; genus Henriciella. Next base: position 114,105 of record NHBW01000013.1, on the reverse strand, counting down.
GATATTTTTAATGAACGCCGTCGGGCATCTTGATGCTTTTCCTGTCGGCGATGTCGGTCTGATGGAGGGGTATCGTCGTGCTGCCGAGGCACCGGAACGTCTAGGGTCAAAGCCGTTTTCCGAACTGGCCGAGACATGGCGTCCGTATCGCGGCGTGGCGGCTCATTTGCTGTGGAACTGGCGCAATAATATGCCGTGACAAGATCGGCGGGTGACTTGTGCCTGACTTGTCATATTATTGTTACAGGAATCGGAAAGCATAGGATGACAATCAAGAAGGAGATCCGTCTTCATAATATCGCGCGCGCAAGAACTAAGAATAAACTGGGACGAACGGACATGACCGAGGTTCTACTGTCCCCTCCCAATGGTCGGCCGGCTTTGGTGTTGAATGCCGATTTTAGGCCTTTGTCATATTATCCGTTATCACTTTGGTGCTGGCAGGATGCGGTTAAAGCGGTGTTTCTAGATCGCGTTGATGTCGTCGCCGAATATGATTCATATATTCGAAGCCCTAGTTTCGAAATGAAACTTCCAAGCGTCATCGCGCTGCGGGAATTTGTACGTCAGGATCGACCGCCGGCTTTTACGCGGTTTAATGTATTCCTTCGAGACGGGTTTGAATGTGTCTATTGTGGTTCACCTGACGAGCTAACATTCGATCACGTCATACCTCGTTCGAAAGGCGGACGAACCAGTTGGGACAATATTGCTGCGGCATGTTCGAAGTGTAACCATCGTAAAGGTGGCCGGTTGCCGAAAGAGTGCGACATGCATCCAAAGATTCAGCCCTATCAGCCTTCGAACCATAAATTGCAGGATATGGGGCGACGTTTCCCGCCTCACCATCTGCATCAGACATGGACTGATTATTTGTATTGGGATGTTGAACTTAACGCCTAAGCCGGGCTTAGGAGCTTACCTGTTCAGCCATAATAACAATAGTGGCAGCCAGATCAGCGACAGTGTTAAAAGCCCTTTTACGGTCTGGTAGGCAATCCATAACCAGAATAAGCGCTTTCTGTTCTGCTTTAAATATGACAACGCTGCGCGGACTGAGCCCAGTCTGCGCTTAAGAAAACCAGCCTCGGTCTTTTCAATTGTCCGGTTTGCGTTTTCCGGCATTACGAATGGGGCTTTCTATCAGCGGATGGAGATCTGGATTAGCGGCGATAATCGAACCAGTCTGGAGCACGTCTTTACCGTCAATCTCCGTGACCACCCCGCCAGCCTCTCTGACCAGAACAATTCCGGCCGCGATATCCCATTGATTGAGCCCGCGTTCCCAGAAACCATCGAATCTACCGCATGCGACCCAGGCGAGGTCTAGGGCAGCCGAGCCGTTGCGGCGTATGCCAGCGATCGTTGGTGCTATGGTCGAGAGTTCACGTGAGAACTGCATGTGTGTTTCGGTGCTTTTGCCGAACCAGGGGGCCCCGGTTGCCAGTACTGACCGGTCGAGCTTCTTGCGGGCGGCGACCCGTAACTTGCGCTGGCCAAGCCAGGCTCCGCGGCCGGTCTCGGCCCAGAATATCTCATTCCGGCTGACATCGAAAACCACACCTGCAACCAGCTTGCCATCGCGTTCGAGGCCGATTGAAACCGCATAATGAGGTTGGCCATGCAGGAAATTGAGAGTCCCGTCCAGCGGGTCAATAATGAAACGATTTGTCTTGTCGCTGCCTTCGACGAAGCCTTTCTCTTCCATTAGGAAGCTGTAGCCCGGCCTCGCTTTGGTCAAATATTCAAAGATGACGTCTTCGGCCCTGTGGTCGGCGTTTGAAACAAAATCACCGGGGCCTTTGCTAGACACCTGCAAGTATTCTACTTCGCCAAAATCGCGCGCCAAACTCCGACCGGCCCTGCGGGCCGCTTCGATCATGACATTACCGACAGCTGATGGTTTCGACATCGATTATCGTCCTTTAGTCGGCGCGTCGGAGATAGGTACGGTCAGATGTTTGCACAATGACGCGTTCGCCAACTCCGATAAAAGGCGGGACGGTCACGCGAACGCCACCATCGCAAATCGCTGGCTTGAAGCTGTTGGCCGCAGTCTGACCTTTGACAACCGGCTCGGTCTCCTCGACCGTAACTGTCACTTGATCCGGGATCGCGACGCCAATCGGGGTTTCGGTGTAAAATTCGATCTCTACGACCATGCCATCTTGCAAAAAGTCGGCATCGTCGCCGATGAAATCTTTCGCGATTTCAATTTGCTCGAAGGTTTCCTCGTCCATGAAGGCGTAAGCCTCACCGGCATCGAATAGAAACTGATATTTTTTCTGCTCGAGGCGAACGCGCTCGACAGTTTCATTGGCGCGAAATCTTTCATTTGCTTTCGAGCCGTTGAAAAGGTTGCGCATCTCGACCTGGTTGAAGGCGCCGCCTTTTCCCGGTTTGACGGCATTGCACTTCATTGCGCGCCATACGCTACCATTATACTCGATTACCATATTCGGTTTAATCTCATTACCGTTTATCTTGGCCATGCTTGGATTCCTGTATATACCGGCCGCGGGGTAGACGCGGCTGCGGGTTCGGTCAAGTAATGTGGGCAGATGCAAGCCATAAATTGGATTCGCATTATTGCCAAATAAGGAGTGAGATGATGGGTGTTTTGGGACGATTGGTGAATTTCGAGCGACCAATGGGGCCTGTTGTCGCACAAATTCTATACTATATCGGCTTGTTCGCGGTCGGTATCGGTGCCGTGCGGCGTATAATTGAAAAAAGCAGCCGACTGGCCGACGATTTTCTCGGACATTTTTTTGGTATTCTGACAGTGCTGTTTGTCGCCTTGCTATGGGTGCTCGTTTTGCGTCTTGTCACTGAACTGGTGCGGGCGATATTCCGAATCGACACAAGCCTGCATGATATTCTGACCGGGCGGTCTGCAACTGGCTTGGCTAATCGGGCATCTCCTGATCAATCAGCTGATTAAACATTGCGACAGCCGCCGCGGGACCGTCGGGATGCGTCCAGACACCATTCGATACGGCGATAAAGTCTGCACCGGCAGCAATCAGCGGGGCTGCGTTGTGAACTGTGATGCCACCAATTGCGACGCATGGTAGGGTCAGGAACATCTGACACCATGTCAGCACGTCCGATTCTGCGCGCTTGGCATCTGGCTTGGTTTCACTAGGAAAAAATGCACCAAAAGCGACATAATCGGCGCCAGCTTCGCCTGCTACCATGGCATTATGCCGGCTGGTCTGACAGGTTGCGCCAATGATAACGTCCGGGCCGACAATGTCGCGGGCTAGTTTGATATCCATATCATCAAGACCAAGATGCACACCATCGGCCTCGAGTGCATNGCACAATTGCGGGCTGTCATTAATGAAGAGCGCAATCTCATTGGCCTGACAGAGTGGCTGCACCGCCTGAGCCACTTGCCGGGTCTGTGCGGTATCGATGGCATCACCCTGCTTCATCCGGACTTGCAGGCTGGCAATATCACCGCCTTCAATCGCCGCTTCGAACTTTCCGATGAAACTATCGATATCGTCGATCCTCGGCGGCGTAACAAGATAAAGGCGTGTGCGTTCGCGCGTCAGGTTTGAAGTCATGAGGGTTTATAGACCGTGTTTCGATTGCAGCCTAGGGAAAACGATTTGAAATTTGGCGTTAAAGATCTTAGCTCGCGACATTCATCGCCTCTCATTATCTATTTGTACTACACCATTTGAAGTGGTTCCGGCTTGGTGTAACGGCGATCCCGGCNAGCTCTCTGATACCGCTGACCGTGTGTCGGTCTAATTCTGGTCATGAGCGGATTGTTTGGNGGCTCGTGCCGGTCTTACAGCTTGGAACCGTCAGGCGATCCNAACGCGTCGCGATTTCACTGCGGACACGGTGCTAGGGCGCCGCCATGCGATTGTAATGGCGAATTTATTGCGCGTATTTTTTTGCCATTTCCGACAGGGGAATTGGCGAGATTTTCTCAGCCTGGCCGGCGGCATTGAATTGTTCGAAGCGTTCGCGACATACTTTTTTCATCGCTGAGCGAGCCGGTTTCAAATATCCGCGCGGATCGAAATTTTTGGGATCATCATGAAAGGCTTTTCGAATCGCGCCGGTAATCGCCATGCGATTGTCGGTATCAATGTTCACTTTCCGGACGCCATGTTTAATGCCGCGCTGAATCTCCTCGATCGGAACGCCCCAAGTTGCCGGCATTTCGCCACCATACTTGTTTATGATCTCTTGTAGCTCCTGCGGGACAGAGGATGAGCCATGCATGACCAAATGGGTATTCGGTAGTTTTTTATGAATGTCTTCGATGACATCCATGGCCAGTATATCGCCACTNGGCTTNCGCGAGAATTTATAGGCGCCATGGCTTGTTCCCATGGCTATTGCCAGTGCATCGACTTTGGTCTTTTCAACAAAATCGACGGCTTGATCCGGATCGGTCAGTAGATCAGCTTTGCTGAGCGTACCTTCGAACCCGTGCCCGTCTTCTTTTTCACCGGTGCCGGTTTCGAGATTGCCAAGCACACCCAGTTCGCCCTCGACCGAAGCGCCAACCCAGTGCGCCATATCAGTGACTTTTCGGGTAATCTCGACATTATATTCATATGAAGCCGGGGTTTTTCCGTCAGCCTCCAATGATCCATCCATCATCACCGAAGTGAAGCCATTTTGCAGCGCTGTCGCGCAGGTTGCTTCGCAATTGCCATGATCCTGATGCATGCAAATCGGTATGTCGGGATAGAGCTCCGTCATCGCTTCGATAAGGTGCTTAAGTACGATATCATTGGCGTAAGATCTCGCCCCGCGCGAGGCTTGCATGATAACCGGTGCTTTGACCTCGTCCGCCGCCTCCATAATGGCCAGGGCCTGCTCCATATTGTTGATGTTGAAGGCCGGTAGTCCGTAATCGTTTTCGGCAGCGTGATCGAGAAGTTGACGGAGTGTTATTCGGGCCATTTTTTAGTTCTCCATTATTGCTGCGATTGCGGTTAGTGGGCTAGGGGTTTCGACCTCTATGCTGTTTTGAGGACCTCGACGCCGGGCAGCGGTTTACCTTCCATCCATTCAAGAAAGGCCCCGCCTGCTGTGGATATATGCGTGAACTGACCAGCAACGCCGGCATGGTTGAGGGCAGCAACAGTATCGCCACCGCCAGCTACGGCGACGACCTGGCCAGCCTCGCACCGAATGCCGGCGGCTTTTGCCGCCTGAACTGTCGCGGTATCGAAAGGCGCCATCTCGAATGCACCTAGCGGGCCGTTCCAGACCAGTGTTTCCGCGATATCAAGTGCGCTCGCGAAAATCGCTACGGTTTGGGGTCCGGCATCCAGAATCATCTCGTGATCGGCAATGTCATCAAGTCCGCAGACGCGGTGATCGGCATGCGCTGCAAACTTTGTCGCAACAACAACATCCATTGGCAGCAGGATGTCACAGTAGGCGGCCTTGGCGTTTGCTACAATCTGTTTTGCGGTATCGGCAAGATCGTATTCGCAGAGCGATTTACCGACACTATATCCCTGAGCCGCCAGAAACGTGTTCGCCATGCCGCCACCGATTGCTAGCGCATCCACTTTGGTCACCAGATTTTTCAATAGATCGATCTTTGACGACACTTTTGCACCACCGACAACCGCCAGCACTGGACGTTTCGGACGACCAAGGGCTAATGCCAGAGCTTCAAGCTCTGTTTGCATCGACTTGCCGGCGAAAGCCGGCAAATAGTCGCTTAGTCCGACCGTCGAGGCGTGGGCGCGATGCGAGGCCGAAAAAGCATCGCTNACAAATAGGTCTCCGAGTTTGGCCATTTCCCTGGCCAGCTCCGGGTCATTCTGCTCTTCACCGGCATGGAACCGCGTATTTTCCAGCAGAATGATGCCGCCATGGGGGAGGCCGGCAATTTGTTGCGCAATGTCCGCCCCGATACAGTCATGTCCAAAGGCGACTAGGGTACCGATCAGGTTTGAAAAGGCCTGAGCAACTGGCGCCAGACTCATTTCCGCGACGGGTTTTCCCTTTGGCCGACCAAAATGGGATAAGAGTGCTATTTTACAGCCCTTCTCACGTAACGCCTGCAGCGTCGGAATCGGCGCGTTGAGGCGCGTCATGTCGCTGACTTTGCCATCCTGCATCGGAACGTTAAAATCGACCCGGACAAGGGCCGTCTTGCCGTTCAGACCGGTTGCATCTTCGATTGTTTTAATCTTCGCCATGACGCTTCAACAACCCGGACTACAAAAATTTGGCCATGTGAATGGCGGTATCGCTCATACGTGTCGCAAAGCCCCATTCATTGTCATACCAGGACAAAACCCGGACCAATGTTCCATCCGTCACATCCGTGCCATTGGCAGCAAATGACGAGCTGGCCGGGCTGTGATTGAAGTCGGCCGACACAAGCGGCGCGGTCGTATAGTCGAGAACGCCTTTCATCGGGCCGTCTGCAGCCGCCTTGATTGCTGCATTGATTTCCTCGACATCGGTCGGCCGGGCTGCATCGAATACAAGATCAATAATTGAGACATTCGGGGTCGGCACACGTACCGCCGAGCCATTCAGTTTTCCCGCCAGTTCCGGCAGGACTAGCCCGACGGCTTTCGCCGCGCCGGTTGAGGTCGGTATCATCGACATTGCGGCTGCGCGCGCCCGGTACAGGTCGCTATGCAGCCGGTCCAGCGTTGGCTGGTCGCCAGTATAGGAGTGAACGGTGGTCATGTATCCACGCAGAATTCCAACCGTATCATTCAGGACTTTTGCAACCGGGGANAGACAGTTTGTCGTGCACGACGCATTTGACACAACCAGATCGTCAGCCGTCAGAGTTTCATGATTGACGCCATAGACAATCGTTTTGTCGGCATTTTTGGCCGGGGCCGAAACAAGTACGCGACCTGCGCCGGCTGTCAGGTGTGCTGAGGCGCTTTCTTTATCAGCAAAAATGCCGGTACACTCCATCGCAATATCGATTTCCATCTCTTTATGCGGGAGTTCGGCCGGATTACGAACCGCCGTGCATCTGATCGTTTGTCCACCAACTTTGATCGCGTCGCCATCGACGCTGACATCTATGGGCAGCGTGCCGTGGATACTGTCATATTTGAGAAGATGCGCATTGGTTTCGACAGGGCCGAGATCATTAATTGCAACGACCTCTATATCCGTGCGTCCATTTTCCAGAATGGACCGCAGGACTAGCCGTCCAATCCGCCCAAACCCATTGATTGCAACCCGTACAGCCATAAAATACCTCTTGATTAACCTAGCGATAAGAGAGGTCGCTTTAGACCCTCATATATCGATCGTCTAGCAGCCGCTATGGTATTTTTCCTGATTACGCTGTCAGTGATTATTCGCGCATATCTGATCGCGACATTGGTTGATTATTAACCAATATTTCAACTTGGTATCGAGGGTACGCCTAAGCTAGGCTGCACTATTTTGATGATTGGTGCGGCGCCTTAGCCGTTGCCAGAATCGTCGACGATCCGGGGTCGGAAGGGGTTGCAGGTTTTGCAGAAACGCCTCGGCGACGGCTCGCCAGCTAAAAGTCTCAGCATGGGCCCGGCAATCATCCCGCTTAAGATCGAGACAGGCGAGTGCGCCGGCGGTGAGATCGCCGTCGACCGGGGTAATCGTGCCGGCTGCCGAATTTGGTATAACGTCTTTGGGGCCGGTCGAATCAAAGGCCGCGACGGGTGTGCCTGACGCCATCGCTTCGAGAATCACCAGACCGAATGTATCGGTCAGGCTTGGGAACACAAAGACGTCGGAATTGGCGTAGGCACTGGCGAGGTCTTCGCCAAATAAGGATCCGATGAAATGCACATCTGGGTAATTCTTCTTGAGATCCTTCAAAGCAGGGCCGTCGCCAACAACCACTTTTGACCCGGGCAGGTCGAGCGACAGAAAGGCCTCGATATTTTTCTCGACAGCAACCCGTCCGACATTCAGAAAAATCGGCCGTGCCAAACCAGCGAAAGGATCAGTTTCGCTATTTGCTGCGACCCGCCTGGTCGGTGTGAAGTGATCAATGTCGACGCCCCGGCTCCAGGCGATAGTGTTGATGAACCCTTTTTCAACCAGTTCATCGACCATGCTCTGGGTCGATACCATGACCCGGCCGGAATATTTATGGAACCATCTGACGAAGCTATAACCCCAGCTGGTCGGGACCGGGGCCCGGGCAGAAACATATTCCGGGAAACGGGTATGGTACGCGGTTGTGAAAGGGTGCTTGATTTTCAGGAATACCGCCCGCGCTGCCATTCCCAGTGTCCCTTCAGTGACAATATGAACGGCATCGGGTTCAAACTGGTCGAATCGTTTCTCGATGGCGCGCCGGGCGAACAAAGCCAGCTTGATTTCCGGGTATGTCGGCAGCGGAACTTTCATAAAGCCGCTTCCCGGATGCACGATTTCAAAGACGTGTCCATCCGCTTCCAGCTCTGAAATAACGCGCTGCATCGTGCGTACAACGCCATTGACCTGTGGCGACCAAGCGTCAGTTACAATCATAATTCGCACAGGCATCTCCAGAGCTGAACGTCGGGCCAGAATCGTTAACCGCTTAAATGAATCGGTAAAGCCCCGTGATCAGTTTGATATATGAAATTTCCGCGAAGATTGGTAGCTTTTTGATCGTTGCCACAGCGCAGCCACAGGGCGATTGTAAATTCTTTTCGGCTCTGGTTTCTGTCCTGAAATGGCGCAATGGCGGTGGGTTACTGAGTTATCCACTGGCAATGCTCTAAATTTTCGTTTCTAGCCATTGACCTCATATTAACCTTCGGCGCACTATATGTTGTGTCAGCGAGCGGTAAGTATCACTGCATATGGCAAACATGGGTCGCGGCCCTTAATTGGTGGGATAGTGAAGAGATATGGCGATGTTAGGCGATAGCACTGCGACGAAGTCGAAAAATTCAACAGAGACAGCAACACAAGTGGCGGCATCGCCGGCATTGCGTCTTGTCGGGCGAGTTAAAATTGACCGGTCCCGGGATGAATTATTGACGGAGTTCGGAAAAGTCACGCTGCGCGACCGGTATCTTCTGCCAGGCGAATCTTATCAGGATATGTTTGCGCGGGTCGCGACTGTTTTCTCTGATGATGATGAGCACGCCCAGCGGATTTACGATTATATCTCCCGCCTCTGGTTTATGCCTGCGACGCCTGTTCTTTCGAATGGCGGCGCCGATCGCGGTCTGCCAATTTCCTGCTTTTTGAATCAGGTCGGTGACAGTCTTGACGATATTGTTAGCACATGGACCGAGAATGTCTGGCTGGCTTCGAATGGTGGCGGGATTGGAACTTATTGGGGCAATGTCCGGTCAATCGGCGAAAAGGTTGGCCAGAATGGTCAGACCTCCGGCATCATTCCCTTCATTCGGGTGATGGATAGTCTGACACTGGCGATTTCTCAAGGTTCGCTGCGGCGTGGGTCTGCTGCGTGCTACCTGGATATCCATCATCCCGAGATCGAAGAATTTCTCGAGATTCGCAAAGCTTCGGGTGACTTCAACCGGAAATCACTAAATCTGCATCACGGTATCAATATTACCGACGAATTCATGGAAGCTGTCAGACAGGATGAAGATTTCGGGCTGATTTCGCCCAAGAATGGCGAAGTCCTCAGAACCGTAAATGCCCGTAAACTCTGGCAGAAAATTCTCGAGCTCCGGATTCAGACAGGTGAGCCGTATCTGCTGTTCACGGATACTGTAAACAATGCGATGCCAGCGCATCAGCGTCAGCTCGGTCTGAAAGTCACACAGTCGAATCTGTGTTCGGAAATTACATTGCCGACGGGCATTGATCATCTCGGCGTCGACCGCACAGCTGTGTGCTGTCTGTCTTCGATTAATGCCGAGAAGTTCATGGAATGGAGTAAGGACGACATGTTCCTCGAGGATATTTTCAGATTCCTCGACAATGTCCTTCAAAACTTCATCGACAATGCCCCTGATGAAATGTCACGGGCTGTCTATTCAGCTCAGCGCGAACGCTCAGTCGGTCTCGGCTTAATGGGTTTCCATTCGTTTTTGCAGAAAATGAACGTGCCGTTTGAAAGCGCCATGGCGAAGGTCTGGAACGAAAAGATGTTCAAACAGATTCGCCAGGGTGCCGATGCTTCATCCGTTAAACTTGCGCGCGAACGCGGGCCTTGCGAGGACGCCGCCGAAGTTGGCATGATGTCGAGGTTTAGTCATAAAATCGCTGTCGCGCCAACGGCGTCGATATCGATTATTTGCGGCGGCACATCCGCCGGAATCGAGCCGATCCCGGCCAATGTTTATACGCACAAAACGCTGTCGGGCTCTTTCACTGTAAAGAATCGTTATCTTGAAGCGCTTCTAGACAAGAAGGATCTGAATACTGAAGAGGTTTGGACTTCAATTCTGGAACATGAAGGGTCGGTGCAACATCTCGATGATTTGAACGAGCATGAGAAATCATTGTTCAAGACAGCGTTCGAGCTTGATCAGCGCTGGGTTGTCGAGCACGCGGCCGATCGCACGCCTTATATCTGTCAGGCACAGTCGTTAAATGTCTTCCTGCCAGCCGATATCAGCAAGTGGGATCTGCACATGCTGCACTGGACGGCCTGGGAGCGTGGTGTGAAGTCGCTTTACTATTGTCGTTCGAAGTCTGTACAGCGGGCAAGTTTTGCCGGATCGCTTGAGGAAGAGGGCAGTGATAATGAGATGACGGTTCCAAATACTGANTATGATGAATGTCTCGCTTGTCAGTAAACCGTTAAAGTAAACTCTTCATCGCCCGGTGCGGAGTAAATAGATAATTTTTCGAAACCCGCGCCCGGGTGAGGTGGCGCTCGTCCGGTGTTACTCATCTGGTGATGCGTATTTCGTAATGCTTATCTCGTAATGCTGGCCTTCACGTTTGCAGTCCAGTAATTGTGCCTGAAGCTGTGGCCTGAACTGCCCGTGTATTAGGGCCGGGACAATCATCACCGGTTACAATTCAATCACTAAAAACCTATCGGGTGGTTGGTCCGGGCGCACAAAAACGGATCAGGTAATCGTCCGCAAAGCTTTTTTCCGGATCAAACTGCGAAGAGATGTCACGGGTAGTGGGATACATCTTGCGTAGAGGAAAAAGACGAGGCACTATATATAGAGAAATCTTGGCAAATAATTCAATGGAGCGATATATGGCTGCTGGACTCGTCAAACTTCCAGGACTGATGACCCCGAGTCATTCTTATAAGCCTTTCCGGTATCCGTGGGCTTATGATTTCTGGAAATTGCAGCAGCAGGTCCATTGGTTGCCAGAAGAAGTTCCACTCGGTGAAGATTGTAAAGACTGGGTAAACAAACTCAATGATCGCGAGCGGAATCTGCTGACCCAGATTTTCAGATTTTTCACTCAGTCCGATGTCGAGGTCGGGGCGAATTATATGGAAAGCTACATGCCTCTATTCAAACCGGTCGAGGTTCGAATGATGCTGGCGGCTTTTTCGAATATGGAAACTGTGCACGTCGCAGCCTATGCTTTGTTGCTCGAGACCATTGGTATGCCGGACACCGAGTTTTCCGCCTTCATGGAATATGAAGAAATGGCTGCCAAGCATGATTATCTTGGTCAGTTCGGGACCGATACGGAAGAAGATATTCTTACGTCAATGGCCGTGTTTGGCGGATTTACCGAAGGTCTTCAATTGTTTGCGTCCTTCGCAATGCTGATGAATTTTCCGAGATTCAACAAAATGAANGGTATGGGGCAAATCGTGACCTGGTCGATTCGCGATGAAAGCCTGCACTGTGAAGGCATGATGAAATTGTTCCACGCATTCGCCGCCGAGACCGGGGCGCTGACTCCGATTGTAAAGAATAGAATTCGGGAATGTTGTGAAACTGTCGTCCAGCTAGAGGATAAATTCATCGACCTGGCATTCGAGGCAGGCGATGTCGAGGGCATGACGCCGGCGGATATCAAAGCCTATATTCGGTATATCGCCGACTGGCGCATGGGGCAGTTGAAACTTGATCCGATTTTCGGCGTAGAAAAACATCCGCTGCCTTGGCTGACAGAGATATTAAATGGTGTCGAGCACGCCAATTTCTTCGAGGCCCGCGCAACCGAATATTCGAAAGGTGCGACACAGGGTGACTGGCATGGTGCGGACGGCGTCTGGTCAATGTTTGATAAGCGCCGCAGTCCTGCCGCTTTATAGGCGGCTAACACACGCGCGGGTCGTGGCAGCAAAATTTGAACGCTTCCAGCGGCAGCCGGGATCTGTTGTCGCGTGCGCTCAATCCGCTGCCGCACACTGACATGTTGTTCCCGCCGGTTTTGTGAATATTTGACCAGGGACGATTAGAGCAAATTGTTAAATCATTGCCTGCCGGCATAGTATGGTTGCGCGGTTAAATATCACGATTTGTATCCATTTCTGCCAACAGCCCATCGAAATAGGCGATGGTTTTGGTCAGGCCGTCTCTGAGCTTGATGCTTGGTTCCCAGTCGAGCTGTTCCTTGGCGCGNGTGATNTCNGGCTGNCGCTGGCGNGGATCNTNCTGGGGNAGGGGCTTGTGGACCATTTTTGATTTTGAGCCGGTCAGCTCGATGACATGCTCGGCCAGCTCNCTGATGGTGAACTCACCCGNATTGCCCAAATTGATTGGGCCGGTGATCCCGTCTCCGCTGTCCATCAGAGCGATCAGGCCGGCGACGAGATCGTCGACATAACAGAAGCTCCGTGTCTGGTCGCCATCGCCGTATAGCGTAATGTCCTCGCCCTTTAGCGCCTGCACGATGAAGTTCGAAACCACCCGGCCATCATTCGGGTTCATGCGCGGGCCATAGGTGTTGAAGATCCGCGCGACTTTGATGTCGAGCTGGTGCTGACGATGATAGTCAAAAAACAGCGTCTCGGCGCAGCGTTTGCCCTCATCATAGCAGGAGCGGGGCCCAATCGGATTGACGTTGCCCCAATAGTCTTCCTGCTGTGGATGAACTGCCGGATCGCCATACACTTCCGAGGTTGAGGCCTGCAGGATGCGGGCCTTGGTGCGCTTGGCGAGGCCGAGCATGTTGATCGCGCCGTGGACGGACGTCTTCGTCGTCTGAACCGGGTCAAACTGGTAATGGATCGGGCTCGCGGGGCAGGCCATATTGTAGATCTGGTCAATTTCGACGAATAGCGGATGGGTGACATCATGCCGGGTCAGTTCGAAATTCTTATGATCGAGCAAATGCGTAATATTGCTGCGTGCGCCGGTGAAGAAATTATCGACGCACAGCACCTCATGCCCTTTGTCCAGAAGCCGGTCACACAAATGGCTGCCGATAAAGCCGGCGCCACCAGTGATTAGCGTGCGGNTTGTCANGTGCATGGTTTCCGCTTTCTTAGGCTAGTTCGGTTGCGCGACCGATAGACGTGTAAGCGAAGCCATATTTCCCGGCATCGGCTGGTGTGTAAATATTACGCAGATCGACCAGNACATTGCCGGCCATGGCGTCTTTGACGCGTTTGAGGTCAAGCGCACGGAACTGGTCCCATTCGGTAATGATGACGAGGGCATCGGCTTGCTCGGCCGCGTCATAGGCATTGCCAGCATATTCGATGTCTTCAAGCAAATGCTTGGCTTCATCCATGGCTTCGGGGTCGAAGGCTTTCACTTTGGCACCAGCGGCTGTAAGTANCGGTAGAATATCGAGGCTGGGCGCGTCGCGCATATCGTCAGTATTCTGTTTGAAGGCGAGGCCCAGAACACCGATGGTCTTGCCGGAGACNTCGCCCGCCATTGCCTGAATGATTTTGTCGGCCATTGCTTTCTTGCGGGCGGCATTGACCTCGACAACCGTGTCGACGATGCGGACCGGGCTATCATAATCATTTGCAGTCTTGGTCAAGGCGAGCGTGTCTTTTGGAAAGCAGGAGCCGCCATAGCCCGGTCCTGCATTGAGGAATTTCGAGCCGATCCGGCCATCAAGACCAATCCCGCGAGAGACTTCTTGGACATTCGCGCCGACTTTTTCGCACAAATCTGCCATTTCGTTGATGAAAGTGATTTTAACCGCGAGAAACGCGTTCGCCGCATATTTGATCAGTTCCGAGGTCCGCCGGTTGGTAAACAGGATCGGGGTCTCGTTCAGGAAAAGCGGGCGATAGAGTTCGCGCATAAGCTCTTTGGCGCGTTCATCATCGGTGCCGACGACAACCCTGTCGGGGATTTTGAAATCCTTGATTGCCGCGCCTTCGCGTAGGAATTCGGGGTTGGAGACCACGGCAAAATCGCCGTCCGGGCGCTTCTTGCAGATGATCTCTTCAACCTCGTCGCCGGTACCGACAGGTACAGTCGATTTTGTCACGACTACTGTGAAGCCGTCCATNANATCGGCNATTTCNTCNGCGACAGCATATACNAAAGACAGATCGGCATGGCCGTCGCCGCGNCGTGACGGCGTNCCNACNGCAATNAANACNGCATCNGCTTCNGCNATCGCGTCTTTNGCNTCNGTNGTNAANAANAGNCGGTCCTTCGTCGACATTGCTGGCAACCAGCGTATCGAGGCCGGGCTCATAGATCGGCATNATGCCCTNATGCAGCCGGNCGATNTTGNTGGCATCCTTNTCGACACATGTCACCGTNTGNCCGAANTCGGCAAAACATGCGCCGCTAACTAAGCCAACATAGCCTGTGCCTATAACCGCTACTTTCATTTGATCCGATCCTGATTACATGCTGCCCTTAATGTCGGTGAACTGCCTGTTTTGCGACGCACGGTCAAGCGTCAATTCACCAACTCAAACCGGTCCTGAAATGATGCTGACGTTTTGACCGGCGCTGATATCAAATTCTTTTGCACGACAAGCTGTCGGGTTCTCTAGGTTTTACTAAGGACCTGATCCGACACGAACGGATTATCCTGTCGTTCCTGACCAAATGTACTCATCGGGCCGTGGCCCGGTACAAACCGCATTGCAGGGCCGAGTGGCCAGAGATTTCCGGTTATCGAGTCAATCAATTGCTGATGATTGCCGCGTGGAAAATCGGTCCGTCCGACAGAGCCACGAAACAGAACATCTCCGACAAAGGCCAGCTGCCCCTGTTTGTGATAAATGACGACATGACCGGGCGTATGACCCGGGCAATGGGTCACCTCAAATGTTTCGTCACCCAAAGACAGCTCGTCACCTTCTTCGAGATAGCGGTCGGGCTGCACATTACGGCTGCCCTGCATGCCGTATTTCGCGCCTTGCTCTTCAATTTCATCAAGGAGCCATTGATCGTCCTTATGCGGTCCGATGATCGGGCACTGGGTGCGTTCTTTAATTTCGGTGGCTGCGCCGGCGTGATCGAGGTGGCCATGCGTCAACCAGACGGCANCAATTTTAACCCCGAATTCATCGGCGGCGGCCATCAGCCGGTCGGTTTCGCCACCCGGGTCAATAAAGACACCTTCCATGGTTTTTCTGGACCAGATCAAACTGGTATTCTGCTGAAGTGGCGTGACCGGAATAATCCGGATATCGAGGCTGGGTTCGGAAGCCGATTGTGTCTGATTGGTCATGATATTGTCACTGATCGTTGTATGATGAATGCGAATAGGAAAGTCGCATCGTTGCGAGATTATTGAGGATTACGCCAGCCGCGAAGGCGTAAAGGCCGGACCGGCTTTCAAAGCCGATATAAACACTCATTTGGGTTAGCCCGATTAATAGAGCGGCAAGGAAAACATCCAGCATTGACCATTTTCCCAGTATGTTGAGCCAGCGCATTAGTCCCGGACTGGGCGTACTGCCTTGCCTGAAAATGATCGCAGCGGTGATCGTTTTGGCAATTGGAAAAATACCTGAAAAGAAAATCACGATTAGTCCGAGCATAACGAGATTTGCTTCGAACAGCGTTTTGACGAGGCCGAAAAGGTTGTATTCGGTTCCGCCAAAACCGAAGGCATTCGGTTTCCAGATAGATGGCAATACAAGGCCCGACACAATGAAAGCTGCTGAGACATAAAGTGCCAGTTCGGCAATAATGTCAGCGATTGCGCGCACGGATCCATCTTGTCTGTGGGGTGTGGCTGTCATTATCCAACTTTTGCAGGCGACTTGTCATCCGGTCAACGAGTTTCACGGTAGGCAAATATATTTTCTGCATCGCCAGCGTCATTTGTAAAGAGCGGTGCAAACCGGCGCTGCCGCAACCCGGCATATCCGGCATTCGCCATCACCTCAGAAATCGTATGCAATACCTTTGCGCTCCCAGTCTCCGAAACGGGTTGGTTCGATCGTTTTCGGTCCGCCCTTTTCGAGGCTGCGCTTGGCTTCCAGTTCCTGCTCGAGTTTTTCGCGTGCGGCGCGACGTTCATCTGCCTCTGCCAGAGCGCGCTGGGCTTCTGGGGAGAGCTTTCGCTTCGGGTTCTCGTCATTTTCTGACATATGAGTAATCCGGTTCTTTACGATTACCATTATATAGGATCAAAACGAACTAAGTTAGAAATCGATCAGATCAAGGATTGCGGCTCATGGGGCCATTGAAAACCGCTATACTACTTTCGGTGCTGACGGCGCTTTTTATGACCGTCGGCTTCATGCTTGCCGGCTTCACCGGTAGTTTGATCGCTCTGGTGCTCGCCTTGGCAATCAATTTTTACTCCTATTGGAACGCAGACAAGATTGTCCTGCGGATGCAGGGAGCCCGTCCGGTCGATGATAGCGCGAACAGCCCGACGATTCGCCTGTTTGCGAATGATACGAAAGCACTGGCGCGCGTGGCGGGTTTACCGGAGCCAAAAATCTACATCATTGATACCGAGCAACCGAATGCGTTTGCGACCGGTCGAAATCCGGAAAATGCAGCCGTCGCTGCCACGACCGGTTTATTGCAAATGCTAAAGCGAGAGGAGACTGCTGCTGTCATGGCGCATGAGCTGGCGCACGTAGAAAATCGTGACACGCTGACAATGACAGTTACAGCGACACTGGCCGGTGCGATTGGCTGGATTGCCAATCTCGCCTTTTTGCTGCCCGGGCGCGGACGCGGAGGTCTGGTCAGAACCCTGGCCTTGATGATTCTGGCGCCGCTGGCTGCGAGCTTGGTACAGATGGCGATTAGCCGGTCGCGGGAGTATGAAGCAGACCGGCGGGGGGCAGAAATATGCGGAAATCCATTATGGCTCGCATCAGCGCTGGAGAAAATCGACCGCGGTGCACATGCGATTGTTAACCGGCAGGCCGAACAAAACCCGGCTATGGCGCATTTGTATATTATGAATCCTCTGGCAGGGAAGCGTTCGGACAATCTGTTCTCGACCCATCCGTCAACCGCGAACCGTGTTGAACGGTTGCGGGCGATGGCGGGCGAGTTCGAACAAGATGACGCTGGCAAAGCAGGACACGGAGCTGGACCTTGGGGATAAATCTTTGAGTGGCGGACATACGCGGCGGGTTGCTGCGGAGTTACTTGGCGCCGTGCTCGATCAGGGCCGTTTGCTTGATGATAGTATGGACCGCAGCGCCGCGTTCGAGCAGCTGTCGGGTTCGGATCGCGGTTTTGCGCGGCTCATGGTGTCTACCGTCTTGCGATATCTCGGTCGTATCGATGCCGGCCTGCAACCCTTGATCTCACGGCCGATCATTGCGCTTAACCCTGACGTGCGCTCGCTTCTTCGTCTCGGTGCGGCCCAGTCTTGGGTGCTGGGGACGCCAGATTATGCTGTTGTTGGNGCCAGCGTCGATGCGGCCAAAGCGTGGCCGTCGACCCGGCCGGCGGTTAGTTTGATTAATGCTGTATTGCGGCGGGTTGTCAGCGAAACAGAGCGGTTTGAGGCACAGCCTTTGAAAGCGATCTGGCCGGACTGGCTCTGGAATGATATTTCGCAAGGGCTAGGCAAAACCGCAGCAACCCAGATGATTACAGCGCAGACGCAGCAGCCACGTCTCCAGCTGACGCCAAGAGCAGGCGATCCGGTAGCGCTCGCCGAGCGGCTTGGAGGGCGCGTCGTCGGCCGTGCTAGCATCGAAATCGATACTATTCCGGTAGAGGACGTCGCCGGTTTTAAAGCCGGTGACTGGTGGGTTCAGGATGTCGCGGCGGCGCTTCCAGCTCAATTATTGGGCGCAAAGGCGTCCGAAAGGGTGCTCGACCTCTGCGCAGCGCCCGGTGGCAAGACCATGCAGCTGGCGGCAAGTGGTGCCAGAGTTACGGCGCTGGATCGGTCAAAACCCCGCTTGAAACGCTTGCGGGAGAATTTGAAGCGAACCGGATTTTCCGACATTGATATTGTTGCCGCGGATGCGACGGCATGGCGCCCAGAGGCCCAGTTCGACCGGGTTTTGCTGGATGCCCCTTGCTCCGCACTTGGTACGCTCCGTCGGCACCCGGAAGGGGCAGCTATCAAGACCGCAGCCGATATCTCTCGGTTTCCCGATATTCAAGGTCGTTTGCTCGCGGCTGCGGCGGAGATGATCAAGCCCGGCGGCGTTTTGGTTTATTGTGTCTGTTCGCCGCGTCCTGAAGAAGGCGTTGAGATAGTGACCCCGGAAATTCTTGCGGGCCGATGGCGTCGGCATCCTATTGTCCCTTCAGAAGTCCCGGGATTCGAGACGACGCTGACACCAGACGGTGATGTACTGACATTGCCACAAGCGGGCCTTGTGCATGACGCTTTTTATATAGCGCGGCTGGTTCGGAGCGCGGCATAATCATACGAAATTGTCACTTATGGTTCATCTGAAGTTCAGGCTGTCGCGATACGACTGGNGCTTCTTAATTTAAAAGGGCCATGTAAAATGAATGATATATTGGTATCGAAGTCAGCGCATAGATCGGTTGCCGCGGTCCTCGCCATCTCGCTAATAGCTGTTTCCGGGTGTGCCACGACCTATGGCAGCGGCACCGTAAATTCGTCGGCGGTTGGAACGGTCGCAACGGTTCGTCAGGGCACAGTTGTGGCAGTCCGGCAGGTAACAATTCGTCAGGAAAACTCATTGATCGGTACCGCTACCGGCGCGATACTTGGCGGCTTGGCCGGCTCCGAACTCGGCGGTGGCGATAAAGCTCAAACTGCTGGCGGTGTTGCAGGTGCAGTTCTTGGCGGCATCGCTGGAAATGAGGCTGGTAAGGCGCTCGGCACCAAGCCTGGGCTGGCGATTACAGTTGATTTTGGCAAGGATGAGATCCGTGAAATTGTGCAGCCCGCAGATGTGTCGGTGCGTATTGGCCAGATCGTCGATGTCGCGTTCCGGGCCGATGGCGTGTTCATAACGCCGGTATATTAGCCGTCCGGCAGGGTGATGAAACGGGACGCCGCTCTTGTCTGAGCGGTGTTTCCGCTTTAGGCCATTATAATGGCTAAACTATTGATTTCTCCTTCGATTCTTTCTGCGGATTTTTCCGAACTCGGTGCTGAGATACGCCGTATCGACGAAGCAGGCGCCGACATGATTCACATTGATGTGATGGACGGACATTTCGTCCCAAACCTCACTTTTGGTCCGCCAGTCATCGAAAAGCTCCGGCGACACACTGACAAACCGTTCGATGTTCATCTGATGATCGCGCCGGTTGATCCTTTTATTGATGATTTTGCCAAGGCCGGTGCAAATATTCTCACAGTTCACCCGGAGGCCGGGCCGCACCTTCATCGGACGATTCAGGCGATTCATGCTCGCGGGATGAAGGCGGGCGTGGCGTTAAACCCGGCAACCCCGGTCGACGTAATCAAGCCGGTCATCGGTGATATTGATCTAATTCTGGTTATGTCGGTTAATCCGGGTTTTGGCGGTCAGAGCTTTATCGAGAGCCAGATTTCGAAAATCGAAGCGCTGAGAGCGATGATCGACCAGTCGGGACGTGATATCATCCTTGAAGTGGATGGTGGCCTGAACGCCGAGACAGCCCCTCGTGCGACTGCCGCCGGTGTTACCGCGATTGTTGCAGGATCTGCGGTTTTTAAAGGTGGCCCTGAACACTATGCCAACAATATTGCGGCTTTGAGACCGTGATACGCCATAATTGGGTGACGAATTGACGAGATGATTACGATACGCCAGCCCGGTCAACCAAGACAGAAACGGAGTGCCGAGTATGATGCAGAGCTCTGGTATCGGCTGCGAGGAAAATATGGTGATGACGCGATTGGTCCTTCTGTCGGGGGGCTAAATCTCTCGGGACGATCGGTCCCGAAATTTAAGCAGCATATCCAGCCGATTATACCCGGGTCTGAAATGGCCGGCGAACTGCTCTTGCAAGGGCAGTGGAAGCTAGGGTCGGCCAGAGTAGAGGCGCCGGCCGAAATTGCACCCTGGTCGGTTTTGCCGCCAACCCGACATTTTGCCGATTGGCTGCACGGGTTTGACTGGGCTGGCAGTCTGTTACGGCAGGGGACGCCCGGTGTCGAACGATTGAANTGGCTGGTCGATGACTGGATCGAACATTTTGGCCGGTTTCATGGATTTGTTTGGCGGGCGGACTGCACAGCTGAGCGGGTCTGGAACTGGTTGTGTTGTGGCAGCGTATTGTTTGAGCAGGATGAAAAGGGCCGTTTGACCCATCGGCTTGCGGCTCTCGACAGGCAAATTAGACATATTGCCGCTTGCCTCGAAGAAGATGTGTCGCCGCAGGCTCGCTGGAGCGGTTGTAATATTGCGGTGATCACAGCCTTGAATATACGAGGTGGCAGGGGGCTTGATGCGTCGCTTGGTGCCCTTGAGGCCGAGTGCTCGGCGCAGTTCTTCCCCGATGGCGGGCACATCAGCCGGTCACCGGAGCGGGGATTACGGTGTCTTGCCGATTTGATGATTATTCGGGAGGCTCTGATAAAGGGTAAGCGGAAGCTGCCGGATTTTGTCGAGCGCTGGATACAGCGCATTGGTAGTATGACGGCCTTTTTTGTTTCGGGAGACGGCGCATTATTGCCGTTTAATGATGGTGATCAATCCCGACGCGAAGTTGTCAGTGCTGTTCTCAACAAGCTCCCGATTGCCCCGCGCCGTTTTAGCATCGCACCAAAGTCAGGCTTTCATAAGCTGAATAATGGCCGGACGATGCTTGTTCTTGATGCCGGACCGGGGCCTGAGCAGCCTCACGGTGATAAAGCACATTCGGGTGCTTTGGGTTTTGAGTTGCATGATGGCGCAGCCCGGATCGTGACATCATGTGGCGGAAGTCGCAAAGTCGATATTGATTTTCAGGAGGCTGTGAGACGAACGGCGGCACATTCGACGCTGATTATATCGAACCGCGAAAGTACCGGGTTTTCGACGAATGATGAAAGCCGATTACTGTATCCGATCGGTCCGCCCGACATCACCGCCAAAAGACTGGAGGAAGAAAACCAGGTCTGGCTCGAAGCACAGCATGGCGGTTATCGCGAACGGTTTGGTTTTCTACATCAGAGGCGGCTGTTTATGTCCGCGGATGGTGACCGGCTGACAGGAGAAGACTCGCTTGCCCGCCCGGTGAATATGGGGGAGTCCGACATCACGGAATTGATACCGTTTTGTCTTCGCTTTCACTTACATCCGACTGTTACCGCCCGGCTTGATAAGCGTGTGGTGGAGTTGAAAAGCGACGCCGGACCTGTTTGGCACTTCAAGTCGAGCGTCCTCGATATGGAACTTGGCGAGTCNATCTATCTGGCACGCGGGATCGTCGAACGCAGCTATCAGATTGTGCTGCGGTCGGAGGCGGTTCCCAATAGTGACGGAAGCCGTCCGCCAAATTGTATTCGCTGGGCATTTAGAAAAGTTCGGTGATTTAGAAATAGCATGGCTCATCGAAACTGTCCGTAAATGACGGTCACAGTTGACCGCCATGTCTTACATGCTAGGCGGTGCGGCAGTATCTGTAACAGAATCGGACCTCCAATATGACCACTATTCCAGTACGCCGCGCTTTAATGTCGGTATCTGATAAAACCGGACTGATCGAGCGTGCGCAGGCGCTTGTTGATCTCGGCGTTGAGCTGGTTTCGACTGGCGGGACGTCAGCTGCGCTGAAGGCTGCCGGGCTGCCGGTCAAAGATGTCGCGGATCTGACCGGCTTTCCGGAAATGATGGATGGTCGCGTTAAGACATTACATCCGGCTGTGCATGGCGGTCTGCTTTATCGTCGCGATATGCCGTCGCATGTGGCCGATGCCGATGCGCACGGTATCGAGGCTATCGATCTTGTTTACATCAATCTGTATCCGTTCGAGCAAACAGTTGCATCCGGTGCTGATTTTGCCACGTGTATCGAAAATATTGATATTGGCGGGCCGGCCATGCTGCGGGCCGCCTCTAAGAATGGCGACTTTGTTTCAGTCTGTACCGATCAAGCAGATCTCGACCGGGTGCTGGCCGATATGTCAGCCCATGATGGCAGTGTGCAAGTTTCAACCAATCGTGCGCTCGCCGCGAAAACATTTGCGCGGACGGCGGCTTATGATGCTGCGATTTCGAATTGGTATGCCGCGCAGCTTGAAGAGGAAGCACCTGACTGGATTGCCTTTGGCGGCCGGCTGCAGGAAAAACTCAGATATGGTGAAAACCCCCACCAACAAGCAGCGTTCTACGCCACGACCGAACAACGTCCGGGTGTTTCATCGGCGCTTCAGGTTCAGGGTAAGGCGCTGTCATATAACAATATCAACGATACGGATGCAGCCTTTGAGCTGATCGGGGAGCTTGGTTCAGAGCGGCCAGCGGTTGCCATCATCAAGCATGCCAACCCCTGCGGCGTTGCTGTTTCTGATACTATTCTCGAGGCCTATAAGCAGGCTCTAGCCTGTGACTCGACATCAGCTTTTGGTGGAATTGTGGCGTTGAACCGGCCTTTGGATGTGGCCTCGGCAGCTGAAATTAGCGGCATATTTACAGAAGTCGTGATTGCGCCGGGCGCCGACGAAGCTGCGCGTGAAATTTTCGCGAAAAAGAAAAATCTGCGGCTGTTGCTAACCGACGGTCTACCGGATCCGCGTGCTGCAGGCCTGATGTTTAGGACTGTTGCAGGCGGGATGCTTGTGCAGGATCGTGATTTTGGCCGGATAGAGAAAGCTGATCTTAAACTTGTCACTAAAATTGCGCCGACCGATGCACAGCTTGATGATTTGCTATTTGCTTGGCGGGTTGCCAAACATGTTAAGTCGAACACGATTGTTTATGCAAAGGACGGCGCCACAGTAGGTGTCGGTGCTGGCCAGATGAGCCGGATTGACAGCGCCCGCATTGCTGCACGGAAAGCTGAAGATGCAGCCGAAAAGGAAGGCTGGAAAGAACCGAAAACGACGGNCTGCGTGGCGGCGTCGGACGCCTTTTTCCCGTTCCCGGACGGCTTGCTCTCAGCCGCGGCTGCAGGCGCGACCGCTGTTATCCAGCCGGGTGGATCCATTCGAGATGATGAAGTGATTGCAGCGGCAGATGAAGCCGGGTTAGCAATGGTGCTGACCGGGATGAGGCATTTCAGGCATTAATATGATGAAACCAAGCGCGTCTTTTCAATCCGATGGCAGTCACTTGCTGCCGGTCCGGGTCTATTATGAGGACACCGATTTTACCGGCATGGTTTATCATGCCAATTATCTCCGCTTTTTCGAGCGCGGGCGATCGGATTTTCTGCGCGATGCCGGCGTTAACCATCAGGATTTGTTAGCCCGATCCGACCCGGCTGCTTTCACGCTAACTCGTGTGGAAATCGACTATAAGCAGCCAGCGCGAGTGGACGATCTTTTGCTAATTAGAACCCGTATACTTGGCTTGAAGGGGGTGCGCATGGTGTTTCAACAGACCTGTCTGCGTAACGAAGACGTGTTGACCAGCGCAAATATTACAGCTGTGATGATACATGCCGATGGTCGCCCGCGGCGGCCGGTACCGGAAATGGTCGAACAGATCACACCTTATATTTATTCCGGGATAACCGATTAGGCGCAGGATGCCGGGCCTCGGCGAGTGTGTCTTGGCGCACCTCATCATTTCGAATAAAGCATTGGAATGAGACTGCCGCCGCGTCCTGATTTGAACTGGAAACCAGATGGAACCCCGGTGGATAGCGGGGTTGATGATGTTTACTACAGTGTCGAAGACGGGCTGGCGGAGAGTCGCGCGGTCTTTCTAGAGGCTTGCGGCCTGCCGGCACGATGGACCGCGACCAAGGATTTTACGATTGGCGAGCTTGGTTTCGGGACCGGTCTGAATTTTCTTGCAACATGGAATTTGTGGCGGCGGCACCGGTCGGGGACGGCGTGGTTGCATTTTGTCAGTTTCGAAGGTTTTCCGCTTGACCGCGAGGATGTCGAGCAGGCTTTCCGGCCATGGCCGGAACTGGCTACGCTCGCAACGAAACTTGTCGCCCGATGGCCGCTGCGGGCAAAGGGTGTCAGACGGCTGAGCTGGCCGGACGAAAGAATCAGCCTGACACTGCATGTCGGATCAATTGCGGACACGCTGCCGCAGTCGGAGCTGAGCGCCGATGCGTGGTTTCTGGACGGGTTCAGTCCAGCTAAAAATGCTGAAATGTGGGATCCTGCGCTATGGCCTTTATTGGCCGCACGTTCAGCAAAGATGGCCCGAATTGCGACTTTCACGGTGGCCGGCGCGGTCCGCCGCGGTCTTTCCGAGGCGGGCTTTACTGTCGAGAAAACTGATGGCTATGGTCGTAAACGGCAAAGGCTGGAAGGTTATTTGCCATCGCAGGTAAGCGGTCAGCGCCCGACGCCTGAAGGCAGGCCAGAAAGCGGCGCAGATAACCCGGATAGGGCCTCTGCGGGCGTAATCGAAGGGGATGAACGCGGTCGGGTAATAATGGACTTCGACAGGCACCAGGAGAAATCGCAAAAAAGCCAGCGACCGGAGCATCTGGTACAGGGCGGCAAAGTTGCAATAATCGGCGCAGGCATTGCCGGGGCGTGTTTGGCTGCGACCCTGTCGCGTCGCGGCGCGGATGTTACAATTTTCGATCGGGCACAGGGGCCGGTGTCGGGCGCAAGCGGAAATCCCGCAGCCCTGGTTATGCCGCGTCTCGATGCCGAGGATAATGCTGCTTCGCGTCTTCTTATCGATGCCTATATTGCGGCCCGCAATGCCTATTCCGGCCAGCCTGGTATCGATCAGGTGGCAGTGTATCAGCAGCCTCGCGATGCCCATGAAGCATCACGATATGAAAAGGTTCTGGCGGATCCGCCATTAGGTCTGGAGTGCCTGGAGGCCCTGCGCGGGTCGGGTCTGCTGCACAAAGGAGCATGCCTCGTGCGGCCTGCTGAACTGGTGCCGGCTTTGCTCGACGGTATTGCAACGCGCTGGGGCGTTGAGGTCGATATCGATCAGGCAGCCCGAACCATTAATCACGAGCCCTTTGAGGCCATTGTGTTGGCGTCAGGGCTGCACATCGCATCCTTGTATCCGTGGTTGCGGCTGGACGGCCGACTTGGCCAGATTGAATATTATGAAAGCCAATTGGAGGTTGCTCCGTCCGCATTGGCGTCAGGCGCTTATGCTCTGTCATCTGGTGGCTTAAGATTATGGGGTGCGACTTATGAGGCCCTGACATCCGAGGGGATTACAACCAGCGACACTGCGAGTCAGAAAAATGACGACGCTTTGGCGGCTTTAAACCCTTATTGGTCAAAAGAGGCGCTGTCGGCGGACCGTCGCAGTCGTGCTGCAGTCCGGGCGACGAGTGTTGACCGGCTGCCTGTCATTGGCAGGTTGCCGGATATCGAGCATATTCTGCAAACCCATGCTGATTTGCGGAATGGCAAAAGAATACTGGCACCTGTTACCGATGTTCCAGGTATATTTGTTACTGGCGGATTTGGGTCGCGCGGCTTTACATGGGCGCCGTGGGCGGCACAGATCGTGACGGCGCAATTGTTTAATGATCCGATGCCGGCCGCCCGCAATGTACTCGATCTGGTCGCGCCCTCGCGGCAGATATTGCGGGACTTGAAGCGCAAACGTTTATAACCGCGCATACTGAGCCGGCAGCAATTGTGACTTTGCTGTTACGTCGCAGCTGTGTCTGGGGCGCTAGAGTGATGCAGTAACACCGCCATCGACAGTATACAGNCCGCCATTCAGGAACGCCGCGTCGGCGCTGCATAGAAAGCAGATGAGATTGGCGACTTCGACGGGTTCGGCATAGCGTTGCATCGGGATACGCTGGGACATCATATCCCTTGCAGCTAATGGATCCTCGGGTGACACGCCGGCTTCGAGAGATTCCATCATGCGGCCGGTAACAGGTGACGGGCAGACGGCATTGACACGAATATTTTCAGGGCCAAGGCCAACTGCCGCCGACCGCGTCATTCCGACAACGGCGTGCTTGCTGGCATTGTAGGCAATGGTTCCTGCCGATCCGGTCATGCCGGCCACTGATGCGAGGTTGACGATTGACCCGCCGCCTCGCTCGCGGAGTGCTGGAATAACATATTTGGTACCTAGAAAAACGCCGCGCACATTGACTGCCATAACTTGGTCGAAGACGTCTTCAGGATAGTCTTCGGCGGGTAGGACGACGCCTTCAATGCCAGCATTGTTGATCATGATATCAATCCCGCCAAAGGTGTTTGTGGCCTGTTTTACAAGCTTCTCCACCGCGTCGGCTTTGGAGACATCGGCCTGTATCGCCAATATTGGCTGACCGCTTTCGGCATATGATTTTTCAAGTGCAGCCAGGCCGGCGCCGTCATGGTCAACGGCGACAATTTTGGCCCCTTCATCCGTCATGATTTTGATGAGTGCTTGTCCGATTTCGCCGGCTGCGCCGGTGACAATTGCGACTTTATTTTCAAACCTGTTCGACATTGTGTTTCCCCTTCTGATCGGCTCAACCTGTCATTACGATGACGCTTCCATTGCGACCGTAGTCTGGTTCTTTTCTATGATTTCGTCGCCGATTCGAAAAGTAAACCTCCTGCATCGCGCAAGTATCATGGTCTAGTTTATCGAGGGCCGAGAACCCCTCGGCGAGGAGGGTATTTTTAACAAAGCCGGTCAGGTCAAACTGATAGCGGTCATCACGCCCTGATTTGAAAAGGGCTTCCAGCGTGCGGTCATGCGCGAGGAATTGTTCACGGAATTCGGGCCCGACTTCATAGCTTGGTTGCTGTATTGCCGGGCCGATGGCGGCGACAATGTTTGTGCGCGTTGCGCCAAGGTGTTCCATGCAATCGAGTGTGGCCGCGCAAATGCCGGTGATAGCGCCTTTCCAGCCGGCATGTGCGGCGCCAATGATGCGCGCTTTTGGGTCTGCAAACAGCACGGGAACGCAGTCGGCCGTTAAAATGCATAGTGCGACGCCGGGCGCGGCAGTGACAAGCCCGTCAGCCTGTTGTGCTGCATCGGCTGGTCCGTCAACAATAACCGCTTTGGCACTGTGGATCTGATAGCTGGAGATTAAGTGCTCGGCTTTGAAGCAATCCTGCACGCGTTGGCGGTTCGTGCGGACTGATTCGGCGTTGTCGCCGGACCCCGTTCCGAGGTTGAGACTGCCGTAAATGCCAGACGAAACCCCGCCTTGTCGGCCAAAGAAACCGTGCTGAATGCCGTCAAGTGTGGACATATGGCTGGTTGTCGTGAAAGGCGGCATGGCTAGAAACCTGCAGGCGTAAATTGGGTTTGATTGCTAATGCATATGGCTTTGAACTTGGCGCCCATATCGGCCGGATCAATTAGCCGGCGGGCGCCGTCGTAGATTAGCTGTGCTTTATCCGGTGCGTTGGTGATAAGGCGGTTAAGATAGGCTTCAGCGCCGAGACGAAGCAGGAATTCACCTTGCTGCACCGGTCCATGAACAATAAGTCCGGCCTTCTCAGCGATCCTTTTTAGGCGCCCGAAATCGACATCGACTGTCAGATCGCTTTCGCCCGGGCATGACAGTGGATCGATTTGCTGGCCATTCGAATAGGCCCGGAAAGTATCGCCTGGCGCGACATCATTTGGACCATAGTCGAATAGAAGGGCGCATACTGGCGAGCCTTGTTCGGCGCGGGCGCGGAGCTGCTCGATAAAACTTTCAAGGCCGGGTTGAAACTCGACAATAGTCTGGGCCTCCGCGATGCCATCGGGGGTTTGCGGGGCACGGTCTACCGATAGGCCAAGTTCGAGCTCGCCGGCGGCGTTTAACCCGATGACACGCTCCTGCCATATCTCGTTCTGTTTGAGGAATTGCCGCGCCGGTAGACAGTCGAGGTATTCATTTGCGACAATTAAAGCAGCGCCATCGCCAAGCTCGTCAAGGCTGCGAAGCTGGGCAGGCTGATAGGCTTGAAGCCTGTCGGCCTGAATCGCCTCGAGATGCGGACTGGCATCGATCAGCGTCAGGTCAAAAGCCGCCTGAAACTCCTGCATCGCTTTGCTGGCCCTTAATGCGTCCTGCATTAGAGTGGCGCGCCCGGCCCCAAGCTCTACCATGTTGAAGCGGTCTGGTGCGCCAATCGCTTGCCAAGTGTGAGCGAGCCAGAGACCGATTAAATCTCCGAATATCTGACTGGTCTCTGGTGCCGTGATAAAATCTTTACCGAGTCCAGGTCGCGAAGCGTAATAGCCATGTTCTTTGTGATGCAGGCATAGTGTCATAAAGGTACTCAAAGGCATTGGACCGTCAGCACGGATCATCCTGCCCAGGAGGTCTTTTAGGCTGCTCATACCTCGCGCCTGACTAGCTCTTCTGCCTAGAGGCAGGGGCTGTCTGCAAGGCTCGCCATACTAAATATGCGCCGGCAATCCACATTGGGGCCGAAAGCATCTGCCCCATTGTTAGCCATTCGGGCAATCCCTGAACAAACGGATCCGGCTCGCGGAACCGCTCGGCGATCGACCGGCCAAGGCCATATAGGAGCAGGAAAAGGCCTGCAATGAGGCCAGGGCGTTCAAGGGCTTTGAACCGCCAGACCAGAATGCTGGTAACGATGACCGGTATAAGCCCTTCCAGCACGGCTTCATAAAGCTGGCTTGGATAGCGCGGCAGTTCTGCACCGGTATACACCCATGTGCCGGACTGCCAGTCATAGGCCGAGGGTGTGCCACCGGCCCAGCCTTCAGGAAAAATCATTCCCGCGCTGCTGTCGGTATGGCGACCGAAAAGCTCGGCATTCATAAAGTTGGCCAGGCGCACAAAGAAAATACCGAAGCCGGCTGTCAGGCCGCCAATATCCCCTAGGCTGAGAACGTTTACCCGATGTTGTCGGCTGATCCCGAAGACCGCCAGACATACGCCGATCAGGCCGCCATGAAAGCTCATGCCGCCTTCCCAAATTCGGACAAGCTGCCATGGGTCCCGCATGGTTTCGTCCCATTGGTGTGGCAGTTGATAGAAAGCGATATAACCAAGCCTGCCGCCGAGGATAATCCCTAGCGTGACATAGAATATTAGATCTTCCACGCCGGTCCGGCTCAGTGGGGCGGTGCCGCCCCAGAGTGCAGGCCGGTCAGATAGCATAATGGCGTAGCGCCAGGCGACGAGCAGGCCGGCAATATAGCCGAGTGCATACCAACGAAGTGGAAAAGAACCGAGCCCGACGCTTTCCAGATTGATCTCGATAAGAGCGGGGCTCCAGTCCGGAAAGTTCATAGCTGCAATAGCGAGTTGATGCATTCTGCACGTTTCCTTTGTGTCAGCGTATTGGTTTTTACGATTTCAACATTACGTGGTGAGATAAGGTTGCAAAGGAGTAACGCCATGTCGACAAAGAATCCACTATTTGATGATCTCGCCGGGCTGATGACGGGTGCTATGGGGGCGGCCAAAACCGCAAGCGACGAAATCAGAACCGCAACACAGGCGCGGATGCATAGTATGGTAGCAGACATGGACCTTGTTGGCCGTGAAGAGGCGGAGGCATTAAAGGCGCTTCTGGAACAGGCGATCGCACGGATTGATGAGCTTGAGCGTCGCCTCGACGCCTTTGAAGCCAAGTCGGATTAGAGATTATTTCGTAATATGAGCATACACAGGTCGGAGTATTTATAAGCTCGGATCGACATGTTAGCATGCTTACAGCGCGTCGGCTGGCGCGGCGATTCGGAGGACGTAATGGACGCAACCATAGAGAATAATTCATCCGGTGATCTCATCCCGATAGAATTGATCGAAAGTTGCCTCGAATTATCCGGCTGGGAATTTCAGCGCGATGATGATGACAATTCAATTCAGTGTATTGCGCAATCGCGGTGGGGCGATATGGGCGCCATGTTTTCGGTCCGGCACGAGCCGCCCGCCGTCCATTTCTCGGTGACCCTTGATGTTAAACCAAAGGCCGCNCGCAAAGTGCGGGTCTCCGAACTGGTAATGATGGCAAATGAGAGATTGTGGCTGGGGCATTTCGATTATTGGATTGACGAGAGCGTGATCATGTTTCGCCACACCATACCCTTGCTGG
The DNA here is from genome assembly GCA_002172915.1 of Hyphomonas sp. TMED17. GTDB lineage: Bacteria > Pseudomonadota > Alphaproteobacteria > Caulobacterales > Hyphomonadaceae > Henriciella. The sequence continues at coordinate 83,793 of NHBW01000013.1, read as the reverse complement.
ATCGTGGGGCGCCGACAATCGGCGAGGTCCGGGCGGTGATGGCGGCGGCGCTCGATGCCGTTAATACGTTTGTCCCGGCCTTCAATTTTGTCATCTGGGCCGGGAAAAGTCCCGCCGAGGCACTTGAAGGTGCATTGTTTGAGACGGCAGGTGAGGCCTAGCTGGCGGTTTGCGCCAGATTCCGGCTGTTTTTGGAGCGTTACCCTTGATCAGGCGGCTTCCGGTGCCATGTCACTTAGGTTGACTATTGTATGAGGCAGTATGGCAGACTCTTTAAGCGACCACGCCGCGGGTATTGAAGCCGCTCTTCGTCTTGCCGCCACGCGACGCTGGAGCGAGCTGAGCCTGACTGATATTTGCCAAGAGGCCGGGCGGCCGCTCACACAATACTATGATTTTTCCGGTCCCGGAGGGCTAGCGCTGGCGCTCGAGAGTTATTTCGATTTGAAAATGTCGGCTGAAGCCTGCGATCTCGATGATCCAGCCCGGCTGCGACTATTTGATGTGATCATGCTCAGATTTGAAGCGATGGAAGCATACCGATCCGGCCTAACATCCTATCAGGACTGGCGGGACCGGTCAGTAACGGGGCTTGCAGTGCGATTGTCCGCACGGCTGAAAACGGCTGGCTGGGCGCTTTCGTGCGCCGGACTTGATAAGCCGGATGGTGTCCCGGAGGGCGTTCGTGAAGCAGCATTGGGCTGGGTTGTGTCCCGGGCCGAGAATGCCTGGCGTCAGGAGACTGGTCCCGATCTCAGCCGTACGATGGCCGCGCTCGATGCCGAGCTGCTAAAAGCCGAAAGTCGTATGCTGTCGGCCCAGAAGTTTCTCGGGCGGGGGGCGACATCAGGGCGCGCGCAGGCGGCAACAGACGAGAGTGCTGTTGTGTCTGAAGGTGACCCTCAATAAGGCAGGCGCATGCGGACCCTAAGGCCGCCNAGCGGGCTGTCCTCGAGCCTTATGTCGCCGCCATGGGCGCGGGCGAAATCGCGAGCTAGCGTAAGACCGAGCCCCGTTCCCGGCAGGTTCTGAGACCGCGCCGAATTTAGGCGGTGGAATGGCTTAAAGGCGTCTTCGCGCTGGTCTGCTGGAATACCCGGGCCGTCATCATCAACGATGATTTCAGCCCGCCGCGGTCCTTTGACAAGCCGTAGCTCGCAGACGTCGCCATATTGGGCGGCGTTCCCGAGCAGATTGTCCAAAGTTCGGCTTAGCGCCAGCGGGCGCACGGTAATATTAATTTTCGGCGCGTCTGTCAGCCGGGCTTTCGGAATGCGCTCGGCAACGAGGTGGGCGACGTGGTCGAGGCGGATCTCTTCGGGTGTCTCGCCTTCCTCGCCTTTTGCGAAAGCGAGGTACTCATCGAGCATTTTGGCCATATCGTCGAGATCGTTACGAGCGCCGTCGATTTCCTCGCTATTATCCATCATCGCCAGTTGGAGTTTTAACCGGGTTAACGGTGTTCGGAGGTCATGGCTGACGGCGGCAAGCATTGCCATTCTCTGCTCTGTAAATGATGTCAGCCGGGACCGCATTTCAATGATCGCGCGCGCCGCGTCACGAATTTCGGTTGGTCCTGAGGGCCGGAAGTCCGGCAGGTTGCGTCCAAGACCGAACGCTTTCGCGGCTTCGGTTAATTGTAAAATCGAGCGGACCTGATTGCGCAGAAAGCCGAAGGCCAGACCGAGCATAAACAATGTACCGAGCAGGACCCAGACAATTGTAAAATGGGTGTTCGCGGCAAGCGCCCGCTTGCGGTCGACCAGTATCCTGGTAACGGCGCCATTGATCTCGCTTCTGAAGTCTAGAACCGAACCGGAATCGATTGTTCTCACATCGATGGTTCTGGCGCTGGCATCAGCAATCTGGCGGCGTAGGACATCATCATAACCGAATCGCGCCTTTGCGGCTGCAGGCCAAGTAAAACCCGCATCATGCTGACAGTCATATATGACGCCGAGCTGGTTGCTAAATGTGTTGATATCCTGCCCGGAGCCAGCCGGATCGGCACAGAGATCCATTATCAGACCAACTTCGCGGGCGACTGATTGAGACAATTTTCGGTTAACATCGCTAATGTGTTCTCGATAGTAATAGATCGTGGTGATCGCGAATATCGCCAAAACAGGTATCGCGACTAATGCGGCAAGGCGGGCATAGAGCGCACGCGGCGTGTAGTCTCGCAATCGCAAGTGTTTCATGACCGACCGTGTCTCCTTTTAACCGGCGCTCCCGGCATCTGCCGGCGGCCCGTCTATAGCATCTTCCAGCACTCATCCCATTCGTGGCTGAATGCGCCTCTAGTCTTAACCCATTATAGTCCGGATTTGAAGATAATCGTGGCTCCGAACGGGATCACCGTTCACAGCGCCGGGCTAGTGCATCTTCGAATAGTCAGAGCCGGTTCTAATCGGGAATAAGGCGGTATCCGACCCCGCGCACAGTCTGAATATGAATGGGGTTTTTAGGGTCCGGTTCGATTTTGCGGCGCAAGCGCGTGACCTGGACATCTATGCTGCGGACCGTTCCGGAAGATGCTTCAGCGGCGAGGATGTCGCGGCTGATCGGCTCGCCCACCCGGCGTGCCAGAAATGATAGTAATTGTTGCTCGCTTTCGGTTAGCCGAATATGCCCTGCCGGGCCTTCGAGGANCCCCTTCTGGACATAAAATACCAAGCCGGACATTTCAATTTCACCGGCGGGTTCGGGTCGGTCGGTGCGGCGAATGATTGCTGCTGCCCGCAAGACCAGTTCTTCCGGCTCGAAGGGTTTCGGCAAATAATCGTCGGCGCCGAGTTTAAGACCCAATATGCGGTCATTTGCAAGGCCGCGGGCCGTGAGTAGAAGCACCGGTGTCGTATTTCCTTGCTGGCGCATCGAGCCGAGCAAACTCAAGCCGTCTTCGTCCGGCATCATAATATCAATAATCGCGAGCGAAAACGTCAATGTTTTCATCAATTGCCGGGCTGTGTCCGCATCAGCTGCCGTTGTGATGGAAAATCCCTGCTTGCTCAGGAATTTTTTGAGTAGTGTTCGAATACGATCGTCATCATCGACGACGAGGATATGACCTTCGTTCATGATTTTAGCGCCTGTAAAACTGCGCGCGTTCCAACAACGGCTGAGACCCCGGCGCGGCGATATGCTCCACGCAGAACATTACGCATTGCGATTGTCGCCGGATCGGTAAAGCGCTTGCCTTCAACAGTGAGGAAAAGCAGTTTGGCGCGCCCGTCATTTTCGTCTTTTCGGCGTTCAAGAAGGCCTTTTTTATCTAACTCTGCGAGGGTGCGGGCCAATGTCGCGCTCGAAGCACCAAGTTGCTGTCTGAGAACCGATAAGCCGAGGCCTGGGCTGAAGCGGATGATTAGCAATATTTCAACCGCAAGACCGGACAGAGCCGATGCATCGATCAAGTGCCCGGCTTCGCGTTTTAAGGACCTTTCTGCGGTAAGCAAAAGCGATATCCCATAGTCTAATTCTTCATCACGAAGAAAAAGTCTTGGGTCAAATCCCGGGGCAGGCGATCGGTTGAGGTTGACATCAGGCATGGTGATCTGAGAATGCCTCATAGTAGATGGTTTTTGCAAGACAGGATGTGACATGGCGACCGAGGCTTTTGATGATCGCGACGGCTATATATGGATGGATGGCGTTTTTACGCCTTGGCGGGACGCGAAAGTTCATGTTCTGACCCACGCAATGCATTATGCGTCATGCGTATTTGAAGGCGAGCGGGCCTATGGCGGCGTTATTTTCGAATCACTCCGTCATTCGCAGCGGCTCGCTAAATCGGCAGAAACCATGGGTTTCGACCTCCCGATCTCGATTGACGAGCTCGAGCGTGTCAAAGCCGAAGCCCTGCAACGCTCGGGTCTGGAAAGCGCCTATATTCGTGCGTTTGCATGGCGCGGAAGCGAAATGATGGGGGTTTCCGCACAGGCTAATACAATTCATGTGGCCGTCGCAGTCTGGCCGTGGGGCGATTATTTTGAAGACAAAATGAAGGGTATCCGCATGTCACACGCGCAGTGGCGTCGGCCGGCTCCGGATACGGCGCCATATCACGCCAAAGCGGCTGGCCTCTACATGATTTGCACACTGTCCAAACATAAGGCGGAAGTCGACGGGTATGCCGATGCGCTAATGCTCGATTATCGCGGGCAAGTCGCAGAGACAACGGGCGCAAATATCTTCTTCTTGCAGGATGGCGCTCTGCATACCCCAACACCGGATTGTTTTCTCAACGGAATCACCCGCCAGACGACGATAAAATTGGCACGGGCGCGCAATATTGAAGTTATTGAGCGGGCCATTATGCTGGAGGATCTAGGCTCTTTTTCCGAATGTTTCATCACGGGGTCTGCGGCTGAAATTACGCCAGTCTCTGAGATCGCAGGCATAAATTATAAACCGGGTGCCGTCTCCGAGGCATTGGTCAATGATTATTCGGATCTTGTATTCGGTCGCATTGCGATGCCGGCCTGAAGGCTGCAGTCCAGACCGGATTATCTGGACTAATTGTTTGCCGTCTGGCTGAAACCTTCGAGCCGATTACTTGTCTGGTTGTGGCGTAACACGTAGATAGGGGCGCAGCTCGCGATACCCTTTTGGGAAGAGCCTGGCGATTTCATCCGCATCTGTCAGGCTTGGAACAATGATCACATCCTCGCCTTGCTGCCAGTTTACCGGTGTCGCTACTTTGTGATTGTCGGTAAGTTGTAAACTGTCGAGCAACCGTAGCACTTCATCAAAGTTGCGGCCTGCAGATGGCGGATAGGTAATTGATGCCCGGATTTTCTTGTTCGGATCGATAACGTAAACGGCGCGTACCGTCAGTTTGGGATCCGCATTGGGGTGAATCATATTGTAAAGCATCGCCACTTTCTTCTTATCGTCGGCGATGATCGGAAAGTTAATTTCAGTATTCTGGGTGTCCTCGATGTCATTGATCCAGGCTTTGTGATTTTCTAAATCGTCGACGGAAATTACCAGCGCTTTAGCTTGGCGGCGTGCCAGTTCGTCTTTCAGTTTTGCGGTATAACCAAGCTCGGTTGTGCAGACCGGCGTGAAGTCCGCCGGATGCGAGAAGAACACGACCCAGTCAACGCCGACCCAGTCATGAAAACGTATACGNCCTGCAGTTGTTTCAGCTTCGAAGTCCGGGGCGGTATCCCCGATTAATAATGTCATAATATTCTCCCTAGCTGAAACTTGATTTATGATACAGAGATGGGACCATTGGAGGTCGCCCTCAACGGGCGGCGACTTATTCGCTTGTTTAGTTTTTCTGCAAGACCACTGGGGGTAGTAAATGAAACGCCTGATCATCATGCGGCATGCGAAAACGGAGCCGTGGACCGAAGGCGTCGACGATCATGCGAGAGCCGTGGTCCCGGACGGCCATGATGCAGCTCAGAAAGTTGCTTTAAATCTGGAGAGCTTGAACTGGTCCCCCGATAGTGTCTTTGTGTCGTCGGCACGAAGGGCGCGTGAAACGTGGCTTGGGCTTAAAGAGCGTTTCCCCGGATGTGAGGTTTTAGTTGACGATAGTCTGTATCTTGCGAGCGTGCTACGACTAGAGGAAGTTCTTCTAGAAAATACGTCCTCAGGCACAATTATGTTAATCGGTCACAATCCAGGCTTGCACGATCTCGGTATCAGTTTGTTACGGCATGGGCGCAATCATGAGCCGGATAGCGAGGCGTTGCTTTTCTCGAAACTGCCGACCGGCGCTGCGGCCTTATTCGAAGCGGCAACTGACGCGCCATTCTCGCGCGCGGCGTTTTCCCTTCGGCATTTTATTCGGCCCAAAGACTTGCGCGACGGGGCTGGCCACAGCTAGGTCCGCGGCTTGATTTTANGTGCGCTCCGGCGGTTTTGCGTCGGTTTGGCTGACTGGCGAATTGCGGCAACGCTTGGAGCAATATCGGACATTCTCCCAGTCTTTTTCCCACTTTTTTCGCCAGCTGAAGGGGCGCTGGCAGCGGACACAATTTTTTTCCGGTCGTAAGGAGGATGTTTGATGGCGAGGCATAGAGCGTAAGACATGGGGGCTTATCGGTTCGGGTCAATCGGGTATCGGCGTTACCGGCGCTAGATCACGGCATATATGGCGCGTTTCGATGCTTTGCAGCGTCGCCAGTGCCCTATCGGCTAGGCATGAGTTGAAGTTGAAATTCACTGTGTCGAGAATGCCGGTTTTCTTTTTGATGGATTGAGATATCTCAATTACCACGCAGACGGGTGCCGGGGAGAACGCATATGAAAATTGCTATTATTGGGGCTGGCATATCCGGCCTGTCCGCGGCCGCGGCGTTGCAGAGCGCCGGACATCAGGTGTCGGTTTTTGATAAAGGACGTGGCCCGGGCGGACGGATGTCGACGCGGCGGGTCGATATCGACACAGAGCAGGTTAATTTCGACCATGGCGCACAGTATTTTACGGCCCGAAGCGCCCCCTTTCTCACGCAAGTAAATGCGTGGCGTGCGCAGAATATTGTCGCCAATTGGAGCGGCCGGCTGGTTAGTTTTNATAATCAGAATGCTGGCATGCCGCTAATCAATGAAGATCGCTTTGTCGGCGTTCCGGGTATGAATGCAATCATTCGGCATATGGCGACAGGGCATGCCGTCGGCTGGGGGCAGCAGATTGCGGCAATCCAGCCATTGGATTGTGGCGGCTACCGACTGGTGTCTGCGACCGGCGCCATAGAGGATGATTATGAGGCCGTTATTGTTGCGACCCCTGCCGAGCAGGCGGCGGCTTTGTTGGCGCCGGTATCGCAGCCGTTTTCAGAACGCGCCGCAGCCGTCATTTCGGTGCCGTGCTGGACGATTATGGCGGTATTCCGGACATCTGTGGAATGGCCATGGGACGGCGCTATGCTGGCTGATAAGCCATTAAGCTGGGTGGCGCGTAACAGCTCGAAACCGCAAAGACCGGACTTCGAGACCTGGGTCTTACAGGCATCTCCGGAATGGTCACAGACGCATTTAGAGGATGCGCCTGAAGAGGTGGCGGCTAGATTGCTGGACTGTTTCGAAGCGCTGAGCGGCGCCGGTGATGTGCTTTATTCGACAGCGCACCGGTGGCGTTTTGCCCAGCCCGAAGCAGCGCCTGATCCTGGGCCGCTCTGGGATCCGGTGGCAAAGATCGGGATTTGTGGTGATTGGTGCTCACAAGGGCGGATTGAGTCGGCGTGGCTGAGCGGGCAACGCTTATTTGCTGACTTTGAGGCTAGTTAGGCAATTCGATAGTAGGCTCAAATTATTTAATAATATTTGAAGTAATAATATATACTTTTTATGTATATCATTCATTTTTATTTTAAGAATATAAAATGAACGTATTTGACAAAAGTATAGACCGCCATGCGTTATCAGTTGGCAAGGCCTAGCCGTCTGGACGCGCTCTGAACCCGATTTTCTCCTGTCGCGGCGGTTTGACTGAAGGCCAGCGCCGTGTCCTTCGACGTAGTTTTCTGGTCGCGGGTGTCTCGGGTTTGTTTTATCCGATAATCATGGCGTACGGATTGGGCATTATTTGCCTGCTGGTCTTACTTGCAATGCTGCTGCTTCGGCTTTTTTTGATAATTTATGGGTTTGCTAGCGGTGCAGGCCGGCGGTCCGGTTTTGCAATGACAGGCAGCGAAACCTTCAGTGTTGCAGCGGCTGATCAGATCTGGCCGGTCTATTCGGTGTTGGTGCCCGCCTATCAGGAAGTGCCGGTCATGGAGCAATTGGCGGCAGCGCTGTGTCGTTTGAACTGGCCTGCCGCACGTCTTGAGATTCAAATTTTGCTGGAGGCCGAGGATGAGGCGACGTGTCGGGCGGCCTGCGCGGCGGCATTCCCGGCCGGAACCCGCCTAACGATTGTGCCGCCAGGTGGCCCTAGAACCAAGCCAAATGCGCTGAATTTTGGTCTGGGTCGGGCTCTTGGTGAATTTATTTGCGTTTATGATGCCGAGGATCGTCCTCTTCCCGAGCAGCTTCGGGAAGCCTATGGCCGATTTCGGCAGTCGGATCCTGGGCTTGCCTGTTTAAAGGCGCCATTGATTGGACGGGCGGTTTGCGGCAGCTGGATTTCGGGGCATTGGGCGCTGGAATATCTGGTGAATTTTAAGTTGATACAGCCAGCGCTGGCGCGTTTGGGCCTGCCGGTTTCGCTTGGCGGGACCAGTAATTACTTCCGGACCTCGGTGTTACGGGAACATGGCGGCTGGGATGCCTGGAATTTTACAGAGGACGCGGATCTCGGCTACAGATTGCTTCGACATTCATTGAGAATAGAGATGATCACGTCTCCGACATTTGAAGATGCACCCGATCGTTTCCCGGTCTGGCTGTCCCAGCGGAGTCGCTGGCTTAAAGGCTTTATGAAAACATGGGGTGTTTTGATGCGGACACCGGGGCAGCTTTTAAGCGAACTGGGCGGTTTGCAGTTTATTTGTCTGCAGCTGACCCTTGGCAGTGCCATTTTGGGACCGTTTCTGGTCGCACCCTTGATGTTAGGGTTTATTATTGGCCTGTGTTTCGGTATCTTTTGGTCGCTGCCGGGCTGGATCCTGCTCTGCTTGGGTCTGACGGTTTTGATCCTTGGGGATATAATGGCATTACGATTCGCATCGTATCATTGCTGGCCCAGCTTGCTGACACGTTGTGCCTACTGGCCATTACATACATTGGCGGCAATAAAAGCAGCTTGGGAGCTTGTCAGATGCCCATGGTTTTGGGCAAAAACGCCCCTTAGGCCGAGTAGTAAAGAGGAATCATTCGAATGTTGGACTGGATCATTAGCATAAGTCTTGTCATTTTTCTGGCCTGGCTCACTTGGCTGGCGCATTCGAAAATCGGGACTATTCGGCCGGATGGCCGGGCCCAGCAGTTTCCGTGGCGTTTGGTCATGATTGGAGCGGCATTTGGCATATTTCTGGTGTTGATTCATGTGATGAATCTGCTGGGGGTTAGCACCGGTCCTGAAAATGCGGTCTTCGGTCGCCGGTAATCGCTTTTTGGTCGCAAGCGTACCTTGGGTCATACTTCACGCTCGCCATTTAGGTCGGTATAGATGTCGGCTGTTATAAAGAATATTTGAAATCGATTATCAGGAGACAGAAATATGGCGTTTGATGCCCCTGAAGAACTAGACGGCTTTCGTGTCGAAGTACGCGACTGGCTGGAGGAATATTGTCCGGCTGCGATGCGCACGCCAGTCCTTGATGACGAAATTGTATGGGGAGGACGTCGGGAAGCGTTCACCAATCCGGATGCAAAAGTCTGGCTCGAGCGAATGGGTGATAAAGGGTGGACGGCGCCTGAATGGCCAGCAGAATATGGCGGCGGCGGTCTAAGCAAGGCGCAGGCCAAAATATTAAGCGAGGAATTGCGGCGTATTAAAGCGCGCCCGGCGCTGTGGTCTTTTGGATTGTGGATGTTCGGGCCGGCGCTGCTGGAGTTCGGTTCGCACGAGCAGAAATTGCGTTTCATTCCCGATATCGTGAAAGGCAAAACCCGCTGGTGTCAGGGATATTCCGAGCCCGGAGCCGGCTCTGATCTCGCGGGGCTTCAGACCAAATGTGAAGACAAGGGTGATCACTGGTTGATCAATGGTCAGAAAGTATGGACCTCATATGCTGATCAGGCCGACTGGATATTCTGTTTGGTTCGCACTGACACGTCAGTCAAACATGACGGCATCAGCTTTCTGGTGTTCGATATGCAGTCGGAAGGCGTTGAAACCAGACCGATCAAACTGATTTCAGGATCATCGCCATTTTGCGAGACGTTTTTCACCGATGTTAAAGTTCCTAAGGAACAATTGGTTGGAAAGCTCAATGCCGGTTGGANAATTGCCAAAAGACTGCTGCAATTCGAGCGGTCCTCGATTTCTGCTGGTGGCTTTGGCAGCACCGGCGGATCAGGCATCCTGCCGCCACAAGAATATGCCAAACATCATGTTGGTGTCGATGAAACCGGCCGGCTTTCGGATGGCGATTTGCGGGGTCGGCTGGCCGAGCATCTGATGTTCTCTAAAGCCTTTGGATTAACCATTGAACGCTCGACGCAAGAAGCGAAGGCAGGTCAGGAAGTTGGGCACACCGCTTCGATCATGAAGTATGCGGCTGCAAAACTGAACCAGGATAAATGCGAGTTTCTGGTTGAAACACTGGGAACTGCAGGTCTCGGCTGGCAGGGCGAAGGTTTCGATGAGGGCGCGCTGAAGGCAACCCGTAGCTGGCTGCGATCGAAGGGTAATTCGATTGAAGGCGGAACGAGTGAAGTGAATTTAAACGTGATCGCGAAGCGCGTGCTCGGCCTGTTGGAGCATCAGTAATGACTTTCGTATTATCTGAAGATCAGCAAATGCTGCGCGATACCGCGATGACATTTGCCCGCGAAGAATTGCCGGTTACCCATCTCAGAGGGCTTCGCGATAGCGGCGCCAATGGCGTTGACATCGACACTCGGCAGAAGCTGGCGGAGCTTGGCTTTTTTGGCGTNCTGATTAACGAAGATCATGGCGGCGTCAATATGGGCATGGTCGCAATCGGGCAGGTTATGGAAGCTATGGGACGCACGCTTGCGGCGACGCCGCTTTTGCAAACTGCGGTGCTGGCCTCAAGTATCTTGCGCATGGGCGGATCTGCGGCGGTCAAATCCGAATGGTTGCCAAAAATTGCGTCCGGTGAAGTGACGATGGCGCTTGCAGTGGACGAAGGCAGTCATCATGCACCGCTAAATATTTCTAGCGATGCGAAAAAAGTCGATGATGCTTACGTCTTGAATGGGCGCAAGACATATGTGTCCGATGGCCATCATGCCGACGTCTTCATTGTCGTCGCGCGGACTTTCGGCGAACCCGGCCAGTCGCATGGTCTCAGCCTGTTTCTGGTGCCACGTAATGCCGACGGCTTAAGTGTGCAGGTTCTGAACACGGTTGACGCGCATGGGGCAGCAAATCTGTCCTTTGAGAATGTGCAGGTTAATCCCGACGCTATAATTGGCGCAGTCGATGGTGGTGCCGATATTCTTGAGGCAGCGCTTGATCGGGGGCGGATTGCGCTCGCCGCCGAGATTCTCGGGTCCTCGCAGGCGGCTTTTGAGATGACGCTTGAATATTTGCAGACTCGTAAACAGTTCGGTCAGCTGATCGGATCATTCCAGGCGCTGCAACACCGCGCCGCAAAAATGTTTACAGCGCTNGAAATGACCCGGTNATGCGTGTCTGCCGCGCTGGCTGCGGTTGATAGCAACAAAAACAATATTGCCGAGCTTGCCAGTCTGGCAAAGGCGCAAGCCTCCGAACTTGTGCATCTTGTTAGTAATGAGGCTGTCCAGATGCATGGCGGTATTGGTATGACAGATGCGCATGATAGCGGCTTATATATGAAGCGTGCCCGTGTTCAGGAGGCACTGCTCGGTAGCGCCAGTTTCCATCGTGACCGTTATGCCCGGATGCATGGTTTTTAGCCGTTAAGGGAAGCTGCTGGCCGAATGCGATAGATTGGCGCAAGCCGTGACGTCGCATTGTGAGTTTAGGTCAGCCGTCTGATCGCACCTCGTTTTACGGACCCGGACCCCGGGTCCGTTTCTTTTTTACCATTAATCTGCCCGAATGGCCGCAGACATGCCTGCGCAACTGGCCAGGTCTGTAATGTCTTCCCGGCTAATCTAGGTCTCAAGTGCGATGCCGCCTGATGTTCTTGCCATTGCGCTAGAGGGGCTTGATCGCCGCTCAAATAGACAATGTAACATAGTCAATAAGAACCGCCTGCTGGGTAAATGTTTGTATCATTTTTCGCCGAGAACGGCGCGTATAGCCGGTCCTTTGGCTTGCAGCATTCCCATTTATGGTTTGGCTGGTCTTTGCTGCCATCGTCACCTCGCGCGATAAACTATTCCGTTATCGCTTCTAAGTCAGTGCTGAATGGTCATCGTTGATGACATCAGTTGAAAGACGTTTGTCGCCGGCCTGCTGAGGCTGGCGCGCCGTCGGCGATGCGGCAAACGTGATCAGAAAACTTGCGTTTTAGCATCCTGTTCGCCGGAATGAACTATGCCTGAAGCTTTGTTTGCTGTGTGTTTCGTCGAGGTGGTGGTCTGCAAAGTCAGGCTTCGTGCGGATTTATTCGGCCTGCATCTTCCTGGCGCCGTACGGCGTTTGAAATGACGAAGGCGCCAATCATCTTGCCGATGATAAAGACAATCCAGTTTGCCAGATGCAGCGTATTGCCGGGCTCGAGACCAAACTCCATTTGCTGGGCGAGATCGGCACCGTAAAGGAATATGCTGGTATCGATTGGCGCTGCGACCGCGCTTGAAATAAGAATCCGGGTCGAAAGCCGGTATTTTGTGAATGTGTAGACGAGCCAGTCAAAGGTCTCCGAAACGGCAAAAGCGATGCCGGACGCAAGTGCGATGACCGGCCATGCGTAAAAGAATGACCATCCGATTGCCAGCGCCATACAGATTAAAACGCGACTATGCATTTCCCGCTGCACGAAATCCCTGACCACAAAGACGAGTCCGGTAACAATAGTCATCGGATGTAATGAGATGCCTTTTGAAAAGGTTGCATCGGGCGCCACGATCTGAAATTCGGGGATGATACCGAATGACCAGTTTAGAAAGGGGATCAGGGCGACATAGACGAATGCCCAGTGGCGACCGCCGAGACGATGTATAATATAAAAGGAGGCGATCAGCAGGCTGATGACAATCATCAGAAGCAGTGATTTGGGCAGGAAATCGAGATAGGCGGGATGGCCGTTGATTATAACAGCGATGAACGCGTTCATAATGTTGAGCAAAATATCCATATCGGTTCCTATAATCATTGGTTCAGACTGTTATGTCGCGAAAGTCTTGTCTTAGGAAGCCAAAGCTTCATATCGGGTGGAAGGCATCATGCAGGAGCCGTCTTTGACCAGCGATATAAAACTGTCCCTCATTGCGGCCCGCGCTAAAACCGGAGCGATCGGGCAAAATGGCGACTTGCCGTGGCGGCTGGCTGATGATCTCAGCTTTTTCAAGACAACCACGCTCGGATGTCCGATTGTAATGGGACGCAAGACNTGGGACAGTTTGCCAAAGCGGCCATTGCCGAAACGGGACAATATTGTTTTGACCCGCGATTGGACGTTTGAGGCCGCCGGCGCTCTGGTTCTCAGCGATTTGCCGGTCGCAATTGCGACAGCTAAGGCGCTGGCCGCCAATAAGGGCAAAAGCGAGGTTTTTGTGATTGGCGGTGAAGCGCTGTACGCCGCGACGATCGACATTGCCGACCGGATATATCTGACCGAAGTTGCGTCTGATATTTCTGGCGACGCTTATTTTCCTGCATTTGATACCGGCCGGTTTGCGCAACGCACTCTGCAAACTTTTCAGGCGGGTCAGAGCAATGATTTCGCCTTTGATATAAAGGTCTATGATCGCCTCTGAGCGTTTTGACAGCCTAGGATTGCCGTTGCCGCTTTTGACCGCCTAGGTAACGTGTCAGGCTGGTCTGACAATAACAGCCCGCGTGATTTGCGGCTTGCAGTTCGTCACCAGACAGGCACATTGTGATCAAAAGGGAGCGTTTTATGGACTATTCAATCGTCGCAGAGGATTTGCTGTTTCCTGAAGGTCCAGTCTGGATGGAGGACGGATCGATCATTCTGGTCGAAATAGCCAGAGGAACTGTCACCCGCGTTTGGGGGGATAATCGCAAGGAAGTGATTGCCGAGCCCGGTGGCGGCCCGAATGGCGCCGCCATTGGTCCGGATGGCGCATTGTGGCTCTGCAATAATGGTGGCTTCATCTATACTGACGTCGAGGGATTGCTTGTTCCTGGCGGTTGCCCGGACGATTATTCCGGGGGCCGGATCGAGCGGGTCGACCTTAATACCGGTAAGGTTGAACGCGTGCTAGACCAGGTTGAAGGCCGGCCGTTGAAGGGGCCGAATGATCTAGTCTTCGACCGCCATGGCAATTTGTATTTTAGCGACCATGGCAAGACCTATTCGCGCCATCGCGATTTTGGCGGGCTGTTTTATCTCGCCAATGGTGCCAGCGAGGCTGTCGAGCTCGATCACCACCACACCTCCCCCAACGGGGTTGGCTTATCGCCCGACGAAACAGTGGTCTATATGGCAGATACGATGACCGGACGTCTCTGGGCGTTCGATCTGTCGGAACCCGGACACATAATGCCGGCCGCGCCGCCATTTCATAAAGGCCGGGTGGTCGCAACCATGCCCGACTTGCAATATTTTGACAGTCTGGCGGTTCTTGCCTCAGGCAATATTGCGGTGGCGACAATCAGTAATGGTGGGATTACCGTGATCACGCCGGCAGGCGAGCATACGCACACCATGTTTCCCGACCCTTTTGTTACAAATATCTGCTTTGGCGGCGAGGATATGCAGGATGCATGGATCACTTTGTCGGGGACTGGCAAGCTCGCCAAATGCCGGTGGCCAGAGCCCGGGCTCGCGCTCAATTATTATGCCTGAGCGAGATCTTAAAACCGCCCTTTCCGGATCGTGTCAGGGCGGTCTGAACGCTAGCTGACAAAAGTGATTTTCGGATCCGGCTTGGTCTCCAGAGCATCAAGGCCAAGGGCGACATCTCGTGCGATTTTATAAAATATATCTGACGCAGCCCCGTCATCGAGACAGGCTGGCCGGCCGGCATCGCCACCCTCGCGAATCGTCTGAATGATCGGTATCTGGCTGATCACCGGCAAACCCAGCCAGTTTGCGACCGACCGTCCGCCGCCTTCGCCCATCACATAATGGCGATTGCCGGCAGGATCTTCGAACCAGCTCATGGTTTCGACAACACCGAGCACAGGGACGTGGGTTTTAGCAAACATTGCTGCGCCGCGCCGAACATCTGCCAGTGCAACTTCTTGCGGTGTTGTGACCAGAACCGCCGCTGTGACAGGAATGGATTGGGCTAACGTCAACTGGGCGTCGCCTGTGCCGGGCGGGGTGTCAATAATCAGAAGGTCGAGTGGATCCTCCGGGGTGCCCCAGACTGCATCATTCAACATCTGGGTGATTGCTGACTGAACCATCGGCCCCCGCCAGATCATTGGTGCGTCGGCATCGGTGAGATACCCGATCGACAACGTATGGATCCCGTGTGCGATAACNGGAGTGAGGCGTCCGCTTGCATCGGCCTGCGGGCTGGCATCGGTTGCGCCAAGCATGGTCGGGATGGACGGGCCGTAAATATCCGCGTCGAGCAGTCCAACGCGAAGCCCTTGTTTGGCAAAGGATGCAGCCATGTTGACAGCAACGGTTGATTTTCCGACCCCGCCTTTGGCACTGGCAACGGCCAGAATTCGGCTGATGCCGGGGATTTGACGATTTGAAGGGTCTTTTCGGACCATCGCTTGTGACAGGGCGTCGTCTGACAGTCTTGCCCCTTTTCGCACCCGGGTCTGGCCGGCTGCAACGGGTGGCTCATCAGAGGTTGTCGCTGGATCACGTTCGGCGGTCATGACGATATTGGCTTTTCTGACCCCGTCTATGTTGAGCAGGCGTTCACGCGTTTCCGCCTTGAGAGCTTCATTTAGTTCTTCATTTTCGGGATCGGCTGCGATAACGGCTGTCACCGCGCCCCCATCACGGATACGGACGCCCAATAACCATGATGGATCTCCCAAAGCATCCTTGATGACAGCATCTGAAACGATTTTATTCGGTTTCTTGTCACGAAACATGGGTTATTTCCTTGATGAATGGCATCAGAGACCGCACATAGTGAATTCAAGCGAAAATGCTAGACACGAGCTCACAGCGAATAGGAGGGCGGATGCCCTGGAATGAAAATAAAGGAGATGTTGACGTGGAAGACGATACGCCGAAAGCAAATGGCGGTCCATGGGGAAGTGGCGGCTCCACTAATGGAAACGGCGGATCGCCGTGGAACCGCCCCGGTGCTGGTGGAAAAGGTTCCGATCTAGAAGACCAGGTCCGGAAAATGCAACAGCGCTTTGGCGGTGGTGGCAATGGAGGGGGCTCGGGAAAGGGTCTCAACATTGGCCCCGGCGGGCTTGTTTNGCTGGCATTGGCCGCCGCAATAAGCTGGCTTGCCACGGGTATCGTTGTCGTCGATGAAGGCCAGCGCGCAGCCGTTTTCCGGTTTGGACAATACCAAACCAATTTTACGCCAGGCTTTCATATCCACTTGCCGGCACCGATAGAAACCCATGAAATTCTGCCGGCTGAAACCCAGCAGGAAACCACGATTGGGTCGACCTCGGCAGAAAGTCTTATGTTGACCGGTGACGAGAATATTGTGGACGTTCAGTTCCGCGTTTTCTGGTTCTACGACCGTGAGCATCCGGAAAACTTTATCCTGAATATCGATCGCGGCGGTCTGCTCGTGTCTGACGCTGCAGAGAGTGTTATGCGGGAAGTTGTCGGAAAGTCGGCTTTGAATGCCGTGCTAACCGATGGCCGTGTCCAGATACAGACGTCGGTTAAAGAGCAGCTTCAGGCATTGCTGGATGATTATCGCGGCGGTGTGCAAGTCGAGAACGTTGAAATTCAGGACGCACGTGCCCCCGTGCCGGTGCGCGACGCGTTTATCGACGTTATCAATGCAGGTCAGGATGCTGAACGCGCTGTGCAGGAAGCGATCCGGTTTAACAATGACATCGTCCCACGAGCTCGCGGTGAGGCACAGCGCATTCTTCAGGATGCACAAGCCTATCGCGATCAGGTGGTCGCAGATGCGACTGGTCAGGCTGACCGCTTTACACAAATTCTCAGCGAGTACCGTAAGGCGCCACGCGTTACCCGGGAGCGTATGTATCTTGAAACCATGGAACGTGTGTTGAGCCGCTCCGAAATAATGATCCTCGATCAAGACGCGGGCGCGGTTCCGTATCTGCCACTTGAGCGTTTGAATACGGAGAACGGACGATGATAAAACGATTTGGTCTATTTGGTGTAATTGCCGCGATTGTGCTCGGCATTAGCCTTATCAATTCCTTCTTCATCGTCGATCAGCGGCAACAGGCCCTGTTGCTGCAAATCGGACGCTCGGTTGCTGTCTATAATGAGCCGGGTACTGATCAGGCTGGACTGAAAATGAAGATTCCGTTCATTCAGAACGTCATCACATATGATCGTCGAAACCTCGGACTGGATGTCCCTGATATCGAGATTTTTGCGTCTAATCAGGAGCAATTGATTGTCGATGCATTTGTGCGGTGGCAGATTTCGAATCCGCTGGAGTTCTACCAGCGCCTCGGGACGCAGCGCGAAGCACAGCGCCAATTGTTGCGCTTTACCGACACCGCCATTCGTAACGCTTTAGGGACACAGCTACCCGAAGAGATAATCTCGGGACAGCGGGCGCAGCTTATGGATCGTATTCGGGTCAATCTCAGCGACTCGATTGCTGGCCGTGGTATCGATATTATCGATGTCCGTATCAAGCGTGTTGATTTGCCGGCTGACGTGTCGCAGCGGGTCTTTGACCGGATGGCTGCAACGCGGAATCAGGAAGCCGAGCAAATACGTGCGGAAGGTGATGAGCGGGCCAAGCTGGTCCGGGCTGAGGCCGAGCGGGCCAGAACCGTTCTTCTGGCCGAAGCGCGGCGCGAATCCGAACAGATCCGTGGTGAAGGTGATGCCCTGAGAAACGAAATCTATGCGAATGCCTATGAGCAGGATTCAGAATTCTTCCGGTTTCAACGGTCGCTAATTGCCTGTGAAGAAGCGCTGAATACGAGAACGCGGATTATTGTCGGACCTGAAAGTCTGGGTCTGTGCGATAATTTCATCGATCAGGCCCGTAGAAACGGGCAGAGGCAGCGTTAAAACTGCTATTGCTAAGCGATCAGTTTGCCCTTCGGCCCCGTGCCGAGGGGCAATGATCAGGAAAGAGACTTATGGTGTGGACATTGATCTTTGCCGGGCTTGGTCTGTGGCTGGCTTTTGAAGGGTTGATGTATGCTGCAGCGCCGGATGCAATGAAGCGGTTTGGCCGCATGCTGTCGGAGCTACCTGAGCCGGCTATCCGTCAAATGGGGCTGTTATCGATGGCCTTGGGTGTTCTGATTACCTATGTTGTTTTGCGGTTTGGTGGCGGGCTATAATAGCAATACCGTCGCTGGTTATTTTTGTTCATGTCGATTTGATAGCTAGGCGCTAACCGATAGCCATATTGAAATTTATACCAAACCACTTGTTGCGGTCGTCATATCCGCTTGCGGGTAACCAGGCTCATGGTTGACCTACTGGTAGAGCTAATCTGGGCCAGCCCAGCCGGCAGGCAGGCGTCAGGCGACTAGTTCTGTGTGCGGTGCCTTTATTTAATGGCCTGCATCCGCCTATGCGTCCCAGATGATGTCATCATCATCATAACCCTGGAAATATAGTGCGCTGGTCAGGTCAGTATGCTGAACCGCGGCATCGGCGGCGGCGGCGACGACGGGCTTGGCATGAACGGCAAGGCCGAGGCCGGCGGCTTCGATCATTGCAAGATCATTGGCGCCATCGCCCATGGCAAGGCAGTCATTTCGCGTGAGACTGCGACGCGTGGCGGCGTCGTCGAGTGCCGTCAATTTGGCTTCGCGGCCAAGAATGGGACGAACAACGTCGCCTGACAGTGTATCGGCATCTTCGACCAAGACGTTTCCCTGATGGGCATGAAAGCCCACCCGTTCGGCAACGCGTTGGGTGAAATATGTGAATCCGCCTGAGACTAGCAGGCAATGTGCGCCATGCGCCGCCATGGTCCGGACGAGTTGTGTTGCACCCGGCATCAGGGAAATCTGCTCGCGATAGCAGGCCTGGAGAGCTGAGACAGCGAGCCCTTTCAACCGTGAAACCCGCTTTAGCAAGGCTTCCTCAAAATTTAATTCACCGGCCATCGCCCGGGCGGTGATAGCAGCGATCTCATCCTTGATACCGGCATAAGCTGCCAGCTCGTCGAGACATTCCTGCTCGATAATGGTTGAATCCATATCCGAAATCAAAAGCTGCTTACGACGGTTTGCGTCTGTCAGTAGCGCAATATCCGTCGCATCGGGCAAAATCGCTTCGATGGCTTGCCGGGCGCTGCCAATATCACCGGTCACGATAACATCTGCCTCGACAGCGCTGAGGTGCTGACGCCAACCCAGTTTTCGAAAACGACCTTTGACCTGTATGCTCGATTGGGCGCAAGCGTCGTGCATTGCTTCGGTGAGAACGCTGACATCCTGTTTTGCATCGGCCACGGCAGATATGATGCAGGCAGTTCCAGCTAAGTGAGATGTCATTGATATAGTCTCCACCTTTACGAGTTGAGTTTCGCTTCATACGATCAGCCGTATGCAAACTGCAATCCTAATTCACGGTCCGACGGCCAGTGGAAAGACAAAATTGTCGGTTTCCTTGGCCCAGAAGTTTGACGGTGAAGTCGTCAATGCTGATTCCATGCAGGTGTACACTGACCTTAAAGTCATCTCGGCGCGCCCGAGTGAGGCGGAAATGCAGGATGTCCCGCATCATCTATTTGGCCATATTGCCGCTTCCGAGCGCTACTCGACGGGGCGCTGGCTTGATGAAGCAACTGCGACGATTGGTGATATCTGGCGTCGTGGGAAGCTGCCAATAATTGTTGGTGGTACCGGGCTCTACCATCTCGCATTGTGCGATGGCTTGTCGGATATTCCGCCGGTTCCAGAAAACATCAGGGATGAGGTCAGAGCCATATCTAAAACGGGCGGAGCCGCTGCGCTGCGGGCGCGTCTGATGGCAGATGACGCAGAAACCGCTGCACGCCTGCAGCCGAATGATCGACAGCGGCATGCCCGGGCGCTTGAAGTCTGGATGGCGACCGGTANATCCATTGGTTCGTTTCAAGGGAATAAAACCGGTGCAGTGCTGTCGCNGGGCAAATGGCTTGGAATTGCACTGACCCCGCCGCGAGCGAAGCTCTATGCGCGGATCGATAAGCGGTTTGAGGGGATGCTAATGGATGGGGCAACAGCAGAAGCCCGGCGACTATTAAAACAAGGCCTGTCTCCGGATCTGCCGATCATGAAAGCCGCCGGGGTGCCCTGGCTAATGTCGTATTTGCGTGAGGAGACCAGTCCGCTGGTCGCAGCAGAGAATGCAAAACGCGATACGCGGCGCTATGCCAAGCGGCAGTTCACATGGATCAATCGGCAATTCCCATTCTGGGCGCGCATTCCTGCAATCGAGTTGGAACAGCGCAAAAGGGTAATTTCTGCCTTATTTGCTGAGCTTGACGATTGACCAAGGGTCAGTTATCCCCCTCATCAGCGAATAATAAAGAAAGTGTTGTTATGTTTTTGACAAAGGTACTCGTGATCAAGCACTCATAGCTGGCTATATGCGAGCTGTGAGTGCTTTACCGTGGGTCTCGAAAGAGGCCCTTTTTTATTGCCAATTTCCAATCCCTCTTAATTCTCAGACCTTACTTCTAGCCCGTGTTAAAGGACCTTCAAATGGACACGCAGACTATACCGACCGAAACGACCCATTCGCAAATCATGANGGGTGCCGAGATCGTGATTACGGCGCTAAAGGAGCAAGGGGTCGAGGTGATGTTCGGCTATCCTGGCGGGGCCGTTTTACCGATTTATGATGCCTTATTCTCGACGCCCGAGATCCGGCACGTGCTCGTGCGACACGAGCAGGGCGCCGGACATGCGGCGGAGGGCTATGCGCGGTCAACCGGAAAGGCGGGTGTTGCGCTTGTAACCTCAGGACCGGGCGCAACAAATATGGTGACACCAATTGCTGATGCGATGATGGATTCAATACCGATGGTCGTAATCACCGGGCAGGTTCCGACGCATCTTATCGGGACCGATGCTTTTCAGGAATGTGATACGATTGGGATTACGCGCGGCTGCGCCAAGCACAATTATCTGGTTACAGATGTAAACACGCTCGCCCAAACCATTCATGAGGCCTTTATGATCGCAACGACCGGGCGCCCCGGACCGGTTGTTATTGATATTCCGAAGGATGTTCAGTTTGCGAGTGGTACTTATAGCGGCAAGCAGGGCGTGAATAAGCCGACATATGCGCCGAAAACCGAACCCAATGCGGTTGCGATTGAAGAGACGATTGCCATGATGCGGGCGGCGCGCCGGCCGGTTTTCTATACTGGCGGCGGCGTAATTAATTCCGGCGTGTCTGCATCGTTAGCTTTGCGGGCCTTGCAGGAGGCCACCGGCTTCCCGGTTACCTCGACTTTAATGGGGCTGGGGGCTTTTCCGGCATCACACCCCGACTGGCTGGGCATGTTAGGCATGCACGGTTCGTATCAAGCCAACCATGCCATGCATGATTGTGATCTTATGATCTGTGTCGGGGCGCGTTTTGATGATCGCGTCACCGGTCGCATTGACGCTTTTTCGCCGCGCTCGAAGAAGGTTCACATCGATATTGACCCGAGCTCGATTAATAAGGTTATCCGGGTCGATGTGCCGATTGTTGCCGATTGCGGAAAGGCGCTGGAGGCGTTACTTGCGGCCTGGAAGGGCAGCCGGGCCGAGCCGAAGGACTTGTCGCCCTGGAAAGATCAAATTCGCGAATGGAAATCTCTGAACTGTTTCTCTTATGAAAAGAGCGAGACCGAGATCAAACCGCAATATGCGGTTGAGCGTCTCTATGAACTGACCAAGCACCACAAGACCTATATTTCAACCGAGGTCGGCCAGCATCAAATGTGGGCGGCGCAGCATTATCATTTTGAGGAGCCGCATCACTGGATGACATCCGGTGGTCTCGGCACGATGGGGTATGGCTTGCCGGCGGCCGTCGGCATTCAGGCGGCCCATCAGGACGCGCTGGTAATTGATATTGCCGGCGAAGCCAGTGTTCAGATGGTGATGCAGGAATTATCAACCGCGGTGCAGCATAATTTGCCAATCAAGATTTTCATTCTGAACAATGAATGGATGGGCATGGTGCGGCAATGGCAGGAATTGCTGCATGGCGAACGTTACTCGCACTCATATTCAGAAAGCCTGCCTGATTTTGTGGCTCTGGCCGAGGCCTATGGCTGTAAAGGTATCGAATGTAGCGATCCCGCGCGACTGGATGACTGTATCACCGAGATGATTGAGTATGATGGTCCGGTCGTTTTTGACTGCCGGGTTACCAAGGATGAGAATTGTCTGCCCATGATACCATCGGGGGCTGCGCATAATGATATGATCCTTGCCAAGATCACAGGTGACGAAATNGATGCCGNAGGCCGAAAACTTGTTTGATATTTTATGAAAACTTTCGTCCTGCGACTTCCTGTTTGAGCCTACTTCTGGCATGGGAGCGGCAGGGACTACCGCAAGGCGAAATAATTGGAGCATATACTGATGGAATCCCCAGCTAGCGCATATGATATGAGCCATTCTGAGGAATTGGATGAGCGGCGAACACTCGCGGTTATAGTGGATAATGAACCCGGTGTGCTTGGTCGTGTGGTCGGGCTGTTTTCGGCGCGCGGTTACAATATTGAAAGTTTGACTGTTGCCGAAGTCGATCAACAACGGCACCAGTCGCGCATAACTATCGTGACGAATGGTACGCCCCATATGCTTGACCAGATCAAGGCGCAGCTACTGCGTCTTGTGCCGGTCGCCTCGGTCACCAATATTACCAAGTCGAAACGNGGCGTTGAACGCGAGCTGGCATTGATCAAGGTCTTGGGTATCGGAGAAAAGCGGGTTGAAGCGCTGCGAATAGCGGAAATCTTCAGGGCGCGGGTTATCGACACGACGAATGAGAGTTTCATTTTTGAACTGACAGGTAGCAGCTCGAAAATTGATGAATTTAGAAATTTAATGACGCCGCTCGGCTTGGTCGAAGTCAGCCGGACGGGTGTTTTATCAATTAAACGAGGCGCGCAGGCCGATTAGGGCGAGCGACTAGGGCTAGGCCCGAACAGAATTCAAGGAGTAACCAAATATGAAAATCTTTTATGAACAAAACGCAGATATCGCGCTGATCAAATCAAAGAAAGTCGCCGTCATCGGTTATGGCAGCCAAGGCCATGCCCACGCGCTAAATTTGAAAGATAGCGGTGTTGAAGTCCGCGTTGGCCTGCAGGCCAGTTCAGCCTCCTGTCAGAAGGCGAGCGACGCCGGTTTGCAAGTGATGTCGCCTGCCGAGGCAACACAATGGGCCGATGTCGTGATGATTTTGGTGCCGGATGAAAAGCAGTCTGTTCTTTGGGCAAATGAAATCGAACCGCATGTCCGAGCCGGCCAGCACATTATGTTCGGGCACGGCTTTAATATCCATTACAATCTGATCCGTCCGGGCGCGGCCGTTGACGTATCATTGTCGGCGCCGAAAGGCCCCGGGCATACATTGCGTGATCAGTATGCCAGAGGCTTCGGACTGCCAGGTCTGGTCGCAGTGCATCAGGATGCAACTGGTACGGCGCAAGCGGTTGCGCTGTCGTATTCAAAAGCTATTGGCAATACGCGCGCCGGTGTAATCGAGACGAGCTTTAAAGAAGAAACCGAAACTGATCTGTTCGGCGAGCAGGCGGTGCTGTGTGGTGGTATTGTCGAGCTGATCAAAGCCGGCTTCGAAACGCTTGTTGAGGCCGGTTATGCGCCTGAAATGGCGTATTTCGAATGTCTGCACGAGACAAAATTGATCGTTGACCTGATTTATGAAGGTGGCATCGCCAACATGAATTATTCGATTTCGAATACGGCTGAGTATGGCGAGTATGTCTCAGGTCCTCGCGTTGTCGACAGCAGCAGCAAGGCGGCAATGAAGGCGGTTCTGGAGGATATTCAGTCCGGGAAATTTGCACGTGACTGGGTCCTTGAGAACCAGGCCGGTGCGCCGAGCTTCCAGGCGATGCGGGCACGCACAAGTGATCACCAGATTGAAGAAGTCGGTGAGAAGCTGCGCGGCATGATGCACTGGGCGCAAAACGATCGCCTCGTCGATAAGAACCGCAACTAAGCCATCATTTAAGAGACCATCAGCNAGATATTCGGAGTTGTAAGCATGAACCAGGCCGGCAGTGGTACCGGATTACGCGGACGTAATGCCAAAATTATTGCCACATTGGGGCCTGCGAGCTCTGAGCTTTCGAATATTCGACTGCTGGCGGAAGCCGGAGTTGATATATTTCGACTGAATTTCAGCCATGGCGAGCAAGCTCATCATGCGCAGACTTATCAGGCGATCAGGGACGTCGAGGCAGTCCTCAACCGGCCCTTGGCGGTGCTTGCAGACTTGCAGGGGCCAAAGGTCCGGGTAGGGAAGTTTCCTTATGGCCGGCTAAAGCTCGGCTTTAATTCGGAATTCGAGTTGATTGCCGGTAATGAGACCGACCGTACCGACGCAATTCCAATTCCGAAAGGCGAGATCCTGTCGAGCCTCGAGATTGGTGATACAATTCTGGCAGATGACGGCATGCTGATTTTTTCAGTAGTCTCAGTCGGCAGCCGGATCATGGTTCGCGCCGATATCCCCGGCGAGTTGAAAGACCGGAAAGGCTTCACCGTGAAAGGGAAGGCCCTTCCGGTACCTGCTTTGTCGAGCAAAGACCGTAGCGATCTCGCATTTGCGCTGGATCTTGGCGTCGATATTATTGCTCTGAGCTTTGTGCAGTCGGTCGACGACGTAGCCGAAGCGCGCGAGCTGATCGGTGACCGGGCTTTGATCGTTTCGAAAATCGAAAAACCGGCTGCGACGGGGAATTTGGAAGGCATTGTACAAGCCTCCGATGGCATCATGGTGGCGCGGGGTGACCTGGGTGTCGAGTTTCCTGCCGAAGAGGTCCCGATTATTCAGCGGCGGATTGTCAGGCTCGCCCGGAAAGCCGGTAAGCCGGTGATTGTTGCCACGCAAATGCTCGAGAGCATGATCGAGAATGCGGCACCAACGCGGGCGGAATCGTCTGATGTTGCGACCGCAGTCTATCAGGGCTGTGATGCGGTCATGCTGTCGGCCGAAACTGCTGTAGGGCGCCATCCTGCGACGGCGGTGGCGATTATGAACCGGACGATACGGGCGGTGGAAAGCGCTGAAGATTACCGTCAGGCTCTCGAACAGTTTAACGGGGGTGGTGAAGTGCGCGATGATATCGATACGATTGCGGTAGCCGCCTATTCGATCGCATCACGTAATCAGACACCTCTAGCTTTGCGCACCGGTGATATTTTGCGACTGGCACAATTCTCCAGAATTCGCGGCAGCCAGCCAATATTATACGGCTCGATGGATGAGAAACGTTTACGTCAGGCCCAGCTTCTATGGGGCGTTAATGCCATGCATATGGCGCCAGGCGATGACTGGGCCCGCCGCTTGATGGATACAGCTAGCCTTAAGGGCGCGGTAACTTTCGCGGCATGGCAGGGCGGTGAGGGCTTATGGGCCTGGGGTATCGGTATCGAGGCGGAATAATATCCGGCGGCTGTGTTGATCCATAAGAATGGATTTACGCAGCTACATTGAAGCCGGATAATGCAGAAACAGAATCGCCTGAAANGGCAGCGGAGACGGATATGGCGACGACAGATCAAAACCAGCAGCATGCCGAAATACTCATTATAGGCTCTGGTCCGGCCGGATGGACCGCGGCTGTCTATGCCGCCAGAGCGATGCGCAAGACGCTGGTCGTGACCGGTATCCAGCCGGGTGGTCAGCTGATGATTACAACCGAGGTTGAGAATTATCCCGGATTCGCCGAAATTCAGGGTCCTGAGCTAATGGAGAAAATGCAGGAACACGCGCTCAAAATGGGTGCGGAGTTGGCCGAGGATCATATTTACGAGGTTGATTTCGAAAGTCGTCCGATGCGGGCTATCGGCGAGAGCGGTACAGTCTACACTGCCGATAGTATCATCCTGTCGACCGGGGCGCAGGCGAAATGGCTTGGTCTGCCGAGCGAAAGTCATTTTCAGGGGTTCGGGGTTTCGGCCTGTGCAACTTGTGACGGCTTTTTCTACCGGAATAAGGAGGTGATTGTGATTGGCGGCGGCAATACCGCTGTCGAGGAAGCGCTGTTCCTGACAAATTTTGCGTCCAAAGTGACACTGGTTCATCGCCGTGACGGCTTGCGGGCTGAGAAGATTCTACAGAACCGGTTGCTGAACCACCCTAAGATCGACGTGGTGTGGGACAGTGCTGTCGATGAAATCCTCGGCCAGGATGAACCCAGAAGTGTCACTGGCGTTCGGCTGAAAAATATCAAAACGGGCGTCGAACAGTCGCTTAGCGCAAGCGGCGTGTTTGTTGCGATCGGACACGCTCCGGCGACGGAATTGTTCAAAGGCAAACTGGAAATGACCGATAGCGGTTATCTGATCACGGCGGCCGATTCGACGGCGACGAATATTGCCGGGGTTTTTGCGGCCGGCGATGTAACCGACGAGACCTATCGGCAGGCTGTGACTGCCGCCGGCATGGGCTGTATGGCTGCCTTGGAGGCCGAGCGGTTTCTTGACCACGCATCTGCTGCCTGATCCATTATGATGCCGGCCAGCAAAGTTTAAGCTATGCCGAACTGGTTCTCTGTAACTACTGGCATAGTTCGGGACATACCGGCACNCATTTCTGTTTGGAGCCATCATCATGGAACAGTTTGATACAGATCTGGTGGTGATCGGGGCAGGGGTTATCGGGCTTGCAGTTGCACGCGCCGCCGCGATGTCCGGCCGGGAGGTTATTGTACTGGAAGCCGAGGCGCACATCTCGTCCCATACCTCATCGCGTAATTCGGAAGTCATTCATGCCGGTATTTATTATCCCCTGGGGTCGATGAAAGCCTATCACTGTGTTCGAGGGCGGCGATTATTATACGCTTATCTTGACCAGCATTCGGTACGCTACAACCGGTGCGAAAAATTGATTGTCGCGCATCCTGACGAGGCGGATGGCCTGAGCACGATTCTTGACCGGGCGGTGGCTTGTGATGTTGAAGGATTGCGACTTCTTGACGGCGCCGAGGCCCGCAAGGTCGAGCCGGCGCTGCATCCGGATATTACAGCGGCACTGCATTCGTCGCAAAGCGGAATTTTCGACAGCCATGCCTACTTTCTGGCGCTGCAGGGGGAGTTGGAGGATCATGGCGGAATGATCGCCTTCGAAACACCTGTCCGCTCCGGCCGGATTATCATTGACGGGGTTCAATTAATAACCGGGGGTGCGACACCAGCTAAAATCAATGCGCGGCAGGTGATTAATGCCGCCGGTCATAATGCCGTTGCCGTGGCGGCCGAAATTGAGGGTCTGGCGGTCGAGCGCCCGCCAAAGCCGCGCTTTGTAAAAGGGAATTATTTCAGCATATCCGGGCGAACGCCGTTTCGAAAACTGATCTATCCAATGCCGGGATCGGCCAGTCTCGGTTTGCACTTAACGATTGACCTGGCCGGTCGCGGCAAAGTCGGCCCGGATGTCGAATGGTTGGATGAGGATGCCGCTCCGCCGTTTGACTATCAGGTCGATGCCGGCCGGGCGGCTGCTTTTTATCAATCGGTACGCCGCTACTGGCCGGGTTTGCCGGATGGCGCCTTGGCGCCGGATTATGCCGGCGTGCGTCCGAAACTGGTCGGGCCGGGCGAACCTTCCGGAGATTTTAGGATCGAGGCAAGTGATCCGAATTTTATCAATTTATTCGGAATAGAGAGCCCGGGTCTGACGTCGTCATTGTCTATTTCAGAACATGTTATGACAATGCTGGATTGAGGTGTTGCTTGACGGCGACGTCACGTGTAATGGACAGCGCTTAATAGCGGTTCGGTAGCTCAGCTGGTTAGAGCGCACGACTCATAATCGTGAGGTCGGGAGTTCAAGTCTCCCCCGAACCACCATTCATCGTGGCTTAGTCAGACCGGTCTTGCCGTAGAATCTTAGATCGTTGCCGGTAGCTTAAAGCGCCCCTATTTTTGCAACCGTATACGCCGCTTGTTCGCGCCATCAGGTCGTAACCGCGATTATAAGCCGGATTCATGGCCGATTCCCAGCATCGCTTATCATCGGCTTTCAGGGCAAATTACCGGGCGACAGCTCGACAGTTACTGCAACTACGGGCCTGATTTTACGCAAGTGTCGACGCGGGGGATGAAACTATTAGGATATGAGATCTGTCGCTATGAGAAAGGCCGGCTAACGGCTGCCTGGTATGATGGACGGTCTCTCAGATGTCGTTGCACTTCGGCGCGGCTGTCCGATCCTTATGGTTGTCGTATCGATATATTATCTTGGGCGGAGTTTAGCACTTATCCAAACGTGTCCGCGGTTCGCTTANTGCCGGTGATCGTCCGCGTTAAACAGCGTTATAGAATGAAAATTNGCCGNGAGCGCCGATTTTGCGACCGCCAGCACATCGCATCGCCCGCTAATCAGCGGGCTGACACTACAGCGGCGGGCGGGTCACGAGCGATCTCGAATTTGCCGGCGCAATGTCCCCGCTGGTCATTCTGAGGCACGCCGCGACNGGTGCGGTGATTGATGCCAAAAATCTTGCTGCTGGCATGTCTGCCGGCTGAAAGGACGATTGTGCCCCCGGCTCAGCTCTGCCGCACTAGGCAGCGGACAGGGCGAGTTTCAAGGCCTCGCGCGAGCGCTGTTCGATACCGTCCCAGTCGCCGGCATTCAGGTCTGCCTCGCGTGCCAGCCAGGTCCCGCCGACAGCTGCAACATTGGGCAATTTGATGTAATCGGTCAGATTGCCTGCGCTCACGCCACCTGTCGGCATGAATCGCAATTGCGGGAGAGGGCCGGCCAGAGCTGACAGCATCGCGACCCCACCAACAACACCAGCAGGGAACAGCTTCAGCATTTCGAAGCCTTCATCATAGCGTTGCATCGCCTCGGTCGGTGTTGCCACGCCGGGAATCATGACGGTGCTATTGGCGACGACGGCGTCGCGCAATTTTGCTGGCAGTCCGGGCGAAACAAGAAAGTCCGAACCGGCCTTGAGAGCACTTTCGAGGTCGTCCGGATTCAGAATTGTACCCGCGCCGACAAGCAAGTCTGGCGCCGCCTTCTTCATATTTTCAATTGCCTCGAGAGCGGCGTCGGTTCGCAGCGTAACTTCGACAGCTGTTAAATCGGCAGCTGCCAGTACCGTGGCAAGTTGGGCCGCCTGTCCAGCGTCACCAATCGTAAGAACAGGGACAACCGGTGCGGCACTGAAAGCAGCTTTGACATGGTTCATATTATTCGCTCCGGTCTTTTAAGTGGATGGCGCCAGCTCCGATTAGCGGCGCAGTCGCTTCGGTAAGAAGCCAGATCGGACAGTTCGCGATAAAACGACTGTTTCGGCCCCGCTCATAGAATCGCTCGAGTGCGCTCTCGGCCGTCAGGTATGATGCGAGCCGTTCGCTGACGCCACCGGCGAGCACAGCGCCGGCCAGAGCACCATTGGCCAGAACCAGATCTCCCAGCGCAGTCATCGTTCCACAAGCGCGGATATGGCATATTTCAGCGTACATTTCATCACCAGCCGCGGCGGCTTCGAGCATGTCGCGCGGCTCTGTCTCGACATAGGCGCGGTCATAGATTTCGCACATCGCAGTATGGACAGGTATAAGACCAATGCCGGCACAGACATGTTCTACTGATACATAGCCCTGATTACGTCGCAGGACTTTTGCAAGTTCAATCTCGATCGGCGTTTGCGGTGCATAGGCCATATAGCCGCCCTCACCACTTAATACCTGCCAGCGGCCGTGACCATTATTAATAAGTGTCGCGACGCCGAAACCGGTTCCCGGACCGGCGACAATGTAGGGCGCATCGCTTTTGGATTGCCCGGACCGGATTACTTCCAGGCCATTTTTGTCGATTTCCGGCACTGACCGCGCCATGGCTTTGAAATCGTTTGCAAGTTCAACCGACTGGAACCCAAATTTCGTGGTCAGGTCGCTTTCGGATATTATCCAGTCCCGATTTGTCAGCGCGACAGTTCCACCGATCGGTGGGCCTGCCAAGGAAAACACAGCGGTGAGTGCACAGGCGTCAAGTTTCTGGCCTGTGAGATAATTGGCAAGCGCATCGTCAAAGCAGGCATAATCTTTGCCCGGCATTTTGACGAAGTCATGCACGACAACTTTTCCATCTACCAGTTCGCTGAGGCCGAACCGGATATTTGTTCCACCGACATCGCCTACTAAAACAATACTACTCATTTTGTCCCCTGTAGCAGACTGAAGAAGGTAGCGCCCTGTTCCGACGTCGAGACATCGGCGCGGAAAGAGCCGAACAATTCGCGGCCCAGACCGATATGAGCTTTGTTCGGCCGGAATACAGCGGCAGTGCGTGAGCTTAGATCGGCCTTTATTTCAAGCGTCCCGGCATCCACATCGAGACGGATCAGGTCGCCGTCCTCGACAAAGGCTAGAGGGCCGCCATTTGCCGCCTCGGGTCCCATATGGATGGCCGAAGGAACTTTGCCGCTGGCGCCTGACATTCTGCCATCCGTGACCAATGCTACGCGGTGTCCTTTATCTTGCAAAGCGCCCAGCACTGGCGACAAAGAGTGGAGTTCCGGCATGCCATTCGCCGATGGCCCCTGAAACCGGACAACAGCGATAAAGTCCTTATTGAGCTCACCGGCCTCGAATGCGGCTTTCAACGCGCCCTGACTTTCAAATACGCGCGCCGGCGCCTCGACGATACGATGCTCCGGTTTAACGGCTGAAACTTTGCAGACGCCGCGGCCCAGAGCTCCGTCCATCATGCGCAAGCCACCATCGGTTGAAAACGGATCCGAAACTGGACGCAATATGTCGAGGTCGCCCGATACCGCATCGCCTTCGCGCCAGACCAGTTGACCGTCTTCAAGAACCGCTTCGCGGGTTTGGTCGCGCATCGTGCCCATAACAGTGCGGGCATCGGCGTGCAGCAAATCAGCCGCCATTAATTCACGGATGACAAAAGACATTCCGCCCGCGGCATGGAAATGGTTCACATCGGCCGGGCCATTCGGATATATGCGTGTTAGCAGCGGAACGACGGCGCTGATATCGGCGAAATCATCGAGTGTAATTGAAATTCCAGCCGCTGCCGCCATTGCCGGCAAGTGTAAGGCGTGATTGGTCGAACCGCCGGTTGCTACCAGACCTACAATCGCGTTCACAATTGAGCGTTCGTCAATCATGACGCCGGCGGGCATATAGTGTTCGCCTTGCGCCGTAATCGCCGCGGCTCTCTGCGTCGCTGCTTCGGTCAAAGCCTGACGTAGCGGCGTGTTCGGCGGAACAAAGGCGGCGCCTGGTAGATGCAGACCCATTACTTCCATCAGCATCTGGTTTGAATTTGCGGTTCCGTAGAATGTGCATGTGCCGGGCGAGTGGTAACTTTCCGACTCGGCTTTCAGAAGCTCGTCGCGGCCAACCTGGCCGGTTGCGAAAAGCTGCCTGACACGGGCTTTTTCCGGGTTTGGCAGGCCGGATGGCATAGGGCCAGCCGGAACAAACACAGACGGTATCCAGCCAAACCGCAAAGCGGCAATCACGAGACCGGGTACAATTTTATCACAGACGCCGAGATGCAGCGCAGCATCATAGACATCATGGCTTAAACCAATAGCCGAAGCCATTGCGATAACGTCACGCGAGAAGAGTGACAGTTCCATGCCGTCTTCACCTTGTGTGACGCCGTCGCACATGGCTGGCACGCCGCCGGCCACTTGCGCCGTTGCACCGGCCTGTCGGGCAGCGCCACGAATGATTTCAGGATAGGTTTCAAACGGCTGATGCGCTGACAGCATGTCATTATAGGATGTAATGATCCCGATATTCGGCCAGCCTGCGCCGAGCAGCTCGACTTTGTCCATCACGGCACAGCCGGCAGAGGCATGAGCGAGATTACCCTCTGACTTTGTAAGCCGGGCGAAGCTGTCCGGTCGTCGCGACGCAATCATGTCGAGATAGTCGGCCCGCGACTCGCGTGAGCGAGCCGCTATTCGGGCAGTGATGTCTGCAATTTGTTTGTTCATTTTTGTCATTTATGGCGACCATATTACGACGAGACGGGATCCGAGCGCATCGATTGCATATTTTATCGGGCAGTCCTCGTGACGGCGGGCTGAAGCGGAGGCGAGTACATCATATTTTTCCTCGCCAGAAATAAGTAGAACTGCGGTTCCAGCGGTCCCAATGGCGGCCAGTGTCAGGCTCAGCCGGTCAGGATGATTGCCAGCAACGGGGCATCCGGCCGCGTCGACCGCAACAACGGTTTTACCATTGTTCTTGATTGCATCCTGCAGGTTTTTTGCCCCTGCAAACCAGCTTGCAGTATGGCCGTCCGGGCCCATGCCAAGCATGATGACGTCAAGTGGCTGTATAGCTTCATAAAGACCGTTTGCTGCGGTTGCCGCCGTCGGGCTGTGATCGTATTCGGAGCACATCGGCAAAAAATTTGCCGCTTGCGCTCTCGCGGTCAGCATTGTGTTTCGGATCAGAGCTTCATTCGATGCGGCATCGTCGACGGGCACGCAGCGTTCGTCGACCAGACCGATATTAACCCGTTTCCAGTCAATATCGGCTTCAGCCAGAGCCTGATAGGCAGGACCCGGCGTTGAACCACCCGAGAGTGCGATATGGGCTTGCTCCCGTGCTGCCAGAGCATCCCGAATGGCCGCGGCGATCAGGTCGGCAGAGGCCGAAGCGGCCTCGTCTCGCGTTTCGAATTTTAAAAGTTTGAAACTGTTTGAAGACATTATCCCTGCCACCATTTTCGGCCGTCTCGGTCCATTAGAACAGACGAGCTGGTCGGACCTTCCGATCCCGCTGCATAGCTGTCGAGCGGGGCGCTGGAGGTATTCCAAGCTTCAATCAACTGATCAACCCATGCCCATGCGGCTTCGACTTCGTCGGCGCGCATAAAGAGTGAAAGATTTCCACGCACGACATCCATCAAGAGCCGTTCATAGGCATCTGGATAACGAAGCGTGAAGTTTTCTGCATAGGATAGGTTCAGCGGTAAGGATTTGATACGCAATCCGCCGGGACCCGGCTCTTTGATCTGGACGTAAAGCTGAACGCCTTCGTCAGGTTGCAATCGCATGACCAGACGGTTGGCCGGAACCGGCGTGTCGCCAAATAGCGAATGCGGAGCTTCTTTGAATTGAATGACAATATCCGAATGGGATTTAGCCATGCGCTTGCCGGTCCGCAAATAGAACGGAATACCGGCCCACCGCCAATTGTTCACGAATGTCTTCACTGCGACATAGGTTTCGGTTTCACTTGCTTCGTCGGCGCTCAGCGTGTCCTGATAGGATTGCACGACTTCGCCTTCGACCAGGCCGCTAGTATATTGGGCGCGAACTGTATTTTGTAGAACTTCTTTCTCGTCAATTGGCGCCAGTGCCCGCAAGACTTTGATTTTCTCGGTCCGGATATCATCACCGGACGTCGATCCGGGAGGCTCCATAGCGGTTAGGCATAGCAGTTGCAGAATATGGTTTTGAACCATATCGCGCAGCGCTCCGGACTTGTCGTAATAGTCGGCCCGCCCTTCGAGGCCGAGATTTTCAGCCACAGTGATCTGGACATGATCAATTGCATTGCGGTTCCAGAGCGGCTCGAACAGCGTGTTGGCAAACCGCAAAACCATAAGGTTTTGAACAGTTTCTTTGCCGAGATAGTGATCGATCCGATAAACTTGGTTTTCGGCAAATACGGCGGCAACGCCTTCATTAATTTCGCGCGCCGAGTTGAGATCGGTGCCGATCGGTTTTTCCAGAACCAGTCGCACCGGATCTGACGACAGACCGTTTTGCCCGAGCGCTTCGGCAATCTGGACGTAAAGGCGCGGTGATGTTGCCAGATAGAAAATACATGGACGCCCTTCAACCGGATCCAGCTTGGTTCTTAGAGACGTCCAGTCGGCGTCCGCACTGGTGGCATCCATAGGATAGTAGAACAGGATATTGGCAAAATCCTGCCAGACAGTTTCGTCCCAATCCTCCCGGGTCGCCGCTTTGCAGGCGGCCCGGGCGAAGTCGCGATAACCATTATCATCCATATTGGTTCTGGCTGAACCAATAATTCGACTGTTTGATGGTATTTGTCCATCTAACCACCGATGAAAAAGCGCTGGTAGTAGCTTCCGGCGAGACAAGTCTCCTGTCCCGCCAAAGATAACGAGATCGAACGGATCGACTGGTACAAATTTCGCCATCCAAAGCGCCTTTTCATCTAATAGGTCTAGTAGGTTATCGCTGGGTCAAGATCGAGCGCTTACCAAAGCAGAGCGTACAAGCCAATAAGGATTGCAATAATAAACGCAGCCGAAATCTTAAAACCGGTGGTCGTGTCAAAATTGATGTCACTCAGGTCCACTGGTTGTTCCGGTCTTGGCGGTGTGCTCACCAATGAGGCAACAACGCCAACGAGCAGACAGATCAGGAAGATGAACCAGATCCGGACAACAAATGGCATGTCCGTGACGCTGAAATCTGCAAGACCGAGCAAT
Source organism: Hyphomonas sp. TMED17 (assembly GCA_002172915.1). GTDB lineage: Bacteria > Pseudomonadota > Alphaproteobacteria > Caulobacterales > Hyphomonadaceae > Henriciella. The sequence continues at coordinate 49,366 of NHBW01000013.1, read as the reverse complement.
GGATTAAACACAGGTGCGAGCGCCCCTGCGACACCGTTGCTAAGGCCGCTTCCGACTGCATCCGGGCTGGCCGCTGCAAAGAACAGGAATGACAACACGACCGAAGACACCAGCAGAGCAAATGCGCCGGTTGTGTTGGCCCGCTTCCAGAAGAAACCAAGCAAGAATACGGCCACGATACCTGGTGCAACAAAGCCGGTATATTCCTGAATTGCCTGGAAGATACTGTCGCCCGCACCAAGCAGAGGAATTGCCAGGAACAGGGCGATCATCATGGCAACAATTGCGGTGATCCGACCGATCATGACATAGTGCTGCTCGTCGGAGCCGGTACGGACATAGTCACGGTAGATATCCATTGTGAAAATCGTTGAGATCGAGTTGATCATCGAAGCTAGCGACGACACAATCGCCGCAATCAGGGCCGCGAAAATCAAGCCTCGAATACCGACAGGCATAAGCGCCATCAACGCCCCATAAGTGCTGTCCGGCTTCTGGCTTAATGCATCATAGCTCAGCCCGGCCAGGCCATCCTGTGCGAGCCAGAGGGCCGCAATACCAGGAATAACGACAATCAGCGGGATCAGGAATTTCAACAGGGCGGCAAATGCCAGACCGCGTTGCGCAACAGGCAGACTTTCTGCGCCCAGTGCCCGTTGGATGATGTACTGGTTAAAACCCCAATAGCTGAAGTGGAGAACCCAAAGTCCACCAAGCAGCGTCCAGATACCCGGCAACTGGCTGTATTGTGGGTGATCACGATCGAGGATCATTTCGAAGTGTCCCGGCAGGGCTGTCGTCAGGGTGCTCAAGCCAGCCAGCGGACCATTTCCACCGCCGACCATACCGAGTACGACATGAGTAATTGCCAGACCACCAAAGATCAGAATTACAACTTGAATCATATCGGTCAGCGCAACGGCTTTAAGGCCGCCATAAAGCGAGTAGACTAGGGCGAAAACCGCAAGCATCGTCATGCCGGTGAAAACACCGAGCCCGGTCACAGCCTGAATGGCAAGGGCGCCACCATATAATACGGTCGTCAAGTTCACGGCGGTAAACAGGAAGATCCAGAAAATCGCCATGATTGTTTTCACGCCCGGTCCAAATCGTGTTTCAAGGAATTGCGGCATTGTGTAGATGCCGCGTTTCAGAAAGACAGGAAGGAAAAATACGGCGACGACCAGAAGGACAAGTGCGGCCTGCCATTCATAGGCGGCGATTGCGAGACCGACAACAAATCCCTGACCAGATTGACCGATGATTTGTTCGGCCGATATGTTCGCGGCAATAAGTGATGCGCCGATCGCCCACCATGGCAGCGACTTGCCCGCCAGAAAGTAATCTTGCGTATCCTTTGCATGGCCGCTTGGCTCGCGCGAGACCCACAATGCGATACTCAATAAGGCCATGGCGTAGATCGCCACGATAATAAGATCGAATGTTGATAAACTCATTGTTCCACCCTTTTCTGTAATACTTTAATTTGGTCGGGACCAAATGCGCCCGAGTGCCTGTTATTTTTAAGTGTCGTCTGGAGCGGGCGAGTGCAATTTGGCAGCCCGCTCCCGACGGGTAGCTGAACCGGATCTAGCAACTGCGGCTAGGTGATTCGTCAATTATGAAACCGGCCGAGTGGATCGTCAGCTCGGATGCATCCGACTGCTCTAGACGCAGGGCTTCGGTAACAGAATTTGGATCCAGACCCTGTTCAATAAAGCAAGCAACCGGGATTGTCAGTTCTGACCATTCGGACTCCGCCAGCGGTGTTTCAAATGGCGCAGTGGCTAGCTCGGCTGAGCAGCCGTCGCCGCAGGCGAGACTGATTGTCCGGTCAGCGCTTGCAGTGCCAGTGTCACGCCAAAAGATCGAAAGGGCTAGCGTTTCTGGCGACCCCAGAGTGCTCAGGTCCAATGGCCGGGCGCTGCGCAGGCTGAAATGTGCTGCACCGGATCCAGACCATGTCAGTAGCTTTGAATCTTCCTGTGCGTTGTAATCAATGCCGGAAATCGTGATACCGTTTCCGAGACTGACAGCGTTCATTGCCGCGACAGGGATATTCGCATTGGACGAATCGCCGATGAACATGGTGAACGGTCCGGCAGCAGCGCCGCGCTGGACGATTTGGCCATCAAATTGCAGGTTGGTATCTTCGACACCGGGAACTTCAGGCAGCTGTTCGCTGGTTGAGACTTCGGTATAATCGAGCCCAAAACCATATGGATACAGAACACCTGGATCATCGGCTGAATTTATGGGTTCGCCAACGCCGTCTACTGGCCATGAGAAGGACAATTTGCCTTTAAAGTCATGGCGGATCTGACCCTCAGGATCGGCGACGAGGACGTCGGCGACGCCGCCGCCTTCTGTTCCGGGCAGCCAGGCGACAACAAATGCATCAGAGGCATTGATGTGCGGGTTTACCCAAAGCGGACGTCCGGTCAGGAAGAGCGACACGACAGGGATGCCTTGGGCCTTCAGCGATTTGATCAGTGCGAGGTTTTCGCCATTCATAAACTCGAAAACGAGGTCGGATCGGTCGCCAAAAAACTCAGCATAGGGCTGTTCGCCAAATACGACGATAGCGACATCCGGTGTTTCGGCACTGCTACCATCGCTCGAGAGGATGGCTTCGCCGCCGGCGTTTTCGATAGCCTGTTGCAGACCGCTGAAAATCGTCTCACCGTTTATGAATTCGTCATTAGAGTTTCCTGTACCCTGCCAGTTCAATGTCCAGCCGCCGGTCTGCTGCTGCATTGAATCGGCGCCACTGCCGGTCACGAGTACTGTCTTGCCTGGCGTTACAGGCAGCAATCCATTGTCGTTTTTGAGCAGGACCAGCGATTCGCGAACGGCCTGACGGGCGACGGCGCGATGGTCATCGCGCCCCAGTATTGCGACATCGGTTGTTGCCCGGCTTGAAGGGCGTCCGGCGTCCAGCAGGCCAGACTGGATTTTGACTGTCAGGATCCGCAGAACCGCTTCATCTAGACGCTCAAGATCGAGCTCGCCAGTCAATGCATCTTCCAGGAGGGAGTCGTAAATGCCGCGCCAGCTATCTGGCGCCATATACATGTCGACGCCAGCATAGAGCGACGCCGGGCAATCGGTTGTCGTGCAATTTGGAACTTCGGCATGACCGTTCCAGTCGCCGACAACAAAACCGTCAAATCCCATATCATTGCGCAGAACCTTGGTTAGGAAGTATTCCGAACCATGCATCTTTTCGCCATTCACTGACGAGAATGATGACATTACGCTCTGGACATCGGCTGCAATTGCCGAGCCGTATCCAGCGCCGTGCGTCGCGATGATTTCGTCGATATTGCCAAGCGTGTCACCTTTGTCGATGCCCAGTTGCGTGCCGCCATCAGCAATAAAGTGTTTGGCGGTCGCCATGACATTTTCACCTGTCAGAAAATCCTCATCGCCGGGGGTTCCCTGAAGCCCTTCGATGATGGCGGCGGAATAGGAGGCAACAAGCGCGGGATTTTCAGAATAGCTCTCATATGTCCGGCCCCAGCGGTCATCACGGGCCACTGCAAGAGTTGGAGCGAAGGTCCAGTCCAGGCCTGTGGCTCGGATTTCGCGTGCTGTAACATCACCAATTTGGCGCATCAGGTCAGGATTCTGTGTCGCGCCAAGGCCAATATTATGCGGAAACATTGTGGCGGTCTGAAGATTATTGTGTCCGTGTACGGCATCGGTGCCCCAGAGAAGCGCGATGCCAACGCCGCCATCCGAGGTGTCTGTTGAGGCGTCCCAGAATGCGTCTGCGAGATCGACCCAGGCCTGCGGATCTGCCGTTTTACCGCCGCCGGGTGCGGAGTTACCGCCATTGAGCACCGAACCGATATTATATGTCCGCGCTTCTTCCGGCGTAATCGAAGCAATATCGGCCTGAATAACTTGTCCAATTTTTTCTTCGAGGGTCATTTCTGACAGTATCGCCGCAGCGCGGGTCGATGTGCCGGATTCCCCGGTAAATTGTTCCAACGAGCATGACGCCACCATTATAGCGGCCGTAAAAGCTCCGAATACTATGATGTTATTCACTTTTTTATTGCGCGACATTGCTATCCAGTTTCCCTAAAAATTTTAACTTTGGCGTTCTTGACGCCATTTAGCCGCACGTTATTGTCCACATTGAGACAAAGTCAATGACGTTTTGTCCGCTCGTTTGTCTTGGTCTTGTCCAATGCTGGCGAGCAGCTGGCAAAACGAGGTGAGGCAGTAGGAAATTCGATGGCAACGATAACCCAGGTCGCAAAACACGCGGGTGTTTCAACTAAAACCGTTTCGCGGGTGATGAGAAACTATCCGCACATCAGCCCCAAAACACGCCTTAAGGTTGAAGAGGCAATTCAGGATCTGACGTTCACGCCATTGTCGATTTCGCGTAATAACCGCATGACGGAGTCGCTCAGTATCGGAATGCTATACGGTGATCCGAGTAGTGGCTATCAGGCCCGCCTTAATCATGCGGTTCTGAAGGCATGTTCAGATGCCCGACGTTATCTCGCCGTTGAATTGTTTGACGAGGGCGGAGTTGACTGGGTTTTGCAGGTCGAGGCCTTCCTGAACCGGACAAATGTACAGAGTATGATTCTGGTGCCACCAATCTGTGATGCGATTGGCGTGCATGAATTGCTGGAAGAGCGCGGTGTGCGATATGTTCTGGTTTCGCCGTCAAGACCTGTGGCTGGTTCAGTCGCAATTATTATGGACGACCGTCTCGCCTCGAAAGAAATCACTGAGCATTTATTGGAGCTTGGGCATACCCGGATTGGCCATATTTGCGGGCATCCTGATCATGTTGTCACGCTTTTGCGGCAGCAGGGCTTTGAGGAAGCCATGGTGCGGGCCGGGCTCGCCGATTCGGAGCATATGATTGTCGCATCTGGTAAGTTCCGATTTCGCGATAGCCTCGAGGCGGCTGAAAAAATGCTGGCAGAGCCGAACCGGCCGACGGCAATATTTGCTGCGAATGACGAGATGGCATCTGCTGTGGTTATGGCGGCGCATCGCCAGCGCTTACAGGTGCCGGATGATCTCTCGGTTGCCGGGTTTGATGATGCGCCGATCGCAAGTTCAATGTGGCCGGATCTGACAACGATAAGTCAGCCTTTTGAGGCGATCGGAAGAAGCAGTATCGAGGCGCTGGCTGAGACAACGGCCGGACCTGGTAAAAGGTCTCAGACGATTATTTTACCGCATAAACTTATCAAGCGTGCGTCAACAGCTCCTTTAAGTTGAGCTGTTACGGTATTTTATTGGTTTAACTTTTCTATATAATTATATTTCTTAATACTATCAGCGTATTATATCATTAAAGCAGGGCCGATTGGCCTGTTTTTGATTGCCAAAACTGAGACATTTCTGTCACAGACATAATCTGAACCCAGCTGAAAATTGTCCGATAGTGGACTTTTTGTTTGACAACGTTGGACAATTCGGAAATGTGCCAATATGGCGGGGACCCTATGGGGCACGCGTCGTTGCAAAATATGGCCGACCATAAGGCCGAACGTTAGCTGGAGGAAACTAATGAGTTCGTATAAACCGCGCAAATTTGCGCAATTGATGCTCGGTGCGTCAGTTCTGGTAATGTCGGGCGTCGCGTCGTCCGCTCTCGCCCAGGAAGCTGATGATGCTGACGAAGATGTGCTGGTAAACGACACGATTGTCGTTGAAGGTATCCGTGGCTCGCTGATGAGTTCAATGGCGCTGAAGCGCGACTCATCGGGTGTTGTTGACGCGATTACCGCTGAGGACATCGGTAAGTTCCCAGATTCAAACCTTGCCGAATCACTGCAGCGTATTTCGGGTGTGTCGGTTGACCGGTCGCTCGGCGAAGGCTCATCGGTTACAGTTCGTGGCTTCGGTCAGGACTTCAACCTGGTTACCTTCAATGGACGTCTGATGCCAACATCGACCCTCGGCGATGGCGCTAGCGCCCCGTCGACTCGGAATTTCGATTTCGGTAACTTGGCGTCGGAAGCGATTTCGGCTGTTGAAGTTTACAAAACAAGTAAAGCGACAGTTCCAACTGGCGGTATTGGTGCAACCATCAACATCCGCACAACCAAGCCACTCGAGACTGACGGTCGGTCGGCAACGCTTGGTGTTAAGTTTGTCAGCGATGACAGCCAAATCCGCAATGATGACATCACGCCTGAGATTTCTGGTCTTTACACCAATAAATTCCTGAATGATCGTTTGGGTGTTGCGGTTTCTGGTTCTTACCAGGAGCGTAAAGGTGGTGTGACACAGGCGAATCTCGGCTGGCGTGATGGCCTGCTGGGCAGCGAAGGCGGTTGGGGTCAGCTCCCTGCGGCCGATGCGTGGAACTTTGGTCCACGTGACGACGGCTTCCAAGGCGGCAACCGTCCTGGCGACAACGACGTTTACGAAGTGCCTCAGAACGCAGACTACGAACTGACTGATTTTACGCGTGAGCGCCTTAACGGTCAGCTGACATTGCAGTATGATTTCTCCGATACCCTGCGCGGTACAATGGATTACACATATTCGCAGCAGAAAGTAGAAGTTCAAAAAGCAACAGCTGGTATCTGGTTCAACCATGCTTCAACGGTTAGCTTGTGGACAGACGGCCCGGTTGCCGGACCGATCTTCTACCGCGAGTTCATGGGCAATTCGGATCTGTCATACTCCGGATCGCTGGCGGCAAACGAGTCCGAAAACAAGTCTTTCGGTCTTAACCTTGCTTGGAACCCGACTGAGCGTCTGAGCCTCGAATTCGATTATCACGACTCTTCAGCGGAATCGAAGCCAGGTAACCGGTTTGGTTCGAACATGTCTGTTGGTTCGGCAGTATTGTCGATCGACACCCAGACGCTCATCCTCGATCAGGATCTGCCAGTTATTAACGTCTCTCAGAATCCCGAGCTTCCGGATCTGTTCGCTGCGTCTTCGATTCTCGGCACGGGTAACGCTTTCCGTAATGCCTACGTCAAGGATGATCTCGAGCAGTTCCGCGTATTCGGTTCTTACGAATTTGATGATGGCCTGATTGATAGCGTCGATTTCGGTGCTGGCCTTATCAATAACGAGTACAAGTCGAAGTATGGTTTCATCCAGAACGACACTTGGGGTGGCACAGGTACACCGGACGATTATCCAGATGATCTGTTCACCTATCGGACGCTGCCTGACCAGTTCTCCGGTATCTCTGGTGCAGACGACCCACGGATGTTGCCTGGTTTCTTCGAGTTTGACTTCGAGCGGATGGTCGACCTGATGGAATCACAGTTCGGTATCTGTTCGAACCCACAAACCGGATCATCGATTCCGGGGACGTGTCTTGCGCAGCAGAACACAGATGACATTTATGATGAGCAAATGTTCAGCATGTATGTTCAGCTGAACAATGAGTTCGAGCTGTTCGGTCGTGAAGCCAATGTCACAGCCGGTATTCGTTACGAAGAAACTGAAGTGACCTCCACGTCGTTGCAGCCAAATCCAGTCGGAACTTTCTGGACCGGTGCGAACGAAATTGGTGTTCGTTTCGATGGTGAGGAATTCCTGACTGTTGATGGTAAGTACAGCCATGTGTTGCCATCGATCGACTTCGACTTCCGTCCATTGGAATATGTTAAAATCCGAGCATCTTATAGCGAGACAATTGCGCGTCCGGCCTATAACAACCTGCGGGCGAGCTTGAACCTGCAGCCTCCATTCCGGCCTGAGGAAGCACGCGCGGCTCAGGGTAATCCAGGGCTCGAGCCATACGAGTCGGAGAACATCGATATTTCGGCTGAATGGTATTATGCCGATGATAGCTATGTCTCTGTGGGCTACTTCACCAAGGATGTTGGTAATTTCATCGGTACGTCCGAGTTTGATCAAACCTTCCCAGGTCTGACAAACCCGTCACGTGGCCCGACTTACGACGCTGCTATCTTGGCGCTTGGTGAAGATGCGGCCTTCGCAGACATTGTTCAGTATTTCGTTGAAAATGGTACCGTTGATACGAATGGCAACCCTGTTGGTACGGCTGCTGACCCGTCATTCCAGATCAGAACTTCAATTCCATTCAATAATGATGACGAATTCAAGTATGAAGGTATGGAGCTGGCGATCCAGCACGTGTTTGGCGACACCGGCTTCGGTGGTATCATCAACTATACTGTCGCGTTCGATAATGGCGGCTACGACAACACACGGTCCGGTTATGACCCACAATTTGTTGTGACCGGCTTTAGTGATAGTGCAAACGTCATAGCCTTCTATGAGAAGGGTCCAATTCAGGCCCGTCTGGCTTACAACTGGCGTGAGATGTTCCTTGCTGGTGATGGACCTAACCCGTTCTACACCCAGGATTATGGTCAGCTGGATGCGAGCGCGAGCTATGAGTTCGATAATGGTGTCAGCGTTTTTGTTGAGGGTATCAACATTACTGCCGAGGACCGTCGTGGTCACCGTCGTCACCCGAACAATCCGCACTTCATGAACAAGGGCGAAGCACGCTACGCCGTTGGTGCGCGCTACAAGTTCTAGTGCNGATAAGCATTTAACTTAAATTAAAGGCTACCTCCGCTTGGCGGAGGTAGCTCTTACTTTTTATAGGGTTAGTGTTTTCATGAAAAAATCAGTATTCTTTGCTTCGCTTGCCATTTTACTTTCGAGTGTAATTGTTCCGTCGCCAGCGCTGGCAGATTTGCCAGTACCAGATCGGCCCGCACCAGGTCCTGACGTACTCCCTGCTGATATGGGCTGGTCGCTGGTTTGGGCTGACAAGTTCGAGGGTTCGGATCTCGACTTTTCGAAATGGGGTATTGAGGAGTCATGCTGGGGTGGTGGCAACTGGGAACGCCAGTGCTACACGAACCGCTACAAGAATGTTGAAGTTGTGAATGGGCTGCTACGGCTCAAAGCGTTTCGGGAAACCGTTACGGGACCAGAATTTCCAGTCGGACATCCCGAGGCACCCGGTGGTCGCATCACTAAAAAGTATACGTCTGGAAAGGTCCGTACTCTCGGCCTCGCCGACTGGACTTATGGTCGCTTTTCGGCCCGTATCAAGCTTCCGAAAGGTCAAGGCACCTGGCCCGCTTTTTGGATGCTGCCGGCCGATAATGCTTATGGTGCATGGGCGTCTTCCGGCGAAATTGATATTATGGAAGCCGTAAATCTCGGGGCCCGTTGCAATGAATGCGAGGGCGACGAGGGTGAGAACCGAACATCTGGTGCGCTGCACTTCGGTGGAGAATGGCCGAATAATACTTATCACGTTCAATTCAACCGGCTGCCGGGCGGGGCCAATTCCTATGACGAGTATCATGTCTATTCTGTCGAATGGGGTGAAGGTCTCATTAACTGGTTTGTCGATGACGTTCTGTATTATTCACTGACTTCCGAGGATTGGTACTCTGCGGCTGTCGGCGAAGATTCTGACTCAGCGGCGCCGTTTGATATGTCATTTTACCTCATGTTAAATTTCGCTGTTGGTGGTAGTTTATCAGAAGATAACAATGGAAGAGGCTTGGACCGGCGCAGCTTTCCATCTGAGATGCTGGTTGACTGGGTAAGAGTTTATCAGTGTGGACCTGATCCTGACACGGGTTTGGCCTGCATGCAGGGTTTGGGGTAACAGGAAGTCGATGCAAGACATGTGCGGGGCGATTAAACATATTGTTATAGTTGGCGGCGGTACGGCGGGCTGGATTACAGCCGGTGTTCTGGCGGCTAGCCATTCTGATCGTTCGCCAGCCGGGCTTCGGATTTCCTTGATCGAATCCCCCGATATTCCGACAATTGGTGTTGGCGAGGGAACCTGGCCGACAATCCGAAATACGCTCGCCCGGATCGGGATCAGTGAAGCCGAGTTTCTTCACACCTGTAACGCTTCTTTCAAGCAAGGCTCGCGGTTTAATCGCTGGGTCAATGGCGAAGCCGGTGATTCCTATGTTCATCCGTTTGAATTGCCGATTTCATCCGACGGGGCGGACGCGCTGAATGCCTGGAAAGCACTGGCACCTGACAAGCCATTCGCCGAAGCCGTCTGCGTGCAGTCGGCGCCGGGTCAGGAAGGATTGGCACCCCGGCAGCGGACAATGCCGGACTATAACGGTGCGATGAATTATGCCTATCATCTTGATGCCGGAAAACTTGTTGAACTGCTTCGGAACCATGCCGTTTCGAAGCTCGGGGTCGAGCGTATCACAGATAATGTTGTCGAGATTGTCGGCGCGCAGGATAGTGATATCGAAGCGGTTCGCTGCGAGGCTCGGGGTCTGATCGCTGGCGACCTCTTTATTGATTGCACAGGCCGTCAGTCACTATTGCTTGGCGGACATTACGATGTCGGCTTTGTCGATAAAAGTAACATCCTGTTTAATAATCGGGCGGTTGTCACACATGTTCCGGTGGCAGCGGATTCTACCATTGCGTCTGAAACCGTATCGACCGCACATGAGGCCGGCTGGATTTGGGATATCGGGTTGCCGACGCGCCGTGGCGTCGGGTGTGTTTACGCATCAGATTATATGGATGATGAACGCGCCGAAGCGACCTTGCGGGCCTATCTCGGTGATGCTGAGCATACGCCGCCGCGCCGTATTTCTTTTAAGTCTGGCCATAGAGAAATTTTCTGGCACCAGAATTGTGTTGCGGTTGGCTTGTCGGCCGGTTTCCTCGAGCCGCTCGAAGCCTCGGCCATTGTGTTGCTGGAACTTTCGGCGGCCATGATTGCCGACAATATGCCCGTGTCGCGGGCTGCAATGTCCGTTGANGCCCGTAAATTCAACCAGCTATTCCTATATCGCTGGGGCCGTATCATTGATTTCCTGAAACTACATTACGTCCTTAGTCAGCGTGACGAGCCGTACTGGCAGGACAACCGGCGCGCGGAAAGCATCCCCGAGCGGCTGCAGGACTATCTCGAAGTCTGGAAGACCCGGCCGCCAAATACGTATGATTTTGAGCAGGCGCGAGAGGTTTTTCCCGTCGCNAGCTANCTATTCGTGACTTANGGCATGGGCATGACGCCGGCGACACATCCGACACTGGATGCCCGGGCCGCAAATGCTTTGAAAGACGATATGCAGAAGATGCTTAAGAAACGTCGAAAGTTTACTGAGGCTCTGCCGACAAACCGCGCTTTACTGACCGGGTCTGGCGCCTCCTTAAAGCTAGCTATTTGAAAGACCGACCATGTCGCAACATGTCGCTGTAAATCCGCTTGATCACAAATCCCTTCGGATCCTCGAACAACGTTCAGAGGCGATGGGTGACGGCGCTATGATCTGCGTCAGTTTTCCGGAAGAATTTCGCAGGCTTCAAGCGCATTATCCGATTCTCTTTCAACGCGATCCCGCGCAGGACGAGTTCACCTGCGTTGTCCTGATGGGGTTCGAAAATGGTGAGAATCTATTCTTGAAGGACGATAAATGGGATGCTGCCTATATCCCGTTAGCTATGGATGTGCAGCCCTTCCTGATTGGTATGCCGGAGAAGGAGGGCGATGATCGCAAAGTCGTTCTAGATCTCGAGCATCCGCGTGTCTCTGAAGGGGAAGGGCAGCGGATATTCGATGAGGATGGCGAAGCAACAACATATTTGGAAAATATTTCGACGAAGCTCGATTATCTCGACAAGGCCTATCGCAACGCGTCAGCTTATCTGGCCGCCTTGCAGAAATACGAGCTCCTTGAATCGCTCGCTATTGATGTGACCCTGTCTGACAGGGAGCAGAACCGCCTATCCGGTTTTCATACGATACATGAGGAAAAGCTCGCAGAACTTGATGAGCGGGCGCTGAACGAGCTGCACCAGCAAGGGTATTTGCTGCCGACCTATATGGCGGTGGCGTCACTATCAAATCTGTCTGCGTTGATCGAAAGAAAGGATGTGGTTTCGGGCGATGCNTTCTGAGAAAGATATCTTCTCGCAAATTGCCCCCTTGCCGGAGTATAGTGCTTCGACGATTGCGGAATTGCGGCCGCTTATGGCCGAAAACCATCCCTTCATTGTGAGGGGGCTGGTTAAGGACTGGCCGCTGGTGCAGCAAGGTCAGAAGTCAGGCCGGGATGCAAGAGCCTATCTTCAGAGCAAGGCACGAGCCAATAAATTCGTTGCGAGCGTGGGGCCACCTGAAAGCAAGGGCCGGTTGTTCTATCGTGACGACATGTCGATGAACTTCCGTATTGGTAAAGCAGATCTGCCAAAGATCTTTTCGGAAATTGATCAGATCGAATTTCTTGAAGACCAACCGCTCATCTATTTGAGCTCGGTTAACATGAAGCTTTATTTTGATGGGCTGTGCGAGGAGAACAATCTCGATTTCGGCGACGAAGACCTGCTCGAATCCATCTGGATCGGCACCCGCACCCGCGTCGCCGCACACAATGATTTCCCGTCGAACATTGCCTGTGTCGCAGTTGGACAACGGCGTTTTACGCTGTTTCCACCCGATCAATTCCGCAATCTTTACATCGGTCCGGTAGATAATACACCGGCTGGCCGCGCCGTTAGCATGGTTGATTTTCACGCGCCGGACTATGAAAGATTCCCGAAGTTTAAAGCGGCACTCGATCATGCGATGACCGCGACACTGGACGCCGGCGATGCGATTTATATTCCGTCAATGTGGTGGCATCATGTCGAAGGGCTCTCGCCCTTTAATGTATTGGTAAATTACTGGTGGCGCGAAACACCCCGGTATCTCGGCAGCCCGCAGAATGCACTTAATCACGCCATGCTTGCAATCCGGGATCTTCCCGAACATGAGCGCAAACATTGGCGAGATATGTTTGACTACTATATTTTCGAAGGCGGCAATGCGGTTACCGAAGTGATCCCAGAGCACGGTCGTGGCGTTTTGGGGCCGTTATCTGCAGAGGCAGCCGGTCGGCTTCGAAGTTTCCTTATTAAAACACTTAACGATGAGTAGATTATGATGGCTCCGAGAAAAATTCGAAACTATGTCATTGCTGGCGGCGGGACTGCAGGCTGGATGGCCGCGGCGATGCTGGCAAAGGTCATGGGTGAAGAGATTTCGGTTACGCTGGTCGAATCCGAAGAGATCGGAACGGTTGGCGTTGGTGAAGCAACGATTCCACCCCTGTTGAGATATAATACCCTTATCGGGGTCGACGAAGCTGAATTCATGCGTCGGACCCGCGCTACCTTCAAACTCGGCATTATGTTCGAGAATTGGAAGGACGTTGACCAAGACTATTTCCACTCGTTCGGCCATACTGGCCGGGATCACTGGACCAGCGGATTCCATCATTTCTGGATGTGCGGCAAAGAGCGCGGTATGTCGGATTCTTTTGATGATTATTGCCTTGAGGTTGTGGCTGCGTTTCAGAACAGATTTGCGCAATTGCCAAATAATGGGCTGAACTATGCCTATCATCTCGATTCAAGCCAGTTCGCGCGCTTTCTGCGTGAAATCGCCGAAGAAAATGGCGCCAAGCGCCAAGAGGGTAAGATTGTCGATGTCAATCTTTGTCCTGAAACCGGCAATATTGCCGATCTGAAGCTAGATTCCGGGCAAGTCATCGAAGGTGATTTCTTTATTGACTGTACCGGCTTCCGGTCGCTCTTGATGGGACAGGCTCTGCATGTCGGTTATGATGATTGGAGCCATTATCTACCCTGTGACCGGGCGATTGCGGTTCAGACTAAATCGGTCGGTCCGGCACGTCCCTATACCCGCGCAATAGCGCATGATGCCGGCTGGCGCTGGCAGATTCCGCTGCAGCACAGAACCGGTAACGGCCTTGTCTATTGCAGTCGCTATCTCGACGACGATCAGGCACTAGACCGGATTATGAGCAGCATTGACGGCGAGGCGATTACCGAGCCGCGGCCGATCCGTTTCCAGACCGGTGCCCGACGCAAGCAATGGGAAAAGAATTGTATGGTGCTTGGGCTTGCCGGAGGCTTCATGGAGCCGTTGGAGTCAACATCGATACACCTCATTCAGAAATCGATCCTTCGGTTCATGACGATGCTGCCGCAAGACGAGCTTAATAGTGTCGATATGAAGGAATTTAACGATCAGACCTTCGAAGATATGCTGAGTATCCGCGATTTCCTTATTCTGCATTATTATGTGACGGAGCGCCGCGATAGTGAATTCTGGCGGTATGTGGCCCAGATGGATATTCCCGATACCCTGCGGCAGAAAGTGGACATGTTCCATAAGTCGGGACGGATCTTCCGCAAAAATAATGAATTGTTTGCCGAGAATTCCTGGATTCAGGTGATGATGGGGCAGGGGATAATGCCACAATCCTATCACCCGATTGCTGATAAAATGAGCGATGACGAGCTGAGTTACTTCCTTGGCCAGATCAAACGCGATGTTGAAAATACCGCGGCGCGCTTGCCGGCGCATGAGGACTTCGTCAAGAGCTTTTGCGGGATCGGCGACCAGCCTTAACCCCAGATGACCGGGGTCGATGCGCTCATTCTGTTTGGCATCATGGCCGCGCTTTTGGGGATCGGCCTGTCGAACTGGACGTCAGGTGCGTCGACCAAGGATTTCTTCCTCGGCGGGCAGCGCCTGCGCTGGTGGCATATTGGCTTGTCGCTTTTCGCCACGAATTTTTCGGCATCAGCAATTATCGGTCTTACCGGCGCGGCCTATCTGACCGGTATTGCGATTTATAATTATGAATGGGTCGGAATACTGGTAATGGTATTCTTCGCATTCATACTATCGGGGCCGGTGCGCCGTGGCAGTTTTTATTCTATCGCACAGTTTCTCGAAGAACGGTTCGGGACCCGGATCAAGATTATCTATTCGGCACTGATCCTTTTTCTGCTGATCTTTATCGATATGGCCGGCGCTCTTTATGCTGGGGGTGTTCTGCTTCGGGACGTTTTCCCAGGATTATCGGTCGGCTTCATCATTTTCATTATTATGGTAATGGCGGGGACTTATTCCATGATCGGCGGTATCGGTGCGATTTCGCGGATCGATATGGTTCAGTCGGTTATCCTGATTAGCGGGGCCTTGCTGGTATCCTATTATACGTTGCAGGCTGTCGGTGGATGGTCGGCGCTGTCGGATGCCGCACCAGATGGTTTTCTATCGCTCATCCGGCCTATAGATGATCGCGCCGTGCCATGGACAGGGCTGGTGACTGGCGTGCCGATCCTGTGTTGCTATTTCTGGCTTGTTAATCAGAATATGGTGCAATGGGTACTGTCGGCGAGGTCGGCGCGGGATGCCCGTATCGGTCTGATGATGGCCGGTTATCTGAAGCTTCTTGTTCTGTTTATTATTGTCGTACCAGGTGTCGCAGCGATTAGTCTGTTTCCGGACCTTAGCGAACCAGACCGAATCTATCCGACGCTATTATTCGAATTGTTACCGGCCGGAATTCTTGGACTGGTTATGGCCGGTTTCGTGTCGGCGATCATGTCGAGCACGGATTCGATCCTGCATGCGTCGTCGACAATCATTACAATGGATTTTGTCAAAAATATGCGCCCTGATCTTGCCGCCCGGGATCTGGTCCGGGTCGGGCGCCTAACAACAGCTGGCGTAATTGTACTTGGCGCAGTCTGGGCGCCGGTTATCGGCGAGTTCGGGACGTTGTTCGAATATGTACAGGGACTTTTGTCCTATGCCGTCGCGCCTTTCGTGGTTGTATATCTCGCCGGCTGGTTCTGGCCGAGAGCTAATGAAACGGGGGCTTTATTGGCATTAGCGTGCGGGTTCTCGAGCACTATTTTATTCGCTGTGGCAACGAGTCTGGGCTGGTTTGAAATTCATTATCTGCATGTCCCGCTACCGGTATCGCTGCTCAGTNTGCTGGGGCTTGTTGCAGGCAGTTTGATCCCGCGCGACGGCGCTGCAATTAGCTGGTCAGCACCAAGAGCTGACTTTCGGCAAACACCGGCATCGGATACGATGATCGGCTTGGTTCTTCTAGTGTTGGTTGGTGCCCAGCTAATCTGGTTCTGGTGAGCGAGACGGGTTGGGCGCAAAATCGAGCGCGGCTGTCGCGATTGCAATTGTCGGTAAGAGAGACTGCCCTCTTCAGCGCTCAAATGGCAGATATTGGCGCGCCGGTTGTGTCAGGTCAGATATCAGGTGATGAGAGCGAATAAACCTTGTTGTTCCTGGTAAACGGAGCCGGTGGTTTGGTCGAACAATGTATTGTATTGTCGTCAATCCGCGGCAATATTTGTTATAAATGGACCGCGCTGACCCGTGCTGAGCAAATGATGAAGACAATTGATCTTAATATTGATCTTGGTGAAGGTCAGGCCGACGATGCGGCTCTCATGGTCTTTGCCAGCAGTTGCAATATTGCATGTGGTGGTCATAGCGGCGACGCGCGTAGCATGCGACAGGCGCTCCAGTCTGCGCGGCAGGCCGGTATCCATATAGGGGCACATCCGTCCTATCCGGACCGGGCCGGTTTCGGGCGGCGGTCGCTCGACATTGATGATGCCGCGCTTGGCCAGAGCCTAGACCAACAGCTTATGACTTTGCAGCGCCTAGCCGATGAAGCCGGTGTCGGGATTAGTCACGTCAAACCACACGGGGCGCTGTATCATGATCTCGCAGATTGCTCGCGACGGTCGAGTATGTTCGTCGAACACGTTGCAGCGATATTGCCGCAAGCCGCCCTGATTGGACCGCCAGAGGGCTGTCTTCGCGAAGTGGCAGAGCGGCTCGGGCGACGCTATCTTGCGGAAGGGTTTGCCGATCGCCGCTATTATAGCGATGGTCGGCTAGTGGCGCGCTCCAAGGCCGGCGCGCTTCTGGAGACAGCAGAAGAATCAGCATTGCAGGCTGTCAGTCTGGCTCGCGACAGCCTTGTTAAAGCACTGAACGGCGAGACTGTGACTCTCGCGATTGATACACTGTGCCTGCATGGCGACACGCAGGATGCGATCGTGCGCGCACAGGCTATTACAGACGAGCTCCAGACCGCCGGTATCGGTATCAGGTGTCCGCTATGAGCCGTTTCGATGTCGTTGACATTTCCGATTACTGTCTGGAAGTCCGTGTCGAAAGTGCTGCTACTGCGCAGGCCTATGCGCGGGCAATCAGAGATTTAGACCTGTTTGACGAGGTGGTTCCCGGCTTGGAGTCGGTAGCCATATTGTATCACACCACACTTTTCCCCTCAGACCGGGTCGTCGAGATCGTTCGCGAATGCTTAGACACAGCCCCCGCCGAATGGCATGCAAATGCCGGAGAACGTCGCGTCCGGATTCGTTATGGTGGTAAGAATGGACCAGATTTTTCAAAGATCTGCTCTGATTTAGGGGTGTCGCCGCAGGCTTTTATTTCGCTTCATACCGCGAGGGCCTATCGCGTTGAAATGATCGGTTTCACGCCGGGCTTCAGTTATCTTGGCGGATTGTCGGACAAGTTGAACGTACCAAGACTATTGTCACCGCGCCAGCATGTGCCAGCCGGCTCAATTGGTATTTGCGGGGTGTATACCGGAATTTATGCAATGGGTGGCCCCGGTGGCTGGCCTATTATCGGGCATAGTGCGGATGATTTCTTTGATGCTTCAAAAACGCCGCCATTTTTGATCGAGCCGGGCATGTCTGTCCGGTTTGAAGCGATATGATCGCCGAAATTTTAGCTCCCGGTCAACAGACCACGCTGCAGGCAGGACAACGGCGCGGGTATCGCCATTTCGGCATGCCCTGGGCCGGCGCGGCCGATATGGTTTCCCTTGCTTATGCTAATGCCCTTCTTGGTAATGCGTTTGAAGCGACTGCCCTTGAAGTCAGTTTTGGTGGCTGTCGAATAGGCTTTGAGCAACCGACCCTGATCGCTCTCGCCGGTGCACCGGCCGTCGCGCAGCTTAATGTGCGCGATGTCAATTTCTATCAGCGTATTGTTGTAAAGGCCGGTGATATTCTAACACTCCAGCACCCGCCGGTCGGGGTACGGACCTATATCGCGATTTCTGGCGGTTTTTCCGGTCATCCTATGCTCGGATCCACGTCGACATATTTGCCGGCTCGACTGGGCGGATATGAGGGGCGCGCGCTCAAAACCGGTGACAGGCTGGAGTATACGCCCGCCAGGACCGAGCGACCAATGATGGAATTGCCAGCGCGATTACAGCCAACATTACTTAATAGTTGGAGCTTGCGGGTAACGCCCTCGGGTGAAACAGCCTTATTGAACCCGGAATCACAGCGGCATTTGGCCGAAAGCGTGTTTACCGTTGGTCATCGATGCGACCGTATGGGGTTTGCGCTCGAAGGCCCAAGGCTGAATGTGGCCAGCGACGGTTTGATGAAAAGTGCTCCAGTTTTCCCCGGCACCATTCAATGTCCCGAAAATGGCGTACCTTTCGTGCTGGGCATTGACGCACAGACGACCGGTGGATATCCCCGTATCGCAAGCGTTGCATTGTGTGATCAGCACCTTTTGGGACAGTGCCGGCCGGGCGACCGGATCCGTTTTCTTATCAGAACGCCGCAGCAGGCCCGCGACTCCTATCTTGCCAAACAGAACTTGCTGCGCGACCGGCTGCCCGGTTTCCGGCTCTGTTAAGGGCGGGCGGTATGGTCGGCATGCCGCGATATCAGTCCGATGCAGTCGCAGTCCTGCCGGCCAATGGTGCGGTCTGGATAATTTCGACCGTGACGTGATCGGCGTTGAAGCGGGTCTTAAGGCGATCTTTGACGTCAATTCTGACTTGCTCGGCATCCGCATCAGGGACGATGACAATATCCAGAGTCAGCATCAGCCGGGTCTCGTCGATTGACCAGGCATGAATATGATCGGCTTTGACGATGGCAGCGAAATAGCTNTCAATATCGGCCTTGATTTCAGGTATCGAAATATTGTGCGGCACCGCTTCGAGCAGAATTTGTCCGGTTTTCCGGACCAGGGAAATCCCGCCAATCGCTACGATTACGGCTACCAGTACGGACAGGAACGGGTCTATTGCCATCCAGCCCGTGTTCAAAATGATGACCGCGCTGAGAATTGCCGCTAATGAGCCGAATAGATCTCCGGCGACATGCCAGACCGCGCCCCGCATATTGAGATCAGACGAATGTCCGCGGTGCAGGATAGCAAAAGCAACGAGATTAACGACCAAACCGATGATTGCGACCCCGAGGACAAGCTCGCCGGTCACTGTTGGCGGCGATAGAAGCCGCGCGATTGCTTCGAGAACGATCCAGACGGCAAGTCCGATCAGCGTTACGCCGTTGACGAAGGCGGCGAGGACTCTGAACCGGCCCCATCCGAATGAGCGTTTTGAATCGGCGGGTCGTTTGGCGAGATGGTAGCCTAACCATGCCAGCATCAGGGCGCTGGAATCGGTCAGCATATGTGCAGCATCGGCGAGTAATGCCAGTGATCCCGAGATCAAACCGCCTATTACTTCGGCGATCATGAAAAACATGGTCAGCATCGCGGCAATTAGAACCCGTCTTTGATTATCACCGGATCCGATATGATTGTGGGAATGGCCGTGATCGTGCGCCATAGCGGAACCTTTAATCTGTATTATCTAGCCTATTGGATAATTATGAATAATGGCTTCGCAAGTCAGCTTCCTTGAAAGACTTTCATTAAGCTTGAGTAATTTAACCTTTTTTGCTGCCATTGGTGGGTTATTTAGCGTAGCGAAGACTGGCTTTATAAAATATCCTATGTGATGACACAGAAGTTTAATAAAAAGGATGACCGCCCTCATGCGAAAAATGACTCTTCCAGTCCTGATCAGTTCGTTATCCTTTGTAATCTTGGCCGCTTGTCAGAATTCCGATCGCATCGAAGAACTGGCCTATGTCGAAAGACCCGTTGAGACGCTATACCAGCGTGCAACCGACGAACTCGATTCGCGCGATTACGAGCAGGCGATTCTTTTGTTTAACGAGGTCGAACGCCAGCACCCTTATTCGGAGTGGGCCAGGCGGTCTGCCCTGATGTCCGCTTTCGCGTCTTATGAGTCGCGTCGCTATGATGATGCCATCGACACTGCTAACCGGTATCTTGCGCTGAACCCGGCCAGCCAGGGGGCGCCTTACGCCTATTATCTGATCGCCGTCAGCTATTTTGACCAGATCATCGATGTTGGTCGCGACCAGAAAACGACTGAACTGGCGCAGGCGGCTCTGTTCGAACTGGTCCGCCGTTATCCCGATACTGATTATGCCAGAGATGCCCGGTTGAAACTCGATATGGTTGATGACCATCTCGCCGGTAAGGAAATGGAGATCGGCCGTTGGTATTTGCGAAATAATCAGCACCTTTCGGCTCTGAACCGCTTCCGGAATGTTGTACGTGATTATGATACGACACTGCATGCTGAAGAAGCCTTGCACCGGCTGGTTGAAACCTACCTGTCTCTGGGGCTGCGGCACGAAGCCGTCTCGGCTGCTGCGGTGCTAGGATATAATTACCCGCAAAGCGAGTGGTACGCCGATAGTTACAGTCTACTTCAGGGCGAAGGATTGAACCCGGATGATCTGTCAGAGCAGGGCCGTCTTGAATGGGTACGGGGTCTGGTTCCGAACTTCAATTAATAGCTTGTTCAGTCTTTGTTCCTGATATAGATAAAAACTGATGTTACAGTCAGTCTCGATACGATCTCTGGTATTGATTGATCAGCTCGATGTAGAAGTTGAGAGCGGGTTCACGGCGCTAACAGGCGAAACCGGGGCTGGGAAATCCATTCTTCTTGATGCTTTAAGCCTGGTAACCGGGGCGTCAGCGGACCGCGGTCTGGTGCGTGCAGGTGCCAAGTTGGCATCGGTCACGGCGAGTTTCGAACCGGACCAGGACCATATTGTCTGGCGCTTGTTGGCAGAGGCCGGCATCGACTACGAGCCTGATGAAGTCTTATTGTTAAAGCGCGTCGTTCCGGTTGAAGGGGCGTCCAGGGCGTTCGTGAATGACCAGCCGGTAAACGCGCGTGTATTGCGATCCATTGGCGAATCGCTCCTCGAAATTCATTCTCAAAATGCGGCCTCCGCATTGATGCGCGTGAGCGAACACCGGACATTACTGGATGCGTATGCTGGTCTTGGAGATTTGGTGAAGGAATCGCAAGGCGCCTGGCACGCTTATCAGGCGGCTGAAACGGCATTACATGATCTGGAAACCCAAATATCCGAAGCCGCAGATAATCAGGCCTGGCTGACCCATGTCGTTGGTGAACTTGAGCTATTGGCCGCCGAAGAGGGCGAAGCCAGCCGGCTCGCCGACAAACGAGCGGTCTTGTTACAATCTGAAAAATTGATCGATAATTTGAGCGAAGCGAAAAAAGCTTTGTCAGGAAGTGAAATTGAGGGTGCGCTTGGTCACGCGTCGCGCCTGATTGATCGCGTTTCCCGGATGAACGGGATCGAAGCCATTAGCGACGGGTTTGCAGACCGGGTCCAGCTGGCAGCTGCGGCAGTCGAACGGACATTAATTGAGCTGCTAGAGGCCGGTAGCGTCGTATCTGACGTCCTGCAGGAAATTGGCCATGATTCAGGGTCGCTCGAGAGCGTTGAAAGTCGTCTGTTTAGTCTACGCACAGCGGCACGAAAATATCGCTGCGAACCCGACGAGCTTGACCGGTTCCTGGATGAGCAGAAGCGCTTGCTCGCACTGAGCGAGACCCAGACAGAATCGTTGGCCGCGGCGCAAAATCTTGCCGTCAAGGCCAAGGCGTCATGGCAGGCGGCTGCTGACAGTCTCAGTAAAGAACGTCAAGCTGCGGCAATAGCATTGAGTGAAGCAGTTGCCCGGGAACTTGCACCATTACACCTCGGTCGGGTGCGGTTTAAGGTTAGCCTGATGCCGATTTCCGAAGGTGAAAGCGGCGCAAATGGGCAAGAGCGGGTCGAATATCTGGTTGAGACTAATCCGGGTCAGGGATTTGCGCCTTTGAAGTCGATCGCGTCCGGTGGCGAGCTGGCGCGGTTCTCATTGGCATTGAAATGTGCGCTGAGCGAGACAGGGGGCGCTGGAACGCTGATTTTTGACGAGGCCGATCAGGGCGTTGGCGGGGCCGTTGCGACCGCGATTGGCGAGCGTCTGCTTCGTCTGTCATCTGACCGGCAAGTGCTTGGTGTCACGCATAGTCCGCAGGTCGCAGCGTCGGCATCGCGTCAATGGCGGGTGCAAAAGGCAGAAGCCGAGCCGGGTAAGATTTTGACGCATGTTTTGAAGTTAAATGAAAGTGAGCGGCTTGAAGAAATTGCCCGAATGCTATCAGGATCCAGCATCACCGATGAGGCGCGTGCCGCCGCATTGAAACTGCTGGAGGCGGCATGACGGAAAAGATAGCGGTCGATGATCTGACCGAAGCGCAGGCGAAAGCCGAACTGGCGCGCTTGGTCGTCGAGCTGAAGCTTGCAGATGCGAGTTATTATCGTGACGATGACCCGCATTTGACTGATGCGGAGTATGACGCGCTGCGCCAGCGCAATAGCGCGATTGAAACGCGATTTCCGGCGCTTAAACGCAAGGATAGTCCATCCGATCGCGTTGGTGGAAGTCTCGCTGATGGGTTCAAAAAGGCACAACATCTGAAGCCGATGTTATCCTTGGATAATGCATTCACGTCCGAGGATGTTCGGGATTTTGGTGATCGGATCCGACGGTTTCTCGGGATCGGAGCGGAGCAAGAGCTGGCTTTGACGTCTGAGCCGAAAATAGACGGACTGTCGCTAAGCCTGACCTATCGCAACGGCGCTCTGGTTTCGGCCACAACGCGGGGCGATGGCCAGCAGGGCGAGGATGTTACAGAAAATGCGCGGACAATCGGTGAAATACCTCAACAGCTTTCAGGAGATGGCTGGCCCGACGAGATCGAAATTCGTGGGGAAGTCTATATTGATACGCAGGACTTTCTGGCGCTGAACCATCGTGAGGCTGAGGCCGGTCGGAAAACCTTTGCCAATCCCAGAAATGCGGCTGCGGGTGGCCTTCGCCAGCTAGATGTGTCGATTACGAAGTCGCGGCGGTTGAAATTCTTTGCCTATGCTTGGGGGGATGTGTCGTCGGACTTTGCAACGACACAGACTGAGGCTATCGCTTTTTTCAAGGCATGGGGCTTCAAAACGAACCCATATTTTCAACGTCATCTTCGGACGGATGATCTGCTGCTGGCCTATCAGGCTCTGACAGAGCAAAGGGCGTCACTGGGCTATGATATTGATGGTGTCGTCTACAAGGTTGATCGGTTGGACTGGCAGCAGCGTCTCGGCCAGGTCAGTCGGTTTCCGAGATGGGCTATTGCGCATAAATTTCCGGCGGAAAAAGCCCAGACGCGACTAGAGGCGATTGATATACAGGTCGGCCGGACCGGCACGCTGACACCGGTCGCCAGACTGTTACCGGTATCGGTTGGGGGTGTGGTGGTCTCGAATGCGACGGTTCATAACGAAGACGAAATCGCCCGGTTAGATTTACGTGTCGGAGACAGCGTCGAGATTCAAAGGGCCGGAGATGTTATCCCGCAAATTGTTAGAGTCGTCGACCCGGAGCGGGAAAATCGCTCGCCATCCTACCAAATGCCAAAAAATTGTCCCGAATGTGGCGCGCCAGCGGAACGCGAAATTGATGAAAAGGGTGAAGAAGATGTGCGTCGCCGCTGTACTGGTGGACTGTCATGTCCGGCGCAAATCATCGAGAAATTAAAGCATTTTGTATCGCGTAAGGCGCTCGATATTGATGGTCTGGGCGGACGTCAGATCGAGCTATTCTTTGACAAGGGCGTCGTCACGGCGCCGCAACATATTTTTCAATTATCACAAAGGATTGCCGGGACGGGATTACCCGCTCTGTCGCGGTGGGACGGGTTTGGCGCAACCTCGGAAGCAAAGCTGCTCGGGGCTATCGAGGCGCATCGTGCTGTTCCGTTTGCACGTTTTCTAAACGGCCTTGGTATCCGCCATGTTGGCGAGACCACATCGCAGCTGCTCGCGCGGACTTTCCTGTCATGGTCAGCGTTTTGGGAGACTGTGATCGCTGCCGCCGAACATGCCGAGACTGAACAGGAAGCCTATTTGTTGTCGATTGACGGGATCGGACAAACGGCTGTTAACAGTCTGACCGGCTTTGCCCGCCAAGCGCATAATCGGGAAATGCTCGATGCGTTATTGAGCGAACTGCAGATTATCGACGCCGAAGCGCCTTCCATGGGCAGCGTGGTGGCCGGCAAGACGGTCGTTTTTACCGGCGCCTTGGAGACGCTAACCCGGGATGAGGCGAAAGCCCGGGCCGCTGCGTTAGGGGCAAAAGTTGCCGGTTCGGTGTCCTCCAAAACGGATATTGTCGTGGCTGGGGCCGGCGCCGGATCGAAACTGAAAAAAGCCGAGCAACTCGGTTTGACGATAATGACCGAAGCCGAGTGGATTGAATATATCGCCGCCGGCTAGAGTGGTGCGCAGGCCGCCACGAGCCATGCCTCACAAGCGGCTTCGTCAAGTTTCGGCCCGACTTCCGCCAGTACACGTTGGTGATAATCGTCAACCCAGTCGCGTTCGGCCTGTGACAATAGATCAATCACGATGAGTTCGCGGCATAATGGCGCGAATGTCAGACATTCGAAACCAAGCATCGGCCGGTCGCCACCTTCGATTTCCTCAGCCGGCGTAACATATTGCAGGTTTTCAATACGGATGCCGTAGGCGCCTTCTTTATAGAAACCGGGTTCATTCGAGACGATCATTCCGGCTTCAAGAGCGATATTATTAGGGGCTTTGGCAATGCGATGCGGTCCTTCATGGACGCCGAGATACACGCCGACGCCATGGCCTGTGCCATGATCATAATCCAGTCCGGCCTGCCACAGGGCGAACCGCGCCAGAATATCAAGCTGGGTGCCGGTCGTTCCGGCCGGGAAGCGGACCGCATCGAGTGCGATATGCCCTTTCAGGACAAGTGTATAATGCCGCTTCATCTCATCGCTTGGCGTACCAATGGCGACGGTCCGTGTTACGTCGGTCGTGCCGTCAAGATATTGTCCGCCACTGTCAACCAGATAGAGGCTACCGGTCGCAAGCGGAAGGTTCGATGCCGAAGAGACACGATAATGCGGTAGTGCTCCATTCGGACCGGCCCCTGAAATGGTCTCAAATGAGAGGTCCTTCAGGCCCGGGAGCTGGTCACGATAGGTCTCGAGCTGCATGGCGGCGTCGATCTCCGTGATCTTCCCGCTTTGACCAGTTGTTGCAAGCCAATGTAGAAAACGACACAAGGCAATTGCGTCACGCTTGTGGGCGGTGACCGTGCCGCTCAGTTCGGCGGCATTTTTGCAGGCTCTCGGTAATGCAACGGGATCGTCCTGCCGCTTGATGCTCGCACCACATTGATCGAGTTTCGAGAAGAACCAGCTCGATGCCTGACCGGGGTCGAGGCTTACGGTTTTCCCGCTTAACGCATCTAGTGCTGCATCCAGTGCGAGCTCAGGCTTTAATTTGATATCAGGCCCGAGATGCTCGGCCAGTGAATCGGTCTTTTTGTCGAGATTGATAAAAAGATCGGCCGAACCGTCAGCCGACAGGATGGCTCGCCCCAAAGGCAGCGGGCTGCAGGCGACGTCGCCGCCACGAATATTGAATAGCCAGGCGAGACTTGCCGGCGAAGTCACAATCAGCGCGTCGACACGCTCCTCGCGCATTTGCGCGGTGAGTTTTGAAATCTTGGCCGTAGAGGATTCCCCCGCCAGATGAATGGGATGGGGATGGATTTTGGCATTTGGCTGGGCGGGCCGGTCGACCCAGACTTTATCAAGCGGACTATCGGTGACTTCGACAATGGCAGCACCGGCTTTATTCGCGGCCAGCTTCAATCTGCTGGCATCATTCGGTGATACCAGCTTGGGGTCAAACCCGATACGCTGCCCCTGCATCTGTTGCTGGGCCAGCCAGCCAAATGGACCGGGGTCTGGTGTCGCGACGCAGGAAAATAAGTCCGGGTCGGTCTGGTCGGCCCCTTGCAAAGTATATCGACCGTCAACGAACAGGATTGCCTGATCCTGAAAGATCAGAGCCGAGCCGAACGAGCCTGTGAAACCCGTGCACCATGCGAGACGCTCATTGGCTTCAGGCAGGTATTCATTTTGATACTCATCATCGTGCGGGACATAGAACCCGTCGAGATTTTGCCGGCTCATCTCACCCCGTAAAAGGGCGAGGTTTGTGGCGCCGATATGCGGCCCACCTTTAACGTCGAATGATTGTCTCATACGACCTATTTAGCGTCGGTTGGGATTGAGGCCAATCGCTTTTTTTATGGCGCGAGAGGGCGTTTAAATAATAATGAGGACCAGCCATCCTGACGGAAGCGTTTTACGAGAGCGAGGCCTCTTGAATTATAGGCTTTGCGGATCAGTGGTTCCTGATGATTCAGCAATCCGGAGAGCACAATATGCCCGTTTGGTTTGAGCAGTGGAACCAAATGCGGGGCCAGCTGTGTCAGGGGACGCGCAATTATATTTGCAAAGATCAGGTCGTATGGCGCCCGATTGTGGATCACTGATAGTGCCGCGCCGCGACCATGCAGGCTTTTAAACTGTCGGCCGGTATGATTTTTTGCCGCGTTCTCGGTCGCGATGTCGACGCTTTGAACGTCGATATCGGTTCCTAACGCCAGATTGCTACCTGATTTGAGTGCGGCAATTGCAAGGACACCCGAGCCGGCACCAACATCGAGAACTTTCGCAGGCCTGGATCGACGGTGAATATGTTCAAGCGCTTTCAGGCAGCCTAATGTTGTACCGTGGTGACCTGTGCCGAAGGCCGGACCGGCTTCGATGAGAATGCTTGTTTTTCCGGGGGCAGCCTGGGTCAGGACATGGCTACCGGCAACGATGAAAGAGCCCGCTTCGACAGCAGGTAGCCCCTCTAGCGAGACTTTTATCCAGTCGCGGTCGGCCAGCGCCTCGATCACCGGGTTGAGCGATGGCGAACTTTGTCTGATCAATGCCGCGCAGTCTTCCGCGTCGGACTGGCTTTGTGCATAGGCATCCAGGCGCCAGGTCAGGCGGGTGTCTTCTTTAGCGTCAACGGCGTCTGCCGGAGACGGGTCGGTCCAGGCAAGGAGGTCCCAAGCTGTTTCGATTTCGGTGCGCGGTCCGCGAGCAGTTATCTGATACATGCGGCCGCAATATCATTGTTCGAATTTATCGGATAGGTGCTGCGTGCCGAGAAAAGCTCGCAATCGAAACGGGGTCGGGGTATAGAGCGGGAATGACAGTATCATCTAAAATCTGTGTGGCTGGTGCAGCCGGGCGTATGGGGCGGCAGATCATTGCAGCAGCAATGGATCTTGGCCATCAGGTGTCGGGCGGAACAGAAGCCTCCGGGTCGTCCGATATCGGGGCCGATCTTGGCCGGTTGGCAGGGCGTGAACCGATCGGAATTGTCACAATGAGTGATGTCGGGGCTGCGGCCGCCAATAGCGACGTCTGGATTGATTTTACAAGACCGGCGGCAACTGTGGCGGCTTTGGCCCGTTTGCCCGACCTTGGCGTGAAGCATGCGGTCATAGGAACGACCGGCTTCTCCGAGCAGCAACAAAGTGAGATTCTTCAGGCCGCGGAGCGGCTCGCAATTGTCAAAGCGGGTAATTTCTCGCTTGGCGTTAATCTGCTTGAATCACTGGTTCGGATTGCAGCCGAGAAACTCGGCTCTGGCTGGGATATTGAAATTTCCGAAAGCCATCACGCATTAAAGCAGGATGCGCCATCGGGAACCGCATTGATGTTGGGTGAGGCCGCTGCCAAGGGCCGTGGACGGGATCTGGCGGCGCTAAAGTCAGCCCCTTATGACGGACCGGAGGCAGGCCGGACACTCGGCGATATCGGGTTCTCAGTGCGGCGTCTGGGCGGGGTGATCGGCGATCACAGCGTGGCATTTGGTTCGCCTCTGGAAATTGTTAGCCTGTCGCATCAGGCGCTTGATCGAAAAGTATTCGCTCATGGTGCTGTTAGCGCCGCGAGCTGGGTCTGCGGGAAGGCGCCGGGATTGTATAATATGGACGATGTTCTCGGGCTTTGACGTTGCGATAGAGATTGCTTTTTGCAGCCATTTAAGACACGTCTCTCTTGGTATTCGATTTAGGGAGAAGCGAGAATGGCGCAAGGACGAGAGTTTGACGTAATAGTTTATGGCGCAACCGGATATACGGGACGACTTGTGGCCGAGTATCTTAATCAGCAATATGGCAATGGTAAGGATGTTCGCTGGGCAATGGCCGCCCGCAGTCTTGAAAAGCTCGCACAGGTTAGAGATGAAATCGGCGCTCCGGCTGACACGCCTTTGATCGTTGCAAATGCCGACGAGGCCGGCAGTCTGAAAGCCATGGCTGCGCGCGCCGGTTGCGTTGCGACGACGGTTGGTCCGTATCAATTATATGGCGAGGCGCTGGTTAGTGCCTGCGCAGAGACCGGAACAGATTATGTCGACCTGTGCGGCGAGCCGGCCTGGATGGCCCAGATGATTGAGAAATATTCGGATGCCGCAAAGGCCAGCGGCGCGCGGATCGTGTTCTCATGTGGGTTTGACTCAATACCTTTTGATCTCGGCATTTGGTTCCTTGAGCAAGCTGCACAGGAAAAATTCGGTGCGCCGGCGACACGGGTTAAAGGACGCGTACGGCAAATGCAGGGTAAATTCTCTGGCGGTACGGCGTATTCAATGCGGGCGACAATGGAGGCGGTTCAGAAAGATCCCAAACTGATTGGGCTTCTGGTTAATCCGTACAGTCTTTGCGAAGGCTTTACCGGTCCCGATCAACCGCCCGGAAATGCGCCGGTGGAAGACACCGATATTGGTAGCTGGTCGGCACCATTTGTGATGGCGGCGATTAATACAAAGAACGTCCATCGCTCGAATACGCTATTTGGTCATGCCTATGGCGAGGATTTCAAATATGACGAAATGATGCTGACGGGGCCCGGCGAGGCCGGCAAAAATGCTGCCGAGATCGTTGCGAAAACTGATGTAATTGGTGGTGATGAAGCCCCTAAGCCGGGCGAAGGGCCGACAAAGGAAGAGCGCGATACCGGCTTTTATGATGTTCTGTTCTACGGCACGACAGCAGCCGGCGACGTGATAAAAGTGGGCGTAACCGGCGATCGTGACCCGGGCTATGGCTCTACTTCGAAAATGCTCACTGAAGCCGCGCTGACTCTGGTCAACGAAGCCAGCGCAACACCCGGCGGCATCTATACGCCCGCCCCGGCAATGGCGGCGCCACTGGTTGATCGGTTGCAACAGAATGCGGGACTGACTTTCACTGTTGAGAGTTAATGCCAGCCCTGAGCGGCAACATAATATAAGTATGGAGGAAACATATGGCTGAAGCATATATTATCGATGCGTGCCGGACCCCGCGCGGGATTGGCAAACAGGGAAAAGGGGCGCTGGCGCATCTTCATCCCCAGCATTTGGCGGCAACGGTTCTGGCGGCCCTGCGTGACCGGAACAACCTCAACACAGCAGACATCGACGATATTATCTGGGGGACCAGTTCGCAGCGCGGTCTGCAGGGTGGTGATTTAGGACGAATGGCGGCGCTTGATGCGAATTATGATGTCAAGGCGTCCGGCCTGACGCTCGATAGGTTTTGCGGCTCGGGGATAACGACGGTAAGTCTGGCGGCAGCGCAGATTATGTCGGGCATGGAAGATCTGGTTATTGCCGGTGGCACCGAAATGATGAGCTATACCGCAGCCTCGGCCGACCCCAAAACGCCGCCCATGGTGGATAGCGGTAATTTGAGATTGAGAGCGAAGCACCCGCAGAGCCAGCAAGGTGTCTGTGCGGACGCGATCGCAACGCTTGAGGGGATTGACCGCGAAGCCGTCGATCGCCTGGCATTTGTCAGCCAGCAGCGTGCTGCCGTGGCCATTGCGGAAGGACGGTTCGATAAGTCGATTGTGCCAGTCTATAATGAAGATGGCTCGCTTGCACTCGACAAGGAAGAGTTTCCGCGGCCGGGGACAACAATGGAAACTCTGGCTGGACTGCGGACTGTTTTTGACATGTTCATGGGAATTCCGATCGATGAGAACGGCACAACCTATGGTGACATGGTCCTGCAGAAGTATCCACAGCTCGAAGGCAAAATGACACACGTCCATCATGCCGGAAACTCGTCAGGTGTCGTTGACGGCGCGGCCGCAATTCTGGTCGCGTCTGAAGCCTATGCCAACAAAAATGGGCTGACCCCGCGGGCCCGGATCGTCGCAACCGCAAATATGGGCGATTGTCCGACTTTGATGCTGAACGCGCCGGTCCCTGCGGCGCAGAAAGTCCTTGAGAAAGCTGGTTTAAGCAAAGACGACATTGACGTTTTCGAGATAAATGAGGCGTTTTCGGTGGTGGCCGAAAAGTTCATTCGTGACCTCGATCTTGATCGTTCGAAAGTCAATATCAATGGTGGAGCGATGGCGCTTGGTCATCCGATTGGCGCGACCGGATCGATTCTGATCGGAACCGCTCTTGACGAACTCGAGCGCTCTGGCGGGCGGTACGGCCTGGTCACGATGTGTGCGGCTGGTGGGATGGCGCCTGCGATCATCATCGAACGGATCTAGTCATTGTGCGCCATGTCCGCGAGTGCGGAGAGCGTGAGGCGGTGGCCAAAACCCTGGCAAGCTAACAGACAGCCCGTGGTGTTAATGCCACGGGCTGTTTTTCTATGCTAACGACGCGGTTCGCGATCACGGATCCGCGCAAAAGCCGCCTTTATTGCGCCAAACCGCATATCAATCATCGGTTCGAATTCATTGTCGGTGAAGATATAATCCCAATCCTTTTCAATCCCCTCCCGGACGAGTTCGCCGACATAAAGCGGATCGATGCCAGCTTCGATTCGGGCACGGAACGCGGCCATGAATTCCTCAGCATCGGCGTCGATTGATAGATCAAGTTGAGGTCTGGTGTCGCCAAACCGTTCAGGCATGTTCCGCTCGGAATCCATGATTTTCGTCCTGATAATTCCGGGGCAGAGAACAGAGACGCCAATATTCTTTGGCGCAAGTTCCAGTCGCAGACCTTCGGAAAGGCCAACGACGCCGTATTTCGAGACATTATAAGGCGCGCCATTGCCCGACCATAATCCTGCGATTGAAGCGGTCGATACGATCTGTCCGCCTTCGCCATGCTGCTCGATGAGTGGACCGAAAATCTCGACGCCATAGATAACGCCAAACAAGTTGACATCCAGCGTCCAGTTCCAGGTATTGTCGTTCCAGGCACCATAGCCACCGCCACCGCCGACACCGGCATTGTTCACCAATATATGTACTTTGCCGTATTTTTTGATTGTTTCGTCGGCGCCCGCCTGGAGTTGTGCTTTGATTGAAACGTCCGCGATTACGGTTTCAACATCCACATTAGTTTGACGTAGCGCCGCCGCGGCTTCTTCCAGAGGGGCTTTCTCAATGTCGCACATCATGACTTTGACCCCAGCCTGAGCCAATGCCTCAACGATGCCGAGACCAATTCCGGACGCCGCGCCTGTCACGAAAGCGACTTTGCCTTCAAGCTCTTTCATTCCTGTCTCCCTTCATGCCGTGTGTCACAGTGTAATTTTTAATTTGGTGATCTTTGCCAAGAGCCCATCGGCAGAGCAAGAAACGGGTGGCGTTCCGATCCGGGGCTTGGCAAACTCACATTATGGCAGATGAAATAAGTTTGGAAGATAGATCAACTTCGTATCGAAGAATCGCCGCGAGCCTCGCCTATTTGGGCGAAACCTGGCGGGACTGGCCGGATTTGAGAAGTTGCGCGATGAAAGCCGGCGTATCACCCGACTATTTCCAGCGGGAGTTTTGTCTCTGGGCCGGTATCAGCCCGCGCCAGTATATGGCCATGATTGCGCATTCCGAAGCCGGCAGTCTCTTGCAACAAGGCGCAAGCGTGCTGGATACGGCGTATCAAATCGGTCTGTCGTCCCCGTCCAGGCTGCATGATCTGTTTATTGCGCATGAGGGTTTATCACCCGGTGAAGCGAAATCCGGGGGTCGCAATGTTGATCTGGTTTACGGTCGCGCCGAGACGCCTTTTGGCGCGGCGTTCTTTCTCAGTTCCGAGCGAGGTTTGAGCGACCTTTGTTTTGTCGACGAGTCGGCCAGTCCTAAAACCGGCTTCGAGCATCAGGGCTATGCTGAGGCAGAAATATTATTGCGGCTGGAACAGCGTTACTCAAAGGCTCGCTTCATGCGCGACGATGATGTGGGGCAAGCGTGGGCAACCAAGATATTTGTTTCATCCGAGCCGATCCCTGTGGCGCTTTACGGTACACCATTCAGACGACAAATATGGCGCGCATTAATGGATATTCCGACTGGGCAGATCAGGACCTATGGGGATCTTGCCAAGCTTGCCGGCCACCCCAAAGCCGCGCGTGCGGTCGGTACCGCCGTCGGGGCTAATCCGGTCGCGTGGCTCATTCCCTGTCACCGGGTGCTTGCGTCGGACAATCGTTTGCATAATTACCATTGGGGCGTGGACAGGAAGCGGGCAATGTTGACTTATGAGCACGTAAGACGGACCACTGAGGCCTGACGGATTGTGCCGGGAGACAAGAATGGATTTTATAACGCTGTTATATTTTGGCATGATCGCGGGCCTGCTGGCCTGGGGCTTGGGTCTGTGCTGGGCGTGGTCGCGGATGGGAACCTTTGCCGGTGAAGTCTATGATTCAAATGTCGAGCTCGGCATGCTGAGCGAGGATATTGACCGGGAGGCCTATATTGCCAGCTATATTAGAACCGAAGGCCCGAGAGCTGCGACCTATCGCTGTCTGTCGTCGATTGGTGCTGGCCTGCTTCTGCCCATATTGATCGCGGCGTTTAACCGGATTTGGGACGGCGTTTGGCGTTTGATGGGGGCGGTCGAAGGCCCGTTCGAGCGCGGGTATATGCTGCATACTTTCCTGACATTTATTTTTGTCATGCTCGTGATTGTTGGCATGCTTTATCTTGTAACGGCCTATTATTACCGTTTCATGCCGCCGACCCTGGCCGAGGAAGTCGAGCGTCTGAAGGGAGAGCAGTGAAATGAACATTGAATTTCTACACACTATGGTTCGAGTTGAAGACATTGGTGCGTCTATAAAGTTCTATGTTGAAGGTCTCGGTCTTACTGAAGTGGCTAGATATGATAGCGAGCCAGGGCGTTTTACATTGGTGTTTCTGGCCTCGCCCGCCGACATTGATCGTTTAGGTGGCCTGCCAACGGATAAGCGCCCGACCGAGATGAATATTCCGATGATAGAACTGACCCATAATTGGGATAAGGAAGTCTATACGGGTGGCCGGAATTTCGGACATTTGGCCTACCAAGTCGAAGATATCTATGCGGCCTGCGAACGGCTTCAGAGCCTTGGTGTTACAATTAACCGGCCGCCTCGTGATGGCCGTATGGCGTTTGTTCGTTCGCCGGACGGAATATCGGTCGAGTTGCTTCAAAAGGGCGGGCCGAAAGAGCTTATAGAGCCATGGGCCAGTATGCAGAATATTGGCGAGTGGTAGGCGAGGGTCAGAGTTCGTCGACCCGCGCACCGCGTTTTTCTAGAATATCCCGCATCTCCCAATAGGCCATCGGCGTCCGGTATAGTGGAATTCTCGGATGCAGATGATGTACGATGTGGTATTGCATGCCCAGGGACCCGATATTTCCAAGTCGGGATCTAAAACTCCGCGTATTCCGATAGCGTTCGGTTTCATCGGCGGGATGGTGCGGTGCCCAGCTCAAAAAGAACTGAATATAAGTGATTGCAATGTGGCGCGGCAGCCACCAAATAAAAACCGCTTCGAATGCATAACCTGACCAGGCTAATGCAAACAGTATGCTGAAATAAATCAGATTGGCGATCGCGGTTTCAGTGACAACTTCGGGGCGACCAACCCGTTCGAGGGCATTGGCGTATCCGTTTAGCCCTTCGGTCGCGCCCGGTTGGCGATCGACAAGGCTTTTCCATATCGCTCCCAAGGGGCTGGATGCTCTGGTGCTGTAATCAGGATCGAAATCTGGATCATTGGTGTGCTTGTGATGCTCCAGATGCGTAAATCGCAGGGCGCGGTACGGCGTGACCAGCGGGATAACCGACAGATGCCCGATCAGCTCATTCAGCCAATACAGCTTCTCACCCGGTCGCGCAATAATATCGTGCTGGGCCTCATGTGATGGTAGATAGCACAGACTGATACTGATGGTTGCAATGATGAAGCCGGCCCATAATGGCAGGATATCAAGTAAGACAAGCGGCCAGAGCGAAAGCCAGACAGCGAGATTGGTAAACGCCCATATCACCGCAAAATATGGAAACTTGCCGATATGTTTGCGTGCAATTTCTCGTTCTTGCCGCATCAGGGATTCGGGTGATTCAGATCCCTTGATTTCATTTTCGATCATATCCATCGCCCCTTAACTTGTGCGAATAATCCGTATAGGCCGGCAATGAGACAGCCTATGAAAAATGGTGACAGGCCGAATATCCCAATAATCCCGAAAGCGACAAGGGTCTGGGCAATTAGCGGCGCCATTAGACCGAAGGCAAAAACCAAAGCGCCATATTCAAAAATATATTTGATAATTGTCGACATCTGACTTCCTTTTCAAAAAAAATGACATGTGAGTCATTTTTTGGCAAGATTATTATCGGACGCGCTAACCGGGGATGGTTGCCGGCTCAGGACGTATAATATCCAGGCGGATCTGATTACCATGAAGGGTCATTATGGTCGGTCTTGCGATTTTAATCAGGGATTTTCCTCAATACAAGGTCGCCAAGGCTTTTGCATCATAATCCTCGAGCTGATCGGTTTGCCCAAGTTTTATTTTTTTGGCCCAAAATGGATCTTGCAATAAGGCCCGGCCAATTCCCACCATATCGAATTCGCCTTTATCGAGACGCTCGATTACGTCGACAATCGGACGGCGTTTGGAATCTTCGCCCCGAAATGCGCCGGTAAAGTCGGACCCTAATCCAACCGAGCCGACCGTAATTGACGGCAAGCCAGTTAATTTTTTGCACCAGCCGGCGAGATTTAGACCATTGTCACCGTCAATTTCAGGGAACTCGGCCTCCCACCAGCGGCGTTGCGAGGCATGCAGAACGTCGACCCCCGCATCCGTGAATACTTTTAAGAAGGCTTCCAATTCTTGTGGTGTTTCGGCCAGTCGCGCTGCATAGTCTTGCTGCTTCCATTGCGAAAATCTCAGAATGATAGGGATGTCCGTTCCGACCTGCTTACGGCATTCCTTGATGATCTCGCCGGCAAATTGGGCGCGATCTGTAAGGTCACCACCATAACGGTCTGCGCGGGTGTTCATGACATCCCAGAAGAACTCATCAATCAGATAGCCATGCGCGCCATGTATCTCGATACAGTCAAAGCCTAGCCGGGCCGCCTCTCCGGCAGCGTCAGCATAGGCCATAACCATATCATCTACTTCCGCTTCAGTTGGTTCGGGAAGAATCTGCTTGCCCTTATGGGTGCGGCCGGACGGGCTGTCTGAGACGGCATCAGGATAGGGGCCGGTGCCCGGCTTCCGCATCATGCCGACATGCCAGAGTTGAGGTGCGATTTTTCCGGCATGGGCATGTACGCCCTCGACGACTGCTTTCCAGCCTTTCAGTGCGGCGTCAGTGTGAAAATTCGGGACTCTGGGATCATTTGAGGCGCCGCCGCGCTCAACAGTCGTGCCCTCAGTTATGATCAAGCCGACATCAGCGTCGGAGCGCCGCGCATAATAGTCGACAACATCTTGGCCGGGTACGCCGTCTGGCGAAAAAGAGCGGGTCATGGGTGCCATGACAACGCGATTTGGGATAGTCATTCCACGGATTTTTAGGGGTTGGAAAAGGGGGGCAACAGCAGACATCGGGACCTCATAAGTTCAATCTGATCCGAAATTGACGCGATGCTTAACGGACTTCAAGCATGACCTTGCGGTAGGTTGCTACATGGTTTCAGCCGTCTGATTGTTCAGGTGCGGTTCACCCCGGATGTCATTTCTTAAGGTTCGTCATTGGGGATGAATGATATGAAGAAATGTTCTGTAGGTCTGTTTGCTTTGGGGGTGCTGGCGTCGTGTGCGTCGCCGGGCATTGTCTATGACGCCCCGGTTCTACCAAGCAGCGAAGCTGCTGCGGCAATTCGCAATGTCAGCGTTGATGATTTTTCGGGGCCGGCCGGATTTTGGTATCGAGGCGAATTCGAGCGTATGTTGTCCGCCGCCGAATTTGACGGCCGTCCGTGGTTTCGTGTTTCGACATCCCGGACATCACCAATGCGCGTCGCCGGGACCTATTCCGGTGTGATCACAATCGCGGATCATCAGGTCCGCGAGTATATCCACACAAGTTCAAAATGTGTCGAGTGGGACGGTCTGTTTGATTGCGAACGACGGATCGAAATTGATGAATTATGCTTTGACGAAACAGTTCGTGTGAATGTCAGGCCGCGCTTGATAGATGCCCGCACCAGACAGGTTGTTTTCAGCAAAAGCTACCGTAGCAGCGCATCCGACCGGACATGCCATGACTTGCCATGGCGGGCTTCTGACTATGGGTACCGGTCGCGAGACGAGCATGATGAATACCACGGTGATCGCCATGACCGTGTTCGGCGGGCGAATGACCGGTATAATTATACCCACAGATATGGCGGGCATCATTATCGTGGTCCGTCTGACCATTTGGTGCGGTCGGCGCTAAGGCAGACTCTGAGGCGGGTTCGCAATGATATCGCGCCGTATCATCGCCGGGTGCGAGCGGCGTTTCTTATGACGGATGCCGACCCTATGGTTGCTGCAGATGCTAAATTTGTCCGCGCTGCCGAGGTTGCCCGCAGTGACGGGCATGCATCCTGCCCGATTTGGCAGGCTTTGGCGGTCGACTATCCGGCGTCGGTATCAGCGGCACACAATAGTGGGGTGTGTGCCGAGGTGGTCTCGGATTTCCAGCAGGCACGTGCGGCGTATCGCAGATCATTCGATCTAGCGCAGTCCTCGGCCCTGGAGGCTGATGATATGCTGCGGGTAACTGAGTCACTACAGAGATTGTCAGAAAACGAGATTGGCCACAGGACAATTCTCGACCTGGTTGGTCAGACTGAAAAGCAGCCAAGCGACAAAAACCTGTAAAGACGGGGCCGATCGAGATAAGGGCGTGCGCCAGCCAGCTGGCGCACGCTATTTGATAGATTATTTCATATCCGGGTTGGAATTGCGCCATTGCTCCATGGATAGGGAGATTGCGAATGTCTCTCGGTACTTCGGACTGGAAGCCGGCCGTGGCGCGCGCGCGGCTGTTAATGACATAATCTCGGCGAGCTTGTTGTGCGCAGCGCCGGACTGACCCGCACCGATATATGCGTGGAGCTCGACCAGAGCGCTTGATAACGGGTCCTGAGCCCGGATGACAAAATATGGTTCATCTTTGGCCAGTTTGTCGAGAACGTCGAATTGAGACGGGTTTTCTTTTGATCCGATGGGTGATGCCATCATCCAGATTCCTTATAGTCGTCGTTAAAATTAGATTATTAGCGCGAATTGGTTGCGATCAGCCTGGGCTGATCATTTTTGCCGGGACCACAATTGCATCGAAATCGTCCGCGGGGATGCCATCCGCAATCGCTTCCTCTCTAAGTGTGGTGCCATTTTTGTGAGCTGTCTTCGCAATCTTGGCAGCTCGGTCATAACCGTATTTTTCCTTTAAAGGCGTCACCAGCATGAGTGAGTTTTCGAGCCCTTTTTGTATGTTTTCGAGTCGCGGTTCGATGCCAATGACGCAGTTTTCTGTAAAGGACACCGCCGCATCAGACAGAAGCCTAATGGATTGTAACAAATTATACGACATCATCGGGTTGAAAACGTTAAGTTCGAAATGCCCCTGGCTTCCGGCGAAACTGATTGCCGCATTATTGCCGTGTATATGGGCGCAGACTTGAGTCATCGCTTCACACTGCGTTGGGTTAACTTTGCCGGGCATAATCGAGCTGCCCGGTTCATTTTCCGGCAGCGCGAGTTCGCCAAGCCCGGATCTTGGGCCCGAGCCCAGGAAACGGATGTCATTTGCAATTTTGAAGCACGCCATGGCGACAGTTGTGATCGCACCATGGGCATGGACCATGGCGTCATGCGCCGCCAGCGCTTCGAATTTGTTTGGCGCGGTGGAAAAGTTCAAGCCGGTAATTTGCGCGATCTTGTCAGCAACGCCTTCGGCAAATCCAACTGGCGCGGATAATCCGGTTCCGACAGCAGTGCCGCCTTGGGCGAGTTCTAGCAGTCCGGCCAGTGTGCCCTCGATGCGTTCGAGACCATTCTCTAATTGTTTCGCATAGCCGGAAAACTCCTGCCCCAGTGTTACCGGCGTCGCATCCTGTGTATGGGTCCGGCCAATCTTGATGATGGCGGACCAGGCTTGCGCCTTATCATTCATGGCATTCTGAAGCGTTTGAAGCGCCGGTAGCAGGCGGTGTGTGATTTCCTCGGCGGCCGCGATATGCATCGCTGTCGGAAAGGTGTCATTCGAGCTTTGCGACATATTACAGTGATCATTGGGATGGACCGGTGACTTGCTGCCAATTTCACCGTTGAGGATTTCAATTGCGCGATTAGCAATGACTTCGTTCGCATTCATGTTCGACTGTGTTCCGGATCCCGTCTGCCAGACGACAAGTGGAAAATGCGCATCAAGCTTGCCTTCGATGACCTCATTCGCCGCTTTCACTATTGCGGCGCCGAGCCCGGTATTGAGTTTGCCTAATGCCATATTAGCTTCAGCTGCAGCCCGTTTGACGATGCCCAGTGCGCGGACGATCGGTTGAGGCTGTTTTTCCCATCCGATTTTGAAGTTTCCGAGGCTGCGCTGCGCCTGTGCCCCCCAATATTTGTCGCCTGGGACATTAACAGGTCCCATGGTGTCCGCCTCGACACGTGGCGGGAGGTTGGTTTGGTTTACAATCGTCATTCAGAGTGTCCCAATTCTAGCAAATCGAGCCGCCATCATGCGTCAAAATCGAGCGGATTAAAAGGCGCATGTTCCTTTCAGCTGAGATCAGTAACTTGTCTGCTGCGGCTTGCGCTTGAAGGCTTGTTTTCGGTCTGAGATTTTAAGTTTTAGCGTCGGGTATTAGGTCGCTGTCTGCAGTCTGATATTATGTTGGCTTCTCGTCCAACGCGCCAATATCGAGAACCGGGGCGGCGTCCAGACGTTCCGCATTCATTAAGCTCGAGACCCGCTCGAGTGCGGCGACCAGCATGGATTGTTCCCAGTCTGCGAGTTTTGCGAACCGGTTGGAAAAAGTATCCTGCAGCAAATCTGGCGCGGCCTCCAATGCAGCGATACCATCCCTCTGTATTTTGATCCAGACGCGTCTGCGATCAAGCTGACAACGTCGCCGGTTGACCAGGCCGCGACGCTCGAGTTTGTCTAGAAGACTCGTGATGGTTGCCTGCTTTAACTGGGTTAGTTCAGACAACTCACCGGCTGGCGTCTCGCCTTTTTCGTCAAGGATCTGCAACACTTGCAATTGTGACGGGGTAAGTTGAGCTGTTTGAGCAAGACGTTTCGATGCCAGTTCGGTTCGTCGTTGAATCTGGCGTAAAGCGATCAGCGCTTCATCAGACCTTTTTGACATTATTTGACCTTTCAAAAGCAAGAGTTTCCAGTCCAAGCGCGTCTATTAAAGGCTGCAGGTTGGCCTCGAACGGGCGCCATTGCTCGAGGCCGCTTTTATTCACGGGGCGCCGCACCTGCTCGGAACTTGCCGTTCTTACAGCGCGTTTATTCTCGTGAAAATTCAGACAATTCTCTTCGAATGGTAAGCCGCAATAATCGAGAATGCGCCGGACCTCCCCTTCGAGATCATCCAAAACATCCTCGTGCTGGACATGTAGAATACGGTTTTCCGGCAGAACAGCATGCCAGTGGGCCATCATATCGACATAGTTCCGGTAATATGTCCCGATATCTTCGAGTCCGTAGGAAAACTCCTGCCCTTCTGCGAATAATTGTTTGAAGCCGGACCAGCAGCAATCCATCGGATTGCGGCGGGCGTCGATTATTTTCGCATTTGGCAGGATCAGGTGAATAAGACCGATATGACGAAAATTATTCGGCATTTTATCTGTGAAGAAGGCTGCACCCTGGCGGTGTATCATGGTTCCGTCGATATAGTTCCGGCCCAGATCATCTAATTGTTGTGGGTCGAGCTCACCGAGAATGCGTGGATAGCGATGTTTGTCGGATTGAAGATTGCGACCGCGCAGACGATGGGCGAGCGATAGAATATTCGGCAGTTCGAGCGTCCCGTCCACCTGACTATGTGAGGATAATATCTGTTCCAGCAAAGTGGATCCGGCGCGCGGCAGACCGACGATAAAAATCGGATCGGCGGCGGCATGGCCGTGACCGGCATTGCTGGCAAACAGCTCACGCGTACAATATTGTTTTTGCGCGTCTAATTCGGCCGTCATTTGCGAGCTGGTATAGCGTGTCTGAGACTTTTTCAGTTGATTGCCCCGAGCGT
The DNA here is from genome assembly GCA_002172915.1 of Hyphomonas sp. TMED17. Classification (GTDB taxonomy): domain Bacteria; phylum Pseudomonadota; class Alphaproteobacteria; order Caulobacterales; family Hyphomonadaceae; genus Henriciella. The sequence goes on along the minus strand of NHBW01000013.1, from coordinate 8,897 downwards.
AATTTTCGAAAGCCTGATCATATGCGCCAGCATCTTCAAACGCTTTGCCGAGCGCAAATGCGATATGTATGCGTGACATTAAAGGCAGCTGTTCATTGCTCTGTGTTGCCTGCATGGACTTGATATCGGCATCGGAGAAATGATGGGTTTTCAAATTGGCAAGCGCATACCATGCATCGCCATGTTTGGGATCGGCGGCGAGTGCTTTCTGGTACGAGGCGACGGCGTCATTGGAGCGGCCACAGGTTTTTAAGGCATGCCCCCGCGATGTCAGGGTCGCGGGATCATCGGGTAATTTCTTCAGAACGTTGTCAAAGCTGTTGAGCGCCGCTTCGTAATTTCCGGCTTGCATGCTCTCAATGGCAAATAGCGACTGGAAAACCGGGCTTTCCGGGTCGCGTTCGAGTAAGGTCTCGGCCTGCTCAAGTGCCAAGGCGAATTTTTGCCGTTTTCGAAGAACCTGAATATAATCAATTCGCAACTGGATATTGTCGGGAGCCAGTTCGATGGCAGTTGCCAGAAGAAATTCAGCATCCTCATGGACACTGAGACGGCTGCCGATATCAGCCAGTAATCGCATACCTTCAATATGCCGGGGGTGTTTCTGGAGAAAGGCCCGGGCGATCTCTTCAGCCCGCAATATGCGTCCCTCATGAATGTGATTCATGACAGCCAGCAGGGGCGGTGGCAGGGTCTGCATGCGGTCTGCCTGTGCCTGTGCCTGATGAGCGTCCGCGTTTCGACCTTTGGTTTTATACAGGTCGGACAGTGTTTTCCAGGCTGCGATGAGGGCCGGATTATAACGCGTCGCCAGCTGGAACGCCGCAATGGCGTCATCAGGACGATCAGAAGCCTTCATCAGGTAGCCTTCTTCCTGATAGGCCCGGCCAAATTCGGGAGCGAGTTGTTTGAGCTTGCCGAGCGTGTTTTCGGCGTCGCTATATTTGCCCAGATAGCGTGCACAAACGGCTGACATGTAGACGACGTCCTGCTGCTCGCGCGCTGTTTCTAGCAAATTTGAAATAAGCTGTTCAGCAACTTCGAACTTTCCCTGCTGCAAAGCCTGCTGGGCTTCGGCTATTCGTTCTGAGGTGGTCGCTGACATCGGTTTTTTAGCTTCTTAATAAAATTGGCAGTGCCCGTATAATACGGGCACTGCCAGACTATCGTAGTTTTGACTACTCTAGAAGTCGTATCCAAAACGAACGCCGATTGTCCGTGGACGCATCGGGGTCACCCGGGCGCGATCAAAGACAAAGTTGTTGCTCAGCTCGGCATATTCATTGGTCAGATTGGTGACAAACAGCTCGGCAGTCCACTGGTCTGCACTGACACCCAGAGATGTGTTCAGTGTCGCCCAGCCATCAATGTCAGCTTTGTTGATCTCGATAATGTCACTGATTGAATCATCGGAAACAATAAGCTGTGGCATGATGTGAGCCGTCAGAGGCGAGCCGTCGATTTCGTGCGCCAGCGGCCACTCATAACGGACTCTGATATTACCCTGCCATGATGGCGCAAATGCCAGATCGGCACCTTGTACAACATCATTGGTCGGGGTCAGGACTTCTGTAATCTCTGTATCAAGCAACGAAAACGCGCCTGCTACGGTCAGGCTATCGACGGCTTCAGGAACCCATGTGAACTCGCCTTCGATACCTTTAATTTCTGCATTTGCCGCATTATCGGAGAAGAACAGGTTGACGATTGCTGGATCCAGAATGGTTGTCTGTAGATTTTCGATCTCAACGAAGAAAGCTGAACCGTTAAACCGTAATGAATTATCAAACAGTTCCGTTTTCCAGCCAAGCTCATAGTTTTGAACTTCGTCGGTTTCGAGAACGAATGGAACCGTATAGCCGTTTGGTCCTGCTACGCCGCCTGGACGGTTCAACAAACCCGGGCGGAAGCCTTCGGAATAAGTTGCGTAAAGCATTACATTCTCTGATGGCGTCCAGTTACCGGTTAGCTTGTAGATCATGCCGTCGGCTGAGGCTTTGTCAGGTGTTCCGTTCGGATTGTTCGGCGCAAACTGTGTCGAAATATTGGTTCCGAATGCCTGAGCGTCTTCGGTTTGTCCGAAATTGGAGAACGAGCTGTTCGCCGAGCCTTCAAGATCAACCTCGATATCATACCAGCGCGCGCCAACGGTGACCGAGAACTGCTCGGATACGTCGAATGTCGCCTCGCCAAACAGACCTTGCTGTTTGTCGGTCCGCAAAATGTCGTTCCGGAAGATAACGCCTTCTGGGAATGGACCCGGATCGCTGAAATAACCGTCGCCGGCATTGCCAACAACGCCGGTCACGGCTGTGTTAGTCAGCGGGTAGTTCGGTCCCCAGCCAGCAACGCCGTTAAATGCGATCGCCAGTTCCGATCCAGGATAGTTGAAATCATTCAGCTCGGTGAGCTCGAGGTCACTGTGAAAACCACCAAAGGTCGCGCGGAATGGCGCGTCATCCGGCGTGTTAAACCGCAGCTCATGAGTTTCCACTTTGGTTGTAGTTTGAGAGTCGACGAATAAAGTCGGCGCCTGACACGTACCAGTCGGGCCGCCTGCACCAGGATAGGTCACCGAACCGTCACAGATGTAATAAGGCAGGAACTGGCCGGCGAAAAGATAGTCGGAATAATCGATTGTCTGATCGGTGGTCCGCTCGGTATAGGCGCCGGTATAGAGCGCTTCGAGCGCGCCGAGGCGACCTTCCAGAGTCCAGCTTGTATTGTCGAAGCTGTCTTCGATATCATCGGCTGCGAAACGCTCGATTTCGTAATCACCAAGATTTGGATCAGCGAAGAAAACGCCCTCGCTATCAATGTCTTGGCGTGCGTGGGATACGAGAAGGTTCCAGTCCGAATTGAATTCGTACGCTGCCGCTACACGGAAGCCTGCATAATTCGTATCGTTAATGTCATCTTTGGCGATGGCTGCGTTGTCGGAAAGAATGAAGTCGACATTGCTCAAATCGGCACCGGCCTGCAAACCACCACGATCGGAGTTTACCGGCAAGCCATTATCACGAACCGTTCCCGCAGTCCGGAAGCGGGCGGAATCAACTGCACTGCGCGTGCTCTGAATATTGTCGACATAGCCGCCCTGATTGTCGGAGTAGACAACTGCGCGAACCGCCAGCTTATCATTTACTGGCACGTTGATCATTGCTTCGACGCTATTGCTCATATCGCCGCCGTCGGTGAACGATGTCGAGGCCTTTATCGACGCGTCAAAGCCGCTGAAATCGGGTTTATTCGTGATCAGACGAACCGTACCCGCCTGCGAGCTGGCGCCGAACAGCGTACCCTGTGGACCAGACAGTACCTCAACACGCTGAATATCAGCGGCATAGACGTCGAGATTACGACCTGGCTGTGATAAAGGTTGTTCATCTAAGTAAAATGCGACGTTTGGGGCGAGACCTGCCACGCCGGCCGTTGTCAGGTTTGGCGTCGTCGAGGCCAGACCGCGGATATAGATTGTGTTCTGACCGGGGCCCGATCCGCCGGCAGTCACACCTGGTAATTGAACCAGATAATCCGAGAAATTCTTAACGCCGAGGGCGTCCAGTTGTGCTTCACCAATTGCGCTTACTGTAACCGGAATAGACTGGGCGCTTTCGGCCCGTTTTGTTGCCGTTACCGTGACAGATTCGAGTCTGCGAGCATCGTCAGCTGCAACATCTTGCGCTGCGGCGCCAACATTCATAAGTCCGGTTATGGCGAGCATCGACGCGCCACTCATTAGTTTATTCATGAGAAATTCCCTTGGTTTCTAAAGCCGCCGCCGCGCCGATTCCACATTATTGCAGACTCATGCTGTAGCGATTCTGCGACACAGGATCGTACGACTAGCAAATATTTAGATCATGGAAAGAGTTTTCGGCAAATATGGTAGTTTGATATCCATAAGCGCTCACCAACTGTGTCAATTTAATCACATTTTGGCAGTCTTATTCCGTAAGGGAATATTAAAAAGCTGAGTAAAATGCTTTGAAGATCGAGTTATTTCGGGCAGATCAATCTCAGCACAGACAAGAAATCTAGGATAACATGACGAACTTGGAACCAAATTTAGAGCAAGAATTAGAATATGGCACCGATTATGAGGTCGGTCAGGACAATGTCGAGGTTCTTGGGCTCGATGTTCACAATCCGGTATTCTTCCTTGCAGCCACGCTCGTACTGCTGTTTTCGGGACTGACCTTGATGTTTCCGCAAGAGGCCGGCGCAGTGTTGGCATCGGCAAAAGCTAATACATTGCAGTCATTCGACTGGCTGTTTGCAGCGACACCTGTGATTGTTAGCGTTTTTTGCATTGGACTGGCCGTGTCACCTCTCGGCAGGATCCGCCTTGGCGGGCAGAATGCAAAACCTGATTTTAAACTTCTGTCCTGGGTTTCGATGCTATTTGCGGCCGGTGTCGGTATTGGTTTCATGTTTTGGGGCGCAGCTGAACCCCTTGCTTATTATACAGACTGGTTCGGGACGCCGCTGGGGGTTACGGCAGATACACCGGAGGCCGCACGATTGGCATTCAGTGCGACGCTGTTCCATTGGGGATTATCCCCGTGGGCCATATATGCGATTGTTGGTCTGGCTCTGGGCTTTTTTGCGCATAATAAAGGTTTGCCACTCTCCATAAGGTCGGCTTTCTATCCGATTTTCGGCGAACGGGTATGGGGTTGGCCGGGCCACATAATTGACTTGTTTGCAGTGGTCTCAACGATTTTCGGCCTGGCAACGACAATTGGTCTGGGGGCGACGCAGGCGGCGAGCGGTCTTGGCTATATGTTTGATTTCGAGCCAAGCATCGCAGCCCAGATCATGTTTATCGCAACCATGACAGCACTCGCTGTGATTTCGGTGGCTCGGGGTATGGATGGCGGTGTAAAATTGCTGAGCAATGTCAATATGATGGTGGCGTTTGGGCTGCTGGTTTTTGTTGTCATCACCGGGCCGACGCTTCTGATCTTTAATGGGATGGGCGAGAATTTTCTGGCTTATCTGCAAGATACCCCGGCGCTAACAAACTGGGTTAACCGGGTTGATATTGCATGGTTCCACGACTGGACGATTTTCTATTGGGCCTGGTGGATTTCCTGGTCGCCTTTTGTCGGTATGTTTATTGCCCGTATTTCGCGCGGTCGAACCGTCCGGGAGTATTTCTCGGTGGTGCTTTTTGCGCCATTCGCAATTTGCGTCGTGTGGTTCACAGCATTCGGCGAAACCGCCGTGTTCCAATACGATCAGGGTATTGGCGACTTGTCCGGCGGCGTTGTCGATTCAGCAACTGTCTTGTTTCAAATGTTGGCAGCCCTGCCATGGAGCGGGATAACTTCCGTGGTGGCGATACTTTTGCTAATTGTTTTCATTGTGACGTCTGCAGATTCAGGGGCGCTGGTGGTCGATACAATTACGTCCGGAGGTAAAGTTGATGCGCCGGTTATGCAGCGGATTTTCTGGACCTGCATGATCGGGCTGACCGCCTCGGCCTTGCTATATGGCGGCGGAACGGCGGCGCTTCAGTCGCTGCAGGCCGGCACGATTACCGCAGCGTTACCGTTTACGGTTATTCTTCTGGTGTGTTGCTTGAGTCTCGTGATCGGTATGCGGCACGAATATGATGCAATGCGGGGCGCGGAAGTCTCCGCTCCGGCAGAGTAAAGTTAACATAGACCTATATGGCGGTATTATTGTTTAACCGTCACACGAGGCTATTGACCTTGCCTTGCGAGGTGCGGCTCAAGGCGCGCTGTTGGCTCAAGATTATTGCGTTCATGCGGTGTGTTTGGCGGGCCAGTTGCCCTATGATTTGACGGCTTTATCATCGGGGTCTTGCCTGGCCCTTATTTGTGTCGCTTGCTGGCGGGCGGCGAGTGCGATGTCAAACACGCCTTGTTTGTAAAGACAGGTCGGCTAGGTTTGCGGAAAGTCAAAGAAGGGGCTGGTTATGACGCGTTTTAGAAACATAATCATAGTATCGGCGGGCCTGCTATTTGTGACGGGGTGCGCGACACAAGAGAGCCCGCGTGCGGTTGACGATATACCATCGTCGAATACGGGAACCCTGACATCGCCTGAAATCACCAGTTCCGATGAGGATGGTTTGAGTATCAGATATGCCCAGGTCTCGATGGGTTTCGACACTGGCTGCAATCCGAACCACGCCTTTAGCGGGGCGCTAAACGAATGTGCCAAGCTTCCTGATCGTGTTAAAACCATGGCGTCGGTTAATTGTGAGAGCTTCGGCAAAACCGCGGTGTTTTTGGGAAACCGCACAAATATTCTGCAAATGACAGTTTCAAAATTTAGGTGTGATGAGCCGACGCAATAGCGAAAACATAAAATCACGACTTGTGCTTGTATGTTAGAGCCGGTGTAGACAAAGCGCCGTGCGATTCAGGAGGCTGATCGTCCTGGTCGATCGTCAAATGTTCGGATCTGTCCGCCGGCCCGTACTGGTATATGACTGATTTGTAATGATAAAGTTTCGACCTTCAGCAAATCTATACGTGATACCGCTCTCAATCGCCCCGCAGTCTAATAATATCGGGTTTTCGTTATTCCGCGCGGGGTGACGAGCTGTCGTAAGAGCAGACACGTCTCGAAATTATGTTATAGTATTCAAGGTCTATATATCTGAGAGGCGGGAATTTTTGAGACCAGTGATTAGCTAAGGAAGAATTATTGACTATGGCTTACGGTGATTGGCGAGTTAACGGACCAAGTGATTTGTCGCAGTGGTCAGATTTGATTTTGGTCTCCCAGTCGCATCGTGGCGTTTTCGGATATGACGCTTTTGGTGATGCTGATTTTAATGCCGGAAAGTTTGACCTCCTAAGCGACAATAATCCTGTCGACGGTGTTTCAAACCTTTGCCCTTGTTGCAGAGATAATTTGCATGATCCAGCTGTGCCGAAGATTGAAGGGCTGGATAATGAGTTAAATCTGGAAGCGGGTGCGACGTCATATGCATCGGTCTTTCTGGCGGATGCCACTGTTTCGAATGAAGTTGGCGACGCGGCAGGTGACACGTCCACAACTTCAAGCATTACGGTTGGATCTGTGGCGACAGGTACGATCAACGTCTCAGGTGACGAGGACTGGTTCGCAGTCGAATTGGAAGCCGGTATACGCTACGTCGTCAGGATGGAGGGATCAGGCAGCAATGCGCTCGAGGACCCGTTTGTCGAGGTGATGGACGCAAATGGCATACAGCTGGTGTTCAATGATGATGCGAACAATAGTCGGAACTCGGAGCTTGCCTTTACGCCGGAAACCTCCGGTACCTATTATTTAAATGCGCATGCGTGGGAGGACTCCAATGGAGTGACCTCTACCGGCCAATATGATCTTTCCATTGCAGTCTCCCAGGAGATCGTTGGCGATAAAATCACCGATGCTGTCCTGACCATTGGCGAGACGGTTACTAGCCGGATTGATTTTTCAGGTGACGAAGACTGGTTCGCCGTCGAGCTTGAAGCGGGGCAGCGCTACGAGTTTACCTTACAGGGTACCGGCGCAGATGGGTTAAACGACCCGTTCTTGGAAATTATGGGAGCAGATGGTCAACGGCTCGGATTCAATGACGATTCGAACGGTACTTTGAACTCGACTTTATTTTTTACCGCGACGCAGTCGGGAACCTATTACCTAAATGCACATGGTTATGTGAATGATTTTGGTCAGACCGGAACGGGTGATTATGTCCTCGACGCCAGTTTGGCAGAGCCGATCGGGTCAAGAACATTTCAGGGCGTTGCAAACTTCCTTGTCGAAGAATATTCGGCCGCGCAACGCTGGGCAATTGATACAATCTCATATTCGATCAATGGTTTGACACAGGGCGCGCAGGTTCTTGCAGAGCTTGCTTTGAGCGTTTGGGAAGAGGTTAGCAGTCTGAGTTTTGTCAGAGATGAAACCGGGAATGCTCTTCTTGTATTTGACGATGAGGAATCAGGTGCGTTCGCGTCCAATGACACCGGTGGTATTGATGCAGATGGTTTCAGAATTATCGAATCTGCCTTTATCAATGTTGAAACGAGCTGGGATGGCGGCAATACAAATATCGAGAGCTATACATATCAGACCTATATTCACGAGGTCGGCCACGCGCTTGGTCTCGGGCACGCCGGACCTTATAATGGCCAGGCCACTTACGGCATAGATAATGTCTATACGAATGATACCTGGGCCTATTCGGTCATGTCGTATTTTGATCAGGCTGAAACCGGGTTTGGCAACTTCCGATATGTATTGGGTTTGCAAGTAGCAGACATAATCGCCCTTCAAACCGGGTATGGCGAAAATCCAAATGGCACGCGTGCGGGCGATACTGTCTACGGTTTCAACTCGACCGAGAGCGACGTGAATGACTGGTCGCAATTCACCCTGACCGAAGATGGTTTGACTTATTTGCGGCCACCGTCCATGGCGATTTATGATACCAGCGGTAATGATACTGTCGATCTATCAGGCTTTTCAAACCCGCAAATTCTGAACTTGCTTGAAGGGTCATTTTCGACTCTGGGTGATCGCGCAGATCCAAACAATCCACATTATGTTAATGTTATTTCGATCGGGCTCGGAACTATTATCGAGAATGCGATTGGTGGTAACGGCGCCGATACCATAACCGGAAACAGTGCTGCCAATAATATTCAGGGCGGCTCTGGCGAAGATGAGCTCATCGGTGGTGGCGGCAAAGATCTGCTGTTCGGTGAGGCCGGTAATGACCTGCTTCTTGGCGGTAACCAGGATGACCGTCTGTCCGGCGGCGACGGGGATGATGTCCTGATTGGCGGCGGCGCCAAGGACCGGTTAAATGGTGATGCCGGCAATGATGATTTGTCCGGCGGCTTTGGCGCGGACCGGCTGTTTGGCGGCTCTGGAAATGATAC
>NHBW01000012.1 GCA_002172915.1 Hyphomonas sp. TMED17 | reverse complement strand
AGGCTATTCCCAAATTCTTCTACAAAGCGAGATCCTGATCCCGCAAAGCTTGGCCGAGGCTATCTGAAATGACTGCTTTTAAATCCCGCATCCAGACAGCATCGGACGGTTTCAAACAAAATCGGAAAGACATGCTCGCATTGGTTGAGCAACTCAACGGTCTGAACGAACGGACGCGAATCCTGTCTGGAAAACGAAAGGCGCGATTTCAAGCCCGAGGCCAGCTAACGCCGCGGGAAAGATTATCGCGCCTGCTCGATCCCGGCATGCCATTTTTAGCGGTTGGCAATCTATCGGGATACTTATCGGATGGCCGCCCGGAAGAGCAGTCGCTGCCTGGCTCAACGGTCATATGCGGCATCGGCTTCATTCAGGGCGTACGCTGCATGGTCGTGGTTGACGATAGCGGCATAATGGCGGGCGCAATGACCGGATCCACCGGATACAAAATCATCCGGTCTGAACAGATCGCGCTGGAACAGAAGCTACCTTATGTACATTTGGTCGAAAGCGCAGGCGGCGACCTTGTCAATTATACAGTTGAAGACTTCTCACGCGGCGGCGCCCTGTTTGCGGGGCAGGCAAAACTTTCCAAAGCCGGAATACCGGTAATCTCGATTTTACACGGCTCATCAACGGCTGGCGGCGCCTATATGCCCGGAATGAGTGACTATGTCGTCGCAGTCAAAGGTAATGGCAAGGCTTTCTTGGCCGGCCCGCCCTTATTGAAAGCGGCAACCGGAGAAATCGCAACCGAAGACGAACTCGGTGGCGCGGAGATGCATGCTTCGGTTTCCGGCCTTGCCGAATACCTCGCCGAAAATGATGGCGAAGCAATTATCATGGCACGTGAAGTAGTTGAACGACTGGGCTGGAACACACGCTGTCCCCGGTTCAAGCTCGACAGTACGCCACCACGTCTTGATCCGGATGAAATAGCCGGCATTGTTCCGGTCGACTACCGCAAACCCTATGATGTCCGCGAAGTTATCGCGCGGATCGTTGACGGATCAGACTTCGCCGATTTCAAACCACGCTATGGCGTCTCGACGGTCTGCGTTCAGGCCGATGTGCACGGGCACCGGTGCGGCATGATTGCCAATAATGGTCCGATTGATCCGGCAGGTGCAACCAAAGCGACCCAGTTTATGCAATTGATGGATCAGGCCGACACACCGGTGATCTTTCTGCAAAATACCACGGGTTATATGGTCGGGACCGAATATGAGCGCGCCGGGATGATCAAGCACGGGTCAAAAATGATCCAGGCAGTTACCAATATCGAGGTTCCGCGAATTACCTTCCAGATTGGTGCGAGTTATGGCGCCGGAAATTACGGCATGTGCGGGCGGGCGTTCGACCCGGATTTTCTGTATTCCTGGCCAAATGCTTCCACCGGCGTCATGGGCGGCGAACAGGCCGCTACTGTTATGTCGATTGTCGCCGAGGGCGCCGCTGCAGCTGCCGGTAGAGACGTTGACCGCAGCGCAATGGAACAGCAGGAAAAGCACCTGACACACCTGTTTAACAGTCAATCCAGCGGCTTTTACACGTCGGGCCATGACATGGATGATGGCATGATCGATCCACGTGATACCCGTCATACGCTCGGCTTTCTACTGGCGACTGTTTGGGAAGCCCGACACCGCGAAACCCGCCGGAACAGTTTCGGCATTGCGAGAATGTAGGATAGGTCGATGACTGATTTACCGAATGTTTCCGCCCTCGACCTCCAGCTGCAAAATGGCTGGCTGACAATCTGGTTTGACCAACCCGAGAGCCGCAATGCCCTGACCAAACAACTTACCGGCGATTTAATCGCGACATTAGAGCATGTTCGCGACGACCGCGACGTACGCGGCATTACCCTGCGCGGCAAAGGTGGCACATTCTGCGCCGGCGGCGATCTAAAATCTTTCAATAGTGGGCAGCAATCCGGGCAATCCGCTGAAGAAGTTATCCAAGGCTCGAAAGACGGCGCCTACATGTTCGATCTGGTTAATACGATGCCGCAAGTCGTCGTCGTAATCATCGAAGGGGCCGCTATGGCCGGCGGTTTCGGAATGGCCTGTTGCGCCGACGTCATTATCTGCGACGCCGCGGCCCGCTTCGCAATGACAGAAACCGCGATCGGTTTAACACCCGCCCAGATTTCGCCTTTTGTGACTCAGAAGCTTGGTTATGCCACCGCCCGGCGCCTGATGCTAACAGCGGCCCGCTTCAATGGCGCCGAAAGTTACCGTCTGGGATTTGCTGATTTCATTGGCCATGGCGTGGAAGAATTGGAAGCACACGAATATAAAATCCGGAAACAAGTGCTAGCGTGTGCGCCGGGCGCCGTCGCCGACATAAAATCGCTTATTCTCGCGACCCCAAATCTGTCGCGCGAGGACGTCGTACAAGCCGCAGCGGAGAATTTCGCCCGTCGTATGCTCAGCGAAGAAGGCAAGGAAGGAGTTGCCTCCTTTGTCGAAAAACGCCCGCCAAACTGGGTTATAAAACCATGACGATTTCTTCCATTCTCGTTGCTAATCGTGGCGAAATAGCCTGCCGGATCATACGCACGGCAAAGGCGCTGGGCCTTAAAACGGTCGCGATTTATAGTGACGCCGATATCACTGCGAAACATGTCAGACTGGCTGACCACGCCAAGCATGTCGGCAGCAGTCCGGTAATAGAGAGCTATCTCGCGATTGACCGTATTATCTCAGCCGCCCTGGCCTCAGGCGCTGATGCAATTCATCCGGGTTATGGATTTTTGTCTGAAAATGCGGCCTTCGCGACGGCCTGCTTGAAAGCCGGACTGACCTTTATCGGACCACCTCAAAAAGCCATCGAAATTATGGGCGACAAGGCACGTGCCAAAACAGCAATGATTGCAGCAGGGGTGCCATGCATTCCGGGTTATCAAGGCGAGGATCAAACAACCGAGACCCTGCTAGCTGCGGCTGAAGATATCGGGCTGCCGGTAATGATCAAAGCGGCGGCAGGTGGCGGCGGACGCGGTATGCGCCAAGTGGAATCTCCCGAACAGCTGGAAAACGCCATCAAAATTGCTCGTGCAGAGGCGAAAAGTGCATTCGGGTCAGATGTTCTGATTATCGAAAAAGTTATTCCGGCCCCGCGCCATGTCGAAATCCAGATTCTGGCGGATCAACACGGCCATATTATTCATTTGGGCGAGCGTGACTGCTCTGTTCAAAGGCGTCATCAGAAAATTATCGAGGAGGCCCCCTGTCCGGTTCTGAACCCGGCATTACGGCGCGAAATGGGTGAGGCGGCCATCATCGCCGCCAAGGCCGTTGACTATTGCGGCGCCGGCACGGTCGAATTTTTATTAGGCGCCGACGGCGCGTATTATTTCCTTGAAATGAATACACGCCTGCAAGTCGAACACCCTGTCACCGAAGCCATAACCGGCCTTGACCTTGTAGCCCTGCAAATGGGCGTCGCAAACGGCGACGCGCTGCCCGTTCGACAAGATGACGTCCGGCTGAATGGCCATGCAATCGAAATCCGCCTCTATGCGGAAGATCCGGCCAATGGTTTTCTGCCAAGTACCGGGCCGGTCGATTTGTGGATGGCCCCGACCGGACCCGGCATACGGGTCGATGACGGCATCGATACCGGTGTCGAAGTCTCGCCATTTTACGATCCGATGCTAGCCAAAATCATTGCGCATGGTGCAACACGCCAGCAGGCTGTTGCCAGACTGCGCACCGCCCTTGGCAATACCGCGCTATTTGGCGCTACCACGAACCGGGACTTCCTGATTGACGCCATTGAACGTCCAGCTTTTGTTGATGGTAAAGCGACAACCGCTTTTATCGAAGAGACGTATGGCACAGACGGCTATCGCGATACCACGCCACCCGTGAGGCTGCTCGCTGCAGCGGCTATTCTGGATTATCTCGACCAACAGGATCAGGCCTGCCAAACCGCGCTGGCTGTCAATCACGAGAACCGGAACTGGTCGAGCACGCATGATCTGATTGCCTATTTCGACTATCGCTGTGAGGACACAATGGTGAATGTCAAAGTCACCCACACAGATGAGCAGTTTATGGCGATCATCGATGAGCAAGCATTAATGGTAAACATCAAATATCGTGATCAGAACACAGCCGGCTTGGTAATCGATGGCGACCCCTATAAGGTCATTTTCAACAACAGCACCCATGCCGTCCAGATTGCAAACCAAACCCGGTCCGTAACGCTTACAAAGCTGAACACACTGGCAGCCGATGCCAAAGATAATGCCTCGGATGGCACTGTGAGCGCTCCGATGCATGGCAGACTGCTTGAGATTTCCGTTGCGGTTGGCGACAATGTAAAAATCGGGGACAAAATAGCGGTATTAGAGGCCATGAAAATGCAGCACGAAATTGTCGCCGAAATTGACGGAACGGTTTCGACTATTGCTGCCTCAGAAAATATACAAATAGCGGCCGACGATTTGATTTTGGAAATCGAACGCCCAGGAGGAGAAGATCAATGATGAAATCACCAATTTGCGACATGCTGGGAAACGAGTTTCCGCTCCTGGCTTTTACCCACTGTCGTGATGTCGTCGTGGCGGTCTCAAAGGCCGGTGGTATGGGCGTTTTCGGCGCTGTTAACCTGCCGCCGGACCGTTTGAAAGAAGAGCTCGACTGGATTGTCGATCACATTGATGGCAAGCCATTTGGTGTTGATCTGATCGTTCCCAACAAATTTGAAGGCAAAGCCGATGAGTTCGACGGCGCAAAATTGCTAAATGCCGTCCCGCAAGCGCACAAGGACTATGCCTCGAAGGTCATGGGTGATTATGGCATAGACGAGGTCGACCTCGAAGGCGCGCGCAGCAATTCAATCAACTTTGCAAAAAATTTGCGCGATGATGGCGCCGCATCTGCAATGGAAGTCGCCTTCCAATATCCGATTAAAATAATCGTAAATGCACTCGGTGTACCACCGCAGAGTATGCTCGATATGGCCAAAAAACACGGCGTCGCAACCGGCGCGCTGGTCGGCGCCAAGGAACACGCGGTCAACCAGGTTAATGCCGGCGTTGATGTTCTAATCGTCGCCGGCGGGGAAGCCGGCGGTCATTGCGGGGACGTCTCGACCATGGTGCTTATCCCTGAAGTCGCGCGGGCTGTTCGCGATATGGGCGCGTCGACCCCGATACTGGCGGCCGGCGGCATTACGACCGGCGAGCAAATGGCTGCAAGCATGGCCATGGGTGCCGCAGGCGCCTGGTGTGGTTCGGTCTGGTTAACAACATCCGAGGCTGAGACCAATCCGGTCGTCAAAGAAAAGATGATTGAAGCATCATCACGCGATACTGTCCGGTCGCGGGCTCGAACCGGCAAGCATTCACGCCAGCTAAGGTCACCCTGGACCGACGCGTGGGAAAGCGAGGACGCACCCGAGGCCTTGCCCATGCCGCTGCAGTCGCTGGTCTCCGAGCCTGCACTGAAACACATCGACAAGCTCAGCCAGGGTGGTCATGAAGGCGCCAAGGCGCTGGCCACATACTGGGTCGGTCAAGGGGTCGGGCTGATGAATCAAAGCATGTCAGCCGGTCAGGTCGTCCAGCAATTCAAGGAAGAATATATACAGGCCTATGAGCAGCTTATGGCGACAATGGACATATAATCATGAGAATGCAGCAGGCAGACGACTTCAAAGCCGAAAGCGAGGCGCTTTTTAAGCTACTCAAAGACACTGAAACAGCGCGTTTCGACGAAGCGACGCAATTCAAATCCTGGACAGTAAATGCCGTCCTGCAACATTTATACTTCTGGAACGAAATGGCCGGTCTTCAAATAAAGAATGAAGGCCTGCTGGTTGAGCGAATGGCCGGTGTTGCGGCACACCCGGGCGGCATGAGAGGTTTCGAAGCTGATCATTTTGCTGGCCTTTCGGCACATAAACTTCTGGACGCATGGATCGAAAATGCGATTGAAACGGCAAACATATTCGCCGATGCTGACCCCAAAACCCGACTAAAATGGGCCGGACCGGATATGAGTGCACGCTCATCCATTACCGCGCGGCTGATGGAAACCTGGGCGCACGGACAGGAAGTCTATGATCATCTCGGCGTGGTGCGCCAGAATGCCGACCGGATCCGGAATATTGTGATCCTCGGAGTCAATACGTTTGGCTGGACCTATGCGACCCGGAAGCAGACCCCGCCGGGCCCGATGCCGCATCTGCGCCTGACAGCGCCATCTGGTGCAATCTGGACGTATGGTGAAGATGGCAGCCAAGATACAATCACCGGCCTTGCCGAAGAGTTCTGTCAGGTCGTGACGCAGACGCGAAACATTGCGGACACATCACTTAAGGTCAACGGCCCTGTTGCCATCGACTGGATGAGTAAAGCGCAATGTTTTGCCGGGCCACCTGAGACACCCCCCGCACCGGGTTTGCGAGCGACAAAAATCAGCTCATCGTGATTGCCTTCTGAAAGGCCGGCCGGCTTTCGATCCGGGCGATATAGGCTTTTAGATTCGGCATGTCATCAGTCACACAGCCTGAGCGGTTAGCCATAAAACAGGCATGCCCCAGCATCAGGTCGGCTGCCGAAAAATCGCCGATCAAATATGCCCGCCCGGCCAGCGCAGTTTCGACCGGTGCGAGCGATTTCGTCAGCAGGCGTTGCGCCTGACCGAGGACCGTCATATCGCGGCGGTCTTCCGGCAACAAAATTGTCTGGACGACAATCGTATTGATCGGCGGCATGACCATGCCTTCGCAATAGTGAAACCATTGCAAATATTCTGGAAATTCCGGCGCTGACACATCAGGCTTCAAGCCCCCATTCTTATGCCGTTCTAGAACATATTCGATGATTGCGCCGGACTCGAAAATCGAAACATCACCATCGTCCAGGACGGGGACACGTCCCAATGGATGGCGGGCACGATGCGCGTCAGACTTCAAGTCTTTCGGATGAAACGCCATTTTGTTGATGTCATAGGGCAAGCCAAGTTCTTCAAGCAACCAGACTATCCGTCCGGCTCTGGAATTCGGCGCAAAATGTAGTTTAAGCATTTTCTAGTTCTCCAATTTCTTCAACCTGTTTGCTCATCGATTTGGCTTGCGAGCCTGCATTACGCGGCCCCGGTTTGCCGGACCAATTAGTATCGGCGGCAGCCGCAGATTCCATATAATCTAACCAACATTATCAGCTCGCGATCTTATACTATCCACCCTTGTCTGACTTATCCCAAACCAACCGGATCGTACCGGAAAGCCGGTCAAGTCTTCTCCGATCTCACGCTTTCAAGCGTCTAGCTCGTCACCGGAGAGGCCGCTTCTTCATCCCCCAGACACATCGCACGTAGTGCCCGCCGGTCTGTCTTTTCGGTTCCACCTCGGGGGAGAGGTTCATCGAAAAACCAAATCCGCTCCGGAACTTTGAACGAAGCGAGATTTTGCTTAAGAAATGCCTGCAACTCAGCCTCATCCAATTGACTGCCGGCTTTAAGCAGAACGCCGGCCCCGGCGACCTCGCCAAGCCGGGCATCGGGAATGGAAAAAACGGCGGCTTCGCTAACGGCCGGATGGAGATGCAGCGCTGCATCAATTTCGAGGCAGGAAATATTCTCGCCGGCGCGAATAATCATGTCTTTTTTCCGGTCTACAATTGTGACGATACCATCTGCTTCGAGCGTTGCCAGATCGCCGGTATAGATCCAGCCATCTTTAAGCGTCTCTGCCGTTGCCTCCGGCTTGTTAAGATAGCAGCGCATATTTGCCGGACTCTTCAAAATAAGCTCACCAACCTGCCCGAAGGGCAATTCATCACCATTATCATCAACGATTTTAAGGTCCTGCAGCGGCGGATACAGGCGGCCGGCCGCTCCGGGCCGCGCGATATAGTCCTCGCCACGCAAACCGATACCGAGCCCGTTTGTTTCAGTCATGCCAAAACCGGTTCCGGGCTGGGCATGAGGCATCGCGTCCGCAAGTTTCGCGACTTGCGCGGCGGGGCGCTTGGCGCCGCCGGCTTCGAGGCTTCTCAAGGTCGGAAGAGACTTGCCGAGCTCTAAAGCGGCTTCCATCAAATCCGCAGACATCGTCGGCACCCCGAAAAAACGGGTCGCTTGTTCACGCTCGATAAGATCAATTGCCTCAACCGGATTCCATTTATGCATCAGGACAATTTTCGCCCCCGCACACAAGGATACCAGGAAGCAGGCATGGGTTGCCGAAACATGAAATAACGGCGTCGTAATCAAGGCACAGGCCTGAACCGGCTCGCCATCAGCGCCGACCGGCATCTCCGGCAGACGGTCCATTTCCTCGGCGATCCGGGCCGACATGAGCCAAGTCATAACCGCCGATATCGCGCCTCTATGGGTCTGTACAACACCTTTGGGATGTCCGGTTGAGCCAGATGTATACATCACCGCCATGTCATCATCAGTATGGATATTCACAGCGGACAATTCCCGGCTTGAAGACAGCGCCAGCAGGTCGGAATAGGATCTGGTTCCAGGCATGGCATCAGCTCTGACGATAACCCGTTCAATTGCCATTCGTTCAACAAAGGGCTGCATAGTCTCGGCCCGCGGCTGGTCCACAAAAGCCAACTTCGCACCGCTATCGGTGAAGCCATATTCCAGCTCTTCGGTCGTCCACCAGCTATTCAGGAAGACGACAACTGCACCAATCGCTGTGATCGCCATCATTAGCACCAGATATTCTGGAGAGTTCCGCATCACAATCGCAACACGGTCGCCCTTTTTAATATTGTAAACTGATGTCAGGGCATCGGCTAAACGGCTGGTTTCCTCATAAAAATCTTTATAAGTTCGCCGTTCTTCACCAAAGACGAGGAAGTCTGCCTGATCATATTCAAGACAGAGATCCATGACTTCCCGCAAATGCCGCGGGGCGTTCTTAAATGTGCGGAATGTTATGCCGCGAATATCGGTTTCTTCGAGCGCAAACTCCTCATCAGTTGTTACAATATGATGGACTGCTTCCGCAGCATCCGAAAAAGCCATTCTTAAATCTCCAAAAACCCGGAATTCCGGGGATAACGCCAGTTCCTCTGTAATCCGCAAATGGGCATCAGTCGTATCCTCCCAGATACAGTTCGGCCGTTTTGTCCCGTCTGTCAGGATCTTGTAGTCAGCGCGATTATGGTCGTAGTTTGCCGCGTCTGTCTGAAAGGGGAAGGGGTTTCGTAACGGCAATCGTCACTAAAATAACGAATTTGTAAGCGCAATGCGAAAATCCGGCCGCACCGTAGACACGACTTGCATATCCAGCCATCAGAGACGTGTTCTATTCGCTTAGCAGCACGCCGGCTTCGCTCAAGGCGCTGACATCCCCGGCCTCAAGACCAAGCCAATCAGCAAGCGCCTCGAAATTATGCCGCCGCGCTTGGGCGGACGCGCATCCGAATTAATGCCGCTGGCTGAATGAGAAAAACGATACGGCGACTGGACCGTTTTGCGTTGATGGCCGAGATCGTCGTGCACATTGACAAATACGCCCCGCGCCTCGACACTTGGCTGGCTTAGGGATTCTTCTCCAAATGCCCTGACCCGCCCCCATGCCAGATTGATTTCATCAAGGCGGTCTGTGAGAGCAGAAAAGCTCGGAAATGCGAGAATATGAGCGGTAATCGCCTGCTTGCGACAGGCCAGCTTTGTCGCAAGGTCCGCGCCCTCCGGCGTCGGGTCAACCAATCCGTCGCGCTTTGAAAGCACATGCCACAACCATTTCAAATCCGCCGAAATAAGAATGCGGGTCTGATCCGGCCCTTGCCACACCAGATTCTCCTCCGGCTTTGGCCAGACTCTATCCAACGCCCAATGGGCGTAATCATCGGTGGCGTGCATGACGTTCAACATGGCAATATCGACATACTGCCCAACCCCAATTTTCTCGGCCACTTCGTCCAGCGTGGTTTCCTCATAGCCATTTATCGAAAACAGCTGCTGAGCCGCCTTTATCAAACTCGCACGCGACTCAGCTTTTCGCTTTTCGCGCATTGGATACTTTCCAGATTCCATAGTATTTTCCTTGCCCTTTTTAAGCCCTTTTTCTAATTTTGATAGTATTTGTACTGTAACCAATCACATTTTATTTTTTAAATACTTTATATATTGCACGTTTTTAAGTATTTATTTGTATATTCTTCTCAAAAGTTACCTGTAGAATCATGTGGGCCGCCTGTTCCGCTAGGTCGGGGATTGACAGCAACACCATTCGTTCCGATCTCCTGTCTTAAACAAAAGCAGGAGGCCAATATGAAAGTCCGAAACCAAATTGTCGTCGTAACCGGTGCTGCCGGGGGTATTGGCAAGGCCTTGGCACATCGCTTTCATGAAGAGGGCGCCAAATTAGTGGTCTGCTCGGATATTGATGGTGCTGGCGCAAAGGCGACCGCCGGACAAATTGGTGGGCTAGCGATCCAGACCGATGTTTCGAAAGAATCCGATATCAAGAATTTGATTGATACCGTCGAAAAGGATCATGGCCCGATTTCTCTGTTTTGCTCGAACGCGGGAATTGGCGTTCCCGGTGGCGCGGAAGCCAGCAATGACGGATGGCAAAATATCTGGGATATCAACGTAATGGCGCATGTTTGGGCGGCACGCCACCTGATACCGCTAATGGTCACACGCGGCGGGGGATACTTGCTCAATACCGCTTCGGCAGCCGGCCTATTGTCACAAATCGGATCAGCCCCTTATGCCGTTACCAAGCATGCGGCGGTCGGTCTGGCCGAATGGTTAGCGCTCACGCACGGCGATGACGGCATCAAAGTCTCAGTACTTTGCCCACAAGCTGTTAAGACGGCGATGACTGCAAATAACGAGGATGGAGTTGCTTCAATCAACGGCATGATGGAGCCCGATGAAGTTGCAGACGCCTGCGTTAAGGCTATTGATAAAGAAACATTTTTGGTCCTTCCTCACCCCGAAGTCAGAAAATATATGCAGAATAAAACCTCAGATTACGATCGCTGGATTGCCGGAATGCAGAAGCTGAACCGTCAATACAAAGGTTAGCCCGCATCTATAATTGTATTTCTGTCTCAAAATGAATCGCCGGCTCATGCTGTAGTCAACGATCGGCAAGGATCATTTCCGCGCCCTTGTCTGCAATCATTATTGTCGGCGTATTTGTATTTCCAGACGTAATTTTTGGCATGGCAGAGGCATCAATGATTCGCAGAGCCTCTAAACCGCGAACGCGCAGCCGCTCATCAAGCACGGCAGCGGGATCATCCGCTGTCCCCATTTTGGCCGTCCCAACAGGATGAAAAATCGTCGTCCCGATATCCCCCGCCGCACTAATTAATGCCTCAGAATCGTCCGACACATCGGGACCCGGTAACAATTCACGCGGCATGTAGCCTGCCAGGGCCGGTTGCGACATCAAGCTACGCGTGACGCGGATGGCCTCGACGGCGACCTGCTGGTCCTGGGTCGTCGAGAGATAATTCGGCGCGATGCGTGGCGACACGAGAGCATCGCTGGATTCTATCCGCACAGTTCCACGCGATGTCGGCTGCAAATTGCATACGCTAACCGTGATCGCCGGAAAGCGATGCAGGGGATCGCCGAATTTATCCAGCGACAAAGGTTGAACGTGAAACTGCAAATTGGCGCGAGCCTGCTTGGCATTTGAACGCATGAACAGCCCCAATTGCGACGGAGCCATCGTTAACGGCCCGCGTCGAAACAACAAATATTCGAGCCCCATTTTAATTTTCCCGGTAACCGAATGATATGTCTCGTTAAGGGTTTTGACCGCGCTTACCTTATAAATCGCCCGTTGCTGCAAATGGTCCTGCAAATTGCGCCCCAGCCCCTGGCAGTCTTTTACCACTGGTATGTCCGCAGCCTGCAACCAGTCGGCGGGTCCAACGCCTGAACGTTGCATTATTTGGACCGAACCAATCGCCCCGGCCGACAGGATAATCTCTTTCTCGGCGCGCACCTTATAAGTCTTGCCATTCTGATAGAATAAAACCGATCGCGCCACGTTATTTTCGAACTCAATCCGGTCGGTCAGACACCCCGTCATCAGGCGAAAATTTTGCCGCGATCTGGCTGGCTTCAAAAAGCCACGGGCCGTTGACCAGCGCCGGCCGGACTTCTGGTTGACGTGAAAATAGCCGGCCCCGAAATTATCTCCGGCATTAAAGTCTGGCGTGGCCGGAACACCCATTTCGACAGCCGCATCATGGACCGCGTCCAGAACGTCCCAGCGCACCCGGGGGGCTTCAACCCGCCACTCACCGCCTGCACCATGGATTGCAGTATCGCCGAGAAAATGGTCTTCAAACCGTTTAAAAACAGGCAGAACATCATTCCAGCCCCAGCCATTCAGCCCCAGTGCACGCCAGCCATCATAATCAGCCATCTGACCGCGCATCGAAATCATCGCATTTATGGCAGATGAGCCACCAACGACTTTCCCTCTCGGATAAGCCAATGAACGGCCATTCAAACCCTGTTCGGCGACGGTTCTATACATCCAGTCGGATCGTGGGTTGCCAATAGCAAACAAGTACCCGACGGGGACATGAAACCAAATCCAGTTGTCGAGGCCGCCTGCCTCGAGCAGTAAAACGCGATAGCGTCCATTGGCGCTCAAGCGATTGGCCAATACGCAGCCAGCCGAACCGGCGCCAACGATCACATAATCATAGCTTCCGTCTAATCGTGTCGGCTGACACGCCATCTCAACCAGGCTTTACGTCGATAAAACGACCACCGGTTTCCGCCAGCTTTTTCAGCGTATCGCAGGGCTTGAACCGATCATCGTCGGCACCAAGCCGTTCCATTGTGGCAAGCACCGTTTTCGCCCCGACCATGTCACCATATAGCATTGGCCCGCCCTTATCAGATGGCCAGCCATAGCCATTCAGCCAGACAATATCGATATCGGAAGCGCGCTGGGCTTTACCTTCCTCGAGTATTTTCAAACCTTCATTGATCATTGGGTGAATGCAGGTCGCGATAATTTCGTCAGCCGAAGGCGCCTGACCGGCCTCGACGCCGGTGACTTCGCGAATAATGCCGGCGGTTACCTCCGACGGTATTGGTTTGCGAGATTCATCATAATCATAATAGCCGGCGCCCGTTTTCTGTCCGCGGCGATCCAGCTCGCATAAAGCATCCCTGATCGGATTAGCTGTTTTCGCGCCTTTCTTCCAGCCAATATCTAGACCTGCCAGATCCGACATTTGATACGGGCCCATGCGGAAACCGAATGCGCTAAGTGCCGCATCGACATCCCACGGCATTGCCCCTTGATTAACCAGTTTCTGCGCTTGCGCCTGGCGTGCAAACAAAATTCGGTTACCGACAAATCCCGGACACACACCGACCAGAACCGCAACTTTGTTGATCTCCTTGGCGAGATCCAGACTCGTCATAATGACATCATCCGCCGTGTGGTCGGCCCGAACGATTTCCAATAACTTCATAACATTTGCCGGCGAAAAGAAGTGTAAACCAATCACATCCTGCGGCCGGCTCGTTGCCGATGCAATTTCGTCAATGTCGAGCGCTGACGTATTCGTCGCNAGAATAGCGCCCGGCTTCATAATCCGGTCGAGATCAGCGAAAATCTTCTTCTTCAGCTCCATGTCCTCGAAGACAGCTTCGATTACCAGATCGCAATCGGCGAGATCGTCCATCGATAATGTACCTGTAACGCGGCTCATCCGCGCTTCCACTTCCTCCTGCGGGAACCGGCCTTTATTCGCGCTATTCTGATAATTTTTCCGCATCACACCGATACCGCGCTCGAGTGCATCTTCGCGTGTTTCAATCATCAAAACGGAAATGCCCGCCGTCAGAAAGTTCATCGAGATACCGCCGCCCATCGTCCCGGCACCGATTACACCGACATTTTTGATCGTCCGTCTCGGTGTTGCCGGATCAATATCAGGTACAATCCAAGCGTTGCGACCCGCTTCGGAAATATAGTCTGAAACAAGTTCCGGGGTGAATGTCGTGGTCTCTGTCATAATAGTAGCTTTCTAGTTTCTCTTTTTATCGTCTTCACAATGGCGAACAATCGACCAAACAAAAAGGTAATATTCGCGAATAACTTGCGCGAAGGAAGATTCTTTTGGACAAAGAGTCAAATCAAGCGACCATCCGCCCGGCAAGGAAACCGAGATGCCATTCAATCTTGCGACAGTGCACGACCGGATCGCGAAAGCCATACCAGACCGAACTTCGCTTATCTTTCGCAACCGCAAATTCAGCTATGGTGAATTGAACGAGCGCACAAACCGCTTCGCGAATTTGCTTATGGATATCGGTGTCAGAACACCGCAAGACCGTCAGACATTACCGGGCTACAAATCTGGGCAAGACCATGTCGCTCTATATTTGCAAAATGGAAACGAATATTTGGAAAGCATGGTCGGCGCCATGAAAGCAAGGGCCGCGCCGATCAATGTCAACTATCGCTATGTTGCCGACGAACTTCGCTATCTACTGACAAATTCCGAAACCCGATTTCTTGTTTACCACGCCAGATACGCTCCGGTCGTGGCAACAATTCTCACCGACATCCCGCACCAGAAAGCGCTGATACAAGTCGCCGATGAGAGCAATAGCCCGTTGCTGGATGGCGCAATTGATTATGAAGCGGGCTTAATGGCGGCCTCGCCGCAAACACCGGACTGCGACCCGTCACCAGACGATCTCTACATCCTTTATACTGGTGGCACGACCGGCCTCCCGAAAGGCGTTCTCTGGCGGCAAGCCGATATTCTGGCATCCGCCCTCGGCGCCCGCCGCAAGGATGGCGAGATCATGACCGATCTCGAAGAATTCGCAGATCGGGCCAAGACCATAAAAGTGCAAACGTATTTGCCGACGCCGCCCTTCATGCATGGCACGGCACAATGGATTAGCCTAAGCGCCTGGCATAATGGCCACACAATTGTCATTCAGGACGAAGTTCACCGTTATAATCCCGATGACCTGCTGCGTAATATCGACCGGCATCAGATTAATATCATCTCATTAGTCGGCGACGCTTTCGCCAATCCGTTCCTAACTGCCCTGAATGCTGGACAATATTCCACCGCCAGCTTGACTCACATTCTGAACGGAGGCGCAGGAATGAGTCCAAGTGTCAAAGGTGCTTTGCTTGACCGGTTAGACAGCATCAAAATTGTCGATACAATCGGATCCTCGGAAGCAGGCCCACTGGCGCGCCAGACCGCTTCGAGCACATCTTCACCTCGAACTCGGCCCGCTCGTATCGGCGACAGTTTTGTCCTGACGGCGGACAAAAGCCGACGGCTGGAAGCCGGATCCGAAGAATTGGGCTGGCTCGCCAAGACCGGCCATGTTCCACTTGGTTATTTGAATGACCCTGAGAAAACCGCCGATACATTTCCCACAATTGATGGGGTGCGCTATTCGGTGCCCGGCGACCGCGTTCGGCTCCTGCACGACGGCCAGCTCGATTTTTACGGCCGCGATTCCAGCTCGATAAATTCCGGCGGTGAGAAGATATTTGCAGAAGAGGTGGAACAGGCCCTTGCTCGCCATCCGAGTGTTGCTGACGTTCTAGTGAGCTGGCGTCCAAGCGACAGATGGGGGCAAGAGGTCGTCGCACTTGTCGCAACTGCCGCCGGCGAAACTATCGACCCAAAGCAGCTGACCGATCATGCCGGTCAATACCTCGCACGCTACAAACTGCCAAAAGCAATCATCATCGTCGACAAGGTCCAACGCCATGACAATGGCAAACCGGACTATGTCTGGGCAAAATCGATGGCAACAAAGGCGGCCTAAGACCGCTGGCTCACTCTTTTATGAGTGCACAAATTTCGTCGATCAGGCCCGGAATGATCTGTGATGGCATATCATGCCCCCATTTTTCGATTTCATGATAGCGCGCACCCGGCACGCGATCGGCAATATCCCGGCCACAAGCAGCCTTAATCAGAGGGTCTTTTGCCCCGTGCAATACCAGCGTTGGAAGATCGAGCGCGTTCAATCGCGTATGCCATCTCGGCTGCGCCAGAATTGCGCTATATTGTCGAACGACCCCAATCGGTCGAAAGGCGCGATCATAAGCAGCACCGGCCCGCTGCATCAGTAATTCGTCGCTATCGCGAAGACCCGGATCGGACCCTATAATACTGCGTGTTTTGAGCGCCTTATTGATAACATCCTCCCGTGCCGGACTCGCCGCAGGCGCTATCAAAGCCGCCAGAGCCTCCGGTTCGGACGGCGGCAAATCCCAGTCACCTGATGTTGTCATGACCGCCGTCAAGCTACGCACATTTTCCGGGTGATTCAGCGCCAGTATCTGGGCTATCATTCCCCCCATGGAGGCGCCGATAATATGCGCTGAACCAAGCCCCAGACCATCAATGATCGCAGCCGCATCGGCAGCCATATCCTCAAGCAAATACGGGGCAAGTGCCGCTTCGTCGCGACGCGCTTCGACGGCTTCCGTCAAAGCCGGAATATTCGGAAAAGGCGCATCGTCAAACTGCACCGAAAGGCCAGCATCACGATTATCAAACCGAATCACCCGAAACCCTGCCTCGGCCATACCAAGCCTGAAAATATCAGGCCATGCTGTCATCTGAGCCCCAAACCCCATGATAAGGACAACTGGCACACCTTCTTTGGGGCCTGTCTCGTCATATTCAAACTCCAGACCGTTCGCCGATATCCGTGCCATCGATCATTCCTCCACCATTTTCGGCCCTGTTAGCCAACTATCAGACAGGCGCTATCTATTCTGCCGTAGGGACGGGCTAGACCAAAGCTGTCAGACTGCAGCATATTTATTATTTTGTTACGTGCCAGATCTAGCCTGTCATGCAGGATATAAGATGCGTTTTAATTTCCTGTGAATTAGGCCGATTGGGCGCTCAACCAAGGGACAATCAAAAACACCATCAGGCAGGTTATAACCATGGCGCCAAGCGTTGCCCACATCGCCTTTTTCAACAACATCGGATTGACCGGCGCGGCTTGCTCTGTGCCGTCAATGACATGTCCGCTTTCGCGCTGACTACGGACGCCGACCGACAATACCGAGAACAGGCAGAGCCACCAGCTCAGAATAAATATAATGATCGCCCCAACCATCTGTATCAGTGTCCTGCTTTCGGCGTTTCCATCAATTCTATGAGAACCCCATTTGAGTCCTTAGGGTGCACAAATATAATCAGTGTGCCATGCGCCCCTATTCTCGGCTCACCAAGAACCGTCGCCCCGCGCGCATTCATTTCGGTAACCGCTTGATGAATATCATCCACTTCAAAACAGACATGATGCTGTCCGCCTTTAGGGTTCTTCTGGATAAAATCATGAATCGGGCTGTCTTCATTCAGCGGCTCGATCAACTCGATCTGACTGTTTGGCAGATTTACAAAACAGACTTTAACCCCCTGCTTCGGCATATCGAACGGGGTGGTAATGTCAGTTGCGCCATATAGTGAGCGATATGTTTCCATCGCCGCTTGCAGGTCCGGAACGGCAACGCCGACATGGTTGAGTGGACCAATTTTAAAAGCGTCAGTCATAACAGGCTCCTAAACTCTCAATATACTAACATCGATGACCGGCTTGCGCCCAAAAGTACGTTCGCAAGCCTTACGCACGGACCGAACTAGCGCCCGCTCGACCTGATCATCATTCAGGCGTGTTCGCTTTTTCATACCGAGCAAAGCCTCTTCTGCAGCATCGTCAATGTCAATAAGACTTTCGTCGGCTGACCGGCCATCAGGCTCCGACAGCCCTTTGACGGCAATAATCGGACCATCAATAAGGTCGCCATCTTCATCAATCGCAACCGAAACCGAGGCATATCCGTACGAGGCGATAGCGCGACGCTCTCGGATTCCTTCACTCTCTGCCGGCACAAGACGTTTACCATCGAGATACATTCTGCCATGCGGCACTTGATCAATCACTTTCGCGGCGCCGGGCGCCAAGCGGATCAAATCACCATTGCGCGGCTGCACGGCCTCGCCAACCTGCAAGCTTTTAGCGAAATTGGCGTGCTCGACAATATGACGCCGTTCGCCATGAACCGGCACAGCAATTTTCGGCCGGACCCAATTATACATCTGCCGGAGCTCATCGCGCGCCGGGTGCCCTGAGACATGGATTGGCGCTTCTGTCATCCGTTCGGTGATGATCCGGACCCCCCGGTCGGCAAGACGGTTCTGCATGTCGAAAATTTCTTTCTCATTCCCGGGAATAACCCGGCTCGAGAAAATAACTGTATCACCTTTAGACAACGAAATATGGCGATGATCATCACGCGAAATCCGTCCCAGTGCAGCCCGGGCCTCCCCTTGTGAGCCAGTGCACAGGAAGAGGATATTCTCATCCGGCAAACTCCCGGCCGATTCCTCATCGATCAGATCGGGCAATGCACCAATAATACCCGTCGCAATCGCCGCATCGGTAATTTTGTGCATCGAACGTCCAACCAGACATACACTGCGTCCAGCTTGCCGCGCCGCTTCTATCACAGTGGCGACCCGTGCCACATTTGATGCAAAGGTCGTAATCGCGACCCGGCCTTTGAGCGTTTTGACCAAATCGGTCAGAGCCTTTCTGACAGTGCCCTCCGATCCGCTTTCGCCTTCGACAAACACATTCGTGCTGTCACAGACCATTGCAAGCACACCCTCATCCCCCAGCGCCCGCAATGCGGCACTGTCGGTTTCGTCGCCAAGCTGTGGCTCCGGATCGATTTTCCAGTCACCAGTATGGAGAATTGTTCCCAGCGGTGTGGTTAAAGCCAGTGCATTTGGCTCCGGAATAGAATGGGTCAATGTAATGTAACGCACCCCGAACGGACCTGCCTGCACTTCGCCGCCGAGCGCAATCTCGGTGATGTCGACAGACTTTAATCCGCGTTCAATCAGCTTACTCTTCGCAAGATGCGCGGTAAAAGCCGTTGCATAGATGGGCGCCTTCGTCTTCAAGCGCGGCCAGATCAGAGCCAGTGCCCCGATATGATCCTCATGCGCATGGGTTAGAAAGATTGCATCGATACAGTCGCCTTTGGTTTCGAAAAAGGCTGGATCAGGCGTTATCAAATCGATACCGGGCGTATCAATTCCGCCAAAAGTCACGCCGATGTCGATCAGTATCCAGCGACGGTCGTGCGCCGGGCCATACCCGTACGCATTCAAATTCATCCCAATTTCACCACACCCGCCTAGTGGGAGAAAAACCAGTTCCGCGCCTGCTTCAGAGGCGTCCTCAAAATGTTCAGTCATTCACGTTCCGATTGTAAACCTCTAATAGACCTAGTTCCATCAAGGAGGCGTCAAAGTGATCAATCGTCTCACTGGCATCTTCAAACAGGGACGCAACCCCCCCCGTGGCGACAACCGTCAACGATCCCTGATATTCGGCCTTCACCCGGCGCACAATGCCATCAATCAAATCGACATAGCCCCAGAAAATACCTGACTGCATCGCCGACACAGTATCCTGTCCGATGACATAATCAGGACGCTGAATCGCAATTCGCGGCAATTGGGCGGCGGCATCATGCAGCGCCCGCATCGAAAGGTTGATACCGGGCGCAATAATACCGCCCTCAAACCCGCCATCAGCGCCAACCAGGTCAAAAGTCGTCGCCGTTCCACTATCGATCACCAGTAAAGGGCCGGGATACAGCGTGTGGGCGCCGATTGCGGTGACGAGCCGGTCAGCACCAACCTGCTCCGGCCTCTGGATACGGACATCAACGCCAAGTTTGGTTTCGGGGTCCCCGACAAAGAGTGGTTCGCACTTAAAATACCGGCGTGACAAATTTCTGAAATTAAACTGGGCCTGCGGGACAACCGAGGAGATAATGCATCCTGAAATGTCAGACAGCACTAATCCGTCAACCGACATTAACGATCCTAGCCATACCGCATAATCATCGGCGGTGCGGCTTGGATCTGTCGAACTGCGCCAGCGTGCCACCCAGGCTTTACCATCATGCAATGCAAAACCTGTATTCGTGTTCCCAATGTCTATGACCAGCAGCATCTCTATACGTCTCCAATCAGGTCTACATCTCCCGCCCTTATGATGCGTGTCTGACCATCCGGCAATCTTAAGATCATTCCGCCATCTTCGGAAACGCCTTCGAACCGTCCTTTTTGACGCGCATTTGCGGGTCCGGCTTCCACCATTTGGCCCAGTCCTTCGGCACTCATACTCCAATCCCTCAAGACGCCGTCGAAACCCGTTTCAGCCTGTCGCAAACGTCTCGCCAACGCCATTCGCAGCGCCAGCAAAACCTCATCGGGCGAGGTTTCAGGCGGCGCCCCCAAATCGACCAAACTGGTCGACGCCTGACCGGTATTGTCTGGAGCAACCTGCACATTAACGCCAATGCCGATTATCACCCAAAATGTCGATTCTGTCTGACCGGATTCGACCAGAATGCCAGCCAGCTTCGCCCCATCAACTCTGACATCATTGGGCCACTTCAAACGAAAATCAGTCCCGGGCAAAACCGAAATGCAGGCATCGCGCACAGCGAGCCCTGTTGCAAACGGGACCCGGGTCGCCACGCTGACCCCCTCCGGCAATGTACAAAGTAGGCTGACGAACAGATTGCCTTCGGGCGACACCCAGTTTCGGCCAAGCCGGCCACGTCCGGTAATTTGCTGACGCGCAGCTATCCAGACAGGCTCCAGCGCCCCGCGACGGGCACGCCGTTTCAACTCTTCGCTGGTGCTATCAACCTGCTCGAACCAATGGATCGGAGCAGATTCGATCATAATATCAAACTCGCCGCTGCGGCACCAGCCAGATCACTAAATGGACTGACAAAGATGAACAGTGCGATACTGGCGAGCGCTGCGAGGAATACAGTTCCGGTAACCCAGCCATCGACTTTTTCAAACGGCGCAGCCGGCTCGTTCACCCAGATGACCAGTATCAGTCTGAGATAATAACCGAAGGCAATCACCGAACTAAGCACCAGAACAACGATCAACGGTATCAAGCCGGCACTCAATGCTGCTTCGAAAATCGCAAGTTTACCGAGGAAGCCAAAGGCAAGCGGGAACCCGGCCACAGAAATGATCAAAACCGACAGCGCCATCGCAAATGCTGGCCGGTATCGCGCCAGTCCAGACAGTTCTGAAATACTTTCAACCATGCCGCCCTCGCGATGCATCGACAAGACGCCTCCGAACAGTCCGATCGATGCCACCACATAAGCAGACATGAAGATCAGAAGGGCTTGCGCACCATATTCGGCACCGGCAGCAATCGCGACCAAACCATAGCCCATATTTGCGATCGACGAGTATCCGAGAAGACGTTTCAGATTGGTCTGCAACAATGCGCCAAAGGCCCCGACAAGCATCGAAGTAATCGCGATGATACTTATAATCAGCTGCCAGTTCTTGAACGCTTCTGGCTGCGGAAATGCGACGTATAAAATGACCGCAAATACGACCATGCTCGCCATTTTTGGCGCAGTCGCAAAAAATGCAACAACCGGGCTGGGCGCGCCTTCATACACGTCTGGCGTCCAGACATGCATCGGCGCAGCTGAGACTTTGAATGCCAGCCCCGTAATCATCAGGACCATTCCGAACAGCAAGCCGATTCCTGGTTCGGCTGCCGCGATTTCAGCGTAACTCGTGCCGCCGGCAAACCCGTACACCAGCGACATACCATAAAGCAGAAGTCCCGAGGCTAACGCACCAAGCACAAAATATTTCAACCCGGCCTCCGCCGAGCGCTGGCTGTCGCGGTGAAACGACGCCAGGACATAAGACGACAGGCTCAGCGTTTCGACCCCGAGATACAACGTCATTAAATTCGCTGAAGACAGCATCACACCAATACCGACTGATGCGAATATGATCAAAAGCGAGTATTCATAACGCTTCAGCCCGTGGCGTCCGAGAAAGCCATCAGCCATCATCAGCGCAATCGCCGCGCTTAAATAGGCAACGACTTTGGCAAAATTCACAAATGGACCGGTTGCGAGAAGGCCGCCAAACGCAACTGCGCCTTGCGGGGCCAGCGCGACCCAGATCGCCGCGATCACAAGCGACACGGCACCAAACCGGAAAGACAAGGTGTTGAACTTATCCCCTAGAAGGGCGCCGGCCAGAACACCGGCCAGTCCGGCCACAATAAGAAATATCTCCGACCCAAAGGCCAAATTCATCGCGTGCAAATCAAACATTGCTTACCCTCCTGCCATCATGGCCAGGACCCGCAAACTGGACTCGCGAGTGAGATCAAAAATTAAGTTCGGCATCACCCCGAATAGAAGCGTACCGATCGCCAGTGGCACCAGACAGACCAGTTCCTTGAAATTTACATCCTTCAATACGTCGACGTCGGGGTTGGTAATTTCCCCAAAAACTGTGCGGCGATATAATGTCAGCATGTAGATAGCCGAGAAAATCACCCCTAGTGCGGCACCTGCAGCCGCCCAGGTTGAAGCCTGAAATGCGCCGACCATCGTCAGAATTTCACCAACAAAGCCACTTGTCCCCGGTAGACCGACATTCGCCATCGTGAATAGCATGAACAGGGATGCATAAATCGGCATCCGGCTGACCAATCCACCATAGGCCGAGATCTCGCGAGTATGCATCCGGTCGTAAACGACCCCGACGATCAGGAACAAAGCGCCTGAAATCAGGCCGTGCGACAGCATCTGGAAAACCGCGCCCTGAACACCAATTTCGGTGAACGAAAAAATACCGAGCGTTACAAAACCCATGTGCGCGACTGAAGAATACGCAATCAGCTTTTTCATATCGGTCTGCCGCCACGCCACCAGCGACGCATAGACAATCGCGATAACTGACAAGACGAAAACCATTGGCTGGAACAGTTCGCTCGCATCCGGGAACATTGGCAGGCTGAACCGTAACAGGCCATACCCACCCATTTTCAGCAACACCCCGGCCAGTATGACCGAACCTGCCGTTGGGGCCTGAACGTGCGCATCGGGCAACCAGGTATGCACCGGCCACATTGGCAGCTTGACGGCGAACGATGCGAAGAATGCCAGCCAGAGCCATGTCTGCGCCCCGGTCCCAAACTCGAAGTTTTCGAGAATAACAACATCAGACGAGCCCGCACTGAGATACATGTAGACAATAGCAGCCAACATGAAGAGCGAACCGAGCAACGTGTAGAGGAAGAATTTGAACGACGCATAAATCCGGTCAACGCCACCCCAGACCCCGATTATTATAAACATCGGGATCAAGCCGGCTTCAAAAAACACATAGAAAAGTATCAGATCAAGCGCGCAGAAAACACCGATCATGAAGGTCTCAAGTATCAGAAAGGCGACCACATACTCCGTCAGACGGTGCTGGATCGAGCCAAGGCTGGCTATTAATGCGATTGGCGTCAGGAACGTCGTCAGCAGAATAAGCGAAACCGACAGACCATCGACACCCATTTTATAGCTAATCTCGGAAAACCAGTCGATTTGCTCGGTCATCTGGTAGGCCGGATTATCGCGGTCAAAGCCGAACAGCATGACCAGTGAGACAAGGAATGTCGCAATTGAAAACACCACACCACAATACAGAACGCGATTATCAACCGTGTCCTCGGATGTACTGCCAGCCAGAGATCTGACCAGCATAATCAGGACAGCACCTGCTAGCGGCAGGAACGTCACCGCAGATAGAATTGGAAAATCCATCAGCCTGCGCCCCCCATGCGCCAGAATAGTATTGCGCCGAAGATCAAAGCCGCGCCGATAATAACAAAAGCATAATGATACAAATAGCCGGTATGCATCGCCGAAAGCCGGCGTGAGCCCCAACGCACTAGACTTGAAACGCCATCAGGCCCGAGACCATCGATGATTTTCTTGTCGCCTGTTTTCCAGAAAACATCGCCGAGACCGCGAGCACCGCGGATCAGCGTAGCATTATAGATCTCATCGAAGAACCATTTGTTGGCAAACATGCTGTGCAATGGCCCGCCACTATCGGCAACGCGTTTGCCAACACCGCGATTGAACAGATAGGTGAACGTAGCAATCAGGAAGCCGATAATCGTTACAAATAGCGGCGCCCAGAAGACCCATGCATATTCCGGCTTATATTTCAGCTTATCAATATCGTGAATAACGTGATTGTCTGCCGAGCGATATAGCACCTCACCCCAGAACGCATCGCCATGGTGGAACATCGGATCATAGAATGTCACGCCTGCGAACATCGCGCCAATCGAAAGAAAGGCGAGCGGGACCAGCATGACCCAGGGCGACTCATGCGGCTCGTGATGGTGATCATGCCCATGCCCGTCGTGCCCGTCAGCGACATCGTCATGTCCGGCCTCGTCATGCGTTTCTGCACGCGAGCCGTGGAACGTCATATAAATCAGACGCCAAGAATAGAAGCTGGTCAGCAATGCCGCCAGAATACCGACCCAGAAAGCGAACTGCGAGAAGCTTACGCCAGCCGTACCAGCAGCAAATGCACTTTCGATAATCGCATCCTTCGAGAAGAAGCCTGAAAATCCGAAAGTCGTATGCGGGATACCTAAACCGATAATCGCAACCGTACCAATCAACATTGCCGCATAAGTCAGCGGCATCAGCCGTGCCAGACCGCCCATCCGTCGCATATCCTGCTCGTGATGCGATCCATGAATCACTGACCCCGCGCCCAGGAACAATAGCGCTTTAAAGAAGGCGTGAGTAAACAGGTGGAACATTGCTGCTTCATAGGCACCAACACCGGCGGCAAAGAACATGTAGCCCAGCTGCGAACAGGTCGAATAGGCGATGACCCGTTTAATGTCATTTTGAGCCATACCAACCGTTGCCGCATATATCGCAGTCACCGCACCAATCAGCGCGATCATGGCCGCCGCATTTGGCGCATATTCGTAAATCGGCGACACCAGGCAAACCAGATAGACGCCCGCGGTCACCATTGTCGCGGCATGGATCAGAGCCGAGACCGGCGTCGGCCCTTCCATCGCATCGGGTAACCAGACATGCAGGAAGAACTGGGCCGATTTACCCATCGCACCGATGAATAATAAAACACCGATAAGCTCCAGCGCCGGAACATTCATCCACAGAAATGGCATCATAACATCACGCACCGGCCCTTCGGCCGCCAATGCCAACGGCGCTACAACATCATTATGTTTCACTGCGGCCAAAACGGTTTCAAATTCTACTGACCCAAAAACCAGGAAGACCGCCATAATGCCGAGCGCCAAACCGAAATCGCCGACGCGGTTTGTTACAAAGGCTTTGATCGATGCATCATTTGGCGCCGGTTTCGTATACCAGAACCCAATCAACAGATAGGACACCAGACCAACCCCTTCCCAGCCAAAGAATAATTGTATGAAATTATCCGCCGAAACGAGCATAAGCATCGTGAATGTAAACAATGACAAATAGCTGAAGAAACGGGCCCGATGCGGATCCTCACTCATATAGCCCCAGCTATAGAGATGAACCAGCGCAGAAACCGATGTGATTACCGCCATCATGACGATTGACAGCGCATCAACTCGAATAGCCCAGTCGGCTTTGAAATGACCGACATCGATCCAGGTCATCAAGTGCACAATGTGGGCGCCCGCATGTTCAACGGCATGCTCGGCACCGTGCGCGGTACTGGCGCCATGATCGCCGCCAAATGTGAACTGGAATAGCTGGATCATGGACAGCAGGCCGGCCATTCCGACCGTCGCTGTGGTTATGATCATCGCACCACGGTCACCAATAAAACGCTGGAAAAGACCCGCAATCAAAGCGGCAAGACCGGGCGCCAGAACGATAAAAAGAAGAGCGGTATCACTCAGCATGATGGCAAACTAGCCTTTCATAAGGTCAACGCTCTCGACGGCGATATCGCCCCGATTGCGGAAGTAAACGACAAGGATGGCGAGACCGACAGCGGCTTCGGCCGCTGCCACTGTCAACACAAGCATGGCAAAGATCTGTCCCATAATGGTTCCCGAGAACACGGAGAAGGCGACAAGATTCAAGTTTACCGACAACAGGATAAGCTCAATCGCCATCAGCATAACAATGATGTTCTTTCGATTAACGAAGATGCCGACGACGCCGATCGTGAACAGAATCGCCGACAGTGCCATGAAATGATTTACGGTCAGATCCATCATCAAATTCCCTTATTAGGTTCGACCGACACCGCCTCGGTCGCGTCGGCGCGACGACGCGCCGTCTGACCCGCAATATCCTGCCGCTGGATATCAGGCCGATATCGAAGCGTCAGGACAATCGCACCAATCATGGCGATCAAAAGAATAATGCCGGCCAGCTGGAATAACAGGAAGTACTGCGTGTAGAGAACCGCCCCGATCGCTTCGGCATTGGTTGCTGCCCCTGGCATCGGGTTGAACAATTCATTCTGCCCCATCTCGCGGGACAGACCGGCCAAAGTGATTTCGGCTATGAAGGCAATTCCGACCAGAACCGCAAATGGCCAGTATTTCAGACTGCCCTGCTTGAGTTCGACAAAGTCGACATCGAGCATCATCACAACGAACAGGAATAGCACCGCTACGGCGCCGACATACACCACCACCAGCAGCATTGCGAGGAATTCGGCTCCGATAAGAACCAGCATGCCCGCTGCCGTGAAGAATGAAAGTATCAGCCACAGGACCGAATGCACGGGGTTACGAGCGACAATGACCGCAACCGCTGAAACGGTCACAATGACCGAAAAGATATAAAAGGCGATCAGTTCCACTGTGCCAGCCTCGATTTGTTTCGTGACCCGGACGGTCACCTGCTTCAAATTTGTCCGCCCTATCTGTAGGGGGCGTCCTGCTCAAGATTTTTCGCGATCAGCCGTTCCCAGCGGTCGCCGTTCGAAAGAAGTCGTTCCTTATCATAGTACAACTCTTCACGGGTCTCGGTCGCGAATTCGAAATTCGGTCCTTCGACAATCGCATCAACCGGGCACGCTTCCTGGCAGAACCCACAGTAAATACACTTGACCATGTCGATATCGTAGCGCGTGGTCCGGCGCGAACCATCCTCGCGTGGTTCAGCCTCGATCGTAATCGCCTGAGCCGGGCAAATCGCTTCACATAGTTTACAGGCAATGCAGCGTTCTTCACCATTTGGATATCGTCTTAACGCGTGCTCGCCGCGAAACCGGGGCGAAATCGGGTTCTTTTCAAACGGGTAATTTACGGTCGCTTTCCGCCGGAACATCTCTTTGATGCCAAGCACGAAGGCTGACAGGAAATCGGTCAGAAAGATTCCACGAAGAGTTTGAATAACGTTCATGACTGAACTCCCGCATAAACGACATAGCCACCCACCAGCACAACGCAGACAAGTGCGGTTGGCAGGAATATCTTCCAGCCAAGCCGCATCAGCTGATCATACCGGTAACGCGGTACGACGGCTTTAGTGAGGGCAAACAGGAAGAAGATGAAAACAACTTTCGCCATAAACCAGGCAAGGTGTCCCAGATTTACAATCCACGCCGGAAACAGGCCGACAAATTCGCTGCCAAGAGCGACCGGGCCATGCCAGCCGCCCAGAAACAGAATAGCCATCATCGCGCACATGAGAACAATGTTAAGATATTCGCCGATCATGAAGAGCAGATAGGGAGTCGACGAGTATTCAACCTGATACCCAGCCACCAGTTCGGATTCCGCTTCCGGCAAGTCAAAGGGCGGCCGGTTCGTCTCCGCCAGCGCAGAAATATAGAACATCACGAACATGACAACCATGATCGGAAACATCAAAACATGGTTGAAACTAAACAAATGCCACGTCCAGAACCCACCCTGCTGGTTATTGACAATATCACTCAAATTCATTGACCCGGCCAGCAAGATGACGGTCACGATGATCAGTCCGATCGAAACTTCGTAAGAGACCATTTGCGCCGCTGATCTGAGGCTTCCGAGGAACGGATATTTCGAGTTCGAGGCCCAGCCGCCCATGATGATGCCGTAAACACCAAGAGACGAGACGGCGAAAAGATAGAGGATTCCGACATTCAGATCCGCAACTACCCAGCCCGGCGCGACCGGTATCGCAGCCCATGCCCCAAAGGCCAGTGTAAGGCTGAGTATGGGCGCGAGCAAAAATACGGTTTTGTTCGCCCCGGCCGGGATAATGATTTCCTTGAGTAGAAACTTGCCGAAGTCGGCAAAACTCTGAAACAGTCCGAACGGCCCCACAACATTAGGCCCTTTACGCATCATGACACCCGCCCAGACCTTCCGGTCCATGAGCAGTAGAAATGCTAGAGACAGCAATAATACGATGGTAAACAGCAGGATCTGTCCGATCACGAGCAGCCAGCCTAACAGCAAACCATTATTTTCGATTAATCCACTCATTGCGTCGCCCTACTCCGCTGCTACCGCGGTTTCAAGGCCCTGTTTTTGCAAGGAGCACTCCGCCATTGTTTTAGATGCACGCGCAATCGCATTGGTCAGGTAGAAATCGCCCCGTAGAACAGCAAAATCAGGCGCTTTTGCCGTGACTTTGCCGCCATCAACTGGCGTCTTCAGTGCGCTGGCGCCTGCTTCCGCCGACGCAAAGCCCAATCCTGCAAAACTTGGAACTTGTTCTCTCAACGTAGCGCGTAGCGCGTCTGCCGAATCATAGGGTAAAGTTTTACCGAGGCTTTCAGACAAGGCTCGGAAGATCGCCCAGCCTTCCTTTGCTTGACCTTTTGGCTGAACCGCAGCCTGTGTCATCTGCACCCGGCCCTCGGAATTGACGTATGTCGCCGACATTTCGGTAAACGCTGCACACGGCAAAACAATATCGGCATAGCCAGCCCCGGCATCGCCGTGGTGCCCGATATAAATGACTGTTTCAGGCTTCTCTGCTGGCAAGGCCAACTCGTCCGCCCCTAGCAGCACAAGGGTTTCAACCCCACCAGCCAGCATCGCATGCGTATCGCGGCCGTCTGCGCCCGGCACAAAACCGACATCAAGCGCACCGACGCGGCCTGCTGCGGTGTGCAACACGCCGAAGCCGGCCCAGTCATCCTGAATTGCGCCAATTGCCAGTGCAGCTTTATGGGCGGCGGCAAAAACCGCGTCNCCATCAGCACGCGCCAGCGCGTCTTCGCCAACCACAACCATTGGCTTTTTCAGCCCTTTGAGCTTCTCGATTTTCGAAATGGCAGCTGGTCCAGTTCCAAGATGCTCGTAATCATAGGTCAAATCGACCGCAGCCCCGACAACATAGACTTTCAGGTCGTTCCACAGCCACGCCTTCCGCAAACGGGCATTCCAAACCGCGGCGTCTTCGCGCGGATTGGTACCAATTAGTATGACCGCATCGGCTTCTTCGGCCCCCATAAAGGTCGGGTTCAGAATATATCTCTCGCGAACACCGTCAGCGCCGTAACTGGCATGTGCCGGCCGGCAGTCTGTGTTCTGAATACCCAAAGATCGCGCCAGATCGAGCGCTGCTTTGGCCTGCTCGACCTCAATCAGATCGCCAGCTACAAAACCGATCGTCCCGGGCGGTTTCGCCATCGCCGCACTGACAGCCTCGAGCGCCGTCCCCCAGTCAACTTCAGACAGCTTTCCGTCACGCCGGACATAAGGCCGGTCAAGACGCTGACGACCCAGACCGTCCCAGANAAAGCGGGACTTGTCCGATAGCCATTCTTCATTCACTTCTTCGTTCAGCGACGGCATGATCCGCATCACAGCCGACCCTTTCGCGTCAACGCGGATCGAGGCGCCCATCGCATCCATAACGTCGATACTTTCCGTCTTACGCAATTCCCATGGCCGGGCGTTAAACGCATATGGCTTGGACGTCAAAGCACCGACCGGACAGAGGTCGATAACATTTCCGGAAAGCTCCGATGTTAAACTCTGTTCGAGATATGTCGTGATTTCAGCCGACTCGCCGCGCGAAATCATGCCTATTTCCTCGACACCTGCTACTTCAGCTGCGAACCGGACACAGCGCGTACACTGAATGCACCGTGTCATAATCGTTTTGACCAGCGGCCCCATATTCTTGTCTTCGACAGCGCGCTTGTTCAGATCATAACGGGATTCCGGACGACCATAAGCGACTGCCTGATCCTGCAAATCACACTCGCCACCCTGATCACAAATCGGACAATCGAGCGGATGATTGATTAACAAAAACTCCATGACACCATTGCGGGCTTTTTCGACATAATCCCCGGATGTCAGAATATTCGGCGGGCTACCATCCGGATTCATCCGCATGTCACCTACTGTCTGCGCGCAGGACGCAATTGGCTTCGGTGCACCTTGCCACTGTACCAGGCACATGCGGCAATTTCCGGCAACAGACAGGCGTTCATGATAACAGAAACGCGGGATTTCAGCGCCTGCCTCCTCGCAAGCCTGCATCAGCGTGTAGCTGCGTGGGACCTCAATGTCCTTGCCATCAATGTTTAGTTTGAAAAGATCGTCTGCCATGCCTTCAATCCTCACCCTATTCCGCAGCTAAAACCGAACCTTGCACCATTGCGCGAGGCGCACGGTACTGGGTAATTCGGTCTTCAATTTCATGCCGAAAATGTCTGATAAGCCCCTGAACCGGCCATGCTGCCGCATCTCCGAGAGCGCAGATCGTATGGCCTTCGACCTGATATGATACATCGAGCAACATATCGATTTCGTGATGCTCCGCCTCGCCCTTGGCCATCCGCTCAAGTACCCGCCACATCCAGCCGGTCCCTTCACGGCAAGGCGTGCACTGCCCGCAGCTTTCATGCTTGTAAAAATAGGAAATACGGGCAATCGCCTTGATCAGATCGGTTGACTTGTCCATCACGATGACTGCGGCTGTCCCGAGACCCGATTTCAAATCACGAAGCGTATCAAAATCCATATAGGCATCCATAATCTGTTCGGCTGGCACCATTGGCACGGATGAGCCACCTGGAATAACCGCCTTCAAATTGTCCCAGCCGCCGCGAATGCCGCCGCAATGATTGTCGATTAGGTCGCGAAACGTGATCGACATCTCTTCTTCGACATTACAGGGATTGTTGACGTGCCCCGAAACGCAGAACAGTTTCGTTCCGGTATTATTCGGTCGGCCAAAACCGGCAAACCACTCCGCACCACGGCGCAGAATGGTTGGCGCTACTGCGATAGATTCGACATTATTCACCGTTGTCGGGCAACCATAGAGCCCGGCGTTTGCAGGAAATGGCGGTTTGAGACGCGGCTGTCCCTTTTTGCCTTCAAGGCTCTCTAGTAGCGCCGTTTCCTCGCCGCAAATATAGGCGCCGGCACCATGATGGACGTAAATATCAAAGTCCCAGACATTTACATTGTTCTCACCGATCAGTTTGGCTTCATAAGCCTCTTTGACGGCACGCTCGAGTGCTTCGCGCTCGGCAATATATTCGCCGCGCAAGTAAACATAACATTTGTGCGCCCGCATGGCCCGTGACGCCAGCATGCAGCCTTCGATCAAAAGATGCGGATCATGCCGCATAATCTCACGATCCTTGCAGGTTCCCGGCTCGGATTCGTCGGCATTAACAACGAGATAATGCGGTCGGGTGCCGACTTCCTGCGGCATGAAGGTCCATTTTAGACCGGTTGGNAAGCCTGCGCCGCCACGACCGCGCAGCCCACTTTTCTTGACCTGATCGCAAATCCATTCGGGGCCCTGCTGCAACATTTCCCGTGTCAGGTGCCAGGCGCCGCGCGCTTTCGCAGCCTCGAGATCGGGCGAATGCAGCCCGTACAAATTGGTAAAAATACGATCTTTATCAGCCAGCATCTCTATTTACCTTCTTCCTTCGAGGCACGAGCCGTCTTGGACTTAGCGGCCGGTGTCGCGTCTATCAGGGTTGTTGTCTTTTTCGCTTTGGTTGCGGTTGCAGCAGGCTTCTTGGCCGGTGCCTTCTTCGCGACAGCCTTTTTCGCGGGCGCTTTCTTTGCAGGAGCCTTTTTAGCCGGCGCCTTCTTTGCCGTTGCTTTTTTAGCTGGCGCTGCCTTGCCAACCGCAAGGTTCGGCAATTCCGAAACCAGATTACGGCTACCGTCAAAC
Source organism: Hyphomonas sp. TMED17 (assembly GCA_002172915.1). Classification (GTDB taxonomy): domain Bacteria; phylum Pseudomonadota; class Alphaproteobacteria; order Caulobacterales; family Hyphomonadaceae; genus Henriciella. The sequence continues at coordinate 71,428 of NHBW01000012.1, read as the reverse complement.
AATGCCGGATCCAGCAGGGTTTTGGCGCCTTCTTGCGGAGCCGAATTTACCCGGTCGACAAATGTCCCCGGCGGCACATCCTCTCCACGCTGCAATTTCGCGAGAATGTCCGCTAGGCTTTCGGTCGTCAGATCCTCGTAATAATAATCATTGATCTGCACCATAGGCGCATTCACACAGGCTCCGAGGCACTCGACCTCTTCCCATGACAGCATGTTCTCATCACTGAGCGCATGTGCATCGCCGATCTGCTCGCGACACACATCTTTCAGGTCGTTTGCTCCACGCAGCATGCATGGCGTCGTTCCGCATAATTGCACATGGTATTTTCCGACAGGTTGCAAACGGAACATCGTGTAGAATGTCGCGACTTCGTAAACCCGGATATACGGCATTTCGAGACGGTCTGCGACTTCCCGCATTGCTGGCTCGGACAACCAGCCCTGATTATGCTTTTGCGCCAACCAAAGCAGCGGGATGACCGCCGACCGCTTCTTGTCTTCAGGATACTTCGCCAGCCAGAAAGCAATTGTCGGCTCGGTTTCCGGCTTGAAGGCAAACCCATCACTACCAGACTCTATATCAAACCTTCGTAAGGCCATTAATTTGCCTCCTTTGGCAGAACCTCACGGCCCGCCTCATCAAAAGACCAAAACGGGTTGTATGCGACTTCCCAGGCATTGCCCTCGGGGTCGACGAAATAGCCGGAATATCCGCCCCAGAACGCCTTGTGCGGTAGCGTCGTAATCTTGACGCCAGCAGCCTCACAATTGGCAAATATTTTGTCGACTTCAGCAATCGAACGGGCATTATAAGCCAGCGCAAACGGCTTCGAACCGCTATTTGCAGGTGCGTCATTACCGATATCTGCCGCCAGCTTGTCAGCCTCCCACAGGCCGAGGACAAAACCGCCCATGTCAAACATCGCCATCTCTTTCGGCCCGGTATCGCGAAAGCCCAGCGTATCACTGTAAAAGCTGCGCATTGCCGACAAATCCTTGACCCCGATCGTCATAATCGAAAATCTCTGCTCAGGAAAAACACTCATAGTTCGCCTCCGGTATAGGCAACAAACATGACAATAAGCGCCCCCAGCCCGGCGCCGATATGCGGCAGAATGGATGTCCCAGCCCGATAATAAGTCAGTGCATCAAACAGCGCGACACCGGCCAGACCGGCAGCCACGAAGGCGACCTCAGGCCCCGTCCCTCGAAATGCCACACCCAGAGCAATCAGCGCCATGAAGAAATAGCGCCCCGCCATAATTGTTGGCAGGTTTTCTGCACGATGCCGCGTTATGGCCAAGCCTTTTTCGGGCGCCATGACAAACACGATGCCAAGCACCAGCAAAAACACCGCAATGCCGAGAGCAAGATAGTGAGCAATTGCGTCCAACATTAGAAACACTATCGGTCGATCTCCCCAAACACGATATCCAGCGATCCGAGAATCGCCGACACGTCAGCCAGCTGGTGGCCGCGGCATAAATGATCCATCGCGGCCAGATGCGGGAAGCCGGGGGCTCTCAACTTCACCCGATAAGGGCGGTTACCGCCATCGGCAACGAGATACACGCCGAATTCACCTTTTGGCGCCTCGACCGCCGCATAGACCTCGCCTTCCGGCACATGAAAGCCTTCAGTATAGAGTTTGAAGTGATGAATTAGCGCTTCCATAGAACGCTTCATTTCACCCCGCCGTGGTGGTGAGACTTTCGTCCCCTCGGCAAGCACCGGTCCTTCAGGCATATTCTCGATACACCAGCGCATAATATTATTGGACACCTGCATTTCGTCCATCCGGCAGACATAACGGTCATAATTATCGCCATGCTTACCGACGATTACCGGAAACACATCACTCGGTATTTCGCTATAAATTTCGTATGGCTGGCTCCGCCGCAAATCCCAGGCCAGGCCGGATCCGCGGACCATAACGCCGGAGAAACCGTATTTCATAATCGTGTCTTCGTCGACGACACCGATATCAACGTTCCGCTGCTTGAAAATCCGGTTCTCGCTAACCAGACCCTCCAGGTTTTCCATCGCTTGCGGGAATTCGGCAATAAAGACGAGAATATCGTCAATCAGATCCTGCGGCAGGTCCTGATGCACACCGCCCGGCCGGAAATAAGCGGCGTGTAATCTCGCACCACACGCTCTCTCGTAGAAGCCCATCAGCTTTTCGCGCTCTTCGAAAGCCCAGGTAATCGGCGTCAGCGCACCACAATCCATAACTTGCGTACCGACATTCAAAAGATGGTTCAGGATCCGGCCCATTTCCGAGAATAGAACCCGGATGAACTGGGCCCGCCGTGGCACTTCCAGCCCGAGCATTTTCTCGATTGCCAGACACCAGGCATGCTCCTGATTCATCGGCGCGACATAGTCAAGACGATCAAAATAAGGCAGCCCCTGAAGATAGGTCTTGTGCTCGAGCAGCTTTTCAGTTCCACGGTGCAACAAGCCAATATGGCTATCAATCCGGTCGACAATCTCGCCATCGAGATCCATCACCATTCGCAGCACACCATGAGCGGCCGGGTGCTGGGGACCAAAATTTAGCGTAAACTTGCGGTCTTCTTCCGCGATTGATTTAACATCATCGGCCATCAGCCCGTCTCCCCATCATTGAGAGTTGCTTTCTCATCGCCGGGAATGTCCTTCGTGATACCTTCCCATGGCGAGAGAAAATCAAAATTACGATATTCCTGCGTCAACGCGACCGGCTCATGCACGACACGCTTTTCAAGATCGTCGTAACGTACCTCGGTATACCCTGTCAGCGGGAAGTCCTTGCGTAACGGGAAGCCCTCAAAACCATAATCCGTTAGCAAGCGCCGCATATCCGGATGCCCCGAAAACCCGATCCCGTACATGTCGAATGCTTCGCGCTCAAACCAGTCGGCCGACGGGTGCACACCCGTCAAAGTCGGGACCGGCTCATTTTCAGTAGTCGATACCTTTACCCGTATTCTCTGATTCATCCGCATCGACAGAAAATGATAAACGATTTCGAACCGGCGACCGCGCTCGGGATAATCCACCCCGCACAAATCGATCAGCGTCTCGAACGCACACGCCGCATCCCGCTTCAAAAACTCCGCGAGGGGAACAATCGCATCCCGTTCGGCATAAAGCGTCAGCTCAGAGAAGCGAACCTCGTACTTACGCACCGCATCTTGCATTTCCGACGCTATAAGCTCACCCAAATCAGTCAGGGCTTCAATCTGTGCACTCATCGTCTTCCCTAACGCTCAATTGAACCTTCGCGGCGTATTTTTTTCTGCAATTGCAGAAAGCCATAAACCAGAGCTTCAGCGGTTGGTGGGCAACCCGGAATATAAATGTCAACCGGAACGATCCGGTCACACCCGCGCACGACGCTATAACTGTAGTGGTAATAGCCACCGCCATTCGCGCATGATCCCATCGAAATAACATAACGGGGTTCAGGCATTTGATCATAAACCTTGCGCAATGCCGGTGCCATTTTGTTCGTCAGCGTACCCGCTACGATCATGACATCAGATTGACGCGGTGAACCACGTGGCGCCATGCCAAAACGCTCAAGATCATAACGTGGATTACCGGCCTGCATCATTTCAACCGCACAACATGCCAGACCGAATGTCATCCACATTAGCGACCCGGTCCGGGCCCACGTGATTAAATCATCGGCAGATGCCGTAAAAAATCCTTTATCCGCGAGATGATCCGACAGCCCCGTGTAAAACGGATCATCGCCGCGTACGGCATGTCCGCCCTCAACGCCGGCGCGGCCGGCCTCCAGAGCATATGGTTTCAGAATTTCGTCAGCCATGTCCCGGTCTCCTTACTGCCATTCGAGCGCGCCGCGACGCCACTCATAGACAAAGCCAATCGTCAACACTGCGAGGAACAAAACCATTGACCAGAATCCGAAAACCCCGATTGCGCCCAGGCTCACCGCCCACGGAAACAGAAACGCAACCTCGAGATCGAAAATAATGAACAAGATCGCCACGAGATAAAACCGTACGTCGAATTTCATTCGGGCGTCATCAAAAGCATTAAAACCGCATTCATAAGCTGATGTCTTCTCTGGATCTGGATTGCTTGGCGCTAGAATAGCAGCCCCAATGATGAAAAGCAGAGATAAGATTGTGCCGAGCGCCAGAAAAAGCAGCACTGGCATATAATCAAGCGCGAGACGTTCAATATCGGTCATTCGTAACCACCTAGTTTGATCACAGGTTACGCTGTCGGATAAGACGGTTTCATCGCGAGCGCAAGCTGGCTTACAGCTATAATCTCCTAAGTTAGAGCGATTTTTGTACCGTCAATTATGCGGCGAGGCGTCACGTCCGTGCGAGCGATTCTCAATAAGCTCAAGCGACACCAAATTTCACCCCTCCCAATGAGCTCTACATATCGTCCTCGCGCCGGCCATGTCGCCGTAACCGGCGCCACAATAAACTTCTTCGACACCCGACATTAATCCCGACACAAAACAATCAGGCCATCACAGGCGCCGGCGCCAACCAACAGCTGCGCTTATTTGACACTGACACGTCCAAATAGTAGCATATGCAACTAATTTATAGCGCGCTTTTTCCAGCAGCCTTGCCCCTGAAACCCCAATGGAGATCAAGAATGACCGAACTATTTGAAAATCCGACTGGCTTGGAAGGATTCGAATTTGTCGAATTTTCGGCACCCAAAAAAGGCATGATCGAACCGGTCTTCGACATGATGGGCTTTTCGAGAATCGCACAACACCGGTCAAAAGACGTCGAATTGTGGCGACAGGGCGAGATCAATCTGATTACCAATTATGAGCCGCTATCAGCCGCATGGTATTTTGCCCGGGAGCATGGGCCAAGCGCCTGCGGAATGGGCTTTAGAGTGCGTGACGCCGGGCGCGCCTATCAGACGCTAATTGAAAAAGGCGCCGAGCCAGTAAATAGTAATACTGGCCCCATGGAACTTTGCATTCCCGGAATACGCGGCATCGGGAATTCAATCATTTACCTGATCGACCGTTTCGAGACGGCAGCTGGCGGGCTAAGTATCTATGATATTGATTTCAACTATTTTCCGGACGTCGATCGGCACCCTGCCGGATGCGGTTTCCGGTTAATCGACCACCTCACGCACAATGTTTATCCCGGACGCATGGAATACTGGGCGGACTTTTACGAGAAGCTCTTCAATTTTCAGGAAATCAGGTATTTCGACATTAAGGGCGAGTATACCGGTCTAACGTCAAAAGCGCTGACGGCGCCCGACGGTAAAATCCGGATTCCGCTGAATGAGGAAGGTGAAGGCGGACGTGGTCAGATCGAAGAATATTTACGGGCTTATAATGGCGAGGGAATACAGCATATCGCATTGATTTGCGAAGACTTGCCGGCCTGTTTGGACCGCCTCAAAAAGCTGGGAATCCCGCTTATGGCCGCGCCACCTCAAACCTATTATGACATGCTAGATGAACGGCTTCCCGGACATGGGCAGGATGTTGGCGCGTTAAAATCACGAGGCATTCTCCTCGATGGCACGACGGCCGACGGCGACCCCCGCCTGTTGCTGCAAATCTTCGCAGAACCGCAGATCGGACCCGTCTTTTTCGAGTTTATAGAACGCAAAGGCGACTATCGCGAAGGCTTCGGGGAAGGCAATTTCCAGGCGCTGTTCGAAAGTATGGAGCGCGACCAGATCAAACGCGGCGCCCTCCAAACCGAGGAGACCGCCTAATGTCCGCACCACATTTGCATGGCGTGCACCATGTCGCATACCGCTGCCGCGACGCCAAAGAGACGGTTGAATTCTATGAGCGTGTATTGGGCATGCGGTTCACCACCGCTTTTGCCGAAGACCATGTACCATCAACCGGGGCCTATGATCCCTACATGCATGTCTTTCTGGATGCCGGAAATAATAATGTACTGGCTTTTTTTGAACTCCCCGAACAACCCGACATGGATCGCGATCAGAATACTCCGGAATGGGTTCAGCACCTTGCATTCAGAGTTGATTCCCCGACCGCATTACTGGCGGCAAAAACGCATATTGAGAGCTGCGGCCTCGACGTGCTCGGTCCAACCCATCACGGCATTTTCAAATCCATCTATTTCTTTGATCCCAATGGCCACAGAATCGAGCTTGCTGCAGATATTGGAAGTCCCGAGCAATACGCCGAACTTGAACGGGTCGCGCAACCAATGCTGGCTGAATGGTCGCAAACCAAAAAAGCCCCTCGACATGCCGCATGGCTGGATGCCATCGCCGATAATGAAAAAGGCGACCACGAATGAAGCTGTACAGCTATTACCGGTCGTCAACCAGCTACCGCGTCCGCATCGCTCTCAATATTAAAGAGCTCGCTTACAATATTGTTCCAGTGAATTTGAAAACCGGTGAGCAGCACCAGCCGCCGCTCACGGATCTCAATCCGCATGGAACGCTACCGGTGCTGCTGACTGGAACGACACCGCTAGTCCAGTCTTTGGCGATTATTGACTGGATCGAAGAACGATACCCGGAACCACCGCTTATTCCCGAGCGTGACAAAGGCGCCAGCGATGTCCGGCAACTTTGCTTGGAGTTATATTATGCGATCGCGACCGAGATTCACGCGCCAAATAATCTACCGGTCCTGAACTATCTCAGAAACGAACTGGACGCGGACGATACCAAGATCGCCGCGTGGTACGCCAAATGGATCGGTAAGACGTTCGCACCGATCGAACAAAAACTGCAAAGCTTCAGCTGGCGGTCACCAGACTTGCCGTTCGGACAGCCAAGCCTGTTTGAAATCGCCCTGATCCCGCAGATTTATAATGCGCAACGTTGGCAGACCGATTTGTCGAATTATCCGCTTTTAACTGCAATCCATGCATATGCCACGCGGCTGCCAGCCTTCATCGCGGCCCACCCCGACAATCAACCCGACGCACCGGAGGTCAAATAGATGAAACTCGCAAGCTTAAAGAACAATACCCGCGACGGCCAACTCGTCATCGTCTCTAACGACCTGACCCGTTATACAGATGCCTTTGACATTGCCCCGACGCTGCAGGCTGCGCTCGATGATTGGCGCCGAATCGCACCACGCCTCGCCACGCGCGCTGGCGAGATTGAGAATGGTGATGCAGCGACACAGCCATTTGAGCAAATGGCGTGTGAGAGCCCGATCCCGCGCCCTTATCAATGGCTCGATGGGTCGGCCTATATCAATCATGTCGAACTGGTCCGCCGCGCCCGTGGCGCAGACATTCCTGACAGCTTTTATTATGACCCGCTCATGTATCAGGGAATTAGCGGCACAACGGCAGCCCCCTTCGATCCCATTCCGCTCGGCGACCCCTTATGGGGATGCGACATGGAAGCCGAAATCTGTGTCATCACCGATGATGTTCCAGCGGGTATTTCAGAAACCGACGCCGCGGCCCACATCAAGCTCGTTTTGCTTTGCAATGATGTGTCCCTGCGCGGTCTGATACCGTCCGAATTGGCAAAGGGGTTCGGGTTTCTGCAATCCAAACCGGCCTGTGCATTCTCGCCCGTGGCCGTGACCCCCGACGCGCTTGGTAGCGACTGGCGTAACAGCCTTGTCCGGCGACCGCTTAGGGTGGACTATAATGGCAAGGCTTTTGGCAGAGCCGATGCCCACCAGGACGCCACTTTCAACCTGGCCCAGCTGGTCGCCCACGCCGCAAAGACCCGTCCCCTAATTGCTGGCACGATCATCGGATCCGGCACCGTATCGAATAAAGGGCCTGATGGCGGCCCCGGCAAACCAGTCTCCGAGGGCGGTGTCGGATATTCCTGCATTGCAGAAATCCGGATGATCGAGACGATAAATAGCGGTCAGGCCTCGACCCCGTTCATGCAGTCCGGCGATCATGTTTGCATTGAGATGCATGACCGAAACGGGCGGTCTATATTCGGAAGAATTTCACAGACCGTTGAGGCTATCACATGACCGGGAAAGTATATCAGACTGCGGAAGCGGCACTGGAGGGCGTATTATTCGACAGCATGACCATCGCCGCCGGCGGTTTCGGCCTTTGTGGTATCCCGGAACTATCAATCGCCGCAATCCGTGCCGCCGGAACACAAAATCTCACCATTTACTCAAATAATGCCGGTGTCGATGATTTCGGTCTTGGTCGCTTGCTACAAACCCGCCAAATTAAAAAAATGTGCTCTTCCTATGTCGGCGAGAATGAGCTATTCATGCAGCAATATCTTTCCGGCGAGCTGGAACTGGAGTTTAATCCGCAGGGCACACTCGCCGAACGGATGCGGGCCGGTGGCGCCGGCATACCCGGTTTCTATACAAGAACCGGCGTCGGCACGCTTGTTGCAGAAGGCAAGGAGCACAAGGACTTCAATGGCGAAACCCACATATTAGAGCATGGCATTATTGCCGACCTGGCAATCGTCAAGGCCTGGAAGGCCGACACAACCGGCAATGCCATTTTTCGGAAAACGGCACGAAATTTTAATCACCCTGCGGCGACTTGCGGGAGAACTTGCGTCATGGAAGTCGAGGAAATTGTTGCACCGGGCCAATTAGATCCGGATGCTATCCATATCCCGGGCATTTATATTCATAGACTGGTGCAAGGCGAGTTCGAAAAACAGATCGAACAACGAACCACACGTCCGGGAGTAGCAGCGTAATGGCCTGGACCCGAGACCAGATGGCCGCCCGCGCTGCGCGCGAATTGACTGACGGCATGTACGTCAATCTTGGCATTGGTATACCGACACTTGTCGCAAACCATATTCCCGATGATATCACGGTCACATTGCAGTCCGAGAACGGTCTGCTTGGCATGGGCCCGTTTCCCTATGCAGGCGACGAAGACCCCGATCTCATCAATGCGGGCAAGCAGACGATTACCGAGCTACCTCACTCAGCCTATTTCGACAGCGCAACAAGCTTTGCCATGATACGCGGTGGCAAAATTGCAATTGCCATTCTCGGTGCGATGGAAGTTGCCGAAAACGGTGACCTCGCAAACTGGATGATACCGGGGAAATTGATCAAAGGTATGGGCGGCGCCATGGATCTTGTTGCCGGGGTCGGGCGCGTCGTCGTAATTACCGACCATACCAATAAGGACGGCGTGAGCAAAATCCTGAAAACCTGCGCGTTGCCGCTAACCGGCAAACGTGTAGTCGATCGCATTATAACCGATCTATGTGTCATGGACATTGTTGAAGGCGGTGTTGAAGTCATCGAGCTCGCGCCAAATGTCACGCTGGCACAAGTCTACCAATCTACCGAGGCGACAATCGTAAACGATGCTTAGAGCAGCGTCGCGTGCAACTGGCAGGCGGCAGCTCGGGCAAGCGCCAATATTGCTGCATTTTGACCGCTATAGCAGTTTATGGTCGCGCCTGGATGACAGCCCCATTGCATACTGACAAAATGAAATGTTCCGACTTTCAGCTCCCCCTGTCGGGCCTCTGGCAAACACGGCCTGAAGGCTCCGGTTTTCCGACGGGACTGGCGTAACAAACCCATTAGCGGACGCTGACCCGCAATGTATTTTTCATCCAGCTTAGTCCTGCAAAGCCGAATAGGCTCGAAGCCTATAAACTTAGCCCCCTCGGGCACACCACTTTTGGACGCTGGCCAGCAGGCCGGCTTATAATGCCGCCTATCATTGGCGATCCAATATTCAACAGCACCAATCGTAACCAGCCTTATAATACGTCCAGCGTGTCCCTGTCGGCATCAACTCCTAGACCCTTATAAAGAGTGAGGCCATGCCATACATCGCAACCAGATATGCGAGCGTGATTGTTGCAGCACCGTCCCCAGCTTGTTTTCCAGCGCAGATCATGGTGACCGCCATTCGAAAAAATGCGGCCAATTACCGTTATTGATATATCTGGAAAATGGTGCCCGGGGGCGGATTTGAACCACCGACACGCGGATTTTCAGTCCGCTGCTCTACCCCTGAGCTACCCGGGCGGGCCTTGGGGAAGAGTGGTATTAGCGCCCCTCCCCTGACTTGTCCAATGGCGATTATCGCTTTTTACAGAAAGATGTCTGGTCAGGTTAAATTTTAACTGTATCTGAGGCTAGACGTTTTCACCGGAGACGCCTTTCCAGACGCGACCGCCGCCAGACAAAGCGCGAGATCTTCTAGATATTCATCAATAAAATCAGCGTGTTTCGGCGATAACATCAAGTGAAGGCTCGGCGGCTCCTTGGTCACGGAGGTAAACCAGCCGCGTCTGTAGAGTTCGCCATAAATCGCATAGGCATGTTGCTCGGGGTGACGAAAAGCAATCAGGCCTAGAATCGGATCACCCAGTACCTCAAAGCCGAGTTCAGTGACACGGCGGGCGACTTTCTCACGCGTCTCGCAAACCTGTACCTGCAACCGGCAATACCCTTCAACCCCCAGATAATTCATGACTGCCCAAGCTGACGATATCGCACCTCCGGGCCGGGTCCCTGCCAAAGTGGGCGTTTTCATTGGCGCTCCCGACCATTGCGCCATATCGAATGGCATATGTTGATAAAGCGCATCGGAGCGAAACAGGACGGTTGAAGCGCCCTTTGCGGCATATCCATATTTATGAAGATCCGCACTGATTGACGACACGCCCGGCAATTCAAAATCGAAAGCGGGCACGGGCACGCCATTGATACGGGCAAAAGGCGCAAAATAGCCACCGACGCAGGCATCGACATGCAACCAGATATTCGACGCGACGGCATGTGCACTCAACGCCTCGATCGGATCGATAATACCGTGCGGAAAATTTGGCGCCGAGCCGACCATCATGATCGTGTCCCGATCGCAAGCCAATGCCATTGCTGGAACGTCAGCTTGAAAACTCCCGTCATCCCGTAATGGAACGCGACGCACTTCAATATCCATAAGATGGCAGGCCTTATCGAACGCCAAGTGAGCCGATCGCGGCAGTACAATATTTGCCTGTGCATCAGTTGCCCTTTCGGCGCGGGCATAATCTCTGGCTGCTTTGATCGCCATTGTTATTGAATCTGTGCCACCTGATGTCATCGCACCAACGGCCCCGTCGGGCCCATGCAGAAGGCCGAGCCCCATTGCAACGACCTCTTTTTCCATTTGTGCCAGCGACGGAAACGCCGCCGGGCCAAGGCCGTTCTCTGACATATAGGCAGTATAGGCTTGCCGTTGGACTTCGGCGATGTCTTCACCCGCGTTAAAAACATAAACGGCGGTGCGGCCATCTCGCCATTTAGCATCGTCACGACCGCGATCCAGCATTTCGCCCTGAAGGTCCGGCCATTGGCGACCTTTTGCCTGCATCTTCATATCCGATACTCCTACACAACCCGGTAAACGGAACAAAACAAGCCTTTACCAGAATAGCAAGCGGACATGGCGGCGACGCATAAAAAAAGGGCGCCTCCGAGAAGGCACCCTTCAATTGGTTCAATACGCTTTAGACTTAGAAAGTGTAACGCGCTTTGATGTAGTATGTTCCGCCATTGAAGCCATAAGCGTTCGTGACAGGATACTTCGCACCGACAATTGCCGCGTGCGGGTTCTCATCCGGATACTCGTCGAAGAGGTTTTGCGCACCGGCAATCAACTCCAGACCATCATTAACCGAATATCCAAACTCAGCATCAAATGTCACAGCTGCATCGATATCGATTGGCAGTGCGAGGTTTGAATCGAGGTGATCTTCGAAGCCTTCGCCATAATAGTTCATACGGAACAGTGAGCGCCAGTCACCGGAAACATTGGTAACTGTTGCTGAACCACGAACCGATGGCAGACCTTCTTCAAGAACCTTGATCCGGCCAGCTGTGATTGTGCTATCGGCACGATCTACTATCGTATCAGTCCAGTTAAAGGCGACTGCGAGATCGGTATTGCCGTAAGGAACGAAGTCCAGTCCGGTTGTTGCAACAATATCGATACCTTCGGTTGTTGTGTCGAACGCGTTGTTAAAGAACGCGAAGGCCGACAGGTCTTCCGCGCCGGCGAAATCAGCCGGGTTCACGATACCTTCATTACCGAGCTCGTTAATTGCCTGCGAGGTCGACGTGCTGGTTAGTGTGTAACCATTGTTCGACGCAAGCAGCTCAAGGGCTGGCAGGAAGTCAATTGGCGATGACCGCGAAATACGGTCTTCCAATTTGATGTTGAAATAATCGACTGTGACGCTGATATCTGCGACATCAAAGGCAACACCTAATGTGAAGTTTTCAGACTCTTCCGGTGCCAGTGTTGGACGCGGGTTACCACCTGCAGTCAAACCACCTGGGGCTTCAACATAGTCAGCAACGACCTGACCAGCTGCGCTGTTCAGTGGGAATGTGCCTTCATCATTGAGAACACCGTTCACAAACGCTGTTGTGACGTTAACAACATTGGCCTGACCAGCGGTTGGAACGTGGAAGCCGGTTGAATAAGTTGAACGGATGAGGAAGTCATCAGACACCTTATACAATGCACCGAGCTTATAGTTCGTGTCAGATCCGAACGAATCGTAATCTTCGTAACGAACCGCACCCTGCAGGGTCAGAGCATCGCTAACGTCTGCTTCCAGATCAAGATAGAAAGAGCTGGCTGACTGATCGCTCTTGCCGGCACTGCCTGGTGTAAACCCGCCAAAGCCGTTCGAGCTTGACGAGAAGCCCTGTCCGGTTGGGTAGGCTGAGCTTGGTGCCGCAAGCGGACCGATCTGATAAGATGCGCCGTCGCCTTCACGAACTTCGAACTGCTCTTCACGATACTCGTAACCGAACGCGACGTTCAGGTCAGAGGCAAATCCGTCGACAGCCAAACCATAGCTGAAGTCAAGATTGAAGACGTTCTCGATCTGGCCATATCCACCCGGGTTGAAGTTACGTGGTGTATCCGGGCCCAAAGAGGCGTTGATTGTGTTGTTGATGAAGAAATCGATCTGATTTTCACCATAGCGATAGCTGACATCATACAGAAGGCCAGTTCCGAAGTCGATCTCACCGCGCATACCGAGCGCAACCGACTTGTCTTCCAGGTCACCACCAAAACGTGGGGTGAAACCGCCTGGCTCAAGCTCGATGAAGGAGAAGCAGTTATCATCGGCCGCAACCGCCGCAGCGAATGCTGCATCAGGCAGACCATTTTGACCATTTGGCAATGGGATCCCTGCAATACAGTCACCTGCATCGTTGACAGACAGATCACCGACCAGAACCGAGTCAACACCGCCATCGGCAGCAGCCAGTGGCAGACCTGTGGCCGGATCTACTGTTGGACCAGCATAAACCGCGCCGCGATTGGTTGGGTTCCGGAAGAAGAAGCCACCTTCTGTCTGACGCTCGGCATAGTTTGCAAACGCATACAGTTCGGTTTTTTCATTCAAATCCATGCCGAAATTAGCATACAGCTTAAGATCGCCATTGACGTTTGGCTGACCCCAGATCTGAGCTGGATCTTCAACCGCACTGTTGCCGGCTGCGATCAGTGACAGGGCGTCGCCGCGCTGAACCGAACGAACTGTTGCGTCAGTTTCCTGATACTCGGCTGAAAGATTCAAGAAGCCTGTATCATTGATACGGAGACCGACATTGGCTGCAACCTGATAAAAGTCGCCGTCGCCTTCATAGGTCTCACCCATTTTGACGTCGATCTGACCACCTTCTGCATCATCCTTCAGAATGAAGTTGATAACGCCGGCAATCGCATCCGAACCATACTGTGAAGACGCGCCATCACGCAGAACTTCAACCTGCTTCAGCGCGATTGCTGGAATGGTCGAAATATCTGGGCCTTGCGAACCGTCAGACAGGCCACCGCCGAGGAAGGCAATAACCGCAGCACGGTGCATACGCTTTCCGTTTACCAGAACGAGCGTATTATCAGGCGACAGACCACGCAGGTTTGCCGGACGGATAAGTGTCGCCGCATCTGAAATCGGCTGTGTATTCACGTTATAAGATGGAACCGATGTGCGGATGATATTCGAAAGATCGCTATCGCCCTGATTCAGCAATTCTGCGCCGGACACGACATCGACGGGAGCCGGTGTGTCAGCCGCTGAACGCGCGCCGCGCCGCGTACCGGTAATAATAACGGTCTCTTGAACCGCCTCTGTATCTTCTTGAGCTATGGCTGGTGCGGCCGCAAAGCCAGTGACCATCATCGATAGGGCTGCGCCCATCATTAAATGCCGTTTCATAAATCTCTCCTGGTTAGGTTGATTGGCTAAGAGGGTAGCGCCAATAGACACTTAAGAATTGGCAATATTCACGATCAACCAATTATCTCCAGCCAAGTGACACAAACGCAACACTCATTTTCCGCCAATTCGGCGCCTGATAGGCTGTTTTTCGCGCTCGAAGAACGTCTACGGCCAGATTGTGCTACGCCGGTACTTCAAACCAGGCCTCACGACACGACATCCGCTAACAAAATCGCATAAAAGTATCGACAGAATGTCGCGATAACCTAAACTGACCGGAAAATTTCGACTGTCGGGCGCTGCGCTTCCTGAACAAGACTGTGTTGACGAAGTCCGAAGCCTGCAAGTGATCGTGAGGATACGCAAAATCTATGGGCAATGATACAAGCAAGCACGATGAAAACATTGATCTGATTATAGGGAACAAAGACCGCATCAATGATCTCTCTGGATCGGATAGCGACAGCGTACTCGACGGCCTTGGGGTCAGCCCCGCAATGTACGGCGCAGGCGAGGCGAAACTGCAACGTTCTTTCTGGCAAATACTTAAGGCTCTGATCGTGCTGATTGTTGGACCGACTCTGAGCGGGGCATTCACTTGGTTTACCGTAACCCAGTGGCCTCAACCTGCGGCTTATGTCGTCGGAGCCTTGGCATTCATAGCGATTCTCGCGAGCCTGTCAGGGGTTCCTGACGCGCTCGGCTTCCTGACAAATACACGTCGACGCAAATTCGATCTCTAGTCCGCTGGCAGAAGTCATCAGATTGTCAGTCGATACCGGTGACCCACTAGCAGCAAGCGAGAATAATGCCGGTGGCGACCCCTGCAGGATTCGAACCTGCGACCGTCCGCTTAGAAGGCGGGTGCTCTATCCAGCTGAGCTAAGGGGCCCCTCGGGGGGCACTAATTGACTTACCAATTTTTTTAAAGTGGTTTTTTCTGTAACGATGATGCCAGCATCACAGTCGAGAAATAATCGCGTCAATCCGGCCTGGTCTAGTGCGTCCACGGTTGACGGCGATCCGCCGAAAAGTTTTCCGAATAGGATTTGACCAAACGGCGACGCAGGCGCGGCTCTTCCACTGTAAAGACAAGGCCTTCGCGTTTAGCGTAGCCAATCGCTTCTTCACGGGTTTCGAAATGCAACAGAACCTGGCCAGTCGTATCATTGATACTTGTCCAGCCCATTAGCGGATCACTTGACCGTGTGGCGTTTGAGACGAATTCCAAAACCCATTCGCGCGTACCGGCAAGACCGGACTGCATCGCAGTTTTTACGGGTTTATAAATTTTCGCATCCATGCTCGACACCTTCAAAGTCCGCAAACCTTCCGATGATTTGTGACGGACAGGCGCGGTCTCAAAAAAATGGTCGGAGCGATAGGATTCGAACCTACGACCCTCTGGTCCCAAACCAGATGCGCTACCAGGCTGCGCCACGCTCCGGCGTCCCGGTATACAGCCGGATTCTGGGCTTTCAAGTCTATTTCTTCGTTCGACTGACAGTTCTGAAGGTTGCATCCGCCCGCGCCACCCGAACAGCCCCATCAATCAGGATCTCGGCCCCGAGCTGAACAACCCCATTTGTAGCCGAATAAACCTCTGGAACTGCCTCAATCCAGCTGTGTAAAGGGACAGTGTCATAGAAATGCAAACTTAGTTTCAATGTCACAGAGGGCGCTTTAGTCGCATCCCAGACCGCAACAGCCAGGGCTCGGTCGGCAAACGCACTGGCCATTCCACCATGCAAAAAGCCCATGCCATTACAATGCCGGTCCAGAACAAACATGCCGCTTCGCAAGTCATCAGGCGCAGTTGCCGCAAATACTGGCCCATTATGATTTGTGAACAGACCGCGAGAGCTTGTGAGCGCGAACCCGTCAGGTATCGTCAAATTATCAGGCAGGTCTTGGAGTCTCATTCCGACGCAGCAGAAACCTCTGTCGAAAACAGCGCATGCGAAACGCGGTCACCAGCCTGAATATCAAGAGCGGCCGTCAGCCCTGCATTCACTTCGAGCACGGCAAGAACCGGCGTCGGCGGTGAAATTTGCCGCAATGACCCCGGCACCGTATTGCGCGCAATCATCTGAATAGTCCCGTCGGGGTCAATAAACAGCATATCCAGCGAGATCAGCGTATTCTTCATATACATGCGCGGCGTGTAAAGCCTGCCAAAGTCAAACAACATGCCCTTATCATCATCAAGATGCTCGCGATGCATCAGTCCATAGCCAAGCTCTTCGGGGTCATCGGCGACCTCGACCAAAAAGCGATGTTCCGCCTCTGCAGTTATAATTTTTACTGTCTCGACGCGCATCGGATCGGCGGCCGCAAACATACTGCTCGAAACGCAAATAAAAATGAAAATAGTTCTGAATAAATTTTGCATGCGCTCAGTCTAGAATGGACAGGCACTTTCCGCAATTGATCAAATCCGGGCCAGCCTGATTTCAAACCCGCGACTCGACACATAGGCCAGAACGCTGACATCGGGCCAATGCCATAAAAACCGCGGCATTTAGCCGTCTACAGCACAACCGGAAAGACGGAATCGAAAGTGAAAAACGAATGGCACTCCCTAGGGGAATCGAACCCCTCTTTCCAGGTTGAAAACCTGGCGTCCTAACCGATAGACGAAGGGAGCGCACCGTTCGAAACGGCGATATAGCGGCGCAGTTCAGGTGATGCAAGCAAGATTGCACATCCAGCTTATTTTTTTGCACCTGCCCCTGCAGACAAAGCATCCATGACTTCAAACTGCAGCCGTCGTTTTCCCCGCCATTCCTGCGCTTTCAGGCGTCCGGCGAGATGCACACGCCCGCGTTTTATCAGACCATCGCCCAGCGGAGTTCCGACACATCGCCACGCCAGGGCCTCTATTCGCCCCTGTTCATCCTCAACTGTCATCTTGAGATGATTCTCACCAATTCTGCGGGCGTCACTAATCAGAACATCGCGCAGGACGAAAACGGGCTCGGGCGCCGCCTGCCCGAATGGACCAAGCGATTCGATCCCGTCAAACAGCTCAGTTGAGATTGCACCGATGCTTAGAGTCGCATCAACTGCCAGTCCACGCGCGGCATGTCGTGCAGCGTGAAAGTCGGCAAGATGGGTCGCCATCCACGTTTTCAAATTGTCGAGGTCTTCAGGGTTCAGGCTAAGCCCACCCGCCATGGCGTGTCCGCCTCCAGAAAGAATAACCCCCTTACGCGCGGCCTCTGCAATCGCATCGCCAATATTGACCCCACCGACAGACCTTGCCGATCCTTTTGCGACCGGCCCTAACGCCTGCCCCCAGCCAATTGCAATTGTTGGCAGGTGAAAACGATCCTTTAGACGGCCCGCCACAATTCCGATAATCCCGGGATGCCAGCCTTCGCCAGCAACGATCAAAATTCCGCTTTCAGGTGATTTTGCCAATATCTGCTCAGCCTGCACATTTGCCTGTTCGAGAATGTGACGCTCGACATCTTTTCTTTCCTCGTTCAGGGCATGCAGCCGCTCCGAAAGCGCCACGGCCTCGGCGCGGTCATCGGTTGCCAGTAATCGGGCTGCCAGCCAGGGGTCACCGATTCGGCCTCCGGCATTCAATCTTGGCCCCAGAACGAAAGTCGCATGATAGACGCTATCGATTACACCAAGACCGGCGACATCGCCGAGCGCGCGCAGACCCGTGCCATGGCCGCGCGACAGAACTTTCAACCCCTGCCGGACAAAAGCCCGGTTGACCCCGGTTAATGGCGACATATCGCATAATGTGCCCAAAGCGCAGAGGTCGAGCCATTGCATTATATCCGGCAAGCCGCCTTTTGGCTGAACGCCTCTGCGACGGGCCTCACGATTCACAGCCGCAACGAGAACAAAGACAACACCGGCAGCCGCTAAATGGCCCTGCCCCGAGGTATCATCGGGACGGTTGGGATTAACCAGCGCGGCCGCCGGCGGCATTTCGGTCCCCATTAAATGATGGTCAACGACAATCACCGGCAAACCGATCTCGTCGGCAGTCTGCAAGGCATCACTGGCGGCCGCACCGCAATCTACGGTAATAACCAGCTCCGCGCCGCCCGCCTTAAGGGCACGAAACGCGGCCGGACTCGGGCCATAGCCTTCGGTCAAGCGGTTCGGAACATAAAGTCCTAATTCTCGCTCCCAGGCTTGAAAATATCGCGTCAAAATCGCCGAACTTGTGCCGCCATCGACATCATAATCGGCGAAAACTGTTACCGCGGTCCCGGAGATCAGGGCATCGAGAATCAAACCGGCGGCCAGATCCATATCCTTAAATGTGGACGGGTCCGGAAACAGCTGTTTCAGCGTCGGCTTTAAAAACACCTCGACATCATCTGCCGCGATTCGCCGTCCCGCCAGCAGCCGTGCCAACAGATCATTGCCATTCACGGCGTGGGCCAAGGTCTGGACAATTCCCTCATCGGGGGGCGCGATCGTCCAGTAGCGACCCGAAAAGCTATTCTCAAAAAGGATATCCGGGGAATCTGATATCATTCAATGCTGTGAGACGAACGAATACGCCGGATCATCCGGTCCGCAGAGCTCATAATCAACGTGTCGGTCTCGACCCTTCCATTGCTACGCATGACGCCATCAACCAGACAGCCTTTCGTCACGCCTGTCGCGCAAAAAACGGTCTCGCTAGAAGCCAGCTCGGACAGATCATACTTCTTATTATAATCGGTTATACCAACCCGCTCTGCCCGCTTGCGTTCATCATCATTGCGAAACCGCAAACGTCCCTGCATTTGCCCGCCAACGCATTTCAACGCCGCGGCCGCAAGCACGCCTTCAGGCGCACCGCCCTGGCCAATATAAAGATCAATGCCTGTCTGAGGATTGGTAGTGTTAATCACCCCTGCGACGTCGCCGTCCGATATCAGTGAAATCCGCGCTCCAGCCGATCTCAGGCTTTCGATAATCTCCATATGACGCGGCCGGTCGAGGACGCAGGCGGTGATTTCACTGACTCCAACGCCTTTTGCCTTCGCAATTTCGACGACATTTTCGGCCGCTGTCGCATCAAGATCGATGGTGTTGGCCGGCAAGCCGGGTCCGACGGCTATTTTATCCATGTATGTATCTGGCGCATGCAACAAGCCGCCACGCGGAGAAATCGCCAAGACTGCGAGAGCATTTTCCATCGCCTTGGCGGTCAGCGTGGTTCCTTCGAGCGGATCCAGTGCGATATCAACCTCGGGGCCAAGCCCGGTGCCAACTTCCTCGCCAATATACAGCATAGGGGCTTCATCGCGCTCGCCTTCGCCAATCACAACACGCCCTTTAAAGTCAATATTGTTAAAAGCCTGACGCATCGCATCGACGGCGGCCGCATCGGCAGCTTTCTCGTCACCCCGGCCGGCCAGCCTTTCGGCGGC
This sequence comes from Hyphomonas sp. TMED17, assembly GCA_002172915.1. Classification (GTDB taxonomy): domain Bacteria; phylum Pseudomonadota; class Alphaproteobacteria; order Caulobacterales; family Hyphomonadaceae; genus Henriciella. The sequence goes on along the minus strand of NHBW01000012.1, from coordinate 51,858 downwards.
AATCGCAGCAAGTTCGGTTACCCGGACCATAGCGTCGGAAAGATATGGCACTAAAATACTCATTCTCGCTCCCTCTTTTGTTTTTGGCGCGGTCCGGTCAGCTTTAGTTTGCAACCGGATCGATCGGAATCACCCGCATCTCATCAATCACTGATGCCAAGCCAGATACACGATCCGAGGCCTGATTCATATCCCTCCAACTACAGGTATGGGTGACGATCGCAACTGGCGACGCACCGGCCTCGTCAGCAGAGTCCTGAACGAGCTTATCAACCGAGACACCATGCGCCGCGAGGGCTTCGGTTAGCCCTGCAAGGGCCCCCGACTTATCCGATAATTTTATCCGCAAAAAGAAGGCCGACCGTTCATCAAGCTGCGCTGCCTCGAAGTGGCGCACGAGATGATGTTCGGCGCGTCCGAAGGCAGATCGCGCCGTCGGCGTAAACAGCTTCGAAATATCACCCATCACAGCGCTCGCGGTCGGGCCCGCGCCGGCACCGGGCCCGGTCAGCGTCACCGCACCTAATGTGTCTGCTTCCACACGGATTGTGTTCTCCGCCCCGTTAATCCGCGCAAGAGCATGATCAACCGGCAAAGCCTTGGTGGCCACCCGGCAGACAACGCCAGCGTCAGTTAGAATTCCCTCAGCAATCAATTTGATACGCAGCCCCAGCCGGTCGGCCAGAACCAGATCAGGCAATTGTATATTTTCAACACCCGATACCGAAACCTTGTCAAAATCGAGATCCGCTGTGAATGCGATCGATGACAGAATTGCTATTTTGTGCGCCGCGTCCATGCCGGATACATCGAGCGTCGGATCCGCCTCGGCATAGCCCAGACGTTGCGCGGCTTCAAGCACCTCATCGTAATCCTGACCCGAGCGCAACATTTCGGTTGTCAGATAATTACAAGTTCCGTTCAGAATGCCCGACACCCTTTGAACGGAAACACCGGTCAAAGAGTCGCGCAACACCCGGACGATCGGAACACCACCAGCCACCGCCGCCTCAAACATCAGGTCAACGCCATTCTCCTGCGCCAATGCTTCGAGCATCTGACCGTGTATCGCGATCAAGGCCTTATTAGCGGTAACGACGGGCTTGCCGGCCTTTAAAGCTGTCTCGACAGCGAACTTTGCAGGACCGTCCGACCCTCCCATCAATTCGACGAAAACATCAACATCCGCGTGTTCAGCCAAAGTCGCTGCGTCATCAAACCAAGTATATTTGTCGACATCAACGACACGCGCACGATGTCGAGACCGCGCTGACACACCAACGATCTCGACCCGACCTGGAAGCCGCAACTCGGCTTGCCGTTCAATCAAACTGATCAAACCACAGCCAACATGGCCGAGACCGGCAATTCCCAAACGCACCTTTTTCACGGCGAACTCCCCTAACAAGCCGACCGGCTAGACAAAAATTTCTTTATATTTCGAGCGGCCTGCCGAATACGCTGCTCATTCTCAACCAGTGCAATGCGGACATGACGATCGCCTAATTCACCAAAGGCGCCGCCTGGCGCCACCGCAACATGGGCCTCTTCCATCAATTGCAACGAAAATTCGAGACTCTTAATATCCCCACATTGCTCCGGCACCGGCGCCCAAGCAAACATAGAAGCCCGCGGGACCGGGACATCCCAGCCCGCCCGCTTGAAACTCTCAACCAGTATATCGCGCCGGGAACGGTAAATATCGCGCACCTCATCAACACAATCCTGCGGCCCATCGAGAGCCGCGCAGGCCGCCACCTGAATTGGTGTATAAGCTCCATAATCAAGATACGACTTGACCCGCGCCAGGGCTGCAATCAACCGCTCATTACCGGCGGCAAAACCGATACGCCAACCAGCCATTGAGTAGGTTTTCGACATGGTCGTTGTTTCGACCGCAATATCCCTTGCCCCATCAACCTGCAGGATCGATGGCGTCGGTTCGTCGAAATATATCTCATTATAAGCGAGATCGGATAAAATATAGATGTCATGCTTCTTGGCGAGCGCAACGGCATCCTTGTAAAAATCAAGATCACAGACTTCTGCTGTCGGATTGGAAGGATAGCACAAAACCATCGCCGTCGGGGACGGGACAGCATATCGAATGGCCTTTTCAACCCCTCGCAAATAGGCTACCGATGTCTCCGCCGGTATCGCACGAATGGCCGCGCCAGCCATAATAAAACCGAAATGGTGCAATGGATAAGACGGGTCTGGTGCCAGAATAATATCGCCCGGCGCCGTAATGGCCTGAGCAAGGTTGGCAAAGCCCTCCTTTGACCCCAGTGTCACCACGACTTCGCGATCCTTGTCGAGCGTAACATCGAAACGGCGTTTGTAATAACCCACTAATGCCCGTCGCAGCCCCGGAATACCTCGCGAAGCGGAGTAACCATGCACATCGGGTTTACGAGCGGTTTCCGCCAGCTTTTCAATAATATGCGGCGGGGTCGGCAGATCCGGATTACCCATCCCCAAATCAATAATGTCGGCACCCTCGGCACGCAGCTCGGCTTTACGGCGATTAACCTGCTCGAACACATAGGGCGGCAACCGCCTGATTTTATGAAACTCACCGCGCATGAGCGGACTCCAGAATTAAGTTAGTTGTCGTATTTACAGCTGAGCCCGTGGCACGTCGAACTTTGACTTTAGCAGTTCCGCCTCAGCATCACTCAAGAAATCTGCCTCGGGAATGCCGGCCAGGATCCGTTCCCGGAACCGGCTGGCCCAGGCCAGCATCTCCGCCGGGCTTTCCTGCGGCATGGCCGCGCGAGCGGCTTCCTGAAATGCCGCAAGAGCCGCAAGCGCTTCAGCTTCGCCAAACGTCGAACTCTGCCCGACCGACTGATCCGAAATCAGACTCGGAATATCGCGAATTCGACCATAACTTTCGCCAGCAATTTCGACTTTCTTCGCGGCATACCAGTCCGGAACGCCTGCGCGCATGGCTCTTGCCCGATCAAGCGAGCTCGTACAGCCTGAAAGCATGGCAACAGCCAAGACAATAACAAAGCGCATAAAAAAAACCTTTAAATTGGTACGAAAGTGGTAGATCTACCTCTTCCTATATGGGTTCTGCCCGATTGGCGATACCGACACCGATGACACAAGACATAAAAGACAAAAAAAATCAGCCAGCCAGCCTCACCGAGCTGATTTCGACTCTGACAGTGTCTGAGCTCAGTACGCTCGCCGCAAAACTGTCGGAGGCATCAACCAGCGCGCAGGAGACCCTTAGTCAAGCATCATTGGCGACAGACGGCGATGTTGAAGACGGTGACGTCGCACTCCCCGCCAGCGTAATTGACGGCTATGCCAAACTTGGCGCAGCGCTGGCGCGCACGCCGGATGCCTCAACCACTGCAATGACTAATTTTATGCGGGGCTGGGTCGACTTGTTTGGTGACATAGCAGCGACATCCCCCCCTCCGAGCGACCGGCGCTTTTCAGACCCCGAATGGCATCAGAATCCCAATTTTGACCTTATCCGACGGATCTGGACGCTGAATGCTAAATGGATGCAAAGCCTTGTTGACCTCGCATCGCACGAGCTTTCGGAACAAGATCGCAAGCTCGCATTGGAACTCACGGCTCAGCTAAGCGATGCTTTGTCACCGACGAATTTTCTGGCGTCCAATCCAGCGGCCTTGCGAACAATGCTTGAAAGCCGGGGCCAGAGCGTCGTTGACGGACTCGATAATTTTGCCAATGATATGCAGCGTGGCGGCGGCGAGCTGGCTATTTCGCAATCCGACGAAAGCGCATTCGAGCTCGGTACCACCATCGCCGCAACCCAGGGCCAAGTAATATTTCGCAATCACTTAATCGAAATTATTCACTACGCCCCTTCCCGAGACAAAGTTCACGCACGACCTGTCCTGATTTTCCCACCCTGGATCAACAAATTCTATATCCTCGACCTGCAGCCGGAGAATTCCATGGTTGGCTGGTTGCGCGACCAGGGCGCCAATACTTTTATTGTGTCCTGGCGGTCAGCCGATCAAACGACCAAGGACTTGACCTGGGACGATTATGTCGAATCTGGTGTCTATGCTGCGCTCAACGTCGTCCTGACGGTAACCGGACAGGATCAGGTCAACGCCGTGGGTTATTGCATTGGTGGTACATTGCTCACCTCGGCGCTGGCTTACATGTCGAAGCATGGTGACAACCGGATCGCCTCCGCCACTTTGCTTGCCTCGCAAGCAGACTTGGAAAATGCCGGCGAGCTTAAAACACGCCTTGCCAGCCAGCCATCAGATTATCTCGAGCAGGTCTACGAAAAACATAATGGCCTAATGCCCGGTGAAATCATGTTAGATGTGTTCAACTGGCTACGCCCCACTGACTTGGTTTGGCGTTACTATGTCGACAATTATTTGCTCGGCAAACAGCCGGAACCTTTCGACATTCTGTTCTGGAACGCCGACCAGACCAACATTCCCGGGCCGCTACACCGCACTTACATGCATCGCATCTTCGCTGACAACGACCTCAGCAAAGGCAGATTTCAGTTGTTTAGTGAAACGATATCACCGTCAGATATTGAAATACCGGTCTATGTTCAGGCAAGCGAAGCAGACCATATCTGTCCTTGGCAGTCAGTGTATAAAGGCGCGCAGCTCTATACCGGCGATGTTACATTCACGCTGGCCGGGTCGGGACATACTGCGGGCGTGATTAACCCACCCGTCGCGCAGAAATATCAATTCTGGCAATATGGGGACGTTCAGGCCAGCGCGGAAGATTGGCGCGAAAACGCGGTCGAAACAGCCGGCTCATGGTGGACAGACTGGTGGACCTGGCTGCAACCGTTATCAGGCGAACTCATCGCCGCATGCGAACCAGCAAATATGGGCCTCGGGCCCGCGCCCGGGCAGTTTGTCAAACTGAAACTTGATGCAATCGCGTCTGGCGTGCAGCCAGAAGGCCCTTTCAATAGCTAGACCCCGGCCGCGTCCAACTAATTATGAGCACCGGATACGACTAGCGCCACGATCGTGTCCGACCGTAATAATCCGCAGATGATAATGTCATATTTATCCGTATCTCGCCGAGCATGCGCAATCGTCATGCATCATCCCCGGCATCGATAAGACAGACAGATAAGCGCGCTGCCCCCATGACCGGACCACCCGCTGGATCGCCACGGCTAATTCATCAATCCCATTTCATGCCGGTACCGCCGCCGCAGCAGATCGATCGGCGCGAGATCCCCCTGTCCCGGCTCTTCATAATGCCAATATGTCCAGCCATTACATGATGGCATCTTCTGGACATGCGCCCCAATCCGGTGGATCGATCCGGTCGCGTCACCAGTGGTCAAACTGCCATCGATCCTGATACGCGCCTGAAACCGCCTTTTGGCGCTCCATAATCTGTCGCCGGGCTTGAGCCAGCCATTTTCAACCAATGCCCCAAAGGGCACCCGCGGAAGCGATCGTTTGCCCTTTTCGGTTTCGAGCATTTCCGGTTCAACTGCCACAATGCCGGCAACCCGGGCGCGCGACAGGCTGACATAAGTCGGATCCTGCTCGATCCCGATAAAGTCGCGTCCGAGTGATTTTGCGACGGCGGCCGTCGTTCCGGTTCCCGAAAACGGATCAACAATCAGATCACCCTTATTTGTCGTTGCCAGCAGCACACGCTGCAAAAGGGCCTCCGGCTTTTGAGTAGGATGGGCTTTTTTGCCTGTTTCGCCTTTCAGCCGCTCCGAACCAGCGCAAATCGGTATCAACCAATCAGAGCGCATCTGCTTGTCTTCGTTAAAAACCTTCAGCGCATCATAATTGAACGTAACTCGCGACTTCTCCGTCTTGCCGGCCCAGATCATCGTTTCATGCGCGTTCTGAAACCGCGTTCCTTTGAAATTCGGCATCGGATTGGATTTCCGCCAGATGACATCATTCTGAATCCAGAAACCGGAATCTTGCAGGATTGTGCCAAGCCGGAAGATGTTGTGATACGATCCAATAACCCAGATCGCCCCATCGGGTTTTAGAATTCGCCGGCATTCACTGAGCCACTGATGCGAAAACAGATCATAGGCATCGAAACTGTCAAACTGATCCCAGTGATCATCTACGCCGTCGACAATCGACTGGTCCGGTCGGGTTAAGCCCCCACCGAGTTGTAAATTATAGGGCGGGTCAGCAAAAACGAGATCCACCGAGGCATCTGGCAGCCGCGACAGGACGTCAATGCACTCGCCTTGAATAATCGTATTTCTGTTTAATACCATGTCTGGCTCGCAATCCAAATCAGTTAAGTCCGCTCTTTAAAACGAATCAACCTGTTTGGGTTACCGAGTTGTTACCAAATCCGCTCTTTTCTGACGGGAATGGAGCTTTCTCGCCCGAAAAGCGACTTTTGATGACAAAAAAACACAGTGCCAGTGACGCTTTCGTAACAAAACGGAACAAATTCATACTGTGGTCAAATCAGTGCACAGGCGTTCGAACATCCTGTGAAGCTACTGTGTAAATCATGTGCATTTTATTCCTGGACATAAACAGTATCGGATGACCGCCCTGTATTCAAAATAATCGGCAAAACGCTGGATAGAACTGTGAAAATCTGACTGGATCGTGCGTAGAGAACTGCGACCAGCCTGTTGTTTTACTGTGGAATGTCTGTGGATAATATTCCGATTGGACGGCAACACTGCAACCGTCGGCACGGTCGTCACTCGTAGCGTAAACCTAGCATATTCGAGATCAGAGACACCACGCGGGACGATCTGACTGAGCAGCGCGATATTGCTCATTTAATATATTTTTGCACATTGCTATAATGACGATAAATCGCCCATTATCATTACCGCGCGTATTTGCCTTTGCCGGCATTGGCATTCCGTTGGCGGCAATTGGTCTGCCAATGGCCGTATTCGTCGTGCCAATGTACACAACCGAACTCGGTCTGAATACGGCGACAACCGGTCTGATTTTCATGATGCTGCGGTTTTGGGATCTGATAACAGATCCGGTCATGGGCTGGCTCGTTGACAGACGCCCGACGGCATATGGCCGTTTCAAGCACTGGATAGCAGGCAGCGTGCCTATACTGATGCTGTCCGGCTTCTTCTTGTTCATACCCTCGGGCGAAACAGTATCACCTGCCTATTTGACGATCTGCCTCGCAGTCTTCTGGCTCGGTTTTACAATGTTGCAAACGCCATATGCCGCCTGGGTGCCCTCGATCGCCAACGATTATGATGACCGATCTCGCATATTCTTCTGGCGGGAAATATTTAACACGGCGATGCTTCTGACCGTTTTGATCATTCCAAGCATACTCGCCAGCCAGTTCGACTTTGGTCTGCGCGAACAGGTATTGGTCATGGGGGTCATTCTTCTTATCTCGCTACCATTAAGTGTGCTTTTGGCAGTCCTATTCGTGCCTGATTTTCCACCAGCCCCGGACGATAAGCCACCGGTATTCAACCTGTCGGTTGTAAGAAGCATTTTGTCAGACCCGGCTGTATGGCGTGTTTTTTCAGTCGAAATCCTTATCGGTATTGCGATTGCCAGTACTGGGGGAACATTTCTATTTGCTGCACAATGGGGATTTGGTGTCACTAGCTTCTCGTCAGTCATTTTGCTGGCATATTTCATAGCCGGCTTTGCAATGATGCCGGCCTGGTTATGGTTTTCACGCCAGACAGATAAACATATCGCTGTCGCCGCTGTCGCGGCCTGGTCGTCCTTAACATTCATTATTTATCTACCTTTGAGCGCGCTCGGCGGCGGCCCGGCCCTGTTGCTCGCCGGCGCGATTTTAACAGGGCTCGGATATGGTGCGGCTCCTGTCCTCATCCGCTCAATGATGGCTGACATTATTGAAAGAGAGCGGCTCAGTACTGGCGAGAGCCGCGCCGGGATTTATTATTCGCTGCTATCGGGCGCACATAAAACAGGGGCCAGCTTCGCCATCGGGATACCTTACATCCTGCTTGGAACCGTTGTCGGCTTCGACCCAAGCACGGACAATAGTGATGCAGCGATCACCGGATTGATGCTTGTTTTCGTCGGCGTACCAGTCATTGCCTATGGCGCATCGGCGCTGATTATACGGGACTACCCGCTCAGCCGGTCGGCAGACTTGTCGAATGAGGCGCCACATTCGTCTGAATCAACTTAATAGGCCAAGCGCGCGCTTGAGGGCTTTTGCGAAAACACTGGGCAGAGACGCCCGCGCTTCGTCAACGGGAGTTGTCTGATGCCCCGAAATGCTCTGCGTGCGAGCGACCCAAACTGTCAACGACAGTGCAAAATGCGTGAAGACATGCTCGACCTGACCTTGCTGTCGCCAGTCAGCTGCAACGGGAAATACCAGATCAGACTCTTCGGTCATGCCGTTCGTTGCGGCAGGAACTTTCGACCAGACGGTTGTCGGCAAACCCAACATCCCACCTAACAACCCCTTTGGCGGGCGGGTTTCGGTCATAATGCAATTGTCTTGATCAATCAGCACAAAAACATGTCCGACGCGACGGGGAAGTGCCGCCTTCCGCGGCTTGATCGGGAATATATCGGGACGTTCGCGCTGGCTCGCCTGACAGAACTTCTGAACCGGGCAGGCCTTGCAGTCAGGCGATTTTGGCGAGCAGACCGTCGCCCCTAAATCCATCAGGGCCTCGGCGAATTCAGCCGGCCGGTCAGCCGGAACAAGCGACTGCACCAGACCAGCAATGCGTTTTTTTTCTTCGCTCCATTCGCCAGAAGACGCCAGCAAGCGCGAGAAAACACGCTCGACATTACCATCAACCGCGGCCTCGACCCGATTGAAAGCAAGGGCTGCTACAGCCCCGGCAGTGTAGGGACCAATACCTGGCAAAAGCCGCAATTCCGTGGCCGTATCCGGCCACCGGCCAAGCGCGGTAACCTCACGCGCACATTTTAGCAGGTTGCGGGCTCGCGCATAATAGCCAAGCCCGGCCCATGCAGCCATCACATCCTCGTCCCGGGCTGCGGCAAGCGCTGCCAGTGTCGGCCATTTTTCAGTGAAGGCATAATAATATCGGGTCGCGTGCGGAATTGTGGTTTGCTGCAACATAATCTCGGCTAGCCAGACGCGGTAAGGATCCGGACGCCGGCCAGCCGCTCTGTCAGCCGGCCCTATCCGCCACGGTAAATCGCGCGCGGCGCCGCCGTACCAATCGAGCAGGCGTTGCGGGAATTCTTGCAACTGGGACTTTTCATCGTTCAACATTCAGCGCAAAGTGACGCGCATGGTTAATCGGTCAAGTCTGGATCCCATCGAAGAAGCGCGAGCGCGCGTACGATTGCGGCATACGCAAGCCAAGGCCGTGTATGTGCCGTCCAAGCCATTCGGACAGCTAGCGATGCGACTGGCGCGGAAAAAGACACCGAAAGGATCAACCAGTCTGGTACGCCTGAAACTGCAATGGGAAAGTATTGTCGGCAAGCAGATTGCCGGTATCTGCCGCCCGGAAAAACTCAGCGCTGGCAAAGGCGGACGCCAGCTCACGCTCAAAGTCATTCCGGCCGCGGCGACACCGATCCAGCATCAGAGTGAAATGATCAGACAGCGCGTTTCGGTTGCAGCAGGCGGCGACATCACAACCATAAAAATTATCCAAGGCCCCTTAACCAAACTGCCCGCCTCGCCCGGCAAGCCACGCCGAAAAACGCTGAGCGTCAATGAAGAAAAATTACTACAAGACAGCTGCGCCGGTATTCAACACCACGACCTGCGCGCAGCAATTGTGTCTTTAGGCCGCGCTGTGCTAGTCAACGAGAAATTGTAATTCAATCGAAACAGGATCAGAAATACCGGTCTCCGCGACCTCGGCATTCTGAAAGTTAGAAGAGGCTTTTATGAAACTAGTATCGGCTATACGACGTCAAACCGTGACACTCATTGCGGCGCTTGGGCTGGTCGCCTGCGGCTCGGCAGGTAGCGAAGACGCGGCAAACCCGCAAATGATCAGCGACGCCGAAAGAGCAATTAGCGACATTGTTCTTGGCAATACCGGCGCTCCGCTCACAATGATCGAATATGCGTCCTGGACGTGTGGGCACTGCCTACAATATCACGAAGACATTATGCCGATCCTGCTTGATGAATATATCGAGCAAGGAAAACTCAGACTGGTTTTCCGTGAGTTCCCGACCGCGCCGGCGAATGTCTCGGTCGCTGGCTTCGCAATCGCGCGCTGCGCCGGACCGGATAAATATTTCGACGTTCTGGATGAATTGTTCAAACGCCAGTCCGCAATTATTTCCCTGATCAGAAATGGTGGACAGGTCAGAGCCGCGCTGATTCAGATCGGGTTGAATAATGGCATTCCAAATGAGGAAACCATCGAGGCCTGCCTCGCAGATAATGATATTCTCAGAGCGATCAGCACCTCAATTGCCCGCGGCGACGCTCAAGGGGTAAGGGCCACGCCGACTATTTTCCTTAATGGTGAGCAACTTGTCGGCAGCAATTGGCGTTCTCCCGACGCGATGCGTACCATACTGGATGATGCGCTGACCGAATCAGGCGATAATCTCTGATCATCGGGGCGAAAGAAGGGTCAGAATGCATTTTAAGGAAATCCGCATTGCCGGTTTCAAATCCTTTGTTGACCCCGAAACCGTCCCGATCAGGCCGGGCCTAACCGGCATTGTCGGCCCGAACGGCTGTGGCAAATCCAACCTCCTGGAAGCGTTACGCTGGGCAATGGGTGCAACCTCTGCGCGTGCCATGCGCGGCGACGAGATGGATGACCTGATCTTTAATGGGGCTGCAGGACGACCAGCGAGAGAAATCGCCGAAGTCACCCTTATGCTCGACAATACCAACCGCACGGCACCGGCCCAGTTTAATGCAAGCGACGAGATCGAAATCACACGACGGCTAAAGCGCGGGGCCGGTTCGATCTATAAGGTCAACAGCCGGACGGCCAGGGGTAAAGACGTCAAACTGATTTTTGCCGATGCTTCGACGGGTGCCAATTCGCCATCTCTCGTCCGGCAGGGGCAGATTTCCGAACTTATTTCCGCCAAACCTCAAAACAGACGCCGAATTCTCGAAGAAGCCGCCGGCATTTCGGGACTGAATACTCGTCGACACGAGGCGGAGCTTAAACTGCAGGCGGCAGAAAATAATATAGAAAGGCTGACGGAAGTCTCATCAGAAGTCGAACGCCAGCTCGAAAGTTTGAAGCGACAAGCCCGGAAAGCGCGGAAGTATGAAGACCTCAGTCGAAAAATTAGCGCCATGGAGGCGTTCAACGCCCATCTAAAATGGCAACTTGCCAGCGCCGAGCATCAGCAAGCCCAGCAGGCCCTATCAGAAGCGAAGCAGTCGCTTGAGGACCTGTCGCGCGCTGCAGCTATGGCGGAGACTCAGCGCCTGACGCAAAATGAATCGCTGACCCCGTTAAGGACCGCCGAGGCGACTGCCAGCGGCCGGCTTGGACAGGCCAAAATCACACTGGCACGACTTGAGGCGGAACGAAATGCTGCGGTCGAGAATTTTACACGCCTGCAATCGGAATCTGTTCGTCTGGAACAGGATATTGCGCGCGAGCAGGCGCAACAGGAAGACGCGCAGGTCCAGCTGACAGAAGCCCGCGATCGCCTCGCCGCACTGCCGGTCGCCGACGATAATCTCAATCTCGAAAAAGAGAAACTTGCTGAACAGGCGCATCGGGTCGCTCGCGAGAAGCTCGAAGCCGCCCAGATCGAGGCCGACCGCTGCAATGGCGCGCTCGCAGCACAGCTGGCCCAGAACCAGGCGCTTGAAGCTAATGTCAAAGCCCATCTATTGCGGCGCGACAAGCTAACCTCCGATGTCGAGAAAATTCGAGCTGATCAACAGACTCTGAAGCAGCAGGAGCAAGCCTCAGGCAATATTAACGCTATTCGGCAAAGCGCTATCGAAGCGACACAAGCATTAGAAGAAGCCGAACGTGATCTGGCTGACATCGAGGGCAACCAGAATACGATAGTCAGCAGTGAAGATAATGCGAAACAGGCATTGAACGCTGTCGAAGATGCTGTTCGAACGATCGAAACGGAAATTTCCGGCCTCCAACGGCTTTTAAAGAAGCACGCCTCCACTGTTGCGCCGCCTGTGCTGGATCAAATGCGCACCAAGCAGGGATATGAGAAGGCTGTCGCAGTCGCTCTCGGCGACGATCTGCAGGCACCGACCGACATCACGGCCGCAATCTACTGGACAGAGGGCAAAACCGATACACTGCCATTACCGGCCGGTGCCATTCCTTTGACCGAGCTTGTTGCGGCGCCGCCGGAACTCGCCAGTCGTTTGTCCATGTGCGGGCTGGTTGAGGCCGATAAGGGCGCAGCACTTGCAACACAGCTTCAGCCGGGACAAAGGCTGGTCAGCAAGGAAGGCCATCTCTGGCGGTGGGACGGCTTTGTCAGAACGCCCGCCGCGCCGACCGCAGCCGCCGAACGGTTGAAACAGCAAGTCCGTCTCGAAGAATTGGAAGCGGAAAAGAAACCTCTACTGGACTCACGCAGCGAACTCGCCACTGATTACGAGCAGTGCAAGACGAAGCGACTGGAGCATGACGCCGATATACAAGCCCGTCGCCATAAGATTCGTGATCTCGCCGCACGCGCCGAAGAGGCGAAGTCGAGCGTATCAAAATCTACTCAGGCGGCTGAACGATACCTTCTGAAAATGGAAGCGCTTTCTGACCATCTCGAACGCACGGAACGCGATCTCAATCTCGCAGAGCTGACCCTTGAAACCGTCAATACGGCCGTCGATGATAATGTGATCATCGAACTGACAGCGACCGCGACCAAAGCGAAAGGTGCATTAACTCTGGCGCGCAATAGCGAAGCTGAGGCGCGCGGACGGCTACTCGACTTGACCCGTAACCGGCAACAGGCACTGGCCCGCAGGCAATCTGTTTCCGAGGATATTGAGCGCTGGAGCATGCGGCTGGAAAAAGGCGAAGAGCGGTTGCAGCTCATGCTAAAACGCCAGATCGAAACCGAGCACGAGCGCACGCAAGCCGAAGCCCTACCGGCAACTCTGCGAAAAGATATCGACCAGCTCGTCGAACAGGTTGCGGGTTTTGAGGAGGAGCGGAAAGCGGCAGCCGATCAGCTCGCAATTGCTGAGAAAAGCCTGCGAGAACTTGAAAGTACAGCGCGAAGCGCATCCAATCTGGCAATAAGCGCGCGCGAAAATCTCGCCGTTGCAAACGCGCGTAGAGAAAATGCAGCCATCCGCCTGGCCGAGACGGAAGCCGTCGCCGAAACAAATTTCCAGGTCAGACCAGACGGCCTGTTGCACCGCGCCTACGAAGTTTTTCCCGAAACGGAAATCGAATCGCTCGAACTCGCAGAAGCAACACGCCTGACCGATCAATACTGGCTCGAGCGAGAGCAGCTGGGTGGTGTAAATATGGAGGCAAGCGCTGAGGTCGAGGAGCTGAGCCAACGTCTCAACCTGCAGACGGAGGAAAAGGCCGATCTTGAAGCCGCAATTGCCAAACTACGTGATGGTATCAATGCCCTCAATAAGGAGGGACGCGGCCGGCTGATTGAAGCCTTTGACCAGGTCAACGCACATTTCAAATCACTGTTCACAACCCTCTTTCGCGGAGGGGAAGCCGAGTTGCGGCTTGTTGACGCGGATGATCCGCTCAAAGCCGGACTTGAAATCATGGCGCAGCCGCCAGGCAAACGACTTGGGGCGCTGTCATTAATGTCAGGCGGAGAGCAAGCGCTCACCGCAACGGCGCTTATTTTCGCAGTTTTTCTGTCCCGTCCGTCACCAATTTGTGTCCTCGACGAAGTCGACGCCCCGCTCGATGACGCAAATGTCGACCGGTTTTGCCGTATGCTTGGCGAGATGCGCCGGCGGACCGACACCCGCTTCATCGTTATCACTCATAATCCGGTTACGATGAGCCGGATGGACCGACTGTTTGGTGTAACCATGCGGGAAAAAGGCGTTTCCAAACTTGTATCAGTTGATTTAAACACTGCCGAACAACTTGTCGCAGCAGAGTAAAAATTGATCGAGACCGCCATGGCTGAGAATGAAACCGATGATCTGTCGGAACGGATCAAGCGCGCGCAGGCCGCCAGACGTTCAAAGGTGAAAGCACCGACCGACCCTGTCGAAACGGCCAGTGTCTCTGCGGGTGGAATGGCTCTGAGATACGGCGCTGAAATGGTCGCCTGCATTTTCGTCGGCTTGATGGCGGGGCTGTATATCGATGAATGGCTCGGGTCTCGACCTTGGGGCCTGCTAATCTTTCTGGGCTTTGGCCTTGCAGCTGGCGTTCTCGGTGTTATACGCGCCTATCAACAGTTGACCGCGGGCATCAATCCGGCCAATAGCGCGGACGAAATAAACAAAGATTCGAAAGAATAGAATTTAGATGACCTATTTTTTCCCACAGATAGCAGATCCGATGCACCAGTTCGTTGTCCAGAAATGGATCGAGCTGCCAGAACTTTTCGGCTTCGACATTTCCTTCACGAATGCATCGGGCTTTATGTTGCTCGGTGTTGTGATGATCATCGCCGTATTTGGCTATGCGGCGTCACGTGGTGGACTTGTTCCTAATCGGATCCAGTCGATTGCCGAAATTGGCTACGGCTTTGTCGCGGATATGATTCGCAGTACGGCTGGCGAAGAAGGTTTAAAATTCTTCCCGTTCGTATTCACGCTGTTCTTCTTTATCTTTTTTGCAAACATGATTGGCATGGTGCCCTACGCATTTACGACAACCAGCCATCTTGTTGTGACCGCGGCGCTGGCTCTTCTGGTTATCAGCATTGTCCTGATTTACGGGATTTACAAAAACGGCCTGGGCTTTTTCAAACTGTTCGCTCCATCTGGCGCGCCCTGGTATATTTATATTCTGCTTATCCCGATCGAAGTCATATCCTTCGTTGCGCGTCCATTGACATTGTCGCTGCGACTGTTCGCAAACATGCTGGCCGGTCACATCATGCTGAAACTGTTTGCCGGATTTGCAGTAACCCTGTTTGCCGCTGGCGGCGCTTATATCGCACTTGCCCCGCTTGCCTTTGCAATGGGTGTTGCATTGAACGCGCTCGAACTCCTCGTTGCTGGCCTGCAGGCCTATGTTTTCGCAATTCTAACCTGCGTTTACCTCAGTGACGCATTGCATCCTTCGCATTAATTAATTTTCAACTGCGGCAACTAAACCGCGAACCATAGCTTGACGTCTCTCGTATAAAACGCTTCACGGGGGCGCAGATTTAAAACAGACTTCCCAAAGGAGATTCTCATGGAAGGCGATATCACTCTAGGGCTCAAATATGTTGGTGCCGGCCTTGCAACCCTGGGCATGATTGGTGCCGCTATTGGTGTTGGTAACATTTTTGGCTCATTCCTCGATGCAGCCATGCGCAACCCATCAGCCGCGCCACAGCAAACAGGTAACCTGTTCATCGGTATGGCTCTGTCGGAAGCCCTCGGCATTTTGGCATTCCTCGTATCGATCCTGATCCTGTTTGTTGTTTAAGTCCCAACAAAACCGTATCAATTAAGGTTCCAAAGAGATGAGTATATTTGTCCTCGCGTCGGCGGCAGAAAGTGGTGCGGCTAAACCCGCCTTTCCACCTTTCGACCCTTGGCATTTCCCGTCCCAACTTTTCTGGTTGGTACTGCTCTTCGGGGTCCTTTATATCGTCCTGTCGCGCCTGATATTACCTCGTCTCGGGGCAATATTGGAGCGGCGGGAAAACACTATTGCCGAAAGCCTCGACGAAGCTGCGATCCTGAATGAGCAGTCTCAGAAAGCTCAGGCAGCTGTGGAAACATCGATTTCAGCAGCCCGGACAAAAGCCCGGGAAACAGCCGCCAAAGCACGGCTGAAGATTGATGTTGAAATTCGCGAAGAAACCGCAGTGGTTGATGCCAATCTCGAAAAGAAACTGGCGGAAGCCGGAGAACGCATCACCGCGCTCCGGGCTGATGCAATCAAGAATGTTGAATCGATTGCGGTCGATGCCGGTGTTCTAATGGCAAAGAAAATCGGTGCGAAAGTCAAAAAATCCGACATCTCGGCAGCGGTTAAGCCGTTAGTGTCTTAAGGAATTTTCTAATGCTTCGAATGCTTATTATTGCGCCTGCCATTCTCCTCTCACCGGCAGCCTTTGCCGCCGGCGGCGAAACATCAGTCGCATGGTACGCGGATCCCGTTACGGCAGTGGCGTTCGCAGCGCTAGTCGTATTTCTGATGATTGCCGGAGCAATGGGCGCTTTCAAAGCCGTATTCAGTGGTCTCGATTCACGCGCTGAAAGTATCCAGAAGCAAATTGACGATGCACAAGCCCTTCGCGAAGAGGCAATGAAGCTGATGACCGATGCCGAGCGTCGTGCACGCGAAGCTGATGAATCGGCAAAGCAGATTGTAAAACGCGCGAAGGCCGACGCTAAACAGTTAATGGCTGAAGCCAAGGCTGAATTGGAAGCCAAAGTGGCCCGTCGTGAAAAGCAGGCGGAACAACGTATCAATCGCGCGGAAACGCAAGCTGCTGACGATGTCCGTCGCGCAGCGGCGGATGCAGCGACCTCGGCCCTTAAATCGATCCTGTCAGATGCGGACAGCCAGGGGGCGGCATTCGACAAGGCCCTCGACGAGATCAGTGACAGCCTAAAATAAGTCGCGTTTTTGGTTTTTATCCTTCGCTAATCTCGCTTCAAATCAATAATCAAACCGGTCGCTAAGCATAAACGTCCTCGGCGCAGTGCGACCTCCCGGCACGGTGAAACATTGGCGCGTGAGACTCTGTTTCGCATCGCCGGCAGGCGGCGTGCGAACGCGCTATTCGTTAAAGACACCTCATGGCCGTTCATTCGCACCATCCGCACGATGACACCAGCCTAGCTGGCTTTGAGAATTCGGACCGGACCGTGTCGGGCGGCGAATATTATGACGGCAAATACCTGCACTTGAATGCTTGCGCCGTCGCATTGTAAAAACTGCACGCCTCAGGCCCGATCAGCTGATAAAAAAAGCAATGGGCCAAGCTTGAAAAAGCGATTATGTGAGCTGATGCGCATTCAGGAATATCGGTTAAAACAGATTTCTTTGCGGATATGGTTTGCCTGCTCTTAGTGTACGGACCATATCACCGAGAATTAATCTACCGGATGGCCTCTAATGGCCGTTCTTCTCGCGACCAAAAACGGCCTTCATCAGCCATCGCGGCGCGGGTCGCTCAATATGCGGAAATCGCTTCAATAATGCTTCCATCGCCTGGCGACCCCAGACAGAATTCCGGCCAAGCAGAACAACACCGGCAATCATGAAAGGCAGACCTACCGGGAGGAGTGGCGTCAGGATCGAAATCGGTATCGAAATAAGTATAAAAACGAGCCCCAACACCGCCAGAGCAGGCCGCAGCAGCCGGCGTATTGTTCGACTGAAAGACCGGATGGCTGGCATTATGTCAATCGCTTCGAGCTTGGCTCTTCCTATCGGTGAAAGTTTGAAGATCATTCAATTTATATGTGACGTCTAATAATCCCGTCCAGTGCGAGCAAACACTATTTTGGGTCTAACCGGCACCTTTCATGCTATGATCTCCAGCGACCCCCGATAATCACAAAACCTTTCCGCATCGGACCATAAAACTGCTCATCATATTCATTCCGCCGCGATTGCTTCGTTCACCGGTGGCTGCCACTTCAAGACCGGACGCCGAGCGGCCTGCGTCTCATCGAGACGCTTGACCGGCGCATTAACCGGCGCCGTCAACAGGCTGTCGTGCCCGCGACTAGCACGTGCTGCAATATCCGTCATGACATCACAAAAACGATCTAGTTCCTGCTTGCTCTCAGTCTCGGTCGGCTCGATCAACATCGCGCCATGAACAACTAAAGGAAAATACATGGTCATGGGATGATAACCCTCGTCGATCAGCGCCTTTGCAATATCAATTGTTTCGACGCCTTCAGCTGTAAAGGCATCTGAAAACAACGCTTCATGCATGCAATAGCCCGAGAAAGCCGGAGTCATCACGGTTTTCAGCCGCACCTGAATATAATTAGCATTCAAGACAGCATCCTCGGCAACCTGCTTAAGCCCGTCGCCCCCATGGCTGAGCATATATGCCAGCGCCCGGACAAACATGCCCATCTGCCCATGGAATGCAATCATTCGCCCAAAGCTATGCTGCGACTCCTCGCAATCATTCTCGACCAGTCGCAAGCCAGCCTCTGTCCGCTCGACAAACGGCAATGGGGCATATGGGGCAAGCGCGTCGGAAAGAACCGTTGGGCCGGAGCCTGGCCCCCCACCCCCATGTGGGGTTGAGAACGTCTTGTGCAGATTGATATGCATTGCATCCACACCCAGATCACCGGGCCGTACCCGACCGACAATTGCGTTAAAATTAGCGCCATCACAGTAGAAATAACCGCCAGCAGCATGGATGAGATCGGCAATTGCCTTGATATCCGTTTCGAAGAGGCCACACGTATTCGGATTGGTCAGCATAATCGCAGCAATATCGTCGGTCTGCTGCAGTTTGAGCTCAAGATCGGCCATATCGACCCGACCGCGTGCATCGGCCTTTATTTCATCGACCGTAAAGCCACATTGAATGGCCGTTGCCGGATTGGTTCCATGCGCCGATGCTGGCACCAGCACGCGCCGTCGACTAGCAAGTTCTCCACGCACCTCCAGCGCCTTACGTATCGCTAGCATACCGCACAATTCACCATGCGCGCCCGCTTTCGGGCTCATTGCTACGGCCGGCATTCCGGTTAACCGCTTCAGCCAGTCTGCGAGTTCGTCAATAAGTGCCAATCCGCCCTGCACGCTCGATTCAGGCTGTAAGGGGTGAATATTGGCGAAACCGGGAAGGCGCGCCATTTTCTCATTCAGCCTTGGATTATGCTTCATGGTGCAGGAGCCAAGCGGAAACAATCCGAGATCAATAGCGTAATTTTTCTGGCTTAAGCGAACATAGTGACGAACGGCTTGCGGCTCTGACAGCCCTGCCAGCTGAAGTGGCTGCGCACGACGCACCCCGCCAAGCCGATCGGAGCGATTCTTCAGACCGGGTAAATCAACGCCGGTCTGGTTAGCCGCGCCGACCTCAAATAATAAATCTTCTCTTTGTAAAAGGCCCTTTGAGCCAGAAACAGTTACACAATCACTGGTACCGGTAACAACTGGCTGGCTCAGACGCCCCACGGTTTGCATACTCATGACAGGCACTCCTTTAGCGCAGCCGCATAGGCGGCTATATCATCTGGCGTATTGCATTCGGTCGCCGATGTTATCATCACATCATCAAGCCCCTGCCCCGGCAGCAGCCGGCAGGCTTGCACGCCCGCAACAACACCTTTTGCTAACAATTTTTCGAGAACTGGCCCGGCAGACTTAGGAATCCGATAGGCAAATTCATTAAAGAAGCGGGGTGTAAGAATCTCAACTCCCTCAATCGCCCCCAGCGCGTCAGCGAGATCGCAGGCAACTTCGTGATTAAGCCGGGCGAGATGCTCAAGACCGACGCCGCCAAGCAAGCTCATATGGGCAGTAAATGCCAATGCGCAGAGGCCGGAATTGGTGCAGATATTCGAAGTTGCCTTGTCACGGCGGATATGCTGCTCCCGCGTCGAAAGCGTCAGAACAAAGCCGCGCTGACCATCAGCATCGACAGTCTCTCCACACAAGCGACCGGGCATCTGCCGGACCAATTTGTCTTTACAGGCAAACAAACCGACATATGGCCCACCATAGTTCAGAGCGCCGCCGATCGACTGGCCTTCACCAACGGCAATGTCGGCCCCCATCTCGCCAGGAGGGGTAACCAGACCCAGCGAAACCGCTTCGGTAAATACGCTGACCATCAACGCCTTATTAGCGTGGGCGGCCTCGGAGACCGGCGACAGATCCGTAATTGTTCCGAAAAAATTAGGCGATTGGCCAATTACGCAAGCGGTATCATCATTAACCGATTCGATCAGATCCAGTTCCCCATCAATGGCCGGCGGAAGTTGAATAACCTCAATCCCCTGCGCCTCGCACAATAGTCGGGTTGCGGCAGCATAATGAGGATGCACCCCTCCGGACATAATAACTTTCTTCCGGCGTGTAACACGGCATGCCATTACCGCTGCCTCGGCACAGGCTGTCGATCCGTCATACATGCTTGCATTAGCGACATCCATCGCCGTCATGGCCGCAACCTGGGTCTGAAACTCGAATAATGTCTGCAATGTACCTTGCGCGATTTCAGGCTGGTAAGGCGTATAAGTCGTTAAAAACTCCGACCGCTGGATAATCATGTCGACGCTGGCCGGGACATGATGGCGATATGCCCCACCGCCAAGGAAAAACGGACCGTCATCAGCCGTCCGGTTGCGGCTTGCCAGCCCGCTTAGATGTCGCTCGACTGCGAGCTCGCCCTGATGCGACGGCAAGCCCTCAATCGCGCCTGATAGGCGGGCCGACACCGGCACATCTTCATAGAAGTCATCGATCGATGCTGCACCAATCGTCGCCAGCATCTGGCGACGGTCCTGATCTGTAAGAGGAAGATAACGCATATTGGTACCCCTTTAATTCTAAGTCCGTTCTAGTCTGGTCGACAGTCCTTAAGCGTTTTCACAGAATGTCTTGTAGGCGGCCGCATCCATTAATTCGTCGAGCTCCGACGGATCAGAAAGGGTTAGCTTGACAAACCACCCCTCACCTTCGGGATCGTCATTTACGGTCTCGGGCGCATCCGCCAGCGCCTCATTACTTTTGGTCACTTCGCCGCCAACTGGCGCGTAGACGTCGGACGCGGCCTTAACGCTCTCGACAACAGCCATATCCTGTCCTTTTGCGACCTTTAAGCCGACATCCGGCGTTTCGACAAAAACGACGTCGCCAAGTTGCTCAGCTGCGTATGCCGTAATGCCGGTGGTTGCATTCTTGCCCTCGACGGAGATCCATTCATGGTCTTTGGTGTAAAATATAGGCATCTTGTCTCTCTAGCGTTTGTAATTCTGTTGAACGAAAGGTAGCTGGCAAATCTCGGCCGGCCGTAATTTTCCACGCACCATCAATTCGATTCTGGTGCCGTCCAAGCCGAGGTCGGCGCGGACATACCCCATGGCAATGGGTATTTCGAGACTTGGACTAAACCCGCCGGACGTCACCTGACCGACAATTTGACCATCATGGTATATTTCGGTGCCTTCTCGTGCTGGCGCGCGCTCTAACGGCCTGATCCCGACCCGTTTCTGTTCCGGCCCATTCTGCAAGGCCGACAGAATACGTTTCGCACCGGGAAAATCACCGCTCTCGCGTCGCGACTTCTGTATGACCCATTGCAGGCCGGCTTCGACAGGCTCATGGTCAGCCGTAATATCATGCCCGTAGAGGCAAAGTCCCGACTCAAGTCGTAATGAATCGCGCGCACCTAGCCCGATCGGCTTAACCCGATCATCAGCCAGCAAACGCTGGCTAAGGGCAATACCCGCTCCAGCTGGCACCAGCAGTTCGAAACCATCTTCACCCGTATAGCCCAATCTGGAAACGCGCACCGGCTGCCCGCCCCATTCAAAAAGCCCGGACTGCATGAATGATAGAGCAGTACACCCATCGATTTGAGTGGCTAGAACAGCCTCTGCTTCGGGTCCCTGCAGCGCCAGCAAACATTGCTTGTCTGCAGTCACAAGTTCGGCTTGTCCATCAAAAGTACGATCGAATAGGGCCCAGTCCTGTGCCTTCACAGCGCCGTTAACGACAATATATAGCTGCCCCTGCAGTTCCGGTTCAGCCGGGCGGGTAATGATCAAATCATCAAGAATGCCGCCATATTGATCGAGCAGAACCGTTAGTCTCGCCTGCCCCGGCTTCAAAGTCGCGATCGCACTCGGCACCAGCTGTTCGATCAAAGCTGAAACCGCTTTATGTGCCGCATCGCCGCGCAAGCTCGTATCGATTAGACGCAGATAGCAAGGTCCCATATGGCTGACATCAAACAGTCCCGCATGCGACCTCGTCCACAAATGCTCGACTTTCACGCCGTCAAATTGAACAGGCATATGATAGCCAGCGAAAGGTACCATCCGCGCGCCGCACGCCTGATGAAGATCGTAAAGCGACGTCACGCGCAATTTGTCTGGGCTGGTCGTCTCGCTCATGCCTGTAGCGCCTTCGGGTCAACGGCCTTTGCCCCCGCTAAGGAGGATAAGAGGCCGCCCCCGCTGTCTTGGCGCCTGAGAGATTTCGCAGCGCTTTGGCTGCTTGCTCCTTCGGCGAGGCTGCGGTCTGACGACCCGCCTCTTTCCAGCGTTTTGAGCTTGTTCCGGTCCTTTGGCCTGAGCGTTTCCGGGGCGGTTGCGCCTTCGGCGTCAAATCTCGAACAGAGACCTGATCTCTCCCGGAACAAGCAATGTTAACGACGTGTTAAGATGAATCTCACGCTCTGGCAAGCCAAGTGCTAAATATGCCCCAAAGCGCAGCTATATCGCCTTATTGACGCGCAAATATCCTGCCGAAATGGCAACCAATCAGGCCGTCAGCGTTTATTTTTGCCCATAAAGCCAAACATATGCCCGGCCACTTTGCGCATCTGGATCTCTTCTGACCCTTCAGTGATTCGATATCGGCGATGGTGTCGGTAGATATGCTCGAATGGCTTATGCCGCGAATAACCAAGACCGCCATGCACTTGCATCGCCTGATCAGCGGCGTTGCAGCACAACCGGTTGCCACGGTAATTACACATCGAAACCTTATCTGACAGGTTTATTGCAACCTCCGGTTTGGTCATCTGGTCCATTTCCCAGGCTGTCTTGAAAATAAGCAAACGTAGCATTTCAGCCTCGCTTGCGAGCTCGACTAATGGGAACTGGATCGCCTGATTGACCGCAAGCGGTTTTCCAAACGGCTTTCGCTCGCGGGCATAATCAATACTTTGATCGATGCAATACAGCGCCGCCCCAACTGAACTGGCGGCCTGCCGTATGCGATTTTCGTGCACGAAATGCTGCGCGAGCGCCAGCCCTCCCTCAGGTGGTCCAAAGACCGCCGTTTCTGGCACCCAAACATTCTTTAAAGACACTCTTGGATGATCGGTCGGCATATTGAAGGTCCATAGATATTCTTCAATCTTCACCCCCTCGGATGCAGTCGGCACCAACAGACACGAAATGCCTTTCGCATCGCCATCACCGCCGCTAGTCCGGCAAAAACACATCATGTGCGTTGCGACATGCATACCTGTCGTCCACATCTTTTCGCCATTGATCAGCCAGCCGGCCTGCCCGTCGCGTGTTTCAGGAATGGCGACAGTTTCAAGATGGGTTGCATCGGAACCGTGATCAGGTTCGGTCAGACCAAATGTTGCTATAAACCGGCCTTCCAATGCCTCCTGAATAAGATGTTTCTGGTCCGGGCGAGCAAAGTCTCGTAGCATGAGAATTTGTGGAAAATTCGCGACGATCGAATGCTCGTTTTGAAGATCATTATGCAGCCCCAACCCTTTTCTCGCCAAATGTTCCCGAATAATTGCCATCGCCAAATTCGAGCCGTCCTGGCCGCCAAATTCCGTTGGTAGCGCAAATCGAAAGAATCCCGCTTTATCCGCCCGCCGCTTCGCTTCGCGCAGTAAAGCCTCCCACTCAGGCCGCGGCAAACCTTGATTCTCGAAATCCGTACGCGCCCATTCACGGCGATGATCAAAGAAACGAATATTATCGTCTTCCTCTTCTAGCGGCCGGATTTCCGCCTCAATAAAACGGTCAAGTTGATCGAGATAATCACTGATCTCGGCCGGAATAGAAAAGTCCATTTGGTCGCCTCCTGACTTTTCTTATATATTACGCATCAATGAAATCTCGGCAAATCCAACGCTCGAAATTTGGACAAAGATGCTCAATAGCTGAGCATCAGTTCAGCTTTGCGGCGCTTGAATAATGAACGGTTGACGAAAAGTTCATTTCTCGTCATAGGCTGCGTCAGGCATAAAATTAAACGAAAATACAATTATAAAGGTTTCCTCCCAATGATCAGATCCATTGTTCTCTCATGTTGTGCGCTTGCATTTTCCGGCATTGCGCTAGCCGGCACAAATTTTGTTGCCGAACCCGCATCATCAGTCGCTGACGGCGAACAATTCATCGCTGCTAAAGCGCTCTGGAATTGCTCCGACAATGTCTGCGCAGCCGAACTCAGCCGTCGCACCGCGACAGTGCGCACGTGCAAGAAAGTCGTTAAGGAGATTGGCGCTGTTGCATCCTTCCGCAGCGACACAAACGCCCTTAGCGAAGACGAGATTACCAGCTGCAATGCGAGCGCTCGGACGTAAGCTGATCCCGTTTTAAGCATCGAAGAAAACCGCGCTTTCCGGCGCGGTTTTTTTTTGACTTGAAATCGCGCAAGCCGGCAGCATAAATTTGTGGTGTGAAGTCTGCTATTCACGAGCAGAGAGGACCTGCGATGACAATCAAAGCCCTACGGACATCGGACAAATATTTCGAAGCCCTGCCGGGTTTTGATTTCAAGCCGAATTATACCACGGACCTGCCTGATTATGAGGGACTAAGAGTTCATTATTTGGATGAAGGACCGCCAGATGCGCGGCGGGTCTTTCTGTGTTTGCACGGGCAGCCGACATGGTCATATCTATACCGTAAAATGATACCCGTTTTTCTTGAAACAGGAGCGCGGGTAATTTGTCCCGACTGGCTCGGCTTCGGAAGGTCAGACAAGCCCGTTGATGGTAACAGCTACAGCTTCCACTTTCATCGCACGATGATGCTTGCTCTTATCGAGCAGCTGGATTTGCAAAATATAACACTGGTCTGTCAGGACTGGGGCGGGATCATTGGCTTGACCCTTCCAATGGCGCTGGAAGACCGCTTCGACAGGCTTCTGGTGATGAATACGACGCTCGCGACCGGCGCTAGTCCGGGACCCGGGTTTGACGCCTGGCGAGCTTTCTGCAAAAGCCGGCCTGATCTCGATGTCGCCGCCTTGATGCTAAGAGGCACCCCGATACTGGATGAAGCCGAAGCGGCAGCCTATGCCGCCCCCTTTCCCGACATAACATATAAGGCCGGTGTTCGCCGGTTTCCGGAAATGGTGATGACGGCTCCTGACATGGAGGGAGTCGCAACCTCGAAGCAGGCAGCAAATTGGTGGACACATCAATGGACCGGACAAAGCTTTATGGCGATTGGTGCGGCTGATCCCGTGCTCGGCCAGCCCAGCATGTCTGCACTCCACCAGCTTATCAGGAACTGCCCACCGCCAATGGTGATTGAACAGGCCGGCCATTTCGTTCAGGAATGGGGCGAAGACGTCGCCCGTCAGGCACTCAATCACTGGGGGGATCTACCTAAACAAACATAACCGGCATTAAATGCCCGAAGGGGCGACGAGCCAGCCGGGACATAAAAAAGGCCTGCCGAATTCCTCCGGCAGGCCTGCTTATTTAAAGGACAATCCCTACTCGACGATAATAGAGACCTCTGAACGACGGTTCAGAGGCTCGCGCACGCCATCACGTGTGCTTACCGCAAGCTCGGTCTCGCCTTTACCGACGACGCTCATAATGTCGGTTGCGACACCTTGCGCTGCAAGCGCTTCGGATACAGCAAGCGCCCGGCTTGCCGACAAACGATCATTATAGCTCGAGCTACCCGAAGAATCGGTGTGACCAACAATTGTGACCGCTCCCGGCGCACAATCGCCACGCGAGCGAACATTCGCAACGGCCTGATTAATCACGGCGCCAGCCTGACTCGTAAGCTCGCTCTTATCCCACTCAAAATAAACCACAAAGGCCTGGCTCGCGACCGAACATGGCACAACCTCTTCGACCACTTCAGCGACCGGCGGCGGTGGCGGAGGTGGCGGCGGTGGCGGTGGTGGCGGTGGCGGTGGTGGCGGTGGCGGTGGTGGCGGTGGCGGCGGTGGCGGCGGTGGCGGCGACGCCAGCACCCAACGCAGACCAACCATTATCGAATTGTCAGTATAGGTCGTGTCATATTCACCCGGACCTTCGAATTCGAGCCCCATCGCACCGAAGTGCCGGTAACCGACATCCAATGTTGTTCGATCACTAAGTTTGTAACCGAGGCCGATTAGCCCCTGATAAGCGAACCCGGTATCAGAATCCGAAAAGCCATTGACTGGCGTGCCGGTCGTCGAATTAACCAGATTATGAGCCTTGGCATCGACATCGGCAGCACCCATACCAACACCGACATAAGGCCGTAAACGTCCTCCCTCGTTAAAATCATAAAGGACGTTTAACATCGCCTCCCATGAGTCGAGATCACCGTCAGGCGCACTAACCGCAGGCGGTGCTGTAACGAGACCGGGAACAACGGCCGACGACACATCGAGATCACCGGAACGATAACCTAAAACACCTTCGATCCGGAATCCGTCACCGAATTCGTATCCAAGACCGATATCACCGCCCCACATATCTTGAGACTCCGAGTTAACGGCTAGCGCACCTGGCACATTCGCGACCAATGTATCATGGTCGGCAGTGCCGTCGGCGATCAATGAAAGATCCGCCCGAGCGTACCAACCGTCGGCATGAGCCGGCAAACTGGCAGTAACCAAAGCCATTGCCGCTGCTGTGTATAAGAAAGACTTCTTCATCCGCATCCTCGTTCTCAAGATAACAGTCGGCAAACACCATTGTCTTCCGACCCGACGCGCAAAGTGCATCGTGTGTACCTATTATATTCATAATTACGAAAATCGCGAGCCGCAATCTCCAACATATACTACGAAGACAGAAACTTATAGAATTGAAGTGCTCTTTAAGACACAGTTCATGTGTAGTATAAATTTATGTATATATTTAAGTATATACAACAATGTATACTTTTAACTTTTAAGGTTTCGTCCGCGTTCTGTAACAGTTTTGCGCGCTGCCTCAACACTATCGGCCGTCACAGTCTGGGCATGCACGACCGATCTTTCGATTTCGAGCTGCAGGCCATCGCCAAAATTGCTCGCAAAACCATCATCAATGATCGCCTTGTAGGATTTGAGCAAATGCGAATCACATGATGCCATATCATGACCAAGCTTGATCGCGGCCGGCAACAGATCGTCTGCCGCATAGACACGATTGACCAGCCCCCAACGCGCAGCGGCATCGGCATCAAGGAAATTACCGGTAAAAGAGAGTTCTTTGGCCCGGCTGATACCAATCAACCGGGACAGCTTTTGCGATAGGCCCCAGCCGGGCATTATGCCAACCCGGGCGTGCGTATCCGCGAACCGCGCATCTTCGGAAGCGAGCAACACATCACACGCCAGTGCAAGCTCGAACCCACCGGTAATTGCAAACCCATTTATTGCCCCGATAATCGGCCACGGGAACTGTGACAGCCCTTCGATCAGATCAATGTCGCCCCCATCCACGCCAAGTGCGAAACCGACTTCGCCGGCTTCTTTCAAATCAACACCAGCGGTGAAGGCTCGGCCATTTCCGGTTAGCACTGCTGCCCTGATATCGGGATCTTCAGCCAGAGACCGGAATGTCAGAACCAGCTCCCGACGTAATGCCCGGTTCAACGCGTTCATCGCCTCCGGCCGGTTCATCGTAACAATCGCAACCGGGCCGTCCCGCTCGACAAGGATAATGGGGTCACTCATTCATACTCTCCGTATTTAGGGCGCTACTCAGCTGGCCGCTTTTTGATATTTTATCCGGTCATTGGCGTCTAGGACGCGCTCGTATCCTGAGATAGTTCAGGTTCGACGCCAAGGCTTTCAATCAACTGCTTTAAATCGGCTGTTATATCTTCGAGCAAGGCCGCATCGGTTGCCCGCGCAACCAGCGCCACGCCGTGATCATCCACCGATCGAAACCAAGGATATGAGCCAAGATTAGCGCCCTGATAAGTTTCTGCCAACGCGCTCAGCGTATCCGCGATATCACCTTCTCGTAAGCCTGCACCGCGCACTGCAACGCTTTTCACAACCGCACCGGTTGCAAGCCGCCAGCCAATATCCTCCAACATCGCCTCGACGATTTTTGGCACGCCGGCCAATGTAAAAACGTTTTCAACCTGAAAACCGGGCGCGCCCGAAACCGCATTCTTAATCAGGATACCACCAGCTGGAATACGGGCCATACGCCGACGCGCTGGCGTAAATTCAGTCTTTGCCGCTGCATATCTTTCCTGAAGTATTCTGACCGCATCAGGATGTTCGGATATTGTTACGCCGAAGGCAGCCGCGACCGCATCAGCTGTAATGTCATCATGCGTTGGACCAATCCCGCCCGTCGTAAACACATAAGTATATTCCGACTTTAACGCATTTAGCGCCCGGACAATGGCATCCTGCTCATCCGAAACGATACGGACTTCCTTTAACGGGATCCCGTAAGGGGCCAGATATCGGGCTATTGTCTGGGTATTAATGTCCCGGGTCCGGCCCGAGAGAAGCTCATCGCCGATAAGGCATAATGCTGCAGTCAACGTATTGGTCATTCAACTATATTAGGCAACATAGCCGAGAAACCTAGCCCTTGCGTTAGGTTAGTCACTCAACTTCAAACTTGTCAGATACACCGAAAGCCAGCATCAGACGGTATGAGCAAGAATTTGATAGAAATATGGACCGACGGCGCCTGTAGCGGCAATCCCGGTCCCGGCGGCTGGGGCGCACTGCTAGTGACCGAGGGGCACCGTAAGGAATTGTACGGCGCAGCCAGCGACACCACCAATAATAGAATGGAATTGATGGCGGCGATCGAAGCCTTGAACGCGTTGAAAAAGCCGAGCCAGGTCAAACTCTATACTGATAGCACCTATGTCAAAGACGGACTAACCAAGTGGATAAATGGCTGGAAACGCAATGGCTGGAAAACGGCCGCCAAAAAACCGGTCAAGAACAAGGATCTTTGGCAAGCCCTCGAAAACGCCACCGCAAGGCATGATATCAGCTGGATCTGGGTCAAAGGCCATGCTGGCGAGGAAGGCAATGAAATTGCCGACGGGCTTGCGCGCAAAGGCGCTATGGAAGCCGCCCAAACTGACTGAATTTGACCGCTGAGGCAGGCCGTTCCCCGATAGGTTCAAGCCAGAAAAAACCCCGGCATCTTAAAGATACCGGGGCAGAATAAAGCAGGAAGCCGCTTCTAGGCCGGGACCGGTGCGCCTTGAAAACGGGCCAGACGCTGATTAATGATCTCGTCGGCTTCTCGCATGATCCGGTCGACAAGTTCCTTACAAGTCGGAACGTCATGGATCAGGCCGGCCACCATACCACATGACCAGGCACCGGCTTCCATTTCACCGTCCATCATGATCCGCGGATAGACACCCGCGACTTCTTCGATAATGTCCTCGAACTTAAGGTCAGCGCCGAGCATTCTCTCTTTTTCAAGCAAACGTTCGACAGCCGGATTGGTCAGAACGCGCTCAGTATTGCGCAATGGTCTCATAACCAGTCGCGTATCGAGCTCGGATGCAGCAACGATAGCTGCCTTTACATTCTCGTGCACAGGCGCTTCTTTCGTGGCGATAAAACGGGTACCCATATTTATACCATCAGCCCCCATGGCCAGAGACGCGACCAGAGACCGGCCATCGGCCTGGCCTCCAGATGCAACAAATGGGATCTCCAGCTCGTCTGCTGCGCGCGGCAACAGGATCATATTCGGAACATCATCTTCACCAGGATGGCCGCCACACTCAAAACCATCGACCGATACCGCATCACAGCCGATATTCTGTGCCTTAAGCGAGTGGCGTACCGATGTGCATTTATGAATCACTTTTATTCCAGCATCTTTCAAGGCCGGCATCACTTCCGACGGGTTACGACCCGCCGTCTCGACGACTTTTACCCCGCCCTCAATCACTGCCTTTACAATCGCCGGATAGTCCGGTGGCGTTAAGCTCGGAAGGAACGTAATATTCACGCCGAAAGGCTTATCTGTCATATCCCGGCATTTAGCGATCTCATTGGCCAAATCCTCCGGTGTTCTCTGGGTCAGCGCTGTGATGATGCCAAGACCTCCAGCATTTGATACCGCTGCAGCCATCTCTGCAAAGCCGACAAAATGCATTCCACCCTGAATAATCGGGTGTTCGATACCAAACATCTCTGTGATTGCCGTTTTCATGGGAACTCCTCCTTGTTAACTTGATAATGTCGCGGAACAAACGCCAAAACAAGTCTGACCCAAGGGAAGAAATATGACATTCAAACTGTTCTTACATGGTGTGCCTGATACGCCCGAAATGTGGCAACCATTGATTGCTTCTCTAAAGCTCGACACAAGCCAATATCATGCGCCTGCCCTACCCGGATTCGGTTCACCATTGCCTGCCGGTTTTGACTGTTCAGCCGACACCTATGTCGACTGGTTTCAGGATCAGATTGAAACTGCGGCTGAGAGAGCGGGTGAACCGATCGATGTGATCGGTCATGACTGGGGCGCTATTATCGCTATGCGGGCCAGTGCCCGGATACCACAGCTCGTTAGAAGCTGGGCAATCGCCGGTGCCGTTCCCGAGCCAAGCTATAAATGGCACCGGATGGCCCGATTGTGGCAGACCCCACTTATCGGAGAGCTTGTCATGTGGCTGACACGACCACACCAGATTCGGACCATGTTTCAGAATTCCGGCCTGCCCGTCGCACTTGCAAAAGCCGAGTCAGATGCTTTCGACGACACAATGAAAGCATCGATATTAAAGCTATATCGCTCGGCAAAAAGACTCAACCAGCTGGCCAATGATCCGGTCACAATTCATATCAAGGACTTACCCGCCCCCGGTTTAATATATTGGGGGAGCGACGATCCGTATGTCGCCGTATCGACCGCCGAAACTTACGCCAGGCGCAGCGGTGCAAACTTAATAATCGAGCCCGAAACCGGACACTGGTCAATCGTTCAGCAAGCTGACCGCCTGGCGGCGGCTTTAAACCAGTACTGGTCAACGACCGCCTGAAACGAAAAAGCCCCCGTCCGTCAATCCGAACAGGGGCTTATCTGAAAAAAAATCTGTTAAAGCTAGGTTTCGACCGCCTCGAGCTCAACCTCATGCCGGGCACGATCGGCCGCACCTTTAGCCGAATCATCGCGATCGACGAGTTCGA
Source organism: Hyphomonas sp. TMED17 (assembly GCA_002172915.1). Lineage (GTDB taxonomy): Bacteria > Pseudomonadota > Alphaproteobacteria > Caulobacterales > Hyphomonadaceae > Henriciella. The sequence goes on along the minus strand of NHBW01000012.1, from coordinate 20,774 downwards.
TGACCGCACGTGGTGCATTATCACCAAACCGGAAACCGGCTTTCAGAACGCGCGTATAGCCACCATTACGTTCTTTGTAGCGCTCGCCGAAAACCTCAAACAGTTTCTGAACAGCAGTCTTGTCGCGAATTTTCGCGATCGCCTGACGGCGCGCATGCAAATCACCTTTTTTGGCGAGCGTTACCAGCTTGTCCATGAAAGGCTTTAACTCTTTCGCTTTCGGGAGCGTTGTAACAATCTGTTCGTGCTCGATCAGTGACGCGGCCATATTCGCAAACATGGCTTTGCGGTGCGATGCAGTTCTGTTCAGCTTACGATGTGCTATGCCGTGGCGCATGTCTGTCTCCTGGCGGGCCCGATCCGGCCACCCTTTTTACAAATGATCGTCATACTTTTTCGCGAGTGCTTCAATATCTTCAGGTGGCCAGTCCGGCACATCCATTCCGAGATGAAGCCCCATACCCGCGAGGACTTCTTTAATTTCATTCAAAGACTTACGGCCGAAATTCGGTGTCCGTAACATCTCTGCTTCCGACTTTTGAATAAGATCGCCGATATAGACGATATTATCATTCTTCAAGCAATTCGCTGACCGAACTGAAAGCTCGAGCTCGTCGACCTTTTTGAGCAGAACCGGATTGAAACCGAGATCGCTCTCTTCCGATGGGCCGACCGTCTCGGTTTCCGGCTCTTCGAAAGTGATAAACAGTTGCAGCTGGTCCTGCATAATCCGTGCCGCATAGGCAACAGCATTTTCGGGTGTAATCGACCCGTCAGTATCAACCGTAAGTGTCAGCTTGTCATAATCTAGGACGGTGCCTTCACGCGTGTCTTCGACTTGATAGCCAACCCGGCGAACCGGCGAGAAAATCGCATCAACCGGAATATAGCCAATCGGCGCATCGTCAGGACGGTTTTCACTGGCAGGCACATACCCTTTACCGGTCGCGACAGTGAATTCCATATGAATATCGGCGTCATCGTCCAATGTACAAATCACAAGATCCGGATTCAGGATGCGAATATCGCCCGATGTTTCGATCTGCCCGGCTTTGACTTCGCCCTTACGTGACGCTTTCAGGATCATCCGCTTTGGACCATCCGACTGCATGTCAACTGCAACCTGCTTGAGGTTCAGGATAATCGTCGTGACATCTTCGCGAACGCCAGGAATTGACGAAAACTCATGAACAATACCATCAATTTGGACACCCGTGATCGCAGCCCCCTGCAGGGACGACAGCAAGATGCGGCGCAGCGCATTACCAAGCGTGGTGCCAAAGCCGCGCTCTAGCGGCTCGATGACGAGTTTTGCCGTCCGAGCAGGATTGCGGCCCGCATCAACAACCGGCCGGTTCGGCCGAATAAGGGCCTTCCAATTGCGATCATTTACTACAACTACAGTATCGGCCATGTTTGGCCTCCCAGATTATGATCAAATCGATTAAACGCGACGTCTTTTAGGTGGCCGGCAACCATTGTGCGGGACCGGTGTCGTGTCTCTAATGGCGGTGACAGTCAGTCCAACTGATTGCAACGCTCTCAACGCGCTCTCACGACCCGAGCCCGGGCCGCGGACATTGACTTCAACCGTCTGCATGCCGTGATCCATTGCCTTCTTGGCAGCGTCTTCGGCGGCAACCTGAGCAGCATAAGGCGTCGACTTGCGCGACCCTTTAAAGCCCATAGTGCCCGAAGACGACCAGGAAATCGTATTTCCCTGCGCGTCCGAAATTGTGATCAACGTATTGTTGAAGCTGGAGTTCACGTGGACAATACCAGAGCTGATATTTTTCCGTGCGCGACGAGCAACGCGAGTGGGAGTATGAGCCATCTAATATCGATCCTATTTCTTTTTGCCGGCAATCGGTTTGGCGGGGCCTTTACGGGTGCGGGCATTGGTATGCGTCCGTTGTCCGCGAACAGGCAGGCGTTTTCTGTGGCGTAGCCCACGATAGCAACCCAAATCCATCAAACGCTTGATATTCATGGAGACTTCACGACGAAGGTCGCCTTCAACCATGTAGTCGCTGTCAATAGCTTCCCGAATACTGATAACTTCCGCATCAGACAGTTCGGCCATACGGCGCTCGCGGGTAATGCCAATTTTATCGCAGATTTCAACTGCTTTGGCTGGCCCAATGCCATGAATATAGGTTAGCGCGATCTCTACGCGCTTATTTGTCGGTATATTGACACCTGCAATACGGGCCACGGGCCTGTCTCCTGATTTTCCTAAAAGAGAGAAACAGCTTATATTGTGACCCTATCACGATACCCTCTGTCACTCTGCTTCTTAACGAAGAGCGTCGTTATAGACGCGCACATTGAGACGTCAACCACTGAATCAGCGCATTAACGTCCAGTTTTTAAAGCCTTCTCTATGGCATCGCTGACCACGTCAACATTTGCCATTCCATCAATCTCAAATAATTTTCCCTGCTCGGCATAGATCGGCAGCAAAGGCGCTGTATCCTCACCGTATTTAACAAGTCTGACCGCAAAAGTTTCGGGATTATCATCCTTACGGCCTTGTTCCTCGAACCGCTTTGTCACCCGGGCCAATAATTGCCCTTCGTCTACCACCAGGCGGATAACTTTATGAACTTCGGTTGCACGACTTGCGAGTAGCTGGTCAAGCGCTTTTGCCTGCCCAACCGTTCGCGGGAAGCCGTCGAAGATAAAGCCGGCCGCACCAGAATTCAACGCAAGCTGCTCATCGATCAGATCGATAACAATCTGGTCGGAAACCAATTCACCATTATCCATGATTTTAGCAACGCGCTGGCCGAGCTCAGAATCGGAACCCCGGGCGGCTCGCAACATGTCGCCCGTCGATAGCTGAATATAGCCATGCTTCTCAACCAGAATACTAGCCTGAGTGCCTTTACCGGCTGCCGGAGGACCAAACAGAATCAGGTTCATTTTTTACGCTTGCCTCCCAGTCGGGACTTTTTGATCAGGCCTTCATATTGATGGGCGATCAAATGCGACTGTATCTGGGTCACGGTATCCATGGTAACCGACACAACGATGAGCAAAGATGTGCCACCGATATAGAATGGTATACCCGGTGCGTAACGGCGCAGGATTTCCGGCATTAGACATACAAAAACGAGATAAACCGAACCAATCGTCGTCAGACGCGTAAGAACATAGTCAAAATAGGCAGCGGTGTTTTTACCGGGACGAATACCGGGAACGAAGCCGCCATACTTACGCAGATTGTCCGCTGTTTCTTCAGGGTTGAACATGATCGACGTATAGAAGAAGCAGAAAAAGACGACCAAAACCCCATAAGTAATAATATAGGTCCAGCTGCCTGGCGAGAAATTGGTGGCGACCCAGGCAACGATGCCGCCAGTGTCAGCCACAGCATTTGGGTCAACCGTATTACCGCCGGCAAATCCGACCAATGTCATTGGCAACATTAGAAGCGCGACCGCAAAGATTGGCGGAATAACACCAGAAGTATTCAGTTTCAGCGGCATGAAGGAGCTTTGCCCTTGAGCTGCCTGGTTCGCCGCCTGCTGTCGTTTCGGATACTGGATCAGAACACGACGCTGTGACCGCTCGATAAACACGATGAAAACGGTCAGGGCGATGACAAGGGCTGCAACGCCGATAACGAAAATGACACTAATGCCTTGTTCGCGCCCACCACTGAACAAGTTGAACAGCGCCTTCGGCATTTCGGCAATGATACCGGAGAAGATAATCAGGGAAATTCCGTTACCGATTCCGCGAGCGGTAATCTGCTCACCCATCCACATCAGAAACATCGTTCCGCCCGTGAACGTCGTCACCGCAGTGAGAATGAAGAACCAGCGGGGGACGTCATCGAAGGCAAAACCCGACAGGCTTACGGCAATCCCGAAACTCTGCACCGCGGCGAACCCTAAAGTGAGGTACCGCGTATATTGGTTAATCTGCTTCCGTCCGGCTTCGCCTTCTTTCTTAAGACGCTCAAGCGACGGAACCGATGACGTCATCATCTGAATGATGATCGACGCCGTGATATAAGGCATCACATTGAGCGCAAAAATACTCATCCGCTCAATCGCGCCGCCGGAGAACATGTTTACACTGCCAAACATACCGCCTTGCTGCGTCGCAAAGAAATCAGCAAATGCAGCCGAGTTTAGTCCTGGCAATGGAATAAAGGTGCCAAGCCGGAATAGTACCAGAATAAAGAGCGTGAACAGGATTCTGTTCTGCAGATCCTTGGCTTTCGAGAACGTCCCGAAATTCATATTCCTAGCAAGTTGTTCAGCAGCTGTGGCCAAGGTAACCCATCCTCCAGAAAATCATGACACCTTATAAATTGGCGGTCGTGCCGCAAATTTTAAGATGCAAACCAGAAAAAACGGACCTATGCCGTTTTTTCCTCGGTGCCGGCTCCCGTCAAAGTCACAGTTCCACCAGCTTTTTCGATTGCCGCAACAGCCGCTTTACTTGCGCCTGTCACAGTGATGTTGACGCCCTTCGGCGCATCACCTTTCGCCAACAGGCGAACACCGTCGCGCAAACGACGAACAACGCCGGCTGCAACCAGTGCTTCTTCGGTTACAGCTGATGCATCCAGTTTGCCGGCCTCAATCGCCTTCGCCAGAATCGACAGGTTTACCCAAGCAAACGACTTCGAGTTCCGCGGCGTAAAACCACGCTTTGGAAGCCGCATATAGATCGGCATCTGACCGCCTTCGAAGCCGTTAATAGCAACACCCGACCGGGACTTCTGACCTTTGACACCACGGCCACCGGTTTTGCCTTTGCCCGACCCGACGCCACGACCGATACGGAAGCGGTTGCTTGTAGAGCCAGCGGCTGGAGATAATTCATTCAGTTTCATCGCGTCTATCCTTCGACGATTTCGACTAGGTGTCCGACCTTGTTAATCATGCCGCGAACAGCCGGTGTGTCCTCGAGTGTGCGCTCGCGACCGATTTTATTCAGCCCCAGCCCAACCAGAGTTTGTTTTTGATCGGGCGCGCGACCAATCGCACTCGCGATTTGACGTACGGTTACCGATGCTTTTGCTTTCGCCATGGTCAAATCCTCTCGAACTAAGCTTCAGTGACTTCAGCGAGACCGGCGTCAGATGCACCATCAGTCCGGCGACCGACGACGTCCTGAACCTTGAGGTTCCGCTTTGATGCAACCAGTCTCGGGCTGGCCTGCAGCTTGAGCGCTGCAAATGTTGCCCGCACCATGTTATACGGGTTGGACGAACCGATTGATTTACCGACTACGTCCTGAATCCCCAGAACTTCCATAACGGCACGCATCGGACCACCGGCAATTACCCCGGTTCCCGGAGGCGCTGCGCGCAATACGACTTTACCAGCGCCATGCCGGCCGCGCCCATCATGGTGCAATGTCCGGCCTTCTCTTAGCGGCACCCGGACCATGTTGCGCTTGGCATCTTCAGTTGCCTTGCGGATTGCCTCAGGCACTTCACGGGCCTTGCCTTTACCGAAACCGGCCCGACCTTTTTGGTCACCGACAACAACAAGTGCTGCAAAACCGAAATTCTTACCGCCTTTAACGGTCTTGGCGACCCGGTTGATACCAACCAGCTTGTCAACCAAATCGCTTTGGGCGTCCTCATCACGACCTTTGCGACGATCATCTCTGCGACCGCGACCGCGTCCTTTTTCTTCAGCCATGGTAATACTCCTAGAACTTGAGACCGCCCTCACGGGCGGCTTCTGCCAAGGCTTTCACCCGGCCATGGTAAATATAACCGCCACGATCGAAGACAACGTCCTCAATCCCGGCCGTTTTTGCTCGCTCGGCGACAAGCGTGCCAATTTTAGTCGCCGCATCTACCGTGCTGGTAGATTTCAACGATGTACGGATATCCTTTTCCAGCGTCGATGCTGCGGCAAGCGTAATGCCTTTTTCATCATCGATGATCTGTGCTGAGATATTCTTTCCAGAGCGTGCAACCGACAAACGCAGCTTACCTTCAGCTGATTTGCGCAGCTTGGTCCGATTACGCTGCGAGCGACGCAGATATTTTTCGCGTGACGTCAACATGGCTATTTCTTCTTGCCTTCCTTGCGACGAACATATTCGCCGACATAACGAACGCCCTTGCCTTTATAAGGCTCCGGACGACGGTAACTCCGAATCTCAGCTGCAACCTGACCGACGACCTGCTTGTCCGCGCCGGACACTTCAATCTCGGTCGGCTTCGTACATTTAATATCGATACCTTCAGGTGCCGAATAAATGACATCATGTGAGAAGCCGAGCGCGAGCTTAAGGTCGCGACCCTGCATTTGCGCACGGTAACCAACCCCGACCAGCTCAAGTGATTTCGTGAACCCTTTTGACGTTCCTTCCACCAAATTCGCGGCATTCGCCCGGGATGTTCCCCAAAGTGTACGGGCTGAGGAATCCAGTGCCTGAGCAAAGGTCATTTTTTTACGACCCTTCTCATCATTAATACGAATTTTTTCATTCGCCGCAGCGACCAGATCCTCACGTGGTGCAATCGTCAGATCGGCGCCATCAAGAACTGCTACGATATTTTCCGGCAGTTCGATCGACAAATGCCCTTTAGGGCCCTTCGATTCGAGTGTTCTGCCATTTACGCTCACCGTTGTTCCAGCCGGAACCGCAATCGGGAGTTTGCCAATACGAGACATATCAGATCGCCTTCCCTAGAATACTCTGCAAAGAATTTCGCCGCCGACATTTTCAGTCCGTGCGACATTGTCAGACATCACGCCCTTCGAGGTCGACAGGATCGAGATCCCCAGACCGTTCCGAACCAGCGGAATATCGCTGCGAGAGGAATAGACCCGACGACCCGGCTTCGATACTCGACGAATTTCAGAAATAACCGGCGAACCTTCATAATATTTCAGTTCGATGTCGATGTGCTTATGCCCATCCTTCTCAATTTCGGTGTAACCCCGAATAAAACCCTCACTCATCAACACGTCGAGCACGCGTGAACGGAGCTTGGATGCTGGTGTCACAACCTTGTCCATGCCACGCATTTGCGCATTACGGATGCGTGTTAACATATCACCGAGGGGATCAGATATAGCCATTTACTTCCCTCCTACCAGCTAGACTTGACGAGACCAGGGATCATTCCCTGGGACCCGAGTTCGCGCAACGCGATACGGGACATTTTAACCTTGCGATAATATCCGCGCGGCCGGCCCGTCACCTCACACCGGTTTCTGACCCGGTTAGGTGCGGAATTCCGAGGCAAATCCGCAAGTTTCAAACGCGCTTTAAAGCGCTCTTCCAGAGACAATTCTTCATTCATAATAATTGCCTTCAGCTCTTCACGCTTTGCAGCGTAACGAGCGACCAGGCGCTTGCGCTTATCATTACGTTCGATTGCACTTTTCTTAGCCATATCGTTCGTCTTCGCCCCTAATTACGGAACGGGAAGCCGCAATGCGTCAGCAAAGACTTGGCTTCTTCGTTCGTTTTGGCTGTCGTGCAGACAATAATGTCCATGCCACGAATATCCTCGATGTCATCATAGCTGATCTCCGGAAAGACCAACTGCTCTTTGAGACCCATCGCGAAATTCCCGCGACCGTCAAAACTCTTACCATTCAAACCGCGAAAATCCTTAACCCGCGGCAAAGCAACCGTGGTTAACCGGTCAAGGAATTCATACATCCGGCTCCGCCGCAATGTGACCTTACAACCGATCAGCATTTCCTCGCGCAGTTTGAAGCCCGCAATTGATTTGCGAGCACGCGTCGCAACAGGCTTTTGACCCGCAATCAATTCCATCTCCGCCAGAGCCGTCTTGATTTTCTTGGAGTCAGAGACAGCTTCGCCGACACCCATATTGATCACTACCTTGTCGAGCTTTGGAATCTGCATCTCATTGGTGAAAGAGAACTCTTCCTGCAACAAGCCGCGAATTTGCTCGTCATACTTTTTCTTCAAACGAGGGATATAGTCTTTAGACATCTAGGGCCTCCCCAGAACGCTTTGCAAAACGGGTCTTGCGACCATGCTCATCAATCTTGAAACCAACCCGGGTTGGCTTGCCGTCGCGAGGGTCCAGGAGCGCAACATTTGAAACATCGATCGGTGCTTCAAACGAACGGATACCGCCCTGCGGATCATCCTGTGTCGGCTTTGTGTGCCGTTTCACAACATTAACTCCGCGAACAAGACAACGTCCTTCCGCCGGCATCATCTTGAGGACTTCGCCCTCAACACCTTTGCTACGTCCAGACAGGACAATAACGCGATCACCCTTCTTAACCTTGGCAGCCATCGCTACAGAACCTCCGGAGCCAGAGAGACAATTTTCATGTGGTTCTTGGAACGAAGTTCACGAGGAACAGGTCCAAAGATCCGCGTACCAATCGGCTCATTATTATTGTTAACCAGAACGGCGGCATTCGTATCAAACCGGATAGTCGAACCATCCGGACGATTAATATCTTTCGCGACCCGGACAACGACAGCCCGGCGCACATCGCCTTTTTTAACCCGACCGGTTGGGATCGCTTCCTTAATCGAGACGACAATAATGTCACCGACTGACGCATACCGCCGGCCCGCGCCACCAAGTACCTTGATGCACTGGACGCGCCGAGCGCCGGAATTATCGGCAACACGCAGATTTGACTGCATCTGGATCATGAGGCGGCTCCCTTATCGGAAATCAATTCCCAACGCTTGAGTTTGGATCGCGGCGGACACTCTTGAATCGTGACTGTCTGACCCTCGACCGCAGCATTATTTTCATCATGCGCGTGGTAACGCTTTGACCGGCGAACGGTCTTCTTCAGCAAAGGATGAAGAAAGCGACGCTCGACGCGAACTACCGCAGTTTTGTCCTGCTTGGTCGAAACCACAACGCCTTCCATAATTCGTCTAGGCATAATCTTCTCCTTAGCCTTCGGCTTCCGCGCGGGCCTTCTCGCGCAAAATCGTCTGCACACGAGCAATGTCGCGGCGTACTACTTTAATGCGAGCGGTCTTCTCCAGCTGGCCAGTGGCAGCCTGAAAGCGGAGGTTAAACTGTTCTTTTTTCAACTGAAGCAGCTCTTCTTTAAGCTGGTCATTTGATTTGGAGCGGAAATCTGTCGCAGCCATCGTCTATATTCCCTCGATTCTACGAACAACTTTGGTTTTAATCGGAAGCTTTGCCGCACCGAGACGCAATGCCTCAAGCGCCACTTCATCCGGCACACCATCGATTTCAAACAGGATCCGGCCTGGCTGAACCCGGCAAACCCAACGGTCAACCGAACCCTTACCTTTACCCATACGAACTTCGATCGGCTTCGCAGAAACTGGCGTATCAGGAAAAACCCTGATCCAGACTTTGCCCTGACGTTTCATTTCACGCGTAACCGCACGACGCGTTGCTTCGATCTGACGCGCAGTTACCCGCTCTGGCTCAAGTGCCTTAAGACCGAAGCTTCCAAAAGCGATCGTGTAACCGCCCTTGGCATCGCCCTTAATTCGGCCCTTGAAGGCCTTCCGGTATTTTGTACGTTTTGGCTGACGCATGATTTATGCTCCTGCCGCTGGCTGACCGGAAGCCGGTCCGCGTTGGTTGCTTGCACGAGACCGAGCCTCGCCCGAATTTTCAGCTCGCTTGTCGCGCGCCATCGGGTCATGCTCCATGATCTCACCCTTGTAGATCCAGATTTTGATACCGATAATACCATATGTCGTCAGCGCTTCGGCCGTACCGTAATCAATATCGGCGCGCAGCGTGTGCAATGGAACGGAGCCCTCGGCATACTGCTCAGTACGCGCAATTTCGGCACCACCGAGACGGCCAGAAACCATGATCTTAACACCGAGCGCACCAAGGCGCATCGTGTTCTGGATCGAACGCTTCATCGCGCGGCGGAACGAACCACGCCGCTCAAGCTGCCGCGCAATATCTTCAGCGACCAATTCCGCATCCAGCTCAGGCTTTCGGATTTCGACGAGGTTCACACGCACTTCATCGCTCGTCATCTTTGACAGCTTACGACGCAGTGCTTCAATATCCGCACCCTTCTTACCGATCACCAGGCCCGGACGCGCGGTATGAACCGTAATCAAACACTTTTTGTGGGGACGCTCGATAACAATCCGTGAAATACCAGCCTGAACCAGGCGTTTCTTGATCTCACCACGAATGCGAAGATCCTCGTGCAACAGGCGACCAAAATCCGCACTGTCTGCATACCAGCGGCTGTCTGATATCCGATTGATGCCCAACCGCAGGCCGATAGGGTTAACCTTCTGACCCATTACGCTGCCTCCGCTTCTGTAGATGTATCACGCAGGACAATTGTCAGCTGCGAAAAGGGTTTCATGACACGTGCAGCACGGCCGCGCGCACGCGCACGAATACGCTTCATGACGAGGTTCTTGCCAACATGCGCCTCAGAAACCACGAGGCTCTCAATGTCGAGCTCGTGATTGTTTTCAGCATTCGACATCGCCGACCACAGGGTCTTGTAAACATCGCGTGCTGCGCGCTTACGGGAGAATTTCATCTCGTCGAGCGCCTTCTGAATTGGCAAGCCGCGGATTTGCTGCGCCAAAAGGTTCAATTTTTGTGGGCTGTGACGATACATGCGCAGAACCGCACGCGCCTCGTTCTCAGCTTGCCTAGGAGGATTCTTGGCCTGACCCATGACTATTTTCTCCTCGCCTTCTTATCGGCACCGTGACCGTAATAAGTTCTAGTTGGAGCAAACTCGCCCAATTTATGTCCGACCATTTCTTCAGAGATCAAAACCGGGACGAATTTGTTCCCGTTGTGAACCTGAAAGTTAAGGCCGACAAATTGTGGCAGAATTGTTGAACGGCGGGACCACGTCTTGATAACCTCACGACGCTCAGACGCGCGGGCTTTCTCGGCCTTCTTTAACAGATAGCCGTCGACAAACGGGCCTTTCCAGACGGAACGTGACATGCGCTTTCGTCTCCTAGCGTTTCGCGTTACGGCGACGGATAATCAGACGATCCGAAGCCTTGGTTTTACGGGTCTTAGGACCACGTGTCTTTTTACCCCATGGCGTCACCGGATGACGGCCACCGGACGATTTACCTTCACCACCACCATGCGGGTGATCAACCGGGTTCATAACAACACCACGAACGTGCGGCCGTTTACCTTTATGCCGGTTACGGCCAGCTTTCGACATGACTTGGTTCATATTGTCCGGGTTTGAAACCGCACCAACGGTTGCAACACAGACATCCTGCACCATGCGAAGCTCACCAGATGAGAGCTTGATCTGCGCATAGCCGCCGTCACGACCGATCAACTGAGCGTAGCAACCGGCCGAACGTACCATTTGCGCGCCTTTGAGCGGCTTCATTTCAATATTGTGGATAATCGTACCAACCGGGATATTTTTGAGCGGCAACACATTGCCTGGCTTAATATCAGCCGTCTTGGACGAAATCACCTGATCACCAACCGCTAGACGCTGCGGTGCAAGAATATAGGATAGCTCACCATCCTCATACTTGATCAACGCGATGAAAGCCGTCCTGTTCGGATCATATTCGAGGCGCTCGACAGTCGCAGGAACATCCCAGCGATTACGCTTGAAATCGATTTTCCGGTAAAGGCGCTTGGCACCACCACCGGTGTTGCGGGCAGTCAAACGCCCTTTATTGTTACGGCCGCCCGATTTGGTCAGACCTTCGGTCAGCATCTTGACCGGACGCCCTTTGTGAAGCTCGGAACGGTCAACCAGAACCAGCTGACGCTGACCGGGAGACGTAGGATTGTATGTCTTTAAAGCCATCTAATTTACCCCTAAAGCCCGGTCGTGATGTCGACAGACTGACCGTCTTTCAGCGTCACGATTGCTTTTTTATAATCTGAGCGACGCCCCAGCATGCCGCGGAAGCGTTTCGTCTTGCCCTTGACCAGCACAGTGTTCACTTTGGTCACATCGACCTTGAACAGCGACTCGACCGCCTCTTTAATCATTGGCTTGGTCGCCGTCAGCGGCACTTGAAACATTACTTTGTTCTCTTCAGCCAGCAGAGTGGATTTCTCTGTAATGATCGGCGCGAGCAGCGTGTCGTAGTTTTGCGGCTTGATATCAGCCATGTTTAGGCCTCCCCGTTCGCAGCAGAATTGAAGCGGGCCTCGATACCTTCGAGCGCATCCTTCGTAATCACCAGCTTGTTGCGGCGCAGAACGTCATACACGTTCAGACCTGCCACCGGCAGCACATCGACATTCGGGATGTTGCGGGCAGCACGACGGAAGTTCTCGTCGACATTCACACCGGCAATGACAAGCGCGTTGTTAAGACCGAGCGCCGCGAGATTATCGGCCAGTACACGGGTCTTAGGCTCGGCAAGTTCAGCCTTGTCGAGAACGACAACCGCATCATCACGAATTTTCGAAGACAATGCGTGGGCCAGCGCCAGCTGACGGACCTTTTTTGGCAGACTATGCGCATGCGAGCGAACCCGCGGGCCGTGGGCCACACCACCACCGACAAAGATCGGCGCATTCTTCGACCCGTGACGAGCGCCGCCTGAGCCTTTCTGGCGAACATATTTCTTGGTGGTAACAGAAACCTCTGAACGCGACTGTGTCTTGTGCGTACCAGCCTGGCGCTTTGCCAGCTGCCAGCGAACAGTGCGCTGAAGAATATCGCCGCGGATCTCTTCGATACCGAAAATGGCGTCATCAAGCTTGGCCTTGCCAGCCGCTTTACCCGCCAGTGTTTTGACTGAAACTTCCATTATTCAGCACCCTCATTCTTTTCGGCAGCCTTGAACGAACCGGCTGCTGGCGCGTCGGCGTGCAACGCCTTTTTCACCGCATCGCGAACTTCGACAAAACAGCCTTCATGTCCGGGGATCGCACCTTTGACCAAAACCAGACCGCGCTCGGTATCAGTACGAACAACTTCCAAATTTTGGACCGTCACACGCTCAACGCCGTAATGACCCGCCATTTTTTTGCCTTTAAAGACTTTACCAGGATCCTGGCACTGCCCTGTCGAACCATGCGCACGGTGGGAAATCGAGACACCGTGCGTCGCACGCATACCACCGAAATTCCAGCGCTTCATCGCACCGGCAAAACCCTTACCAAGTGTCAGACCGGCAATATCGACTTTTTGACCGGGAACAAAATGGTCTGCCGACACATATGAACCGGCGGCTGGAAGTTCGAAATCTTCTTTGACGCGGAACTCAACGACTTTTGCTTTCGGCGCAACACCGGCGGCGGCGAATTGCTCGCGCTGCGCTTTTGCTGTGCGTTTTGCCTTCTTCGCACCGGCCCCGAGCACAACCGCCCGGTAACCATCATTGCGAGTCGTTTCCCCACCTTTTTTTGTCTTCACTGTCCGGTCTTCATCCGTCCGGTGACCGACGACCTGACAATCATCAAGCGCCAATACCGTGACCGGGACGTGCTGGCCGGCTTCAGTGAAAATTCTTGTCATGCCGAGCTTGCGCGCGACGACCCCTGAACGCTGTGCTGGAAGAGCCATTAGCGCGCCCCCTCAAGTTTGATCTCGATGCCAACACCGGCCGACAGATCAAGCTTCATCAACGCATCGACTGTTTGCGGCGTCGGATCGACTATATCCAATATCCGCTTGTGCGTCCGAATTTCGAATTGCTCACGCGATTTCTTATCAACGTGCGGGGACCGGTTAACCGTAAAACGCTCGATCCGTGTCGGCAGAGGAATCGGACCGCGAACATCAGCGCCGGTGCGCTTTGCAGTCGAAACGATTTCCTGCGCTGAAAGATCCAGCGCCCGGTGATCAAAAGCCTTGAGCCTGATCCGTATGTTTTGTTTTTCCATCTCGCGATGTCCATCCAATTGAAGCCACAACGCCCCAGCCTATCCAAGGATAAGCCGCGACACGAGGAGAGCCAAAATGTTCGTTTCGGTTGCCAGCGTCTGCCATAAGGCACAGCCTGACGTCCAAGCGGATCGGACTAAGTCATGAATCAGGTCCCGTCAACCGTTGTCTATGCGGTTTCTGTGCCGACATGCGCAATTTAAATATTATTCCGACCCAATGCAAAAAGGGCAGCGCGAACGCTGCCCTTCTTAAAATTGGTTTTGATTGAAAACCCTAGAAGCTACGGCCAATCCGAAGGGTCACACCGGAGCCCTCGACATCGCCAAACTCGGCATGTCCGTCGAGCTCGACATTCCAGCCCATACCGAGCGAGCGGCTAACACCGGCCTCGACCGCAATGAGATCACCAATCTGCGTCAACTCGGTTACGAGCGGCAGATTGTCAGGGTTCGAAGCAAACCGCGAAGTCAGCTTACGATGATCATCATCAAGGTTAGTATAGGATGACACCGAACCGGCAAGCCGGGTTCCGTCTGCGATTTCCTCATCGAACGTGACACCGATGCTAAACATCTGCGTCTCGACCTCGAGCTTGTCGACCAGCAAGGTTGAAACCCCGCCACCGAGCAGCATCGCATCCTGGTTATAGCTGTCGGTCATTACACCGATATATGGCTTGAGCACCAGGTCATTACCATTGACGCCGTCCAGACCAAGCCGGATCGCGCCACTGGTTCCGTTAAAGTCGGTCGATCCTGAGCGCGCTTCACTCAGACCAGCCGACAGCACTGTCGAGATCACGTCCGAGGAACCGTCAGTCATCGACACCGCACCAGTCACGTGACCGCTAAGCGTCGCTGTTTCGAACGGCATGGTTGCGTAAGCACCCAGACGCATCACTTCGCTATCGACCTCATCGCGGCCCAGTCCCTCAAGATCGAGCTCCTGCTCGCTGAAGGATACTGCACCACCCAGGGTCAGCTGACCAAAGCTGACATCGTCGACACCGGCCATGATTGCTTCACCATCCGCATCGAAGCCGATCATATCCGATGGATCGAACTCCTGAGTCGATTGGCCCAGCTGCAGCCAGAGATGCCCGTTACCGAGATCTGCCGACTTGGTGTTACCACCGTCAACCGAGCTGTAGCCACTCAGTAACCCATCGACGAAGCGGAGCGTACCAGCCTGAGCTGCGACCGATCCGACGCCTGCGGTTTCAGCACCGATATCCGTTAGCGTTGTCGCCAGCGTATCAGCATTGTCCTCGTCAAGGATATTCCGGACCATGCGCGCAAAGTCACGCGACGGGATCGAAATCACCTTATCAGGATGGTTAGGCGCTGCCGGGATTTGCGGCAGACCATTCTGAGCCATGGTCTGCGTATAGAGACCAAGCGCCACATTGTTCACCGTCAGCGCATCAACGCTGTTCGGATCCGGCAGGACCGACAACAAGGACACATCATTATCGATGGTGATCGACTGGTTAACCAGCAGGCCGTTCACGAGGCCCGAAATCGAGTCGAATGACCCAATAACCGGCGTGTCGCTGCCAATCAGGACAACATCACCAATGAACACGTCTCCCTGGTCGACGACAATGCCACCGGCGACAGTCACCTGACCGCTAACCGTGATATTATCAGCGCTACGCAGGTTGCTGACATCGAAGTGTACTTCGCTACCGGCACCCAGTGTCAGGTCGCCATCAATCGTTACAGGCGTTCCAACACCGGCAATTTCGATCGTCGCTTCACTGATCAGGTCACCAGTGATGCTGAGGCCTTTGCCAAGCATCAGATCGACACCATCCGCGGCTGTAATTGTCGGCAACAACAAGTCACCAATCATTGAATGCGAGCCGCTGAGGAAGTTCGCCACAACCGCATCATCCGAATGATCGCCGGTCAGGACATAGTTCTGACCCGAGATATTGAATGTCTCGACATTATCAAACTGCTGATCCAGACCGCTACCCGCGATTGTGAAGCCGATGCCAGACAGGTTAGCGACATCATCACCATCGCCACCGTCAATCCGGGTGAAGTTGCCATGCACGGTGTTGAAAGTGTCATCGCCATCACCAAGCGTTGCAGTCCCGTTAACAACCGATCCGGCAGCCAGGCTCAGTTCGACGCTGCCGAACTCAGAGTAAGCACCGATAGCAAGATCGGAAATTGTCCCGTCACCGCCTGTTACAGACGCATCTGCTAGAATATCGATCGTCGTATCACCGCTTGCGTAGGTCCGAATACCCGCATCATCGCCGCTTACGTCACCATCAACAGAGATTGCCAACGCACCATATGCGTCGACATCAATGCCTTCGTCACCAGCGGTAATATCGCCGGAAACTGCTAAGGTGGCATCATATTGCGCAAACACATCGATACCCTCGTCGCCAGCTGTAATATCGCCGGAAACTGNTAAGGTGGCATCACCATNCGCAAACNCNTCGATACCCTCGTCGCCAGCTGTAATATCGCCGGAAANTGNTAAGGTGGCATCACCATNCGCAAACNCNTCGATACCCTCGTCGCCAGCTGTAATATCGCCGGAAANTGNTAAGGTGGCATCNCCATNCGCAAACGCATCGATACCATCGTCGCCAGCGGTAATATCGCCGGAAACTGCTAAGGTGACATCACCATCCGCATACGCATCGATACCCTCTTCGCCAGCCGTAATGTTACCGGTTACGTCAACGCTGAGCTCGCCGCTATAATTAGCAACGGCCCTGATACCTTCGGCATAATCCGACGAAACATCACCAACAACAACCACATCGACAGCGCCTGCATTACTGTAAGCGTCGATGCCGGCGAACCGCGCTGAGACGTTACCAGTAACGTCGATGTCGACGTTTTCCTCAAAGCCCGTAGCAAAGCCGCTAACGCCTTCAGCATAGGCCGATGAAATGTCGCCAACGACATCAATATCAACTGCTCCGCCATTCGCGACGCCAGAAACTGCATAGCTGTACGAGCTAACATCACCGACGACATTGACTGTTACGTCGCCACTGTAAGTACTTGCGTCGATTCCCCAGCCACCGGCGCCAATGTCGCCGACAAGGCTGATATCAACATCACCGCCTTCACCGGTTACAAACATACCGTCGCCATCACTCGTCGTGATATCACCGACAACATCGACATAGATCGGCCCGTCATAGGTTATGGCACGGATACCATGATCGTAAGAGGCGATATCACCGACGACATCGACTGCAACGTATTTTCCAGCTTCAGCATAGATACCGCTTGAACCTGCAGTGATATCACCAGTTACATCAACATAACCGCTACCGCCTGCGAACAACGCAATACCGTCACTGCCGGAAGTGATTGTACCGGAAGACTGTACAGAAGCATCAAGAAGGACCGCCTCAGCATATATACCAATACCACCGGCATCGATATCGCCGTCATTAATAACGTTTACAGTCAGGTCCGGATTGTCCGGGTCGACTTTTAATGGGCCGAAAACGAGCGACGGTCCAGGCACAAATCCTAAGTCGCTGACCCGGATACCGTCACCTTCAACGTAGATCGATGAATCTTCGCCAGTTGCCACGAGCACAGTCGAACCCAGCGCAATGATACCATTACTACCGGCATATATCTCGCCATCCGCAGTAATTACCACATCGCCTTGGGTAACGACATCGACACCATTTGCATACTTCGAACCAGTCTGAGAGTCTGCGCCAAGATCAACGGTCACGTTGACCGCGTCATATCCGCCGACATATTTGCTGACGACCGCAATCGCATCAGAACCATACGAAACGACAGTTCCATCAACGGCGATCGATACGTCTGCACCAGTCGGTGTGATCGGCGCCGCAAATACACCGTATTCGCCGGCAACAATCAGCGCATCAGCACCGACGGTTACATCGATTGAACCGCTTTCGCTATACTTGCCGATAAAGCCGGTAGCAACGCCGCTTTCCTCAGCATAAATGGTACCGTCGACATTGACGGAGATCGACGAAGATACACCGCTCTCAACATATTTGCCGAACGGGACGGCATTTATCAGGCCGGCCAAGATACCATTACCGCCGTTGGCCGTGATGGTTCCGGTACTACCCAGGTCAACGCTGATATCTTCGACATATTTGCCGAGCGCAAGAACCGCNGGTCCGTCACCGCTCAAGATAGCGCCGTCAATATCGATATCGATATTTCCAGATGCCCCGCTAAACGACGTTTCAACGTACTTACCAATAGATCCACTCGAGATAACGCGGACTGCCGAACTGTCGNCCGACAAGATCAAGCTATCTTCGCCGGTTGTAATGACGACGTCGCCACTTCCGTAGCTTTCAACGTGGACACCGGCGGCGTAACCCGAACCTGGACCCTCGCCATATTTACTACCCGCAGAGACATATCCGTCGACATCAATATTAACATCACCGGCGACACCCAGCATATAGACTTGAATAGCACCGTCGGCATTATCTCCATAGAAACCGACAAACGCACCATCGGAAACAGCGATCGATACGTTACCACCATCAGCTGGCCCGTCGGCATCATCGCCGACCACGTCACTTCCGACATGCCCGACATTAATGGCGGCTGAGTTAGCAACGAGCACACCACTGATCGTGATCGAAACATCGTCAGCAACACCATCAACATATTTGTCGACATGCGAAACATTTATTCCATCAGCCAGATATGCGTAGCTTTGCTCGCCGGTTGTAATGGTAACATTACCGTTTGCTGTAAAGGCAGAGATGCCGCCATCTTCCACATATGCAGTACCGTCGAAATTAATCGTAATATCTGCTGCTTCAGGCAGCAAACTTGTCTCNCCGGCGACGGTCTCGGCATAGATGCCACCGTCACCAACAAGCAGAGCTGTCTCACCTATATCAACCGAAATATCACCACGCTCACTATAGAGCGACATGAGGGTTCCGTCATTGGCGTCAAGGGAACCATCAACCGTTATCGAGATATCTTCCTCAGCAACGGCCGCAATCGTATCGAAGCCGCCATATTTGATATCTTCGATATTCGCCTCGATCGCGCCTGTTTCGCCGACAACAACCGTTATATCATCATCGTAGCTCGACAGATCGAGACCGTTATAATCTGCGTAAACCGAACCATTAATCGTAATTTCAACAGAAGCATCAGCTTCGGCATAAATGCCGTCGTCAGCACTCGTGATGCNACTCGCAGCCCCCGTCTGGACTTCGATCCGGTTTTCGTCAGCGATCAGATTGAGACCATTACCCGCAGCGTCGATGGTACCATCAACGATTACGGCGATTTCTTCAATCTCGGCATAGACCTGTATACCGTGATCACCGCTGTCAGAATATTTTGAGTTCGAATAAAGCGCGCCTGTTTCGGCAATGTTTACATATACCGAACCATATTTCGACTCTACGTCAATCGCGTCATTACGCTCCGAGTAAATCGAACCGGCAACACTGATCGACACATCACCATATTTGGCGTCAGCATCGATGCCGTCGCCCTGAAAAGCGTCAACATCCGCCGAAGTCCCTAGCTGAACCGTGATATCACCATATTTGGCTTCCAGATCGATACCATCANCGTCGGCCGAAACCGCACCANCAACTGACGCATACAGATCACCGTCGACCGAAGTCGCATAAATGCCATCTTCCGTCTCCGAGGTGATCGAACTGTCCGATCCGGTATAGATATCAATGTCGGTGCTGCTCGTCCGCGCATAAACCGCATAAGCATAAGCCGTAATATCGCCATCTACGCTAATATAGACCTCAGAATACTTGTTCGCAGTGAATATACCTGAAGCATTTTCCGACGTGATCGAACTGTCAGACCCGGTATAGACATTAACGTCAACGCCAGAACCAACCGACACCAACACGCCATGCTCTTCAGCATAGACGGTGCCGTCAACAGTTACCGATGCATAATCACCGCTGAATGTATTTGCATAGATGCCGTCGCCATACTTTGCATTTAAATAGCCGCCCGCAATAACCGATATGTCTCCGCTCGAAGAGCTCGCATCAATTGCAGACGTTCCATATTTCGACACAACCGAACCAGTGCTACCAACCGAAACATAGACGTTCCCAGAGGTGGATTCGGCGTTGATACCTGCAAGNTCGGCATAAANCCCGCCGTCAGAGTAAATGTAGACACCACTATCGCCTGATGCGTCGATGCCATANTTGGTTAGACCGTAAAGGGTGCTATTTTCACCCGTTGCTACNGTAACCCCGGAATCGCTAGAACCAGACGCCTCTACCGCCGATTCTGTCGCAAATACGNCACCGTCAATTGTAACATCTACTGAGCCGGAATCGGAATACACATCGATACCACTGACTAGATTATAGTTACCGTACTTGAACGATACCATACTATACTTGGACGCTCCAGCGACGACGTAAACACCCTCGTCAACCGTGACGTTTGCGACGCCTTCAGATGTATCAACTTCTACCGCTGCATACTTTGAATTGACCAGCGTATATTTACTGTCGTCATCCGCGCCCAGCGTGACGTAAACATTGGCGTAAGATGCATCAACATCCACCGCATTATCGCCATACACATCACCGGCAGTATCGACATATACACTGACGAGGGACGACCCGTCGACACCAGAAGCGTTCACCGTGACCGCATCATAATACTTGCCGGCCGTAACACCTGCCACATCAATGTCGATATCGGCATAANNAGCAGAGACATAAACACCANCTTCTTCAGCATNAATGTCACCCGTTGCGGTCACATCAATATCGGCAAAGGTCGTCGAGTCNCCACCACCATAGACCTCGATACCTTCATACTTCGCCGTAACACCTGCCACATCAATGTCGATATCGGCAAAATAAGCAGCGACATCAACACCATCATATTCAGCATAAATGTCACCCGTTGCGGTCACATCAATATCGGCAAAGGTCGTCGAGTCGCCACCACCATAGAC
>NHBW01000011.1 GCA_002172915.1 Hyphomonas sp. TMED17 | reverse complement strand
ACCTCTCGACGCTGGACGAACCGGTGACCGTCGAGGGTCACTGACCGTTGGATGGGGCGATCAAGGTGGGCAGGAGACGTGCCCGCAGCAGCGCGATGGCGAGGAGGAGTTCTCGATCCGTCGTCGTGGCGAGGCGATCCGCTCGGTCGGTCGAGTCGGGGGTCGGCGCCGTATCGAGTCCGAGCCCGGAGTACCACCGACCACGTTCGGTCATGATGGACCGCGTCTCCTCGAGGGTCGCGCCGACTTCGAGATCGGGTTCGATGCCCCACGCTGCGCCGGCGCGAGATCGATCGATCAGACGGCGCCCACCGTCACCATCCGGAATGGTGAACCATGATTCCGTGACCAGGACCCAGCCTTCGTTCATCAGCGGTCGAACCGCCTGCACGCTCCCCTTTCCGTAGGTCCGCTCCCCCACCACCACCGCGTCGGCCTGGATCTGAAGCGTGCCGGCGACGATCTCGGAGGCGCTCGCCGATTCGTCGTTGACGAGCACCACGACGGGAAGCGACTCGAGGCGCGTGATGCGTGATCCCGCGGACTTCGATCGAACGCGCTCATCACGGCCTTCGGCGGAGAAGATCGTTCCCGAGGAGACGAAGAGATCGATGATGTCCTCGGCGACCCACCGCAGGCCACCGGGATCGTTTCGAAGGTCGATCAGGAGCCCGGATACGGATCGTTCGGGTCCGAGCGCATCCGATGCTTCGCGCAGGGCCGTTCTGAAGATTCGAACCACGTCGTCCCGGAATTCCCGGATCGAGATGAACACGATTCCCGCATCGGGATCGATCAGCCAGTCCCACTCGGGGCGTCCCGTCGGGTCGACGCCGATCTGTCTCCAGCCGAGCACCGATTCCCGATCCACGTCGCCGCGGCGGATTTCAAGATCGATCGGTTCGCCGGCTTCGTCACGGTCCAGGGTGAGTCGAACGGTCGTGCCTTCGTCGCCGGTGATGAGATCGACGATGTCCTGACTGGAACGGTTCTCCACGCTTCGACCGTCGACGGCGATCAGACGATCCCCGCTGCGGAGTCCGGCTCGGGCCGACGGGCTTCCGGACATGGGTTGAAGGAGGAAACCTTCGGGGGTCTCTCGGATCTCGGCCCCGATTCCAACGAACGAGCGGTCGAGCTGTCGCCGCAGCTGGACCGCGCGAGCGCCGAAGTAGGCGTTGGTTCGGAGATCGGTGGCGGCGACGACGCCGTCGAGGAAGAGACGGGCGACCACGGATTCGTCGAACTCCGGAAAATCGACCGACGCGATCGTCTCGAGCGCCCTGACGAGTTCACGTCGCGCCGCCCAGGGAAGGCGGTCGGGTCGGTCGGTGATCTTCGACGTGGCGGCCCGGAACTTCGCGGTCGCCGTTTCGAAGCGTTGCGTCCGAACGGCGCCCGTCTCCGCCACAGCGGTGGTGGGAATCGCCTCTGCGATCTGCGCGAACCCCGCCTCGACCAGGCGACGCCAGGTCGGTTCATCGACGTGACGCTTCAACACGACGCGGAACGCTCGAATCGCATCGCTGATGGTGGGCCGTTGGATTCCGAAGGCGTCGGGTGCGGTGATCGTCGCCTCGCGGCCGCGAAGGCCGTCGAGTCGCCGTTGTCGCCGGCGAGCATCGATCATGACGAGTGGCCGGTCGGATCCGATCGCGATGCTCCCGACCACGCCCCAGGCCGCGTCGGCGTCGACGAACCGACCTTCGGTCTCGGCGCGTTCCGCGGCCTCCGTCGATCGATCGATCGCCGCTTCGATGGTGCGGGCGACTTCGACCTCGACTTCGATGGGAAGCCCGGCCGCCCGCAGGTCCGCGAGTTCGAAGAGCAAGCGCGCCGTCTCGTCGTCGATTTCGGAGACATCGATGGCACCGAGGATTCGCTCGGCTTCGGCGTGACGCGTCGTCATCGCCGCAGCATCCAGTTCAAGGTATCGATCAAGCGCACGAGCCATCCCCCAATCCTCGATCGGTGGATTCTTCAGGAACGCGACGGTGGCATTGACGTCTTCGGAACGCGCCGTGTTCCAGGCTTCGCGACTCCACACCGCCACGGCATCGTTCGCGGTCATGGTCGTCGGTGGTCGATACCGATCGACTTGCGGTCCGGGTCCGGCGCAACCCACCGCCACGATCATGGGGAGCACGCCAAGCGGCGCAAGGAGACCGGGACGATTCTTCTTCACGTTGGTCCTTCGAATCCGGGGGTGATCGGAGCGGCTGCGATGAATCCTACCGAGGGATGCGGCCATGTCGAAGATGCATGCGATAACTCGGCGTGCTTCACGAAGTGAAGCACGCCGAGTCGGATGTCCGAATGATGCAGCGGTGTCAGCCGGCTCGCCTTCGGCTTCGCCCGGCGAGCGCGGGCAGCAGGATCGCGAGCGTCGCCGGGGCGGGAATCGTCGCGGGCGCGTCCGCGGTCCCGAAGACCCACGCGTCGGCGGATCCGTCAGTGAGGAGACGATCTCCGAAGCCGACCATGGATTCGCCCCACGGCCCGCTCGCCTCGCCGGTCCAGTAATGCCAGTAGTCGATGTACGGCGGCGCGCTGCCGTCACCGTAGTCCGCATCGGAATCGAGTTCGATACCGACCAGGAAATCTCCGAAGGAGTAGCTGATGACGTCGTAGCTGAATGCAAATCCGGCGCCGGTCGAGTCGGCGGCGATCATCTGAATCGCATCCTGACCGCTCATCGATCCGTCGAAGGAGAGATCGACGACGTAGGTGTTGCCGGAGAGGAAGTCGAACTGAATCATCGCGGTGTTGTCGCCGGAACCGATCTCCCATCGGTCGACGAGGTCGGCGGTCGCGGCGGTGGCCGGGACGAGGGTTGGAATGGCGATCAGGAGTGATCTTGAAGCGAGAAGACTGTCATGGAACAACGACATATGGAGACTCCACCGGATTCGCGCCGGTTCGCGGGGCAGGTACGGTAGCGCGCGTCAACGCGGGCGTTACCGGCCGTGCGATGAAGAATCGACTCGATCGGGTGATACGACATCACACCAATGAAGATCGGTCGCCCGTATCGCGCGGGCCCGAAAGGAATGTCGTGTTTGACGACCCGACTCGTTCGATCGAAGGTCCCCGAAGGACGTTCGATGAACACACGGTGCCGCGTGCGTGACGGATTCACACCGTCTTCCTCAAGCACGACGACCCGAAGTTACCAAATCCTCGGAGTGTGGTCTGCGATCTTCTGCCACACATTTCGCGAATCACTCGATCACGAGGTTGAGCGTGTACCGACGAGTCTCCGGGCCGGGTCCGGCGGCCGGGATGACGTAGTTCAAATCAACCGTGCTCTCCCCCGCTTCCTGTGCCACGAAACGGATGTATTGCGTTTCGATCTGCGACTCGTTCGCGCGTTCCGCGTCGGATTGGCGGGTTTTCGTGCCATCAACGAGGAGGTACCGGGCGTTCGGCTCGCGGACCAGTTGCCAGACATATCCGGTGGAAGGATTCGATTGGAGCTTGATCACGAGCATCTGGCCGCTGCGGAGGCGAACAGTGCTCCCGTTTTCGTTGAGCCCGGCGACCACCGCGTCAGCGGGAATTCCGGCGGGCGTGGAACTGCAGCCTCCGATCATCGCGACGACGACAAGGAAGGCGGTTGCGAGGGCCACGGGGAATGGCGTGACGGTCTGGGCGAAACGGGACATGTGAGATTCCAGGTTCAGGAATGGCAGGGATCGTCCAGCAGGGTATCGAGGGTGGGAATGAAGCGGGCCGAATCAAAGACGAGCACAAAAGCATCGAAAGAGCATCAAACAGTCACNAAAGTCCGCTTAAAGACGACTACTGCACCGAACGTGTATGACTATAAAGATTATAGGACGTATGTTCCACGTGGAACATTCCGGGTTGATCTCGGCTCCCCCCCCGCTCTTTTTGATTGCACGTTCCACGTGGAACAGATGTCGTTCAAACTCCGCAAGCCACGAAGTCATGCTGGAACGATATGCTGACCCTGTCATTCGTCTTGCATGGAGGCAGTCATGGCTACAGAGAAAAAAGCGGTGGGGCGGCGTCTTGGTCGGGGGCTTGGAAGCCTCATCGGGACGCCGGTGTCGATTGAAAAGCCGGTTACCGAAGCGAACCCACCTGGAAATGATGGAAACGAATCGAAGGCTGCAGGCGTCTTGCCCGCAACCATCCAGGTCGGGGACATTGTTCCAAACAAGTCACAGCCAAGGCAGCGTTTCGATGATGAGGCGATTGCAAGCCTCGCCCGGTCGATCGAAAACGCTGGGTTGATGCAGCCAATTGTGGTGCGTCCGGCTTCGGTGGGCTATGAGCTCGTTGCTGGCGAGCGCCGGTGGCGGGCATTCCAATCGCTGGGTCGCACAGAAATCCCGGCAATCGTCCGAGCGGTCGACGACCGAACCGCCGCGGAATGGGCGATGATCGAGAACCTCCAACGTGAGGATTTGGACCCGATCGAACGTGCCGATGGAATCGCGTCGCTGATTGATCGCTTCGGGATTTCTCAGACCGAAGTCGCCAATCAACTTGGAATCGATCGTGCGACGGTGAGTAATCTGCTTCGCCTTCGCGACGCGGATGCGGACACCCGGGAGGCCATCCAGGAAGGCCTGATTACGCAAGGCCATGCGAAAGCGCTCCTCGGTTGCCAGGAGCTCAGTCGTCGAAAGGTGCTTCTTGGTAAGTGTGTTCGCGAAGGGTGGAGCGTTCGCGAGACCGAGCGGCAGGTCCAGGCACTGTCGATTGAATCCGGCGGGTCTTCCAAGCGGGTCGATCGAGCAGCACCAACGGCCCATGTGGTCGATCTTGAAAAGCGACTGTCCCTGCATCTCGGTACCAAGGTTGCCCTGAAGCTCGGGCGGAAAAAAGGGCAGGGGCGGGTCACGCTTGACTTCTATTCCTTGGAGCAGTTTGACGGACTGCTTGAGAAGATGGGCTTTGATCCAAACGCTCAGGATCAGTAAGCGTCCGATAATAAAAACAGGCGTGCGGTCCTCGTGTGGTCACGGCTCGTTCCTTTTTGCGGGCGTCGTCGCGTCGCCATCGTGGTGGCCGCGCTGTTCCTGCGCTTCTCGTGATCGCGGCCTGATGAATCGACGTTGATCGTCCGGGTTCCACTTCATTACCGGGTTCGTTGGTCCGATCCACACCTTGCGTGATTGGTGAGGTTCATTCGTGATGGATGAGCGCCGAATCACGGCTGCCGAGGTCTGGAGCCCGCCATGGACATGTTCGACACCGTTTTCAACGCACCGCTCGTGGACGAAGATCCCTCGGTGGCGCACGCCAAGGCGATGTTTGATCGGGTCCTTGCGACATGGGCATCCGATTTGCTCCAACTCAGACGTCAAGGCCTGACGGCGCCCGGTTGGCGGGTGCGCGTCGACCAGGACGATGAAGCGACTTGGCGACGCGCCGCCTGACCGAATGGATTCGGTGGCGATGCGTCGAGTGGTTCAATGGGAGCATCGGGCATGTCCATCAGCAGCAGCATCGGACTCGTGAGCGGGATCGATTCCGGCGCGATCATCCAGCAGCTTCTCTCGCTGGACGCGCAGGCGAAGACGCCCATCTTTCAACGGATCGGTGGTCTCAACGCATCCAATGCCGCGTTGCTCGACGTGAACGCGCGATTGCTCGCGTTCAAGTCCGCGTCTTCGATGTTTCGAACCGACGACATCTTTCGATCCACCAACGCCACCTCCAGCGACGAAGGGGTGCTCTTCGCGAATGCGGGCAGTTCGGCGATTCCCGGCCAGTACGCATTCCGCGTGAAACAGCTGGTGTCGACGAGCCAGGTGATGTCCGGTGGATTCACCAGCAGCACGCTCGAGCCGCTCGGGCTCGACTCGATGTCATTCGAGTGGGGGAACGGGCGACTCGGTCGCGACGTGCTCCTCGAAGACCTCAACGGCGGTTCCGGCGTCGAGCGCGGTTCGATCCGGGTCGAAGATCGATCGGGCAACGCCGCGATCGTCGATCTTTCGCTCGCGTCATCGATCACCGAGGTCGTCGACGCGATCAACGACGAGACCGGCATCAGCGTGAGTGCATCCCTTTCCGGTGACCGCATCGTCATTCAAGACGGTTCGGGTGGAAACGGAAACCTTTCGATTCAAGACGTGGGGGGGACCACGACCGCGAGCGATCTCGGCATCGTCGCGAACGTCGCATCCGACGCCGTCATCGGCGACGTGATCAACCGACTCGACGAACTCTCCCTGCTCTCGACGCTCAACGACGACAACGGCGTGCTGATCCGAGACAACGTGGTCGACTTCCGCATACGCGTCGGCGGCGATGGTGGCGTGATCCATGCGATCGATCTCGGTCGACAGGATGCTTCGATCGACGGCGAGACCCTGCTCTCCGACTTGAACGACGGTGAAGGCATCCGGATCAACGAGACGACCGGCCAGGCGGATTTCTCGATCGTCACCACCGATGGAACGCAGGTCGACATCACGCTCGGTCAGATTCTCGATGAGGACGGCGAAGTCGAATCGGAGGCGGTGACCAACGTCCAGGAGCTGCTTTCACGCGTCAACGCGACGCTGGAGGAGGAGATCGGCGCCGGGCAGGTGGTCATGTCCATCGATGCCGACGGCGAGGGATTCTCCCTGGTCGATGCTGTCGGGGGCGGCGGCGACCTCGAAGTGATCGGCGCGGGCCCGTTCGAGAACGAGACGGCCGAGGATCTCGGAATCTTCACCGGTACGGGTGGTGGTTCGGGAAACACCATCGCGGGCGACCGACTTCCCAACACCGTCGAGATCGCGAGTGCGAGCACGATTCAGGACGTCATCGACCGAATCAACGAACAGACCAACGGTGCGGTGACCGCGAGCGTCGGACCCGATGGCGTCGGGATCCGGCTCACGGCGGCGGGCGAACTCGTCTCGGTGCTCGGCGACGGGATCGGTGGCGACTACGGCACGACCACGCTTGAGGACCTTGGTTTCCAAATCGGCGTCGAGTCCACCTCCCTCGATGGCGCCCGGGTGCTCGGTGGCATGGGGACCGTGCTGGTCGACAGCGTGAACGGCGGTGCCGGGATCGGAGACGCATCGTCCATCACGATCACCGATCGGAACGGCGAAGCGGTCACCGTGGACAACCTCGACGTCCACTCGACGATGGAGGAACTCGTCACGTTCCTCAATGATGCGGTGGCACTTGTCGGCGTGGACGTTCAAGTGGGAATGAACGCGGAAGGAAACGGACTCGCGGTATCCGACTCGACGGGTGGGAGTCAGAATCTCGTCGTGTCCGGCGAGGCGGCGGCGGCGCTCGGCATCGAGATCGACGTTGCGTCCGACACCGCCCGTGGTCTCAACATCCAGCGTCAGTACGTCTCCGCGGCCTCCGACCTCTCGACCCTGAACTATGGTCGCGGGGTCGGACTTGGGAAGTTCCGGATCACCGACGGCAACGGAATCAGTGCGGTCGTCGACATCGGGAACGACTCGAACAATCTCTACCAGGTCATGAACGAGATCAACAGTCGAGGTCTCGACGTCGAAGCCCGGTTGAACGACGACGGCGACGGCATGATCCTCGTCGACACCACGGGTGGCGCGGCCGCCGCCATCAAGGTCGAGAGCATCTCCGGCAGCACCGCCCGGGACCTCGGGATCCTCGGCGAGGCGGAATCCGTCGGGGGATCGATCGATGGTTCCTACGAACGGAACGTGGATCTCGACGTCACCGACACCCTCGACGAGGTCATCGGAAAGATCAACGACGCCGGGCTCGCGGTGACCGCCTCGCTCCTGAACACCAACACCGGTGGTTCGCCGCTCCGCCTCGTCCTGAGTTCGGACATCTCCGGGCTCGCCGGCGACCTGATCGTGGATACCGGAGGCGTCGACCTCGGATTCAACGAACTGACCGCGGCCCGCAACGCGAAGGTCTTCATCGGAGAGGGTGCGGGTGGCGTACTCGTCGAAAGCACCTCGAACGTGATCGACGATATCGTCGCGGGCGTCGAGATCGAACTACAGTCGGCGTCCGATTCACCGGTCACCGTCAACGTCAGTCGGGACGAGACGGGCATCGTCGATTCGGTGCAGGCGTTCGTGGATGGCTTCAACGGGGTGATCGAAGCGATCAACCTGTACGACAGCTACGACGGCGAATCCGAGATCCGCGGTCCGCTGCTCGGTGATCCCACGGTCGCCAAGGTCAAGCAGGACCTGTATCGAATCCTGCAGCAGCGGGCGGTCGGGGTCGACACCCAGTTCCGCTTCCTCGCGGAAGTCGGCGTCAAGATCGCCGGTGAAGGTCAGATCGAATTCGACAAGGCCCGCTTCGAAGAGGCCTACGCCGAGGATCCCGAGGCGGTCGAGAATCTCTTCGCCGCCTACGAAAGTACGGGGACGTCCACCGAGACAATCGCCCCGGGCGTGACCGTCGACAACATCACCACGACCTACGAGGAACTCGGCTTCGGCGACCTCTTCAAGCAGGCCATCGAAAAGCTCACGAATTCGATCGACGGCACGGTGACCCTGGCGAGCCGGAACTTCGACGCGTTGATCGATGCCCAGAACGATCGGATCGCGGAGATCGACCAGCGGCTGGCGGCCAAGGAACTTAGGCTGTTTCGCGAATTCACGGCGATGGAGACGACGCTCGCCAGGCTTCAGAGCCAGCAGTCCTCGCTTGGGATGATCTCCCAGAACCTCGCGAACGCCGGCGCCCTGATCGGCTGACTGCGGCAGCATTTGCGCTCTCCGCCGGCAATCAGCGGAATCTACGTGATCAGGCGCGGTGGGACTCACCAAGGGTGGACGGCGAGCCGATGAAACGGGTGTGACGATGACTCAACAAGCACAGGAATATCTCCGTACCAAGGTCATGACCGCCTCGCCGGCGGAGCTTCGACTGCTCCTGCTCGATGGCGCGCTCCGGTTCGCGGAGCAGGCTCGGGAAGGTCTTGAAGCGAAGAACTTCGAACAGGCGTACGAGGGCAGCCGTCAGTGTCGGGCGATTCTCGCCGAGCTGACTTCGGGACTCCGGCCGGATGTCGATCGTGAACTCTGCGATCGTCTGTCGGGTCTCTACACCTTCCTTTACACCAGCCTCGTCGACGCGATGAGCGAACGGGACCCGAACGGCTTGCGGAAGGTCGTCGAACTCCTCGCCTACGAACGCGAGACCTGGAGCCTCATGCTCGTGAAGCTCGCCGACGAGAACGTCGAGGCCGCTCGCGTCGGTTCCGGCCCGGTCTCCGCGGCGAACGGAATGGCCACCCCGGCTCCGATCGACGGTGATCTGATCGGTGGACGGGTGCATTTCTCCGGCTGACGGCCGCCGTTCGATCGCTAGCATGTTCCAGCCTTCGATTCGATGGTGATCGAAGCGCCTCGGAGGGCTTCGGACCAGCATGCGAATCGTCCATTACATGCAGGACATCGACTTCACGGGCGGCGGTCCGCCCCGCGCGGTGGTCGATCAGGTCGCGACGATGTTCGCCCGAGGTCACGTCACGGGACTGATGACGACGAACGTGACGGATGTCCCCGAAGCCTGGCTCGAGCCGACGAACGCCGAAAAGACACCCACGGTCGAACATCTGCCTGAGGTCCGAGGTTCCTTCGGGAGATTCGGACGAGCGGCGATCGACCGGCTGTCGCAGGTCATTCCCGAATACGACGTGGTCCATGTCCACGGCGTCTGGGAGCCGGCGAATCTCCAGGTGGCGTCGATCTGTCGCGACGTGGGCGTGCCTTACGTGATCAGCCTTCGTGGCATGCTCGACGACTGGTCCATGGGCCAGAGTGCGCTTCGCAAGCGGATCTACCTTGCGGTCGGTGGCCGTCGCTACCTCGAGTCCGCGGCCGCGGTCCACTGCACCGCCGACGCGGAGCTCGAGCAGTCTCGAAAGTGGTTTCCACGCGGACGAGGCGTGGTCGTCCCGAATCTGATCGATCTGGATCCGTACGCCGAGGTTCCGGATCCCGCCGCGGCCGTCGAAGCGTGGCCCGCGCTCGGCGAAGGTGGGTTCAACGTGCTCTTCCTGAGCCGGATCCAGGCCAAGAAGGGCATCGAGCACCTGATCGACGCGACCGCCCTTCTTCGTGAACGAGGAACGGACGTCAACGTGTTCGTCGCGGGAAGCGGCGACGAAGACTACGTCCAGGCGATGCGGGATCGCGTCCGGTCGGCCGGGCTCGACGACCGTTTCCACTGGACCGGACATGTCGGCGGCGATTTGAAGAACGCCCTTTATTCGGCTTGTGACGTGTTCGCACTGCCCACCAGCCAGGAGAACTTCGGATTCGTGTTTTTCGAATCACTCGCGTCCGCGACGCCGGTGATCACCACCGATCTGGTCGACACGCGATTCGAGATCGAGCGATCGGGCGGTGGCGTCATCATCCCGCAGACCGCCGTGGCGTTCGCAGAGGCGATCGCATCCTTCCAGGCCGGCGATCGCAATGGTCCTGCGATGGGACGTTCCGGTCGTGCCTGGACGCTTGCGAACCTCGATACCTCGACGGTGGCAGGTGATTTCGAGAAGATCTATGCCGGTTGCATCTCGGATTGAGCCGTGCTCGCCCGGTACGAAACGGAAGTCGTGGTCCGAGACGGTGCGTGGATCCTCGCCTTCCGTCGACATGGACGGTTTGTGATGGTTGGGATGGGGGAAGTGACCGATCGTGTCGCTCCCGGATGGATCTGGGATCCCGAGGATCCGAAAATAGAACGGACGAAGCGATTCAGAAGTTGGTGAATTCGGGGATTCAACATGAACGATCGACACTGGAACCGCCTGGGACTTGTCTTGGTCGGCGTGCTTGCATTGCTCGCCCGACCCGACGTGGTCGCGGCGACGGATTCGGATCGGACGATTCGACCCGCCCGGGAGCGGCTCGTCGAGGGCTGGTTGATCGCCGGATCTTCGGAGGACGAGGGACGGCGGAAGGTGAGTACGTATCAAGTGGGATCAGGCGGCTGGCCGCAGTTCGTGGAGCAGAAGGCGAAGGTCGTCTACGACTGGGGCATTCGTCGCTTCTGGCTTCACAACCCGTTCGGGACCCTCTCCGACGAGGTGATGCAGTTCGATCAGTATCTCGATGCGCAAGATGCCGGCGTCGATGTCCTGACGGAGAATTTCCCGGAAGCGTGGGGACCGGTGGTGGATGGATCGTTCGGCGAACCGATCGAGTTGATCGCTTATCTCGGTACCGCGGATTCCGCCGACGACCGCCTCAAGGCGGCCTTCGAATCAGGAAGATCCGCGTCGATCCTGGGAACCATGCTCGCGTGCGTGAAGCCGGTGCTTCTCGCGGGGGGATCCATCGGCGCGGATGCGGCGGTCAAACTCTCCGACAGCGGTCCCGCATTCAAGTTCTACAAGTATCTGGAGTCGATCGGGATCCCGGTGTACGTCGAATCCCGACCCAAGATCGCCAATCCCCGGTGGGCGGAATTCCCGGTGTTCGCAGTCGACGCATGGTGGAAGCGATCCGATCCGGCGAACCATCAGGACTGCGTCGCCTGGGCGTTGCCGAACGAGGCGATGCAGCGGGGGGTCGTGCGGTGGATTCGCAACTACGACGGCCGGAGCACGGATCCCGCGGTCATCGCGGAAGTCATCGGTCGAATCCGTGCGGCGTTGCTTGAAGGCGACACCGTGATCTTCCGTTCCGACGGTCTTCGCGCCGCGGGGGTCTCGTTGGAGCAGCTCGTCGAGGGCATCGATGAACAGCTCGGAGTCGATTCCGGTTCGGCGGGTTCCGCCGGCGGTGCCGGATCCGACTCGGCCACGCCTCCGCAGGACTCGATGGATGACATCGAAACGAGGGCCGAGGAGATCGTGCCAGGGTCCGATCAGGGCGCCGCCCCCGTCGGGAAGCCCTCGTCCGGGACCGCTCCGACGTCTTCCGGTGGTGGTGGCACCGCTGCTTCCGGCGCATCGACTTCCGGATCGATCCAGATCAAGCCGCGTTCAGGCACCGGAGGCGTGCGAAGCAACTCGCGGAAGGGGCCTTCGATTCAGCGTGTGATTTCCGCTGCGGAGACGAACCAGTCGTCGATGGAACCGATCCGCATTCGCTCGCGGGCGAACCGTCGCATCGATGTCGCCGGAAGAAGCGGGGTCATTCGAACCGCCACCGGCAAGCCGGCGGACTGGGTGGAGCGAGCCCGCCGATCGGCACGACGGATCACGATCGTGAACGAACCGGACTGATTCGCCGCGTCAGGAGTCGTTCGGTTCCGGAATCCACGCGGCCGGGATGCGCTTTCGGAGCGGCCCCGGCAGCAGCCGGAGGACTTCGCCTCGCGTGTCGGCCGGTATGACCGCCAGCGACGAAATCGCGAAGAGGACGTACACGACGCCGGCGAAGCAGAGTCCGATCGCGGAAGCGAGTCGTCCCGGATCGAGCCGGTCGAGCGTCCAGTCACCGATCGCCGCCGCGAGCATGGAGAGCAGCACCAGCGGAACCGTCGCCCGAAGAATGTGGATGATCGAACTTGCGGCGGGCACGTCATGCCAGCGAAGCACCAGCGCGATGCCGATGATCGCGGAGACCAGCATTCCGACGCTCACCGCGATCGCGATTCCATCGACGGTCCCCCACATGATCGAGCCGACGGCCGCGCCGCCCACGATGCCCATGGCTCGTACCAGACCGCAGATCACGCTCTCTCGATACCGTCGTTCGGCCATGAGTGGTGCCGTCCCCACGCCCAGGATCGTCGTGTAGGTGATGCCGATCGAGACCACCTGCACCGTCAGAACGGTGTCCGACCATTTTCCCGCCCAGATGAGTCGTTCCAGTGGTTCGATGATGGCGAGCATCCCCAGATTCACGAATGCGATCGCGAAGCCACCGGTGCTCAGGAGTCGTCGGAGGGCGGCCGCGAGCCGGGCCTTGTCATGGGAGAGCCGCTTCACGACGGGAACGAGGATGTTCAGGACGGTGGTCGTGAAGAGCCGTCCGGGTTGGACGGCGAGCTGATAGCCGAAGTAGTAGACGCCGAGCACCGACGTCTCCACGAGGAATTCGGCGACCATGTAGTCCCCGCGATTGAAAAGCGTCATCATCGCGGCGCCGAGGAGCAGCCAGCGGAACTGACGCAGCAGCGGCCAGAAGAATCGGGACCGGGGTCGGAAGTCGTCCCTGGTCGGACGGGCCCGGATCCAGAGGAAGAGGATCTCCGCGATGGATCCCACAAGCACCGGGATCGCGAGGGCGGTGGCGTCTCGGAGCACGATCGCCAGGATGATGGTGAGGGGATAGGTGAAGGCGTTGTTGATGATCGTCGCCATGGCACCCGTGCCGAAGGCGAGTCTGGAGTTCACCCGTCCTCGGAGCACGAACCGCACCGGGGAGATCATCATCGTCGCGGCCATGATCCACAGCAGCGTGACCAGACCGGGTTCCTCGAAGTACGCCGCCAGGGTCGGGGCGAGCAGAAGCATCGGGACGACGCCAATGAGGTAGAACCCGTTGGAGATGGCGAAGACCGTGCCCGTTCTCAGCCGCCGTCCCGTCGGCGGCAGCGTGACGAGATAGGCCAGTGCGTTACCGCCCTGGAGGACTCCGGCGAACGCCTGAATGCCGATCGCGGTCGCGAAGAGCCCGAAGTCGTCTTCGACGAGGATCCAGCCGGTGACGACCTGGGCCACAAGCGCCGCGACTCGACCCAGCAGACTCGCGATGAGCATCAGACTGGCGCCGCGAGCGGCGTGTTGAGTGAGCATGGTCGGGGACGTCTGGAGGCCGTGGAGTTCGATCGGTGAAGCGTCGCTTCTGAATCGAAGAATACGGGAACCGGGTCGGTTCGTCATCGTGCGAGGGTCGAAATCGGAAACGTCGATGTCCACCGGCGAGCGGACGATCCATCCGTGGGTCCGTCACGGCTCCGATGGTCGTTTTCCGCGGGTTCGGATCGATCCGGGGGAGGAGACATCGCGATCAATGATCGCTTCGAGCGTTCCCGCGGAAAGCGCGAATCATTCGTACCCGGGTTCTTCGAATTCCAGATCCGAATCGTCCGGATGCTCCGCGTGGAACGCTTCCTCGTCCGTCGTGCCGAACACCGGTTTCATCACCTTCAGAATGACGATCGTGACCACCGCGAGCCCCACCAGTTCGACGGTGTAGATTCCGATGTCGCCGCGACTGTAGGCGACGATCTTCGGACTCATCGCGGCGAGCATCGCGACGGGCCATGGATTGAACGGCTGGCGACGCAGGATGTCGTCGAAGACCCGGAACACGCCTCCCACCAGCAGCCCGTAGATGATCGTCATCCAGACGCCGCCATCGTGGAACGCGTTCCCGACGATTCCGGTGCCCCAGTTCACGTAGCCGTCGCTGAATTCACCGAGCCCTTCCGGCAGACTCTCACCCAGCGCCTGT
This sequence comes from Hyphomonas sp. TMED17, assembly GCA_002172915.1. Lineage (GTDB taxonomy): Bacteria > Pseudomonadota > Alphaproteobacteria > Caulobacterales > Hyphomonadaceae > Henriciella. The sequence continues at coordinate 67,299 of NHBW01000011.1, read as the reverse complement.
GGCTTTTCCGGCCAGAGATCACGCGGAATCGGATTGCTCAGCACGAATCGAAGCGTGTGGAAATAGTCGGGATCCCCGTTCCGGTGAAACTCCTCGATGCAGAGGAGCGTGACCGTGATCGCGTCCTCCTGGAGGAAACTGTCGGCGTCTCCGGAGGTCTCGAGCTGGAAACGCATGAGTTGTCGGATCCGGTCCAACGCGATGCCGGAGTCCGCTTCGCCCATGTAGTCGTGGCGGAAGCCGCTGTAGGCGAGGATGACGACTGCGGCCGCGATCCCGAGGGCGAGGATGCGTCCGATCGTGGCGGACGGCCTCTGATATCGCCAGCGTGCCCAGTACCAGGCGATCGGAATCGCGATCAGGGCCGCGAAGAGCGGGTGCCGACCGGCGCCGAACAACGCGACGAACACCGCGAGCATGAAGGCGACGCCGGTGGCGACGAGATAGATGAGATTGGCCGGGTTCTTGAGCCAGCAGAAAAGGAAGAGGGCGATGCTCGCGGCGGGAAGGAGTTTCCCCAGCACGTTCGTGATCTGTCCGATGACCGGCAGTTCGACCGGAAGCACGGAGGCCAGAAGACCCAGGAGGAGCCCGGCGCCGCCGGCGAAGAGGACCGATCCCAAGTTCGGCGTCGGTGAGGTCCGCCACCGGCGGGCGGCGATTCGCTGGGGGAGTTGCCAGTGGTTGTACGCCCACCAGAAGGTCAGAAAGAAGAGGGCGGTACCGAGGAACAGGAGGAGGACGTCGGAGAAGGGGTGATTGCCTCGATAGAGCTTCGTGATCCCCGTGGTGAGCGCGGCGACGCCGAAGAACTTGGCGCAACCAAGCAGGAACAGATGCCGGGCGGTGATCAGGTCGTCACCGGCCACGAGATAGTTGTAGAGAATCATCGCCAGCGGGGCGAAGACCATCAGGATGCCGAAGAGGGTGATGGGTGCGTCGATCGACATCGGATTCTCAGTCGTCCATCGGACGGCCGGAGACCTGGTGTCCGGCGTCGAGAAGGGTCTTTTCCCGTTTCGCGAGCTCGAGATCGTTCTCGACCATCATGCGTGCGAGTTCCTCGACCCCGGTCGTCGGCGTCCATCCGAGCGCCTCGCGGGCCTTGGTGGGATCCCCGAGCAGCTCCGCCACTTCGGCGGGTCGGAAGTATCGGGGATCGATCTCGATGAAGTCGGTCGGGTCGAGTCCCACCTCGCCGAAGCACAGTTCGCAGAATCGTCGGACCGAGATCATCTCACCGGTGGCGATGACGTAGTCGTCGGGCTTGTCCTGCTGCAGCATCAGCCACATCGCCTCGACGTAGTCGCCGGCGAAGCCCCAGTCCCGCATCGCGTCGAGGTTGCCGAGATAGAGCTTGTCCTGAAGCCCCATCTTGATGCGTCCGACGGCGCGGGTGATCTTCCGGGTGACGAAGGTCTCGCCCCGGCGGGGGCTCTCGTGGTTGAAGAGGATGCCGCAGGAGGCGTGCATGTCGTAGCTCTCGCGATAGTTCACGGTCATCCAGTGACCGCAGACCTTCGCACAGCCGTACGGGGACCGTGGATGGAACGGCGTGGTCTCGCGCTGCGGGACCTCGTGGACCTTCCCGAACATCTCGGAACTCGACGCCTGGTAGAAACGGATCTGCTGACCGGACCGGTTCTGTTCGGCGCGGATCGCCTCGAGCAGCCGGAGGGTTCCGGTGCCCACGACGTCGGCGGTGAACTCGGGTTGATCGAAGCTCACGCGAACGTGACTCTGGGCCCCGAGGTTGTAGACCTCGTGGGGTGAGACGTCCTGCAGGATCCGCATGAGCCCGGACCCGTCGGAGAGGTCTCCGTAGTGGAGCTTCAGGCGGACGCCGCGGTCATGCGGGTCCTGGTAGATGTGGTCAATTCGCTCGGTGTTGAAGCTGGCGGATCGCCGGATGATGCCATGGACTTCGTAGCCCTTGGCCAGAAGAAGTTCCGCAAGGTAACTTCCGTCCTGGCCGGTGATCCCGGTGATGAGGGCTCGACGGCTGTTCTGTTCGTTCATCGGAGACTCCTGCGGCATCGATCCGGATCGAGACACATCTCGGGGATCGTTTGGCCGCACTCGGGGAACTGTAGTATCGGCCCTCCGGCGGCGGGGCTTGCGGAGTTCCCGTGGCCTCGGGCGTGGTTTTCGGTGAAATCGATCATCTGGACGGGAGCATCGGGTTTCATCGACGTCAGACCCTCTGAAGGTCGATGACATCTGAATCCTACGAAGGCAGGATCATCGGAGGTTCCATGGATCTCGCAGGGAAGACAGTCGTGGTGACCGGAGGTGCTGGATTCCTCGGACGGTCGGTGGTGGCCGAACTCGAGGCGTGTGGTGCGGGAAGCATCGTGGTCCCCAGACGCCGCGAGTACGACCTCGTGCACGAAGAGGCCGCGATTCGGCTTTATCGGGATCATGATCCGGACGTCGTGCTCCATCTCGCCGCGGAGGTCGGGGGCATCGGCGCGAATCAGGAGAATCCGGGCCGGTACTTCTTCGCCAACATGGCGATGGCGATCAACCTGATCGAACAGGCTCGAATTCACGCATCCGGCGATCGTCCGTTCAAGTTTCTTCAGGTCGGCACGATTTGCGCGTATCCGAAGTTCACGCCCGTGCCGTTCAAGGAGCAGGACCTCTGGAACGGTTATCCCGAAGAGACCAATGCTCCTTACGGGATCGCGAAGAAGGCCGCGATGGTGATGCTTGACGGGTACCACCGCCAGTACGGACTGGCCTCCGCCTACGTGCTGCCGGTCAATCTCTACGGGCCCTTCGACAACTTCCATCCCGCAACCAGTCACGTCATCCCCGCGCTGATTCGCAAGTGCGTCTCCGCCCGCGACGCCGGCCTCGACCACATCGAATGCTGGGGGACCGGGTCCGCGAGTCGCGAATTCCTCTACGTCGACGATTGCGCGAAGGGGATCATCCGGGCCGCGGAGGTCCTCGACGACCCCACGCCGATCAATCTCGGAACCTGCATGGAGATCACGATCCGCGATCTCGTCGAACTCATCGCGAGACTCTCGGATTTCAAGGGCGAGATTCGCTGGGACGCCACCAAGCCGGATGGTCAGCCACGGCGATGCCTCGACACGACGACCGCCGCGGAACAGCTCGACTGGCGTGCCACCGTCGGCTTCGAGGACGGACTCCGGCGGACGATCGACTGGTTCGTCGAGCATCGTTCGGAGATCGAAGCCGCCGAGAACGTTTCGGCGGATTGACCACATGCGAATCCTTCTGATCAACCAGGTCTTCTTCCCCGATGTCGCGGCCACGGCCCAGCACGGACACGATCTCGCCCGCGATCTCGTTCGTCACGGTCACGAAGTGAGTGTGATCGCCTCGAGATCGATCTATGGACAGAAGGGGGCGGCACTCCCCCGCGAGGAAGTCGTCGATGGGATTCGAATCCACCGGGTCGGTCGTTCCCTCTTCGGAAAATCGACCATCATCGCCCGGGTCGCGGACTTCGCGCTCTTCTATCTGGCCGCCTTCTTCAAGGCGATCCTGCTTCCCCGCCACGACGTGGCGGTCTGTTTCACCACGCCACCCTTCATCGCGATGGTGGGAAGAATCCTGCGGGCGGTGAAGGGAACGAAGTTCGTCTACTGGGTCATGGATCTCTACCCCGACCTGCCCATCGCGTGCGGCGTGATGCGAGCCGGCTCGCCATCGAGTCGTTTCTTCGAGGCGTTGAACCGATCTTGTCTGCGATCGGCGGACGCAGTGGTGGTGCTGGGGCGATGCATGGCGGACCTCGTTCGTTCGAAGGGCGTCGACGACGATCGGGTGCACCTGATCGGAGTGTGGAGCGATCAGGAGGAGGTCAAGCCGATTCCCCGCGACCGGAATCCCTACCGGGCCGAATGGGGCATCGGGGATCGGACCCTGGTCATGTATTCGGGGAACTTCGGGATCGGGCACGACGTAGACACCTTTCTTGAGGCGGCGAAGGCTCTCTCGAAGGACGACCGGATCCGTTTCGCGTTCGTGGGCGGAGGCAAGAAGAAGGCCAGGGTCGAAGAGTTCATCGCCGAACACGAGCTGGAGTCAAGTTGTGTTATCGCCCCTTATCAGCCACGCGAGCGTCTCGACGAACTCCTGAGTGCGGCCGACATGCACCTCGTGAGCCTGCTGGAAGGGGTGGAGGGAATCATGGTGCCGTCGAAGCTCTTCGGGATCCTCGCGGCGGAGCGACCGGCGATCTTCATCGGTGATGCCTCGAGCGAGATATCCCGGGTGATCTTGGAGAATGACTGTGGCGGCTCCGTTCGTCAGGGCGATACTGAATCGTTGGTTCGATTGATTGAGAATTTCGCCTCAAACACCGATGTGTGCGAGGCGGCCGGTCGAAGAGCCAGAAGAGCGCTCGTGGACGAACATGGGGCTCGGCATCGACTTCAGGCCTGGAGAATGCTTCTCGAGGATCTGACGGAGTCGGGCCCGAGTGCGAGGGATTCCGTTTGATCAAGTACGTCTTCATTCAGAATGAACCATTTCTTCTGCCGAAGGTGCTCGACAAGTACTTTCGCCAGTACCACGATTCCACCGCCGGCGTCAACATCCAGTCCATCGCCCAGGGAAAGCGAACCGTCTTCCAGACCGCCATGGATCTGAAGCGGCTGTACGGCTTCAACTACTTCCAGTGGAAGCTCCGTCGCTACCTGATCAAGAAGATCCTCTCGCGCATCGAGAACCAGTGGCTGAAGTCGACGCGTCGATGTCACTCGATCCGCGCGGTCGCGAGAAAGTACGGGGTCGAAGTCACCGAGGCCGTCGACGTCAACAGCGACGTGTTTCTCGAATACCTCCGGGAGAAGCGGGTGGAACTGATCGTGTCGATCTCCGGCACGCAGCTCTATCGGAAACCGCTCCGGGATCAGACGCCCGCGGGAATCATCAACTGCCACGGCGCCCTGCTTCCCAAGTACCGGGGATTGATGCCCAGTTTCTGGACGCTTGCGAATGGAGAGAAGGAGGGCGGGGTCTCGGTCCACTTCGTGGACGAGAAGCTCGACAACGGGCCGATCGTCGTTCAGAAGCGGTACCGGATCAATCCCTGGGACACCCTCGAAGACGTGATGGCGAGATCGAAGGACCTCGCCGCGGAGTCGGTGCTCGAAGCGGTCAGGCTCGTGGAGCTCGGTGATCCGCCGCTTCTGCCGAATCCGGCATCCGAAGCGACCCACTTCTCGATGCCGGGTCCGGAGGACATGCAGCGGGTCCGGGACCGTGGGCATCGGCTTCTCTGAGGCCTTCGACGGATTTCGCGAAGTCATGAACGCTCGAACCCCGGCAAACAGCGACGACGCGGCTCATCCAGCGGACGAGCGGCCGCTGAATGCGCTCAGTTTCGACATCGAGGACTGGTTCCACCTGGTCGAGATCGACGCGGTGGCGAACGTCGACGACTGGCCCGGATTCCCGTCGATCGTGGAACGTCGGACCGATGAGATCCTCGGCATCTGCGAGGAGTTCGGCGTGAAGGCGACGTTCTACTATCTCGGCTGGATCGCGGAGCGATACCCCCAGCTCGTTCGACGCACCGTCGACGCGGGTCACGAGATCGGGTCCCACTCCTACTGGCATCGAAAGGTGTCCGATCTCGACGAGGCGAACTTCCGCGATGATCTGACGACCTCGATCAAGGTGATCGAAGATGCGGGTGGGGCGCCGGTCACGTCGTTCCGGGCTCCGAGCTTCTCCATCACCCCCGGTACCGAGTGGGCGTTCGACGTCCTGCTCGACGCCGGACTGGACTACGACGCGAGCCTGTTCCCGGTCGCCCGTGAGAACGGCGGGTATCCGTGTCCGATCCAACCACATCTGTTCGCAGAAGCGCCCTCCGGCCGGACGCTGCCGGAACTGCCGATGAGTCTGATGCGGCTGGGGCCCTCCCAGGTCGGTTTCTCGGGCGGCGGCTACCTGCGGCTCTTCCCGGGCTGGCTCATCCGCCGGGGCTTCGAATCGCTTCATCGCCGGGGTCTGCCGGGCGTGGTGTATCTCCACCCTCGTGACTTCGCCCCCGATTCACCGGTGGTGCCGATGTCCGCCAGTCGTCGGTTCAAGAGCTACATCGGTCTCGCGAGCACCAATCGGAAGCTCCGGATGCTGCTTCAGCGGTATCGTTTCGCGCCCTGCAGGGATGTTCTGCGGCATCATCTGCCGGAGGAGACTTCGACTTGCTCGACGTCCTGATCATCACCCAGAACGAGGAGGCGAACATCGGCCGCTGCCTCGAGGCGCTCACCGGCTGGACCCGTCGCATCTTCGTCATCGACAGCGGATCGACGGACGGGACCCGTGGGATCGTCGAGTCGCACGGCGCGGAGTTCGTCCACCACGACTGGGCGGGCTACGCGGCGCAGAAGAACTGGGCGCTGGACACGCTTCCCTTCGAAGCGGACTGGACCCTGATCATCGACGCCGACGAGATCGTCACCCCCGAACTCCGCGTGGAGATCATGGAAGTGCTCGATCGCAATGTGGATGAGGTCGAAGAGACGGCGTTCTACCTCAACCGACTCTTCTACTTCCTCGACGATCCGATCCGGCACTGCGGCTACTTCCCCAGCTGGAATCTCCGCCTCTTCAAGCGCGGCAAGGCGCGTTACGAAGATCGTGCCGTGCATGAACACATGGTGGTCGACGGCAAGACCGCCTACCTCGAGGAACCGATGATCCACGACGATCGCCGGGGCATCGAGCACTCGATCGCGAAGCACAACAGCTATTCGTCGCTCGAGGCGCAGGAGATCCTTCGTGGTCGCGAAGCCGCCGGACCTCCGGCCTCGGGACTCGCATCGAGTTTCTTCGGCAATGCGTTGCAGCGGCGGCGGTGGTTCAAGCAGCGGATCTACCACCTGCTTCCCGCCCCCTGGCTGTTCCGCTTCCTCTACATGTACGTGTGGCGACGCGGGTTCATGGACGGGTCGACGGGACGAAGGTTCAGCCTCTTCATCAGCGCGTACGAGTTCCTGATCTCGCTGAAGATCAAGGAACTCCGGATCGATCGGGCCCAGAGAATGCCGGAGCCGATGACCGAGGGATCACCACGTGGCGATCTGCCGGTCACCGTGGTGGTTCCGGTCCTCAACGAGGAGAAGAATCTCCCGATCTGCCTGAGTCGTCTCGGTCGATTCTCGAAGGTGGTGGTCGTCGACTCGGGAAGCACGGACCGGACGGTCGAGATCGCGCAGGAGCACGGCGCCGAAGTCGTCGACTTCCGTTGGAACGGTCAGTTTCCGAAGAAGCGCAACTGGGTCCTCCGCAATCATGAATTCGACACGCCCTGGATTCTCTTCCTCGACGCCGACGAGTACGTGACCGACGACTTCTGCGACGAACTCGCCTCCACGCTTGCCACCAGTCCGCACGATGGGATGTGGCTGTCCTATCACAACTACTTCATGGGTCGATATCTCCGGCATGGTGCGGCGTTCACCAAGCTGGCCCTGATCCGGACCGGGAGCGGGGAATACGAACGGATCGACGAGGAGCGTTGGAGTCACCTCGACATGGAGGTCCACGAGCATCCGGTGCTGGCCGGAACCACCGGCCGCATCGGGGCGACGATCGACCACGACGACTACAAGGGACTGAAGTCCTACATCCGCAAGCACAACGAGTATTCCTCGTGGGAAGCGAAGCGGTACATGAAGCTGGTCGAAGGGGGGGGGCCGGGCCAGTCGTACTTCACCCGACGCCAGCGGTGGAAGTACGGCGCGATCCGACGCTGGTGGCTCGCGCCGGGTTACTTCTTCGCCAGCTACCTGTTTCGATTCGGCATCCTCGACGGATATCCCGGCTTCGCCTTCGCGTTGCTGAAATGGATCTACTTCTTCCAGATCCGTCTCAAGATCATCGAACTCGAGCGAGCGGAACATCGCGGCGACGCGGTGGCCTGAATCAGCCTTCGTCGCCTTCGGGCCGTTCGAACTTCCGCATCGAGATCTCGTTCCCCGGATTCCCCACGATCACGGTCCACGGCTTCGCATCGCGCACCGCGACCGCGGCGGCACCGATGACGGCCCCTTCGCCGATGGTCACGCCGGGCATGATGAACGCCCGGGCTCCGATGAAGGCGTCTTCGCCGACGTCGATCGGTCCGACGATGAGTGGCAGGGTGGGCACCGACAGGTCGTGACTTCCACCGCAGAGATAGGTTCCCTGGGCGATCGTGCATCGCGCCCGCAGCACGCATTCGCCGAGGTTGTAGACCTCGCTGTTCGGGCCGAGACACGCTCGATCGTGGAGTTCGAGCTGCCATGGCACGCGGATCCGACAGGATCCCGCGACGTAGGGGCGGCCGGTGATCCGGCACCCGAAGATCCGGAGGATCAGGAGCCGCCACGCGTTGGCGGGATTCGGCGTCCAACGGCAGAGCACCGTCCACGTGACGGCGAAGAGGGCGACGCCCAATCGTTCACGAAGGGACCACGGGCTGGCGTAGGCGCTGGCCTGATCGTCCTGCTTCCGGTGGAGCCGATCCTTGGGTCGATTGTTGGTTCGAGTGCTCACGATTCGGGCCGTCCTCTCCGGAGTTCGTCGGCCGATCGCTCGAAGTCCTTGAGATACGCGGTGGCGATCTCCTCGATACCGTATCGGGCGGCCGCCTCGATCGCGTTTCGAGCCAGTCTTCGGCGGAGTTCGTGGTTCGTCGCGAGGCGATCGATCGTCTCTTCGAGACACTCGACCTCCTGATCCCCGCGTGGAAACACCAGTCCCGTCTCCTCGTCGCGGATGTATGCGGCGTACTGGGGGAGATCCGCGACCACCGGGGGAAGTCCGCAGGCCATCGCTTCGAGGGGGGCCACGGGCGATGCCTCGCCCTTCGCGGCGATGGATGGATAGCAATAGAGGTCGGCGGCTCGAAGCTCATCGGCGAGTGCGGCGGGATCGGCGACCCCACCGGGAAGTTCGAGCGGAGCGTCCCCGGCGAGCGAACGAAGGCTGCGGACGTATTCGGGTCCGCCTCCACCATCGCCCAGATCGGCGGGACCAACGAGCCGGAGTCCGAACGTCCGGCCCGAGGTGAGCAGTCGCCGCCAGGCCTCGACCAGCAGATGCAGGCCCTTTTCGGGGTGGATCCGACCGGTGTAGAGGATTCGGGGCGTCTCGGACGGATCGGCCCGGTGGTCCGCGGGGTGGAAGGTCGCGAGATCGACGGGGTTTCCGATGAGGGCGACTCGCGCCGAGAAATCCGGCCGCTCGTCGACGATCCCGTCGATGATCGCCTGCGATACCGTCGAGATGCGGTCGACGCCCCGGTACAGTCGCATCTGCCCCTTCGGGAACCGCTGGACGTGCATGTTGAGGACCCCGATCCGGCGACGGATTCGATTCCGAGGCGATCGAAGGAGCCAGGGCAGCCAGAAGCAGTTCGTGACCGTCACATCCGCGTCGGGAAGCAACCTCGCGGCACGCCGGGACCATCCGAAGTCTCGAATGACGTCGCCCCGGACGCTCCGGCCCCGGGCCAGGAGGGGCAGTCTGCGGTATTCCACCCCGTCGATCGAGGATCCTCGCGGGAGATCGCCGTGCTCCGGACCAAGCATGACCACCTGGTGTCCTCGGCGGGCGAACACCTCGGCGAGCTTCCACCACACCTTCTCGATCGCGCCGCTGGGGGCGGGCGGCGGCGGCTTGAATGGACCCAGCACGATGGTGATGCGCATGTGGACTCGGGCTCCCGGCACCGGAACAGGATCACGAAGTCGTAGGATACGGCTTCCAGCGCCGCGGCCCAATCGGGACCTCGGCTTCGACCTTCGATCCGTACCGGAACGGCCGATGCCACTTCGACTCCACGACACCCTCGAACGACGACAGGTCGACTTCGAACCCATCGATCCCAACGGTCCCGTGACCTTCTACACCTGTGGTCCGACCGTCTACGACTATGCCCACATCGGCAACTTCAGATCCTTTCTGAACGCCGACGTCCTCCGTCGAACGCTGGAGTTCCTCGGGCATGAGGTGCGTCACGTGATGAACATCACCGATGTCGGTCACATGACCGACGATGCGGTGGCGGACGGCGGAGGCGAGGACAAGATGGCGGTGGCGGGCAAGAGACTCCAGGAGGCCAAGAAATCCGGCAAGCTTCCGGAGGGCGCCGAGCTGGATCCCGACGATCCCAACGCGATCGCGGACTTCTACGCCGACGCCTTCATCGAGGATGCCCGGGTCCTCGGTCTCGGCGTCGTCGAAGACGCGGTGAAGGATCCGTCGTTGATGCCGCGGCCCACCCGCTGGATCCCGCAGATGGTCGCGATGATCGAGCGACTGATCGAAGCGGATCATGCCTATGTCGGTGGCGATGACGCCGTGTACTTCTCGGTGGCCAGCTTCCCGGCGTACGGTCGGTTGAGCGGCAACACCGTCGACGCACTGCGGGCGGGCGAGGGTGGCCGGGTGTCGTCGACCAATCAGGCCGCGAAACGTCATCCGGCGGACTTCCTGCTCTGGAAGCCGGATCCGTCGCATCTGATGCGCTGGGCGAGTCCATGGGGCGAGGGCTATCCGGGGTGGCACCTCGAGTGCAGCGCGATGGCACAGGGTCTGCTCGCGGCCTCGGACGGGCCGCACGCCGGTCAGATCGATCTGCATTCGGGCGGCGAGGACAACATCTTCCCGCACCACGAATGCGAGATCGCGCAGAGTTGCGCGGCCTCCGGCAGCGAGCGATTCGCCAGGTACTGGTTCCACACCCGGCATCTCGTCGTCGAAGGCGAGAAGATGTCGAAGTCCGGGGGCAACTTCTTCACGGTCCGCGACATTCTCGCGCGAGGTGTGACGCCGGCGGCGCTCCGGCTCGAACTGGTTCGGACGCACTACCGTCAGAACGCCAACTTCACGATGCAGGGCCTGAGGGACTGCGGCCGGATGGTCGACCGCTGGTGCCGCCTTCGAGAGCGGCTCGCGGACGGCCGCGTGGTGCCCGGAGACGGGCCCGGCCCGCTGGAGTCGGCACTGTCCGATTTCGAGCAGGCGGTCTCCGACGACCTGAACCTCGCCCGGGCGATCGGTGTCCTGAACGAGGCGGTCAACGCGAGCCGGCTCGAGGACGGGGCCGAGTCCGGTTCCTCCGAACGCGCAGCCGTGGAGCTTGCGGCGCTGGTTCGAATGGACGGGATCCTCGGTGTGCTCGACCGGAACGTCGTCCAGTCGGCGCCGGAAGCGGATGACCTCGCGAACCGGATCGAGGCNAAGATCGCGGCGCGGACCGACGCCAAGGCCGGAAAGGACTGGGCGGCGGCCGATGCGATCCGCGACGAACTGACCGCGATGGGCATCGCGATCAAGGACGGTCCGGAGGGAACGACCTGGACGCGGATCGTCGAATGACCGAGACCCGCCGAGTCCCGGTGATCGGTCTCGCCGGCGGCATCGGCGCGGGGAAGAGCGCCGTGGCCTCTGCGCTCGCTTCCGCCGGATGCGTGATCAGCGATTCCGATCGTGACGCGGCCGAAGTGCTCGCGGATCCCGCGGTGGTCGAGACGTTGCGTTCCTGGTGGGGCGACGACGCCGTCGCGCCGGGCGGCGGTATCGACCGGTCGGTGATCGCGGCTCGGATCTTCGGAGACGACGACGCCCGTCGTCGACTCGAATCACTCGTTCATCCAGCGGTGCACCGACTCCGCGAAGCGAGATTCGCCGCCGCTCCGGCGGACGCGGTGGCACTGGTGATCGACGCCCCGCTGCTGTTCGAGGCGGGACTGGACGAAGNCTGCGATGCGGTGTTCTTCGTGGACGCACCGTGGGCGTCGCGGCTCGCTCGCGTCACCGAACACCGGGGCTGGGACGAATCGGAACTTCGGCGACGAGAAGCAGCGCAGCGGCCGATCGAGGAGAAACGACGCCGCGCCACCTGCGTCATCGAGAACGACTCGACCGTCGCCGCCCTCGAGTCCGCGGTCGTCGCGGCATTGCGGAGCGTGACGGGCGACCGTTGACCCGATGCTCCCGAAACCGCCTTTGGAGCCGGTCCGGCCCCATTCACGCCGTCGTGGCCGCGGAGGTTCGCGACGGCGTCCGCCGTCGGGCGATCCTCGACTTCGGCGGGTGATCCAAATTCCGGGTCGGACGCTCCGGTCGCTTGACCTGAGCGGTCCGGCGGATCATCATGCGTCTTCGGGAACCGTTCCGGCGTACCCCGATTCCCACACCAACAACACGCCGCCTGCCGAGCCGTGCTCGAGGATCCGATCGGATCCGCACGGCGTCCCGAGATCNNGATCGGGCCCCAAAGCTCCAAGCGTCGCAGGCCGGCCAATTCAGGTCGTCTACACCATGACAAGCAAGTCCCGTCGTCGTCGCCGCAGCAAGGGCGGCGGTAACTCCTCAGGCAACGGCGCGAGCATCGCGACGGTGACCCTTGCGCCGGGATCCGTTCCCACGGACGAGCAGCTCGAACTCGAAGCCGCGGAACTGGAGAACGAGCTTCAGGAACGCTACGACCTCGCGAAGAAGAAGGACCTGGATCTCGCGAAGCTTCAGAAGCTGACGAATCCCGAGCTCCTCAAGATCGCCAAGAAGGAGAAGATCGCGGACGCCGGCAATCTGCCGAAGCAGAAGCTGGTCTTCGAGGTCCTCCGGAAGCGGGCTGAAAAGGCCGGCTTCATGATCGCCGAAGGCACGCTCGAGATCATGCCGGAAGGCTTCGGGTTCCTTCGCAGTGCGGAGTACAGCTATCTCCCCTGTGCGGACGACGTCTACGTCAGTCCCAGCCAGGTGCGACGCTTCGGTCTCCGTCGCGGCATGGTGGTCAAGGGTCTCATTCGGCCGCCGAAGGAGGCCGAGACGTACTTCGCGATGCTCCGCGTCGAAGAGGTGAATGGTCGCGATCCGAAGATCCTCCACGAACTGCCGACCTTCGAGAATCTGACGCCGCTTCACCCGGACCGTCGCATCCAGCTCGAGATCCCCGACGAGCCCACCCGCATCGAACCGCGGATCATCGACATGGTGACGCCGCTCGGATTCGGCCAGCGGGCGCTGGTGGTCGCGCCGCCCCGCACCGGCAAGACGGTGATCCTGCAGCAGATCACCCATGCGATCGCGAAGAACCACCCCGAGGCCAGGGTGATCGTGATGCTCGTCGACGAGCGTCCCGAAGAAGTCACCGACTTCAAGCGAAACACCCCCGACACCGTGGAGGTGGTCGCCAGCACCTTCGACGAGGAGGCCACGCGCCACATCGCGCTCTCCGAGATCGTGATGGAGAAGGCCCGGCGGATGGTCGAATTCGGCGACCACGTGGTGATCCTGCTCGATTCGATCACCCGGCTCGCGCGAGGCTACAACAACGGCATGTCCGGATCCGGCAAGATCGGTTCCGGCGGCGTCGACAATGCGGCGCTCATCAAGCCCAAGAAGTTCTTCGGTTCCGCCCGCAACATCGAGGATGGCGGCTCGCTGACCATCATCGCGACCGCGCTGGTCGATACCGGAAGTCGGGCGGACGAAGTCATCTTCGAGGAGTTCAAGGGAACCGGCAACGCGGAGCTGCACCTCGATCGCAAGCTGGTGGAGAAGCGGGTCTATCCGGCGATCGACATCGCGGCGAGCGGTACGCGGCGGGAGGAACTCCTCCTCGATCCGCAGGAGCACGAGCTGATCACCCGCCTCCGCAAGGTCGTTTCCGACATGAACGTGGTGGAGGCGATGGAACTTCTGCGGTCACGACTGTCCAAGACCAAGAGCAACGGCGAGTTCCTGATGACGATGAGCATGTGATGATCAGGTGACGAGCGATTTCGCTCCTTCAGGGCGGATTTCCTCCTGATCCGGGCGGTGATGGGAACCGGTCACGGGTCCCGGTACGGATGGGAGAGGGGATCCAGGCCCGTTTCAGCGTCCAGAAGGGGCATTCCCTCTTCGGGACGGGTATCGTCGTTGGCGGGTCCATCGATTGGGTGCATGAAGCAGAACGGAGAGTCGCGTGCGAGCAAACCAGAATCAACGAGGCGTGACGATCGTCGAGATCCTCGCGGTGATCGGGATCATCGTCATCCTGCTGGCGGTCCTTCTTCCCGGACTCGGTACGGTGAATCGCACCGGCGAGCAGGTCACCAGCGAGAACAATCTCCGCCAGATCTTCATGCTCATGACGGACTATTCGACCGACAACCGTGAGATCATCGTTCCGTCGAGCTTCGATTACCGCAACGCCAGCTTCCCGGGAAAGATGCGGTCCGAAAGCCCCGTCGGCGTCGAACCCGTCGTGGGCCCCGTCGCCAGCGGTGAGTTCCCGCCGGGAGACACCTTCCAGAACGTCGGAACGTGGGCGGACATCCTCTGGTCCCGGTCGGACCTCAGTTCGAACGGCATCCTGATTCCGTTCGAGGGCAACTCGAATCCCAACGGATACAACTATCGCTACGACGCGCCCGACCGGGTCGTCTTCGAGTCCGATCCGGGGTTCAAGAACATCCTGCGGTCCACGGTGAAGATGAAGAACACCGCCGGGGGTGAAGAGGCGACGCCGTTCGGCGACGGTGCTCGTGCGAGCGAGGTCGGCCACCCCGGCTACTTCGCAGCGAATGACTGGTTCTCGGTCTGCTGCGCCGATTCGGAGTGGTATTCACGTCCGCAGATCCGATTCCCGGCCCGGTCGGTCTATCTGGTCGATTCGCTCGCGGGCGAGACGATCGCACCGAACGTCGAGGGTTGGGGCGATCCCGGCCAGGGTTACGACACGCAGGTGGACTTCCGCTACATCGGGGACACGTCGCTCTTCCTCACGCTTGATGGCGGTATCCGGGCCGAGACCCGGTTCGTCGACCTCGACGAAGTCGAAGACCGGAAGTACCTGATCAGGGGCCTCGACCGGCGACCTGGCTCGGACCCCAGCCCGTGAACCTCGGGTTTGGTTGAATCGAGCTTCGGGACGCTTGGTGGAGAACCACCCTTCGGCATCGGCAGTGAGGGGCTCCATTCGGTGGAGAGCCGGATTAAGTAGATGAAAGGGCTTTTATTATACGGACCACTCGGCAGGCGTGGCGCTGAGTGCTCGGCTCATGCCTCGTGAGTCACTCGTGGAAAGGAACCCTTGCCTTCCCCCGGGTATTCGGTACAATCCGCGATCCACCGTCCCTCCCGGGACGGTTTTTATTCGGCGTGCGTCGAGCTCTACCGGCGTCCGCTTGTGTGACAAGGTTCACGATCGGTGCGCCACGCATCGAACACGCCACCGTAGCTCAGTGGTAGAGCACACCCTTGGTAAGGGTGAGGTCACGGGTTCAAGTCCCGTCGGTGGCTTCGAGTCGCTTACTCGGAACGGGCTTCGTCCCGTTCCAAATCATGGTCCCGGCTGAGGTGGTCGGGCGCAATCACCGGAGGAACGGCCCACGACGGGTCGGAACTCCAACTGTCGAACGCCGCACGGACACCGGTTGACCCCGACGGCGCTAATTCGGAGATGCCCGCAGATGGCAAAGGAAGTCTTCCAGCGGACCAAGCCGCACGTCAACGTGGGCACCATTGGCCACGTCGACCACGGCAAGACCACGCTCACCGCCGCGATCACCACGGTTCAGGGTGAAAAGGGCCTCGCGAAGCAGATCGCCTATGACGAGGTCGCCAAGGCGTCCGAGTCGGAAGGTCGACGCGACCCCACCAAGATCCTCACTATCGCGACCAGCCACGTCGAGTACGAGTCGGAGAACCGGCACTACGCGCACGTCGACTGTCCCGGTCACGCCGACTACGTGAAGAACATGATCACCGGCGCCGCCCAGATGGACGGCGCGATCCTGGTCGTGTCCGCGTCCGACGGCCCGATGCCCCAGACTCGCGAGCACATCCTGCTCGCTCGTCAGGTCGGTGTGCCGAGGATCGTGGTGTTCCTCAACAAGTGTGACCTCGTCGACGACGAGGAGCTTCTCGACCTCATCGAACTCGAGGTTCGCGAGCTCCTCAGCAAGTACGACTTCCCTGGCGACGACACTCCGGTCATCCGTGGTGCCGCCTACCCGGCGCTGCAGAACCCCACCGATGACGGCAAGAACGCCTGCATCGGTGAGCTCCTCGAGCAGCTCGACACCTACATCGAAGAGCCGGTCCGGGAAACCGACAAGCCCTTCCTGATGTCGATCGAAGACGTCTTCTCGATCAAGGGCCGCGGTACCGTCGCGACCGGTCGTATCGAGCGTGGCGTCATCAAGGTCGGTGACGAAGCCGAGATCGTCGGCCTCGCCCCCGAGACGCTCAAGACCACCATCACGGGTGTCGAGATGTTCCAGAAGACGCTCGACGAGGGTCAGGCCGGCGACAACGTCGGTTGCCTGCTCCGTGGCGTCGAGAAGACCGACATTCAGCGTGGCCAGGTGCTCTGCAAGCCGGGAAGCATCAAGCCCCACACCAAGTTCGAAGGCCAGGTCTACGTCCTGACCAAGGAGGAGGGTGGCCGTCACACGCCGTTCTTCTCCGGCTACAAGCCGCAGTTCTACTTCCGGACCACGGACATCACCGGCAAGCTCACCCTCATGGGTGGTGCCGAGATGTGCATGCCCGGCGACAACGTCGAACTCGAGGTCGACCTCGAGGGCAAGGGCGTCGCGATGGAAGAAGGCGTGCGGTTCGCGGTTCGTGAAGGCGGCCGAACCGTGGGTTCGGGCGTCGTCACCAAGATCGTCGAGTGACATCGAGTCGACCGGTGATCGGGGTCCGGCCTTTCGGCCGGGCCCCGGCACCGACTCGACCTCAGGCGGGGACCATCCGGTTCCCGATTCGTTCGAGCGAGACCCCAGAAGGGTGATGCAGCAATGGCCAAAAGAGCAACCGATCGCGAGTTCGTCTGGCTTCAGTGCACCGAAACCGGTGAAATGAACTACCGGACCAACATCCGCGTCAAGGGCGGCATCGACGAGAAGGTCAAGGAGGGCTTCATGAAGTACTCCCCCTCTCTTCGCAAGCACACCCTCCACAAGATCAAGCGGAAGTGATCCGCGGGCACCGTTTCGGCGGGCCTCGGTTCGACCTCCTACGCCAGTAGCTCAATTGGCAGAGCAGCGGATTCCAAATCCGCAGGTTGAGTGTTCGAGTCACTCCTGGCGTGTTGCCAAACGGGAACCCAGAATTCGATCCGGGTTCCGATCCACTCTCGTCCACAGTTGGGAACACGACGATGTCCACCGCGATCTACAAGAAGGGCCAGGGCTACTGGACCCGCCAGATGTCCACCATCGCGGGCGGTGTGATGATCCTGCTCGGTGCGATGTGGATTTCCGACTTCTTCAAGAACACGGACTGGTTCGATCTCGATCCGGTCTACTTCCGTGCAGCCTCCGGCGTCCTCTGGGTGGGGATCTTCGGTTCGCTGCTCTACTACTTCATCTGGCTGAAGCCCCGGTCCGTCGACTTCCTCGTCGCGACCGAATCAGAGATGAAGAAGGTCAACTGGTCCTCCCGCCGCGAAGTGGTGGGATCGACGATCGTGGTCGTCGCCCTGTCGGCCGGCATCGCCGGTTTCTGCAAGGTCTGGGACCTGGTCTTCGTCACGTTCTTCAGCGCCATCAAGGTGCTCGATACCCCCACCTGATCGCGTCGCTTTCGTTCGTTCGATGGTCCGTGGGAAACGAGGAAAACGCATGACCCTTTCCGATGAAAAGCCCGCCGAGGGCGAGCACGAGACGCCCGCCGAGCAGGTGGCTGCAGAGGACGCCGGTACGCCGGAATCCGAGGCCCCCAAGGCGAACGACGAGCCGGTGGAGACCACCAAGAAGCGAACCCTGGCGTCCGGCCGCGAAGCGACCACGCTTGCCGGCGGGCCGACGCTCGAGAACTTCGGCGGCGTCGCCACCCATCGAATCGTGAGCGAGGAACCCGACCGACCGGCGGCGACGACCCCGGCGCCGACGGCCGACGGTGAGACCGCGCCCGAAGGCGGATTCGATCCGGCCGCGGACATGCCCATGTACCGGCCCGGCTTCGACTGGTTCGTCCTCCGGGTCGCGAGCAACAAGGAATCGGGCGTCCGCGAGACGTTGCTTCGCAAGGTCCAGATCGAAGGCATGGAGCATCTCGTCGGCCGCATCATGGTGCCGACCGAGAAGACCCAGTCGATCAAGGGCGGCGTGAGCAAGGTCACCGAGACCAAGCTGTACCCCGGCTACGTGTTCGTCGAGATGTCCCTTGAATCCGACGGTCGCATTCCCCAGGACGTCTTCTTCCTCATCAAGGAGACGACCGGCGTCGGCGACTTCGTCGGCACCGCGGGTCGTCCCACGCCGATGGCGGCGCACGAGGTGGAGAAGATGCTCTTCGACTCGCGGAAGCCCGACGAAGCACCGCAGGTCAAGATGGAATTCGAGCCCGGCGATCCCGTCACCATCAAGGAAGGTCCCTTCGAGAACTATGAGGGAACAGTGGACGAAGTCATGCCCGACAAGGGCCTTGTCCGCGTCCTCGTCACGATCTTCGGCCGACAGGCGCCGGTCGAGCTCGAGTACTGGCAGATCGCCAAAGCCGAGGAGTAGATCGGCACCACACTTCTTCCGGCAGGCCTTGCGGTTCGGGGTCGCGTGCGGGTCGCCGTTCCGGGAAGGGCGACCGATACACCGGACAGGCCTCCAGGAGCCCTCCCATGCATCGAATCACTCGTCGTCTCGTCGGCCTCGTTGCGATCTCCGTGACGTCCCTCGGCGGTATCGCGTGTACGCCGTATGCGACTTTCCCTTCGGACGGTGGCTCCGTGGTCCTCACGCCGGGCGTTTATCCCGTTCCGCAGTTGATGGGCAAGGGGCTCTCCGAGACCTACGCTCGAACCGTGGGTGATCTCGCCCTCGTGGGCGGCTCGGATGCGGATGTCGAAGCGACGCCACCGCCGCTGATCTACGCACTGCCGCCAGGTGTCAACAAGCGCGATTGGCGGCAGGTCGGGATTCTCACGGAGGTCGAATCGGCCCGCGAGGTCACGATCGCCGACATCGAAGCAGGGCTGCCGGTCTGGGAGATCAAGCAAGTCCGGGTTCGTTCCAACCGAGCCGAGGTCGACGTCGTCTACCCCAGCAACGGGGACCTCTACCAGCTTGCCACGCTCGTCTACCTTTCCGAGCCATTCAGGGCCTACCAGTTCGACGTCTTCCAGCGATGGCTGATTCCCGCTGATCGACCGCGATGCGAGAGCCCCGTCGAGATGGGACGCATCGCCGCGGAGGAGGCGGCGGCGGACGCTGCTGCCGCCGCGGCGCAGGAAGCCGCCGACCAGGCTGAAGCCGAGCGAGTCGCGTCCGAGAATGCGGATGCCGACGTGGAGACGGAAGACGTGGGTTCCGAGTGAGCCCGTCCACCCCTGGTGATGAATTCACCGGGGTGGGGCGTCCGCGTACGGAATCCATCCACCCGGGGACGACGAATCTACGGTGAAGGAATTCTCCGCATGAACGCCCCCCAATCGATGAACGAAGGCATTTCGCGACGAATCGTGGTCGGGATCACCGGCGCGAGCGGCGCGGCATATGCCGTCCGCGTCATCGAGCTCCTCGCGGAACGGAACGTCGAAGTCCACGTTGCCTGCTCGAACCTCGGAAAACGACTTCTCGCCGAGGAGGCGGGAATCACGAAGCTCGATGCGGATGCACTCAGCGGGGGACGGGGCGAACGACTGGTGATGCACCCCGGCAACGACGTCGGTGCGGCCTGTGCGAGCGGTTCCTTCCGGCACGATGGCATGGTGGTCGTTCCCGCCTCGAGCAACACCCTCGCGAAGATCGCCCACGGGATCAGCGACAACCTCGTCCAACGTGCGGCTCAGGTCACGCTCAAGGAGCGTCGACCGCTGGTGATCGCCCACCGGGAAAGCCCGATCGGTCTCACGGAGATCGAGGCCATGCGGAAGGTGACCGAGGCGGGGGCCATCGTCGCCCCGCTTGCACCGGGTCTCTATCTCCAGCCGAAGTCCGTGAGCGATCTGATCGATTTCATGGCGGGTCGTCTGCTCGATCTGCTCGGTGTCGACCACGAGCTTCCGATTCGATGGGACGAGCATCTTGCCGGACAGCGAGAAAAGAAGGCCGACAATCGTTCGACGCCCCGATAATCACGCTCGGTTCCTTCAATCAGGAAAACTCGCACAAATCCACCAGAGTGATTTGCTCCGACTCGGCTGCGTGGCACGATTGAGTGTTCAGGAGGCAGACTCCGCGGCTCGTCCGCCGGCAGTCTCTCCCGAAGCAGGGAGTTCGGGGGCGTAGAGGGAAAGGGATTCCACTACGACAACCTGATTCATGTCGGGCCTGCATTGAAGCGGTCTCGACATCTGGCGAGGCTATCCCTCGTTGCGGCGTTGTGCCGTGGACCTTCGGGTTCCGGGCGTTCGCAATGAGTACGAGGGAAGAAGATTCCCTCTGCCCCGGCCGCCTTGATCAGGCGCAATCTTGATCAGGGCGGCCTCTTTTTTCGTAGCGCTGCGACAGGCCCGCAAGGGGCCTGCCTGGCTTTCCTGATCTCCGTCGGCGCCGCGTGGTTCCTCGCATTCGCTCGAAACGACGGCGGCGCAGGCCGGTGCGATCGCTGATGTTCCAAGCGGCTTCGAGTCCGCTGCTTCAGGCACGTAAGGAGCCGGTGTGGCTTTCCTGATCTCGGTCGGCGCCGCGTCGAGCCTTGCGATCCGCCGGATGAACCTTCGCATCGAGCATTCTCTGTTCCACGGCGTCCGCGGATCTGGTGGACGGCCAGATCGAGTTCAGTTTCGAATTCGATGAGTATCCCGGACTCGACTTTCCCCTGTTGACCAACTTCTTCGTGGACGCTTCCTACGACGACGGTGAAGGCACGTTCCAGGTTCCGGCCGGAAGCGGATCGGTCTACATCGTCGCGGGGGACTTTTCCGGCACGAGAGATCAGACGTGGCTTCCGATAGCACCCCCGACCGTGATCGATGCATTCGAAGCCGAATTCGTCATCTTCGACATGCCGTAGGACTACGGTGACATGCGGATCGAGCTGGCGGGCGACGTCGAGTGGAATCCTCTCTTCAATCAATGGTCAGGCAGCGTCACGGGGACGGCAAGTCCGTACACGCCGTTCGGGGCCGGCGGAAGTCCGTTGTCCGGAACCTGGTCCGCACAGATCGTTTCCGCGCCCGGTGCCATCGCACTGCTCGGTCTCGGCGGACTGGCTCGCCGTCGTCGCCGGGCTTGAACGTTCAACGACGCGAACCGTCTCGACCCTGAAGAACACGAACCCCGCAGACGCCCTTGGCGGCTGCGGGGTTTTCTTTTCGACGGAGAGAAGATCCGTTCGAGCTGATGATCGATCGACTCACGTTCCGCGCCGGTGGTGGAGGAGTCCACCGGAACCGAACGACCAGCGGAGGCGGCCGGGCCGCTTCCGCTGGTTCGAATCAAGCGTGCCGCACGAATGGTCTCGGCACCCCCCGGTGTCCCGTCCGTCGCACGCCACCTCGCGGAGCGTCGGACGCCGCTCGATCAGTTCGGGTGAATCGGGGGCGGTCTCACCACCTCCGGGTTCTTCCGCGACCTCCCATGCAGGTCGACGATCAGCTCCGTCGCCACCGTCATGCGGTCGAAGGATCGAGATCCTGCGGTTCGCGGCGTGGTCGGGTTGATGGTCATCCGGCACTTCCTTTCCCAAGAACAGATTCTTGTACGGGGTTGAACGGACATCCACTGCTACGACGCCCCGCAAGCCGCGTTCGCGATCTCGTTGATTTCTCGTTCGGATCTTCGACGGCCGAATCGAAAACCCCAGCCGGCGTCGGGGTCAGCGGCGCATTGAAAAACCAGACGAAGCCGCTTCGGCATGCGACGTCGTCTGGTCTTCAATCGCGGTCTCAGGTCGTGCCGGGTTCAGCCGGGGCACGAACCCCACGCCGCCAGCAGCAGACCGATGTCTTCGCCGCCGACGGTTCCGTCGCCGCCGAGGTCGGCCGGAACACCGGTCTCCCCCCATGCGGCGAAGACCAGGCCCAGATCCGCCCCGTTGACCTGCCCGTCGTCGTTCAGGTCGCCGATGCAGGCCGGTTGCGTCGGGGCGATCGCGTAACCCGGTCGCGGATTGTCCAGGAACCATTCGACGAGACGATTTCGATAGTTGTTCGCGAACGTCGCACCGTGAGACCCGAAGATCCCGCGCCAGTGCTGCACGGTCGATCCGTACCGGCCGTCGGGCCAGTCGAGCACCTGGGCCATGCTGTACGGCACCGCGAGATCGAACGGCACGATCGATTCGAGCATCTCGCCTTCGCCCGTCGTCTGATTCATGAATATCCACGAACTCACGGTCGCGATGGCGCCCGGATACGGGCGTGGAAGTCCGGGGTAGCACGTCCCGGAGAAACCGGTGTCGAGCCCACCGGCATAGAGGCACGACTGGTCGCCCATGTCGTGGGTGTGCAGGACGTTGGTCGGCCAGACTCCGTTGCAGTTCTCGGGATCCATGAACGTCACACCCGCGTAGGTCGCGACCGCGGCGATCGGCTGGGGCGGAATGATGTCGCCCGAGGGATCGGCGTCGGTGTCGGGATATCCGTAGAAGCCGTAGTTCCCGTTTTCGCAGGCGAGTCGGTGACACATGTAGCCGCCGTTCGAGTACCCGTAGACGTAGACGCGATCCTCATCGACGTTGTACTGCGTCTTGAGGTACGCGATCAGGTTGTTGAGATAGGTCGCGTGGTCCGGGGCGCCGTCGCCGACTTCGTCGTAGGTGTCGGGCGTGAACCAGTTGTAGGCGCAGCAGTTCGGGGTGGCGTTCCAGTATCGCCAGTACGCCCAACTCCCGACGTCGGCGCAGGTGGCGTTGTTCGGCGTATCGCGGGCGCCGTTGGGAAGGGCGTAGATCCAGCCCGTGTCCCGCGGCGGACCGCCCTTGTCGGGGGTGTGGGTCACCGGCCAGTTGCGAAGTCCGGGGTAGTACTCGAAGCCGTCGTAGCTTTCGGGCCAGAGTCGGAGCCAGAACTCCTCTTCACCGACCCCGCTGTCACCGTACGGTCCGTTGGAGTGCAGGTAGATCATGAGGGGCGACGGGACGTCGGGGTCGTAGGCCCCGGGCGTCCCCACGTCGTCGTTGGTCCAGACCGGAACCTCGGCGTAGGGGAACATCTCCCAGCACGCCCAGTCGTAGCCGCAGGATTCCTGCTGGGCGTGGACGGCCGCAAACGGCGTCAACATCGCGAGGGCGAGTACGGTCGAGTGCATGATTCGATTCATGGGTCGATCTCCGGGTCGAATTGGGGTCGAGGACGCGGACCAGCCTACGCGATGCCACGCCGATTTCCCGAGTGAATACAGCAAAGAACGGAGCGAGTTCCGCGAGGAAGCGACAAACGGCCGGGAAGGCCGTTTTCTCGCCGGCCACTCCGCTTGTTCCGACTCCAAAAGCCAGGAACCCCGCGAGCATCGATGATGCTCGCGGGGTTCTTGGTTTGCTGTCTGTCGCCCCGCGATCATCTCGACCGCCGCTCCGACTCAGTAGCTCTTCGCCCAGACCACCCGCTTCGCACTCGGTTCGCCGGTGAACGGACAGGTGCCGGGTCGGCCTTGGTCGTCGCAGAGCTTCTGGCCGTCGAGGGGGATGCAGCGGACCGTCACCGCGAGGTCGTTCTTGATCCGCTCCTCGAGTTTCGGGTCGCCGTTGAAGTGGGCCATCACGAAGCCCGCATGAATCGGGGCGGTCTCGTGGTCCGCGGTCTCGGGCGTCTTGAAGAACTCGTAGAACGCCTCCTCGGTGTCGATGACGTGGGTGTGTTCCTTGCGGAACGCCTTCGCCCGCGCGAACAGACCGTCCTGGATCTCCTGCAGGATGTCCGCGGCCTGTTCCACGAACTCCTCGAGCTTGAGACTCTGCTTGTCCTTCGGTCCCTTGTCGCGACGGGCCATGAAGACATTGCCTTCCGCGACGTCGCGGGGCCCGACCTCGAGCCGGATCGGCGCACCCCGCTTGATCCACTGCCAGGTCTTGTCGCCGCCGCGGAGGTCGCGGGTGTCGTATTCCACTTCGATCACCCGGCCGCCGTAGACCTTGGTCTTCAGGGCTTCGATCAACTTGTCGCAGAACGCCGTGACCTCGTCCTTCGACTCGGCCTTGTGGAGGACGGGCTGGATGATGATGTGCGCGGGCGCGACCATCGGGGGACAGATCATGCCGTCGTCGTCGGCGTGGGTCATGATCGTGCCGCCGATCAGTCGGGTGCTTACGCCCCAGCTGGTGGTCCAGCAGAACTCGCGGTTGCCTTCGTCGTCCTGGAACTGGATCTCCTGGGCCTTCGCGAAGTTCTGCCCGAGGAAGTGACTGGTGCCGGCCTGCAGCGCCTTGCGGTCCTGCATCATCGCCTCGATGCACCAGGTCTCGACGGCGCCGGGGAAGCGTTCACCTTCGGTCTTCTCACCCCGGATCACCGGCATCGCGAGCCAGTTCTCCGCGAAGTCCGCGTAGACGTCGAGCATCTGCATCGTCTCGACCTTGGCTTCCTCGTCGGTGGCGTGGGCGGTGTGGCCCTCCTGCCAGAGGAACTCCGCGGTGCGCAGGAAGAGCCGCGTCCGCATCTCCCAGCGGACGACGTTCGCCCACTGGTTGATCAGCAGGGGAAGATCGCGGTGACTCTGGATCCACTTGGCGAAGGTCGCGCCGATGATCGTCTCGCTGGTGGGCCGGACCACGAGGGGCTCTTCGAGTTCACCCGCGGGCACCAGGCCGCCGTCGGGACCCGCCTCGAGGCGGTGGTGCGTGACCACCGCGCACTCCTTGGCGAAGCCGTCGACGTGCTCGGCCTCCTTCTCGAGGAAGGAGAGGGGGATGAACAGCGGGAAGTAGGCGTTCTTGTGGCCGGTCGCCTTGAACATGCCGTCGAGGCCCCGCTGGACGTTCTCCCAGATCGCGTAGCCCCACGGCTTGATGACCATGCAGCCGCGGACCGGGCTGGTCTCGGCGAGATCGGCGGATTTCACCACCTGCTGGTACCACTCCGCGTAGTTCTCTTCGCGGGTGGGGGTGATGGCGGTCTTGGGCTTGCCGCCCTGCTGCTTTTGCTTCGGCTTCTGGCTCATGGTCCGCAAAGGGTACCGAGGACCGCCCCTCGGGGAGTCCGTCCGGGTTTCGGGTTGCTACCTTCACGGTGATGCCGACCCCGCCTCCATCCTCGACCTGGCACCTCGTCGGTGGTGGTGCCATCGGCATGGCGCTCGCCCACCGGCTGTACGCGACCGGGGAGCCGGTCCGGCTGGTCACCCGGACGCCATGCCCGGATCCGGTGGAACTGGTCTACCGCGACGGCGACGGGCCGCCGGTGACCTGGTCGTGTCCGACGACGTCGCCGAGCGAGGAATCACCCGCCGCCGGACGGACCGTGCACCGATTGGTGGTCGCGACCAAGGCCTATTCGGTGGGCGACGTGCTCGACGCCTGGGGCCCGCGGCTCGCACCCGGAGCCCGGGTGTTCTTCCTCCAGAACGGCACCGGGTTTCGACGGCCCGGCGATCTTCCCGAGGGCGTTCACGCCCTCGACGCCGTGAACACGGGCTTCGCAGCCTTCCGGTCCGGGGAACGCACCGTCAAGCAGACGGGCGATGAACCGTTTCAGATCGGAGATGTGATCGGTCGAAGCGCGCCTGCGTTCGATTCGATCATCGATGATCTCGATCACCTCAATCGGGCCGGAATCGAGGCCGTCTGGACGCCATCGATCCGGGAGCATCAATGGCTGAAGATCGCCGCGAACGCCGTGATCAATCCGCTCACCGCGATCTACGGATGCCGGAACGGCGTCCTGCTGGATCGCGCGGAGACGTCGGACCTCGTCGATTCCCTCTGTGTCGAGAACGATCGCGTCCTCGAGGCGCTCGGGTTCGGGGCGGCGAGCCGGGGACTTCTGGAACGAACCCGACACATCATCCGGGCGACCGCCTCGAACGTGTCCTCGATGCTCACCGATCTGAATCGTGGAGACGGGCGGAGCGAACTCGACTACATCAACGCCGCGTTGATTCGAGCGGCGACCGATCATGACGTCGAGGTTCCGGTCAATCGGTCGATACACGACCGGGTCGCCGAGCGGTTCGCCGCCTGCCGGTCCCGATGACTCGGATCACTCGATCCGGTGGCTGGTCCTCGAATCCCGACTGGTACCATCAAGGCCGAACCACCGACCTGGAGATCCCCACCGTGTCCGCGCTTCGCGTCATCGCCGACGACATCAAGATCGCCCACTCGATCTTCGCCCTTCCGTTCGCGGTGCTCGCGGCGGCGATGGCGGCGTTCGCGGCGGGTGACGGCCGAATCGACTGGACCGAT
The DNA here is from genome assembly GCA_002172915.1 of Hyphomonas sp. TMED17. Classification (GTDB taxonomy): domain Bacteria; phylum Pseudomonadota; class Alphaproteobacteria; order Caulobacterales; family Hyphomonadaceae; genus Henriciella. Next base: position 41,031 of record NHBW01000011.1, on the reverse strand, counting down.
TTCGCCGGCCGGCTGGTGCTGGTGGTGATCGCGATGGTCTTCGCCCGGACCGCGGCGATGCTTGCGAACCGGATTCTCGATCGCCGAATCGACGCGGAGAACCCCCGAACCGTTGGTCGGGCGATTCCGTCGGGACGATTGTCGACCCGGTCCGCGGTGATCGCGTTCGTGGTCTCGTCGCTCGTCTTCGTGGTGATCGCGGCCCTGTTCGGCGTCTTCTACGGGAACTGGTGGCCCGTGGTGCTCGCGGTGCCGGTGCTCGGTTGGATCACCGCGTACGGACTCTTCAAGCGATTCACCTGGATGTGCCACCTCTGGCTCGGGGCGAGCCTGGCCCTCAGCCCGATCGCCTCCGCGATCGCGGTCGACCCGGCGGCGCTCGGGTCGCCGCCGATCTGGTTGCTGGCGGGCATGGTGCTCTGCTGGGTGAGCGGCTTCGACGTGATCTATGCCTTGCAGGACGTCGACGTCGATCGCCGGGACGGGCTCAACAGCATCCCGGCGCACTTCGGCGTGGACGGGGCGTTGCGGATCGCACGGCTTCTTCACTTCTTCGCGGCGATCCTGCTCTTTGCCGTCTACCGGACGGAAGCCGCGTTCGGTGGTGTCTTCCTCGCGGCGGCGATCGTGGTGGCGATCCTCCTCGTCCTCGAGCATGCGACGGTGCGTCGATGGGGGACCACCCGCATGGCGATCACCTTCATGACCATCAACGGCGTGGTCAGCATCGTCGTCGGGATCGCGGGGATCGCCGAACTGACGGTGCTTGCGCCGTGAGTCGGAGTGGGGTGCCGAGCGCGACGCCGATCGCTCCGGACCGCCCGGTGTCGGCCGAGTTCCGCCGGGTGCTCGTCGACGAACTGCGCCTCGCGATCAACGCGTGCGATTCGCACGGTTCGTGGGAGGTCCGGCGGCGGAGCGAAGCGATTCGGCGGACCCGCAAGGCGTTGAAACGATTCCGCGCGGTGCTGGACCTCGTCAAGGGATCCGTTCCGGAGGAGGGACACGAAGCGCTGCGGGTCGCGGCTCGGGATTTCGGCCGACGGCTTTCGCCGCTTCGGGATCGGGACGTGGTACTCGACCTGCTCGATGATCTCGGTGAGCAGGTCACCGGGCGTCGCCGCCGCGAGGCGGTTCGGATGACCGCGGCAGTGCTCTCGGCCGCGAAGGCCTTGCCGACCACCCGCGACCATCGGGAGGATGAAGCGGTCATCGACGAGGTTCGGGATGGTCTCGAGGAACTCGTGATCCGGCTCGGGTCGATCGACTTCGACGCGGTCGATCGAGCTTCCGTGATCGATCGATTCGATCGGGCCTGGCGACACGTCCGGCATCGGTTTCACGACGACGTGGATGAAGATGACGACCTTTCCAGACTTCATGAGAACCGGAAGCGGGTGATCCGACTGCAACTCGGACTCGCGGCGATTCGTGGCGTGAATCCCCGGTCGATCCGCCGCGATGTTCGTGCGCTGAAACAGGTCGCGGGATCGCTGGGGCGTGATCGGGATCTCGCGATGCTGGAGGCACTGGTCGCCGAGCACGGTGATCGATTCCCGGATGCCGATGCGCGACGACGGGTCGAGAACGAGATCGCCACGCGACGACGACGTCTTCAGCGGGATGCGATACGATCCGGCCGGGACGCCTCGCGTCGATCGCCCTTGAAATTCCGCAAGCGGCTCGAGAAGTGGTGGTCGAAGGGTGCGAGCGAAGGCGGAGCTCAGGTCGCGAAGAGCTGAGCGGGGTCCTTGAACGCCTTGAACTCGAGGGCGTTGCCGCTGGGATCGAGCAGGAACATCGTCGCCTGCTCGCCCGGGAGTCCTTCGAAGCGNAGATACGGNTCGATCACGAACCGGANNNCGGCGNNCTTNAGNCGNTCGGCGAGATCGTGCCANGNGTTCCANTCGAGGACGAGCCCGAAGTGCGGGACGGGGACGTCGTGGCCGTCGACCGCGTTCGCNTCACCGTCGTCTACACCGTCACCNTCGGCGGGTGCCNCGGGGTCGGCGCGGTCCACCATGTGGGCGACGATCTGGTGTCCGTGAAAGTCGAAGTCGATCCAGCGATCNCTCGANCGTCCCTCGGCGCANCCGAGGAGTTCGCCGTAGAACCGGCGGCTGGATTCGAGGTCACGGACCGGGAANGCGAGATGGAAGGGGGGAAGGCTCACGAGGCGATGTCCGCGGAGGGGGTCGTCGCNGGATCGACTCGCGGGAAGAGGGCGATCTTCTCGGTGTGGGCGCCTTCGAGGGTGCCGCCCCACAGCGNCGCCNGGTCGAGATNGCCGCGGCTNGGATCGAGGTCGCANCCGAGGGCCGGCCAGAGGGTCTCCATCCGGCCGGGAATCACCGGCCAGAGCAGCACNGACGCGATNCGAACCGCNTCGATGCANCGGGCGAGNATCGACGCGAGTTCNTCGCGACGGNNTTCGTCCTTGGCCACCTTGAAGGGCTCGGTNGCGTTGATGAANGCNTCCACGGTNCGNAGCAGGCCGATGCCCGCNTCGCAGGCGTCGTCGAGGGCGAAGTNNGCCATCGCNNCNCGCCANTTCGCGACNGNGGTGNNNGCGNNNCCNGCGAGNTCCCAGCCCGGGAAGTCGAAGCCGGTGTCCGCNGGGACGATCCCNTCGAAGTACTTGCCNAGCATCGCNGTGGTNCGNCTNGCGCAGTTNCCGACGGTGTTCACCAGATCGGTGGTGTAGGTCTCGTGGAAACCCGTGGCCTGGAAATCGGCGTCGGTNGCGCCGAGCGGGCCGTTGTTGACCATGTACCACCGCCAGGCGTCGAGGCCGTAGACGTCGACGTATCGCTCGATGGTCGGGAGNTCGATGAAGTTNCCGAGGGACTTCGACATCTTCTGGCCTTCNCTGATCCAGAACGAGTGGGCGTAGACGCACGCGGGTTGCGGCAGTTCGAGNGCCATCAGNACCGCGGGCCAGATCACCGCGTGGAACCACAGGATCTCCTTGCCGATCACGTGGTACGCGGCCGGCCAGTGACGATGTCGATCCGACGCNTCGTCCGCGAGTTCGAGGGCGGTGGCGTAGTTCAANANGGCGTCGATCCACACGTAGATCACGTGTTCCTCGTCACCCGGAAAGGGGATGCCCCANCTGAANTTGGTGCGGGTGATCGGGACGTCCTGAAGGCCGCCGCGTAGTCGGCCGAGGACTTCGTTGCGTCGGGCGTCGGGCTTCACGAAGCCCGGATTGGTTTCGAACAGCGCCTCCAGTCGTTCCTGGTACGCGCTGAGCTTGAAGTAGTAGTTCCGTTCGTTCGCCCGTACCAGCGGCTTGCCGGAGATGGGACTCTTGAAGTCGCTCTCCTTCGCCTTGGTCTCGGTGACATACTCCTCCTGTCCTTCGTCGTACCACCCCTCGAACTCGCCGAGGTAGACGTCGCCGGTGTCGAGGAGTCGCTTCACGAGGGCTTGGACCTGTCGCTCGTGTCGAGGCTCGGTGGTCCGGATGAAGTCGTCGTTGGTGAGGTTGAACATCCCCATCACCTTCTGGAACTCCGCCGCGTTCTCGTCGGCGAGTGCCTGCGGCGCGATGCCTCGAGCTTCGGCCGACTTCTCGACCTTGGCGCCATGTTCGTCGGTGCCGGTCAGGAAGAAGACGTCCCGTCCCTCGAAACGCATCGCCCTCGCCCAGACGTCGCACAGCGTGGTGGTGTACGCGTGTCCGATGTGGGGTCGATCGTTGACGTAGTAGATCGGCGTCGTGATGTACGCGGGCGCGGATGTGGTCATGGGGTGTGGATTGTAGTGGAGCCTTCGAGGCGGTCCGGCGGCCTGAAAACCGCGGCCTCGGATTTCCGCTCGACGACGGGGGCATTCGATCGCCATTGAAAGGTCTAGGATGGTCGAGAATGCTCTCCCGTCCCTTGAAACATCCGTCCTCGACCCGTCTTCGCTCGGGGCGTCGAACCCGGGGTGCGGCCCGGGTCTCGCTTCCCGCGGTGCTCGCCGCGCTCGCGATGGTCGCCGCGTCCGTGCTCTTCGGGATCTACGGTCCACGCATGCAGCAGCGGGGGGTCCGGGTCGCGGGAACCCCGCTTGCCGATCTGATCAAGGCCGTCTCGAGATCCGCAGCGAGCTACTCGCCCCCGAGATCCGCCCGTCTCGCGGATGGCGACGAAGGGGTGGATGCGGATGGCACGGGTGGTGGCGGACCATCCGGTGCGGTCCGAACCGCGATCGAGGATTTGGCGGAGGTGCTCGGCCCGGGGGTCGAGCCACCTTCGTTCGCAACGCTGGACCTCGCCCTCGTCGGATCGACGATCGAGCGGAATCTGGCCGGTGCGAGTGGCGTTCGCCTCGTGTACGAGTCCGACCGTTCCGGAGGCCGGGTCTTCCTCTTCGAAGTGCGGGATGCGATGCAGTTCACGCACTTCGATTCCCAGGGGCGGTACCTCCCCCTGCTCTCGGGCACCAGGATCGAGGAGGAACTCGAGCTCGGACCGACCCGGCTCGGCCTCGTCATCCTCGGTTTCGAGGACCGGGCCACGGTGATTATCGCCATCAACGTCGAAACCGCGGTCGATGTGGCGGATGCCATCCGCCCGGTGCTGCGGCCCGAGGAATCCTCCGTTGAATCGAGGGGCTCCGAGCTATCCTGAGGAGGGTCGATCGGCCGATGAACAGGGACGGTTCAGCCCGTCGTCGTCGCCGATACCGGACCGCAGGCTTCCCAGATGATTGGAATCAACAAGATGACCACGACGCCCCGTCGTCCTCGTATTCGATCGACCCCGAAGATCCGCGATCTCGCCGTCGCTTGCATCACGCTGGCAATGGGTGCGAGCCAGGTCGATGCCGCACCGCAGCGCATGGGCGGCAAGCGGCTCGGCGGGCAACAGATCGGCGGCTCATCGGCCGGCCGGGCGCTGAGCGCACCCAGCGGAAACCGTCCGAACGGCCAGCTCGGTCGGGACGCCCTCGGCTCGGGCAATGCGCTCGACAGCAATCTCGAAGTGGGTTCGGGCGGTCGAAACGGCTATTCCCCGCGGGCGGCGGCCTTCAGCTACCAGGCGATACAGGCTCGGAATCTCGTGGTGACCAACAACGTCGCCGGCGGGCGGGGCTTCCGAAGCGATCCGGCCTTCCTCGGGGGAGTCGGATACCTCGCGCCACGTGATTTCCGCGGCGCGCTGGGCGGCGATGCCAATTACGGCTTCGAACGGGATTCCTCGCTGGGCAGCCTCGACTTCCTGATGAGCGATCGGCGACTGGATCCATACGACGCCGCGAGTTCGAACACGTTCCAGTTTCGCCGCGACTTCACCGGGCTGCCCGAGGTCAACAATTCGTTCCAGGCCCAGCGGCTCGATGATTCCCAGATTCGACTGGATCGGGCGAATTCCGCGATGACCTCGGGGTCCCTGCTGACGACCGCGGCGGCCCCGGAGGACGCGGAGATCGTTCGTGACGCGCAAGGCCGTCAGTTCCACCAGATCCATTCCTCCGTGGAGGGGATCAAGGTCCGTGGGTTGAGCGATGGGATTCCGGTCGACTCGATCTATGAACGCGCCATGGCGAACTCCGATCGCGACGCGGTCTCGGTTCGGCCGTTCCGGTCGCCCTGGGAGGATCAGGACGGAAATCGCATCAAGCCGGACGAGCAGTTGAAGGGGCGAATCTCGGACGGCAGCGGCAGTGGTAATTCGTACGATTCGATCGTGCGACGCGTCGAGGCGAACTACAAGGGTCGTGAGGACGTGAATATCGACAGCAGCGGCGGACTCTCGCTGCGTGATCGGCGTCGACAGGTCGAAGCGCGGATCTCCCGACCGCGCATCGGAACGTTGGAGGATGTCCGTCCCTCGGACCGTTCGAGCAGTTTCCAGGGCTTCAGTCGTCCCGACGCACGACCGGAGGCCGGAATCGGGCCGGATTTCCAGCGTTCGACGACCGATCTTCCGGCTGACGGCATGGAGGATGAGAATGCCGCCGACACCACCGAGCCCGTCTCGGAATCACCCGATGCGAGTTCCGGATCGGCTCGGAAGCTGCGGTCGCCCGAAGATCTCTACAACATCTACCAGCACCGGACGCTGGTGGGCGGGGTCGGCGACGAACAGTTCTCGGCGCGGGCGGCCGAACTCGTGGAGCAGGCGGGCAGATACATGGTGAAGGGACGTTACGCCCGAGCCATGGACCGTTTGAAGGATGCGTTGCGATACGCACCGGGGAATCCGTTGATCGAAGCGGCGCTGGCGAACGCCCAGATCGGGTTCGGTGCCTTCTTCTCGGCGGAGCTCACCCTCGGGCGACTCTTCCAGAATCACTTCGAAGTCGCGGGTGCGGTGTTCGCCGGTGAGGACCTGATTCCGAACCGCACGAATCTCCTCCTGAACGCCGAGGACCTTCGCGAACTGATCGCGACCCGGCAGCAGAGCGGATCGCGTTCGGCGGGCGGACTGGGGCTCGTGCTCGCCTACATCGGTTGGCAGCTCGACGACCGATCAATGGTCGACGACGGGCTCGACCTGATGCAGGGATCGAGGCGAGCGGGTCTCTGGGAGGGTCTCAGCGTCGTCTGGCGCGACGATGCATCGGCGGATGACGAGAAGCCGAAGCCCGAGCAGGCCGACTGAGGACCGGTAAGACTCGTTCTGCCATCGCGATCCCCGGCCGATTCCGCCGCGTGCGGTGCGTTTGCTGGACTCGACTTCGAGGTGACGCCGATGACGAAGGCATGAGCCTTTTCGGCGTACCTCCAGAGATTTCAGCACTTCAGGCCACGCAGGCGCAACGCGAGGCCGCGAAGGCCAGGGATCGATCGCGCTTCGCCTCGGAACGTGGCCGACGAACCGACGAGGATCCGGCGAAGTTCCGAGTCTCGGAACTCGGGGATTCCGCGGAGATCCGCGGCCTCGACGAAGAGGATTCGAACGGTGATGAACGAGGTCGTCGTCGTCGCGAGTCCCACCAGGAGGAGCTGGCTTCACGGCAGCCGAAGCCCGGCGACGCCGACGAAGATGCATCCCACATCGACATCACGGCCTGACCACGACGCCGCGGCGATGCTCAGGGGCCGCGTCGTTGGAGGCCTCGAGCGCTTCGGACGCCCAGGCTGCGGTGGATGCGGAGCGTCGCATCCGACTTGTTCAAGGTGTAGAAGTGGATTCCATCGACGTCATGATCGAGAAGATTCCGGCACTGCTCGGTCGCCCAATGAAGTCCGATCTCCGAGACGGCGTCTTCATCGTCCCGCCCCGCCCGGGCGAGCGAGCGTTGAAGTGACGCCGGGAACACCGTACCCGCGGCCAGGCCGGCCATTCTCGTGACGCTTCGGCGGGTGCTGATCGGCATGATGCCGGCGATGATCGGAATGTCGATTCTCTCGATCCGGCAGCGATCGCGCCAGTCGAGAAACGCATGGTTGTCGAAGAAGAGCTGGGTGCAGATCCAATCCGCGCCCGCGTCCACCTTCATCTTCAGGTGGTTCATTCCCTCGAGCGTGTTGGGCGTGTCGGGGTGCCCTTCGGGGAATCCAGCGACCCCGATCCTGAATCGATATCGATGCCGGTCACCGAAGCTCCGGATGTGTTCCACGAGATCGGATGCGTGATCGAAGTGGCCCGCGTCGGGATCGCTCCCGTCCCGCGGTGGATCTCCTCGGAGCGCCAGGATGGCGGTGACACCCGCCTCGGCATACCGCTCCAGGATCCCGTCGATCTCGTCGTGGGTGTGCCCGATGCATGTGAGATGGGGCACCGCGGGGATCTTCGTCTCTTCCAGCAGTCGAACCACGAGGTCGTTGGTGAGCTCGCGGGTGGATCCCCCGGCCCCGTAGGTGACCGAGACGAATGATGGTTCCAGGGGAACGAGCTCGGCGATCCGACGATCGAGGTTCATCCAGCCAGCGGGCGTCGACGGGGGGAAGAATTCGAATGAAACCGTCGGGGCAGTNGCTGAATCGAGAGCATCCATGGGAAAATGATACGTCGCTGGGTGGCGAATGTCCCGGACGGCGGGGGTCGATAAGATCCATGCGATGACTTCCCGGCAGCAGATCCCCGGACCCACCGTCAAGCGACTGACGCTGTATCTGCGTGAGGCCGACCGACGCCTCGGGGCGGGTGAGACTCGAGTGAGTTCCCGACGGCTGGGAGAGGAAATCGGCGTCACGGACACCCAGATCCGGAAGGACCTTTCCTGGTTCGGGCAGTTCGGGCAGGCAGGCGTGGGATATCCGCTCGAGGATCTTGCGGAGCGGCTTCGGCGGATCCTCGGCAAGGATCGAACCTGGAAGACGGCGCTGGTCGGGGCGGGACGGCTCGGGCAGGCGATCATGTCCTACGGTCCGTTTGCGCGGGAAGGTTTCGAGATCGCCGCGGTCTTCGATGCCGACCCCGGGCTCGTCGGAGCGGAGGTGGTCGATCGGCGCATTCGACCGATGAAGGATCTCGAGCGACTCATCCGCGAACGGGAGATCGTGCTGGGGATCGTTTCCGTCCCGAAGGAGGCGGCGCAGGCGACGGCGGATCGACTCATCGAGGCCGGTGTCCTCGGAATTCTGAACTTCGCTCCGGTTCATCTCGAAGTGGGAGATCGAGCGAGTGTGGTGACCGTAGACTTCTCGGCCCGGCTTGAACAGCTTGCGTTCCAGGTGTCTCTGGGATTGAAAGGATCCATGGATGGCGATGAATGAACGTGGCCGCTCGTATGGAATCATGGCCTTCGCGACTCTGTTCGCGGTGGGATGCTCATCGGCCCGTCTGGGTCCGAGCGACGGAAGTGTCGAGCGCGCGACCGAAGTCCGCGGGCTTCAGGACGAGGTCGCCGGGCTCGAAGCGGAATGTGCCCGGCTGTCCATCGAGCTCGACGCCGTCCGCGCCGCATCGACCGAAGCCATGGTCCCGGCGGGGCTGCCGACCCCGGTCCGCATCGTCGAGGCCTCGGGGTCGACCGTCCGCCTCGATGCTTCGGGGGCGGAACTCCGCCTTCGATTGCGAACCGAGGACGCTGGAAATCGTTTTCTACAGACCACGGGGCCCGCGGTGGTCTCGGCGATCGGATTCGATGCCGCCGGTGATGCCGTCGACCTCGGGGCGTGGGAGGTGGACGCGGCCCGGTGGCGGTCGGGACTTCGGGAGGGCTTCATGGGAACGGCCTATGCGATCGATCTTCCGGTCGAGATGCCGGAGGTGCTCGGGCTCGGTGCCGATCCGCTGAAGATCCTGGTCCGGGTCGAGGTGACGGATCCACGCGCCACCATCCCCTACCGACTCGAATTCTCGGTGCCGGTCACCGGCACGATGAAAGGGGGTGCTTCGTGACCGAAGTCCACCCGGGCACACCTGCTCGGTTCCGTTCCCGTACGGCCTGGAGCCTCGCGGTCGCCGTCGGATTCGCCGCCGTCACCGGCTCGACCGGTTGCCAGAAGCTGCTGTTCAAGCCGGACGATCCGAGAACCCAGTTCGAGGTTCACGATCGGATGCGTCAGCGCTACATCCCGATCGAGGAGGAGGACGTCTTCGGCGAGCCGCAACCGGCGCTCCGTGCACGACTTTCGCCCGATGCGTGATNTCACACAGGGTCCGGTATCATTCGCGCGGTGCTCCCGAGCCGCCTGATTCGGTGCAATCGCTGGAGTTCCAACTGCAGGGCCGTGGTTTGCTGGATTCCTGCGATTGACGAATGTTCGGTCGTGGTGCTGACCGATGAGAGAGATGAGTGGGAAGGACTTCCCGATCGGCGGGAATGACGTGTGGGGCGGGTCCGCAGGGAACGCGGATCCGAATGAGGGCATGGCTCCCGTGACGCAGCATCAGGAACAGACCGCTTCGGGAGGCTTCTCCCGTCCCCAGATCGTCTGGATGGCGTTCATGGCNAGCATGACGGTGTTCTTCGCCTTCTTCATGCTCACCACGACGACGCCTCGCGAGGGCATGAGCGATCTGCCTTCCGCATCCGTGCTCGCACCATCGGATGCCGATCGAACTCGATCCCGCATGGGCCTCGAGCCGGCGCGAACCACCATGTCGACGGCCTGGACCAAGATCGTGGTTCACGATTCGGGGTTCTACTTCGACGATGCCGACGACATTGCCCGCCGGCATGTCAATCAGGGCAATCTCCGAGAGATCGGATACCACTTCGTCATCGGCAACGGCAACGGAAGCCTCGCCGACGGCCAGATTCACGTCACCACTCGTTGGGACGCTCAGCGTGCAGGTGCACACGTCGCTTCGCGACGGGGTGCCGATCCTGCGATCGCGGACCGCCTGAACCGGGTCGCGATCGGAATCTGCCTCGTCGGGAACGGCGATCAGAAACGATTCACCCAGGCTCAGACCAAGTCGCTCGCACAGCTGGTGACGACGCTGCAGTCGCGTCTTTCGATCACGGACGACGCCGTGCATCTGCACTCCGATCTCAGCGACGTGAACAGCCCCGGCCGTTACTTCCCCGTGGCCGAATTCGAATCACTGCTGGCCGGTCGGGACTGATCGCCCATCCCGCGGATTCGCTGAACCGTCGGCGTGATGCCATCGAAGTGAATCGCCCCCGCCAACTCGTCGCGACACCGCACTGAATGGGCACCGTCATGTCGCATCCAGTCGAACTCTTCGGGTACCCGGTGGTCGGCCGGCTCGGCGAAGGGGCTGGAAGCACCATCTATCGCATTCGCGATCCCAGGTCCGGGACCGAATATGCGATCAAGCACGTCGTGAAGCGGTCCGACAAGGACCAGCGATTCATCGATCAGGTCGTCGGCGAGCACCGGGTCGGGACGTCCATCGAGCATGAATCGATCCGCCGGATCGGCCGCTTGTTCCGAAAGCGACGCCGATTCAGAATCGCCGAAGTGGGTCTCGTGATGGAATGCGTGGACGCGCCTTCGCTGGACACGGTGCAGAATCTCTCGCTGCTCGACAGGATTCGGATCTTCATCCGGCTCGCGGAAGGTCTGAAGGCGATGCACGACGCCGGCTACGTCCACACGGACATGAAGCCGACCAACGTGCTGGTCGACGGTACCGATGTTCGAATCATCGATCTCGGACAGGCCTGCGAGATCGGAACGACGAAGGACCGTATTCAGGGGACACCGGGCTACATCGCCCCCGAACAGGCGCACCGTCGCCGAATCACGGAACGAACCGACGTCTACAACCTCGGGGCGACGATGTACTGGTCGGTTTCAGGACGCCTGATCCCGACGGCGCTGCCACCGAAGGGTGGAGAGACCGAGATCTCAGCGGGGCCGCTCGGGCCCGATCGGATCGCGATGCCGATCCCCCTCGTGGAGCTCGTGCCCGGCACGCCGCCCGAGCTCGCGGAACTGGTGCAGGATTGCGTCCGGGTCTCGCGCGGCGATCGTCCCGCGACGATGATTCCGGTGATCGATCGACTGCTTCGGGTCGATCGGGCGTTATCCCGCTGACGCCTTGCGGCGCGAGCCCGCTTCGGCAACGATCACACGAATGTCCACCGAATCCCGACTGCACGTTCTTCTCGATCTCGACGGAACGCTTGTCGACTCCGTCGACGGCATTCATGCGGCCTGCGTCGTCGCCGCGAAGGCGGTCGACCGCCGGGTTCCGTCGAGAGAACTGGTCCTGCGGAGCATCGGGCGTGGCGCGGATCGGCTTCTGCATCGAATTCTCCGGGTCGATCACGAAACGGAATTGAATCCCGTGATGCACCAGCGGGCGCGTGCGATCTTCGATCGTGAATATCGCGATTCATGTCTCGACGGAACGGTGCTGAGAGCGGGGGTCGCCGAATCGCTCGACGAACTCCGTCGCATCGGTCATCGACTGTGGATCGCCACCAACAAGCCGCGCGCTCCGGCCACGCGGGTGATCGAGCGATTGGGCCTCGATGGAATGGTCGACGGACTGTGTTGTCCGGAAGATGCCGGCGTGCTCAAGCCCGACCCGCGCTTCATCGAGGTGGTGCTCGACCTTGATGGTGGCGAAGTGAACCGGGCCGTGCTGGTCGGCGACTCGAGTGTCGATGCGCAGACCGCCGAGAATGCGGGAATCCCCTTCATCGCGATTCGCGGTGGCTACGATGAAGGTCGTGACATCGGAAATCGTGTTCCGCCTCCGGACGTGGTGATCGCATCACCGCGTGATCTTCCGCGGGCGATCGCGGGACTGGTCATGAGTCCGTGGAATGAGGATTCGACACCATGAAGAACGCGTCCGCTCCAACTCGGGTGGAACGGACGCGTGATCGGTCCTGAGATCCTGCGGGGAGCGAGCGTCAGGAGGCCTGGCGGTCCTCGAGTCCGGTGGATCCGAGATCGTCGTCGGGTTCGGTCTTCGCGTTGCCGCAGAAGACGTCGAACGTCGTCTCATCGAGCAGGGAGTTCATGGCCTGTTCCACGCGACCGATTCGGTTCGAGAGATCACCGGGTGCGGAAATCCCGCAGATTTCACTACCGACGAATGCCACGCGGCTGCTGTCCGGACGCTCGAAGAGCGACCAGACGTCTCGAAGCGTGATCTCTTCCGGTCCCTTGGCGAGTGCGTATCCCCCACCCGGGCCGGGCGAGCCGCTCACGATTCCGGCCTGGCTGAGGGTGGAGAGCAGCTTCGCGACGAATGGGCGTTGGAGTCCACGTCCGTCCGCGATATCCGCAGCCGAAACCCTTCGGGTGGCGGGTCCGTTCCAGAGGGCGGCCAGATAGCTCACTGCAGCGATGGCGGTCTCGGTTTGCTTGCCGTACATGGGTTTAATTCTCTTCAGATAAGGATTTCAGCGATCATGGCGGTCGTCGAAAGATCAAGGGGCCGCTTCAGACCCACGAATCGATCATAATTGAAGTTGGGCGTTCGATACAAGGTCAGTTTCGAGGAAGCACATGAATGGTCAGTTGATCCGGCTGGAACTCCAACTTCGCTTGAACAACGATCTCATCAGTCATGACTTGGTGCCGGGCGAAGAGGTGACACTGGGTCGAGACGCCAATGTGAAAATCCGCATCCCCGACGACTCGGTGAGCCGTCGACACGCGGCAATCCGGCTCTTGGAGGATGGGAAATTTCTCATCCGGGACCTGGGAAGTCGTGCTGGGACGACGTTGAACTGGATCATGCTCGAACAAGGCGAGTCCGTACGGTTTCGAACGGGGGACCGGATCCGATTCGGATCCACGGAGACTATTGTCCGCCTTCCCACCGGTGATGGACAGGATGGCGAAAACCCCGGGGATTCCCCGGAAATTTCCAAGGTGGAGCGACAGGCTCCGATCGGGGTGGATGAGTTCAGGACGCGTGGAAGCCTGCTTCTACGGCTGAACGCATCGGGAACGCTGGAGCGGGAGATCGGTTGGCGGGATTTCTACGACCGCTACGTACCACTCATCAAGGGATTCGCAGGTCGGGCCGGCGCCGGTGGCGACGAGGCGGAGGATGTCGCCCACGAAGTGGTGGCGAACTTCTTCCGCGCGTCCCATCGATTCGAATACGACGCCGCGCACGGTCGCTTCCGCGGCTACCTCAAGGCCGCCACGCTCAATGCCATGCGGGCGCGGTGGCGCAAGCGTGGTGGTCAGGTCAACCTCGGTGATCACGACGAGATTCGAATCGATGATTCCAGCAGCGTGGACGACGTCTGGGCTCAGGAGTGGACGCGCTCGGTGATCGAACGAGCTCTGGAAGCGGTTCGATCGAGTGGAAATCAGAGCGAGCAGTCGTGGGAGGCGTTCGACCTCTATGGACGTCGTGGCGTGCCGGCCGCCGAGGTGGCGGAACGCCTGTCGATGTCGCCCGAAGCGGTTCGTCAGGCGAAGAGTCGGATTTCACGGCTGGTTCGCGGGGAGATCGAGCGTATCCGCACCGAAGAAGGCTGAAAGAACCACGACTCAGTCTCGGCGATCGAGTTCGAGGAACTCGACGCCCGCCTCGTCGAACACCGCGCGGCTCTTGTCGATGGACTCGAGCCAGTGATCGTCCCCTGATTCGGGGAGATACGTCACGACGGTGCGGATCCCGGCCTGGACCACCGCGATCGCACAGTTGACGCAGGGAAAGAAGGACGAGTAGATCGCGCAGTCGATCGGACTGACGCCGTTGCGTGCGCACTGGATGATCGCGTTCATCTCCGCGTGCACGATCAGGTCGTACTTGACGGGCCGTTCGAGCCGCTCGGGGCGGTCTTCGACGCCACGGGGGAGTCCGTTGAAACCGGTCGAGACCACCTGCTTGTTCGCGGAGACGATCACCGCGCCGACACCTCGCGAAGGGTCCTTGCTCCAGGTCGCGATCTGCTCGCTCAAGGCGAGGAATCGTCGGTGCCACTTCTCGTCGAGGGGGATGGTCATCGCTTGAAACGCTCCGTGGGAATCCGCATGAAGGTATCGGATCCGGGCGACGACCACTTCAGGATCAGGTCGTCCTGTCCGGTCCCTTCGAAGTAGTCGATTCTGATCGGATGAAGTCCCGCCTCCAAGGCGATGGTTCCCGACTTCTCGAGCGCGGAATGAAGGCCGTCATTGTCGACCACGACCGATTCATGGATCCGGAGCGTGCTGCCGTCGTCCGAGTCGAGGGCGAACGCCCAGACCCCCGTCGCCGGAATCTCGATGAATCCGGTGAACGTCACGGCGAAGTTCTCGTCGCGTGGTTGCATGGAGAGGTCGACCGTCGCGACCACGCCCTCCGCCTCGGTCGCCGCCCCGGCGAAATCCGAGACTCGTTCGAACTCGCCGAGGAAGGTCCGCCATGCGAGGCCGTCGCGAATCACGAACGGTTGCACCGACCCGATCGGTTTCACGCGCTCGAACCGGCGTTCGACGACGGCGCCCACCGGCTCGCCCTCGTGGAAACAACGTGTTCGCAGCGTGGTGGTCCGATCGATCTCGATTCGAGCGGCGTCGACGCCGAGCTCGAACGTGGGATCGGAGCCATCCGTCGTCGAGCGGATTTGCACGGTCGGGTCCGGCGATTCGATGGTGATGGTGAAGGGATCGATGAAGATGCCCGATGCCATCGCGATCCGGGGGCCCTCGACCACCAGCGCGGGGGCGACGAGATCGAGGATCACGACGGTGTCGATCGGATCGACCATCGCGTCCGCGGGCAGCTCGATCGTGAGGTCCGCGCCGTCTCGTTCGACCCGCAGCCGGCCGGCCGCGGGTGCGGCGAGGAGATTGGCGGCATCGTGCATTGGTCGGGTCAGGAGGCCCGGGAGTCGAAGCACGCCGTCTTCGGGACGGTCGAACACGTGCAGATACAGACGCTCACCACCGTCGGGAAGCGATGATCGAGTGCATCGACCCCAGTCGAGGGTCGGGAACGGCGATGCCCGGGTGCCGTGGATGGAATCATCGTTCACCGACATCCAGCGACCGACGCCCGCCAGTCGTTCCTTCGCCTGCAGGGGGAACCGGCCCCGCTCGTCCGGCCCGACGTTGAGCAGGAAGTTCCCACCCTTGCTGGCGATGTCGACGAGCTTTCGAACCAGATCGGAGGTCGTCTTGTAGGCGAGGTCGAAGGACTGGTATCCCCAGGAGCGATTCATGGTCATGCAGGTCTCCCAGTCCACACCCTCGGGGAGACCGTTGGCGGGAATCTCCTGTTCCGGCGTGCCGAAGTCACCGCGATAGCCACCCGCTCGGGTGAGTCCCGCCATTCCGGTCCGACCGGTGTCCACCCGGTTGTTGACGATGATCCGCGGGTCGATTCGACGTATGAGGTCGTAGGTCCGTTGTCCGTCGGCGTGCGTCCAGGACCCCTCCCATTCGCCGTCGAACCAGAGCACGCCGGGGCCGTATCGTTCGATCAACTCCTCAAGCTGTCGATGCAGGTGCTCCACGTACCGGTCGTGATCGCCGCCCGGACGATCGTCCCACGCCCGACGCGGAAGGTAGTCCGGGTGGGTCCAGTCCATGATCGAGTGGTAGAGGCAGGGGACGACGCCTTCGGCGCGGCACGCTTCGACGAGCTCCCCGAGAATGTCCCGCTCGAACGGTGTGCCTTCGACGTCGAACGTCGTGAAATCGCTCGGCCAGAGACAGAATCCATCGTGGTGCTTGCTGGTCAGGACGAGATATCGCATGCCGGCGTTCTTCGCGATGATCGCCCACTCCGTCGCGTCGAAGTCGACCGGATCGAACTGGGACTGGAGCGCCATGTAGTCGTCGGGGTGGATCTTCACGGTGTTGAGGATCCACTCCGCGCCGCCGGTTCGACGCCCCTCCCAGTATCCGCCGGGAATCGCGTACAGACCCCAGTGGATGAACATGCCGAAACGAGCTTCACGCCACCACGCCATCCTCGCATCGTGCTCCGCAGGCGTTTCTTCGAGCGGGGTCACCACCCGGGCGGGCAGGTCCGTCGGCCACCAGTCCGCGTCGGGCGGAGGGGCGGGAATCGATGGCGTGTTCGATGCGGCGAGGGCGATCGCGAGGAGCGTGGTCTGCAGTGGCATCGGTCGGGTCTCCGCGGGAAATCCTATCGGAGCCCGGGCCGGCGGCCGAAGCGCCCCGCGGGTGTTCAGCGGATTTCCAAAGGATCTCCATCCCCGAGGGCGAGATGCCAGTACCCGATGTCGTTCCAGCGGCCCGCCTTCCACCCGACCGCGGGCAATCGACCGGCTTCCCGATAGCCGACCCGCTCGTGCATCCGGATGCTTGGATCGTTGGGAAGCGTGATGACGGCGACGGCGGTTCGGTAGCCCGACGCCCGAAGTGCGTCGAGAAGTGCGATCGCAAGCTCGGATCCGACGCCGCGTCCCTGCGCCGCGGGGCTGACGTAGACGGAGGTCTCGGCGGTGAAACGGTAGGCGTGACGCCCACGGAAACCCGTCGCGTACGCGTATCCGACGATATCGCCGTGATCGTCTTCGGCGACCAGCCACGGATGTTCCTGAAGGGTGCCTTCGATTCGCCGGGCCATTTCGGCCGCATCGGGGGCGGTCGATTCGAAACTCACGGTGCCACCCTCCACGAACGGCGCGTAGATCGCGGCGATGGCGGATGCGTCCCGGGATGTCGCGGGTCGCAACATTCAAGGAAAGGTACCATCGATGACGGTCCGCCAGCGACGCTTCCGTGGCCGGGCGGCCGACCGGGAATCCCTCATGTCGAACGCGACGATGAAGCGCACGCTGATCAGCACGGTCTCCCTGATCATCACGAGCCTCGCGATCGGCGGAAGCGCCCATGCGGATCCGCCGTCGCTGCGAATGGTGCCATCGGCGTGGAGTGACGCGGCGTCCGGTCTCACCGAGTACGACGGCTTCGCGTGGTACGTCCTTCCGATCGAAGTCCCCGCCGAATGGGAAGCAGCGCCACTTCGCCTGGAGCTGGGTGCGATCGACGATGCGGACGAGACCTTCTTCGACGGGGTGCGCATCGGCGGAACGGGTGGCATGCCTCCGCAGCCCCGGAGTGCGTGGCAGTCGTCGCGCCGGTACACGATTCCCTTATCGTTGGTACGCCCGGGTCGGATCAGCGTCATCGCGGTCCGCGTTCACGATTCAGGGGGTGATGGCGGCATCTGGGACGGAACGCCACGTCTGGATGGTCCGGACGGAGCGCTCGATCTCTCCGGTGCGTGGCACTTCACCGTCGGTGATGAACCCGGCCCGATCGACGCGGCGGCCGGTCCGGTTCTTCACGCGAGTCTCCAAACCGCGGCCGCCGCCGCCGGCATGATCCCCGCGGGGTCCGTGGCGACCCGGCGGATCGCGGCCAGTCGTGATGAAGCACCGAGTGGCGACGTGCTCTGGTACCAACGTCCGGCCGATGCGTGGACGGAAGCGCTCCCGATTGGAAACGGTCGGCTCGGCGGAATGGTGTACGGGGATGTGCTGGGGACGATCCAGGTGAGTGAGGAATCGGTCTGGGCCGGATCGCCGATCGACCGGCACCGTGATCCGCCGGATGACGCGCTGCAACGGGCACGGGATCTCTGGTTCGCGGGTGACGTGACCGGCGCGCAGCGGATCATGCAGCAGGAATTCATGAGCGAACGTCTCACGCGGAGCCATCAGACGCTGTTCACGGTCGGGACCCGCTGGGTCGACGATCTCGACGCGATCAGCGGCTATCGGCGTTCACTGGATCTCGGAACCGGCGTCACCGAGACCACCTTCGCGTCGAACGGTCATCGCTATCGTTGCCGGATGTTCGCGAGCGAAGCGGATGACGTGATCGTGGTGCGGTGGGAGACCGACGCCCCTCGAGGGATGCACGCGGCGGTCGCGCTCGGACGCGAACGCATCCACGAAGGTGGAACGGCGGTCGGGAGCGATGAAACGACGAAGCGCACGGGGAATTCGTGGATGCTGCACGGTCGCGCGATCAACGGGGAGCATCCCGGGGTGCGATATGCGGGAATCGCGGTGGTCGACGGGGAGGCGCTCCACGAATTCGGCGAGGCGATCCCCGTGCCGGACGACGCGGTCCTGGCCGGACTTCGGATTCATTCGGACATCGCGCGCCGGGTTCGGGCGTACACCGTGGTGATCGCCGGTGCGACCAACATGCCCGGATACGGCGTCGCCGACCCTCGGGCGGAAGTCGAGCGGCGGGCCGAAGCGGCGCTGGTCCATGATTTCGACGAGCTCCTCGATCGACATCTCGCTTCCTTTCAGCCGCCCTTCGAGCGGGTGACCATCGATCTTGGAACCTCGCCGCAGGCGGCGAAGCCGACCGACGTGAGGCTGGAGGAACTTCGAGCCGGCGCCGAGGATCCGGCGCTCTTCCGCCTCTATTTCCAGTTCGCCCGATACCTGACGATCTCCTGTTCGCGGCCGGGAACCATGCCGGCCAATCTTCAGGGCATCTGGAACGAGCACCTCGAAGCACCGTGGAATGCCGACTACCACGTCAACATCAATCTCCAGATGAACTACTGGCCGGCGGAGATCGGAAACCTCGCGGAGTTCCACGAGCCGGTGTTCGATTTCACGGAACGTCTGGCGGAACGTGGACGCGAGACGGCCGAACGGCTCTACGGCGCGGACGGATGGATGGCGCACCACACTTCGGACGCCTGGGCGTTCACGGTCCCCATCGGTCGAACGGTGTGGGGGATGTGGCCCCACGGCGGGGGATGGATGACCCGGCACCTCTGGGAGCACTACCTGCATTCGGGCGACGAGGTCTTTCTTCGCGAGCGGGCCTGGCCGCTCCTGCGCGGGGCGTCCGAGTTCTATCTCGACTACCTCTGCGAGGACCCGGCGACCGGCCGGCTCGTTTCCGGTCCCAGCAGTTCGCCCGAGAACACCTTCATCACCGAGGACGGGCAGCGGGCCGACATCGGCATGGGGAATGCGATGGATCAGGAGATCATCTGGGACGTCTTCACGAACCTGATCGATGCGGCGACGGTGCTCGAAGCGTCCGACGACGAGGTGGTCGTCGCCGCGAAGACCGCGCGGGACCGGCTCGCGATGCCGAGCATCGGGGACGACGGCCGTCTGATGGAGTGGTCGCGACCCTTCGGCGAGGCGGAACCGGGACACCGTCACATCTCGCATCTGTACGGACTGCACCCGGGCGCCCAGTTCAATCACGAGACCACGCCCGAGCTGCTGGCCGCGGCTCGAAAGTCGCTCGACTTCCGGCTCGCCAACGGCGGTGGACACACCGGGTGGAGTCGCGCCTGGCTCGTCAACTTCATGGCGCGACTGCACGACGGTGAAGCGGCCTACGAGAACCTGCGGCTGCTGCTCGTGAAGTCGACGCTGCCCAACCTCTTCGACAACCATCCGCCGTTCCAGATCGACGGGAACTTCGGCGGGGCGGCGGGCATCGCGGAGATGCTGGTCCAGTCCCACGTTCCGCTCCCGGACGCATTCGCGCCGGGGGTTCCTCCGAGATTCCAGATCGACCTGCTGCCGGCGTTGCCCGCCGCGTGGCCTTCGGGGGAGGTCCGGGGACTTCGGGTCCGAGGCGGACTGACGATCGCCCGGCTGGCCTGGACCCCCGAGGTCATCGAGGTCGAGTTCACGAGCGAATCGGCGAAGCAGGTCCGGGTCCGACCTCCGAAGAACGGCCGGCTGGTCGAGACGGGCACCCGGGACGGGCGGATGGCGTTCACCTTCGAGCGATGATCGTTCCGATCGATGTCGAGCAAGAGAACAGGCCCACCGAAATCATCGATTCCGATGGGCCTGAATCAGGGCGACAGGATTCGAACCTGCGACCTGCGACTCCCAAAGCCGCCGCTCTACCAAGCTGAGCTACGCCCTGAACGATCGAGGATTGTACGCTTGAGACCGGTGCAGCGAGGCGATGACGCTTCCCCGATACCCACCCGGAGTCCTGGCATGCGAATATCGAGGCCATCGAGATCGAGTGCACCGGGATTGAATCGCCCGTTCCGCGCCGTCCTCGCCGGGATCGTGGTGTGCATGGTCGGTTGCGAGGTGGCCCGACCGAAGGTGGATGACTACCGGAAGTACCCATCGGTGCGGAACGAACTCTCACCCGAGCTGGCGCAGATGCTTCTGCAAGACTACGCCAGGTCGGCGACGCAGGAGATCGATCTCGCGATGGGGGAGATTCTCGACGGAACCGATGAACCGGTGATCGTCGCGAACGCGATGCGATTCCGGACCGCCGCGGTGTCGGAGATTCGACGGGCCGCCCTTCGGATCAACCCCATCGCGGCGGCGGTGGATTCGTGGGTGCTTCAGGTGCAGCTCCGAACGTTCTTCTGCGACGGAGATGGGACCGAGGCGTTGGGGGACCGCCCCGAGGTGGTCGATCGAATGCTGGCCGCGATCGGCATGGAACTCGATGTCGCGCTGGATCGGATGCTCCTCGATCGAGATCTCGCGGAGTCGTTGATCCTCGAGCTCGCGAGCGAACATGCGATCACCAGTCTCACCATCGCCAGGCCCTCGGCGATCTCCCCGGTGGCGCGGGAAGACGATCGGCTGCGGACGCTGATGGATTCCGTGGCGACCTTCGAGTTCATCGCCGGTGCCGCCTACTACCGGCTCGGTTCGGCGCTCGACGACTTCCCCCAGGACCTGCGCTGGCAGGCGGATTTCGCGGTGCGGCAGGTGCTCGACGACGACGCGGTCGATCGGGCGCTGTCGAGCCTGGATCTTCTCGATCTGGAGATGCAGGCCGTGCACGGGGCGATCCGGGAGATCCCCGTGTCGCTCGACGACAAGGGTGATTCGATCGTGGCGTCGATCGAACGGCTCTCGCAGGACGCGATGGACGAGGTGACCGAGGTNGTCGACGATGGATTCGATCGCATGCTCGTCCTGGTGCAGCAGGAGCGGGTGGCGGTNCAGGAGGATTTCGAACGCCAGCGGCTGGAGACGATCGAGATCCTGCAGTCGGAGCGGGAGCTCGTTCTGGCCGCGGTCGGCGAGGAGCGCGAGGCGTTGGTTCGAGGTGTCGCGGCGGAACGTGACAACACCATGGATGCGCTGCGAGCGATGGTCGCGTCGGAATCCGGCTCGGCGATCGAAGCGGCTCAGGAAACCGCGGTGGACATCGTGGATCGCGCGATCGGCGGACTGCGTCTCATCGTGGGAGCCGGATTCGGCGGTCTCGTCATCTTCGGCCTGGTGTTGGTCCTCATGCTTCGTCGAATCGGTCGCGCCGCTTGATCCTCGATCGCCCGGCCCGATCCATGCTCAGGCCGACGTGGGGGCAAACGGGCCGGTCGCGAGCCACTTTCGGGTCCGCTCGGCCTGAAAGCGATGCGGATAGTGCCCGGTGCCTTCCATCCGCTCGACCTTCGCGTCGGGCCGGCAGGCGAGCAACGCCTCGACCGGCATCCGACCATGCTCACCCGCAAGACCGTGGACGGGACAGTCGATCGATTCGAGGGATTCGGTGATCGGCCACTGCACGCCGCCCGCGATGGTGAGGGCGGCTTCGACCACCGGTGTGAAGAGGAATCGCCGCTCGATGTGCAGGCGGGCCGGGCCCTGGTCCTCCAGCGAGAAGAAATCGGGGACCCACGAAGAGGCTTCCGCGATCCATCCGGCCTGGGCCAGCAATCGCCCCCCGGTCGCGACGCGGTCCACCCAGGGGAGCATTCGATCGATGTAGTCCTGACGTCGATCCGGCATCATCGGTGCACTGGAATCGAGCAGCACCACCTGCCTGACGGCCAGATCGGGATCCTTCGCCAGGACACACGCCATGCCACCACCGAGAGAATGTCCGATCACGGTCGCGCCGACGAATCCCGCGTCGATGATCGTGGTTCGAACCCGCCGCAGGACGTCATCGGCGAATCCCTTCGCGATCTCCCGACCGCCTTCGGGGTCCGGCTCGGTCGGCCATGTTTCGAGGTCGAAATCACCCCCGGCGGGCATCCAGGAGATCGGGAGGACCGGTCCCGGCAGGGTGGCTCGGATCGAGTCGACTTCGTCGGCTCGGCCGCACCAACCATGCAGGAAGACCACGGGATGGGTTTCGTTGGGGGCTTCGGGCATGCGTAGAGCGTATTCGGGGGGCTTCGGCGATGCTCCCACGGCGGACCGCTCCGTCGCGATCAAGCCGGGATCGGTATCCTCTCCACACCCCCGGCGGCATCGTCGGTCCGCTCCGCATCGTTTTCGGATCCAGACCCACCCATGATCACCCTCGCGCTCGACGGCATCACCAGCTACATCCCGATCGGGGTCATCATCGTGATGGCGTTCCTGTTCATCGTCATCAACATCGTGGCGACGTCGCTGATCGGCCCTCAGGCCCAGGGTGCGGTGAAGGGTCTCGCCTACGAGTCCGGAATGGATCCGATCGGATCGGCCCGGAAGCGATTCAACGTCCGGTTCTACATCCTCGCGATGACCTTCCTGGTCTTCGACGTCGAGATCATCTTCCTCTACCCGTGGGCGGTGACCTTCGCGAAGCTGGAGCCGCAGTCCTCCGAGTCGGCGCTCTTCCTCGGTCGCATCATGTTCTTCATCGCGACCAGCGTGGTGGCGTACGTGTACGCCTGGAAGAAGGGCGTCTTCCGCTGGGATTGACCCGGGTCCGCCGGTCCCGAGGCTGCCGGCCCAGCATCCCGACGATCACACCGAGGCCCCGCATCGTCGGGGCTCCTTCGTGGTGCGGCCGCGGGGCTCAGTTCCAGTCGATGAGCAGGAGACCGAGGTCGGCGCCGTCCACTCGTCCGTTGTCGTCGAGATCGGGGGGGCAGGGCGCCGGACAGACGCCCCAGGCCGCCAGCATTATTCCGAGATCCGCACCGTCGACGGACCCGTTCCCGTCGAGATCCCCGAGAGGTCCGGGGGGGTCGTATCCGCCGTTGCTCATGATGATCATGGAATCGTCGAGTTCGTCGACGAACACGAGGTCCAGGTCACCGTCACGGTCCATGTCGACCGGAAGCGAGCAGCTGGCCGCGATCGGTGCGTCGAAACTGGAGTGGAACTGAAAACCGCCCATCCCGTCGTTGAGGAACAGGAACCAGTCGCCACCGTAGCTCGAGGTGATCCAGTCGAGATCTCCATCGCCGTCGAGGTCGCCGAGATCACTGGCGAGCGGGAAGGGGTCGGTGTCGTGGCTGACCCCGGGACGAAGGCCTCCACGGCCGTCGTTGAGGAAGACGAAGCCTTCGTCCGCGAAGGAATTCACACAGGCGACGTCGACTGCCCCGTCGCCGTCCAGATCCGCGAGGTTGAGTTGCCAGGTGCGTCCGCTGACCGAACGCGTGCTGTGATTCGTGAATCCGCCGCCTGCGTTGGCGAGCAGGACCCGCACCTGGCTCTGACCGCCGATCACCAGGTCGAAGAGTCCGTCGCCGTTCATGTCGTCGGCCTGGATGCTCCATTCCCCGTTGATGCCGGGATTGAGCGAGGTCAGTCCGCCGAACACTCCGGTGCCGTCGTTGAAGAGGAGTCGAAGATTGTTCGAGTAGTACGCCGAGCTCGCGATGTCGAGGTCGCCGTCGCCGTCGAGGTCGAGGACGGTGATGCCGCGGGCCCCGTCGCCGGTGTCGAGCGTCTGGGCCGGTCCGTAGGTTCCATCACCGTTGCCCAGCAGGACGGAGACGCTGTCGCCGGCGATGTTCGCGATGCAGAGATCAGGCAGTCCGTCGAGATTGAAATCCGCCGCTTCGGATGGACTCGGTACCGAACCGATTGCATTCCCCGGCTGGAGGAAGGAGTCGACGCGACAGGTGGCGTCGCCCAGGTTCATGAAGACCCGGACGTCGTCGGTCGCTTCATTGACGATCGAGAGATCGATCCAGCCGTCGCCATCGAGGTCGGTCGCCGTTCCGCCGTAGGGGATGACGTCTTCGCCGGGGAAGGCGCGGGTGGTGATCGACTGTGCGATCTCGAACTGGAGGTCGCCGGCGCCGGCCTGCGTCCAGTATCGGAACTGATGCCCGCGCGCACGCAGCGAGGATCCATCGAGGCCTCGCAGGCCGTGGCCGAGCGTGACCGTCACGGGTTCTCCCGGGCTCGCGTCGCGAAGCGGCGTGAGCGAGACGGTCCGCCCGTCGCGGGAGACCGACAGGGTGCCGGTGAGCGGTCCGGCGCCGCGGCTGAACGCGTGGAAGGTCTCGACACCCAGCGTCGCTGGATCCACGGCGCGATCGAAGGTCACCTGGATGATCGCATCGGTGGCGGCATCGAGGACGGCGCGACGTGGCGTGGTCTCGATGACGGAGAGACCGTCACCCGCCGAGGCGGACGTCGTCATGGCCAGGAGGGTCGCGAGGACGGCGGAATGCGCACAAATCTTCATGGTTCGATGCTCCAGGACAATGATCGCACGAAGGCGACGATCGCCAAGACTCAATTCTTCGGAATATCGGTGGATGTCCCATATCGCCTGCGGTTCCGCGATTTTCGGAAACCGGTGGGTCGATCGGGTCGCTTCCCGGATCAGCGGGTCGAGTCGAGCCGGCGGGCGGCGGCGATCAGCGTTTCAGCGTGACAGGCGACGCAGGGCCCGTATTCCGCGAGAAGCATGCTTCTCGCGGCGCGAAGACTGTCCGCCGACGGCATCGGCCCCTCGTCCTCGGAAATGAGACCACTCGCGGTGACGTCGCAGTCACCGGTCCGGGGGGGTGCCTCAATCTCGATCGGGCGGCTGATGATCTTCTGGTGGGTGCTTGAGGGCATGTCTCTCGATAGATCGGCAGGAAGGGGTTCGATACCCGAGCACTTCACGCGTGGTTCGTAAAAAGAGTGGCAAGCGTCCCAGAACCTGTTCGACGTTCAACCAGCGAACGATTCATCGAGGACGTCGCAGAGACGATCGACTTCCGAAACCGTGTTGTAGTGCACCGCGGAGATTCGGACCACTCCGGCATCGACCGGAATGCCCATCCGCTCGCAGAGCCGGTAGGCGTACATGTGCCCTTGACGGATTCCGATGTCGGCGGCATGGGCGATTTCGACGATCCTGCCAGGGTCGAGTGACTCGTGGAGCATCGAAATCGTAGATACGCGGACACGTGTATCCGACGAACTCGGTCCGATGATTTTCACGGAATCATGTCGCCCGAGCCGTTCGAGCAGTCGGGCTTGTACCGGCGCCTCCATCGCGGTCATGGTTTCGAAAGCGCTCCGAACCGTCTCGAAGTCGCAGGTCGCCGCGATGTCGGCGGCGGGTTCCGCGTCCCCTGCGAGGATGGCGAGCAGTCGGGCGAGGCCGCAGATTCCCGCGCAACCCTCGTGACTCGCGCCGCCGAGTTCGAACTTGTACGGGATTTCGTCCCGAGGAATGAAGAAGTGGTTCGGCCCCTGCAGTTCGGCGAGCGCGTCGTTCCTCGCGAAGAGTCCGCCCATGTGAGGCCCGTAGACCTTGTAGGTGCTCCAGGCGTAGAAGTCGACGTCCCAGGCGCGGACGTCGATGGCCCGATGGGGGGCGTAGGCGACGCCGTCCACGATCACACGGCCGCCGGCGGCGTGAACGAGTCGGGTCGCCGCTTCGACGTCGACGATTTCGCCGAGAAGATTCGAAACGTGCGGGAACGCGACGTAACGGGTCCGATCCGAAAGCACCGCCCGAAGCGTGTCGAGATCGAGCGAGCCCGTCTCCGGATCGACGGTCCACCATCGGATGACGGCACCGCGGGCTTCGAGTTCGAGCCAGCAGCCGATGTTCGCCTCGTGCCCCTGTTCGCAGACCACGATCTCGTCGCCGGCCTCGATGGTCGGCGCGATGGCGTGTGACAGCACGTGCATGAGGCTGGTGCAGCTCGAACCGAGAATGACTCGTCCGATTCCTTCACCATTCACGTAGCGGTCGAGAAAACGATGCGCGCGTTCGACGGTGGCCGTGGCGCGATCGCTCGCCGGGTAACCCGCGCCGAGCTGGACGTAGTCGTGAAGGAGATGGTCCCGGATCGCATCGGCGACGAACAACGGGACCTGCGAACCGCCGGCGTTCTCTAGCAGCACCGTGTCGGTTTCAAGTCCGGGGTACAGACGGCGAACGGACTCGATGTCGGGGATCGAGGGGCTGGTCGTGGTCATGGAGGCGGTCCGGCGAAAGGGAAGGAATGAAAGAGATCGTCGATGGATCGTCACGGTAGCCGCGGCGTCCGATTCAGTCGTCCCCGCCGCCGAAGAGATTCCCGAGTCCCTGACCGATCGCCTCGCCGATTCCTTCCTGCAATTCGTCCGGAAGTCGGATTCCCGTCTCCGCTTCGAGTCGGTCGAGGCCTCGGCCGATCTGTTCGTCAGCCGCTTCCCGGGCGCGGGACGCGAGCGCTTCGGCGCCGGCGTCCCGAAGGGCGTCGGCGAGCCGCCGGTCGTCGATCATGATCGACGGGTCGTCGAGTCGTCCGATGGCGTCGATGCGCACCGGAAGTTCACGGATGAAGGCCGACTCGCCGCCGATCCGGATGGTCGCGTCGCGAAGCGTCACGTCGATCGGTGCCGTGATGCGGACCTCGGGTCGAAGGCGGAACGTACCGACGATGCCCGCGTCGATGCTTCCACCGTCGAAAGGGGAGGGATCCGTGGCCACGAGCTGGTTGACGATGATGCCCGCCGGGAGATCGCGCATCGCGACGTCGAATCGATTGTCGCTCGCAACGCGGGCGAGGCCCCCCAGCTCGAACTCGATGAGGAGGGACTCGTCGCGTGCGGCGACTTTCAGGCTCGGTGGAGCCTCGACCAGCGTCGGTCGGGTGGAGCACGAGGTGGCCACGATGTCGAACAGATCGCCGAAGGGACCGCCCCCGTCGCGGCGAACCCCGAGCGCCTCGATCCTTCGAATCAGAAGGGTCGGCGTCGAGTCGATCAGATGGGTTGCGCGGACACCGGCGTATCCGAGTCGGTCGACTTCCCGCTGAAGCCATGCCTCGAAGGCGTCCGTCGTCGTCTCCGCGCCGGATCCGTCGCGGTCGAGGGAACTCGGGATTCGATCCGCGAGGTCTTCGAGCACGCGTCCGACCTGTTGGAGTCGTTCACGCCATGCCTCGGCGGTTCGGAGATAGGACTCCAGCTCGGTGCCTGAAGACGGCGCATCCTCCGCACCCCCCTCCGGCGGAGTCGTTCCCGCCGTCTCCGACGTCGGATCGGCATCACGTTCCATTCGTCCCGGGCGTGCTCGGGCGACGTCGCTCCGGCCATCCTCGGTCCGCACCAGATCCACGGCGAGTCTTCGTCGGAGGACCGCCGCAAGATCGAAATCGGCGGCGATCTCCCGGGCCTGCAGGAGATCCCGGTCGAGGGCCGTCGAATCACAGACCGCGAGGCCGACGATCGTGGTCCGACCTTGCAACCAGTCGATGCGGACGTCTTCGACGTCGACGGTCGCGCCGTTCAATCGAGTGAGCTCACGTTCGAGCGATCGCCTCGCCACCTCGCCCGATGCGAGCCATGCGGTGATCACGACCATTCCCGCGAGCAGGATCACCACGATGACGCCGGTGATCCGGATCGGTGAGCCACGTCGATCGGCCATCGCCGAGAAGCCACCCTTCGGAATTCCGCCGAAGAGGATCCAGGCCGCGAACTTCGTGGTCCGACGCTCGGCGAGGAACGCGACCAGATCGTTCTCGCGTTCGAGTCGACCGAGGGTGTTCCGGATGTCCCGGACCATTCGCCCGACGATCACGCCGACCAGGAAACCCGTCACCAACCCGACCGCGAGCCCGCCGATGACCAGGTACGCGTCGAATCCGAGCCAGGCGGTGACCGGTCCGTTGGCGAGCAGTCGTGCGACCGGCTCGGTCGGACCGTCGATCAGGAATCGGCCGACCTCGAACACGATCGGCGCCGCCGCGAGCGCCACGATCTTGGTCCCGAAGGTCACGAGGCCCGCGAGGAAGATGTTCGCGTTCAGCACCAGCAGGAGGAATACGAGGACGATGGACGCGGCGAGGCCGGGGCCCGGGACCGGCAGGAATCCGAGCATCGAGCCCAGAAGGCACGCGAGCAGGATCTGCATCGGCGTGGCCACGCCGAGCATCGTCTTGAAGAATCGGCGTATGGCGAGCATCAGGACCTCCGGAAGCATCACGGTACCGCGTACTCCGGTTTTCGTCACAAGGGGGTGGCGCGGTACGCTCCCTCCCGAACGGCAAGGGGCCGTCCACCTCGTCCGCCCGGCAGGAGCATTCGACATGCAAGGCATTCCGATCCTCAATCGTCACGGAGCCCGTCTGATCCCGCTCGCGATCGTCGCGATGGCGGTGCTTGCCGGTGGTTGCTCATCGCAGGATCCCGCGGGCATTCGGATCGTCATGGACGCCGGCGGCAAGGGCACGATGACCGTCGCGGCACTGACCACGCCCGGTATCTCCACGATCCGACCGACGGCGTCCAAGGGCGTCAAGTGGACTGATGGCGCCCAGCTCACGATCACCGTCGGCGATTTCGAGTCCATCGACGACGTGTCGTTCGAAGACCTGGTCGTGGATGCCGCGGACTTCGCCGCGGACGGCGGTACCGTCCGGGTCGTCATTCCGCGTGGTGACGACGCTCGCTGGTATCGCGCCCTCCACGTCTCCGCGAAGAAGCGGACGGCGATGCAGAAGGCGCTCGACCAGACGATCCAGAAGGTCGAACTGAACGAGAACCTGACCATCGCGGTGGAGATCACCGGCGCGTCGGTCGCGGCGAATCTGGTGCAGACCGTTCCGGGGGTCGGTGTCACCGCGAAGCGCGGTGTCTCGACGATCGTCATACCGATGAGCGTGCTCGAGAAATCCGGATCGCCGATGGTTCTGGCGATCAACTGGGAGCGTCCCGGGACGACCGCGACGCGACCCTGAAGCCGTCCCGACTCCGGGCGGGATCATCGATCAGTTCGAGGCTGGAATCAGTTCGATCGTCTCGATCGCGGTTCCGGGCAGCATGGGTGCGGGATCGGCATCCGCCCATGCATCGTGACGATCCGCGAAGTGCGGCGATCGCGGATCGCCGGATTGTCCTCCCGGCACGGTGAGGATGGCTTTGGATCGATCCGAGGGCGACACGATCATCCGGGCCGAGGCGCCGAACGATCCGCTCTGCACCCGAACGGCGCCCCAGTGCCCCGCCTGCGTCACCGAAGGAAGATCGAAGCGATCACCGATCAGTGGATTGACCGCACCGAGGGGATTCGGGAAGACGCCTCGATTTCGTTCCGACCACGGGGTGTCCGGATCCTCGACGTACGCGTCGGTCGCCTTCGTCGCCGCATCACGAAGCACCTGATCCCAGGAATCGAGCCGCGCGGGAAGCAGGGTGGGATATCGCCGCTCGAGCGTCGCAAGACAGATGTTCTCGCCGATCGCGGAGGCGGCGGATCGGCGGGACGATTCGTCGAGGTCGGGTACCGACATCACGCGGTCGAAGATCGCGGTACGGGTTCGTCGAATCACCGACCGGCGAAAGGCCTCGACCACGGGCACTGCGACGCTGTCGGCGGCGGCGCGGCCGTCCCAGTCGCGGACGATCTCGAGCGTGGCGTCGCGGTCCGGCTCGGGAGGCATCGACTCGAGCGCTTCGATCAGAAGGCGGCGGAAGGGGATGAACCGCTGGATCGTCTCGTCGAGCTGGATCGCGAGCAGATCGAGTTCGGAGGCCGGCCGGGTCGCGGTCAGGTCCTGACGGATCCGCCAGGCACGTCCGCCGTCCGCCCAGTTGTTGCCGATTTTGGCGGCGGCTTCGAGCGGAACGAGTCGGTTGTTCGCCGTGAAGAGGAAACCCGACTCGGGATCGACCACCCGGGGGCGATCGGCCTCCGGCAGCGGGCCGAACCAGCCGGTGGTCGCGTCGTGGATCACGGGGCTTCGCCCGTCGTAGCCGCGGCGATCGGGAAGCCATCCACTCAGGGTCCAGCCGATCCGACCGTGGCGATCGGCGATCAGNACGTTCTGCGACGGGCCATGCCACCGGGCGGCCACGTCGAGGGCCGCATCGACGTCGTCGACCTCGCCGAGATCGACGAGTCCGAGGTTCACNGCGCCGGGCTGATCCGAGACTCGAAGCAGACTCACCGGTCGATCCGACCACGGCGTGTCCTCCAGCACCGGACCCCATCGCGTCCAGCGACTTTCGAGGACGACGGGGTCCGCACCCCGGACTTCGATCTCGACCGGGCGCACGTCGAACGCCTCCCATCCGCCGGGAACGCGATATCGCCCGGGGTCGTCGGGGTCGACGTCGATCAGGACCAGATCTTCGAAGTCGCCGGTGGTGTTGGTGAGTCCCCACGCCACCGCCTCGGTGGAGCCGATCGGGAACCCGGGCGTTCCAGGGATCGTGATGCCCACGAGATCGACGTTCTTCCAGGCGAGTGCGGCGGGGTACCAGATGCCCGGCGTCGAGTACCGAAGATGCGGATCGTTCGCGAGGATCGCGCGTCCATCGGACGTCAGTCGACCCGCGACCGCGAAACTGTTCGAACCGGGCCGGAGGTCGGGGGTCGGCGGGTCGGCGAGCCATGCCTGTCCGGCGTCGGGTGCGGAGGCTCCGCGGTCGGGTGGATCGGGAATGATCTCCGCGTCGGCCGGATCGATCAGCAGGGCATCCCATCGTCCCTGCACGCTGAGGAGCCAGGCGGCGACTTCCGGGGAGACCGTCTCGCGAAGAAGCCCGACGTCCGGTTCGGCGTTGGCCGACCGCTGGAGGCTGTCGAAGAGGGCGAGCATCACGAGCACCGAGTCCGACGGACGCCATGGCTCGGGACGGATGTTGAGCAGCCGATACTCCGCCGGCGGGGGATCGATCGACGCGATGGCCGCGTTGACGCCGCGGGTGTAATGCTCGAGAAGGGCCCGTTCGGCGTCNGGAAGTTCCGTGACGATTCGTTCCGCGAGCTCGCGGCGCCGCTGAAGCGTCGGGGTCCGGTCCGCCGCCACCATCGCGGGGCCCACGAGCGCCGCCAGCTCCCCGGCCATGCTGCGTCGGGTCAGATCCATCTGGACGAGTCGATCCCGCGCATGCATGAACCCGAGGGCCGCGAACGCGTCGTTCCGATCATCCGCCTCGATCGACGGTGTCCCGAGCNCATCGAGTTCGATGCGGACCGCGTCCGTAAGTCCTTCGACGGGAATCGCCTCGAAAACGCCCGCCTTCGACGAGGCGACGGGGACGCCGCCATCGAGCGACAGGGTGACGAGGAGTGCGGAAAGGCCGGCAAACGGGATCGACATGAAAATTGCCCTGAAGGGTTCGGCGAAGGTCGCTTCCGGCACCGTAGCATGTCGGCATGACACCGCTGCATCTTCGACGACACCTGATTTCCGCCGCGGCCCTGCTCTTCACGGGTCTTCTCGCGTTCACGTCCTCCGGGCAGGAAAGACCGCCCGCGACGTCGCCGCCTGCGGGCGGCGACGCCGGGGTCGCCGGTCCGCCGGCACCGAACGGGTTCGAAGGCGCGACCCTGCCCTCACCGCGGCTGTTGATCACGGGCGCGACGATTCTCACCGACTTCGTTCGCGGCGAAAACGGTCGTTGGGAGGCGATGGCGCTCGACGAGTCCACGGTCGCGATCGAGGACGGCGCGGTGGAGGGCATCTACGCCGCGAGCAACATCGTGATGCGACCGAACGACGTGGTGGTCACCGGTCGCGGTCGATACGTCATGGTCGCGCCGCTGGTGATCGGCGGTGGGAATGAATCCGCCTGGCTCGAGGGCGGGCGTCTGGTCGACACGCTGCTCGCCGGTATCGGCGGCGTCATCCTGCCCGAGGCGGTGGTCGATTCCAGGGGGGCCCGTTGCGTGTCCGCCCGGACGCTTCGCAAGGAGATTCCGGCGGCGGAATTGATCGCGGCCGTCCCGAATGCGCGGCCCTCGAGCGTTCGGGGGCTCGCGACGATCTCCCCCGAGGGGCGAGCGCTCGACGCATTCTCGAAAATGCTCGCGGCACGGGTGAAGGCCGGCGAGGGGAACATCGAACTGCTTGCCAACCTCACGCGGATTCCCGCGGAGGCGAACGGACGACCGGAGCTCGGGACCATCGCCATCGGTTCCCGGCCGAAGCTCCTGGTGCTCGAAGCGAATCCGATCGAGAATCCGCAGGCGATCCTCGATCCCTTCGCGATGGTCATCGACGACCGGGCGGCGCGAAAGGCCGAGATCCTCGTGCTCCGGCAGGCTTCCGATCGTGGACTCGGGGTTCGTGAACAGGTCGCCGGAGAACGACCGGAGGTCGCGTCGCCGGGACNGCTCCGCTGGTGGTTGAACACGACGCAGGGCCAGGTGTTCGGCGGCGCCGTCGCCTCCGTCGAAGGCGGGCGACTCGACTACGTCGCGGTGAGCGGCCAACCGCGGTACGACCGGGCCGTCGGCTCGCTCCGACTCGATCCCGCGGCGGGGGAACCGAACCTCGAACTCGACTACGCAGGACCGCCGGAGTCCTTCCGAATCGTCACGAAGCCGACGCAGGAAGGTCTCGCCATCGATCTCCGGATCGTGGACCGCGCCTCGATCGAGGCGGTGTCGCCGGGATCCTCGCTGCCGCCGATCGTCGATCTCGCGGTCGATCTCGACCTGCATCGCGAGGGCCTGATGGCCAGCGAAGGCGTCCACGAGATCGATCTGCAGGAACTTCTCTACGGCAACGGTCCGATCGGCCTCGGTCCGCGTCGATACCGCTTCACGCCGATCGATCCCGAGGCGTGTCCGCCTTGTTTCGAAGGGTTCGAGCGGGTGTGGTCCCTCGAGATCCTCGATCTGGACGCGGAGCCGGTCTCGGTCGCGGGCACCGCGACGGTAGGCTTCCGAGCGGGTCGGCCGTCCCGGATCCAGTTCGTCACCGGGATCGATCCGGTCTGGGTGGATGAATATCCGCAGGTCGATCGGGTGCCGCTCGACTGATTCGCGTGGTCAGTGCGCCGTCGACCGGATCCGCGCGAGAAGATTTTCGACGATCGTCGCGATCTCGTCCGGGCGTTCGACCATGGTCGAATGGCCGGCCCGTTCGATGACGGTGAGATTCGCATGCGGGATCGCCGCCTGCCAGCACGGAGCCGCCGACGGATGGATGATCCGGTCGTCCCCGCCCCACACGATCTCGGTGGGGCAGGTCACGGTGTGAAAGCGATCCGGACTTCCGAGCATCACTTCTTCGAGGTTCCGCAGGATGATCTCGTGATCATCGGCTCGATGCGCGGACTCCCGGGCGACGACGCCCTTCATCCATCGAGGCATCCAGGGGGCCTTCGTGAAGTTCAGGTCGTAGACCCGCGCGAAGTCGGCGGTCGATTCGATGCGGAGCAGGTGCTCGTCCCGCTTCGCCGCGGCGAAGATCTCGGTGTCGATCGGCGGTTCGATTCCCGCGGGTCCGATCACCACCAGCCCGGCGACGGCGTCGGGGCGGGATGCGGCGTAACCACCGGCGATCGCCCCACCCATGCTCGATCCGACGAGCACCGGGGCCGGAAGATCGAGGGTCGAGATCAGATCGTCGATCGATTCGAGCAGGTGCGGAAAGTCGATCGTCGTCGGATCGTGACGCGGATGCAGGCCGAAGCCCGGAAGGTCGGGGACGATCACCCGATTCCGCTTCACCAGTCGTCGACCGAGCTGAAGCATGGTCGTTCCGTCCACGCCGAATCCGTGCACGAGCACCACCGGTGGACCGACGTCACCGGGACCGCCCTCGAAGCGCGGCCACCCTCGATCGACGACGTGTCGGAGACCCGCGAAGCCGGCGGTGCGGTGGATCAGTCTTCGGAGTGTTCGGCCACCCCAGGTCACGGGTTCGACGAGCGGGGCATTCGAGTCGGATCGCATGTTCGATTCCATCCGCCGGCCGTGGCCGGATTCAGAGTTCCGGATGCCGGTCCGCGACGTCGAAGCGTCGTTCCAGTTCACGCCCGAGCCGGCAGAGGGTTCCTTCGTCGAAGAGTCGTCCGATGAGCGTGAATCCGTGCGGACTTCCGCCGTCGAAGGCGACGGGTTGAACGAGTGTGGGATGACCGGTGGCGTTCGTGATCAGCAGCAGGTTCGCGGCGAAGGCGGGCGTGGCGAGCGCGTCCACGCGGTCCATCACGTCCGCCATCATGTCCATCGCCTGCCGGCGGACGCGATCCGCCTGCACCGCCTCGACGGCGGG
The DNA here is from genome assembly GCA_002172915.1 of Hyphomonas sp. TMED17. Lineage (GTDB taxonomy): Bacteria > Pseudomonadota > Alphaproteobacteria > Caulobacterales > Hyphomonadaceae > Henriciella. Next base: position 6,622 of record NHBW01000011.1, on the reverse strand, counting down.
GATGAACCACGCCTTGCGGAAACTGTTGGGCCAGGCCTGGGGGGCCTGCCACTTCAAGGCGTCGTCATCGTCCGAACGGGTGAGTGATTCGAACGCGGCGGCGGCCTCCGCGAACAACGTGAGCAGCAGGGCGTCGTAGGGAAGATCGGGAAGCGTCACCCTGACGAGTTCGCATCCCGCCTCACGAAGATGATCGATCGCCAGTCGATCGGCCGGATTCGCGTTCTCGAACCACGCCGGATTCCACCCGATTCGAAGACCGGCGACGCCTTCGTCGGGGTCGTGGGCGAAGGGAACGCCGACGCTGGAGGCGTCGCGCGGGTCGTAGCCGTTGATCGTGTCGAGGACGATCCCGGTGTCATTGACGCTTCGACAGATGGGCCCGATCTTGTCGAGCGACCAGCAGAGGCTCATCGCACCCGCCCGCGACACCCGGCCGAAGGTGGGTCGGAGTCCGGTCGCGCCGCAACGCATCGACGGTGACACGATCGAGCCGAGCGTCTCAGTGCCCAGAGCGAACGCCATCAGCCCGCCGACGGTTCCGCTCGCGCTTCCGGCGCTCGAGCCGCTGGATCCCTGTTCGAGATTCCAGGGATTGTTGGTGCGTCCGCCGAACCAGATGTCGCCGTAGGCGAGGGCGCCCACCGCGGTCTTGCCGAGCATCACGGCGCCCGCCGCGTCGAGCTTCTCGATCACCGTCGCGGTGGTGGTGCCGATCCGATCCCTGAACGGCGTGGCGCCCCAGGTCGCCGGGATCCCTTCGACGTCGATGATGTCCTTCGCGCCGTAGGGGATTCCCTGAAGCGGACCGCGGTCGATCCCCGCCTTGCGGTCCGAGTCGGCCTGCTTCGCCTGCTGTACCGCGCGGTCTGCGGTCACCGTGATCATGCACTCGAGTTTCGGGTCGAGCCGCTCGATCCGGTCGAGATAGATCCGGGTGAGCCGTTCGCTGGTGAGATCACCGCGTCGCATCCACCCCGCCAGTCGTTCGACGGTCGAGAATGCGATCGTCTCGTCATCCGCCGGCAGGGGGCCCGGGTCGGCGGGAAGTCGATCGGGATCGCCGGTCGATGTCGCGAGGTCGAGCCCGCGGCCGGGGGGGAGGGCCCGGAAGACCAGGGCGGGCGCGAGTTCGTTCGGCATCGCGCCGGCGTCCACCCGCATCGCGAAGAGGTCGATCTGTTCCGCGACCGTCGCCGCGATCGTCTTGCGCTCGGCGTCGGTGAATTCGATGCCGGCGAGTCGCTCGGCCGCCGCGATGATCGCGGGGGTGATCTCCGCGTCGGTGGGCGTGTCTCGATTCGAGGCGGATTCCGGTTCGGACGACATGGGGGTACTGCCTTCGGCGACGGCACCCGCGAGTGGAAGCGCCGCGAGCCCGGCGGTGGACATGAGAAGACGTCGGCGGTCTGGATCGTGCGTGTTCATGCACGCAGACTACCTCCGACCGCTGGCGACGCCCATGAAGGCGTGTTCTCGGCCTAGAGCGGCGTCTTGAATCCCAAGGCGCGAACCGCGCACCATCCGCTCCAGCCTTCGAAGGTCATGAAGCCGCCGCTGCCGAGCAGCGCGATGCCGACGAAGAGCATGGGTCCCTCGACGCCCCCGAGCAGGAGCACCAGCACGCCGGCGAGGAGGCAGGCGAGACCGGAAAGCAGACGGACGGCCTTCCCCTTGGCATCGATGTTGCATTTCATGGCTGAAGCCTACCCGTTGGCGTCGCGGTGGTCTCGGGCGAAGGTCCGCAGCGCCTCGAGATCCTCGACGCCTTTCGGGTACTTCGGGTCGATTTTCTCGAGGGTGTCCAGTATCAACTGCGACACGATGACGTTTCGAACCCACTTCCGGTCCGCGGGTACCACGTACCAGGGGGCCTGCTTCGTGGAACATCGCGCCAGCATGTCTTCGTAGGCTTCGCGGTATTCGGGCCAGTCGGCGCGGGCGGTGAAGTCCGACGGACTCAGTTTCCAGTTCTTCCGCGGATCGTCGATTCGCGCGTTCAGGCGTTCGAACTGCTCTTCGCGGGAGATGTGCAGGAAGCACTTGACCACCGACGTGCCCTCGTCGTGCAGCATTCGTTCGAAGTCGTTGATGTGGTCGTAGCGACGTTTCCACACCGACTTCTCCACGAGCTTCGCCACCCGGGCCACCAGGACGTCTTCATAGTGGGATCGGTTGAAGATGCCGATCCGCCCTCGCCGGGGCACGCGGGCGTGGGCCCGCCAGAGATAGTCCTGGGCGATCTCGTGCGGCCCGGGGACACCGAACTGGTGGATCTCGAACGCGGCGGGATTCACGCCGGTGAAGACCTTCCGGATCGTGCCGTCCTTGCCGGAGGTGTCCATGCCCTGCAGCACGAGCAGGATCGATCTTCGGCCTTCCGCCCAGAGTCGGCCCTGAAGTTCGTCGATCCGTTCGACGTTCGAAGCGAGCAGCGCCTCGCCGTCGGCCTTCGAGTCGAGCCCCGCGTCCTGGCGGGCGGGGATCTCCGAGAGATTCGGTCGGTCCCCCGGCTTCACGCGGTGCTGGTCGAGATCGATCATTCGAGAGGCTCCGTCGCCGGGTCTTCGGGTTCGCGGATCAGAAGTCGGCGGAGCCCTTGGTTCGGGGGAACGCGATCACGTCGCGGACGTTCGCCATGCCGGTGGCGTACGCGATCAGGCGTTCGAGACCGAGTCCGAATCCGGCGTGCGGCACGGAGCCGTAGCGGCGGAGATCGCGGTACCACCAGTACTCCTCCTTCGGCAGTTCCATCTCGTCGAGCCGGGCGTCGAGGACGTCGAGTCGTTCCTCCCGCTGGCTTCCGCCGATGATCTCGCCGATGCCGGGGGCGAGGACGTCCATGGCCGCGACGGTGCGACCATCGTCGTTCATCCGCATGTAGAAGGCCTTGATGTCCTTGGGGTAGTTCATCAGGACCACCGGCCTTCCCACGTGTTCCTCCACCAGGAATCGTTCGTGCTCGCTCTGCAGGTCGGTGCCCCACGCGACCGGGAACTCGAACTCGTGACCACCGGCGATCGCCTTCTCGAGGATGGTGATCGCGTCGGTGTAGTCCATCCGCTCGAAGGGGCTGTCGACGAAGGACTCGAGCCGGGAGATGCAGGTCGGTTCGACGCGTTCGGTGAAGAACTCGAGGTCGTCCGCGCGTTGATCGAGCAGCGTCCGGAAGCAGTGCTTGAGCAGGCCTTCCGCGAGATCCGCGTCGTCGGCGAGATCGGCGAAGGCGATCTCGGGTTCGACCATCCAGAATTCCGCGAGGTGGCGGCTGGTGTTCGAGTTCTCGGCGCGGAAGGTCGGTCCGAAGGTGTAGGCCTTGGAGAGGGCGAGACACCAGCATTCCACCGCGAGCTGTCCGGACACCGTCAGATGCGATTCGCGGCCGAAGAAATCCTGGGAGAAGTCGACGGCGCCGTCTTCGGTCCGCGGAAGGTTCTCGAGGTCGAGGGTGGAGACGCGGAACATCTCGCCGACGCCCTCGCAGTCGTTGGCGGTGATGATGGGCGTGTGGATCCATTGGAACCCGTCACGTTGGAAGAAGTCGTGGATCGCCATCGAGAGGCAGTTCCGCACCCGTCCGACCGCACCGAAGGTGTTGGTACGGGGGCGAAGGTGGGCGACTTCGCGGAGGTATTCGAAGCTGTGCTGCTTCGGCGTGATCGGGTAGGTGTCGGGGTCCTCGACGAAGCCGGCGACCTCGAGTGCGGTCGCCTTCACCTCGATGGACTGACCCTTGCCGCGGCTCTCGACGACCTCTCCGGTCACGATCGCGGAAGCGCCCGAGGTCATCCGAAGGACGTCGGACTGGTAGTTCGGGAGGTCGCCGGGGGCGACCACCTGCATGGTCGCGAAGCAGGAACCATCCGAGATCTGGAGGAAACTGAGCCCGGCTTTCGCGTCGCGTCGGGTGCGGACCCATCCACGAATGGTGACGGTCTGGCCGAGGTGGTCCTGGGGGGCGTCGAGGAGGGCGGCGATGGTGTGGACAGGCATGAAGCGAGGTTCCGGGCGTTCGAGGGCGATGTGAGATTTCGGGACCGAGGCGGCGAGTGATCGTCGATTCGGGAAGCGGACAAGGTACGCGGAAGCGAGGGCGATTGACACGGCCCGCCGTCGACGCGTGCCAGTTTGGCAGCGAAGGAGCGTCCTCGGACCCCGACCGGATGGATCGGAAGCTCGGGCGAGGCCGTGATGTCCGGGTGATCCCGCCGCCCGATCCGCCTCCGGTGGGTGGAAAATCCCGGGTTTCGGCCTGATTCCACGGTCTCAGGGGCGGACCGGAGGTCGAGCGCCGGAATCCATCCGATCGTCTCTCACCGGATGGTCGGGCGTCGAGGTTCGGCACGCGGGTTGTTCCCTTCCTCGGAGATCAGATGCCCGAGATGAACCCTCCAACCTCACCCAGGACCGATTCGGTGGCTCGCCGCCGACTCAACCTGCTTTTCTCCGCCACCTGGCGGGAAGGTGGCCCGACGGCGGGGTTGCCCCGACTCCTCGATCCCCTCGGCGTTCGCTGCCTCGAGGCGCGGAGTGGCCGGGAAGCGGCCCGTCTGGTCGAGGAGGAGGAGATCCACATCGCCCTGATCGACCTCGAACTCCCGATGGAAGCCGACGGCGACCGTCGGGCGGCCGGCGAGAAGGTCCTGCAGATCCTCCGCCGGGTCGAACCCGCGCCGCCGGTGGTGCTGGTCCGTCCGCCCCAGCCGAGTCGACGAGAGAGCGTCCGGGGACTCAATGACGCACTTCGCGACGGCGTTTTCGCGGTGCTCGATCGACCTCTGGGCATCGAACCGATGCTCGAAACCCTCCGCCGGGTGGTCCGGCGACACTATTCGGATCAATGGCCGGCCGCGTGACCGAGAGACGCCCATCGTGGCGCATCACGCGAACGGCAAGAACCCCGGCGTCGGACCGGGACCCTTCCTTTCCTGTTTCTCTTCTTCGGAGTCAAGTACTTATGAACGTGCGACCGCTCGGCGACAAGCTCATCGTCCGGCGTGAGGAGGCCGCGACCCAGACCGATTCCGGCATCTTCCTCCCCGAATCCGCCAAGGACAAGCCGAAGACCGGAAAGGTCATCGCGCTTGGCAGTGGCAATCTGAACAAGGACACCGGCGAATACCTTCCCTTCACCGTGAAGAAGGGTGATGCCGTCATTTTCAGTTCATACGCCGGAACCGAGATCAAGATCGAGGGCGACGAGTACCTCATCATGACCGAGGACGACATCCTCGGCGTCATCGACTGACCAGAAGAAGGACGGTGCGGGACGGTCCCGCGAGGAGTGGAATTCGTGAAAGCCGATCAGCTTCGAAAAGCATTCAGCGACCTCAACGGCCGCGACCTTCGAATCGAATTCGAGGGTGCGGAGACCCTGGTGGTCCGGAATGCGATGTTGATCCCCGAGGAGCAGGACGACCTGCTCAAGGTGACCGATGGATCGCACGAGTACATCATCGAGTGCGAACGGGTCGCGTGGATCGAGATCGGCTGACGAATTCGAGTGAGAACCCCCCCCCGTCGTCGGCGTCGCCGAGACGGATTCGAATGCAAGGAACAACCATGGCTGCCAAGCAGATTGCCTACGACAACGACGCCCGCGAGCGAATTCTTCGCGGAATCCAGAAGCTCGCCAAGGCCGTGAAGGTCACCCTCGGCCCCTCGGGACGCGTCGTCGTCCTCGAGAAGTCCTTCGGTGCCCCCACGGTCACCAAGGACGGCGTGAGCGTCGCCAAGGAGATCGAACTCGCCGACGCCTATGAGAACATGGGCGCCCAGATGGTGAAGGAAGTCGCCAGCAAGTCCAGCAAGGACGCGGGCGACGGAACCACCACCGCGACGGTCTACGCCGAAGCGATCTTCCAGGAAGGCCTCAAGAACATCACCGCGGGCGCGAACGCGAACGCCGTGAAGCGGGGCATCGACAAGGCGGTCAACGCCGTGGTCGCCGAGCTCGCTTCCATGTCCAAGCCGGTGAGCGACTCCACCGAGATCGCCCAGGTCGGCGCCTGTTCCGCCAACCAGGACCATACGATCGGCAAGATCATCGCCGAGGCGATGGACAAGGTCGGCAAGGACGGCGTGATCACCGTCGAGGAAGGCAAGAGCCTCGAGACCGAGGTCGAGCTTCTCGAGGGCATGCAGTTCGACAAGGGCTACCTCAGCCCTCACTTCGTGACCGACAACACGGACATGGAGTGCGTCCTCGAGGACTGCTACGTCCTGATCCACGAGAAGAAGGTCAGCTCCGCCAAGGACCTCATCCCGGTCCTCGGCAAGGTCGCGGAGAGCGGCAAGAGCGTGCTGATCGTCGCCGAGGACATCGAGGGTGAAGCCCTCGCGACCCTCGTCGTCAACAAGCTCCGCGGCGTCCTCAAGGTCGCGGCGGTCAAGGCCCCCGGATTCGGCGATCGTCGCAAGGCGATGCTCGAGGACATCGCGGTCCTCACCGGTGGCACCGCGGTCATGGAGGAACTGGGCATCGATCTCGAGAAGCTCGAGGTCGGCGAACTCGGTCGAGCCAAGAAGGTGACCATCACCAAGGACACCACCACCATCGTGGAGGGTGCCGGCAAGACCTCCGAGATCCAGGGCAGGATCGAGCAGATCAAGGCCCAGATCG
>NHBW01000010.1 GCA_002172915.1 Hyphomonas sp. TMED17 | reverse complement strand
GATGGAGGGCCGGCGATCACCATGGGAACCCGCACGCCGCCTTCGTAGGCCGAGACCTTCCCGCTTCGAAGCGGCGCATTGTGCACGTGCGGTGCGCCACCTCGGGCATGGGCCGAGAGTCCGCCGTTGTCGCTGGTGAAGACCACGATCGTCCGATCCGTCAGTTCGAGTCGGTCGAGCGTTTCGAGAATGCGACCGAGGGCCGCGTCCGTCGACTCGATCATCGTCGCATACGCCGCTTCCCGCGGATCGAGATCCCCGTAGGCTTCGAGGTGGCGGTGGTTCGGCATGATCGGTGCGTGCACCGCGTAGGGCGCGAAGTGGAGGAAGAAGGGGCGGTCGTCGGTCTCGGTTCGGCGGATCTCCTCGACGGCCTCCTCGGCGAGGACTTCCGTGAGATAGACGTCCTTGCCGTGATGCGCCTCCAGACCCGGAACGTCCCAGACGCTCGCACCCGTTCGCCCCTGTCGCTTCTTCGCGGCGAAGTCGTGGATGCCGTAGAAGCTTCCCGGACCGCCGGCCGCGTGTCCTGCGATGTTGGTCTCGAATCCCAGGCGGGTCGGATCGGCGCCGCTGGTGTCGATCGCTCCGAAGTGCGCCTTGCCGATGTGGATCGTCCGGTATCCGGATTCCCGCAGGAGTCCCGGAAGCGTGACGTCGCCTTCCGCCAGTCCTTCGAGCCGCCACTCGGGTTGCCGGAGTCGGGGATGGCCGGTCGATGTGTCGCGATCGGCGCGAAGCGTCCAGTAGGTGATTCCCGAACGGGCGGGGTGCCGCCCCGTCATGAACGCCGCGCGGGTCGGGGTGCAGACCGGACTGGCCGCGTAGGCATCGGTGAACACCACCCCGCGTTTCGCGAGTCGTTCGAGATTCGGGGTCCGGTATCGCCGATTGAACCGCGTGGTGTCGGGCCCGAGCGGAATCGAGACGTCCTGCCATCCGAGATCGTCCACCATGACGACCACGATGTTGGGAGGTGGGGCGGGGTCGGCCGCGAGACCGGAACCCGTGAGCGCCGCCGCGATTCCGAAGCAGCCGATCCGGAGTCGTGCGGTGATGCCGCGGAGACGTGGACGGCCGGCGGGTTGTCGGGTGGTGCGCTTCATATGCACGAAGGCTAACCGTCGTTTCCGACTCGGGCTTCCGTCCGAGTCCCGAATCGACCTGATGGATCCGTCTTATTCGCCGGATAACGGCGATTCGAAACGACGAGGATCGCAGGCGTTTGACCACACGGGCTTCGCCTCATTATCTTCCGCGACCACCGCATCGATCGGTGCGGAAAAACACTCTTCCGGGAAACCCGACATGTCGAATGTGAGAACCCTCGTTCCAGAACAGGCCGCGACCGATGCGGACACCGCTTCAACCACCACGGACGCCGCGGCCGTGCCGTCCGCGGGTGAGATCACCCAATGGGCTTCGGAGGCCACGAGTCAGCTGATCGACCTCGGGGTCGCCTACGCCCCGCGACTCGGGCTCGCACTGCTCGTCCTGGTCATCGGTTGGATCGTGATCGGCATCTTGCGTCGGGGCATCAACCGGGTCCTGTCGATGCGGAGCATCGACCCGACGGTCGGCAACTTCCTGGGCAGCGTCGCGGCGATCGCCCTGAAGGTCATGCTGCTGCTTTCGGTCGCGGGCATGGTCGGCGTCGAGGTCACGTCCTTCATCGCGATTCTGTCCGCCGCCACGTTGGCGATCGGCATGGCGTTGAAGGGGACCCTTTCGAACTTCGCGGGTGGCGTGAGCGTCATGATCTTCAGGCCCTACAAGGTCGGTGACTTCATCGAAGGCGGCGGCCACAGCGGAAGCGTGAAGGCGATCCAGATCTTCAACACCGTGCTCACCACCGGTGACAACCGCACCATCATCATCCCCAACAACGCCATCGCGACGGGTTCGCTGGTCAACTTCTCGACCCAGTCGACCCGCCGGGTACAGATCGGCGTCGGCATCGGCTACGAAGACGACATCGACAAGGCCCGCGACATCGTCATGAATCTGCTCCTCGCGGACGGACGGATCCACACCGATCCGGCGCCGATGGNCGTGGTCGGTGCGCTCGGGGAGAGTTCGGTNGATCTCGTGATTCGATTCTGGGTCGACGCCGGCGANTTCTGGCCGACCACCTTCGACTACAACGAGCGGATCAAGAAGGCCTTCGACGCCGCCGGTGTCAACATCCCGTATCCCCAACAGGTGGTGCGGCACGTCGGCGGCCCCGCGGGCGACGCAGCCTGATCGTCATCGAACGCTTCGCGGTGCGNCACGCACCCGGTCNAGGATCGCCTGCAGTCGGGCGACCTCGGCNGGGTTCTTCNCTGCGAGGTTCGTGGTCTCGCCGGGATCCGTCGCGAGGTCGTAGAGCTGCACCGTCGGGCCGGTCTCCGGTGGAGACGTCCGCCGGGGGGCGGTGAAGCCGCCGCTGCCGAGACCTTCGACGAGTTTCCAGTCGCCGACCCGGATCGCGAACATGCCGTCGAGACTGTGGTGAACGATCCCTTCGCGGGCNTCGAGCGCCCGGGCGTCGCCGGTCTTCAACATCGGAACCAGATCCACCGAATCCTCGCCACCGAGATCGGCGGCGTCCGCGGTCCGACGCTCACCTTCCTTGCCGGCGACGGCGAGGCTCGTGGCGTAGAGATCGGTCAGGCAGATCGTCTCGTCTTGAACCGTGTTCGGATCGACGACGTCGGTCCATCGCACCAGGAACGGAACACGGTGCCCGGCTTCGTGGATGTCGGCCTTCTGNCCTCGCCATGCGAGATTGGATGCGTGTCCCCAGCGATCGATGTCGGCCGGCGGCCAGTGGGCGCCGTTGTCACTGGTGAAGACCAGCAGGGTGTTCGATCCCAGACCGCTCGCATCGAGGGCCGCGACGAGGCGTCCCACTTCGGCGTCGATCTGGTTGACGAAGTCACCGTAGTGCCCCGCGCCGCTCGATCCCCGCCACCGCTCGCCCGGAAGCCACGGGGTGTGCGGCGCGCTCAGACACAGTTCGAGGAAGAGGGGGCGGCTCGGACGCTCGATCGCGTGCCGATCGATGATCCGGATCGACTCGTCGATCGACTTCGGAAGCACTTCCTGATGTTCGAAACCTTCGGCGATCGGCCCCGCCCGCCAGAATCCGCCGCCGTCCCGACGCCGATGTCCGGATCCTTCGATGGTGGTGNTCGGCGGTGGATCGCCGACGCCGTCGCGGAACCAGCAGTACGGCGGGATGTCGAGCGAACTGGGGATTCCGACGCTCTCGTCGAAGCCGATGGTGTGCGGGCCGGCGTCGATCGGGCCGGCCCAGTCCGTCGGTTTCTCCGAGCCCAGTCCGAGGTGCCACTTGCCCACGAAGGCGGTGTGGTAGCCGGCGGCCTGCAGTTCGCTCGCGATGGTCGGACGATCCGTTTCGATGAGCAGGGGATCGTCGGTCCACAGCACGCCGGACTTCAGCGAGCTTCGCCAGCAGTAGCGGCCGGTGAGGATGCCGTACCGGGTCGGGGAGCAGACGGCGCTCGGCGCGTGGGCGTCGGTGAACCGCGCCCCGGACCGGGCGAGGCGATCGAGGTTCGGGGTGGTGGTCGCGGCGTCGGGGTTGTAGCAGCCCAGATCTCCGATTCCGAGGTCGTCCGCGACGATGATCACGATGTTCGGCGGGATCGGCGCGGCGGGGTTGACCGGCGTCGAGGTTCGACAACCGGCGAGGAGGGCGGCGGCGAGGACCACGGACAATCGCGGGAAGTTCATGCGCCGACCCTACCACGAGAATCGTTGATCCCGTAACTTCCTCCACTTCGATCCTCGCCACGGAGCCCCCATGAATCTCGATCACTACCTCACGCTCGGCCGGTCAGGTCTTCGCGTCTCGCCCTTCTGCCTCGGCTGCATGACCTTCGGTGACGAGTGGAAGGCGGTCGGCACCCACGAGGCCGAGAGCCTCGACGTGCTCGCAGCGTATCTCGACGCGGGGGGCAACTTCCTCGACACCGCGAACGTCTACACCATGGGGCACAGCGAGGCGATCATCGGCGATTACTTCGCCGGTTCCCCGCTCGTGGCCCGTGACCGCGTGGTCATCGCGACGAAGTTCTGCGGGAACATGCATCCCGGCGACCCCAACGGTGGTGGAAGCGGGCGGAAGGCGATCATGCACCAGCTGGAGGACTCGCTTCGGCGACTGCGCACGGATCACGTCGATCTCTACTGGTGCCACTTCCACGATCCGCACACCCCGATCGAGGAGACGATGCGGACGCTCGACGATCTCGTGACCAGCGGCAAGGTGCGATACATCGGCCTCAGCGACACCCCGGCGTGGTTGGTGGTCCAGGCCCAGTACGAAGCCATGCTTCGTGGTTGGAATCCGCTCTGCGCGCTGCAGATCGAATACAGCCTCGCACAGCGCACGGTCGAAGCGGATCTCATGCCGATGGCCCTCGCGCATGGCCTCGGCGTCACGCCGTGGAGCCCGCTGCGGGCGGGGATCCTCTCCGGAAAGTACCGACGAGACCGGCGTCCGGAGCTCGGAACCACGCGGGTCGCGGAGGAGAGTCCGCACTTGAACGAACGGAACTACGCGATCATCGAGACCCTCGTCACGGTCGCGGAGGAGCTGGGGGCCTCGCCCGCGCAGGTCGCGCTTCGCTGGGTCCAGGACCGTGCGGGCGTCGCAAGCACGATCATCGGCGCACGACGCAAGGACCAGCTCCTGGACAATCTCGGTGCGCTCGCGCTGACCTTGACGGCCGAGCAGACCGGCAGGCTCGACGAGGTCTCGGCACCGACCCTTCCGTTCCCGCACGAGTTCCTCGGATTCGCGGCGAACGCCATCCGGGGCGGCGAGACGGTCGACGGTTCCACCGGCGCTCGGCCGGAATTCCTGCCGGCGTCCGACGAACAGCGTTGGTGAGCCTCGCGACGATCCGTTGAACGAACGAGCCGTCACCCGCATGCTGCGGGGACGGCTCGTTCGCCATCAGGAGAGATTCGGTCGGGTGGTGCGGCTCAGCATCCACCCCAGTTCGCCATGAGGANCCCGAAGTCCTTGCCGTCGACCTTGCCGTCGCCGTTCAGGTCGGCGTNGCAGGTGTCGTCGGTGCAGTCGCCCCAGGCGGCGAANANCAGNCCCTGGTCGCCGCCGTCCACCACNCCGTTNNCGTCGAGNTCGCCGGTGCAGGCGGTGCAGCNGGCGAACGCCTGNCCGACGCAGATCTCGTCCCANGCNTCGTNGCAGCAGAAGGGNTCGGCTTCGCAGACCAGATCGCAGCAGGTCGAATCGTCGCAGGAGGGGGTCTGCTTGGCGGCGAGGCAGTCGCCCGCCGCGGGATCGCCGCAGTCCGGAAGCGTCGAGAGCATGATCGAGGCGAAGGTCGTCATCTCGCCGCCGTCGGGACCCATCTCCACGCCGTGGACATCCGCGACCGCGTCGAAGGTGAATCGATATCGTCCGGGTCGCAGCAGACCGGTCTGTTCGTACTCCAGCTCGGGCTGGTCACCGGATGCGCCGGCGTGCGACCAGTCGAAGATGGTTGCAAGCGTGGCCCCCGTCGAGTCGATCCGCTCCAGGAGGGCGGAGCCGACGACCTCGCCCGCGTCCATGGAGAACATTCCGTGGAAGTTCGCGTCCGCCTGCAGGCTTCCGGTTCGATCGACTTCGAAGGTCGCGACCACATCGCTTCGAGTCAGGCTGTGGGTGCCGCCGTATTCATTCGTCCGTGCGGAGACGAACCCACCGATGTAGTCGGCATCGACCCGCGTCCACTGCCAGGCTTCGCCGTCGCTTCCGGCGTCGCTGCCGTGGCCGGCGTCGTACCACATGCCGGTGTCCTCGTTCACGACGTGGTGCGGGGTGATGCCGAGCAGGGGGTTCGCGATGTCGACCTGGTTGCTTCGGTACGAGGAGAGTTCCTGGAACGGTTCGACCGAATCGACGGCGGTGGCGACGCCGGTGGCGAGGAGGAGGCTGGTGGTTCCGGTGATGGTCGTGAGCGGCTTCATGGGGGTTCCTTCCCTCGTGAATTCCGGGTGAACACCTGCCGGTAGGAGGTGACCGGTGGGGTGTGACACGATTCGCGGGGAGGAATTCGAATTTCCGTCTAATATTCGATCCCATGGATCGAGAAACCCTGATTCAGGCCATCAAGGGGCTGGTGACCGCCGATCCCCGGATCGAGGTCGCCTGGCTGGGTGGGGCGGATGCCACCGGCCGGGTCGATGCACGAAGCGACCTCGATCTGATGCTCGCGGTGGGTCGCGGCGGCAAGGAGACGACGCTTCAGACCTTCGAGGCGGGACTGGACCGAGTGATCGGAATCCGTCATCGGCACCGCTTCGTCGAACCCCATTGGAGCGGCTTCGATCAGGCGATCTATCTGGGACGGGACCTGCCGGACGACCTCGCGATCGATCTCACCATCGTGCCGACCGACACGCCGCCCGAGCGCCGTCTGCTCGAAGTGGATCGCCACGGTGAACCCGTGGTGCTCGTCGATCGACTGCAATGGTTCGACCGGCCGAGCCGGATCGACTTCGATCGACACGCCGCCCGAATCGACCGAAGGCTCGCCCGGATCCGCGGGCTCCATCCGTTCTTCGTCTCGGTCGTCCGAAAGGGCATCGATCGCGGCCAGGACCTCGAGGCGCTGGATGCATACCGCACGAAGCTGCTCGCCCCGTTGTGCGAGCTCATGCGGATCGAGCACGATCCGGATCGATTCGACTTCGCGTTTCGCTACCTCGACCGGGATCTTCCGTCCGACGAGCGGGCATTGCTCGAGCGGCTTGCGTTCGTTCCCGACCCGGAAGGCCTGTCTTCGAGCGTCGATCGGTGTGGCGTCGAGATCGAGGAACGCCTTTCCCGACTCACCGCCGTCCGGCGGGTCCCCGTTCGAGAAGCAGCCGCCTCGGCGAAGCCTTCGGACCGTAGGTGATTCCAAAGCGTTCCCGGGCGACGGTCGAAATCAGTTCGACCACCTCCGCCGGATCGTCGACGATCTGCAGCCGATCGGGATCCTCCGCCGAGATGGTGCCTTCGCGGATCATCCGATCGCGAAGGAAGTCGAGCATCGGACTCCAGAACTCACGGCCCATGAGCACGATCGGGAAGTCCACGACCTTCCCGGTCTGCACCAGGGTCGCGATTTCGAAGAGCTCGTCGAGGGTTCCGAATCCACCGGGCATCACCACGAAGGCGTAGGAGTACTTGACCAGCATCACCTTCCGGACGAAGAAGTAGTGGAAGGGGATCTCCAGGTCGAGATACGGATTCGACGACTGTTCGTGCGGCAGCTCGATGGTGGCGGCGATGGACCGTCCACCGACGTCCTTCGCGCCTCGGTTCGCGGCTTCCATGATTCCGGGGCCGCCGCCGGTCATGATCGTGAAACCCGCCTTCGCGATCAGGGCGGAGGTCTCGCGGGCGAGTTGATAGTGCGGATTGTCCTCGGTGAATCGAGCGGATCCGAACACGGTCACGCAGGGTCCTACGAAATGGAGACGACGGAAGCCGCGCAGGAACTCGTTCGCGATCCGGAGTATCCGGCCGAATTCGAAGCGCCTCGACTGGGGGCCTTCGAGGAATCGGAGTTCCGGGATCGCGACCTGCTTGTCGGGGACGAACGGACCCTGCTCGTGCGGCGGCGGGTTGGTGTCGGGAATGGTCATGGACCCATGCTACGACCAGATCGCGTGGCGTCGTCGCGGATCGATTCGATACCATTCGATGATGACCACGATTCTCTCCGAAGGTGTCTGGACCGAAGTGGATGGCGGGAACGACACGTTCCATGCGATCGACCCTTCGACCGGCGAACGCATCGAGCCGGCGTACCCCGTCTGCTCGTGGTCCGATCTCGATCGCATGGCGGTCGCCTCGGCCGCGGCGGTCGGACATCCGGCGAATCAGGAGCCCGAACGGATCGCCCGCTTCCTCGAGGGATACGCGACTCGACTGGACGCCCGGCGGGATGCGATCGCGACGATGGCTCACCGGGAGACCGGGTTGCCATGCGAGCCCCGACTCCGGGTCATTGAGTTCGACCGCATGCTCGGGCAGCTCCGCCAGGCGGCGGACGCGGCCCGCGACGTCGGGGCGGATTCCTGGCGATCCCCGATCATCGACGAGGCGACCGGGATCCACAGCGATCGCGGGCCGCTCGGAGGTGCCGTCCTCACGATCGGCCCGAACAACTTTCCACTCGCTTTTCACGGCGTCTCGGGCGGTGACTTCGGGTCCGCGATCGCGGCCGGGAATCCGGTGATCGCGAAGGGGCATCCGCTCCATCCCGGGACCGGCGCGATGCTCGCCGCCTGTGCGGCTGAAGCGGTCGCCGACGCGGGGCTGCATCCGGCGACCGTTCAGTTCTTCCATCACTGCACGCCGGAGGACGGTCTCCGTCTGATCGCCCACCCGGCGGTCGCCGCGGTGGGTTTCACGGGAAGTCGATCGGCGGGTCTCGCCATCAAGGCGGCGGCCGATGCCACCGGCAAGCCGAGTTTCCTGGAGATGTCCAGCGTGAACCCCGTCTTCGCGCTTCCCGGTGCGGTCTCCGGAGACGCCGTCGGCATCGGTGAGGCCTGGGCGGGATCGATCCTGATGGGTGCCGGTCAGTTCTGCACCAAGCCGGGAATCATGATCGCGATCGGCGATGACGCGAAAAAGCTGCTGGATGCCGCGATCTCGACGTGTGGATCGGCGGCGCTCGGTGTTCTGTTCTCCGCGGAAGCGAGCCGCGCGCTGGAGTCCGGCATCACGGCGATGATCGAGGCCGGCGCCGACGTGCATTGCGGTGGCAATCCTGCGCATCCGGGAAATCGATTCGAACCGACCCTGCTCTCGGTCGATGCCCCGCGATTCCTCGAGCGATTCGAAGTTCTCTCCGCCGAGCGTTTCGGCCCGGTCGGACTCTTCGTCACGGCTTCCGACGTCGATGAGGCGGTCGCGATCGCGGACCGGCTGGAAGGTCAGTTGACGGTCACCATGTACACCGGGGACGGCGACGACGACGCCTGGGATCGACTCGCGGCGGTTCTGCGCTCCAGGTGCGGTCGTCTGCTCGAGAACAAGATGCCGACCGGTGTCGCGGTGGTGCCGTCGATGGTCCACGGCGGGCCGCATCCCGCGACCGGGCACCCCGGATTCACGGCGGTCGGGATGCCGACGAGCATCGGACGTTTCTCGATGGCCCGATGCTGGGACGGCGTCGCGGCCGGACGTCTCCCGGACTGGCTCCGTTGAGCGACGCGAAGAACGCTTCCCGACTCGACGGCATTCGCATCGGAATCCTCCACCATTCGGGAAGCAAGCTCGTCCGACAGGGATATCTGATCGATTCGATGGCGGATCTCTGGAAGGGGCGTGGTGCCGAGGTGGTCGACATCGTCGGGACCGACACGCCGCGGTCCCGGTGGATCTGCTCCTGCTCCACGTCGACCTTTCCGTCGTTCCCGAGGCGTATTGCCGCTTCGCGCAGAATCACTCACGGGTGATCAACCTGTCGGCGGTCGACATCCGGAAGTGGAACTACCTGGAAGATCTGGTCGGGGTCGACGATGAACCTTCGGGGCCGGTGATCGTCAAGTCGAATCTGAATCACGGGGGTCTTCCGGAGCGACTGCTCGGGCCTCGCCCGAGCGGGCCGGCAAGGCTTGTGGCCGGAATCCGGCGACGGTTCCGGCGGCGGCTCGGCCTGGTCAACGAGATTCGATTCAAGAGCGACTACGAGATCTTTCCGGATCGAGGTTCCGTTCCTGCCAGAAGATTCATCGACGGTTCGGTGGTCCAGCGGTTTCGACCCGAGCGACGCGATGGCGACTTCGTGCTGCGCGAGTACTACTTCCTCGGCGACGTCGAGGTCCTCAGCATGGAGATCGGTTCGGATCCGATCCTCACCACCGGACGCCAGGTCGACTATCCGGTGGCATCACCCCCGCCGGAGGTGCGGGCGGTTCGAGATCGCTTGAATCTGGACTACGGGAAGATCGACTTCAGCTGCCCGGAGGGGAAGGTGGTCGTCTACGACGCCAACAAGTGCGTGGGTACGCGAGCGGACCCCGGTGGACCGGTGCGAAAGGTCGCCGCGGCTCTCTCGAGGGGCATCGATGCCTGGGTTCATTCCGACGCTTCGTGATTCCACGGTCGTGATTCCGGGGGTCACTTCGGCCGGGTTCGCTTCGCCTCCGCGATCACCTGCAGGGCGTGTTCACGGACCGGTCCCTCGACCGGCAGTCGAGGCTGTCGAAGCAGTTCGTCACCCATGCCGAATTCCGACTGGACCAGATTGACCAGGTGCACGAACTCCGGGACGGCGTCGAGGCGAAGCAGCGGCAGGAACCATCGGTAGAGCGACTCGAGTTCGGTTCTTTCGCCGGTGGCTCGCGCCGCCAGGGCGAGATTCCAGAGACGGATCGACTCCTCCGGAAGGGCGTTCACGAGCCCCGCGATCCAACCGTCGGCGCCGGCGTCGGCCCCCTCGACCGCCATGTCGTCGATCCCGACGAAGACCGCGAGCCGATCGTCGAGGTGTTCCCGGATCTCCCGGAACCGGCGAATGTCGCCGCTGGATTCCTTGGTGGCGTGGAGATTCGCATGGGCGTCGGCGAGTTCGGCCAGTTCGTTCGGCCGGACGTCGACGCGATAGGCGATCGGGTTGTTGTAGAGCATGCAGGAGAGCGGCGTGGCGTCGATCACCGCGGAGAAGTGCGCCTTCATCTCGCGCCAGGGCCCGGTGTAGGCGTAGGCGGGCAGGACCATCAATCCGCGACAGCCCGCGGACTCCGCGGCCTTCGCGATGTCGATCGATTCCCGGGTGGACACCGCACTGATCGCGGCGATCACGGGGATCCGATCGCCGACGGTGGCGTGGCACGTCTTCCAGAGTTCGATCTTCTCGTCGAGCGAGAGCGCACCGCCTTCTCCCAGCGAACCAGGCGTCACGATGGCGGTGCAACCGGCATCCGCAAGTCGGGTGACTTGATCTGCCAGCCTCTGGTGATCGATCGAGAGATCGGCTTCGTACGGATTGGTGATGGCGGGCATCACGCCCTGCCAGTCGGTTCGTTGCATCGGTGGATTCCTCGGCGCTGAGTGCAGCGAGAGGGTACCCGAGACCGTGCGCCAACCTCCCGGGTCGGCCGGATGGAAGACGAGCGGATTCGGCACCCGGGTGAGATCCCATCGTCGGTCTTCCGACGATCTCCATCACACGTCCGGAAACAATCGTCATTGAACGTCCTCTCGTGTCCGTTTCGAGGGCCGGTGGACTGAGCATGATCCGCGGGGTTAGTTCCTTGTCATCGCACCAATGATTGTTAGCATCGATTTCCGGGTGAAGTTACTGCCGACGAATTCCTCTTGCGTGTCAGCGAGATCGATGATGCACGCATTCATGGCGGTGTTCCGAGTGAAAAAGAATCGGACATGAAGGAAATCCCGGCCAAATCTCGGATTCGCCGACGACGTCTCGGTCTCGCGATGTCCAGGTCCCCGATTCGGCACCTGCTTCGGCTCTACTACGGATTGAGCCTGTGGATCCTGTCGTGCTTCCTGCGAAGAAGTGGGGAGGTCTGTGCGATCGTGCTTTCCGGAAGTGCGGTCCGAGGCACGATGCGATACGGAGTCAGTGACATCGACTTCTTCGTCGTCATCGACTCGGGACCACAGTCCGAGCGGATTCGTGACAACATCGGGGTTGACCTGGCGTTTCTCCGTCGTTTTCTTCTTCCCCTGGCCGACGCCGGCGAGACCGCAGTCCTCACGGTGTCCGACCTCCACGCCTTGCGAGTCGCCAAGCCGCACCTTTTCCAGGTGAAGAATCAGCTGAGCGTGCTCTGCACCCGGTCAGACTTCGATCTTGAAGCGGCCATGGGCCTGCAGAAAGACTTGGACTGCTCGCCTGAAACCGTTCGGATGTCGCAACTCTCCGATGTCTGGAGGAAGTTCCTCGTCTATCTCGAACACCGTGTCTACGACCCGGTCCTTGCTGAATACGTCCTGTCACGAGTGGTGGAGCGACTCCGAGAGGTCGTCCCCGTCGACTCCGAAGCGACCGGCGACCCCGACGCCGTCTTCGCGCGGTTCCTCGACGCGCTCGGATGTCGCACTTCCACTCGCATGGGCGAGCATCGAGTGAAGGTGCCCAATCTGCTGTTTCGAGAAAGTCTTTCCCTGGACGTCATCCGTGATTTCAGCAGCGTTCCTGAAGCCATGACCATCATGCGGGTCTCGGTCGATGCCAAGAACCAGTCGGTTCCGAGTCTGGCCGATATTGATGTGATCAGGACGAAGGAGGAAGTGGATTACGTCCAGGTGGGAAGCGTTCTCCTCCCATTCATCTCGGAGGGGGTCTACGGAATCCTCACCCCGGACGCCAATCCCCTGACCTTCTCGGCCATGTCGGGTGAAGATCCTCCGAGCGGGGTGATCTCACGACTGCAGTCGATCAACGGGGTCGAGGCTTCCCATCTCGCGGCTGACACGGGATTCATCTTCCTGAACGACCCGTCCAGCCTGCTGTTTGCGGTGGGGGAGATTCTCCACTTTCTTGGTCGTGATTCGCCGGAACGACTGGATGCCATTCAACGTGCCTTGGACGCGGGCGAGAAGGCGGAGGCGTGTTTCGAGGCCCAGGCCATCCTCAGGGACACGACGCGGGAATCCTATCGAGTCTCGGTGCTCATCCCCACCTACAACCGATCGGGCCTGCTCAGGGAGACGATCCAGTCCCTCCTCGAGCAGTCGAGGAAGCCGGACGAGATCCTGGTGATCGACAATGGCTCGACCGACGACACCGCGGACTGGCTCGATGGCATGTCGGTAGAGCACAAGCACCTTCGTCGAGTCCTCGAGACCGAAAAGGGGATCATCGCCGCTCGCAACCGCGCGATTGCCGATGCGGACCCGGATTCGGACGTGGTTCTCTTCATAGACGACGACTGCCTTGCGCCCGTCGACTGGGTGAAGGACATGATGCTCCCCTTCGAATACGACCCCGACATCGTCTCGTGTGGGGGCGGCATTTCATTCCGGGACGACGATTGCACGCCGTGGGGCGATTTCTACCGTCAGAAGTACCGCCGTGAATCCCTGGAGTCCGCCCGATGATCATCCGGTGGAGCCAGAAGTACTTCACGTTTCGCTACCTTCCCATGGAGCAGCGGAAAGCGGTGAGTCTCTTCTTTCAGGGAGGGAACGTCGGATTCCGTCGAAAGACCTTCGACGTGGTCGGGAACTACGATCCGGTGATGAATGCCTGCGAGGATGTCGACATCGGCATTCGTTTCAGTGCGTGTGGAAAACTGTTCTCGCAGCCCAGTGCTCAAGTGACGCATACGTCGAACTTCACGTTCAGGAAGATCATTGACCAGTGGTGGTTGACTGCCAGATATCAGGTCAAGATCATGCGGAAGATCTCGGGTGGCGGCATCGAGATCTTCTCGAACACCGGGGCGAAGGATCCGGAAGCGACCGACCATCAATGCTGGATGGCACGGCCTCTGCCCTTCACGGTGATCATCTTCCTCTCCTCGTTCCTGTTCATGAACCTGAGTCTCGCGGTACTGGTGCCGGCCCTGATCCTCGGATGCTGGCCGGTTGCCATTCCGGCATTGGTGGTCCTGGGTATCACCGCGTTCAGATACTTCCGTACCGACTTCACACGGACCGATCTGGGTTTCGGTCGAAGATTGCGGTTCTGCTTCATTCGGTTCGTGATCAATGAGATGTTGCTCTGGGGGTCTTTCCTGCAGGGTTTGAAAGCGCGGATGATCTACATCAGTCACGAGTTCAGCTCGGTCTGATGGGGATCCTCCCGCCGGACGACATCGAGCGACGGCGAGGGCCGAAGGGTTCGGCCAAGGCCTCGCTTC
This sequence comes from Hyphomonas sp. TMED17, assembly GCA_002172915.1. Lineage (GTDB taxonomy): Bacteria > Pseudomonadota > Alphaproteobacteria > Caulobacterales > Hyphomonadaceae > Henriciella. The sequence continues at coordinate 75,700 of NHBW01000010.1, read as the reverse complement.
AGTCGATTCCAAACCGATATGGATCCTCGGGGTCCAGATGCAGTTCGGCCTCGGCGGTGATCCAGGCTCGGCCGGAGACCGTGGGGATGATCTCGCCCGCCCGTTCCCCCCGGCGGTAGCGGCCGATGAATCGGCTCCCAAGAATCGATTCCTGAATCCATGGCTCGCCGGGGGCGAGCCTTTCATCCGCCGCCAGACAGGCCAATTTCGCGCTGGTCCCGGTTCCACATGGTGATCGGTCGTAGGCCCCGCCCGGGCAATGCACGAAGTTTCGGGAATCCCCACCCGCGGCCGGGGGACCGAAGAGTTCGACATGGTCGACGGCGCCGCCGACGGCCCGTCCTTCGGCGTCGACACCTCGATCGTCCTCGCGTTCGTTGAGGATTCGACGGATCTCGGAGGAGATTCGACTCAATCTGGGAATACGTGAACGGTCGAGATCCTCGCCATGATCGTTCACCAGTGCGAACCAGTTGCCGCCCCACGCGATGTCGGCGTGGACCACTCGGGCCTCGAGACGGATCTCCACGCCCGCGAGCCCGCGATGGGAAGGAACGTTTTCCACCGCGATCGCACCATCGTTCTCGATCGAGGCACGCACCATTCCGACCGGAGTCTCCAATTGGATTCTGGTGCCGGGCGCATCACTCACTCGACCGACGTGCTGCAGAGTCCGGACGACGCCGATGGTTCCGTGGACGCACATGCCGAGCACGCCGACGTTGTTGGCGAAGATCACCGAAGCATCGGCATCGTCGTCGAGCGGATCGCCGAGGAAGGCGGCGACATGGGCATCGGATCCGCGGGGTTCGAGCAGGATGCCCCGCCGAACGTCGTCGAATTCCGCTTGGAGTCTCTCGACACGATCCTTCATCGAACCAGATCCCAGTTCGAGCCCGTCGATGACGACTCGAGTGGGTTCGCCCTCGGTGTGACTGTCGATGATCGGGATTCGCATCGCCTTCAGCCTATCGATGGAACGTCGGCGTGGCGACCCGGCGGTTCGCCGGGGATGTTCGAGAACTTCAGGCGTCCTCGGGCTCGGTCTCGCCCTCGAAGTCCCGCCAGTCCGGAAGGATTTCGGTCATTTCCGGGATCAGCGACTCGAGAAAATCGGTCACCTGCGACTTGAAGCGTTCGAGGTTCGCCTCGTCGTTCGTCGACGAGAGCGTCGACATCGTCGCGTTCAACTGGATCTTGCAGTAGTAGGCGTATTCGGAGGTGAGGTCGAAGGCGACGTTCTCCACCGCCATCGCACTCGGCGTCGTACGCCCGTTGGCGACGAAGAAGTATCCCCCGTAATTCTGATATGAGGTGTTTTCGGGGTTCGTGAAGATGGTGGTTCGAAGGGTGTAACCACCGATCGGCAGGGGAAGATCCGAGTACTCGCCGGTGACCGGATCCATGCGGGGGACGGTCTCGTAGGCGAGACCGGTCGCGAGGTTTCTTGACTCCGAGGTCCGGCCCGGCAGATCGGGTTCGAGGGGAAGCTCGAACGGATCACGGACGGATATGAGACCGTGGTTCTCCCAGCAGACCTCGGGAACGTGCGGGGCCGTGCCGGCGAGATCGGTGTAGTACGCGAGATGCAACTGAAGCAGCCCCTCGGCCGGATCGCCATTCAGTGCGTAGAACCGCTGGAGGTACCGGCTCGTGCCGAGCACCTCGATGAGCGTGTCCGAGAAGACGTCATCGTCTCCGTATTTCGTCCAGTCGCCGATGCGTTCGGGAAGCTCGTCGATCGGGGATCGCGGTGGGACCTGCTTCTTGACGAGATGGATCCCCAGACCTGCGATGGTGGCGTTGACCAGTGTTCCGCCCACCAGGAGCGTGGTCACCAGCCCGACTCCGATCCAACGGACCCGAGGGTCGAAACGGGCGGGTCTGGTTTCGCGGGTCTCGGCGCTACCGGCGCCTCGGCGAAGACGGTTCCCGTCCTCATCCTCTTCGAGTGGACGCAGGAACCACATCAGCAGCATGAAGAGTCCGAAGGTCGGAATCATCCAGGCGAGGCCCACCAGCGAGTGGAATTCACCGAACATGAACCCTTCCCCGTTCATGCCGAGAATCCCGAGCGTGCAGATTCGGAGGACGTTGATGAAGATCGCGATCGGAATTCCCGAGGCGATCAGGAGGAGTCGGAGTGGCCAGCGATCCAGTCCGACGTAGGCGATGACGGTGCCGAGGGCGAGAAACGCCATGAGCATCCGCATGCCCGAACAGGCTTCCGCGACATCGAGTGGATACTCCTCGCCGCCCGGCAGGAGGACCACGATGTGATTGCCACGGAGGGGCAGGAGGTCGTAGCCGAGGAATTCAAGAGCGTGCCACGATCCCCATGCCGCGATCGACTGCATCGGAAGGGTGATTTCAAGCAGGACCTTGTCGGTGATCCGCTGGCCGAACACGAAGATGTAGAGCAGCGGAAACCACAGCCAGATCAATGATCGCCATCCGAGGAGTCCGATCGTGACGCCGAGAATCGCGAGAAAGACGCCGACGGCGCGGATGTTGTGGCTGTTCAGGAAGGTCGAATCCGGGGTGAGCCACGTTGCGGCGTACCAGAGGATGCCGGCGATGACGAGCAGGAATCCCGACTTCGAGGGGGTGATCGGCCCCTCGAAGAGATCCGCCTTGTGCAGCAGGACGACGTACAAGGCGATCAACGGAATGAAGAGCGTGTGTCCCCAGTCCGCGGCCTCGACGGTCGCGTAGTGATACTGGAGGAGGAAGAAATCACGGAACGCGACGCCGAGACAACCGGCGACGAGCACCAGGATCCCAATCATCACGCCGTTCGACGGCGTGATCCAGTTCCGGGACGATTCGACCTCGGTGGTGGATTCTTCGGTCTGCGAAGACGGCATCGACGGATCCGGAACTCAGATGGGGACGGCGAGGCCTGAGACGAGCCAGGCGGCAACGAACCTGACGCTTCAGTATCGTCGAGTGGGCTCCGGCGGTCGAACCGAAACCGGCGTTTAGATCAGGGAAACGACGAAAACCGACTCACCGTTCCGAGGCGACGATTCCACATCGTTATCAGGACCCTGGGATCTGCTTCCCTCGTTTCGCCGACCATTGCTGCAGCATGAGCCGCCCGTGGTCGAAACACTTGCAGTGTGTCGGGGGTGTCGTAATCTGGCGGGCCGAGACAGTTCTTTTCTTCAGGGATCAATCATGTCAAGCAACACCAGGCGTGGGATCATTCTCGCCGGCGGATCCGGATCCAGACTCCACCCGATCACTCGGGGTGTGAGCAAGCAACTGCTCCCGGTCTACGACAAACCGATGATCTATCACCCGCTCTCGGTGCTGATGCTTTCGGACATCCGGGAGGTGATGATCATCACCACGCCGCATGAACAGGTGATGTTTCAGAACCTGATCGGTGACGGCTCGCAGTGGGGCATGCAGATCGAATGGGCGGTCCAGCCGTCGCCCGACGGCCTCGCGCAGGCCTTCATCATCGGGGCCGACTTCGTCAAGGATCGTCCCAGCGTTCTGGTGCTCGGAGACAACATCTTCTACGGCGCGGATCTTCGGAATCGTCTGCGGGCGATCAGCGATCGTGAAACGGGCGCCACCGTCTTCGCCTACCGGGTCGCGGATCCCGAGCGATACGGGGTGGTCGCCTTCGACGAGGAGATGCGGGCGACCAGCATCGAGGAGAAGCCGGTCGAGCCGAAATCCAACTATGCGGTGACCGGGATGTACTTCTACGACGAGCAGGTCGTGGACATCGCCCGCAACGTGAAACCCTCGGATCGTGGCGAGCTCGAGATCACGAGCATCAACGACTTCTATCTGAAGCAGGGTTCGCTCTCCGTCGAACGCCTCGGAAGAGGATCCGCATGGCTCGACACCGGTACGTTCGAGAGTCTTCTGCAGGCCGGGCAGTTCGTCCAGACGCTCGAGGACCGGCAGGGACTGAAGGTCGCCTGTCCCGAGGAGATCGCCTGGAGCAACGGTTGGATCGATGACGGTCAGCTTCACGAGATCGCTGCGGCGATGTCGAAGAATTCGTACGGGCGTTATCTGCAAGGCCTTCTTTCCGAATGAGGGCGATGTGATCGGTTCTCTCGCGAGCTGGTCGGAACGGNCGTCACGGTGACGCGATTTGAAACGCCACGGCNGGTGCAGGATGGGGATTCCNATGTCCTGGGACACGAATGGACCGGNCAGGCATGACGCGTGAGCAGAGGCCGATACTCGTGACGGGTTGTCCCCGATCGGGGACGACCTGGGTCGGCCGGGTTCTAGGGGCGGCGCGGCTCGCTCGATATTCGCGCGAACCCTTCTTCGTGACCGGGCACCACCCCGGCACGAACTTCAGGGCGCAAGAGTGGTTCGAGCACCTGCGCCCCTCCGACACCGAGCGGATCGATCAGCTTTCGACGCTCTTCTCGGGAAGAGCGCGGCCGTTCGCCCATCTCAACCGAAAGGCGTTCGTCAAGCATCGGATCCGATGGCGATGGATGGAGTTGGTCCGGAGCCGCCGCGACGTATTCAACGTCGTCAAGGATCCACTCGCGGTCATGTCCGCCGAAACGCTCGCGAACGCTTTCGATGCAAGGGTCGTCTTCATGATCCGCCGGCCTGAATTCGTGGTGTCGAGTCACCTCACCCGCGGATGGGATTTCGGCATGGAGAGATTCATCGAAGGGATGAGGCCTCTGAAACTCTTCGAAGATCAGGAACTCGATTCCGCCGAGCGGTCCATTCCATTGGATCCGATTCATCGGGTCTCCCACATGTGGAGGCTGCTTTCGTGCTGGGCACGAACAACGCAGGAACGGAATCCCGATTGGGTCTTCTGCCGTCACGGGGATCTCCTCGAGGATCCGGTGCAGGGGTTTGAAAAGCTGTGCGAACGGATCGGAATCGATTTCTGCCGGAGGCAACGGGCGTTTCTCGATNNGACGAACCGCGCATCCAAGTCGGGATCAGAGCCGCCGGACACAATGACGGTGCGTCGCTCCATCGAGGAGCTTCGAAACAGCAAGTCATCGCTACCGCCGGAATCAGCCGCGATCGTGGCCGAGATCTGCGGGAGCGAGGAGCGGTTCTGGTACTCGGAGCTGGAATCGGACCTGGGCTAGCGCCGTTTCGCCGAGCCCCGCCGCCGACAGGCTCGGGCTTTTTCGTGAATCCCACGGTTCGGAACGACGACCTCGGGCTCCTCGAGGCAGTCTGCCGCATTGGAGGATCGGCTCGATCGCCACCGAACGCGGTTCCGGTGGGTTTCCGGACTCCGNTTCGAACGAGCCGTGGTTCCAGCCTCGAGCAACGAAGCGAATCCGGCGAGGGGAAACGCCGATCGGATTCGGTTTGGTCCGATCCGTCATCGGGGCTATCGTTGGAGNGAATCCCTCTTCGCTCTTCGGCGAGTGATCCGACGAGCGTCGACGACCTGCAGAGACCGACGCGCCATGATCCCNCGACGCCTTTCGACCGTCATCACGTTCCTCGCGATCTTCGCGACGGCCGTGTCGGCTCATGCGCAGCAACGCGGCCGTCCAGTCGTGGATTCGAGCCTCGGCTACAACACGATCCTGACCGACCGTGGAACCCTGCTCCGAGGGGTGAGCCTCGGATGGGACGGTGGTGATCCGCACGGAAGCCTGCCGAAGGTCATTCCGACCACGAATCAACTTCGACGTCTCGCCGTGCAGCATGGGTTGAACACGATTCACCTCTACCTGGAGGGGAATTCGTCACAGAATCCCGATCCCGTCGGCGTCAATCTCGCCGACGCGGACGCACTGGTGCAGGCGACGGCCGACGCCGGTCTGTATCTCATCATCACGATCGGTTGCAACGGCGAGAACGGTTCGATCCACAGCATGGAGTTCGCGAGGGATTTCTGGACGCTCTACGGGGCCCGCTATCGTCAGCAGACGCACGTCATCTACGAGGCCCACAACGAGCCGGCGCTCTACACCCCCAGTCAGTGGACCATCGAGGACTGGAGCAGGCAGGTCGAGCTCTATCAGTTGATGAGGCAGTGGGCGCCGGACACGCTGATCCTGTTGGGGAGTTTCATGGGTTTCGCGGGCGATCCGACCTTCGGCGCGGAGTATCTGGTCGCTCAAGGTGTCTCGTGGGACAACGCGGGGTTCGCACACCACGGCTACGAGAGCAAGGCCGGCATCGAGAACGCGATCTCGATCATGCAGTCGAGTCCGGATTTTCCACCGCTGCTGGCGACCGAGTTCTGGCCCGGTGATACCGAGGGCCAGGGTTACAACAGCATGTACGAGCGGTTTCTGAACGGCTGGATGCAGTTTCAGTGGCTTGGCGCGGACGATGAGGATCTCCATCTCTTCCGATCGAAGATCGACGTCGCGGGCACGATCTGGACGCCCGATGCCGTCACCGCCCGCTGGCCGGCGCTCGGATCACCCGAGGTCCCCGACGATGGAAACGTCGTCGGACTCTACCAGCGGGCCGCCGGACGTTTCCTCCGCGTCGACCAGTCTTCGGGCGGGCGACTGATCGCCGATCGCGACGCCTACGCCGGCGGGGCACAGGCGGATGGGTTCGTGGTCGAGCGAGTCTCCGAGCGACTGTTCCGGCTTCGGTCGCTGGGTGGGAACTACGTGTGGTCGAACGGCTCGGATGACGCGTTGCGGGCCACCGGTGGCTCGCTCGCGGATGCCACGATCTTCGAGTGGATCCAGGTCCCCGACGGTGACCACGTGATCCGCGCCCGAGATGCGGGCGGTCGTCTCCTGCGATGTGATCTCGAATCGGGCCGGGTGTTTCCCGACGCCGAAGACGGTCGGGCGGCAGCGAGTCGGTTCGCGTTGGTGACCTCCGCCGGTGAATTCCCCGATCCGATCGTCGGCACGCCGTTCCATGGTGCGCCGACCCTGCTTCCCGGCCGGGTGGAGGCGGAACACTACGACCTCGGTGGGGCCGGCGTCAGTTACCTCGACAGTGACGCGACGAACAACGGAAACCGGTTCCGGGTCCTCGAAGGTGTGGACATCGAGGCTTCCGAGGATGCGGGCGGCGGCTTCAACGTCGGCTGGATCGCGGTGGGGGAGTGGATCGAATACACGATCGAGGTGCCCGGTGATGACGCCCGCGAATTCCTGCTGGACGTCCGAGTCGCATCACCGGGATCGAACGCGCGATTCGGGCTGAGATTCGACGGGGTCGACTCGAACGGATCGATCCCGGTGCCCGGCACGGGTGGGTACCAGGAATGGTCGACGATCACGCGAAGCGTCGTCCTCGAGTCCGGCCCGCAGATCATGCGATTCGAGAACCGGGGGTCCACGCCGTTCAATCTGAACTGGTTCGAGTTCCGCCCGCGTCCGTGTCCCGCGGACTTCAATGGCGACGGAAGGGTCGACGGCGCGGATCTCCCGATCGTGCTGGGCTCGTGGGGGCGATGTCCGGGCGAATGTCCCGCCGACGTCGACGGCGACGGGGTCGTCGACGCCGCCGACCTCGGGCTCGTGATCGGCGCGTGGGGACCGTGTTCCTGACCCGGTCTCGGATCAGTCGCTTGGCGGCGAGATGAGCCGCCGCCGAACCGAGACCACTTTGCGCTTGACGGCTCGAAAAGGCCCGACTTCGAATCGATGCCAGTGTCGATACCAGTTCCGATTGAACCGACGAGTTCGTTCGACCTCCGCTTCGAATGCCGGGCCCAGCGCTGCGATTCGGGCATCGAAGCGTCGGGCTGCATGATCATGCAGCTCGATGTCGAGGGCGTTTCGCTCGGCGATCAGGGCGAGCAGTTCCGGCGCTGGTGAGGATCCCCGGTCCTTTTTCGGTGCGACGTTCCAGGGCATGTAGCCGCGTCGCGGCCATCCGAGCTCGGTGCGGAAGAGCTGGAACGACTCGTCGAAGCGTTCGGTGAAACCCACCGCGGTGATTTTCCGGTCGACGTTTCGGATCGCGAGGTCGAGGTGCGATCGATCCGTGGGGCCCGCGTCCGGCTGGACGCCGGCGAGCCGCCGGACCTGGCCGTTGTCGAGTTCGGGCAGGGAACGCGCTTCGAGGATCTCCTCGAGCGTGCTTCGGCTCGCGATCGCGTGGTAGCCGTTTCCCGGATCCCGGCGCATGTTGGCATAGGCGGAACGGACCCGCTGCACCGGATCGCGGGGCATGGTGATCACTCGGGTGTCGTCGGGGAGATGCTCGCGAAAGCGGATCGTGCAATGCCCGCTGGAATACAGGAGCGAGCTCGGAACGCGCCTTCGGATCGCCGTGATCGCGGCGGGATGATCGTCCGGTTCGTCCCAGTCGAGCGGGATGTGGAAGACCCTGCGGCCGATGACTCCTGGAACCCGTCCGTGAATCGACGCCGCGATCCCGAAGAGCGCCGTACCGGCGATCTTCGGGACGTGGACGAAGAGCACGGGCGTCGGGCCGGTGATGTTCGTGCTCGCGGTGGGCTTGGAAGGCGTTTGGGACGACATCCAAGCAGCAGCGTATTGGATGCCGGCGGGCGAACGGCGTCCATGTCGACGACTTCGTGGGCATTGGGACCGCCTCCCGGCTCGAATCCGGCTCGGGCCTTTTCCGGTACTCGTCCGTTCCGTGCGAAGGTGGTCGAACTTCACCGTTCAATAACCACGAAAAAGCCCCTCCCGCGAGGGGAGGGGCTTGAATGACCCCAGGGAGAATCGAACTCCCGTTCCCAGGATGAGAACCTGATGTCCTAGCCGCTAGACGATGGGGCCGCTTGTCTCGGTTGCGAGCGAACGCGAAAGTGTAGCATCCGACGTCCGACCGTCAACGGGAGCGTGTCGGAAGGGCCCGATTCGGGGTTTCATCCGCCGTTCCCCGCGTCGGATCGGTGAGGAAGCGATGAGCAACATGCCCATTTCGAGTCCTGACGCGAGGACGCCGACGCACGTGGCCGCGGCGGATGTCCGTCCGGCGCCCGGATCACCGATGAACCCCGGATTTTCGAACCGAGCCTGCGTCGAGCAGAACGCCCTCCAGAAGGACCCCATCCGATGAGTTTCGGCCCCGACCACNCNCCCTTCGACGCGATCGGCGGCGAACCGCGGGTTCGCGAGCTCGTCGATCGTTTCTACGATCACATGGACGAAGACCCCGACTGTGAGACGATTCGGAAGTTGCATCCGTCGGATCTCGGCGAGAGTCGCGACAAGCTCTCCGATTTCCTGTGCGGATGGATGGGCGGTCCACCGCTGTACATGCAGAAGCACGGTCATCCGAAACTTCGAATGCGACATGCTCCGTTTCCCATCGGGAACGCCGAGCGGGATCAGTGGCTCGCGTGCATGGCGGCCGCCATGAACGATCTGAAGGTCGAGGGCGAGTTGCGGACCTTTCTTGACGCCCGGTTCGCACACGTGGCCGACTTCATGCGGAATCGACCCGAATAGCCGAAATTCGACCGGTTCTTGACGATCGACGGACGACCTGCGAGCCTGAACCTCCCCGAACCGCCGGTTCGTCGAATCCAGGCCCGGAGAATCGCCCATGCCAGCCAGTCGATCACGTCTTCTTCTCGCGTCGCTCGGTATCGCCGGGTTCGCCGGCGCCTTCGCGTTCACCGACGCTCGGCCCCCGGAAGGGGCCGACGACTGGAAGGTCCACGACATGGACCGGCCGCAACCGGCGATGGTCACGCCCGGAGTCCCCGGAACCGCGACCACCCCGGGGACGGCCCCCAGCGATGCGATCGTGCTGCTCGGGAAGGGGTCGGGCCTCGACGCGTGGAAGAACGGCAAGTGGAAGGTCGGCAACGACGGCGTCATGAAGGTCGTCCCCGGCTCCGGTGACAACCACACCCGCCAGTCCTTCGGCGACTGCCAGTTCCACATCGAATGGAAGGTTCCGGCGGATCGGGAATGCGACGGCCAGAAGGGCTGCAACAGCGGCATCTTCTTCCTCGATCGATACGAGGTGCAGATCGTCGGCTCGAATCCGAACCAGACCTTCCCGGACGGTCAGGCGGGTTCGCTCTTCGGGCAGTATCCGCCGATGGTCAATCCCTGCCGGCCCAACGGCGAGTGGAACACCTTCGACATCGTCTTCACGGCGCCCCGCTTCGACGGCGACGGGAAGCTCGTCAGTCCCGCGAACACCACGCTTCTCTTCAACGGCGTTCTGGTGCTCGATCACGCGGAGAACATGGGAATCACCGTCTTCGGATCTCGTGCGAAGTACTCGCCCCACGAGCCGACCGGGCCGATTCGAATCCAGGACCACGGTGATCCCCTCGAGTTCGCGAACATCTGGGTCCGACCCCTTCCGGCGCGTGCCCGCGCCTGGTGAATCCGCCTCCGCGGCGAATCGCGTCACCCTCGGGACCGAGCCCGAATCTTCAGGATCGCAGTCACACGGAGTTGAAAACAAGATGCCCAATCTCAAGCAAGTTCTCGCCGGATCGATCGTGGTCGGAATCCTTTCGAGCGTCGCGTTGGTCACCGCAGGGCAGGACGAGATGCCGCCGGTCGTGACCCCGGGTGTTCCCGGGCTTCCGGACCGACCCGGCACCGCGCCCAGTGATGCGGTGGTCCTGCTCGGCCCCGGCACCGGCTGGAAGGCGTGGCGACGAAGCGCCGACACCGAACCGTCCGAGTGGAGCGTCGACGCGGACGGGATCGGTCAGGTGACGCCTGGCAAGGGGAACATCCGGACCCGGGCCGAATTCGGCGACTGCCACATCCACGTCGAGTGGCAGGTTCCGGAAGGCCGCGAATGCAACGGGCAGTCCGGGTGCAACAGCGGTGTCTACGTCATGGGTCGCTACGAGGTCCAGATCCTCGGGGCCTTCGACAACGACACTTATCCGGGGGGGACCGCCGGCGCCTGGTACAACCAGCACGTGCCGCTCGCGAATCCCTGCCGTCCGCCGGGCGAGTGGAACACGTACGACATCATCTTCCGGGCGCCGCGATTCGATGCGGACGGCAACCAGCTCGAGCCGCCGATGGGCACGGTGATCTTCAACGGCGTGGTGGTGCAGAACAACGCCATCATCAAGGGCCCCACCGGATCCTCGATGCTGAAGGGGCCCTCTTCGACGGGACCGCTCTTCCTCCAGGACCATTCGGACCCGATCCGCTTCGCGAACATCTGGGTCCGGCCGCTCTAGCGTCGGTCGCCGACTCCATCCACCAAGCCGCCGCCCTCCGTGCACCGCCCGGGGGGCGGTTTCGATGCGGGCCAGGCCCGCCTTGAAGCGAGGATTCTCGGAAGTTCGCGGCCGACCCGGCGATCTCGTCGGTCCCCGCGGCGGCCGCTGGAACCATGATCGACCGCTGCTAGACTTCGAGGTCGGGAAATTTCCATCGGAGTCGTTCTCATGGTTCTGAACACGTCGACCCGCCGGTCGTCCGTCACCTCCGCCCTCGTCGTCCTGCTCGTCGCCGTGATGTCGTTCGCGACGGCGGTTCGTGCGACCGCGCAGTCGACGCGGTCGGGGCCGGGGGCCACGCTCTACGACGACGCCGACGGCGAGGGGACGACGTTTCGGACGTGGGCGCCCAACGCGAACTGGGTCTCCGTGGCAGGGTCGTTCAACGGGTTCAATCCCGACGCGCATCCCCTCGGTTCGGAGGGTGACGGGTGGTGGTCGCTGGACGTGCCCTACGTCACCGCCGGTGCCCGCTACAAGTTCGTGATCCGGAACGGTGCCGAGGAACTCTGGCGCCGGGATCCGTGGGCCCGTCGACTCACCAGCTCCGTCGGTGATCCGCTGGTCTACGACCCGACGGCATACGAGTTCCAGGCGGAAGGGTTCGCGACGCCGGCGTGGAACGAGACCGTGATCTACGAGCTGCACGTCGGGACCTTCGGGGCGTTGACCGGCGATCCGATCCCGGCCGGTTTCGACGACTGCATCGAGAATCTCGACCACCTCGAAACGCTCGGCGTGAACTGCGTCGAGGTGATGCCGGTCAACGAGTTCGCGGGGGACGTGAGCTGGGGCTACAACCTCGCCCATCCGTGGTCGGTCGAAAGCGCCTACGGCGGTCCCGACGCGTTCAAGCGATTCGTGGACGCCTGTCATGACCGCGGTATCGCCGTCCTGCTCGACGTGGTCTACAACCACTGGGGACCGAGCGACCTCGATCTCTGGCAGTACGACGGCTGGAGCGAGAACGGCAATGGCGGGATCTTCTTCTACAACGATCCGGTCCGGGCCGAGACGCCGTGGGGACCCCGGCCCGACTTCGGCCGCGGCGAGGTCCGGAGCTACATCCGTGACAACGCGCTGCTCTGGTTGCAGGAGTTCCGGGTGGACGGTCTCCGGATCGACGCCACCAAGTACATGCGATCGGTGCCGGAGGCCGGAACGGACCTGCCCGAGGGCTGGTCGCTCATGCAATGGATCAACGAGTCGATCGAGGCGACCCAGCCCTGGAAGATCACGATCGCGGAGGACTGGGGCGACGAGTCGTGGTTGAGTCGGACGGTCGACGAGGGTGGTGCGGGATTCGGGAGCCAGTGGGACGGGGTCTTCCTGCATCCGGTCCGGAGTCTCGCCACCACCGTGGATGACGAGGACCGGAGCATGTTCGCGCTCCGGGAGTCGGTGACCAAGTACTTCAACGGTGACGCGACGCAGCGGGTGGTCTTCACCGAGAGCCATGACGAGGCGGCAAACCAGCCCAGGCTTCCCGAAGCGATCTGGCCGGGGAACGCAGACGGCTGGGAGGCGAAGAAGCGATCCACGCTCGCCGCCTCGGTGGTGTTCTCCTCGCCGGGGATTCCGATGATCTTCCAGGGACAGGAGTTCTTCGAGGACGGGGTGTGGACCGATGCGGCACCGATGGACTGGGAGCGGATGGAGACGTTCGGCGGGATCTTCGAGTTGTACCGGGACCTCGTCCACCTGCGTCGAAATCTCGGCGGGGCGACCCGTGGGCTCTGCGGCAACGGAACCAACTTCCACCATCTGGACGATGTCGGGAAGGTGGGGGCGTGGCATCGGTACGACCAGGGTGGCGTCGGGGACGACGTGGTGATCGTGACGCACTGGACCAACGAGTTCCGCGGCGACTACCGGATTGGCTTCCCCCGAGGCGGGACCTGGCACTGCGTCTTCAACGGAAACGCGACCGAGTACGACGATGCGTTCACCGGCGGCGGGCCCACCGAGGTCTTCGCGGAGCCCCTTCCCTGGGACGGGATGGATCACAGCGCCTCGTTCGAGCTGCCGCCCTACACCTGCCTCATCTTCTCGCAGCGGATTCCCGAGGATCCCGGAAGCGGAAACGAACAGGACGGTCCGATCCTCGTGGACGGCGTTCGGGACGATCTCTACGGTCCGCCGCTGCTCGTGCAGGACACCCAGACCGGATTCGGTGACGCGTCGCTGGGCCTCATCGATCACGCGAACGGGTCCGAACTCGACGGCCTGGCCGCGCGGGTCGAGGACGACACGCTCTACCTGCACTTCGCCGGCAACCTCGAGAGCAACTTCAACAAACTCGACGTCTTCATCGACGCGATCGAGGGCGAGGGTCAGGGCACGCTTCGGGACGACAATCCCGAGGTGAAGTTCGGGGGCCTCAACCGCATGGGCGGAAGCGGTCGCGGTGGATCTCCGGGGCTCCGGTTCGATCCCGGGTTCGAGGCCGACTTCTGGATCGACTTCACCTGCGGCGGCGAGATCGGCGTCGGCTTCGACACCTTCATCAACTGGTCGCGACTCGCCACGGGCGGGGGAGCGTCGGTCGACTGGGGCTTCGCCGGGCCCGGTGGCCCCGGTGCCGGTCAGGCGATCCATGCATCGAACGGCATCATCGCGACCATCGACAATCGGAACACGGGGGGCGTGCCCGGAGGCGACGGGCTCGATTCCGGGGCGGGGGTGGACACCGGCGTCGAATTCGCGATTCCGCTCTCCGTCCTCGGTGCATCCGGCGGACCGATTCGCGTGACCGCCTTCATCAACGGCAGTGGGCACGACTTCCTCTCGAACCAGGTCCTCGGTCCGATCGGCGGTGGCGTGAATCTCGGTGAGCCTCGCATCGTCGACTTCGGAACGATTCCCGGAGCACAGTGGGTCGGCGTGCCTGCCGCCGAACCGGAGTGCCCGGGCGACCTCGACGGCGACGGTCTCGTCGACGGTGCCGACTTCGGCGTTCTGCTCGCATCCTGGGGCTCCTGTGAAGCATGCCCGGCGGATCTCGATGGCGACGGTCTGGTCTCCGGTGCGGATCTCGGGGTGATGCTCAGTCGCTGGGGCCCATGTCCCTGATCGGTAATCCGCTTCGCCACCCCGGCGTCCTCCAAAATTCAGCGGCTTCCCGTTGGATCCTCGCAGGTTGAAGGGTACATTTGAATGTCCCGGACATCGGGGTCCGAAATGAGTCGCAGGTCGGGCCCGGAGATGCCTCCGGTCTGGAGCAAACCGAGATGAGACACGTGACCGCCATCTTTTCGTCACTCACCGCCGCATCGATCATCGCGTCCGCACACGGTCAGGAATGCGACGGCGTCGCCGACGCGGCCTACGGAGAACCGCTCGTGGTGCAGGACACCTCGACCGGATTCGGGAACGCGGATCTCGGTGCGATCGACTTCGCGAACGGCTCGGAAGCGGACGCCGGCTTCGGATACATCTCGGACGGCGTGCTTCACCTGGTGATCGCCGGCAACCTCGAGAGCAACTACAACAAGCTCGAGATCTTCATCGATGCGGTTCCGAACGAAGGTCAGAATCCGATTCTCGGAAACAACTCCGAGATCGACTTCGGGGCGTTGAACACGATGGGACGCTTCGAGGATCCCGACACCGGTGAAGTCCAGCCCGGTCTGACCTTCGACGCCGGCTTCACCGTCGACTACTGGATCTCCTTCACCAGTGGTCCGGGGGCACCGCCGAAGAAGGGCGGCGAGCCGGGTTACGACACCTACATCAACTACGCCCAGCTGCTCACGGGCGGCGGTGACACGGCCATCTCCGGATTCGCCGGCCCGGGCGGCGCGGGTGCGGCCGGCGCGCTGTTCACCGAGAACGGCATCCTTGCGGCGATCGACAACTCGAACGTGCTGGGCGTGGTCGGCGGCGACGGCGTCGACGATGGCAGCGGCGTCGTCACCGGCGTCGAGATCCACATCCCCCTCGACGCCCTCGGACACGCCGCCGGCGATCCCATCAGGGTCTCCGCGTTCATCAACGGAAGCGGTCACGACTTCATCTCGAACCAGGTCCTCGGCGGACTCGGGGGCTCGGCGAACCTGGGGTTTCCCCGCTTCGTCAACTTCGAGGACATCGAAGGCGACCAGTTCTTCGTGGTCGACGGCGACGGTGGTGGCGGTGATGGCTGTTTCGGAGACGTGAACGGCGACGGCCAGGTCGACGGGGCCGACTTCGGATCGCTGCTGGCGAGCTGGGGCGTGTGTCCGTCCTGTCCGGCGGATCTCAACGACGACGATGTCGTCGACGGCGCCGACGTCGGCCTGATCCTCTCGGTCTGGGGTCTCTGTCCCTGATTCGATGGACGGATTCAGGAGCTCGATCGCACGCATCGCGAGCTTGCGGATCAAATGCGGATCAAATGCCGATCAAGGCCCACCGGCGATCCGGGGCGGCCGTGGCGCCGGTCCGACGTCGTCGCCGCGGTCGGTGAGTCGATCCGGGGCGGTCAAGGGCGATTGGCGGGCAGATAGGCCTGGGTGACGTAGTCCGCCACCATGCGATGGGTGCTGAAGGGCCCCGGGATGGTGGCGGCGCTGCGGAGCGCCCGCTTCATCCACCGCTTCGGAACGCCGTCCCGGCCACGCGCGAAGAACTCGGGGATCAGATGGTCCTCCAGCACTTCGTACATCGCGTGCGCGTCCGCGGCATCACGCGCCGCCGCGCCGGATCGCTTCGGCTCGCCCACGATCTCGAAGCCGTTTCGACCGTCGAAACCCTCGGGCCACCAGCCATCGAGGATCGAGCAGTTCACCCCGAGGTGCATCGGCGGCTTCATGCCGCTGGTGCCGCTGGCTTCGTGGGGCCGAATCGGGTTGTTCAGCCAGACGTCGCAGCCCGAGGTGAGTTCGCGGCCGATCCGCATGTCGTATTCCTCGAGAATCGCGATTCGTCCCCGGAATTCGGGTCGACGACTCATGCGGTACACCATGCCGGCGAATTCCTGTCCCTCGCCGTCGCGGGGATGGGCCTTGCCGGCGAACACGATCTGCACCGGACGATCCGGGTCGTTCAGCATCGCGGCGAGTCGGGCGCGATCCCGGAAGATCAGCGGGGCGCGTTTGTAGGTCGCGAACCGCCGGGCGAAGCCGATCGTGAGCGCGTCTTCGCGCAGACCGGCGCCGGCCGCCAGTCGCTCGCTCGGATCGTCGCCGCGCTGCACGGACTGTCGGACGAGCCGATCGCGCATGGAGCCGACCAGCCGGGCCCGGAGAACGTTCCGCAGTTCCCATGCCGCGGCGGGATCGACGTTCGTCGCCTTCGACCACGCGGCTTCATCCGGTTTCGCGAGCTCGGGCTTCAGGCGGATGTGCCTCCGCCAGAACGCGGCCGCCGCGGGATCCAGCCAGGTGCCGGGATGGACGCCGTTGGTGATCGATCCGATGGGGACGTCCTTCAGGGTCTCGGCCTCGGGATAGACCGATCGCCACATCTCCCGGCTGACCTCGCCGTGGAGTTTCGCGACGCCGTTGACGTGTTCGGCGAGTCGAAGGGCGAGGATCGTCATGCACAACGGTTCCGACCGGTCGCCCGGCGTCTCCCGTCCGAGGTCCGCGAAGGATCGGCTGGTGAATCCGGCCCGGCGGAGGACGCTGCTCATGACCGCGGCCGCATCACGGGCGGGATATCGATCGTGTCCGGCCGGCACCGGGGTGTGGGTGGTGAAGACCGTCGACGCACGAACCCGGGCGACCGCGTCGGACCGGTCGGTCCCCTCCTCGACGAGTCGGGCGATCCGCTCGACCGCGGCGAACGCGGCGTGACCTTCGTTGAGGTGGTGGACGGTCGGCCGCTCGTCCATCGCTTCAAGGGCCATCGCGCCGCCCACCCCGAGGAGCACCTGCTGCCGCATTCGGAGATCGGGTTCGCCCTTGTAGAGACCTTCGGTCAGCCGGCGATCCGCCGGTCGGTTCTCGGGGAGATCGGCGTCGAGCAGCAGGAGGGACGTGTCGCCCAGGGCAAGTCGCATGATCCGCGCCGTGACGCTTCGGCGGCCGATCGGACAGGCCACGGACGAACCAGTCTCCTCGAGCGGATATCGATCGAAGTCGTACGTCGGATAGAGGATCCGCTGGCTGCCGTCGGCTTCGAACTGCTGGCGGTAGTAGCCGTGCCGATACAACAGGCCGACTCCCACCAGGGGGACGCCGAGGTCCTCGGCGCTCTTGACGTGGTCGCCCGCGAGCACGCCGAGGCCGCCGGAATACTGCTGCATCGATTCGTGGATCGCGAACTCGGAGCAGTAGTAGGCGACCTTCAGTCGACGATCACGGCCGCGGTGATTCGACTTGAACCAACGAGGGGCGCGGCGTGCGTCCGCCAGCGTCCGTTCCGCGGCGTCGAGCGCCTGGAGAAAGCACGCGTCCGCCGCGGCGGCCGCGATCCGAGCCTTCGAGGTCGACAGCACGGTCTCGATCGGGGCGTGATTCCTCGCCTCCCAGGCGATCGGGTCGAGCATTGCGAACGGCCGCTGGGCCGGTTCGTGCCAGGACCAGGCGAGGTCCTCCGCGATTCGAAGCAGGCGGGTCAGCAGGTCGTCGATCGAGGGTGTTGACGGGCGTGGCATGGAAGAATCCGGATCGAAGCGTGGCGGTGGATGAGGAAGTGGTGGCAACGTGGAATTGAGCGGGTCAGCCGAGGCGTTCGGCCGTCGAGGCGAGGACGTTGAGCCGCCGGGCGAGTCGGGTGGTCGCGTCACCTCGTCGCATCCGCCAGCACCAGTGGCCGGTCGGTTCGCCGGGACGGTTCATGCGGGCTCGCCGACCGAGACCCAGCAGATCCTGCATCTGGACGATCGCGGTATCCGCCGGGCTGGTGAATGCCAGTCGCGTCATGGTTTCGGCCGGTTCGGAGGCGGCGGAGGGTCCGGCGTACGCCGAGAAGCGACGACGGGCGTCCGCGTCGATGGCCCGATACCAACCCACCACGGTGTCGTTGTCGTGGCTCCCGGGATACACGGCGGAGGCACGCGGGTGGTTGTGCGGAAGTTCTTCGCCGGCCTCCGGCGTCCCGAAGAAGGCGCTCTGCAGAATCCGCATTCCGACGATGCCGAAGCGATCGCGGAGCCGAATCAGCTCCGGCGTCCGGTCTCCGAGATCCTCGGCGATGAACGGAAGCGGACCGATTTCACGCGTGATTGAATCGAGCAGTTCTTCGCCGGGCGTGCGGCGCCACCGACCGGTACTCGGATCCGACGTGTCGCGCGGAATCTCGAAGGCCTTTTGAAATCCGACGAAGTGATCGATCCGGACCAGATCGAACCGTTCGAGCGTGGTGCGGACGCGACTTCGCCACCAGGCCCAGTCCTCCGACCGGTGGGCGGCCCACTTGTAGTGCGGGTGTCCCCAGAGCTGCCCATGATCGACCGCGGTCGCGCCCCAGACCGACTGTCCGGCNTCNGTGGGATCGNNCGANGGGGGNACGCCGGTCAANACGGTNGGATCNCCGTTNCGGTCGANTCGNAAGAGATCGGNCCGNGACTCGACGTCGGCGCTGTCCGGNGCGCAGAAGATCGGNAGNTCNCCGATGAGNCGGAGGTCCAGATCGCGGGCATGNCNTCGGAGNNNGCNCCATTGACGNTCGAGNATGAACTGGAGGAACGCGTGGTACGACGGATCACGCTCCGCGTCGGTGCTTNAACGACCGAGTCGTGCCGGTGCCGATGCATATCGACACCAGTCGTCGAGCCAGTCCGCCTGTCGCATCCGAAATTCCTCGGCGGCCGCGCCATGCAGGCCCATGCGTCCCCGCCGGGTCTGGAATCGTCGAAACGCGGCTTCCAGCAGCGGACGCTTCCATCGTCTGGCCCGACGCCACGACGCGCGGCCTCGATCGTCGCGGGTCGACGCCTCGCGTCCGATGCGGGTGGCGGAGGCGGGCAGATAACCGTCTTCGACGAGGTCCGCGATCGAGGTGAGCATCGGTTCGATCGCGAAGCTCGATCGAGCGCTGTAGGGGCAGTCGTCGTCGCCCACGGGGCCGATCGGAAGCATCTGCCAGCGACGAAGGCCCGCGCTCGCCGCCCAGCTCGCGAAACGCCGGGCGGTGGGGCCGAGGTCGCCGATCCCGAACGCACCATCGGTCGACGGNAGCGACGTCGGATGGAGGAGGACGCCCGCCGCGCGATCGGTGAGGAGAGGATGGATTTCACACGTTGCTGAGGAACTCATTCGATCGTTCTCAACGGTTGATTCGGGCTCAGCGTGATGGTCCGGATTCCCGATGGTTCGCGATCCGGGGTGGATGCACGACGAGAGTATGACCAGTCGCCCGACGTCGTGGCGGGTGCCGGCGAGTTCTCGTTCCGGTGCCCGGTGTTCATCGGGGGCGGGCCCAGACGCGACCGGAGATCCCATGGATCACGCACGACGACGGCGACCCCGCGTCGGGGACTTCGCCCGGGAAATGCGGGGTGTCCGGGTCGCCGAAGACCGGGGTCCACCCCTCGCCGAGATCGAGCCCGACTCGGGCCGCCTCGCGGCCGGCGTTCAGCACCACGAGCACGGTTTCATCCGCATCCTCCCGCAGGAAGGCCCAGACGTCCTGATCGTCGTCCACGAGCACGGTTCGGATGTCGCCGGTTCGAAGTGCCGCATGGCCGTTCCGCAGGGCGATCGCGTCCCGGTAGAAGGCGAGATGCGTCGGCATGACCGCCTGCCCGGGCTCGTCGTACGGCTCGAGATCCTTCCAGAGCATCGGCTTGCGATTGTTGGGATCGTCGGAGCCCCACATGCCGGCCTCGTCGCCGTAGTAGATCATCGGAGCGCCCGGCGAGGTCATCTGCAGGAAGGCGAAAAGCCGTGCCCGGCGATAGCAGTCTTCGTTCGGCTTGCCGCCGTCGTAGGTCGGATCACCCTGTTCGCGATTGCCTTCGTCGAATGCGCGATCGGGATTGAAGANCTTGGAGACCAGGCGATCGGTGTCGTGGCTGTCCGCGAGGTTCTGCATCACCGCGGTGACCTCCGGTGGATACGCGGCCCGGAGGTCGGCGAGACGACGATCGAGTTCCGACGCCGCGATCTTCATCTCGTCGTGTCCGATCCACGCGAGCGCCGCCTCGGCGAACGGATAGTTCATCACGGCGTCGAAGGTGCGGCCGTCGAGCCAGTNCGGCGCCGTCTTCCAGATCTCACCGACGATGTACGCGTCGGGATTGACCTCCCGGACCAGTCGGCACCACTCGATCCAGAAGGACATCGGCACCTCTTCGGGAACATCCAGCCGCCAGCCGTCGATGCCGTCGGCGGGATCGCCGTCGCCGTCGGGATCCATCCACCGTCGGGTCACCGCCGCGAGGTGTTCGCGAAGCGTGCGGGACGCGATGCCGTGTTCGGGGCTCTTGCGAAAGGCGGGCAGTTCGTCGAATCCCGCCCAGCCGTCGTACTCGAACGGATCCCACGACCGGATGCTGAACCAGTCCGCGAACGGCGACTCGACGCCGCGTTCCTTCACGTCGATGAACGCGGGATGATCGACCCCCACGTGGTTGAAGACGCCGTCGAGAATCACCCGGAAGCCGCGTCGCTTCGCCTCGCGAAGGAAGTCGAGGAACACGAGATCGCTTTTCGACCAGATCCAGGTGGTGGGGTCGTCGAGCCGTTCGCGGGCGATGGTCTCCGNGAAGTCCGGAGCGCCGGCGCCGAAGTGCTCGTCGACATGTCGGTAGTCGGCCGCGTTGTACTTGTGGTGGGTGGACGCCTGGAATATCGGGTTGAGGTAGATCGCGTTGACGCCGAGCGATTCGAGATAGGGAAGCCGGTCCTTCAATCCCTGCAGGTCGCCGCCGTAGTGGCGATCGAAGATGAAGTGCTCGTAGAAGGTCTGGCCGTCCCGCCCCTCCCAGGGGCTGGCCTCGTACCAGGCCGCGGTCCACGGCTGAACCGGNTCCGGATCATTGGCGGCGTCGCCGTCCCNGAACCGCTCGACCATCACCTGATACCAGATGGCGTGCTTCGCCCAGTCCGGGGTTCGGACCATCGGGATNTCGGGCTCGGAATCCGGCACTTCGGGGTCTCCAGGAANCGGGGCGANGGGGAANGCGACGGCCCCGGGCCTANNTCGCATCGGCTCCTCGTGGAGGCCGGTTGGATCATTCCAACGGAATGTCGTCGGTCGCGGTCGANGACCGGGGGGAATTTTCGAAATCCGGTTGCAACGCGACTTCGCGGGCGTCAAANTNGAGACTNGNTCGTCCGGGAATCGGACGNNCGAGTTNCCTGTTCCCTGCGAGGAGAGACCGATGACCCACTCCGTTCCNGTGATCACCCTGATCNTCACCGCGAGTTGTTCGACGCTGGCCGTCGCGGACCTCTACACCGATGCCGCGGGCGACATCTTCGACGNNGGCCTCGGCAACCTGGACATNCTCGGGGCCGAGGTCACCAACGACGANTTGAATCTCTACGTGACGGTGGAGGTCGCCGCGGATGTCACCGCCGTGAACTGGGGCAAGTACCTCCTGTTCCTCGACACCGGCGATGGTGGCGCCGTGTCCGGCTCGGCGGGCAACGATCCCTACAACAATCCCTGGAATCGACGGGTCACCGCCACCGACGGCATCGATGCGTTCCTCGGCAGCTGGGTCGACGGCGGTGGTGGCAGTCTCGCCTACACCTGGAACGGTGGCGGTTGGAACGACGACGGCAACCTGGGCGTCGAGATCGCCGGAAGCGGGAGCCTCGGTTCGGTGAGCTGGACGATCTCCCTCGACCTGCTCGGGCTCGCGGTGGGGGACACCTTCGCCTTCGACATCGCCACGACCGGCGGCAACGACAACGACCCCGGCATCGACTTCCTGTCGACGGACGTCGTCCAGGCGGGTTGGGGCGAGAACTCCACCTCGCCGATGGCGGTGTCCTACACGGTGGTACCCGCCCCGGGTGCCCTCGGGCTCCTCGGTCTCGCCGGCCTCGCGGCTCGGCGTCGACGGAACTGAGCGTCGGATCACGAATTCGATCGATGACACCGGACCGTGGCGACCGCCGCGGTCCGGTGTCGTTCTTCGAGTGAACCGTCACGGGCCCGTTGCGGCCGGAATCAGGCCTCGTCGGTCCGCTCGGTGGTCCGACTTCCCGCGGGCGGTCTCGGATCGTCGCGTTCCGGTACTTCGGCGCTCAGCACGGGTTGATCCTCCTGCTCCTGGTCGCGCTGTCGAGGTCCCCGGACGTGCCGCAGTCGGTTCGCGGCGTTGTGGGCCGCGATCTTGTAGACCTCGGCGAGCGTCGGGTAGTTGAAAACGCTGTTCATGAAGAAGTCGAGTCCGCCACCGAGGGAGATGACGGCCTGGCCGATGTGCACCAGCTCGGTCGCGTTCGTGCCGATGCAGTGCACCCCGAGGAGATCGTGCGACTCCCGGTGGAAGAGCATCTTGAACGTCCCGGTGTCGTCGCCGAGGATCTGGCCCCGGGCCGTCTCGCGATAGCGCGCGACGCCGACCTCGTAGGGGATCCGGTCGCGGGTGAGCTGCTCCTCGGTCGCGCCGCACATGGAGATCTCGGGAACCGCGTAGATCCCGTAGGGATAGAGCGTGCCGAAGTTCTCCGCCTCGTAGCCGAACATCCGGCAGGCGGCGATCCGCCCTTGTTCGCTGCTGGTCGCCGCGAGGGCGGGGAAGCCGACCACGTCGCCCGCCGCGTAGATGTCGGGGACGTTGGTGCGGAACGCCTCGTCGACCGGAATCCGGCCCCGGTCGTCGGTCTCGACGCCCGCACTCCCGAGATGCAGCGGGGCGGTGGCGGGCGCGCGACCGATCGAGAAGAGCACGCAGTCCGCGATGATCCGCTTGCCGCTCTCGAGTTCGAGTTCGACTTCGGGACGACCTTCCTCGAAGATCTCCACCCGGGCGACCGCTTCGCCGAGCCGGAAGGTCACGTCCTTCTTCCGCATCTGGTGCATCAGCTCGTCGACGATCTCGTGATCCACGAAGTCCAGGAGCTGGTCGCGACGATCGACGAGGGTCACTTGAACGCCGGCGGTCGCGAAGATCGAGGCGTATTCGACGCCGATGACGCCGCCACCGACCACCGCGAGATTCGAAGGGAGCTTCTCCATCTTCAAGACGTCGTCGGACGTCATGATCAGCCGGCCGTCGCTCGGGCCGGTCGGCGGCGCGGCCGCGTTGGTGCCGCACGCCACCATGATGTTGCCGGCGGTCACCGTCCGCGTACCCGCGTCGTTGGTGATCGCGACCCGCTGGGAATCGACGAAGGACGCCTCGCCTTCGAGCACGGTGATGTCGTTCCGAGCGAGGCTGTTCCGCACCACCCGCGTCTCCGACGCGATCACCTCGTTGACCCGGGCGATGAGATCCGGCATCTCGGGTCGCTTCCGAATGCCGTATTCGTTGTCACGCTCGCCACTGACGCTCGAGATGATCGCCTCCCGAAGCGTCTTGGAGGGAATGGTCCCGGTGAAGGTGCACACCCCGCCGACCCTACGTCGCTTCTCGATCAAGGCGACCCGCTTGTGAAGCTTGGAGGCCTGGATCGCGGCGGACTGGCCGGCCGGGCCGCTCCCGATGACGAGGAGGTCGAAGTCGTGGGTGTCGCTCATGACAAGAGCCTACCCGCAGCCGGTCGATCCCTGATTCCCGCCGGATGGATCCTTCCATCAGGAATCCCCTCCGGTCCGGGCCGGAGGGGATTCGATGAAGGTGAGGATGTGACGAGCTGCTGACCGGTCAGGGACAAGGGCCGTAGGCCGAGAGCAGCATGCCGAGATCGGCGGAGGCCACGACGCCGTCGCCGTTCAGGTCGCCGAGGCAGGTCCGAGGCAGGCTGCAGGGGCCCCAGTGTCCCAGCAGGATTCCGAGGTCGGCACTGTCGACGTCACCGTCGCCATCGAGGTCGGCGTTGCAGCGCGGCGCTTCGCCAGCCCACCCGTTGACGGTGAGGTGCCACTCGAAGCCCGGGAATCCGATGTCCGCGAGGGTGAGATACTCGGGAATTCCGCAGGTCTCCGAGCGGATGAACGTGGTGCCGTAGGTCGTCGCGGAGGATCCCGCGAAGCTCGTGAAGCCCGACGGCTGGAAGGGAAGCTGCATCTCGACCACGAGACTGGAACCGTCCGAGAGGTCCACTTCGACCGGGGTGTCGAAGCTGACGGTCTGGAATGCGAGGTCTCCGTCGAGAATCGGCTGGATCCCGAACGGCTCGCTCGCGATCAGCTCGAGCTCCAACGGGGCTCCCGTGGAGCTGAAGACGCTGCATCGGTGGAGATTGAGGATGGCATCGCAGTACCCGCCGGAGTTCCGGATGCCGACGTCGAGGCACGAGACGTCGAACCGTTCAGAGCCGATCTGGGAAGCGTTGTAGACCCTCGCCCAGGCGTTGTCGAGCGTGAAGTCGTCCGCGGAACTGTAGCAGGCGACGCCGCCCTGCTCGAGTCCTTCGAAACCGTCGGCCGTGAAGGAGTCGGGGCCGGGGTCGTTGCAGATCTCCTCGCCGAAGCCCGACTCGATTTCGAAGAACCGGGTGGAACCGCTGACCTCGAAGGAGACCGCGAGAAGCGGCGTGCCGGTCGGGCTCTCGCTGGCGGCGATGAAGGTGAGACCTTCAGGGGCGAGGTCACCGGCGGTACCCGCTTCGGCGTCACCCGAGAAATCCCGGGTGTTGATGTAGGTCAGGAAGGCGGGTTCCGTGGGATCGGAGAGGTCGAAGGCCATGATGCCCCCGATCCGCTCCAGCCCGACGAAGGCGACCGGACGGCCGAGATTGAGGTAGCCGATCGTGATTCCCTCCGGTTCGGGGCCCTTGTCGTCGGATCGGTTGTCGAAGCTGTCGTTCTCGTCGTTGGTCGAGTTGAAGTTCTCGCCGAGCACCGACGCGGTCACCGACTCCATCAGGTCTCCCGTGTCGGCGACGAGGTTGCCTTCGTCATCGAAGATGCTCATAGAGCGGGCGCCGAAGCTGAACAGGGCGTCGTAGTCCCCGTCGCCGTCCGTATCGCCGAGCGAGGCGTCCACCCGGATCCGCCCGAGGTTCCGCGACTGCTGCAGGAAATCGGCGTCGGGGAACGCGGCGGGGTCCAGCGTGAGACTGCCGACCCTGACCTCGTTGCTGTATCCGTCGTAGTCCCGACTGTCCCCTTCGTTCGCGGTCGCGATGAAGGTGGCGCCGTCGACTTCGAAGGTCGCGATCGCGTCCGGCATGTAGATACCGCTGATCGGCCACTGGGCGATGTTGATGGCATCGTCGCGATTGCTCGCGTCGAGTCGATTCTCGAGCAGGCTGTGGTCCTTGAATCCCATCGAACGGACCCACATCCACTCGCGGTTCGCGACGTCGAACTTCGCGAAGGCGTTGTTCTCCTGAAGGGCCACGAAGAGGGTCGATCCGTCCGCGGAGAACGCGACGTACTCGGGCTCCATGGCCTGGGCGAAGGTGGTGCCTTCGGGGCTGCTGAGCACGATGTCGTCACCGACGATCGAGGGATCGATCCCTTCGAAGGTGAAGGTCGTCGAGGTGCCCTTGGCGACGTCGAGTATCGTGATCCCGCCCGGTGGATCGATCGTGTACTCGTCGTTCGGCTGGCCCTCGTCCGCGGTCACCACGAGCCCGCCGTCCGGGCTGAAGGTGATCATGTCCGGAAGGGCACCGGCGGGATGGGTGGTGGTCGTGCCGTCGTCGAGATTCACGAGCACGATGGTCCCCGGATCGGTCTCCACCGGCGCCCCGACGGCGGCGGCCAGGAGGCGGGATGCGGCATCGACGTCGACCGACTGGATTCCGTCTCCGTACTTCGCAAGGGAGATCGTGTCGATCAAGGACGGTGAGTCCGGATTGCTCGCGTCGAGGACGTCGATCGTGTCCGAATCCGAGTTGGTGACGAAGAGCCGGCTGGTGACCGGGTCGTACGCGTTGATCTCCGCGGCCGCCTCGTCGAACACGTCCGTTTCGAACGCGCCGAGCGGGAGCAGGCGCAGCGTGAAGTCCTCTCCAACGGCGGTTCCGGCGACGGCGAGCCCGAGGCTCGCGCTCAAAATGCTGAATCTCTTCATCTTTCGGTTCTCCTCGTCGTTTTCGTGACCGGTGACAGAACTGGCCACGGGGTGGATGAGCAAGGAATTTCGCGATATTGAATGTGCGCAGTGCGATCGAGATATTCGAATTTCAATCGCTTTTCGTTTTGCGAAACCGAATGCAATTCGCGCGTAAACGTTTCGGCAACCGGAATCTCACACGACGGGTTCGCCTCCGCGCCTTCGCAGGCGTACGAGGAAGAAGCCTTCGATGGCGGCGAGCGTCTGATCCCCGGCCGGATCCGGCCCGAGTCGTCGCATGGCGGTCGCGTCGAGGTCGGCCGCAGCGCGCAGAAGCGGCAAGCCCTCGGGAATCGACGTCGGGACGGCATCGAGTTCGATCCCGGTCGGTCCGTCGCCGAACCGCTGGAGCGCCCGGGCGACGACCGCTTCGTTCTCCTCCCGTCCGAGCGTGCAGGTCGAATACACGATCACCCCGCCCGGTCGAACGGCGGCGATCGCGGTGTGAAGCAGCGACTTCTGGAGGGAGGCGAGTCGACGAACGGCCTTCTTCGACCACGTCGCGTGGCTCTGGGGATTATCGACTCGGAATCGACCTTCACCGGAGCACGGCGCGTCGACCAGCACACGGTCGAAGGTGCCGAGTTCGCGGGCCGGGAGCCGCTCCCCGGGACCGGTGCGGATTCGAGCCGTGACGCCGAGGGTGTCGAGCAAGGCCCGCATGCGGAGGCAGCGTCGGCGACTGCGGTCGTTCGCGAGAAGATCGAGCGTGCCGTCGGCGAGGGCGGCGATCAGGGCCGATTTTCCGCCGGGTGCGGCGCACAGGTCGAGGATGCGTTCACCGGGCTTCGGACCGAGCGCGATCACGGCGAGCATCGAGGACAGCGACTGGAGGACCACGCGGCCCTCCCGCCAGGCGTCCGTCTCGGTGATCCGTCGCGCGGCGGCGGGGTCGATCACGCGGGCCCACGTCGCCCAGGGCACTGGGTCGCCTGCGAGATCGTCGTCCGCGAGTTCGGCAAGGGTGTCGTCGACCGTGCCGCGCAAGGTGTTGATGCGAAGACCTCGGGGAGCTTCGAGGACCGTCGCGGCGAGCAGTCGATCCGCCAGGCCCGGGTGTCCTTCGAAGTCCGCCCGCAGTCGGGCGACATAGTCGGAAGGCAGGGCCTCGCCGGCTCGGGTTTCCACGTTCTCCGGACCGGCGGCGTCGGCGTGCGATGGGGGATCAGGGCAGGGCACGCTCGGCCTCTCGTCCGCGGACGTCCATCCGATGCTTCTTGAGCAGGTTCTTCCGCCAGTAGTCACCGGTGGTCCATCGCGGCTCGACGAGGCCGTGTTTCCAGGCGGCGAGCCCGGCCAGCAGCCGAACGACCTCCGCGGGGTGCCGGGGGGCGAGGTTCGTCGTCTCCCCCGGATCGGCGTCGAGGTCGAAGAGCATGCTTCCCGCCTCCTCGACGCGGATCAACTTCATATCGCCGTCCCGAATGGCGGCGACCGGCCCTCGACGCCAGCAGATGGAACGGTCCGGTGCAGGGGGTGACGCCCCGATCCAGGGCGAGAGGTCGATGCCGTCCAGGCCTGCTCCATCCGCTCCGGTGGCGGCGATCGCGGTTGCGACGAGGTCCAGCGACGTGATCGGATGATCGATCGATCCAGAAGGGGTGGTCTCGGTTCGACGCAGGAACGCGGGAACCCGGATCCCGCCCTCGAAGAGCGATCCCTTCATGCCTCGCCACGGGCCGTTGTCCGAGGCGTTGTTGGTCGCCCCGCCGTTGTCGTTGACGAAGAGGAGCATCGTGTCTCGACCGGTCTCGTCGATCGCGTCCGCGATTCGGCCGACCCCGCGATCGAGGGCCCGCATCATCGCGGCGTACGTTCGTCGCTTGCCTTGGAGGTGATCTTCAACGGCCTCGAGATCGTCTGGTCGGGCGTGCATGGGGCCGTGGGGTGCGGTGTAGGCGACGACGAGAAACGACGGCCGGTCCGCATGCCGTCGAATGAAATCGACCGCGTCATCGGTCATGGTGTCGGTCAGATACTCGATGTCCGCCTCCGGCCTCACGGACGAGTCGTCGGCGGTGACGTGTTCGTAGCGTCGATCGCCCTTCGCCAGCCGGTCGTCGCCGAAGTACGATCGGCTCCCCGCCCGCAGGCCGTGGAACTCGTCGAAGCCCCGTCGGGTCGGATGAAACCGATCCGCCAGCCCGAGATGCCACTTGCCGACCAGCCCGGTCGCGAATCCGGCGGCCTCGAAGCGGTTCGCGATCGTGAGCTCCTCGAGCGGGAGTCCGCCTTCGACTCGCGGGGCGGTTCCGGGCAGGTTGTACTCGTGGCCGAATCGCTGCTGGTGCCGGCCGGTGAGCAGGCCGGCCCGCGAAGGGCTGCACACCGAGGCCGTCACGTAGCACGCGCCGAAGGTCAGGCCTTCCCCGGCGAGGCGATCCATTTCGGGGGTCGCGATCTCGGTTCCACCGTTGAATCCGAAGTCGATCCAGCCCGCGTCATCGGCGATCACCAGCACCACCGAAGGCCGGGGCGTCGGCGGCGGATCGGCGGACGGCCCCCCGGCGTCGAGCGCGGTGGACAGTCCCAGGAGAATCGCGATGAGCTGGAGCACGCGGCGAGTCTACGCGAGTCGTCCACCCGCGGAGGAGCTGCTGGAGCGGAGCGCAGGGGGAGAACCGGCGTCGATGGGACACCTGCCACATGGCCTGCGGGTCGAGTCGCGCCCGGAGGCATGAGGTGACCGGTCGCCCGTCTCCACCTCGCTCGCAGGCTCGGAAACGAAACGACCCCGCGTCGTCGAGGAGACGCGCGGGGTCGTGCCGGTCGGGGAAGCATGCCTGGATCGAGGGCGATCAGGCTTCGTCGATGATCTCCTCCGATTCGACCGGGGGCTTGGCTTCGATCGCGGTGCCGGTGGATCCGACTTTTCCGAGCACGCCGGGCAACTCGATGCCCGCCTGCTCCGCGAGTTCGTGCATGGGGGGAAGCGAGCCGATCAGCCCGGAGAGGAAATCGCTGGTGCTTCCTCTTCCCCCTTCGCCCCGGCCGCCGTCCCAGACGGTGATCTTGTCGATCTGCAGATTGGCGATCGCCTTGACCTGTTCCCTGACCAGATCCGGAAGCTGTTCGATCAACAGCAGGGTCGGTGCGATCTGCGGGTTCTCCGCGCAGGCCGTGATGAGTTCCCGATAGCCGTCGGCCTTCGCCTCGAGGACCTTGCGGACGCCTTCGGCTTCCGCGTTGTATCTGGCGATGATCGCATCCGCTTCGCCGGACGCTTCGCGCCGGCTTCGTTCCGCGGTCGCTTCCGCGGCGATTTCGATCTGCTGCTTTCGAATCTCCTCCGGGGCGATCACATCCTTCGCCAGTCGGGCGAGTTCCTCCTCCCGCTCCTGCTGGAGAATCGCGCGGGAGGCATCGGCGGCGGCGACGTCCGAGCGCCGCTTGGCTTCGGCCCGGATCTCCGCGAGCTTTGCATCGGAATCCGCGACCTCGGCCGCCGAGGCGTTCTCGCCCTGACGGGCGAGCGACTCCGCCTTCGCGATCTCGACTCGTTCGGACTGCTCGGCGTTCTTCGAGGCGATGGAGGTCTCCGCGCCGCGTTCGGCCGTCGCGATCTCCCGGTTCCGCTTCGCCTCCACCTCACCCGTGACCGCCTCGGCCTCGAAGGTCGCGACGGCGAGTCGCTGGGTACGCTCGGCCTGCTTCCGGCCTTCCTCGGCCTTGGCGTTCTCCTCCGAGACGCGGACCTCCTGTTGACGGACGGCTTCCGCTTCGCCGATCGCGCCTTCCCGTTCCTGCTGGGCGACCTCCACCTTCGCACGGTTGATGGCTTCCGCCGCCGCCCGCTTGCCGATGGCGCTGATGTATCCGCTCTCGTCGGTGATGTCGCGGATGTTCACGTTGATGAGTTCGAGGCCGACCTTGTTGATCTCGTCGGCGACGTTCTCGTTGATCAACGTCATGAACTTCTCGCGGTCCTTGTTGATCTCCTCGATCGAGAGCGTCGCGATGACCAGTCGGAGCTGGCCGAGGATGATGTCCTGGGCCTGATCGCGGATGGCGCCGTCGCTCAGGGTGAGGAGGCGTTCCGCCGCGTTGTTCATGAGCACCGGATCGGTGGAGATGCCGACCGTGAAGGTGCTGGGGACGTTGACCCGGATGTTGTTCAGCGACAGGGCGCCCTCCAGGGGGATCTCGATGACCAGCGGTTCGAGCGACAGGTACTCGTGGTCCTGGATGAGCGGGATCACGAAGGCGCCGCCGCCGTGAAGGCACTTCGAGGCGCGTTCGCTTCCAACCTTGCCGTAGATCACGAGGATCCGGTTGCTCGGACACCGCTTGTACTGCTTGACCAGGAAGATCAGAAAGAAGAAGGCGATCAGTGCGGCGGAGCCGATGACGCCGAGCCAGATGACGGGTTCCATATGGTGTCCTTCGCGAAAGAAAGAGAGGGAGAGGCGATCCGCCGTCGCGGTTCAGGCCGGTTCGACTTCGAGGGTGCCGTCGCTGCGGGATGCGACCACTCGAATCGAGGTGCGGGAGGCGAGGGCCGTTCCGCCCGCCACCGCATTGAATTCACGTTGTCGATCACGAACCACCACGGAGATCCGTCCGCGGCCTGCGGTGGGGATCGCGACGGTCACGGTGCCCTCGACGCCGACCGCGTCGTTCGGATCGATGTTCCCGTCACCGGTGAGGTCGTGCATCGCCTTGAAGCCCAGCCAGAGCATCCAGAGGAACACGGCGCCGATCGCGATTCCGAACAGGGCGGAATTCGACCAGCTGAAGTCGAGACTCCGGAATGCGGCGAGCCCGCCCCAGCCCCATCCCATCGAAAAGCCGACGATCCCCTGGAAGGAGAGGACCTTGAAGGCGCCGTCGCTGCTGTCCGAGACATCGGCGTCGAGTCCGCCGTCGCCACCCGTGAAGAGCATGAGGATCGTCAGGATGAAGAGGAGCGACGCGATGATCCCGACTCCGAAGAACCAGATGGCGCCGTCGTCGAAGAGAAGTTCCTGCATCGTCATGTTCGAGACCTCCATTGGAGTCGCGGGTTCGTTCGTTCGATCGACCGGCCGATNCCGCACCGGAGGTCGAACGCGGGCATTATCGAGGTTTCTTCAGGTGCCGACCCGTCCGAAGAAAGCCAAAGTCGAATTTCGTGGTGAAATCGAGGATCGGGGGTTGATGTTCACCCCGGGAGCTCGCTTTCTTGTTGGGAAAGGACCCTCGAGGGTTTCAACGCCGGGAATGACAGGACTTGCCCCTCTGCATGCACGCGAGGAACGAGGCTCGATGATCGGGCCGGGTCGCGGTGGCGGGCGTCGGCGTCAGCCGGTCGCATCCAGCAGGCTTCGAATGCAAACGCCGAGTTCGTCACGGGATATGGGTTTCCGCAGGATCCGGTCGGCGCCGGCTTCGATCGCCGCCGTCGCCGACTCGTCACCGAAGCCCGTGATCAGCACCAGCGGACCCTCGAATCCGCGTGTCCGAAGATCACTGATCAGTTCGATGCCGCTTCGGCCGGGCATGGTGAGATCCGTGAGAACGAGATCGATCGGACTGTTCGCGGCCGTCCGTTCATCGAACGCGAGAAGGCCCTCGTCGACGCCGGGTGCGACGACCGTCTCGTAGCCCAGCGACGACACCAGGGCTCGACTGGTCTGAAGGACCATCGGGTCGTCGTCGACCAGCAGAATCCGTTCCGTGCCGGTCTGCGTCTCGACCGGCTTTCGCGGCGCATGCGTGACCCGGCCTTCCCGTCGCGGGAGGCGTACCGTGAAGGTCGTCCCGACCCCCGGCTCGCTGTCGACGTCGATCTCGCCCCCGAGCTCGGTGACCACGCGATGCACGATCGTGAGTCCCAGTCCGGTTCCTCGACCGGACCTTCGCGTCGAGAAGTAGGGATCGAAGAGGTTCTGCCGGATCTCCTCCGGGATGCCCTCTCCGTCGTCCTGGACTTCGAGCAGCACCTCGCCGCGGTCGTCCTTCGATGGTCGAAGGGACACCTTGATGACGCCGTCCGCGGTGCCGATCGCGTGTCGGGCGTTGGACACCAGGTTCTGGATCACGCGGGTGACGGCCGTTCGGTCCCCACGGACCGTGGCGGTCTCGTCCTCGATCCGCGACTCGATGCGGATGCGGTCCGGGATCGACGGTCGCATGAGATCGATCGCCTCCCGGGCGAGGTCGCAGAGCGGCGTCTCCTGTTCGGTGATCACCCGTCGACGACTGAGGAAGAGGATCTGATCGACGAGTTCGGCGCCGCGGCGAGCCGCGAGTTGGATGTCGTCGAGCATGCGGATCCGACGTTCGTCGGTCTCTCCGTCACCGAGCGTGGTCGCGTGGACCATGATCGGCCACAGCAGGTTGTTGAAGTCGTGCGCGATGCCCCCTGCGAGGAGACCGACCGCCTCCATCCGCTGGGCATGCACCAGTTCGTGCTCGACTTCCTCTCGGGCCATGGTCGCGGCGATCGACTCCGCGAAGTTCCGCAGGGCCGCGATCGAACTCTCGTCGTGCACCCGGACCCGGTTCACGTCCTCGACGAGGAGGATTCCGCGCGGTTGATCGCGGACCACGATCGGCACCGCGGCGTAGCTCGTCTTCGGGCCGGCATCGAATCCCGGAACCGGGCTCGACCCATCCCCGACGATCCCGCCCGAATCCGAGGCGACGACCGCTTCGATGAACGACGCCGGGATGGGGCTCCGACGGCCTTCGCCCCCGAAACGGAGTCCGTCGATCGAGGCGAAACGGACGATTTCGGTCTGAAACGACGATTTGATCAGCTCGAGGACCATCGGAATCGACTCACGCCAGTCCCGCGATCGGAGCAGGAGGTCGGCGGCGTCTCCGGCCGCGACCAGGATGCGATCTCGGCGACGCCGACGCGTCTCCTCCTGCAGTCGAAGCCACGTCAGGCCCGCGAGGTCCCCGAGAAACCGGAGACCATCGACATGGCGCTGGTCGAATGCGCTGACATGGGCCGACGCGATTCCGAGGGCACCGACGATCTCCCCGTCCGCCTTGACCGGAAGGTAGCAACGGCTTCGGATGTCGACGCGGCGGGCGGAAGTGCTTGAACGGTTGTCGGGATCGTCGTGAGTGTCGTGGACGTGGACCATCTCGCCGGTCCTGATGACCCGGCCGGGATGCCGATCCCAGGCGGTCCGCTCGGCATCCTCGATCTCCCAGTCCGTGAGGCCCCGGTTGCCGACCAGCCGGAGATTCCGTGTCGCGGGATCGAGGAAGTAGATGCCNGCGTACTCGATCTCGAAGATGGTCGCCGCGAGTTCCTCGACCGCGAGTCCGAGCGCCTCGGTGTCGGGGATGAAACTCAGGCGTTCCGCGATTCGACGTTCGAGCTCGCGGTGGTGGGCGAGATCGCGGCCGAGGCGGCGGAGTTCGTGGCCGCGGATCGCGGCGAGCAGCGGGGCCCGCAGGTGCGTCATGAACGATTCGGCGAACGCGCGCGTTTCGTCGACCTCCGTCATGGTCACCAGGACGGTGATCAGCGTCGCATCGTCGAGACGAAGGCCGGCGGTCGCCCCGTGGGGCGAGGCGTGAACGGCCGGATCCATGGAGTTCGATTCGAACATGAATCGCGCGACGGCTTCGAACCCCGTCTCCTGTTCCTCGGTGCGCGGGCCGGCGGTGGCCAGCCACTGGACGACGTCCTCTCCGACGGATCGGGTCCAGACCGTCAACGCCTGCAGTTCGGAATGGTCGAGAAGGGGCTCGAGCCATCCCGAGGCGACGTCCGCGTCGATGATCGTCGAGGCGAGATCGGCGAATGTCGCGGACGGGCTCGGGGCCGTCCGGTCTTCCGCTGCCTTCGAAGGACTGGTTTTTTCGCCCGGTGCCACGGGTGCATGCTACAAGACGGGATCTCGGGGATCGTGGTTTCCGACGATCCCCGAGATCCCGGAGAGGTGTCGTCCGGTCCGTCCGGAGGTCCGACGGTGACTGAAGAAACGCTCGTCGGAGGCGGTGCAGAGCGGTTCCCCGTCGATCCGCTCATGTCCCATTCCGGCCTCGAGCAGTCGGGATACCGCAGCGCCGAAGAGATCCGCATGCGATCTTCCCGGACCCTGACGGATGAACGGGGCGAGTCGGGCGGCTTCGAACGCCGCGACGACCTCGTCCCCGATCTCGAACGCTTCCAGTCCGATCGCGGGGCCGATCGCCGCGATCAGATCTCCAGGCGCGGCGCCCCGGCTGCGGAGGGCGTCGACCGTGGCGCCGAGGACGTCGGCGACGATTCCTCGCCAGCCCGCGTGCACGGCCGCCGCGAGTCCGGTCCTCGGACAGCCGATCAGAATCGGGACGCAATCCGCGGTTCGAACCGCGGCGATCGTCCGGATGTCATCGACGATGATCGCATCCGCTTCGGATTCGGGCGTCGTCGGTGCGAAGATCACGTTCGCGGCATGCACCTGGGTGACCGTCGCGATGTGCCGATTCTCGCCGAAGGCGAGCGAGAACCGTCGCAGCGAGGCTTCGCACGCGGTGGGATCGGTGCCCAGTCGGCTCGCGCCGGGGGCGGCGAGATCGAAGACCCGGTCGGCCGGTCCGATCGCGGTCGAGAATCCGTGTTGAAACCCCGCCGCCTCGAGCCGGTTGGATCGAAGCATCACCAGGCGGTCCGAAGCTCGATCCTCGCGCAGCGGGTTCATTCGAATAATCCTGTACGGTGCGGATCCGACCTCGACGAACTCTAGGATATCCACATGCATCGATCGACCCTCGTACTGGCCCTCACCCTTCTCTCCGCCGGCGCGTGGGCGACGCCCCCGATCACGCTCGTTCCGGTACCCGTCGACAATCCCGAATTCGAATCCGCTCGAGGCGGATGGGACTTCTCCAAGGAGACGGGTGGGCGATCCTGGTCATCGGCCGAGCATGGGCTCCCGACCGACGCGGAATGGTACGAAGGAGAAGTCGCATTCCTCCCTTCGAAGCGCGGTGCGACCGTCTCGATGCCGATCCCCGATGCGGTCGGTGCGGAGGGCGGTGTCCATCGAATCGCATTCGCACTCGCTCGGTGGGGACCGGATCGATCCCGCGTCTCGGTGTCGATCGAGGATGCCGATGGACGAACCCTGGTCGCGTCACCGTCGATCGAGGCGGGGGTCTGGAAGCGCTGCTTCGTGGATCTCGATTTTCCCGCCGCGTCGAAGGTCGGCGATGGATGTCGACTGGTGTTTCGAAGCATCTCGGACGCCGAGTCCGAGGCTGAGACTGCGATCCTGCTCGACCGGGTTTCGATCGCCCGCGTCGGGACCGACGACCCGGCCTTCAAGTCGATCTTCAANGGTCGNNATCTCGAGGGCTGGGTNGGNAACACCGAGGGCTACGGCNTCGAGGATGGNGCGATCCGGACNTACCCGNANCGCGCGGGNGGNGANCTNCGGACCNNCGAGNANTANGACGANTTCGTGNTTCGNTTCGNNTTCAAGATNCCNCCNGGNGCGAACAACGGCATCGCGGTNCGNGCNCCGCTNACNGGNGANGCGGCCTACGNGGGNATGGAGATCCAGGTGNTCGACAATGCNGCNCCGGGGTATGCNGGNCTCAAGNNCTGGCAGCGTCANGGNNCGATCTACGGCATCGCCCCGAGNCTGCGGGGNTATCAGGTCCCGACCGGNNNCTGGAATCACGAGGAGATCCGAGTCGACGGCCGCCGGGTCCGAGTCACCCTGAACGGGGTGGTCATCACGGACGTCGATCTCGACGAGGCGATCGCGAACGGGACGAGGAGCGGGGCGAAGCACCCGGGGCTGGACCGGAGGGCCGGACACCTCGGATTCTGCGGCCACGGGGCCGTCGTCCACTACAAGGATCTTCGTGTGAAGCGGATTTCAGGCGCCGATCGTCCGAGCGAACGCTAGCATTCAGGATGACGAGCGACCCGATCGGTCGCATCGTTCGTACACCCCAGAGACATGGAATCACCGCGGCCCGATGCCGTGGTCAGCAAGGAGCTCGTCATGACGGATCATCTTTCCACGAACTTCGGTCGCCGGAGTTTCATCAAGTCGGCGGCGGCGACCGGTGTCGTGCTCGCCGGCTGGCGCCCCACGCTCGGTCGAGGCGGCGTTCTCCAGAAGACCAACGTGGCGTCCGTCGGCGTCGGCGGCATGGGCGCGAGCGACCTCGGTCAGATCGCCGCCCACCCCGAAGTGACCATGATCGCCCTCTGCGACGTCGATCGAGGCAATCTCCGTTCGGCGTCGAAGAAGCATCCCGATGCGAAGACCTTCGTCGACTACCGGGAGATGTTCGACACCATGGGTGATCGGATCGATGCGGTCTCCGTGACCACGCCCGATCACATGCACGCGGTCATCGCGATGACCGCGATGAACGCCGGCAAGCACGTCTACTGTCAGAAGCCGCTGGCCCACTCGGTCCACGAGTGCCGCGCGCTTCGCGAGAAGGCGATCGCGAATCCGAATCTCGCGACCCAGATGGGCACCCAGAACGCTTCCCGCGTCATGAAGCAGCGATGCATGCAGGGCGTTCGCGACGGGATCTGTGGACGCATCAAGGAGATTCACGCCTGGAGCGATCGACCCAACGGCTGGTGGCCGCAGGGGAATCCCCGAGGCGCGGGGAGCGATCCGGTCCCGGCGAATCTCGAATGGGATCTCTGGCTCGGTGTCGCGGCGAACCGGCCCTATCTCGGGAAGGCCTACCACCCCTTCGCCTGGCGCGGCGTGCGTGACTTCGGCTGCGGTGCGCTCGGGGACATGGCCTGCCACATCGTGGATGCCGCGTTCCAGCCGCTCGATCTCGGTGATCCCAAGACCGTGATCTGCGAGGCGACCGACTGCACGGACGATCAGTATCCCTCCACGGAAATCGTGAAGATGGTGTTCGCCGGCAACGCACAGTCCGGCGGCGAGGACATCCCCTTCACCTGGTACGACGGCAAGGTCCTTCCCCAGTCGTCCCAGCTGGGACTGCCAGCGGAGTTCGAACTTCCGCAGAACAACGTGGTGATCGTCGGCGACAAGGCCACGCTCATCGTGCCGCAGGGCGGCGACGGCTACCGCTACTTCCGCAAGGGCGTGGAGCGGAACATGGAGATGCCACAGGCCCCGGGCGGAAACCACTGGCATCTGTGGGTCGACCACGCCCGTGGTGGTACGCCGAGCCTGACGCCCCTGGACTACGCGGGCAAGGTCTCCGAGACCCTCGCGATCGGCGCCCTCGCGAGTCGGAATCCCAACCAGATGATGGAATGGGACGCGAAGGGGATGCAATTCGTCGGGCAGCCGGAATTGAACAAGTACGTCACCCGCAAGTACCGGGACGGGTGGGACGTCGCGGGCCTCTGAATCGAGGAACCCGACCGTGAATCGATGAACAGGGCCGTCCCTCCATGGGGCGGCCCTTCATCATGCCTTCGGCGGGATCCCGGTCTGCGCTGCGATCAGAAGGTGGTCTTCAGCCTGATGCCGAAGACGTAGACCGGCCGATCGGGGCCGGTCGCCGGACGGAGCAGCACCTGCAGGTCCGGCGAGATCTGCATGCTGTCCGTGAGCTGGATGCGGTAGTAGGCCTCCACAAGCTGGATTTCCCGTCGTGGTTCGGCGTAGAGGTCGGTGGGGCGGGACCAGCTGTAGCCGATGCCGATCGCCTCGTCGCGTCGACCGAAGGGCCGGGTCCACTGAAGCACGGCATTGAACTGGCGATCGATCGCGGACATCCCGTCGGTGCTCGATCCGTACTGCAGGAGCATGTCCAGATCCGAGGCGATCCCCTGTTCGACCATCGCGCCCCAACCCCACTCCCGTGAGGATTCGGCGGACGGTGCGACCTGAAGACCGTTGAGCAGGATGTTGCCGAAACCGGTACCGTTCGACGTTCCCAAGTCCGTCGCGCCGAGCAGGGCGGTCGAGAGCGCCTGGTTGGTGCCGGCGAAGACGAGATTCCAGTTTCCCTCGACCTCGGATCCATCGAGTCCCTCCAACACGGGGACCAGACCGATCTGCATCGCGGCCCACCAGCCACCGTCTCCGATGGAGCCCAGGCCCCGGTCCGGACCACCGTTCGGATCGGCCCACACCGTGTTGACGTAGATGCCGTCGGCCGGGAGGACCTGAAGGGCGGCGCCACCGGTGTAGGTGCCGAGACTGGACCCGAGCGTGTTGAGGCCGTCGAAGGGCCCGGCGAGGAACTGACGGCTCTCGTCGTTCGCGATCCGACTCAGCTGGATGAACTGGTTCGGATGGATCTTTCCCACGGAAGCGATCACCCGCTCCTCGCACCACGATTGATGCCAGTAGAGAAGGTCCGGCGAAGTGGGGTAGGTCCACTGGAGCGCGTCGAGGTTGACCGGCGCCGCACCCACCGCGGCACCGACGGTGTACGAATCGGGCTGGCCGAGCGTGACCCCGCTCCGGAGAAGAAACCCGACCCCGCCGCGGCCGAGGGTCTGGTCGTCGAAGAGCACCCAGTTGAAACCGAGGTCGAGACGCCCGGTGCCCGCGTCTCGAGGCTGGTCGTCGACGCTCCGGCTCGCATGCTGATAGAGCAGGGTGTAGTAGACGTTCCACTCGAGTCCGAGTTCGCCGCGCGTCCAGTCGTCGAGGTTGCGGAGGGGGCGGACCACCGGCTCCAGCGGATCCGGGAACAACGGATCGAGCGGTTCGGTCCGGGGGGCGTCGAGATCGAGC
The DNA here is from genome assembly GCA_002172915.1 of Hyphomonas sp. TMED17. Taxonomy (GTDB): domain Bacteria; phylum Pseudomonadota; class Alphaproteobacteria; order Caulobacterales; family Hyphomonadaceae; genus Henriciella. The sequence continues at coordinate 36,876 of NHBW01000010.1, read as the reverse complement.
GGGGACGTGGGCCCTCGCGACGAAAACCAGGGTCCGGAGCCGCCGTCGGGATCGGCGTCCGCGGCTTGACGGGTGCGTTCCAGATCCGCGAGGCGAGGCGTCCGGAGCGGCGGAGCGTCGTCTTCGGCGATTCCGGCCGGGACGTGTGCAAGGGTGACGAGCAACCCGGCGTGCATGAATCGGTTCATGCGTCTATCTTTCTCTGCGACGCGTCATCTCGCAACCGGTCGGGGCCGGAGACACCATTCAAGCGTTGGAACCGCCGTGAAAACACCCATGTCGAACCATCATCATCGTCCGAAACGCCGATCGATCGTCCCGCTGTTCGCGGGGATGGTCCTCGGGCTCTCGAATTGCGGGCCGGACACCATCGCCTACCAGAGTCTGCAGGACGCCCGGGTCATCGACGGTTTTCGACTCGACGGGCGGGTCGATGACGGCACGTTCGCGAACGCCGCCGGGGTGGTGGTGTTGGAGATCGGCGGTGGCGGGCTCGGCATCGGGATGCACGGAGGTCATGGTGTCGCGGTCCGCCGGCTCGACGACGGTTGGTCGGCACCGCTTCCCCTCGACTACATCTCGGGAAGCGTCGGGCTCCAGATCGGCGGCACCTCGACCGAAGTCGTCCTCGTCTTCAACGCGGAGTCGGCCTTCAACGACTTCGTGTTCAAGGGGACTCGATTCCTCGCGACCGCTTCGGGGACGGCGATCAGCGCCTCCGGAGGCGTCGGTGATCCGCTGGAGGGTGAAGAGACCGTGGTGATCGATCGGCGCTCGGGTCTGTACGGCGGGGCGGTGATCGGTGGACTCGGGGTGAGCATCGACGAGAAACTGATGCGATCCTCCTACGGAAAGCACGTGCTGCCTCTCGACGTCCTTTCCGGTCACGTCGATCCGCCGGCCGGCGCGACCTCGCTCTGGCGAAGCCTCGACGGTTGATCACCGCGGGCGGCGACCGGGTCACGCCTCCGCGGGTTCCGATGGTTCGGACGCCGCCGCGTTGGTGTCGCCGGTCATCCTCGAGACGAGCGTGGCGCCGAGAAGCGTTCCCGCGGTCGTCTCCTCGCTGATCACGTGGTCGGCACCCGCCTCCCGCATCGCCTCGACGAATCGGGAGTATCGGCCCCGGGCCACGATGATCGCGTCGGCGTTCAGGGCTCTGAACTGACTGATCGTGGCCATGGCGATCTGCGGCTCCGGAAGCGTCATCACCAGGGCCGCGGCCCGTTCCGCCACGGCATGCGCGAGAATCTCCTGCTGGGCGGCGTCACCGTGCTCCGCGTGGTAACCCGCCTCCCGGGCCGCCGCCACGAGTCTGGGATTCATGTCGATCACCAACGGAACGATTCCCGCGAGGGCGGCGGTGTTGGCCACCTCCTCGCCGGCCGGTCCGTAGCCCACCACGATGGCGTGGCCGGAGATCTCGTCGCGGGGCGTGGTTTCGGGTGGCGCGATCCGCTTCCAGACGTGGACTCGAACGAGCAGGGCTTCGATGCCCGTCGAGATGGGAACCGCCTTGGCGACGAGAAGCGGGGCGGCGAAGAGGGAGACCAGGGAAGCGCCGATCGCGGCCTGGAACATCGGTGCATCGATGATGCCCGATCCCAGCGCCTCGGTTCCGATCACGAAACTGAATTCGCCGAACTGGGCGAGGCACAGTGCCGAGGCCAGCGCGACGCGACGATGGCCACCGGTGACCCGGATCGCGAACCAGGCGATCACGATCTTCAGTACGAGGCCGACGCCGAGGATGGCGAGCATCGACTTGAGGATCTCCGGCTCGATCAGTTCGCGAACGTTCGCCAGCATGCCGACCGAGGCGAAGAACAGCGTGAGAAACACCGCTCGGAGTGCGCCGGTGTCGGCCCGGATCTGGCGGGAGATGGAGACCCGGGCGAGGAGCACGCCCGCCACGAACGCCCCGAGGGCCGGGGAGAGTCCGAGCGAATGACTTCCCCACGCCGCGGAAAGGCAGGTGATGATCGCGGTGACGATCGCGAAATCGCGATTGCGTCGAAGGATCATCGAGTCGAAGACGCGTGGCAGGATGAAGATTCCCGCCACCGCGATGGTGGCGATCATCACCAGCAGGCCCACGGCGGCGTTGGCGATCTGGCCACCCACGCCGGTGGCGGTCTCGGCGTCGCCACCGCCGTTGCCGAGCAGGCCGATCAGGATGAGCACGGGGACCAGCGAGCCATCCTGAGTGAGGAGCACCGCGAGCGTCGATCTTCCCCGGTTGGATTCGAGTTCGCCGCGATCGGTCAGCAGCCGTGCGACCACCGCCGTCGAACTCAGCGCGACCATGCAGCCCAGGGTCAGGGCCACCCGGCCATCGAGGCCGAAGAGCAGGGCGACCCCGGCGGCGGCGAAGATCGTGAGCGAGACCTGGAGCATTCCCGCGACCGCCCCCCGGAAGCCGAAGCCCCGCAGTCGCGTCGGGGTCATCTCCAGTCCGATCGAGAAGAGCAGGAGCGCGACGCCGAGCTCCGCGATCAGCGTGAAGTTGGAGCTGTCGCCCACCACGTCGAGCGCACTCGGTCCGAGGAGGACGCCGGCGAGCAGATACCCGATGATCGCACTGATTCCGACGGCTTCCAGCACCACGCCCATCGCGACCGCGGAGCCGACGAGGAGCAGGACCTCTCCCAGAATTGTCCATCCGGAGAAATCAGGCACGCGGGGATTCCGAGGGGAACAGGGTTCGCGGATCGATTCGGACCGTCGTCGATCACTCGACGTCGGCGGGGAAGCAGGAGATCTCCTGGCCCCCGATCGCGGCGGACGCCATGAGGCCGCCATTGGTCGAGACGAAGGCCGCGACGCCGTTCTCGAACCTGGCGTCGAGCGCGGCGCCGGCCTTGACCGCGGAGGCGGTCAGGCCCGCGGTGAAGGAGAACTTGTTCGCGGTGACCGTGTTGAACGCGTCTTCGTCCTTCATGATCACGAGCTCGCTGAAGGTCTCGCCACCGATCTGCAATCCGATCGATCCGGCCGCGAGCTTCGCGACGCCCCAAGGCGCTCCACCCTTGAAGACCACGCCGTCGCCGCCCTGGCCACCGAGGATCAACGCCCCGCTCGCGATGCTCGGGAAGATGATCACGCCGTAGGCGTCGTCCACGAGGGGCTGCAGGGTGCTGTCCTGCTCGACCATGTCGGCGATCTTCTTCTTCGCCTTCGGGGTGACTTCGTCCATCTTGGTGTTCATCTCGGCCTGGGTGGTCGGGACGGACCCGCAGGAGACGAGCGTGAGGGGGGCGGCGAGAAGTCCGATGATGGTGATGGTCGCCTGGGTCTTCATGATGGTCCTTTGCAGAGGGAAAGTTCTGACGAAACGAAGTTGATGTGTCAGGCGAGGTCCGGCGTTCCGAGTTGGCGTTCATCGCGCCGATGCCTTCCACGCCTGGACCGGTCGGCTTCGAGACGACGAAGTCGATGAATGTACGGGTTCATCCGCCGAATGGTCAAGGCGCCGAGCACCGAGCGATTCGGACCCGATGGATGGAACCACGTCCGTATCCTCGCTGGCATCGAACAGGAGGTGTTCATCTCGAGGGAAGGCGACGACACGCGTCTGGAGTTCCCGGCCGATCCCGATCAGGTGCATGCGGGAGTGAGATTGGCCTTTCCGAATCCCGGGCCATCGTGGATTGGACTTCCCGGTGAGGTGGGAATCGCAGGAATTCCGAAGCGGTTTTGGGGGACTCGGGCCCGATTTCATCCGATGAGGATGAGGCCCGATTCACTTCAGCAAAGGACATTTCACGCATGCCCGAGCACGATGAACGCGATGAAGCCCCGATCGAGCGATTGGCCAGCCTCCGGCATGAATTCGGCGAGCATGGCGGCGTGAACATGTCGATCGAAGCCTCGACGACGTTCACGGTCATGGAGGCGGGCACGATGCCCGAGATCTTCCAGGGGCGACTCGGCCCCGACGAGGGTGGCTGCTTTCTCTACGGACGCCACTTCAATCCGACCGTCTACGTGCTCGGACGGCAACTCGCGGCGCTGGAGGGCGCGGAGGCGGGGTACTGCGCGGCAAGCGGACTGGGGGCGATCGGTGCCGCCCTGCTCGGCCTGCTCGATCAAGGGGATCACGTGGTGGCCTCCGACACCCTCTACGGCGGCACCTGGGCGATGCTCGCCGAGTTCCTTCCGCGGAAGTGCGGCATCACGACCACGTTCGTGGACGCGACCGATCCCGAGGCGGTTCGAAACGCCATGACGGATCGGACCAAGGTCGTGTACGTCGAGTCGCTCGCGAATCCGACGCTCCGGGTCACCGACCTTCCCGCGATCGCCTCGATCGCGCACGGGCATGACGCGAAACTCGTGGTTGACAACACCTTCACGCCGCTCGCCATCTCACCGATCGAGCACGGGGCCGACGTCGTCGTTCACTCGCTCACCAAGTTCGTCAACGGTGCGAGCGACTTCATCGCGGGCGCCGTGCTGGGGACCGGGGAGTTCATCGGCTCCCTGATGGATCTTCACACCGGCCCGCTGATGATCCTCGGACCGACCATGGATCCCCAGGTCGCCCACTCGATCAGTCTCAGGATCCCGCATCTGCCACTGCGCATGAAGGAACACGCGGGAAGAGCGATGGAATTCGCCGCGCGGCTCGATGCCGCGGGCGTGCCGGTCTCCTATCCGGGACTCCCATCCCATCCCGACCACGAGGTCTTCAAGCGTTTGGGACGCGAGGAGTTCGGGTTCGGAGGACTCCTGACCATCGATGCGGGGACGCGGGAGCGTGCGGAGACGCTCATGGAGGTCCTTCAGAATCGCGAAGGATTCGGATTCATGGCCGTCAGTCTCGGCTACTTCGACACGCTGATGTCCTGTTCCGCGAGTTCGACTTCGAGCGAAATGGACGAGCAATCGATCAGTGCGGCCGGAATCTCACCGGGCCTTCTTCGGATGTCGATCGGATACACCGGGAGCATCGAACAGCGATGGGAACAACTGGATCGATCGCTTAGGCGATGTGGTCTGGTGTCCTAGGGGCCGGGTCGTCCGCCGTTTCGGTCGCGTCTCACGCCAGGGCTCGTTCGATCACCGCCAACGTCTTGCGGCGGCCTTGTTCGGCGACGGCTTGCGGGTCTCGCTTCCAGTATTCGGGGTTGTAGAGTTCGAGCGAGACGCATCGTTCGAAGCCGATGTCGCGCAGGTCTCGAAGGCACTGTTCCAGCGGCAGGATGCCGTCGCCGGGGAAGACCCGGTGTTCGTCCTTCAAGTCGGGCTTGGCGGGCGTTGCGGGGGCGTCGTTGAACTGGAAGATCGCGATGAAGTCGCCCTGCAGCTGCCGGAGTCCGGAGAACCCGGAGTCGCCGATGTGCATGTGGAAGACGTCGGGGATGATCCGGGCCTTCGGATGGTCGGCGTCCAACGCGATGGCCGCGGCCTGGCCGAGGCGGGCGACGCCGGGCAGGAACTGCACGAACACCATCGCGGGATTCAGATCGAACTCCTCCAGGCCCATCACGAGCAGATCCCGATAGCGGGCGCTCGCCCAGGCGAGATCGAATTCAGGCCAGGGTCGGCCGGGTTGTGGGATCACCTGGATGTGCCGGGCGCCGATCGTCGACGCCATCCGCATGCGATCCCGCGTCCCGGGAAGCCCCGCGTCCCATTCGGCCCGCGTGGGCGGAATGGCGTTCCAGAGTCCGATCACCGAGGGGACGAAGAGGCCCGCGTCCTCGATCCGACGTCGCAGATCCGAAAGCGAGCCGCCCTCGCGTTCGAAGTCGCGGAGTTCACCGTCCCACGGTTCGATCGCGTCGAATCCGGCGTCGGCGGCGATCCGCACCTTGTCGAGCAGGGAGGCCGGACGGATCGTCGCCGTGTCGAGGCAGAGCGGCCACGGGCTCCGACCTTGTTGAAAGCGTCGAACGGGCGTCGGTGCCGGATCGTCCGTGGCGTCGGCCGGACCGGTCGCGCCCGCGGAGACGATTCCGGCGCCAAGTCCGGCCAGCGCGGTTCGTCGATCGATTTTCGGTGGCATTCATCGCTCCCGCGGGGGTTGGGGGGTCGTCGTCGGTGTCCTCGCCGACTCCCCAGCGTAACGAGGTGAGCGGGATTTTCGGGCTCTTGATGGTGCCTTCGGCTGGTAGATTGGAATCCACCCGGAGAACCCCGCATGCCGAGCCGTATTCACCGCAACCAGATCATCATCTTGCTGGTGATGATGTTCATCACGCTTTCCTCGCCCGCGCAAGCGACGGCCACCGACTCGGCCCGCCTCGACGCGGCCCTCGAACTCGCCGGATCGAACCGAGCCGAGATCGCCCGGGCGGTCGCGGAGGCGCCCGAATCACACCGAGCCGACATGGTCTGGCTGGTCGGCCGGATGCCCGAAGCCGATCTTCGGTCGCTCACCGCGGATCAACTGCTCGAAAATCTCCGCCTCGCCGTCGAGGCGATGGAGGCGGCCCCCTGGCGGGACGAGGTTCCGCGCGAGATCTTTCTCGATGCGGTCCTGCCCTATGCGGTGGTGAACGAACGACGCGACGACTGGCGTGCCGATTTTCGAGCCCGCTTCCTCCCGATCGTCGAATCCGCGGCCTCACCGGCCGAGGCGGCGGCCTTGCTCAACCAGAAGGTCTTTCCGCAGGTCGGCGTGAAGTATTCCACCAAGCGGCCGAAGGCGGACCAGTCCGGGCTGGAGTCGATCGATGCGGGGCTCGCGTCGTGCACCGGGCTCAGCGTGCTGCTCGTCGAGGCCTGCCGGGCGACCGGGGTGCCCGCTCGGTTCGTGGGCGTGCCGCTCTGGTCCGATGGCAGTGGCAATCACAGTTGGGTGGAGATCTGGGACGGTGAGCGATGGCGATTCACCGGCGCAGCGGAACCGACCGGCATGGACCTCGACAAGGGCTGGTTCGCCGGTCGGGCTCGTGGTGCGGTGCGGGACGATCCGCGACGTGCAGTCTGGGCCAGCACGTGGAACGACTCCCCGGCGCACTTCCCGCTGGTCTGGGCGGCGGACGACCGCAGCGTGCGTGCCGTCAACGTCACCGATCGCTACACCGCGGATCCGGTCGAGGTGCCGGCCGGCTTCGGGCGACTCTACGTTCGGCTGCGGGATCTCGAATCCGGCCGTCGTATCGCGGCCCCAGCGGTCGTGGCGGTTGACGGCACGATCATCGGGCGAGGCATGACGCGGGACGATTCCTTCGACGGCAACGATCACCTTGAATTCGTGGTCCCGCTGGACGCGGACTTCATGGTTCGCTTCGCACTGCCCGATGGAGCGCTGGAGGCCGGCCAGCGGTTCTCCCGCGACGAGCAGATGCTCGACGTCGAAACCGGACTCTCCGTGAAGGAGGGGACGAAGTCGGATGGAACGGGACTCTCCCGGAAGCGGGCCGAGGTGGAAGTCGGCCGGGCGTTGAAGCGTCATCGGACGATGATCCGGCGAACCCGTGCCAAGGAGATGGACGCGAAGGTCCTCGAACTCGACGGACGCCGCATGCCGTTCTGGTATTCGGTCAATGGTGAACCGCCCGCGGGCGAGGGACGGAGTCTCTACATCTCGATGCACGGCGGAGGTGGGGCACCACCCGCGGTGAACACGCAGCAGTGGGAGAACCAGAAGCGTCTGTACAAGCCCGCCGAGGGGATCTATCTCGCGCCACGGGCGCCGACCGACACCTGGAACCTCTGGCATCAGGGTCACGTCGACGACTTCTTCGACCGGTTGATCGAAGATCTCGTGGTGTTCGAGAACGTCGATCCCGACAAGATCTACTTCATGGGCTACTCGGCGGGCGGGGATGGCGTCTACCAGCTCGCGCCGCGGATGGCCGATCGGCTCGCCGCGGCGGCGATGATGGCCGGACACCCGAACGAGACGAAGCCCGACGGCCTCCGGAACCTCCCCTTCACCCTTCACATGGGGGGCGAGGATGGGGCGTACGACCGGAACCAGATCGCTCGGCGATGGAAGACGGCGCTCGCGGATCTCGCGGCCGGCGACGAAGGCGGCTATCCGCACGAGGTGGTGATCCACGAAGGCAAGGGACATTGGATGGACCGCGAGGACGCGGTCGCGGTGCCGTGGATGGCGAAGCATCGTCGCGTCTCCCGGCCGGAGCGAATCGTCTGGCTCCAGGACGACGTGACGCACCCGCGGTTCTACTGGCTCGCGGTCGACGAGCCGAAGGCCCGCGAGCGGATCGTGGTCGAACGAGCCGGCAACGTAATCACCATTCTCGAGGGTGGTGAACGCGGGCTTCGAATCCGGCTCGACGACTCGATGGTCGATCTGGACGCGCCCGTCACCGTGCGGCGGGGCGGTGCCGTGGTGTTCGAGGGCATTGCGCCGAGAAGCCGCGAGGTGATCGATCGCACGTTGAAGGAACGCGGCGACCCGGCGGGTGTGTACACCGCGGAAGTGGTCGTACCCGCGGTGATGAAGCCCTGAGGCGGTGACCGCTCAACCGTCGAAACCGATTCGAATCGCCCTGATCGGTGATTCCATGATCGCTCAGTGGGTGCTCGGTCGCCTCCTCGAGGCGGGGTTCGAGGTCGCGATCTGTCTCCCCGGTGGCGAGGCGTTCGCCACCGAGGCGCGACGTCGCGGGGTGCGGACCGAAGCGGTTGGCGCGGATCTCGCGACGCTGTGCCGCGAACCCTGCGACTGGATTCTCAGCGTCTTCAACACCCGCATCCTGCCGGCCGAGGTGATCGGCCACCCCGCCCGAGGCGTCATCAACTTCCACGATGGACCGTTGCCCCGATACGCGGGGCTGTACGCGCCGACCCGGGCGTTGCTGGATGGGGCCGACGAGCATGGCATCGCGTGGCACCTGGTGGACGAGGGGATCGACACCGGGGATCTTCTGGTCACCGAGCCGGTTCCGATCGAGGCGGGCGATACGGCGCTCACGCTGCAGCTTCGATGCGTCGAAGCGGGGTGTCGGTCCTTCGAGCGACTGATCCCGATGCTTCACGACGCCGATCCGCAGGGCCGGGTCCAGGATCCATCGCTTCGAACGTTCTTCGGGAGCGGCCGGTGGTCGCGGCGGGGGATCGAAACGGACTGGCGATCATCGGTGGCGTCGATTCAACGGGTGGTCGACGCCCACGATTTCGGTCCGTACGCCAACTACGTCGGGCACCCGAGGTTCCGGATCGATGATCGGTGGCACTGCCTCACCGGCGTGGAACGATGCGAAGATCCGTCGTGCCCGAATTCCGACGAAGCACCGGGATCGACCCGGGCCGCGGATGACGGTCGGCTGCACGTCCGATGCGGCGACGCCTGTCTGGTGATTCGTGCTTGCGATCCGCCCCTCCCCGAGACGGACGAATCCGACCGATCGATGGTGGTTCGGACCGACGCGGATCTCGACGCGATCGAAATCTGGGATGCGGCGCGGTTCCGCTCCGAACTCGGGTGGCGGAATCGAATCGGGACGCTCGGCTCGAACTTCGCGTGGAAGGTGGACCGCAAGACGTCGAGCCTCGAACTGGGGCCTCTTTTCGCGGATCTCGCTTGCGGGCTGATCGCGTGCCACGCGATCCAGGGGGACGACGCGATCGAATTCGCGCTCGGCTGGAGCCCGGAGGAACTCGCGGTCGGCGTGGGTCCGGAGGTCGATCCTGCGGTGACGGCCTTGCTTCATCCCTTCGCACCGGTGTCGGTCCCGATCGAGGCATCGGTCGGCATCGGCCGAGTGGTTGAAATGCTGGCGGACGCCATCTCCGAAGCGCGGCGCAGGGGACCTTTTCTCCGGGATCTGCTGAAGCGTGTCGGCGCGGGTGAACGCGAGCTCGACGATCCGGGAAGACTGCCGATTCGCGTGATGGAAGGACCCGGCGTTCCGAAAGTTGACGCCGCGGCATGGTCGTTCCACCGGAGCGTGGAGGGGATCTGGTCGGTGTCCGGTCCGGGATGGGCGATGAAGGCGTTCGAGGATCTCGTCGGTCATCGTCGCCGGCTCCTGGAAACGAATCCCGACCACGCGCCGGCGACCATGTCCCGCGTGGTGGGCGACACGGAAACAACGGTGGCGGCGTGGGAGGGATCCCAGTCGATTCCTCGTCCACGGTCCTTCCTCGAAGCGATCGGAGAACGCTTGCAGGCCGCCGACCCCGAGGCGATGCTCGTCGATTCGACGTCGGACGGCGGAGCGACGGATCACGAGATGGCGGACATGGTGCGGGGATGGACGGCCGCGCTTCGAGCGGCAGGCGTCGGTCCGGGCGACCTCGTGCCGGTGGCGCTCGATCGTGGGACGCCGTTCGTCGCGGTGATGTTCGCGGTCCTCGGCCTCGGCGCGGGCTTCGTGCCGATCGATCCGCTCGCGCCCGACGACCGGGTTCGCCGCATGCTCGGGATTCTGGACTCGCCGGTCGGGGTCAAGGCGCCGGAGCGGATGATGCATGGGAAATCGATCGCGTGGATCTCCGCACCGTCGAGCGACGATCGACCGGACTCGACGCTCGATCGTTTCGTTCGGCCGGGACCGGACGACGTGGCATTCGTGCTGTTCACCTCGGGAAGCACCGGGACGCCACGCGGCGTCCGGCTCAGTCACCGAAACTTCGATCAGTATCTGGAGGTCGTCGCGGAGGCGATCCAACCCGATGCCTACCAGGGATCCGCGTGGACGTCTTCGGTCGCCTTCGATTCGTCGGTGGCCGAGGTTCTCTACCCGATCGTGCACGGCGGCAGAATCGTCGTGCTCGAGCCCGCCGATATGGCGAGTGCTGCTTCGCTGAGCCGCGCGTTCGAGGATCGCGGCATCACGGGCTTCGGTTGCGCGACGGTACTGTGGAGCACCTGGATGAAGCACGTGTCCGGACGTGGTGAGCCGATTCCGCGAACCCTGCGGCATGTCGACATCGGGGGGAGCGTCGCCGATCCCGATCTGGTCCGGCGGTGGCTCGACATGACGGGGTCCGAGCAGGCGTTGATGAACAGATACGGGCCGACGGAGGCGTCCGTCACCGTGACGGCCCATCGAATCGATGCCGATTCGCTTCGGACCGCTTCGATTCCGATCGGGCGACCGGAACGCGGCACGGAGATCCGGATCCTCGACGAGGCTCAGCGACGGGTGCCGCCCGGCGTCGAGGGCGAGATCTGGATCGGTGGTGGGCAGGTGGGGCTCGGCTATCTGGGAACCGGAGATGATCAGGGAGGATTCCAGGCGCTCGCCGGCGCGGAAGGCCGTTGGTTCAGAACCGGAGATCGCGGCGTCTGGAACGCCGACGGGGAGATCCTGTTCGGCGGCCGAGCGGACGATCAGGTGAAGGTCGGGGGTTTTCGTGTCGAACTGGACGAAGTGCGGCAGGCGATCATGGGCATCGACGATCGGTACCAGATCGAGGTGCTGATGATCGGCGAGAGCACGGAGGCAAGGCTGGGCGCCGTGGTCGAGGCCGACTCCACGGCGGCCGAGCTCGACGCCTGGACGAGCGACATGAAGATTCGGCTGGAATCGACGCTGCCTCGATATGCGATTCCCCGGGACTGGCGATTCGTCGAGGCATTTGCCCGGACACCTTCCGGAAAGGTCGACCGGCCGTCAATTCGCGGACTCTTCGAGGACGCGGAGTTCGAGGAACCGTCGACCACGGATCGGAATTCGCCCGATTGGATGGCGGCGCAGGTCGGTCGGGTGCTGGGCCGACCGATCGAAGATCGCTCGCGTTCGTTCTTCGAGCTCGGGGGGGATTCGCTCGGAGCGATGCGACTGCACGCGAACCTCGAGGCGGCGTGCGGGCATGCGCTCCCGTTGACGCTGGTGCACGCCGCGCGGGACATCGACGATCTCGCGAGGCGATTCACGGCGGGATCGTCCACCGTCGACGCCGATTTCCTGGTGAACGGGCACCGACGGCGACGCATCGTCGACACGGAGACCGGCCCCACGGTGCTCTTCCTGCCGGGCATCCACGGTGAGGCGACGCTCCGTCACGTCTGGGGGCTGATTGGAGCGTCGGCGACCGTCGACACGATCGACCTCGATCTCGACCGATGCAGGTCGATTCTGGATCGCGAACGACAAGGCGACGGATTCGATCGGATCGTCGAGGAGATCGTTGAAGTGCTCCTGGCGAGCGGCGACCCGGGTTCGACGGTGCTCGTCGGCTATTCGATCGGTGGCTGGCTCGCGTTCGCGGTGGCCGCGAAGCTGCATCGGCAAGGCGTCCGGATGCCGGAACCACTGCTCATCGAGCCGGGGATCCACGTCGATGGCTCCGTCGGCGAACGATCTCGACGCCGGCTCGAGTGGATGGCCGATGCCCTGGTCAACGGGGCTTCATGGCGGAGGATCCGAGGTCGATTCCACCGCCGGCCGCGCGAAGAACGTTCGGTCGATCCCCGCGATCCCCGTGGCCGAGCGACGGACGACCGGGATCGAGCATTCTCGAAGCTGCTGCTTGGAGCGCTTGCGTCGTACCGGCCCGTTCCCGAACCGGTCGCGGTCCGACTGGTGACGCGGGGCAATCGTCGATCTCTGTACGCGGCGTGGTGGCGGCTGGCGCTCGGCGGCGTCGAGCACGAGTCGGTCGATCTGGTCGAGCACGAGGATTTCTTTCGATACGGTTCGGAAGCGACGCTCGCAGGGGTGATCGGCCGACACCTTGACGCGTCGAGACCGGGATCTCCGCCGGGATGAGGCGGCACCGCACGGTGGATTCGGTCTGGCCGAAATGAAACGGGACCCGGCGAATGCCGGATCCCGTTTCTCGATTCAACGAACGGTCGATCGTTCGGGGCCTTGCTCAGTCGCGTCGTCGGCGTCCCGCGAGTCCCGCCATGCCGAGGAGGGCGGGCGCACCGGGGGCCGGCACCGCCTGGATGTTGAAGACGTAGTTGATCCCGTTCAGGCTCGAGGACTCGAGGAACTCGATCCCGAGGGTCGAGGTCTGGTAGAACTCGGTCGGGTCCGGATAGGGGAACGGCGAGGTGCCGAAATCGATGGCGGTCGTCTGTTCGCCACCCATGGTGTCGTAGAACGTCTGGGTGCCACTTTCCACCATCCATTCGGTGCCCAGTGCGATGCCGTCCGCGGGGAAGGGACCGCCGCCGGTGCGGAATCCGATGTCGAAGTACTGGACGTTGGCCGTGCGACCGCTCGGCAGCATCATCGCGGCCGCCTCGATGCGGCTGAAGAAGCTCCCGCCATCCGAAGTCGACCAGTCGACGGTCACCTGGAACATGCCTTCACCGAGGTCGTCCATCGTCGCGGCGACCTGGAACGCCGACGCGTCCTGGATGATGAGGTTGAAGAGGGCGGTGGGGCCGGCGTTGGTGAGGGGCTGAATCCCGGGAAGGTGGTCGCGCCGAATCCGTACAGGTTGAGATTGGCGAAATCCGGGATCCCCGTTTCGGGATCGACCCAGCCGGTGGCGACACCGGCACTGAAAGTGTCCGCGGCAAATGTGGGGGTGCCGAAGCCGGCGGCGGCGATGGCGATGGAAGCGAATGCAAGGCGCATGGGAATTCTCCTTCTCGGGGGAACGTGTTGTGGGGGGAACGGGGTCGCACCAACGAGCGGTGCGTTGCCTGAAGGTAGGGATTGACTGGCGAGTTTGAACACCATGTCGCCGACAACGTCGTCATTCGATGACTTCCAACGGCCCCTTCCACCCATTTGGGTGGGCTTTCGGCGCGGTACGAAAAGTCGTCGCGATCCTGGAAATTTCCGGCGGCCGACGACTCGATCGATTCGACCCGACGCGGTCCCGTCTGAAGCGATCGATTCGCGCCGGTAACATCAGTCGATTTCCGACACCCGGACGATTGCATCGAAGCATCGGGGTGGCGCGCGATCGATGTGGGAGTTCCTCCATGAACGAATCCGATGAAGTCGAACGCCGTGTCGCGCGGAACCTTCGATTCGCCGAGCAACTCGACCAGAAGCGGGTCTGGGGACTCGATGATCCGGCGGTCCGAGAGGTCCCCTTGGACCCGGTCGCGCTCCGGTTGCTCGACGTGGTGAGTCGGTCGACCGAACCGGTGCGCACGCCGACCTGTTCGATACCGGCCTCGGATCGCCCGCGTCAATCGGCGTGAGGTTGGGACGCCTCGAGTCGCTCGGCATGATCCGGTTCGATCGAAGCGGGCCCACGCATGGATTCAGGGCCGTCGATCGGATCCTCGCGGTCTTCTGCGGAGAATCGGAGGAGGAGAAGGGCTTCTACGATCTCTACTGGGCGATGGTGACGGAATTCAACGACTCGTTGCGGATTCGGCCGGTCGATCATCAGGAGGAGAATTTCTACGCGGATCTGATCCAGTTCCTGACCGAAGAGGAACGCGACCGGGTCGAGGAGGCCATTCACCGGGTGCTGCGGGAGTGTCGACGGATCGGAGACGAGCCTCGGGATCCTGCGAGCGAGCATTCGCCGCGCACCGCCACGCGGATCCTCATTCGGAAATCCGAGTTGGACTTCGAGGGCCCGACGCTTGCGCCGGTCCTGCTGTTCCGGGAGGACTCCGTCGGCTCATCGCGGAGGATCCTCGCTTCGATGGAGGACCGGCTCACGCCTCGGCAACTGGAGGTCGCCACCCTCATCGTGGCGGGCGCCACGGGGTTGGAGATCGCCGGTCGACTCGGCGTCTCGGAGAACACGGTCAAGTCGACGGTCCGGGCGATCTACAAGAAGGTCAACGTCTTTTCGAAGGCCGACTTCATTCGCTTGATGACGGAATGATCGAACCCCGCTTCAGCAGCGGCCCCGCCGCGAGCATGAGGAGCAGGGTCGCGATGGAAGCGAGTACGGGAACGACGTCTTCGATCGCCGCGGTCACGATCAGCCAGACGCCGAGACCGAGTGAGAGGAGCGGGGGAATCGGGTAGAGCGGGATGCGGAAGGGCCGGGGGAGGTCAGGCGACCGTACCCGTTGGACCATGACCGAGAGCATCGTCAGGCACACCGCGAAGGTGGTGAGCACGCCGACGTATTCGAGGAGCGCCTTGAGTCCGGAGGCCCAGACGAGCGGGACCGTTCCGGCCACCATCAGCACGATGGCGAGCGTGGGGGCGCCGCGATGGTTGAGCCTTCCCCACGAGACCGGAAGCTGTCCCTTCCAGGACATCGCCGCGACGACCCGTCCGCTGGTCATCACCGAGACGCTGAGGGTCGAGACGAAGAGCAGCACGATCATCGCGATCACGATCCGTCCCCCGACGTCGCCGAAGAGATGTCGGGCCGTGACCGCCCCGATGTTGACCATCGGGACGATCGTGCCGTCAGAATCGAGCTCCCTCATCGCGGCGGGGGGGACCACCCGGAGGTACACGACGTTCATCAGCAGATAGAGCGCGCCGACGACGATCACGCTGCCGATGATCGCGAGCGGAAGGGACCGGCCCGGATTTCGAATCTCGCCCGCGACCTCCGCCGCGGTCGACCAGCCGAGGTAGGCGAACGAGATCGTGATGACCGCGAGGCCGATGGCGGCCGAGAAGACCGGCGGTGAGGGTGCATCACGCAGGTGTTCGAGGATCGCCGGGCCGTCGGCCCCGATCGGAATGCCGGCGAGGGCCGAATCGGGCAGGTGGATTCGAGCCGCTTCGATCAGTGCGGCGTCCGGAACCATGGGCTCCACGTTCATCGCGAGGCCGGCGGTGATGAAGCCGACGATCACCAGTACCTTGAGGATCACGAGGCCGTCGTTGAACCACTTGCCACCGATCACGGTGATGGCGTGGATCACGCCGAGACCGAGCAGCAGCACCGTCGCGGTGATTCGGGCGTCCGTCCAAGGGGCGAGATTCTCGATGTACTCGCCCGCCACGATCGCGATCGCGGCGATCGCCGCGATGTAGCCGATGAAGAGGGTGATCATGCCGTTGAGGTAGCCGCAGGTCGGGCCGAGGCTCTCGTGGACGATCACGTACTGCGCGCTCGCCTTCGGCCGCATCGCGCCGAGTTCGCCGATGGTCAATGCCCCGGCGAGGGCGACGACCCCGGCGATCACCCAGGCCAGCATCAGATTGCTCGCCGAGCCGAGGTCGGCCCCGACCACGCCGGTCACCGTGAAGATGCCCATGCCGATCATGGAGGCGACGCAGATCCCGGTCGCGCTGCCCAGGCCGATGACCCGGCGCTGCCGCTCCTGCGGAGAAACGTCCGTGGCTTCGGTGCGTTGGGGATCGCTTCCGGTCATCCGGTCAGTATCGTGTCTGAACGCCGCCGGTGCTTTTGCCGCGTCGGCTCATCGGATCACCCGATCCGCCTCGCCGCCGCCGGAAGGAATCGATGAACGTCTCCAGCGATCGACCGGAAAACGAGTCACCGAGTTCGATGCTCGGTCGGATCTCGTCGATCGCGGGGCGAAGAGGCGCCTGGTTCGTGGCGGTGATCTACTTCATCGGTTTCAGCGTGGTCTGGACCCTCGCGCACGAACTCAGCGACCTTCACGGCACGCGACTGTCGCTGACGTTCGACTGGGAGTCGCGAATCCCGCTGCAGCGATGGGCGATCCCGCTCTACTTCACGCTGGATCTTTCGGTGATCCTGCTTCCGTTCCTCTTCCGTTCGGCCCGCGAGGCGATTCCACCGATGGGACTTCTGCTGCTTCAGGTGGTGATCGCCGCGCCGTTCTTCGTGATGCTTCCGATCGAGAACGCGTATCTCGACGACATGCCCACCGGCGTCTGGGGGGCGTATCTCTTCGAGCCGCTGGGCATGAAGAACGTCTCCCAGTGGAATCAGACCCCGTCGTTGCACGTGACCTACGCGTTGACCGTGGCGACGGTGATCGGACGGCGGTGGGGTGGTTGGTGGTGGACGGCGGGGTTCGCCTGGGCGATTCCCGTCTCACTGAGCACGATGCTCGTGCACGAGCACCACTTGATCTGCGTGTTCGGCGGACTGCTGCTGTACGCCGCGACGATTTCGCTGCTTCGAAGATGGGGCGGGCGTTTCGATCTCGATTCGTCCGGGTGCGATCGGACCCCCGGCGTCGATCGGGAAGCGGTCTGACCGACGCCTCGTTCGACGGGCATGCTCGCACCCGGGATCGGCGGAGCGTCAGGCGAGGATGTCCTTGACGACCCTGCCGTGGACGTCGGTGAGTCGGTAGTCGCGTCCCTGATGCCGGTAGATCGTCTTCTCGTGGTCGAGTCCGAGCTGGTGGAGCATCGTCGCGTGGAGGTCGTGCACCTCGACGGGATTCTCGACGATGTTGTACGAGAAGTCGTCGGTCTTGCCGTAGGAGATGCCGGGCTTGACGCCTCCGCCCGCGAGCCAGACGGTGAAGCATCGAGGGTGATGATCCCGGCCGTAGTTCTCCCGGGTGAGGTTTCCCTGGCTGTAGACGGTCCGGCCGAATTCACCGGCCCAGAGCACCAGCGTCTCGTCGAGCATCCCGCGTTGCTTGAGGTCCTGCAGGAGCGCGGCCTGCGGCTGGTCGACGGCCTTGGCCTGAGCTCGGATCTCGCCGGGAAGGTTGCCGTGCTGGTCCCAGCCCCGCATGTAGAGCTGGATGAATCGCACGCCGCGTTCGGAGAGCCGTCGGGCCTGCAGGCAGTTCGCGGCGAAACTCCCGGGCGTGCGGACGTCCGGACCGTACATCTCGAGGGTCGCTTCGGACTCGTCGGAGATGTCGGTGAGTTCGGGTACCGACATCTGCATCCGGTACGCCATCTCGTACTGGGCGATTCGGGTCTGGACCTCCGGGTCGAGGGATTCGGCGAACTCCTCCTCGTTCATCTTCGCGGCGAGGTCGAGCATCAGTCGCCGATCCTCGCGGCTGACGCCGTCGGGGTCGCGGAGGTGGAGCACCGCGTCCCGGCCGGCGCGAAGCTTGCAGCCCTGATGCTCGCTGGGCAGGAACCCGCTGCCCCAGAACCGGGCGGAGAGGGCCTGCATGTTCCCGATGCCCTGGGTGATCATCACCACGAAGGTCGGGAGATCGCTGTTCATGCTTCCGAGGCCGTAACTCATCCACGATCCGAAGCAGGGTCGGCCCGGGATCTCGCTCCCGGTCTGGAAGAAGGTGATGCCGGGCTCGTGGTTGATCGCCGACGTGTGCATCGACCGGATGAAGCAGATGTCCTTCGCCATCCGGCCGGTGTGGGGCAGGATCTCCGAGAGCATCACACCGTCCTCGTTGTTCTCGTACCGGTCGAACTTGAAGGCGGTGGGGGCGACCGGGAATCGGGCCTGCCCGCTGGTCATGGTGGTGATCCGCTGGCCGTTGCGGATGGAATCGGGCAGGTCCTCGTCGAACCGTTTCTGAAGCGCCGGCTTGTGGTCGTAGAGGTCGAGCTGGCTCGGCGCCCCTTCCATGTGCATGTAGATGACGCGCTTCGCCTTCGGTGCGTGGTGCGGGATCGAGGCGAGGATCTCGTCGACCTCGTTCACGCGGCTTCCCGCGAAGGCGGGGCGATCACCCACCAGCGAGCCGAGGGCCGTCGCGCCGAGTCCGCCGAGCACGCCTCCCGCCATGGAACCGAAGAAGCGGCGGCGGGTGAGGTTGCGCAGATAGCCCTCGAGCGGATCCGCGGGGCCTTCCTTGAATTCACGATCCGACATTGGGCACTTCCTCGAGTCAGTCCTTGACGATGGCGGCGTCCGAGCAGAGGACGGCGTTGGCGAGCATGGTCCACGCGGCGAGTTCGGCGGGGTCGAGGCCTTCGGGCGGCATCGTCTCGCCGACCGCGATCAGTGCCGCGGCGTCTTCGGGGGCGTTTTCGTACCGGCTGCGGTAGCGAGCGATCGTGTCGCGAAGGGTTTCGCGGATCGCGTCGGACGGCGGCGCGGCGGTCGTGATCCGGAAGAGGAGGTCGAATCTCGCCTCGTCCGTCGTCTCCCGTTCGATGACCGCCGCCGCGAGCAGTTTCGCCGCCTCCACGAACTGGGGATCGTTCCAGAGCACGAGGGCCTGGAGCGGGGTGTTGGTGGTCAGTCGGCGGGTGGAGCAGTATTCCCGGGTCGGTGCGTCGAGGGCGAGCATCGACGGCGGGGGGGACGCCCGCTTCCAGTAGGTGTAGACGCTGCGGCGGTACAGATCGTCGCCGTAGCCCTGCTCGTAGTTCCGGGTGTTGGACTGGAGCATCGCGACCTCCTTCCAGAGGCCCTCCGGCTGGTAGGGCTTCACGCTCGGGCCCCCGAATCGTTCGACGAGCAGGCCGGAGGCGAACAGCGCCTGGTCGCGGATCTGTTCCGCGGAGAGACGCTGGCGGGGGAAGGAGGAGAGGAGCACGTTGTCGAAGTCGGTCTCGAGGGAGCGATCGTTTCGTCGGGCCGACTGCCGATAGGTGGCGGAGGTCAGGATCCGGCGGATCAACGCGAGTCGATCCCAGTCCCCGTCCCGGAACGTCGCGGCAAGGTGGTCGAGCAGTTCCGGATGCGAGGGCCAGGCGCCCTGGTAGCCGAAGTCCTCGACGCTCTCGACGAGTCCGCGTCCGAAGAACATGGCCCAGGTACGGTTGGCCTCGACTCGGGCGGTGAGCGGGTTGTCGTCGCTGACGAGCCAACGGGCGAAGTCGAGGCGATTCGGATCTTCGAGGTCGTCGGGAAGCGATCCGAGCACCGAGGGAATCGCCCGCGACGCCGGACGGTCGCGATCGGGCTGGTCGTACAACCCTCGCATCATCACGTAGGTGTCGCGCGGGGTCTCCCGCTCCTGCATGATCATGGTCTTCGGAACGTCCGAGACGAGCTGGGTGCGTTCGGCGGTGAGCACGCCGATGTCTTCATTGAGTCGTCGATACCGCGGCGACCGTCGGATTCGAATCGACTCGTTCGCCGATGCGAGGACGGGAGGCCGGACGCTCGACGGAGGAAGCAGGAGCGCCACCGCGGTCGACGGCAGTTCCGACTCGGGCGGGTCGGCCCGGAAGTACATTCCGCCGGCGCCGCCGGTGTTGACGATCTTGAGGACCAGCGTGTTGAGGCCGGCGACCAGCGGGACCTGGATCCGGTCCTGGTCGGGTGCGACCCCGCGGTTCACCCGGCGGTCGAAGATCTTCTCGCCGTTTCGGAAGACCTGGACGCCGTCGTCCGAACCGAGCGAGACGGACAGGTCCCGTGCGGTCGGACTGTAGAGCTCGCGACCGATGTATTCCGCCCCGATGCCCTGGGCGAGCGTGACGTTTTGTCCGTCGATCACGCCGGGGGCGTGCCGCCAGGCGAGATTCCGATACTTCGTCCCGAATGCGAGGGGGCCTGGCGCTTCGGGCCCGTACGCGGTGTCGTACGCCTCCTGACCGGTGGTGGTCGGATAGGGGCCCACGATGTACCAGTCGCTGCGGGCGACCGGGAGCGAGGTTCGGGTCGACTCGTCGGCGGTACCGACCTGCAGTCGAGTGCGCCCGATCGCGTGCTGGGCGTAGGGGGAGTCGAAGCCGTATCGCACGACCAGCTCGGTGCCGCCTTCGAATCCGAAGGGTTCCGCGGCGAGGAAGACGAAGGTCCGGCGGCCGGGGATGCCGTGTGACTCCGCGGCCCAGACCCGTCCGTCGTCGGGGCGAAGCGCGTTGGTGATGCGAAAGTCGCCGTTCGGTTGTTCGTGGTCGGCCCACGCCCAGTCGAGTGGGACGTCGACGCGTCGGGTGGGGTCCACGACGGAGACCGCTTCGACCGTGATTCCGGCGAGGATCGAGTTCCCGTTCGGTGCTCGACCGGTGCCGGTGCCCGGGAGCGAGTCGTGGGGAAGGGCCTCGACGAGGATCGCGTCGTGTTCGCCGTCGGTCAGGCGATAGGTGATGGTGACCGCATCGTCGGCGGGGTTGCCTTCGGTGGCCAGCACGCTTCCGTCCTCGAGAATCTCCATCGTCGCGCCGTCGCGGCTGTCGGCGGCGATCGGTTCGGCGGTCGTCCACCCGAATCCACCGCCGGATCCGAGGCCGGCGAGGTAGGTGTCGACGGCGGCCTGTTCCTCGGGCGTGGGGGTCGATCGCTCCGATTCGAGGGCGACGATCTTCGCGGCGATCTCGGCGATGCGTTCCGCGTCCGCTTCGCGGGGGATCTCGAGCGCCGGCTCGAAGGCGCGGTTCGAGTCCGGGACCTGCGTGTAGATTCCCGGCTGTTCCACGTTGTTGAAGAACGCGATGAGGTTGTAGAAGTCCTGCTGGGAGATGGGATCGAACTTGTGGTCGTGGCAACGGGCGCAGCCGACGGTCAGTCCGAGCCACACCGCACCGGTGGTCTCCACGCGATCCACCGCGTATTCGAGCAGGTATTCGTCGGCGATCGCGCCGCCTTCGTCGCTGGTCACGTGATTTCGATGAAAGCCGCTCGCGATCAACTGGTCGATGGTGGGATCCGGCAGCAGGTCGCCGGCGAGTTGCTCGACCGTGAATCGATCGAAGGGCATGTTCGATCGGAAGGCGTCGAGGACCCAGTCGCGGTAGGGCCAGATCTGACGCCCTGCATCCATGTGGATTCCGCTGGTGTCCGCGTAGCGGGCGAGATCGAGCCAGGGCGTCGCCATTCGTTCGGCGAGGCGGGTTCGATACGGCTCCTCGGTGAGCACGCGATCGACGAGGCGTTCATACGCGTCGGGGGATCGGTCCGCGAGAAAAGCGTCGAGTTCGTCGGGCGTCGGAGGAAGGCCGGTGACGTCGAGGAAGAGTCGGCGGGCGAGTGTTTCGCGATCCGCCTCGTCGGCCGGGGTCATGCCGGCCCGGGCCAGCCGACGGTGTACGAATCGGTCGATGTCGTTCCGACTCCACCCGTCCTCGACGGCGGGGGGCACGGCCGGTGCGAGCAGGGGTTCGAAGGCCCAGTGGTCCTCGTATTCGGCACCCGCCTCGATCCAGCGACGGATCAGATCGATCTCCTCGTCGGTGATCGCCCGCTTCCCGCTCTTCGGCGGTGGCATGACGTCATGGGGATCGTCGGTGGTGATCCGTTCGAACAGCAGGGAGGCTTCGGGATCGCCCGGAACGATCGCGGCGAAGCCGTCGAGTTCGCGGGTCGCATCGGCGAACGAGTCGAGCCGGAGATCCGCCATCTGCGTCGCGGCATCCGGTCCGTGGCAGAGGAAGCACCGGTCCGAAAGGATCGGACGGATGTCGCGGCCGTAGCGGAGGGCGTCGTTCGCAACCGATGCATCGACCGGCCTGCTCGGCGATGACGCCTCTTCGGCGGCGAGTCCAAGGAGGAGGGTCGGCGCGAGCATGCTCGCGACCACGATGGCATGTATTTGGCTGACCGCGACCATGTCTTCCAGAATACGCCCGAAGCCATGGTCTGAGTAGTGAAACCCAGGCGAGGTCGACCCTTGGTCCTCGTTTATCGGACGCGGTCACGGCGGGGGGCCTTCTCCGGCCCGCCGCTGAACAGGTCCTAAAAACCGCGACGCAGATAGGAATCTCGCTGAACTGTCGGAATCTGGCGACTTTTCCGTTACCAAACGGGTCTGACCGCGAAAACTAATACACGTTTGCCTGTGTTGATTGGGCGAAAGAGTTACCAATCGACCCCAGCCTGATGCATCGCCGTCGGGCCGACAACCCTCTTAGGAGCCTCAGATGCGACCCCATTTCCGTTCCGCCCTCGTTGCGTCCGCGATTTTCGCCGTCGCCGGAACCGCGTTCGCCCAGTCTCGGGGGGTCGCCAAGGTGGGTCCGGCGAAGCCGGCGCCCTTCTGGGTCCACGACGACGGCACCGTCGAGGTGAACGATGCGATGGGCCGTTCCGTGTTCCGCAGCATCGAGCAATACCTCGCCTCCGACGTCTTCCAGCGAAACGGCAAGCGTTGCGGGCTTCCCGCGATCGATGATCGCATCGCGGGGCCACCGCTGGACGACGAACCGGGCGGCGTCGCGGGGGCGGGGACGCCCAGTGACTGCAGCTGCAACGGTACCGATCCGGATCCCGTCTACGACGCGAACTCGGGACTGACCTACGTGATCCCGGTCGTCTTCCACGTGATCAGGAACTCGAGCGGGACGCAGGGCAACATCTCCGAGGCGTGCATCCAGAACCAGGTGCAGACCCTGAACGAGGACTTCAACGCCATTCCCGGCTCGCCCGGCGCAGCCGGCGTGAACAGCCGCATTGAATTCGTGCTTGCGACGGAGGATCCGTCGGGCAATCCAAGCAACGGCATCACGTATTCGGACAACACGAACTGGTTCAACGACAACGGCTCCTACTGGAACTCGCTCGCCTGGGACACCAGCCGCTACATGAACGTGTACACCAACACGGCGAGCGGAAACCTCGGATACGTCCCGGCGCTCGGTTGCTCGAACATCGACGGTCAGAACCAGGACCGCGTGGTCGTCCTCTACTCGGCGATCGGAAACTGCGCGACGTCGGCGCCCTTCGACGGCGGACGAACGCTGACCCACGAGGTCGGGCACTACCTCGGCCTCGAGCACACGTTCTCGGGAGGCTGCTCCAGCCAGAGCAACTGCAACAACAACGGCGACCTCATCTGCGACACCCTGCCGCAGCAGAACCCCACCAGCAACTGCAGTTCCAGCAGTTCCTGCGGCCAGTCCCACCAGAACCAGNGAAACTACATGGACTATTCGGTGGACTCNTGCATGAATCAGTTCACGTACGAGCAGCACCTTCGCATGCGTTGCATCCTCGAGCACTACCGGGATGACCTCCCCTGCACCGACTGCACCGGCAGCGGGCCCGCGGAGAACGACGAGTGCGACGTCGCCATCGCGCTGGAGCTCGGCCCGAACGAAGCCACCAGCTTCGGGGCGACCTACTCCGGCGTGATCGCGGAGCCTTCCTGCAGCGACGTTTCCAGCGTCGCGGTGCGGAACGACGTCTGGTTCACCTACGAAGCCCCGGGCAACGGCACTCTCACCCTCTCGATCTGCGACGCGACCTTCAACGCCCGGATGAACGTCTGGCCGGGTGACGCCTGCCCGGAGTCCGGGGGCCTTCTGCTCGCCTGCAGCGACAACGACTGCGGCAACGGCCCGATCGTCGAGACCGTGGTGTCGGCGGGGCAGCCGCTGATCGTCCAGGTCGGGAGCCCCGGCAACGAAGCGGGTCTCTTCACGCTCGACGTCGCGTTCGAAGAGATCATCGACCCGCCGGCCAACGATCTGTGCTCGGACGCGATCGGCGTCACCAACGGCGGGACGTCGTTCACGACGGTCGACGCCTCGGAGACCGGCGTCGGACTTCCCCTCTCCTGTTCCGACTCGGGCGGCCCCGAGATCTTCGCGGACGTCTGGTTCGAATGGACGGCGCCGTGCACCGGTTTCGCGACCATCGCGACCTGCAACGCGGCGTTCGATTCCCGAATCGCGATCTACGGGGGCGGGTGTCCCGGTCCCGGAGCGACCCCGGTCGTCTGTGCCGACGATGTCTGTGGAGATGATGCGAGCGTGACGTTCCTCGCGATCGCAGGTCAGTCCTTCCGTGTCCAGGTCGGATCCCCCGACGAAGGTGACGAGGGCACCGGCGTGCTGCTGGTCGCCTGCGTGCCGATCGGCGGTGGTTGCCCCGAGGATCTCAACGACGACGGTGGCGTCGACGGTGCGGACCTCGGACTGCTGCTCGCCGCATGGGGAACCGCCAATGCCGACATCAACGACGATGGCACCACCAATGGTGCCGATCTCGGCCTGTTGCTCGCGAAGTGGGGCGAGGGCTGCTGATCCTCGCATTCGCAGGTTCTTGAAATCCAGACCGCCCGGCTCGCTTCGGCGACCGGGCGGTCTTTCCCTGCCGACGAGCGCCGTGCTGGATCGGTATCCTCGACGGCATGAGAAACCGCACCCTCGTCCTGCTCATCGTGTTCGCATCGCTCCTTCTCGTCGGTGAGACGTTGTTCGGCGTCTCCGCGTCGCGTCCGGATTCCGGGGTCGCGACGGCCGACGGCACGTCCGATGGCGTGGTGCTCGAGCCCGTCTTCGGGGCGACGACGCCGTTGTTCAACGGNGTCGACCTCGCGGGATGGAACGCNTTCTTCGGTGACGGCTCGACCGAGGCATCGAATGCCTGGTCGGTTCGCGATGGGGTGCTGGTCTGCAACGGTGGTCCGATCGGCTACCTCCAGACGGATCTTCGGTACGAGAACTTCGAGTTGGTCGTGGAATGGCGTTTCGATCCGGAGCGTGGCGCCGGGAACAGCGGCGTCCTCCTCCGCACGGTCGGGAAGGACACCGTCTGGCCCACCTCCATCGAAGCCCAGTTGCACTCCCGGAATGCCGGTGACATCTGGAACATCGGCGCCTTTCCGATGACGGCGGATCCCGCCCGAACGAAGGGCCGNCGCACGGTCAAGGCTCACCAGACGAACGAGAAGCCGCTCGGTGAGTGGAATCGGTATCGAATTCGGCTCGATCGCGGGGACCTCACGCTCGAGGTCAACGGTCTCGTTCAGAACGAGGCGACGGGATGCCGTCAGGTGCCGGGTCGCATCGGCTTGCAGAGCGAGGGGGCCGCGATCGAGTTCCGGCGCGTGGAGTTGCGACCGATCGTCGCGTGGAAACCCGAATCGAAGTGATGAAATCCGGCGTCAAGCGGCTCGCTGCCAGGATCGATGGCGGACGATCGCATCGACCATGGTGGCCACGGCCGTGCCCACCGCATAGGCCGGCAGGTCGCTCCAGGGGAACCCGCGGCCGAGCAAGAGTGCGCCGATCCGGGTCGACCGAATCTCGTCCAGCCATTCGAGGCGAATCAGTTGCGAGAGCTCGACGCTGAAGGCGGTGGCCAGGCTGAGGACGGTGATCATCATGATGCTCCGGGCGGGGTAGATAAGGCGCGAGCCGGCGTAGGCGGCCATCGCCCAGGCGGCGTCACCGCCGTAGGGACCGATCACCGGCCATCCGAGCAGCGGCTGCTGACGGCTGGCGAGGCCGAATATCACGGCGAGCATCATGCCGATGATGGGCGACGCCCCGGATTCCACTCGCGGGGCGTGGATGGTCGTCTGAGGGCCGCTCAGGCATCGTCGGTGTTTGATTCGGCGTGACCGGGGTGGCCGGTCCAGGTATCGCGTCCGGGTCGGGTGCGGCAGGCGTTGGCAGCCGTCGCCTGCTCGCCCGTGAAGCGTTCGGTCCCCGGGTCCCAGGTCAGGGGGGTCCCGAGTTCGTAGCCGATCG
This sequence comes from Hyphomonas sp. TMED17, assembly GCA_002172915.1. Classification (GTDB taxonomy): domain Bacteria; phylum Pseudomonadota; class Alphaproteobacteria; order Caulobacterales; family Hyphomonadaceae; genus Henriciella. Next base: position 10,867 of record NHBW01000010.1, on the reverse strand, counting down.
CCGCGAGCTGGCAGATCGTCGCGGTTCGGTGTCCTGCTTCCGCCGGGGCGATGGTCGGGCGGGATTCGCCGATCGCATCGAACCAGTCGGTGATGTGGTCGGCCGGGCGGGGGAGCTGATGCTCCGCGGCCACCTCGGTTTCGAGGATCGCCGGGTCCGAGGCGCGAAGATAGCCGCGGCCCGCCTCGATCCAGCCGGCATCACCCTCGAACCGGCAGTCGACGCTGCCGTCGTGGATGAGCTCGATCCCATCGTCGTAGATCAGTCGCAGGCCTCGAGTGGCCGACGGATCCTCGGGCGGGATGATTCGGCTCGGGCCTGACGCATCTCGGCGAAGGGCCCACTGGGCGATGTCGAAGTGATGAGCGCCCATGTCCGCGAGTCCGCCGCCCGCGAATTCGCGGTACTTCCGCCACTGGGGGTAGTGACCGTGCATGCCCACCGGGCAGAGAATCGCGTTGAAGTCGCGGTTCGCGGCGGGCCCCAGCCATCGATCCCAGTCGTCGCCGGTCATGTCGTCCGGAAGCGGCTCGGCGGGGAGCTCACAATCGATCGGTGCGTCCCCGACGCCGATGAAGACCCGCTCGATCCTTCCGATCGAACCGTTTCGGACGAGTTCCGCCGCCCGGACGAAGTGGCGCCCGAACTCCGATCGTTGCTGGCTTCCGACCTGGAAGGCGACCTTCGAGCCGGCGGCGGCATCCGCGATCGCGCGTCCCTCCTCGATGGTGCGGGAGAGCGGTTTCTCGCAGTAGACGTGCAGGCCTCGTCGGCAGGCTTCGATCGCATTGACGGCGTGGGCGTGATCGGGGGTGGTCACCACGACGGCGTCGAGATCCGCGTTCGCCATCATGTCGAAGCCATCCACGTAGGCCTTGCAGAACTCGCCACGTCGGTCGTCGCTGATTCGTTTCATCGCGGTCTCGCGGCGGGCGGGGCAGACTTCGGCGAGCCCGACGAACCGCACCCCGGGGGCTCGCAGGAACTGGTCGAGGAGGTTCTTGCCGCGGATGCCGTATCCGATCATGCCGAGGCGAATGGTGCTCGATCCGCCCGCGGCGGCGTGGCCTGTGAACGAGCCCAGGAGGGGCATCGCCGCAGTGGCGAGCATCGCCTTCGTGACGGTGCGGCGAGTCGGGTCGAAATCAGGCGCGACGTTCGGGGATTCGGACATGCGAGGGACCTTTTCGTGGTGCTTCAAGGTGATTTCGACGACTTGCCGGGGCTGGAGCGTAGTGAAAAAGCCCCGAGGTCGCGGGTTGCGCCGGGAATGAGCGACGAGCGCGATCTCGAGTCGCTTCGTCTCGTGATTCCGGTGACCCACCGCCCATCGGGAGCTCGCGAAAAANNNCNACCCACGCCAGGGGCGTGGGTCGCTCTTTGTGTCTGCAAAGCCTCGGTCACGATAAATCGGGAGCGAGTCGTTGGAGTCAGCCGTTTCGCCTGCGGCGTCCGGCAAGTCCAGCGAGTCCGAGCAGGGCGATCGCGGAGGGGGCGGGAACATAACTCACGATGTCCTGCCACTCGCCATTGGTGCTCTCGTAGAACACGAGTCCGTCGAGCATCGCGGTGGTACCGAAGTCGAGCTCGGCGAGCATGATTTCGTAGAAGGCCTGAACGCCCGCGTTGAATTCGGAGAACTGGACCGCTCCGGTCGCGGTGGAACTCTGAGCCTGGATGTCGGTCAGGAAGAACGTTCCCGGGATCAGATCGAAGTTCTCTTCCATGATCTCGTTGGTGAGGAACGCCAGNGCAGTCGCCATGTCGTTGTCACCTGTGACGAGGACATCGAAATACCAGTCGTTGTACAGATCGGCGAGCAGGGAAGCTCGGAGCTGAGCGTCGCTGTCGAGATCGGTCCAGCTGAGGACGTTGAAACTCTGGGGGTCGGCGGACACCGGGCCATCGAGGTCGTAGCAGTAGCCCTCGACGTCGCCACCGTTGAACTCGATGACGCCGAGGTAACCGAACGAGCCAACGCGAGTCTCGCCGTCCCAGCTGACGTTGGCGTCGAAGGACCAGNCCACCCCTGTAGTGGGGCCGAGTCCCGTGTAAGAAAGATCGACTTCAGCCATCGCCGTCGACGCCAGGGCCGTAAGCGATGCGAATGCGACTCTATGCGAAATCTTCATCTCTGAATCTCCTTCAACTTTCGTCCTGACGGGGGGAAACCGTCCGAACNTTGAATCAGCCGGGAACTGGCTGGTTCTTGCCGACGCGGATGGGAAGCCGGTCGGTTGTCACGCTGCAGACACGCGGCGTATGCCCCAAAGATACTGGATCGAGATTTGACTTCAAGTGGGTAGGTCCGATTTTTGAAGGATCGTAGCGCAACCTTGAGAAAAGCACGATTTCTGATCCGGAATACCCGGAGGCATAAATATTATCAGACATTTTAATCTTCGGGCGAGTTTATCCACACGGTGGACCTCATTTCGGAAAGCCCGGAGCGGGCCATGCTCGAGCCGACGCGAGGCCTGGTCTTCCGACGCGAGTGATGCGTGCTTCGGGATGGTGATTCGACCGGCGGCCGACCCGTGATTCCACGTGTTCCCGGATCATCAGGGCGAGGCTCGCCATCTTGGAATCCGTTGATCGAGGGTTACACTCGATTCGTGATCGATCGATGCTGCATCCTGGTTCGCCGGCTCGGTTCCACTTCCATTGCAACGATGTGCTTCGTCTGGTTGGTGATGTCTCCACCGCATGCCTCGATTGCCGCAACTGGTGATGGCCCGATCGTTCCGAACGTCGACTTTCGGACGGAGGTCCGACCGATCCTTTCGAGTGCGTGCTTCGAGTGCCACGGTCCGGACGAGTCCGGGCGCCGGGGGCGACTTCGTCTCGATCGCCGTGATGGGGGGATCGATCGCGTGATCGTCGCCGGCGACGCGGCGGGCAGTCTGCTCCACCAGCGACTCGTCGCCGAAGATCCGGACGATCGCATGCCACCTCCGGACTCGCGGCATCGACTCGACGCCGACGACGTCGATGCGATTCGTCGTTGGATCGACGAAGGCGCCGTCTGGGCCGAACACTGGTCGTTCGAACCGCCTCGCGGATCCGCGGCCCCCGCCTTCGAACACGACGCGTGGAGCCGGGATCCGATCGATCGGTACGTTCGGCGAGGATTCGACGCGAATGATCTGCCGCCGGCCCCCACGGCCTCGAAGGAGATGCTGCTTCGGCGGGTGACCCTCGATCTCACCGGGCTTCCGCCCACCCTCGAGGCGCAAGCGGATTTCCTCGCCGATGATCGATCGGATGCCTACGAACGAGTCGTCGATCGCCTCCTGGCGTCGCCGGCCTTCGGGGAACGCATGGCGGTCGATTGGCTGGACCTCGCTCGATACGCGGACACCTACGGCTACCAGAGCGACGTCGACCGATCCGTGTGGCCGTACCGGGACTGGGTGATCGAGGCGTTCAACCGGAACCTTCCTTTCGACGACTTCGCGGTGTGGCAGCTCGCCGGCGACCTCCTGCCCGACTCCACGCGGGAGCAGCGACTGGCGACCGCGTTCAATCGGCTCCATCGGCAGACCAACGAGGGAGGCAGTGTCGAGGAGGAGTTCCGGGTCGAGTACGTCGCGGACCGGGTCCACACCTTCGGAACCACGTTCCTCGGGCTGACCACCGAATGCGCGCGGTGTCACACCCACAAGTTCGATCCGATCACCCACGACGAGTACTACGCCCTCTTCGCCTTCTTCGACGACATCGACGAGTCGGGGCTCTACTCGCATTTCACCAATGCGACGCCCACGCCCACCCTGTTGCTCGATCCGCCCGAGACGACCCGGCGGATCGCGGAACTCGAAACGGCCATCGCAACCGCCGAGGCGTCGCTCGACGCCGTGACCGCCGACGAACGCGCCGCCTTCGAGGCCTGGTTCGAGACTCGTTCGAATCGAGCCGTCGAGTCCCCCGTCGTCCCGGGGTTGGTCGGTGCGTATCCACTTGATGCGATCGTCGGTGGTGGACTCGAGAACGAGTTCCACGCCGACCTTCCCGGTCGCGTGGCCGGTGCCCCGGTCGTCATCGAGGGGGCGATCGAATCCGGGATCCGGCTCGACGGCGAGAACAACCTGAACTTTCCGGGGATCGCGGCCTTCCATAGGTACGACCCGTTCTCCATCGCGCTCTGGATCCGGATCGAACGGATCGCCGACCGGGCGGTGGTCCTTCACCGGTCCCGAGCCTGGACGGATGCGGGAAGCCAGGGCTATCAGTTCCTGCTCGAGTCGGGGCGGCCGAGCTGGTCGTTGATTCACTTCTGGCCGGGCGACGCGATCTCGATCCGCGGGCGGGAGTCGCTCCCCGAAGGCCGCTGGATCCAGATCGGGCTTTCGTATGACGGCTCCTCCCGTGCCGACGGTCTCGGGCTCTACGTGGATGGTTTGCCCATCGAAGTCGAGGTGGTTCGCGATCGGCTCACCAAGTCCATCACCGGTGGGGCCCCCGGCGCCATGACCATCGGCCAGCGGTTCCGTGATCGCGGGTTCAAGGATGGCGCGGTGGATCACCTGCAGGTCTTCGACCGCGTGCTCACTCCGGTCGAGTGGCGACATCTGCATCAGACCTCCGGGGCCACGGTGGATGATGCGAACGAGCCCGACCGCGATGATTGGTTCGCGTACCACCGGGCGACGCTGGATCCAGTCCGAAAGGCGACACGGGAAGCGCTGCGCAAGGATCGGCGGGAGTTGGGGCAACTGCTCGACCGGACCCCCGAGATCATGGTGATGGCCGATTTCGATCCGCCGCGTGAAGCTCGGGTGCTGGACCGGGGGCGTTACGACCGGCCCCTCCACGTCGTCGAGCCGGGGGTTCCGGCCGCCCTCGGGGGCTTCCCCGACGATCTCCCGCGAAATCGACTGGGCTTGGCGCGTTGGCTGGTCGACCCCGCGAATCCACTGGCGTCGCGCGTCGCGGTGAACCGGCTCTGGATGATCGCCTTCGGGCGGGGACTCGTGGCGACTCCCGAGGACTTCGGTGCCCAGGGTGAACCGCCATCGCATCCGGAGCTCCTCGACCGACTGGCGATCGACTTCATCGAATCGGGGTGGGACGTCAAGGCGATGTTGCGCCGGCTCGTGCTGACCTCGACCTATCGGCAGTCCACCACGGGATCCGAGTCCGCGGTGAAGATCGATCCGGCGAACCGCTGGTACACCCGGGGTCCTTCCGCCCGGTTGTCCGCGGAGATGATCCGCGATCAGGCCCTCGCCGCGAGCGGTCTGCTGGTTCCGACGGTGGGCGGGCCGAGCGTCCACCCGTACCAGCCCGCGGGACTCTGGCAGGAGAAGAGCGGGCGGACGTATCCGCAGGGATCCGGTGAGGCCCTTCATCGCCGGAGCATGTACACGTTCTGGAAGCGAACCTCGCCACCGCCTTCGATGATGATCTTCGACGCGGCGAAACGGGAGGTCTGCGTGGCGCGGCGTGATCCGACGTCGACGCCCCTGCAGGCGCTGGTCCTCCTGAACGACGTTCAGTTCGTCGAGGCCGCTCGCGTGCTCGCGGAGCGCGTGATCGTGGAGCATCCGGAGAATGCGGACGCACCGGGCCATTCGACCGCTCGGATCGCGGCCGCCTTCCGTCGCCTGACGGGACGGGAACCCCGACCCGACGAAGCGGCCATGCTCGACGAACTGCGGGCGGAAGAGCGTGCCGCGTTCGACGCGGATCCGGAGGCCGCGGGTCTGGTCGCTTCGACGGGCGACGCGCCGACCCGTCCCGGGCTCGACGCCGCCGAGGTCGCGACAATGACCATCGTCTGCTCCACGATCATGAACACCGACGCGTCGGTGACCCGACGATGAAGCACGAATGACGCCATGAATCCATCCGAGCCCGACATCCTGCGGCAGACTCGACGCCACTTCCTCTCCCGGGCCTCCGCGGGGGTGGGGGCGATGGCGCTGGCGTCCCTCGGGCACGGACGGGTGGGACCGGCGGACGACGCGGCGCGGTCCATCGCCCGGCTCGCGCCCCACTTCGCCCCTCGCGCGAAGCGGATCATCTACCTCTTCCAGAGCGGGGGGCCGTCGCAGCTCGATCTGTTCGATCACAAGCCTGCGCTTCAGGATCGGAACGGCGAAGAACTGCCCGATTCGGTCCGGCAGGGGCAGCGTCTGACCGGGATGTCGGGCAATCAGGCGTCCTTGCCGATGGCCGGCGCCCAGTTCAAGTTCCGGCGGCACGGCGAATGCGGCATGTGGGTGAGTGAACTCCTGCCCCGCACCGCGGCCATCGTCGACGACCTCTGCTTCGTCCGATCGATGCAGACCGAGGCGATCAATCACGATCCCGCGATCACCTTTCTGCAGACGGGTTCGGAGCTGGCGGGACGGCCGTCGATGGGGGCGTGGGTGAGTTACGGACTCGGCACCGAGAATCGCGATCTGCCCGCGTTCGTCGTCCTCATGACGAAGGACAAGGGCGGCCAGCCGCTCTACTCCAGACTCTGGGGAAGCGGCTTCCTCGAGAGTCGACTGCAGGGCGTGCAGATGCGGGCGGGGCGTGATCCGGTCCTTTATCTCGCCAACCCCGAAGGCGTGAGTCGTGCTCGCCGGCGGCGGATGCTCGATCGCATCACGGGGCTCGACGCCGCGCAGCACGCGCAGGCGCAGGACCCCGAGATCCACTCCCGACTCGCGCAGTACGAGCTCGCCTATCGCATGCAGATGTCGGTTCCGGAAGTCACCGATCTCGCCGACGAGCCGGCCGCCACCTTCGAACTCTACGGCGAGGACGCCCGGGTCCCGGGCACCTACGCGGCCAACTGCCTGCTGGCCCGGCGGCTGGCGGAGCGCGACGTTCGGTTCATCCAGCTCTACCACCAGGGCTGGGACCAGCACGGCGGCCTGCCGGCGGGCATCCGCGTGCAGGCGCGGGAGACGGATCAGGCGTCGGCGGCGCTGGTGACCGATCTCAAGCGTCGCGGGTTGCTGGAGGACACCCTGGTCGTCTGGGGCGGGGAGTTCGGGCGTACGAACTACTCGCAGGGCGCCCTGACGCCCACCGACTACGGCCGCGATCATCATCCCCGGTGTTTCACGATGTGGATGGCGGGAGGCGGCGTCAAGCCCGGTGTGGTCCACGGGCGCACGGACGAGCTTGGTTACAACGTGGTCGAGCATCCGGTGCACGTCCACGACCTGCAGGCGACGCTGCTGCACCAGCTCGGACTCGATCACACCCGCCTCACGCACCATCACCAGGGCCGCGACTTCAGGCTCACCGACGTTCACGGTCGAGTCGTGCGCGACCTGCTGATCTGAGTCGCGTCGAAGGGCCGATCGACGTACCGTGACCCCATGACACGTCCAACCCTTTCGATCCTGTTCGGCGCCCTGCTGCTCGGCGCCGTCTTCGCGACCCCGACCGTGGATGCCTTCATCGATTCCGAGTCATCGACGGGAGTCACGATGGACTTCGGCCCGACCCTCGGTGATCTGACCGCGTCGTCGGTACGGATCGCCTGCCGCCGCGCCGAGCCCGGGGTGATCGTGATCGGCCTCGCGGATGCATCAGGAGCCCCGCTTCGACGATGCCTGCTGGCCTGCCCGGCGGAGACCGACGGGGCCGGCACGCTCGAGATCCTCGATCTCGAGCCGGCGACCCGCTACCTCTATACGGTCGACGGGGCGTCGAACGATGCATGGTGGTTCGAGACGCGGCCGGTTCCGGACGAGACCTGCCGAATCGTCTTCGGGTCCTGTGCCGACGAAAAGCCGGGATCTTCGACGGTCTGGCGACGGATCGAGGCGGATTCCCCCTCGGCGCTCGTCCTGCTCGGCGACACGCCCTACATCGACACCACGGATCTCGCGCGGCAGCGATCCCGGTACCGCGAGTTCGGGCGGGTCCCCGCCTTCGCGGAGCTCGTCGGCCACACGCCGCTGTATTCGACCTGGGACGACCACGACTTCGGCCGCAACGACACCGACGGCAACTTGAAGGGCAAGGAGAACAGTCGTCAGGCCGTGATGGAACACCGCCCGAATCCCGGCTTCGGCGAGGCCGGCGAAGGCATCTTCACGAGTTTTCGACAGGGGCCGGTGGAGGTCTTCCTGCTTGATGCCCGGTGGTTCGCGCGAACCGAGGGGGAAGGGAACGATCCGACGCTGCTCGGTCGCCGGCAGTGGGCCTGGCTGGAACGATCGCTCGCGGCTTCCACCGCCCCGTTCCGGATCCTCGCCTGCGGGATGGTCTTCAACGGCTCGGTGCGCCCCTTCAAGACCGACTGCTGGGGGGCGTATCCCCGGGAATACGAGCGACTCGTCGACCTCATCGGCCGGGTCGGTGACGAGGGCGTGGTGCTGGTGAGCGGGGACGTGCACTGGTCACGGGTCATGCGTCACGACACCGGGGCGCGTCTCGGTCACGACCTGATGGAGTTCGTCACGAGTCCGATCCACGAGAAACTGATCGCCGCCGCGAATCCGCCGCACCGAGGCCTGGTGTTCAGCGTCGGCGAGATCAACAGTTTTCTGGAGATCGACGCCGCGGTCGAGGACGGCACGGCCTCGATGTCGCTTCGAATTCGAAACGCCTCGGGCGACGATCTGCACACGACCCGGTTCGAGCGGAAGACCGGTGATCCGTGAGTTCGCCGTGATCTCCTCGGTCGGGCCGGGCGTTCAACCGGTCTTGCGACGCTGGGCGATCGGCAGCGGCTTGGGCCGCACGAACACCAGGGTGTCGGCCGTGCTCTCGTCCGACAGCGAATAGCCCTCCGCATCGAACTTGCGCAGCGCCGCGATCGTCTTCGGACGATGATCCGCCATCCAGCGGGCCATCAGGCCGCGGGACTGCTTCGCGTAGAACGACATGAACTTCGCCTTGCCGCCGTCGAGCTGGAGGAACTTCGTCGAGATGATCGGAACGCCGAGCGTCTCCAGCCGGGCCGCCTTCGCGTACTCGTCGCTGGCGAGGTTCACGAGGGTCTCGGAGCCGTTGTCGGCCATGTCCTTCTTCAACGCCTTGCCGATCCGGTCGCCCCAGAATTCATAGAGATTGGAGGCGGCTTCGGTCTTCAGCCGGGTCCCCATCTCGAGGCGATACGGTTGGATCCGGTCGAGCGGACGCAGGAGTCCGTAGAGACCGCTCAGGATGCGGACGTGATCCTGCGCCCACGCCAGTGACGTCTTCTTCATCGTCCAGGCTTCGAGGCCCTGGTACACGTCACCTCGAAAGCACAATGCGGCCGGACCACGCGGATTCCCCCGCGTGTTGAACGCCTGCCATCGATCGTGGTTCAAGGCGGCGAGCGTCCCCGAGATCGACATCAGCCTTTCGAGCGTTGCCGGTGACTGATCGCCGAGGGTTTCGACGAGCTGCCGGGTCTGCGCCGCGAACCGCGGGGTCGTGGACTCGAGGTCCCCGGGGGTCGAGGGTGGGTCCATCTCGAGGGTCTTGGCGGGCGAAAGCACGGTGGTGAATCCAGACATGCGGACACTTTAGCGCGTTCCGCCTGGAATCGTCGGGCCGGATCGAACCGTTCCGTGCATCGATCGCCCGGACGCGAGCGGCCGCCCGCTCCCGCTCAACGATCGATGTCGATCACCGGGTCGCCCAGGACCTCCAGCCGGGGTTCGATCCCGAGCCCGGGGCCGGTCGGCGCGGACATCCGGCCGTCCCGCCGCTGCGGCGCACCTTCAGCGGTCGAGACCGTGACGTAGGAGTTGAAGTCCGTGGCCGTGAAGAGCAGATCGGTCGGCGTGCTGTGGGCGAGATGGGCGATCGCCGCGGTGACGACATCGCTTCCCCAGGCGTCCTCGATGGTCATCGCGATCCCCCGCGCCACGCAGAGATCCCGGGCCTGCCGGGCCTTGGTGAGTCCGCCGAACTTCCCGATCTTGATGTTCACCACGTCCATCGCATCGTCCCGAAGCGCCCGGACCAGGCTGTCGAGATCCTCGATCGATTCGTCCATCACGAAGGGATGGCTCGTCCGGCGTCGGATCGAACGGCACTCCTCGTAGGTCCGGCACGGTTGTTCGATGTAGACGTCCCGATCCGCGACGGCCCGGACCACCCGGGCCGCTTCGTGCGGCAGCCAGCCGGTGTTCGCATCGGCGATCAGGATGTCCCCCGGCTCGACGACGTCGGCGCAGGCGTGGATCCGGGCGATGTCCGTTTCAACGTCGCTGCCGACCTTCAGCTGGAAGCGGCGGTACCCCTCCTCCCGGTATCCCCGGAGGTTGGTGGCCATCTCCGCCGGGTCACGCTTCGAGATCGCCCGATAGAGCACGAAATCGTCCCCGTTGCGACCGCCGAGCAGGGTGACGAGGGGGAGCCCCGCGGCTTTCCCGAGCAGGTCCCAGCAGGCCATGTCGATGGCGCTCTTCACGTAGGGATGCCCCTTGAGGCGGTCGTCCATCGCCCGGCCGAGCACGTCGGTCTCCCGGGGATCGAGGCCGATCAACGCGGGCGCCACCTCGGCGATGCCGGTTCGGGCACCGGTCGCGTAGGACGGGAGATAGACGGGACCGAGCGGGGTCACTTCGCCGACGCCCACCAGTCCGGCGTCGGTCTCGATGCGGACGATCGTCGCATCGAAGACGTCGACCGACTTGCCGCCCGACCAGCTGTACCGACCTTCGTGAAGCGGGAGGTCGACCTGGTGGACGAGGATGCGAGTGATCTTCATGGGTCGGGACTCCCTCGTCTTCGTGGACGGATCCGTTGTTTCGAAGGTCGCGTCCGTTGCATCAACCGCGACCAGAGCGATAGCCTACCGTCGCGGCGATCCGGTTCGGTGAGAACCGGCGGCCACCTCTCACGCACCCGCCTCGGAGTCTGATTCGTGACCACCATCCAGATCATCGCGATCATCCCTCCAATCATCCCTCCAATC
>NHBW01000009.1 GCA_002172915.1 Hyphomonas sp. TMED17 | reverse complement strand
CGTGATCGCCGCCGTCAGCGTCGTCTTACCGTGGTCAACGTGGCCGATCGTGCCTATGTTCACGTGCGGCTTATTACGCTCAAACTTCTCCTTGGCCATCATGGCCTCCTTTTACCTAGAAAGGTCCGGCGCATCCGGACTGCTTCAGCACTGTTAAACTGGCCAGAATCTGACCCCTAAAACGGCGACATACACAGCCCCGCGCGGAGTTTCAAGTTTCTTACCGCAACTTGATCCAAACCAAGTCAAAATTTTAGCATTAACTTGTATTTTGGCACCATATAAACCTTGGCTTTTATCGTCAGACATTACTAAAAAGCTCGAAATAGCTGCCTCACCGGTTTAAGCAGCAGAATCACCCGCAACCATTTTGAACGGATTTCAAATGTCAGTGTCCAGCATGCATGACCTTTCACGCACATTAACAACGCAATCCTTAAAAGACCTTAGCCAGACACGTGCCGGCACCGCCTCTTTTGAGGTTTGCGACTGGCATTTTGATATGTCTCGCCACTATCTCAACCCGGCTGCCGAGGCAGCGCTACTCGAACTGGCAAAAGCCAAACGGATTGATGAAGCCATCGCGAACCTGTTTAACCATAACATCGTCAACCGGTCGGAGAACCGGCCAGCATTACACTGGGCATTACGGGCTCAAACGGCGCAGACAGGCGAAGCTGAAATTGTCCGCTCATCAACCGAAGCAGCGCTCGAAAAAGCCGCCGACATTACGTCCGGACGACGCACCACCCACAATGGCAACTCATTCAATGCAATCGTCCATATTGGGATTGGTGGCTCGGATTTTGGGCCACGGCTCATAGCCGACGCTTTTTCAGATCATACATATCCGGACGTCGAGATGCGGTTCTGCGCCAATCTTGACCCGCTTGACCTTGAAATGGCGCTCGCCGGACTGGATCCGAACAGGACGCTGATTGTCGGCATATCAAAATCCTTTGGAACCGAAGAGACCCTCTACAACCTCGCCCGCGCGCGTGAATGGTTAAAAGCATCCCTTGGAGCAGATTGGGGGCAGCACCTGGTGCTGGTCACTGCGAATATACCCCGCGCAAACAGTTGGGTTAAATCCGACAGTGGCGCATCCCCCGGAGATGTACTCTGTCTGCACCTCCCAGAAAGTGTCGGCGGGCGTTTTTCTATCTGGTCAGCCGGCTCATTCTCCTGCATGATAGGCCTGAACGCCTCTGTTTTCAAACAGTTTTTGGAAGGTGCCGCCGATATGGACGCGCATGTCAGGGATAGTGACATCAGGGCCAACATCGCGCTCAGACTCGCCCTCATCGATGTCTGGAACACCAGCTATATGGGCTTCGGTGCGCGGGCTGTTCTGGCCTATTCGCGACGCTTGCGTCGTCTACCGGACTATCTGCAGCAACTCGAAATGGAATCAAATGGCAAGTCAGTCTCACCCGACGGTGTCACAGTCAGCGAATTAACGGCACCGCTTCTATGGGGTGGCGAAGGTAGCAATGGCCAGCATTCCTATCATCAATGGCTGCATCAAGGAACGCATATCGTTCCGACTGAATTCATTCTCGCTCCCGGCTGCCTATCTGATCCAGCCGGTGTGACAGGTCTACAAGCTCACGCTCTGGCACAATCGGAAGTCCTCGCAAATGGCCGCTCATTACAGGAAGTCATGGATGAAGAACCGGATCTCGCACCGGAAATCGCTGCCCAGAAAGTTCACCCCGGCGGGCGGCCATCAAGCCTGCTTATAACCAAACAGCTTACACCGCGCGCACTGGGCAATCTGATCTCGCTTTACGAGCATCGAACCTATCTTGCCGGATACCTATGGGGCATCAATAGTTTCGACCAATGGGGCGTTGAACGCGGTAAAACCATTGCCGGCAGGATTCGCACCGCGATCATCGCTAACACTGCAACCGACGATCCAGTCACATCTCAACTGGTCTCGAAAATCAAAGCCTGATTAGCTGATCTTGTCGACCTGACTATAATCCAGGTCGACAGGCGTTGCGCGCCCAAAAATTGAGACATTAACTTTGAGGCGACCCGTATCGCTATCAAACTCTTCAACAGACCCTTCGAAACCTTGAAAAGCGCCTTCGTTAACGCGAACCTGTTCACCCATTTCAAAGGTAATTGTCGGTTTGGGCCGTTCTGCGGCGGGCTCATCAGCGGTTCCGAGAATCCGGTCAACTTCCAATTGTGGAACCGGCAACGGCTTTTTACCGCCCTCTGCTCCAAGGAAACCGGTAACTTTCGGCGTATCTTTCACCAAGTGATAGACATCATCCGTCAGCTCAGCTTTCATGAGGACATAACCCGGAAAATAGCGTTTTTCCATTGTCCGCTTTTTGCCACGAACAACTTCGACAACTTCTTCCGTCGGAACAACAAGCTCGTGGATCAGATCCCCCAAACCCTTTAGCGGCGCCTGGTCACGAATTGATTGTGCCACTTTTTTCTCAAAATTTGAGTAGGCGTGTACGATGTACCATTTTGGCTCAGCCATAAGCAAAGCGCTCCTTTATCGGGTGTGATCAGCCAAGACCTGTTATCAGGCGAATGAGAATAGCGATGATTTGGTCTGCCATAAATAGAAATAGGGCCACGATGATAGACATCACAACCACCATAATGGTCGCCTGAATGGTTTCAGGCGTCGAGGTCCAAGTAATCTTGCGTCCTTCGGCTTCAACCTGTCGCACGAAGGTCACCGGATCTATGCGCTTATCTTTGTCCGCTTCGGCCATTATCCTGAATTCCTGACTTTTCGGGGATTTCGCGGCAGTAGTGCCAGCAGCCGTCCTTCTACTCTGCTCCGATTCACTTGTGAAGGGTCGAATGCCAAGAAATACGTTTTACATTGTCTAAACTGAAAAAATTGCGACCTCGCCGGTGCCAATCGTCGAGGTTTTCGGTGCAATCTGACGCATGTCTAATGTGTCTGCCAGTTTTGTAATCGAGATGTCATCCGGCCCATAATTAAACGCAAAAACCCTGCCATTGCGCCGGCGTAGCCTTAGATCGTCGCCGAGATCAATCGCCGTAATAGACTTCTCTTCCAGACGGCGCAGCAATATTGCCGTGATTAAGCCAATGTCTGGCCATGCGGAAATATAAGTGAATGCGCCCGCACTCCAGACAATGCCCTGCCCCGAATCCAGACGAAAATCGGGCTCAAGCTCACTTTCAATATGCTCTAACCAGTGTCTGACGCTAAAACCGGCCCCCGATTCCTGATGTGTCGGATGCATACTTTCAACATAATGAGCCTTGAGCGGTAGCACCGCCTGCAACGGTCCGGGCGCAAGCCCTTCCGAAATCGATAATACAGCTGTCTTGGACCCCGTGCGAGGACCAAGTATGACGGCAGCACCGCTATCCCTAAGCCTTGCAACCTCATTCTCTGACACGCCCGGCAAACTCGGCACAACAATGACATCATAATCTGTGTACGTATCGTTCCGTGAGATGAAATCCACGTCCATGCCTAGCTTTCTCAGCCCCGTATAGAAATCAAAGCACAAACGGGCATAGTTAAATGATTGCCCCTGCGGCTGGATGTCGAATAGCCAGTCGGCCTCATAATCGAACAATAATGCAACCCGGCTTTTATCGTCGGCATCGTCGGGGCCCAATCGCGCGAGAAGCTCGGATGTTTCGCGAATCTCTCGCTGCACAGGGCTGGGAACATTATCGGGGCGATTTAAACCGGCATGCATTTGCTCCTGCGCAAATGGTGCCTGCCGCCAGCGAAAATATGACACCAGACTGGCGCCATGCGCAAACGCTTCCAGTGTCCATAATTTAACCATTCCAGGAGCTGGTGCCGGATTGTAAGCGGCCCAGTTTACCGGCCCGGGCTGTTGTTCCATTACACCGAACCGGCCGCCACCCATACGTCGATAAAGATCGTGATGGAAACCCGCAAAATCGGGATGCCCTGTTCTCATAAAGCGAAGCTTAGTCTCCCGGGGCCACCAAGTCTGCTCAAGGAAACCTAGAGGATAAGAATCCCAGGTTGCGATCGACAATTGTGCGCCAACCGGGAAATGATCAAATTGATTGAAGTGGCCCATAAAATTATGCGTGACCGGCGTCGCACCGATAGCTGGCGTCAGGGCATCAATCTGCATTTGATTGTAATCTGCCACCTGGTCAGAACTAAATCGCCGCCAATCAAGGCGGTGTGCCGGATGCGCTTCAGTGACTGTCGCAAGCGGCGGATCAATTTGCTCGAAATCCGAATACTCCTGGCTCCAGAAGACAGTACCCCAGGCTTCGTTCAATACATCAATCGAGCCATATTTTTGCTTCAACCAATGTCTGAAAGCGACCTGTGCATCATTATCATTGCTTTCAACCGTGTCATGACAACCATATTCATTGTCGGTCTGCCACATGGTTATGGCGGGATTGCCGCCATAGCGTTCGGCCATAGCTTCGACAATCCTTTGACTTTCGCGCCGATACACTTGCGAACTGAAGCTATAATGACGTCGCGACCCGAATTTTCTCGGCCGGCCAAACTCGTCACAGCAATAGATTGAAGGCTCACGATCCATCAACCATTTCGGCGGTGTCGCAGTTGGTGTGCCGAGAATAATTTCGAGACCCGCAGCCGATAGAATGTCGATCGCGCGGTCCAGCCAGTTCCAGTCATACTTACCCGGCTCCGGTTCGATCCGGCTCCATGCAAATTCCCCGATCCGAACAGTTGACAGACCAAGTGCCCGCATCCGTTCGGCATCATCTTTCCACATTGTTTCCGGCCAGTGCTCAGGATAATAACAGACGCCCAGTTTCAACCTATTCTCTCTCCCCAATTCGATATTCTTATGATGGAACTCCAGCCGCCATTATCAGCGAAATCATCAATGACGGCATATTCGCCTCGTCGTCAAACGCTCTTTCCACGCCGACTGAACGCAAACCTGTTAAGCCGGCAGCACTAAAGCGACAATTTAAACAATTAGGCGATCGGAGAGCTTCGGTCGGTGGTCGGGCACTGGTTTCCTGACCAGGCCATCACATTATCACTGGCACAGTCGTGGCGACTGCGAGGGCCAGTTCTTATGTCTGGACGATATCCGAGATTCGCCGCATTAAACCTGTGAGAGGAGTTTTACATGGCCGACGGACCACACGAGACCGATATGAAGTTTACCGATCTCGTTGATATTATGCGCGCGTTAAGAACGCCGGTCACCGGTTGCCCGTGGGACCTCGAGCAAGATTTTTCGTCAATTGCACCTTACACGATCGAAGAAGCCTATGAGGTTGCTGATGCGATCCAGCGCAATGACATGTCAGACCTGCGAGACGAGCTCGGTGACCTGCTATTGCAAGTCGTATTTCATGCCCAAATGGCATCCGAACAGAATGCGTTTAACATTGACGACGTCGTCGTATCAATTTCGCAAAAAATGACGCGTCGCCATCCGCATGTATTCGGTGATAACCGAACGACCCAATCCGCGTCCGAACAAACGCGGGGCTGGGAAGACATCAAGGCAGCAGAGCGGGCGCAGAAAAGCCAATCCGGATCCGCCGGAATGCAAGCCAGAAGCGGTCTGGCCGGCAGCGCTCTGGCCAGCAGCGCTCTGGAAGGCGTCGCGCTCGCATTGCCGGCCTTAATGCGTGCCGAGAAGTTACAAAAACGGGCCGCGCGGACCGGGTTTGACTGGACCGATGTCGCCGATATTTTTGACAAGCTGGATGAAGAAAAAGCAGAGGTCGCCGAGGCGATCGAGCAAGGTGCCCCGGACAGGATAGAAGACGAGATCGGCGACATGCTGTTTGTCTGTGCAAATCTTGCCCGTCGCATGAAAATCGATCCGGAAGCCGCGCTGAAACGCGCTAATCAGAAATTCGAGCGCCGTTTCCGGGCAATGGAAGCGCTCTCATCGGCGTCGGACACCGAATTTGCAACACTGCCTCTCGCGGCGCAAGAACAGCTATGGCAGCTGGTCAAGGCGCGGGAAAAAGACAAGGACTAGAACTGCGATCGGCTTTTGGTGCTGGTTTCGTCAGAGATTTCAACATCTGGGAAGTGCGCATATAGCCGGCCAAGCTCACGCGCCGACAGGCGAACGCTCAGACGTCCGGTTCCGTCGCTCAAATAATCCTCAGCTTCGACATGAAAGCTTTTATATAGAAAGGCTCTAAGTGCCCCGTCTTGCGGGGTCATTGCGACCTCAAGCAGCGCTTGTTTGTCGCTGAGTGTTTGCTCTATTGCCAAGTATAGAGACTCGATACCGGTTCCAGCAAGTGCCGAAATCGGCACTGCGACCGTGTCAGATTGTGCTGCCGCGATGAAATCCAGATCTTCGCGGGCATCATCGCCAAGCAGATCAACCTTGTTCCACGCCTCAATGATTGGCGGTGCCGGATGCTCACTTTTTTCGCCAAGCTGACTGAGTATATCGAGCACGTCCTGCTTTTGAGAAACATCAGCAGCGCTCGCACGGTCGCGCACATGTATTAATAAATCAGCCGACAAAGTTTCTTCCAGCGTCGCCCGGAAACTATCGATCAGATGGGTCGGCAACTCCGTTATGAAACCGACCGTATCAACCAGAACAGCTGCACCCAAATTCGGAAGCTGGATATGCCGGATTGCCGGGTCCAGCGTTGCAAATGGCATGTCTTTAGCCAATACACCGGCTCCACTGAGCTTATTGAACAGAGTGGACTTCCCGGAATTTGTATAGCCAACCAACGCCATAACGGGTACTTCATGGCGAACCCTGCCGGCCCGCTGCACCAGCCGAGTTCTTTCAACATCTGCAAGATCCCGACGCAGGCGTTGAACCTTGCGGTCAATCATCCGCTTATCTGCTTCAAGCTGTGTTTCACCCGGCCCGCCGAGAAAACCGCGTCCGCCGCGTTGACGCTCCAAATGCGTCCAGGTCCGAACAAGTCGCGATCGTTCATATAGCAGACGCGCCAGCTCGACCTGCAACAGCCCTTCCTTGGTGCGTGCGCGTAAGCCGAATATTTCGAGAATCAGGCCTGTCCGATCGATAACTTTCAAGCCAAGACGTTTTTCGAGGTTGCGCTGTTGTATCGGTGTCAAAGCCCCGTCAACCACAACGAGCGAAACATCATGCAGAACAGCGTCTTCCGCTAGGCGATCCAGTAAACCACCAGATAACAAGAAAGACGCGTTCGGCTTTCTCAAATGCTCGGATCGCACGAAAGCAAGATCACAACCGAGCGCTTCGACCAAACCGGTTGTCTCTGCCAGCCGTTCGTCACTGGGACGCTTGGGCAGGAACGTCCACGGCACGATTACCCCGGCCTTGTAGACTTTCTGCTCAGCTGTCGCGATGGTCGCTATAAGTCCTGCTCCAGCACACTATCATCAAACAATTTCACCGCAGCATTCGGTGCAATCGTGGATATGGCATGCTTGTAAACCAATTGAGGTGATCGGCCATCGCCGCGAAGTAACACACAAAAATTATCGAACCAGGTGACGACACCTTGCAATTTAACACCATTTGCCAGGAATATTGTTAGCGGCGTCTTTGATTTTCGAACCGCGTTCAAAAACGTATCCTGTAGGTTTTGTTTCTTCTCTGATGTCATGGGAGGACCTGTCTTTTTTTTTTGCTAATAATTTCGACACCGTTCTGCAGTGCCCGAACCTTTAATTTAAACTCTATAATCAACGCCAAAATGAAACACTGAGCACTGGTAGAAGAACAATAACCTCTAACCGTCCCAAAACCATACCGAATATCAACGCTAATTGCAGTATTGGGTCATTTACCCCCCCAAGACCAACGAAAAAGTGACCTGAATTCGTTAAACTACCTATGGATGCCCGAACCGCGTCAGTAAATGGCAATCCAAGTATACTCATGACCAATAAACCACCAGCAACGGCTATCGTGTAACCGACCAAATAGACCCAGACACCAATAATCGTCTGTTCCGATTGTGGACGGCCACGGAACCGGAATGTCTGGACGCTGCCACGATAGCCAAGCTGGATAAATTCCAGTCCGGCCCGTTTAGACAGGACGATAACTCTGGCTAGCTTGATGCCACCGGCCGCCGACAATGCTGATCCGCCGATCAGTAGCGGCAGCCCGGCCAGAGCCAGTGGAATATCGGTAAATGCCTGCGGATCAGTCAAAGCAATGCCGCTAGTCGACAGGCTTGATATCGCCCAGCCAAGCCCGGGGAACAAGGTTTGCCCCGACATCCAGACCACTAATGTTAACAATCCCAGACAAACAAACAGGCCCATAACTTCAGGGTCCTTCAATGCCCGCAAGTACCGCCCCTGCCCGATTTCATCGAGTACAATCAGGCCAATGCTCCCGACAATGAGACCAAATCCGAGAAACACCCCGACCATAGCGTTTGCCGGTGCAGTCATACTCGCGTACGGATCAACCAATCCTGTAGTAATAGCGCTTACGGCGCCGCTAAACGCCTCGTCCGGTGGGGCTCCGGCCAGCAGCAGAGCGAACAACAGAAAAAATATCGAAACCATGATAATGCTTGTAGTGGCGCGAACAACACGCGGCGTTGCATCAAAAAAACTGGTTTCCGGCAAAGTGAAAAAGCGGCTGCGATGGATACCGGGACCGCCGAGATTGACCGCCGATAAAACTGTTGCCGCAATGGTGATACAGGCAACCGATCCAACAATATGCAGCATGGCCCGCCAAAATATCAGACTGGCCGGCCAGACATCGCCGGCGCGGCTCAGCCCGCTATGACCGGTGGTCGTAAGACAGGAAACCGCTTCATAATAAGCCGCCAGATAGTTGATGTCATTGGTCCAGGCCAAAAATGGAATGGCGCAAAAAACCGGGGCCAGAAACCAGAACAGCACCGCGACGGCCAGACCGTCTACGGCTCGGCTCCGTTGTTTTGGCTTATCCGTCAACAACAGGACCGCAGCGGCGGCTGGCCCGCAGGACAAAGCGCCTGCCAGAAAATAAAGGCTTTCGCGCGTCTCGCCAAACGCAAATGCCAGAAGCCCGCTAAACAACAGTGTCGCGCTGATGCACATGGCCAGTATCGCGAGAATACGAATAATTGCCAAATGGTTCAAACCGCCACTCCACGCATGTTTAGAAGAAATCAGCGCTGGCCCGGAAATAGCGCTCGACCTGCTTGGTCATTTCCGTCTCGTAAAACAGCACAAGCCGGTCATCAGCCTGGATTGTAAGGTCTTTATTCGGGAAAATAATATCATCCTTTCGAATAATCGCTGCGGCTGTAATACCTTCCGGCAAATCATCATAGCCAACAGTTTTTCCGATCAGAGTCGACGATGGCAGCGTGATGCCTTCAGCCAGTTCACCGGCGCCATCCTCAAGCAATTGCACCGAAACAATGCGCCCTTTCCGAAGCTTCGTCAAAATTCTCGATACACTTAACGCCCGCGGATCAAGCACGGCATCAATATCGAGATCGGAGGAAATCGCTGCCAATTCATAGGAATTAATCAGAATATGGCTCTTCTGTGCTCCCATTTGCTTGGCCAGCTTCCCGATCAGCATATTGGTCTTATCATCATTGGTAACAGCGATCACGATATCAGCCGAGTTCGCGCCAGCTTCCTCGAGAATATCCCGGGATAATCCATCCCCATTTATAACAATCGTCTGCTTCAGTTTTGACACCGCAATATCTGCCTGAACCGGATCCGATTCAATCAGACGCACCCGGACGCTTTTGTCAGCTTCAAGCTGGGACGCAACGTAAATTCCGACATTGCCACCACCAACAATAACAAACCGTCGAAACTCACTAGCCGTTTTGTTGAAGAGCTTGTTCAAACGCGCCGTATGACTTGGTATGACCGCGACATAAGCAGTATCATCACACAGCAGCAAATCATTTCCGCGCGGCGCAAAGACAACATCACCCCTCTTTATCCCGACCACGCGAGCTGACAGATCCGGGAATAATTCATCGAGCTGATCAAGCGCCGTGTCGATCAGGGGACTTTCCGCACTCACCCGCATTCCAAGTAATTGCAGCCGTCCATCTTCAAATGACAGGCTCGACGTCGCATCCGGGCTGCGAAACCGGTTCAATATGGCTTCTCCGACTTCGATCTCCGGCGAAATCACCATATCGATGCCAAAGCCACTCCGGGAAAATAGCTGCGCCTTGTCCTGGGCGAGATAAGCCTGCGCTCTAATCCGGGCAATTTTACTTGGAACTGAAAAGACACTTTCGGCAATATGGCAAATGACCATATTGATTTCGTCAAAATGGGTCACGGCAATAAGCATGTCGGTCATTTCCGCACCGGCCAGACGCAGCGTATCGGGATAGGCCGCGTGCCCGACGACCCCTTTTACATTATAGTCAGTCTGCACTCTGTCGATCAGGTCACTATCCTCGTCGACCATGGTAATATCATGACCTTCGCCGGACAATTGCCGCGCAATCCCCTGGCCCACCCGGCCTGCACCACATATTATAACACGCATTTGCTATGCTTCCGTTGAGCCAGTTGCACTTCTTATGCCCAGAGCTTTCAGTTTCCGGTGCAAGGCTGATCTCTCCATACCAATAAATTCTGCTGTCCGCGAGATATTGCCGTCAAAACGCGTAATCTGAACCTTCAGATAGTCGCGTTCGAATTGTTCCCTCGCATCGCGCAAGGAGAGGCTTACCAGATCCGTTGAAACCCCGAGACCGTCATTCTCCGTAGACGATGGTCTGTCGAGTGGCAATTCTTCGGCGCGAACTGTTTCGCTCGTCGCGCCGCGTGACAATATCAATACCCGCTCAACCAGGTTCCGCAATTGACGGACATTGCCAGGCCATTGCAGTGACTGCAGGACCGCAATAGCCTCTTCCGAGAACGGCCGCGCATTGAGGCCCGAACTATCGGCGATTTTGCTCGCAAAATAAGCGACAAGCTCAGGAATATCCTCCCGGCGCTTTGACAGGCTAGGCACATCGACCGGAACCACATTCAACCTGTAGTATAAATCGAGACGAAACCGTTCATTCGCCACTTCGTCTTCCAATGAACGTGTAGACGACGACATCACTCTGACATCGACTTCGACATCAGACCGGCCATTAACGCGCTGAAAGCGCTGTTCAGTCAGCACGCGCAGGATTTTTGTTTGCGTGCCGAGCGGCATTTCACCGACTTCATCCAATAATAGACTACCAGTGTGCGCCTGTTCAAACATGCCGAGTTTGACTGGAATGCCATTTTCATCTTCTTCCCCAAACAATTCACGTTCCATCTGGTCAGGCGCGATATTCGCCGCGCTTACCAGAACAAACGGTCCGGCGGCACGTTTCGATTTGGCATGAATGAGGCGGGCACATAATTCTTTTCCGACGCCGGCATCTCCAGTGACAAGGACCCGGGAATTTGTTGGCGCCACTTTCTCAATGGCCTGACGCAAAGCAAGCGCAACGCCACTTCCACCAATCCAGTCTGCAGTTTCAAATGTTTTCGTCTTGAGTGTTTCATTTTCGCGCTTCAGCTTGGCTGATTCAATCGCACGTTCGATGAGATGGATAAGACGGGATGCTTCAAACGGCTTTTCGATAAAATCATAAGCCCCGCGACGGATAGCTGCGACGGCAGTCTCGATATTACCATGCCCGCTAATCACGATAATCGGCATCAGCGGATCCATCTTTTTGAGGTATTCGAGGACCGTCAGACCGTCCATTCCACTGCCCTGCAACCAGACATCGAGGACAACCAGGCTTGGCACACGGTTACCGACTTCTGACAGCGCCTTCTCCGCGGTCGCGGCAGTGCGCGTGCTGAACCCTTCATCTTCCAGAACCCCAGCAATCAGTTCCCGGATATCGGGTTCATCATCAACGATAAGAATATCACCAGTCATGAGGTCGTCTCCAATTTCTGATCGTTATTGCTCGCTTGAATTTTCATTTGAACCGGCAGGATAATTTTTACGATCGCACCATTCCTACTAGCTGGTTCCGGCGTTGACAGTTCAATCTGACCACCATGATCCATGATCACCCGGCTCACAATCGCCAGCCCCAGACCGGTTCCACCCTCGCGCGCTGAAACATAGGGCTCGAGCAAACGCTCTTTGAGGTCCGCGGGGAAACCGGGACCATTATCTGATATGACTATCTGAACCATCGTTTCGGATGCACGGGTAATCGCAACTTGCACCTGCCCCTGGCTTTCATCTGTCGGAGAACGGGACGCCAACGCCTCGGCCGCATTTTTAATGACGTTCGTAAAGGCCTGTCCAAGCAGTCTTTCGTCGCCCGAGACATCAATCGTGTCTGCATCAGACGCTAATGAGATCTGGTAATCCGGATTCACGACCTGCTGGGCGAAGCAAATATCTCCGATCAATTTGACAATATCGAACTTCACCGGGTTTGGTTTCGGCATTCTCGCAAAGTCAGAAAACTCCTGAACCATCCGACCAATATCCGAAACCTGCCGCATAATCGTATCGAGACACCGATTGAAAACGCTATCACCTTCACCAAGCTTGTCGCCATAGCGTCGCCGGAGCCTCTCAGCCGACAGCTGAATCGGGGTTAACGGGTTTCGTATCTCATGCGCGATCCGTCGCGCAACGTCGCGCCACGCTAGAAGCCGCTGCGCATTGATCAGGCGGGTTGCATCATCAAATGTCAGCACGAGTCCGCCAATCGAATCCTTAACCACTTTCAATTGAATAAACTGGCTCCCCTGCCCGCCTATCAATTCCAACTGCGCTTCCTGCACGTCGTCATTCTCTGATATTTCGAGGGATTTCGCAGTCAGTTCGGGGGCGACATCAATCAGGTATTGTCCAACCAGTTGATCCCGTCCCAGAAGGTTTTCAGCGGACCGGTTGGCAAGTGTGATCATCCCCTCTTTATCAAGACAAATAACACCGGCACTCAGCTCCGCGAGCAGCGTTTCAACAAATAGGCGCCGGCTCTCGGAAATCTCTCGGGCTGTGATCAAATCGGCCCGGCGTTCATCTAACTGTTTCGTCATCGAGTTAAATGACTGAGATAATGTTCGGACCTCATCAATATTCGGCGGCAACGACACCTGAACGTTCCGTACACCCTCACTAACCTCGCGTGCCGCCACAGCTAAACGCTGAATTGGCACTGTAATTCTGGCGGCAACTTCCTGCGCAACCCGCACTGAAAGGAGCAAAAGCAACGCGACGATCTCGAAATAAGCAACAACCAGCAAAAACTTAAGCTGATCGCTCCGCTCTTTCGCAATCCGGTAATCCGCAAGCGCATTATCCGCCCGACGCAGGCGACTAAAAGCGATCGGATCAAGCGGCTTGGCCAGATAGAGATAAGCGCCATCAATATCATCAAGACCAATCAGCGCCGATGCGAACCCAGCATCTTCCTGCAGCGACACAACCACTTCGCCTTGATCAACTGCCTGAAAAGTCTGCGCGTTCGGACGCCGGAAAAAACCTGTCTCGGCAATATTATCGGCAACAGCCGTAACATTGCCGGAGCCATCAATGATAAATGCAGCCGAAATATTTCGCAGATAGGCCTGGATCCCCAAATAGGACTCAAATCTCTCACGGTCGGTAAGATAGCCGTCAGCGGCATTATTAACATCAACCGACATTAGCCGGGCGTCATCCTCGAACACATTACTGAACTCGACGACGTTTTCGCGGGCCAGGCTGGCGGTTTCCTCGACCAGAATAACGACGCGCTGCCCAAACCAGGTGTCGATCCCCTGAGTAATGCTGGCCCATAAGAATAGTGACACCAATCCAGACGGCACCATCGCAAACAAACCAAAGACGAGCATCAGGCGACGCCCGAGTTGACCGTCGCCGGCCTCAGCCGAGCGGTTCCTTAGCTTGAGATAACCATCAACCACCAACCAGCCGAGTATGATGATCAGCAACGCGTTCGCGTAAAGCAGCAGCTGAACTGTTCGCGGGGTCTCTGCTGCCGGCGCCGCGCGTGACAAAACAATAAAGGTCGCAACCGCAGATAGCATGGTCGCAATGCCAAAAATGGCTTGAAACCAGGTAGCTCCCGACGTTTTTTTAATCTGAGTTCTTAAAATCCCAGCCACAGCCAAACCTCTGAGTAACACTGTATTACAACAGCAACACTGATGCTATTAAGCAACAGGTTTTGGCGGCGTCAATTATTCATCTGATATTCCCAAAGCATTGATCCGGGCTCTGAGCGTGTTTCGGTTAACACCCAGCAGAGATGCCGTACGCAGCTTGTTACCAGAAGTCACCGACAGCGCCAGCCGGATCAAGGGGCGTTCGACCTGCTCCAGAACGCTTTGATGAATTTTGCCCCCTTCATCGCCGCCAGTTAGCAAGTCGCCCATGACGAATTTGTGCAAGAGCGCATCAATCTCGCTTTCAAATGACCGCGATGTTGACAATTCCTTCATCGAAACGGCGCGCAGCTCGCGCTCGATATCACGATGAGAAATGACAGTATCAGGGCTCAAAGCAACTAGCCGGAAAATCAGGTTCTCCAGCTCCCTTACATTACCTGGCCAATCATAGGCGAGCATCAAATCCATCGCCGAAGCTTCGATTTCCTTGGCTGGCAAGCCCCGCTCGCCCGCCCTCAAAAGAAAGGCTTTGACGAGCTCGGAAATATCCTCCTTACGCTTGCGCAATGGTGGCAAATCAATCCGAACAACATTGATGCGATAGTACAGGTCTTCTCGAAAGTCGCCGCGCTCGACCAATGATGACAATGGCTGCCGGGTGGAGGCGATGATGCGCGCATTACCATCTTCGCGCATGAGCTTCACCAGCTGGGTTTGCGCCCCTGCCGATAGATCGCCAATTTCATCAAGATATATCGTCGCTTCGGACTGATACACGAGCCCGGTCTGATCCGAACTTCCGAACAATTCCCGATTAACCTGGTCGGTCGTCATTTCCGACAAATCAAGCGAGTAGAATTTCGCGGCATCCTTTGATCCGAGATCATGAATGGCGCGGGCGGCAACCTCTTTGCCCGTGCCGGACTCACCCTCAATCAAAACCGTCAACCCCGTATTCATCACACGCGATATGATCCGGTAGACATTTTGCATCGGCTCTGATCGTCCAACCAACGGCAATGCCGGTTCCTCGGTATTCATATTCAGCCGTGGATCAGACGCGGATGCCCCAACACCACCTTTCAGCGCGCGATCAACCAGGTCGGTCAGCTGATCGATATCAAAAGGTTTCGGCAAATAATCGAAAACACCATGCTGAGCGGCCGAGGCCGCCGTGAGAATAGTATTCTGACCGCTCATCACGATTATCGGCAGGTCAGGCCGGACTAACCGGAAGGATGGCAGAAGATCAAAAATCGGTGTTTCCGTAAGGTAGACATCGGTAACAATGACATCCCCCTCGCCATTTCGAACCCAACGCTCCAGCGCCTCGGGCGAACTCGTCGCACGAACATTATAACCGGCGCTCACCAGCGTTTGGTTCGCTATGAGGCGGATACTGGCATCATCCTCGGCCAGCAGGACGGTCTTCTGTGTCACGAAGCTTCCTTTTCATTGATTGGAATATAAACTGAAAAACGGGTCTTGCCCGGAATGCTATCAACTTTAATCCGGCCTCGATGCGCTGAAATAATTTCGCTAACGACGCTTAATCCCAGCCCCCGTCCGCCAGCCTTTGAAGACGAGAACAGGTTGAACATTTTCTCGCGTTTCTCTGGCGTTATACCCGCACCATTGTCTTCGATTGTGACCCGGATAGAGCGCCCCAGGCGGGTGCCTGCAGACAGACCAGCAAAACCAAAGCCAGTTTCAAACGCGGTTTCTACCGTAAGCGTCGGACGCTCAGCTGTCGCCAAGGCGGCCTCCGAGGCATTTCTGATAATATTCTGGATTGCTTCATGCAAATGATCATGATCAGCATAAATCACCGGCAGGGACGGATCAAAACGTCGACGAACGCTAATCCGGCGTCCCTGAGCCGCCTCTTCGGCTGCGATAATCTGGTCCAGTAGCAAATGAATGTTCAAGACTTCAAAACGCGGGGCTGAAAACAATTCAAAGGCCGACAAACGCGACACAAGACGCTCAATTCTCTTCGATTCACTTTGAACAATATCCAGCATGGCTTTTTGATCGCTTCGGGCGTGACGCAACAGCAGCTGCGCAGCGCCGACAATTCCAGCCAACGGATTCTTAACCTCATGCCCTAGAATTCGGCCAAAAGCTGAAACGCTCGCAGCTGTCGCAAACATATTCTGGTCACTGGCTGGCAGCATCGCCATGACAATTCCGCCCTCGCCATCTGGCCGTAAACGGATATCGGTCAGCACAGATCTGGAAAAATTTGGACCACCAAGCGAAACGCCATGCGCATTAACAGTGCGATTAGTTTCCAGCGTCCGGTCAATCAATTCAAACAGCGGCGAATCAAAGAACACAATATCGCTCAAGGGCCGCTGTGCCAGATGTCGACGCGACTGCCCAAGTATAGCTTCGGCTTCGGGGTTAGCCTCTACAACATGTCGTCTGTTATCGAGCATTAACAGCGCCACCGGCGCTAGGCTGGCTAGATCATCCATCACTCTCATGCGGCCAGCTCCGGCACCGGTACTACATTAAAATACAGTGCCTTAAGCTCTTCAAAAAGCGTCTCTGGATCATTGATCTGACACAGTTCGGAGCGCGCCCGACGTCGCTCAGCTTCCGCCATATCGACACTTAACCGCTCAATCGCACTCGAAATATGTTTTCTGACAATCTTAAGCCCGAGCGACTGGCCATAAAGCGCCATACTATCTTCGATCTGCTCGCAGAGACTATCATACTGCTCTGCAAGTGACGGCGGGTTATAATCACATCCCGCAAGTGAGGCAGCAATTTCAGCAATCAGCCAGGGCTGGCCCATAGCCGCGCGTCCAATCATCACGCCATGCGCCCCGGATGCTGCGAGCGCAGCTCGAGCATCATCGCCATTGTGAATATCGCCATTGCAGATAACCGGTAAATCAACCGCATTCACCGTATCGGCGATTGCACTCCAGTTTGCCTGTCCCTTGTAGAATTGGCAGCGTGTACGGCCATGAACAGTTATCATCACCAGTCCGAGCGACTGCGCGACCTGCGCCAAAGCCGGGGCATTGAGAGACTGATCGTCCCAGCCCAGCCGCATTTTCAAACTCACGGGCATGTCCTGTGCTCCCTGCTTGGCCGCTGCCATGATAAGCTCGGCAAGCGCCGGCTCCCGCATCAGCGCCGAGCCTGACCGCCCTCCGGTCACCTGTCGCGCCGGACACCCCATATTGATATCAATCATATCAACACCCAGCTCTCGCAACATTTTGGCGCTTTCAAACATGTCCTCGGGGCGACGGGCAGCGAGCTGAACAATCCAGCGCCCTCTTCCCTCATGCCGGCATATTCGACGAACCACGTCGCGGCGAGAAATACGTAATGCTTCCCCTGCAACCATTTCCGACATGACGGCCGGTCCGCCAAATCTCACGACTTGTCGACGGAACGCGGCATCCGTTGCTCCGGACATCGGTGCAAGCCAAACCTTCTCTGCGCAAAAGTTGGTCATATTCAACAAGATTTCCCGCACTGGTCACACGAAACGTGACAAAAAGTGAAGCACTCCCAAAATCTTCTAGTCTTATCCGCGCTTATAGACAAGATCGTCAGCGCCCGATATTAGCTCATGCATGAGGATAGGTGCTGTTATCGTTGCAGGTGGTCTCGGCTTAAGGGCCGGTGGAGAGCTGCCGAAACAGGAACAGTTGCTCGCCGGGAAACCGGTGTTCCAATGGTCGCTTGAAGCTTTTATCAAGCACCCGGACATTCATCATATCGCGCTGGTCATACCCGCTGCACGCCGCCCCAGCTACCAGCATATTCAGGATGCGAAGGTTCAAATCGTTGCCGGCGGACTGACCCGCTCGGCATCTGTCAAAGCTGGCCTTGACGCGCTCGATCTTGGACCAGACGAAATCGTTCTAATTCACGATGCAGCCCGGCCCGGCCTCGATGGCGAGATGATCGATCGTTTAGTTCAAGCCATGCAGAGCGCAGCGGCTGCCGCGCCGGCACTGCCCATATCAGATGCCGTAAAACGGCAAACCGAGTTTGGACTTGAGAGTGTCTCGCGCAACGATTTACACCGGATACAGACACCACAAGCCTTCCGCTATCGGGATATTCTTACCGCTCTGCAAGATCAGGCTCCGGACTTCGTGGATGACCTCGCAGCGATTGAAGCCAAAGGACGCAATGTCATTATGGTGGAGGGGCGGCTGGAACTCCACAAAATCACCTATTCCGGAGATCTTGACCGCATGACGCGTTTATTAGGTATCGCAAGTCCACCACGGATCGGACAAGGGTTTGATGTTCACGCCTTCGAGCCCGGCGACCATGTTGTACTTTGCGGACACAGAATTGATCACAATGCCCAGTTAAAGGGCCACTCGGACGCAGACGTTGGATGGCACGCCCTGACAGACGCGATTTTAGGTGCACTCGCGGCAGGCGATATTGGTGATCACTTTCCTCCAAGCGATCCGCAATGGCAAGATGTCGAGTCTGGTGTATTCCTTTCGCACGCGCTCAAACTGGCCGATGCGCGCGGTTATGTATTGGACTCTTGTGACATCACGCTAATTTGCGAAGCGCCAAAAGTTAAACCACATCGTGAGGCTATGCGACTGCGAACAGCCGAAATATGCAGTCTTCCGATTGATGCTGTTAGTATTAAAGCGACAACCACCGAGCAGCTGGGTTTCACCGGCCGCAGAGAAGGAATTGCGGCACAGGCCATCGCGGTCTTGTCAGCTCAGAAGAATACAGCATAGTACGCACATGTTTCCAGATCACATTCGAAATCTTGCCTTACTGACCATGGATGAAGCAATACAGCGGCGCGTCCGTCTGTGTACGGCCGAGAGTTGCACCGGCGGGCTTCTTGCCGGTCTGTTTACCGAGTTCGCTGGATCCTCGAAGTTCCTCGATCGTGGCTTCGTCACTTATTCCAACCATGCGAAAGCCGAAGTCCTGAATGTCGGAGGTGACGTTTTAGCAGATTATGGCGCGGTTTCTGAGCCAGTCGCCCGATTGATGGCCGAAGGCGCGCTTGAACACAGCCGGGCGAACATGGCGATTGCGATCACTGGCATTGCAGGCCCTGGTGGCGGCACACCGATGAAACCGGTTGGCTCGGTTCATCTCGCCTGCGCCCGCGAAAACAAATCCATGCTGCACGAAATGCTCAGCCTCGGAGAGATCGGCCGCCACGAGGTTCGTATTGCAACAATTGAAGCAGCCCTCAAGATGATCCGGGCCCAAATCTAGTCTAGCTGGTTTGCCCGTAGCGTCGGTCAGCCTCAGATTGGAACGCCTGCATGATCCGATTAACGGCCAGAGACTGGTTGGTTCGCGCTAGCAGCCGCAATAGCGGATTTTTAAATTCGTAATCGATAAAGAAAAAGACATCCGTAACACCGCGACTTTTTACGTCGAACTGCCAGCGGTTACGCAAATGACGGAAAGGTCCGCGATCAAGTTCGACATCGATACGGCGCTTTGCCGGATTAGCCGAAACCCGTGTCGAGAAGGTTTCCTGAAATCCTTTAAAGCCGACTGCGACCTCTCCGATACAACTATAATGATCGGTCGTCGCTTCTTCTTGCCGGACCGACATGCTGTTGATCCATTTAATAAATTCTGGGTAGCGACGGATATCTCTAACCAACTCATATAGGTCGTCGGCTTGATGCTTGATTACCGTTGTCTGGGTTAATCTGGGCACGACCCGCTAACCTGATCTAAACGCGCCTGACGCAACCGGGCAAAATCCTCACCAGCGTGATAACTCGAGCGCGTTAACGGCGAAGCCGACACCAGCAGGAAGCCCTTAGAGCGCGCTATTTCCTCATAGGCGGCAAACTCGTCCGGTGTCACATAACGATCCACGCCGGCATGTTTTCGCGTTGGCTGCAAATATTGACCGATGGTGAGAAAATCAATTCCGGCAGAACGCATATCATCCATGACCTGCATCACTTCTTCTTTGGTCTCGCCCAGTCCAACCATAAGCCCGGACTTGGTGAACTGAAGAGGATCGCGCTCTTTAACTTTCTCTAGAAGCCGCAAAGAATGATAATAGCGGGCACCCGGCCGGATCGATAGATACAGACGCGGTACCGTTTCTAAATTGTGATTAAAAACATCAGGCTTGGCATCAATCACACAATTCTCCCATCCATCCTTGCGAAGAAAATCAGGGGTCAATATCTCTACTGTCGTGCCCGGTGACTGGCTTCGGATCTGTGAAATTGTCTCGACAAAATGCTGCGCACCGCCATCCTCTAAATCGTCGCGATCAACCGAAGTTATTACAACGTGCTGCAAGCCCATCTCAGCCACGGCTGCGCCGACGCGGCGCGGTTCGTCTAGATCAACCGCCGACGGCTTACCTGTTGCGACATTGCAGAATGAACACGCCCGCGTGCAAATTTCGCCCAGTATCATCATCGTGGCGTGCTTTTTATCCCAGCACTCGCCAATATTCGGACAGCCAGCTTCCTCGCAGACTGTAACCAATTGTTTGGATTTCACGATCTCGCGGGTCTCAGCATAGCCGGGACTGGTCGGCGCCTTGACCCGAATCCAATCCGGCTTGCGTAATAAGGGCGTATCGGGACGGTTCCGTTTTTCCGGATGCCTGTGTTTCTGAGTTTTATCTATGAGCCTGACCATAAAGGCTAAATGGCTATAAAATTCAGTTTCGACAAGCCTTTGTTAAGCGAAGTGGCAGTTGCGCCAGAATAGGAGGTATGCGGAAAACGATTGCGCCGATCACACAATGTGACAGATTATTAGCAAAGACAGATTCTTGATGGGGCAAAAAAATATAATGATTAATACTGCGATACCCGCGCCGCTTCCCTGGAAACCCAGCCTCACCAGAACCGATATTATGGGCGCGATATTGCGCGGGGCTCGGAAATTTGGCCACAACCGTGTCATTGTCGTCGATGGCGATGGCACTGAAGGGTCCTATAAAACTGTTCTGCGCGGTGCCTTTGCACTCGGCTCCAACCTGTCACGTAAATTCGAAAAAGACGAAACCATCGGCGTTATGCTGCCAACCGGCATCGGCGCCGTAGTCGGTTTCTGTGCGGTTCTTGTCGCTGGTCGCGTACCTGCCATGATCAACTTCACCGCTGGTACTGCCAATATAAAAGCCTCATTAAAGGCCGCCGGCATCACAAAAATTCTAACCGCACACAAATTCATTGAACTGGGCGAAATGCAGCCCTTAATTGATGATTTGTCACCGGATACCGAGTTCATTTATCTCGAAGACGTCCGCGAGGACCTTAACTGGAAAGATAAAATCTCCGCTGTCGCCGGGCCAATTCTACCATTCCTGTTCCGTAGTCACAAATCGTATAAAAAACCGGGTGTCATTCTATTCACGTCAGGCACTGAAGGAGAGCCAAAAGGTGTGGTCCTCTCCCATCACAATATTGTAACAAATGTCGAACAATTGCGTTCACATATCGGACTGTCTCCAAAAACTGACAGTGTCTTCAATCCTCTGCCCGCTTTCCATTCCTTTGGTCTGACAATTGGTTCGGTATTGCCGCTCGTTTCAGGCGTAAAAGCAATTTTTCACCCTAGCCCTCTTCAGCCGCGCGAAATCACAAAACGTATAAAATCCATGCGGTGCTCGATCCTGCTCGCGACGGACACGTTCATTTCGCAATATGCGAGGATTGCCAATGATGGTGAGCTGACTTCGATCCGGCTTGCCGTCTGTGGAGCTGAACGCGTCAAAGATGAGACCCGACAATATCTTAGACGGAAGTTTGATGTCGAAATTCTCGAAGGCTATGGCGCGACTGAAGCTGCGCCAGTGGTGTCTGCCAACACAATCGAATTCAATAAGGCCGGTACTGTTGGCCGCTTGCTAAACGAAATGGAATATAAGCTGGAACCGGTTGAAGGCATTGCTGACGGCGGAAAACTATTAATCCGTGGCCCTAATGTGATGATGGGTTATCTGCGCTCATCCGCACCCGGTATCATTGAGCCACCAGTGGATGGCTGGCATGATACGGGGGATATCGTCGCCGTGGATGAGGATGATTGCATCCGTATTCTTGGCCGCGTTAAACGTTTTGCCAAAATTGGTGGTGAAATGGTGTCACTCGCGGTTGTCGAAAACTGCGCAAACGCCATCTGGCCGGAGCATATGCATGCCGCGGCGGCAATTCCCGACCCGAAAAAGGGCGAGCAGATTATTCTAATCAGCTCCGCGAAGGAAATTAGCCGATCCGACCTCGTGGCCTGGGCGCAATCGCATGGTGTTTCAGAGCTCGCTGTCCCCCGAAAAGTTTTTCATGTCGATGAAATTCCCGTTCTGGGCACAGGAAAAGTTGACTATGGGTCTGTCGCAAAGACTGTCGTTGCGCTGACAAAAAAAACTGCCTGATGCCAGAGCGTCCGTTGATTTTAGCACTCGACCAAGGCACGACATCAAGCCGTGCCGTCGCGGTCGACAGCACCGGCGCAATGATTGCGACGACGCAGCAGCCATTTGAACAATTATTCCCCGATCATGGCTGGGTCGAGCACCGTCCCGACGATATCTGGCAAACAACTTTGAGCAGCGCCCGGACGGTCCTGAAACAGGTTTCCGAAGAACAGCTTGGCGACGTCGTTTCGCTTGGCATTACGAATCAGCGAGAAACCGTTCTAATCTGGAACAGGGCCACCGGACAGCCGGTCTGTAACGCGCTAGTATGGCAGGACCGGCGCACCGCCGAGGTCTGCCGCGACCTGTTCGAGCGCGGCCACCAGGATATGATCCGCGCCAAAACCGGCCTGCTTTTGGACCCGTATTTTTCCGCCAGCAAGATTGCATGGATACTTGATCATGTTGACGGCGCGCGGGCTGCTGCAGAACGCGGTGAACTGGCGTTCGGAACAGTTGATACCTTTCTGATATGGAAACTCACATCCGGTCAGTCACATCTTACCGATGAAACAAATGCCTCGCGCACCAGCCTGTTTAATATTTATACTGGCGAATGGGATCAGGAACTACTCGACCTGTTCAACATTCCCGCAGCACTGTTGCCTAAGGTCCAGACCAGTTCATCAGATTTTGGCATGACGGATCCGGCCATACTAGGACGCAGCCTGCCGATACATGCGGTCGCCGGGGATCAGCAATCCGCCGCATTCGGTCAAGGTTGCGTTAATCCCGGCATGACCAAGGCCACATATGGCACGGGATGTTTTGTTCTGGTCAATACCGGAACCAAGGCGGTATTATCGTCGAACCAGCTTCTGACAACACGCGCCTGCCGGATTGGTCACGAACCCGTCTTCGCGCTTGAAGGTTCGATTTTTATTGCCGGTGCCGTTGCGCAATGGCTGCGTGACGAGCTGAACCTTGTGGCGACAAGCGCAGAGACCGAACCAGTAGCGGCAGGGAATTCTGATAATGGTGGGGTTTACCTGGTGCCGGCCTTTACTGGTCTTGGCGCGCCTCATTGGAACAGCGAAGCACGCGGTGCAATATTCGGACTGACCCGGCAGTCCAACCGGGCGGATATTGTGCGGGCCGCAATCGAATCTGTCGCCTACCAGACCCATGATCTCGTGGCCGCCTTGAAAGCCGATGGCGTTGTTCCGGATTTAATACGGACTGATGGCGGCATGGCAGCCAATAGCTGGCTTATGCAGTTTCTGGCCAGCATCACCGGCATCTCCCTGCAAAGAGCTGCAAGCCTCGAAACAACGGCACTCGGAGTCGCTTATCTCGCCGGTCTGAAATCCGGCGTCTGGCAACATATTGACGAGGTCAAAGACCTTGCCGGTCCGTATCAGTCATTTTCGCCCGACATGCCGGAGGATGTCCGGGCTGCGCTGCTTCGCGAATGGGATATTGCAGTTCAGACAACGCAATTTCGCGCAAAGATGCAATCGGAGAGCAAAGCCCTATAAATCAAACTGCGTTGACCAGCCGTCAAAGCCCGGCTCGACGCCCGGAGGCAATTCGGAACGTAGCGTCTCATAATCGAAATCAACATGCAGATTAGTCAAAACGGCATGCTTGGGCTTGAACTCCGCGATCCAGTCAAGTGCCTGTTGCAAATTGGCGTGACTTGGATGCGGTGTATAACGCAGCGCGTCAATGACCAGTAATTCGAGCCCATGCAATTGCTGGCGCGTGTCATCAGGTAATCCATTCACATCATTGCAATACGCTACAGGACCAATCCTGAAACCGAGCGATCGAATGCGTCCATGCTCCTGATCAAGCGGCAAAAGCTCGAGCCGTCCACCTGCGCCGTCAATCTCGAACAGCCGCCCCGCAATGATCGCGGTCTGACGGTCGAGAATAGCCGGGTAGCCACCCTGCCCTTCAAAGCAATAGCGAAATTTCGGTATCAGTGTTGCCGCTGTCGCATCATCGAGAAAAGCCGGTATCGCCCGCCTTTGCCGAATAGCGAGCGCACGTACATCATCAATGCCATGTGTTTGATCTGCATGATCATGCGAAAAAACAACGGCATCAAGATGACTGGTACCAACCTCCAATAATTGTTCACGGATGTCTGGAGATGTATCGATCAGGATATTGGTCGCGTCGGCGCCCGCGCTTTCTGACAGTTCAAGGAGCGCTGAACACCTGCGTCGCCTGTTTTTAGGATTCAGAGGATCGCAGACGCCCCAATCATTCCCCAGTCTTGGAACGCCACCTGACGACCCGGTTCCCAGCAGAGTGAATTTCAACTGCTTGGTCATCATCTTCCAATCTTGGTAAACAAATTAAGCGCATTGGCCTCGCAGATGGCCCCTATCTGCTCTGGCGTCTCTCCCGATAAATCCGCCAGCGCCTTTGCGACATAGGGCAGATAGGCCGGCTCATTGCGGCGTCCTCTGAACGGTACCGGTGCCAGATAGGGACAGTCAGTTTCGAGGATAATCCGTTCCAGGGGAACTTCCGAAATAACCGCTCTGACATCCTTGGCCGATTTGAATGACAAAATTCCCGATACTGAAACATAGGCGCCCAGTTCAAGCCCGCGTTGCGCAAGATCCAGCCCGCCTGTGTAACAGTGAAGCAGAATCGGAAATGACCCTTTTGCATATTCCTGCTCCAGTATTTCGGCTGTTTCCCGGTCGGCTTCCCGAGTGTGAACAATGACCGGTAACCCAGTCTCGCGCGCCGCTGCTATATGGGTTCTGAAACTTTTTTCCTGAATATCCGCCGGGCTATAGCCATAATGAAAATCGAGTCCGGTTTCCCCGATCGCGACAACATCTGGATGCTGACTGAGGCCCACCAGTTCTTCCGCCTCGACATCAGGAAAATCCTTTGCATGATGAGGGTGAGTCCCGACACTGCACCAGATATCCGACGCTGCAGTCGCAATCGCCTGAATAGCAGGAAAACTGTCCAACCGGTCGCAAATTGCAAGGAAACGCCGCACACCTGCAGTCCGAGCGCGGGATAACACCTCGTCGAGGTCTTCCTCATACGTCTCGCCATGCAGATTAACATGCGTGTCAAACATTAGCTGACCTCTTCATTCGACTTCAAACCAAGCTGCAGAACGCTATAGAGCTTTGTTGCCGCCTGTATCGGGGTAAGTGCCAATTCCTTCGAGACAGCTCGCACCTCATGCAAGTCCAACCAAACTTTACCGTAACGCGGATCCGTCTCCGCCTGCAATGCAACCCAGCCCAGGACCATGTCTGTAAAAATCGACAGTGCCGCTTCGCTTTGTCCAGCAGCTGCTAACGCGACCGCTGCAGTCTGAGACTTTGGCTGACGTAAACTCTGAAGCAGAGCTTGCGCCGATCGAATAGCATCAAGCCCTCCCTTTTCGAGAATATCCAGACCATAGCCCGGCCGCCCCATAGACGCCTTCACGAGCATTGGATCGAGCGCCTCGTGCGCCGCCAGAATCGCGCTGGTCTGGTCATCGTCCAGCCTCGACAGACGTAATGTCTGACAACGCGACTTCAGAGTTGGTAATATTTGAATACTACCATGATTGATTAAAAACAGGATCGATCGGTCAGGCGGCTCCTCAAGTGTTTTCAAAAGCGCGTTCATCCCTGACCGGTTCGACTGATCAATCGCATCGATAACACCAACCCGCCATCCCGACAGCCCCGGGCGCAGCGAGAAAAAATGATTCAGGCCGCGCACCTGATCGACACTGATATCCTTACGCAACTGGCCCTTTTCATTTAGCTCCAGCGTCACCCATTTGAGATCAGGGTGAGACCCGGCCGCAACTTTCTGCATGACAGGATCACCGAGACCTGCATCCGGCGAGGCTGCCCCTAGAATATGGGCAGCAAGCCGCCTGACAAAAAGCGACTTTCCAATCCCAGAGGGACCTTCCACAATCCAGCCATGGTGTAATCGTCCTGACGCCAATGCCGCCATAAAACGCTCCTGCGCACTGGCATGCCCTTGCATCGGATAGGCAGGTGTCTGGCTCATAGGAAACGTCTCTTGATTTCGGTCATGACATTCGCGCACATCTGCTCCGGTGTCTGCAGAGCATCAATTCTAACCACACGCTCCGGCTCACATTCGGCGAGCGCGAGGAAAGCATCGCGAACCGCATTGTGGAACGAAATCGGTTTGGCTTCGAATGCATCGACCACACCGCGTTGCGAGCGGCGGTCAAGGAGCGCTTCCGGCGCTGCGTCGAGAAGAAAAGTGATGTCAGGCCGGGTCTCACTTAGGGTTAGCCGCTCCAGCATCGCCAATTCAGTATCGCCGACGCCTTCAATATGTTGATAGACGCGCGTTGAGTCCGAAAATCTGTCACTCAAAACCCATCGTCCCTGCTTGAGCGCCGGCCGGATCAGGTCCACAAGATGCTCAACCCGCGCCGCATTCATCAGCATTGCCCGCGACATCGGATCCCAGTCACCTTGGCCTGGCGGGAACAGGACCAAATCGCGAATGGCCTCGGCCAGTGCGACCCCGCCCGGCTCGCGGGTGCGGACAGGGTCAATGCCGAGTGTCGACAAGCTCGTTGCAACCGCCGTTACAAGCGTCGACTTACCAACCCCTTCGCCACCTTCAAAAGTTATAAATCGTCCAACCGACAAATCGTCACCCGCCGAAATCCATAAATCAGATATGACAAAGGATATGGACCTAAATCAGGCGCCTGTCATGGTTTAATCCACCCCGGATTACCGAGAAATGATTATTGTATCGGCCGCACCCGCCTGTTCGATCATTGCGCGCTGCTCCGATGCCGCATCCCAGCTTGGGAACGGACCGTACAACACGCGGAAGAAGTCCGAATTATTGACCCGCGCCTGCTGAATGCGAACCGGCAGGCCTTGTCCCAACAATTCAATCTGGCGTTGCGCATTACGTAATTCGTAGAAAGACCCGGCCTGCACATAATAACCGCTCGCAATCACTGACGCCATCGCAGCGCTTTCAGGCGGCCGGAACTCATTCATCGAGCTTGCGACGACGGTTTGTTGAGGAAATGTCGGTCCCGTCGCAGCCGTTGCCGGATCGGCAAGCGGTCTGGGAATACCCGGCTCATTGCTTGCAACACCATTTGCGCTGGCAGTCGAAACATTCGGCAGCGGTTTAGCTGTTGGCTCGGCACCATAATAGCCATCATCTGTGTAAACACTGGCGCTGTCGCCAAACACCGTACCGGCGCCAAGATCCTGCGGCGCGCCCGGTGTCAGAGCATCAGGCGTCACCGCGACGACATTTAATGTCTCTGCGGCAACTTCCGGCAAGGCAGCCTCTTTGACTGGCGCTGGCCCGAGATATCGTAAATGCAAAACCGCCGTGTTAGCTCGCGCCAGTCCGAGCGCCTCACCGGCACGCGGTGATAGCTCCATAATACGATTACTCCCAAACGGTCCGCGGTCATTGACCCGAACAACGGTCTCATAGCCGTTGTCCGGATTCGAAACCCGCACAAGGCTCGGCAATGGCAGCGTCGGATGGGATGCAGTCATCAGAATACTCTGAAATATCTCGCCATTTGATGTCGGCTGCCCTTCAAAGCCTTCAGGATAGATCCCGACAATACCGACCTCATTAACCGGCGCTTCATTGTT
Source organism: Hyphomonas sp. TMED17 (assembly GCA_002172915.1). Classification (GTDB taxonomy): domain Bacteria; phylum Pseudomonadota; class Alphaproteobacteria; order Caulobacterales; family Hyphomonadaceae; genus Henriciella. The sequence goes on along the minus strand of NHBW01000009.1, from coordinate 97,419 downwards.
GGTTTCGGCGTCTGGCATCAGATTAACCGGCCCCCGCCCGACCGCGTCATTGCGCAGGGACTCAATGTCGTTCACATCAGAACGCGTTCGATCGCCATCCGGGGGTGACGTTGCTTCAAGGGTTTCGGCAGCTGGGCCACGAAATATAATTCTCCGGGGTTCATCGGCCACCACGGTATTGCCAGCTTGTGGTGAAACAGTCTCTGTCGCTATTTCCGTCGCCGGTGGTGAAGTAATTTCAACCGCAGGCTCAGGCCGGTTCATGACGGTCATAGGATCACCAAAGATCACCGGAGCCGGCGACCGGGGACTAGCCTCGGCGACGCCTGCCGCAAATACCAAAACAGGGAGTGACGATAGCACCAGACCCTTAACACGATCATTAATATATAGTTTCAAAACCATCACCCCGATCCAAATGGAGAAGACGCCGAATCAATTTCATGACTATGTCTGCCTGATGATTAATAAATTGTAGCTCTCTGTTCATCTTTGGCCTCGCGGCATGAGTTCTACCCGCAGTTTCCGTAAAATTCTTGACACTATTGCCAAACAAATTCAGCTTACCCCTTGCAATTCAGGCAAGACTGTAAGACATCATGCCGGCTGCGGAGGAGTGGCAGAGCGGTTGAATGCGGCGGTCTTGAAAACCGTTGAGCTCGCGAGAGTTCCGGGGGTTCGAATCCCTCCTCCTCCGCCATTGTATGATTCTAAACCATTGAAATAATAATAATAAATTATTTATTGACCCCCATTTGATCCCCCATATTAGCAGCAAAACACTCGGTAAAAGCGTTCTCAACTTCATTTTTTCCGGGGTCTGTCCCATCCCCATAAAAACGCCAAACACCATTTTCGTAGACACTAATACCGACAAGCTGGCCATCGGGGTCAATAATCGGCCGCTTAATACGCGTTATCTGATATTTGGGACCGTCTGCTTTTTCTAGCAGTTGAAGACGTCTTTCTATCAATTGACCGATTCCTTTTTGATTGGGGGTTATGGGGCCTTGTCTTCCAGAGCACGCAATCTTTGATCGAAATCCTCGGCTTCGAGGACGCGTCGGAAGCTATCCACGATTGACATGATTGGTGCAGCCTCGCCGGGCGTAATGTCGCCTTTCGCCAGATGTGAGAGAACCGCCCGTGATAAGTCCACCGCCTCGGTGGCAGTCGTCGCATCAGGTAGATTGAGCGCAACCGGCCGATCCTTTGGCGCTGGCGCTATGCGGTCCAGACAGAGCTTCAGAGCCGTGCTGTCGCCTGATAATGCCATTTCAACAGCTTTGCGTGTCAGGGCCTCCGCCTCTCCCTCCAGAAGCGACTGAATAGCAATCGTCGTTTTATGGCGCGCACCTTTGGGTCGCCCGGCATTACCTTTGCCAAAGCGGCCATCCGTAGTGCGGCCGTTATTGCGGGGTGACGGCTTTTCCATAAGACATTTATACATCATTTTGATATACAAATAAAGTTCTCGCGCACGCCATCGACGAGCATGGCTGGGGAAGAGAAGAGACGACCTTTGTCTCAAACCACATTTACCGCCAACTTATTTTATCGCGATCAATACCNTGCAGTACTTGACCGAGCGCGCTGATCGCCGTTCCGCCTCACGGCGCTTTTCTGATACTCATAAATACGAGCGTTCGTAGAATTTAAATGCACGTCATTTTCCAACTTGGCGGAATTTTTCATTTTTGCGACCAGTTGCGATCTTGTCCTGCCGTGAAAATTTATTTACGCAGAACCCATGACGAGGACTGTAATCTGTATGAAGTGGGGGAAGCGTTACCCAGCGGACTTCGCTAATCGGCTATACAGCATGGTCCGCCGCAACCTGACCGGCGATCTTAGATTTGTGTGTTTTACAGATGATCGCAACGGGTTGCGACCCGAAGTCGAGTACCAGCCTTTGCCCCCGATCAACTTACCAGAACGCTATTCCTGGTTGCCTTGGCGCAAGATTTCTCTCTGGCAGGATGGGCTCGGCGGTCTTGAAGGCGAGATTTTGTTTCTCGATGTTGATCTGATCATCACTGGATCTCTGGACCCATTCTTCGAGTTTTCGCCGGGGCGCTTCTGTATCGCAGAGAACTGGACCCAGATAGGAATGGGCATTGGGAACACATCTGTCTACAAATGGGTCGTGGGGCAGCACACTGAGATTTTTGAAAAGTATCAGCGGGACAGTGCTTCGATCCACGCCGAGTTCCGGGCAAGTCAGCAGTATGTTTCGGCCATGACCCCAGAAAAAATATACTGGCCCGAACAGTGGTGCGTTTCATTCAAACATTCCCTATTGCCCCGGTTTCCTATGAATTGGCTGCAAACACCTCGTTTGCCCGGGGAAACGAAGATCGTAGCCTTTACAGGCCGGCCTGACCCGGATGAAGCTCGCGATGGTAAGTGGAAGGCCCCTTTTCACAAAAAGATCTACAAACATGTCAGGCCGACGCCTTGGATTTCAGAACACTGGAGATGATCGCGGGCCGACACAGCAGCATGCAACTGCCATTTATAACAATGCGCTGGACCCTTACACGACGACCATTTTTGGAAACTTTGAATATAAGACCGGCTCCGCCACCGTCGTGGCGCTTCCCTGTACCAGCGGTTTTTATGAAAGTTGCAGTTAAGCGGCTCTTCTTCAAACTTTGGACGACCACCATAATTAGCCCCCTTTCAATCCCCCACTTAATTGGGGACTAAAGCGAATTATAGCGTCATAAAACGATAGATGAAAAGAGAAAAATGCAATAATATTAGAGTATTAAAAGACNATAGAGAATGTTATCGAATTTTACTGTGGCGGACTCCTCCTCCGCCACATCATGGCATTTAAACTCTGATTTTTATGTACGGTTTGGGTCCTGACACGGTTTCAAACTTTGGCCTGGTCTAAAAACCGACGGCTAGGATCCTGGTTTAAGACAAGTTACACCGCGCTGGCTCTTTGGCAGCGCAAAAGCAGATTTCAATAATTTGACCGTTTTTGTTTGAACCGAAGAGATATATTTTCGCGGCTGAAACCGCAGCCATTCCTGCCCTCTCAGCTGGACCGGTTCACTTATCGCTCACTCTGAGTAAGTCGTTTCCAATTTTTCCGTCAGCCGCGCCTTTATCGTCTGGAGCTGGTTGATTCTGTCTTCTACTTCCGAGAGCTTCGCGCGAAACATCTCTGCAGCATCCTCTCGCGACAAATTATTGTCCATGAACATCGTCAGATAGTGCTCGATTTCTGACAATGTGAAACCGAGTGACTTTCCCATAATAATCCACTTCAGGCGCTCGCTGTCCTGTTCGGAAAAATCCTTGTAAACTCTGCTACCGGCCCGCCTTGGCGTCGGCCGCAGCAGTCCAAGATTGACATAATGACGGATCGCATCCTTGGTAACACCCGTCTGTTTAGCAATTTGACTTATTAACATAACCGGAACCATTAGCGCTTGACTGAGGGGTTAACCCCATAGGTTAAAACATGCTTCCATTGCAAATGCGAGACAACAATCTGTATTTTCTGGGGGGAAGAATGACCTTAACACTAAAAATTATATCCGGCNTAATTGCCGTTGCGCTGCTTCTGATCAGCCTTGTCTGGTTCGGAAATCTCGGCGGTCTCAAAGAACGCATCTATATTGATCAGATCGTCAAAATGCGGGTGCCACCGGAAAGGTTGTCGAATCCAAAAACACCGCAAGATNACGGCATGGCCTATAATAATACAGATATAATCATGCCGGACGGCGTTCGTCTAAATGCATGGGAAATTCCCGCCGCGACTGAATCAGACAAAACGATCATTATGATCACGCACTCGGAACGACACGTTATGGCGCCGTCGAAGGGTTAGATGGCGTTCCAGTGGAATACCTGCCAATGGTGAAACACCTGCACGATGCAGGATACAATGTCGTAATGTACGATCATCGCAGACAAGGCGAGAGCGCCGGTGTTACAAATAAAACAATGATCGGTACCGAGGCCCCTGTCGGTGTCGGCGCGACCGAATGGCAGGACGTCATCGGTTCGCTTTAGCGTATCAAAGCCCATCCAGTTTTTGGCGATGATCAGATTGCATTTCTCAATTAGTGCATGGGGGCAAGCGCGACATTCCAGGCCTGGTCGGAAGCACCGCAGACATTCGCCGACCCACAAATCAAGTCGGTTGTCGCGGTACAGCCTCCAATCGCCTATGAAATGAATGAACGCTTCATTATCGCCAAAGCAAATATGGACATTGTTGATGAAGTGCTCGCAGCACAAATCGATCAATATGGCTTTGGATTTGCTGATAATCTGACGCATGTCCAAAACCTGACGGTGCCGGTCCTATTCTCGCAAGTCGAAGCCGATGAATACACTTTCGACCCTGAGACCGGCATCAATAATGTGCAGTTGATCTATGGTGCTGCACCGACCGAGAAAGACATCATCTGGGTCCGCGAGACGGGTGATAACCCGCACGGAACAGGCAAGCGGTTTGACGGATATGGTTACTTTAACAAATACCCTTCAGAACTGCTGACATTCCTCGACAATCACTTCGAGTAAAGAACGCAGTTTCGCGAAAGAACAAATCCAACAAGGCTGGTCTGGCATAAACCTTAGCGCCAGTACCAGCCTAGCTGCTCCCGAAGCAGNCGGCAGACGCAAATTTGCAATCGCGTCACGATCCAAAATGCTGCACCCGACTAAGTTATCGCTAGATAATAGTTTTAAAACTGCGGCAGAACCAGTTAGCGGCCACCGTCCGTGGACGTCTTAACTGCCAGCAAAGATCATGAACGGGCCGTGACGGCGCGACATAGCATCGCTGAACACAGCCACGATGCCAGCCCGAGCAGCCGCAGCGTTCANACAAGCAAACAGAATACAATGTCCGGTATCAGCAGCGCNATCGTATCCGGTTGATTTACCCGACAAAAAGGGCTGATGCGCAAGCACCAGCCCCAATCATCACTCTCGTCAAGTCGCTTCAGCAGAAATTTACTGGCTGTTCTCCGCCAATACGACCTGCATCATTTTAACAGCGGTTTCTGTCCCGCTATTTTGGTTCTGGCCGGTGACAATCCGTCCATCGACGACAACATGAGTTGCAAACAAATCCCGGAATGCCGTTTCTGCCTCAAAAACCACTCCGGCAGCTCTAAGATCGCGTTCTGGGTGCATCGGCGTATGGGTGATACCAAGCTCCTCAACCTGCTTGTCAGTCACTGCAGAAACCCGCCGGTCAGCCACCAGAAGCGCACCAGACTCGGTTTTTGCCTGCAGCAGGCCGAGAGGGCCATGACAGACACCGCCGACAACCGCTTCGCTCTGATAGGCTTCGCCGACAACATCACCAAGCGCCGCTGACTGCGCGAAATCATAGGCAGCGCCCCAGCCTCCTGCGAGAAAGACAATATTATAAGCAGCACTGTCGACGGCTTCGATCGGGATCGAATTCGCAACCTTTTCCTGAAATAGCGGATCTTTCAAATACCGCTTGTCCGCATCCGACGCGATCGGCCACCCAAGCGAGCCGGGTTCAATTGGTATTTGTCCCCCTTGAATACTCGCAATATCAACATCCATACCGGAATCGGCGAAGACATAATATGGTGCCGTCATCTCTGACGCGAAAACACCAGTCGCCTTACCGCCCTCACCTAATGTATCCTGACTGGTTGTAACGATCAGTGCCCGCTTGCCGGATAAATCAATCTCCGGAACATCATAATGCGGATGCAAACCCAGTCCGGTCAGCAAATACGGCAGGCCAATCCAAACCGATAAAGCGAGTGTGACAAAGCCGAATAGCGCATATTTAAGAAAAGCCATTTAAAAAAACCCTCTATTAAACTCATTCACTGCAAATTTTCAGTCGACTTCTCGCTGCTAATAAACGCGATCCCGGCCCGGCCGAGCTTTTACGATAATGCCGCCCAGATAACACTCAAGCGCCCCCGACCGACACCATTATACCCCGGCTCGGAGCTACCTCATTATTCAGCATAGAGACCCAGATATTCGCTGCGGCTTCGGCACCTTTAACATGCTCGATAGTGACATCCTTTGAGATCTTTTCGGCGATACCGGCGCTGGCCTCGCTTGCTTTTTCAAAGAATTTGCCCGGCCCCCATTCCTTATCGCGCTTTGCGATCTGCCCCGGCGCAAAGAAGAAGGCCGGCGTTGCACCCGGAAGCGCAGAGACCGCCCCGCGCTGCTCCCAATGGGTCACACCAACCATGCAACTTTCAATCATGTTGTCACCGAACTGATGATGTAAAGTTTCGGTCAGAGAGCGATTGCCCGACATATCGACATAAGCGGTTTTATGAGCGCTCGAGATATCCGCCTCACGCCCGTATTCAACCACTTGATGGCAACAGTCGAGCTGCTTAACAAACGCAGCGTTAGCGGCGGATGTCAGACCCACCACCTGCTTGCCGTCCTGCTTATCCTGATGCAGGAAATAGGCGAGACCGAAGCCAGTTTTTGATGATACCGAACCGATCACGACCTGATCGGCGCCGAAATAGTCATTGTCCTTCAAATAGTCGTACAGAACAAACGACGTCAAAAACAACGGAAACAGCAGACAGCGTTCGACCTCGAGCGATTTTAGATAATCCGGCTCGCCAACAGACCGCCGGTAATTATTATAAAGCGCCGGCAGCTCCAGCCGGTGCGGGGTTGCATCCATGAAAGCATCATCGCTGACTTTACCGACTTTCAGAATAGTCTCGCTGGCCATCGGAAAAAACCCCCACAGCCTTTCGCCAACCGCAATACTGTCGGAGTTTGATTCAACTACATCAGCCATGCCCCAGACCGGAACTTTTCCCCAATGATCCGCCGCAGGGTAAAATTTCCAGTAACCGATCATATCACCGCTAACGGCGTAACTAACATTGTTTGCGGTCAAACCGTACTTATCAATGGCAACCCGGATCTCTCCGGCCTCGAGCTCGCGGCGATCCACATTTACAATTTTAGTTTCGCGGTAATCTTTTCGATTAACCCAGACTTCCGTTACAGCCGCCATTCTTTCCTCCAAACACAGCGCCTAAGTCGCGCGATTTAATTATCCAATTCAAACCTTGATGAGAAGCTTACCATTATTGCGGCCATCAAACAGCATTTCATAAGCCTCCGGAAAATTATCCAGCCCGTCGAGTATATGCTCTCTGAAAACCAGCGAGCCCTCCTCCCAGCCACGGCTCAATACGTCGACCGCCTCCGGGATCCGGGAAATGTAATCTTTCATCGTGAAGCCCCGCATTGCGAGACTATGAGTAACCAGACGCAACAGGTTTTGTGGCCCTTTTGTCGGTGTCGTTTCCGAATATTGCGAAATCGCTCCACACACCACAATGCGGCCTTTATAATTCATGCGGGTCAGCAACAGATCAAGAATATCACCACCAACATTGTCATAATAAAGATCGACACCGTCAGGTGTCAGTGCCTCGACCTGGTCAGCAAGCTGCCCGGATTTGTAATCAATAACGCCGTCAAGCTGCAGCACGTCCCGCAAATAGGAACACTTCTCTTCGCCGCCGGCGATACCAATAACCCGCCCTCCGGCCTGTTTCGCAAGCTGGACAGCAACGCTGCCAACCGCACCCGACGCTGCCGAAACGACGATTGTCTCACCGCTGGCCGGACGGCCAATATCTATCATGCCAAAATAGGCGGTATAACCGGTCATACCGAGCCCGGACAAAAAGATTTGTGGCGGCGCCAGTTGCGGGTCTATTTTCCGTAATAGTCGATCGCGATACACACCATGTGTTTGCAAACCGAGAAATCCTGTCACCCAGTCGCCTCGATCGAAATGAGGCGATCGGCTTTCAACAACTTCTCCAACCTCGAATGCGCGCATTACCTCGCCGGGTTGGACCGGCCGCATGTAATTCGGTTTATCCGTAATCCATCCACTCATCCCCGGATCAACAGATAGCCAGTCAATACGGACGCTGACTTCGCCATCCCGAGGTTCAGAAACGCCATCCTCGTTAAACTGCCACACCTCGCGCGGCGGCCGCGCTTCAGGAAATTGGCTCATGCGAATCTGTCGTGGCATGATTATTGCTCCCGCCATGATTATTTTTTGACATGTTTAATGCCATTATATTTCATGTTTAGCCAAGGCAAGTGGAATCGAACGTAACAGAGCAATTTCCGCGAATGCATTGGCGTTGGCTGCAAAAGCAAAGCAACGCGACCCATGCAAACCAGGTCGGGCTCGGCGTTCGGACTTGCAAGTTCGCCCTTGCTTCCCGAGGTCGGGATAAGCTGTACCCGCATCGTCGCCAAAAGCATCGAGCTGCCTTCTTACTGACCGCTCCGGCTGACATTAAATGTAACCGGATACCTGCCCGGCAACCGACCTCGCTAGCGACGCGGCTCGCGGTCACGGATCCGCTCATAGGCCGCCATTACTGCGTCAAATCGTGCTTTAATAATCGGTTCAAACTCCATATCGGTAAGGATATAGTCCCAGTTCTCCTCGATCCCCTCCCGGACCAAGTCGCCGACATAGAGCGGGTCAATCCCCATATCGACCCGCGCACGGAAGGCGGCCGCCTGTCCCGGATCGCGATCGCCGGGATCAAATAATTCGTCAACACGCGGACCGAACCGGCTAGGAAGGTTACGCCCTGATTCGAGTATCCGGGTTTTTATAATACCAGGACACAAGACTGAGACGCCAATTCCGCGCGGCGCGAGCTCCACGCGTAGCCCCTCAGAAAGCGCAACCACACTATATTTAGATGCGAAATATGGTGCGCTTCCTGTTGCCATGAGACCGGCGACAGAAGCCGTCGACACAATCTGTCCACCCTCACCATGAGATTCAATCAGAGGACCAAAAATTTCGACTCCATAAACGACACCCATGACATTGACCGCCATCGTCCAGTCCCATCCACTCTGGCTCCAATGGTCATAACTGTCGCCACCGCCGACACCGGCATTATTTACGAGAATGTGAACCTTACCAAATCGATCAATCGTTGCACCGGCAGCCGCCTTCATCTGATCTCTAAGTGACACATCAGCGATCACGCCATCAACATCCGCATTAGTCTTGCGAAGGGCGCTGACCGCTTTGTCGAGCGCGTCGCGTTCAATATCACACATCATGACTTTTACTCCGGCCTGCGCCAATGCCGTCGCAATCCCGTAGCCAATACCAGACGCCGCACCGGTAACAAATGCGACTTTACCTTCTAGATCTCTCATTTCACGCTTCCCAATCTTTATGCTTTTTTTTGTAGCCTAGCAGACTGAAGTCACGACACGGTAACAAACTTTCCCGATATAATTGGCGGGTTCTATGCGTTACAGATCTCGTGCTCGCGCCTGTCCAACCAAACAGCCCCCGCTTACACATGCGGGCTTTTACTTTTTGCATGCCCACAGGCATAAATTCAGCTGTTTTGCTCCTGTATTCGTCAGCATGGTAATTTTGAATGTCCGATCTCACCCCTTTACAAGCTCTAACAACGTTCCGGAACATGCTTTCACCTGGGCCCAGACTGTATGTTGCAGGTGGCAGTGGCGAGCCAAGGATCATCGCCGATGCGTTCAGGACAAAGCCGGACCTGGCTCGGCACATTACCTTTCTTGGTGCGTGGATACCCGGTATTAATACTGTCGACTGGGCCTCACTGGCGCCTGATGCGAGCATGGAGACAATTTTCATGTCGGATGCATTCCGCACCTCGTTTGATGCTGGAAAAGCCGCGCTTTTGCCACTGTCCTATACGCGCGCCTGGTCATGGCTGCAGCAAACCCCGATTGACGGCGCGATCATTATGGTCAGCCCGCCCGACGCTGACGGCCAGCTCAGTCTTGGCGTTTCAGTCGACTTTTCCGAGGCTATCCTGAACCGCCCCGACATACCGGTTTTCGGACTGATCAATCATAATATGCCGCGGCCAGTAGATGCGCCTAGCTTTCCATTATCCCGATTTGCGATCACCGCAGAAACCGCCACGCCTCTGATCGAATTACAGACGGCAGCATTATCGCCGGCCCTGCGCGACATCGCAGTGCACATAGCCGGCCAAATTTCAAATGGTGACACGCTGCAATTCGGTCTTGGGAATGTTCAGCAGGCCGTTCTCGCGCAATTATATTCCCATCGAAAACTGAGGATACATAGCGGCATGGTTTCGGATCCATTGCTCAATCTGCTTGATGCCGGATCGATCAGCGCCGACCGCGGATCTGTTGTCACCGGCGTCGCTCTTGGCAGCCAGCAGCTTTATCACCGCGTGTCTAGCGATGACCGGTTTCAATTCAGATCAGTTCCATACACACATGGCTTCAGGACGCTTTCCGCGCTCCCGAATCTTCGGGCTATTAATTCTGCCGTTGAAATAGACCTGTTTGGTCAGGCCAACGCCGAATTCATCAATGGACAACAAATATCCGGGACCGGCGGGCTATCAGATTTCATGCGGGGGGCCGCACATGCGCCTGCCGGACGCTCAATAATTGCGCTGTCGGCGACAACACAAAAAGGGGAGGTAAGCCGAATAATACCGCGTTTGAATACAAATATAGCGACCATTAGCCGAGCGGATGCCGACACAGTCATAACCGAATTCGGCATCGCAAATCTGAAATATAAGAGCATAGACGAGCGTGCGACGGCACTGATCAATATCGCCGCTCCCGAATTCCACAACCATTTGTCAGACGAATGGGATGCCATCCGGGGGACAATGTAACCTGCCGGCGGCCCTTTTGCTTAAACGCAATGCGATCCTAACCGGCGCGGTCGCATTCTCGCCCGAAAAAGCCTAATAAGGCAGCCAATAGGGCGTGCTCTAGCGCGGCAATTGCCCGGATGCGTAGCAAAGCTCCCAATACATTTGCCAGCCACCTGTCGCATCATTGCGGCTTATACCGAGATAATCATCGATCGCTTCCGTTACGTCTTCGGCGCTAATATTCTCCAGGAAGAAAAGCTGTTTGCAAAACGATCCAATATGTTCGCGCTTGGCAAATTGCCACGGCACTGCAACGAGATCTTCCTCGACATTTTCGCAACCGATACCTGATAGCAAATCGGATAACTCGCCACGGGCGATGAAATAGCCATCATGGCCTTGCGGGGTATAACGGTCGACATATTCATTCAGAAACTTGCCTACCGGCGACCCGACTTGCACATCCGCAACACTAATCACACCGCCCGGTCTCATCAGGCGACCCCATTCAGCGAAAATTGGCGCGCGGTTTAGGATATGATGCAGCCCGGCCAGACTACCCAAGCCGTCAAAGCTATTATCCGGCAATGGAATATCGTCGATCGTGGTGTTGATAACATTGGCTATCACTTGAATATCCGAACCGAATTCAATCGCAGGCTCGATACATGTTATGGCAACGTCTTTACCGAATTTCTCATAAATGCCTTCCGACAAATAACCGCCACCGGCTGGCGCATCGCAAAACGCAGCAGCTTTTTTCATATTCAGCCGGTCAAGGATCGCATCAAGTTCCAGCCGCCGGGCGCCGGGAAATGATTGCATTGCCGCATTGTACGATTTCCCTCTAAAGTTAAAGGTATCGATATAGTCATTCTTATTCATAAATAGTCCCACCGGCAGGTTTCATTATGTTTACAGCCCCCCCAACACTGCTCGGTGATGAATCGTCCCGTAAAAATTTCTCAAAAATCGTGCACTGGGCACGAGACAATCACCCCTTCTACACTGACCGTCTCAAAAATCACAATCTTGAAATCGAATTATTGCAGAGGCGCGACATTCTCGAGCGTAATGATGTGTTTTTAAATGGAAATCCAGAAACATCGCGTACATCCGGCTCAACCGGCATTCCTGTCCGCATATCCTGGAGCCCCGACAAACAAAAAATAGAGCGCGTTGTTACTGAGAATTTCGTCAAACAGCTCGGCGGACCTGTAAAAGTGACCCAGATTATTCACAGCCCGCATCAGAGTAGGCTTCAATCCGGAGATGGTCTCGATATCTCAACGCCGATCGATCAACAGATCGAATATATCCACAGGCGGTATCAAACCCATCAGGCCATTGGTATAACAACCTACCCGACCAATGCTGAGCATCTCAGCCGCTACGCTTTGGACAACGGGCTCGATATGAGCTTTATCAAGCGGCTTGGCCTATATGCCGAAGTATTGGAGCCAGACCAGGAAAAGCTTATTCGGCAAGCGTTTCCACTCGCTCAGCTCTGGTCAACTTACAGTTCGCAGGAAGTTGGCATGATCGCCTTCAGGTGTCCGCATGAACCCAGCTTTCACCACCTCAATTTTCGGAAGCTCGGCGTCGAAATACTCGATCAGGACGGTAACGCAGCCAAAGAAGGTGAACTGGGCCGCGTAATACTGACTGATTATTTCAACACCTATTCCACTTTCATCAGATACGAAATCGGCGACCTCGCCGCTCCAGGCACCTGCCCTTGCGGTCGGATACAAGCACCGGCCCTGAGCCGTCTGGCCGGAAAAGTTAGAGGCGCACTTGTACATGCCGATAGCCGGCGTGTACCGTTTACCAGCCTGTCAGTTGCTCTGCGTGATATTGACGGCATGATCCAGTATCAGGTGATACAGAACGCTATTGGTGATTTTGAGCTAAGATATGTCAGGAATTCTGACATTATGAGTGATGCCGCGTTCAAAAAGAATGTCAGGGCCGTTTTCAAAGCGGAATTTGGCACCACGCAGAAAATCAAATTCACACGCGAAGACGTAATTGAAAAAGGCGCGAATGGAAAATTCTATGCCTCGATATCAAAAATCTAGTCTGGCCATTATTGATGCCTAATCTGCCTGCAGATTAGGCATCAACGCGGCTCATCTCTGGTTCCGGCCCAAATCATCCTTACTGTTGCAGCGCCAAGACCGACGCCAGACATAATTACTCCGGTCACACGCTGGTATGACCGGAGCAAATTGGCTTAGCCGCATAGAAAATACTAGTTTCGGCGGATCACAAGATTACGGATCTCGGTCATATCTTCCATCGCGAATTTGACGCCCTCCCGTCCGAGACCTGAATCTTTTACACCCCCGTACGGCATGTTATCGACGCGATAGCTCGGCACATCATTGATCACAATGCCACCGACATCCAGCTGATCCCAACAATCAAACATTTTGAACAAATCACGCGTAAATACTCCAGCCTGAAGCCCGAATTTACTATCATTCACTTCCGCCATCGCGGCGTTGAAATCAGTAAATTTCGATAGAACAGCAACCGGGCCAAAGGCCTCTTCAGTGACAATTTTCTGATCACGTCCGACATTCTCTAGCAATGTCGCCTCGAGCATGGCCCCGTCGCGTTTGCCACCACATAAAAGTGTTGCCCCCGACGCCACCGCTTCCTGAATCCAATTATCCAGACGGATTGCTTCTTTCTCGTGAATCATCGGCCCGACAAATGTATTCTTGTCTTTTGGATCACCGGCAATCAACGTGCCCGCGCGTGCCACAAGACGCGCCTTGAACGTGTCGTACACATCAGCATGAATAATGATGCGCTGAACCCCAATACAGCTTTGACCGGACTGGTAGAACGCCCCGAAAATAACCCGCTCGACGGCATCATCGAGATCTGCATCATGGTCAATTATGACCGCGGCATTCCCGCCGAGTTCCAGAACAACTTTCTTCTTGCCGCAACGGGCCTTCAAATCCCAGCCAACATCTGGTGAGCCTGTAAATGACAGCAATTTCAGCCGGTCGTCAGTAGTAAACAGATCGGCGCCATCACGGCTCGCCGGAAGGATCGAAAACGCCCCTTTTGGCAGATCGGTTTCAGCCAGAACCTCACCCATGATTATCGCCCCAAGCGGTGTACGGCTTGCCGGCTTCATCACGAACGGACACCCTACCGCAATAGCCGGTGCGACTTTGTGAGCAGCCAAGTTCAATGGAAAGTTAAACGGCGAAATAAAAGAACAAGGTCCGATCGGCACCCGTTTCCAAATGCCCTGATAACCTTTTGCCCGCGGACTTATATCAAGCGCTTGAACCTCACCACCCATCCGCACTGATTCTTCTGCGGCAATTCTGAACGTATCAATCAAACGCGATACTTCGCCTTCAGCATCCTTAATCGGTTTACCAGCCTCAATACAGAGCGCATAGGCCAGCTCATCAAAGCGCTCCTCAAACCGCTTCACGCAATGATCGAGAACCTTCTGACGTTGATAGCTCGGCATCTGCGCCATCGCTTCAGAAGCCTCGACCGCGCCGGCAATAGCTGCATCAATGGTTGCAGCGTCGGCCTGGGCAACACGGAATGCAACTTCCCCCGTATATTTATCGGTAACGGCGAGATTGGTATTCGGCTGCTGAGCTTCATTATTGAGATAAAGTGGGTAAATCTCTTTAAGTGTCATCGCATGTGGCTCCATTCCATCTTTAGTACGCGAACCAATAACCCTTTTCGGCTGTTTTATCAGGCGCGGGCAGTAATCCGCCCTCGGCCATCATTTGGTCCTATTTAAATTAAGATCCGAACCAGCTTTCTATCGCGTAAGTCATATAATCGCATCGGCCCGGCATAGATCAAAATCACTGAAGAAACGTGCCATCCCCGGCGCCTGATGGCTTCGGGGATGGCAGATATTTCTACACTTGCTTCGAAAGAACTTTCAGATCGATATTCAGAATCTGATCATTCTCGGAATAGTCCACCGGACAATCAATCAGGTGAACACCGGGTGTATCGCGCGTATGGATCAACAATTCTTTCAAATGATCGGAACTTTCGACCCGGTGCCCGTGTGCGCCATAGCTCTCGGCATATTTCACGAAATCCGGGTTTCCATAAGTCAGACCCCAATCGTCAAAACCCATATTCGCCTGCTTCCAACGGATCATGCCATAGCTATTATCATTAAGGATTAGGACAGTCATATTCAGCCCGAGACGAACCGCCGTTTCCATTTCCTGGCTGTTCATCATAAACCCGCCATCGCCACAAATCGCCATCACCTTACGATCTGGATAGACCATCGCCGACATCATCGCTGACGGCAGACCTGCCCCCATTGTCGCCAGAGCATTGTCCAGCAATACAGTGTTTGGGCGATAGGCCGAATAGCCGCGAGCGAACCAGATTTTATAAACCCCATTATCAAGACATATAATGCCGTCATCAGGCATCACATTTCTGACTTCCTGAACTAGATGCGGCGGGAATATCGGGAAGCGGTCATCAGCTGCCAGTGGCGCTGTATGCGCGAGCTCAGCCTGACGCGGCGCCAGCATTTTATCGAACGACCAGGCGCCATTTGGCACGATATCTTCCTTGATCTGCCAGATCGCATTGGCAATATCGCCAATCACTTCAATCTGGGGGAAATAGACCGGATCAACTTCGGCCGTCTTGGTTGAGACGTGCACGACATCAGGGCCATCTTCCGACATAAAGAAAGGTGGTTTTTCAATTACGTCATGCCCGATATTGACGATGAGATCGGCTGACTCCAGCGCACGATGAACAAAATCACCTGCCGACAGGGCCGCGCAACCGACAAATTTCGGGTGCCGTTCGTCAATGACCCCTTTGCCGAGCTGTGTTGTCAGGAACGGAATACCGGTCTTTTCAACAAATTGAAGAAGCATACGGCCAGTCATTGTACGATTGGCCCCGCCTCCGATAACGAGGATAGGCGACTTGGCATTCTCCAATGCCTTTACCGCGGCACGAACTGATTTTGTATCGGCTGTCGGACGTCTGACTTGACTTGGTTTGATCGGTACCGCATCGGTCTCTTCGTCCGCGATATCTTCCGGCAGCTCAATATGCACGGCACCGGGCTTTTCTTCCTCCGCGAGTCTGAGCGCCTCGCGAACCCGGCTCGGAATATTGTCTGAACTTGCCATCTGATGGGTATATTTTGTGATCGGTCCCATCATCGCGACAACATCCAGAATCTGGAAACGCCCCTGCTTCGATTTTTTGATCGGTTTCTGGCCGGTAATCATCATCATCGGCATGCCGCCGAGTTGGGCATAAGCCGCTGCCGTAACGAAATTGGTTGCACCGGGGCCAAGCGTTGCCAGACAGACACCCGTTTTGCCTGTATGCCGTCCATAGGTCGCCGCCATGAACCCTGCGCCCTGTTCATGCCGGGTCAGGATCAACTTGATTTTCTTCGAACGCGACAAACTATCGAGAAAGTCCAGGTTTTCTTCGCCCGGAACGCCAAAAACGTATTCGACGCCTTCTTCTTCAAGACATTGCACAAAAAGATCGGATGCTTTGGTCACAGCTATGCTCCCCTTCATTATTAACCAAAAAATTTCACGCTTAAGGGAATATCTGCTCATTCCCCGTTTAAAATCTAAACCCCTCAAACTCAATCAGTTGCAGGTTTCGTACTGGCGAGCGCCAGCTTGGAACCATGAAAAACCCAGCATCGACGAGCAAATTTGCTTTACAAATACGACAAAATGCGCGCCCACCGCTTCCCCATAACACTAGGCGTATATGCAATTCTTCGGTCTGTCACCTCCGCCCTAGCTGGTGTTCGGGAAATTACCTTGGATCCCAAATTATCGCGAGATGCAGCCTGCCACGCGATAAAACACCTCTGCCCCCATTGCGCGGGTCGGATTGATATAGCAAAACTTTACGAGATGCGGTTGATTGACAATTTCACCGCGCTGGGCGTGTTCGGAGCGCGGAATAGAATGGTCGATCTGAGAGCACTTGCTTTACCGGTCTTTGCCGGCCTGATGCTTGTCGAAGTAGTGCTCTCGGCCAGGCGCGGCAAGCTGGCTTATGAACTCGCTGATTTCCTTGGAAGCATGTCGCAACTCGCGGGCAATATCCTTGTCCAGCTGGCAGTAAACGGCCTTATTCTCGGTTTTTATTTTGGGCTGTATCAGTTCCGCATATTCACATTCGATACCAGCATCGAACAGCTTATCCTTTTAGCGATCGTGCTGGATTTCCTGTATTATTGGTACCATCGCGCCTCCCACCGGGTCAGGCTGCTCTGGGCCGTCCATGTCGCCCATCACTCAAGCGAACGTATGAACCTTGGTACCGCGCTTCGTCAATCATGGTTTGGACCACTCACAAAGCCTTTATTTTACTGGCCGGTTCCATTGCTCGGTTTTGACCCGATTATGATAATGAGCGTCGGATCGCTTCTAACGATTTATGGCTTCTGGACCCATACCGAGCAAATTAAGCGGATCGGCTGGCTAGAACATGTCTTCGTGTCTCCGGCTCATCACCGGGTTCATCATGGCTCGAACCCGCAATATATCGATCGGAACTTCAGCAATTTTCTGATCATTTGGGATAAAATATTCCGAACCTTCGAAGCAGAACGCCAGCCGGTCAATTACGGTCTCACGAATAATATCAAAACTTATAACCCGTTCAGGATCGCGCTGCATGAATGGTCCGCGATGTTTGCCGAGCTAGCCCGGGCAAACAGCCTGTCGGATCGACTTCGACTGATATTCTCGCCGCCGGACGACCGCTCCCGACCAATTTGCCCATCTCCACTCGATATCGACAAAAACAGACAGTTTGTTACGTCCAAGCAGAGCTTCGATTCATGACCCATATACTTTTATCAGCTGCTAGACCGGAGCATTATCGCCTTTTTGTCGTCGCGATTACTGCGATAGCCAATCAGGCCATTGGCTTAAACCGGTTACGCCTGCGCGCCACTCTTTCAGTAATCTTCAGTCTGATTGCCAGCCTGTGCCTTAACGCTTCAATCGCGACAGCCGAAACCAAACTCGATCCGCTGGTTCAACGCTGCCTCGCCGAAGAGGGCGTATTCTATTTCGAGGAGGCTTCGACGATTTGCTATAATGACGCGATATTTCCGTCGCAATTTCTCAAATTCTCAGCGCTGCCCACTGTCGAACAACTAATCATAAGCAGCCCAGGCGGAAATGTTGCAACCGCGCGGCTGATGAGCCGGATCATCGATCAGAAAGCTAGCTCGACAATTGTCGCTGGCCCATGTCTATCAGCCTGCGCCATGATTATTCTTCCCGGCCTCGACCGCTTTCAATTGCACAAATCGGCTTTCATCGCCGTACACGGGATCTCGATGCTGAATTATCGCACATGGTTTGGCTGGTTGAACAATAACAGAGAACCAAGCCGCCTCGATCTGATGCAGGCGCAACTTGGTTATGATTTCGGATATTCTCTTTATCACGCCGGGCGCGAACATATTCGAGACCATTTACAGACCCAAAATGTCGAGCAGGAATACATCACCGATATTAGCGAGCTGATGCTCGATGATGCATCGAAACTGAAATGCCGCGCAAACCCCGACAATTATTGGGGCGTGCTCGACCTCGCTTATGTCGAAAAATACCTTGGGACCCGCATGTACAGCAATTCCGACCTGTCGACCCTGACATATGATCAGAACAATGCGCTATCAGCCGAATTCGCGACTTATATCACAGACGAAACTTTCATGTTCCGCGACGATTTCCAGCATTCGAACTGCTCCTGACACTGGACCGTTACCGAGCCGTATGCGTTGTCGATTGCCGCCGGGCGTCGGCTAGCCTTCCATGCCGGCCTTTCTTGCAAAACTGGCTGCGAACTGCGCTAGAGGCAAGACACGCGCTTCCATCGTTGCAGCATTCGCATTGGCCGCCGTACCGTCGCGAACCCGGCCAATAATCCCTTGCAGAATACCGGCGAGGCGGAACCCATTATAAGCGAAGTAATAGTTGAGCTCCGGCAGTCCGTCGCGGCCAGTATGGTCACAATATAGGCGAACATATTCCTCCATTGTCGGAATGCCGTGGCTCGTCAAATCTTCAATATCTACGAGGGCGCCCCGACCCGGGTCAGAACTTGGCATGACCCAGTTCATGAGATGGTAGCTGAAATCGGCCAGTGGATCGCCAAGCGTACATAATTCCCAGTCCAGAACGGCAATCACTTCAGGGTCAGTTGGATGCAAAATCATATTATCAAGGCGATAATCGCCATGTACGATTGTTGTTGTCTCACCTGCGGGAATGTTTTTCGGCAGCCACTCAATAAGCTTGTTCATATCCTCGATATGCTGGGTTTCCGAAAGCTGATACTGCTTCGTCCAGCGATGGATTTGGCGAGCAACATAGTCGCCCTCCTTGCCAAAGCCTTCCAGACCGGCTGCCCGCCAGTCAACATTATGCAACGCGGCAAAGGTTTTGACTTTCGCTTCGTAAATCGCCCGCCGCTCAGCCGGTTCGCAATGCGGCAGCGTCCCGTCCCAGAGAATCCGGCCTTCA
Organism: Hyphomonas sp. TMED17; assembly: GCA_002172915.1. Classification (GTDB taxonomy): domain Bacteria; phylum Pseudomonadota; class Alphaproteobacteria; order Caulobacterales; family Hyphomonadaceae; genus Henriciella. The sequence continues at coordinate 78,143 of NHBW01000009.1, read as the reverse complement.
ACCATATCCATGACATAAAACATGGTTCCGGTGACATTCTCATCCTCGCACAGACCATAGGGTTTCGCGACTGGAAAGCCCAAAGGATAGAGTGCCGAGATCGCCCGATATTCGCGATCGACCGCATGCGCAGATGGCAACAATTTTCCAGGTGGCTTGCGCCGCATCACATATTTCTTGTTTGGCGTAACCAGCTGATAGGTCGGATTAGACTGTCCGCCCTTGAACTGCCGGACTTCTAGTGGCCCGGCATAGCCCTCGACATTGGCTTCCATCCAAACCGCTAGTTTTTCAGGGTCAAATTTGTGAGCGTCGGTGACTTCCTTCGTCCCGGTAAACATTTCCTGTGCACTGACGACATCACTCATGCCAACCTCCTATAATCTTGATTGTGGTTTCCTTAGCGGCCTGAGCTGGCTGGGACAATACAGGACCTAGGGTCAGTCGCCGCCATTTATAGCCTGTAAAACCTCCACAGCCCGTGCACATTGATCTTCCGGAATAAAAAGGTGGTCATGATTAAAGCCCGCGACAACATTACAGGGTAATGCATTCTGCGCTAATATTCTTGAAATCTCGGCGATAAATCCGACGGCATGAAGGTCCGAATATACCCCCAGTTCGATCCAGCACCATCGATTATTCGCGAGGTCGCCGGGCGTTGCCGGACGGATCTGGGTCCAGCCTTCCCGTTCAGCAAACAGCATAATCGCGCCATTTAGCAGGACAGGCTCGGGCGTTGTCTCAAAAGCCCATACGCCCGGCCGAAGGTCGAGTGCCAATGTGCTCAGAAGCGTATTCAGATCGCTGACAGGCCGGCTCATCTTGCTTGAAGCAACTCCACTATAGAGCCCGCCAGCCAATATCTTTTCTGAAGAAACCGGTCGACCAATCAATACAATCGACCCCCTGATAGGCCCGATCGACAGCTTGCCGGAGAGACTCCCCGGTCGCAGTAACGCCGAGAACCCGTCCGCCTTCAGCGATCAATTCGCCACTGCCATTAACCCCGCATCCAGCCTGGAAGACCGAAACACCGTCAATATCGCCAGCCGCGTCAACGCCTTTGATCACGGCGCCCTTTTCATAACTGCCAGGATAGCCGGCGCTCGCCATAACCACTGTTGCCGTCGGACGAAAATCAAGAAGCCCCATCATTTGGCTGACACTATTATGCGACTGGACCAGTCCGCCTGTCGCGCAAACCAGTAATGCAGGCACAATATCACCCGGCAAACCAGCCATTAGCACCTGACATTCCGGATCCCCAAAGCGCGCATTGAACTCGACAACGCGGGGGCCGGTTTCAGCAATCATAACACCGACATAGAGGGCCCCCTGATAGGGCATACCGTCCTCTGCCATACCCGACAGCAACGGTTCAACGATAAGCGTCTGGATAAGCTCCAACTGCCGAGGCGTCACAACCGGCGCTGGTGCATAGGCGCCCATACCGCCCGTATTCGGACCGACATCGCCATCGCCAACCCGTTTATGATCCTGTGCAGCCGGTAAATAGAGCGCACCGTCACCATCGGTCAGGACAAAGATTGATGCCTCCTCGCCGGTCATGAATTCTTCAATGATAATCGCATTCGAAGCGTCGCCGAACTTACCTGTCATCATCTCTTCGATTTCATTCTCGGCGTCCTCGAGATTATCGCAGATCACGACGCCTTTACCGGCCGCCAAACCGTCAGCCTTGATGACATAAGGGGCCGACTGGGTGCCGACATAATCGAGCGCTTCTGCAACGTCTGTGAAACGCTGATAAGCGGCGGTTGGAATATCATACTTCGCCATAAGGTATTTTGCGAAGCCTTTCGATGTCTCCAGCTGTGACGCCGCCTGACTTGGCGCAAAGACATCGAAGCCACGCGCCCTAAGGGCGTCAGACAGACCAACTGCAAGTGGTGCCTCGGGCCCGATAACCGTCAAGTCCGGCGCAAGTTGCAGAACCAGTTCCTGCATTTTGTGCAAATCCATCGGATCGACATCAAAGCATGGACCAATTTTGTCCATGCCCGGATTGCCCGGTGCGCTATAAACCTCGTCAACCAATGGCGACTGCTTAATTTTCCAGGCCAACGCGTGCTCGCGTCCACCGGATCCAACAATAAGAATTCTCATGACGGCTCTATTGGACCGAGCCGATTTCCGAGGCAAGCCCTTGATACTCAACTTTACGCAAAACGGGTGACGTGATCGCGATGAAAGGATAGGTTCCCGCTATGGTTGACCAGAACACTACCAATCTTGTCGAATTGAGCGTCTCTGAATTATCGATGTCGCTGAAACGAACAATTGAAACGACCTATGATCACGTCCGTGTAAGAGGTGAACTGGGGCGAGTTACCATTGCTGGTTCCGGCCATTTATATGCGGATTTGAAGGATGAGAAATCCGTTCTCAGCACTGTTATGTGGAAGAGCCAGGTTGGCCGTCTATCCTTCCGCCCCGAAGAAGGCCTCGAAGTTGTTGCTACAGGCCGCCTGTCAACCTATCCGGGCCGCTCCAATTACCAGCTGATTGCAAACGATATCCGGCCCGCCGGCGCCGGTGCTTTAATGGCCCTGCTGGAAGAGCGCAAAAAGAAGCTGGCCGCAGCCGGACTGTTTGATCCAGCGCACAAACAGCCCTTACCCTTTTTGCCGACAACAATCGGTGTTGTGACCTCGCCGACCGGCGCCGTCATTAGAGACATCCTGCACCGCTTAAGCGACCGCTTCCCGGTCAGAGTCATTCTCTGGCCGGTATTAGTCCAAGGCGACATGGCAGCAGAGCAGATCACGGCTGCCATAGACGGCTTTAATCAGATGCGTCCGCCCGAACGCCCTGATATACTGATTGTCGGCCGCGGCGGTGGCTCGATCGAGGATCTCTGGCCGTTTAATGAAGAGAATGTCGTCAGGGCGGCTTTCAACAGTACAATTCCGCTAATCTCGGCCGTCGGCCATGAGGTCGACCATACATTAATTGATTATGTTGCCGATAAGCGCGCCCCGACGCCGACCGGTGCAGCCGAATTCGCGGTGCCCGTAAGGTCGGACTTAGTGCTGAGCCTTCAGGACCTCGGGCAGCGCCAGAAGCATGCATTAACACGATATGTCAAAAGACAGCGTGATCGCTTTGCTGCGGCGCGCCTGCCACGCGCTGAAAGACTATTGGAGATTAAACGCCAGCAATTTGACCTGCTCGCAAGCCGGCTTGGCAGTAGTATACGGCATCTGACGTCTAAACGAAGATTGCAGCTTACCAGCGCCTCAGCAGCCTTGCGGACCGACTTGCTTCGCAGCGACCTCAGGCGCAGTCATAAACGTCTAGCCGACATTGCAAACCGGACCGAGCCGGCTACACGGCGGCTGCTCCAGCAAAAAACGCAAAAACTCGATAGTGAAGCAAAGACACTTGAAACATTGTCTTATCAAAGCACGCTTCGACGCGGTTACTCGCTCGTACTCGGCCCCGACGGTGTACTCGTCAAATCTGCGCGCGCAGCCAGCGGTCTTAAGTCATTTTCGGTAAAATTCGGCGATGGTGATGTCAGCGCAGTCCCAAGGCCGTCTGAGACCGAAAAAAAACCGTCTAAACGCGCTCGGAAATCATCAGCCCAGACGCCGGAAAAGCCTGATCAGGGTGACTTGTTCTAAAGCGGCAAAAAGGCCTACAGACGCGGACGCTTATCGACAGGTTTAATTTTAGCAGATTGATAATATGCTGTTTTTATCGATTTGCAGTCGCCCGAGGCGAAAGATAAAACGATCTCTGCCAGCCCGATTTAGTCGCCTGAACTTACCGTACACATAGTCATATCATGCCAGTATCTGGCGCCTTCGACACTTCGATTATTCATAAATCAGAGCGATCAGAATCTATGCAGTTATCAGAACTGGAGGCGGAAGACCGCCAGTATCCTATCTCGAAGACCAGGACACCGACGGCCTAAAATTGCCTTCTAAAGCTGCCCCAGCATGTAGTCGGCGCTGGAAACCTCAAAAGCACCACCTTGCTCGACATTCAGGCTTGTAATCGTGCCATTTTCAACAATCATTGAATAACGCTGCGATCGCTTGCCCATACCAAAACCTGAGCGGTCCATCTCCAGCCCAAGCGTCTCGGCGAATGTACCATTCCCGTCGGCCAGCATCCGAACTTTGCCATCGGGGTCAATCGATTTGCCCCACGCCGCGAGAACAAAGCTGTCATTAACTGCAGTGCAGACAATCTCATCAACACCTTTGTCAGCAAGCGCTTCGCTCTGCTGTACGAAGCCAGGCAAATGTTTTGCGGAACAGCTTGGTGTAAACGCACCCGGCACAGCAAAAAGGGCGATTTTCTTTCCCGCAAAGACATCTGTCGTCGTGACCGGTTCTGGTCCTTTTTCGCCCATTTCCAGGAACGTCACTTCTGGTAATTTATCTCCGACATTAATGCTCATAAGAAAAGATCCTCGGTTTAAAACACAGCACCTAACCAGTTCGACATACCAAGACAACCTAAAACCCGGGGTTCGTGACATCCTGCCATTGTTGAAACATTCGGTCCGGATACGCGTTAGTGCGTATAAGCCCGCTAATCAAAACTTAGCCAAAAAAGCGAAGGCACCATATGGGTTTAACGATATATTGCATGTGTCGATTTCAGCCGGCCACTCTCAAAAACGACATGGCCGGTATCGATAAAATCAGCTTTGCCGACATCGATCTCGGCGCGAATAACAAAGATATCGATACTCTGCTTGAATTCAGAAAGGGCCCTTGCCGCCCGCACCGCCGCATTCCGATCGTGTGCGAAATATTCCGCCCGGATCGAGTCCGGATCATCTGATCGCTCCAGAAATTCTACTCTGTAGGAAATCTTCTGCATCGGCCTGCTAGTCCTTGCCATCCGGTCGAGACAATGATAGGTCGATGTCGGTCAAAGGTAATGCGACTGATGAAGAAACTTGCCCGTTTGATTAAACTGGCCAGCTTTGAGCGACGACCAAGTCTAGACTTAAGCTTGCGCCAAGCCCGCATAATCCTGCTAAATCGCGAGAAAAGCAGACAGACTGAACCAAGCCCCATTGCTAATTACAGAGTTTCTGCGGCACAGTTCGGTAAATTGATTAAGGGGTGTGACGATGAAAAAACTTACAGGTCTGCTAATGGGTATAATTCTGACTGCTTGCAGCGGGCAGAACATAACGGACAGTAAAACCATGACGGCGGCACCGGTGCTTGACGCTGAAACTCCCCTGCCAACCGCACGCCCCGATATTGTCGAAGAAAGAATGGCACTTTTGGCATTAGACTGTGTGCATAAAGAATACCCAAATAAAACTTCGCATCTCCTGAATGATGATGCCGATGCCCGTCCACCCAGAGAGTTGTTTCCGGCGTTCTACGGCTGTTTCGACTGGCATTCTTCCGTCCATGGGCACTGGTTACTAAGCCGGGTTCTTAAAGTTTACGACGACAGCCCGATGAGAGATGCAATTATCGCCAAACTCGATGACAGTTTTGCGCCAGAAAACATCGCCCGCGAAGTCGAGTATTTTACAGCGCCCCAGCGCAAAGCATTCGAACGGCCTTATGGTCTGGCATGGTTCCTTCAACTGGTCGCCGAGCTGGACGAGTCGGACGACCCACGTCTGCAAGAATGGCGCAACCATCTCCAGCCGCTTGAAATGATTATTCGTGACCGGATCATAGGTTGGCTTCCCAACCTCGCCTATCCGGTACGATCCGGCACGCACGGCCAGAGCGCATTCGGTTTTGCACTCATTCTGGATTATGCACGCACGGTAAATGATCAACAGCTCGAGCGCCTGTTAATCGAGCGATCGCGGGCATTTTACGAAAACGACACCAACTGCCCATTGCACTACGAACCCTCCGGCGCGGACTTTCTATCGCCCTGCTTGCAAGAAGCCGACCTGATGCGCCGGATAATGACGCAACAGGAATTTAGTAACTGGCTCACAGCCTTTTTACCAGACATCCCAAGCACTGGCGAAAGCGACTGGCTAGCGCCCGGAATCGTGATCGATCCCAATGATGGTCATCTTGTTCATCTGGACGGGGTCAACCTGTCCCGCGCTTGGGCAATGAACGGGATTGCAGCCGCGCTGGCAACTGATGATCCAAGACGACAATCCCTGGAAGCCTCCGCCAGCCTACACCGCGAAACCGGTGTTGCGGCCATTTCTTCTGATAATTACGAAGGCTCACACTGGCTCGGCAGTTTCGCGACTTATTTAACGACGCGACGTGGCTTAACCGGCGCCGGAGCCATACAGTGAAGCTTAAAATTGGTCCGGGCGCCTATGTAACCGCCGCATTCATAGGCCCCGGCACAGTCACAACTTGTACACTTGCGGGTGCCAATTTCGGTTTTGTACTCGTCTGGGCACTGGTGTTTGCAACACTTTCGACGATCCTGCTGCAGGATATGGCCGCCCGACTTGGCGCCGGTGCCCAACGCGGGCTTGGTGAAGCGCTCATGCAAAGCCTGCCATCCGGGCCGGTGCGGATCATTATCGCGGCGCTCGTATTTATAGCGATTGCGATTGGCAACGCTGCCTATGAAGCCGGAAATCTGGTTGGCGGCGCCTTCGGTGCGGAATCAATGCTTGGACCCGACCGCCTCGCGCGTCACTGGTATGTTCTTGCAATTGCCGTCACAGCCCTCCCCGCCCTTATCTTCGGACGTTACAAGTCGCTTGAACGGCTTCTCATCGGTCTGGTTCTCATCATGGGCCTCGCATTTTTTGGTACAGCGCTACTCACCCGCCCGAACCTTCTGGCAATGCTCAATGGCTTAATTCCCCGCATACCTGAAGGTGGCACGCTAACAGCCATCGCGCTAATCGGAACAACGGTCGTCCCGTATAATCTGTTTCTTCATGCCGCCGCTGCGCGACGGCGCTGGACGCCTGATCAAGTTGCCGATGCAAGAGCGGACACAATAGTATCAATCGGACTTGGCGGCCTCGTATCCCTTCTCATACTAGCAACGGCGGCCTCGGCCTTGTTCAGCAGCCAGCTAGAGGTCACGAATGCAGCTGACATGGCGCGATCGCTTGAACCCGTAGCCGGTCCTTGGGCGCGCTATTTACTCGGCCTCGGCCTGCTGGCAGCAGGCCTCACATCCGCGATTACCGCGCCGCTCGCAGCCGGTTACGCCGTTTCCGAGATATTGCCGGGTCTAAATTCGACTGCCAGGCGGCGAGCTACAAAGCTGACATCAATAACCATACTCGGCATCGGCGCGTTGGTCGGCACGCTGGGGATTAAACCGATCCTGCTAATTCTGACCGCTCAGGCCGCAAATGGCCTATTGCTGCCACTAATGGCCGCCTTTTTGTTATATGTCATGAACAAGCAGAATCTGGTTGGCAAGCATGCGAACTCAAACCTCGCCAATTTAATGGGCGCGTCGGTCGTTATGATCACATTTGGCCTTGGTCTGCGCGGCATTCTTAGAACGCTCGGCCTGTGGCCCTAAACGTATCGATGCGCCGGAGGTCCTTCAGAACATGATCCACCAAGCTTAAGGATGGACATGCAAAAATTATTTGATAACGTCAAGTCGTAGGAAGCCCGGCTTGCAAAAGAGAAAGGCAGCCACCGCGACATCTGGAAGTCGAGATATCGGCGACAGCCGAGCAAGACGGATTCCGCAAGATAAGCGCCAACAGCATGAATTGTATCGGTTAAGCCGGCTTTTATTCTGACGCAAAGCGAAACTTTTCATCAAACCGCCAGACATAAAGCGTCAGACTACTGGCTTGATGAAAGAAAATTGGGGATAAAAATGAAAAAACTTATTACGGCCTCTCTGGCCGCACTTGCGATTACCGGGATTGCAAGCGCACAAGATCGTGGCGCTTTCAATGTTCTCAACATGGCTGTCGAAGACCAGACAACTTATGTCGCTGCGCTCAAGGCAAATCCGGTCATATTCTCGGCTTTAGAAGCGGAAGTCGCAGGTGTTTGCAGGACGACCGCAGGGTCGCAATATTACGGCGAAATGTTTGTTTGGACCGGGTATTCGAGCATGGGCGATGCGATGGATGCCGGCATCAAATTTCTTGGTGCACCTACAAGCGGTCCAATTTCTGAAATGCGGACAATCATCGACTCGGAAATGTATGTTCCAATCAATGATTTTGAGCTGAACCCGGGCGTCGAGCGTGTTTATAAAGTCAAAACCAGCCAGCCTGCAGCTTATGCCGAAGCGATTTCAGCGATGGAAGCAGCGATGCACGCGAACGGGTTTGAGGATATTTTCATGGCGGTACTCACCGCACCTGTGAGCGGTCCGGACGAGGTCGGTATCGTAACTGTTCGAGTTATCGCCCCAGATTCGCACAGGCTCGGCGCTTTAATGGCCGCGCAATATGCTGCTCCGGATTGGTACGCTGAGGCATTAACCGGTATTGCCGCCACGGGTCGCGAAATCGTCAATGACTCCGTCGAAGTATGCGAGATTATTTACACGGCCGAATAAGCTATCGGTTACAAATCTGAAGCGACCAGAGTGAAAGCTCTGGTCGTTTTTTATCGCGATAGAACCCATTACAAGTGTTATACGAATTGCGAGATGAAGCGGGATATCAGATACCACGCATCAAGCGTGACAGGATCAGATCCTGTTTTTTATGGCAACTATTGCAATACACGGTGGCGGCCGCGTTCGCCGCGACCACACTAATTCAAATTTCGTTGCAAATCTTGATGAACTGTTTGACCATTGGCTCCTCCCATCCCTCATTAAGGGTTACAGCAGAAACTCGGAAATTTAGCTCCACCGGCATCTTGGTGAGCACAAATTGATCGCGATCCGAAAGATATTCGATCGCGGCTTCGGGAACAATTGATAAAACATTAGAAGACCGAACAAGCTCGATGCAGGCGCTAAGGCTTAGCAATGAATATTTCGGAAACTCATGCTGTTCGACCAAGCTTTGCGTCGCCTATGGCAGCTTTTTCAGGAACATGGGGTCCATATTAACGACAGCCCATTCGAACGCCAACGCCGCATCGAGTGTCAGATCAATGTCCAGAACCGGATGATCCTTGCGTGACAGCATATAACATGGCGTTTTGTTAACTTCCTCAGTCTTTAAACGCTGTTCGTGCGGAAACGCAGCAACTGTATACGAATGATACAACAGAAGATGCGCCCGGTTGCGCATCAGCTCCTCAATAGCGGCTCCCGGTGGCATGGCAAGAAATATGAGCCGCGTATTCGGGTAATTCTGACGATACCGAGCAACAGCCTTATGAACGAATGTTTCAAGCACGGCGGCGCCTGTCAACACCCGCAACACCCGCTCTCTACCGAGCGTTTCCGTTTTCACCATTTCTGCGTGCGCCAGCAGGTCATCACCGGCCGCTTTGAGCCGATGGCCCGCTTCAGTCGGCATAACGCTGCGGGTCGTTCTGGAAAACAGATCGACGCCCCAACTAGCCTCAAGCACTTTAATGCTCTTCGTCAGGGCCGATTGTGACAAGCCAATCTCCTCCGCAGCCTTCGAAAAATTGCGGTGCCGATAGACTGCATCGAAATGATTAAGAAGACGAAGGTCGAACATTAATGCGTATTTTTTATAGTTTAATTGCGATTATTCACTTACCATCATTAATAAACAACTCTATTCTGAGTCTAATAACCAGCTGCTAAGATACGACTTTTGGAGGGTATATTGGCTTTAGAAGATATCGTTGCGTCTAAAGTGACCTTAATTGCCATTCCGTTTTTTTTCGGCGCCATATTCCTCGAGACCCTAGCTGTCAAAGTCTTCAAAGTCCCGGGTAATCTGGATATGCAGGACGACGGAACCAGTATTTTTCTCGGACTGACAAGTGTTCTCACAAATGGGGCTTCGGCCTTCCTAACATTGGGCCTGCTATTATGGGCCGCCCAGTTTAGGATCGCCGACATACCGCTGACACTTTCGGCAATCATCGTCTGTTTCATCCTCGATGACATGCGTTACTATTTACACCACCGCATGGCGCATCGGATTAGGTGGCCATGGGCAATGCATGTGACCCATCACTCGAGTACCCATTTCAATTTTGCCGTCGCCTTGCGACAGGGGTGGACGAAGCATTTTACTGGCACAACCCTTTTGAAAGTGCCGCTCGTACTGATCGGTTTCGATCCCGTTCTGGTAATTTTTTGCGGCGCCTTGAATGCTGTCTATCAATTCTTTTTACACACGGAACTGGTCGGCAAATTACACCCATGGATTGAAGCCATTTTTAACACTCCGTCTCATCACCGCGTCCATCACGGCAAAAATCCACGCTATCTGGACACCAATTATGCTGGCACATTGATTATCTGGGACAGATTATTCGGGACATTCGCAGAAGAGGATCTCAACGATAGACCCGATTATGGTCTGGTGAAAGACCTCGAGACCTACAATCCCATAACAATCATATTTCACGAATATTGGGGGGTCCTGAAGGATGTTTTCGGCCCAAATCGAAGCTGGAAAGATCGGCTGAAATATATTGTGGCACAACCGGGCTGGAGCCATGACGGATCTCGACAAACTTCGCTGGATATAAAGCGGGAGGCGGCGCAAAAGGTGCAGCAAAGCCTGACGGCTAGAGCGTAAATGCCACCTCATTTCGCCCTGTCCGAACTCGTGATCGTGGTGTCGGCAGCGATCTGTGCCAAAGCCCTATTGCTTCACAGACAGTATATTGCCGCGACCGCAATTGCCGTCCTCGGGTTCGCAGCATTACTCGGCGCGGCAAGATTCGGCCTCCAATGGCATGAGGCGCTCGGCACAATTCATCCTATGCTGACCCAGAAAGGGAGCGTGCTTGCGATCATTTTATTTGTAGCGGCGATGATTGGCACCATCGGTGATACCGCAATACATCGTAATCTAAAGGCTTGCCTTGTGCCGGTCGCTATCGGTCTCACCATACTGTCAATCTGGCTGCCAGTAGCAACCATGATGGTTTTGCTGGCTGGCGGCATTATCCTGCCCATTCTTGCCCTGATGGCATCTCATCAGCCGCTAAATATGCGGCTCGCGCATGGCTTCACGCTGAGTTTGTTTGTCTTTGGTCTAGTCTTTATCAGACGGTCCCCTGTTTTAGGTCCAGAACTCAGCTTTCACCTTTATCATATCGTAATTGCAGTCTGGCTGATTGGCGTTTCGAGCGCCATTATATACGCACCGCCTAACACACCCGCGCGCCCGCTAGCCCGGATGCTTGTATTTTAGGCTAGAAAGGACATGCTGAACTCGCCCTAGCCCATACGCGACGGCGGTCGCAAAATATAGCGGCCATTGGGTATTAGATCTTGAAATATAGCTTTCAGACGGCGAATTGCGATAAGTTTTCAATCCTGCAACACCCTATTTTCTCTCGGAAGCCAGAATAAAATCGCCCTCGTAAAGGTTTTAAAATCAATACGTTAAACAAAAAGTACGGAACGTACACATGGATTCAAAACACATTTATTCATGGATCCAAACAAGATCGGCGGCCGCTTTACCTTTAAGCCAAACCTGTCATGGGAAAACTGACCTAGCTGGGTATGTTCTTATCAAAAGCCGGCACGGATGCGTCAATTTTCAAGCCGGCTACGGCACTTGTGCACCAGATTTGAACCTGAGGTGAAATATTTTCAGTTTTATGCAGGGTCCCAACCTTAAAAACATCCATACCTGGAAGTCCGGTGACAAAAGATCGAACAGGTGAGCCAAATTCGGGGCAAAACTCCCGATAAACGGGCGCTCCACCCTCACCTTTGTCCTCATAGCGCTTCAGCTTGCCGGTCAGGCGTACTCCCTCCGAAGGAACAACTAAATTTAACGAGTATGCGCTGCCGCTTTGGCGCTGACAGTTCTTACAGTGGTACATCACCACCGTCTCTGTGCCGCCGGTGAATGAATATGTTACCGCACCACATAGGCATTGACCTGTATTTTCCATAATAACTAACTCCCTGTTGCTACCAAGCCTCCTTAAACGGGCGTAAATCAAGTTCGTGCGTCCAGGCCGACCGGCCCTGCTGGTGGACCGCGAAAAATGTGTCCGCAATCGCCTCTGGTTTCAGCGTCCCGTCTTCGCCAAGGCGGTCGATATAGTCTCCGAATTTCTGCCGGACAATTTCGCCATCGATCACCCCATCAATAATGAAATGAGCGACATGAATCCCTTTTGGGCCATATTCTCGGGCGAGTGACTGAGCCAGCATTCGCAAGCCCGCTTTTGCAACTGAAAACTGTGCGAAATTTGGGCGTCCTCGCAAGGAAGCCGACGCGCCGGTAAAGAACAAGCTGCCGCTGCCTTGTGCCTCGAGCAAAGGAAGAGCACGCTTGGCGACGTGGAAGCCACCGAGACAGCCAACATGCCAGAAGGCTTGAAATTGCTCGGCCGTTAGCTCCGCAAAAGGAATGATACCATTATTGCCAGCATTATAGAGTACCGCAGAAATCGGCCCTTTATTAGCGAGAATGCTAAATATGCGATCAAGATCATCAACGTTCGTAACATCAACTGTCTCGGCCTGCGCAATGCCGCCTGCGGCTTCAATATCAGCTGCGATCTTACCAACCTTGTCCGCCGAACGGCCGGTGACAACGAGATCATAGCCGGCTGAAGCAAATCTACGCGCAAGTGCACTGCCCAACCCGTTTTGGGCGCCCGCACCTAGAACCAGAACACTCCCGTGCTGCTTATCCGTGCCTATCATCTTGTTCCGCCTAATCTGGATCCGATCATCCATTTTAGCTGAATTGTTATTGTCCGACAAATCTACGGCGCGGCATGCGGCATTTCGGTAGAGAAAATGTTTTAGCTTTGAGACAGGAAAATTTCCGTACTAGCATCTAAAAAAAACAATAAGGAGGGTTAGAAATGGTAACCAGTATCGCCGATGATCCGCGCATCGACCCACGCTTGAGAATGTTCTTTGGCGCGGTTGGCGGGATCCCACAAGGTCAGGATGTTGCAGACCGTGAAGAGCTTCTAGCACGCTCAAACAGCGAATCCTCTCTCGCCACTGAAGCGACGATTGATGCCTCGATAAGCGCGATGATGGACAATGATCATGTCGCACCGTCAGCGGGTCTGAGAACCACCTCCTACAAGCTGATATCGGCGCCTGACGGAAATCTGCTTAACCTTAAACTCGTTCGGCCCGACAATGACGAGATTCTTCCATGCATTTATTATATCCATGGCGGCGGCATGAGTTACTGGTCTTGCTATAATGGACTGTATTCAGCCTGGGGACGGATTATGGCGGCGCAGAATATCGCCGTTGCAATGATTGATTTCCGTAACTGTGTGCGGCCGTCTTCAGTTCCAGAGATTGCCCCCTTCCCGGCTGGCCTGAATGATTGTGTCTCAGGGCTCAAATGGGTCGCAAACGAAGCCGAAGCGCTCGGTATCGACAAGGACAGAATTATCATCGCAGGCGATAGTGGTGGCGGTAATTTAAGCATTGCAACCGTCATGTCGCTGCTTCGCGAAGGATCGAACGGACTTGTCAAAGGCCTCTATGCCCTGTGTCCCTATATCGCCGGTGCATGGCCCGATGAAGCGCTACCGTCGGCAACAGAGAATAACGGGATCGCAATCAATCTGCATGGCAACAATCGTCGCATCGGTTACGGCATTGAGGCATTCAATGACCGGAACCCGCTGGCCTGGCCGCTTTTCTCAACCGCCGAAGACCTAAAAGACTTTCCGCCGACGATGATCAGTATCAATGAAGCTGACCCACTACGTGACGAAGGTCTGGCATTTTTCCGGTTGCTACTGCAAGCCGGCGTTAAAGCGCAATGCCGCCAATTGATGGGCACGACCCATGCTACCGAAATCTATCCCGTTGCATGTCCCGAAATCAGCCGGCATACGGCCAATGATATGGCATTTTTCGCGCGCAACGTGTGAAGCACGCTGTCCGGCTCACCAATCGCACGGTGAGCCGGACATACCGCGCAGATCGTGGTGAGCGTGGCAACCAGACCCTGGGGCAGAGCAATAAGCTGAAGCCTATAGCCGGACCCTTGTGCAAAATTAAAACGGGCCCACAGAGCACGCATGAGACTGGTCACCGTGGATGAACTCAAGTTTCCCTAAACTGCTCAAATTCTAAAAAATTGTTCAAAAATAATACTTAAGCATACTTTTATGGTCGGCATTATAATAAAAATGGCTATTTCTGGCATCGGGTTATCGCCTGGTCTCAAGCTGGGAAAAACGTGCGCCGGTGCCGTCGCTACAATAATCGGTCCCCGGCGGTAAAATTATCGCGGTCGCGACATCTCACCCCCCATGACAAAATTCTAATCTAGCGTCCGCATGAAAATAATGCTCTCTAATTCAAACCTAAGTTTATTAGAGAGCACAAATGCGAGCCGCCCTAATATTGATTTTGATGACACTCGGTATCGCAAATCTGCCGGCGAGCGCAGATACGCGTCTGCAAATCGCCTCATTTAATGTTGAAAGCGATCCCGACACCCGACCTGAACTTGTTGCAGAAGACCTGCGTCGCCTGCCGGGGATAGATCTGTGGGCCTTGCAGGAGGTTGAAAACGAGACCGCTCTCAATATTTTCATCGATGCCCTTAATCAGACCGATAACCAGCTTAATAATGGCTCTAGCGTCACATATGACGGTTTTATCGGGCAGTCTGGCGCAAGATGGCGCGACCGTCTTGCCTTTGTTTACCGTACTGATCAGTTTCAGACGGTACAGTTCGCGGAAAACGACGCTTTTGGCGGCTCGAGAGATGCGCTTATTATGACGGCTAAACTGGCCGATGGCACGCCTCTGACATTCGTTAACCATCATTTCAACCGGGGTGACGCCGAACGCAGACAAAGACAGACTTATTTGTTTCGAACCTGGTTAGCCAGCCAGCCCGACCGGGCGATTATTTCAATCGGCGATTTCAACTTCGACTATCAGCATCTCAAACCGACCCCGCATGGCAATCCGGCATTTGAAGAATTCATGTCCGACGGCCTGATCGACTGGCCAGCGCCAGCCTGTATCGCGGCCCGAACCTGTCCGCAGACAGGGTCACAGTGCAATCCAAGGTATCGTAACATTCTTGATTTCGTTTTCCTGAGCGGCCCCGCCAGAAACTGGAGAGTTGAATCAGATCTTGCATTTCTCGATGAAAATTACTGTCAACGCGACTGGCTAGGCTATGCCGATCATCGGCCGCTGCTCGCAATCATCCATTTTGAATAAGCTTAGAGAAGACCGGAAATGGCACCAGGTAAGCCCGGGCACGTCAAACAACTTGAAACATCAAATGAGAACAGGAATATTGTCGTCGAACTAGCAAAACACGCGCAATCGACTGTCGAGCAGCGCTGATATTCATACAGCCATAGCATCGGCTGCTGGAGACCATCACTTTGCATCACGCGCTTCCCCCGCTTCCCTCGCAATCACCGGATACGGCATGGCCAACCCGCAAATGGATCCGCGCCGATTTACCAACACATAGTCAGAAACAACGCCTGCACGACCTTATCAGCGATGCATTCGAGGCTCCTGTGAAGCCCGCGCTGACCGGCGGGCTTTCCCTTGTGGTTATTCAGGATGGCAAGCTAGTGTACGACAAGTACGCAAATGGATTTAGCGCCGCGGATACTTATCCGTCCTGGTCAATGGCGAAAAGTATCACGCACGCCTTGGTTGGTATCGCGGTAAAACAAGGACTGCTGGATATTTATCAACCGGCTGATGTCGATGCATGGCAGGGCGATGGTGATGCCCGTAAACATATAACGCTGGATGCGCTTTTACGAATGTCGAGTGGCCTGAAATTCGTCGAAGACTATGTTGATGGCGAAGAGTCCGATGTCATTAAAATGCTCTATGTTGAAGGCAAAGACAATGTCGCAGCCTATGCCGCTAGTCGACCCTTGCTGTCTCCACCTGACACAGTTTGCAGCTATGCAAGCGGAACCACTAACATCATCGCACAATGTCTGGCCAAAGCCGTAAACCAGGCTGGACAGGCAATGTCCGAGTTTATGTCCGAGACACTGTTCAAACCGATCGGCATGATGTCGGCGATGCCGAAATTTGATCCGAGCGGGACCTTTATCGGATCATCCTTCTGTTTCTGCAGCAGCGAAGATTTCGCCCGTTTCGGTCTGCTATACTTACGCGATGGCATATGGGCTGGCTCACGGATCCTGCCCGAGGGCTGGGTTGACTATGGGCGCACGCCGGGGCCTGTACAGCCGGATGAGGCATTAGGTTATGGCGCCCATTGGTGGCTGGGCATGGCTGGACCGGGTAGCTTTTCCGCCAATGGCTATCAGGGCCAGTATACACTAATTGTGCCGGAAGATGATCTTATTGTCGTTCGAAACGGCCGCTCGCCGCTTGAATACAAAGACCGCCAACGCGACTGGACTGCAGAAATTGCATCCTGCTTTAAGAAGGCCAAATAGGATTTCGGACAGGCCCGTCCGAAAAATAACCCCCGCGGGCTTTCAAACGACGCTGCGAGCCTGGCCATTTTCGATATGATGCCGGATCAGGCAGGCCCATCAGCATCAGTTATGACCGGGATGTGGGAGCAGACTGCGATTGAGCCGTTTTCAAATGGCATTTAGGTCGCTCCAAAATGAGACATGCTGACATTTAGCTCATCCGATAGATAAAAATGGCCGGCATTCCGATTATAAAGCATGGAATGACCAAATATTAGTTGAGCATGCTAACCAGCCACCAAGCCATCATCTCGGCAGGAAGATCGCCTGAAAAACACCAGATAACTCACCCCGCCATCACCTCCGCAAAACAAAATGGCTTTCAGGATAAGCGTTATCAATGGTTTTGCATGCTGGAGCCAGGATCAAGGCAGGCCACCGACCGCCCTACTCTTCGCTCTGGTTAAGAACCGTAAGCGGCAAATCGAATGCCCCTCGTTCTATCTCCCAATATTCGGTGCTCTGGGACAGCAGAAGATCGCCATAATAATGCGGGAATACTCCGCCGCGGCCATCATTTGGATACGGCGCTTCCCAGACAAGCTCGGAACCAAGCTTGCTTTCGTCGACCTGTATCAGGACCAATTGCTCCTCGTCGGCAAAGAAGCGAGCCAGCGTCCCGGCCAATTGTCGTGAGGCCGAAAGATGAACGAACCCGTCATTACGGTCGAAATCAGTGGTTAGCGACCCCGTCTGTGTAGCCGTTTCCCACTGTTCCAGTGTCATAATCTTGTAGACATCATTGGGCTGCGTCTGACTCTTGGACAGGTTCGTCGATACGCCGTCACAGCTCGTTACGCTCAATAAGCCTGCGACACAAATTGCTTTAAACCAGACAGCGCGCATAAGTCCCCCAATAACAGCTTGCCCACACGTTACAGACTATGTGGTAATGATGAATTCTACAAATCCGGACACGGTCGGAATTAAAACCCTTACGAGGCGAATGATTTCACCAGACGCGCCCGCCCCGTACTGCCGGCAAGCCGGCTGCCGACAATCGCCTTATACCCATCGGAATTCAGCCACGCCATCGCACTGTCTTCAGACGGAAACTCGATCAATACCGACCGCGTCGAAACCCAGTCGCCTTCCAGTATGGCCGGGTTTTCATCCACGCTTAAAAGCTGACCGTCGAACTTTTCGAAAACATCCATGAAGCCCGCATCATACTTATCATATTCAGAGCGATCATGAATTTGGAATTCCGCGATTATATAAACACTCATACAAAACTCTCTTTTGCCAGCAGGCCGAAAGACGTTGGAAGCACAAACCTAGTCAATAACACAGCTATTATCAGGCGCCCGCCATCTCCTTGTTCATCACATCGAAGTAAGCTTTAACTGTCGTTTGAAACTGCGTGGAACTCAATGATCGAAAAATATAACAAACCTTTTTTCCTCGGTATACTCGCTCTGGCGCTGCAAATTGCCAGCGCTTCGGTTTCGGCCAGAGCAGCTAGTATTGCAACGAACACTCAGAGCCAGCAATGCGGTGTTGAACTGGTCACGCTTGGGGTTGGCCAGGATGGCGGCGCCCCGCACATTGGTCGTCTTGATGACCCAGCCTGGGCCAATATCGACCTTACCCTGTGGCCAACATCACTGGCCCTGATCGATCACCGCGCCGATAAGAGATATCTGTTCGAAACAACACCGGAAATCACCCGGCAGTTACATTTGCTGCATCAGTTGGCGCCGACACAACGATCCGGGCTGGCCATTGACGGCGTGTTTCTGACCCATGCCCATATTGGCCACTATACCGGCTTAATGTTTTTCGGCCGCGAGGCGGCTGGCGCGCGGAGCATTCCCGTTCATGTCATGCCCCGTTTTGCAAATTATCTGAGAACCAATGGCCCCTGGGAGCAACTGGTCAGGCTGCAAAATGTTAGTCTTGTTGAAATGGCAAGCCGCCGTCCCGAACGTCTGGCACCGGATATCACGGTGACGCCATTGCGTGTTCCCCATCGCGACGAATATTCCGAAACGGTTGGCTTCCTGATTGAGACAGACGGCGCAGATGCTTTATTTATACCCGACATTGACAGCTGGGATGCATGGAAGCGCAATGATGATGTTGCCATTGAAGAGCTTGTTTCAAAAGTCGACTATGCATTCCTTGATGCAACATTTTACGATGATAATGAATTGCCGGGCCGCGACATGTCGGAAATACCCCATCCCCGAGTTGTCGATATGATGGAGCGGTTTGCCGACCTGCCTGACGCTGTCCGGCATGGCATAAAATTCATTCATTTCAACCACACTAATCCGATCCGCTACCGGCAATCAGAAGAAACACGAAACGTATTGGCGCGCGGGTATGGCATTGCCAGAGCCGGCGAGCGCTTTTGCCTGATCGATTGAGACGACAGCAAACGGATATGCCAGCGGCAATCCCGGCTAACCGGCATTTCTGATCTATGAATACGCTTTTCAATGGCGGAAATGATGCCTCTCAAAAGGATAGAATCAGAACCGGCGGATTAAGATAATTCCCAGGATCAGAAAGCCGACGCCGAGCAAACGTAATGGCGTCGCTTCACGCACAGTCTGCCCAAGAATTCCGTAATGATCATAAAGGATGGCCGCCGTCAGTTGTCCGGTGATAATTGCGGATACATAGGTCGCGACCCCTATTCGCGGGACCGCAGTCGCCGCCAGAACCACCATCATCACGCCGAACAACCCGCCACTCCAGATCCAGACCGGTGCCTGTATCATCCTCTCGAAACTCGGAACGCGATGCCCAAGCAGAATATTGATAATAATCAACGCCGTCAGGCCAATGGTGAAAGATACCAGAGCGGCCTGCACAGGTCCGCCAATCACGCCAGAAAGGCGGCCATTTATGATGCCTTGCAGGGGGATCAGCAAGCCTGCACTCACGGCCGCAACCAGAAGTAGGGTGTTAAAATTCATCAACATTCAACTGCAAATAACTGCCCTGCCAAAGGGCATCAAGCTAGGCCGACGCACTCGGCCGCTTGGACATTTTCTCAAACCAGGCCGCAATGTGTATCGCATCCCCCGGCAGGGATTGTCCAACCGTCTGGATGAAATCAAACATCCCGAAACCAACAATATCAGCCATGCTTATTCGGTCCCCGGCGATATAAGCATGATCTTTCAGGCGCTGCTCCAGCATAGCCATCTGATCTTGCGCCCGCGCTTTAAGCCCGTCTGACGCTTCGGGCTGACAACGCATACGGTCTTTAAATATTGGCAGACCTTCCCCGAACCGGAACCCATCCAACATTAGCTCGCAAATATTCAAATCCAGCCAACGGGTCCAGCGACGGGTTTGCGCCCGCGCGGCTGCATCGTCACCAATCAGGCTGTCACCATCGTGTATCTCATCAAGATACTCGCAAATCGCGGTAATTTCGGTAATCACCTGACCATCAGCCAGCACCAATGCTGGTGATTGCCCGGCCGGATTAATTTTCAGAAACGCCGCCTCGCGATTTTCGCCTGCCATAATGTCGACTTCCACCATATCCAGCGGAATATTAAGCTCTGCCGCAAACATCCGAACAATTCGCGGATTCGGACCGGTTGAATTATAGAATTTCATTATTTTAACCCCATGTGCCAGATTTAACGCGCCGTGATTAAAACCCCACGCTGCTCGGGAATAGTTACGCGAGAATATCGCAACGGCAAGCGCTTTATTACCTCACCGCTGATTGTTTCAAACGGGATCGAGACCCGCCGCCCCGAAACATATTAAAGCTGCAGAAATTAGGGGCCGCCGACCGGTTTTATGTCCACCGCGAACCCGCTCCGTCTATTCAGCCGCACCTACAAAATTGAGACTGCCATCAAGGCGGGCGCTAATTGGAAGATCTAGAGCGCCTAATACCGCGCGTGATCAAACCACTTCACAAAAGTCGGTTCGCCTTTTGGCGAAAAGCCGACTAATGATGCGCCGGTTGAACGAACCGGCAGTGGCGACTTTTCGTAAACCTTATTTTCAAAGACCGAAGCGATGCCACACATGCGCGGGCGTGGCCGCTTTTCAACCCATGCCGACAGACCGTCAAATGTGACCTGATACAATTTCCGGGATAATAGGATCTGCTGATAGGCCGGCAACAAAGCCGCTCTGAAGAAGCCGAAATACAGATCTTTCCGAATTAAAGGCTCGACGTAAACGCTAGATACCCCAACAACATTCTCACCATGTAAAGCGATCGCGGTAACTTCCTTGACCCGCCGCTCACGTTCGGCAGCATCATCGACAAATCTAGTATCCCGCCAGAAACTGATAATCTTTTCTTTGGTTTCGTCCGGACAGTTTTGCCACACAAACACTGTATCCAGATCCTCAAGTGTAATAGCCAGTGGAATATCCCCCTCAGCGCAATCGATAAAATCACCTACACTGACTGATAACAGCTAGGTCTAATCTCTGGAATATAAGGCCGGGTTTATAGACGCAACTTTAATTTGCTTATGAGCCTCAGGCAGCAACGCGCTCATCCCGCCGTGTTAGAGGCCTCTTGCCGCTGCAGACGAAGCGTCTGTTCCTCAACGATCATAACCACGCCTAACTTCAGACAAACATGCATGTCAGGGCATCGACAACAAGCATGTCGAAAGCGACATGCCGCATGAATCTGCAAAAATGCAATCAATAACACGCCGGGGTGTCGGCAAGATCAAAACGATATTGTTTTCTTATTCGGCTTTATGGGTGAAACGCAGAAAACGTTCCATCAGATGCTCGATTGATGCTTGACTCGCTGCTGTCACCTAATGATGTTTCAGCTTTCGCTATTATTATAAAGAGATGTCCAATGACAAAGACCGCTTTCATCCCTAGTCTGCTAATTGGACTGTTTTTGACCCAAACAACCGCTTTCACCCAGACACCAGCAGACTTCATTGCCTGTAAATCAGTCATCGATCCAGGCGAGCGTCTTGCCTGTTTCGACGCCGCCGCTGCGGGTCTGGTAGCCGATGATTTGCAGACCGTTCCAGCGACAAGTGCCGACAATTTCCAGGCAGCGCCAGCAACAAGCGGCAGCAGCCAAACAATGGCTAGCAATGCCGCGCCGTCGAATACAGGGGGGAATGCCGCTGAAGCCAATGGTGGCCTATTACCAAGTTGGTTCCCGCGCGCCAGAAACAACGCGCCGTCAAGCCAGAGTGCTGTCGATGAGCCAGACAGGTATGTCACAAAAGTGGTTGAAATTGAACGTAATAATATCGGACGCTACTTCTTCACCACAGAAGAGGGCTTCGTCTGGCGCCAGCTGGAGCTGCGCCCGATCCGTGTCCCCCGAACATTGCCGACGGAGGTCGAAATCAGACAAGGGGCACTTGGTTCGACGCGTCTGAAACTCCTGGCCACCGGCCGCAGCTATTCGGTAAGCCGCGTCGAATAGAATAGTAAAGACGCGCTAAAATCAAACACCATCCTATGCGCGCAAAACAGGGCTACCCGCCGCAACAGGCGGACCGTTTGATTACGCCAAAAATCGTCGATTAAACCAGACGCGCCCCTCTCCGGCACGAGGCAGGCCGCCAGATGGCGTCTTGTTTGATATTATGCGACGGCTCTGTCGGACTAACCGTAAACCATAGCCCCTGGCTCGCATTTACCCGAAAGCGTGAAACACGGCCCTAACAGGGCTATCTCAGCCGCGCGCACGCGAAAGCGCGTCACATCACAGGCCACTGGCCGGCCAGGCAGGACAGACAAGACACGCAGACGATTGCTCAGGCACCGCCCAAGCCGAGAAGCAACTTCATTCACGGTAGCATCATTAAGTGCCTACAAGTCGGTTTCATAAATCGCCTTCTCAAACGCTTCGAAAACCGACAATGATGCCGGATTATAAACCGGCAACATCTGCATCATAACCACGCCGCCAATATCACTCTTGGGGTCGACGAAGAAATACGTACAGTTCAAGCCTGACCAGGCGCAGCTTCCGGCCTTTCGGCGACCCGGCACATCCGATTCATTAATCAGCAAGCCATAGCTCCATCGGTTAATGACACCCGGGAACCACTCATGTTCGCTACACAACATTTCATTCATTGTCGGCTGCAAAGGGACAAGCAGATCACCAATCTGGTTAGTCTGCATCATATGCACCCCATCAGCACCCAGAATCCGGCCACTTGGCCCCTGCTCGCCATTCAGTAATACGCGCATAAACTTCATATAGTCAGTGACATTCGAATAAAGACCGCCACCACCTGAATAGGGCGGACTATCAATTAACGGCATCATAGCCGTCAGGTCTGTTATTGTGCCGTCGGCAGACCGCGCGCCTAGCGGCACGATCTTGTCGGCTCCGACAACACTTGCGCGGAAGCTGGTACAGGTCATGCTCAGTGGCTCGAAAATCATCTCCCGGAGATATGTCTCCAGGTCCTGCCCACTGACAGCTTCGATCATCTGGCCAACAAAATCGACCCCGATGCCATATTCCCAATTATCGCCCGGCTGAGAGATTAGGGGCGCACGCAGAAAATCATTATTGTCGACGGCGAGAGGCGGGACCTTCCCGGCTTGCACTTGGGCCATAATCTTGTCCGAATGGAAGTCATACGCATAGCCCGACGTATGGGTCAGAAGATGATGCAAGGTAATATCGCGCGCGAGCCCCACAGTCTTCATATCCGCCGCAGCCTCGCCGACTAGCACATCGACCTCGCCCAGCATCGGAAGAATATTTTTTGCAGGCGCATGCAGATCAAGCTTGCCCGCCTCCACAAGTTGCAGCGCCGCCATTGTAACAATCGGCTTAGTCATCGATGCAATGCGGAAAATGTTGTCACCACCAACAGCTTCGTGGCCGGTATGACCAAAATGGCCGGTCATGACCTCGCCAGCTGCCCGGGTCACGCCATAGCTCACAAATGGTACTTTATGGGCCGCTGCTCCTTCATTTGTTCGGGTTGCAATCAAATTGCTCATATCCCTTTTCCTCCATCCCTTGATTATTATTAAGCCGTCCATGCCGAAGATAGCAACTCGGGGTCCTCTTAGCTTTGAACCATTCATTTAGTCCGGTCGCACCACTGTCCGGTATCAGGTCCGCCGCACGAAAACCTGCTCGCAGCCTATTTCCAGCACCTGTCAGGCTTGTCAAAACCGCCGACCTCAATTCAATAACGATGCCGGGAATCGTGGCTGGCATGGCCCAAACCGCAGAATATTGGGATACGTCGCAGCGCGTTAAGGCTCTTAAGACAGCCAATTTCATCAGAGCTGTTCCCGATCGGACTTCTTATATTATAGAAACCAGATAGATACGTGCGAAAAAGGTGACGAAACGTGACGAAATATATCCTCTGTCGCCCCGAAGGCGGCCTAAATGATATTCTCTGTCAGATCGAAAAGTGTTGTCGGTATGGGGAACGCTATAACCGCACTGTAATCGTCGATACGAACCATGAAAACGCTCGCAATTTCCATGATGATTTTAGCCGCTATTTTTTTCCGAAACACAAACGTCTAATTCTTTCAGCTAAAGCTATAAAACCGAAACTGGCACTGATGAATGTTTTCCCGACCGGTGTGCAAGGAAAACTGAATAATTATCAGACGAAATGGCAAGGCGACTGGCGTGGAAAGCTTCTCGAAGTCGAAAGCAATCAGCTGCTAACATTCGATTTTGATAAACATTATTCCCAGCAAGTCCTGCTGCATCACTCGACGGGTGGTGGAACTGATTCAGTCTTCGCTTTGCTGCGAATTGGGGTGCGACCCCACATTATCAAGAAGCTGTCAGAGCGGCTGCAAAAGATCGGTAGGGTCTATGATGCCGTGCATGTAAGGCATACCGATTATAAAACTGATTATAAGTCATTTTTAGATAACTATTCTGCATCCAGTCAGCGGCCACTATTTCTCGCCACCGATAACAAATCAGTTGTGACGCACTTCAAGCAGGCGCTCGGTGAAAACCGTGTGTTTTCATTTAGCGCATTACCGGAGAAGCAAATCGCTCTGCATTCCGCCAAATTTTCGGATGATGCAACATTCCGTCGAAACACTGACGCGATACTGGATCTGCTCATGTTGTCATTAGCCGTACGGCTGCAAATATTTCAGATAAACCAAAACCCTATCGGCGCAACCGTATCGGGCTTTTCGCAGCTCGCGCTGAATTTGTGGGAATCAAAAATCCTGATAAAAACGTTGCTTTCCAACCCCGGTATCAAGTTTGGTTTAAACTAGCTCGTCCATTTACCGTGAGATCACGCCTTTAGAGCGGTGTTTGAGGCATATCGCGGAAGACCACGAAACCATGCCAGCCAATATATAAAAAATCGATCGCGCTGCGGTCTAGCTGTACATCGGCCCGATCCACAGTCCAGATTCATCCGGATAGTATCGATAAGCTCAGGCGTACGCCGTTAATAGCTGTTCAAGACAGACCGCGGCCTCCTCCTGTTTATAATAATCATGCCGATGCCGGACAGCATTGTGCCCGCCAGTCAGACAGCGACAATGGTCTCTGACACCCGACACGCGACTCTAAAATTATGTTCTCAGTCACCGGACAACCGCACCGAGTGCATTGCCAGAATAATGGCGAGGCCACTGCATGCCGACACCCTAGTCGAGAGGCACATAAGCCGGTTTGAAGTAAGTATTGGGAAAGTCGAGATGATAAGGCGTTACTGCAGAGCCAGATATTGGCGGTACAATCCAGGACCACTCGGCCTGAACCTCGCGTCCAAGCGCATGTTCATCTGCAACAAACTGCAGGAACTCGGTTGAGGCGGTATGATGGTCTAGCATCGTTACGCCAGCCTGCCGGTAAGAATACAGCACAGCCCGGTTAAGTTCCAGCATTGCGCGATCCCGCCAAAGCGAAGCATCATCACTAATATCGAGCCCCATCCGACGGGCAATCGCCGGCAGAACATTATATCGATATGGGTCACTCAGGTTTCGCGCCCCGATTTCTGTCCCCATATACCAACCATTGAAAACAACCCGAAACTTTCGGCCGAATGCATCCAGAGCCTGGCTGGCAATCCCTGGCACGGCATGCCATTTCAGGTCGAGCTCGGAAAACCAGCCATAATCGGGATGCGAGATATCCACTTCTAGAACCTCGTCTGGCCGCAAAGATCTGATATGAAGGCGGCCTGTTTCGTCTCTGGCCATTAATGGCAAAAGATCGAAAGCGCCGCCAGCGCCGCGCCATCCCGCGGCTTCAGCCATTTTCGTTAATGCGATATGCCCGGGGTCACCGGTTACCTGACCATTTGCATCACGATATCCGGCATAACGCACCAATTGCGGACTGATAATTTCAGTTCCGCCTTCATCGACGGCTGCGAAAACAGTTATCAGACTGCACAATTTTCCATCATTTGTTGCAAAATTCAAATGATCAACCATTTCGGAAAGCATCGCTTCGGGATCACGCACATGCCGACGGTCGCGCACTTCAAGCCCGTTCCAATACAGCCGGCCAATACAACGATTTGCATTACGCCATCCCAGTCGTGCTGCAGCCTTTAACTCTTCAGTGGTCGGATCAAATAATTGCCCAGACCCGGCTAAAGCAAGTCGTTCGCGGCGTACGTCTTCACTACCGGCGAGATCATGCTCGCCGGTCTGCTGCCATTCCGCGAATATTTGCTCCAGCAAAACAGCCGCCTCAGGCGCGTCCGGATCAGTTTCAGATAGTTCAATACGTCCGGTTTCATGAGGACGGGCAGCCAGAGCGGGCAAGGCTGGCACCGGCGCCGGACAATTGCCGTCATCGACAGGTGGCTCACCGGCCTGTGTGAACCGGTCAACACGAATACGCGCCTCGTCTATCCCTAAATTATTCAGACAATTGGTAATGTCGGCTTCATAACTCTCAGGTCCACAGACGAACCAGTCAGCATTGGGAAAACGCCGGTGCATGTCGGCAATTTCAGACGCGCCGACCCGACCCCGCTCGGCGGTGTTTTGAATAATTAAATTTGCCAGACCCCCACACTGATCCATCAGGGCCCGGACCACATCGCCCGTCGACTGATCCGATACTGAGGCATGAATTGTTACCGGTCGAGTAACTGCCCCATTCAGTATTGCGAGCGCCGGTGTCACCCCGACGCCGGCAACCATGAAAACAAGCGGTCGGTCGGTTTCAGCATCTATGGCGTCGCCCTGTGCTTGCGATACCCTTAACAAAACTGAACGACCCTGCTCAAAAAGCCACGGCGACAACGTCCCCATCGGCTCTTTTTTCAAGACCAGCGTCCACCCTTGCTCGCCACCCTGCGTGCCGACTAAGGTGTAAGAGCGCCGGATCCAGAGCCCATTTATAAAACTCTCTAAAGCGATGTGCTGGCCCGGGCTAGCCGCTGGCAGGACCCAGTCTGCCCCGACCAGTTTAAGCGCCGCCAGATCAGTTGATAGCCGCTCAAACCGATCGACATGTACCGGTCGCATCAGGTCTTCATCGCCGCATACTTCCCCGATACGGACAGTGCAGCTACCGCAGATCGAGCCGGCGCCAGTGCACGCCTGAACGTCACTCTGTGATGCGCCTTCAGACAGGAGCGCCATGACCCGGCCACGCGTGGTTCCAGTACAGGCACATATAATACTGGACTCATCGCCGGTCCCGGTCTCCACGGTTGCCGTGCCATCGAGAACCCCGTTTTGTTCAAAGAACTCGCCATGCCAGGTCTTCAACTCCCGCCCTTTCAGCAAGCATTCGACAGCCTCACCAAGCCCGCGCCATTCCATACCGGCGTCAATTGCAACAATCCGGTCAGACATACGCCCGATGCGAACCCCGGCAGCGACGTCAGAGGTAAGCCATTCAATTGCGCCATCACAACCGACCTCCCGAAATGCCACCGCATCCCGTTCGATCAGCGATGCGGCAACAACTTGCCGGCCCTCCCTTAGCCGGTACTGCGTCATCAGCGCTGGTTCCGTTTCAAAGACCCCCTCATACTGGGTCACAAGCCCCATACGTTGAACATTCAAGGCGCGCCGCAATTTGCGCCATACATCCACACCAGCCCCGTCCTCTCCAGACCCGGCCCGGCTAGCACCCACATTCATGCTTAGAAGCTGCGCTGTTGTCTCGGCCAGTATGAGATCGGCATTCCCGATCGCATTCGGCTGGTCATCAAGGACCTCGTCGGACAATATGAACACACCGCCAGCTCCAACCCGTAACAGCAGAGCGAGCCCCTCAGACGTGTTGCGATAAATCGTGACATCACCCTGTTCGACCCAGTAAATACGATCCGTTTCCCGATTGGAAACATCCATCGTCTCTCCTGCAAGCAGGTGACTGGTCTCCGGGGCCGCTTCGGCCAGCGTCAATTGAGAGAAAGCATCGCCAATAGCCGATGTTTTGGCCATGCGCTCGAGCGCGTTCTCAGCATCTTTTCTGGCCAGCCGGCCGTCGCTTTGTTTGTCATGAATGGCTTTAAATGCCGCCGCCGGGATCTTCAAAAGGCGAGACCCATTTACTGCCCGAAGCGTTGCATTTCGCGGCCGGGGCGCCGCTTGCAGCAAGCCCTGTTCACCAAAAAAGGATTTACGCTCAAGGCGCGCGATAATCACCTCGCGGTCATTATAATCCTTGGCCAGCACCTGCATCGCGCCGGTAATAACAATATAAGCAGCGTCTGAGGCATCGCCCTGCCGGAATAAAACTTCACCAGGGCGTACATTAACCTCTTCGACGACCGATTCTAAGACCCGCCTTTGGGCTGCATCCAGTGATACGAACAGACCGCTTTCGATAATACTATCGGCCCAACTTGTGTTTACCGTCGCCATATCATGCCCCACCCGGTCGTCTTCAGACTGAAAGTCTGTCGGAATAACAGAACATTTTCAAGACAATCAGGTAAAATGCTGCGGCACCAGCTACCATTTGCAGTCTGCCAATAAGGATTTGCAAATTATCAGCAAAAGTCGATTATCATGTTCGGTCTAAGGGCAGCGAGAACAGATCTCCGGACAATCCTTGCCGCCACCGGGGCCAGAATAACAAGCGCCGCTCGGGCCGTCATAACAAGGACCACCAGGACCGTCATAAGCCGCGCCGCCGGGACCCGCATATGCCGGACCACCAGGGCCCGCATAACAGGCGCCACCCGGACCTGCATAAGCCGGACCGCCCGGACCATCATAGGCCGCGCCACCGGGTCCGGCATAACACGGACCACCGGGCCCCGAATACGCCGCCCCGCCCGGACCATCATAGGCTGGACCGCCAGGCCCCGCATAACATGGACCGCCTGGCCCGGCATACCCCTTGCAGTGACACGCAGCGGACAGCGCATTTGCCGGGATCGTAAAGAGCCAGAAAAAGGCCAGTACTGAGGCGAGTACTGAGGCAAATTTCAGAAATTTATCCGGCATCGATCATAAACCTCCAGAATCGGTCATTTCCATCATGCCAATCTGTCACCACAAGCAGCCGCAGGCAAATAGAACAAGCAATTCACACAAAGTGGACGCCGCCTGAAACCGCTGGCAAGCATAGCGCCTTAGTACTGGCTCTAGCCACTACAAGAAGTATCTCATAACCCGATAAGCGGCGTCTCAGACGAATAAGCATTACGGGGATGATTGTTCCAGGCAAGCCCCCGGACGAACTCGGCCTCAAATGGGCCGATGCCAAGACTGCAAGGCATATATGGGCGGCAAGCCGACTTTTACTCTCAAGTAAGGACTTGGACCTGTCTCGCTCAATAACACACGGAAGAGTTGATTAAAATTACAAGCTCCAATTATAACCGGCCAAACCCTTTGATGTCAGGCAATCGCGCGGATCAACCAATATTTAATTCGCGGCTAGAAACCGAAGCACGACTGCGCCGGTCACGTCTAAACCACCCAATAATCCTAAGCTAATGGACTCAGAACCTATGACGGTCAGCCCTTTCGAAATCTTATCCCTCGGTCGTTCTTCATTCTAATGGTGGCAATTGGGCTTTATGCCTATCGCAAATCAACCGGCGACATCTCTCAATACATGCTGGGGAACCGGCAATTGCATCCAGCGGTTGGAGCGCTGTCGGCCGGCGCATCGGACATGAGTGGCTGGATGCTGATGGGGCTGCCGGGCGCAGTGTTTCTAGGTGGAGTAGAGGCCGCATGGATTGTCATCGGATTGCTGATTGGCGCTTATCTGAACTATCGCTTCGTCGCGCCACGATTGCGGGTCTACACCGAAATGGCAAAGGATTCGATCACTATTCCGGACTTTCTGGAAAACCGCTTCAATGATTCATCGCACGCGCTGAGTATTATCTCCGCTCTCGTGATAATTGTTTTTTCACCCTGTATACATCGGCTGGGATTGTCGCCGGCGGCAAGCTTTTTGAAGCAAGTTGCGGGCTTAACTATTATACCGGTCTTTTCGTCACGGCTGGGGTAGTGCTCGCTTATACGGTCATTGCCGGATTTCTAGCCGTCAGCCTGACCGACTTTGTGCAAGGCTCCATCATGTTCATTGCACTCATTTTTGTGCCCGTCGCCGCCCTGTTTGTGATTGGCGGCTTTACCGCGCTCGAAACCAGCATCGCCGCAGCCGCTCCAGGGATGCAAGCCGACGGCAGCCCGGGGCCAGACCGGAGTGCATTTTTCAGCTGGTTAGACAACATGACATTGCTTGGAACACTCTCTCTTTTAAGCTGGGGACTAGGCTATTTCGGCCAGCCGCACATTACCGTCCGGTTCATGGCAATCCGCTCTTTGAAGGATATTGCCACGGCGCGTCTTGTTGGCATGGTCTGGATGGCGATTACACTTCTCGGGGCCGTATTCGTTGGGATTGCCGGGGTCGCTTATGTTCAAGCAAACGATTTGCAGAGCGCGCTCGAAGATCCGGAAACAATATTTATTCTGCTAAGCCAGCAATTGTTTCATCAGCTTATCGCCGGCTTTCTGCTAGCGGCCATTCTTGCCGCTATTATGAGTACGATTTCTTCACAGCTTTTGGTCTCTTACAGCTAGCTAACCGAAGATCTCTATAAAACCTTCATAAAAACCAATGCTAGCCAGCCTGAACTTGTTATGGTCGGTCGACTAGCAACTATCGGGGTTTGTCTTGTTGCAATTGCCCTGGCTTTCGATCGCTCAAGCAATATCCTATCGCTAGTTTCAAATGCCTGGGCTGGATTTGGTGCAGCTTTCGGACCGGTTATTCTTCTCAGCCTATTCTGGTCAAAACTTACAAGGGATGGTGCCCTTTATGGGATGATTTCCGGCGCGCTAACCGTCTTATTCTGGCTGTATGCTCCGGTCTCGGTCGACGGCCAGTCATTATCATCGCTAATCTATGAGATTATCCCCGGTTTCATCATCGCCGCCTTTACGGCTGTAATGATGAGCCTTTTCGGACGCAGCGTGCCAGCAAGGGTACAAAAAAATCATGCCGCGCTGAACCAAATAATGTCAGAAAACGCTTGAGGCGCATCACAATTTTCCGATTTCAATTATTAGCCGTCTCGAAATAGGGTTAGCGTCGCGCATTAAACGGCTTGTAGGCTCCGGCAACTGAAATGGAGCTTTTGCGCCAGCCCTCCGCGCACAGCCGTCGCATCAGACAGTTCGCAGACTACCGCTTTACGCCGTTTGAGTTAGAGTTGACTAAAATCAAACAGATACAGCCAGTCGGAGCCGGGACATGAACGAACCAAACGCCAGCGTGATACGGCGGCGACGATTTTGCAAAAGCCTCGTTATTAGCAATGTGTCCATGATCTGTTTATTCAGCATTGCAGCCTGCCACTTTCAGTCCGAACCGCCGGCAAATTCAGAACCTCAAACGCTGCCGACGGAGACAGCTGGCACGACTTCGCCTGATGGCGAGCCTGAAACGCTGATAATTGATCGTGATCGATATCTCGACCGCATGCATGGTTTCTGGTTGGGACAGTCCATCGGAAACTGGACTGGGCTGGTGACGGAAATGGATAAAATCGGCGGCACGGGACCGCATGGTAGGTTTTATACCCGCGCCGACTGGAACGCACCCGATCAACCGGCAATCTGGTCTGATGAGCCAAGCACAATCTCGCCGATCATAGATTTTGTTTACCGAGGCGACGAGGACATCTGGGGCGCTGACGACGATACCGATATCGAATACCTCTACCAGCAGGCACTCTACCAGAATGAAACAAGCCTGCTATCGCCGGCACAGATCCGGGAAATCTGGATTACCCACATTTATGACGAGACCAAGCCAACCCCTTATGGCCCCGATGAAAACGGCTTTCAAAATTTTCTATGGGTGTCGAATCAACGGGCGCATGAACTAATGCTTGCCGGAGTGGAACCACCAGAAACAAGTGCGCCGGCGAACAACCCGCACTGGGAAATGATCGATGCGCAGTTAACCACCGAGATATTTGGTCTCTACGCGCCCGGGCGCCCCGATGCCGCCCTGGAAATGGCCTATTTGCCAATCCGGACAACAGGGCGGGGGGAAGCCGCGCTCGCAGCAGAGTTCTACGTCATTATGCATGCCCTTGCAGCTGCTGCACCAGAGCATGTTCCAATGCAGGAAAACATCACTATCATGGCCGAACAGGCGCGTTTACACTTACCTGAGGGCAGTTATACGGCGGCAATGTTCGACTTTGTAAAATCGAATTATCTTCATGGTGTCGCATGGGAAACAACGCGGGATCAGCTTTATGAAAAATATCAAGTCGACCAGGCCGACGGTTACGATATTTCGTCCCGCAATTTATATTGTAATGGATGCTTTGCCTCGGGCATCAATTTCGGAGCCAGTTTAATCAGCCTGTTTTATGGCGAAGGTGACATTCGAGAAACCATTAAGATCGCGACATTGTGCGGCTGGGATTCTGATAATCCGGCCGCAACCTGGGGCGGGCTACTCGGTTTTATGCTTGGAAAAGACGGCATCGAACACGCCTTCGGGCAGAGCTTCTCGACGCAGTTTAACATTCATCGCACCCGCAAGGGTTTTCCAAATAATGGTCTCGATAATTTTCACAATATGGCAAAGATCGGCCGACATGTGACCGATCGCGCCGTGACTGACTTGCTTGGCGGGTCGGTTGAAGAGGAGGCATGGGTGATCCCAACCTCATAAGCTTTATAGAGTGCCTCCCAGCAAATCCTGACACGCCGCTCTTCGCCCGATTACTACCATGCTTCCAGACAATGTCTGGTTTGATCAGGCCGTGACCGCCGCACAATAAGCGTCGCGATAAATACGAGAAACAGACTGATTGCACCGCTAGACCGGTCTCACAACAACGTGCCGATCGCGCCCTAGCGCCGCGCCCCCACCCAGCGCAACGGCCGCACAGCAACAAACGACAATTATGCACAACGGCAAGCCCGTCGCTGCTGACTCGCGGCATTTTTCCATAAATATCGTCGAAACCCGCCGAAGTGCTCAAAATTTGTGCTTTAGCGCCTTCCTCCTGCGCTTCATGCCGAAGCTTAGGCTGTTTCTGACAATGTTCTGTATTTGCGATCGGGGCGGGCTATTGCTGGGTTATGGGCAGACTTATAGCAATATCAAATAGAACCGCGGCCGATCGAGGCGCGCGAGCTGGCGGACTGGCAGTGGCGGTCTGGGAATCTTTGAAATCAACCGGCGGAGTCTGGTTCGGATGGTCAGGCGATATCGTCGAGCAACCTCCGCAATGTGCCCGAACACTTAAGGATGATGGTGTCGAATTTGTTCTCACGGACTTGACAGCCGACGAACACGAGCAATTCTATCTACAATATGCCAATTCCGTTCTGTGGCCTGTTTTCCATTACCGCCTCGATCTCGCGACGTTCAGCTCCGAGGCGTTTCAGGTCTACACAGATGTGAACCAGCGCATCGCCGATCTTGTTACCGACCGGCTATGTAGCGGTGATACGGTCTGGGTGCACGATTATCATTTTCTATTGATGGGACAGGCAATGCGGCAGTCCGGCTGGAACGGCTCGATTGGCTTCTTCCTGCATATACCATTTCCGCCGCCTGAAGTATTCCGAGCCC
Source organism: Hyphomonas sp. TMED17 (assembly GCA_002172915.1). Lineage (GTDB taxonomy): Bacteria > Pseudomonadota > Alphaproteobacteria > Caulobacterales > Hyphomonadaceae > Henriciella. The sequence goes on along the minus strand of NHBW01000009.1, from coordinate 44,654 downwards.
TGCCCGAGCATCAGGAGATCGCCCGTGCAATGTGCGATTATTCGATTATCGGTTTCCAGTCAGATCAGGACCGCTGTAATTTCACACGATACCTTCTCGAGGACTGTCATGGCATGACTTGCGGTGGCGGCATATATGAGGCCTTCGGCACGACGATTAAGATCGAAACTTATCCAATCGGCATTGATGCGACCGGATTTGCCGACGCTGCGAAAACCGAAACCGCACAAGACGCTGCCGACCGTATCGGTCGTTTCCTCGGCGGGCGAAAACTCGTCATCGGCGTCGATCGAATGGACTATTCCAAAGGTCTACCCGAACGTTTCAAAGCGGTCGGTCAGCTGTTCGATGAATATCCCGAAACCCATGGCCGTGTGTCCGTGACACAAATCGCGCCGCCATCGCGCAGTAAAGTCGACGGGTATCGCGAGTTACGCCAGACCCTGGATGGTCTGGCCGGGCGGATTAACGGCGATTATGGCGATCTCGACTGGATTCCTTTACGCTATCTGGCCCGGTCCTATGACCGAGAGGAACTCGCCGGACTTTTCAGGATCGCCCGGGTCGGGCTGGTCACCCCATTACGGGATGGCATGAATCTGGTTTGCAAAGAGTTCATCATGGCACAAGACGAGAGTGATCCCGGCGTGCTCGTCCTGTCAGAATTTGCTGGCGCCGCCGAACAGCTCAAAGATGCGCTCTTGGTTAATCCACACGACACAAGAAATCTCGCACATGTCATTCATACTGCGTTGACCATGCCACTGGACGAGCGTGTTCACCGCTGGCGGGCTCTTCGAAGCATCGTTGCCGAACAAGATATTACATGGTGGCGGAAGACCTTCCTCGATGATCTTAACGCGCTGAAATTTACACCGGTGTAGCCAAACATGATGACTGAATCACCGGTCCTTTCGGGCCAAACCTTTCCGGTCTTAAGTTCCCAGCATGCGCTGTTTCTGGATTTCGATGGCACGCTGGCACCTCTGCAGGATGATCCCGATGCAGTAGCTCTTCCTAAAGATGGAGCAGCATGCCTGCACGCCGTTGCCCAGCGACTAAACGGCGCTCTGGTTCTAATTAGCGGACGCGATGTCCGTGACCTTTGCACACGCACACCGCAAACGCTATGGCGTGTCGGTGGCCATGGCCACGATATCTGTCCGCCTGGTGCTCAACCCACCCCTGTGGCCGTCAAGGCTCCCGCCGCACTTCTGCAAGCGACGGAACTTATAATTCGCGACACAAAAGGCATCAGAATCGAAGAAAAAGGCGCTGTGCTCGCGATCCATTACCGCCAGAACCCTGAGGCCGGACCAGACCTCGCAAGCAAGCTTCAAGCCCTTGCCCGACAAACAACGGGATATGCCTTCCAGCATGGCAAAATGATTATCGAACTGAAACCTGCTGGCGTTGATAAAGGAACGGCACTGACATCGATCATGTCTCTCCCATTATTCTCCGGGCGGGTCCCGATCATGATTGGCGATGACAAAACCGACGAAGATGCCATGCAGGCTGCCGTCGCCCTCGGAGGGACCGGCATAAAGGTCGGCACCGGGCAGACATGCGCACCTTACCGTTTTGAAGATACAGACACCGTCTGGAGATGGCTGAAGGAGCAGACAGATGAGCACGCTTGAACTTGGGATTATTGGCAATGGCACGGTTGCAGCCCTTATTGACCCGACAGCATCGATCCAGTGGATGTGTCTACCGCGCTTTGATGGCGAGCCGATTTTCAATGCTTTGCTCGGTGGCAATGGTGCCTTTTCTATCGCGCTTGCCGGACAGGTTAGCTGCACGCAAACCTATATCCGTAATACCGCCATTATCGAAACAATTCTGACTGCTGCAGACGGATCATCACTCAAGATTACAGACTTCGCCCCGCGATTTTTTGACCGGGGTCGGCTCTTCCGGCCTGCCTCAATGGTGCGGCGGATCACACCACTATCTGGTATGCCGCGTATCACGGTATTCCTGCGGGCGGAAAGCAAGCGCGGGGAACGAACAATCCTGCGCCGTCGTGGCGTATCCCATATCCGTTTTCCGGACGAAGATTTCGATTTTCGAGTTACCACAGACGCGCCGGTATCATTTGTCATGGATGAGCGGGAATTCGTGCTCGACCGCGAGCTAAGCTTTGTACTCGGGCCGGACGAATCCTTATCCGACAACCCGGAATCGATTGCTAGCGACTGGCTGCAACGGACTCTGCATACATGGCAGGAATGGTCGCAGCGCCTCGCAACACCGCCCGAATGGCAAGAGGCCGTGATTAGAGCGGCGATCACGCTCAAGCTTTGCGTATATGAAGAGACCGGCGGCATTGTTGCCGCTCTGACAACCTCAATACCCGAACATGCCGGCTCGCAACGAAACTGGGATTACCGGTTCTGCTGGCTAAGGGACGCGTATTTCACCGTAACGGCGCTCAATAGGCTGGCTGCGGTTGGTACGCTTGAAAAATATCTTGGCTATCTCCGCAACACAGTCGCGATGACCAAAGGTGGGCATATTCAGCCTGTATTTGGCATCGCTCTGGAAACAGACCTAACCGAAGAAATCGGCGAGCGTCTCACTGGTTATCGCGGCATGGGACCTGTAAGATTTGGTAATCAGGCCGCCGAGCATATCCAGCATGATGTTTACGGACATGTCATACTAGGTGCAGCGCAGGCATTTTTCGATAATCGCTTATTCGCCAAAGCCGGCGACCTGGAATTCGAACATTTCGAGCAGGTCGGAGAACGCGCCTATCAAGTCTATAATACGCCTGATGCCGGCATCTGGGAGTTTCGAGGCATCGCGCATATTCACACATCCTCGGCCATTATGTGCTGGGCGGCGTGTGATCGACTCGCCAGAATTGCCAAAGCGCTGAGCCGAACCGAGCGGGCCGCTCACTGGGACGCACGCGCGGAAACAATACACGCAACAATATTGGACAAGGCCTGGAACGAGGACCGTCAGGCTTTCACCGGTGCATTTGGTGGAACAGATCTCGACGCGTCAGTCCTGCTTATGGCCGAGATCGGTTTTATCGATCCGATGGATCCGCGTTATATCGCGACAGTAGAGCGTGTTGATGAAGAATTGCGGGTCGATGACCATGTCTACCGTTACCGCATCGAAGATGATTTCGGCTCACCCAAAACAGCTTTCACGGCCTGCACGTTCTGGCACATTGACGCGCTGGCACGGATCGGTCGCGTTGCGGATGCCCGCAAAATGTTCGAAGCCGTTCTATCCACACGGACAAATCTCGGCTTGCTGTCTGAAGATGTTGATACCAAAACCGGAGAATTGTGGGGCAATTTCCCGCAAACTTACTCCATGGTTGGAATTATTAACGCCGCTGCGCGGCTCAGTCGGCAATGGGACGAAGTCGTCTAGGCCTCACGAACACAAACAGAAAAACCGAGCGAGTTTACCGCCATGGCCTCCGTCATGACGCTGGAACAAGCCGATTCATGTATGTTGACGACCAGCATCTGCCGGCCATAACAGAATATCAGTTACGATCTATTCCGGCTCACCCTTGCCCTGAAGACCGGAAAGACAAAGAACGAAAATCAGGCGCAGGTTCACATGACAATATCAATCAATTCGACAACCAGCTAAAATATTCTCGGGGTGATGGACGCAGCCATTCTGGCATGTCGGACAGACGCTAGTATCGTCAGAAATCCATTACGCCGACACCCCCGGATCATTAATTGCGCGTGCACACCCCTGCCAGCGAATGATGCTGAAGGTGCAAAACGAATGGAAACTGACCATTCTTGCCATCCCATGTTTTTATGATCAGCGCCTCCAGCACAAAACTTGCAGAACCTTGCAACTGGCGGGAGGCCAGCAGATTGTTGGTAGACGACGTTCCCTGATGTAGCTCGAAGACATAAGCCTCGGATTGCTGACCGCTTTGCATTCTTCCAGATGCTTCATCAAACGTGAATGTATTATAAAATATTCGCTCGATTATGCTGGCCGCTTTAAAACTTCCATCCGCATCAGGTTGCATCGTCTCTTTTGTATAGCACGTATAAACCGGATTTTTTATTGGCTTCGCTAGGCCCGGCTGGGACGCTATGCCGGCAAAAATAAAACCGGCGACAAACAGAGCTCTTGGAAGCATTTTTTATCCTCTAAAGCCTTTAGGCAGCATCATTTAGATGCGCGAATATTAGCACGACAAATAAACCACTAACTGTATCTGGTTTAACTTAAACATATTGCAGCCGCTGCCGGTAGCCACCTCGCGCAACCCGGTCAAACAACAAAAATCTGCGTGCCGCTAAATACGCCCAACGGCAGCGTTTCGGAAGGCGCAAGATATATGGTCCGACGACATTTTTATACAGCATGTTCAAAATACCGAATTTAAGTGATGAAACATTGTTGAAATTCAGCGCTCTGGCTGCGGCATATAACAGTGCAAAACCAAGCGTTTTATTGTTTCTCTCATTTCGACCAGAAAAGTGTGACAACATTCGCCAGGATTGGTTTGCAACACTGAAATCATAACATCGCTTAGGTGCCCAAACGGCCCCGCTCCTGATTTGTAGTATGCTGAATTTATTTGTTTAAATTAAACACAGAGATATTTTTACCCGCAAATATACCCACGCCATCCCCGAACTTGGCGGGATCAGACCGCATTTTACCGGACAAAAAAACAAGAGAAATACCCCATTAAGCCCTGCTTAATCATGGTTTTTTACCGAAGCATGCTGAACTTGAAAAACAGGAAGTGGTGCCCCCACACGGACTCGAACCGCGGACCTACTGATTACAAATCAGTTGCTCTACCAGCTGAGCTATAGGGGCACTGGGGTCCCTTTAATGCGAGCTTTCAGGAAGTGCAATACGTCATAACATTTTCATGTGTTTGCCACATTATTTCCGCGCAATGACATCATTGCGCCATGAAGTAATGGCCTATTGAGGGGGTTGAAAGGATCTGGTGCAAATTCGCAGAGCGCAAACGAAGTGCCCTTCCCCCCGCTCCAGTGCTCTCTTTGCCCGGCCTGACAACACCTCTCCGAGGCCGGAACCCTAAATTTTTAGTGTTCCGGCCATTTGCTTCGGGCCGCCCTTATTTGAAGCGGGTGAATATCAGCCCGGCAAGACAGAAGCTTAAAACCATATAACTGGCATCGATCGCGAACAGCGTCCAATTGTGGTCGACGCTATAGATCAGGTAGGTGGCAACAATCGGCGTTGCGATGAATAGTCCAATACCAAGGCCGACTTTGACCGCGGCTAGCGCCGTTTCAGCACCGAATGCCACCATTGCTTTGCCCTGTGAAAAAGCCAGTAGTAACGAAACAAGCGCACCACCGACATAAAGCAGGAATTGCTCTTCGCCCGTGGCTAATGCTTCGACAGTGTAATTGTTTGCCGCGAGCCAGGGCGCGTTAAATATAATCGCATACCACAGCCAGCCTAAAATCCAGATAGACAGACCAGATGCCAGAATTCCAAGACAATTAACGCCTAACACACGATTCATGATTTTCTCCTTTGTTCGGCTCCACTTTTCATCGGTTCCATTTTTCGCGCGCAGCGCTATGAACGCAGAAGAATTACGCGCCGCTGAATATAGCGAACTATGGAAGATATTTATTGTCATGACGCCCCGTCGGATTCTCATCACCTCGGCACTGCCGTATATAAACGGTATCAAGCACCTCGGTAATCTGGCTGGATCGATGCTTCCGGCAGATATCTACGCCCGCTTTCAACGTCTGCGCGGTCATGACGTACTCTACATCTGCGCCACCGACGAACACGGAACGCCAGCCGAGCTCGCCGCGCAGGCCGGCAATATGGACGTCCGCATCTATTGCGACGAGCAGCATCAGATACAGCGCGATGCCGGAGCGGGTTTCAATTTGAGCTATGACTGGTTCGGGCGTTCATCTAGTCCTGAAAACCACGCCCGCACTCAATATTTCGCGCGATTACTTGAACAAAACGGGCTAATCGAAGAGCGAACTTCAAAGCAGGTATATAGCGTTGATGACGGACGTTTCCTGCCCGATCGCTATGTTGAAGGTACATGTCCCGATTGCGGCTATGAGAAGGCACGGGGTGACCAGTGCGATGGATGCGGGCGACTGCTCGATCCTGTCGAATTGATAAATCCCTATTCGGCTGTTTCAGGCGGTCGCAACATCGAGATTCGGGACACCGCACACCTATTCTTGCTACAATCAAAATTGCAGGATCGCATTCGCGAATGGGTCAATAATTCGCATGACTGGCCCCAGCTCGCAAAATCGATCGCCCTGAAATGGATTGATGAAGGCTTGCGTGATCGAGCCATCACACGCGATTTAAGCTGGGGCGTACCCGTCCTTGATACGGATGGACAGCCGCGCAAGGGTTTTGAAGACAAAGTTTTTTACGTCTGGTTTGACGCCCCTATCGAATATATTGCGGCAACTGAGGAATGGGCAAACCGCACCGATAGTGACTGGAAACGCTGGTGGCTGACTGACGAGGGCGCCGATGACGTCGAATATGTCGAGTTCATGGGCAAGGATAATGTAGCCTTCCATACCGTATCATTTCCCGTGACATTATTAGGGTCAGGCAAACCATGGAAAACCGTAGACAGGTTGAAGGCTTTCAACTGGGTCACTTGGTATGGCGGCAAGTTTTCAACCTCTAATCAGCGCGGCGTGTTTATGGATCAGGCACTCGACCTGCTTCCCGCTGATTATTGGCGCTGGTACCTTATGGCAAATGCACCCGAAGGCTCGGATGCCGCTTTTACCTGGGAAGGATTTCAAGCTTCGATCAATTCCGATCTGGCAAATGTTCTTGGTAATTTCGTTAACCGCATCACGAAATATACAGTTTCAAAATTCGCCGGCACACTGCCGACCAGTGGCACGCCAGGCGAGGATGAGGCCTGGATGGCCGAGGAACTGAAAAACCGGCTGACCGCGCTCAACGAGCATTATGAACAAATGGAGTTCCGCAAGGCCGCGGCAGAAACACGCGCTCTATGGGCTGCTGGCAACGAATATCTTACGCGGGCCGAACCCTGGGTGAAGTATAAAAATGATGTCGATGCCGCCGCAATTGGCGTTCGGACCGGGTTAAACCTCGTCGCAATATTTGCGATTATCGCGCAACCTCTCATACCTGAAACCGCGAAGACGATTCTCGACACGCTTGGCATACCGGATGAGAACCGGGCCTGGCCTGATGCAGACGACACAAATCTTCTTGATGCCTTGCCGCATAATATGACAGTGCAAGCGCCACCGGTCCTGTTCCAGAAGATTGAGGACGCAATGGTTGCTGCATGGTCAGAACAGTTCGGCGGATCCGACGCCTAGTCCGGCGACACAAGCCGGCCACCTGACAGCGGACGCGGCGCGCCGGTCGTTTGCGGCCAGCTCATGGCCAGACCGCGCAAGGACCGGACTGCGAGAAAGGCGAAAGCCTCGGCCTCAATTGAATTACCACGCCAGCCGACATCCTCTGCTGTCTGCACCGGACATGGAAGCAACGCCGTCAGCATTTGCATCAGCACCGGGTTATGACGACCACCACCACACACTATGACCCGGCTAGGTGGCTCGTCCAGCATACGAAGCCCCGCTGCCACAGCGTGTGCGGAAAAAGCGGTTAATGTCGCTGCACCGTCTTCGAAAGATAAACCGCGTGCCATGCTTGCATTGAAATCATAGCGATCCAGCGACTTCGGTGCTGCCTCGAAAAACCATGGATGCTCAAGCAGTTGTGCCAGCAAACCATCATGGACCCGGCCAGCTGCGGCGAACCTGCCGCCATAGTCACAATTCCCGCGGCCATGACCCTGCACCCATTCATCGATGGGGCCATTAGCCGGACCGGTATCGAAGGCGAGCAATTGTCCGTCCGATTGGCGGGCGGTGATATTCGCAACACCGCCGAGATTGAGGACTACAGCGGGCGCCGGCCCGAGCTGTTCCAACAGCGCGCGGTGGTAGACCGGTGCCAGAGGTGCGCCCTCTCCGCCGACAGCAACATCATCTACTCTGAAATCATAAGCGACACGACAGCCGAGCTTGGCGGCAAATCCAATACCATCCATCAATTGTAATGTTGCACCTCGGCGCCCCTTCGCCGGGCGTCGGTGCAAAACCGTCTGGCCATGCACCCCGACCAGTGTTGGCCTTACAGATGCATTCTGGCCATCTGTGGACGTGTTGTGAGCCGCCAACAAATTCTGCCACGCCCTGTGATGCGTTTCGTTTATGACCTGCCGGGCCTGCTCAAATATCTGTTCTGGCATATCACCCAGCCAATTCCAGTGGCGCGCAGCGTCCGTTGCATCGGCCAGGATCTGTCGCTCGGCGGCGGTATATTCAAGCTCGGTTACAGCACCAAATTGCGTAATCTTTTCCCCATCAGTCAACAGCATTGCGCCATCCACACCATCTAATGATGTCCCAGACATAAAGCCCGCGACCCATATTGGCTGAAATTCATGCTCCATTGCGCTTCAATCCTTACTCCAACCGTGTTAGATCGCGCCGATCTAGGAGACATTCCCGAATGAGCGCTTACGCATCTAAATTCTTACGCACTCTAGACGAGCGCGGATATATTAAACAGGTAACTCATACAGACGAGTTGGACACTTATTGCGCTGGTCCGGCACCATCCGCCTATATTGGTTATGATGCGACCGCAAACAGTCTGCATGTCGGATCCCTCGTCAGCATTATGATGCTGCGAAAATTCCAGCAAAGCGGTGGTAAACCCATCGTTTTAATGGGCGGCGGAACGACGAAAATCGGCGATCCGACGGACAAAGAGAAATCGCGCCCAATTCTTTCGGAAGACGAAATCAATGCCAATATAAAAAGCATCAAAACGGCGTTCGAACCATTTTTGCAATTTGGCGACGGGCCGACTGATGCCATCATCGTGAATAATGACGACTGGCTCAGTCATCTTGGCTATATCCAGTTTTTACGCGAGATCGGACGGTACTTCTCTATCAACACAATGGTGAAACAGGAAACTGTGGCGCGGCGTCTGAAGAATGAGCAGCCTTATAGTTTTTTGGAGTTCAACTATCTCCTATTACAATCTTATGACTTTCTTGAATTGTATCGGCGTCACAAATGCCAGCTACAAATTGGTGGTTCAGACCAGTGGGGTAATATCGTCGGCGGCGTTGACCTGATTCATAAAGCCGAAAGCGCGCAAGCTTTCGGACTAACCTGCCCGCTCATCACAACCGCTTCCGGCGGCAAAATGGGAAAAACCGCAACCGGCGCAGTCTGGCTGAATGGAGACCGCTGTTCTCCCTATGATTACTGGCAGTTCTGGCGAAATACCGAGGATGCAGATGTTGGCCGGTTTCTGAAAATGTTTACTGATCTATCGCTAGCGGAAATTGCCGAACTCGAAAAACTCGAAGGCGCCGAGATTAATACGGCCAAAATTGCGCTGGCCAATGCCGCAACCGCGCTGCTGCATGGTGAGGCTGCCGCTCAAGCGGCCGATTCAGCGGCTCAAAAAGCCTTTGCTGATGGTGGCGTATCACAGGATCTTCCGACGTTTCAGATCAACCGGGCCGAATATCCTGATGGCCCCTTGACAATTAGCCTGCTGCGTGTCGCCGGACTGGTCGCATCAAATGGCGAAGGTCGCCGTAAGCTGAAAGAAGGTGCTGTTCGCATCAATGATGAAAAAATACTGGATGAACGCAATCATAACTGGGACGATGTCCTAGATACGGTCGGCGCCTTCAAAGTTCAAATCGGCAAAAAACGAATAGCGCTCGTTCACCCGGATTAATCAAGACCAGGGGCTGTCGGGACGTATTCATCATCCGGCAGTGGCGGCAGGGTTTCGGTCGGCGGCCTCAAACTCGGATCCACTGATAATGAAGATGGGATCGACGTATCCGAGGGGTTCTCGAAAATCCGTCGAAGAATGCCCGGCGTCACTGCAGACAGTGGATTAACCGCAATTTGCGCCCGCTCAAACGTGCCAGCAACGGAATAGGTAATTGAAAAAATACCCTCGCCGCGCCGCCCGACAAATAAATCACCGATAATCGGGACCGCACCAAGCACAGAATTCACACCGAAACTCGGCACCAGAACGCCATCGGCTTCAACCTGACCCGTTTCGGTTTCGAAAAAGCCGTTCATTGTCAGGCCAAGCGCTGGCCCGCTGGCACGGCCGCCTTCAACAATATATCGACCATTAATAATGCTGATCGGAATCACGATATCACTAAACAGGATCCCGTCCCCGCTCAGCGTGTCAGCCAGTCCGCGCAGGGATGCCAGTGACAAAATCTGGGTCACGACCGGAACCTCTGAAATACGCGTATCCTGCAGTTCCACCATTAGCGTTGCCGGTTGTCCCGCGGTGCCGAGTTGACCGGATAAGGACAGATTACCACCACGCATGAAACGCAATCCGAAAAAGGCTTCTGCGACAAAACCCGCATCACTTGTCGACAAACCAATGGTCGGCGCTGAAGTTCCGTCCCAATTGTAAGAGGCGCCGAGCCGCGCGCCGCGAAGCGTTGTCCCATTCGCTTCGAGTGAACTGATCCCGTTAACATCGCCAGTCACTTTGAGTCCGGCTGTATCGAGCTCCAATCCACGCCGTAAAATCAACCGGTTGACGTCTGCGTCAAGCGCAATCGGAAAACCGAAACCCTCCGAATTATCATTGCTAGAACCGGCAGCATCGAGCCCTTGAATATTCGCCAGCAAGGGGCTGACATCGAGATAGTCGCCATTTAACGAAAGCTCAGCGCCACCTGACTCGGTGCGCGTCATAACCCCTGATATATCAGCGGTCTCTTTCAGATAAAGCCGTTCGAACTCAAGCCGTTCAAGCCGGTTGAGAACCCCCAATTCGAGCGCCCCGGCCATATAGATCGAGTCACCGACCGCCCGAATTGACATTTTGCGGCCATCCGCAGTGCGATTGTAAACCACCGAAGCGCGGGCTGCTTCGCCAACAGGCTTGACCCAGTTCATCTCGTCAATCGCGATCCTGGCGTCACTGAAATCCATCGAGAACGTCGCCTGGCTAATCCCCTGCGCCCCAACTTCGCCCTGCACTTCAATCGGCACATCGCCATTGAGATATGCACGCCCGACCAGACCAAGCCGGTTTAACAGATCTGCATTTACGATTGCGGTTGCCGATACCGATGCCGGCGCATCATTGTCGCGAAACATATCTCGCCAAGCAAACTGTATCGGTGCGGATCCAAGATCGCCAAAACCTGACATTATCATCCGGTCCTGCGTGACATCAAAATCTACAGTAGAATTGTCAACATCGATCCCGAAGAAGAAATCAGAGATACGGGCCGAGGTCACTTTACCTTCGATTTTCAAATCAACATCTTCAACACTGACATCCCGCAATGCAGGCCGGTCGAGTCGAAAATTAGCCGTCAGCTGTCCGTCAAGGTCCTCCGGTTGGAACTGGCCATCCTCATCATACCAGAAACGGCTCTGCGCGAGGCTCTCGAGTAGCGCACGCGCTTCACCTTCAATCGCGGCCTCGATTGTAAACTTCTCACCGCGAGGCGTGAATTGCGGAAACTCGACAGTTACGTTGTTTACGCCCCAGCCGCCGCTAACAGCATCGACGACCGACATCGACATGCTATTGCCTTTAATCCAGCCGGTCCCATGCGCCTGCTCAACCGGTGGTAAGTCGCTCATATACCGAACGTCTGTATCCTGAAAAGCAAACTTGATATCCAGTTCCTCATCATCGAGACGCCGGTCAATCAAACTATCCGAGCTCAGATTTAATTCACCGACTAAACCGTTTATTTTTGTCGCCAGCAGCCGGTCGACCAGGAAATCCCGCCCACCAGTCGCAAAATCAACTGGCCAATAGTCCAACAGGAACGTCTTACCAAAGTCGCCCCGGAGCGCGAAATCCAACGCCATATCAAAAGGTAACTCAGCGGGATCTTCACTATTTACAAGATCCAAGCGGCCGGAAATCTCGGTACCAACGCCATCTTTGACACCAGACAATTCAGTAATATCGATGCGACTGAAATCATTCGAAACCTCAGCCGAAAAACGCACATTGTTAAAGGACCAGGCCGACGGGAAATACTGCGACAAGTCAAATTTCAAACTGGGGGCGCTGAGTTCAATAGTGCGTTGTTCCTGACCCGTTATATTACTGACGCTTCCGGACAGGATCGACGCGAAATGCGCAGAAGTGACATCGAGCCGCTCAAGTATGACTTCATCCTGTAAAGGCCGATAGCGGGCATACAGGTTAAAATCCGACAATTGCTCTTCAATCCCGTGCAATGTCAGCTCGCCGGTCTGACGTGCGATCAGAACATCAAGCTCTTCGAGACCGTCTTCACGGTCGACGGCCGCAGCAAAATGGGTTCCAACAGATGCAGTTCCGGCTGCAAACTGCTGGAATCCGAAGCGGTCCAGCAAGTCGATTAATGGCCATTCGCCAATATCAAGATTGGCGCGCAAACCCGTGAAACTGTCAGTCGTATCCATCGACATTTCAAATCGGTCGGGCAACCCGACACCCTCGCCGGCCCCAGCCAGCGAAACAAAAACATTACCATCCTGATACCGGACAGCCCCGGATGCATCCTCAATCGTCGCTAACTCGCGACGATTGGCATCCATGAAGACCAGTTGCATCTGATCAAAGCCGGCCGACCGCATACTGAACGACGCCGCCATTTCGTCGAACTCGACCAAGGCCGAGGACAAGACCTCGTTGGTCCGGTTCAGCCACTCCTGAGGAGTTTGTGGCAGCTGGCCAATTGCAAGTTCGGGTAATGGTTCGCCCGCCAGCGTCCATTGATTTGGGCCGGTATTCTGTAAATATAACCATCCGCGATAGAGGTCGGTATCAATAACCTCAATCCGTCCGAGCAAAGCCGCACCGGCATCGAGCGTTATTTCGGCGCGTTCGGCCCAACCAGCTTCATCATTATTGGCATAGAACAGCGATAAACCGTCAGCGACAATATAAACGCGCCGATGTTTTAGAGACCATTGCAATGTCAGGCGATCGATCTCAACCTGCTTGCCATTACGAGCCGAGGTCAGACCTCTTTCGACGTCATCCTTGAGAATTTCCAGCTCAATCGGCCCACGTGACAGCAGGACCAAAAAGAAGACCACACAGCTTATGACCAGGAGTGAAATAACGCCTAGGACTTCCAGAATGATGGTTTTTGTGGTTTGCCGAACCAAATTAGACACTCCCGCCTTTGCAACGCAGATATTAGGACCCTGCCATGACAAAAAGACCAGAAAAAGGTGAAAATGCGCCTTCGATCACACTCCCCACCGGCGACGAGACTAATGTTAGTCTCAATCACCCACGCGGGAAAGGTCATATCTTGTTCTTCTATCCGAAGGATAACACCAAAGGATGCACTACCGAGGCTAAAGATTTCAGTGCGCTGAAAGCGCAATTCCTCGAACTTGGCTATGACATTTTCGGAATTTCAAAAGACAGCCTGCGCTCGCACCAGAATTTCATCAATAAGCAGGAACTGACGGTCGAGCTGGCTTCAGACGACGATGGCGAAGCCTGCGAGGCATTCGGCGTCTGGGTTGAAAAGCAAATGTACGGAAAGACATATATGGGGATCGAGCGTTCGACCTTTATTGTCGAAGCGGACGGCTCGATCAGCGCGATATGGCGGAAAGTGAAAGTGAAAGGACATGCACAGACTGTGCTTGACCATATTTCCCAAACAACAGCGTAAAGTGTTGATGCCGGAAATTGGCGCTTCATGTTCAAAATTTAGGCTGAACTTCACTTCCACTATTTCTGTGACATAACACTCTTCCCTAATTTGTCAGAATTTGCTTATGAAGATGGTGGTTTATTGAACCGGTCCAAAAGGGAAGCTGCAGCGCTTTAAAAATGAGTTTTTTTGCAAAAACGTCTCGGTTTATCCAAACAGCCTTTCCCGAAAGGCAGATTTACCATCGTAGCGATGGTGTGGTCCGCTATTTTATCATCTCTACAGTTCAGCAAGTCATTATTGCGATTGGTGTGACTGCCGTGTCGCTCTGGTTTATTTTTGCCAGTGCGAGCGTTCTTTTCATGCCGCCCTCTATTTCGATTTCGAACTCAGATGGCGAAGTGCTTAAGCTCGAGCGCTGGGTACAGGAACTAAGAGCCAATGACGAGCTTTCCCGGTCTCAGCTGGAAGCCCGAAGTGCCGAGTTCGACACCGCCACCACACGGTTGCAACAGCGCCATAACCAGCTCGAAGCTATGCTTGATGCTTTCAAAAATGACAGCGTACTGGATACGTCGGTTCTCGAAGGCAATGGCGGCGCAATTCTGATAGATCCATCTACGGCAGAGGCAGATCCACGACAATCACAGCGGCTCGCGCCGACGCCGGGAGATCTGTCGACAAGCGTAACCAGTGAACGGGTTCAGGCTATTTACAATGAGCAGCAGCTATTCCTCGACAAACTCGAAGAACGGGCTGCCGAACTAGCGGAAGCGGCTTATGCTGTCTTACAACTTACCAAGACGGATCTTTCACAGAACGCGCAATTGACAAATATGGGCGGTCCAATGATCAGCCTCGAAAACTTCAATGCCGACGAGCTGAGAAGTCCGGAAGACGCCGACTTCGACCTTCGCATGATACAAGTTGCAGCGCGTATGGAAGAAGCGCGTCGCTATAGTAGCCTTCTTGAAAACCTACCGCTGGCAGCGCCGGTTGGCATCGCCTACCGGGTTACTTCAAACTACGGACCAAGAATGGATCCGATCAGCAACCGACCGGGTTGGCATTATGGTATTGATATCGGCGCCGCCTGGAATGCACCAATTGTTGCAGCCGGACCGGGCAAGGTTATTTTTGCCGGCCGGAAAACCGGTTACGGCAAGGTTGTGGATATCGACCATGGTCAAGGCTACATTTCTCGCTATGCTCACCTAAACCAGATCAGAACCCGGCGCGGCGACATCGTCGCGGTAGGTGACGATATCGGAACCATGGGGTCTTCGGGACGCAGTACCGGGCCGCATTTGCACTATGAGATTTTTATCAACGGAAAGAGATCCAACCCAGTTGAATTTCTAAAGGCAGGCAAACATGTTTACGAAGAATAAAGACGATTCAGCAAACGGAATTTCACCCGTCCAAGATGCAGTACGCGGCGCATCTTCAAAACCAGCTAGTCGCGTTGGCGCGTCAATCATCTGTTCCGACGTAAAGATTGTCGGCTCGATCGAGTCTCAGGGCGCTGTTCAGATCGATGGACACCTTGAGGGCGACATAACCGCAAGTGATATCACAATCGGGGCCTCTGGCCAGATGGTCGGCGAAGTCCGCGCCGAGAGCCTGCGCGTTAAGGGTGTTATCGAAGGCACGATCCGCGCACGTCGGGTAGAACTTGAGAGCGGCGCTCAGGTCACAGGCGACATTCTCCATGGCGCACTGATCATTCAGCCCGAGGCGACTTTCGAAGGCCAGGTCAAGCGGCATGACAACCCGTTAAGCGAAGCAACGAGTTCCAATCGTGTTACGCCGATCAACGGGGCGGGCGATACTGCGCAGTCGAATGGCAGTGCACGACCGCTTCTTGCCGACACAAAAAACTAGACCGTCAAAAGCGATTATCCGCTGCTCAAGCCGGTTAATATCAAGCCGGCGACGATATTCTGTACCCTCGACCCATAATATACCCGCGCTCGGATAAAACTGCCACGCGCTGATCTGAACAGCGTCAAAGCAACGCGTTGCGGGACGTCCATGCCGCTTATAATGCCGCATCCTCAGCGGGCCTGACATTATTCAGCCCGCTCAGGAATGGCGGTCTACGTGCCCGTCGCCCGAGACAATCGGCAACGAACAGTTGCTCGGTTTCGAATTTCGGACGCACCGCCTCTAAGCAACGCAAACTAGCCGAGTATCGTCGCGCGGCCTCTAGCCTGTCTCGTCTGATCCCTCTTCACCACCAATCGCGTGTGACAGAGCCGCAGTCAAAAATACCGTTATATTACCGTCCAGAACGCCGCTCGTATCAGACGTTTCAAGATTGGTTCGCAAGTCTTTTACGAGCTGATATGGCTGCAGCACATATGAGCGGATCTGATGCCCCCAGCCGATATCGCTTTTCTCATCATGTGTATCTTTTACCGCCTGCTGACGTTTTTGCAGCTCCATCTCGTAAAGACGCGACCGTAACATGTCCCAGGCCGTTGCGCGGTTTTGATGCTGGGAACGGCCGGACTGACAGGCGACCGCTATACCTGTCGGTTCATGTGTGAGACGCACCGCTGAATCGGTTTTGTTCACATGCTGCCCGCCCTTACCTGAGGCGCGATACGTATCGGTTCGGACATCAGACGGATTAATGTCAACGACGATCGAGTCATCGATAACTGGAGAAATCGCAATCGATGCGAACGACGTGTGCCGCCGGGCTGAACTATCATATGGCGATATGCGAACCAGCCGGTGCACACCCTGTTCCGATTTGAGCCAGCCATATGCATTGGTACCGCGAATATTCAAAGTTGCGGATTTGATCCCGGCCTCATCGCCTTCATGACTTTCAACTTCATCGACACTAAAATCATTCTTCTCTGCCCAGCGCACATACATCCTGCGGAGCATAGCCGCCCAGTCCTGGCTTTCAGTTCCACCCGCACCGGCATTAATCTGCATGAAACAGTCATTACCATCAGCTTCGCCGGAAAAAAGCGCTTCCAATTCTGCCCGTTCAGCTCTGGCAACGGCGGCACTCAAACTCTGCTTGACGTCGAGCAACATATCTTCGTCGCCCTCGGCCAATTCAATAAGTTCGAGGCCGTCGCTCGCATCCTGCTCTAGCGTGCTGATATTCAGCATGCCATCCTCGAGCTTCTGGCGCTCGCCCATTAATTTTCGAGCAAGTTCGGGTGTATCCCAGAAATCAGGGCGCTCGGACAAGGCATTTAATTCATCTAGCCGGCGAACAGCATTGTCCCAGTCAAAGACGCCTCCTCAGCAGCTCGGTCGACTGCTGGATTTGATTTACCATGGCGAGTAATTCTGATGACATTCGGGGTCCTACAATTCTGCTGGGATAAAATTCGGCTCTGACCTAATAGATGTCGTCAAAGCTTTCCTCAACGACCTGATCGCCCGATTCGTCAACAATAGTTTCAAAACCCAACTCCTTAAAATCCTGATCAAAACCAGGGCCGCTTGACGAGCCAGACAGGCTAAGCCCGATATTACTAGAAAAGCGCAGACCCGGTTCGGAACCTGGCCGGAAAGCTTCGGTAATAACCGAACGCGTTGCCAGTGTAGGCAATTCACCCGTTTCAGCGTCGATATTTACCAGTCTCACGCCTGGCGGGATCCGGAATGGCAGCCCCGGCTTATCCGCTAAGGCCATCTCCATGAAGTCTGTGAAAATAACACCTGCAACGGCGCCACCACTCTCATCATCACCCAGTGTTCTCGGTGAATCGAAACCGACCCAGACGCCAACGACAAGATCCGGGGAGAAACCGAATGTTAGCGCATCGACATAGTCATTTGTTGTGCCGGTTTTCGCTGCAACCGGCTTGCCAATCCGGCGCGCGCCGCGGGCAGTCCCTCGCTCGACCACGCCCGTCAACATATGGACAAGCTGATAAGCAATAATCGGATCGAGTAATTGCGTCCGGTCGTCGGCCAGCTGTGGAGGCAGGCCACCATCCCATTCTGCCACCGCACAGGCGACACAGTCGCGTTCGTCATGCCGATAAAGCGTCTCGCCATGGCGGTCCTGAACCCGGTCAAGAAGTGTTGGCCGGACTTCCCGTCCGCCATTTACAAAAGCAGCATAGGCCTTGGCCATACGCCACGGGGTTGTCTCGCCAGATCCTAATGCCATTGCCGGATATGGCGGCAGATTATCATAGATCCCGAACCGCTCGCCGAATTCCGATACCGCCTCAAGCCCAATATCGGTTGCAACGCGCGCGGTAACCTGATTGTGCGATTGCTCAAGCGCGACGCGCATAGTCTCCTGACCATAGCTGCGGCCTTCGATATAGTTTTGAGGCTTCCAGACTTCGCCAGTATTCGGGTCATAATAGACATAAGGTGCGTCCAGTATCCGCGTGCCTGGCGTATAACCACGCTCAAGCGCCGCACCATATACGAACGGCTTGAATGCCGAGCCAGGCTGACGGCGCGCTTGCGTGATACGATTAAACGGACTTTTGTAAAACGAGTATCCCCCGACTATTGCCAAAACGCGTCCGGTATGTGGATCAAGCGCGACAAGCCCGCCTTCAACTTCCGGAATCTGCTTAATCTCAGCCCGTATTTCGGTTGCGGATGTCGTTACAGCACTATCGACATCTTCAGCGACTGCCGGTCGGGTCACATCGACCAGAATAATGTCACCCCGGCGCAAACCAGTTTGCCCCCGTGAGCGTTCATAGCTTGACGCCCATTCGACATCGTCGGCGGAAAGGTCAACCGGATTGCCGTCGGTCAGCAATAACCGGGCGCCGGTTGTCGATACGCGCTGAACCATAGCACCTTCCCAATTGCCATAGCCGGGCGGCAGCCTCGTTGCATTCAACTGCTCAAGGACATCACCCGCCTCTGCATCGATACTGGCAATCGGGCCACGATAGCCATGCCGTCGGTCATAGGCTTCCAGACCGTCCTGAAGCGATGTCTGGGCGGCGAGCTGCAACCTTGTATCAATGGTGGTCCGGATCGACAGCCCCTCCTGCGCCAACATTTCTTCGCCATATTGGTCGACAAGTTGCTTGCGCAGCTCCTGCACGAAATAAAGCGCTGCAGAATATTCCTCGCCAACAAAGCGCTTTGTTGTCTCCAGCGGCATTGCTTTAGCTTCTTCAGCCTCTTCTTCGGTAATATATCCATCCGCGAGCATCCGTCCGATCACGTAATCACGGCGGTATAAAAGCCGTTCAGGATTGGTGTACGGGTTCACCCGCCCAGGAAATTTTGGAAGTGAGGCCAGGACAGCGGCCTCTGAAATATTCAGCTCAGGCAACGATTTATTGAAATAGTTCAGCGCCGCCGATCCGACACCATAGGACCGACCTCCCAGATAAATCTCGTTGAGATAAAGCTCGAGAATATGCTCTTTGCTAAAAGTCTGCTCCATACGGCGCGCGACAATCGCTTCCTTAATTTTACGTTCAACCGCCTGCGCGTTTGAAAGCAGCATGTTCTTTGCAACCTGCTGTGTGATTGTCGAACCACCCTGCAAGGCACCAGAGCCAAACAACTTGCTGATCAGCGAATTACGCGCCCCTCTTAATATACCGGCATAATCAAGCCCATTATGGCTGAAAAAATTCTTGTCTTCCGCGGCAATGAAAGCCTGGACAACATGTTCGGGGATCGCGTCATACGGAATAAAGACGCGATGTTGGTCAGCAAATTCATATATCAAAGTGCCATCGCCAGCATGAACCCGCGAAGTGATCGGTGGCTCATATTCGGCCAATGCCAGCTCCGACGGCAAGCCGCGCGATAGTGTAATGACCCACATCCAAATGCTTAATAACAGGATAGTCGCGAAAGCGACCGCTGCGATCGCGGCATGGCGGACGAAGCGCCAACTGTATAAATAGTCTTTTAAGGTATCGAGCATCGGTATCTCTAAACGCAATAATTGCTATCGGAATAAGGCATCACATTTGATGAGGTCAAAACTAAGGCAGCGCGCGGCAGGATGAAAGACCTCATATCAGTTTGACGCCAGCAAAATGTTCTGTCGGTCAAAATAGGCATCAATTGACCGTTTGATTGCCTCCGCACTTTTTTGCCGACCACTTTGTGACGACAGGCGAGCTGCATCATTTGCATTGGTCAGAAATCCGATCTCGACCAGAACCGCCGGCACATCCGGCGCAAGCAAGACAAACAGGTTTCCCTGCCGGTGCGAATTACGGACGAGTGGCCCCGCCTTGCCTAATTCCGGCACAAGAAACTCGGCAAAAATAGCCGAATTGGATTTGGTTTCGCGCAGAACCAGATCTTCTAGAATATCGTTTACTTCCGAGGGCGCGCCGGTTTCCAGGGGTATCTCCCAACCATTCTGCATCGCGGTGCCCTCGATTCTGCGTTCTCCACGGCTTGATATCGTATAAACCGAAGCACCGGTAACCTCGGAGTTCGCAGCGGCATCCGCGTGAATCGATATAAACAGATCACCACCCCAGTCTCTGGCGCTTGAAACCCGGTCTTCATGCTCGATGTATCGGTCGTCTTCCCGGGTCAGGCGGACATCATAACGCTCATCAGCTTCAAGCAGACGGCCAAGCTGCAATGCTGTCTGCAAAACGATGTCTTTCTCATAACGGCCATTCACAGCAATCGCGCCGGGGTCTCTACCGCCATGTCCTGCATCGACGACAATCATCGGGATTCGCGGCGGCAGTGGCGCCGGCGCCTCCGCCTGCCGGTAACCCGGCTTCAACGACGGCGCAGGCGCGGTGCCCGGGCTTGCCAGCGCGGTCACCGTTGCTGCAACTGACGAGGCTGTCTGCGACGCATTTTCGTTAATTGCTTGCAGGCGTCCGACTTGATCCGGCTTCAAGCTCGGTGACCAGGCAATATCGACCGGATCCGCCGAAGCGGGCGAGCCGGCCGCTGGTCTCCCTGTGGCTGCCGGGTCTGACGGCTGTGCCGCTGCCGTCTCCACCGGCTCGGATAAACCAAGCTGCGCAGTCATCGTCCGAGTTGGCATCGCGGTTGCCGGCAAATCAGGAACGGGCTGCGCGCGATTGCGCGCGCCATATTGTTCGGCCCGTTGAAAGCGCGCCAGAGATACTGTTGAAAGGTCGACGATATAGCGATAGGTCGGCTCCGTGCGGGTTGGTGGCAGGTTTAGCTGACGAACCACCATCATCGGTCTGTCGAGGTTAAACCGGATACCGCCGACCCCCAGATTATATGATGAAATACCGCCGGTCGGATCGCCAATATAGGCCTGTGGCGATATCGAGAAACCGGGGCTGAACCATTCGAAGACAGGACCTGTAGCCTCCATTGACAGGAAGACTTCGGTTTCAATCTCACGGTCAGAGACGATAGTAACGCGCGTATATTCGCCATCACCGGCGATACCGACGGACCGGATTTGTCCCAGCGACCAGGGCGCGAAAACCGCCAGGACCATCGCCATGCAAAGCCCCAATCGAAATATCATGCGAGCCTCCTCAACCGAGTACGTTATAACCGTCTATCGCTTTAATTATATGACATCGCAATATTAACTGCAGATGTACCAGCATATTAAAAATTATTTTTTATCGCTCGGTCATTTTGGGTCTTTCCTTCCGGAGCCGAACGGGGCATGTAGACACATCTCGCCATTGCGGCCAGACAGGCTTCCTGCTGGGGTTGGGCACAGAACAAAGCGCTCAACGATCCCGATACTGGAATGGAATATATATGAACCGCGTGATGCATGGATGGAAATTTACGTCTCGCCTCGCTCAAGAGAGCAGAGAAAGAGAAGCTGCGTCACAATTTACAATTTTAAAATCTGGCGTCGTTCGCCATCGCCGGCCAAGCCGTGCGTTAGCGCCGCCAGCTCCCAAGGCTATAATTTATGAACAAGACAATGTTAATCGGTGCAGGCCACCCGGAAGAGACCCGTGTTGCACTCGTTGAAAATGGACAGATTCAAGACTTCGACCTAGAGACCTCCGGCAGTGAACAGCTGCGCGGCAGCATCTATTTAGCAAAAGTCACCCGGGTCGAGCCATCCCTGCAAGCCTGCTTCGTCGATTATGGCGGCAACCGACACGGATTCCTGGCTTTTAGCGAAATACATCCTGACTATTATCAGCTACCGCAAGAGGACCGCGACCGGATCCTCGAAGAAGCTGCGCGTGAAGCAGCAGAATCAGATGACGATTTCGATGATCAGTTCGAAAACTTCGACGATTCTGACGAGGATATCATTATATCCCCAAGCGAGGATGACACCGACAACGCCGATTCCGAAGCGACAGAAGAGCAAGACTCATCTGACGAAAACAATAATGATTCATCCGATTCGGCAGATGAAGAAGATGCCCAGACCGAAAGCGCCGAAGCAAGCGATGATGGCGACGCCGATGCAGAGGCAGATGACAGCAAGCCGGCAGCGGCCCCGGCCCGCCGTGACAGCGAACGCAGATCACGCCGGCCGTCGGGCAGCCGGCATTATAAAATCCAGGAAGTGATAAGACGCCGTCAGGTCTTATTGGTTCAAGTCGTCAAAGAAGAACGTGGCAATAAGGGCGCCGCGTTGACAACATTCCTGTCATTGGCGGGCCGATACTCAGTATTAATGCCAAACACGCCACGCGGCGGCGGGATTTCAAGAAAGATAATCAATAGTAACGACCGAAAGCGTCTTAAATCGATCATGTCGGAGCTTGATGTCCCCAAAGGCATGGGACTGATTGTCCGCACGGCAGGCTCAAAGCGCACGAATTCTGAAATCCGGCGTGATTATGATTATCTGCGCAGCCTCTGGTCTCAAATTAGAACCAAGACGCTCGATTCCACGGCCCCGAGCCTGATACACCAGGAAGGCGGACTGGTTCACCGGGCTATCCGGGACATGTTCGATAGCAGTCTGACGGAAGTTATTGTTCAGGGTGATGCTGCTTATCGTGAAGCAAAAGACCTCGCAAAGACCTTGATGCCCGGTCAGGCTCGCAAAGTTAAACGCTGGACATCAAAACTGCCATTATTTGCCACTGAAGGAATTGAAGACCAGCTCGAAGATGTTTTCTCGCCGACGGTGCAAATGAAATCCGGCGGCTATCTCGTTATCCACCAGACAGAGGCTCTGGTCGCGATTGATGTGAACTCGGGCAAATCAACCCGCGAGCGCAGTATCGAACAGACGGCTTTGAAAACAAATCTCGAAGCCGCCGAGGAAGCGTGCCGGCAAATGCGGCTGCGTGACTTGGCCGGACTGGTTGTCATCGATTTCATCGACATGGACGAGAATAAGAACAATCGTGCGGTCGAAAAGAAGATGAAAGAATGCCTGAAACTGGATCGGGCACGCGTTCAGAACAGCCGGATCTCGCAGTTTGGCTTGATGGAGATCTCAAGACAGCGCCGACGCGCCGGGATTACACAAGCCATTTCCGAACCCTGCACAGCTTGCGATGGCACCGGCCACCGACGAACAGTTTCATCAGCCGGGTTGCAATTATTGCGGGTCATCGAGGCACGCGCCGCAACCGGTCGACTGAAAAGCCTGTCGGTAACCGCACCGACCGACGTCGCTTTCTTTATTCTCAACACGAAACGTGATGCGCTACTACAAATCGAAACAGATGCCGGCTTCTCGATTTCGATCACTTCATCCAGCCAGCTAATCCCTGGCGAATTCAAAGTTGATGCCGAAAAAGACAGTCAGGGTGGTAGCCGTGGCAACCGGAAATTCGATCGCTCGAAATTCATCAAGGGCGATGAGGATGATCACCTCCTTCCAGACCCGTCCGAGGATGAAGCTGATGGCTCTGACGAAGACAGTCAGGATGGTGATGGCGACGATAAAGATGCGTTTCTGGAGGAAACAGGCCGCAAGAAACGTCGACGCCGAGGCCGTCGAGGTGGACGCAAACGCCGGCGCGAAGACGATCTGAGTGCTGCCAGCACGCCACCAAGCGATGGCGCCGCCCTGCTTGACGGCTTAGCAGCAAGCTTCTCTTATTTGCTGGCAGATGAAGTACCGGAACTCCCACAAGCCACGCTCGGCGGGCTTGAGGCCGAACCGGTTAAATTGGCCACGCTCGAACCAATTAGCGCAAAACCGGCAGCAGAGGCGGCCGAAAAGAACGAAAAAGACGCGAATACCGAAGGGGACGGACGTCGCAAACGCCGCCGCCGCCGTCGCCGCCGCGACAGTGACGAAAAGCTGGCAACCAGCCATGACGAAGCGGTTGAATTGACGGAAGATGCAGGCGCAAGTGTCGCTGAAACAGTTGTCCTGACCGAATCCGAAGGGGCACAGCCCGACGAGCAGGACACTTCGGCGTCTACGATGACAATTGATGCGGTAATGACTGACGAGCCCGTAACCGATCCTGCCAATGAAGCGGCATCCAAGCCTGCAGATGATCAGCCGGCTGTAACTGTCGAGGTCCCGGATCAAACTGATATCGAAGTCGAAGCTGATATTGAGGCAGATGCAGAAATTGTCGCAACAAACGCTGCCAGTGAAACGACACAGGACACAGCGGTCGAAGCCGTCGACGCAACAATAACAACGACATCCACTGATGATGCAGGTATTGTCGAACCGGAAAAGGCTACGGAAACGGCCAAACCGGAAAAGCGAAAACGGCGCGGTTGGTGGTCGAGAAAATAATATCGACGGGCGGTCCGGTCCCGACCGCCCGACACCATTAAAAATATTCTTGACGACTTCTTTTCGACAGAATAACGAGAAATTTGACAAGTAAGCGAGCTACGACGGATCTAATCGTCAGTACGAGTGAGCCCAACTGTCTTCACTTTCAATACCGGTTGGGCCGGTCTTGCTTTGCGGGGATAATTGGATGACTCATTATTGGAGTTCGTTCTCTTTCTTTTTCATAAACCTGAATGTCGAGTTTGATACTTCGACGTTGCTTAGGAACCTTGCCAAGGACGCCGATTACATGGCTGCCGTGGCTGAATTAAGTAGGCCGTGCGGGCGATAGTCGCCCGCTTAGTCTCTATGAACCATCATAAATTCAGCTTCTTGAAGTGATTATTCGCTTTTACGGACACCGTCATGTTCAATTTCAAACCGTCACAATTGGCTCAGCCGGGCATTCTACCTGACATTGACCGCCCCTATGGCCTGCCTGTCTTCAACTCGATCGCCGACATGCTCGACAGCTATACCGGCGATGATGCGGCTTACATCCTCTACCCCCAAAGAGTTGCTGCGCGCGCAGAGCAATTTCTTGCGGGCTTTCCCGGAACATCACTCTACGCTGTGAAAGCGAACCCGCATCCGGCGATGCTCAAAATCCTGTGGTCAGCGGGTATCCGGCATTTTGATGTTGCCTCGGTGCGTGAGATCGACCTCATACAAGCATTATCAACAGATGCACGATTGTATCTGATGCATCCGGTCAAATCCCGAAAGACGATTGCATACGCTTATCAGAGCGGCGTTCGGGACATGGCATTCGACTGCCTGTCCGAACTCGAGAAGATCATCGCTGAAACTGGACGCGCACGTGACCTGAACCTTCATTTGCGACTGGCGGTGCCGAATGGTGCGGCGATTATGCCATTGGCCGGGAAATTCGGTGCGGACTGGGATCACGCAATTGAGTGTCTGGTCGCGGCAAGACCATTGGTCAAAAAACTGGGGATCACCTTCCATGTTGGTAGCCAGTGTCTTGATCCGGAGGCCTATCGGAGCACGATAAAATATGTCCGGGCGCTATTGGATACAGCAGGCATCGAGATCGACACACTCGATTGCGGCGGTGGATTTCCAATTCAGTATCCGGGAATGGATGTCGCAGGGCTAGAGACTTACTTCACAACAATTCAGGCCGCGCTGGCCGAGTACGGATTTTCAGAATTAGAGATATTCGGAGAACCAGGTCGCGCCCTGTGCGCTGAAGGTGGTTCGACACTGGCGCGGGTCGAATTGCGTAAAGGCAATGACCTATATCTCAATGAGGGCAGCTTTGGTTCCCTTTTTGACGCCGGAAGGTTCGCCTGGAAACATGAAACAAGGCGCCACCGGCCTGTTCATGCTAGCCAGCAAACCTGGACGCCTCGAACCCAAGACCAGCAAGCTGGTTTCCGGTTTTTCGGGCCGACCTGCGACAGCAGTGATGTAATGGCAGGACCATTCTACCTGCCCGACGATATCCGCGAGGGCGATTGGATCGAAATTTGCAATCTTGGCGCTTATGGTCAGGCGCTGGCGACAGATTTTAATGGTTTTCAATCGGAAACGACTGTCGCCATTCTTGAAGACAATTCTAGTTGTAATCCCCCATTAGCGTCTTCTCCCGCCACTTCCCGTATTTAAAGTAAAGGAACGACAGCGCCGCACAACTGATCGTTCCGACCGGGAAACTCCACCAAATCGCATCCGCACCGAGATAGGGTTGAACATAATTAGCGAAGGGTATGCGGACCAGCCAGAGCGTTCCAACCATAATAAGTGTGGGCGGAACCATGGCGCCGTTCGCCCGGACAATACCAAACAGTACCATTGTGACGGCGAGTGGAATCCAGCTCCAGAGTACCAGAAGATTAATCCGTAGCGCCATCGCAAGCGATTCCCCGCCATCCGGTAAGAAAATCGAAAACAAAGCGTTACCCGCAGCATAGATTGCGAGCACGCCAAATGTCGCCACGCCGCCACTCAGCAAGCATCCCCGCAGCGCCAGCTGATCAACCCGGTCCCAGCGCCCCGCCCCGATATTCTGCGAAGCGATTGCGGCCACCGAGCTTGCAAATGCGCCAATCGGCATTTGGATGAAGCCCCACAATTGCGTGCTAGCAGCATACGCCGCTGTAGTCGCTGCGCCATACTGGTTCACCATTGACAATAATGCCAGATAAACCCCCGAGATAAGAATGCCTTCCAGGCCCATCGGCATACCGCGCAGCAATAATAGCCGGAGTATGCTGACGTCAGGCAGCCAATAGGCGCGGTCTGAGATGAAGAGCGTAATCGGGTGTTTGCTTACCCAGGTAAAGATCAGCATCGCCACCAGAGCAATCAGTGCCGCGACCAGATTTGCATAAGCAACCGCCGCCAGCCCAGATTTCGGAAGACCAAAAGCGCCGGTCAGCATTACCGGAATAAGGAGGAATGACAGGCTGAGCCAAAGGGCGGTAAACCAGAACGGCGTTCTCGCATCGCCGGTTCCACGGATCATGACGGTAATGAAAACAAATGGGAATACGGCTAATAAGGCAAAACAGGTGGCTTGAAGATATTCAATTGTCAGAGCCTTGGCCTGCTCGGGCGTCGAAATCAGATCGACCAGTAAAGGTGAGAAATTCCAGCCTAGCGCAGCCAAAACCACTGAACCGGCGACCACAAATGCGACCGAAGTGCTAGCAATCGCCTTTAAATGATCGGATCGGTTGGCTCCATAGGCCTGTGCAATCATGATACTTGATGCAGACGCAACCCCCATCACGGTAGCCATAAGCATCATCCATACAAGAACATTGACAATAACGACGCCAGTCAAGCCGTCCGGCCCAATGGTCTGACCAACCCATGCGGCCGTATAGGCGCCGGCAATCGAGTGCAGTAAATTTGTTCCAATCAGTGGCAATGAGAACCTGATCAGTGTCGGCACTAATGGCCCCTCGATCAGCCCACGTTCAAATGTGTCGACGGCATCGGTTGCTATTGGCGCCGTTTCGCCGGCAATTGTGGAAAGTCTATCTGTCATAAAAGTTAAAACGCCAAATCGAGCCTAATAATGGTCGACCATCCTACGCTCAAATAATATCTAAAGACGATCTCCTAGCCCCCTGCCCCTAGGCCAGCGCAATCGATCATTTCGAAGAATGTTAAACATGCCCGGATTTTGCTATCGCCAGACGCCTCTAACAATCAGCGCCGACCGTCCTTAGATACTGTAAAACACGATAGCAGAACACGGCCTGCCGAACCCTCGATCACAGCAAACAGCGCGCCGAAGTCCGCGTCAGGTGAAAAATAAATCACCGAATTACTTGCACCGAGAGTAATTTAGACAATCATGACAAGTCGAAGATACGGAGGCCATAATGACCAGATCAGGCATTACACGAGATAATGGGACAACCCAATTGCAAGCGCGCCCTCTCGTCACAATACAACAGGGTCAGATTGAAGGTCTATGGCTAGACACTGACACAGGACCCCTGGCGACTTTTCGAGGCATTCCCTTTGCTGCCCCGCCAATCGGGCCATTGCGGTGGGCACCACCCGAAAAACCGTCAGCCTGGGAGGGTATACGGGACGGATCACAGTTTGGCGCGCGGGCGATGCAGAACCCAGCTCCATCCATTTTCACAAAGGAAATGATAAAGCGCCACGGCTGGCCAGAAGAGAAAACACGGCGTGCAATCAAGAAATTCGAAGCATTACCGCAATTACCGATAAGTGAGGACTGCCTGTTTCTGAATGTCACAACGCCAGAGATCGCACCGACGGAAGCTCGTCCTGTAATGGTCTGGATCCATGGCGGAAGCCACCAATCCGGAACCGGGAGCCTCGCTGCATATCAATCGCTTAAATTACCAGCTGAAGGCATCGTTCTGGTGACAATCAACTACCGTCTCGGCGTATTCGGCTACATGGCCCACCCGCGCCTTTCTGAAGCAGACCCGAATGGCGTATCGGGAAATTATGGCATTCTTGATCAGATTGCCGCCCTGGAATGGGTCGCTGCCAACATATTCGCTTTTGGCGGCGATCCCGCAAATATTACCATTTTTGGCCAGAGTGCAGGCGCACAGGCGGTGTCGGAACTAATGGCGTCACCCCTCGCAGACGGGCTGTACCAAAAAGCGATCCTGCAATCAGGTGTGTATTCTTGGAACCCGACGGAACTGAAAAACGAATTTCGTGGGCATCCATCCGGTGAACAAATGGGCGTTAATTTCATGCGCCAAAACAATCTCGCCACATCTGAAGCGAGCATTGATGATTTGCGAAATATTGATGCCGATGATTTGTTACATGCCGCGCTCACAGACACCGAGCATCTCGGCAAATTTCTACCGCTGGCAGACGGTTACGTACAGCCTGCGCGCTTATGGAATCTGATAAACGACAATCAGCTGGCACCCGTTCCTATTCTTCTCGGCTATAATGGCGATGAAGGATCGTTATTTTACGAATGGTACAACCGACCGACGCGCTATGATTATAACTTTCCCGATGCCCCAGACGCCCGCCTGGCCCATTTCAAGCAGGTCTTCGGCCCGGATGCCGACAGTCTTATAGCCGATTACGGGTTTGACCAATTTTCAGCGCGTCAGCAGACGGAAACCGACATGCTCGGTGACGACAGCTACGGCGTGCACACAAGATTACTGGCGGACAGCCACGCTAATCGCAAACTACCGGTTTGGATCTATCACTTCCGGCGCAGCCCCAGTTCGCCAGAACAGACCGTCAATGCTTATCACTCAGCTGAAATTCCCTTCGTTTTCGATCTACATGGAGCGGCGCCGCTGACACCAGCCGACCAGGCGATCACCGACCATATGACCGGCTATTGGCTTAATTTTGCTAAAACCGCGTCACCCAACGGCCCCGGGCTGACCGACTGGCCGGCTTATAGCCCGGACCAGAAGACATGGCTGATCTTCGACAAGGAAATTCATACCGAAGAAAACGTCCGCAAACGCAAGCTCGACGCACTAGAATCCGGATTACAGCGTCTCATGACCAATGCTGCCAACGAATGATGACGCCAGTACATATCGTACCGCTACGTATCCGCGTCAGCCCTAGTCCCTCAGCGCCGGCTGACACATCGCTCTAGGCTGCCAGCCGCCGCTCGATAAGGTCAGCCGGATAGGGCCGGATGTAAGGGCAGATACCAAAATCGGACCGCACTTGCTCAACACTTTTTTCCCACTCATTCTCCCAATTAATCAGCATGATTGGTGGTGTTTCGCGGCCATGCCGCCAGGCCGACGTCAGCGTCGTCATCAGGACTGGCCAGCCAAAGCCGCTCGACAAGCTTCCGATGACTGCTGTCACTGCCAAAAACTGCGCCGAATAGGCATGGCCGAATTGCGCCATCTGAAATGCCGACAAGGCGATTTCATGTAATGCAGTGGTCTCGTAACCGGCCACAATATGCCAGAGGTCATGGGATTGCAGGATACGTGTATTGAGATAGTCGAGCGGCGCCGGCAGGCCGGCCAGACCGATCGCGTCACGGTCGAGAACTTCCAGATCGAATTCATTCTCGATGATCAGATCATGAAATTGTGAGCCAATCGATCCTGCAGGACAGGCTGCAAGCTGCTCCAGTCGAATACGTTGCGGCGGTTCCAAACCCAGTAATTGATCAATGCAGGGGTAATTAACCGCTGCAGCGGCAGTCCGGGCCTGATATGCTTCGCCGGCGAGCGCTCCAAGTGCGGCCGTTCGGGCTGTAATCGACAAGGCATCCAGCTTTCCCGCTATCGCATCCTCGGCAACGTCCCAGAATGCCTGCCATAATTCCGGATCCCCTGCCTCACTTAGACCTTCGGGCGACTGAACCGGCGGCGCCTGAATGGTTCGCCCCTGCCATCCAAGCGTGAGTGTATCCCAGACACCAGCAAGTTTCTCGGGCGCCAGAAATGCGGCATGAGCCAGCTGCGCCGATAGTCTCAGGCGAATGGAGCGAGATACAAACCCTTGCCTAAACTTGCTCGCTCTTGCCAGTTTCAAAAACTGACCAAGATCGATTGGCGACGCTACATGCGCCATAAAAAAAGAGCGGGTTTCCGAAATCTTCATTCGCTTTGCATTCATCATAATTGACCTGGTTGAGTATGAGCGTCGGCAAAATTCCGTCAATGATAATCCCAATCACATCATCCAGACGTTCGTAGCGACAATAATGGGTCTGACTTAAACATAGCGCCTGGCGTTGCCGGGCCAGAACAGACAATATGCGCATACGCATGACCAGGGCCACACCGCAGACCTTGATGCGCGGGCATAGACGCATCCGGCAGGGTCGGGCCGCAACAATGCTTACTTTCAGATTTCGATACAGGCGCCGGAACGACTAGCGGCCCTTAAAAACCGGCTCTCGTTTTTCGACAAACGCACGCGTCGCATTCTTATGGTCTTCGGTTAGACCACAATGAATATGATGGGTTGCCTCCAGATCCATACAGTCATTCAAATCATCAGACGACAAAGCGCGGTTCAAATTCTCTTTCATATAGCGATATGCAACTGTCGGTCCGGCGGCCAGACGACGGGCGATATCACGCGCGCGTTCTGATAATTCATCGGGGCTGCATACCCAATTAGTCAGACCAAGTTGCAAGGCCTCTTCGGCCCCGATGCGTTCCGACAGAAAGTACATTTCACGAGCCTTTGCCGTTCCCACCAGCTGGCTTAGAAAAAAGGTCCCGCCATAATCGCCAGAATAGCCGACACGCGCAAATGCAGTCGTCATAATCGCCGAGCTCGCCATGATGCGGAGATCGCAGGCCAGAGCAAGGCCAAGCCCGGCTCCCGCAGCTGCGCCCGGCAAAGCGGCGATTGTCGGTTTCGGCATCGCGTAAAGCCGGCCGGAAGTACCACGTTGGTTCACACGCTGACGATGTATCGCAGCATCTATACTTATAGCTTCGCCATGGCCCTCATTGCTCGCGACCATGCCCTTCACATCACCACCGGCGCAAAAGCCTTTACCGGCGCCAGTTAAAACAATGCATCCGACACGATTATCCAGTTCAGCCGCAGCCAGAGCGCTTTGTAACGCCGACGTCATCTCCGCCGACATCGCATTTCGGGCATCCGGACGGTTCATTGTCAGTGTCAAAACGCCCTGATCAAGTTCCGCCAGAAGATGATCCGTTCCTGTCTTAGAAAAATCGAATGTCATGTCAGTATATCCTTTGAGTTGACCAGTCCGCTGCCCGACCAGACTTGAGCCGGCGACATTGCGTGATCACCGCCCGATCATCGTCCTGCCGGCCTGAAGCGGTATAAAAAGGCGCCAGATCAAATATGGCACCATTGGCAAATTCATTCGTCAAGTTGCCGCTGGGTTATCACCTGACAGCCCTTGCGACGAAGATCCTGCTTTGCATAGATGCTTCTTTTCGCGCCGCAAATGGCGCCTGATTTGGGGATAAGCAATTATGACTGACCTGTTTTCGCCGCTGGAAATGAAACGGGGGCCGGACTGGAAAAACCGTTTCATGCTTGCGCCTCTGACCAATCAGCAAAGCTATCCGGACGGTATTCTCAGCGATGACGAGTTCAACTGGCTGACAAAACGAGCAGAAGGCGATTTCGGTCTAACCATGACCTGCGCTTCAGCGATCCGTGCTCGTGGCGTCGGATTTCCCGGTCAGCTCGGTGTATATGATGACAAACATCTTGCTGGTTTAACGCGGTTGGCTAGCGCAATTAATGAGCACGGCTCACATTCGGTCGTCCAGCTCCATCATGCTGGGATGCGAACACCGCATGATCTGATCGAGGGTCCACCCGAATGCCCGTCTGACAATGAAGAATGGGGAGCAAAAGCATTAAGCCTCGAACAGGTCGAAAACTTGAAAGAGGATTTCATTGCCGGCGCAAAACGCGCTCAGGCCGCCGGCTTTCATGGCGTCGAGCTCCATGGTGCCCATGGCTATATTCTCGGCCAGTTCCTCAGTGCCGAAGTCAATCAGCGGGACGATAAATATGGCGGCTCATTAGAAAACAGGTCCCGAATTCTGTTCGATCTAATCGCGGCCATTCGCGAACAATGCGGGGAGAATTTCAGTCTCGGTGTCCGCCTGTCACCGGAACGATTTGGTATGCAAATTGGGGAAATTATCGATCTCGCCGGACAGTTGCTCGTCGACGACCGAATTGATTATCTCGACATGTCACTCTGGGACGTCTTCAAACCAGCCGGCGAAGACTCCTACAAAGACAAATCCCTGTTATCAATGTTCACAGACCTGCCACGAAGCCATGTCAAACTCGGAGCTGCCGGTAAAATCATGACCGCCTCGGATGCAAGGCGCGCAATGGATGCCGGTCTCGACTTTGTCGTGATTGGTCGCGGCGCCATTCTGCATCACAATCTTCCCGAATTGGTACAGCACAATGCTGACTTTGAACCGGCCACACTGCCTGTCAGCGCAGCACATCTTAAGCAGGAGGGTCTTAGCGACACCTTCGTCAAGTATATGCGCAACTGGAGGGGCTTTGTCGCGGACGACGCAGTGTCATAAAGTCAAGACACGAAGCGACGATCAACAAGGATCAAGCCATGGCCCACCGATTGAACCAATGTCATAATGTCGATGATTTCAGGCAATTGGCCAAGCGGCGGCTGCCCGGACCAATTTTTCATTATATTGATGGGGCGGCGGATGATGAAGTGACATATCGCCGGAATACGCATGCTTTTGAGGTATGTGATCTCGTGCCGAATGTCCTAGCCGGTGTAGAAACTGTCGATATGTCGGTGACCGTTCTCGGTCAGCGGCTTGATATGCCACTATTTTGCTCCCCGACAGCGCTGCAACGCCTGTTTCACCATGATGGCGAACGCGCCGTTGCCCGGGCTGCAGAGAAGCACGGCACACTGTTCGGTGTATCTTCACTTGGAACGGTAAGTCTCGCCGAAATCGGCGCCTTGATCTCGACACCGAAAATGTTCCAATTCTATTTTCACAAGGATCGTGGGCTGAACCAGACCATGCTCGAGCGCGCGAAAGCAGCAAAATTCGACGTCCTGACCCTTACCGTCGATACGATCACCGGCGGCAATCGCGAGCGCGATCTACGGACCGGCTTCACCAGCCCGCCACGGCTTACACCAGCTAGCTTGCTTAGTTTTGCCCTTCATCCCGCCTGGGCCTTAAACTATTTCTTGCGGGACCCATTCGAACTCGCTGAACTGAAAGACCATGTCCGTGAAGGATCAAATGTCTCTGTATCGGTCGGTGAGTATTTTTCAACGATGCTCGACCAGTCAATGGACTGGTCGGATGCCGAAGCGCTCCGTTCCAGATGGGACGGTCCTTTCTGCTTAAAAGGGATTATGAGTGTTGCCGACGCCCGCAAAGCCGTAGATATCGGAGCATCAGCGATTATGATATCAAATCATGGTGGACGTCAGCTCGACGGCGGACGCTCGCCGTTTGATCAGATATCGGAAATTGCCGATGCCGTTGGCGACGATATTGAAATTATTCTCGATGGCGGTGTTCGCCGTGGAACCCATGTCCTCAAAGCGATTGCCGCCGGCGCCAAAGCTTGCTCAGGCGGTAGAATGTATCTTTATGCGCTCGCCGCTGCTGGTCAGCCGGGGGTCGAACGCGCGCTTGGTAATATGCGTACCGAGATCGAAAGAGACATGAAACTACTTGGTGTCTCATCCATTCAAAACATAAACAGGGATATGCTCAGATACCGATAATTTCAGCCCGGAAATGCCCGTATGCAAAAGTTCCTAAGCCGATCAGAATCGAGTTTATAGCCTGCAGATTGCAATTTCGGTGATAGTTTAGAAACATCGAGGTCGATAAATAGAACGGAGAGCAAAATGGATACAATAGTCTTGATTGCCATTATCGGGTCAGCTCTACTGATCTATCTTAAATATGCGGCGATTATCGCAGCCAAGAACCGTGCATTGGAGGCGCTGTCCGGGATTGATGTGCAATTGACCAAGCGCAGCGACCTCATCCCCAATGTTCTGAAAATTGCGAAAAAATTCATGGCACACGAAAAAGAGTTAATCAGTGAAGTCACCGCATTACGCGCCAAAACAAGCGGCCCCTACGACCCGTCCGATAGTGCAGCGACAAAAGAGCATTTAGACATTGCCAGCCAGCTTGATAGCGCAATGAGCCGGCTCATGGTCTCGGTCGAAGCCTATCCCGAACTCGCATCGGACCAGACCATGCTGCAAGCGCAGCAGACTTACAACGAAATTGAAGCCCAGATTTCAGCCGCCCGGCGCTTCTACAACTCCGCCGTGACAGAGCTTAACAATTCGATCGAGATTTTCCCCGGTTCGCTGATCGCCGGCCTGACAACAGCAAAAACCATGCCTTTCTACAAAGCCGATGCTGCAAACAAGGCGCCGGTCGATGCCGATGAGATTCTTGATTAAATGGGCATGACTAACAATGACCGCTCCCACGAAAAATAAAGCGGGTGCGACTGAACCCGGCGAAAAATTCCTGCCTGTCTTTACTGAAGAAACGGCGCATGAAGCCGGTTTCAGCGCACATTATGACCGCCATATCAAACATCGTGTTGTCGATTTCGAAACGACTAGAAAAGCTTCGGTCGCCAGCTTCCAGTCACGTCTCGTAATACTGTGCGCGACCATATTGCTGGTAATCGGCGGGCATTATTTCGGCTATTCCGGCCTTTCTGAAAGCAATAGTCTATTGCCGTTCACGCTGGTCACCTCTGCCCTTCTCCTCGCGGTCGGGGCCGTTTTTACCTATGCACCTCTGGCACATTATCGAAGTGCTCTGAAAAACCAGATTTTCCCGCTTATTATAGAATTTTTCGGACCATTTGAATATCAGCCAGCGCCCGGCGAGCGGGTCAGACCCTTAAAGCCGTTTGGCATCGTTCCTGATTATACAATCGAAAAAAATGAAGACCGCTTCGTCGGCAATTATCTTGGCGTACCAATTGAGCTGTTCGAAACAGAACTGGTTTTAAAACGCAAGACAGGCCGCAAGGAACGCTCTGTAACCGTGTTCAAGGGCGTTATGGTCCTGCTGGATATTCATAAGAAGTTTTCAGGCCAGACACTTATCCGGAAGGATGAGGGAAGGATAACCAACTGGTTTCGCGCAGCGACAGACAGACTCGAACGGGTCCGGCTCGAAGACGTCGAGTTTGAATCTGAATTCGCGGTCTATAGCGATGACCAGATCGAAGCTCGTTATTTATTGACCACGAGTTTTATGCAGCGCCTTCTGGCGCTTCGCACGCGGTATGGCGGTAAAACGATTGAATGCAGCTTCTATCAAAACAAGCTGCTCATGATGGTGCCGATGCGGCTCAATCTGTTCGAACCCGGTTCGGTGTTCGAGACCGAGGATTTTATCGATGATGCCCGATCGCTTCTCAGAGAGTTGCATAGTATTTTTCAGATTATAGACGCCTTGAAGCTGAACCAGAAAACCGGCCTATAGACCCGCACGAGACAAAGTTGCGCCGTTCACTGGCACAAGGACTTCCCGTTCGCGACGTCTGACTTATGTCATTTCGATGACGCAAACTTCCTTATTTTCCACCCCTGATACCGGCGCCTATAAATGGTCACCGGAGCGCCGTGCAGGTCTACAGAGAATATCGGAATTTGTTCCAAATGCCGGTCGTCACTATGCCAGTCAGCGCAATACGGACCCCGGCGAAAATAAGCGCAACCATGTCTCCCTGCTCTCACCTTGGCTCAGATATCGGCTGGTTTCAGAAACCGAATTACTTACATCGGTGCTGGCCAGACACACTTATCAGGCATCGGAGAAATTCATCCAGGAAGTCTTCTGGCGTGGCTATTTTAAAGGCTGGCTGGCACACCGTCCGGATGTCTGGCAACGCTACCGGGTGGGCGTCACTGGCTGCATCAAACACTTAGACAATGATAGCGGCCTGAAGCGTGACTATGAGATGGCAGTCTCCGGCAATACAGGCATCGACTGCTTTGACTATTGGGCAAACGAGCTGGTCGCGACGGGATATTTGCACAATCACGCCCGTATGTGGTTTGCGAGCATTTGGATTTTCACTCTAAAATTGCCATGGGAACTTGGCGCCGATTTCTTTTTCCGGCATCTTATCGATGGTGATCCCGCATCGAATACATGCAGCTGGCGTTGGGTCGCGGGCCTGCACACAGTCGGAAAGACCTATTTGGCCCGGGCCGACAATATCGAACGTTTCACAAATGGGCGCTTCAACCCGGCCGGGCAATTATCTCCAATCGCGCCGCCGCTGCCAGCTGAAGCATTATCGATTACGCCCCTACCCGCAGCAAAACCGGTGACCTGTCCGGAAGAACCTTACGGCCTTTTGATAACTGAAGAGCATTGCGCACCCGCAATCTTGAGACTGGCGGCTGCGCCTGCCACCATATTGGGCCTAACCTCACCGACCCAGAGGTCTTTACTGCCACTTGGCGAGCACGTCTCTGATTTTACAACCCAAGCGGTCAAGAACGCGGTTCAGACCGGCTCGGATGCCTTCGGCCTTAAAGGGGAAACATCGGATAATGAAGACTGGGCAGCGGCACTTTGTGACTGGTGCTTAGCACACAAGCTCGAAACCGTCTTAGTTGTTCGCCCGGCCATTGGCCCCGTCCTCAGACGACTCGATGCTGCCGAAGCCGCTGCAAAACAAAACGATATCACATTCATCTATCTGGATATCGCGTATGACCAGATGGTCTGGCCAAAAGCTCAACGTGGTTTTTTTGGTCTCAAGAAGAAAATTCCTGAAATCCTGCAACAATTAGGCTTGATCTAAAGCGTATTAAGAATTTCCGCGGCGCTATGGCGATATTCGGCCTGACGATCCGGCGCCATGCGATCCCATGTCCGGTACATTTGCGCCATTCGAGGATTACCTCTGAGTTTTTCCGCATTTCGCACTAGAAAATCCCAGTAAAGGGGATTGAACGGGCACGCCTTTTCACCTGTTTTCTGCTTCACGTCATACCGGCATGTCTTGCAGTGATTGGACATTTTGTTGATGTAGTTTCCGCTCGCCGCATACGGCTTCGACCCCAAAACGCCACCATCTGCAAACTGGCTCATACCAAGCGTATTCGGTAACTCAACCCATTCATAAGCATCGGCGTAAACGCTTAGATACCAATCATGCACCTGGTGCGGGTCAATTCCGGCCAGTAATGCGAAATTACCCGTGACCATTAATCTCTGAATATGATGGGCATAGGCCTCTTCTCTGGTTTGGGAAATTGCCGCTCGCATGCACGCCATTTCAGTATCGCCAGTCCAGTAGAAATCAGGCAGATCGCGGGTGTTTTCAAAGAAATTAAGGCCGGCATAGTCCGGCATTTTCTGCCAATAGATACCGCGCACGAATTCCCGCCAGCCGATAATCTGGCGAATAAACCCTTCTGCCGCATTAATTGGAACATGACCTGCCTGATACGCAAAATCGACACGCTGACAAAGCTTTAACGGGTCAAGCAGGCCGGCATTCAGATAAGTTGATATAACCGCGTGATAAAGAAACTTCTCGTCTTCCAGCATTGCATCCTGAAAATCTCCGAACCGCGGCAGTGCCGAAACGACAAAATGCTCAAAAGCCTGTTCGGCCTGCTCGGCGGTCGTGGCGTACCAAAACGGCTCAAGGTAGCCGAAATGATCCTCGAATTTGTCGGCGACCAGCGCCAGCACGTCGCGACTTATCACATCAGGCGCAAAGCGGAGCGGTTGCGGCAGTGTCAGCCCGCTGGGAGGCGGTTTGCGATTTTCTGAGTCGAAATTCCACTTCCCGCCAATCGGCTCACTGCCAGCCATTAACAGACCTGTTTTGCGCCGCATGTCACGATAGAAATATTCCATTCGATATTGCTTGCGGCCTCCGGCCCAGCTGGCAAACTCGGCATGCGAACACAAATAACGCGTATCGGCCAAAATTGTGACCGGAAGCGCCATCGTCTCTTCCCATTCCGCCAATATTTGGCGTAGCCGCCATTCGCCGGGTTCTGTAACAATCAATTCGGCAGGCTTTATGCGCTGCACGGCCCGCCGCACTTCTCCGGTAAAACTGCCGGTATTGCCAGCATCTCCCAGCTTAACATAATCGACGTGCCACCCGACCGCGCGCAGCGTTTCCGCGAAATGCCGCATCGCCGAGAAAATAAAAGCGATTTTCTTCTTGTGATGTCGAACATAGGTCGTTTCGTCAGCGACTTCGCACATCAAAATGCGGTCCACGGCCTTATCGGCGGCGGCCAGTGAGGATAAATTGTGTGACAGCTGATCGCCAAGCACGAGTATTAAACTGGCCATGGACTGCCCTCTTCAAGCGACGTTTTGAGTTGAAGAGGTAGGCCGTTCGAAACAGAAGACCACCGCTGCAGAATTCTTATTATGGTTTGCCATCAATCGGCATCCGGCGGCACAAATCAACAGAATCCGGCTATTTCACTCGCCACATATCAATCCGGCCTAGCCTCGGAAGTATCCCGCCCAATCCAAAATCTGTGCAAATGCAAAACGCGTATTTATACGGATTTGATCTTGCCGCTTAGCAACATCTAAAGTGCGCGATATCGAGACGAACCAAAAAGGCTAGCGGTGCCCCAGAAGTTTAGTGACGACCAAGACGCGCGCCATCGCCCAGCCGTGACCGGATTTTCGAAGAACTGTGCTAGAGATCGACAAAAATCAAAACAGCCCTTTATAGAAAGATCATGAAAACCAAACTCATGATACAAGTCTCGCAGCTAACACCGCTTAATCCGGTATCGCTAGCGCGCCAGATGAGCTGCACAGCATGATTGTTATACAGGCGGTTCTCCCCATTTTTCTTGTTGTCGCACTAGGACGAGCGATTGCTGCGACGGGACTGATTGACCGGATAGGCTGGAGTGCCATCGAACGGATTGGCCTGTATATTCTGTTTCCCGCCCTGATCATTGACGTCTTGTCGACGGCATCTTTCAATGGATCGACATTTGCAATGCTGGCCGCCCTGATCTGCGGTCAATTGCTGATGGCGGCAATCGGCCTGCTCTCTCATTACTGGCCGGGCATTTCGAAAGGCTCGGTCGCCGCGATCATCCAGTCTAATGTCAGATGGCACACTTTTATCGGTTTGTCGGTTGCTCAAGCCATTTTCGGCAGCGAAGGACTAGCACTATTAGCCGTTGCCGCCGCCGGTATGATCCCGACGGCAAATCTCATATCAACATCCGCATTCGCCGCTTACAGTGAAACGCCGGGTTCACTGCGCGATCGCATGGTCCAGGTCATCACTAATCCACTTATTCTCGCCTGTTTTATTGGCGGACTTCTTAATATTACAAATTTCGTTCCCACTGGCCCGATTGACGACGCACTCGGTCTGGTCGGACAAAGCGCCATTACGGTTGGCCTTTTAACCGCTGGCGCAGCGATAAATTTCAAAAGCTTACATGCCAATCTGTCCAAAGTGCTGACGTGGTCATTAATCAGGGTCCTGATTATGCCGATACTGGCGGTCGGTCTCGCCTACCTCTTCGACATTAACGGCCTCAGCAGAAGCATTATGATTGTCGCAACAGCGACACCGACCGCAAGCGCTGGCGTCATTCTCGCCCGACAGCTTAATGGCGACGCGGCTCTGGCTGCAAATTTAATCGCAATGCAGGCACTGCTCGTCGTCTTTACCCTCCCCCTGATGCTTTGGCTGTTACAGGCAGTCTGAAGCATAAAGATAATCTTTTTACAGGATGGCTTTCGCAGCTCTTTAAAATATGGCCAGACCGCAAAGAGCCGATATAGCCGGCTTTATCGTGGCCGGGTCGCATTCAAACTCCACAATCCGGTACTGCTGGGACTTGCAAAACGTCACAATTGCTCAATGCCTCATTCATTATTGTTTGCCGGCAACGGATAAAGAATATCGCACGTGGAAATGCTGGCATTCCGACGCCGTCCCGGATGCGCAGTATAGAGTTTGACTTTCATCCTAAAACCGGGTGATCAATTACGATATCCCACTCTAAATTGGCAGAGATCAACGATCATGGAATCAACGGAAACACGATTCTATAAAGGCCCGAATTTGCTGACTTATGCCGCTGGCTTCCGGTTCGCTGTGAAGCCCTGCGCGATCACGGAGATATGGGCGAACCAGCCTAAGGATACCGCACGAAAGGCTATTGAACTTATTCGCGCGAGCGTTCCCATCTGGCCAGAATCCGAGCTGTTAAAGGATGCCCGGAAGGTTATAGACCATCCAGCCCCGCTGGATTGTCTAATTAATATTCTCGGCGAACTATTACTCCGCGACTTTTGCAGCAGCCCACAACCAGGACGGTTCTGGCATAAAACGAACGGCCAAACCGTCTATTTTTACTATTGTGATGATGAGATAATCGGCACCACCGCATGCCAGTTTGTCCTGAATTTGCTGACCGAAGCGGCAACCGCTGAAGATATCGGATCAAAGCAGAAAACAGCTATTTTCAAAAAATACATTCAAGCCCGAAAAGTATCCGTAGCTAAAGGGCTAAGCCAGTCCAGCATCGTATTAATACGCGAAGCTTTAAGCCGGAATATTCCATTCATTCGCGAAACAACACCGGATTATTTTGTACAGCTTGGATATGGCAAACACCGCCAGCGGCTGCTGGAAAGCAAAACCAGTCAGACCAGCATTCTTGCGGAACTAAGTCGTAATAAGCTGCTAACATCACTTCGCCTGGCTGAAGCCGGTCTGCCAACAGCCAGCACACGCAATATCGCTTCAGCCGCGGAACTTGCAGCTGTCGCAGATAATCTGCAATTCCCACTCGTCATAAAGCCGCTCGGAGGCAGCAAGGGCCGCGGCGTCTCGACGAATATCAACGATATCGAAACCGCAAAGGCGGCTTATCAAGCCGCTAGTGACGGCCGCACAGCGGTCATAGCCGAGAAATTCATTGCCGGTGAAGATCATCGTCTGCTTGTTGTAAATGGAGAGCTCATTGCCGCGGCAATCCGAATTCCTGGCGGTGTGAAAGGTGATGGCAAGCACTCTATTCGCGAACTTGTCTCACTATTGAACAAGGATCCCCAGCGCGGCTACATCCCGTTTGAAAGATTACGGGAACAGCTGATTATCGATGACCGCACGGTTCAGCTGCTGGCCAAACATGAGCTGACGCTCGAAAGCATTCCCAAGAATGGTCAATGGATTCAATTGAAGGAAACCGCGAATATTTCGACCGGTGGGCATTCAATCGATGTCACCGATGAAGTACATCCGGACAACAAATTTGCAATTGAAAGAGCCGCCGACCTGATCGGCCTTGATGTCGCCGGAATTGATTTCATATCGCCGGATATTTCAAAATCATGGCGCAGCGTCCCGAGTGCAATAATTGAAGTTAATGCCTGCCCGGGATTACGGCCGCACCTAGGTGCGGATCATCCCAGAGACGTCACAAAACCAATCATTGATACGCTTTTCATAACCGGCGAAACCGGCCGAATACCTTGCATTGGTGTCACCGGCAGCGTCGGCAAGACCACCACGGTACAAATGCTTCGTGCAAGTTTGATGGCAAATGATTGGCAAGTCGGGGCGACAACAACGCAAGGCATCTGGATTAATGACCAGATTGTCAGCGAAGGTGATTTTTCAGGCGGCATGGCCGCGACTAGCCTGTTGCAAAGCTCAAAAATTGATGTTGGCGTCTTCGAATTCGCGAGAGACGGCCTGGTTAATTTCGGAATCCGGCCAGAAAAACTAGATATTGGCATTATTCTGAACGTACATGACATGCATCTGAATCAGGATGGTGTCACAACGGTCGAACAATTGGCTAATATCAAAGGGCTCGTGGCGCGAAACGCCACACAATTGGCGGTTCTAAACGCGGATCATTCCCATTGTCTCAACCAGAAACAATTTTGCCGTGCCCAGCGTATCGCGCTTCTTAGCCTCAGCGAAGACAATCCTGAGCTTATTGCGCACGGGAAAACAGGCCAGCCGATCGCTTTTCTCAGCGCCCATAACCAATTGGTCCTGATCGATAAGCGCAAAATTATAGGACGGATACCCTTGGAAGATATTCCAGATTCGCATGGCGGGGCGTTTCGCGCTATCGCTCTGAATTGCCTCGCCAGCATCGTGGCCCTGCATGAGCTGAAGACACCTTTCGCTAATATCAAAGCGGGGCTAACTGCGTTCCGGTCTAATCCCATAACAAATCCCGGTCGCCATAATCTGTTCCGGCAGCTGCCTTATACATTGCTGCATATTCACTGCGACGGCGCCGCGCCTGCCAGAGAGATCGTCGAACTGGTCCGTGGACTTCCGATTACCGGCAAAAAGCGGCTTATCGTTACTGAAGCGCCCAATCGCAGCAATGAATATTATGCTGCCAGTATGGCACTATATGCCGGCAATTTTGACGAATATATCGTCACTCAGGAACTCCATAATCTCAGGCAGAGAGAGGATGGCGAAATACTCGCCCTGTTAAAGGAATATCTTGTGGCCGCCGGCGTCGCTGCAGACAAAATCAAATGTGTCGCGGATGATTATGAATCGTTTACGCTGGGACGTAGCGGCCTGACCGATCGCGATCTTCTGGTCGCCAATCTCGGTCAAAAAACCGTCATGTCACAAATTCCCGATCTCGAAGTAAATTATCACTAGGCGTAGCTGAACAAATAAAAGGCTTCAAAATAAAGCTCAAAGCCTTTTATCCTGTCGCTGTATCGACAGTGCATGCCGATACCCAAAAAATGTACCGGACACGTGCAATATTCTTATTCAATGGGCTCGGCATGAAAGCTTACAATCAACATCAACTCTCTGCTTACGCGTTCAATATCGCTTCATAGGCAGCCAGCTTCTCTTTTATCTTGTCACCTGTCGGTCTGATCCGGTTCGCCAGAGCCATCAGACTCCAAGCGTCCCGCAGCGAAAGTGAACGACCATTTTCGATTGCGATTGCAATATCCCGTAACATATCTGCTGCGGCCTCATCGACCACGCCTGTTGCAGGCGCGGCAGGAACCAGCGCTTCGACGATATCATATACGATGCCTTCCACGTCTCGCTGCATGAAGGTCGTTCCTTCGGGGTCTAGTTTTACTCTAGAGTTCAGAGAATTCGAGGGGCCGAAATATTTACTCAGGAACTCGCGATTAAGCTCCGCAAAACGTTCAGAAACCGTATCGCCATTTTCGATGCGTATCTTTCCGGCCTTTAAAGACCCGACTTGTGACAGCCTCTGCTTCGTACCTTTACACCACGCTTCGTGATGCAATTTATATTGATCACCCAACTGATATGACCGGTTGATGGCGAGATAAGCTGCTGCTTGCAAGCCCGTCAATGACTCATTTTTCGAGCCCAGAGACATATCAAGCCCATCACAATCAAGGCTCGGCGAAATCGATCTCAAAAAGTCCTGGCGGATGTCACCGGCAAAAAACGCATCGCGATCATAAAGCCGAAAAGTACAATTTCCGGCGCCAAAAACGCCACTCCAATTATCGGCTAGTCCCAGGCTATCATATCGCGGATTAGCTGGAACTACGTTTTCGAGCATCTCAGAAAGAGACCGGTTCTCATTTTGCCGGAGGCCGGTGCTATACAACGACACGGCTTTATCAAATTGCGGTCGAAAATATCAAATGATACTAACTTGATCAAAAACAGATTTAAGAAAGTCACTAAGCCGATTTATATCGTCAATGTTTAGCACTTTTGTGCTTAGCTGCTCCGACGAGATCAGACACGTATCATAGGTGTCCGATACCC
The DNA here is from genome assembly GCA_002172915.1 of Hyphomonas sp. TMED17. Classification (GTDB taxonomy): domain Bacteria; phylum Pseudomonadota; class Alphaproteobacteria; order Caulobacterales; family Hyphomonadaceae; genus Henriciella. The sequence goes on along the minus strand of NHBW01000009.1, from coordinate 453 downwards.
GTCCGATTTCTTCAACAAAGTCGCGTAAAACCGGCTCGGCATATTGTCTGGACTCCTCGAGAGTCTCGATGTTGCGACGTCGCAACCAACTATCCAAAACACTCGAAAAGCCGACGGCGAGATTGCTATTGTTCGGCTTGCCTAACCCGTCAGGCAGGTAAACGCCCTTTTGCCCGAGCGCATCACGGTTTGAATATACCCAGCTTTGCAGCAGCGTTGTCGCGGTTTTCTCAGTTCCAATGTGAAGCACGCACCTCATCACCCACCCCCAATATCAAGCGGCTTGCAAAACGTACCGCAACCCCAACATTTCTTTCTCAAAATATAATGTCTACAAAAAAACCGACTTTGGTTGCCCCAACAGCCGGCTAGCTGAAATTCTAGGTTCAGCCTGCTCTCTTCCGGGTCAAATAAAAATAGACGGGCGATGAAGCCGCGATCATCGCAAGCGCG
>NHBW01000008.1 GCA_002172915.1 Hyphomonas sp. TMED17 | reverse complement strand
ATTAGATTATTAGCGCGAATTGGTTGCGATCAGCCTGGGCTGATCATTTTTGCCGGGACCACAATTGCATCGAAATCGTCCGCGGGGATGCCATCCGCAATCGCTTCCTCTCTAAGTGTGGTGCCATTTTTGTGAGCTGTCTTCGCAATCTTGGCAGCTCGGTCATAACCGTATTTTTCCTTTAAAGGCGTCACCAGCATGAGTGAGTTTTCGAGCCCTTTTTGTATGTTTTCGAGTCGCGGTTCGATGCCAATGACGCAGTTTTCTGTAAAGGACACCGCCGCATCAGACAGAAGCCTAATGGATTGTAACAAATTATACGACATCATCGGGTTGAAAACGTTAAGTTCGAAATGCCCCTGGCTTCCGGCGAAACTGATTGCCGCATTATTGCCGTGTATATGGGCGCAGACTTGAGTCATCGCTTCACACTGCGTTGGGTTAACTTTGCCGGGCATAATCGAGCTGCCCGGTTCATTTTCCGGCAGCGCGAGTTCGCCAAGCCCGGATCTTGGGCCCGAGCCCAGGAAACGGATGTCATTTGCAATTTTGAAGCACGCCATGGCGACAGTTGTGATCGCACCATGGGCATGGACCATGGCGTCATGCGCCGCCAGCGCTTCGAATTTGTTTGGCGCGGTGGAAAAGTTCAAGCCGGTAATTTGCGCGATCTTGTCAGCAACGCCTTCGGCAAATCCAACTGGCGCGGATAATCCGGTTCCGACAGCAGTGCCGCCTTGGGCGAGTTCTAGCAGTCCGGCCAGTGTGCCCTCGATGCGTTCGAGACCATTCTCTAATTGTTTCGCATAGCCGGAAAACTCCTGCCCCAGTGTTACCGGCGTCGCATCCTGTGTATGGGTCCGGCCAATCTTGATGATGGCGGACCAGGCTTGCGCCTTATCATTCATGGCATTCTGAAGCGTTTGAAGCGCCGGTAGCAGGCGGTGTGTGATTTCCTCGGCGGCCGCGATATGCATCGCTGTCGGAAAGGTGTCATTCGAGCTTTGCGACATATTACAGTGATCATTGGGATGGACCGGTGACTTGCTGCCAATTTCACCGTTGAGGATTTCAATTGCGCGATTAGCAATGACTTCGTTCGCATTCATGTTCGACTGTGTTCCGGATCCCGTCTGCCAGACGACAAGTGGAAAATGCGCATCAAGCTTGCCTTCGATGACCTCATTCGCCGCTTTCACTATTGCGGCGCCGAGCCCGGTATTGAGTTTGCCTAATGCCATATTAGCTTCAGCTGCAGCCCGTTTGACGATGCCCAGTGCGCGGACGATCGGTTGAGGCTGTTTTTCCCATCCGATTTTGAAGTTTCCGAGGCTGCGCTGCGCCTGTGCCCCCCAATATTTGTCGCCTGGGACATTAACAGGTCCCATGGTGTCCGCCTCGACACGTGGCGGGAGGTTGGTTTGGTTTACAATCGTCATTCAGAGTGTCCCAATTCTAGCAAATCGAGCCGCCATCATGCGTCAAAATCGAGCGGATTAAAAGGCGCATGTTCCTTTCAGCTGAGATCTGTAACTTGTCTGCTGCGGCTTGCGCTTGAAGGCTTGTTTTCGGTCTGAGATTTTAAGTTTTAGCGTCGGGTATTAGGTCGCTGTCTGCAGTCTGATATTATGTTGGCTTCTCGTCCAACGCGCCAATATCGAGAACCGGGGCGGCGTCCAGACGTTCCGCATTCATTAAGCTCGAGACCCGCTCGAGTGCGGCGACCAGCATGGATTGTTCCCAGTCTGCGAGTTTTGCGAACCGGTTGGAAAAAGTATCCTGCAGCAAATCTGGCGCGGCCTCCAATGCGGCGATACCATCCCTCTGTATTTTGATCCAGACGCGTCTGCGATCAAGCTGACAACGTCGCCGGTTGACCAGGCCGCGACGCTCGAGTTTGTCTAGAAGACTCGTGATGGTTGCCTGCTTTAACTGGGTTAGTTCAGACAACTCACCGGCTGGCGTCTCGCCTTTTTCGTCAAGGATCTGCAACACTTGCAATTGTGACGGGGTAAGTTGAGCTGTTTGAGCAAGACGTTTCGATGCCAGTTCGGTTCGTCGTTGAATCTGGCGTAAAGCGATCAGCGCTTCATCAGACCTTTTTGACATTATTTGACCTTTCAAAAGCAAGAGTTTCCAGTCCAAGCGCGTCTATTAAAGGCTGCAGGTTGGCCTCGAACGGGCGCCATTGCTCGAGGCCGCTTTTATTCACGGGGCGCCGCACCTGCTCGGAACTTGCCGTTCTTACAGCGCGTTTATTCTCGTGAAAATTCAGACAATTCTCTTCGAATGGTAAGCCGCAATAATCGAGAATGCGCCGGACCTCCCCTTCGAGATCATCCAAAACATCCTCGTGCTGGACATGTAGAATACGGTTTTCCGGCAGAACAGCATGCCAGTGGGCCATCATATCGACATAGTTCCGGTAATATGTCCCGATATCTTCGAGTCCGTAGGAAAACTCCTGCCCTTCTGCGAATAATTGTTTGAAGCCGGACCAGCAGCAATCCATCGGATTGCGGCGGGCGTCGATTATTTTCGCATTTGGCAGGATCAGGTGAATAAGACCGATATGACGAAAATTATTCGGCATTTTATCTGTGAAGAAGGCTGCACCCTGGCGGTGTATCATGGTTCCGTCGATATAGTTCCGGCCCAGATCATCTAATTGTTGTGGGTCGAGCTCACCGAGAATGCGTGGATAGCGATGTTTGTCGGATTGAAGATTGCGACCGAGCAGACGATGGGCGAGCGATAGAATATTCGGCAGTTCGAGCGTCCCGTCCACCTGACTATGTGAGGATAATATCTGTTCCAGCAAAGTGGATCCGGCGCGCGGCAGACCGACGATAAAAATCGGATCGGCGGCGGCATGGCCGTGACCGGCATTGCTGGCAAACAGCTCACGCGTACAATATTGTTTTTGCGCGTCTAATTCGGCCGTCATTTGCGAGCTGGTATAGCGTGTCTGAGACTTTTTCAGTTGATTGCCCCGAGCGTAATTTTCGAAAGCCTGATCATATGCGCCAGCATCTTCAAACGCTTTGCCGAGCGCAAATGCGATATGTATGCGTGACATTAAAGGCAGCTGTTCATTGCTCTGTGTTGCCTGCATGGACTTGATATCGGCATCGGAGAAATGATGGGTTTTCAAATTGGCAAGCGCATACCATGCATCGCCATGTTTGGGATCGGCGGCGAGTGCTTTCTGGTACGAGGCGACGGCGTCATTGGAGCGGCCACAGGTTTTTAAGGCATGCCCCCGCGATGTCAGGGTCGCGGGATCATCGGGTAATTTCTTCAGAACGTTGTCAAAGCTGTTGAGCGCCGCTTCGTAATTTCCGGCTTGCATGCTCTCAATGGCAAATAGCGACTGGAAAACCGGGCTTTCCGGGTCGCGTTCGAGTAAGGTCTCGGCCTGCTCAAGTGCCAAGGCGAATTTTTGCCGTTTTCGAAGAACCTGAATATAATCAATTCGCAACTGGATATTGTCGGGAGCCAGTTCGATGGCAGTTGCCAGAAGAAATTCAGCATCCTCATGGACACTGAGACGGCTGCCGATATCAGCCAGTAATCGCATACCTTCAATATGCCGGGGGTGTTTCTGGAGAAAGGCCCGGGCGATCTCTTCAGCCCGCAATATGCGTCCCTCATGAATGTGATTCATGACAGCCAGCAGGGGCGGTGGCAGGGTCTGCATGCGGTCTGCCTGTGCCTGTGCCTGATGAGCGTCCGCGTTTCGACCTTTGGTTTTATACAGGTCGGACAGTGTTTTCCAGGCTGCGATGAGGGCCGGATTATAACGCGTCGCCAGCTGGAACGCCGCAATGGCGTCATCAGGACGATCAGAAGCCTTCATCAGGTAGCCTTCTTCCTGATAGGCCCGGCCAAATTCGGGAGCGAGTTGTTTGAGCTTGCCGAGCGTGTTTTCGGCGTCGCTATATTTGCCCAGATAGCGTGCACAAACGGCTGACATGTAGACGACGTCCTGCTGCTCGCGCGCTGTTTCTAGCAAATTTGAAATAAGCTGTTCAGCAACTTCGAACTTTCCCTGCTGCAAAGCCTGCTGGGCTTCGGCTATTCGTTCTGAGGTGGTCGCTGACATCGGTTTTTTAGCTTCTTAATAAAATTGGCAGTGCCCGTATAATACGGGCACTGCCAGACTATCGTAGTTTTGACTACTCTAGAAGTCGTATCCAAAACGAACGCCGATTGTCCGTGGACGCATCGGGGTCACCCGGGCGCGATCAAAGACAAAGTTGTTGCTCAGCTCGGCATATTCATTGGTCAGATTGGTGACAAACAGCTCGGCAGTCCACTGGTCTGCACTGACACCCAGAGATGTGTTCAGTGTCGCCCAGCCATCAATGTCAGCTTTGTTGATCTCGATAATGTCACTGATTGAATCATCGGAAACAATAAGCTGTGGCATGATGTGAGCCGTCAGAGGCGAGCCGTCGATTTCGTGCGCCAGCGGCCACTCATAACGGACTCTGATATTACCCTGCCATGATGGCGCAAATGCCAGATCGGCACCTTGTACAACATCATTGGTCGGGGTCAGGACTTCTGTAATCTCTGTATCAAGCAACGAAAACGCGCCTGCTACGGTCAGGCTATCGACGGCTTCAGGAACCCATGTGAACTCGCCTTCGATACCTTTAATTTCTGCATTTGCCGCATTATCGGAGAAGAACAGGTTGACGATTGCTGGATCCAGAATGGTTGTCTGTAGATTTTCGATCTCAACGAAGAAAGCTGAACCGTTAAACCGTAATGAATTATCAAACAGTTCCGTTTTCCAGCCAAGCTCATAGTTTTGAACTTCGTCGGTTTCGAGAACGAATGGAACCGTATAGCCGTTTGGTCCTGCTACGCCGCCTGGACGGTTCAACAAACCCGGGCGGAAGCCTTCGGAATAAGTTGCGTAAAGCATTACATTCTCTGATGGCGTCCAGTTACCGGTTAGCTTGTAGATCATGCCGTCGGCTGAGGCTTTGTCAGGTGTTCCGTTCGGATTGTTCGGCGCAAACTGTGTCGAAATATTGGTTCCGAATGCCTGAGCGTCTTCGGTTTGTCCGAAATTGGAGAACGAGCTGTTCGCCGAGCCTTCAAGATCAACCTCGATATCATACCAGCGCGCGCCAACGGTGACCGAGAACTGCTCGGATACGTCGAATGTCGCCTCGCCAAACAGACCTTGCTGTTTGTCGGTCCGCAAAATGTCGTTCCGGAAGATAACGCCTTCTGGGAATGGACCCGGATCGCTGAAATAACCGTCGCCGGCATTGCCAACAACGCCGGTCACGGCTGTGTTAGTCAGCGGGTAGTTCGGTCCCCAGCCAGCAACGCCGTTAAATGCGATCGCCAGTTCCGATCCAGGATAGTTGAAATCATTCAGCTCGGTGAGCTCGAGGTCACTGTGAAAACCACCAAAGGTCGCGCGGAATGGCGCGTCATCCGGCGTGTTAAACCGCAGCTCATGAGTTTCCACTTTGGTTGTAGTTTGAGAGTCGACGAATAAAGTCGGCGCCTGACACGTACCAGTCGGGCCGCCTGCACCAGGATAGGTCACCGAACCGTCACAGATGTAATAAGGCAGGAACTGGCCGGCGAAAAGATAGTCGGAATAATCGATTGTCTGATCGGTGGTCCGCTCGGTATAGGCGCCGGTATAGAGCGCTTCGAGCGCGCCGAGGCGACCTTCCAGAGTCCAGCTTGTATTGTCGAAGCTGTCTTCGATATCATCGGCTGCGAAACGCTCGATTTCGTAATCACCAAGATTTGGATCAGCGAAGAAAACGCCCTCGCTATCAATGTCTTGGCGTGCGTGGGATACGAGAAGGTTCCAGTCCGAATTGAATTCGTACGCTGCCGCTACACGGAAGCCTGCATAATTCGTATCGTTAATGTCATCTTTGGCGATGGCTGCGTTGTCGGAAAGAATGAAGTCGACATTGCTCAAATCGGCACCGGCCTGCAAACCACCACGATCGGAGTTTACCGGCAAGCCATTATCACGAACCGTTCCCGCAGTCCGGAAGCGGGCGGAATCAACTGCACTGCGCGTGCTCTGAATATTGTCGACATAGCCGCCCTGATTGTCGGAGTAGACAACTGCGCGAACCGCCAGCTTATCATTTACTGGCACGTTGATCATTGCTTCGACGCTATTGCTCATATCGCCGCCGTCGGTGAACGATGTCGAGGCCTTTATCGACGCGTCAAAGCCGCTGAAATCGGGTTTATTCGTGATCAGACGAACCGTACCCGCCTGCGAGCTGGCGCCGAACAGCGTACCCTGTGGACCAGACAGTACCTCAACACGCTGAATATCAGCGGCATAGACGTCGAGATTACGACCTGGCTGTGATAAAGGTTGTTCATCTAAGTAAAATGCGACGTTTGGGGCGAGACCTGCCACGCCGGCCGTTGTCAGGTTTGGCGTCGTCGAGGCCAGACCGCGGATATAGATTGTGTTCTGACCGGGGCCCGATCCGCCGGCAGTCACACCTGGTAATTGAACCAGATAATCCGAGAAATTCTTAACGCCGAGGGCGTCCAGTTGTGCTTCACCAATTGCGCTTACTGTAACCGGAATAGACTGGGCGCTTTCGGCCCGTTTTGTTGCCGTTACCGTGACAGATTCGAGTCTGCGAGCATCGTCAGCTGCAACATCTTGCGCTGCGGCGCCAACATTCATAAGTCCGGTTATGGCGAGCATCGACGCGCCACTCATTAGTTTATTCATGAGAAATTCCCTTGGTTTCTAAAGCCGCCGCCGCGCCGATTCCACATTATTGCAGACTCATGCTGTAGCGATTCTGCGACACAGGATCGTACGACTAGCAAATATTTAGATCATGGAAAGAGTTTTCGGCAAATATGGTAGTTTGATATCCATAAGCGCTCACCAACTGTGTCAATTTAATCACATTTTGGCAGTCTTATTCCGTAAGGGAATATTAAAAAGCTGAGTAAAATGCTTTGAAGATCGAGTTATTTCGGGCAGATCAGTCTCAGCACAGACAAGAAATCTAGGATAACATGACGAACTTGGAACCAAATTTAGAGCAAGAATTAGAATATGGCACCGATTATGAGGTCGGTCAGGACAATGTCGAGGTTCTTGGGCTCGATGTTCACAATCCGGTATTCTTCCTTGCAGCCACGCTCGTACTGCTGTTTTCGGGACTGACCTTGATGTTTCCGCAAGAGGCCGGCGCAGTGTTGGCATCGGCAAAAGCTAATACATTGCAGTCATTCGACTGGCTGTTTGCAGCGACACCTGTGATTGTTAGCGTTTTTTGCATTGGACTGGCCGTGTCACCTCTCGGCAGGATCCGCCTTGGCGGGCAGAATGCAAAACCTGATTTTAAACTTCTGTCCTGGGTTTCGATGCTATTTGCGGCCGGTGTCGGTATTGGTTTCATGTTTTGGGGCGCAGCTGAACCCCTTGCTTATTATACAGACTGGTTCGGGACGCCGCTGGGGGTTACGGCAGATACACCGGAGGCCGCACGATTGGCATTCAGTGCGACGCTGTTCCATTGGGGATTATCCCCGTGGGCCATATATGCGATTGTTGGTCTGGCTCTGGGCTTTTTTGCGCATAATAAAGGTTTGCCACTCTCCATAAGGTCGGCTTTCTATCCGATTTTCGGCGAACGGGTATGGGGTTGGCCGGGCCACATAATTGACTTGTTTGCAGTGGTCTCAACGATTTTCGGCCTGGCAACGACAATTGGTCTGGGGGCGACGCAGGCGGCGAGCGGTCTTGGCTATATGTTTGATTTCGAGCCAAGCATCGCAGCCCAGATCATGTTTATCGCAACCATGACAGCACTCGCTGTGATTTCGGTGGCTCGGGGTATGGATGGCGGTGTAAAATTGCTGAGCAATGTCAATATGATGGTGGCGTTTGGGCTGCTGGTTTTTGTTGTCATCACCGGGCCGACGCTTCTGATCTTTAATGGGATGGGCGAGAATTTTCTGGCTTATTTGCAAGATACCCCGGCGCTAACAAACTGGGTTAACCGGGTTGATATTGCATGGTTCCACGACTGGACGATTTTCTATTGGGCCTGGTGGATTTCCTGGTCGCCTTTTGTCGGTATGTTTATTGCCCGTATTTCGCGCGGTCGAACCGTCCGGGAGTATTTCTCGGTGGTGCTTTTTGCGCCATTCGCAATTTGCGTCGTGTGGTTCACAGCATTCGGCGAAACCGCCGTGTTCCAATACGATCAGGGTATTGGCGACTTGTCCGGCGGCGTTGTCGATTCAGCAACTGTCTTGTTTCAAATGTTGGCAGCCCTGCCATGGAGCGGGATAACTTCCGTGGTGGCGATACTTTTGCTAATTGTTTTCATTGTGACGTCTGCAGATTCAGGGGCGCTGGTGGTCGATACAATTACGTCCGGAGGTAAAGTTGATGCGCCGGTTATGCAGCGGATTTTCTGGACCTGCATGATCGGGCTGACCGCCTCGGCCTTGCTATATGGCGGCGGTACGGCGGCGCTTCAGTCGCTGCAGGCCGGCACGATTACCGCAGCGTTACCGTTTACGGTTATTCTTCTGGTGTGTTGCTTGAGTCTCGTGATCGGTATGCGGCACGAATATGATTCAATGCGGGGCGCGGAAGTCTCGGCTCCGGCAGAGTAAAGTTAACATAGACCTATATGGCGGTAGTATTGTTTAACCGTCACACGAGGCTATTGACCTTGCCTTGCGAGGTGCGGCTCAAGGCGCGCTGTTGGCTCAAGATTATTGCGTTCATGCGGTGTGTTTGGCGGGCCAGTTGCCCTATGATTTGACGGCTTTATCATCGGGGTCTTGCCTGGCCCTTATTTGTGTCGCTTGCTGGCGGGCGGCGAGTGCGATGTCAAACACGCCTTGTTTGTAAAGACAGGTCGGCTAGGTTTGCGGAAAGTCAAAGAAGGGGCTGGTTATGACGCGTTTTAGAAACATAATCATAGTATCGGCGGGCCTGCTATTTGTGACGGGGTGCGCGACACAAGAGAGCCCGCGTGCGGTTGACGATATACCATCGTCGAATACGGGAACCCTGACATCGCCTGAAATCACCAGTTCCGATGAGGATGGTTTGAGTATCAGATATGCCCAGGTCTCGATGGGTTTCGACACTGGCTGCAATCCGAACCACGCCTTTAGCGGGGCGCTAAACGAATGTGCCAAGCTTCCTGATCGTGTTAAAACCATGGCGTCGGTTAATTGTGAGAGCTTCGGCAAAACCGCGGTGTTTTTGGGAAACCGCACAAATATTCTGCAAATGACAGTTTCAAAATTTAGGTGTGATGAGCCGACGCAATAGCGAAAACATAAAATCACGACTTGTGCTTGTATGTTAGAGCCGGTGTAGACAAAGCGCCGTGCGATTCAGGAGGCTGATCGTCCTGGTCGATCGTCAAATGTTCGGATCTGTCCGCCGGCCCGTACTGGTATATGACTGATTTGTAATGATAAAGTTTCGACCTTCAGCAAATCTATACGTGATACCGCTCTCAATCGCCCCGCAGTCTAATAATATCGGGTTTTCGTTATTCCGCGCGGGGTGACGAGCTGTCGTAAGAGCAGACACGTCTCGAAATTATGTTATAGTATTCAAGGTCTATATATCTGAGAGGCGGGAATTTTTGAGACCAGTGATTAGCTAAGGAAGAATTATTGACTATGGCTTACGGTGATTGGCGAGTTAACGGACCAAGTGATTTGTCGCAGTGGTCAGATTTGATTTTGGTCTCCCAGTCGCATCGTGGCGTTTTCGGATATGACGCTTTTGGTGATGCTGATTTTAATGCCGGAAAGTTTGACCTCCTAAGCGACAATAATCCTGTCGACGGTGTTTCAAACCTTTGCCCTTGTTGCAGAGATAATTTGCATGATCCAGCTGTGCCGAAGATTGAAGGGCTGGATAATGAGTTAAATCTGGAAGCGGGTGCGACGTCATATGCATCGGTCTTTCTGGCGGATGCCACTGTTTCGAATGAAGTTGGCGACGCGGCAGGTGACACGTCCACAACTTCAAGCATTACGGTTGGATCTGTGGCGACAGGTACGATCAACGTCTCAGGTGACGAGGACTGGTTCGCAGTCGAATTGGAAGCCGGTATACGCTACGTCGTCAGGATGGAGGGATCAGGCAGCAATGCGCTCGAGGACCCGTTTGTCGAGGTGATGGACGCAAATGGCATACAGCTGGTGTTCAATGATGATGCGAACAATAGTCGGAACTCGGAGCTTGCCTTTACGCCGGAAACCTCCGGTACCTATTATTTAAATGCGCATGCGTGGGAGGACTCCAATGGAGTGACCTCTACCGGCCAATATGATCTTTCCATTGCAGTCTCCCAGGAGATCGTTGGCGATAAAACCACCGATGCTGTCCTGACCATTGGCGAGACGGTTACTAGCCGGATTGATTTTTCAGGTGACGAAGACTGGTTCGCCGTCGAGCTTGAAGCGGGGCAGCGCTACGAGTTTACCTTACAGGGTACCGGCGCAGATGGGTTAAACGACCCGTTCTTGGAAATTATGGGAGCAGATGGTCAACGGCTCGGATTCAATGACGATTCGAACGGTACTTTGAACTCGACTTTATTTTTTACCGCGACGCAGTCGGGAACCTATTACCTAAATGCACATGGTTATGTGAACGATTTTGGTCAGACCGGAACGGGTGATTATGTCCTCGACGCCAGTTTGGCAGAGCCGATCGGGTCAAGAACATTTCAGGGCGTTGCAAACTTCCTTGTCGAAGAATATTCGGCCGCGCAACGCTGGGCAATTGATACAATCTCATATTCGATCAATGGTTTGACACAGGGCGCGCAGGTTCTTGCAGAGCTTGCTTTGAGCGTTTGGGAAGAGGTTAGCAGTCTGAGTTTTGTCAGAGATGAAACCGGGAATGCTCTTCTTGTATTTGACGATGAGGAATCAGGTGCGTTCGCGTCCAATGACACCGGTGGTATTGATGCAGATGGTTTCAGAATTATCGAATCTGCCTTTATCAATGTTGAAACGAGCTGGGATGGCGGCAATACAAATATCGAGAGCTATACATATCAGACCTATATTCACGAGGTCGGCCACGCGCTTGGTCTCGGGCACGCCGGACCTTATAATGGCCAGGCCACTTACGGCATAGATAATGTCTATACGAATGATACCTGGGCCTATTCGGTCATGTCGTATTTTGATCAGGCTGAAACCGGGTTTGGCAACTTCCGATATGTATTGGGTTTGCAAGTAGCAGACATAATCGCCCTTCAAACCGGGTATGGCGAAAATCCAAATGGCACGCGTGCGGGCGATACTGTCTACGGTTTCAACTCGACCGAGAGCGACGTGAATGACTGGTCGCAATTCACCCTGACCGAAGATGGTTTGACTTATTTGCGGCCACCGTCCATGGCGATTTATGATACCAGCGGTAATGATACTGTCGATCTATCAGGCTTTTCAAACCCGCAAATTCTGAACTTGCTTGAAGGGTCATTTTCGACTCTGGGTGATCGCGCAGATCCAAACAATCCACATTATGTTAATGTTATTTCGATCGGGCTCGGAACTATTATCGAGAATGCGATTGGTGGTAACGGCGCCGATACCATAACCGGAAACAGTGCTGCCAATAATATTCAGGGCGGCTCTGGCGAAGATGAGCTCATCGGTGGTGGCGGCAAAGATCTGCTGTTCGGTGAGGCCGGTAATGACCTGCTTCTTGGCGGTAACCAGGATGACCGTCTGTCCGGCGGCGACGGGGATGATGTCCTGATTGGCGGCGGCGCCAAGGACCGGTTAAATGGTGATGCCGGCAATGATGATTTGTCCGGCGGCTTTGGCGCGGACCGGCTGTTTGGCGGCTCTGGAAATGATACGCTGACTGGCGGCGACGGTGGCGATACGTTCCGGTTTGAGGTGTCAGGCGGATCGGATGCGGATCAAGTCGTCGACTTTTCCTCTCAGGATGACAGAGTCGAAGTCGTGGATGGGGNCTTTGNTAGTTTTGCCGAAGTTCAGGCCGCGCTCAGCCAATCCGGAAGCTCGACCATATTGACACTCAGCAGTGGTGATACNGTTGAATTTTTGAATACTGTGATCTCAGATTTTACCGCAAGTAATTTAGTATTGGTGCGTAGCGATATTTCAGCTCAGTCAAGCGGCACGCTTGATAAAATGCTCGTTTCCAGACCTCTGGATGTGGACGCTCGGCTCGATTTTGATGTTGTTANAGCTGCTGAGACCAAGACTGNTTCCGCTCTGGANCAGCCGCTTCAGGCAACAGCATCTNTTTTCACGGGGGCCGTGTCCGCTTCGACGACTTATAGCGTATTTGATATCGCCATGGACGTTTCTGGTGCGGAACAGACTATCGCTATTACTCAGGCAATGTATGTCGAGGTACCGTCGCCGGTGAAGGTGTCTGCTTTGTCTGGCTTCGAGCTGGTCTCGCCTGAGCGAACATCTCTCGATGATATGTTCCCGGACACTGACGGCTGGCTGGATATGTCAAATGGTATTGAGTTTGACGCNACCTAGATGAAGGAATTAGCAAGACTTTTTCAAGGCTGGCCGCAGTGGCAGAAGGTCACTGGTCGATCTCTGAAAGCCTATTTTTATGCTGCGGCATTTTTCACGTTTGTGGCTAATTTCCTGCTACTGGTGCCACCCCTTCACATGCTGCAAGTTTATGACCGGGTTCTGATTTCGGGGTCAAACGAGACATTGCTGCTAATTTCAGGACTGGCGGTTTTTTTACTTGTTGTTTTCGGGTTTGCAGAGGCCGGCCGGCGGCGGGCCTTGGCTTTAAGTGCAGAAGACATACGCACAGGTTTGAGTGGATATTTCCTAAAGCAGGCGCTGGCAGGTGACCGGCCGGAACAGCAAGCCAGCGCTGGTCAGGGAAATTTGAGAACATTGACGGCGTTTCTGACAAGTGGTCAGGCCCTGGCCATATATGATGCGCCATTCGTTCCACTGTTTCTGGCCGTTGCTTTTATGATTCACCCTTTGATCGGATATATCGGGCTGGCGAGTGCGGCTTGCTTAATCTTGCTAGCTATATTGTCTGAGCAGGGTGCACGAGACAGCGTTGTAGAATCTGAGACGAGTGATCATGCCAGCCGGATTTTTGCGAGTTCGGCGGCCCGTCAGCACGACACTGTAAACGGGCTCGGTATGGTGGCAGCCGTCGAAACTGTTTTTTCAACCCAAATNCGGAATAGTAGTCGTGTCACACTGCAGTCGCTCGGTGCATCCGGAAACTTCTCTGCCAGCGCGAAATCAATTCGCCAAATTATTCAGATCCTGGCATTGAGCGCAGGGGCCTATCTGGTTTTGCGACAGCAGGCATCGCCGGGTGCGATCGTCGCGGGCTCAATTATCATTGGCAGGGCTCTGGCCCCGATAGATCAATGCATTGGTGGATGGCGGCAGCTTATTCGTGTTCGCAACGCGCTGGCCGAGCTGGAGCGCGATTTATCGAATCCCGTGCTGTCTCAAAATGAAGCGACGCCTTTGCCTAGGCCGACACCAGTTCTGGAGGCGTTAAGGGTTCGAATTGCCAAGCCGGGTTCGGCAGAGCCCTTGCTGCCCAAATTCAATCTACAATTGGAAGGTGGTTCGGTTTTGGCGTTTGTCGGCGCGAGCGGCGTCGGCAAAACCGCCATATTACGGTCTTTGGCGGGAACAATAGCACTCCATAGTGGCAAAGTTAGTCTTGGTGGCCGGGACATCCATGCCTGGTCGAGTGACGATCGCGGCCGATTTATGGGCTATCTTTCGCAGCATGCAGATCTGCTGCCGGCCAGTATATTGGCGAATATTACGCGCCTCAGAGAGGAACCGCTTGAGCGGGTATATGAGCTGACGCAGGGACTTGCCCTGCATAAGCGGATTCTCTCATTTGCGGACGGATATGATACATTTGTCGGGCCAAATGGTGCTGTTCTGTCGGCAGGCGAGAAACAGGGCGTGTGTCTCGCGCGAGCATTTTTTGGCGAACCCGTTCTCATTATGCTCGACGAACCGGCAGCAAATTTAGATACTATTCAGGTGCATGCCTTGAAGCAACAAATTGCCGCCGCAAGAAAGCGAGGGGCTATTATTCTTCTCGCAACGCATGATGTCCGGATGGCGGAACAGGCGACCCATATTATGGCCCTGTCGCCGCATAAGATTGAGTTCTTTTCGCAGGCAGACTATTTCGCCAAAATTCAGGCCGGCCGCACCGGTGCGACAGCTAAGTCGGCGATCACATCATGACATTCTGGCAACTTATTCGTGGTGATCTGACAATTGGCGTCGCTTTCGCGGTTTGCTTCAGCGCGGTTGTCGGCTTCGGTAGCTGGGCGAGTTTAGCGCCGCTTGCGGAGGGGATCGTTGCCTACGGCCGGGTAGAAGTCGATGCCGACCGTCTTATTATACAGCATCTGGAAGGCGGCATTATTGAAGACATTCAAGTTGCCGAGGGTGACGAGGTTAAAGTCGGCCAGTCTTTATTGACTTTGACAAATGTGGCGGCCCGATCAGACCGGAATCAACTGGCTGCGCGACTTGCGACGGCCCGTGCTAGCTTGCGGCGGGTGCAGGCTTTGCTTGATGATGATGCTATTGTTAATTTCGAATTTTCCGACATCCTGGATCTTACAGATNTCGAGCGGCAGGATATCATTGCTCGCCAATTTGAATTATTTGAACAGCAAAAGCAGTCGCGCGCCGCATTATTGGCGCCAATTGCAAGACGGCGCCAGAGCTTTCAGGCAAGCGCGGCAAGTCTTGCAAGGGAAATGACATTATTGTCCGAAACTATCCGCGAGCTTCAAGCAGAACTCGAAATCAAGCGCGGTTTATTCGAGCGGGGCCTGATGCCGCGCGATGCTGTTTTCGAACTTGAGCGCGAAGAGAGCGCGTTAGAAAGCCGTATAGCGAGTTTGCAGACGAATTTGATTCAGGCCGAGTCCGGTGCGGCTGAGTCGTCTCTTGAATACAATAGGACAGCCCTCGGCTTTGTAGAAGAGTTGGGGACAGAACGACTGGCGCTCGAGCAAGACGTTTCTGAACTCTCGGAGCGTTATGCGACAGCAGCGGATGTTGTACAAAGAACAACAATTAAATCGCCGGGCAATGGCACGGTTCTAAACCTCAACTACACGACCGAAGGTGGAGTCGTCGGGCCAGGTATTCCGATTATGGAATTGGTCCCCGAGGCAACGTCACTTTATGCTGTTCTGGAAGTCCGGCCGGTGGACCGGGACGCCATTAAACAAGGCTTGCTGGTAGATCTTCGTCTCTCTGGTATCGATAGTTGGCGAACCGAGCCGCTTAAAGGCGAAATCACAACAATAAGTGCGGACCTTAAATCATCACCGGATGATACTTACAATTATTACGAGGCTAGGGTGCAATTGTCATCGGATGAACTTGCCGGACTTGAAGATACCGTGCTTCCCGGCGTGCCGGTCGAAGTGTTCATTCGTGCCGGTAATTCACGCACGCTTCTGGCGTATATGGTAGAGCCATTGATGGCCGTGATGCGGCGCGGCGGGCGCGAATAAGCGATAATTTCGGGAGTGCGGGGCGTTGCGGGCGCGTACTATCGCCCGTCGGACCGACAATTATCCCGTATTGTCCGGCGCCGAAAGATCAGTAATCGAGGAGCTGCCTGATCTTTTTATAAGCGTTTGATGCCGCGACTTCATCCAAGAATGCATCGGTTATTTCTCGTCGTTTTAGCGGCCTGATTTTTTATTCTGCGGGCTCTACCACTATCCCCTGTCATTCGCACCTCGTGAAATTTGTCGGCATATTGATCGGAATAGGAGAGGTCGAGGGCAGCGCAAATTTCGCGCAGTATTTTATCCGGGGTTCCGCAAAAATCTTCGTAGCGAAAAATTTCGGCGCCAGCCTGTTTGTAAGTTTCGTACATCATAAGAAATCGCTCGCAATAGTCCTGGAATGACATATCGAAAGATAGCATTTTCCCTTCAAGCGCGCTGGTATATGAATCTATCGGATCCCCGACCGTCAGAACGGACTTAATCTGAAAGTGGTCTTTAGTAACTGATAGCAGGCTTGAACGATTACGGAGTTTGTCGATGCTATTTGGTCTTAAATAGTCGGTGTGTGTCATCTCTTAAAACGACGTTCAAATTGAGTTGTTGCGCCAAATCGTGAACCGATAGCAGCCGGCGCAAGAAGATCTTTTTTATTAGGTTGATATCATTCTTCAATTTGGTTTGGGTCAGAAATGTTTGTAGCGGATCGAACGGAATGAAATCATATCTGAGGCGTAACGGGTGTATTTCGCTTACAATCTGGGTATTGGGCATGGCCCCAATACACTTGCTTACGACGCTACCGCCAGAGCATGATAAATGATGGATAGTCCTGATGATCGGCTTTTGTGACATTGATTATATTCTCGTGACAGAAAACTTCTTTTAATGATAGACAAAGCCAGAAAAGTCTGAAAAGTTTTTGCTTAGGCGCAGATAGTTAGTGATTTCGTATCGTTTTTATCATTGTCCTGGTTTTAAACGCGGTCAGGCGTTCAGACCGAAGCGCGGTCATAAGTCCGTTTTGATCACCTTATCGTTACGTTCAGCCTAAAAATCGTCGCGCGCGCTGGTGTCCTTCTGATAAGAAGACGACGGATTTTGCCGTTATGTGCAAAACAAATCGATTGTTTAGTTTTGCAAAAGCTATGGAAGTCGGCGACGATGAGCGGTAGCGTTGCTCAAACACAGGTTTGATTGTGGGCAATAGTGGATATGACGATGGAATATGATGACGTAGTTTTGGGTCGCCGCAGTATTCGCGGTTACAAGCAAAAGCCGGTCCCGAAAGCTTTGATCGAAGAAATTCTTCAGCTCGCAATGCGGGCACCTTCATCGATGAATACCCAGCCATGGAATTTCTATGTGATATCGGGTGAACCGCTGGACCGTATCCGCGCTGGAAATACGGAACGAAATCTGGCCGGAATTCCACATTCTCGCGAGTTTCGTATTGGCCAGGCGTTCGCCGGGCAGCACCGTGAAAGGCAAATCGGGGTCGCCAAGCAATTATTCTCGGCCATGGACATTGCCCGAGACGACAAGGCGGCACGACAAGACTGGGTCCTGCGGGGGTTCCGTCAGTTTGATGCTCCGGTATGTGTGATTGTAACCTATGACAAGGTGCTTGCCGATAGTGATGACACGGCGTTTGACTGCGGCGCGGTGACGACGGCGCTGGTAAATGCGGCTTGGTCGCGTGGCCTTGGCGCGGTTATTAATAGTCAGGGAATCATGCAGTCGCCCGTGGTGCGAGAGCATGCCGGAATTGCCGATGATCAGGTTATTATGAAAGCGGTTGCACTGGGCTGGCCTGACCATGCATTCCCAGCCAATGCGGTGGTCTCGGAACGCAAGAGCGTTGACGAAGCGACCGTGTTTGTGGGTTTTGACGACTGAATGACAGGCCGCCATGGCAATGGCTTATCGTCGCAATAGCGGCTTGATGTCGGCCGGTTGTGCTGGTGGATGGGTCAAACCCTATAAATAGACGTCGACCGCCAGTCTGAGTCTGCATTATTACACAACAGCGCTATTTTGGTTCTGTTCAAATACCGTTGGCGACCTGTTCCGCTGGCGGCGTTGAATGCGCGGCCTCAGTTTTGATCAGGCGGTTTGCCGGACGTATTGCATAACGCCACCAATAATCGAGACTTAACCGTTTTAGGGTGTCTCTACGGCCCGCTTCTGTATCGTAATAATAACTGAGCTTTGAGCGGAATTGCTCTAATTTCTGATGGGATAAGGCGTTGGCGTTCCAGTCGTCGATAAAGATAACAGGCAACTGCTGATAACATTGAGAGAGCGCATTCTTCTTTATGATGGGTATCGCGCCGTGAAGAATTGCCTGCCATGCTTTTGGTGAGGGATCCAGCCCGCCGCCTTCGACACAGAGAACGAAGGAATATTTGCCCAGAAGTTTCAGATATTTATCTTCGCTAATTTCGCTTTCCAGAGATGTACACCAGTCTGACCAGTCCTGCTTTACTAATTTTGTGACCCGTTTGCGGGTGTCCCATTGCGCATGCGCGCGAACCCGATGCGCGGATAATGCGCGCAGCGGCCGGGATAAGAGATTAGCTGTATCCGGTATTTCAATTACATCTTCATTATCTTTGCTGTGCTCTAATAGCATGCCGAGTGGAAGCGGGCGGAGTTTTGGATGTTGGTTATCGTCGAGGTTTTCCACCGTCCAGTGACGCAAAAATTGGTGATTCAGAATAATATTTACATATCTATGGGCGAGCGTATTTCGGTCTAGAAATCGTTTGTCGATTTGTCTGGGAAGTGTGAAGTCTTCCGACCCGCTAATAAGAATAAACGGGTGTGTCAGGCTGGGCAAAACGAATCGGACAAAATAATTAAGCGCGTGAATAGGAGCCCGTAGCGATAAGTATATTGTTTCGGGGCGCTGTGAATTTCGTTGCTTCCTCAGTTCGATATGTGGCTGTTTCAAGTCAGATAGGACGACCCAGTCGCACTTGCTGGCAATGCCTGTAATTTTATACTGATGCGCACCAAGACGGACCGGGAAAAGACGGGTGGAATGAATTCGCAGCAATTTTCGAACTTTCACTTAATAATGTCTTTCTGTGCTGCCTGACCGGCGCCGTTTGCTTTGCCTTTTTAACACAAGTAGCCGCAAGATCGGATATGCCAGCGTTTAATTATTGCGGTTCTGTATGCCAACTCTTTTCACACCGGATATCAATTGATGGCAGTCGGTGTCGCCAGTCATGCAGCCAAAAAGTCATGCAGCCAAAAAGTCATGCAGCCAAAAAGTCATGCAGGCGAAAAGGCATACGGGTAAAGACGCAAACGGGTAAAAAGTCACGCAATCTTGAGAAGGTCGCGGTCCTTATTTCCGTCGGCATTTGTCCATGCGACTGCCGGAAAAGAGATTATACATGAGTCATTGAACATCATTCCGGGTTAAGCGTGATTTGCGATAAGTACGACTTTCCGGCAGGAAGTATAATCTGCTGAAGACTTATCAAAGCGTTGTTAGGTCCGCCCGCGGAAGAGGCGATAGTGCCAGCCGTGCTGAACGTGTAGAAATCACTTGGCCGGGTGGCACTGGCTGTCGGCCTTTATCTGTTTTCGATTGGCGCTTTTGGTTCAAGCTGTCTCAAGCGTTCGGGGCTTCTCTGCGAGCAAGGGCTTGTGCGGTGTAATTCTGGCCGGATGCGAGAAGCGGAACCCACGAGATGCAAGCGGCGCCGGACGATGCGTACCCGGCCCGGGCTTTATGGGCGGTCACTCGTGATAAGCCCGTCAAAAGATATTATTGTTTATATCGGGCAAAGTTTCTCATCTGCTGCCAAGGGGCTCGAGAACCTCCTTGGTGCCGTGCTTGAAATTCTGCCGCGAGCGTGCGGGCGGCTTCAGATGATCAGCCTGCCGTCGTTTTGGGGCAGTGAGCTATTCTAATTATTTAGAGAGTGGCGCACCCAATAGGATTCGAACCTATGACCTCTGCCTTCGGAGGGCAGCACTCTATCCAGCTGAGCTATGGGTGCGTTACAAGCCTCTTAGGCGATGCGTCGCCGGTATGCAATTGGCTAGATGTGTCGATGAGCGATGATTTTTTCGTGCGGACGCATTTATTGGCCGGTAAGCCGGTCAATCGGAAGCAGCCTGATGCGCGTGCGGGCGACGATAGCGGCATCAGTCAGAAGTAGCGGCGGTTCGAGATAACTGCATAATCGGGTATCATCGTTTGAGACTGCATGCGGCCGGATATTGTTCCGTGATTTTAAGCCCCTGCAGATTAAACGGTCTGAGAGCTGATCAAAGGGGCGTCGCAATGCTAATTCGGGCAGTATTATTGTCATGTTTGATTATTTCGGCTTGCGCGCCGGTCACTGATGAAACGACCGAAATCGGCCCCGTAGCCGAGTACGCCGAGGCGGCCCGCCCTGATGTCGAAACGCTAAAGGCCAACTATGCGATGTCGTTGCAGGCGGCGCGTTCAACCTCGGGGGCCGGGGCGCCACCCGTCTGGATGGTCTCAGATGAGGATACAGATATTTATCTGTTTGGAACGGTGCATGTCTTGCGCCCGGGTACGGTCTGGCGATCGCCAGCTTTCGACGCGGCCTTCGCGCGTGCCGATCGTCTTGTTCTGGAGATAGATGCAACAAGTGAGGCGGCGCAGGACGCGTTCATCACTGATTTTGTGCAGCGCGGGACCTATCAGGACGGCCGGACATTGCGTCAGGTTTTGTCGCGCTCGGACGCTGCCATTATCGAGACGGCCGTTGTCCGATACGGCCTGTCGCTGGATATGCTCGACCAGTTCAAACCCTGGTTGGTTATGGTAAATCTATCATCATTGGCAGTACAGGATGAAGGGTTCGAGCAGGCCGTCGGGCTCGAGGCGTATCTTTATGAGCAAGCTCTGGCACAAGGGAAATCGATCGGGGCCCTTGAAGCGATTTCTGACCAGGCGGAGGCGTTTGACCGGATATCGGAGGCGGAACAAATCGAACTGCTGTATGAGACCGCACTCATGCTTGATGAGATGCCTGAAATGCTCGACGATCTTGTTGCAGAGTGGCGAGATGGCGATGTCGCTGGCATTGCTGCGATGATTTCAAGCCCGTCGGCAGTCGGACTTGGTCCGGAAGCGTATGACTCACTGCTTGTCCAGCGGAACCGGAGCTGGGTGACAGGAATTGAAGCAATGCTGGATGAGGCGGGCGTTGTCTTTGTGGCGGTTGGTGCCGGGCACCTGGCCGGTCCGGATAGTCTGGCTGCCATGTTGCGCGCCCGGGGGCACGTCGTCGAAGGGCCTTAATCTTTTAAGTTCCGGTCTGGTCGGACCAGTCAAAGATCCAGTCAATTGCATCTTCTTCAAAGACGTCTTCTTCACTGACGGTCTGGCCGATAACAGAGTGACCATCACGATGAACTTTCATCGGGTCGCCGCTGATTAGAGGATGCCAATCATATAGAGGTTTGCCTTCGTGTATCAGCCGATAGGCGCATGTGTCTGGCATCCATTTTAACTCAGCGACAGATTTTGGCGTCAGGATGACACAATCTGGAACCTTCGATTTCCGGTTTTCATAGTCGCTGCACCGGCATGTGCGGCCATCGAGTAATTTACAGTGTAATCGCGTATATGCGATCTCACCACTGTCCTCGTCTTCGAGCTTGATAAGACAGCATTTTGCGCAGCCGTCGCACAAGGCTTCCCACTCTGTCTGAGACATGTCTTCGAGCTTTTTGGAATCCCAGAACCGGTCTGGCAACGTCTTAGCCATTCGGCTTGCCGTCGCCAATTGCCCAATGAAACGGTATGATTTCGACCCGGTCGAACAGGCCTGCCAGCGCGTAGGGGTCGTTTGCGGCCCATGCTTCGGCATCGCCTAGCGTGTCAAACTCGACAACAAATGTTGAGCCGGCCATCGTCTTGCCGTCTTCGAGGAAAACCGGCCCAGCCATGGCTATCCGGTCGACGAATTGAGCGGCCCATTTTAGATGTTCGGGACGGTTTGCCATTCGCAATTCCAAACTGCCGGCTTTGTCACGCGCATTAATCAGAAATAGGGCCATTCATTCCTCCTTAAATGGACGTGATAGCAGGTCTTCGATGATTGTCCCGACATTTTCATTACCTATTAGCAGCTTGTTAACAGCCTGGCATATTGGCATTTCGACGCCGGCTTTCTCAGCCAGTGCGACAACTGCAGGTGCCGATGCCACCCCTTCCGTGACGGCCTGGCGTTGCGCAAGTATTGCCTCGACAGGCTGCCCCTCGCCGAGGGCTTTTCCAAAACTCATATTCCGAGACTGGGTTGAGTAACAGGTTAGTACCAGATCGCCGAGCCCGCATAGACCGGCGAGCGTTTCTGCCCGTCCACCGAGAGCGACGCCCAGTCGCGTCATTTCAGCGAAGCCGCGCGCCAGCAGGGCGGCATGGGCTGATTGTCCGAGCTTCAGCCCGACTATCATGCCGCATGCGATTGCCAGCACATTCTTCACCGCGCCGCCGATTTCGGCGCCGATCAAATCGTCCGTGAGATAGGGCCTGAAAGTTGGTCGCCCCACCGCGAGTGCCAAGGCCTGGCCGACGTCCCCATCGGCGCAGGCAAGCGTTACCGCCGTCGGTAAATGCGCGGCGACATCGGCCGCAAAGCTTGGTCCCGAGAGCACCGCCGGAACCGCTGATGGGATTGTATCAGCAAGCACTTCGGTCATCAGTTTAAGCGTCTGGCTTTCGATGCCCTTCGAGCACAGTATGATTGGTGTATTCGCTGCGACATGGTCGGCCAAAGCTGTGAAAGTGGACCGCGAAAACTGCGCCGGTACCACTGCAAGTATCGCGTCGCAGCCGGCCAGATCGCTAATCTCGTTCGATGCGGGAATAGCAGGCAAAGGGGTGTTTGGAAGGTAAACAGGATTGCCTTTACCCTCACGAAGTGACCTTGCGACCTCTTCCTCCTTTGCCCAGATTCTGACATCACGGCCATTTTCTTTTGCGGCAACAGCGAGCGCGGTTCCCCATGCCCCGCCACCGAGGATTCCGATTTTGTCCAGCGTGGTTGCTGGTGTTGAGCTTAAGGTAGACACTTGTTGATCATCCATTGGTTTGTCAGTACACGCTATGAATGAACGACCAGTCTGATACCCGTGATCAAATTCTGACGGCCGCCCGTGCACGTATTACGCACTATGGTTATGCAAAAACCACGATGGCAGAAATTGCAAGTGATTGCGCCATGTCAGTGGGTAATATCTACCGGTTTTTTGGCTCTAAGCTGGATATTGCCGAAGCACTGGCCCGAAAAGCTAATCTCGTACTTCACCAGAAAAGTGCTGCCCTGGTAAGGGGCGAGGGCACAGCGCCTGAAAAGCTGCACGCGATTCACCAAACGGCGTTGAAGGAAACCTTCAGAAAACTCGATCACGAGCCAAAGCTGGTCGAAGTCGCCGATATCCTCTCGCGACAACGGCCAGACTATACCGACGCAGAACTTGCACAGGAGCAGGTCTTTATTGCTCAAATTCTCGAGCAGGGCGTAAATGAAGGTCATTTTGCACCAATCGAAAACCCAGCATGGCTGGCTGGCGTTCTTCAGTCGGCCACGATGAAGTTCAGATTCCCGCAAATGTTCAGTCCTTTGCCGCTGGCAAAACTGGAAGCCGAGCTGCGTGGCATTCTAGAAATTGTTCTTTCCGGGCTGGCTGTGCCTGATAATACGTCACCCGATACTGAAAATGAATAATTTTTAGAATATTCATTGAATTTTCGAATTGGGCTTTCTACCAAAGATCAGGCGGCGCTTTTTGTGTCCGCTATGCTCGCAATAGAAGGAATTATCCCATGCGCGTTTCCTCCCAAACAGAAGCCAGGCAAGGCCTGTTCGCGGCGCTTCTTGCTGTTCCGGTCGCGGCTGCCAGTTTTGGCTTCGTTTTGCTGTTCGCTGAATTTATAATTTAATATTCAGTATTTCAGCGAGATGAGATTATGGCGGGCATGTCCCGCCATAATTGTTTCTGGCGATGTGATATCGGCTCCGGCTGTAAGTCGCTTGTGACCATTGCATCGGCACCTGCCTATGCTTTTCAACGACCCAGTGCTTCCGAGCAGAGTGCGACGCGGCCGGTTGGATGTCAATTCTATGTCTTAAGCGGGAAATCAGGCGCATATGCGGACCATGTCCCAGCATCAGAGTAAACGCGCCGGCAGCGCGCAGTGCGTCAGTATAGAGACCGTTCATAGCGTGCAAGTGGCGAAATATTTATGCCTTGTGCCCGGTTTGTTTGAAGGTTTTGATACTGCAAATCGCATCGACCAGTGATCCTTAGCGTTCATGGTGTGAGCGGATGGAGCAGCGAATTACTGGCCCTGCTGGATTTCCTGAATGGAGATGGCGGGCCCCGAACCCCGGATAAGAAAATTGACCGGGACTGTTCCTGAGCGCTTGTGTCGTCGGGTCCCCTTTGCGTGTCAGGGGGTATAAAGACCAGGCGGAATTGACAGTGTTGCAAGCGCGGCCTGGGCATGGACTGGTGCGATTTGAATCTAAACGTCCCTCAAGCCGAGCCAAACGACCTCTTCGCGCTAAGCATTCTGTAAACCGGTTAAAGCCGGGCGGGCTGCTGTGTCTGCTCTAGGACAGGATAGTGTTTCTGCTCGCACGACCGTTTTTCGGTTGCTGACATGCTTTCGGATGCAGTCTGCCTCTAGCGGAGACGTCAATTGCCATCGGTGAGCGTGTAGCGTCGGGCGGCAATTCCGGCCTTTAGGGGTAACGGGGTCGCAGACCCGGTCAGATTGTCAGTCGGATCTAAACTTTTGTGTTTGAAAAATTGTCTCGGATAGCGGTCAGATAAAGCATTGTCAGTATTGCGCCATCGAGGGCGCCGGAAAACCATACCGCGATATCGTAAATCGAATTGGTTTCGACTCGCTCGGCCCCGACCGCCGCAAATGAAAGACCAATGCCGACAGCTATAAGCGCTACATAGAGGGCTCTGGAGAATGGTTTGAAATGGAAGAGCAGGTATAATGAGAAGGCCCAGACGGCGAGATAGACGAGCGATGCAATTTCGATGGCGTCTGCTGATAGAAACAGGGCGATGGTTTCTGCATCCGAAAGTTCCTCGACAGGCACCGAATAACTTTGCGCAAAAAACGCCGCAATTTGCAGCAAGATCAAACCCCGAAAAAGAATTGCTAGATCCATATCATCCACCCTGTTTTGCGATCATTGTTTAGCCGGCTGTGTGACATTTCACCAAGATCAAGTCTTATTCAAATTGACGATTGTAACCCCAATAATGATCAAGAATAGTCCGACGACCGACAGCCAGTTCAATGTCTGCTTGTAGAAGACATAGCTTAGCAGCGCGACCGAAAATATGCCAAGGCCGGACCAAGATGCATAAATAACTGCGAGTGATAGCCGCTGTGAGAGGATTGCTAGCAAATAAAACGCCATTGCATATGACAGCAGCAGAACCGCACTTGGCAACGGTTTTGAAAAATTCTGGGAGGCTGGCAGCAGCATGGTGCCGAGAACTTCAAACGCGATTGCTGCAAACAGGATCGTATAAGTGCTCATTCTTGCTCCGCTTGCGATCGTCGGGCGCATTTTCAGGGCACGTCGAACGACATTAGTAAACTACTATATGAGTCGTTTACGAGCTGTGCTGCCCGCAATGCAAGTGACAGGCTATGGGCCTGTGAGGGCCGCTTCGTGCATTCGGTAGAAACTGCTGCTCCTAACCCGGCAGGGATTAGTCTTCCTGCGACTGTAGGCTGAAATCATAAGACCCAGTGTACACTTCGATGCTGCCATCATAGCTGTTGAACTCGTTTCGGGTGGTTTCGCCGTAAACGACAATATCTTCGATACCATCGCCATTGACGTCCCGCGTGTATCCCTGACCGTGACCGGCATTCAGGAGTAGTGAATGTCCAGGCATTTCAAACCCTTGGTCATTTTCGTAATCAATAAGCCGGCCGGTGCGATCATTAATATGAACTGTCGGCGTGCCACCTCTTTCCCGTGCGACGACATAGCCGAACGTTCTGGAAAACACATGTCTGGTGAAATCGGCATAGCCATCATTGTTGATATCGCGGCAGTCGAGGAAATTGGTGAATAGCAGATCATTACAGCGGTCGAACGGGTTATTTAGTTCAACGATTTCATCATCCTGTATCTGGAAGATTTTGACATCCTGGCGGGCGTTAAATTCATCATCAGAATAGGTTTCGCCTTCGGTTATCAGCCGGCCGGTCTTGTGAACTTGCGATGCGAAAAGGGCCGCGAAAGTTCGGTGTCCGCTATCATCAAATTTGTCATCAAAAAAGCACATCGTTTCCGGCGTGTAGTCGGCAACAAGGTCGTCATCGACGCGGTAGACGGCATATTGTCCTGTCGACCCCTGCCAGGAGATCGAGTCGACATAGAATTCGACCGGGATGAGATACTGGTCAACTTTTTCCCAGACATCGTTGGTTCTACGCCATAAGGCCAGGCCCTGGGCGGATCCGTCGGCCGTGGTATCTACGGCCACAATGTAACCATCCTGATATTTAAATTCGGTGCTCCATGTCGACGAGCCCTGTGAAACAATATTCCAATTCTCGTCCCAGATCGCCTCGGCGGGGTATTCGTCTTTTACGTCTTGCCAGCCATCCGCATTATACCGGAACGCCTGTAGCCCGACGCCTGTAAAGCCGGCAAAAACCGCATCGCCGCCGCCATCATTATCGGCGACAATTGCGACAGCGTGCCCCCAGTCCGGTGTGCCGATTTTCACGACTTCATATTCGCTTTGATTTTTTGACAGAATTATAGCCGGTGAGGCACGAGAGAACGCCCTGGGGTCGCCGTTTCTGCCATCTTCCCAATTCATCGCAAAGCCAAAGTCATCTCGCCCGTCACCATTAATGTCACCTCGGTCATACTTCCGGCTAGCGCCGCCGAGATTCGGCAGGCTGTCGCCAAATACCTCCTGATTGCCATTACGGTAAGTGCCGTCGCCATTGGAAAGGTGGGTGACAAGCAGGTCCGGTGTTGGCCCTTCAATTACGTCACCAAAATTGTCACGGTAAAGATCGCACCATTGATGGACAATGAAGTCTTCCCAGCCATCCTTGTTGATATCAACCGGGATTGCGTACTGTATCGAGGGCTGGCTTTCTGAATAATCGGTATTGCAGGCCAGCGGGTAGAGATCTGGGTCGGTGATTGTGATGGGGACCGGTTTAAACTGAGTTTTCGGCGTCGCGGTAACCGTGACACTGGCTTGAGATGTTCCGCCACTGCCGCGGCATGTGATGCTGAAAACATTGTCGCCGGCGGTCGTGATGGTTAGCGTTTCCTGCCCCCTGGTATCTTTGGCGCCATCCCAGCTTTCAGAAGCATCGCAGGCAACCGCA
Organism: Hyphomonas sp. TMED17; assembly: GCA_002172915.1. Lineage (GTDB taxonomy): Bacteria > Pseudomonadota > Alphaproteobacteria > Caulobacterales > Hyphomonadaceae > Henriciella. Next base: position 96,588 of record NHBW01000008.1, on the reverse strand, counting down.
TTCGATGATGACCAGGTCAGCGTTACTTGCTCGTCGACAATGAGGCTGGTCAGGCTTGCAGTTATTGAAACCGTCGGTGCTGATGGTGTTGTGGGCAGCGGCGCCGGAGTTGAGCCGCCTCCGCCGCCACCACACGCGCCGGTTAAAGCTGTCGCGCAAACGATGATTAGTGTTCGGCTTATGATGATCTGTCCCCCTGCACCATTTAGAGCACGTTATTTCTAAAGAACGCGTATATGCGCTGAAAAGCAACTCGCATTTAAGTGTTTCGTGCATCGATACCGCAGCGGGCATGACAGCGCCGGTTTGCGCTGGAAGCCTCCCGACTCAATCGCGAACGGATGTTGAAACCTGTCAGGTTGTTTGGCGACATTGGCGCAATGGCGTTCCGGCGAGTGACCTGGCATTACCGCATATGTGTTGGCAGCAATTATGACCTTATTGCCTGCTACATCTTGCTGGCTGCGGCTGTCTGCCGGACCGGATTGGTTTATATCGGGACGGTGGTAAATCGATCGCGGCGAAGCGAATTAGAATTGGTGCATTAAAAGTATCAAACAGAGATGCATGATTCTGGCGCCCAGACTGTCGCTCATATCGCGCGATTGGGGGGCGTTATTTCCATTCGCCTTGCCTGCCCGACAGGTCCCAGCGAATTCGTGCGTGCATCAATTCTATTCTTCTGTTCACATATTGTCGGGCAAATCGTCTGTTCATTTCGGGTAGCGGAATAAAAGAGGCGCATCCGAGCCCATCAATAATTTTAAGCTGCAGCCCGTCGTCTTGCTTTTTGACGACAAGATTATGTGGAATGATGTTTTTCGTCAGAAGCAGAGTGTCTTTGAGCCAAATCATATAAGATATCAAACCAAGACCATTATGCATGATTTGACTAAAACTGCCCTCGGTCGGGCAGCCATAGTCGCAAGGATACATGAAGGCGCCGAAATAGCCGATAAGGATCCCCAGGCCGATACATAAAAATCCTATCCGCGATAGTATGCTCGTTGAAATTTAGACTGTAGAAAAAGTATTATAATCAATGAGCTAAAGGCGACCGGCAGGAAGCTAAAATAATTTATTATGTTTGCATATTGTGCCCCGGTGGCGCCAAGTTCACTGATGTAATGCCCCGTCGAATTGTAGTCAGGCTGCAGAAAGCCGACAAATTCTATCAGAATAATGCTCGAGTCGAATAATATCAGGCAGAGGGCTTTTAGAAGAATGCTATTATAGAACATGGGCGGACCTGCCTTTTGTGAAACCGTAACCGGCTGCGAAAATACCTTATCCGACGCTCGCGATCTAAACCTTTTCCGCAATGGCGCTCTTAGTGATGATAATTCACGATCGTTTCGTCTGGCTTATCAGATCCGCTAGTAAATTCTCCAACACGCCCTGATGGCCTAAGAAATTATCGGATGGATTATATCAAATTACCCGTCATCCAGATTAAACAGAATAGAGACGCAGACCATGTTAAGGATCTTATCTTTTGGGTCTCCTGAAGTGTACCGTTTTGTGATCTTTCCTGTCTTCCGATGCCGGTTGTGTAAATAACGAAATATAGCAATCTGATGATCAGCCAAAAAAGCGCGATCGATGTGTTCGCTTCCACGTCCATAACAATTGATAGGACAGCTAGTGTAAAGAATACCGGAAGCGACTCCCCCAGATTTTTGACTGCTCTGGCGGCCCTTTTTGCGGGTTCGCTTCCTGTCTTAAGGTAAATGGGAAGCAAAAGTTGAACTAGATACAACACGGATGTGCCGGCAATTATCTCAATCATTTTGTTTTATCCCACCGAGTTTTTCTGAATTATTCTGCTGCAACCGCGTATTCTTGACCGGCCCAAAATAATCAGAAAATAAACGCAAAAAAGAACCAAAAAATGAGCCCCCACATAATTGCATTAACCATAATGGAGATAATAAAACGTCTCACATGAGTTTGCATTTTTATTCCTGCAGTAATTAATCTGGTTAGAACTATTTCACTGTAACGGAGAGTTCTTGCCCCACCCGATATTGTCACCTAAAATTACTTACTTCTCTTTTTAATCAAATCGTTAATCAAATTATAGATGATTGGCAGACCAATCATTAGTATCAAAGCCCCAATGGGAAGGACATAAAAGTCATAATTTGGCATCCCATTCATGACGTATCGTGCAATATCAAGCATGATACTGGCGGCAAAGAGACATAGAATTAACACTAAGAAAATGACTAGATATTTTTGCATAGCATTTGGTAATTTCTATTCGACAGTTATGGAATGTTTTACAACAGTCATTTATTCTTCCTTGTAATCCTGATCCAAAATTCCTTTTTCTTTTAATATTTTTGTTAATTTCTCCAAACGAACAAGCGCCACAACGCCTATCATCCCGAAAACAAAACCCATTACTGCTAATCCTTCCATAGTACCTTCTCTTTAATTTACTGTTGTGAATTACTCCACTGTAACCGACTTGGCCAGATTACGGGGTTGATCGACATCTGTGCCTTTTTCAACCGCTGTATGATAGGCAACCATCTGGATCGGAATTGCCGCCAGAATAGGTGCGACGAATGGGTCGCAGGCGGGAATACAGAGCTTTAAGAGCGGACTGTCGCCGGCTTTTTCAAGCCCCGCATGGTCTGATATCAGAGCAATCTGGCCGCCACGTGCAGCGACTTCTTCGAGGTTCGATAAGGATTTCTCGAACAGATGATCGTCGGGGGCGACGAAGATGATAGGTGTCGTTTCTTCGACCAGCGCAATCGGGCCGTGTTTCAGTTCACCGGCGGCAAAGCCTTCAGCATGAATATAGCTGATCTCCTTGAGTTTAAGGGCGCCTTCGAGCGCAATCGGATAATGCGGTCCGCGCCCGAGATAAAGAACATCACTTGCCTTCGATAGTGATTTGGAGAGCTCGATGATATCGTCTTCCAGTGCAATCGCGTCCGAGATCAGGCGGGGTACGCTATTGAGCGCATTGGTCAGGCTGACTTCAGTATCTCTGTCAATTCGCAGACGTGCTTTCGCCGCGGCGATGGCGCAGGCGGCGAGAGCACAAAGCTGGGCGGTGAAGGCTTTGGTCGAGGCCACCCCGATCTCCGGACCCGCGAGCGTGGGGAGAATGAAATCGACGTCGCGCGCGATTGATGAGGTTGCTACATTAACGACAGCCGCTGTTTTAAGACCGGCCTGTTTGCAATATCGTAGGGCGGCAAGCGTATCGGCTGTTTCACCGGATTGGCTAATGAAAATAGCCAGTCCACCTTGGGCCGGTAAAGCGGGCTCACGGTAGCGAAACTCCGATGCAATATCGCTTTTGACCGGTATGCCGGCAAGCTGTTCAAACCAGTATTCTGCGACACAGCCGGCATAATAGGCTGTTCCGCAGGCGATGATTTGCAGGTTCTGGATCGACGCCCAGTCGATAATGGTTTCGTTCTGACCCGGCAGTGTCACAGTTTGGGTCAGCGCATCGACATAGGCACCGATTGTCCGAGCAGTCGTTTCCGGCTGTTCGTAGATTTCCTTCTGCATGAAATGGCGATAATTGCCTTTTTCGGCAGCTGCAGCGCTGCCCTGCACGATCGTAACCGGGCGCTCGACTGCTGTGCCGTCTTCGGCATAAATCTCGGAAGCGTCCGGTCTCAGAATACACCAGTCGCCTTCCTCGAGATAGATAACTCTGTTGGTGAAAGGTGCGACCGCGAGCGCGTCGGATCCGAGCAGCATTTCATCGTTGCCAATTCCGATGACAAGCGGCGACCCCTTGCGGGCGCCCATGATCATGTCGTCCTGACCTTCAATTAGAATGGCAAGTGCAAACGCGCCTTTCAACCGGCCCAGGGCGAGCGCGAGCGCTTCACTTGGCTGATGCCCAGCCTTTAGATTGTGATGGATTAGATGAGCGATTGTTTCAGTGTCGGTATCTGTTTCAAAAACATGGCCGCCCTGTCCAAGCTCTGCTCTTAATTCGCGGAAATTTTCGATAATTCCATTATGGACAAGCGTGACCGGCCCTGACTGGTGCGGATGGGCATTAGTCGTCGTTGGCGGGCCATGGGTTGCCCATCGTGTATGACCGATCCCACACGTACCATTGACGGGTTCGGCGGCGAGCAAGGCGCGCAGATTGGACAGTTTACCGGCAGCCCGACGGCGATCGGTTTGCTGGTCCTGCAGAGTTGCAATGCCGGCGCTATCATAGCCGCGATATTCGAGCCGTGCGAGCGCTTCGACGAGCTTATCTGATACATCGTCGTGTTGTCCGACAATCCCAATAATTCCGCACATGCAAATAGACCCCTCGATAATGCTTTGTTCTTTTATTCGTATTTCTGGCCCGGCGGCTAGAGCACATTCAGTTTCAGTTTATGACCTGAGCAGATTGCGCGATTTTAAGACCAAAGCCGTCGCCTTGCCTCTGAATCGGTAGTTATTGTGGGTGTATCGGGGGCGCCGGTCGCATGAGGTGGGGGAATAAGTGGCGCCTGCCGATAGCGCAGGATGGGCGGTATTCGTTTGTCTGAAATTATTCTGATCTTGGCATTCGGGGTGATTTTGTGTCATTGCCTGCGTCGTCTTGGTCGTCCATTGGAGAATTTTATGACCCGCAAGTATTTCGGCACAGATGGTATTCGTGGAACCGCTAATCAGGCGCCGATGACCCCGGGTATCATTATGCGGCTTGGCATGGCTGCGGGCGAATACTTCCGGACAAATACGCCGCGGCGACACTCGGTTGTGATTGGCAAGGATACACGTCTATCGGGCTATATGGTGGAGCCCGCACTGGTTGCCGGGTTTACCGCCGTTGGCATGGATGTGACGTTGCTCGGGCCGCTGCCGACGCCGGGGGTGGCAATGATGACCCGGTCTTTGCGGGCTGATCTTGGAGTTATGATTTCGGCGAGCCATAATGGTTACGCTGATAATGGTATTAAATTGTTCGGCCCGGATGGGTACAAATTGTCCGATGCGATTGAACTTGAAATCGAACAGGGAATGGAGCGTGAGCAAGACAGCATGCTGGCTTTGTCGACCGATCTCGGCCGCGCGCAACGGGTTGATGATGCGCAGGCGCGCTACATAGAGATTGTTAAGGCGAGTTTCCCCCGACGGATGCGACTGTCCGGCCTGCGAATTTGCGTCGATTGCGGCAATGGAGCGGCGTATAAAGTGGCGCCGCTGGCTTTATATGAGCTAGGCGCCCAAGTGTTCCCGATTGGTATCGGACCGAATGGGACAAATATCAACCAGGAGGTTGGCTCGACGGATACAAGGGCGCTTAAAGAGGCGGTTAAAACGCATCGGGCGGATATCGGCATTGCGCTGGATGGCGATGCTGATCGTTGCATCATCATTGATGAAAACGGGCGCGAAATTGATGGTGATCAGCTAATTGCGCTGATCGCGGGTCACTGGCAATCACAGGGCCGTCTGTCACGTGACGGCGTCGTCACAACCGTGATGTCAAACCTTGGTCTTGAACGTCACCTTCAAAATATTGGTCTGACACTTGAACGGACAATGGTTGGTGACCGTTACGTTGTCGAACGTATGCGCAGCGGCCAGTATAATCTGGGTGGTGAGCAGTCCGGCCATATTGTGATGTCTGATTATTCGACGACCGGCGATGGCTTGATGGCGGCATTACAGGTTCTGGCCGTCATGGTCGAGGCCGAGCAGCCTTTGTCTAAGCTCGCCCATGTCTTCGAACCGTTCCCGCAAAAACTGGTCAATATTCGCTATAAAGGCAAAAGTCCGTTGGCCAATGCGACGGTCAAGGCGGCGATCTCGTCGGCTGAGGATGTCCTGGGTAGCGATGGCCGGTTGGTTATCCGGAAGTCAGGGACCGAGCCACTAATCCGTATTATGGCCGAAGCGAATGATGCCAGCTTGATGAACAAGGTTGTTGATGATCTGGCTGAAATTGTGCGTTCGGTCTAGCGCAGTATCTCGGCCGGTTGGACTTTCAGCGTTTCAACCTCGCCGGCAATTCCTAATTAAAAGCGGCCTCGATACCCTCTATGGCGGCGATAGAAGCAAAGCCTGAGATTGAAGCCGCATTCTCTGGGACAAGGCCGCCGAGTCCGACGAGTGGCTTCGCTGTTGTCAAAGCGAGTTTGCGAAAGCGGATCGATCCCATCGCCTTTCCTGCGCTCGGACTTGATGAGGCGGACACTGTCGACATAAGCACAGCATCGAAGCGGTTAGAATGTGACCGGCTAATCGCTTTGTGACTGTGAGCGCTGATGGTTTGTATACCGAATTTGCCGGCGCAGTAGCGGGCCTGTCTGACGCATCTTTCCGGCCAGTGAACCCCTGCGGCGCCAACATTGCGTGCCAATTCCGGGTCAGCGCTGATAAGAAGATATAAATGGCGGCGTTTTGCAATCTTGGCTAATTGTCGGGCGCGCACCGCTTTGTCGGAGGCGCCAAAATGGCGGTATATTATTGCTGTGCCCGCGGGCAGATTTTTAGCAGTTTTGACCGGGTCCGGCGTTCGCACGGGATCGGTCAGGTAAAACAGGCGCGGCACATTCCCGAGGCGCTTGGCTGTGACTTTGCGCGCAGCGGCTCTGAGCTTGCGACGAGCCTTAGAAATGTGCTTTTTGTCCATAATGGATAACAAGACAGAGACTCTGACGATTGGCGAGACCCGATCTGCAATTCTAGCCGAAATTGGTGATGCGGTGACTTTGGTCGCTGTTTCAAAACGACAGTCTGATGACCGCCTTGCAGCGGCTCTGGCGGCAGGACAGCGTGTATTTGGCGAAAACCGGGTGCAGGAAGCAGAACGTCATTGGCAGGCAAGGCGCAATATCCCGGATCTTGAACTTCGTTTGATAGGGCCGTTGCAGACCAATAAAGCCGATGCGGCCGTTAGCCTGTTTGATGTAATCGAGACGCTTGACCGGGAGAAATTGCTAACGGCATTGATCCGGGCGGTCGAGAGGACTGGCGTAAAGCCGCCGGACCTATTGATTCAGGTTAATACAGGTGATGAGCCGCAAAAGGCAGGCGTTTCAATTTCTGATTTACCAGCGCTCTTGGAGCGCGCCCGAAAAAGCTGGCCGGGCAAGGTCAGGGGGTTGATGTGCATTCCACCAGTCGACCAGCCGCCAGAAGCGCATTTCGGGCTTTTGAAAAAGCTTGCCGACCAGCACGCTCTGCCGGATGCGTCGATGGGGATGAGCGGAGATTATAAACTGGCCGTCAAATCCGGCGCGACACATATCCGACTCGGCACAGCGCTTTTTGGTCCTCGCGAAGATTAGACCGGTGTCCGCGATACCGTGTCGATGCAAGCATTCTGACCGCTTTTAACAAGCGGCGGACAAAATCGTGATAGCTGATCAGAAGCAGATTTTAAGCTCGCTCTGTTCGTCGCATTGTTGCAGAACCTGTCTCAGGTCTGGCATGGACAGGGCGATACAGCCTTCGGTCGCAGGATAGTCAGGGCGGGCGACGTGAAGGAAAACAGCGCTGCCGAGGCCATGTCGTACCGGATTATCATTATGCCCGAGTTCGACAATGATGTCGTAAATGGAATCATCACGCCAGAGGACTTCGTGATGGCCTGAAAAGGGCAGGCTGACAGGTCGGTTATACAGGATATGGCCGGGTTGGTCGCACCAGCCATCATGCTGTTTTAATGCGATGCATGGTAGTATTGTGTCCGGCCGTCCGACCCGGTCAGGCCGGTAGAAGACCCGCCGCATCGGCCAGCTACCAAGCGGGCTGGCCCCGTCGCCTTCACGTTTTTGTTCGGCCAGCAGGATTCCACTCCGGCCCACAGCGCATTGGCAGGATATACCCGGCCCCGAAAAAGTACCGCGGGCTGTCGCCGTGAATAAAGACGGTCGCAATGCACGTCTCCTTTGTGACAATTTTGATGACAAAGTGTATGTCATCACTCATTCTCTTTTCAAGGTGATCCGGCAAGGGCTAAATAAATGATTGCAAGGAAGACGCTGCTACTGATTGGTCTCGCACCTCATACGCAGCAGGCATTGTCGGAACAGTTCTGCGTTAACAATGACTTCACAATCGAATATGCGCCGTCGGTGGCCACGATTAAGGATCTCCGGCTGCGGTTGCAAATTGATGTGATTTTAATTGATGCTGACAGCCTGCCTGCGGCTGAGCTGGACGGTCTGGAATGCCATATGGAAGCTGCTCGTCTTAATGCTCCCCTGATTATGCTAAGCGGAGAGGCTGACGCGGCAGCGATGTGCGATTTAGAGGCCAGGCAAGTGGGGCTGGTTATGAAAAAGCCGTTTCGGTTCTCGGCCCTGTTCAGGAAGGTCTGGTCGCTTTTGCAGGAATTTGAAAATTCTGACGCCGCGTCTTTCAAGCTTGGTCCATATCAGTTTCAGTCTTCGGCAAAATTGCTAATCGACCCGGACGGACGGCGGATCCGGCTCACCGAAAAAGAAACAAGTATTTTGGTCTATCTGTATCGCTCTCCCGAACAGGTCGTCGCGCGTGAAGAGCTTCTGCGACAGGTCTGGGGCTATAATGCTGCGGTGACGACACATACACTTGAAACCCATATTTACCGCTTGCGACAGAAAATTGAACGGGATCCAGCGGACGCCAAATTGTTGATCACCGGTGGGGGTGGCTACCGTCTGGTTGCATAGGCCAATGTTATGAAACGTAGTGATATGCTGACAAACACCCGAGATATATAAAACTTGTGGTCTCTTTGCATTGCCCCTGATACGGCTTCTGGATGAACACGCAAATTCGACTTGGTTTTCTATGCAGCTTGGGCTGTTATTTGATTTGGGGCGTGTTGCCGCTTTATTTCAGGACTGTTGATCATATTGTACCGCTGGCCGTGCTAGCGCACCGGATTATCTGGAGCGTTCCGACCGCGCTGGTATTCATTCTGATTGCCAGCAACTGGTCGCAAATTAGAGCCGTTCTGACGGTTCGGCGGATGTTGCTATTGTCGCTTTCTGCGCTGCTTATCGGGACCAATTGGCTGATCTATATTTATGCCGTCGATCAGGAGCGCGTCATGGAGGCGAGCCTGGGCTATTATATCAATCCATTGGCAAATGTTGTGCTCGGCGGAATCGTTTTTAAGGAAAGGCTTCGGCGTGTTCAGTGGCTGGCTTTTGCAATCGCGGCACTAGGTGTCCTGATCATGACTGTGGCCTATGGTAATTTTCCATGGCTCGCGCTGTCGCTCGGTCTCAGCTTTGCGCTATATGGCGTCATTCGTAAACTGGTTATCGTCGATAGCCGGGTCGGGTTCCTCATGGAAACGATGATCCTGCTGCCGTTTGCGATTATCGGACTGTTGATACTGACATCGTCGAATGCACCAGCGGAAATGACCGGCGCCGGGAGTATCGGACTTTTAATGCTGGCCGGCCCGATTACCGCTGTGCCTCTTATATTGTTCGGGGTGGCGGCAAAGCGCCTGCAATTATCGACGATCGGTATGATGCAGTACATTGCGCCGACTTTACAATTTCTGGTGGCCGTCCTGATCTTCAAGGAGCCGTTTGGGGATGACGACCTCGTCGCTTTTGCTGCAATCTGGACCGCGCTATTGATCTATTCGACCGATAGCGTGATGCATGAGCAAAAGCTGCGGGGGACACAAGCTCCGACGCCATCCTAAGTCGGAAGCGGCGGTGCTGCTAATAGCACTTATACAATGCGTCTATCAGGCGTTTCGAACGAGGGTCGCCAATTAATTTATTGGATTGCTGGTTCATGACATAGGCGGCACTAATCCGTTCATCGGGGTCTGCCAGTGCCATTGAGCCGCCCCATCCGGCATGTCCGAATGTTTCCGGGTTTGGACCAAAGAAGCCAAGATTATTCCGCATAATGCCGGCGGCGAAATCGGTTTCATATGGCAGGACGAGATCCGGTCCGATTGTACGGCGTTTGATTAGTCCGTCATAGGCCTCTGGCGTAATGATCTGCCGGTCGTCAAGCCGTCCCTGATTAGCAAACAGGCTGTAAAGGCGGGCGGTCGATTTCGCGTGCCCGTGTCCGTTGGCAGAAGGGATTTCAATCGTTCGCCATGTATCGGCATTCCGGTTCGAGGCGGCCCATTTGGTGAGAAAAGCGACACGGGTTGGTTCATTAATCTCACCGAGATCAGCTAATTGTCGCGGACGCATAATATCGGTAATCCGTGCATGTTCCGAGGCCGCGGTGCCGATATGAAAATCAATGTCTGCTATCGCTGTGAAGTCTTCCCGTAGAACGGTTCCAAGGCTACGGCCATCGATAATTTTGACCAGTTTGCCGATTAGATAGCCCCAGCTCTGCGGATGATAGCCATGTGCAGTTCCCGGTGGCCATAAGGGGGCGAGAGATGCAAGCGCGTCGGCACATTGGTCCGGCGCCAGCCATAATTCCGGGTCAATCGGCTCGGGAAAACCGGGCAGCCCGGCCTGATGACTCGCGAGCTCGGCAATACTGAGGTGCTCTTTTCCGTGCGCGGCAAAAGCAGGCCATAACTCGCTAACCGGTGTCTCATAGCCATTGGGGAGTTTGCTAATCACCGATGCCAGCACCAGTGCAGCGATCCCTTTTGTGGTAGAGTATACCGGTGCCAGCGTATTGCCTGTCCAGGGCTGCTGGCGTGACCGGTCGGTCCAGCCACCGATCAGATCGAAAAGAACGACGCCATTGCATTCGGCGTAGAACGCTGCGCCTAGCTCCTCGGCTTTACTGAAATTGCTCTCGAACGCGGCCCGGACCGGTTCGAATCCTGGGCTGGTATAACCGGATATAGGGATCTTTGTCATTTTGACCTTTAATCATGCGGCTTGCAGCCGGCCAGACCGACAGGCCAAAGCTTCTCATAGACCTGTCGGGCATGTGAAGAAAGCGGATATTGATGGTTTACCTAAATTGCCGGCGCTTGATTAAAACGCGCGCCTCAGGCAATTGAGACAACAAGTTTCTGCTCTGGAAGGAAGTAAATAAAATGACCGTAATCCGTCCCCGTCGATCATGTCTATATATGCCCGGCGCAAATGCGCGGGCGCTTGAAAAAGCCAAGAGTCTGGCGGCGGATACGCTTATTTTTGATCTCGAAGATGCTGTTGCGCCTGATGCGAAAGTCTCGGCTCGCGAAACGATACAATCTGCATTGGCGCAGGGCGGTTACGGGCAACGTGAAATTGTGATCCGGATCAATGGGCTGGATACTGAATGGGGGCAGGCCGATCTTGTGGCTGCAATTGCAGCAGGGCCGGATGCGATATTAGTGCCGAAAGTCATGACCGCCGAAGACATATTGACGATTGATGCGGCGATGACTTCGGCTGGCGCGCCAGACTATATGGGGCTCTGGGTCATGATCGAAATGCCGAAGGCGATTTTCAATTTGTCTGCAATCGCTGATACTGCCGCAACCACGCGACTTGCGACGTTTGTAATGGGAACCAATGATCTCGCCAAAGAGATGCGCGCGATTAATGATCCGCCTTTCAGGACGGCATTTCAGACCGCTTTGAGCCTGTCAATCGCCGCGGCACGGTCGGCTGGCATTATCGCAATTGATGGTGTCTTTAACGATATCGGAGACGGCGACGGTCTACAGGCGGAGTGCCATCAGGGGCGCCTTCTCGGATTTGATGGAAAAACCTTGATTCACCCGTTACAATTGGCGGTCGCAAATGTTGTTTTTGCCCCGGCGGGCGAGGATGTCACACAGGCAAAAGCAATCATCGAAGCGTTTTCTGATCCTGCCAATGCCGGAAAAGGCGTTTTGAAAGTGAATGGCAAAATGACGGAGCTTCTCCACTTGGATGAGGCCAGACGAATCGTTGCTGTGGCCGAAGCCATCGCTATGTTTGAGGCGGGCTAGGCCCGACCGGTTCATTGGGTCCGGGTAATCCGCCGGATGCAACCGCCGGGCGAATTGGCCAGTCGGGTATCTGCTGCACCGATAAGCGCCTTATAATTCGGACAAAGTCCGTTTCAGGCAGCAAGGCGAGTGTGATCGTGGCGGTTTATACCGTCTCGCCATAGAGATCATATGAATCGGCTGCAGTGATTTTTGCTGACACAATATCACCCGGATTAAGGGCGGCATCGCTTTGTAGATAAACCATGCCATCGACTTCAGGCGCGTCGGCTTTGCTGCGTGCAATATATTCGCCAGAGGCTTCGCCTGCCGCGTCGATTATAACATCTTGCAAACTACCGATTTGATCACTGGCCCGGTTTGCCGATACTTCGGACTGAACTTGCATAAAACGATGCCAGCGTTCTTCTTTGACATCGTCCGGAACATGACTGGGAAGCGACTGGCTGTCGGCATGTGCAACATTTTCATATTTGAAGCAGCCCGCCCGGTCGATTTTCGCCTCTGCGATAAAATCGAGAAGTATTTCAAAATCTTCTTCAGTTTCGCCCGGGAAGCCGACAATAAAAGTCGACCGAATAGCCAGGTCGGGTACGTCGCGGCGCCATTGCTTGATACGTTCAAGCACCCGGTCCTGATTAGCGGGGCGCTTCATCGCTTTCAGGACGTTCCGGCTGGCGTGCTGGAACGGGATATCCAGATAAGGCGTGATCAGACCCTCGGCCATCATTGGAATGATATTGTCGACGTGCGGATAAGGGTAAACATAATGCATCCGGGTCCACACACCTAAGCTCGACAAGCCCTTGGCGAGATCGAGGAAGCGGGTCTCATATGCATTGCCGCGCCATGTTTGCGGGGCATATTTCAGGTCGAGACCATATGCGCTTGTATCCTGACTAATGACCAGCAACTCCTTGACACCAGCATCAACTAGCTTTTCGGCTTCGTTGAGGACGTGATGTATAGGTCGTGAGGCCAGATCACCGCGTAACTTTGGAATAATGCAGAAGCTGCATCGATTGTTACAGCCTTCGGAAATTTTCAAATAGGCATAATGGCGGGGGGTGAGTTTGAGGCCGGTCTCCGGCAGTAAATCCCGGTGCGGATTATGCGGCGGTGTCAGATGCTGGTGTACAGCATCCATAACCTGCTCATATTGTTGAGGTCCGGTGATTGCGAGGACTTTTGGATGGCGGGCTTCGATGACGTCCGGTTCGGCACCAAGGCAGCCTGTGACGATGACCCGGCCGTTTGAGCTGATCGCTTCGCCAATAGCATCCAGACTTTCATTTCGAGCGCTGTCAAGAAATCCACAAGTGTTTACCAGCACCAGGTCAGCACCATCATAGTTCGGGCTAATGGCGTAGCCTTCGGCGCGCAGCCGGGTGATGATCCGTTCGGAGTCGACAAGCGCCTTCGGACAGCCGAGCGAAACGATACCGACGCTTGGCGCGGTCGAAAATTCAGAAAGAGGCTGAGACATTATGCGCTGAGCTCAATACCTTTTTCTGTCAGATAGTCACGCAGTTCACCGCTTTCGAACATTTCCTTAATGATGTCGCAGCCACCGACAAATTCCCCTTTGACATAAAGCTGGGGAATGGTCGGCCATTGCGAGAATACTTTCACGCCTTCGCGGATCTCCTCGTCTTCGAGCACGTTCACAGCCTGGTAGCCAACGCCGAGATAATCGAGAACCTGGACAACGACCGAAGAGAACCCGCATTGTGGGAATGTTGGCGTGCCCTTCATGAAGAGCAGGATTTCATTGCTATCAACGGCCTGACGCAAAGAATTTTGGATGTCGTTCGACATTGTTTACCTCATAAGTAAGTTCGACTAGCGCATTCTTAGTCCTTTTCGCTGAGAACCTGCGTGCGGGCAATAGAAATTAGCTCTGCCATACGGTCGCGGATTTCGCTGTCACTACAGTTCACATTCGCTTCGTCAAAATCAGTGCGAAGTTTCTGGAACACATCTTCCTCTCCATGTTGCTCCAAATCGGCGCGGGCGACGGCGAAAGCATAGTCCGGAATGTCATCACTTGGCAGTTGAAGTAATTCGGCGGCCCATTGCCCAAGCAGTTTGTTACGGCGAGCCAGAATCCGAAATTCGAGCTTTTGTTCGAGAGAGTACTTGGCTTCTTGCGAGGCTTCGCGTTCGTCAAATATCGACATTTATAAGGTCTCCGTTGTTAAACAGCCCCCCAAGATTGATATGGGCATGGCAGTACCTCGAAAACAAGCAGTCGTACCGGTAATTGATCGGGATATTTGAAGTTTTCTGTCAGTTCGTTTTGCTTTCTGGCACAGCATGGCGTACAGACCGAGGACGGGTTTGGCGGGGTAGATGGACGAGATCTAACCGATTTTTTAAGGACAGAACGTGACACGAAAACGCATAATTTATGAGGGAAAGGCCAAAATTCTTTATGAAGGCTCGGAACCTGGGACATTGATTCAGTACTTCAAAGATGATGCGACGGCGTTCAATGCCGAAAAAAAGGCCGTGCTTGACGGAAAAGGCGTTATCAATAACCGCATTAGCGAGTTTATGATGAAACGCCTCGATGCTGTTGGTATTCCGAACCATTTCATTCGCCGCCTGAATATGCGCGAACAATTGATCAAGAAAGTCGATATCATCCCGCTTGAAGTGATTGTCCGTAACGTCGCGGCCGGGTCATTAACAAAGCGGCTCGGCGTCGAAGAGGGAACGGCATTGCCGCGAGCTCTGGTCGAGTTCAGCCTCAAGAATGATGAATTGGGTGATCCGGTAGTTTCGGAAGAACATATTGCGTGCTTCAACTGGGCAACGCCACAGGAAATGGATGAGATCATTTCCTATGCGCTGCGGATTAACGATTTTATGTGTGGCCTGTTCGCGGCGGTCAATATCAGGCTAATCGATTTCAAAATCGAATTTGGACGTCATTTCGACGGTGATTTACAGCGAACAATCCTGGCTGATGAAATCAGTCCAGACAGCTGTCGGCTTTGGGATTTCGATACAAATGAAAAGCTTGATAAGGACCGGTTCAGACGCGATCTCGGTGGGGTGACCGAAGCTTATTCAGAGGTCGCACGGCGGCTTGGTATTCTTAAAACATCGGCCAGTGGAGCCGAAATTGTCGACTTTCAGGCCGGGCCAAAATAATTATCATCGCCCTGCAATTATGATGGAGTGAGCGATTGGGACTGAAAGTTATTGGTGGCGGCTTCGGGCGGACCGGTACATTATCGATGAAACCTGCTTTAGAGCAGCTTGGATATTTAAAAACCCACCATATGGTCGAGGTGCTCAGTGCCGGGTCGGGCGCGCAGCTTGATTATTGGGATCAGATCGGTCAGGGCGAGGCGCCGGATTGGCATGCTGTCTTTGACGGGTATCAGGCCTGTGTGGATTTCCCGGCTTGCGGATACTGGCGCGAGCTCGCCGAGGCGTTTCCGGAGGCGAAAGTCATTCTGAATGTCCGGGATTTTGATGCTTGGTATGCGAGTGCGGATGCTACGATTTTTCAGGTCGCCAGCGGGTTTCCGGTAAGGATGCGACGGATTCCCCGGATAAAAAAATCACACGCATGCTGGATGCCGTTATTTGGCAAGCCGTTTTCAAGGGCCGCTTTGGCGATAAAGCGTTTACCAAACAGATCTGGGAGCAACATTTAGGGGATGTACAGGCGGAACTGCCACCGGACCGTTTGCTGGTTTTTGACGTCAGGGACGGATGGGAGCCTCTTTGCGCCTTTCTTGACGTGCCAGTTCCCGAAGGTGCGTTTCCCCGGCTGAATGACACCCAGCAATTTGGTAAGTTGCTCAAACGGCTGAGGATGTTGAGATATCTGCCATGGGTCGCTGCGATCGGTCTGGCCGGTATGGCAGTTTCAGCGTATCTTGCATTTTCATAGCGGGTTGTTTGGTCTATAAACGGCGCATAGAATCATCGGAGCGGAGCCTTAATAGATGAAAGCTGTTGTGCATGTTGGGTTAAAGCAGGGCGTCCTGGATCCGCAAGGAAAAGCGATTTCGGATACTTTGCTGCGCATGGGATTCGACGAAGTGAATGGCGCTCGTATCGGTAAAGTGATCGAACTGGATCTTGAAGATATTCCTGCCGATCGCGCCGCTGACCGAATTAAGGATATGTGCGAAAAGCTTTTGGCTAATACGGTTATCGAAGTCTACCGCTACGAGCTGTTGGATTAAGCCAGGGGTGCAGGCGTGATCAAGCTCACTTTCTGTCTGCACCGTTTACCTGATCTGAGCCGAGACGCCTTTCAGACCTATTGGCGCGAGACACATGCGCCACTTGTTGCAAGTCATGCCGCGACCCTGAATATCAGGCGTTATGTGCAGACACATGCGCTATCGCATAAAGCTGATCAGACTTTTGCCGGTCCGCGTGGCGCGCCACAGGCTTATGACGGTATTGCAGAACTCTGGTTTGACAGCTGGGATAGCTTTTTTGCTGCGGCTAAAAATCCGGGCGCTGATTTGGCGTCCCGGGCTTTGCTCGAGGATGAGCGAAAATTTATCGATCTCGCCAGATCACCCCTCTGGTTCAATCAGGAATATGTTATTTTCGGTTAAATCTGGACTGAGCAGAAGCCGTGGGACATGCCGTGAAATGATCGATGCGCAGGGATCAGGCGCCGCCGCTGCTTTGTGTGATCAATCAAACCGCAGCCAAAAAAAGGCTGATCTGTTTCCAGACCAGCCCTTCTCGGAAACGTATGCGCTTAGGCTTTCGACATCGCCGTTTCAAGATTGTTGGAGACGGCTTCAATGAAGCCTTCCGTCGTCAGCCATTGCTGATCGGGACCGACCAGTAAGGCGAGGTCTTTTGTCATCTGGCCTTTTTCAACGGTCCGAATGACAATGTCTTCAAGTAGACGGGCGAACTTCGTGACGTCCGGGGTATTGTCCAGTCTGCCACGATGTTCGAGGCCTCGTGTCCAGGCAAAGATCGAAGCGATCGAGTTTGTCGAAGTTGGTTCGCCACGCTGATGGTTGCGGTAATGGCGGGTTACTGTGCCATGCGCCGCTTCGGATTCCATGGTTTTGCCATCCGGTGTCAGCAGGGCCGATGTCATCAGACCAAGCGAACCATAGCCTTGCGCAACCGTGTCTGATTGTACGTCGCCATCGTAATTTTTACAGGCCCAGACATAACCGCCCGACCACTTCATTGCCGACGCAACCATATCGTCAATCAGTCGATGTTCATAAGTACCGCCGAATTCGGCAAACTGGTCTTTAAACTCGGTGTCGAAAATGTGCTGGAAGATATCTTTGAACCGACCATCATATTTTTTCATGATGGTGTTCTTGGTGGAAAGATAGACCGGCCATTTCCGGACAAGCCCATAATTGAAGCTGGCGCGCGCGAAGTCACGAATAGACTGGTCGAGGTTATACATTCCCATCGCAATACCGGCGTCCGGGAAATCAAAGACTTCATATTCCTGGCTGTCGGAGCCGTCTGTAGCAACCCATTTCATAGTCAGCTTGCCCGCGCCGGGAACAAGGAAGTCAGTCGCTTTATACTGGTCACCAAAAGCATGGCGGCCGACCACGACAGGCTGGGTCCAACCAGGTACGAGCCGCGGAATATTGTCGATTACGATTGGCTCTCTGAACACAACGCCACCGAGAATGTTACGGATTGTACCATTGGGTGAACGCCACATTTTCTTGAGGCCAAACTCTTCGACGCGATCTTCGTCGGGGGTAATGGTTGCGCATTTTACCGCGACACCATGTTCCTTTGTCGCCATCGCTGAATCAATTGTAATTTGATCATCGGTGTCGTCGCGACACTCGATGCCGAGGTCGTAATATTTTAGATCAATGTCCAGATAAGGGTGGATAAGCTGGTCTTTGATGATCTGCCAAATTATGCGGGTCATCTCGTCGCCATCCATCTCAACAACTGGATTTTCGACTTTGATCTTTGCCATTACTGATTTCCTTTTGCAGTAGTGTTTGCGTGCGCTATAGCAGGCTTGCTGCCGGCGTCAAAAGGGGTGTCTGCATTTTCGTGCTGGCAATTGCTATGTTGCCCGTTTGACGGGCCGTTTTTTTGCCTCGATTGCTATTCTTCTCCGGGAAAACTTATGAATTTACAATCTGCTCCGCGAATAATACTGCATAAACCGCAATTGGGCGAAAATATTGGCTCGGTTGCACGGGTTATGTTGAATTTTGGGATATCCGAGCTCCGATTAGTTGCTCCGCGCGATGGTTGGCCCAATCCGGCGGCGTTGCCATTATCGGCCGGTGCGTTCGATTCGGGGCTGCGCGTCGAGGTATTTGAGAATATTGAAGCGGCGATCGGTGATCTCAAGACTGTAATCGCGGCTACTGCCCGCCCGCGCGGGATGGAAAAAATTGTTGAAGACGCTGCCGGGGCAGCTGATGCAGCAGCGCGTGCTCCGTCTGACACGGGCATTATTTTTGGCAGTGAAAGCAGTGGATTGCCGAGCGAGGTTGTGGGTCTTGCCGATATTATAATGACGTATCCGGTCAATCCCGATTTTGCTTCTCTAAATCTGGCGCAGGCCGTCGGTGTCTTTTGTGCCAGCTGGGGCGCTTTACAAGGTCGGCAAGGCCGATTTGAAGGCACAAATGAGGGCGTTGGTGAATTGGCGCCTCGTAGCGATCTCATCAGAATGTTTGAGCACTTAGAGGATGAGCTCGAGCGGGCCGGTTATTTTTATCCGGCCGACAAAACCAAGCTGATGAAAACAAATATCCGTAATGGCTTCATCCGGGGTAACTGGACGGTGCAGGAAGTCCGGACATTTCGTGGCGCGATAAAAGTTCTGGCGCTTGGACGCGGCAAAGCGCGGGTCAAACCTTAATGCGCCGTCCGCGTGACAAAGCGCAGTGCGAATTGTTCGAGGCTGGTCAATCGTAAAAATCAATGTCAACTATTTTAATATAGTAGATCATCGGGATTTTTATGCTGTCAGTCTTCTTACATGAGGCGACCTTTCTCAGGCTTAGCGAACGATTGAAGCCGTTTGGGTCTCAAATCTGTCCGCGTATCTATTGTGATAATGGTGAGGTCCGCCAGCCATGGCATAATGGCATTGATGGCAGCGATGGCGGGACAATCGCGTTCGGGTCTGCCGATATCTATTTTAGCCCTATTGCTGCAAGCTTCTTCGCAGATTTGCTCGCTGGGCCGGATCTTGTTTGGTTCCAATCTGGTGCCGCTGGATTTGATCATCCCATGTTAACGGCGCTTGGCGCCAAGGCTGACCAGTTTAGTAATAGTCACGCGCAATCAGACGCGATTGCCGAATGGATTGTATGGGCCGGGCTTGATTACTTTCAAAATGGTGCAGCTCGTCGTGCAGCACAGGGCGACAAGGCCTGGAGGCGCATTTCTGCACGCGAGATCAGTTCGACGCGATGGCTTATTCTCGGGTTTGGGATGATCGGACGTGCAACTGGCCGGCGATTGAAGGCACTCGGTGCGCATGTGACCGGAGTGCGCCGCTCGCCCGGAATGGATGAGCATGCAGATATATTGATTGCGCCGGATCGATTGCACGATGCGCTGGGGGCCGCTGATGCAGTGCTTCTGGCAATGCCGCACAATGCCGAGACAGAGGCAATTGCCGATGCTGATTTCTTTGCCCGCATGCGTCCGGGAAGCCTGTTTGTGAATGTCGGCCGGGGTGCACTCGTAGATGAAGCAGCCTTGCTAAACGGTCTTGCTGGAAAACGGCCGGGATATGCCGCGCTTGATGTCTTCCGGCAGGAGCCTTTAGCCGATCACAGCCCGTTTTGGACCCACCCACTAGTGATGCTGACCCCGCATATTTCGGCGGTGACCCAGCAGGCATCCGATCGCACGGATGCGTTATTTCTCGAAAATCTGCAGCATTTTCTAGAGGGCAAGCCACTTCTTCATCATGTCCAAAAGTCGATATTTTCCTGATTCTTTTGCCGTCGGTCCTTTTCTTTTCAACAGCGCGATGACATCGTGAACGAAGATATGAAGAGGAAAACGCATGACTTATTCACCGTATAATTTAGCTGGCAAAGTATCCCTCGTAACGGGCGGAAATCGCGGAATTGGACTTGGTATGGCAAGAGCCATTGCGGCGAGTAACGGCTCGGTTGCAATTTGGGGGCGAAAGGCTGATGCGAATCGCGAGGCGGTTGAGGAGCTGTCGAAACTGGGGACAGGCGAAGTGATGTCATGGGAGGTTGATGTCGCTGACGAACAGGCAGTGGTAGATGCCACAAATGAGACGGTTTCAAAAATGGGCCGGATTGACAGTTGCTTTGCAAATGCGGGTGTCGGTTTTGGCGCGCCGAATTTCGTCGATATGGATACCGAAACATGGCGGAAAAACATGGCGGTTAATCTTGATGGCGCGTTCTGGACGCTGCGTGAGAGCGTCAGGCATATTGTTGATCGTGCTAAAGCCGGCGATCCGGGTGGCTCGGTCGTGGGGGTTGCCTCGCTTGCGGCAATTGAAGGTGCTGGACGAAATCAGGCCTATGCCGCAACCAAAGGTGGCTTGATTTCGATGTTGAAAGGGATTGCGGTCGAACATGCGCGATACGGTATTCGCGCGAACGCCATTTTACCCGGCTGGATTGCAACTGATATGACCGGAGCTGCTCAAGGATCAGATGTATTTGAAAGCAAAGTAATCTCCCGAGTGCCAGCGAGACGCTGGGGTACACCGGACGATTTTGGCGGTATTGCGGTTTATCTCGCTTCGGACGCGTCAGCATACCAGTCTGGAACGACGCTCGTCGTTGATGGCGGATATTCAATTTTCTAGAGCTAAAAAAGGTGTCGGGAACGTTTCCCGACACCTTAATGTTTTAAAGCCTGCAATCGGAAAATTTATTCCGATGAAGATTAGGCCGAAGTAAAATTACTCGGCAGCTTCTTCCGCATGATCTTCTTCAGCATGCTCTTCTTCTGCGTGTGCTTCTTCTTCAGCAGCGTCCTCAGCAGGAGCTTCTTCAGCAGCTTCTTCAGTTGCTTCTTCTGCTTCAACAACAACTTCAGCTTCGACGCCTTCTTCTGCAACGACTTCTTCTACAGGCGCTTCAGGGGCTTCGGTAGCAGGAGCTTCTGCCGGCTGGCATGCAACAAGTACTCCAGAAGCCAAAAGGCTCGCGGCCAATGTCCATTTTGTCATGTATCAAATCCTTTTTAACAAAAATCTCGGGGGGGGGAGGAAATCGTCTAGCAGAATACTTAAACTTCGCCAATCTACATAAGTCATGCCAAATAAAAGCCTGCTGTGCACCGGCTTTTTTGAGCATAGATTCCGAGTGAATGGGCAAATTTGATGCAATCGCAGGTAAAATGGGATCTTCCCGCAGCCGATTTCGGTGCAATAGCGATTTTTATGCGTCTATCAATCGGTACGCTCCGGCGTCAATTTGCCGGGCGCCAGACCTCGAAGGCCAGGCTTTAAACCGCCATCGGATTAAAACGTCTGCTGGTCGAGTGCCTGCCGGCCAGTGCTCGCTTTTGTCATTTCCGGCAAACCTTCAATTTCGGGACAGAGAAAAGCCCGCCGGACGAATCCGGCGGGCTGCTTTACGTTTCAGAGGAAACGCGAAAGATCTAGCTCTCGTTTAAACGCAGAACATATCCGGCGCTGAAAGACTGCTCGCCACAGGTCGCAATGCTTTCTAATACAGCCTGAACCTCAGCTCCGGTTTCTGCCCACGCGGCTCCGCCTTCGGCAGCACCTTCGGCTGTCTGGTGAATATTCTTCCAGAGATAGTCGAACTGATCTGTTTCAAAATCAGGAACTTCGATGGCCATGGCATAACCGCTTGTGTCTTCGTCCAGCGTTGCAAGCCAAGGAATATATGATGTTTCGATTGCTGCGCCGAGTTCATCCCAGCTCTGGCCTTCATTGAAGCTACAGGCCAGAACGCCAACAGCATAAGGTGTTTGGTCAGGGCCCGTCGATGCGGTCATTGTATTTGTTGGCAGGTCTTCGGCATCATAGCGATAGAAGCCATAAGCATTGTCGCCATAGGTTTCACCAACTGGCTCGATTACGCCCGGGTGAGCTGCAGCGAGCGCGGCTTCGGTTCCGGCTGCCTCATAGCTTGCCCAAGCTTCGTTGCGAGCGGCCTTGTTCGGGAATGCATTGACCCAAAGTCCGTCCCAGTTTTCATTTTCTTGCATCGGGACATAAGCATAGGCGCTCATTTCACTGCCAGCTTCATCTGTCGCCGCGTTCCAGTCGGCGACAAAGGCTGAGAATGTTTCCGGTGAATTATTCTCGCCAGCTTTTAGCCAGACATATTCAATGTAACCGCCATAGTTATCAAAGCTTTCCGGATCCATGACTTCTACTTCGGCAACCTCGACAGCGGCATCAACAGTGGCTTCGGCTTCGTCGGCTGCTTCGGTTACCGGCTGACAAGCCGCCAGCACGCCGATGGCTGTGGTTGCAAGCATTATGTTAAAAGTTTTCATGTTTACTCTCTCCAAGTTATTCTTTTCTCGGTGATAGAGAGCACAAAAAACGCTCTCCCCCGGATGCAGGTTATTTAATAAAAACGCTGGTGTCGAGCCTTGAACCATAACGGGCATTAAAATCCGGAAAAGACGCTCATATTGGTGAGCCGGCGATCTTTTTAATCGCGCATCACTGGGGGGATGAGCTGACCCGGTTTTAAGTGTGCCAGGGTTTTACAAATCTATTCTCCGGCGGCGGGTTTCCGCTTAATCCGGTCAAAGTAACTTGCCCTGTTGGCGTCGGGTGAGGACTTGCTCTTGCGGCCGGTTTTGCGCATTCCGGCTGCATGAGTGATGATCTGACGCAGAATTTGTCCCAAGCCGCGCCGGCCGGATTTAAGCCTTTGCCATGGCATAAGGGGTTTGGTCGACAGGTCGGACCATTGCTCGAGAAGCGGGGGAACGGGCCTCCGGTTCGGGCATTCGAAGTGGCCGAACATCACATTAATGGCATGACCAATGCGCATGGCGGCATGTTGATGACTTTTGCCGATATGTCATGGGGCGCCGCGGTGGCTCAGTCGGATGAAACCTGGTGGGTAACAGTGCGGTTAGTCTGCGACTTTCTTTCAGGCGCGGAATTAGGCGACTGGGTTATGGGACGCGGAGATGTCATTTCAAGTATTGATAACCTCCACACAGTGACCGGCCGTATCTGGACGAATGATCGCGTGATTATGACCGGCAGCGGTGTTTTCAAAACGATAAAGAGAAGAGAGCAGAATGGCTGATCTGTATGCCGGCGGCGACAATAGCGAGAAATTGCCCCTGAAATGTTACCGTGGAAAGCGCCCCGAGGCACCCGACTGGTTCGTCGAGGCCGTTAATACGAATTACACGACAGAATCGGTCTATGTTGACGGTGCTAAAATCCACTATCAAACCTGGGGGGACCGGACCAAGCCGGGTTTGCTACTCGTGCATGGTAATGGCGCGCATGCGCATTGGTATGATTTTATTGCACCGGCCTTGCTCGACACGTATTATGTCGTCGCAATCACGCTCGGCGGGATGGGCGACAGCTCCCAGCGTCCGATCTACAATATTGAGACATTTAGCCGGGAATTGCTAGCTGTGGCTTTGGCCTCCGGCCTTAATGAAGACGGCCGCAAGCCGATACTTGTAGCCCATTCTTTCGGCGGCTTTGTAGGATTATTCGCTGCAGCCGATTACGCCGACCAGTTTGCCGGGCTTGTCGTGGTAGACAGTGCGATCCGTCGTCCTGACGGTCCGCATGAAGGGCCGCCTGAGCGGTCCAGACCTAACCGGATCTATCCGAGTTTCGAGGCCGCGCTGGCGCGCTTCCGGCTCGCGCCGGCCCAGCCGTGTGAGAATCATTTTATTGTCGATTATATCGGACGTCACAGTCTGAAAGAGGTCGATCTCGACGATGGCAGCAAGGGCTGGACCTGGAAATTCGATCCTTTTATCTGGCGCCGTTTCGAGTTCCAGCGAGAGTTTCGAGACGTGTTTGTCGAAATCACTTGTCCGCTGGCGGTGATGCGAGGCGCCGATTCGGTTTTGGTGACTGACGATTCCTGGGCGTATATGCGGGAGTTACGGCCCGATATATTGATGTCATCGGTCGATAATGCCCAGCATCATGTCATGTTGGACCAGCCACTCGACTTTGTCGAAAAATTAAAGGTATTGCTTCGGCAATTGGTCTGAATACCGGGTTTGCGTTTTTTTAAGCGGGCCGCTAAGGCCAGCCGATGATCGAAATACTGCCTGAAGATCCCTGCCGTGACGCCTCTGAAATTGAGGCGCTGTACGATTATACATTTGGCCCGGGACATTTTGCGAAAACAGCAGAGCGGCTGCGCGAGGGTACGTCCTCTCTGCCGGATCTATCGCGTGTTGGGCGAGCAAATGGCTGTGTGATCGGGGTCTGTCGTTTATGGCCTCTGAAAGTTGGTAGCGATGCAGTCGGGGCCGTTTTTTTTGGGCCACTTGCTGTCGATCCGGCGTATCAGGGTGAGGGGGTCGGGCAGCGTATTATCCATCACTGTATTGCGGCGGCGACCGAGGCTGGCTGGCCGGCCGGTGTCATAATCGGCGCGCGAGAGTATTTCGAAGGACTTGGATTCTCGGCGCAACATGCGGATTTATTGACGTTTCCCGGTCCGCAGGATGTCAAAAGAGTTTTGACAATCGGGCTTGCAGATACGAATGTTACGCTGCGTGGACTGGTTCGCGCGGATAAGGCTGTCTGCTAACTGTTTTCGAATGCTGGCCACGTTCAGAGCTGCTGAACCAGGCATGCTTGTCCGACGACCGGCAAGACACGCTGTGTCGGCAACAATTGCGCAAGGCGTGCACCATGATCGCGCTGCCGGCATGATAAAAGCTCTTTTCCTGTTCGGTTCGGAAGGCAATATTAAACAGCGGCTTCACTCAGCGGTGTCTTCGCCCTACCTCTAGAAGAGCGCACCCCGGAGCATTTAATGATAGCACCTTCGAACCCATTTTTTTCGTTAGAACAATTGATGAAAAAGATCGCCCCGGATGGCTTGGACGGAAAATTACCGCCGGTTGAATCCTGGCATCCTGAAAATTGCGGCGATATCGGGATGGAAATCCGGCGTGACGGAAGCTGGTGGCATGAAGGTGACCGGATCGGCCGGGCGCGGCTGGTGAAGCTGTTTTCGAGGATTTTGCGCAAGGATGATGATGGCTGTATCTATTTGGTAACCCCCTATGAAAAAGTCGTCGTGCACGTTGAAGATGCCCCTTTCATCGCCGTTCGGGTTGACCGCGCCGGCCCCGCCGGATCGGATCAGGTGCTGGCGTTTACGACCAATCTTGGTGATGTGACATTGCTTGGCCCGGATCGGACATTGACCGTGCGATACAGCGGCGAAACGCTCGAGCCGGCGCCTTATGTCCGGGTGCGGGGTGGTCTGGATGCGAAGTTAAGCCGTCCTGTTTTCTACGAGCTTGTTGACATGGCGGTACCCAGCGAAGCGGAACCGGATATTCTCGGGGTCTGGTCACAAGGTGTCTTTTTCGAGCTTGGACGGTCAGAGGAATGACTTTTTCTACACTCGACGATTTCCTTGATCGCGCCCGGGTCCGTCTTGATCCGGTCGATGAAGCGGGGTGCCTGCCGGTTGGCGGCGACACTGATATGATTGCGCCGGAAAAATTGCCGCTGGTGCGGCCGGCGGCCGTTCTGATTCCCGTCATACCACGTGCGTCGGGAGCAACGATGCTATTGACCCGGCGACCTGACACAATGGCCTCTCATCCCGGGCAGGTGGCGTTTCCCGGCGGTAAGGTTGATGCCGGTGACAAAAGTGTTGTGGCAGCGGCGTTGCGCGAAGCGAGCGAGGAGGTTGGCGTCGATGCAACGCATGTTGATCTGATTGGCTGTTCGGCCCCGTATATTTCGGGCAGCGAGTTCCGAATCACGCCGGTTATTGGAGTTTTGCCAGCGAATTTTATCGCGAAACCGGATCCTTACGAAGTTGCTGACGTATTTGAAGCGCCATTGGGTTTCATTTTTAACAAGACCAATCACAATCATGGCGAGGGCGTCTGGCAGGGACGCCGGCGCTCTTATGTTGAAATGCCATGGCAAGGTTTTAGAATTTGGGGCGTTACCGCTGGCATTATTCGCGTATTATATGACACATTGTACGATATCGAGGTTTGACACATGCCGCTTAGACTATTGTTCCAGCTATTTTTCTTTCTGCTGCCATTCATTGGCTATGGGCTGTACCGACTTGCAATATCAAATGCGGCCGAGGAGGGACGACAGGCCTGGCCTACCAAGACATTGTTTGGTGCCGGTTTGATACTCGCATTGATATCGTGGTTTGCCTTCATCGTCCTTGATAATGTCGATCGCGGTTACTGTTATTCTAAAAGCCAGCTGGTCGATGGCGAGCTGATCGCAGGGCAACGCTATGTTTGCGACAGTGATCTCAGTCGTGTTGGTGTTCCCGGAACGGATGATCCGGGCGGTGTGGCCGAGGGTGTGGGGCTTGATGATAATCCTGACAGTACTGCGTTAGATAGGTAAGTTTGATGCCTTCTCCTGAATGGTTGACTGCAGCGCACACAAGCAAACTCATGGCTGTGTTCAACACCGTCAGGCCAGATTGTGCGCGGTTTGTCGGCGGCTGCGTTCGCAACACAATAATGCATCATGTTGTCGATGATATTGACATTGCGACCCAGCTCGAGCCGGCGGCGGTTCTGGCGGCTTTGGAGGCGGCGGACATCCGGGTAATACCGACTGGGCTGGACCATGGTACGGTGACCGCCATTGTTGATGGCACCAGCTTTGAAATAACCAGTTTGCGACGTGACGTATCTACTGATGGCCGGCGTGCCGTGGTCGCATTTACCGAAGACTGGGAAGAAGATGCGCGCCGTCGCGATTTCCGACTGAATGCCATTTACATGACGGCTGAGGGTCAAATCTGGGACCCGTTCAATGGCGTCGATGATGCGCGGCGAAGGCAGGTTGTGTTTATCGGGGATGCTGATCAGCGTCTGCGTGAAGACTATCTCCGGATTTTGAGGTTCTTCCGGTTTAATGCCTGGTATGGCGGCGGGATTGATCCGGGCGGGCTAGCTGCGTGTCAGCGCCATCGTGACGGGCTTGAACAGATCGCGCAGGAGCGGCTCTGGAAGGAAATGCAGAAATTATTGGCCGCGCCAGATCCGTTGCCATCAGTCAGCGCGATGCTGGATAGTAACGTTCTGAGCAAAATTATCGGGGCCTGTCAGCACGATCTGGTCGGGCTTCAGACATTGCTGCACAACGAAAGGAAGCTCGGTCTGTCGCCTGATCCCGTTCGGCGTCTTATGACACTTTTCCCTCGGCAGGAGCGGGACGCGCTTGATCTATCCGCCCGATTGAAATTGCCGAACAAGGCCCGTGACCGGTTACGGCAGTGGACAGCCATAACCCTGCCTGCGGTTAATAAGTCTGATCGATCCTTAGCCATCCCCGATTTAAGTCGTCTGCTCTACTGGCACGGTTGCGTCGCAGTTTTAGACCGGGTTCTCACAGATAGCGGGTATGATCGATGCGTGCCGGACGCTGCGCTGGTAGAATTTTGTTCGAACTGGCAACGGCCATCATTCCCGGTGTCAGGTGATGATGCGCTGGCGGCGGGACTAAGCGGTGCGAAGATTGGTCAGGCTCTGAAGCGGCTTGAGCATGACTGGGTTAAGTCTAATTTTCAGCTTAGCCGGTCTTCTTTACTGCCTAAATTGCGAGATTAGGGCCATTTTACCAAAGGCGGCATGCTTGAAAGAATACTCTCTATATTGCCGCCGGTTTTCAGCCCGAAGGTTGTGCCGCGGTCATAGAGAAGATTGAACTCGACATACCGGCCGCGCCGAATGAGTTGTTCGTCACGCTGGCTTTCGTTCCAGCCATTATTCATCCGCCACTTCACAAGTTCGGGGTAAATATTGGCAAAGGCCCGACCGACATCCTGTGTGAATGCGAAATCATTTTCCCAATCGCCGGTATTATGGCGATCGTAAAAGATACCCCCTGTGCCGCGTGGCTCGTTCCGGTGGGCGAGGTGGAAGTACGTGTCGCAGCGATCTTTGAAAGTCGGGTAAAAGGTCGGGTCATGGGCATCACATGCCGATTTCATGGCCGCATGAAAGTCGACAGTGTCAGGTGCGTCCGGCTGTCTGTCACAATCGAGCAGCGGAGTCAGATCAGCGCCGCCGCCAAACCAGCTTTCAGAGGTCACCAGCATGCGGGTATTCATATGGACAGCCGGAATATGCGGGTTCCACATGTGTGCGATCAGGGAAATTCCACTTGCCCAGAATGTCCCACCCGATTCCGCAGCGCCCGGGATCTGGGCCTGAAAGGCTTCACTGAACGTGCCTTTGACTTCGGAAAAATGCACACCGACTTTTTCGAAAAGCCGACCGCGCATAATTGCCATTTTGCCGCCTCCAAGATCCTCGGAGCCGTCGCCGCGTACCCAGTCTTTTCGTTCAAAGGTTCCCGCTGCACCCCGATAAAGCGGCGGTTCTGCCATTTGTTCGAGGCTTTCAAAACGCGCGATGATGTCGGATTGGAGTTTCTGGAACCAATCTGCGGCACGCTCTTTTTGGGAGTTTTTCACTGTCATCTCGTGTTTCTTTTTAAATTGCGGAAGGGTTGTTATGTCACGTTAGATTAAGGTTCATAAAGCCGATAATGAAGCTTAACTGATATTCTGTCGCAGAATTTGACGCGCGAAGAGCTTGAAAACATCTGCAAGTCGGGTTAGCGGCCTGTGAATAGCCGATTGCGGCGCTGCGCCGCAATGCAATGAAACGGTTATGCGTTTATCGGTTGGATAAATAAAACTTCGCCTGAGGATATGAAGACGTGAGTGATAATCATAGTGCAGCTCTAGAAGCGGTCGATGAGGAACGTCGGGATTTTATACACGTTGCCACCATCGCGGCCGCGGCCGGCGGGGCGGGTCTGGTAGCTTACCCCTTGATCGATCAAATGAATGCGGCGGGCGACACAAAAGCCGCGTCGAGTCTCGAGGTTGATGTCTCGAAAATACCGGCGGGCGGTGAAATCCGTGTTTTGATTGGTGGCAAACCGTTTTTCCTGCGTCACCGGACGGAAAACGAGATTGCCGAGGCAGATAATGCGGTTCTGGCCGATCTGCGCGATCCGGAAACCGATGCTGATCGTCTGGCACCTTTGCCTGATGGGTCTTTGAACCCGGCGATTTTGGTAACCTCGGGCAGCTGTACCCACCTTGGCTGTGTTCCAGTTGGCCCGGCACAGGGTAATGTTGGCGACTATGGCGGCTGGGACTGCCCATGTCACGGATCCCACTATGATACGTCCGGCCGCATCCGTAAGGGGCCCGCGCCGACTAATCTGCCGATTCCCAATTATGAATATGTGACGGCCAGTGTCGTCAAAATCTCACTGTAACGGAAAGGACAAGGACCGATGAGCGGACACGAGTCCACCTACAAGCCAAATAGTGGCTTTGAGAAATGGCTAGATACGCGACTACCGATAATCCGGCTGGCGCATGATAGCTTTGTTGATTTCCCGACCCCAAAAAACCTGAATTACTGGTACACATTTGGTGGTATTCTGGCGATCTGTCTGATGATCCAGATTATTACCGGGATTGTCCTGGCGATGCACTATACAGCATCAGTCGATCTGGCCTTTGCCTCAGTCGAACGGATCATGCGTGATGTGCCGTTTGGCTGGCTGTTGCGTTATATGCACGCCGTCGGCGCATCCATGTTCTTCCTCGCAGTATATATCCATATGTTCCGCGGTCTCTATTATGGCTCATACAAGGCGCCACGAGAGGTTCTGTGGATCCTTGGCTGCATCATTTATCTGTTGATGATGGCCACGGCATTCCTTGGCTATATGTTGCCATGGGGACAAATGTCGCTGCACGGCGCAAACGTAATTATCAGCCTGTTCGGGTCTATTCCGCTTGTCGGGGAAAGCATTCAGGCCTGGCTTCTGGGCGGACCCTCGATCGGTAACCAGACGCTGCAGCGCTTCTTCTCGCTGCACTATTTGCTGCCATTCATGATCGCTGGCGTTGTCATTCTTCACATTTGGGCATTGCATGTTCCCGGAAATAACAATCCGACCGGTGTCGAAGTTAAGGATGTTGAAAAGGATACGGTTCCTTTCCACCCCTATTATACCGTCAAGGATGGTTTCGCGATTGTTGTCTTCCTGGTCGTCTTTGCGGGCTTTGTTTTCTACGCACCAAACGTGCTGGGACATGCTGACAATTATATCGAGGCGAACCCGCTGGTGACACCGGCGCATATCGTGCCGGAATGGTATTTGCTGCCGTTTTACGCGATCCTGCGGGCGATCACATTCGACATCGGCCCGATTGAGGCGAAGCTGCTCGGCGTGTTGTTCATGTTTGCTGCAATAGCCGTACTTTTCGTGCTACCATGGCTCGACTCTTCGAAAGTGAAGTCAATGCGCTATCGCCCGGTGGCAAAGCAGTTCTTCTTCGGATTTGTCGCGGTGTGTCTATTACTCGGTTGGTGTGGTGCCTCCAATCCGGACGATCCAATCATTTCGATGGGGTCCGACAAATTGGTCATCGAATATACGACAGTGGCAGGCGTCGAGGGGCGCGAACTGTTCGAGGATTATGATGCCGCCATCGAGTTCAAAGCTGAGCAGGCTGCGCAAGGTGCGGTGGTATCGATTAGCGTTGCGAAGGCCGCTGCGTTCCGGTTTATCCACCTCGCGCAGATCCTGACCGTCTATTACTTCGCCTATTTCCTGGTCATTCTGCCATTGCTCGGACTTCGCGAGCAACCGAAAGGTGAGCCAGAAGCAATCCACAAGGCTGTGTTAGGCCATCAGGACGGCGCTTCTGCCGTACCGGCTGAATAGGGACTCTGAACGGTTATGACGTTTTTCCGAATCTTGAACGCTGTATTCGCCGCATCTGCATTGAGCCTGTCGGCTCACGCTGCTGGCGGTGCAAAACATGCCCACGCACCAGAGGATGGTTGGAGTTTCGCTAGCCCGGTTGGTAAATTAGAGATCGACAGTGTGCAGCGGGGCTTCCAAGTCTACCGTGAAGTTTGTGCGTCCTGCCACGGTATGAAGCTGCTCTCATATCGTAATCTCGGTGAACCGGGTGGACCTTTCTATGACGCAATGTACCCGAATGCGAATGACAATCCGCTGGTAAAGCAGTTTGCCGCTGAGGATGAAATCCTCGATCCGGTGCCAAATGATGTTGGTGACTATGACTACCGGCCGGCCCGTCCGTCGGACCGGTTCAGATCTCCGTATGCAAATGATCAGGCTGCACGCGCTGCCAATAATGGTGCGCTGCCGCCGGACCTGTCGGTGATCACCAAAGCGCGTGGACACGGGAATGACGGTGACGGCGCAAGTTATGTTTACTCGCTTCTAACTGGATATCTCGATCCTGAAGACATCGAAACACGCACTGGCGAGGATGGTCTTCCGGTTAATGTCATTACGTTTGACGACGACTACTTCCATGGTGAGCTGGTCCAGCCGCTGGGACAATACTACAATCCGTATATGCCCGGTGATGTCAGTGCGCAGTGGTCAGGTGATCCGCGTCATGTGCCGTATGGCGGCTTTCTCGCCATGCCGTCCCAGTTGACCGATGGTCGGGTGGATTACATGGACGGAACTGAAGCGACGATTGACCAGATGGCTTATGATGTCGCGCAGTTCCTGCAATGGGCAGGCGAGCCGAAACAATCCCAGCGCAAATCGTTGGGACTGCCTACAATGCTTTACCTTATATTCCTTGCCGGCCTGCTCTGGTTCTCATATCAGCGCATCTGGCGGAATGTCGGACACTAGGAAAAACCCTAGACTTATTAGTCCCGTCTAGAGCAATCTGGACGGGATTTTTGTATGGAGCGGCGCAATGGATAATTGGGTAATCGGTGTGATCGGTGGATCTGGGCTGTATGATCTACAAGGCCTGCAGGATACCGAAACGATAGATTTGGAGACGCCTTGGGGCGCGCCATCCGATCGCCTTGTCAAAGGCCGGATCGGTGCCATCAGCTTTGTCTTTCTGCCCCGTCATGGCAAAGGACACCGGCTAACACCCTCAGCCGTACCATACCGTGCGAATATCGATGCTTTAAAGCGTCTGGGCTGTAGCGATATTGTGTCAATTTCGGCCTGCGGGTCGTTACGTGAAGCCTATGCGCCCGGTGACTTCGTGTTTGTTGACCAGTTCATTGATCGAACGATCCACCGTGACAATAGTTTTTTCGGTGACGGGGTTGTGGCGCACGTTTCAATGGCTGATCCGGTCTGTCGGCGCTTGTCTGGACTGGTTGCCGAGGCTGCCGGACCGACGGGCGTAAAAATTCACCAAGGCGGTACTTATCTCGCTATGGAGGGGCCGCAATTTTCCTCCCGGGCCGAAAGCTACCTCTATCGGCAATGGGGATGTGATGTAATCGGGATGACAAATATGCCTGAAGCGAAATTGGCGCGTGAAGCGGAGCTGCCGTATGCGACAATGGCCATGGTCACCGATTATGACTGCTGGCGCGAAGGCGAAAATGGTGTCGAAGTTACCGATGTCCTCGATATTATGCAGAAAAATACAGCGCACGCGCAGCAGACATTGCAGAATCTGGCCCAGCAGCTGCAGGCGGTTCCAAGAACATTGTCGCCACAGGGGATCGAGACCTGTCTCGATTTTGCGTTGATTACCGCGCCAGAGGCTCGCGATCCGGATCAGATCGCCAAGCTGGATGCCGTCGCCGGGCGGGTGTTAAGCCCGCAATAGCTGCCTAAGCGGCTCTACTCGTCATCGCGACAAATACGTCTTCAAGGCTCGGTTGCGAGGTCGCGAGGTCGGAAATTCCTATACCGGCCTCGCGAACCTGTTCCAGCAAGCGACCGATTCCCGTTTCAGCTGTTCTGAATTTGATCAGGATTGTGCCATCGGCAGAAATACTGGCGTCAAGACCGGCAAGGCTATCGGGTATTTGCGTCACCGGCTCGCGGGGGGTGATGCTCAGAACTCTTTTGTCGAGTCGTCCTAATAATTGCTGTTTGGGTTCCTGCGTCAGCACGCGTCCGTCATTGATAATGGCAATCTCATTGCAAAGCTCTTCAGCCTCTTCGAGATAATGAGTCGTCAGAATAATTGTTGTGCCCATTTCGTTGAGTTCACGTACATAGGACCAGAGGGACCGACGAAGTTCGACATCAACCCCGGCCGTGGGTTCGTCAAGGATCAGGACCGGCGGATTATGAACCAGCGCTTTCGCCACCATCAGGCGACGCTTCATGCCACCGGACAGCTGGCGAACATAGGCGTCCTTCTTGTCGTCCAGCCCGACCGCTTGCAAGATTTCGAGTATCCGCCTTTGCTCTTTGGGGACGCCGTAATAACCGGCCTGAAAATTCAGTGCCTGAAGGGGGGTGAAAAATGGATCCATGGCAATTTCTTGGTTCACCACACCGATAGCCGATCGCGACGATCTCGGATTCGTATCGATATCAAGGCCCCAGATATTCACTTTACCAGAGGATTTCGTGACCAGCCCTGCAAGAATATTGATGAATGTCGATTTTCCGGCGCCATTGGGACCTAGCAATCCGAAAATACTTCCTCTCGGGACTTTCAGATTGATTTTATCCAATGCCAGTTTTTCAGGCATATTCCCAGCAGCATGATAGGTTTTACAAAGATCTATCGTTTCAATTGCAAAGTCGGGTGCGGTCATTGCTTCTCACTTTGTAGCGGCCATATTCTTATATCTATCACATTTGCTTCTTCATAGGCCGATTGACCATTTATGCCTGCTTGAAGTAGTCAATCTCAATTAACCGCATCGGGAAAGTCTTATGTCAGATACAGTGTCGCAAGATACGC
Organism: Hyphomonas sp. TMED17; assembly: GCA_002172915.1. Lineage (GTDB taxonomy): Bacteria > Pseudomonadota > Alphaproteobacteria > Caulobacterales > Hyphomonadaceae > Henriciella. The sequence goes on along the minus strand of NHBW01000008.1, from coordinate 62,814 downwards.
GTGAAATTATTATTGTGGAAACCCAGCAGGTCGCCTGTAGCGGCGGTGACGGAAGTCTTGGACACCCGCTGGTTTGGTATCAATTGGGCCCTGATGGCCGGGTTTCATGTAAATATTGTGACCGCCAGTTTGTGCTGAAGGGTAGCAAATACGACCGCTAATGCCGGATCAGCTTTGCGCGCTTCTCGCAGAGATGTGCGTCGGCAGAGGCGGAGATGATGAGCATCGCAAATGAGGCAGTCATTTCAATTTTCCAGAGCGGTTGCTGACGAGGTCGTCTTTCCAGCTTAAGTGTGCGATATCTCCTGAAAGCTAGTCGGCAGGATAAGTATGAACGAGAAACGGGTTCTTTTGATCATTGGCGGCGGAATTGCCGCCTATAAGTCGCTTGAGCTGATCCGCGATTTGTCGCGGCGTGGTATATCTTGCAGGTGTATTGTGACCCGTGCAGGTGCGGAATTTGTTACCACTCTGTCGGTGTCGGCCTTGTCCGGCGAGAAGGTTTTTACCGATCTTTTCGATCTTAATGATGAAGCTGAAATGGGACATATCGAACTGTCGCGATCGGCGGATCTGGTCGTGGTCTGTCCGGCAACAGCGGATCTGATGGCAAAAGCTGCGAGCGGTCTCGCCAATGATCTGGCGTCAACCGCATTGCTTGCAACGGATAAACCGGTTCTTATGGTACCAGCCATGAATGTTCGGATGTGGCAGCATCCGGCGACCCAGCGAAATCTGGAAATATTGCGTCAGGACGGCATTCGCGTGCTCGATCCCGATAATGGCGAGATGGCATGTGGTGAGTTCGGGCCTGGCCGACTGCCTGAAACGGTCAAAATCGTTGACGAAATAGCCAGTTATTTCGGGGCGCGCGATGCTATGCCGGGGCAAGGGAGCCTGACCGGATATCATGCTTTGGTTACGGCCGGGCCAACCCGTGAAAAGCTCGACCCGGTGCGCTATTTGTCAAATCATTCGAGCGGTCGGCAGGGGTATGAGATCGCCGCAGCACTCGCGGCTGACGGGGCGAAGGTTACGCTCGTGTCTGGTCCAGTCGAACTTGATGCGCCAAATGGTGTTGATCGCATTATGGTTGATTCAGCGCTTGAAATGCTTGCGGCCTGTGAAGCTGCGCCTGATGTTGATGTTTTTGTCTCGGTTGCGGCCGTTGCAGACTGGCGTCCGGAGACGGTCGCGGACAAAAAACTCAAATTAAAAGGTGACGGTGCCGGCCCGACGCAGAATATCGTGCTTACGCAAAACCCCGATATTCTTGCAACGATTGCCGCCCGGGAATCGCGTCGCCCGCAGCTGGTGATTGGTTTTGCCGCCGAAACCCATGACGTTGAAGGACTTGCGCATGATAAAAGGCGCCGGAAAAAATGCGACTGGATAGCCGCTAACGATGTCTCTGGCGATATTATGGGGGGCGCGGACAACCAGATAATGCTGATCACCGATGCTGGAGCGGAGGCCTGGGCGCGGATGAGCAAGCGCGATGTTGCTGCGAAGTTGAGCCAGCGCATCGGGCATTATTTTTCCAGTAAAAAAGAGGTGTGATAGCGCCGCCATCGGCTTGACGACCGACACCGACTCCATTCCTCTGGAGAAATGAGTTCTATTGCTGTTTCCATTGCGGTTTTACCGCATTTTCAGGGCCTGCAATTGCCGGCTTATGAAACATTAGGTGCCGCTGGCATGGATGTCCGTGCTGCGGTTGAAGAAGATAAGCCTGTTACAATCAAGCCTGGCGAGCGCGCCATGGTTCCGACCGGCTTGAGTGTTGCAATCCCGTCGGGATACGAAATCCAGATGCGGCCGCGCTCGGGATTAGCGGCAAAGCATGGCATTACCTGCTTGAATTCACCGGGAACAATCGACAGCGATTATCGCGGTGAATTGAAAGTGATTTTGATCAATCATGGCGCTTCGGATTTTGTCATCGCGCGTGGTGAGCGCATCGGGCAGATTGTTTTGGCGGCCGTAAGCCGTATCCAATGGCAGGAAGTTTCCGAATTACCCGATACTGAACGTGGCGCTGGCGGATTTGGCAGCACCGGGCGTTAACATGCTGCGGTGAGTTGTGCGGGAATGACGCTGCTTAGCTGCAGATGTGATGATGTTTTAAAATGGGCTGGTGACGGTTCTTAAAGACGGACTGGTTTGGTGGTGGGTCGGGTATCGTCATTGCCGCTTGCAGTATGATGCGGTGCTGTCGGGCATTGTGGCCGGCTTTTGGTCTGGACCAAGCCAGGTCGCAAAGTGGCGACCGACAATGTCTGACTTTTCAAACGGATCTGGCGGGTCCGTATTTTTAAGGGACGATTTCAATACAATGCTGTGCGCCGTCTGCTGGGCCATTCATTCCGGGATTTCGGCGGTCACACCAACGTATCATCCGTTTTTGCAAACTGGGCCAGTAGATAGGACTCATTTTCTTCAATTGTGTCGAGGGGGCCGAAATCGAAAGCACTCCTGTCGATGACTAGATCGCGGGATCTGAGGGGACGCGAAATTTCAAGCCCGTCGAGTGAACTCGCGCGTGAAAAGGCGACATAGGCCTGTCCATGCGCAAACATACCATTATCGAAGTCGATAAAGACCTTATCCAGTGTCAGGCCCTGGGCTTTGTGGATAGTTACCGCGTAAGCGAGGCGCAGAGGGACCTGTTTAAAGGTACCAACAATTTCCCGTCCTATTTTATTGGTTTTAGTGTCCAGAGAGTAACGATACTTCTCCCAGGCTGCTGGCTCGATTTCATAATGACGTCCATTTAGTTCGACGATCACATTACCGGAATTGTAATCCACCACACTTGCGAGCGAACCATTCACCCAGCGCCCTTCGGGGTCATTCTTGATAAGCATTACGCGCGCGCCGATTTTCAGGGCGAGATCGCCATCTGTCGGGAATGATTTCTCTTCGAATGTGCCCTGGACTTTAGCAGAGAATATTTTTTCCGCGCCGGGCAGCTCGTCGAGCCGGGCCTGGTTGATCCGGTGCGCATTTGCATTGTTCGGCGTGAGCACAATATGCGTTTGGCTGGCTTCGACGGCGGACCGCTCCGATACGAGCGAGTTTAGTAATTCCTGCTCGAAGCTAGTCAGTCGTCCCTGCCGCAATGATCCCAGCAGGCTGATAAAGCGCGGATCGGTCTGCCTGAAAACATGTTTGAGTGCGAGCAGTGAAAACTCAGCTTCGTGAAAGGCCGGGGCATTAAAGAAATAACCGCCGCCATAGCGTTCCTGCATAATTTCGATTTCGTCACCGCGAATGACCGGCGGCAATTGATGCAGGTCTCCTGCCAGTATCATGCGGATTCCGCCAAATGGCCGTTTCGAGCCACGGTTCAGTTTCAACGAGCGGTCGATTGCATCCAGCATATCAGCTCTGACCATCGAAACCTCGTCGATAATCAGTGTTTTTGCGGTTTTCATCAGGCGCGCTGTTCGCAGGCGCTTTGCGTCTTGCGGCTCGATAAGCCGGGGCGGAAATTTGAAGAATGAGTGAAGCGTCTGGCCGCCGGCATTCATGGCTGCAACGCCAGTGGGTGCCAGAACAATTGCGCTATCGCCGGCTTCGGCAATGAATTGTCTGAGCATCGTGGTTTTGCCGGTACCGGCACGGCCGGTGAGAAACAGATTGCCTTGCGCACCCGCGCCTTGCGCCACTAAATCTGTGGCGCGTTCATAGATCAGTTCGGTGTCAGCCGTTGTGATTTCATATGAATCGGACATCCCCTCATGCATAATCGGATTTGTCAGAGCAGGCGAGGGGCGTTTTCGCAGCGAAACCGGCAATGTCTTTGCCTTGAGAAGGGCATTCGCCACCTCTACGCGGAGACATCATAATGGTGAACCGGCGGCGGTTTGAATGGCAGTCTAATCGCACCAACGACTAATACTCGTCATTCTTATGAATATGGATTAGATCAGCTCATGGCTTCTTCTGATATCAATCTTGAACGGCATAAACGGCATATTCTCCTGAAAGAGATTGGCGGACCCGGTCTCCAGAAATTGCAGGCGTCGCGTGTTTCAGTGATCGGGGCGGGTGCACTGGGCGGTATTTGCAGTCTCTATCTCGCTGCGGCCGGTATTGGTGAGATTGAAGTCTGGGATGATGATACGGTCGATTTGTCCAACCTTCAGCGGCAAATACAGTTCCAGGAGTCAGATATTGGCCTGTTGAAAGCTGATTGTCTTAAACAGCGCCTGCTCGCTCTCGATGCCTCATTATCAGTTTCCGCGGTGATTGAGCGGCTGGATGCATCATCGCAGCCGGCGGGCGATATTTTGATTGATGCGACGGATAATTTCGAAACACGTTTTATCCTGAATGACATTGCCCATAATTCTGGCCGGTATCTAGTTTCTGGTGCGGCCGCGAGGTGGAGTGGCCAGATCGCGGTGTTTGGCTCTGGTGTTCTGCCGCAGGTACCGTGTTACCGCTGTTTTGTGCCTGAATCGCCACCCGCAGCCGAGGCATGTGACGGTGTTGGTATTGTCGGTGCACTCACAGGTCAGATCGGCAGCTTGATGGCACTTGAAACGATAAAAATCATTACCGGGGCGGGTGATATTTCGGTCGGCAAGGTTCAAATTATTGATGGATTGTCTGGTAGCAGCCGCACGGTCAAATTATCTCCGGACAGAGAATGTCGTCATTGTCAGGGATGATGTTTTCTTTGATATTTTCGGGTAATGGCCGATTTTAGCAATCGAGGATTGAAAGGGATGAGACTTTGAGACGTGCTATTGCGATAGTTCTGGGCGTATTTGCGCTTTTGTGTGTGGCGCTTCTGGCGTTGAGCAAGCCGGACATCCCGTATGAAGAGCTGGAGGCGGTCTATGCCGATCAGGACTCCCAATTCATGACCCTCGAGAGTGGTCTGAAAATTCATTATACTGATAGCGGTCAGCGCAACCGGGCGGTCATTGTGCTCGTGCACGGATTTGCAGCATCTTTGCATACGTGGGAAAACTGGCGAAACGAGCTTAAGGACGAGTATAGGGTAATCTCGGTTGATTTGCCCGGACATGGACTTAGCCGGGCGGAGTCGCCAGATATGGCGACGACTGAGCGGTTTTCAGATGTGGTGTTCGAGCTGCTTGCAGCCCGAGAGGTTGAGACAATGACGCTTGTCGGCAGCTCGCTGGGTGGCAATGTGGTTGCGCGTATGGCGGTTGCTGCGCCGGAGAGAGTCGAAGGTCTCGCTTTGGTCGGTTCGAGCGGGCTGGCGCAGGCGCGGCATGAATCGCAAGGCCAGTATTTGATTTTCAGCCTGTTGAGAGCGCCGGTTCTTGGCCGTTTACTTCGTGATCTCGACCTGTCCGGTCTTACCAGATCGGAGCTCGAGGAATCGTTTTTTGATCCAAGTTTTGCAACTGAAGAAATGGTAGAGCGTTATATTGCATTATCGCGAGCGCCCGGACATCGCGCGACCATGTTTGCATTATTGACGCGACCACGCACGTTTGAAGACATCCTCGATACTGCCGGTCTGGATATGCCGATACTGCTAATGTGGGGACGTAATGACGGTCTGGTCGATGTTGCCAATGCAGACGCAAGTATGGCAGCGGTGCCCGAAGCTCAAAATATTATCTATGACAATGTCGGGCATTTGCCGCATGAGGAAATTGCTGCAATCTCGCTTGCTGATATGAAGCGTTTCCTGCTTCGGGTCGAATGGGCGGCATTGGCCGAGCAATATGTTGTTCCTGCCGGTGATCCCCGCCTGGTGGAAGATCGTATCGATTAAGCAACGGCCTGGTGACGGTCGCTCGGAGCGGCTGGCACAGGTGTTGAACAGTGACGCTTGCAAACAAGTTACGATGGCGCCGATGTCTTTCGGGGACACCCGTCATGCGTGTTGTGAAATTTGCTTCGCATTGACCGGGCGGTTCTGGCGACGCAAGATATCATGCCCGCGGGGGCGCGGTTTGGTTGAAAATCATGGCGATCAAGCGCCGGCACAATGATGGTTGTTCCGGGCATAAAGCACTGGCATGGTGGGAGGCGGCCTTATCGGGGTGAATAGAAAAGGTGCATGGGGAAGCAGATGACTGATGTTGATGATATCGAGGTGAAAATTGTCTGGCGCAATTGCCCGGCCGATATCAGCGACAAGATTATAGAGTACTGGGCGGAGCATAATATTCTATCGGACCCCGAACTCGTCAAAAATCGTTTGCCGACAGTCGTTTCGATAGCCTTGCATCAGGGGAAAGTTGTCGGTGTCTTGAGCGCCGCCATTGGAAGGTTTTTCAGAGACGATCTCAAATTCAGCTTTATTAATGCGTCGACCGCGCCAGATTACCGGAACAGGCGGGTGCCGGTTATGCTCGGTGAGGCGGCATTTGATTATCTTGAAGGCTGGTCGCAAGAGAACCCGGCAGAAGGGCTTGTAGGCGTGCTATATGTCCTTGAAACCAATCGCTTTGACCATCGTGGCAATATTCCCTATCCGGGCGGTGGCGAGTATCTCGCTGCTTTCAACAAGAAAAACCGGCCCGTTTTCGTCAAATGGTTCTCGCATGCACGGGTCGAGCCACGGCCAAATGATTAACTGCTTGGCGGGCATGGTCTGTGTTCTGCGTCAGACGAGTTGTTCAAGTCGGTGTAGCGTTTTGCGACAGGCAAATTAGCCTCGCATGGCCATTTTGTGGTAGAATTGACGTTTTTACCCCCGAACCAGTATGCGGAATTAGCAGCGGGCCTTATGATTTCTGCGTCTCGGTTGCCTTATGCGGTTCCAATAATCCGACATGTATTCGACTGGCGCCTATGAGCTCATATGTGTTCGGTATGGCCCACCTGCCGGTATTTGCCAAAGTGGCAAGCGGATACCGCCGGCTGCGCGGGTGGGCACGATTTAGAGGCTGTTAGCTTAGCTGGCGTTTTGCAGCAGACCGTTGGGGCACAGTAATAGCCGCAGCTCGTCGGCTGTTTCGGCGCTACGTAGCGTTTTGCGTAAATTCGAATTACGGAAGGCCCGGCTAACTTGGGCTAGCGCCCTGAGGTGATCTGCGCCTGAGCTTGTCGGTGCCAGCAACATAAATATCAGGTCACATGGCTGGCCATCAATCGCATCAAAATCAACGCTATTTTCTAACCGGACAAAAGCGCCGATCGGAGCCGTAAGCTCGACATTCCGGGCATGTGGGATCGCCACGCCTTCGCCGACGCCGGTTGATCCGAGGTTTTCCCGCTCGATAACCGCGTCGAGAATAGTCCTTGAATCCAGATTTAATTTGTTGCCGAGCGCCTCAGACAGCATTTTGAGAACTTGCTTGCGGCTGGTCGCCGACGACACCGGTAGGATTAATCCATCCGTCAGCAAGGGTGCGAGATCATGCGCCATCTATTGTAACCTATGACTTTAAGAGGTTTTCGAAGGGGTTTCTGGGTCCACCCAGCCAATATGGCCATCCGCACGGCGGAAAACCATATTCAAGCCCTTATGCTTTGCATTTCGAAAAAGTACAGCAGGCATTTCAGATAATTCCATTTGCATGACAGCTTCGGAGACTGACATGGTTTTCATTTGAGCGGCGGTTTCCGCAATAATTAGCGGTGCGTCATCGGAATCTGCAGCCTCGGACGGCTCGGTGTCTTCGTCACTGCGAATAACAAAATCTGTTACCGCTTCTGACGGCATCGGCGTTTGTTTATTATGGTTTTTCAACCGGCGGTGGTAACGGCGAACCCGTTTTTCGATTTTATCCAGAGCGATCTGTAAAGCCGCATATGGTTCACCGGCGCGTCCGGTGGACTGAAGCGTGATCCCCGAGGGAAGATGCACACTGCAATCAACAATAATCTCGTGACCGAGCTTCTCAATCGTCACATTACCGTTGAAGCCGCGGTCAAAGTATTTTTCGATGGCAATATTAAGACCGTCAGCGACGCGCGAGGTAAGCGTTTCGCCTACATCCATATGCCGACCTGCTATTTCTATCGTCACAAAAAAACTCCTTGTGTCTGCACCAGATTATACGCGCTTACGTGTATAAGGCGAGTCCCCTCGGCTCAAAAACGCGCCTATTCGCAATTATACTTGAGCAGTATTTCCGGTGCTGAGAAACGGTGTAAGATTAACCCCGACCTTAGTCTCGAAGTAGCTCGTTAATCCCGGTTTTCGAGCGTGTCTTTGCATCAACCGTTTTAACGATAACAGCGCATGCAAGCGATGGGCCGCCTTTCGGGTCCGGCAGGCTGCCGGGAACTACGACGGAATACGGTGGGATACGTCCATAGATGATCTCGCCGGTTCCACGGTCAACAATTTTCGTTGACTGGGTAATGAAGACGCCCATTGCGACAACCGATCCTTCACCAACGATAACGCCTTCTACGACTTCCGAGCGGGCGCCGATAAAACAATTGTCTTCGATAATTGTCGGGTTGGCCTGCAATGGCTCAAGCACGCCGCCAATCCCGGCGCCGGCTGAAATATGGCAATGTGCGCCGATCTGTGCGCAGGAACCGATGGAGGCCCATGTGTCGATCATGGTCCCCTGTCCGATATTAGCACCGATATTTACGTAAGACGGCATTAGAACGACGTCTTTTGCAACAAACGAACCGCGTCTGACGGCGGCCGGGGGTACGGCACGAAACCCGGCAGCTTTAAAATCTTCGCTACTCCATCCGTCAAATTTCGACGGCACTTTGTCAAACCATGGGCCGCCATTCACTCCACCAGAAATGATCTGGTTCGGCGTTAGCCTGAATGACATCACGACGGCTTTCTTTAACCACTGATTGACTGTCCACTCGCCATTGTCGGCGCGTTGTGCGACCCGGGCCTGGCCGGAGTCCAGTAGCTCGATGGCCGCGTTTACCGCCGCCTTAGTATCATCCGGAGCGCCGACGTTAAGGGTGTCTCGTTGCTCCCATAATTGTTCGATCTTTGCGGCTAAACTCTCGTGCATGCGTACGTCTTTCTGATAGGACCGGCTGGTAATGTTTCAGACCAGGGAATGTAGGAAATCGGATAAGTTATCGGTCACATAATCGATCTCGGGCGGAAGGTCATCCCCACTAATTGCCGGGCGAACACTTTCTGGTTCGTGACTCCAGTCCTTGTCTGATTGAACAAGAACCGTTTTGAAACCCATCTGGTGGGCCGGGATCAGATTGCGGGCAAGATCTTCGAAAAAAACTGAGCGGTGTGGCGCGATATCGAAATGATTACAAAACCGGTCATAGGCGACCGGCTCAGGTTTCGGTGTATATAGGCTGTCTTCTATACCGAAGCTGCCATCAAACAGGTGGCTGAGGCCCATATGGTCGGAGACGCGCTCTGCGTGTCGTTTGGAGCCGTTCGTATAGATAAATTTCTGTCCGGGCAGCGCCTGTATCCGGTCGGCGAGCTTCGGCATCGCCGGTATCGGAGACAGATCGATTTCGTGTACATGTGCAAGAAAGTCAGCCGGGTCCATATTGTGAACCGTCATCAACCCATTCAAAGTCGTGCCGTGCTCGGCATAGTATTTCTTTTGGATCGCACGGGCTTCTGATCTGTCGAGACCGAGAAAGCCGGCAACGAAATCTGTCATTTTCACATCAATTTGCGCAAACAGATCGCATTCAGCCGGATACAGCGTGTTGTCGAGATCAAATACCCAAATGTTGCGATCAGTTAAATCAATCATATTTGTGTCCCCAGTCGCCTGGTCTAGCGGTCATGGCTAACATCAACGAAGTCGTCGTCAAAGAACTCGACAACGATGCTATTATCGACAACCGCTGCTGTTTCGATGAACTGACCGGTTCGATAGGCCGATGCTTCACATTGGGTCCGACCGGTAATCACAAATTTTGCCCGTGATAAGCAGAATGGTTCGTTGCCATTTTTAAGGCGCCACAATTTTCCGTCTTCAGTCTGCATTTCGGCAAAAGCAAAATGTGTTTCGTCCGGCATCGGGCGGTCAATGACTTTTACGCATTTATCCTGGCCGATCTGCCACCAGCCCTGGCTCTCGCCTTCGCCATCAGATTCCCGTGCCATTGCCGCCCATAGCGCATGACTGGTGCGGTTGCAGAATTTTAACCCGACATTGCGGCCTCTCTGGACGGCTGTCTGCTCGAGAATATCCATAAGATCAGCGTCGCTGGTGGATGCATCCAGGTTTTTTGATCTTAGGAAATTACCGATGGATCGCCGCGTGCTGCGACCGATATAACCATCGATCTGGCCGGAATAAACCCCGGCGCTGTCTAGCAGGCGCTGGACACCAGCTGCGGCGGCTTTGTCTCTATTCCAGTTTTCGGTCTCGGTAAAAAGGGTCTCCCAGCTGCGTTCATCTTCAATCATCACCGGAATGAACTCGGCATTTGTAAGCCCAAGCACGGAACAATCGGGCATGTTTTCGACTGAGAAGCTGCCGGTCGGATCGATACAGAGAGGAACATCTCCACGCCACAAGCGCTGCCCGTCATGATAAGCGATTGAAGAACGGCCGTGCAAATAGTGGACACCGGGTTTCAGAGGCGCGGCAAGCACAATCTCGCACGCGCCGGGGCGAAGTCGCGACCAGCCATTAATTACGGTGCGTTGCTCGTCGAAGTGACCTATGGCGGTTTCAATGATGTAGCTTGTATAATTGCAGACAGACCAGCCATCGTCGGAACGATCCTGCGCCATCAGTGCCGGACTTGATAACGAAAGCATTGCTAATGTCAGAATTAGCCGGATGGAACGGGCCGCGAGTAAGGTTGCTTTAGTAAACAATTGTGCCAGCACCATGTTCGGTAAACAACTCCATAAGCAGGGCATTTTTTGCCCGGCCATCTAAAATGACAGACCCGCCAACACCATTTCTAACAACTTCCGCAGCGGTTTCCAGTTTCGGGATCATGCCGCCTTTGACAACGCCCTGATCGATTAACTCGGCGATCTGGTCTTGGCCGAGTTCCCGGATCAGGTTTCCGTAATGATCGAGTACACCGGCAATATCGGTTAGCAATAGCAAACGTTTGGCCCCGAGCGCGGCGGCGATCGCACCGGCCGCGGTATCGGCATTAACATTATACCGCCGNCCATCTTGTCCTACACCGACCGGTGCGATGACCGGTATCAGATCGGACTTATTATCCATCAGGACATCTATAACCGAGCGGTCGATTTTTTCAGGTTCGCCAACATAGCCGAGGTCGATGACTTTTTCGACAAGGCTATCGCGTTCCCGTGTGATGCGTTTGGCGCGTCTGACGCGCATCAAGTCGCCATCTGACCCTGACAGGCCAATCGCCCGTCCGCCCGCGGCATTTATTGCCCGCACAATGGATTTGTTAATCGGGCCGGACAACACCATTTCGACGGCTTCCATCGTGGCGTCATCGGTCACGCGCAATCCGTCTTGAAACTCGGATTTAATGCCGAGCTTATCAAGCAGGCTCGCAATTTGCGGGCCGCCGCCATGAACAATTACCGGATTAATCCCGAGATGTTTCAATAAGACGACATCGCGCGCAAAGGCTTCGGCCAGCGACGGATCGACCATTGCGTGGCCGCCATACTTGATCACGACGATCTGGCGAACATAGCGTTGTATGTAAGGGAGCGCCTCGGAGAGAGTGGTCGCCGTCAAATGGGCTTTGGATAATGCTTCGTCAGTCATATGTCGGCTTTAGCTTGTTTTGGGGGGGCAGGGGAAGGGGGTGAAATCTCCATCGTCATGAAAACGCTGGCAGGATTGTCCTCATAATCGGCAAACGGCCCGCAATATGAGAAGCCGTGGCGCTCATAAACACGCCATGCCGGTTTGAAGCCGGGCTGAGAGCCGGTTTCGATACTCAGTCTTGAATAGCCGCGATCCTCGGCAATGTGAATTGTGTACTGTAATATCTGCCGTGCAATACCGCGATTACGATATCCGCGGCGGGTATGCATCCATTTTATTTCGCCATGTCTCTGATCAATTTGTTTGATCGCAACACAGCCGACCAGCTCGGTGCCAATGTGTGCGGCCCAGACGCTGACATCGTCTGCCTTGAGAGCTTGTAAGTCAAAACCATGATTGCTGCCCGGCGGAGACAGCTCGTTCATTAGTCTCATATGATCTGCGATAAGCCGGATAACCGCCTCCGACCGGAGATCAGCCAGTGTAATCCTTACCGACACTCAGCCCTCCACAAGCGAGGCGATGACGGCCCGCAATTCGGCGAGTCCTTGACCTGTTTCCGATGATGTCACGCTGACATCTGGATAGGCTGCCGGATGTGTCTTTAGCGTCAGGCTGATTGCTTCCAGCGTTTTTTCAAGTTCGGATTTTTTGACTTTATCAGCCTTGGTTAAAACGATCCGATAAATGACGGCAGCGGTATCCAGCATTTTCATCGTTTCAATGTCGGTCGGCATGATCCCGCGGCGGCTGTCAATCAACAGAAATACGCGCCGCAAATTGACCCGTCCGCGCAAATAGTTCTGGGTCAGTTTCGTCCATTTTTGGGACTGGCTGCGCGATACTTTCGCATAACCGAACCCAGGCAGGTCAACCAGCCACATCTGCCCTTCAGCGAGGTCGAAATAATTCAGTTCCCGGGTACGTCCGGGCTCGGCCGACGCCCGCGCCAGGTTTTTTCGGTTCACAACGGCATTAATCAAAGAGGATTTGCCGACATTCGACCGCCCGCAAAATGCGATTTCGGCACGATCAGCGGGGGGCAATTGAACGAGCTCCGCGACACCGAGGGCGAATTTTATATCGCGTGCACAGAAACGTCGCCCGGCTTCGAGCTCTTCGGCAGAGAAAGCCGCGCTGGTCATTACCTATTCCGCGGGCGGCGCAGACGTCCGCCGAATGATATATTTGATCAGCTTGTCGAGCTCGGTTTCGACCCCATTCCGGCGCATGATGTAATATTGCTGAATCAGCGACAGGATATTGCTCCATACCCAGTACAGAACAAGACCGGCGGCAAAATTACCGAATACGAACATGAACACAAATGGCAGTGCCATCATGATTGTGCGCTGTGTCGGGTCAGGCGGCGGTGGCGATAGTGACTGAATTGCCGCCATCGTGACGCCGTAGAGTATTGGTAGGATGCCGATGCCGATTATTAGCCCGATAAGCGGTATCGCCTTGATATCTGCCGCTGCAATTGGCAGCAGGCCGAAGAGATTGCCAATGGCTGTCGGATCCGGCGCTGACAGGTCGGTCACAAACAGGAACGGTGTATGGCGCATTTCGATCGTGACATACAATGTTTTGTATAGCGCGAAGAATATCGGAATGGTGAACAGGATGGGCACGCAGCCGGCAAGCGGATTGGCCTTTTCCCGCTGATATAGTTTCATTACTTCCTGTTGCCGGCGCTGCGGGTCAGCTTTGAAGCGTTCCTGAATTTCTTTCATCGGCTCGGCCAGTTTTTTCATTTTGGCCATCGATTTATAGCTCTGATTATAGAGCGGGATCAGAGGAAGTTTAATCAGAAGTGTGAGCGCCATAATGGCCAGACCAAACGAGCCGATCTGGGTTTTCAACCAGTTCAGAATAGCAAAGAAGGGGCGCGTTACGTAATAAAGAATATTGCCCCAGTCGATCGAGTCTTCGAACCGTGGGATCCCCGCACGCTGATAGCTTCTTACAGTTTCGTATTCTTTGGCACCGGCGAATATCTGGTTATTCAGCGACACTGTCTCACCCGGCTGCAAGATGATCTGGTCGAGCGTTGTTGTGACTTCCATAATTTCATCATTGCGACCGCGTAAGTTGAACGCGGCGTCATAGGTTTCGCCTTGCTGCGGCACCAGCGCCGTCATCCAGTACATATCGGTGAAACCAAGCCAGCCAGCCTGAAGATTGTTCTGGTCGGCGGCATCGCCTTTAATGCCCTGGCCCTTGGCGAGGTTTTTGTAGCTCCGTAGCTTGAGACGGTCATCCAGTACGCCGATCAGTCCCTGATGCGCGAGGCCCATTTTTCTCGATGATCCGGGATCTGTGGCTTCGAGAAAATCCTTCCAGTCGCCGTGTCGGCGAACCGAGCCGACGGGTCGTAAAACCACTTGTTCTGTTGTGGTGTTTGTCACGGTGTCGGCAAAGGTGAACATATAGTTTTCGTCGACGCTGATTTGGCGCTGGAATGCAATGCCATTCTTGTTCAAGCTGAGCTCGACCGGATTATCAGTTCGAAGTTCGGCCTCATTGGTTTGTGTCCAATTGTCGTCCGGGCCAGCGAAAACGTCGTTCCGGCCCAGCCAATACCATGATGCATAAAATCCATTATCGGATGCCCGCGGGCGCAACAGCCTGAGATTATCATCCCTGTCAATTGTCTCATAGTGATCAGACAGGCTGAGATCATCAAGTACGGCGCCGCGTAGCCGAATGGATCCGGTGACACGGTTCCCGGCAAAATCCAGGCGGCTATCATTTGAAATCGCCTCGTCAATTGTGACCGGCGAAGCTGGTATGCTGAGTTCCGCTGTTTCGAGACCGCCATCACCGACAATTTCTGCTTCGACACTGGCAGCGGCTTGAAGTTCCGCCTGACGACGGGCCTGTTCAGGGTTCACCACTAATACTTGATAGATCAGGATGAAGCCGATCATCAGCGCCATGGCCAGAATGAAATTACGCTGGTCCTGTGGGTCCATTCCGTTGTTTTGCATCATCTGGGCGTCAGTCCTTAAGGAAAAGCGGATCGATCGGATCCGAAGGGCTAGGGAATTGGTTGCGGAGGCTTATCAGGGCGCTTTCCATATCGTCAAGCAAACGCTGCCATTTGATTGTCGCAGTCTCAAGCCGGGCAATGAAAACGTAATCAACGCCTTCGCATCCAAAGGACACTAATAATTGCTCGGAGGCGGCTCGCAGGCGCCTCTTTGCCCGGTTTCTAACCACGGCATTTCCGATTTTCTTAGTTGTAGTAAAACCGACCCCGATCCGGCGGTCCTGATCCAGCCTGCGACGGGCCTGCGTGACCACGGCGCGGCGGCGTTCGGTTTTTCCATTTCTTACGAACAGAAATTGCGGTCGCGTTTTGAGACGCATGATATCAGGCGACTGGTTATCGACTGATTGCATGTTCGACGACGCCATTGCACCCTCGGCGCTAATGCTTGCTGCTCTTAAGCAGACAGCTCGACGCGGCCTTTTGCACGGCGGCGGGCTAAGACCTTACGGCCATTCTTTGTCGACATACGGGAGCGAAAACCGTGACGACGAGCACGTTTGAGGCGACTAGGCTGAAAAGTACGTTTCATAGGCTTAAGACTCTTTGTATCACTATGTCTCGAAACCGCCGCAATTAGGGTGTCTGATCGGTCAGGTCAACCTTTTAAAGCCTATTGTTCTGACAAGAGCTGAAAAATCTGCGTTGAGGGTCCAATCTTGCTAGGGAATACGCAAATCGTCCCTATCTGGGAATTAGTCGAGCGGGAGAATGTTTGTTGAAGCGGTTATTGAGTGCTTTCGTCATTATGGTTGCAGGTCAAAGTCAGTCACTTGCAGAGAATATCGACAGGCATACTGACTGGAATTCGCTGTTAAGCGCCTATGTTGAGGTCAATGTCGATGGCGTTAATCGGTTCGACTATGCGCGCTTGAAGCGGAATGAAGAAGATCTTGTCCGCCTCAACCGCTATCTGGATAGTTTTCGGTCCGTTGATCTCGATGGCCTCGGCCGGGACGCGAAATTTGCCGCTTATGTGAACATCTACAATGCGCTGACGGTCAAGCATATCATTGGCCGCTATCCAGTGCGCTCGATACGCTCAGGATATATTTCCGGGCCGTGGAAGCGCGTTAAAACAATGATTAATGGCGTTCAGGTTTCACTCGATACAATCGAGCATGATATTTTACGCGATATGGGCGATCCGCGTGTGCATTACGCGTTAAATTGCGCTTCCTATAGCTGCCCGAATCTTCAGATGGTGGCCTTCACGGCGGATAATCTTGAGCAATTGCTCGATCAGGCGGCGCGTGATTACATTAACCATCCTCGCGCTGTCAGTCTCCGCCGGCGGGGCGGTCTTGAGGTTTCATCCATATATGTTTGGTTCAAAAAAGATTTTGGTGAGACTGAGACCGATGTGATTGATCATCTTCTGCATTATGCTAATCCCTTACTAGCCGAACAGATTAGGGCAAATGCCGACATCATGGCGGATGTTTACGATTGGTCGCTTAACGACGTCGAATAAGCGTCGTTTAACCTAACCTTTTTTGATTGGAATATTCATGACTGAAAAAGTCGTTGCGGCGCCGCTTTGGCGAAAATTATGGCCGCTCTATGTCTTAGTTTTGGCGCTGGTATTGGCCTGGCATTTTGGATTGTTCGACTATCTGTCATTAGAGACATTGCAGGCGCAGCAAGCCGATTTACGGGCCTTTGTGAGCGAACATTTTATCGCGGCGATTACCATTTTCGTTCTAACATACGCGCTGATTACAATCGTCATGATGCCGGGCGCGCTCTGGGTGACAATTTCCGGAGGATTATTATTCGGATTGCTGGGTGGTGCTTTACTAACCATTACGGGCGCAACTTTGGGCGCGAGCGTTTTGTTTTTTGTCGCGAGGACTTCCATCGGTCAAACGCTGCATGAGCGGGCGGGGCCGTTTATGCAGCGACTTGAAAAGGGCTTCGCCGAAAGTCCGCTATCCTTTATGTTTGCCATGCGCCTGATGCCCGTCGTGCCGTTTGCGGTCGCGAATATTGCACCGGCATTGCTCGGCGCACGATATCGCGATTTCTTTATTTCCACAGCGCTTGGAATAGTCCCCGGCGTGATCGCCTACACATGGGTCGGCGTGAGCGTCGGCAGCAGTCTGGATCCGGCTGCGACCGAAGATTTACTTGATCTCGTTGGGAATTTCCTTCCGGCCTTCGCCGCACTCGGTGTCGCGTCATTGATACCGGTTATTTATAAAAAGCTCTTTAGCCGCGCAGCGTCAGGATTGTAGTCATGACAAGTAAACGCAAACTCAAAGCAGACCTGATTGTAATTGGTGCCGGTGCGGGCGGATTATCAGCCGCCGCCGGGGCAGCGATGCTCGGGCTGAAAGTGGTTCTCTATGAGAAAGCTGCCATGGGAGGCGACTGTCTCAATCATGGATGTGTGCCATCGAAGGCGTTGTTAAGTGCTGCAAAGCACGTCGCAATGATTAATGATGCGCCGAAATTTGGTGTTCGGCCATCCGGCTATGACATCGACTGGCAGGCTGTTAAAGCGCATGTTCAAAAGAGTATCGAGACGATTGCCCCGGTTGATAGTCAGGAACGGTTTGAAGGGTTGGGTGTCACGGTCATTCGGGAAGCTGCGGCCTTTTCGGATCCGCGCACGATTGAATCTGACACCACTGTCGCAACCGGCCGCCGGATTGTGATTGCAACCGGATCTGCGCCTTTCGTGCCGCCGATCCCGGGGCTGGCGGATACGCCATTTCTCACCAATGAGCAGATCTTCGAAATTCCGTCTTTGCCAGCCAAACTCATTATTCTAGGAGGTGGCCCGATCGGACTGGAAATGGCCCAGGCATTCCGGCGGCTGGGTAGTGATGTCACCATTATTGAAATGAACCGCGCCTTGGCGCAGGCGGATCGCGCGCACGCGGCACTGGCGGTTAATACGCTGCGGTCTGAAGGTATTGAAATTCTCGAAGGCCATAAGGCGATAAAGGTTTTCTCGAGTACCGGAGAGGTCGTGGTGGAAGCGGAAACCGGTCAGGCGACTGTTGCGATCAAAGGCAGCCATTTGCTCGTCGCTTTGGGACGACAGGCGGTAACGCAGGGACTGGCGCTGGAAAAGGGTGGCGTTGATTATGATCGTGGTGGCGTGACCGTATCTGACAAGCTGAGGTCGGTTTCGAATAAGCGCGTCTGGGCGCTTGGCGATATTGCCGGCCAGGGTCAGTTCACGCATCTGGCTGGCTGGCATGCCAGCGTGTTTACCCGGCGGGCATTCTTCAAACAGTTTAGTCGCGCCAGTGATTTGCCACTGCCGTCAGTGACCTATCTGTCGCCAGAGGTCGCGCAACTTGGATTGACAGAAGAGGAAGCTCGGGCGCGTTTCGGGGCGAGCATAAGCACTTCGAGTTTCGAGTTCGCCGAGAATGATCGCGCAATTGCCGAAGATAAGATGCTCGGCGAGGCGAAACTGATTATCCGCAAAGGAAAGCTGCTCGGCGCCTCGATCATTGGCGAAGGCGCGGGCGAGATTATTCAATTGGTCAGTGTGGCAATGTCGAATGGTCTGAACGTGCAGGCGCTTACCAATTTCATTTCGCCTTATCCAACGCGTGCCGAAATTGTGAAGCGGGCCGCTAGCGCGTATTTTACGCCGACGGTTTTCGGGCGCAGCAGTCGCATGCTCGTTGGGCTTTTACAACGTATACCATGAGCGTGTCATATGCCGGGCGGTGCGGCCGCCTCCGGTCCGTCCGGCGCTTTCGATCTACAAAATTTATACCGGCGGCTCAGGCAGGGCGTTAGCGCGCATTGCGTGTATTTTATAGGGTGCTTGTTTGGTGGTCTGCTTTGTATCGAGGGCAAGCTAGTTTAATAGCGCGACGAGCGCGCCGGTTAGACCGGCGCCAAATATCACCCAGGCCCACCAGGGAAACTGGTGCGATGGACGGATCTCCGAACCCGATTGGTTGAGATGGGCCTCAAGCTTGTCCATGATCTGTGGCAGTCGTTTTAACCGGTCGGTTACGTCGGAGACGGTTTTAAGCGACAGTTTTGCGGCGCCAACAGGTCCCAGATTATTTTTTATCCAGTCTTTCACAATCGGATCGGCAGCCGCCCAGATATCATGGTGCGGATCAATCGTTCTGGCGACCCCTTCGACCTGTACCATTGTTTTTTGCAGCAGCACCAGTTCGGGCCGTAACTGCATGCCGAATATGTGCGTAAAGTCGAGCAGCTGTAGCAATAGCCGGCTCATGGATACGTCCGCAGCATTTTTTCCGTGAATAGGCTCGCCAACCGAGCGCAGAGCCTGCGCAAAATCGCCAACGCTTCGATCGGCAGGGACATATCCCGCTTCGAAATGCACTTCGGCGATCCGTTTATAGTCGCGCTGGATGAAACCCCATAAAATTTCGGCAAGGAAACGACGCTCTGCGATGTCAACTCGGCCGATCAGACCGAAATCGACCAAAGCCAAATGACCGTCTGGCATTACGATCATATTGCCTTCATGCATATCGGCGTGAAATACGCCGTAATTTATTGCCTGGGACAGGAAGCCACGGGTGACCCGTGTTGCCAGTTCGGCGCGATCAAGGCCGGCTTGATCGAGCGCATCCGGTGCGGTGAGAGGACGACCGTCGATCCATTCGGTTGTGAGAACGCGTTGGCCACTTCTGGTCCAGTCTATCGCAGGTATATGAACGTAATTGTCGTTCAGGGCGATGTCTCTCAATTCGCCGCCGCCGCCGGCTTCCAGCCGCAAATCCAGCTCCTTTTCCATGCTGGCACTAACGGTTTCGGTAAATGCAACGGGCCGCATGCGGCGACTGCTGGGGCTAATCCGTTCGGCAAGACGCGCGGCCCGCTTGATCGCCCGCAGGTCTTTGGTGATGCGGCGTTCAATGTTGGGTCGGAGAATTTTAACCGCTTTATATTGATCACCGATTTTGAGCTTGTGAACTTGCGCTAATGATGCCGCTGCGATCGCCTCAGACAGTTCAGGAAACAATTCCTGTGATTGCGTTTCCCCAAATTCAGTATCAAGTGCGCTGCGGGCATGCGTGGCTGGAAATGCCGGAAGTTTGTCTTTCAGCCGGGAAAGGTCGGTCGTCACTTCGACACCGAATACGTCCGGGCGCGTCGCCAGAAACTGTCCAAGTTTGATATAGGTAGGGCCCAATTGCTCGAGCGCACGGGCGAGCCTCTCCCCCTGACGACCGCTGGCACGCCCCCCGAAAAGACGCATCACTGCGCCACCAAATTGTGCGATTAATGGCAGGCGCCGATGGTAGTCGCCGGGTAATATCACATCATATCGCGCGAGTGCGCTGCCGACTTTGATGAGACGTAAATAGTCGATGAGGAAAGCGGTCATGGTTTAAAGAGCCCAGGCAAAATGAAGTGCGGCAATTCCGCCTGAAAAATTGGTCACTGACGCATTCGAGAATCCGGCGGCTTCAATTTCGCCAAGAAATTCTGATTGTTTCGGGAACTGGCGAATACTTTCAATCAGATATTGATAGCTGGCGCGGTCGCCTGCCACCAATTGGCCGAGCGCCGGGATCACCCGGAAGCTGTAGGCGTCATACGCACTTTGCAGCATCGGAGTCGTCATGTGGCTGAATTCAAGAATGGCAAGACGCCCACCGGGTTTAAGAACCCGGTAAAATTCTCGTAATGCCCGGTCACGATCAGCAACATTCCGGATGCCGAAAGCGATGGTCAGAGCATCAAAACTGCGATCGGGAAATGGCAGGGCGGTGGCGTCTCCGCATACCCAGCTAACCCGGTCGCCAAACTTTTTGAGCGACTGACGAGGCATCCCGGCCTGCAGCATGGCGCTGTTAATGTCACAGACGCATGCCGTCGACGGATTGTCCCGGCCCTGTCGTCTGGCGGCACGGTCGCTGCGGGTCAGGAAGGCGTGTGCGACATCGCCGGTGCCGCCGGCCACATCGAGCAGGGTTTCGCCCGGTTGCGGGTTGAGACGTGCAATCGTGTCATGCTTCCAGATGCGGTGAATGCCGGCCGACATCATATCGTTCATGATATCGTATTTTGAGGCCACGGACTGGAAAACGCCTTTAACGCGTTTCACTTTCTCTGCCTCAGTTACGGTTTCGAACCCGAAACTAACCGTTTTTTCGCCATTTTGTGTGCTCATGAGCGTCATTTAAGACGAATGTATGCAAAGGGCTATAGCCGCACCGTCGCAATCAGAGGGTTTCTGTGATGATATTTTGGACGATCCGGGGTCGCAGGCCTAATATTACCGGTGGCACATCTGAATTGACGCGTCGCGAGTCATTTGCCGGACATGGCTTTAGCGTTGACATTTAGGGCAGAAAAAACTGGAACGACCGGCCTGCACGATCCGCTGCACACTTGCACGACACTGATAGCAAGCCTGCCCTTCGCGGTCATATACGCTGAAGCGTTTTTGAAAGTAACCAAGCTCTCCGGCTGCACTGGTAAAATCCGAGATACTTGACCCACCGGCCTCGATGGCTTCCGCGATAACTTCATTAATTGCCGTCGTAAGGGCTGATAATTTCGCTGGTCCGACATTTTTCGCCAGCCGTCTCGGACTTATACCGGCACGAAATAAAGCTTCGCACACATAGATATTACCAAGCCCGGCAACTATTTTCTGATCAAGCAGGGCCGATTTTATCGGCGTTAGCCGACCGGCGAGTGATTGTTGCAGTACCGGCATCGAGAAATGGTTTGATAAGGGTTCGGGACCGAGCGTTTGCAGCCTAGGATAATTGTCGAGACGATTGGCTGGCCAGAGCTCCATGAAGCCGAACCGACGTGGATCATTATAAGTGATGGCCGCGCCATTACTCATTTCGAATTTGACATGGTCATGCTTCGGGTCTGGCCCTACCGGGTGATAAAAATCACCTTGGGGTTTGCCGGTAATCGTGAAGCGCCCGGACATGCCTAAATGCATAATCAGCGTTTCGCCGCTGGACAGGTCAGCTAGCAGGAATTTGGCCCGACGATAGAGCCTGTCGATCGTCGTGCCTTCCAGGCGGGCCTGAAAACGGTCGGGAAAATTGAATCTGAGATTCGGCCGGTTTACCGTTAACCGATCGATGGTTTGGGCCTCCATGACCGGACTTAGCCCGCGTCTGACGGTCTCGACCTCAGGTAATTCTGGCATGTTTTCCCGACCTGGACGGCTAAACCGTTACGACAACTTTTCCCATGGCCTTGCGGTCCATGAGTTCCCGGATCGCTTCCGCACCGCGCTCGAGGGGAAACGAGTTGGAAATATGTGGTTTAATCTTTCCTTCCGCATACATGGCGAACATTTCTGCCAGGTTTTGTTGGTTGGCTTCAGGGTCACGTGCGACGGCCGCTCCCCAGAACACGCCACGAATGTCGCATGATTTTAGAAGTGTCAGATTTAATGGAATGGCCGGGATGCCTGCTGGAAATCCGATCACTAGAAAACGGCCTTCCCAGTTCATCGCCCGGATAGCCGGTTCAGCATAATCGCCGCCGACGCCATCATAAATAATATCGACGCCGCCGCCACCCAGTTCTTTAATCTGATTGGACAGCGTCTTCTGCTGGGCCCGGTCAAGCGGTGCATTATCATAAACCAGCCCCTTATCCGCGCCCTTTGAAAGACAGAAACCGACCTTTTCCTGTGTCGAGCAAGCGGCGATTACCGTCAGTCCCATAGCTTTGCCAAGCTCAACAGCGGCAAGCCCTACGCCGCCGGCAGCGCCCAGAACGAGCAGGGTTTCGCCTGGTTTGGGGTCGGCCCGGTCCTTCAAGGCATAATAGGATGTGCCATAGGTCATGACGAAGGCGGCGGCTTCCTCGAATGGCACAGTGTCCGGAATCGGTATGCAACGTCCGGCATCGAGTGCCAGCTCTTCCCGCATGCCGCCCCAGCCGCACGAGCCGATGACACGCTGGCCAACTTTCAAGTGAGAGACGCCTTCGCCAACTTCTTTTACGGTTCCCGACACTTCGCCGCCGGGACTAAAGGGGCGTTCGGGTTTGAACTGGTACATGTCCTTGATAATGAGGCTATCGGGAAAGTTGACGCCGATCGCTTTGACACTGATCACCACCTGTCCTTTGCCGGCAGTCGGACTGTTGATGTCCTCCATAACAAGTGTTTCCGGCTCTCCGGGAGTTTTTGATAATAGCGCTTTCATTTGCCGTTCCTCATCTCATTCGTTGACGTCACGTTGGTAGCCGTGGCAACCCCACCTGTGAAGTCGTAACGTAGCGGAGCTGTCGCGAATGAACATCGTAATTTTTGCTATCATTTGTGGTTTGCTGGCATTTATCGCTGCTCTGGCGATACAAATGCGAATAATGGTAGCATTGGTTTTGCGGCGGGCACTGGCGGCCTGGAACGGGTTATTTGTTGACCGGGTGCGTGCAAATGAGGCGGTTGTCGGCGCGGCCTCAGACACATTCGATCCGGCAGCGGCCGATGGCGAGATAGTTGCTGCGGTTAAGTATTTGCAGGCGGAGTATCCTCTGCCATTAGCCCATTTGAAACTGGCGCGGCGGGCAAGTATTTTTGTGCCTCTTGGTTTATTATTGGCCGTCATCTGCGGTCGTTTTGTTTTTGAGGTCGTATAATGCGAGGCTATTTTTCGATTGGGGTTGAGGGAATTTCGAAGCCGATGAATCTTGGTGCATTGATGCGCACAGCAAATGCTTTCGGAGCAAGTTTCGTGTTTTCAATTGATGCAGCCGACCGGGTGCGAACGGCTTACAAGGCCGACACGTCACGGACCTTCAAAACCGTTCCATATTATCAATGGAACACCTCAGACGAAATGGTGCTGCCTAAAAGCTGCCAGCTGGTTGGCATTGAATTGACCGACGACGCGGTCGAATTGCCTGAATTCAGACACCCGCGTGCGGCGGCTTATGTGTTGGGGCGGGAGCGCGGAGATCTGTCGCCGGAGCTGCTCCAGCGTTGTGATCACGTGGTAAAAATTCCGACCAAATTCTGTGTGAATGTGAGCCTTGCCGGCGCTTTAGTTATGTATGACCGGGTTCGGAGTATGGGCGCATGGCGCGATCGTCCAGTTATGCCGGGCGGGTCGGTCGGGGATAGGTGATGTCTCTGGTATAGCCATTAGTGCCGGATTAATTGCCGATCCGACATACTGATAGTAATGTCTGCATTCGTTTTGGTTGTAGTCTGATTGTTGGGAATTGCGATGAAAGCGAAACTGTTATTACCTCTTCTACCCGGTCTGATTGCTGGGTGTGAAACCAATCAATCATTGGTGACGCGGATATTCACTCCTGATTACACTTCACCGCAGGAGGCCCTGTCCTACTATTATAATTCTATTCCGGACGATGCATTGCCTGTCGCGCCGGCCGGTCTCGCGCTGCCCGCAGAGGACACGGTTTTAGATCACATTCTGATCGGATCCTGTTTCAATGAAGAGGGGCCGGACAGCATGTCGTTGCGGTCTATCGCGCGCGAACAGGCCGATTTGTTCGTAATGGTCGGGGATAATGTCTACGGTGACAAGAGAGGTCCGGCCTACATCAATAATGACGCTGATCTGCCTGAGCTCAAACGGTCTTTCGCCTTGCTGGCGGAGCGGCCCGACTTTCAAGCGCTAAGGGCTTCCGTGCCAATGCTGGCGGCCTGGGACGACCATGATTATGGTGCAAATGATATGGGGGTCAATTTCGCCTTCAAGGAATTTGCCGAACGGATACACGAAGTGTTCTGGGGGCTCGATGAGCAGGATGTCGGGCATTGGCCGGGCACGTATTATTCAAGACTGTTTGGCCCGCAAGGACAGCGGGTGCAGATCATTGTGCTCGATACGCGTTTCTTCCGCAGTGATCTGACATTGACAGATGAGGAGGATGCGCCGGGCAAGCAGGCATATTTGCCGGCGCCCGATACTGTCATGCAGGATGTTTTAGGGGCGGTTCAGTGGACCTGGCTGGAAAATCAATTGCAGGCGCCAGCAGATCTTCGTCTCGTGGTCTCTTCGATACAAGTCGTGCCAAGTGTACATGGCTATGAAAGCTGGTCACGGCTGCCCGTCGAGCGCCAAAGATTGTTCGAATTGATTAATCGAACCGAGGCCAAAGGGGTGATATTCCTGTCAGGCGACCGGCATGAATCATATATGTATAAGCAGCCGGGGGTCCTGCCATATCCCATTCACGAGCTGACGGCTTCATCGCTGAATTTGAGCTTCAATGAAGTAAGCACCGAATATGACAGACATCAGATTGGCGAAGGATACCCGGCGGAAAATTATGGTGCGATTGACATTGACTGGGATCAGCGCGCCCTGACGTTCAGCATTAAAAGTGCAGAAGGCATCACCGTCAGGCAACATGATATATCGTTCTCAGATATTGGCCTGGACGATGGATCCTAATCGGGCTTTCAGGCTTGTGCTGTTTTATATCCAAATAAAATCTTATTGTTTGCAGACGTTGGCTCTAAAAGAGGACCGGCAAGTGAACGAGCCTGTTAGGCGGAATAAGCGTGGGCCTTATTCGCACGCTAAAGTCACCACTTCCGGGTAAACGGATCCGAGGCTTATGGAGGCGATTCTATCCCGCTTGTTTAGCAGCCGGCAGAGATGGCTTTTATGCGCCAGCCTGCTGCGACCTTTTATCGTTTTGATTCATGATCCGGGAAGCTGATATCAGTTGGGCTCCCATTGACCCAGCTTGAAAGCCGTACAATCCGGCAATGATATGACAAGGTAGTTCTGGCATACACGAAAGCGCCATTCATTATATTGTCGGGGAGATTGCGTGCATCCGGTTTAATGATTGTCCGCTTTATTTAAGTCGTCGTATTAAGGTAACAGGGCGCTTGTCAGGTTGAGGCGCAATGGTATAAGCGGCCGCGTCTTCGCCTGCACGAAATCGCGCGGCGACCATGTTAAAAAAGGCCCAGTCAAATGAACATTCACGAATATCAGGCCAAGGCGGTTCTCAAATCGTACGGCGCTCCGGTCGCCGATGGTGTCCCGGTTTTGACACTAGATGACATTGATAATGCTCTGGAAACATTGCCAGGCCCGCTCTGGGTGGTGAAATCACAAATCCACGCCGGAGGGCGCGGAAAAGGGAAATTTGTGGAATCAGATGCTGGCGAAAAGGGCGGCGTCCGGCTGGCCTTCTCAAAGGAAGAAGTCCGGTCCCACGCCGAGGCAATGCTGGGTCATCATCTTGTCACGGCTCAGACATCTGCCGATGGCAAGCAGGTTAACCGGCTTTATATCGAAGACGGTGCCGATATTGAGCGTGAACTTTATCTCTCCATGCTGGTGGACCGGGCCAGCGGGCAGATTGCTTTTGTTGCGTCGACCGAAGGTGGCATGGATATCGAGGAAGTCGCCCATTCAACCCCGGAAAAAATCCTGACATTACCTGTTTCTGGCGGCGTTGATGTAGAGGCAGCCGGCAAGCTATGCGATGCGCTGAAGCTTGAGGGTGTCGCCCGTGAAGATGGCATGGAGCTGTTTCCGACCTTATATAAAGCCTTCACCGAAAAAGATATGTCGATGCTCGAGATCAACCCGTTGATCGTCATGGATGATGGCCATTTGCGGGTGCTCGACGCGAAAGTATCGTTCGACGGCAATGCAGTCTTCCGCCACCCCGACATTATGGAGTTGCGGGACACAACTGAAGAAGACGAGAAAGAAATCGAAGCGTCCGAATGGGATCTGGCCTATATCGCGCTTGATGGCACGATCGGTTGCATGGTCAACGGCGCTGGTCTGGCCATGGCGACCATGGACATCATTAAATTATATGGTGAAGAGCCAGCTAATTTCTGTGATGTCGGCGGCGGCGCCGATGCTGCAAAAGTCGCAGCTGCCTTCAAAATCATAATGAAGGACCCGAATGTCAAAGGCATTCTGGTGAATATATTTGGTGGCATTATGAAGTGCGATGTGATCGCCGAAGGTGTTATCCAGGCGGTCAAAGAGACCAATCTCAGCGTCCCATTAGTGGTTCGTCTCGAAGGGACAAATGTTGAGCAAGGTAAATCGATTATCGCGAATTCCGGACTCAATGTCATCCCGGCGGATGATCTTGATGACGCCGCTCAAAAAATTGTCGCTGCAGTGAAAGGCGCCTAACCGATGTCGATATTGATTGATGAAAAAACTAAAGTTGTCGTGCAAGGGCTGACCGGAAAAACCGGGTCTTTCCACACCAATCAGGCGCTCGAATATTACGGCACCAAAATGGTTGCCGGAACGCATCCGAAAAAGGCCGGAACAAATTGGACGGCAGATAATGGCATGCAGTTGCCGATTTTTGCCGATGCGGCCGAAGCGCGCTCGGCGACGGGTGCCGATGCTTCAGTGATTTATGTGCCGCCGGCTGGTGCAGCAGCTGCAATCGAAGAAGCAATCGATGCCGGCTACCCGCTGATTGTGTGCATTACCGAAGGCGTTCCGGTGCTGGATATGGTGCGTGTGAAGGCCAAGCTGGACAAATCGTCATCGCGTTTGATCGGTCCTAATTGCCCGGGCGTGCTGACCCCAGAGGCCTGCAAAATCGGTATTATGCCAGGTAAGATTTTCAAAAAAGGTAGCGTCGGCGTGGTGTCACGCTCGGGAACGTTGACTTATGAAGCCGTTTTCCAGACCAGTGCAGTCGGTCTTGGGCAGACCACAGCGGTAGGCATTGGTGGCGATCCTGTCAAAGGGACCGAATTTATCGACATGCTGGAAATGCTCCTGGCGGACGACGCAACCGAGCAGATCATCATGATTGGTGAAATCGGCGGGTCTGCGGAAGAAGAGGCGGCTCAGTTCCTTATGGACGAAGCGAAAAAAGGCCGGTCGAAGCCAATGGTCGGCTTTATTGCCGGCCGGACAGCACCGAAAGGTCGCACCATGGGTCATGCCGGTGCTATTGTTTCGGGCGGTCAAGGCGATGCAGAGTCCAAAATCGCGGCAATGGAGGCCGCTGGTATACGGGTTTCACCAAGTCCGGCACGTTTAGGGACAACAATGATTGAGCTTCTTAAAAGCTAGGTCCATAACTATATTATTGTGGACCCAATTGATGGGTCCACAATCGACTCATGGTAGCTGTTAGCTCTGGAAGGACTGATAAATGGCAGAAGACGGTGTCTTGCCTGAGAATGTTTCGAGTTCTGCGGGACCTGAAATGAATGCCGATTTTCTTTATGGCGCCAACGCTGTCTGGATAGAACAGATGCTCGCCGCTTATGCCGAGGACCCGAATTCGGTTCCCGATAGCTGGCGGTCTTTCTTCGAACAAATGGGTGATGGCGGCCCTGAAACAGCTGCAAATACGTCCGGCGCAAGCTGGAAGCGCAAATCCTGGCCCCGCCCGACCAGTCCTGAAGACCTTGCTGTGTTTGACGGCAACTGGTCCTTGCTCGAGCCAAAAATCGAGAAAAAGTTAAGACAGGAAAGTCCGGCGGCGCCGGATGATATCATTACCCGTGAAGTAACTGATTCCGTTCGTGCCCTGATGATGATCCGGGCCTATCGCGTGCGGGGACATTTGCATGCCCAACTGGACCCGCTCGGTATCGAATCGAGCTCGGATCAGCCCGAGCTTAAGCCAGCCAGTTATGGCTTCGGTCCGGATGATCTTGACCGCGAGATCTTTATCGACGGCGTGCTTGGTCTCGACCGGGCTACTATTCGAGTGATTGTCGATATTTTGCGGCGGACCTATTGTTCGACACTTGGGATCGAATTTCAGCATATTTCCGATCCGGTCGAAAAATCCTGGTTGCAGGAGCGGATGGAAGGTCCTGATAAAGGGGTAGCCTTCACGCCGGAAGGGAAAAAGGCCATCCTTACCAAGCTCGTCGAGGCTGAAACATTTGAGCGGTTTCTTCACAAGCGATATCCGGGCACTAAGCGGTTTGGGCTTGATGGTGGCGAGGCGGCTGTGCCGGCGCTGGAACAAATCATCAAGCGTGGTGGTGCGCTCGGCGTAAATGAAATCGTCATCGGTATGTCACACCGCGGGCGGTTGAATATGCTGGCAGCCGTGATGGGCAAACCCTATCATAAAATTTTCCATGAGTTCATGGGCGGCTCGACACAGGGCGCTGATAATTTCGGATCGGGGGATGTTAAATATCACCTCGGAACGTCATCAGACCGGACCTTTGATGGCAATCATGTCCATTTGACCATGAATGCCAACCCGTCTCACCTGGAAGCAGTTGACCCGGTTGTTCTCGGACGAACCCGTGCAAAACAGGCGATGGAAGCGATTGCGACCGGCGAGCTCGACCGCTCCAAGAAAATGCCATTATTGTTGCATGGTGATGCGGCTTTTGCCGGCCAGGGCGTTGTATCGGAGTGTTTTGCTCTGTCAGGCCTGCAAGGCTACCGGACAGGCGGAACTATTCATTTTATCGTGAATAACCAGATCGGTTTTACGACCAGTCCGATGTATTCGCGGTCATCGCCGTACCCATCTGATGTTGCGCTAATGGTGCAGGCGCCGATTTTTCACGTGAATGGTGATGACCCCGAGGCGGTGACATATGCTGCCAAAGTCGCGACTGAATATCGTCAGAAATTCGGTAAGGATGTTGTCATCGACATGTTCTGTTACCGGCGTTTCGGTCATAATGAAGGTGATGAGCCGATGTTCACGCAGCCGGTCATGTATGACCGGATTAAAGGGCATGCTTCGACCAGAGAGATTTACGCCAACCGGCTGGTTTCAGAAGGTTTGGTGACTGCAGACGAGGTTAACCAGCAGATTAAGTCTTTCGAAGCGTTTC
The DNA here is from genome assembly GCA_002172915.1 of Hyphomonas sp. TMED17. GTDB lineage: Bacteria > Pseudomonadota > Alphaproteobacteria > Caulobacterales > Hyphomonadaceae > Henriciella. The sequence continues at coordinate 33,380 of NHBW01000008.1, read as the reverse complement.
TGGAAAAAGCTTTCGAGCAAGGCAAGGCGGCCGAAACCAATAAGGCCGACTGGCTAGAAGGCGAGTGGTCTGGACTTGGCCTGCCGCCGGATAATGATCGTCGTGGAAGGACCGGCGTATCAATGTCGCGCTTGAAGGCGTTTGGGCAAAAAATCACTGAAGTTCCCGAGCATGTGAAAGTCCACCGGACGTTGCAGCGGGTCATTTCAGGGCGTCTTAATGCGATTACTTCCGGTGAGGGCGTCGACTGGGCGACAGCCGAACATCTGGCTTTCGCGACATTACTTGATGATGGCTTTCCGATCAGACTGTCAGGGCAGGATTCAGGGCGGGGTACGTTCTCGCAACGACACAGTCATATGGTCGATCAGGCGACAGGCGAGCGCCATACGCCGCTAAATTATTTGAGCGATACCCAGGCGCATTACGAAGTCATCGATTCCCTGCTGTCAGAGGAAGCGGTACTCGGATATGAGTATGGTTATTCGCTTGCCAATCCGAATACGCTCACTTTGTGGGAGGCCCAGTTCGGCGATTTTGCCAATGGCGCGCAAGTGTTCTTCGACCAGTTCATATCTTCGGCCGAGCGTAAATGGTTGCGAATGAGCGGCCTGGTTTGTCTCTTGCCTCACGGCTATGAAGGGCAAGGGCCGGAGCATTCGTCGGCACGCCTGGAGCGTTTCCTGCAAATGTGCGCAGAAGATAATATGCAAGTTTGTAATTTGACGACCCCGTCGAACTACTTCCATGCACTCAGACGTCAGATCCACCGCGATTTTCGCAAGCCTCTGATCATTATGACGCCGAAATCATTATTGCGACACAAGCTCGCTGTAAGCACGCTGGATGACTTGAACACAAAGTCATCATTCCATCGTGTGCTTTGGGATGACGCGGAAACCCCGGGTCGCGGCGGCGAGGTCAAGCTGGTTGCCGATAATAAGATTAGACGGGTCATTTTGTGTTCAGGTAAAGTCTATTATGACTTGTTCGAAGCACGCGAGGCTGCCGGTATCGATGATATTTACCTGCTGCGGATCGAGCAATTATATCCGGTTCCGCGCAAGGCGATGATGCAGGAACTAAAGCGCTTTACGGGCGCCGAGCTGGTCTGGTGTCAGGAAGAGCCGCGAAATATGGGCGGCTGGACATTCATCCGCGATGAAATCGAATGGGTTGCCAGCACGGTCGGCGTTGAGAATAGCAGGCCGAAATATTGCGGCCGGCCACCTTCTGCGGCGACTGCAACCGGATTGCTCGAAACCCATAATCGCGAGAAAAATGCCTTTCTCGCAGTTGCCTTGAGTGCTGACCCGGTCGACGATGTGCTTGTGCATGGCCAGTAAACAATAATTTCAGTTAATCAGAGATACTTTATGATCGAAATCACTGTTCCAGTCCTTGGCGAAAGCGTCACCGAAGCCACTGTTGGTCGCTGGCTCAAGCAGCCTGGCGAGAAAGTTACCAAGGATGATGTCCTGGTCGAATTAGAAACAGATAAAGTGGCCGTTGAAGTATCGGCGGCTGAAGATGGCGTGTTAGCTGATATTACCGCTCAGGAAGGCGATAATGTCGTCATCGGCGCATTACTTGGCAAACTTTCGGGAGGCGGAGAGAGTGCGGTCGAAGCAAGTCCGCAAGCCCCGCCGGCACAGCCGGTGGCCGATACAGCGGCTGCCTCGGCTAATGGACAGCTCGTCGATGTCGTTGTTCCGAGCATGGGCGAGAGTGTCGCCGAGGGGACGATTGCGAGTTTTTCAAAACAGGTTGGAGAAAATATTTCGCTCGACGAGACAATTGCCGAAATCGAGACTGATAAAGTCGCCCTCGAAGTCCCGGCCAGTGCAACAGGTCAGATCGCCGAATGGATTGTTGCTGAAGGTGACGCGGTTGTTCCTGGTGCGGTTATTGCTCGAATTGCAGAAGGCGCTGTTGCGAGTGCGGCGCCGGCGAAGGCCGCGCCAGCCAAAGCGCCGCAGGCGCAGACCAATGCCGCTGCTCCGGCAGCACCGGCGCCGGCGGTTGGAAGTGACTGGCCGGTTGTGCCGTCGGTTCGTCGCATTGCCGCTGAGGCCGGCATTCCGGCCTCGTCGATTCCAGGAACAGGCCGAGACGGTCGGACAACTAAAGCGGACGCATTGTCCTTTGTAGAGAAAACGAAAATGACAAAAGCAATACCGACGAGAGACACAGGTCCACGTGAAGAACGCGTGACCATGACACGGTTGCGCCAGACCATTGCGAAACGGCTAAAGTCGGCGCAAGAAACGGCGGCCATGCTGACCACATTCAATGATGTGGACATGACTGCGGTTATGGCGCTTCGTAAAAAGTATAAGAATTCATTCTTCGAAAAGCATGGTGTGAAGATGGGCTTTATGGGCTTCTTCACCAAAGCTGTCGTGTCAGCATTGCAGGAGATCCCGGCCGTGAATTCCGAGATCGACGGCAATGATATCATCTACAAAAACCATTATGATATCGGTGTGGCAGTTGGCACAGAGCGTGGGCTCGTCGTGCCGGTGATCCGCGATTGCGATGAATTGTCTATTGCCGGCGTCGAGCGTGAAATTGGTGAGATGGGCAAGAAGGCGCGCGATGGGAATTTGAGTATCTCCGATATGCAGGGTGGTACTTTCACTATTTCAAATGGCGGGGTTTACGGCTCCTTGATGTCCACACCTATTCTCAACCCGCCCCAATCTGGCGTGCTCGGCATGCACCGGATCGAGCAACGCCCAGTTGCGATTAATGGCGAAGTGAAAATCCGCCCGATGATGTATCTGGCATTGTCATACGATCATAGAATTGTGGATGGGAAAGAGGCCGTGACCTTCCTTGTGCGGGTTAAAGAGGCGCTTGAAGCCCCAGAGCGCTTGTTGCTAGAGGTTTAGAGACATCCAGTGCCGTCTTTGCAAAGGCGTGCTGAAGAATAGAAGAAAACCCGGTCAGGCATCGTCTGGCCGGGTTTTTTGATGGGCGATTATTTTAGTGTCGAATAGATAATCAACGGGACGAAAGCCCGACCCCGTCCGGTGTCTTATAGGCGTACAAAACGCCCGCACCGGACCAGTATCACCGTTTTATGCGGGCTTTAAGCTGCGGGACCTGACCGGTCAGCGTGACAGGTCTGCTAAAGACAGGCCGCGCCCGCTCAAACCGAGTTAAGGGGTCACTAGCGGAAACCAGAATTCGGGTTGGTCAAGAGTGTCGAACAAATCCGACAGGGCGGCGCGTTCCCCGCGGACTTTAAGCTCTCCTGACAGGATCAGCGTAATTGGACGTACCTGTCCGAGCATTAGCCGGTCAAACTGGCCGCGATCGATTGTGACATCGGCATTAGCCGTTTCGATTGCCCCGTTACGCGGAACCATGACGGCGGTTCCGACTTGTACGGTGACGGCTTCCTGGGTGTCGGGAAATCTGAACACGACCGCGAAGGGATCACGTGTCATGGCGTCTGGATTAAAGCGCGCCGCCATTGCGTTGAATAAGTCCAGCGACGGCACGGCGCGTAGGAAATCTGCATTACCAACTGCCGGGTCGCCAATATCGAGCAAGCCGCGTCGCAATTCGGCGGCACCGGTCAGGAAATAGCTCCGCCAGGCGCCACTCTCTGACTGGAAGCCGATTTGTTCATAGTTCGCAGCGAGCCAGTTCCTTGCGTCCTGATTGTCGGGTTCGGCAAAGACCAGATGGTTTAGCAGCTCGGCCGACCATCTGTAATCACCGGTGCTAAAGGCGGTTTGGGCCAGTTCAAGAACAGCGGCTGCGCCACCGATGGCATCAACGTATCGCGATGCCGTTACCGTCTGCGGTAAAGCATAATACTCTGAAGGGTTGCCGCCCCACCAGCCGAAATAATACTGATATACGGCCTTCGAATTATGGTTGAGTGATCCGTAATAGCCGCGCGTATCAAACTGGCTGAGTTGAACATCGGGTTCCGCGACCGCTTCGGCCGCGCGGGTCATATCGGCGCCGGCATTGGCGTGGCGCAGGGTTTGATCGTGAACATAGCGGTAAATATCGCGCTGTCCCTGTAGAAATGACCGGACATTCTCGCTACCCCAAGTCGGCCAGTGATGCGATGCGAACACCACATCGCTGCGATCGCCATAGTCTTGCAGAACTCTGTCGATCGCTTCGCTCCACTTTAAAGAGTCACGCACTTTTGCGCCGCGCGGGGTCAGAATATTGTGAAACGTTGCGGTTGCGACTTCAGCGGTACACAAAGCCGACATGTCAGGCAGATAGAACATGAACTCGGCCGGGGCTTCAGTGCCGCCGGCATCGATGAATTCGAACGTCACACCGTCGATCAGTCGCGGGCTACCGTCGCCGAGAATTTCTTCGGTTGGCAACAGCAGGCTGATCGTACCATTCGGCAATCCGGGCCCAAGTCCGGACCCGATGTGAGCGGTTGTCGATCTGGGAATAGTGTTGCCGAACATCAATGTCGCGCGCCGGCTCATATGATTTCCGGCGATCAAGTTTTCCGATACGGCGTTCTCGGAGAATCCAACCGGCGCAAGAACCGGAATATTACGGGCTGCAATGTCAGTTTCGGAAATGATCCCGCGGGCGCCTCCAAAATGGTCGGCGTGGGAATGGGTATAGATCATGGCCGTGACGGGGCGGTATCCGAGCGTATCATTTACCAGTTTCAAGGCCGCGGCCGCGGTTTCCGTCGTGGTTAAGGGGTCAACGACAATCCAGCCCGTTTCCCCTTCAATCACTGACATCACTGCGAGGTCATAGCCTCTAACCTGATACAATCCTTCGGTAACTTCGAACAAGCCATGATGGGCGGCGAGTTCTGACTGGCGCCATAATGAAGGATTAACCGAATCCGGAGCGTCGCCACTGATAAAGTCGAACTGGTTAACCTGCCAGACAATAGAGCCGTCAGCCGCCTCGATAGTGTCGTCTTCAATGAATGCTATCAGGCCACGGCGGGCGTCTTCGATGTCACTCTGGTCACGAAGATTAAGTCGGTCGCGGGTGTCTGAATTTACGCGTTTGGTCGCTTCGGTCGCCTGGCCCGGTTCTGGCAAAATCACCATTGTGTCGGATTGAATAGTAACTGGCGGTTCCACAACTTCTTCTGGTGTTGTGAGCTCCGAACAGCCAATTAGGCCAAATATCAGAAAGGTAGGTATCAAGCTGTAGCGCCGCATAGCAGACTCCGTTTTTGCAAAGTGGTGCAGCATCTTCGCTGTGGTGGCAAGTTTAACCTTAGCGGCCAAAAGACTGCCGTGACAGTCCGAACCCCCTCAGTCGTTCGCAAGCCCAGTCATAGCCTCCACGACACGACTCCTGTAACAATTGTGCACCTCGCGCTCGGTCAGCGAGACCGGCCTGACCCCGATAAAGCATGTTGCCAAGTCCCGCGCAGGCGCTCAGGTCACCGCGGTCGCAGCCAATCCGGTAGAGCTCTTTAGCCCGCGGCCAGTTGGTTTCGCCATCCGCTCCGCGATGATCGATATAGGCCTGTTGCAGGCATGCATTTGTATCGAGGCCGGTCTTGCAGGCATCCAGATACAGGGTTGCAGCAGTCTCATAATTTTGTGGCGTTGCGAGTCCGCGCCGATGCATATCGGCGAGTTTGCTGCAGTTTCGTGCCCAGACGTCACGCGGTCCCGAGCGGTCTGTGCAAAGTGTCTGGTAGATATCGAAGGCAGTACGATGCCAACGTTCGGCCTGCCGCAAATCGATGCCATCATCGGCGCTGACAATGTCTTTGGCCTGACCGTTGGATAATGAGGCGGCATCACGTAAAGCGCGATCAGCGAAGATTTCATCGGCGCTAGGCGGGGTTGCTCGCGGTGGACCGAATTGGGCTGTCGCAACGGCAGAACTGATTGAGAAGAAAATGAATAATGCGACGATACGAATGATCATGATAGCGCTCCTGATCTGCTGTCCATTGCTACAAGACTAAGGCGTGAATGTGACGCCTCTTGTCACACTCCCGATAGACTGCAAAGCTATTGCAAAATGGAGAGGTTAAATGTCGGCACAGAATCAAAAAAAAATTCAATCCGGTTTCGGCGCCAAGTCAACGGCAGCCGAAGTTGTTTCAGGTATCGATCTGACGGGACGACATGCCATTGTGACCGGTGGATATAGCGGTATCGGCCTTGAGACGGTGCGGGCTTTGGCTGGCGCGGGCGCCAGTGTAACAGTTCCTGCCCGACGCGTGGATGTCGCAGAGCGCGCATTGGCTGATATTGCTGGCGACATTTCGGTAAGTTCGATGGATCTCGGCGATCTGAAAAGTGTCCGGGCATTCGCCGACGAATATGTGTCGTCGGGCCGGCCGCTCGATATTTTGATCAATAATGCCGGTATCATGGCTTGTCCTGAAACCCGGGTCGGCCCCGGCTGGGAAAGCCAGTTCGGTGTTAATCACCTCGGACATATGGCGCTGACGCTGGGCTTGCTCCCTGCCTTGAAAAAGTCCGGGTCAGCCCGGCTCGTTGCGCTCGCATCGACGGCCCATATTATGAGCGATGTGCATTGGGATGATCCGCATTTTACCGCGCATGATTATGATAAATGGCAAGCCTACGGACAGGCGAAATCCGCGAATGCCTTGTTTGCGCTGGGTGCTGATCGCAAGTGGGACGAATACGGCATAACCGCGTTCAGTGTGCACCCCGGTGGCATATTTACGCCGCTGCAAAGACATTTGACCGATGAGGAAATGGCTGTTCTTGGCTGGAAGAATCCTGATGGCACAATCCCCGAGCGGATCAAAGCAATGTTCAAGACGCCCGAACAAGGCGCTGCGACGGCGACCTGGGCAGCCACGAGCCCGCTGCTTGAGGGGCGTGGCGGAGAATATTGTGAGGATTGCGATATTGCCGATCTGGTGACTGCCGACAGTCAGCGCTGGGAGCATGCTCGTGAATGGATAACCGATGAGGCGAAAGCGGAGCGTCTATGGAAGATGAGCGAAGCGATGCTTGCCGAGGGGTGATCCGGCCGGGAAATATTCCGCTCTGACGATTTCATTAGCTGCGGCAGTGCTGTCTTTTTTGATGAAGCGGCGTGTCTTTGCGAGGGCCGGGTTGACGAATTAAGCTGCAGTGCGCATGGAGAGTCATGCGCGACCGAACCTCGTCAAAATCTGCTCTTTGTTCCCGCTGGCGACGTCTCATGCCGGTCATGCTGGTCGTCGGCATTTTAGCTCTATTGATTGTCGGGCGGTTCGGCGGTGTTCTGGACCTTGAATATTTCGCGACACTGTCCGGAAATGCTATTAGCGAATTTTCTAATAGTCCGCTCGGGCCGCTTCTGATTATTGTGACATTCTGCATGGCGGCATTTTTTGCCGTACCGCAATTCGTGTTGATCGGAATTTCGATTATCGCATTTGGTCCGGCGCTCGGAGCATTCTGGGCGTGGGTTGCGACATTATCCTCGGGGAGTGTGACATATTGGGCTGGCCGGTTTTCGTCTGACAGCCTGCAATCACAGCTTGAACGCCCGAGAGTTACGAAATTTGTTAGTTTGATTGCCAAGAATGCTTTCGCTGCCAGTGCGCTTGTTCGCAATATTCCAACCGGTCCATTTCTGCTGGTTAATATGCTGTTTGGTGCTGTCCGCGCCCCTTATACCGGCTTTCTCACTGGTATGGCTCTGGGTGTGATTCCAAAAATCCTGATTGTGTCATTTGGCCTGCAGGCGATACAGGCGGCTCTGTCCGGCCACTTGTTTCTGGCGCTCGGCGCCGGCTTTGCATCTGTGGCGATTATTCTCTGCGGCTGGTTATATGTCAGAAAACGCCGCCGCGAAGCGCAAGATTATTCTCTTAATGGCTGAACATTGGTTGACACCGGCGTTAGATCGATGAAATAGCTTTTAAATGCGCAATATCTTACCTATTCTACTGTCGCAACTAACATTGCTTATCGGCCCCTGGCCGAAGGCTGTTGCCATTTAAGGCAACACGCGGTCAGGGGAAAACCAGAGCGTTTTTTATATTCCTCAATTATCCTGGACCGAACCAATGAGCAGTCAGCAAGACAACTCCGATATTATAATTTTTGACACTACAATGCGTGATGGCGAACAATCGCCGGGTGCGTCAATGTCGCACGCCGAAAAACTCGATCTCGCCGACCTCCTCGAAGGTATGGGTGTAAATGTGATCGAGGCGGGTTTTCCAGCCGCGTCGACGGGTGATTTTGAAGCGGTGAGCGAAATTGCGCGGCGGTCGAAAGAGGCTGTGATTTGCGGCCTGGCACGATCAACTGAGAGCGACATTAACCGTTGCGCAGAGGCTGTCCGTCACGCTGCGCGCCCGCGTATCCATACGTTTATCTCGACCAGTCCGGTGCATATGAAGCATAAACTGCGTATGGGGGCCAATGCGGTCCTTGAGGCAGTTGGTCGCTCGGTCGCCCAAGCGCGCAATCTTGTCGACGATGTCGAATGGAGTCCCGAGGATGCGACCCGGACAGAATTTGATTTTCTGTGCAAATGCATTGATGCCGCAATCGTTGCGGGCGCGACGACAATTAATATTCCCGATACGGTGGGCTATTCGCATCCCGAAGAATATGGACGTTTGATCCGGACTTTGCGCGAAACTATTCCGAATTCGGATAAAGTAATTTGGTCAACCCATTGTCATAATGACCTCGGCCTTGCCGTTGCAAATTCCCTGTCCGGGGCCGCCGCCGGTGCCCGCCAGATTGAATGTACGATTAACGGGCTTGGCGAACGCGCCGGAAATGCCGCCCTGGAAGAAGTCGTCATGGCGTTAAATGTTCGCCGCGATAGCCTGCCTTTCAAGACCGAAATTGATACAACAAAATTGTCGGCTGCGAGCCATATGGTGAGCCGGATTACCGGCTTTCCGGTGCAATATAATAAAGCAATTGTCGGCAAGAATGCATTCGCGCATGAAAGCGGCATCCATCAGGATGGCATGCTCAAAAATGCTGAGACGTATGAAATTATGCGTCCGGAGGATGTCGGTGTCGCAAAGACGAGTCTGGTCATGGGCAAGCATTCCGGGCGGCATGCGTTTAAGGACAAAATGATCAGCCTGGGTCATGATCTTGATCGCGAGGCGCTAAATGAAGCTTTTGTCCGTTTCAAAGATCTCGCCGACCGAAAGAAGCATGTCTTCGACGATGATTTACTGGCTTTAATTGACGACCAGCTGGCCGCCGCCGGCGAACGTATCGGGTTTGACCGGTTGCGTGTCGTGGCTGGATCCGAGGGGCCGCAATCAGCGCATCTCGAGATTACTGTGGACGGTGATAGCTGCGTCGCAGAGACCAATGGTAATGGTCCGGTCGATGCCGTGTTCAATGCCATTCGCACTTGTGTTCCACATGCAGCGAAACTTGACCTGTTTCAGGTTCATGCCGTGACCGGCGGCACGGACGCGCAGGCCGAAGTCAGTGTGCGACTGAAAGATACGGGTATCATGGCGATGGGACGTGCATCGGATCCGGATACGCTGGTGGCGAGCGCCAAGGCTTATATTAATGCGCTTAACAAGCTCGACAATCGCCAGCTCAAGCGTCTTGACCAATAGTCATTCACGGTACGGTACGTACCCGTGAAAAATACTCTTTTGTTATACAGGAATCGCGTGCATAAGAATGGAGCGGTCCTAAACAGTGCCGAACGATCCGTACGCCTTATTGTGACGTAGTGTTCTAGGGCTCCTGATCGCCACCGCTCTGCTCTAAGGGGCAAGTATTAATAAAACGTGTTCATTTAAAGAATACGCTCGGACATGAGGTATGTGACTTATGATCGGAAGACTTCTCGGGCTTCTCTCGACGGATATGGCTATTGACCTTGGGACGGCTAACACGCTTGTCTACGTCAAAGGGCGCGGTATTCAGCTAGATGAACCGTCGGTGGTTTCGTACGTCAATCAAGGCGGTCGCAAAACAGTCTATGCGGTCGGAACCGATGCCAAGAACATGCTGGGCAAGACGCCACTCAATATGGAGGCGATCCGGCCGATGCGCGATGGCGTTATTGCAGATTTTGAAGTTGCCGAAGAAATGATTAAATTCTTCATTCGGAAAGTTCACAATCGTCGGGCCTTTGTTTCGCCGGTAATCATCGTTTGTGTCCCGAGTTCGGCAACGAATGTCGAGCGTCGCGCGATTCATCAGTCGGCCTTGGCGGCAGGTGCGCGCCAGGTCGAACTTATCGACGAGCCTCTGGCGGCAGCAATTGGTGCCGGACTACCAATTGAAGAGCCAGCCGGCTCGATGGTTGTCGACATTGGCGGCGGGACGACCGAGGTCGCGGTGCTGTCACTTGGCGGTCAAGTCTACTCGCGTTCCGTGCGGGTTGGTGGTGACATGATGGACGAAGCGATCATGAACTATCTGCGCAAGAATATGGGAATATTGGTCGGCGAAATGTCAGCCGAAAAAATCAAGAAACAGATTGGTACAGCTATGCCGCCGGAAAATGGTGACGGCATGAAGGTTACCGTCAGAGGGCGCGGGACATTTGATGGTGTACCGAATGAAATTGAAGTAAGCGAGCGTACGATTTCGGAAGCCCTTGCTGACCCGGTTTCGGAAGTCGTTGAAGCGGTCCGGATCGCACTTGAAGCGATGCCGCCTGAGCTGGCCGCAGATATTGTCGATCGCGGGATTGTTCTCACCGGTGGTGGCGCGCTATTGCGCAATCTAGATGTGGTTATTCGCGAAGAGGCAAAACTGCCTGTCATGATTGCCGAAGACCCATTGCGTTGCGTTGTGAACGGATGCGGGTATGTTCTGGAAAACTTCTCGCGAATGAAGAGCGTTCTGTCGCCAGAGGTTTAAACTCGGATTCGAGCCATTTAGCCGTATGTCAGCAAAGGGATAGCGTTTTAAAATGCCCCGCTATTCGACAAAATTCAGCTCAAAACGTCCAATCCGGCGGTACGCATTTTTTGTCTCGATCGCCCTGCTTGTCGGCTTTCTTCTGCTGCAGAGATCATCGCAGCTGGATAATAGTATCGAACCAGTTCGGGGGCTGGCCGGCGACCAGCTTTTCATGACAGCTGAGGAAACTGTCTGGGAACGGATTTTCGGTAGCTCGCCGAAAGATATCCGTATTGCCCAGCTCGAAGCCCGGATTCGGGAGCTGTCGACATATGAGGCATTGGCACTTTCAATGACCGCACGTATGGAAATGTATGAGCAAATGCTCAACGTCCAGGGCGAGGTGCGCGGCACGGAAGTGACCGCCAGGGTTGTAGCAGAGTCGAATGGCCCATTCGCCGAGGCGCTGCTGGCCAATGCCGGCACAGCCAACGGTATTGCAGTCGGCTTCTATGCTGAAAATGATCGCGGTTTGGTTGGCCGGGTGGTTCAGGTTGGCCGGCGTTCGTCGCGTGTGCTGAAAATTACAGATTTTAACAGCCGGGTTCCGGTTATGGGCGAGTCGAGTGGTTTGCGGGCCATTCTTTTCGGACGTCGTGACGGCAAGGGCCAGTTGACTGATCAGCCAGAGGCGGGCGAGTTCATTCATGGGGAGCGAATTCTAACTTCCGGTGAGGGTGGCCTGTTTCCGCGCGGTGTCGTTGTCGGCATTGTCAGGCCGTCGCGGGACGAGTTTCTCGTCGAGCTTGCTATGGTCTCTGGTCAACTGGGATTTGTCCGCTTGAAGCCGTCGCAACGGGTGCTGCCGCCGGAGACAGTCATTCTGGATGATGACATTGTCTCCGCGGCTGGTTTGGACGAGGTGGTCGCGGATGAGTAAAGGGCGGCACCCGTGGCGCTGGGTGATGGCGCGTTGGGGAGAGGCGGGAGCACCGACACGTATTGTGATTGGAAGTATCCTCGTCGGCGCCGTCGGTTTGATGGGCTTCACGCCAAATGTCTTGTTCGGAACCACGCTTAGCTGGCCATATGTCGCTCTGATTGCCGCGATTGGCTGGGGTAAGGCCGGGCTCAATTTCATGTCGATGTTGATGCTGATATTGTTCGGCTTCGGTCAGGATATCTCAACGTCCGCACCATTTGGCTGCTTCGCACTGATCAATTTATTGACTTTGGGTGGTAGCGTCTTGTTCCATCAGACACTTAAAGTGCCAAGTATACATGCCGTCGATCATGTGCAGTCGTCGGTTCTACTTTTGCTGGCTTTCATTATAATCTGGTTTCTGGCGAGCCTTATGACAGGGCATATTGCCCGGATCGTCCCATTATTTTTTTCGTTCCTGACAACGGCGTTCTTGCAGTTTCTTATCGCGCCCATATTCAATATTGATCTCAATCAGGATCAGACCACGCGGACCGTCATATGAGCAATTCAAGACCTGTTGATGCCATGTTTACCCGCCGTGCGCTGGTGGCGGGTGGTGTCGGTGCCGCTATGTTTTCGGGTTTGATAGCGAGACTGTTTCAGCTTCAGGTTCTCGATCGGGAACGTTATGAACTTGCGGCCGCTGAGAATGGTGTAAAACTCGAATTGGCGCCGCCCAGGCGTGGTCGCATTCTCGACCGGTTTGGCCGGCCTCTGGCCACGCACCGGCGGGCTGGTCGGGTTTATATCGTTCGCGAACAGGCTGGTGATGTCGGTGCGGTTCTGAAACAGGTGGCGCGATATATCGATCTGTCGCCGGAAAGACAGGAAGCGATTATTTACGAGACACGGCGACAGGCCTCGTTTCGACCTGTGATCGTCGTGTCCGAGCTGTCTTATGAAGACTTCGCGACCTTGTCTCTCGTTGCGCCGGAACTGCCCGGATTGCTGGTCGAGATGGCCCCGACAAGGTCGTATCCACGGGGACGGGACTTCGCACATGTGCTGGGTTATGTCGGCAAGGCAAATGGCGATTATATTTTTAACGAGGCCTATGAGGCCTTGTCGACGAGCCGGCCACCCGCGTTAGAGCGCGCGCTGGCGTCCGAGTTTGCGAGAATAAGACTTTCCGCTTCGAGGCGGGCTGAATTCTATGAGAGCCACCCGGCAGATAGCTCTGATTTACGGGCGTTCGAGCAGGTTTATCGCGATGTGTCAGGATTGCTCCTGCATCGCGATATGCGGGTTGGCCGGCTTGGAGTGGAAGCACGCGCCGAGTCTTATTTGCGCGGGGAAGCCGGCTTCCGCCGTCTCGAAACAAATGCCGCCGGTCGGATTATCCGGGAACTGCCAAGCGACGACCTTGCCCCGAAGCCGGGCAAGGATCTATCGCTGACGGTTGATGCCGATCTTCAGAAGATCACAATCGACCGCTTTGGCGAGGAAAGCGGGGCCGCGGTTGTTATGGATGTTACGAATGGGGATATTCTCGCATTTGTCTCAACCCCGGCATTTGACCCGAACGATTTTGTGAATGGAATTTCGCAATCCGACTATGATATGCTTCGTAATAATGACCGGTCGCCGCTTTACCATAAGGCCTATGACGGAACCTACCCGCCGGGATCGACGTTTAAAATGATTGTCGGCATCGCTGGCTTGGAAAGCGGCGTAACAACACCGGAAGAGCGCGTAACCTGTAATGGCCGTTACAGGTTCGGGAATAATACCTGGCATTGCTGGCGACCGAAAGGGCACGGTCCGGTCAATCTGCATGATGCAATGAAGGGGTCCTGTGATGTTTATTTCTATGAGATGGCAAAGCGAATTGGCATCGAGAAAATAGCGTCGCTCGCCGAAGAGTTCGGGCTTGGACGGGACTGGGAGCTAGGGCTAACGGGGGGACGCGCTGGTACCGTTCCGAACGATGCCTGGAAACGGGAAAGAACCGGCGAGCCATGGTATCAGGGCGAGACGCTCAATGTTGGCATTGGCCAGGGCCAGTTAGCGGCATCGCCACTTCAGCTGGCCATTATGACAGCGCGGATCGCGACAATGGGACGAAGCGTTAATCCGAGAATTATCGGGCTCGGTCCGGAGGTCGAGGCGTCCGTTCCCGAGATGAAGGCGGTTGATCCTGCGATTATGAATCGGATCAGGGACAGCATGTTTGCTGTTACCTCTGAGCCAGGTGGTACGGCCCTGGCATCTGGTGAGCTTCACGTTGACGGCCTGCGCATGGCAGGCAAGACCGGAACCGCACAGGTTCGGCGGATATCCGAAGCAGAAAGACGAAGCGGTATTTTGGGCGGCGAAGATTTAGAAAGGCGCTTGCGCGACCACGCTTTATTTGTTGCTTACGCGCCGCATGATGCGCCGAAATATGCAATTTCAGTTGTTGTTGAACATGGTGAAGGCGGATCGACAACAGCGGCACCGATTGCGCGGGATATTCTGTCGGCCGCGCTGGCTATGGATTCGGCGCGGCAGGCAAACTATATGGCGGCGTCTCATTCCGGAGACACAGAGCCCGATAGTGGGACGGTTTAAACATGGCCAGTTCACTCAGTTTCACCCGCAGAAGTTTTTTAAGACAGGTCTCTGAATTACCGTGGGGTCTGATACTCTTGCTGTGCGCGATGGCGGTCATCGGCTTAGTGGTTCTGTATTCATCGACATTCACCAATCCCGCAGAAGCCGGTCTGCCATTGCGTCAGGCAATTCGGTTGGTGATCGCGCTCATTGTTCTGATCATTGCCGCCTTGTTTCCGCTCAGGCTGTGGTTGTACCTGGCATGGCCAGCCTATTTTGCGACGCTGTTTATGCTGGTGCTTGTCGAATTTTTCGGCGCCTCCGGTGGCGGTGCCGAGCGGTGGCTTTCAATTCCTGGTCTCGTACGTGTTCAGCCGTCTGAGTTTATGAAGGTGACGCTGACGTTGGCTCTCGCCGCTTACTACCATAAAAGATGGCATGACTTTTCCGGTGGGTTTTCTATACATCTGCCGGCTCTGTTGCTGATCATGGCGCCGGCCTTGCTCATTTTCAGGCAGCCCGACTTTGGCACCACCCTTGCACTGATCGCATCCGGGGGCGTGCTGATATTTCTAGCCGGTTTGTATAAGCGGGTGATCCTGACAGTCGGCGTTCTGGCGATTGCTTCCATTCCGACCGTCTATATCTTTGTTTTGAAAGATTATCAGCGTGAGCGGGTGGATACTTACCTGGCCCAGCTGACCGGCGAGACCGTCAATGTCATGGATGATGGTTACCAGATCGAACAGGCGCGGATTGCGATCGGCTCGGGTGGCATGTTTGGTAAGGGCTATATGCAGGGCATACAGGCTCAGCTCGATTATATTCCCGAACAGCACACCGATTTTATTCTAACTGTGCTGGCAGAGGAGTTCGGCTTCGTCACTACAACCGCCGTGCTGCTGATGTGGATGCTAATTCTCGGCTTGGGAATGCTCATCGGCATGCGATCGACGAGCCTATTTGGCCGGTTTGCCGCCTTTGGTGCGATGGCAACTATAAGCTTTTATATTTTCTTTAATGTCGCGATGGTTCTCGGCTTGCTGCCGGTCGTTGGGGTGCCGTTGCCGTTATTGTCGTATGGCGGAACCGTGATGCTGACGACCGCGATCTGCTTCGGTCTGGTTTGCGCGGTTCATCTCGCTAAGGACGAGGCTCTGAATAATGCGTGATTTCGCGGCCCGTTGCGCTTGTGTTGATTGCTTTTCAGAACCCGATAAGTAAGGTCACGGCAGCTTAATATATTTAGGAGACTTCGATCATGGATGCTATAGAGCGCAAAACAGAGACGTGGGGGTCACGTTTTGGGTTTATCATGGCCGCGATCGGGTCATCTGTCGGTCTCGGTAATTTCTGGCGCTTTCCATATACAGCAGGCGAGAATGGTGGCGGTGCTTTTATCGCGATTTATCTGGTCTGCGCGCTAGCGATTGGCCTGCCGCTTCTCGTCGCCGAATACTCCATCGGACGTAAGTCCGGCATGTCGGCGATCGAAGGTGTCCAGACAATGGCAAAGGAGGCCGGTCGCAGTCAGTATTGGGGTATTGCGACATGGGTCGGATCGATGACAGCTTTCTTCATCCTGACCTTTTACATGGTCATTTCGGTATGGATCCTGGCGTTTATGCTGCAGGCTGCGCAAGGTCTATTTAGCGAGATAACAGCCGAGGAATCATTCGATAATTTTGGTCGGACAGTATCGAACCGGTTTTATATGATGTCGCTTCTTTTCCTGTTCATAAGCGCAAACATTCTTATTGTTGGCCGGGGCGTAAAGGCGGGTATCGAACGCGCTGCCACAATTTTGATGCCGGCATTTTTCTTCATGCTGGTCGGCATTGTTATTTACTCCGTCATAAATGGTGATTTCGCCAAAACAGCAGCATTTCTGTTCGAGCCGAAATGGGAAGATGTCGGGTTCAAGACATTCTTGTCGGCGCTTGGCCAGGCCTTTTTCTCCATCGGCGTCGGGGTTGGCCTGATGGTCACTTATGGTGCCTATCTGTCACGGGATACGAATATTCCGCGCTCATCGGGACTAATTGTCGGGGCTGACACGCTGGTCGCGCTGATTGCCGGCTTTGCCGTGTTCCCGATTGTTTTCGCTGCGGGGCTTGATCCTGCCGGTGGACCGGGCCTGTTCTTTGTGTCTATGCCGGTTGCGTTCGGGTCGATTGCCGGCGGATCGATGTTTGCAACCGTATTCTTTGCACTGGCCCTGTTTGCCGCGTTAACCTCGTCGATTTCATTGATGGAAGTGTCAGTGTCATGGTTGGAAGAACGTCACGGCGTTACCCGGGCTGGCGCGTCGGTGGGTATTGGTTTTGTTTTGTTCATGATCGGCGCCGGCTATGTGGCCTCTTCAAATTATTCGAATGGTACGCTGACCACCGAATATCTCGACTTTGTAGACTTTATGACTGAAGGGCTTCTATTGCCGCTTGGCGGCTTGTTGATCGCCATTTTTGCCGGTTGGGTTATACCAAGACAGAGCTTCCAGTCCGAAATTTCTGAAGGCCTGTTTATGTCGCTCTGGCGTTTAACGATCCGCTGGATCGTGCCGGTCTTTATTGCCGTCGTGCTGTTTTTCGGCTTTCTCGACAAAGTCCAGGATCAGTATGGCGTGCCTCTTCCGGCGTTTTTGCAAGCCTTTCTAGGTCCGAACAGCTAAAGTCCTTGCGATTTTAGCCATCGACGAACCGGGCTGGCTGCTGGGACCTGCCAGCGACGGGTCGTTCATTCAGTATGAGATAAGCGACCGGAATGGCGTCAGGCAAGCTCGCGTCCGAACTGCCGAGTTGCGCGGATCAACTTGTCGACAATTCCCGGTTCAAGGCTCGAGTGGCCGGCATTTGCGACAATATGCAAATCGGCTTTCGGCCAGGCTTTTTTCAGGGCCCAGGCCGAGGATAGCGGTGTAACGACATCATAACGTCCATGCACAATAATGCCCGGGATATTACCAAGCTTGTCGGCCACTTGTTCCAGCAGCCAGCCATCTTTAGGGAAGAAGCCCTCATTCACAAAATAGTGGCATTCGATCCGTGCGAAGGCATCTGCAAAACTGTCTTCTTCAAATCGCTTTGGCTTGCTGACGGGGCCATCAATCGTGATGGTTTCGCCTTCCCAGCCGGCCCATGCTTTGGCGGCGCGGATCCGCTCGGCAAAATCCTCACCTGTCAGACGGCGATGAAACGCATTTAATAGATCACCCCGCTCGTCTTCGGGGATGGGCTGGACATATCGGTCATAGGCATCGGGAAACAGCCGGCTGGCGCCGGCTTGATAGAACCACTGGATTTCGGATCGCGTGATGAGAAAAATGCCTCTCAGGATCAATCCCATGGTTCGCTGTGTATGAGTGACGGCATAGGATAGAGCCAGCGTTGACCCCCAAGAGCCGCCAAAAACGATCCATTTATCAATGTTCAGTATTTCCCGAACTTGCTCGATATCGGCCACAAGATCCCAGGTTGTGTTGCCCTCAAGCTCTGAATGTGGTGAAGATTTTCCACAGCCGCGCTGGTCCATCAGAATGATCCGATAAATCTGCGGGTCAAAAAACCGCCGCATTTCGGGGCTGGATCCGCCACCGGGGCCGCCGTGCAGTGCGATCACCGGTATTCCCTCGGGATTGCCCGATTCCTCCCAGTATATCCGATGCAGTTCGCTAACTTGAAGATGACCGCTGCGCCGGAGATTTATAGGTGGGTATAATTTGAGCATTGTGATCCTTTATTCATCTCAAACTCAGGTATTGTGAAATACTTAACGATAAAGGGTATGGACGAGTTTTTTAACAGCTGTATGAGTGGTGGATGAAACGCTCGATCGTTCTGGATGTCTATAATGACGATTAATATAAGTAGATATTGTATTTTTATATTGAGCTCGTTCTTGCTAACAGCTTGCGCCACGGTTTCAATGGTACCGGCGAAAATAATGGTCGAGTCCAATTTCGCGCCTAGCCAGACGCGTCTGGTTGAGGTTTGCGATGCCTATAACCGGCGTGCCGTTTCAGCCGGATGGGTGGCCCCAGCTCAGGGTTTGTTCGATTTTGCGCGTGTTCTGATGGACGGCGCACCGCAAGAGGCGGCTTCACCTGACGATTATGTGTCGACATTGGATTTCGCCAATAATGATGCAGAAACACTGTATATACGCGTAGCAAGCGATATTGACCGAGCTCGTGACGGGCTTCAAATCGTGATCGGCGAAGCTGAGATCCTATCGGAAACCGACGATGTGCCGCCAGGCCAGTTGCGTTCGTCAATCATTAGTTTTGAAAGCGCTTTGATTACCGGGCAGAAAAGCCGGCGTAGTTTCATTCAGAGTCTCGAAATGATTGATGCGATGGAAGCAGGTGGTGACGCAGCCATTGCTGAGGTTTCTCTGTCCTCGCTTGAGGTGGTTCTCGATGAAGCGCGTGAGACCGCCGATATGCTGGAGCGGGTCTACGTGACCAGAAGCCAAGAACAGATCGAGCAGTCCTGAAAGATCACTGCGGGTCCTGGCGGCAACATCAATGGCCCCGAGCGAGCTTGAACAAAACGCTAATTGACCATGTGGCTCCGGCGTCTTAGTGCGGCAGAATGACGAAAACTTCTTTTCCTGTCGGTCTGGAAATGATTGCCGATAATTATGATGTCATCCTCTGCGATGTGTGGGGCGTGATCCATAATGGGCAACATGCATTTTCTCAGGCGTGTGAGGCGCTGGTCCGGTTTCGCGAAATGGGTGGTGCGGTTGTCCTGATTACCAATGCACCAGTCCCGAAATCCCAAGTCATACGATATTTTGATCCGCTCGGAATCCCCCCGGAGGCATTCGATGATTGTGTTTCCTCAGGTGATGCCACCCGCCGTATATTATCGGAGCGGCGCCACGAGACATTCTGGAAGCTTGGGGCTGATGGCGGATGGGAGCATGACCAATTTCTTTATGAGGGGCTTGATTTGCAGTTTGCAGGTCCTGACTCGTCCGACACGATCCTGTGTATTGGGCTTGAAGATCAGATACATGACGAACCCGAAGCCTATCGTGACCGTCTCGCGCAGGCCGCAGATCGTGGTATGACGATGATATGTGCTAATCCCGACAAGCAAGTCAGGATTGGCGATGCCTTGCATTGGTGCGCCGGGGCACTTGCCGCCATTTTTGAAGAAGAGTCCGGCAAAGTCACCTATCCCGGCAAGCCATATGACGGAATTTATGATCTCGCTCTTGCGAAACTAAGTGAACTTGGCGTGCAAACTGGTGATGATCGTATTTTATGTATCGGCGATAGCCCGGCAACAGACATGCGTGGTGCTATGAATCGCGGCTATCATGGGCTTTATGTCGGTACCGGGCTAAGCCAGCATGGTCTCGACTTCGCATCGGAAGTAAATGCCCTTTTAAGTACCTACCAAACCACCGCGCGATGGGCTATGCCTGGCCTTGTTTGGTAGTGGGAATTTGGACCCGTCAGGGGTCGCAATCAATTGAAGGCTTTTAAGGAGGCTTAATTAATGGCTGTGAAAGATGGTTACAAGTTCGAAGACCTTGAGATTGGCATGAGCCATGAAAGCGCACATACGATCACCGAAAAGGATATTGATCTGTTCGCAGAAGTCTCGGGCGATCGGAACCCACTTCACATGGATGATGAATATGCCAAAGGCACTGTATTCGGTGCGCGAATTGCACATGGTGCGCTTACAGCCAGTTATATTTCCGGGATTTTGGGCAATCATTTACCGGGCCCGGGTGCCGTGTTCACTGGGTTCTCCATGCGTTTCAAACGTCCGGTTTTCATCGGCTCGAACGTAATTGTGCGGGCCGAAGTGTCGGAGCTGCAGGCACGAGGAAACAAAGTAACACTGGCAGTGTCCTGCAAAGTTGACGGAAAGGCTGCGATTACCGGTGAAGCGGTTGTCATGGTGCCAGGCCGGGATGCTAAATCTTAGCGGCGGCGAGATATGACGATAACGGCTCACTATCGGAATGTCCCGGCTAATGCGCGAAACCTGTCGGTTGCGTTAGGCAATTTCGATGGCGTGCATGCCGGACATAGAGCAGTGATTGAAGCCGCGCGAACTGCGGTGCCTGGTGTCGGTCTAGGTGTCGCGACATTCGAGCCGCCACCGCGTGCTTATTTTCGGCCCGACGACCCGCCATTTCGGCTCTACCGGCCGATGCAGCGTAATATGAAATTAGCCGCGCTGGGGGCCGAAGCGATTTACGAGCTACCTTTCAATGCGGATATGGCGGCGATGACGGATGAATCTTTTGCCCGAGAGGTCCTGTTTTCGGGGCTTGGCGTCCGCCACGTCTCGGTCGGTTTCGATTTTCGTTTTGGGCGGGGCAGGATGGGTGATGCTAACCGGCTGGCTTCACTTGGACGTGCGATTGGCTTTGGCGTGACAATTGTCGAGAAAATCGAGTCTCTCGGGACGAAAGCGTCTTCGACCGCTATTCGCGAAGCGCTGATTGCGGGGGAACCGGAACGGGCGCGGGATATTCTTGGTCATGACTGGGTGATCGACGGTGTTGTCGAGCATGGCGAGAAGCGCGGGCGGACGATTGGATTTCCAACCGCTAATCTGCATCTCGGCGAGTTGTTGCATCCTCGCCATGGGGTCTATGCGGTGCGCGTCCGGATCGACAGTCAGGGCGAGTGGCTGGATGGTGTTGCGAATTTCGGTCGGACGCCGACGACCGGTTTAAGAGATCCGCTTCTGGAAGCATTCATATTCGATTTTGAAGGCGATCTATACGGCCGACATATTGAAGTGGCATTGGCGCATTATCTCAGACCAGAACTCGCTTTTGATCAGATCGACGATATGATTGTGCAGATGAACAATGATGTTGCCGACGCAAAAACACGTTTAGCACAGAGCGCTCTGGCTTAGAAGGTGACACGGCCAAGGGCCTCTGCTAAGTCGCTCGGACCATGATTTGTATCTTATATATCGATGCCCGAATTAGTGGCCCGGTTGCGTGATGATTGATAGTCGGCGTGGCCGGGTATTTTCTTCTTCCACTTATGCACAATAACAAATTCAGAGACGAACAGATGTCCGAAAACGCCGCTGAGCCTAAACGAGATTATAAGGATACATTATTCCTGCCAAAAACCGATTTCCCGATGCGGGGCGGCTTACCCAAGGCGGAACCTGAATGGATCCGGCGCTGGGATGAAATGGGGTTGTACAAAGCGATGCGCGAGGATGCAGCCGCACGTAAGGCGCCAACCTTTATCCTGCATGATGGACCCCCTTATGCCAATGGACCGATCCATCTCGGGACAGCAATGAATAAAATTCTCAAGGATATCATTATCCGGAACCATCAGATGAGAGGATTTGATGCCTCCTACCTTCCTGGCTGGGATTGTCACGGATTGCCAATCGAATGGAAGGTTGAAGAAGAATTCCGGTCGAAGGGACGCAACAAGGATGACGTGCCGGGTGACGAGTTTCGCCGGGCCTGCCGCGACTATGCCGCCAAGTGGATCAATATTCAGAAGCAGGGCTTCCGGCGCTGCGGGGTCGAAGGGGAATGGGATAATCCATATCTGACGATGAACTTCGAATCCGAAGCGGCTATTGTTCGCGAATTCCTCGATGTCGCCATGGGCGGACGTCTGGTGCGCGGGGCGAAGCCGGTAATGTGGTCGCCTGTCGAGCGGACCGCATTAGCCGAGGCCGAAGTCGAATATATGGACCGGAAAGTGTCGACTATTTGGGCACGTTTCCGTCTGGACCATCAAAACGGGGCTTCGCCAGCCGGCTCGCTTGAGGATGCCAGCATTGTGATCTGGACGACGACGCCGTGGACGATTCCGGCCAATCAGGCGGTTTGTTTCAGCCCTGATATATCTTACGGGGTTTACGAGGTTGAAGCAGTGATGTCCGAGCAGGAGCTCGGATTCAAGCCTTATGCCACAGCCGGAGAAAAGCTCATTTTTGCCGACCGTCTTGTTGATGCAATTGCCGAGTCAGCGAAAATTAGCGGGCTGAAGCGATTGGGCGACTTTGATCCGGCTGGCTGGAGTTTGAAGCATCCGCTATCGGGTCTTGATCCGTTCTGGGCCCATGAAATTGTGACCATTAGCGCCGGCCATGTCACAGATGATGCTGGGACCGGTTTTGTGCATACGGCGCCAGCGCATGGCGATGATGATTTCTTCGCATTTCTGTCGAGCGGACGAAATGCCAGCGAAATTCGCGACATTGTTGATGTCAATGGCTGCTATACCGATGAGGTTCCGGCGCCTCTGCAGGGACTGGATATCATTAGAACCTCAGGCAAGAAACGTGGCCAGCCGGGTAAAGCCGGGGCCGAAGTTATCCGTTTGCTGGCGGAAGGCGGGGGGCTGCTGGCGCGTGGGGTGGCGACTTTGCGGGACGCTCACTCCTGGCGGTCGAAAGCGCCTGTGATCCGGCGCGCAACACCACAATGGTTCATTGCCATGGATACGCCTGGTAAGGATGGCGAAACGCTTCGGGATCTTGCCGTCAAAGGCATCGAACAGACCGACTTTGTCCCGGCAACCGGGCGCAATCGTATCAATGCGATGGTCGCCGACCGGCCTGACTGGCTGATATCGCGACAACGGAATTGGGGGGTGCCAATCACGCTTCTCGTCAGTCCGGACGGGCAGCCGCATACGGTTTTTCTGTCAGAGAGCGATGCCGGTCTGGTGAATGCCCGTATTCTGGACGCGATTAAGTCAGAAGGGGTCGAAGCCTGGTTCAGTGCCGATGCTAGTGCTTTCCTCGACGGGGTTGTCGACCCGACCGGATGGAGCAAAGTCAATGACGTCCTTGATGTCTGGTTCGATAGTGGAACCACGCATGCCTTTGCGCTGAGAGATCGCGATATTATCGACGAACAGACGGGACAGGCGGATGTCTATCTCGAGGGCAGTGATCAGCATCGCGGCTGGTTTCAGAGTTCACTTCTGGAGAATTGTGCAACGCGTGGCCAGGCACCGTTCAGACAGGTGGTAACGCACGGCATGATCGTAGATGCCGAAGGCAAGAAAATGTCAAAATCGCTTGGCAATACAATCGAGCCTGAAAGCTTTGCCAACCAGTACGGCATTGAAATATTGCGGCTCTGGACCGCAAGTTCTGATTATACCGAGGATCTCCGGATTTCTGACGAGATCATTAAGGGATCAGTCGAAAGTTATCGGCGGCTGCGGAACACATTGAGATATCTGCTCGGCGCATTGGCGGATTATGACCCCGATACGGAGCGCGTTCCGGTTGACCAGATGCCATCCCTGGAACGTTATCTTCTGCATCGCGTGAATGAGCTCGACGGGATTGTTCGCAGCGCATATGAGGCGCATGATTTCAAACGAATTATGGCGGCGATACTGAATTTTTGCGCGGTTGATTTGTCGGCTGTTTATTTTGATATTCGCAAAGATAGCCTGTATTGCGACGCGCCGAGCGATGTTCGTCGGCGGGCTAATCGCACAGTCATGTTCGAATTGTTACATCGCTTGCTTGCCTGGCTGGCGCCGATCATGCCATTCACGACCGAGGAGGCCTTTATGATCAGTCCCTTCGCAGCACAGGCCGACAGTGTTCACCTTCTTCAGTTCCCGGAAACGCCAGCTGGCTGGAATGATGAAGTTCTAGCTGAACGCTGGCAGCGTATTTTCAGAGTTCGGCGGGTTGTGACTGGCGCGATCGAGGTCGAACGTCGCGAAAAGCGCATCCGGTCATCGCTGGAAGCCGCGCCGGTTGTTTATGTTGCTGATGAAGCGCTGCTACAGGCGTTTGAGACAGAAGTTGCCGAGGATATTTTTATTACCTCAGCTGCAACTCTGATCACCGGTGCTGCGCCCGAAGGCGCTTTCATGCTTGAGGATGAGGGCGATGTATCAGTTGTGCCGGCGCAGGCCAGCGGGATAAAATGCGCGCGCTCGTGGAAGTATTTTGACCCGGCGGCGAGCGATCCCGAGTTTCCCGATATTACCTATCGCGATGCACAAGCTGTGCGTGAGATAAGAGGTATGGCATGACCCATCGCGTTCGTTACATGCTGATGGGCGTTATTCCGATTGTTGTTCTGATTGACCAGATCAGCAAATATTTGGTCCTGTCGAGACCCGAATTCAGGGCGCTCGATTGTCTTGATCAAAGCATTGCCTGCGGCCGGATTGATGTGTCTCCGTTTTTTGATCTTTCCATGGTCTGGAATCGTGGTGTGAGTTTCGGGACGTTACAATCTGAAGGTGCTATGCGCTGGGTGCTGGTCGCGTTGACTTTGGCGATCGCTATCGGATTTACGATCTGGCTATTGAGCGCTGAGCGAAAACTGACCTTTGCGGGTTTATTGCTAGTGGTCGGCGGCGCGCTCGGTAATCTGATTGACCGGGTGCGGTTCGGGGCGGTAGTGGATTTCCTCGATTTTTCGGAAATTTACTTTGTCTGGGTTTTTAATGTTGCAGATACCGCAATTTCTGTCGGTGCGGCCTTGCTCTTTATTGACCAGTTTCTAATGTCTGGAAATCAGTCGGCGGAAAAGTCTGACTAGGTGTTATTTTCAAGGAGACCTCATGGGACAGCTTAATGTATTTGTCGCTGTAACAGCACTCGCAGTTATTTCGGCGTGTGCGAGCAGTAGCGGACAACGTACACCGGATGAGTTCCGCGTTGTAAAAAAAGCGCCACTCGTGGTGCCGCCAGAGTATCAGTTGCGGCCGCCAGCCGCCGGGCAGGCTTTACCAAGTGAGATTGTCGCCGAGAATTTCGGATCCGTCGCGTTTGGAAGCGATATCGGGTCGAGTGCGAGTGTAATCGAGCAGGCGCTGGTCGCCGATGCTGGCGCAATGGCAGTGAGTCCGGTCATCCGGGCACAAGTTGATTATGAAGAAGCCAAAGTTATCCGGAAGGGCCGGTTTGGTAGTGATCGCGTGCTAAACTGGTTGCGTCCCGAGCAACCGGTCGAAGATAGCGCGACTGGTGGCGACGAGGTTATTATCGAACAGGATGGCCGTGGTAACCGCAAATTGCCGGGAACATAACCCTTGCAAGCCGGCGAATACGAAACGGAGATCAGTTTGAATTTTGTCCGAAAGATCGCCCATCTTCTCTTGGTGGGTATACTCGCATTTCCGACGTCCGCGCAGATTAGTGATGTTTCGACGCCAGTTATGTTCGAGCTGGCAAATGGCATGGACGTAGTGGTAATTCCCGATAATCGCGTTCCAGTTGTCACCCATATGGTCTGGTACCGTGTCGGTGCGGCTGACGAGGCCGAGAACAAGTCCGGAATCGCGCATCTCTTCGAGCATGTCATGTTCAAGGCCACTGATGACCTCGAAGATGGAGAGTTCGGTGATACGGTTTCGCGGCTTGGCGGTCAGTCCAATGCGTTTACCAGCTGGGATTATACCGCATATTTTCAGCGCGTTGCGTCAGAGCACCTGCCATTAATGATGGAAATGGAAGCCGAGCGCATGACTGATCTCATCATCGATGATGATCCTGATGGCAGCTTTATTACCGAACGGGATGTCGTCAAAGAAGAGCGGCGACAACGGATCGAGAACAATCCATCGGCGCTGCTTAGCGAGGCAGCCTTGTCCCAGTTCTGGCTAGGACACCCTTATGAAATTACCATTATTGGCCGTATGGATGAGGTTGCGGCTTTATCCCCGCAAGATGGTCTCGATTTCTACCGGCGCTACTATTCGCCCGAGAATGCGATTCTGGTCGTCGCCGGCGATGTGACGCCTGACGATGTCCGCGTGCTTGCAGAACGTTATTATGAGCCGATACAGCCGTCAGGTCTGGTCGACGGGCAGCGTCGCTGGCGGCCGGTCGCGCCATTACAAGAATCGGTCACGATCGAGCACCGCGATAGTAAAGTCCGCCAGCCTGTTTGGTATCGCTATTATAACGGGACATCGCTCGTTCAGAATCGCGATTTTGCGCTCGCTCTAGAAGTTGGCTTGCAGGTCCTCGGCGGTGGTGCAACGAGCCTGTTATTTCAGTCACTGGTCGAAGAGAACAATCTGGCGCTGGCAGTTGGCAGCTATGGTTACGATTTCTTACATGATGAAGGCCCGACAATTCTTTATGCTACACCTTCACCGGGCGTTGAGTTAGAGGCGCTTGAAACCGCCGTGATGTCTGAAGTGGAGCGCATTCTGGATGCGGGCTTTGATGATGCCCATGTCGCCAGAATTCGCAACCGCTTGGCAGCGGATGCGATTTATAAGCGCGACAGTCAGTACAGTATGGCGAGAGATATTGGCGGCTGGGTTGCAATAGATGGCGGATTACAAACATTTTTGGACTATCCGGATGATGTCCGGGCTGTGACGGCGGAGCGGGCGCTTGCAGCCGTGCGCGCCATTTTTACCGACGATGCGCACTTTATTACGGCGCGCCTATTGCCGGACGAAGAGAGATAATAGAATGGCGGGTGCAAGAACATGGATCGGTGCTCTGTTGTCTGCGGTCGTCTTGTCAGCATGCGATATGACAATCAGCGGCGAGAATACGACGCTTGATATTACTGTTCATGATGGCGATTTTTTCCGTATTCAGGAGTTCACCACGCCCGCCGGTGTCTCGGTCTGGCTCGTCGAAGAGCCGTCGATTCCGATCGTTTCCTTGCGCATGTCATGGCAGGTGGGCGCGATGTCAGATCCCGACGGTCAAGAAGGGCTCGGCGAGATGGTCGCCTATATGATGAATGAAGGAGCCGGTGACCTCAACAGCCGCGCTTTTTTTGAACGTATGGAAGAGCTCAATATGAGCTTTGGTTGCCAGGCTGGTGCTGGTGTTACGTATTGTAGCGCCTCAATGTTGAGCCAGACATTGGACGATGGCTTTGAGTTGATTGGGACGGCATTCTCTCATCCGCGATTTGATGATGGCCCGGTTGAGCGTTTTTTGCGGGAGCAACGCGTCTGGCTGGAATCAAGCCGAACCGATCCGGATTACCTTTCGACAGTGGCCCGCGAAGCGGCCTTGTACCCCGACCATCCGGTCGTGCGTGAAGTCAGTGAAGAGAGTCTGTCGCGTCTGACCGGTGCGCTCGGACAGGCTTATAAGGATGAAATGATGAGCCGTGATGGCGTGCTTGTTACTGTGGTCGGTGACGTCGACGCCGAAACGCTGGCACAGCAGATCGACCGGGCTGTGTCGGGCTTGGTGCAGGCTGGTCCCGATATCGATATCGCGCCGGTTGAGTTTGCGGAAGCTGCAGCATCGCCGATCATTGTCGACTTGCCGCTCGCGCAAAGCCTGATTGAGTTTACAGCGCCCAGCGTGGCCCCTGAGCACCCTGATTTTCTGACGCTTCAGGTCATGAATTATGTGTTCGGCGGCGGCGGTTACAATGCCCGGCTGAACCAGAAATTGCGGGTTGAAGAAGGCCTGACCTATGGGGTTTATGCAGGCGTTTATGGCGGTCAGTATTTGCGGATGATTAGCGGCAGTGGACAAACTAAAAATGCCAGTGCCGGCGTGTTCATTGAAGGTATCAAGCAGCAATTACAAACGATGGTCGATTGCGGTGTAACCGAGACAGAGCTTTCCGACGTGAAGGCCTATCTTACTGGATCTTACGCATTGAGCTTTGATACAAACGCAAAAATCGCTGAGAGAATGATGGATATCCGACTTGATGGCCGGCCTCCGGAATATTTCGAAACACGTAATCAGCGGATTAATGCGGTGACACTGGAGGATGTGAACCGGGTGGCAGCGGAATACATGTCGCCGGAGCGGTTTACTTTTGTTGTTGTCGGCCAGCCTGAGGGGCTCGCTGGTTCAGACCAGCTCGATTAAGCTTGCCGTATTGCTAGTGGTTTAACATAATAGGCGACCGCTTTATGTGTCTGTTCAAATCGCTGCTCTCCGACCCGCTCGAAACCGAGTGCCATGTGGAAGCGGTGTGAACCTGGATTGTTCGGCTTTGTGTTGACCTCGCATCCGACCTCATCATAGCCAGCGAATGCGTCAAAGGCGGCCCGGTATAGCGCCTCGCCAATTTTTTGACCGCGATATAGGGGTGAGATTGCGATCCGGTCGACATATATGATCCGATGGCCAGTGGCGGCCTGTCGCGCCTCAAACCAGCGCAGATTAGGGCTGGCATAGCCGGCCTCGCCGGGCGCGACTAGCGTAATAAAACCACGGGGCTGATTGTCTTCGCCGGTTGCGACGAATGCTGTTGAGAGTTCTACAATGGCTTGAAAGTCAGACCAGGTCTCATCGCTGACCCCCGGGGTCGATTGCATGTTGATCTGAAATAGATATTGAAGGTCGTCCGGCATAACGGGTCTGATCATAATTTGGCTTTGTCCGTTTCAGGAATGGTAAAGTCGGAATGCTTAAGGTCGGCTTCGGCGAATGCCAGCGGGCTGTCTTCGATGTCGGTTGCAAGAGTGTCATTCCATCGGTTTAAGAAGCCAAATAAGGCAATGACGGCGACAATTTCCGCGATTTCATCGCCACTATAGTACAATTCCAATTGTCTGAAATCTTCGTCTGTGGCTTGATTTGGAACACTGCCTGCGGCCTGGGCCAATTGCAGCGCGGCGCGTTCTGCTGGACTAAAAAGCGGATGGCTTTCAAATGCCCAGAGGGCTTCGATTTTTTCTGTCGAAAAACCGCGATGGACAGCGCTATGCGCGGTATGAGCCTGACAGTATTTACAGCCCGCTGCTTTGCTCGTGACATGCGCAATCATTTGCCGAAGTCCTGCATCAATGAGGCCGTCGGGTCCCAGAATAGCGGCAGAAAGCGCCATGAAGCCTTTTAGAATTGCTGGTCGCCGTGCCATTATCCGAAGGGAATTTGCCTGGAACCCCATGGCCGCAGATGCCATTTTAAGAAGGTCGGTATTCGCATCCAGTTGCGCCTGACTAGCGGCGGTTAATCTCGTCATCGCGGTTTCCCTCGGCTTTAGGTGCTATTACGGTATTTGACCCGGCCATTTTTTACTAGGCTCAGGCGGATCGGGATGGTTGTCAAATTCTATATAAGCTGACGCCTAGGGGCGCATCTCAGAGGTTTGCGGTCATGCTTTGTAAGGTGTGCATTCCCTAACGTGTGGTCTTGGCGCAGCCTTCAGGGCGTGTAATCTGAACGCAGGTTTGAAAACATATCGCCGTGAAGGCGTCGCCGAGGAGGGTGCTTTATGAGTGAGTCGGACGAATATACGCCGCCAAAAGTTTGGACATGGAATAAAGGTAGTGGCGGTCGGTTTGCCAATATAAACCGGCCGATTGCGGGTGCGACACATGACAAGGAACTGCCGATCGGACGCCATCCGATTCAGCTCTACTCTCTTGGTACGCCAAATGGTGTTAAAGTCACTGTGATGCTGGAGGAACTTCTCGCGCTTGGCCATGCCGGCGCGGAGTATGATGCTTGGTTCATCAATATCGGTTCTGGTGATCAGTTCGGTAGCGATTATGTTGATATCAATCCAAATTCAAAGATCCCGGTTATGACCGACCGCTCCGGTCCAGAGCCGATCCGCGTTTTCGAGTCCGGATCAATTCTGATGCATCTGGCAGAAAAATTTGATGCCTTCCTTCCTGCACAGGGGGCAGATCGCGCCGAAACATTGAACTGGCTGTTCTGGCAAATGGGCTCGGCGCCTTATCTGGGCGGCGGCTTTGGTCATTTCTACGCATATGCGCCGGTTAAGATTGAGTATGCGATAGACCGGTTTGCCATGGAAACCAAACGCCAGCTTGACGTATTGGAGCGCAACCTCGCCGATCGGGAATATATGATTGGTGATGAGTATACGATTGCCGATATGGCGATCTGGCCTTGGTATGGCTCACTGGCCAAAGGTATTCTCTATGGCTCGGCCGAGTTTTTACAAGTGCATGAATATACCAATCTCATTCGCTGGTCCGACCAGATCGCTGCGCGTCCTGCAGTTAAACGCGGTCAGATGGTTAACCGGCCTTACGGGCAGCCTGAGAGTCAGCTGCTCGAGCGACATGATGCGAGCGATTTTGATACGCTGACACAGGATAAAATCCCCGAAGATCAACGCGGAAAAGTAGATCCGCACCGGGCCGGTTTGAAAACCGCCTGAGTGCGGCGGCTTCAAGTTTTCGGGTGTTAAGATCAAACCCGGTTTTGTGGGGCGGTGTGCGGTGCGGCACCGAAGAATAGGGTGCATGGCTGGCAGGGGATTGGCTATCGCGCTGCCCCGCATATCTGGGGATCCCGCAGATAAGGGTAAATGCGGCGGCGACAGGCGCGCTAACGCATTGGGTGTTTCGCGGTTTGCAGGGTTGTTGACGCCAAGGGGCTTTGACAGCAGCTCAAATCGCGCCGAAGATCTGAAATGATTTCACAACGGCTTCTTGATGGCCTTTTCTCTGCGTCTGTGTCTGCAAGCGGAGACGGGCTGCGTGACTTTCTTAAGGCGCATGGCTCGAATATGCGCTCGACGCCGTCAGCATTCGAGCGGCTTGTAGCGGTAGCTGTGCAGGCAGATGACCGTGTGAAAGCCGCAGCTGCTGGACATCAGGCGGCAATCCGTCGACTGTTTCCGGATACGCCCGATACCGCAATCGCGGCTTTTTGCGTGAGTGAAGACGAGGGGCCGAAACCATCCAAAATATTTACCACGCTAAGCCGGGTCGATGAGGACAATAATAATGGCTGTATCGTAAATGGCCGCAAGCGATGGGGCAGCATGTCGCCTATTGCCGACATTTTGTATGTTGCCGCGTCGACCGGTTTCAAAGATGGCCGGAACCAGTTGCGTATGGTTGCTGTGCCGGCTGATCATTCCGGGGTAAGCATAGATACATCGGCTTATGGGGCTTATCAGGGGCACATGCCGATCGCAGACCTGCATTTTGATCAGGTTCAACTGTCTTCGCGTGCGATTATCGCGGAAGATGCGTACGAGACTTTTATCAAGCCGTTCCGGCTAGTCGAGGATGTCTACAATACGGCCGGGACCCAGATCGGTTTATTTAGGCTGGGGCGTTTGTATGACTGGGATGCAGAGATTCTCGAAGATCTGCTCGGACTGATTTGTCAGGCCCATTCGATCGCGCAAACAGACATGAATATGCCGCATGATGTTCTTCTGATGAGCAGTTATTTCAGGGCGTCTAGCAGGTTGTGGGAGCAGATAGGAGATAATTGGAGTCGGGTCCCGGAGGCGCTGCGGACCCGCTGGAGTCCGGACGTCGGAACGCTCGGCGTTGCTGCCCGTGCACGCGAGGCTCGTCGCCAGAATGCCTGGGTAGCCCTCGCCTAGGCCCTTTTCAAACCCGCACATGACCAAGCGACGATTATCGGTGATTATGGCTGGAGCCGATCGAACTTGATTAAGGCTGACCGTAAGTGGCGGGCATTGGCTGCTGTGTCAGCCCCAATACCCGTCATGCTTTACTCAATCATTTCGCGGGCCGGTCGATAAAAACCGGCAATAAGGGGACCGCTCTAGCTATTTTTGCCGAATTTGCGGTCTCGGCCTGCCAGGATGCGAAGACGTAGCGCATTAAGTTTGATGAAGCCCTCGGCGTCTTTCTGATCATAGGCGCCGTGATCGTCCTCAAAAGTCACAATATCTTCGCGGTAGAGAGAGTACGGGCTCGACCGGCCGATAAGGTGGATGCCGCCCTTATAAAGCTTCAGCTTTACTTCGCCGCTTACGAATCTTTGGCTGTGATCAATTGCGGCTTGAAGCATTTCGCGTTCAGGACTCCACCAGAAGCCATTATAGATTAGCTCGGCATAACGTGGCATCAACTCGTCTTTTAAATGACCGGCACCGCGATCTAGCGTGATCTGCTCCATGCCTCGATGTGCTTCCAGCAGGATTGTCCCGCCGGGTGTCTCGTAGATTCCGCGGGATTTCATGCCGACAAAGCGGTTTTCCAGTAAGTCGAGCCGCCCGATACCATGCTTCCGGCCGTATGCGTTCAAATCGGTGAGCAGGGTCGCGGGCGACATGGCTTCACCATTAATCGCGCAAGCATCTCCCTTTTCGAACCCAATCGTAATAATTTCTGGTGTGTCCGGTGCATCCTCGGGTGCGATCGTGCGCATATGAACAAATTCTGGTGCCGCTTCGGCCGGATCCTCAAGGACTTTCCCTTCCGAGGAGGAGTGCAGCAAATTGGCGTCGACCGAGAAAGGCGCATCGCCGCGTTTGTCGGTCGCGATTTCAATACCGTGCTGTTCGGCAAAATTGATCAGGTCTGTACGTGATTTGAAGTCCCAGTCCCGCCAGGGTGCAATGACTTTAATGTCAGGGTTCAGGCCGTAATAGCCCAGTTCAAACCGGACCTGGTCATTGCCTTTACCCGTGGCGCCGTGGCAGACCGCATCGGCCCCCATTTGATCGGCAATTTCGATTTGGCGTTTTGAAATCAGCGGGCGGGCAATAGACGTGCCGAGCAGGTAGACGCCCTCATAAACCGCATTTGCGCGAAACATCGGAAAGACAAAGTCACGGACAAATTCTTCGCGGAGATCATCTATGAAAATATTCTCGGGCTTGATCCCCATCGCCAAAGCTTTGGTCCGCGCCGGTTCAAGTTCCTCGCCCTGCCCAAGGTCTGCGGTGAAAGTGATTACTTCGCAACCAAATTCGACTTGCAACCATTTCAGAATGATCGACGTGTCGAGACCGCCTGAATATGCAAGGACGACTTTTTTCGGTGCTGTTGTCATTTGGGACGCTCCTGATTCGCGTAGTCTGGGGTAGAGACGGACAATTCCCGCGGTATGGCTGACGTGACCTTGATCGGCAAGTACTTGTTCGGATTTTCGTACCGGTAGGGTCGATTATTTAAGTATATTTGTTAGACTAAATTAAACCTCACCGCTTTTGGCGAATGCGTTTTTCTGTTTCCGGCGGCGGAAAATTCTGTAGCTTCCGTAATCAGATTAGGGCTGGAGGACAATGTGAGGGATCGGACGAGGATGATCGGCGCCTTTAAGGCTGCTTTTATAATCGGTATTGGCATTACGACAGTCGCCGCTTGTGGCGGTGGTGGCGGCGGCTCCGGCAGCGGAGATTCTGGTGTGTCACCACCACCACCA
>NHBW01000007.1 GCA_002172915.1 Hyphomonas sp. TMED17 | reverse complement strand
GGCTATGGCTGGCCATCTGATAAGGGCGGGCCAATGCTATATGGTGACATGGTCGGGGCGAAAACGGTGCTTGCCACAATGGAACGGCTTGGTGCCGACGATGATCGGTTCAAGCCCTGCGATACGCTGAAAAAGCTGGCGGAAACCGGTGGTCGTTTTATCGACGTAAAGCCTGGTTGAGATGGCGTGTCAGCCGACACGATTAGACGGAAGCTATGATTATGTGATCGTTGGCGCCGGTTCGGCTGGCTGCGTATTGGCCAATCGCTTGAGCGCCAATGGACGCTATCGCGTTTTACTGCTCGAGGCAGGCGGCCTCGACAACTGGATTTGGTTTCATGTCCCCGTCGGGTACTTGTTTGCTATTGGCAACCCACGATCCGACTGGATGTATAGAACCGTCGCCGAACAGGGTTTGAATGGCCGTTCATTGGCTTATCCGAGAGGGAAAGTCGTTGGTGGCTCATCTGCCATAAATGCGATGATTTCGATGCGCGGTCAGATGGCTGATTATGATGGCTGGCGTGCACTGGGGCTGAATGGCTGGGGCTGGAATGATGTTCTGCCTGTTTTTAAACGGTTTGAAGACCATTTTCTCGGCGATACTGCAATCCATGGTGCAGGCGGTGAGTGGCGGGTTGAAGCCCCCCGGGTGCGCTGGGACGTTCTGGACGCGGTCCATGATGCGGCTGTCGAAATGGGTGTTCCGGCCACGCCAGACTTTAATGCCGGAGATAATTTCGGGGCCGGCTATTTTCACGTCAACCAGAAGTCCGGCCGGCGCTGGTCAACGGCCCGTGGCTTTTTGAAGCCAGCCAGATCGCGGCAAAATTTTCGCCTGATGACGGGGTGTCTGACCGACCGGATTGAGTTCGAAAATAACGTGGCGCGATCGGTTTTATTCTATCAGAATGGCAAGACTTATAAGGTGCGCGCCGAGAAAGAGATTATCCTGTCGGCCGGGGCGATTGGTTCGGTCCAAATAATGCAACGTTCAGGCGTTGGACCCGCCGACTGGTTGCAGGCTGCGGACATACCAGTGGTAAAAGACTGCCAGGGGCTGGGGCGCAATTTGCAGGACCATTTGCAGCAACGGGCGATTTATAAGGTAAGCGCGGTCAAAACCCTTAACGAGACATATCATTCGGTTACCGGGAAAATTAAAATGGGGCTCGAATATTTGTTGTTTCGACGCGGGCCGTTAACGATGGCTCCGTCGCAATTGGGGCTGTTCATGCGTTCAAATGCCAAGCAGGCTCGCGCCAATTTGCAGTTTCACGTTCAACCTTTGTCGCTGGATAAATTCGGCGATCCCCTGCATCGCTTTCCGGCGATCACGGTTAGCGTATGCAATTTGCAGCCGACATCGCGTGGAACTGTGCGGATAGAATCCAGCGATGCTCTCGTGTCGCCACGCATCGCGCCGAATTATCTCTCGACGACCCAGGACCAGCAGGTCGCCGTCGAGGCCATCCGCGTCACGCGTAGCTTGATGTCGCAACCGGCCCTGGCAGGCTACATGCCGCGTGAATTGTTACCGGGTCCCGATGTGTCGGACGATTCTGAGGCATTAATTAGTGCGGCGGGGGATATCGGGACGACGATTTTTCATCCTGTTGGGACGGCCAAAATGGGGACAGCGGATGATCCCGCTGCCGTGCTTGATGAGCGGCTGCGCGTTCGCGGTTTAGAGGCTCTGCGAATCATTGATGCCTCTGCCATGCCAAAAATTACGTCTGGAAATACAAATACGCCGACAATAATGATTGCAGACAAGGGCGCGGAAATGATCCTTGCCGATCGCTGACTACAGCATGAGCCGGCGATTCATTTTGAGACAGAAATACAATTATAGATGCGGGCTAACCTTTGTATTGACGGTTCAGCTTCTGCATTCCGGCAATCCAGCGATCGTAATCTGAGGTTTTATTCTGCATATATTTTCTGACTTCGGGGTGAGGAAGGACCAAAAATGTTTCTTTATCAATAGCCTTAACGCAGGCGTCTGCAACTTCATCGGGCTCCATCATGCCGTTGATTGAAGCAACTCCATCCTCGTTATTTGCAGTCATCGCCGTCTTAACAGCTTGTGGGCAAAGTACTGAGACTTTGATGCCGTCATCGCCGTGCGTGAGCGCTAACCATTCGGCCAGACCGACCGCCGCATGCTTGGTAACGGCATAAGGGGCTGATCCGATTTGTGACAATAGGCCGGCTGCCGAAGCGGTATTGAGCAAGTATCCCCCGCCGCGTGTGACCATTAGCGGTATCAGGTGGCGTGCCGCCCAAACATGCGCCATTACGTTGATATCCCAGATATTTTGCCATCCGTCATTGCTGGCTTCCGCGCCACCGGGAACGCCAATTCCCGCGTTCGAGCAAAACAGAGAAATCGGGCCATGATCCTTTTCGACGGTATCAATCAAATTCTTGATATCGGATTCTTTCGAAACATCGGTCTGGATCGCTAGCCCACCAATTTGTCCGGCGGTCGCCTTTGCGCCAGCACCATCAATATCCGAGCAGACCACTAATTTGGCGCCCTCTTCATGAAAGCGATGTGCCAAGGCCTTGCCAATACCCCCGGCAGCACCGGTTACGACGACAATTTGGTTTCGGACTTTCATATTGGCCTCCTGCTTTTGTTTAAGACAGGAGATCGGAACGAATGGTGTTGCTGTCAATCCCCGACCTAGCGGAACAGGCGGCCCACATGATTCTACAGGTAACTTTTGAGAAGAATATACAAATAAATACTTAAAAACGTGCAATATATAAAGTATTTAAAAAATAAAATGTGATCGGTTACAGTACAAATACTATCAAAATTAGAAAAAGGGCTTAAAAAGGGCAAGGAAAATACTATGGAATCTGGAAAGTATCCAATGCGCGAAAAGCGAAAAGCTGAGTCGCGTGCGAGTTTGATAAAGGCGGCTCAGCAGCTGTTTTCGATAAATGGCTATGAGGAAACCACGCTGGACGAAGTGGCCGAGAAAATTGGGGTTGGGCAGTATGTCGATATTGCCATGTTGAACGTCATGCACGCCACCGATGATTACGCCCATTGGGCGTTGGATAGAGTCTGGCCAAAGCCGGAGGAGAATCTGGTGTGGCAAGGGCTGGATCAGACCCGCATTCTTATTTCGGCGGATTTGAAATGGTTGTGGCATGTGCTTTCAAAGCGCGACGGATTGGTTGACCCGACGCCGGAGGGCGCGGACCTTGCGACAAAGCTGGCCTGTCGCAAGCAGGCGATTACCGCTCATATTCTCGCATTTCCGAGCTTTTCTGCTCTCACAGACCGCCTTGATGAAATCAATCTTGCATGGGGGCGGGTCAGGGCATTTGGAGAAGAATCCCTAAGCCAGCCAAGTGTCGAGGCGCGGGGCGTATTTGTCAATGTGCACGACGATCTCGGCCATCAACGCAAAACGGTCCAGTCGCCGTATCGTTTTTCTCATTCAGCCAGCGGCATTAATTCGGATGCGCGTCCGCCCAAGCGCGGCGGCATAATTTCGAGGCGCTTGCTGATTGGCTTGGTCTTGAGGCCGGGGATGTCAGCGCCTTGAGCGAAGCCGGCGTGCTGCTAAGCGAATAGAACACGTCTCTGATGGCTGGATATGCAAGTCGTGTCTACGGTGCGGCCGGATTTTCGCATTGCGCTTACAAATTCGTTATTTTAGTGACGATTGCCGTTACGAAACCCCTTCCCCTTTCAGACAGACGCGGCAAACTACGACCATAATCGCGCTGACTACAAGATCCTGACAGACGGGACAAAACGGCCGAACTGTATCTGGGAGGATACGACTGATGCCCATTTGCGGATTACAGAGGAACTGGCGTTATCCCCGGAATTCCGGGTTTTTGGAGATTTAAGAATGGCTTTTTCGGATGCTGCGGAAGCAGTCCATCATATTGTAACAACTGATGAGGAGTTTGCGCTCGAAGAAACCGATATTCGCGGCATAACATTCCGCACATTTAAGAACGCCCCGCGGCATTTGCGGGAAGTCATGGATCTCTGTCTTGAATATGATCAGGCAGACTTCCTCGTCTTTGGTGAAGAACGGCGAACTTATAAAGATTTTTATGAGGAAACCAGCCGTTTAGCCGATGCCCTGACATCAGTTTACAATATTAAAAAGGGCGACCGTGTTGCGATTGTGATGCGGAACTCTCCAGAATATCTGGTGCTAATGATGGCGATCACATCGATTGGTGCAGTTGTCGTCTTCCTGAATAGCTGGTGGACGACCGAAGAGCTGGAATATGGCTTCACCGATAGCGGTGCGAAGTTGGCTTTTGTGGACCAGCCGCGGGCCGAGACTATGCAGCCCTTTGTTGAACGAATGGCAATTGAACGGGTTATCGTCAGAGCTGATGCCATGCCTGGAACCAGATCCTATTCCGACCTGCTGGCGCTGTCTTCAAGCCGGGAATTGTCCGCTGTGAATATCCATACTGATGATGACATGGCGGTGATGTATACATCTGGCTCAACCGGACATCCCAAAGGTGTTGTACAGACCCATAGAGGCGCGATATCGGCGGTTATGACTTGGCTCATGTCGGCCCGGATCGCCGAGGAAATGGACCGTCTGCCGGAGATGCCGGTCGGCGCTGATGGCGAGCCGGTTCAGGCCTGTGCCTTGATTACGACGCCGTTATTTCATGTTTCGGCAACCCATGCCTGCTTCCTGGTATCCTTGTGTGCGGGGGCGAAAATTGTCCTGATGCATAAATGGAATCCGGTTGAGGCAATTGATCTTATCGAGCGTGAACAAGCGACCCGTTTTTTCGGGGTGCCGACGATGTCTGCGGATTTGATGGAAGCCGCTTTAGAGCTCGGCAAGTCTCTTCCGACCTTGAGAAGCCTCGAAGCCGGCGGCGCCAAGCGCCCCGCCGCGCAAGTCGCGAAACTTGCGGACGCGATGCCTCATGCCCAGCCCGGAACCGGTTTTGGCATGACTGAAACAAACGGGCTCGGTATCGGTTTGCGTGGCGAGGACTATATCGCGCGGCCCGGAGCGGCCGGCCGCCTGTATCCGCCGCTGCAGGACCTTAAAATCGTTGATGATAATGGTGATGAATTGCCCTTCGGGCAGGTTGGTGAGCTTATTTTGAAGAGTCCGGCAAATATGCGCTGCTATCTTAACAAGCCGGAGGCAACGGCAGAGACGCTTAAAGATGGCTGGATCTATACCGGCGATCTGGCAACGCTCGAAGCAGATGGTATCGTCACAATTGTAGACCGGAAAAAAGACATGATTATTCGCGCCGGCGAGAATATTTCCTGCCTCGAAATTGATGCAGCGCTGCATCTCCATCCGGCCGTTAGCGAAGCCGCCGTTTTTTCCATTCCCGATGCCCGGCTTGGCGAGGTCGCCGGGGCCGGCGTTCTGCTTAAAGCCGGCAGTCAATTGGATGAGGCTGAGTTGCAGGCATTTCTTAAGCAAAATCTCGCTTCGTTCAAAGTTCCGGAGCGGATTTGGTTTTTCGATGAACCTCTCCCCCGAGGTGGAACCGAAAAGACAGACCGGCGGGCACTACGTGCGATGTGTCTGGGGGATGAAGAAGCGGCCTCTCCGGTGACGAGCTAGACGCTTGAAAGCGTGAGATCGGAGAAGACTTGACCGGCTTTCCGGTACGATCCGGTTGGTTTGGGATAAGTCAGACAAGGGTGGATAGTATAAGATCGCGAGCTGATAATGTTGGTTAGATTATATGGAATCTGCGGCTGCCGCCGATACTAATTGGTCCGGCAAACCGGGGCCGCGTAATGCAGGCTCGCAAGCCAAATCGATGAGCAAACAGGTTGAAGAAATTGGAGAACTAGAAAATGCTTAAACTACATTTTGCGCCGAATTCCAGAGCCGGACGGATAGTCTGGTTGCTTGAAGAACTTGGCTTGCCCTATGACATCAACAAAATGGCGTTTCATCCGAAAGACTTGAAGTCTGACGCGCATCGTGCCCGCCATCCATTGGGACGTGTCCCCGTCCTGGACGATGGTGATGTTTCGATTTTCGAGTCCGGCGCAATCATCGAATATGTTCTAGAACGGCATAAGAATGGGGGCTTGAAGCCTGATGTGTCAGCGCCGGAATTTCCAGAATATTTGCAATGGTTTCACTATTGCGAAGGCATGGTCATGCCGCCGATCAATACGATTGTCGTCCAGACAATTTTGTTGCCGGAAGACCGCCGCGATATGACGGTCCTCGGTCAGGCGCAACGCCTGCTGACGAAATCGCTCGCACCGGTCGAAACTGCGCTGGCCGGGCGGGCATATTTGATCGGCGATTTTTCGGCAGCCGACCTGATGCTGGGGCATGCCTGTTTTATGGCTAACCGCTCAGGCTGTGTGACTGATGACATGCCGAATCTAAAAGCCTATATCGCCCGGATCGAAAGCCGGCCGGCCTTTCAGAAGGCAATCACGATGAGCTGATTTTTGTCGCTCGCAAACCCGGTGCGGGGGGTGTCTCAGGTGGCCCGGCAAAACATTGCGCTTTACTCATCCAGTCGATGGCAACAGGGCCGTTGACCTTAAGTGATGTGTCCGCAATGTTTCGCGTCTGCGTCACGACCTGACAGAACTCTTCGGCAAGGCCGGTGATTGTATCTTGGCTGCCATCTTCACCATACGTCCAGATTGCACCAGATGGCGCTGTCAGGCGCAGATGCGGCATCGGGCCCGGCGGGGTCTGCTTCCGGGTCGCATAGGTCCAGCCAAACGTATTGACTCCGAGGATCACAATATTCCGGATCCGGTCGGCATTCTGGCGCACCACGCCGAGATGATCATAGACTTCCTGTCCGTGCGCCCAGGTTTCCATCAGCCGCGCGGTAATGGATGAGCGTGCACTCATATCCGGTCCGGCCCATTTTAGTCGGGTTTTGGGGTCAGCATCGGCGAATATGTTTGCCGTTTCAATCGCATTTTCGATCCATGCGTCCAGAAGTTTATGTGCCGAAAGGCCAGCAAAATGATCAGCTTCGAAACCTCTCATGCCGCCCGGGTGTGCCGCAACACCGGCCATTCGCTCAACCAGCAGGCCTTCATTCTTTATTTGAAGACCGGCCATTTCGTTCCAGAAGTATAAATGTTGCAGGACGGCATTTACTGTCCAGGATTTGAATTGCGTCGCTTCGTCGAAACGCGCTGTTTCAGTGTCTTTGAGTAGCTTAAAAAGCGCCTCGCTTTCGGCTTTGAAGTCGTCTGCCTGCTGCATTCTCATGATTATATGTCCATTGTCGCCATAAGCTGCTCATAGGCCTGTATATATTCTTCCTTGAATTGCTGGACGACCTGACCGGCTGACATGCTTTGATTCATCAGCCCGACCCCTTGACCGACCCAGTATGTGGCCAGCGCCTTGGCGCCTTCATGACCACCCTGGCTGAGCTTGTCGATGTGTTTCAGTGCAGGCTCGGAGACCAGCGACTGCAGCGGCATGGGCAAGGCCTCGGGTGCGTCCTCGCTTTCCCACGCGTCGGTCCAGGGTGACCTTAGCTGGCGTGAATGCTTGCCGGTTCGAGCCCGCGACCGGACAGTATCGCGTGATGATGCTTCAATCATCTTTTCTTTGACGACCGGATTGGTCTCAGCCTCGGATGTTGTTAACCAGACCGAACCACACCAGGCGCCTGCGGCACCCATGGCCATGCTTGCAGCCATTTGCTCGCCGGTCGTAATGCCGCCGGCCGCCAGTATCGGGGTCGACGCGCCCATATCGCGAACAGCCCGCGCGACTTCAGGGATAAGCACCATGGTCGAGACGTCCCCGCAATGCCCGCCGGCTTCCCCGCCGGCGACGATTAGAACATCAACGCCGGCATTAACCTGGTTGACCGCGTGTTCCTTGGCGCCGACCAGCGCGCCGGTTGCGACGCCGTGTTTTTTGGCCATATCGAGCATACTCTGCGGTGGTACACCGAGTGCATTTACGATTATTTTAATCGGATATTGGAAGGCGACTTCCATTGCAGATGCGGCGCCATCATCGCGCAAATTTTTTGCAAAGTTGATTGAATTGCTGCGCGCGCCTTCGAGGTCGACCTCGTCTATGCCATAATCACCCATGACCTTCGAGGCATAGTCCTTGTGCGCTTGCGGGACGGCATTTAGCAATTTTGCGCCGTCGAACTCATCGGCTTTGCCTTCAAATTTGTTGGGAACGATCAGATCAACACCAAATGGCTTGCCATCAATGTGATCGACAATCCAGTCGAGCTCTTCTTTCAAACGGTCCGGCGGCAGGTTAACAGCGCCGAAAACGCCCATACCACCGGCCTTTGAGACCGCCACGACGACATCACGACAGTGGGTAAAAGCCAGGAGCGGAAACTCGTTTCCCAGCATGTCGCAAATTGGTGATTTCATCATTGATCTTCTCCTCCTGGGCGTTCGATTTCCAAAATCAAATCGTCGGCCGCTATTTGTATATTTTCTGAGGCAGCAATAGTCGAAACCGTTCCGTCAATTTCGGCGACAATTTCGTGCTGCATTTTCATGGCCTCTAATACCGCTAATTTGTCCCCGATTTTTACATTGTCGCCAACCGCAACGGAAATCTCAAGCAGTCTGCCATGCATCGGAGCGCTCACAGTGCCATCCGAGGCATTATCTTTGGCATCGGCTGCCAGTGTGTTCAGTTTTGTAAGCGTTACGGACCGGGTTTGGTTTGCAATCTGGACGGCATGGGTGCTGTTGTTGAAAATGACCTTATAGGGGTCGCCATCGATCACCAAGCCGGCTGTGTTCTGATCACGATATTTGATGTTTACCATTAATGCTTGCTCATCGATGATCGCCATAAACTGCTCATCTGTGTGGGTGACTTTGACATTCACCATTGTGTCCTCACAGCGATAGTCGAAATAGGCAATCAGATCATGCGTGCTCGACCAGTTCCGGTTCTCGTGATTGACAGCCAGCGCGGTTTGGCAGGCCTGATCCTGTTGGTCGAGATAATCCAGAATAGCCGCTGCAGCGAGCAGCCTCACGGGTGGCGTGGTATCGCGATAGCCGTCTGTGCCATACGTCTCTTCGATAAAAGCGGTTGTCGCTTTACCATCAACAAAAGCTGGACGTTCAATGGCGTCAATCAGGAAGTCCCGGTTCGTGGTAGCGCCAAATAGCGCGGTATTGCCAAGGGCGGTGCGCAGTCTGGCAACAGCCTGCTGGCGTGTTGCACCATGCGCAATGATTTTGGCTAGCATCGGATCGTAAAATGGCGAGACTTCGACACCGGTATCGATGCCGTCATCGACCCGTATGCCGGGTCCGGTCGGGGCCATCCACAAATCGACCGGCCCGGTACTTGGCAGAAAACCATTGGCCGGATCTTCCGCATAGAGGCGGATTTCGATTGCATGGCCATTCAGCCGGACGTCATCTTGTCGAACGGGCAGCGCGTCGCCGTTTGCGACGCCAATTTGCAGGGCTACAAGGTCAAGGCCGGTTATGGCTTCGGTGACAGGGTGTTCGACTTGCAGGCGTGTATTCATTTCAAGGAAATAATACGCGCCGTCGGCGCCTAATAAAAATTCGACCGTGCCGGCGCCGCAATAGTCAACGGCCTTGGCGGCGATGATGGCCGCCTCACCCATTTCGCGCCGTAATGCCGGGTTCAGAACCGGACAGGGGGCCTCCTCGATAATTTTCTGATGACGCCTTTGAACAGAGCAGTCACGCTCGCCCAAATGAATAATATGGCCGTGTTGATCCGCCAGAATCTGGATTTCGACATGGCGCGGGGCCGGAATAACTTTTTCGATAATCAGAACATCTGACCCGAATGCACTTTTCGCCTCTGCACGAGCAATTTTGATGGCGTTTTCCAGCTGTTCGGGAGATTCCACTTGGCGCATACCGCGTCCGCCGCCACCTGCCGCCGCTTTGATCATTACCGGCAGCCCGATATCTTCAGCCGCAGCTAGCAGGGTCTCGGTTGTTTGATCCTCGCCTTGATAACCCGGAATGCATGGCACCCCTGCTGCAATCATTGCTGTTTTGGCACGTGCCTTGTCGCCCATAATTTCGATGGCTTTTTGAGGTGGTCCGATAAAGGTCAGTCCGGCTTTCAAGCAGGCCGTCGCGAAGGCCGCATTTTCAGACAAAAATCCATAACCCGGATGAATTGCATCAGCGCCTGAGGCCAGGGCGGCTGAGATAATACGGTCAATCGCGAGATAGCTCTCTATTACCGGACTGCTGCCGACATGCTTGGCGTGGTCAGCCAGTCTGACATGTTTCGCAGTGATATCGGCGTCACTATAAATCGCGACCGTTTTAAGGCCCAGCGCCTTTGCCGTGCGTATGATCCGGCAGGCTATTTCGCCACGATTAGCAACGAGAATGGAAGAAATCGTCATGGTTTTATAACCCAGTTTGGCGGGCGTTTTTCGACAAAGGAGGCAACTCCTTCCTTGCCTTCTTCGCTGAGCATACGACGGGCGAAATTCTCCGCTGCGGCTTGTACGACGTCCTCGCGCGACAGATTTGGGGTCGCGAGAATAAGCGATTTTATGTCGGCGACGGCGCCCGGCGCACACGCTAGCACTTGTTTCCGGATTTTATATTCGTGTGCTTCCAATTCTTCCACGCCATGGCCAATGAAATCAGCAAATCCCAGACGGTAACTTTCGGCGCCATTGAAGCGGGCCGCTGTTAGCATCAGGCGCCGGGCGGTGGCATAACCAAGCTTCTGAGTCACAAAAGGCGAAATCTGGGCGGGTGTTAAACCGATCGCGGTTTCTGTCATTGCGAAGCGGGCCGCGGCGTCGCAGATAATGACGTCGGCGCAACAGGCCATTCCGAAACCGCCGGCCATAGCGGCCCCTTCGATGATTACGACGACGACTTGCGGCATCGTATTAACCAGATCGAACATGTAGGCGCCGTCTTTCGAGCCTTGGATAACTTCTTCAGCGGATTGCCCGGATTGCTGCCCACTATTGAAAGATTTTAGATCGCCGCCGGCGCAGAATGTGCCACCTTTGCCGCGCAGGGTAATGCCGCGTACGTCGCGGTCGTCGCGAACATGCTCTAATGTCGCGATTAAATCGCCGGTAAGTTGTTTGGTCAGGGCATTGCGGCTCTCGGGTTGGTCAAACCAGATTGTCAGCCAGCCATTTTGCAGCTGGAGGTCGAGGGCGGAAACATTCGGTAAATCAGTCATCGACCTATCCTACATTCTCGCAATGCCGAAACTGTTCCGGCGGGTTTCGCGGTGTCGGGCTTCCCAAACAGTCGCCAGTAGAAAGCCGAGCGTATGACGGGTATCACGTGGATCGATCATGCCATCATCCATGTCATGGCCCGACGTGTAAAAGCCGCTGGATTGACTGTTAAACAGGTGTGTCA
The DNA here is from genome assembly GCA_002172915.1 of Hyphomonas sp. TMED17. Lineage (GTDB taxonomy): Bacteria > Pseudomonadota > Alphaproteobacteria > Caulobacterales > Hyphomonadaceae > Henriciella. Next base: position 88,047 of record NHBW01000007.1, on the reverse strand, counting down.
GGTGCTTTTCCTGCTGTTCCATTGCGCTGCGGGCAACGTCTCTACCGGCAGCTGCAGCGGCGCCCTCGGCGACAATCGACATAACAGTAGCGGCCTGTTCGCCGCCCATGACGCCGGTGGAAGCATTTGGCCAGGAATACAGAAAATCCGGGTCGAACGCCCGCCCGCACATGCCGTAATTTCCGGCGCCATAACTCGCACCAATCTGGAAGGTAATTCGCGGAACCTCGATATTGGTAACTGCCTGGATCATTTTTGACCCGTGCTTGATCATCCCGGCGCGCTCATATTCGGTCCCGACCATATAACCCGTGGTATTTTGCAGAAAGATCACCGGTGTGTCGGCCTGATCCATCAATTGCATAAACTGGGTCGCTTTGGTTGCACCTGCCGGATCAATCGGACCATTATTGGCAATCATGCCGCACCGGTGCCCGTGCACATCGGCCTGAACGCAGACCGTCGAGACGCCATAGCGTGGTTTGAAATCGGCGAAGTCTGATCCGTCAACGATCCGCGCGATAACTTCGCGGACATCATAGGGTTTGCGGTAGTCGACCGGAACAATGCCGGCTATTTCATCCGGATCAAGACGTGGTGGCGTACTGTCGAGCTTGAACCGGGGACAGCGTGTGTTCCAGCCCAGTCGTTCAACTACTTCACGTGCCATGATAATTGCTTCGCCATCATTTTCGGCGAGGTATTCGGCAAGGCCGGAAACCGAAGCATGCATCTCCGCGCCACCGAGTTCGTCTTCGGTTGCGATTTCTCCGGTTGCCGCTTTCAATAAGGGCGGGCCGGCCAGGAAAGCCTTGCCATTACCTTTGACTGCGACGACATAGTCACTCATTCCGGGCATATAGGCGCCGCCAGCCGTTGATGAGCCGTGTAAAATCGAGATTACCGGTATTCCGGCTTTGGAAAGTTTTGCCTGCCCCGCAAACAGGGCGCCGCCGCGTGAGAAGTCTTCAACTGTATAATTGACAAGGTCGCCGCCTGCGCTTTCGACCAAATGTACATAAGGTAGCTTCTGTTCCAGCGCGATCTGTTCAGACCGGATGATTTTGTATCCGGTGGATCCGGTCATTGCGCCCGCCATTATGCCGCTATCGTCAACCACGACCATGCAGCGTACGCCCTGAATGAAGCCGATGCCGCATATGACCGTTGAGCCAGGCAGCGACTGCTCTTCCGGGCGGCCATCCGATAAGTATCCCGATAGATTGCCAACCGCTAAAAATGGCATGCCGGGATCGAGCAGGCGCGATAATCTTTCCCGCGGCGTTAGCTGGCCTCGGGCTTGAAATCGCGCCTTTCGTTTTCCAGACAGGATTCGCGTCCGTTCGTTCAGACCGTTGAGTTGCTCAACCAATGCGAGCATGTCTTTCCGATTTTGTTTGAAACCGTCCGATGCTGTCTGGATGCGGGATTTAAAAGCAGTCATTTCAGATAGCCTCGGCCAAGCTTTGCGGGATCAGGATCTCGCTTTGTAGAAGAATTTGGGAATAGCCTTTGCCCTGGGGATCATTGCGCAGGGATGCGACGCCGCCACCACCAAGTACTTGATCGAGAACAAAATTGATGGCGCCGGAGCCCGGCATGTAAAAGCGTTCCACTTTACCGCAGAGATAATGTTTAAACCGGTCTGCAACAGCCTCTTCGGTCAGGCTTGCCCAAATCCAGCCAGCATAGGTTTTATCACGCGGCAGGACGCCGATATTCGCTTTGTCGCCTTTATCACCTGATCTCGCCCAAGCCAGTCTAATTAGCGGAACCGGAACCAGTTCATTTGATGAGTGGGCCGGATGGTCGGGGGGTGCGGGGCGTTTAACATTGTCGGAATAGAATGGCTTGCCAGTGTCCGGTGTAAACGCAATTGGTTTCCCGTCCATGGTCAGTTCGATTTTGACGTCTGGTTTCGGTATTGTGAAAGAGAATAGCCGAAGCACGGGTGACGGTTTGGCCCGTCCGCCAGAAAACCCTGAAAGCCCCGGGGGTGCAGCCAGACCATGTCCTGCTATTTCCTTTAATAGCAGTCCTGCGGCGCGCTGATCTTCATGCTTCGCGGCAATTTTGACGGCGACCGAGCGTGACCCTGAACTTTGCTTGAAATCGCCGTAAACGCTTTCATCGCCAATCAGCTCGACCAATGTTTCGGAATAATCAGCAGCGTTGGCGGCGCGCAATTTCGCGCGGGCGCGTTTGAGCGTATTTTCAGCAAAGTTCAGGGCTTTATCTGCGGCGGCTTCACCGTAAAAAAACATGTTGGTCCCGGCCCGCCAGCCATCTTCATAAGTCGAGCAAATTTTATAAGTGGCCGGTGCGCCATGTCCGCGTGCGCCGGATACTCGGACCCGGTCCGGCCCAATTTCTGTCAGCTGAACATCCGAGAAATCACAAACTACGTCGGGCAGCATATAGGCTTGCGGGTCGCCTATTTCGTAAAGGATCTGTTCGCCGACAGTGCCAATTGATACTAGCCCGCCGGTTCCGGCGGCCTTGGTGGTTACGAAATTACCCGTGCCATCAATTTCGGCGATCGGATAGCCGACAGTATCGAGCGTATCGGCGACTAAGTGCCAATCTGTAAAATTACCGCCGGTCGCTTGCGGGCCGCATTCGAGAACGTGCCCGGCCAGACTGCCGCGCGCGAGAGCATCATAGTCGTCCGGTTGCCAGCCAAATTCATGAATGCAGGCCCCGAGCGTCACTGCGCTGTCAACACAGCGACCGGTAATGACAATGTCGGCGTCGGCCGCGAGGGCCGCTGCTATCGGAAATGCGCCTAGATAGGCATTTATGCTGGCAAGCCGGTCTGGCTCGGGAAATGGTGTGGCGTCGAACATGTCCTTGAGCCCCGATTGAGCCAGCTCTCCGGCACGCGGTAGCAAATCATCTCCGGTCACGACCGCGACTTTTAAGTCGAGCCCCGCTTCCCTGACGAGCGCCCTGACCGCATTACCGCAAGCAACCGGATTAACGCCGCCAGCATTCGACAATATCTTGATGCCCTGGCGCGCGATTTCCTTCAGATTGGGTTTGAGAGCCGCGCTGACAAAGTCAGTCGCATATCCGGCATCGGGGTTGCGGTTTCTCGCTCTTGCCATAATCGACATGGTGATTTCGGCCAGATAATCGAACACGATATAATCAAGATTGCCAGCGCGCAGAAATTGCGGCACTGCCATGTCGCTTTCGCCCCAATAGCCACTGGCGCCACCAATCCGTATGACATTGTCGTCTGCCAAATCAACGTCTCCCATTGCCGAGGCTTGAGCCGGCTTGAATGATTGTCACTCATAATTTACAAGTCAAGCTCATTGTAATCTCGACGTGGCTGATAGAACGATCCGGGGATGCGGACTGGAAATGTTAAACCCATTTGATACCGAGGAGCGCAAAGCGTTCCGGGATGTGATGGCGAATTTTGTCGCGAGCGAGATCACGCCTTTTGCCGATGAGTGGGATGAGGCCGGCGAAATTCCGTGGTCCTTGCACCAGAAAGTTGGGGCGCTGGGTGCTTTCGGGTTTGGCATTGAGGAGCAGTATGGCGGCCTTGGTTTTGACGATTGCTTCATGCGTGCGGCCTATAGTGAAGAATTGTCGAAATGCGGTGCGACCGGAGTCGGTGCGGCATTGGGTGGACGGACGATTTCAATTGGACCGATACAGGATCTCGCTAGCGAAGCGATCAAACAGCGCTGTCTTGCGGATATTGTGTCGGGGCGGGCAGGCTCGAGCCTTGCAATTACCGAGCCGTCGGGCGGATCAGATGTTGCAAACCTTAAGACAACGGCCCGAAAGGATGGTGGCGACTATGTTTTGAATGGTGCCAAGACATTCATCACGGGTGGTATGAAGAGCGACTATTTCGTCGTCGGGGCGCGAACAGCCGATGCTGGTTTGAAGGGGATTTCCCTATTCTTTGTTGACGCGGACACGCCCGGCTTCAGCCGCACCGCCCTGCCGCGGAAAATGGGCTGGTGGGCGTCGGATCAGGCAAGTTTATATTTTGACGACTGCCGCGTGCCGGCTGCTTCCATGATGGGAGAGGAAAATCGTGGTTTCCTCGCAATCATGAATAATTTTAACTATGAGCGGTTGGGCATGGTCGCTGGCATGCTGGGGATGATGAAGGTTTGTTTTGACGAGGCGGTTAGCTGGGCGCGCGAACGCGAGACTTTTGGCGCCAAGCTGATATCGCATCAGGTAATCCGGCACAAAATCGCCGATATGTCGGCCAGAATCGATATGGTCGAGGCTTACCTCAATTATATCTGCTGGCAGGCCAATGCCGGACCGATGCCGGTGGCTGAAATCAGCAAGGCCAAGTTCTCGGCTTCAAAAGCACTTGAGTTCTGCGCCTCCGAGGCGATGCAGATATTGGGCGGGGCAGGATATTTGCGGGGAAATCGCGTCGAGCGAATGTATCGTGAAGTCAAGATTCAGGCCATTGGTGGCGGATCGGAAGAGATTATGCGGGACTTAGCGGTCCGCCAGATGGGATTTTAGAATTGGGGAGTTCTCATGACAATTGAACAGGTTGTACCACGCCAGATCGCAATCGACTGGATAGCACGTCACGCTGTAAGCACACCCGATAAGCTGGCCCAGGTCGATTTGGCCAGCGGACGGCGCTTTAGCTATGCGCAGATGAATGACCGGGTCGGCCGGGTGGCAGCCTTTCTCGCCTCGCAGGGTGTCAAGCAAGGGGATCGCGTCGGTTTTCTGGCATTGAACTCCACCGATATTTTCGAAATGTCGCTCGGAACCTGGCGGCTGGGCGGGATCAGTCTGGCGTTGAATTTCCGGTTAACGGCGCCCGAACTCGCTTTCATTATTAACGATGCCGGCCCCGAGATCGTTTTTGTTGATCAGGAATTTTTGCCGGTCGTCGAGGCATTGCGTCCCTTAACTCAGGTCAAGCAGTGGATCCTGACTGAGGGGCAGGGCGGGGATAGCGTTTATGAACGCGCGCTTGCCGGTGTTGAACCAATGCTAACCAAGACACTGGAACAACCACTCACCGATCAGTGTCTGCTGATGTATTCTTCGGGCACAACCGGTTTGCCGAAAGGGGTCATCATTACCCATGAGATGATGTTGTTCTCGGCGATCGGATTGATGCCGTCGACTCATCTGACACGCGCCTCGGTCAATCTGGCAGCGATGCCGCTATTTCATATTGGAGGTTACAATATTTTTTCGGCGCCGATGTTTTATGCTGGTGCAACTACGCTGATCCAGCGGGTGTTTGATCCAGCGGAAACCCTGCGGGTGATTGGCGATCCTGAGTATGGCGTCACTCACTTCCTTGGTGTTCCAGCCATGTACAATGCGTTAAAGGCACATCCCGACAATGCCAGAACGGATTTTTCAAGATTACGCTCTGCTCTTGCAGGGGCCGAAGCTGTGCCGGATCCGCTGGTTCACTGGTGGTATGAGCGCGGCCTGACGATTCAGGAAGGCTATGGCATGACTGAAAGTGCGGCCTCCAACCTTCTACTGTTAAAAGAGGATGTCCCGGCCATGGTTGGCTCAGCCGGCAAGTCGGCTCTGCATACGGAAATGAAAATTATGCGAGAAAATGGCACCGAGGCCGATGCCAATGAGCTGGGTGAATTATGGATGCGAGGGCCTGCTGTGACCCCCGGTTACTGGAACCGGCCGGAGGCGAATGAGGACAGTTTTGTTGATGGCTGGTTCAGATCCGGTGATATCGCACGCGTCGACGAGAACGGGTATTTTTACATCGAGGACCGGCTGAAGGATATGTATATTTCCGGCGGCGAGAATGTTTATCCTGCAGAGGTCGAAAATATTCTGTACGGGATGCCGCAAATCGCCGAGGTTGCTGTGATAGGGGTTCCCGATAGTCATTGGGGCGAGGTTGGTTGCGCCGTAGTGGCCCTCGCGCCGGAACAAGAACTAACAATGGCGCAAGTCGTAGAATTCGTTGCAACGAAGCTGGCAAAATACAAACAGCCAGTTCATTTGGCCGTTATTGATACGTTGCCACGCACCGCTACGGGTAAAGTTTTGAAATTCGAACTTCGCAAGACAATTCCGCAAGAGCTCGATCTGAGATGACGGGTCTGAGCCCGTCCCCGACGCGAAGACAGAAAGTTGAGCAGCGCGAGGCAGCTATCTTGCGCGCGGCTCAGGCGATTTTTATCGAACATGGCTATGATGGTGCGCGGATGGCTGATATCGCCCGGCGCGCCGGCATGGCCGAGGGCACGATCTATATTTACTTCAAAACCAAAATTGATCTGATGAAGGCAATTGTCGCAAATTTCTGGTCGGATCTGACAATTGGCGCGCGGGCGGCAGGGCGTCTGGAAGGCTCAGCGCTTCTGGCTTTGCGGTCTCTGGCCGAATTCCACATGCAGGCCCTGATTGAGCAATTCGAGGTCATTGAACTAACGCAGTCTCTACGGATTTTTGCGCCGGGAGAAACCGATTCCCGGCAGGATATGCGGATTTATGTCGCTGTCTTTGATGATATCTATCGGCGTGGTATAGATCGTGGTCAGTTTTGCGAGGCAACGCCCGTCTGGGTCGCGCGTGACTTGTTCTACGGTACGCTGGAATATTCGGCCCGTACCATGCGATTGCGGGGCTCGGAGGACACCGGGCTTGTTATCGATATTCTGGTTGATGTTTTCGAGGCCCGGTTCGGTGTGTCTGAAACCGGACAGCCGGCCTTCGAAGCTGGCGAATATAAACGGTTTGCCGAACGCTTCGAGGCGGCACTGGAACGGCTGGAATCACTCCCTGATACCCGTTCATAAAAGGAAAAATATAATCATGGCTTATAAAACAATCTTGTTCGAGCAACGCGGCGGGGTCGCGAAGATTACATTGAACAGGCCCGAGGCTGTAAACGCCATGAATATGGAAATGATGCAGGAATTTTCCGAAGCTGCGATCCGGTGCGATGAGGACGCTTCAATTCGATGCGTTATCATTACCGGAAACGGCAAAATGTTTTCCGCCGGCGGAGATATTCATGCGTTTGCATCCGAGGGCGATAATCTGCCGGCTGCAATGAAAGCGATAACGATTCCGTTTCATGCCGCTGTCTCGCGCTTTGTCAGAATGGATGCGCCGGTGATTGCGGCAGTAAACGGTATGTGTGCCGGCGGTGGCCTGAGTCTGGCCGCATCGGCCGATCTGGTCCTGGCTGCTGACAATGCCGGCTTCGCGATGGCATACACGGCTGCAGCCTTGTCGCCGGACGGCAGCTCGACCTATTTTCTGCCGCGCCGGATTGGTGACCGCCGGACACGGGAATTAATGCTGACAAACCGGCGATTGTCAGCTGCTGAAGCGCTTGACTGGGGGCTGATCAATACGATTGTGCCGGCCGATCAACTGCTTGAAGAAGCGCGGGCGCTGGCGGACCGGCTGGCTGCCGGACCGACCGTCGCATTCGGGCAGGTGAAATCATTGTTGAATGCAAGCTTTGAAAACGGTCTCGAGACCCAGATGGAAATGGAGGCGCGCGCGATTGCGGATATGGCGCGCACAAGTGATACGAAAGAAGGCATGAATGCCTTTTTGAATAAGCGGAAGCCGCAGTTCAACGGACGCTAACCCAGCCGGCCCGCCGGACTGATTGTTGGCAGGTATGGGCATGCGAGGCGGGGCATTGCGTAATGCCGCCGCTAGAAGTTCGTGATAATATCTGTTGGGACTGATTATTCAGCGGGTTGGTTGCGATCTGCGAGTTGCCTGAGAGTTGCTTCATGGGATTCGCGATTAATTTGATAAGTCGATATGACATACATCATGATGAACCAGAGGCTTAAAATGGTGGGGACATAGAAGGCGCCCATCCGCCAAATCTGCGCTTCGGAAACCTGTTCGACATTCGCCCCCGATGCAATGCCTGCGAGGGTGAGAACCACCGACGCAGCCATTAGCCCGAAGCCTTGCACGGATTTTCTTACAAATGTCATTGAGGCGGTAAAAATGCCTTCCGACCGACGTCCGGTTTTGAGTTCGCTTCTCTCCACCAGATCAGCACCCATTGAGGCGACGAGGATCTGGAAGCAGATAATCAGGCCGAGATCTATGATACCGCTAATTAGAACAAACCAGAAAATTCCCGGATGTCCGTTTTCGGGTAGCCAGCCGAGAAGCCGGAGAAGAATGGGAAGAGGGGATCCCGCAAAAGCGATAGCGCCAATTATCATGGCCCCTTTTTTCTTGCCCAGCCGCGCCGAAATGACCGGTGCCAGTGCGAACCCAATTATGGCGGAGGCGAATGTTCCCAATAGAACAGCGCCTTTTTCCAGCGAATCAAAGCCCCAGAAATAGGTCAGGAAGTAGAATGACAGGGCGGCCGCCATGCCGGAAGCGATGGCGCCGAATATTGCCGAAATGAAAAGCTTTACGAAATCCGGTTCTGACAGCGTCTCCCAGACCTCTTTGAAGACGTCTAATAAGCCCATGTCTCGCTTCGGCGGCGCCTTTTTAAGCATCGGTATCTTAGAGTGCGTGCCGATAGCCGATGCGATCATTGCGATGAACATCAGGCCGGATGCGATCAGGCCATAGACGCGATAGGCCTCCCGGTTGAACTGTCCGTCGCTAATGGCGGCGGTTGTAAATGCAGGAAACATGAAGAGGAACATCATGACCGTCATCGCATTGCCGCCGGTCCAGCCGAAAAAGTATCTGAAGCTGATCAGACGGCTTCGCTCGTCATAGTCCTGCGTCAGATCCGGGGCCAGTGCCGAGCTGGGGGTTTCGTAAACAGTGATACAGGTCCTGATCAGGACGGCATTGATAAGCAGGAACCAGAATAGTCCTTGCTGCGACAGGTTGGCGGGTGGGTTCCAGAGGATAAAATAGGAACATGCGACAGGGAGCGCCGCGGCATACATAAACGGGTGCCGCCGGCCCCAGCGTGATCTGACATTGTCAGACCAGTATCCGACGACCGGGTCGCTTATCGCGTCAAAAATCAGAGCCAATGTAATGGCGAGACCAACCAGCCTGGCATCGAGCCCGATAACTTGGCTGTAGAAAATCAGGAGGAAATAATCGAATCCGCCATTTTTAATGCCGTAGGAGACCGAACCAAATCCATAGGCCAGTTTCAACGGTAAGCTGAGTGGTTTGGTTTTGGAACTATCCGCAGCGGCTACTGTTTCTGAGCTGATTGTATCCGACATCGCCGCTATCCCGTTTGCTGTACTTCGGTGGCGCCCCTCCCAGGGCAGTTTCTAAAGGGTCTCTCAAATTTAATTTTCAATGGAAGCTAGTTTACTTAGGGAAAAGCAATAGTTGATCAGTATATTCGACTCGGAACTTGTCAGAGCGTAGAAAATTGCTGACGTGATTTTGTCGACAAGTGAGCGCTCGACACCGCCCCTAAGATATGTCATCTCTCGTGCCGTTAGTTTGCTTTTAGATTTTTGGTCAGCCTGATCCTCGCGTTTAATCTCGATTTGGGATTCGCGCGATTTTCGCAACGATGTCGAGCGGCACTATTCGAAGCGTTTTAAAAAAGTGAAATATCGTCGGCCATAACCCTGTGATTTGAAAACAAGCTAAGCTGGCTTTCTAGCTGCTGAACTGACTGGGTGACCGGTTTTGAAAGCGGCCGAGGCTGGTCTCAGAAGGTTGTTGAGCCGTCGGTTTGATAAGAAGGTGTGGAGAAATGTTAAAGAGAGTGGCGGTTGTATTGGCCCTTGTTGTGCTTGTCGGCGGCTTCGTCGCATGGCTCAACCGGGGTGAGATTTTGCTCAAAATTATCAAAATGAACCATACTGATGTTGCTCCGACGCAGGTGATTGATTGGTATAGAGGCCCCGAAACGGCGGCGCAATCTCCGGATGAACGTCCGCCAAACATTATCCTGATTGTTCTCGACGATGTCGGAATTAATGATTTGTCGACATTGGGAGGGGGGGTCGCGAATGGTCGCGTGCCAACCCCGAACATTGATGCTCTGGCGTATGATGGTGCGCTGTTTCGGCAGGCCTATTCTGGTACTGGAACATGCGCGCCGTCGCGCGCGATGCTGATGACCGGTCGATATCCAACCCGGACCGGTTTTGAGTTTACACCGACACCGCCAAATATGAGCTATCTCTTGTCAGTCCTGACTGATGATGCGCCGCCGGAGGGCTTCCCCGTGCCCGAGTTTTCTCAGGCAAATAGTGAGGTTACGCCGGATTATAATGATCAGGGTTTGCCAGGCGACGAGATCACGGTTGCGGAGATGTTGAAGAGCCAAGGTTATCACACAGTGCATATCGGCAAGTGGCACTTGGGCAGAAGTGCGCAAAGCAATCCGAATGCGCAGGGGTTTGATGAAAGCCTGCTAATGGCGAGTGGTCTGTTTCTTCCAGAAGACGACCCGAATGTCGTAAATGCCAAGCTCGACTTCGATCCGATTGATAAGTTCCTTTGGGCGAGAATGCAGTTCGCGGCATCCTACAATACACCGGATCTACCGACGACAGATGAGGACTGGTTCGAGCCAGGCGGTTATCTGACTGATTACTGGACCGATGAAGCAGTGAATGTCATTGATGCCAATGCCAATCGTCCGTTTTTCCTGTATCTGGCGCATTGGGCGCTACATACGCCTTTGCAGGCGACGCGCGAAGATTATGAGGCTGTCGGCGATATCATGCCGCATCGGTTGCGTGTCTATGCTGCCATGCTCAGGGCGCTGGACCGCAGCGTCGGTGACATTGTTGCAAAGCTCGAGGCCGAGGGGCTTGCTGACAATACGTTGATCATTCTGACAAATGATAATGGCGGGGCTGGCTATGTCGGCTTGCCCGAAATTAACGAGCCTTATCGTGGCTGGAAAATAACATTGTTCGAAGGCGGCATCAGAGTGCCATTATATATGAAATGGCCGGCTCGCATTCCTCCTGGTACGATTATCGAAGACCCGGCGGCGCATATTGATGTGATGCCGACAATTGTCGCGGCTGCGAATGTCAGCCTGCCTCAGGACCGCATCATTGATGGCGTAAATCTGATGCCTGTGGCTGAGGGAGGTGGCGAGATTGAGCGGGAAAATGATGCTATATTCTGGCAGTCCGGATATGTGCGGGTTGTACGGGCTGGTAACTGGAAACTTCAGGTCGATGGGCGCCAGCAGAAAAGCTGGTTGTTTGATCTCGAAAATGATCCCACCGAGCAAATTAATCTCGCGGTTTCACGTTTGGACAAACTGGACGAGCTTCAAGCCTTACTGGATGCGCATGCCGCGAATGCGCGTGAGCCCTTATATCCATATTTGCTAGAATCGCCGATCCGCATTGATAAGACGGTTGATCAGCCAATTTCGCTGGATGACGAGTATGTCTGGTGGCCAAACTAGGCCGGTATACGCTGCCTCTGGTTATCAAGGCTCTCAAGCAGCCGACCGTGCGATAATTGTCGGAAAAAGGCAGTTGTTTCTAGCTTGATCCGGTTTGCGGCTGATTGTCTGATATGCGAATTGATAAAGCATTGCGTTTTAAGGTATCGGAGCGAATGAAGCGGTTGAAAACAGTAAGACTGGCGGCGGCGCTGATATTGTTAGCGGCCTGTCAGCCGAATGACGCCGCTCGCTCTGTCGATATTGCAGCATGCGGATTACTGGAGACTGAGCTTGCAGGCTTTGTTCAAGTGCCCGCCGGATCATTTGTTATGGGAATGGCTGCCTATTACCCCGAAGAAGGACCTGCGCGCCGGCTTCATGTCGACGGTTTCTCAATTCAGAGTCATGAAGTGACAACGGCACAATTCGCCAGATTTATTGAGGCGACAGGCTATATCACCGATGTCGAACGCGACCGGCAAGAAGGACGCCCCGGGGCGGGGTCTGCTGTTTTTATGCTGCCCGAACAGCGGTCGGTCACAGCAGCGCCCTGGATCCTTGCGCCTAATGCGAGCTGGCGGTCATCCGATGGTGACGGGGAAGACTGGCAGCAGCGGCTCAACGAGCCTGTCGTGCATGTCTCTAAGAATGATGCCGATGCCTATGCGCGCTGGGCGGGGGGGCGCCTGCCAACTGCGATCGAATGGGAATACGCCGCCAGCCTCGGGCTGCCTGACTCCGACAATCCGGTCTCATCGGCCTATCGTGACGGGCGCGCGGTTGCCAACACTTGGCAAGGTATATTTCCTTTCGACAATACTGCCGCAGATGGCTTTAGCGGGGTTGCGCCGGTTGGCTGCTTTCAGCCTAATTCGCTAGGCCTGTACGATATGATCGGAAATGTTTGGGAATGGACCGAGACGGCCTATCCCGGAGGTCGTCATACGCTAAAGGGTGGATCCTATCTTTGCGCCGACAATTTCTGTCGGCGGTACCGACCTGCGGCGCGGCAGCCGCAAGAAACCGATTTTTCATCGAGCCATATCGGCTTCCGGATCATTAAGGTCGCAGGCGGGGACTCTGATTAGCGTGTTTTTCGATGATGTTCGCCGCTCATGATCGCCTTTTAGCCTGCGCTTGATTAGCCTGAGGTCGCGTCAATCTGCGGCCCGGCCTGCAGCGTTGGTGACGGGAATTTTGGCGGTCTCATAATACGTCGGGCAGCGCGATTTTGATGTCTGTTACAGAATAATCGGGCTTGTTGCGTGCTAAACGACGGACGCCGGTTTGCGACGAGCTTGCGCAGACCACGCTAAGGTGTCGAATGGCCGTGAAATTGGATCAGCCGGTGTCCAGCTTCTAGCGCTTAAGTGCGAGTTATTGATAGGATTTGGTCTCTGGCCCTTACCGTGCAGGCCGAGGTCAGTGAGATTTTCTAGCGGCTTGATATTGTCGTAGGGTAGAAGGTTAAGCCTGTAAAACAGGTCCGCTTTTGAGGATAATGCAATGCGAACTGGGTTTGAATAAATGCGGTCAAACACCGATTAAAGAGGTTCCGCTTGCAGCGCCTGGTCCGGTCACAGTGGTACCGCCGCGCCACCGACGATCAGTCTTTGGCGAGAGGTTTTCGGGTTGCAATTTGGCTGCGCTGTCCCGTCTAGCCTCGCAGTGCTGGCGGCATAGATGCGGGCGGCTGGCCGCGTCCGACATCGCTGCGTCGCGCCGTTATCAAACATGCGCGCAAGGGCTTTAGCTCAAATCTATTTTTTCCGGCAAAAGACCGCCAAGCATTTTACCGCAAATTGCAAGATTTTCGGTAAAGCCGGGCCGTGCCTTCATGTTTTCAGTATGCGCCGCGAGGCCAGGCCAGATTTGACGATCTGGCAGTCCGACAACTAAATCGAGTTGCGTCAACTGGCAGCCAATCGCGATATCAGCGATTGAGTAAGTGTCGTTGACGAAGAAGTCTTTGCCATCCAGCAGTCGTTCGAGATAGTCGAAATTTCGCGGCAGCTTCTCATGCCATGCTTTGCGGGCGGTCTCGATGTCCGAAGCCTGACCGGCAAATCTCGGGAACATGATCGGACGAAAGACTTTCATGCCGACTGTCATTGCCAGATCGCTATCAGCATATTCTTCCAGCCATGCCGCCTGACCCGCGTCGAATGCTGTTGCTCCGTAAAGTCCGGCATCGTATTTGCGGTCAAGGTAGAGGCAGATTGCTGATGAGTCCGCAAGGGTTCCGGCAATGCCAGTTTCACCAATGCTTTTATCCCGTAGCACTGGGATACGGCGTAGCGGACTGATTTCGAGAAACCAGTCCGGCATGTCCATAATGTTGATGCTTTCGAAATCATATGCCTGACCGCTATGTCGCAGCACCGCTTCGACCTTGCGTACAAACGGCGATACTGGTGATCCAAAAACAACTAAAACCGGCATATCTTATCTTTCAGTTCAATTGATGGGCCGTGCGCTGCTACAATCCTTTTTGCGGCGTGATGAGAAATTTCTGGCCGGTCACTTTGGCATTGTAGCGTTTTACAATATCGCTGTTTAGCGCTTCGGCCAGGGATATTTCGTCTGTATAATGGCTGGCAAACGTGGTTTTCAGTTCGGTGGCAACCCGGTGCCGCAATCGTGCCGCGACCTCTTCGCCGGCGCGGGCCAGAAAATTCGGCAACAACCAGCCGCCGACGCCCCAGGCCATACCATAGCCGCGGCTCAGTGTGGTCGGTGAGGTATCGAGTCCACCATAAATATAGACCTGTTTGTGTGCGACCGAGCCGTATATGCTGTAAGCGCCCGGCGTTCGCGCAGCGGCCGCTTCCATCGCCGTCAGGATATTTGAAGCCAGCTGGCCACCGCCGGTTGCGTCGAAGGCGAGCGTGGCGCCGGTGGCGTGTATTGCGTCGGTGAGTTGCGCCATAAAATCGCTATCGGTCGAGTTAACGATGTATTTTGCACCGAGATCTTTCAGGATGGCGGCCTGGCTCTCGCTGCGGACGATATTTACCAGATCAACGCCGTCGTCTTTGCAGATCCGGTTTAGCATTTGTCCGAGGTTTGACGCCGCTGCGGTATGCACAAGCGCTGTGTGTGAGTCCATGCGCATCGTTTCCAGCATCGACAGGGCTGTTAGGGGGTTAACAAAGGATGAGGCACCGTCTTTCGCTGTATCGCCTTCCAGGAGTGGCAGGCACATTCCGGCGCTGACGGTCCGGTATTGTGCATACATGCCGCCACCCATGACAGCGACGGTTTTACCCATCAGGCTTTGTGCATAGTCACTATCACCGGCCGCAACGACTGTTCCGGCCCCTTCATTCCCGACCGGCAGGGCTTGTCCCATACGCGCCTTCATAACCCGCATGCCTTGGGGTGACACTGGTGCGCTGAACACAGTGCTAACGCCGGTGTCAGAATGCGATGAGCTTGCAATGTCAGCCATGCCGAACATAACGCCATGGTCAGATGGATTGATCGGTGTTGCATCGACTCTGACGATAACCTGATCGGATTTTGGAGCCGGAAGTTCTTTTTCGACAAGCTCCATGCGAAGCTCGCCATTCTCGGTGACCGTTGAAATCATTTGAAGGTAATTGGTGGGTGCTGACATGGTGATTTCCTCAATTCATCTGTTATTGGCGCCGGCGGTAAATTTAACCAACGCTACGCTTAATGTGTCTGACCTTCAGACCGCCAACCTTACTGACGGTGTATGTACATTTAAAATTCGACGAAAGGCTATAACAAATTTGCGCCGACCAGAGGTATGACAGCTTGTTTCCTTTAATCCACTTATTCCGCACAGCAGGCTCGTTCACTTGCCGGTCCGTTGATAAACAAAATATTCCACACCAGTGTCTCCGCCCTGGCTTCAGGGTTGCCGTGTTCCGGCAAACGTAAAAGGCGCTGCTATTGTGATCAGACTTTATCCGGTACCGTCCTATGATCCTCAATTGTGTGGACACAGACGTGGTCAGCCATCTATACGACGGTCGAAACTGACTGATCGCAATGAAGCTGGAAAGTCTGCGCTGAGTCTTGTCGTTTGGTATATTATGCCACCGGAATGTTTCGGATAGATTGGGAATGTGATGTCGATGATACACATATTTGCGCCGCTCTTCACTTGCCAACGTGGTGTCTGATGCCAAAGAAACTCGACTATCGCTTTTCAGTTGCGCCGATGATGGACTGGACAGATCGACATTGCCGATCCTTTCATCGCTGCCTGAGCCGACATGCTCTGCTGTGGAGTGAAATGATTACGGCTGACGCAGTTATTCACGGCGACCGTCAGCGCCTGATTGGTTTTTCACCGGAAGAGCATCCGCTCGTGCTTCAGCTTGGCGGAAACGAACCGGTCAAGATGGCCGAGGCCAGCCGTATTGCTGAGGGCCTGGGATATGATGAGGTGAATATTAATTGTGGCTGTCCTTCAGACCGGGTTCAGTCAGGTGCTTTCGGCGCATCTTTGATGCGCCAGGCCGAAACCGTTGCCGACTGCGTTGAAACGATGCGCACCGCAGTGTCAATCCCGGTCTCGGTAAAGTGCCGGATAGCCATTGATGATGATCCACCAAGGGAAACGCTTTTTAATTTTGTCGATACGGTTGCTGCAGCCGGCTGCGAGATTTTTACCATACATGCCCGCAAGGCCTGGCTAAAAGGATTGTCCCCGAAAGAGAATAGAGAGGTTCCGCCGCTCGATTATGCGCTTGTTGGTGAGCTCAAGCGGGCACGTCCCGATTTAAAAATCATTCTTAACGGAGGCTTGGTGGAGCTCAATCAATGCGCGCAGCAATTAGCGGTGTTTGACGGGGTTATGGTCGGGCGTGCGGCGTATCAGTCACCGGCAATTCTTGGGGAACTGGATCGCCGGCTGTTTGACCCGTCAGCACCGATTGTATCAGGGTTCGAAGCTGTAGCGCGATATCGCCCCTATATTGAGCGAGAACTGGCGAATGGCACGCGACTGTCGTCTATGACGCGTCACATGCTTGGTCTTTTTAATAGTCGGCCGGGTGCCCGGATGTGGCGTCGGATTTTGAGTGAGCAGGCTCCGCGACCCGGTGCAGATATTACCGTGCTCGATACCGCACTTGCTGCGTTGCCCGAGACTTTGCCCGCCTAAGCCAGACCTGCTTTAATTCGAAATAGACCGGCCCCGCCCCGGCGATAACCGGTTGCTGTTCGCAGATTAAGAAATTGAATTGACGGGTTGGCGGCTTTCCAAACACCCGGCACCGTCGTAATCGGGGTGATGATAGAATTATTTCTCGAATATTGGACGCTTATTATTGCCCTGTGCGCTTGCGGTTTGTTCAGCGGGCTTGCCGCCGGTTTGTTCGGTATCGGCGGGGGCGCCGTGATCGTTCCGGTTCTCATTATTCTGTTTGATTCCCTGGGCTATACCGAAACCGCATCGCATGTTGCGATTGCCACCTCTCTGGCGACGATCATTCTAACCTCGACCCGTTCGGTGTTGGCTCATCACGAGCGTGGTGCGGTTGATTGGACGATTATCCAGCATTGGGGGCTTTGGATCATGCTAGGGGCTGTAATCGGGCAGCTCGTGGCCGGGTCGATGAGTAATGCCAGCCTAAAATTATTCTTCGGCTTAATGGCGCTAGTTCTGGCGGCACAACTCTATTTCGGTCGGCCGGACTGGCGTCTGGCCGCCGATGTTCCGCGCGGCGGACGTGGTGCCATTCTTGCGGGAACGGTCGGCGGCCTGTCGGCCATTATGGGCATTGGAGGCGGTACATTCGGTGTCACTATGCTGACCCTGTTTGGCCGATCGATACATCAGGCGGTCGCAACTGCAGCCGGATTCGGTGTAGCCATCGGACTACCAAGTGCTTTGACGGCAATCAGCGTTGGATGGGGACGTGAGGGATTACCGCCGTTTTCGTTAGGCTATGTTAATGTCGCGGCGTTTGCGCTTATCTCTGCTTTTACGATTATCACGGCTCCTATTGGCGCGAGGCTGGCTCACCGTCTCAATCCGACGCGTTTGAAAAAGCTGTTTGCGGTTTTGCTGGCACTGGTATCAATCCGCCTGATCTCGGATTTCATTGTCGTATGATAAGTTGGTCACCGCGAAATTCGTATGAGTAGAGCTTGGTCAGATAACTCATTCCGAGTAATGAATTTGAGAGTTGCTCCTGTAATACCATGGCTTCGACATTGTGTATTTCGACCTGGTGAATCCGGATCGAGTCGATTAGCACGCTCGCGCCTTTCACTTCGCCTCCAGCGGTTTGAACAGCCCAGCTATAGTCGAGCGTGTCAGGCGCGAGCCCAATCCGTTGGGCATCACGGGGTGTCAGCGCGATAACGCTGGCTCCGGTATCGACCATGAAATCGATGTGGCTCTGCTCATTTACAAACGCATTGCCCCAGAAATGGCCGTCGGTGCGTTGGTTCAACACTGCAGAACGGTTTAATGGCGAGCCGGTGTCGTAAGCCGGAATTGTTTTGTCAGCTGCCACATCGTCGATGGAAGAAGGGCGGGGTGTAAGCGCCATAAAGAATAATAGCAGCCCGGTTAAAACAAAGAGGGTCGTGGCCGCCAGGATTAAAGTTTTTTTTGAGCGGATCATTGCGACGTGGTATTATTTGCCGCCGGGGCAGCCATTGCCAAGCGCTCTGGCAATTCACGCATGATGCTTTGTCTTTCATCAGCGCTCATTGCGGCCCAGCGACCGATTTCGGGCAGAGTCCGGCCGCACCCCAGACATAGACCGGTGCTGCCGCTGACCGCGCAGACTTTGATGCAGGGGCTTTCGATATTTGCGGTTCCCATCGCGGAGCCTCTTTGATTGAATCCGAATCTGAATAGAACAAAAGTAGATTGAATGTGAAATTTTAAAAAATAAATATGCCGATAAGCGCGGTGGCTCTATCATTGCATTCAGCAGATAGTGGATCAGAAAGATAGTAAAGTGTCAGAGACTAACAGCACTAGAAGCCCGTTCGACGATGTTCGGGATCTTGCCAATTTGCCGTCTTCATTTTCCTCGGCCTTTTCAGGAAGAGTTGAAGCCGCCTTGCTCGGCATGGGACGAGAGGGTGATTTCGGCAAATTAGGCGAGGCAGCTGCGTGGTTGTCAAAATGTCAAAACCGTTACCCGCCAAGGATCGAGAGTCCGACACTGGCTATTTTTGCCGGGTCGCACGGTTTGGTTGAACGCGGCGTGTCATTATCCTCGAATGAGAGCACCCTACAAAAAGTCGAGGCATTGCGGCAAGGCGAGGACCCGTTATCAGCGATCGCTGCGCACACCGAAGCGAATATCAGGATTTTTGAGCTTGCGATTGACAGGCCGACACCGAATATCGCGAATGCGGCAGCAATGACCGAAAAAGAATGCGCTGCCACGATCGCCTACGGGTTCGAAGCGCTTGAGGGAAAGCCAGATCTTGTTGCGCTTGGTCTTGTTGGCGCGGGCATCGGTACATCGGCGGCCGCTCTGGCATGTGCCCTGTATGGCGGCGCTCCTGATTACTGGGTGCGGCCGGGGCCGCAACACGGTCCAGAGCTGAATAATCAGCGTGTCGAGCTACTCAATGAGGCCCTGACCTTTCACCGTGGGCATTTAAGCGATCCGCTGGAGTCGTTAAGATGTCTTGGGGGACGAGAAATCGCCGCCTGTGTCGGTCTTATTCTAGCCGCCCGACAGCAAGGCGTGCCGGTGCTCATTGATGGTTTTGCAACGACAATTGCGGCCGGTATTGTTCACGCGATTAACCCGGATGCAATCGAACATTTGCTGGCAGCGCATATTACCCGGCGTCCGGCACATGAGGCGGCTTTAGAACGGATCGGGCTGATCCCTTTGCTGCCGCTAGACTTTAATACAGGTGCCGGCCTGGGGTCGGCTGTCGCTATTGGTCTGCTCAAAACCGCATGCGCTCCGTTCCTCGGACGTCCCGCTTGAAGATTTTCAATATTGTTATTTCGTCGCATTGATCTTTGACGGTGAGGCGGTAGTACGATACAACAAATTGACGTTTACGTTCGCGTCACCTTGTCACTCTGCGCATCTTGCGCCAAGTTCGGTTCAGTTAAATCGGGAAAAACGTTATGAATCTTGAATTCTCGGCAGAAGAAACTGCTTTTCGCGAAGAAGTTCGCACCTTTATCGACGAAAATTATCCAGAGCATTTAAAAGGTGGCTCGCAATTAGAAGAAGCCACTCCGGAAGACATGCTGGCATGGCATAAAATCCTCGGCAAAAAGGGCTGGTCAGTGCCGGCCTGGCCGGTTGAGTATGGTGGCACAGGCTGGACGTCGACGCAGCGCTATATCTGGTCGGAAGAAAATGCCCGCGTTGATGCGATTATGCCTTTACCATTCGGTGTCGCGATGGTCGCGCCGGTGATTTACACGTTCGGGACGCAGGAGCAGAAAGACCGCTTCCTGCCGAAAATCCGTTCGGGTGAAGAATGGTGGTGTCAGGGATATTCCGAGCCTGGTGCCGGATCAGACCTTGCATCTTTGAAAACAACAGCGGTACGCGATGGCGATCATTACGTAATTAATGGTCAGAAAACCTGGACGACGCTCGCCCAGCATGCCGATTGGGGCTTTTTCCTGTGCCGGACCGATCCGGATGCGAAAAAGCAGCAAGAAGGGATCAGTTTTATTCTCGTGGATATGAAAACGCCAGGGATTGAGGTTCGCCCAATCATCACGCTGGACGGCGGCCATGAGGTGAATGAGGTCTGGCTGACAGATGTTCGTGTACCGGTTGAAAACCGGGTCGGTAAAGAAAATGAGGGCTGGACTTACGCAAAATTCCTGCTCGCGCATGAACGCTCGGGCATTGCAGGTGTGGCACGATCGAAGCGCGGTATTGAAAAGCTGCGCGATATCGCGGCCTCGGAAACTGATAATGGTAAGCCATTAATCGAGGATGCTGGTTTTGCGAGTAAAGTTACGCAGCTGGAAATCGACCTGACGGCGCTGGAATTTACCGAGCTAAGAACGCTTGCGGGTGAAGCACAGGGGAGAGGTCCTGGCCCGGAAAGCTCGATCCTGAAGGTTAAAGGTACCGAGATCCAGCAGCGTCTGACCGAACTGACACTCGAGGCTGTCGGCCATTACGGTCACCCGATGCACCGAGCGATTGCGAGCGAGAATTCTAACGAGTTCCCAATCGGGGCTGGCTATGGTGACTATAGTGCGCCGGCATATTTCAATATGCGTAAGACGTCGATCTATGGCGGATCGAATGAGATCCAGCGCAATATTATTACGAAGATGATCCTCGGGCTTTAGGGCATGAAAATCATCTTCGGGTAAGCAAAGGCCCATGCGCCGCTGTGTTCCCCCCCCCCGGGGCATAGCGGTACCGGGTTGGGGTTTACTCAAGCGTTTAGCGGAGACTGGTATTCGCAGGTGGCGGATTTGAATAAACAGACTGGCTTGATCGTAGTGATGTGGTCGTGCGAAACTGGAAACCGTGCCAGAGTTTTAAAATTATAAGTTACATTCAGGCCGCTAATAGCGAGGCTTGATAATCATCGAATATGGGAGAGCGAAATGGATTTTAATTTCACCGAAGAACAAACAATGATCCGCGACAGCCTGGCACGGTTGATCCGGGAGCAGTATGACTTTGATACGCGCACCGGCGTTATCAAAAGCGAGTCTGGCTGGCGTCCGGAAATGTGGGCACAATTTGCCGAGCTCGGTTTGTTCATGGCGCCTTTCTCCGAAGAAGATGGTGGCCTCGGTGGCGGTCCAATCGACACCATGGTCGTGATGGAAGAATTCGGTAAAGGCCTTGTCGTCGAGCCGTTTATCCCGTCGATTGTGTGTGGCGGCGGTTTCCTCAAGCATGCTGGAACAGATGCGCAGAAAGAAGAGCATCTGCAGGCGATTATGGGCGGGGCAAGTGTTTTCGCTTTTGCTTATGCCGAGCCGCGCGGTCGGTATAATCTGGCAGACCTTGAAACGGTGGCTCGCAAGGACGGAAGCGGTTATGTGATTAACGGACACAAAGCCGTCGTGGTCGGTGCGCCATGGGCCGACAAATTGATTGTAACCGCGCGTACCGCGGGTGACCGGCGCGATGAGTCTGGCGTTTCGGTTTTTATCGTGTCCAAGGATGCGGCGGGCGTAACCAGCCGGGATTATCCGACAGTTGACGGTCGTCGGGCCTCAGAAGTCTATTTCGAAAATGTTTCGGTCGGCGCCGATGCGCTCATCGGAGAAGCCGATAACGGGCTGCCGCTTATCGAGCAGGTGGTTGATGAGGCGACTGCTGCAATTTGTGCCGAGGCGGTTGGCGCCATGGGTGTTGCCCATGCCCAGACCGTAGAATATTCGCGCACGCGGAAGCAGTTCGGAACGCCGATCGGTAAGTTCCAGGTCTTACAGCACCGCATGGTCGATATGTTCATGGAACATGAGCAATCAATTTCGATGACTTATATGGCGACATTGAAACTCGGTGAGGATGCGGTCACACGCAAGAAGGCGGTGTCGGGGGCGAAGGTCCGGATCGGTCAGGCTGGCCGCTTTGTTGGTCAGAGTGCCGTGCAAATTCATGGTGGCATGGGCATGACCGAAGAACTGGCTGTCGGGCATTACTTCAAGCGGATGACGATGATTGATAGCGAGTTCGGTAATGTCGACTATCATATGAAGCGCTATACGGCCCTGAGTGCGGCAGCGCTCGATATCGCTGCAGAATAGGATCGTCTGATATGGCCGTGATAAAACTCGAAAAGACTGGGCCGATTGCGGTTCTTACCTTGTCACGGCCAGATATGCTGAATGCTCTGGGACAGGAAGGCGACGGCGCTGACGTCGTCGCTGCATGTGCCGAAATTGAAGCGGATCCAAATATTTGCTGCACCATTTTAACCGGCGAGGGCAGGGCTTTTTCGGCGGGTGGTGACGTCAAGGCAATGAAAAACAGGGAGGGTGCGTTCGCCGGCTCTCCGTATAATATTCGCGAAGGTTATCGCCGTAATATTCATCAAATTGTCAAATCGCTTTACAATCTCGAGACGCCATTAGTGGCTGCGGTTAATGGTGCTGCGATTGGGCTAGGCTGCGATGTGGCCTGTATGGCGGATGTCCGGATTGCTTCGGACCGAGCAAAATTCGGTGTGACATTCTTGAAGCTCGGCCTGATACCCGGCGACGGTGGTGCCTGGCTATTACCACGGATTATTGGCACAAGCCGGGCATCCGAACTTTTGTTTACGGGCAATGTGATTGATGCCGAGACAGCCGCTGACTGGGGGCTTGTGTCCGAGGTCCTGACTGTCGGGACCCTGATGGACGAGGCGATGAAGCTTGCGGAGAATATCGCGCAACAGCCGCCGCAGTCTCTCCGGCTGGCAAAAACTCTGTTGCGGCATGGCGCGACGGCCAGTTACGAGACAATTATGGAATTATCGGCTGCGGCCCAATCCATGATGCATCACACGGACGACCATATCGAAGGTGTTGATGCAATTCTCGAGAAGCGGGCGCCGGTATTTAAAGGACGCTAGGCGATGACGACTAGGCTAGGACGGATATCGACTGGATCGGCCTTTGAAATGGAAATGGCGTATTCGCGCGCAGTCGTTAAAGGGGACTGGTGTTTTGTGTCCGGCGTTACCGGTTTCGATTATGAGACCATGACAATACCCGAAAGTGCTGAGGACCAGACCCGCCAGATCTTTTTAACGATCAAATCGGTGCTGACTGAGGCGGCGTTTGATATGGCCGACATTGTCCGCGTTCAGTACACTATTACTGATGCGCGGCACCTGCCGATAATTAAACCAGTGCTGGCAGAGGTGTTTGAAGATATCAGGCCGGCGGCAACGATGATCGTTGCGGGCCTAATAGATCCGGCCATGCTGATTGAAGTCGAAGTTACCGCATTCCGCGGAACATAGGCGGATATTATGGTCCATGATTGCGCCCTGATTGACCTGCCGACCGGGATAACTTGCCGTTCGGGAAGGGCTTGCCGCAATGGCTGGGCCACTTAGTATTTTGACCTAAGAATAAATGGAGGAAACCATGATTGGTATAGTTGCAGAGCTCGAAATTCGGGACGGAAAACAGGCGGAATTTAAAGGTGTAGCCAAGGACCTGATGGCTAAAGTTAAGGCCAATGAGCCAGGCTGTTTGACCTATCAGCTATACAAGAAAAGAGGGTCTGAAACGACTTATATCTTCATGGAGCAATATGCGTCGGCTGAAGCCCTCGCCGCACATGGTAAAACCGATTACTTTAAGGCAGCCCAGCCCGGGCTAGGCGCCTGTCTGGCCGGCGCACCGCGTGTTGATTATTACGATATTGTTGAATAGGAGCTGAAACGTGGACCTATCATTCACCGATGAGGATCTTGCATTCCAGGCTGAAGTCCGGGGCTGGATCGAGGACAATTATTCAGAGGAATTGCGGGCAAAGAATGCGCTTTCCAAGAATGGCTATCTCGACAAGGACGGTATGATCGCGTGGCAGAAAAAGCTGCATGAGCGCGGATGGATAGCCCCGAACTGGCCGGTTGAGTTTGGTGGTGCCGGTTTCACATCAACCCAGAAATATATTTTCCAGATGGAGATGGCAGCAGCCGGCACGCCTTCAACAAGTCCGATGGGGCTGTCGATGGTGGCGCCGGTGATTATGGCATTCGGCTCGGACGAGCAGAAGAAAAAGCATTTGCCGCCAATTCTGTCGTCTGATGTCTGGTGGTGTCAGGGCTATTCCGAGCCGGGTAGCGGTTCCGATCTTGCCAGTCTTCAGATGAGTGCAGTTCGCGACGGTGATGACTATGTTCTGAACGGATCGAAAATCTGGACGACGCATGCGCAGTGGGCTGACTGGATGTTCTGTCTGGTTCGCACCTCCAAGGATGGTAAACCGCAGGAAGGGATCAGTTTTATCGTTTTTCCAATGAATTTGCCGGGCATTACGGTTTCGTCTTTGCCGACGATTGACGGGCCAACGGTAAATCAGCAGGAGATTAATCAGGTCTTCTTCGAAAATGTCCGTGTGCCAATCAAGGAGTCATTGATCGGTGAGCAGGATAAGGGCTGGACGTACGCTAAATATCTGCTGCAGTTCGAGCGCGGTAACGCTTATGCGCCGGGCTTGCGTAATGCCCTTTCGAAAACGAAAAAACTTGCCAGTCTCGAGCAGGTCGATGGTGGACGGCTCATTGAACAAAGCGATTTTGCGGCGAAAATAGCCGATGTAGAAATGCGCATTGATAGTCTTGATGCCACCGAAATGCGGATATTTTCGGCATTATCGGCGGGTGAGGCTGTCGGACCTGAAAGTTCGATGTTGAAATGCGCCGGTTCGGAAATGCAGCAAGCGATAACGGAATTATCGCTCGAGGCTGTCGGCGGCTATGCGATGCCATTCGTCGAGGATACATTTGCGGTCGCGCGGTCCGGAGCTAATACTGATCTTGCAACACCGGTTCATGCGGCAGCTGTCGCGCCGTCTTATATGAATTATCGTAAGACTTCGATTTATGCCGGATCGAATGAAATTCAGCGCAATATCATGGCGAAAATGGTGCTTGGCCTATAAGTCATTCTACAGCAATTGGCTTTGGTTCTGACAAATTTGTCATGACGAAGCCAATTGCATACTTGGGTAAGCGCGAATACAGCCATTATTATGGTTATGTTTTTTAGTTCGCGAGTTTCTTATTATCGCCGTGTCCGTAACACGATTATTGCGGCATTTGGTTTTGGTCTGGCAGCGGTTTACGCCCACGCCCAATCTTTTTCCGGAGATCGTCAGCGACAGGTGCCGACCTCACAGGCACAGATGGATCTGAGCTTTGCGCCATTAGTACGTGACGCGTCGCCGGCGGTTGTAAATGTCTATACGAAAAAAGTCGTCCAGACGCGTGATATCATGCGAGATATTTTCGGGCGCCGTTTCTCGACGGGCCAGGGAACCCGTCAGCGGGTGCAGAACTCGCTCGGATCCGGCGTTATTGTATCATCGGATGGTGTTATTGTGACTAATAATCATGTCATTGACGGTGCTGACGAGTTTCTAGTTGTGTTGTCGGATCGTCGCGAATATCCGGCTGAACTGGTGCTGGCCGATGAACGAACCGATCTCGCAGTGATGAAAATTGACATTGGAGACGAGGCACTGCCAGCTCTTGAATTTGCTGACACGACCGGCGTTGCAGTTGGTGATCTGGTTCTGGCCATTGGTAATCCATTTGGTGTCGGACAGACTGTGACCAGTGGCATTATCTCGGCGACGGCGCGGACAGATGTCGGAGTTTCCGATTATGCCTTTTTTCTGCAGACTGATGCAGCAGTGAATCCGGGTAATTCGGGCGGGGCGCTGATCAACACGGCGGGCCAGCTTGTCGGGGTGAATACAGCGATTTTCTCGCGCTCCGGCGGGTCGAATGGTATCGGATTTGCAATCCCGTCCGAGATGGTCAAACGTGTGGTCGATGCCGCCGTCAATGAGGGCATGATTGTCCGGCCATGGCTGGGGCTAAAGGCGCAGGCGGTAACTTTTGATATTGCCCAGTCGCAAGGGCTTGATCGTCCTGTCGGGGTGATTGTGAGCGAAGTCTACGACAATGCTCCTGCTGATCGGGCTGGCTTGAGACGTGGAGATCTGATCACCAGCATTGAAGGACGAGAGGTTTTTGACGAGACCGGACTGAAATTTCTCGCGGCGACCCGCTCTCCCGGCGATCTGGTTCCGCTGACAGTTATCCGTGGTGGTGAGGAGCGGGTTATTCTCGTTCGCTTGGAACCGCCGCCGGGCGCCAAAGATGCCGAGCGTTTGCTGCTCGATGGACGACATCCTTTCAGTGGTGCTGAAGTTGCTCAATTGTCGCCGCGTCTGGCTGAAGAACTAGGTCGCGATCCGTTTGAAACGGGTATTCTGGTGACCCGCATACAGCGGGGTGCCTATGCGTGGCGTTTGATCCGACCCGGTGATGTTATCCTGTCGATCGATGACCGGCCGGTTCTGACACTTGCAGAACTGGAGGCGGCGCTGGGTCGCGGCAGGGGGCGATGGCTGATCGAGCTGGAGCGTAATGGACGTCGCGTCCGCGGCAGGGTTAATTTCTGAGCAAATAACAGACTGGCCGCTCGTCACCAGGCTGGATAATATTCAGAAATGTATCTGGATATGGCGTCGGTATGAAAATGTGGCATTATCCCGAGCTGAAATGCTAGGATACTGTCATGCGATGGAAGTCACTGATGATTGCAACCATGGTTGCCGGCGGGTTAGGCCTTGCCGGCTGCGATTCCGTTTCGGACCAGGGCGCAGTGAGTGTGCAGGATCACCGCTCTGCCGACATTATGGAATTTCATGCCGGGCTGATGGTTCTCGACAGTCATCTCGATACGCCGGCAAAGTTTCACCAGTCCGGATACAAGTTTGACCGTAAGAGTAGCTGGGCAGAAGACGGCAGTCATGTCGATTTGTATCGCATGAATGAGGGCGGTCTGGATGGCGGGTTCTGGGTCATTTACATCCCACAGGGTCCGTTGAATGAGGCTGCGTTTCAGGCTGTGAGAAATGCCGCCTTGATGCGACAGACGGCGATACGGGAGTTCGCCGCGAGATATAATGAACATGTTGAACTGGCCTTTGTTCGCGATGATGCCGACCGGATCCTGTCTGCCGGTAAGAAAATTGTGTTTCAGAGTATGGAGAACGCCTATCCTTTGGGCGAGGATATCTCGCTACTTGAGACCTTTTACGCTGGCGGCCTGCGGATGATCGGACCGGTTCATTTTCGGAATAACCAGTTTGCTGACAGCGCAACGGATATTGCGCCGCTTCATGATGGTTTGAGCCAATTTGGCGAACAGCTTGTACGCAAAGCAAATGATCTCGGCCTTATTCTCGATGGCTCGCATGCATCAGACGATGCGGTTAGAGATATGTTGGCCTTGTCGACAACACCGATTGTATTGTCTCATTCAGGGCCAAAAGGGATATATGATCATCCAAGAAATTTGCCCGATGGTTTGTTACTGGATATCGCGGCCGCCGGCGGCGTAATTCAGGTCAATGCCTATGGCGCATATCTGGAAAAGCGGCTGCCATCGGAAGCACGCGAAGCGGCGCTTGCCGGATGGATGGCCCAGTATGGCGGCGACACTTCCGATTTCAGTCTGGACCAGCTGGCCGCCATGCGGGCGGCTCGCGCTCAGCTTGACGCTGAATACCCGGCGCCAAGATCGAGTTTTGAAACTTTCATGGCGCATCTTCTATACATGCTTGAACTGGTCGGCCCCGACCATGTCGGGATTGGTTCGGATTGGGATGGCGGTGGCGGCGTAATCGGTATGGATGATGTCAGTCAGTTGCCGCGTATCACAGTGGCGCTCGTCGAGGCGGGATATAGTGAAGGCGATATAGCCAAAATATGGGGCGGAAATCTGTTGCGTGTTCTGGGAGATGTTGAGGCCGCACGTACATCTGATTTATCGTCGCCAAATCTGGTCCAGTAAGTGGATTATTTTACACTCATACCCCCGCTGATTGTGCTGGCCGTTGCGGTGTGGACACGGAATGTCTTCTGGGCGCTGGGGCTTGCGATTCTGGCATCCGAGACACTTCAGACCGCCTGGAACCCGTTTTACGGCGCGCTGCAAAGTCTGGAGCGCGGCGTCGATGTGTTCTCGAATGCTGGCAATACACGGATCATTCTATTCTGTCTGCTGGTTGGCGCTCTAATTGCCTATATGCGCGCGTCGGGCGGGATTGCCGCCATGGTCGCTTTTTTGCAAAGGCGGTCATTTGCATCAACGCCGCGCCGCGCCGGTCTTACAACTGCCGGCGCCGGGATCGTAATATTTCTGGAAACAAATATCAGTCTGCTGTCGACCGGTCTAATCGGGCGTTTTCTTTTCGACCGGCTTAATTTGAGCCGGGAACGACTGGCCTATATTATCGACTCAACATGTGCCCCCGTCTGTATCCTGGTCCTGCTCAATGGCTGGGGATTTTTTATTATGGAGCTAATGGGGAATAACGGGATTGCGGCGCCTGTCTCAGTGCTGGTATGGACCGTCCCGTTCAATTTCTACCCGCTTCTGACTTTGTTGGTTGTGTTTTTGACACTAATCTCAAACCGCACATTTGGTCCGCTTGAAAAGGCCGACAGCAGGGCGCTAGCCCAGCCTGAAGGAGGCCAAAACGGATCTGGCGAAAGCGCGTCGGAAGCTAGTCAGCCAACAGTCGAAGCGTCGGCTGATGAGCCAACCCGGCTGATCTATATGGCTGCGCCGATGCTGACTCTGATCGGCGGAACGCTTGCCTTCATGGTCTGGACAGGTGGTGGTAATATTCTTAACGGGTCGGGCTCTCAATCAATTCTTTGGTCGGTCACGCTCGCGACGCTACTGGCACTGGTCGGACTGGTAATGTCCGGACGGGCGCACGGGCGCTTACTGGCCACTGGCTTTGACGGCGTAAAGGCTTTAATCCCCGCCGTTACGGTTATCTTCCTCGCCTTCTTATTGGGAAATAGCTTATCGGCTTTGGGAACGGGCGCCTATATTGCCAGCCTTGCACAAGGGATTGCACTAGCTTGGCTGGTTCCTGCAGTGATGTTTCTGGTTGCGGCCGTCACAAGTTTTACAACCGGAACCAGCTGGGGCACTTATGCGATACTTGTGCCGATCGCTATTCCGCTGAGTATCTGTGCCGGTGTGCCGGTACCTCTCGTAATCGCGGCGGTGATGGGAGGCGGCGTGTTTGGCGATCATTGTTCGCCGATTTCGGACACGACAATTATTGCCTCACTGGCGGCAGGTTGTGATCATTTCGACCATGTCCGGACCCAGCTTCCCTATGCAGTAGGCGTCGGGCTATTGTCGACAATTGCCTATCTGGTCGCCGGTATTTTGATGGTGCCATGACCGGCAACAGGATTAGCTACGCGTTGCAAGTCTTTCGACCGTGATCATAACATCCTGGCGGTATTACCGATCACCGAATAGAATCCGGTGATTGATCGTGCTGGAACTAGCCGTAAATTTCGCTCAGGAAATCGCGCAGAGCAGCATGGCTTCTGCGGTCGGCGCCGGCATCATACTGCGTTCCAAAATCCGGGTTTTGCGCGTCGGGATTAGTAAAGGCGTGCAACGTCTTTCCATAGGCGTGGAGTTGCCAGTCGGCTGCTGCTGCGAACATTTCCTTACTGAACGCGATGACATCGTCGGGTGTCGCCATTGGGTCATCCCAGCCATGTAGGGCCAGTACTTTCGCGCTGATGTTACGGCCAGCACTATTGCCCGGTGCGTTAAGCAGGCCGTGAAATGAGACCACACCGTCGACATCCATGCCGCAACGAGCCATGTCGAGAACGGAGAGGCCGCCAAAGCAGAAGCCAATAGCCGCTGCGCGGTCCTGACCGCTTTCGGATTTTGCGACCTCCAGAGCGGTTGAAAGTCTGGCCTGCAGCGTTGGCCGGTCATTCGCTAGTGGCGTCATCAGTGCCTGACATTCTTCGGTTGTTTCGCCTCTCTGACCCTTGCCGTAGACATCAATTGCAAAACCCGCATAACCCCATTCGGCCAGCAGTTTTGCCTTGTCTTGTTCAAATCCGGTCTGACCGCCCCAGGCATGTGCCACAAGAACAACAGCCTTGGCAGGTGTTTCCGGCATCGCCAGAAACCCCTCATAGACTGTGCCGTCCTGCTCATAGTCAACATATCTCGTCGTTATGGGCATCTGCTTTTCCTCCGTATTTTGTATCGATTAAACGTTTGGTTTTGGGTGATGTCGGCTCTATCCAGTCACGGCAGCGCTATCTTCGCTTTGGTTGAGTGTGGCAATGAATTTTGGTTTTAAGCAAGTCCCGCCGAGCTTATAATTTTATCAGTCCAATTTCGCGCAGCCGTTCCAATAAATAGTCATTCGCGTGTATGGGCGGTTCGGCCCGCCCCCCTTCAGCAACACATTGTGGCAGGGCTTCGATAAGGGCGTCGTGGTTGAAATGCAGAAAAAACGGGGTCGAATAGCGCGGATATTGCGCACGTTCTGGTTTCGGGTTTACCACGCGATGTGTCGTTGACGGTAACAGGCCAGCAGTCAGACGTTGCAGCATATCACCACAATTAATGACGATCGCATTCGCAGGCGGATTAACGGCGAGCCATTGCCCGGAGGCGTGCAGGACTTCAAGACCGGCTTCTTCCGCGCCGAGCAAGAGTGTTATGACATTGATATCTTCGTGTGCGCCAGCTCTGACTGACCCTTTGGCGGGCGGCGCGACTTGCGGTGGATAGTGAAGGAGCCGCAGAATCGAATTTCCATATTGCACTTTGTCGTCAAACCAGTCAGCTGATAGATCGAGGTGCAGGGCAATCGCACGGAGCAAAGTCCGGCCGCATTCGTCCAGCGCGTTGTAAAAGGCGGCCATTGCGGGATCGAATGACTCGATCTCTGACACAGACGGGGTCGGCTTCATCAAGTGCCGGTGTGGTGAGTCAGGAGCAAGCGCACGTCCGGTATGCCAGAATTCTTTGAGATCGGGTGCCTCGGCATTTTTGGCATTCTCGGTCTTGAATGGCGTGTAGCCTCTTTGGCCGCCGCCTTGTTTGTCAAAATATTTTACTTTAGTCGGCTCTGGCAGGGCGAAAAACGCTTTGGTGGCAGCAACGGCGTGATTAATCACATCATGCGGGATGGGGTGATCTTCGATAATGGCAAAGCCGGTTTCACGAAAAGACCGGCCGAGCGCGTCGGCAAATCCGTTCGGGTCGGTTTGCCAGCGTTTAAAGGAGATAGGCGTAAAATAATTTTGCATGAGGTGTTATTAGATCGTCCTGCATGAGAGTGGAAGACTTAGCTGCTAGTGAATTTTCGATTGAATAAATGACCGAGATAAGCGGTCAGACTGGACGAATGGGGATGGTAAGACCATCTTGTAGTCATGACAGCAATACAACGTTTGATAAAGACCGCCGGTCGCGCGCGTTACGCCGCTGCACAAGGCATTCGATCAGCCTGGTATGGCGGGCAATATTTGCTGGCGAGACAACGCTCTGCCGGGTTTAACCGCCCTGGCGAGCCGGCTTTCCAGCCAAACAAGAAACCCGATTTGAAGGCACTTCGTCGCGCCTATTTTGATCTGTTTCGACGGGATAGGGCGAACATAGAAGCCGGACTGTATCCTGACCCCGTCGCGCGCGAGCTAAATCCGGCTAAAATGGTTTCCACAGTACGACGCGCGCGAGCTTTCTTCGCCGATATTCCTGATGTCGATCGCCGCCGCGTTTCGCGCGATGGAACTGAAATTCGCAGGCGTCAGCCAACCGATTTGAGTCGTTATCCGGCTTATTATCGCCAGAATTTTCATTATCAGACCGATGGCTGGCTGAGCGAACAAAGCGCCTATATCTATGATCACCAGGTCGAAGCCCTGTTTACCGGCTCGGCGGCTGCGATGCGGCGGGCCGCATTGGCTGAACTGGCGAAAGACATCAGGGCGCGCGGGCAGAAGGGGTATCGGCTTGTCGATCTGGCATGCGGC
The DNA here is from genome assembly GCA_002172915.1 of Hyphomonas sp. TMED17. Classification (GTDB taxonomy): domain Bacteria; phylum Pseudomonadota; class Alphaproteobacteria; order Caulobacterales; family Hyphomonadaceae; genus Henriciella. Next base: position 56,183 of record NHBW01000007.1, on the reverse strand, counting down.
AGCGGGTCTTTTCTGTCCCAGCTGATGACAGCCTATCCGCGTCTTGAGGCACAAGGTGTTGATCTGTCGCCAGCCTATGTCGCAACCGCGAGGCGGGCATTACGGCACTGGCCTCAAGTCGAGGTGATAGAGGCTAATGCCGAAAGTCTGCCATTTTCCGACGGCACGATTGATGGCTTGGTTTCGATTTATCTGTTTCACGAGCTGCCGATAAAAATTCGCGAAAAAATTATTTACGAAGCGGCGCGTATAATTCGTCCGGGAGGATGCTTTGTTGTCGCCGACAGCCTGCAATTTGGGGATAATGAAAGATTAGACGGGATTCTTGAATATTTTCCTGAAGGCTTCCACGAACCGTATTACAAGGAATATCTGGGTTGGGATTTCGAACCCGCAATGATGCGGGCTGGGTTCGAACTGGAAACACACACTCTGGCTTTTCTTACGAAAGTCAGGGTCTGGCGGCGTGTCGGGTAGGAGTAGATGATGTCGAATACGAGATTGATGCTGGTGACTGGGGCGTCGGCCGGGATCGGCGCCGAATTTGCCCGGCAGTATGCCGCGAGAGGATGGGATGTCGTTCTCACCGCTAGACGTCTGGAACGGCTTGATGAATTAAAGCACGAAATCGAGCGCGATTTTGGTGTGCAGGTTTATACAATTCAGCAGGATCTGGCGCGGGCGAATTCGGTACAGGCGATCCTGAAAGAGGTCGATGTTCTGAAGCGCCATATTGATGGGGTTGTGAACAATGCCGGCTACGGGCTGCCCGGGACATTTCTCAATACCAAATGGAAGGATCAGGCCGAGTTTCTGCGAGTGTTGTATACGGCGCCGGTCGAATTAACGCATAAAGTGTTGCCGGGTATGATCGAGCGCGGCTTTGGGAGGATCGTAAATGTTGCATCTCTGGCGGGTTATGCGCCGGGGTCGAGCGGTCACACATTATACGGCAGTGTGAAGGCCGGCATGATAAAATTCTCGGAGAGCATTCACGCTGAGGCGCAGGCAAGCGGGGCCAGTAATGTCCACTGTACCGCCTTATGTCCGGGCTTCACCTGGTCGGAATTCCATGATGTCAATGGAACCCGGCAACAGACAAATCAGATGCCCTCCTGGTTGTGGATGGAAGCCGAACCTGTGGTCCGAGCCGGCATTGAGGCTTGTGAGACAGGATTGCCTGTGACCGTGCCCGGTCCGGTGAATAAGGGGCTGGCGACACTGACGCGGATAATGCCAGAAGCGCTGGCTCGGAAAATAATGTCGTTACAGGGAGGTCGTTTTAGGCGGACAAATTAGACGGCAAGCTTGCCGGGCTTGGCAAAGCTGCTTATGCGGTCTCTCTATCAACGGAGGATATTACTTTGAGAGAGCTTCTATTAGCGCTGAACCAGTATTTTGTTTCGCCGTTACTCGATATCTATTTTATCGCGCTGTTGGTTTACGTCGTTTTGGGATGGCTAATGGTCTCGAATGTTATCGATTTCCGGAATATGACGGTGCGGTCGATTTATGGCTTTTTGAGTTCGATCATCGAGCCGGTTGCGCGCCCCATCCGAAACATGTTGCCGCCTCTGGGTAATTTGGACCTGTCGGTTTTGGTGATTGCGCTTGGTATCCCGTTTGTGCGGGATTGGGCTATTCCAAGTCTGATTATGCTGGTTCCTTTTTGAGCTGAATAAAGGGGTCGGCAAATGACAGCGATGCGAATATCCGGCAAAGACGCCGCAGCGCAATTACGGGCGAAAGTCGGCGAGATTGTTGCGGGCCTTCCGGCCAGGCCAAGTCTCGCAGTCGTTCTGGTCGGTGAGGATCCGGCTTCGCAAGTCTATGTCAGGAACAAGATCAAGCAGACAGAAGAGGTCGGTATGGCATCGGTCAACCACCGGCTGCCAGCAGATATCTCTCAGCGCGAAGTCGAAGCGGTTCTCGACGATCTGAACCGGGCCGAGGATGTTGATGGCATTCTGCTTCAGCTTCCTTTGCCGAATGGCCTCGATGAAGCTGCCGCAATCGAGCGTATTGATCCAGCCAAGGATGTTGATGGTTTGACCGAGATTAGCGCCGGTCGGTTGCTGCAGGGCAAGCCTGGCCTGCGGCCCTGCACCCCGACAGGGTGCGTTATTCTGGCAAAGCAGGCATTGGGCGACGACCTCACCGGACTGAATGTTGTCGTGCTCGGCCGTTCGATTCTGGTCGGAAAGCCGGCGGCATTATTGTTTCTGGCCGAAAATTGCACGGTAACGCTGGCGCATTCAAAGACCCGCAATCTCGCTGCGCTTTGCCGGACAGCCGATATTCTGGTGCCGGCGGTTGGACGACCGCTTATGGTCAAGGCGGACTGGGTGAAGCCCGGCGCGTGCGTGATTGATGTCGGTATTAACCGGGTGGCTGCGCCCGATAAGGGGGACGGGGCGACCCGTCTTGTCGGGGACGCTGATTATGCCGCAATTTCGGAAGTTGCCGGCGCCGCGACGCCAGTGCCGGGCGGGGTTGGACCGATGACGATTGCCTGCCTGTTGCGGAATACGCTAATCGCGGCGGGCGCACGTCGCGGCTGGGCACTTCCGGCGGATTTATGAGTCAGAGCTTCAAACGTCCCGACAGCCAGCTGCATGTGGATCTTTGGGAAGCTCAGAACCATCTTTGTGCTTTTTGCGGAAAGACCATGCTCTCAAACCGGTTTGAAGCTCCGCATGCCACGGTCTGGGCGCGAAACCGCGCAACGATTGATCATATTCAGCCAAAATCTAAAGGCGGCACAGATCGACGCGACAATCTCCAGCTGGTGCATGCGCGTTGTAACAAGATTAAAGGCAATCGCTTCTAATCGTCAGCCCCCGGGTCTGGTAAGGCCTGATCCATGTCACGGGCCGGAGCACTACTCGGTCCACCAACCTGTTTCGCCGGAACGCCGGCAACAGTGCATTTCGGGGCAACGTCTTTTAGGACGACCGATCCGGCAGCAACTTTAGCTTCATCGCCAATTCGGATGTTTCCGAGAACTTTTGCGCCGACGGATATTAATACGCCTTTGCCTAGTTTCGGGTGTCGGTCACGGGTTTCTTTGCCGGTCCCGCCGAGCGTTACACCCTGCATGATCGAGCAATTGTCGCCGATGACCGCCGTCTCGCCAATTGTGATGTCGGTCGCGTGATCAAGCATGACCCCCTGACCGATTTGTGTGGCCGGGTGAATGTCGACGGCAAATTTTTCACTGGCGCGCGACTGGAATTGGAATGCTAGCGTTTCGCGACCTTGCCGCCACAAAGTGTTCGCAACGCGATGAGTTTGAAGGGCTAGAAACCCTTTAAAAAACAAGAATGGTTGTAATACGCCGCGACAGGCGGGGTCCCGCTCGAGCGTGGCTTGAATATCATGTTCGGCTGCACTCAGCAGATCGGGATATTCGGCATAGGCCGCAGAGATAATTTGCCGGACCTGTTGAGCGCCCATTTCTGGCCCGGCGAGTTTTTCTGCGAGATGAAACGACAGAGCGCTGCAAAGTGTTTCATGGCTCAGGATCGCAGCCCCGATATAGCTCGCCATTGTTGGTTCGTCGGCAGCTGCAGCGCGGGCTTCGAATTGCAACCGCGTCCACACAGGCGGTGGCGATCCGATGTCCGGATTATTATTCATCGTCTCATTTTTCATGCCAATAAACTGGCGTCGGATAGGTGTTTTTGCAAGTCGGGCCGTTCGGTTTTGCGCTTTTGCAGCAACTTCGCTCTCGGAATGAGTTGATACAATCAGGAAATCTGTCACATTCCGCGTAAAATAATATTCGGGAGGAATTTATGCGTCAGTCAGAGAGTTACGATTATATCATTGTCGGCGCCGGCAGTGCAGGGTGTGTGCTTGCCAATCGGCTGAGTGAAGACCCGAATGTTTCAGTTTGTCTGATTGAAGCCGGCAAAGAAGATAAGTCGCTTATGGTCAGAATGCCGGCCGGCGTAGGAAATCTGATCAAAAACCAGAACCCGCATAATTGGGGCTTCTGGACGACGCCGCAAGAACATATGGACGGGCGCAAGCTGTTCTGGCCGAGAGGGCGCGGCTGGGGCGGATCTTCGTCAATTAACGGCATGCTATATATTCGCGGCCATGCCCGCGATTATGACCAGTGGCGCCAAATGGGCCTGACCGGCTGGGGCTTCGATGATGTTCTGCCATATTTCAAACGCTCCGAGGGATATGAAGGCGGTTCGAATGCGTTCCATGGTGGCGACGGACCGTTAAAGGTCACTGAAAGCCCGATGGATAATGATGTGTATCGTAGTTTCATCAAAGCCGGTGTGCAGGCCGGCTATCCTGAAACCACAGATTTTAACGGGGCCCAGCAAGAAGGCGTCGGACCGTACCAACGGACAATTTATAATGGTGAAAGATGGAGCGCCTCTTTTGCCTATCTCAGGCCGATTTCCAAGACGCGTGAAAATCTGACCATCAAATCAACGGCATTGGTTTCCCGTGTGTTGATCGAGGGCGGTAAGGCGATTGGCGTTGAAGTAGTGCCGAAACGCGGTGCGAGGCCCGAGAATATTCTTTGTAATAGCGAGGTTCTTGTCTGCGCGGGCGCTGTTCAGTCACCCCAGATTCTCTTATTGTCAGGGGTTGGTCCGGGCGAAGAGGTTCGTAAACACGGGATCCGGTCGGTTGCTGATCTTGAGGGCGTTGGCGGCAACCTTCAGGATCATCTCGACGTGACGATCCTGCACGAACTTACCCAGAAAATATCCGCTTATTCAGCTCAGGCGGGAATTAAAAAACTCGGCGTCGGGCTTCGTTATCTCATTAATAAAACGGGCCCCGGGGGTGACAATTTCCTGCATGCCGGAGGGTTTCTGAAGTCGCGTGAGGGTTTGGACAGACCCGATATCCAGCTGCACTTGCTGAATGCAATTATGCGTGATCATGGGGCGACCAGCCCCGACCGTGACGGCTTTACGCTGCATGCCTGTCAGTTACGTCCGGAATCGCGCGGAACGGTTCGTCTAAACAGTGCCGACCCGTTTGAAGCGCCGTTGATTGATCCGCAATATCTTGCAGCTGAAGAAGACCGGCAGGTAATGCGTCGCTCGGTTCGCATGGTACGTGATATTTGTGCGCAACTGGCGTTCAGCCCGATTATCGGGCCAGAAATGATGCCGGGGCCTGACGTTCAGAGCGATGCTGATATTGATGCCTTCGTTCGCCAGCGTGGCGAAACGATTTATCATCCAGTCGGAACCGTAAGCATGGGGACGCAGGACAGCGCGCCACTGGATACCGAGTTACGGGTGCGTGGTATCCTTGGCCTGCGGGTTGTCGATGCGTCAGTGATGCCGGCCTTGATTGGCGGCAATACTAACGCGCCGACGATCATGATTGCTGAGAAAGCTGCCGATATGATCCGCGGACGGGATGCGCTAAAACCGGCAGAAGAACCCGTCATTGCCTAGCTGGCGGCATTTATGTCCTAAGGTCACGGTTGATTCAAAAGATTGTGACAATAGGCTCGAGGGGTTAAAAAGAAGGATCTAGAAATGGCCGATACCGAATTTGTGAAAACCAGTCGTGATGGAAACATCCTGGTTGTTGAGATGAATCGCCCCGAGAAAATGAATGCGTTGCATCCGCCAGCGAATAAAGCGCTGGGCGAGGTATTTGACGATTTTGCCGCCGATAAGGATTTGTGGGTTGCCATCATTACCGGTGCCGGCGATCGCGCATTTAGCGCTGGCAATGATCTGCGCTATCAGGCCGAAGGCGGGGAAATGTTTCCGGTTCCGTCAGGCTTTGGCGGACTGACCAACCGTTATGATCTCGACAAGCCGGTGATAGCAGCTGTCAATGGCGTGGCCATGGGCGGCGGTTTTGAAATCGCGCTGGCCTGTGATTTGATTATTGCGGCCGATACGGCGCGTTTCGCACTACCTGAGCCTAAAGTCGGCCTGGCGGCCCTTGCCGGGGGGCTACATCGTCTGCCGCGTCAAATCGGTTTGAAACGTGCCATGGGCATGATCATGACAGGCCGGCACGTTTCTGCTGCCGAAGGCAAGGAGCTAGGCTTTGTCAATGATGTGGTGCCGCAGGCTGAGTTAATGGATGCAGCCAAAAAATGGGCGGGTATGATCGCCGAATGTAGCCCGATGTCGATTCGGGCGTCGAAGCAGGCTGTCATGGGTGGGCTGGATGTTGCGAATTTTGAAGCGGCGTTTCAAACCAAGTTTCCGGCCATTATGGATATGCTGAAAAGTCAGGACTTTATCGAAGGCCCGCGGGCTTTCGCAGAAAAGCGGAAGCCGAACTGGAAGGGCGAATAGGCTCAGATCTACTCAATTTCGGCCCTCGACCAATCTGATCCCGCAGCACATCATCAAACAGCTGTGCGATCTACCTTTTCCAGCTGGATAAGTGGTCTATATGTCGCTCGATAGGAAACAAGGCCATGATATTTCATTGCAGGCTTTGAAAAACATGACGTCTATTAGGCCCTTTAGGGGACCGGTGTTCGGACAGGAGAAGATATATGACGCGCGAAGAAAGCCTCCGGTTAGAGGCCTATCTTAAACAGAAACTGAACCCCGATATAAGGTTGGCGGCCCGCAAGGAGACCAGCGACTCGGTCGAGGTCTATCTTGGATCCGAATTTATCGCTGTTGTTTACAAGGATGAGGACGAGGGCGAGGTGTCATACGCGTTGAATATGACAGTGCTGCAAGAGGATCTCGACTAGATTTCTCTGTCGCCGACAACGCTGATGACGGGGCGTGCAGTTATGCACGCCCCGTTTGCTTTTAGTCCTTCCTAGCTACAAGACATCGAGCATTTCTGCGACCAGCGGGTGGCGAACAACGTCTTTGCCTTCAAGTTCGATCACAGCAGCTTTTTGCAAAGCGGACAGGCGTTCGGCAGCTTTCTTAAGGCCTGATAATTCCGGCAGTAAATCCGTCTGCGCAGGGTCGCCGGTAATAGCCATGGTTGAGTGCCAGCCGAGTCGCGTCAGCAGCATTTTTAGCTGGGTGTAAGTGCAGTTTTGCGCTTCGTCGATTACGATAAAGGCGTTGTTAAGCGTCCGTCCGCGCATGAATCCTATTGGCGCGATTTCGATTGTGCCGTCCGCCATCAAATGTTTCAACTGTCCCGGACTCATGCGATCGGTTAGCGCGTCATAGAGCGGCCGCAAATATGGCGCGAGTTTGTCCTCTAGTGCACCGGGTAAGAAGCCAATCTGTTCGCCAGCTTCGACGGCAGGTCGTGATAAAATGATTTTGGCGACTTTGCCCGCTAGCAATGCCTCGACCGCCTTGCAGATAGCGAGATAGGTTTTGCCGGTTCCCGCCGGTCCAAGTGCCATGATCAGAGCCTTGTTTTCAAGCGCTTCGATAAGTCGGGCCTGATTATCCGATCTTGGTTTGATTGTTCGTTGATACCGCTGGCTCCGTGCCGTGTCTGCTGGATGTTGCTCGCGGTCATGTCGCGCCTGATCAGGATGCCACCCGCCGCCATTGATTGCATAGAGCTTTGTGTCGCTAAGACCGCTCGGCTCGATACCATATATTGCATCGAAACTATTCTGAACTTTTTGGTGTTTTCTGGCTGCGCGTTTACCCATGTGTAAGTCCTATTTTAGGCGAAAAAAAACCGCCGGACCCTAGGGCACGGCGGCGACGAAAAAATGAGAAGAGATTTAGCCTCCCTGCAGTGATTGCTGCAGGCGGGGGGCAGGGCCGGGGTTTATTATCGACAATCGACACACAAATCTCCGAATCTCTTTGAAATCTAGAATATCAAAGTTAATCAATTATTGAATAGCTACCGATATGTGGAGAGAGACGTATGGCTTTGTATAGTTTGGATGGTGTGGAACCGACCGTTCCAGCGAGTGATAATTATTGGGTGGCGGAAAATGCGACCGTGCTTGGAAATGTTACACTCGGCGAAAACGCAAGTGTTTGGTTCAATGCTGTTCTGCGCGGTGACAATGACCCGATCCATATTGGCGATAACACAAATATTCAGGACGGTAGCGTGCTTCACACCGACATTGGCTGTCCGCTGAATATTGGACGCGATGTCACTGTTGGTCATATGGTAATGCTACATGGCTGCACGATCGGTGATGAAATCCTGATCGGCATCGGGGCGACGATTATGAATAACGCGGAGATCGGCCGTAACTGTATTATCGGTGCCCATAGCCTGATACCGGAAGGCAAAGTGATACCCGATAATTCGCTGGTTATGGGGGCTCCGGGCAAAATCATCAAGACACTGGGTCCCGAGCAAATTGCAATGCTACGCGGGTCAGCTGCGGTTTATGTTGCAAATTGGAAACGGTTCAAAACCGGTTTGCAGCCGATGAGTGTCTAAGCTGCGCTAATGTCGATATGACTTGACGGTTGACGTCGCTCGATACTTTTGGGCGCGGTTATCGCGATGCGGGATCGAATTGCGCCGGCGCGTTTTGAAAGCCATCTCGTTATTTGTAATAAGAGTGTTCGCAGGCTTGTCTCGGGAGACCCTTATCAGCCCGGCCGGTCAGTCGGGTGCTGCCTTGATATCGGCTTAGCGGAGGCAGGACTATTTGCGGCTACGTTGCAGTATCGTTGCGGCACAAAGGAAAATGACCAGTTCAAACCCTGCGAAGATCCAGCTATTTGTTGGCGCAGTATCGCCAGCCACGAGTGATACCGCGCGTCCGATGACATAGCCGCCCATATAGGTTGCGATGAAATACAAGGCCGGTCGTTGCAACGTACGGTGAATGGCACCGCCTAGGCAAAGCAGAGCCGCGCCAAGACTGATCCCGCCATACACGCCGCGCATTTCAAAGGCAGCGGCGGGACCGCTGACGACAACTCCCAATTGGCTTGTCATCATAAGGGGGGCTGTAATTGACCAGTATCCGAAAGCAAAAAACATTGCGGCGACAGTGGACAGAAAAATGCGATTGATCATAAGCGTAATGTAAACCATCTCGCAAAACCGCCAAGTTTAAAAAGCGTTTTCCCGAGCGTCCCTTGATTTTGATGGATTGCAACTTGAGAAGACACACGCGAAACTATGGAAAAGGTAAGGTGAAGGGTACATGATGAGCGACAATTTCGACGCGGTAATTTGGGATTTTGGCGGCGTCCTGACGTCATCGCCATTCGAGGCATTCTCCCGGTATGAAGAAGAGCGCGGCCTGCCAAAGGATTTCATCCGCAGCGTGAACGCCCGCAATGGCGATACTAATGCCTGGGCCCAGCTGGAACGTTCCGAGATTGATGCCGACGGATTTGACGATTTGTTCCGGGCAGAAAGTCGTCTTTTGGGACATGAGGTCGATGGCAAGGACATACTGGGTCTGTTAGCCGGTGATATCCGGCCGCGGGTCGTTGACGCTCTTAAAATCTGCAAACAGCATGTAAAAGTTGCCTGTATCACTAATAATGCTCCGATTGGTCGCGGTGCTTCAATGTCTGATGATGCCGATAAGGCCGCACGCGCCAAAGCGGTACTCGACGTGTTCGATCATGTTATTGAAAGCTCGAAGCTCGGTATTCGAAAGCCTGACCCTCGGATCTATCAGATTATGTTTGAGACATTGTCGGTCGACCCGACCCGGTGTGTTTATCTCGATGATCTCGGGATAAATCTCAAGCCGGCCAGAGCGATGGGCATGGCGACAATTAAAGTGCTGAGTGAAGAGCAGCTACTTGGCGACTTACGGCAAGTTACCGGATTTCAGGGATTTTAGGGACTATTGAGGACGTTTATCTTATTGGAATATAATGAATAAGGAGCTGATATGGCTGAATTACTGGGGGCGGATGCCGCACTTGCGAGTGTTTCCGACTGGGGGGCGACGACCGATAAACGCGACGCAATCTCGAAGTCTTTTGTGTTCTCCGATTTCAAAATGGCTTTCGGATTTATGACAATGGCGGCGATTAAAGCCGAGCAAATGGACCATCATCCGGAATGGTTTAATGTTTATAATCGTGTGGACGTAACGCTTACAACGCATGATGCGAATGGCGTAACGACGCTGGATGTCGAACTCGCCGGCTTTATGGATGCTTTGTCGGAGAAACTACTGGCCAGCTAACCGGCTTTGATCTCGCGGTCGATGCGTGAAAAAGCATAGGCAGCCAGCACCGCCATTACGACGCTGGACAAGAGGAAGGGTAGCTGCATTGATGCCTGGTACAGGAAAGCGCCGATCAGAGGTCCGAAAATAAAAGCCGCCGGCGGTGCCGCAGCAAGCAGGGCGGCTGCCGAAGCCTGTTCATGGCGGGCAACGGCGAGGCTGCCAATTGCATTGGCGGATGGCACGGTTAGCGCCGCGCCACCGCCGATAATCAGGAATGCCAGACACAGGCCCCAGAACGGTGTGACCAGTGTGACTGCAAAATAGCCGATGGCAATCAGTCCGAGGCCGATTGGCAGGGATTTACGCGGGTCCGGTTTCTGTGGCTGGATGTAGCCGAATTGAACAATCACCATCATTGATGCCAGACAGGCAAACGCGGTTCCGGTAAATAATACGGTCTGGTCTTCGGCCAGCGCATAGCGGTCTTCGATAAACCAGCCCAATGTCTGCTGAATGATTGCGACACCGATGAAATAAATAAACAGGAAAGTGAAGTGCGGTAACACTCTCGGATCGCGCATCGCAATCGGTTTCGGACGGCTGGACGAACGCTGCGCCTTACGCGTGGCTGGCAGCGCAAACCCGATCAGCATGCTACAGGCAATTGAAAGCAGGATTGATCCCCATAAGGGTGTCAGTGCTCCGAAGGGGGCCAGAATCGCAGCACCAGCCGGGCCGATGACGGACCCTACGCTCATTGCGGCGCCGAGCATGCCAAGCCCCGCTGCACGGTCTTTCGACGTTGTCGCATCAGTCAGCGCCGCCATTGAGGCCGGCTGTAATCCCGGTGCCAGCAGGCCGAACCAGATACGCACAAACATCAAGGTGAATAACATTGATGTACCGGTCAGGACGCCCGTCAAAGCGGCGTCAAGCGCGAAGAGGAAGGCCATATTCGTGCCGCCCATCGCGAAAAGCGAGAATACCATGACCCGTTTTCTGCCGAACCGGTTAGCCCATTCGCCCCATTTCGGGATCATCAGCGCGTAAATCGCCGAAGATATCACCATAATGCAGGCGACCTGCACTTCGCTGAGGCCGGCGCTGCGTGCCAGCGGGGTTACAACAACGAAATTGATCGTCATGCCGACGCCCATGGACAGATTAGATAAGCCGACAATGCCTTTTTGCATGGTAGTTAATGGCAGAAGCGGTGTTTCTTTAGCTGGTTCTGTCTGCATCTCGGCCTCGTCAAACCAGAAGTCGTATTCCTTTTGTAATTATTAGCAAGCGATCATCGTCAAGGCATGGGCTCGTTTTGTTGGCTCGGGCGTATCGGGTGGATTTCGGGCGCGGCCCCGTCAGAGTTTATTAAAGCTGCCCCTTGGTCATGGATTGGAGCCGTCCCGGGCTTGTGCCAAAAATATCATTATGGATGGATTTGAAGGCAAAACAGCTGGTCGTGCAGCATTGAAATACCCACATGGCGACGAGACGCCGGCAGTTGGTAAGACGATGAAAGTGGCACCGGGCATTCACTGGGTTCGAATGCCGCTCCCCTTTTCGCTGCAATGTATAAATTTGTGGCTGATTGATGATGGTCCTCGTGGCTGGACCATTGTTGATACGGGTATGCCATTGCCTGAAACCAAGCAGGCTTGGCGGGATATTTTTTCGGAATTACTCGGGGGACGGCCGGTCTGGCGGATTATCGTGACTCATATGCATCCCGACCATATCGGTAATGCGGGATGGCTCTATCGCAAATTCCCGGGGGCAGAGTTCTGGATCAGCCGGTTAGAGTATATCACGAGCCGGATGCTGGTGTCCGATACCGGCCGCGACGCGCCGCGTGAAGCCATCGACTTCTGTAAGCGGGCCGGTTGGCAACCACATCACATTGATGATTATGTTGCCCGGTTCGGACGATTTGGCCGGGCATTGTCGCAATTGCCTGATTCCTATGTCCGAATCGAAGATCACCAGAATTTCGAGATGGCTGGTCAGACCTGGACGGTCATTATTGGGAACGGGCATTCTCCCGAACACGCCTGTCTGTATTGTCCGGCGCTCGGAGTATTAATTTCCGGCGATCAGCTTCTGCCGCGTATTTCTTCCAATGTGTCGGTGTTTCCTACCGAGCCGAAGGCGAATCCGCTGGCTGACTGGCTCAACAGCTGTGCTAAACTCAAGAATGCAGTAGCCGCAAATACATTGGTTCTGCCGGCTCATAATGAGCCTTTTTTCGGAGCGCATGACCGGCTGGACCATCTGATACGGGGGCATGAAATCGCGCTTAAACGTCTGTTGCAGAGCGTCACGCAGGCCCCGCGTCGGGTTGTTGATATATTTCCGGCCATTTTCGGTCGAGCTATCAATGATGATGTTCTGAACATGGCGACAGGCGAGGCCCTTGCTCATCTGAATTTTCTGATCGGGCAGGGGAAAGTCACCTTCAGCGAGGATGCGGATGGTGTTAGCTGGTATCGCGCGGCGTAGCCAATATTTTATACGAACCCCGCATGTGGTGTTTTTACATCATAGGCGGGTCTTCACAATCAAGCTAAAGCAAATGGGCAGACGGTTGTGCGAGACCACGATCAGTATCATAAACCGGCGGAAACAGTCTCAATGTCCGGCGAGAGGCTTATGAAGGAGTAGAGCATGGCTGAAAACTCGACCAAGCATGATGTCGTGGACCTGCCCTTGGGTCTTTCCGATCGTATCAAGAACGAGCTTCGCGAATGGGGCGCGACTCTGTCGGTCTTTATTCCGGTTTTTCTCATTTTTTCAGGTCTTTTCTATGAGCTTCGGGTTATTCCCTCAGAGAGTATGGTTCCTAATTTGCAGGTCGGTGACCGGGTTGCGGTAAACAAGTTCGCCTATGGCTATTCGAGACATTCGCTGCCGTTTAGTTTCGGCCGATATCTGCCCCTTCCGAATGGCAGGATTCTGGTGTCGCAGCCGAAGCGGGGCGACATTGCGGTATTCGAGCACCCCCACACACCACGGGTCATGATTAAACGAATTATCGGTATTCCTGGCGATGAAATTCGGCTTCGGAATGGTCACATTCTACTGAATGGAAGTCCTATCCAGCGGGATTTTATCGGGCGGGTTCGTTATATTGAGAATGGGCGTAACGTACCGGTTCTGGCGCGTGAGTATCGCGAGCGTATTGACGATGTTAGCTGGCTCGCTCACACGTGGGAAAATGTTTCGTATCTGGATAATACGCCGACTTTCATTGTTCCGGAGGGGCATTATTTTTTCATGGGTGATAATCGTGATAATTCGGTCGATGCCCGGGCCGTATCAGGACATTGTCCGCAGGCAGCGGCCGGTATCATTGCGGAGTCAGGCTGTAATCCGAGAAATGGTATTTCCGAAAAACGGGCGTCGATCGGATTTGTTCCTTTTAACAACCTGATCGGGCGCGCCGACACGGTTCTTTTTAGTACCTATAGTTGTCGGCGGGCAGGCGCCGAGCCATGTATGAAGTCGCGGGTTTGGCGTGGTTTGTAAACCGGGTCGGAATTAGCCGAACTTAAACCATTTTCCTCGTGCGAAAAACGCGCTAAGACCTTTTGTTCGGGGCGTTGTTCGGAGTTTTCATAGGTCATGTCTAAATTGTTGGTACGCAGCATTCCCCGCGGGCCTATTATTGTCTCTAGGCATGGCCGTCCGGCTCTGGACAGGGCTGCCGGACCAAAACTAAACTGGTCGGAATATCGCGACTGGTGGAATCGCTACGAGGCGGGACGGCTGGCTGCCGATCAGGCGCCGCCGGAAAACCTCGTTGCCGCCGTTGACGGCGTTGATTTTGTCCTTAGCTCGGCACGTTTACGAGCCGTCGAAACAGCGCAGTTTGCATCCGGTGGCCGGTCACCATCCCAAGATCCGGTGTATAATGAGGCCCCGCTGCCGCCGCCGCGCTTAACAGGCGCAAAATATCTACCAAAAACATGGAATGTTCTGGCGCGGATATGCTGGCTGGCCGGCCATAGTCTTGACGGTGAATCCTTTCGCCAAGCCCGAAACAGAGCCGGAGAGGCCGCTATTTCTCTGCATGAAAAGGCGGCAGAAGGAAGTGTTTATCTAGCGGCGCACGGCTGGTTTAACCGAATGCTACAACGCCCTTTGACGCGCCTTGGCTGGGTTTGTGTCCGGGATGGCGGTGACGGGTATTGGAGTTACCGTATTTATGAATATCGTGGAAAATAGGTAGAGGCCATTGAGTAGCGGCATGACTGCCCCTAGGGTCGATTTCCGCGAATAGCGATTGGTGAAAAAGATGAGTGCAGAAACGAAACCGGTTTCGGAGATGAGTTTTGAAGAAGCTCTAGCTGAGCTTGAAAACATTGTCCGCCAGCTGGATCAGGGTGTCGTCGATCTCGAGGAATCAATTGCCTTCTATGAGCGCGGCGCGGCCCTGAAAGCGCATTGCGAGGCGCGATTAAAAGCGGCTGAATTAAAAGTTGAACAAGTCGTGCAGGGGGCTGACGGAGCGGTCACGACCGAGCCGGCGAGTTTCGAGTAATGCCGGCCTCATCAGATACCGAGTTTGGCAGACGCCTGACCGAGATCGCCGATCGTGTTACGGTTGCGCTTGACCAGCTAATACCGTCAGCGCAGGGCCCGGAAGCTGATTTGATGCGGGCTATGCGGCACGCCGCACTAGCAAATGGCAAACGTATGCGGCCGTTTTACGTTATTGAAACGGGCGCATTATTCGATGTTCCCGAGCGGTCTTTACTGCGGACTGCCGCGGCGCTTGAATGCGTGCATACTTATTCGCTGGTACATGATGATTTGCCGTGTATGGACGATGATGATTATCGCCGCGGGCAGCCGACAGTGCATAAGGCTTTTGATGAAGCCACTGCCGTTCTTGCAGGTGACGCTTTGCTCACGCTGGCCTTCAAAATATTAGCCAGTTCCGAAACCCATACCGATCCGGTCTTGCGGTTGAAGTTGATCGAGCGACTGGCGGATGCCTCTGGAGCGGTTGGCATGGTTGGCGGTCAGATGATCGACATGCTGCATCAGGATACACCTCGCGATATCAATACGATTACTCGTATGCAGCGTCTGAAAACAGGTGCGTTGATATCCTATTCCGTCGAGTCTGCGGGAATCCTCGGCGGTGCTAATGAGGGCGAGCGTCTCGCATTGCAAGGTTTCGCGCATGATCTCGGTCTGGCTTATCAAATTTCTGATGACTTGCTTGATGTCGAAGGAGATCCGGCGCTTGTCGGCAAACCATTACGCAGTGACGAAAGCGCCGGTAAGACAAATTTTGTAACACTTTTGGGGGTCGAGCCAGCTCGAGAACGGGTCAAAATGCTCGCGGCGCAAGCGCGCACCCACCTCGCTTTTTTTGGTGATCGCGCAAATATATTACTGCAGTCAGTAGATTTTGTCCTCGATAGAGCGCATTAACGCGTCACGAGATAAATGATTTAGGCACAGGTTCATGTCATGGACGAACTGGAAAACATGCGATTGCTGGATGGCATAAACTCACCACGTGACCTCAAAGAGAAGTCGCGGGAAGAACTGAAAAAAATTGCCGATGAAGTTCGCGACGAAGTAATTAGCGCGGTATCCGTGACGGGCGGTCATCTCGGTGCCGGATTGGGCGTGGTCGAGCTGACAGTGGCAATACACAGTGTTTTTGACACGCCTGATGATCATCTGATCTGGGATGTCGGTCATCAATGCTATCCGCATAAGATCCTGACGGGGCGGCGCGACCGCATCAAGACTCTGCGTCAGGGTGGCGGCCTGTCGGGATTTACCAAGCGCGCGGAGAGTGAATATGACGCCTTTGGGGCGGCACACGCCTCGACGTCAATTTCAGCCGGACATGGCTTTGCCGTAGCCCGTGATTTGCTGGGCAAGGACAATCATATCATTTCAGTTATCGGCGATGGCGCCATGACTGCCGGTATGGCCTATGAAGCGATGAATAATGTCGGCGGCGACCAGGCCCGTCAGATCGTTATTCTGAATGATAATGACATGTCTATCGCCCCGCCGGTCGGTGCGATGAGCCATTATTTCTCGCGGCTCGTATCGGGAAGATCTTATCGTAGTTTGCGAAAATTCGCCAAGGCCGTGGTCAAGCCGATCGGATTGGAGAATGCGAGCCGGAAGGCAGAGGAGTATTTGCGCGGTTTCGCGATGGGCGGGACGATGTTCGAGGAGCTTGGCTTCTATTATATCGGGCCGATAGACGGGCACGATCTTGATGTGCTTCTGCCGGTTTTGGAAAACGTCAAGAATATGAACCGCCCTGTGCTGATGCATGTCGTTACGCAAAAAGGTAAAGGTTACGCGCCGGCCGAAGACAGCGCCGACAAATATCATGGTGTAAGCCAGTTTAATGTTGTGACAGGCGAACAAAAAAAACCAGCGCCGTCAGCGCCGTCCTTTACCAATGTGTTTGGTCAGACTTTGGTCGAGTTAGCGCGTGAGGATGACCGGATTTGTGCGATCACAGCGGCAATGCCATCGGGCACGGGTGTCAAAATTTTCGAAGCTGAGTTTCCCGATCGGTCTTTCGATGTCGGCATCGCAGAACAGCATGCGGTCACGATGGCTGCGGCGATGGCCGCGGGTGGCTTGAAGCCGTTTACCGCGATTTACTCGACTTTTCTGCAGCGCGGATATGATCAGATTGTGCATGATGTCGCGATACAAAGCCTGCCGGTCAGGTTTGCTATTGATCGGGCTGGGCTTGTCGGCGCCGATGGTCCGACTCATGCCGGTAGTTTCGATGTCGGTTATCTTGGCGCGCTACCGGGTTTTGTATGCATGGCCGCCTCCGATGAGGCGGAACTGGCAAATATGGTTGCCACAGCGCATGCTATTGACGATCGCCCGAGCGCGTTTCGCTATCCTCGGGGCTCCGGCTTTGGCGCAGTCATTCCGGACGTCGCCACCCCACTCGAAATTGGTCGTGGCCGGATCGTTCGTGAAGGCACGACAATTGCGCTTTTATCCTATGGTGCGAGGCTACATGAGTGCCTCAACGCAGCCGACATGCTCGCCGCGCAGGGATTATCCTGCACAGTTGCCGATGCGCGCTTTGCCAAGCCGATTGATGTTGATCTGACCAGACGTCTGGCGCGCGAGCATGAGGTCCTTGTAACAATTGAAGAGGGCGCAATTGGCGGGTTTGGCAGTTTTGTTTTGCATGAGCTGGCACAGTGCGGTGCCCTCGATTCCGGGCTTAAGATAAGGACGATGCATTTGCCGGATATTTTTCAGGACCAGGATGATCCCGGAAAGATGTATGTCGAGGCCGGGCTGGTCGCGGCGAATATTGCCGATATGGCGGTCTCGGCACTTGGCCGGGGTGATGTTCTGGATGCGTCCGCGATCGGGATTGGCGACAATATTGCCTGACGGGATAAGATTTTTGCCGGTTAACCGCGCTGTAAAATCCGGTTTCAGCCGACAATTCTGATTTATTCACCGCTAAGGTGCGAGCTAACGTGGCGTATCCCCTTTCATTGCCGGCGCTGATAGCGCATATCGGATAAAAATAATTGGAGGATATGTTATGGGGTCAGGCTTGCCAGAAAATTGGCCGGTAATGTCTATTCAGGCCGCGAATGCTGCGATTGCTTCGTCTGAGACCGAGTTGAAACTTGCCGATGCTAATATCAATGGCGTCGACATGAAGGTTTATGTGGATGCGCCGAAGACGCTGCGCGACCTATTGGTTGCCGCCGACACCCAGTATCCGGATCGCGATTATCTCGTCTTTGAAGGTGAGCGCGTGACGTTTGCTGGCTTTAATCGCGCAGTCGAGCATTTCGCGCATGCGCTGGTGAACGATTTCGGCGTTCAGAAAGGTGACCGTGTTGCGATTATCATGCGCAATTATCCGGAATGGGCTGTCGCATTTTTTGCGGGGCTGTCTATCGGGGCCATCGTTACGCCGATGAATTCCTGGTGGACCGGAGACGAACTTGATTATGGTCTGTCTGATTCAGGCAGTAAGATTGCCGTCATTGATGCCGACATCCTAGGCCGCATCCAGTCCCGTCTGGACGGGTTGAGCAAATTGGAGAAGGTTTTCGTGATCGGGGCCGCAGGCGATGCAGTTAATGACCGTATCCTCGCTCTGGCCGATATAATCGGTCCGATATCGAACTGGTCCTCGCTGCCGGCGATTGGCTTGCCAGATATTGAATTGGAGCCTGAAGATGACGCCACGATTATGTACACCTCTGGTACGACCGGCCGTCCCAAAGGTGCATTAGCGACCCATCGTGCCATTATTTCGAATTTCATGAATTCGAGCACTTGCCAGTTGCGCATGCTGCTGCGCCGGGGTGAAGCGCCACCGGCACCGGAGGAACGTGAAACCGGCGCGATTTTGCTGTCGGTACCATTCTTTCATGCGACCGGCGCCTTTGCGATTTTAATCCCGTCTTTGTATCGCGGCGATAAAATCGTCACCATGTATAAATGGGATGCAAGTCTGGCCTTGCCGATTATCGAGGAAGAGGGGATCACCGTTGTCGGTGGCGTGCCGGCAATTGCGTGGCAATTGCTCGAGCATCCCGATTACGACAAATATGACACCTCCTCGATTAAAGCCGTATCATATGGCGGGGCGCCCTCGGCGCCTGAACTGGTATCGACGATATCTAAACGCCTGCCTGAGGCAGCGCCAGCTAATGGCTGGGGGATGACAGAAACCTGTGCAACCGCAACCCTGAATGCCGGTGAAGACTATATCAACCGGCCAGATAGTGCTGGCGTACCGCCACCGGCTGTCGAGATCAAAGTTGTTGGTCCGAATGGAGATGGATTGCCAGCCGGTGAGGTTGGCGAATTGTGGTGCAAAGGGCCGAGCAATGCCAAGCTGTACTGGAACCGGCCAGAAGCAACGGCAGAGACATTTGTCGATGGCTGGGTCGTAACCGGAGATCTCGCAAAGATTGATGATGAGGGCTTTTTATATCTGGTCGACCGGGCCAAGGACATGCTGATCCGGGGCGGTGAAAACATTTATTGTATCGAAGTTGAAAGTGCCCTTTATGACCATCCTGCGGTGATGGACGCGGCGATTGTCGGCATTGATCACAAAGTGCTTGGGCAGGAAGTCGGTGCCGTCGTGCAGTTGAAGCCTGGTGCTGATATTTCCGAAGCGGATTTGCAGCTCCATGTCGGAAAGAGTCTCGCCAAATTCAAAGTGCCGGTCGAAATTCAATTTCTGTCGGATCCTTTGCCTCGAAATGCAAATGGTAAGATTTTGAAGGCAGAATTGCGTGAGCGTTTTACGGCCCGTTAGACTGGTTTCCGTATTTTGACGAAAATTTAATGACCATTAAAGCATCGCGGCATTTGTCCCTCGATCATATCACAATACTAATTACATCGTTGGTTAAACGGTTTACTATATAAAAGTACAAGCGAGTATGAGGTTTAGAGATGATATTCACGGATAAATTGCCATCCCTGTTTGCGGGGATGGCAACTTGCTCCCAGGCTGGCACGCACAGCTTGTCCTCTCAAACCGGTTGCGCGAGGCCTGCGGTGCGCAAAGGCCGGGCTGACTGGATTAAGAAAACGCTGGCGCAATTAGCCTTTGGGGCGGCACTTGTCATGACGCCGCTCGTCTCAGAGGCCGGTGAAACTGTCTCTGCCGACCCGACGTCGCAAGCAATGGTCGATAATCTCGCAGCCCTGCAATTCGATAAATTGGGCTATCCGCAAATCCAGTTTGACTCGATCAATAGCATTTCGGCTCGACCCGACCAGCCGCATCGTTTGCTGGTTTTACCCATTCGTTTCTCTGACAAGGCGTTCGACCGGTTTGAAGGCGACGCGGACCAGGATCTTAAGAATCAGGCCTATTTTCAGAATCTGCTTTTTGCCGGAGGTGTAATGTCTCCCGAAGCAGGGACGCTGTCGCATTATTACCGCCACCAGTCGCGCGGGCAGTACAATATAACCGGCGACGTGTTTGCAACCGTTGAGCTGGACAGGCCACAGAGTTATTATGGTGCGCCTTCCCAAAACAGTGACGGCTCCTGGAGAAGTGATCAGCGTTCGCAAGAACTCGTGCAGGATGCCTTGTCCGCAGCGGTTGCGGCACAGCCTCATTTTCCTTGGGCCGATTATGATATCTGGGACCCCACCGATTATGACGGTGATGGAAATCGTGACGAGCCGGACGGATATCTTGATCATCTTGTAATGGTTGTATCCGGCGGGGCGCAGTCGAGTTGTCACGGGCTCTACAAGTTGGACGAAAAGCTAACCCCGAACGCGGCACCAGATGCGGTGTCGCAATTAAGCGAGGACGAGCAAGCCTGTGCCCATCGCATGTGGCCGCACCGTAGTATCGTCGCAAAGAATTTGGGTAAAGGGCCGGTTGTGGACGGAACCTTGAATCCCCGAAGTGGTATCGATATCGGAAATGGTCTGTGGTTGGTCGATTACAATTTACAGAGCGAATATACCGACATCAGTACATTTATTCACGAATTCGGACACTCTCTCGGATTGCCTGACATCTATGCCCGACTGACCAGTAATTCGACCGGCTCCTGGGAAGTGATGTCATCTACCGTCGGCGGAATTCCGCAGGAAATGAGCACTTGGTCGCGGACCGTGCTGGGCTGGATGGAACCTTGTATTGTTAAGCCGCTGGGCTTTGGCGGGGATGCGGCTGGTAGCCTGAATTTGAAGACAATGAATGATTGGAGCGGTGACCGTGACAATCCGGCAGTCAGCGAAGCGTGTGATAGCGTCATGGTTATTCTGCCACCGAAGCGGCGAACCATAACACTTGGTCCACTGATACAGAATAATGGCAATCAGGCGGTTTATTCTGGCCAGGGTAACGAAATGCTGCGGCATTTAAGTCGGACGTTCGATTTGCGCGACGTGCCGGCGGGAGCGCCTGCTATTTTGCGCTTCGATACATGGTTCGAGATCGAATCCGAATGGGATTATCTTTATATTGAAGCCGCTGGCGAAAATGGCGTTTTTGAGCGAATTCTGCCTGTCGACAAATCGTCAATTGATGATGCTAACAGTATCATGCCAGCTGCAAAGGGGCATGAGGGACCAGGGTCAGTACCCGGGTTTACCGGTCTGAGCGGGGATCGCGATGGCGATGGAAAATCCGAATCGGCCCCGGATTGTGACCCGTCGGCCGAGCGTACCATGGCTGAAGACCAGGTTGGATCCGGCGCCACCGACCCGTGCGCTGTCGCGCTATGGATTAATGCCGCGTTTGATTTGTCCGACTATATTGGTGAACGGGTGCAGGTGCGCTTCACTTACTTCACCGACGTTGCTGCTGTTGAAAACGGTGCATTGATCGACAATGTGAGCCTTGATGCGATTGGCTTTGCCGACGATTTCGAAGCAAGTGATTTGTCCGGCTGGCAGACAGAAGGATTTACCCTGTCCAGCGGTAGTCACGAGCTGGCCGTGCCACATTATTATCTGCTGGAGTATCGTGATCCCTATGCGGTATTCGATACTGTAAAAAATTACGATTCCGGCCTGGGGGGTACGGGCTTCGTCTTCGCGCCTGACGGTGAGGGTGGCTTCGAAGCGTATAATACGAATTATCGGCCGGGTGTTCTGGTCTGGTATTATAATGGCGAGTATCTCTGGAGCCAGAATGAGCCAGCGGAATTTGGTGCCGGCAATGGCTTCCTCTTGGTGGTCGACTCAACACCGCAGGAATTCCAGCTGCCGCAAGTGCCCGCGGACTATTATCGTCAGGAAGATGGCTGGTCCTGGTATGAATTTGGTGAGGATGCCCAGTCATGGCTGCGCGACAGCTATATCGATGTGATGTGTTTCCAGCGCCAGCCCGAATTTTATTCGGCGGATGTCACACAGGCTGCGCGTGACAGCTGCGATGACGGTAGCAATAGAGCGAAGCCAATTATGGAAGGGTTGCGCTGGAAGAACCGCTCCTTGATGTATGGCTTCACAATCGTGAACACGATGCTGCCGGGTTCTGACCGATTGGCGTTTAAAGGGGCGGGCTCCCTGTTTGATCTCAGGATACGCAATGGCGAGCCGCAATTCCGGCTCTATGACCGGATCCTCCGAAACTGGCATGCGGCTGACGCGCCGTTTGCAATCGAGCCGTTCGAAGACGGTTTTGAGGTTTATAAAGCCGTCGATGGAGAAATGCGCAGGGTATCGAAAACGTTTTTCGCGCCGGTTCAATCCTTTACCGATATGCGGCCCAACCGCTATCTGAATCCGCGCCTGCCTTTCGGTGGTGCGAATATTCCGCATGAAGGCTTTGGGTTTAGCCTGTCGCAGCCGGGCGCGGAGGCGCCGGCCGGGACAAGCGTGCAAGTAGATTTCACGTTTTCGGCGGATTAGGACTTAAATCGCTTCGGCATAAGCCCTTTGGCGCATGCCCGGCGTAAGATGAAATTTGTAACAGCCGCAACATTGCGGGATTGATGACTATACCATAAGTGGAAGCGTTATGCTGAAGAATAGATTTTCAACGTCAAAAAGTGCTTTGATAGCGACCCTCATTTTTAGTGCGGCGCAAGGTCTGTCAGGATCGCTGGCGGCGGCGGATACGGCGGTCTCCGCCCCCATAGCATTGCTTTCCGAGGCAGAAGATGGAAGCGCGTCAGCCGACGGGGCGACGTCGGTCGCAACAGTTTGGGACTTGAGTGATATCTATCTGAGTCTCGACGCTTGGGAAGCAGCCCGTCAAACGGTTCTGGAAGATTCCGAGCGACTGGCCTCCTATGCAGGCACGCTCGATCAGGGAAGCGAGGCTCTGGCGCTCGCATTGAGCGATATTTTTGACGTTATGAAGACCGTTTACAGGGTCTATGTCTTTACTTCGCTAAAAGGTGACGAGGATGTCCGTATTGCCGAAAATCAGGCCTTACGGCTTGAGGCGCAGACGGCTTATAGCCGGTTTCTCTCAGCGGTGAGCTGGCTGGAGCCCGAGCTGTTGCAGCTCGGTGGTGAAACCCTTGATAATTATATCGCAGCCAATCCTGACCTGGACGATTATCGTCATTTTATCGATGATGTGGTGCGCGGTGCGCCCCATACTCTGTCCGCCGTTGAAGAGCGTATTCTTGTCGGGTCCGAAACGGCATTTGCTGCGCCCAGCGATATTTTTACGATTCTTTCAAATGGCGATTTCCCATGGCCGACTTTCGTCGATTCGGCGGGCGAAACAGTCCTTCTTGACCGTCCGACCTATAGTAAGATTTTGAGAAGCCAAAACCGCGCTGATCGCGAAGCGGCATTCAATAGTTACAAAGCGGTTTGGACCGATTTTGAGGCAACTTTCGGCGCAATTCTCAGCGCGCATCTGGCCGGCTTGCAGGTCAAGACGGTACAGCGCGGATATGAAAGTTCTGTCCAGCGCGCGCTATTCGAAGACAATATGCCGGAAGAGGTCTACGAGACTCTTATTGCAGAAGTCGATCGCTCGATCCCGACTTTGCATCGCTTCCTTGCGTTGAAGAAACGTATACTCGGTATCGAAGGCAGCATGTACCATTATGATCTCTATCAGCCGCTTGTGAACCTCGACAAAACCTTCAGCATCGAGACATCGATTGCGCTGACCCGGCGTGCACTTGAGCCGCTTGGGCCGAAATATATGGCGGCTTATGATCGTGGCGTGGCCGAAGAATGGATGCATGTCTATCCGCAACCGGGTAAGCGCTCTGGTGCCTATATGAATGGCGCAGTCTACGATGTTCATCCCTATGTTTTGTTAAATCATAAGGATGATTATGAGAGTGCATCGACGTTTGCGCACGAGTACGGGCACGCCGTCCACTCGGTGTTGAGTATTTCAAAACAGCCCTTTGTAACTGCGGGTTATTCGACTTTTATTGCCGAAATTGCGTCAATGATGAATGAAATCCTGCTGCACACCACGATGGTTGAGTCAGCAAGTTCGCTCGAAGAACGGCTGTATTATCTCGGCTTCGAACTCGAACAGTACGAAGGCGCTTACTATACTCAGGCCATGTTTGCCGAGTTCGAGCATCAAGTGAACGCATTGGCTGATGAGGGTGCAGCGCTCACCGGCGCTAGAATGTCAGAAATCTATCTTGCTCTAATGCGTAAATATAATGGTCATGATCTTGGAATTATAACGATTGACGAGCGGTCAGCATCGGGGTGGGCGTCTGTTCCGCATTTCTATCGCGACTTTTACGTTTTTCAGTATGCGACCTCGATTGCGGCGGCGTCATCTCTGGCTGAAATGATGTTATCCGGCGACAGCGATGCAAGAGAGCGATTTATAACTCTTCTCGAAGCAGGCGGCGCCGGTTATTCTTATGATCTGCTAAAGGCGGCCGGGGTCGATCTTTCACAGCCGGACGCCTATCGTGCGCTCGACCGGCGTATGAATGCCGTTATGGATGAAATGGAACAGATACTGGATGCACTGGACGCGGCGGCGTAGAGCGCAACGTGGCTCTAGATTAAGGCGTTAGCCAAGTAAGTTGCTGTCAATCTTACCGAATGGGCTTGCACTTTACCTCGCGGCCCATTAGGCGCACGCCTATCTATTGCCATCAGAGGTTCATCATGAGCGAAATTATCGATATTCACGCCCGCCAAATTCTTGATAGCCGGGGTAACCCGACCGTTGAGGTCGATGTCACGCTTGAGGATGGCTCGTTCGGCCGCGCGGCCGTGCCTTCGGGGGCGTCTACCGGGGCCTATGAGGCGCATGAGCTTCGTGACGGTGGCGAATCTTACAAAGGCAAGGGCGTGCTCGACGCCGTCGAAGCAGTGAATGGTGAAATTGCGAATGAACTCGAAGGGCTGGATGCGACGCAACAACTTCTCGTTGACGGCTTAATGATCGAGCTTGACGGAACCGATAATAAAAACCGTCTGGGCGCGAATGCTATTCTCGGTGTGTCCATGGCAACGGCGAAAGCGGCGGCGGAAAGCTGCAGTCTGCCGCTATATCGTTATATTGGTGGCACAAATGCGCGGATTCTTCCGACGCCGATGATGAATATCATCAATGGTGGCGAACACGCCGATAACCCGATCGATATTCAAGAATTCATGATTATGCCGGTGTTGGCAGACAGTATTGCTGATGCAGTCAGAATGGGGTCTGAAGTCTTCCACACTTTGAAAAATACGTTGCAGCAGGCCGGTCACAATACCGGTGTCGGCGATGAAGGCGGTTTCGCGCCGAATCTGTCATCGACCGATGATGCTCTCGGTTTTATCATGAAAGCGATCGAGGCTGCGGGTTACCAGCCTGGAGAAGACATCGTTCTGGCGCTCGATGCCGCTTCGACGGAGTTTTACAAGGACGGCAAATACGTTCTTGCCGGCGAGAACAAGACCCTCGATGCCGATGGCATGTCGGCCTATCTGGCTGACCTCGTCGATCGCTATCCAATCATTTCAATCGAAGATGGAATGGCTGAAGATGACTGGGATGGCTGGGCCACATTGACCGAACAGGTCGGCGACCGTTGCCAGCTGGTTGGGGATGATCTTTTTGTGACCAACCCCGAACGATTGTCGACCGGGCTTCAGCGCGGTGCGGCCAATTCGATTTTGATTAAAGTTAATCAGATCGGGACCCTGTCAGAAACGCTGGACGCGGTCGAGTTGGCTCACCGGCACGCCTATACTTCGGTCATGTCGCACCGCTCCGGGGAAACCGAGGATACGACGATTGCCGATCTTGCCGTGGCATTGAATTGCGGACAGATCAAAACCGGCTCATTGGCGCGGTCAGACCGGCTGGCAAAATACAACCAGCTGATCCGTATCGAAGAAGAGCTTGGCGCCACCGCATTGTATGCTGGACAGGCATTGATCAACGCATAAAGGCTTCTTTAACTCGATCTGGTGTTGTGTAACCGGATAGGAGTTAGTCTGATGCGTTCAGAATGGGCTAGCGGCGGGCTTGTCGCTTTGATTCTTTATTTCGGGTACCACGCCTTTGCTGGTGAGCAGGGGCTTTGGCGCTGGGGACGGATGCAGCATGCTGTGGCTGAAAAGCAGGCATTGCTGTCCGAGATTCAAGCACAGAATGAAGCGTTGCAAAGCGATATTGAGAAGCTGATTCCGGGTCAGGTAGACCTTGACTTTGTGGAGATTTTGGCGCGGCGAGATCTCGGCTTCGTCTATGAAGACGAGTATGTTATCATCGAACAAGCCCGATGAATGCAAAAATGCATAGATGATATAACTCGACGGCTGTGATAAAGTCGCGTTAGTCGGCCCCAAAACATATGGGAGCGGTCAATGGCAACAGCTACGAATTCGCGTCGGGCAAGTCAAAAAATCAAACCGGATGAAGCCTTAAACTTCTATCGCGAAATGCTTTTAATTAGGCGGTTCGAAGAACGGGCCGGTCAACTCTATGGCATGGGCGAAATCGCCGGCTTCTGCCATTTATATATCGGCCAAGAGGCGGTTGTGACCGGTGTGCAGGCCTGTCTGCGAAAAGGTGATCAGATCATTACCGGCTATCGTGACCACGGGCATATGCTGGCCTGCGGCATGGACGCCAAAGGCGTGATGGCCGAGCTTACCGGGCGGATAGATGGTTATTCACGCGGTAAAGGCGGTTCCATGCACATGTTCAGCCGCGAGAAGAATTTCTTTGGCGGACATGGTATTGTCGGCGCGCAGGTTCCGATCGGATCCGGTCTGGCCTTTGCTAATCAATATTCCGGGAAGAAGTCTGTCAGCGTGACTTATTTCGGCGATGGCGCAGCAAATCAGGGACAGGTTTACGAAGCTTTCAACATGGCGTCGCTGTGGAAGCTACCAGTCGTCTATGTGATTGAAAACAATATGTACGCGATGGGAACAAGCCTGTACCGGCACGCCTCCCAGACAGAGCTCTACAAGCGGGGAATTTCATTCGAAATTGCAGGCGAAGAAGTGGACGGGATGGATGTCTTTGCGGTCCGTAAGGCCGCGGCCAAGGCAGTCAAGCATGCGCGTTCCGGCAAAGGCCCGTACATTCTGGAAATGAAAACCTATCGTTATCGCGGACATTCCATGTCGGATCCGGCGAAATACCGGAAGCGCGAGGAAGTTGACGATATCCGCAGCCATAATGACCCAATTGACGGACTCAGAGGCGAGATACTGGATCAGAAGCTCGCAACCGAAGACGGGTTGAAAGAAATTGAAAAAGAGATTCGTGCGATTGTGAAGGAAGCGGCCGACTTTGCTTTGGCCAGCCCCTTGCCTGATCCGTCCGAACTCTGGACCGACGTATTGCTGGAGACAAAATAATGCCGACAAGCATATTGATGCCGGCCCTGTCGCCGACCATGGAAGAGGGAACCCTTACACAATGGCTCAAGGCCGAAGGGGACACAGTAGCAGCCGGTGATATTCTGGCTGAAATTGAAACGGATAAGGCAACCATGGAAGTTGAAGCCGTCGATCAAGGGATCTTGACGAAAATCGTGGTTCCGGGCGGCACCGAAGGGGTGAAAGTGAACTCTGTTATCGCCGTACTGGCCGAAGACGGCGAGACTGTTTCGGAGGCCGAAGCGCTTGCCGTGGCTGATGCGGGTGCCACTGTGCCTGCAAATGACGAGCCGGCGCCTGTTGCCGATGCCGTCACGGCGCAAGCCGAACCCGTAGCCGTGCCACCAGCACCCGGCGCTGCCGCGGTTGCCGCTGAACCGGCATTTGACGGTGAAATGGTTGAGACGTCTGTGCGTGATGCCCTGCGGGATGCCATGGCCGAAGAGATGCGTCGCGACGAAACTGTGTTTATTATGGGTGAAGAAGTCGCTGAGTATCAGGGGGCCTATAAAGTTACACGCGGGCTGCTGGACGAATTCGGTGCAAAGCGCGTGATCGATACACCGATTACGGAGCACGGCTTTGCCGGACTTGGCGTTGGTGCCGCATTTGGCGGACTGAAGCCAATTGTCGAATTCATGACGTTCAATTTCGCAATGCAGGCGATTGACCAGATTATTAACTCGGCTGCGAAAACCCTTTACATGTCCGGTGGCCAGATGGGCTGCTCGATTGTGTTCCGTGGACCGAATGGAGCGGCAGCCCGGGTGGGTGCACAACACAGTCAGGATTATGCCGCCTGGTATGGGCATGTTCCCGGTTTGAAAGTTGTAGCGCCGTATGATGCTGCCGATGCCAAAGGTTTGTTGAAAGCGGCGATCAGGGACCCGAACCCGATTGTTTTCCTCGAGCATGAATTACTATACGGGAAATCTTTTGATGTTCCTGATGTCGACGATTATATCGTCCCGATCGGCAAGGCAGCGGTCAAACGGACCGGTGAGGACGTAACATTGGTTGCATATTCACAGATGGTCGGGTTCGCCCTCGAGGCGGCTGAAGAGCTGGCCGGGCAGGGCATTTCGGCTGAAGTCATTGATCTTAGAACGATACGGCCGCTTGATCTTGATACAATTCTTGCCAGTGTCCGTAAGACAGGTCGTCTTGTGACCTGTGAAGAGGGCTGGCGGCATATGGGTGTTGGCGCCGAAATATGTGCGGCTGCGACAGAGTTTGCTTTTGATTATCTTGATGCGCCACCAATGCGCGTATGTCAGAAGGATGTGCCGTTGCCTTATGCGGTGAATTTGGAGGCAATGAGTCTGCCGGGCGCTGCGGATATTGTCGAGACCGCCAAAGCGACGTGCTACGGGCTTTAGGAGGCTGATATGTCTATAGAAATCCTGATGCCTGCACTGTCGCCAACGATGGAAGAAGGCACATTGGCAAAATGGCTTGTTGCGCCTGGTGACCAGGTGCGTTCCGGTGACCTTCTGGCAGAGATTGAAACCGACAAAGCCACAATGGAGGTTGAGGCGGTTGATGAGGGTGTTGTTGCCGAGTTGCTGGTTGAGGCCGGCACTGACGGCGTTAAGGTCAACGCGATTATTGCTGTTCTGGCGGAGGATGGTGAAGATCCTGCGGCGTTGATCGGTAAGTCTGAGAAGCCGGCAGCGACTGAAGATATTGCGAGTGCACCACCAGTTGCAGCGAGCGAAGCGAAGCCTGCGGCCGTTGATGCCGCCTTGGCTTCGCCGCCGCCGGTTGCCGCGCAAACCGAATTTAGCGGAAGAGGGACCCGAATTAAAGCCAGTCCGCTGGCGCGCCGGATCGCAAAAATCGAAGGTGTAACTCTAGAAGGGCTTAAAGGCTCTGGCCCGCATGGTCGGATTATAAAGCAAGATGTCTTGGCGGCGGTCGCAGAGGGACGCAATAAGACGGGCTCGGCCAGTGCGGTTCAGACCGCGCCGCAATCGCTTATCCAGCCGCAAATTCTTGATGACCGGATTTATGCGCCTGACAGCTATGAACTGGTTGCTCTTGATGGCATGCGCCGGACGGTTGCGAAGCGGCTGACAGAAAGCTTTATGCAGGTCCCGCACTTCCCGCTTAATACCGACGTTAAACTCGACCGGCTTCTCGATGCGCGGCGCGTTATTAATGCGGCGGCTCCTGATGGTGTGAAAATCTCGGTCAATGATATGCTGATCAAAGCATCGGCTTTGGCTCTGATGGCCGAGCCTGATTGCAATTCAAGCTATACTGATAATGGCATCGCATTCCACAAATCGGCTTATATTTCGGTTGCTGTGGCCGTTGATGGCGGGTTGATTACACCAGTCATCCGTCATGCTGAGGCTAAAGGCCTGGCCGAAATTGCCACAGAAATGAAAGATCTGGCCGAACGTGCAAGATCCCGCAGTCTCAAGCCGGAAGAGTTTATGGGCGGTACATTCTCGATTTCTAATCTTGGTATGTTCGGTATTAAAAGCTTTGGTTCGATCATTAATCCGCCAGAAGGTATGATTCTGTCGGTCGGGGCAGGCGAACGCCGTCCTGTGATCGGTCCGGATGATGAATTGATTGCAGCGACCATGATGAGTTTGACACTGACTTGCGATCATCGGGTTATCGGCGGTGCCGAAGGCGCGCGCTGGCTTGCTGCCTTTAAGCGTTTCGTCGAGACGCCTGAGAGCATGTTACTGTAGAGAGAACGCGATAATGAGCGATTTTGATCTAATAATAATCGGGTCCGGACCCGGCGGTTATGTTGGTGCAATCCGGGCAAGTCAGCTCGGCATGAAGACGGCGATTGTTGAGAAGGAAAGCCTCGGCGGCATCTGCCTGAATTGGGGATGTATTCCGACCAAGGCTTTGTTGCGGTCGGCCGAAGTGCTTCATCTGGCGAAAAATGCCAAAAAATTCGGCGTTAAAATCGGTCTGGTTGATTTCGATCTCGAGGCGGTCGTGAAAAGGTCTCGCGGCGTCGCGAGCCAGCTCTCAAAAGGAGTGAACCACCTGATGAAGAAGAATAAAATAACCGTGCTGAAGGGCGCCGCCGATATCGAGCCCGGCAAGTCGGCGCCAAAGGTAAATGTGACGGCCGCGAATGGCGAGAAAACCTCGTACCAAGCCAAGAATGTGATTCTGGCGACGGGTGCGCGGGCCCGTTCTATTCCGAGTATTGGTCTTGAACCTGACGGCAAGCTGATCTGGACCTATCGCGAGGCGATGGTGCCGGATGCGACGCCAAAGCGGCTTTTGGTGATTGGATCGGGTGCGATCGGTATCGAATTTGCAAGCTTCTATAATGAACTCGGATCGGATGTGACAGTCGTCGAGGCGGTTGAGCGAATTCTGCCGGCAGAAGATGCCGAAATCGCTGCCTTTGCGCGCAAAGATTTCGAGAAGCAGGGCATAACTATTCATACTGGTGCGAAAGTGTCCGGATTGCAGCCCGGGAGCGATAGTGTTGAAGCTACGATTTCGGTAGATGGTGTTACGAAGACCGAGATATTTGATCGGGTTATTCTGGCGATCGGCATTGTCGGGAATACGGAAGGCATCGGACTCGAGAAAGTTGGTCTGGAAGCGGACCGCGGACACTTGAACGTTGACGGCTTTGGCCGGACAGGGGTGCCGGGTCTGTTTGCAATTGGTGATCTGACCGGCGGGCCATGGCTGGCACATAAGGCGTCGCACGAAGCAATTATTTGCGTCGAGGGAATTGCTGGTTCCAATCACTCCCATCCGTTTGATGCGTCAAATGTCCCCGGCTGTACTTATAGTCATCCGCAAGTCGCCAGCGTCGGTTTGACCGAGGAGCGGGCTCAACAGCTCGGACGACCGATCAAAGTCGGACAGTTTCCTTTTGTCGGCAATGGCAAGGCAATTGCTTTGGGAGCCGGCGATGGTCTGGTGAAGACGATTTTTGATGCCGAGACTGGCGAATTGCTCGGCGCACACATGGTCGGGGCAGAGGTTACCGAACTGATCCAGGGTTATGTAATTGCCCGCCAGGGCGAGCTGACCGAACAGGATTTGATGGAGACGATTTTCCCGCATCCGACGCTGTCAGAGATGATGCATGAAAGCGTTCTCGCTGCTGAAGGACGTGCACTTCATATCTAGCAGGCAATTTGGCGCGCCGCGCTGGTGTTATTCCGATTGACCGGTGTTCCAACGCAGGTCAAAATCCTGTCAATGGTTGCGCAAAATCAAGTTGATACGGTTTCAGTAATTTTGGGCGGCGAGGTCTTGCGACCTCTGCCGGAAGGGGGGCTGTGGTGGGCCCGGCTTAAAACACTGATCGTTTCGGACCTGCATTTTGAAAAAGGCTCTAGCTACGCCAGGCACGGGCAGATGCTACCGCCCTATGATACGGCTGCTACGCTCGCAATCGTTGAGAAACTGGTCGCACGCTGGCAACCTGAGCGGGTCATCTCTCTGGGTGACAGTTTTCATGATGGCAAGGCTGATCAGCGCCTTGCTGATACCGCAATTGCGAGGATCCGCGCGCTGACGCAGGCCGCCGACTGGATCTGGGTCGAAGGCAATCATGATCCTGACCCGCCACAGCATCTTGGCGGACGGGCAATGTCTGTTTTGCGGTCGGAAGAGCTCGTGTTCCGGCATGAGCCTACGCATGAGCGTAATGAAATTTCAGGACATTTGCATCCGGTTGCAAAAGTCGCCGGGCGCGCCGGAACGATCCGGTCACGCTGTTTCATAGCAAGCTCGGCGCGCCTGATTATGCCAGCTATCGGGGCTTATACCGGCGGACTGAATATTTTACATGATGCGGTGACCCGCTTGTTTCCCGATCATGACATGGCTGTTTATGTTATGGGACGCGAGCGGACTTACTCGGTTGCAACCAGCCGGCTGCGACCTGATATCCGCGCCGCGCGGACAGGCGCCCGATCACTGGGAGCCGCGGCAAATGGGTGAGTTTAATTATCGGGCGAGTTTCAGCACTGAAAGGAAGACGTAATGCCGGAGAATTTTCAGGATGTGGATCTGTTCGTGCTTGCAACTCAGTATTTGCCTTTGCTGTTGAGTTTCTGCCTGCGTGTCGTTGGCGCCTTTATTGTGTTGCTTTTTGGCTTGCGCCTGGCGGTTCGATTTGGCGGCTTCGTGCGCGATCTTGCCAATCAGCAACCACAGATTGATCCGACGCTTGGCGCTTTTTTTGGTTCGTTAGTGCGCTGGGCGATAACGGCGGCGGTTCTGATTGCCGTGTTGCAAGTGTTCGGGATACCGGCAACCAGTTTTGTGGCGGTTCTCGGTGCGCTAACACTGGCAATTGGCTTGTCGCTGCAAGGCGCGCTTGGCAATATTGCAGCCGGTGTAATGATTATGATTTTTCGGCCCTACAAGCTTGACGATTATATTGAGGTCGCCGGTGTTTCAGGGTCGGTTCGGGATATTAATCTGTTCCAGACAGTGCTTGCGACAATTGATAATATCATGATCATGGTTCCAAACAGTCAGGCGATTGATGGCATTATCAAGAATTATGGCGGCTATACGACCCGTCGGGTCGATACGCGCTTCAGTATCGATTATAGTGATAATATTGATCAGGCTATCGGTGTTATTCGCTCGGTCATTAATGAGGATCAGAGGGTTTTCTCGGATCCCGAGCCATTTGTGAAAGTGGTGAATCTGGGCGAAAGCTCGGTTGATATTGAGACCCGGCTCTGGGTAAATGCCAGTGATTTTTTTGGGGTGAAATTTGATCTTCTAAAGAATGTTAAGGAAGCGTTTGACGCAAATGGCATAACTATTCCTTATCCCCACCGGGTCGAAGTTAAAAGGCCGGACGACCAGGCCTAGCCTGACCTGGCCGGGCTGAGCTGACTGTTGGCGCTGAGAGCAGAGCTAGATTGTTTGTGGCAGCTTCGATGTCACGTCTGGGATAATAATAAGAGAAAGGGAGTAAGGTATGGATATTGATCAATTAATGTTTCGACCGGGGCTAATGGACGGTCAGCGAATTTTGATTACCGGTGGCGGGACAGGGCTTGGCAAGGAAATGGCTGAGGGCGTTCTCAAGCTTGGCGGTGAAGTCCATATCTGTAGCCGGCGCGGCGGGGTCTGTGAGGAGACGGCGGAAGAGCTAATGTCAAAGCATGGTGGCAAAGTCGTACCGCATGCATGCGATATTCGCGTTGCCGAAGCGATTACCGAAATGAATGATCGGATATGGTCGGCTCACGGTCCGCTTACTGGCCTGGTAAACAATGCGGCCGGCAATTTTATTTCTCGTACGGAAGATCTCTCGGTTCGCGGGTTTGATGCGATATCGAATATCGTTTTCCGTGGAACATTCTGTATGACGCAGGATATCGGTAAGCGTTGGATCGATCAGAATTTGCGCGGTAATGTTATTTCGATCCTGACCACCTGGGTGTGGAATGGCGGTCCGTTTGTCGTGCCATCGGCGATGTCTAAGTCTGCCGTTAATACGATGACCCAGTCGCTGGCGACCGAATGGGGACGATACGGGCTTCGGTTTAATGCGATCGCGCCCGGTCCGTTTCCGACAGAGGGCATGACGAAGCGGCTGGCACCGCAGGCCGAAACAACCGAAGACATGAACCGTGATGGTCGCAACCCGATGGGCCGGATTGGCTTCATGCACGAATTGGTAAACCTTGCGGTCTTTCTGATGGGGCCGGGTGCGGAATATGTAAATGGCCAGACGATCGCGATTGATGGCGCTGCCTACAATGCAACAGGCGGGAATTTTTACCAGCTCAGCAATTGGAGCGACGAGGACTGGCAAACGGCGCGGAATGCCATTGAGGCGACAAACGCCAAAGATCGCGCAAAGCGGACAGTTTAACCGCGCATTTGCAAAGTGAGGAGTGAGACTATGTCTGATTTTTTCAATGTTCACGGGAAAATTGCCCTGATCACGGGCGCATCATCGGGGCTTGGCCGTCATTTTGCCAAAGTGCTTTCGAATGCCGGAGCAATCGTTGTTCTCGCGGCGCGTCGTCGCGATCGTCTAGAGGCGCTGGCCGCCGAGATAAGGGCGAAGGGCGGTATGGCATTAGTCGTCGAAATGGATGTGACATGTGCCGACTCTGTGGCGGCGGGGTTGTCGGAGGTGATCGCAGCATTTTCACAACCAGCAGAAATTATCGTGAATAATTCCGGTCTGTCGCGCGAGGGCTGGTTCACGCAAATGGACGAGGCCGATTTCGATCTCGTTATGAACACAAACGTCAAGGGCGTCTGGCTCGTGGCCAAAGCGTTTGCCGGGGCTCTTGTTAAAGCTGGTAAGCCAGGCTCGATAATTAATATTTCCTCGATTACCGCTCTGCGGCCGGGACATACTTTGGCAGCCTATGCGGCGTCGAAAGCAGCCTGTGATCACATGACAAGGGTCATGGCAATCGAAATGGCCCGATACGGTGTGCGGGTAAACGCCATTGCACCGGGATATTTCGAGACCGAGATTAATGATGCTTTTCTCAATAGCGATGAGGGCGAGAGTATGAAGAAGCGGGTCGCAATGCGCCGGTTTGGTGAATATGATGAGCTGACAGGACCGTTATTATTGCTCGCCTC
The DNA here is from genome assembly GCA_002172915.1 of Hyphomonas sp. TMED17. GTDB lineage: Bacteria > Pseudomonadota > Alphaproteobacteria > Caulobacterales > Hyphomonadaceae > Henriciella. The sequence goes on along the minus strand of NHBW01000007.1, from coordinate 21,232 downwards.
CGAGGCTGGCAGTTATATGACCGGAGCGACGCTTGTTGTTGATGGTGGGCATTCACAGTCGGCGCTTTAGCTGTTTCTCGAAGACACGTAACTCTTTGTCCGTTTGCCCCGCTGCAGCGACGGTAGTGCTGTCGAGGCCATTACATCGCGTCTGTTTTTGAGCGATGAGGCAAGTTTCCTTTGTCGGGCATAGATATGTTTTGCAGGTTGAGTTTATTTATCATAGATAGCGATCAGATAAGCGCTGTTCGGATCCCGGGATTAGCGCCACTTATATAAATCAGTGGAGGTGTTCATGGGTGTTCGTAAGGCGGTTTTGCCAGTCGCAGGCTTTGGTACGAGAGTGTTGCCGGCTACCAAATCGATTCCGAAGGAGCTGCTGCCTGTGGTCGACCGTCCGGTTCTGCAATACGTTGTCGAGGAAGCGTTGGCAGCCGGAATTGAACACATTGTGTTTGTGACAGGGCGGAATAAGGGCGCGATTGAAGATTATTTCGACCGTGCGTTTGAGCTTGAAACCAGCCTTGAAGCAAAAGGCAAGGACGCCATCCTATCCGAGCTTAAGCAAACCGGTTTGCCACCGGGGGCATCGAGCTTCATTCGTCAACAGGGTGCGCTTGGCCTCGGACATGCGGTTCTATGCGCGAAAGACGTGATCGGGGATGAGCCGTTTGCCGTATTGCTTCCTGACGTAATTATTAAGTCCGGACGGTCCTGTCTTGCCCAGATGGTCGATGCGTTTGATCAGGTTGGCGGTAATATGATCGCCGTGGACCCGGTTCCGGAAGCGCGGGTGTCATCTTATGGTGTGATCGCGCCGAAATCACGCAATGGTAAGCTGATCGAAATGGATGGCATGGTTGAAAAGCCGGCTGTCTCGGAGGCGCCGTCCAATCTTGCGATTACCGGTCGCTACATCCTGCAGGCCGACATATTTCCCTTATTGGAAAGTCAGGGTGCCGGTGCCGGTGGCGAGATCCAGCTCACCGATGCGATGGCCCGTCTGATGCAGTTGCAGGCCTTTTATGCCTATGAGTTTGATGGCCGGCCTTATGATTGTGGCTCCAAGCTGGGCTATTTCGAGGCGGTGCTCGCCCATGCCCTCGATCATGACGAGATTGGCGAAGATGTTGCGGCGTTGCTGCAGAATATCGCCTGATGCCGTCCCAGCTCTGTTATTAAGCGTTGTAAGCTGAATTCGCTATCGATAAACTGACCGATCAAAAGGGGCTGGTATGTTATATTTGGTAACTGGCGTTGCAGGTTTCATTGGATCGCAGACTGCCATGTCCCTGCTGGCCCGGGGGCATCAGATTATTGGTGTCGATAATCTCAATGATTATTATTCAGTCGCCTTGAAGAAACGGCGGCTCGAGGCACTTGTGGCCAAGCCGGATTTTAAATTTGTTGATCTTGATATTGCAAATCATGAGGCCTTACTCGCCTTAGCCGAGCGGCCGCTGATTGACCGTGTTATTCACCTCGCCGCCCAGGCTGGTGTGAGGTATTCGATCGAAAACCCATTTGCCTATGCGAGCTCGAATTTGACCGGCCATTTATCGGTTCTCGAATTTTGTCGTCATGCTGAACGTAAACCGCTTTTGGCCTATGCATCTTCCAGTTCTGTCTATGGCGAGAGGCTCGAGGCGCCGTTTTCGGAAGATGCGATGGTTGATAAGCCGGTTTCACTATATGCGGCAACCAAACGGGCCGACGAGCTAATGAGCCTGACCTATGCAAAACTTTATGGGCTGCAGCAAATTGCCATGCGCTTCTTTACGGTGTTCGGGCCGTGGGGCCGTCCGGATATGGCGTATTGGTCATTTACCGACCGGATATTACGCGGCCAGCCGATACGCGTCTTCAATCAAGGAAATATGCGACGGGATTTTACCTATATTGATGATGTCGTGCAGGGCGTAACAGCGATTGCTGAACAGGTCCCGAACCTGTCCGGCCTCGACCGCCCCCACCGGATTTACAATATAGGAAATAACAAGCCGGTCCGGCTGCTCGATTTTATCAGATATATTGAAGATGCGGTCGGGCAGACAGCCAAGCTGATTATGGAGCCGATGCAGCCGGGCGATGTCCCCGACACATGTGCCGACATTAGCCGGATGAAAGCTGATTATGGTTATGCGCCACAAACGTCGCTGGCAGACGGGATCGGAATATTTGTCGAATGGTTCAAGCAGCAGGGGCCGGATTATTTCAAAGCCGGCGAGAAATAGGATATGCTGTCGACCGATGAAGTCGGTGCGGCGAGCGAGAATATGGCAACATTACCAACGCGCGAGGATGTCTTAGACGCGGCTGCCAGAATTAAAGGGCATGTTGCCAAAACACCTGTGCTGAAATCGAGCCGGCTCGACGAACTTGTCGGTGCGAATATTATTATCAAGGCCGAGTGCCTGCAGGAAACCGGTAGTTTCAAGCTCAGAGGGGCGTTCAATCGCCTGCTGCAATTAACGCCGGCGACCCGGGCCAATGGCATTGTGGCCTTTTCATCCGGTAATCATGCGCAGGGCATTGCCCGGGCAGCAAAGGCATTGGGTATTCAGGCGACGATCGTAATGCCGCAACAAGCGCCCAGGAATAAGATCGAACGGGTTATTGCCGATGGCGCCGAGCTGCGCTTGTACGACCCGGTCTCGGAGGATCGCGAGATTATTGCGCGTCGCCTTGCCGATGAACGGAACGCCGTTTTGGTGCCTAGCTATGACGACCCCTATATTATTGTCGGGCAAGGGACTTGTGGCGTCGAATTCGCCGAGCAACTGGATGCCGCCGGTGACCGGCTGGAGCATTTGATCTGTTGTACTGGTGGCGGTGGCCTGATGAGCGGATTGATTCTCGCAATGCAGCGGCCGGGGCTGGCGTTTTGGACGGCTGAGCCAGCGGGGCATGATGATTGGGCGCAGTCACTTCAGCAAAATGGCCGGGTTGAGAACGCGCCTGGCACACGATCTATTTGTGACGCGATACTGACGCCGAGCCCGGGGGTTTTGCCGTGGCAGATTGCTTCGGGTCATTTGGCCGGTGGTCTGGTGGTGGAGGATGACCATATCAGATCCGCCATGCGTGTCGCATTTGATATGTTGAAGCTAGTCGTCGAGCCGGGCGGCGCAGCGGCTTTAGCGGCCGCGCTGTTTGCTTTACCAGAGGCAGCCAAGGGCACGACGATAGGCGTGGTTGTTTCAGGTGGGAATGTTGATGCGAATTTATTCGCCGAGACGCTTCGGGCTAACCATTCTTGAGAATTCGGGCCTTCTGGCGCTGCCAGTCTCTTTTTTGTTCGGTCTCGCGTTTGTCCCGTGATTTTTTGCCGGTGGCGAGGCCGATAAGAAGTTTCGCAATGCCACGCTCGTTGAAATATAGCTTTAAAGGCACAACTGTGCGCCCCGTGCGCTCTATGGCTTGTGACAGGCGGGCGATTTCGCGCCGCGATAATAGCAGCTTGCGTTTGCGCCGGGGTTCATGGTTGAACCGGTTCGCAGCTTCGTAGATTGGAATATCCGCATTGATCAGCCACAGCTCGCCATCTTCGACGGTGGCATAAGATTCAGCGATGTTCGCCCGACCGTTTCGAAGCGATTTGACTTCGCTTCCGACGAGCACCAGCCCGGCCTCGAACGTGTCTTCGACGGCATAGTCGAAGCGCGACCGCCGGTTTTCGGCGACAAGTCCATCAGAGCGACCTTTGGTCTGTGACTTTGCCATAGTCTAAAGGACACCTGCTTTGGCCATCGCCGCATCAATCGCTTCGCGGGCGTCAGTATCTGGAGGTGTAATCGGCAATCTGACGTCCGGTTCGCAAAGTCCCAGACGTGAGAGAACGTATTTTGCCGGACCGGGAGAGGGGGATGCAAACATTGCAAGATGAAGATCGATCATCCTGGCTTCAATTGCGATGGCTGTTTGTAGATCGCCATCGTCGACGGCCATATGCATGGCTGCACACATGGCCGGTGCGACATTGGCGCTGACCGATATACAGCCGAGACCGCCCATGCTGCGATGGCCCAAAGCGCTTGGGTCGTCGCCAGAGATCTGGAAGAATTGCTCCCCAAGTGTGCCGGCATTCTGCATCGAAACCCGTCCGAGATCGCCGGTTGCATCCTTTATGCCGACTATATTGGGAAGTTTTGCCAGACGACATACTGTTTCTGGCAATAAGTCACATGCGGTCCGCCCGGGGACATTGTAAACCAGCAATGGTAGCGACACGGCATCATTGATTGCCGTAAAGTGCGCTTCCAGTCCGGCCTGGTCCGGCTTGTTGTAATATGGGCAGATGACCAACGCGGCGTCGGCGCCGGCCTGTTTGGCATGCGCTGCAAGTTCGATGGCTTCGGCTGTCGAGTTCGAGCCAGCCCCGGCAATGACCGGCACGCGTCCGGCTGCAACTTCAATACAGAGTTCAACGACTTCGCGGTGTTCGGCATGCGTCAGAGTCGCCGATTCGCCGGTTGTTCCGCATGGCACAAGGCCTATTGAGCCTTCCGCAATCTGCCGTTCGACGAGGTTTGCGAATGCCGCTCTGTCAAAAAGCCCCTGCTTAAACGGGGTTATCAATGCCGGAATAGAACCGTTGAACATGGCTTTTATCTTATCTTCTAGGGTTTTTAGACCGGACGAAATTACGGACTGTTTTCATATAACGGTTCGGGCTATCATTTCTAGCCCATCAACAATGATTCTAAGATAAGTGATGCGCAGAGATCTTTTTAATATCTTTATGAGTTTATTGAGCGTGGTGGCCTTAGGCACCCCGGCGTTTGCTGCTCCTTCGCCAACGCTGAAGCCGGACTTTATGGCTGTCTCGAATATTGTTCCCGAACAGCAAGCCGATTTGCTGCGACGTGGGCTTGCCGCCATTTCCGACGAAGATTGGCCGACTGTCCGTCGGATAGAGCGCGAAATGGTGAGTTCGCCGGCCCGCGATGTTCTGACCTGGAATCGCGCGCGCTATGATGTTGCAATGTCGTTTGCCGATCTTGAAGTCGCTTTGGATCATTTGTCAGACTGGCCTGATACAACTTTGATTAGGCAGAATGCAGAAAGCAGAATTTCTTTGTCGGGACGGAGCCCGCAGCAGGTTGCGGACTGGTTCCAGTCGCATGACGGCCCGATTAGTGGCCCGGGATACTTGCATTATGCCGAAGCGCTGGATCAGCTCGGACGTGGTGATGAAGCGCTCGAAATGATTGTGTCGGCATGGCATTCCAAAACTCTGACGCGTACGCTCAGTCAGCGTCTACTGGAACGGTATGGTGATGCTCTTAATAGTGAAGATCATCAGGCGCGGGTTGATTTTCTGTTATGGACCCGGCAGACCACGGCGGCCAGCCAGATGAAACCTTACCTAGACCTGGACTGGCAGGCTCTGGTCGAAGCGCGAATACGTCTGATCAGACGGATGACGCAAGTTGACAGAGCGGTTGCGGCGGTTCCGGCCGGACTGGTTGATCATCCTGGCCTGAAGTTTGAACGGGCACACTGGCGACGACGGGCGGGTATCCGCCAGGGCGTTGCGGATCTACTCAGAACCATTGATGGCGCGGACATACCGGCCGCCGGACGCAGCCGCCTCTGGCGCGAGAAGAATATTGCCGTCCGGTCAGCTCTAAAAGCGTCTGACTGGGATCTGGCTTATGATCTCGCTGCCTATCACGGTATGGACCGGGGTGGTGACTTCTCAAATGCCGAGTGGATGGCTGGCTGGGTCGCACTCCGGCATCTCGGCAATCCGGAACTGGCGCTGCAGCACTTTGATTCAATGATTGAAAAAGTGTCGACCCCGATCAGCCTGTCACGCGGCTATTACTGGGCCGGGCGATCGCATGAAAGATTGGGAAATAGTGTCTTGGCAGAAGAGAACTTCGCGGAAGCGGCAAAATTTCCCTATACTTACTATGGTCAGCTCGCGGCGGAAAAGAATACGGCTAGCGAGATCAATTTCGAACAAGCCGAAGCCATCACGGAACTGGACCGGGCGCAATTTCTCGCAAAGCCGTTGGTGCAGGTAATTACATTGTTTGCGGAGAATGGCTGGAGCAGTTCCGTCCGGAAGTTTTCCTATCATCTCGATGATCAGTTGCAGACCGAGCAGGAAGTCCAGCTATTGGCCGAGCTTGGCGCTGCATTGCATTATCACGATATTGGCGTTCGGGCCGGTAAAGCGGCGTTGGCCAAGGGGTTAGTTGCGCCTGAAGCCGCCTATCCGATTGTCGACTATCCATTGTTGCGCGAGCCGGATGTCGAGCGCCCGCTAATATTGGCCTTGTCGCGGCAGGAAAGTGAAATGAATCCAAATGCGGTCAGTCATGCAAATGCGCGCGGCTTGATGCAGTTTGTACCGCGGACGGCACGGCGCGAGGCAAACCAGCGTGGATTGCCATTCCGCCTGTCATGGCTAACCGACGATCCCGGCTATAATATGACGCTTGGCGGAGCGCACCTCGATACGCTGCTAGAGGCGTTTAACGGCAGCTATGTCATGACGGCTGCGGCCTATAATGCCGGCGCATCAAGGCCACGGCGATGGGTCGGTGAGTATGGTGATCCAAGAGCGGGTGAAATCGACCCGATTGACTGGGTTGAATTCATACCGTTTAGCGAAACGCGGAACTATGTTCAAAGGGTGCTTGAGAACACGCAGGTCTATCGCCATCGTGTTAGTGGAGAGCCGGAAGTCGTACAGCTGAGCAATGATTTGCAGCGCGGCGAATTCTAGACCCGAGCGAGTCGGATACTGTTATTATTAATCTTTTTGGGTTTGAGACAGCCTCACGGTTATGGCTGTTGAGATCGTGCCGAACCTGGTCTGAAAACGCGGTCAGCTTTTAACTTTGCGGCCCTTGCCGGGCTGGCTTGCCAGTCTTGCTTGATTTCGTTTGAAGGTTTCGGCCAGAAATTTTCCGGTCCAGCTTGCTTCTACTTCTGCCACTTGTTCCGGTGTCCCGGTTGCGACGATTTCGCCGCCGCCATCACCGCCTTCCGGACCAAGATCGATGACGTGATCTGCGGTTTTTATGACGTCGAGATTATGCTCGATCACCAGAACAGTATTGCCGGCATCGACCAGTTCATGCAGCACGTCCAGCAATTTACGGACATCGTGGAAATGCAATCCCGTGGTCGGCTCGTCTAGGATATAAAGTGTCCGCCCGGTGGCGCGTTTGGCCAGTTCCTTGGCGAGCTTAACGCGTTGTGCCTCGCCGCCTGACAAAGTCGTCGCCTGCTGGCCGACCTTTATATATGACAGACCGACTCTCCGCAGTGTTTCCATCTTGGTTTTGATGGCCGGGACGGCAGCAAAGAAGCGGGCGGCTTCTTCGACAGTCATATCCAGAACATCGGCAATTGATTTACCTTTGTAAACGACATCCAGTGTTTCACGATTATAGCGTTTTCCCTGACAGGTGTCGCACGTGACATAGACATCCGGTAGAAAGTGCATTTCGATTTTTATGACGCCGTCGCCCTGACAGGCCTCACAACGCCCGCCCTTCACATTGAACGAAAACCGACCCGGCTTATAGCCGCGGGCCTTGGCTTCGGGCAGGCCGGCAAACCACTCGCGAATAGGTCCAAAGGCGCCGGTATAGGTTGCCGGATTCGACCGTGGCGTCCGCCCGATGGGCGACTGATCAATGTCGATGACTTTGTCGAGGTGCTGCAGGCCCTCAATGCTCTGATAAGGCGCCGGACTGGCGCTTGCGCCATTCAACTTCCGGGCCAGCGCCTTATACAGGGTCTCGATGATCAGTGTCGATTTCCCGCCGCCAGAAACCCCGGTAATGGCTGTGAATGTGGCCAGAGGGATGCTCGCATTCACATTTTTGAGATTGTTGCCGCTGGCCTTTTTAAGGGTCAGAGATTTATTCTTTTTCGTATGTCTGCGCGTGCTCGGAATGGCAATTTCCTCGCGCCCGGACAGATACGCGCCGGTCAAGGAGTTAGGATCGGATATGACTGCTTCTGCCGTCCCCTGGCTGACAACTTCGCCACCGTGCACACCGGCACGTGGTCCCATATCAATAACATGATCGGCGGTCAGGATCGCATCTTCGTCATGCTCAACCACAATCACCGAGTTTCCGAGTTCGCGCAGCCGCTTAAGGGTTTCCAGAAGCCGTGCATTATCACGCTGGTGGAGGCCGATACTCGGTTCATCGAGTACATAAAGAACACCGGTTAAGCCGGAGCCAATCTGGCTCGCCAGTCTGATGCGCTGGCTTTCACCGCCCGACAGGCTGCCTGACGCCCGCGACATTGATAAGTAATCGAGACCGACCGAGTTCAGAAAAATCAGCCGATCATTTATCTCTTTCAATATTCTTGCGGAAATTTCGCGGGCCTGATCGCTCAGGGTCTCACTAACACGGCTGAACCAGTCTCCAGCTTCGCGAATGGAAAACCCGGCCGCGTCGGAAATATCAAGTCCTCCGACCCGGACGGCCAGCGCTTCCGGTCGCAATCGTTTGCCGAGACAGGCCGGGCATGCTGCTGCTGACTGGTATTTTCCGATTTCATCGCGGACCCACTGGCTTTCGGTCTCCAGCGAACGGCGTTGCAGATTGGGGATCACACCTTCAAACGTCTTGCGGACATCATAGCGTCGAAGTCCGTCATCATAGACAAAATTGACTTCTTCAGCCTCCGTGCCGAATAAAATCACCTGTTGCACATTTTCGGGCAGCTTATTCCAGGGGGTGCTCAAGTCGAATTCGTAATGGCTCGCCAGGGCTTGCAGCGTTTGCGTCTGATAGGGTGACGAAGATTTCGCCCACGGCGTGATGACGCCTTGAATTAGTGTCAGGTCCTGATCCGGCACAATCAGGCTGGGGTCGATTTTCATTTGCTGTCCGAGCCCGTCGCAGCTTGGACAGGCGCCGAACGGATTATTGAACGAGAATAGGCGGGGTTCGATTTCGGGGATCGTAAACCCTGATACCGGACATGAAAAATTCGCACTGAAAGTCAGGCGCTTGGCTTCGGTTTCATTGTCTTCCAGATCCGCATATTCGGCGATCGCGATACCGTCGGCCAGGGGCAGGGCAGTTTCGAAACTCTCGGCCAGTCTTTGTTCCATGTCCGGACGGACAACAATACGGTCGACGACAACATCGATGTCGTGCTTGAATTTCTTATCCAGCGTCGGCGGTGTTTCAAGATCGTAGAACTCGCCATCGACTTTGACCCGCTGAAAGCCATTCTTTAAAAGTTCTGCGAATTCCTTGCGATATTCGCCTTTCCGGCCACGAATCATCGGGGCCAGCAAATACAGTCGCGTGCCTTCTTCGAGCGCCATTACGCGGTCGACCATTTGGCTGATGGTCTGACTTTCAATTGGAAGCCCGGTTGTCGGTGAGTAGGCGATACCAATGCGGGCCCATAACAGCCGCATATAGTCATATATTTCAGTTACTGTTCCGACTGTCGAACGCGGATTGCGACTGGTTGTTTTCTGTTCGATCGAAATCGCGGGAGACAGACCTTCGATACTCTCGACATCAGGCTTTTGCATGAGTTCGAGGAATTGCCGGGCATAGGCCGAGAGACTCTCGACATATCGTCGTTGCCCTTCAGCATAGATCGTGTCGAATGCCAGCGAGGATTTGCCCGATCCCGACAAGCCCGTAACCACGACCAGCTGGTATCGCGGTATATCGATGTTCACGTTTTTGAGATTGTGTTCCTTAGCGCCGCGAACGCGGATAAAGGGAGATTCGATAGAGCTCATGGTCGTCTTTCCATCTGGATCGCGGCGGCTAGACTTACAAGTGTGTCACAAGGCAGGCTTGACGACCAGAACAAAAAATGAACATCTGTACAAATTCACCGTTTAGCGAGTCTTTGTGTGGAAGAATGGCGTGATGGACACGACATTTTTGTCGCAAGCCGTTACAGCGGAACGAGAAATGATTTTATTGGAGTAGGTACATGGCGGGTTCAGTGAATAAGGTTATTCTTGTTGGTAATGTCGGGCAGGATCCGGAAGTACGCCAGTTTCAGAATGGGGGTCAAGTTTGCAGCTTCTCTTTGGCTACATCCGAAAACTGGAAAGACAAGAACACGGGCGAGCGGCGCGAGAAGACCGAATGGCATCGTATTTCCATTTTTAATGAGGGCCTTGTGCGGGTCGTTCAGAACTATGTGAAAAAAGGCTCGAAGCTTTATATCGAAGGACAGCTGGAAACGCGTAAATGGCAGGATCAGTCCGGTGCGGACAGGTACACGACCGAAGTCGTATTACGCGGTTATGGTGGTAATCTGACCATGCTTGATGGACGAAATGATATGGCCGGTGGTGGCCGTCAGACCGGTTATGATCAGGCCGGATCAGGCGGTGCGCGGACGATGGAAGGCCCGGCAACAGATTTCGGACGGCAGGATTTCGACGACGAAATTCCATTTTAGGCGCGGCCTGTTGAAGGCAATACCGGAAGGGTGTTTTCCGGTTTGCCCTGAGGTAGCGGTCTGATAGAGTAGGAAGGGGTTTTTCAACGAATCGAGTTGGACGGCCGAGACATCTAAGACCGAGCGCGTGAGGGCCGAAATGACGCCACCAGAAGATCCAGAGTTTCCGGAGAACGCAAGTACAGCGCCGGTAAATATCGAGTCCGAACTTAAACGGTCTTACCTAGATTACGCGATGAGCGTTATCGTGTCGCGGGCGCTGCCGGATGTGCGCGATGGTTTAAAGCCGGTACATCGCCGGATCCTCTATGCCATGCAGGAAAATGGCAATACGCCGGACAAGCCTTATAAGAAATCGGCAAATATTGTCGGGGCGGTGATGGGTAATTATCACCCGCATGGCGATTCTGCGATTTACGATGCGCTGGTGCGGATGGCGCAACCCTTCTCAATGGGACTTCCATTGGTCGACGGGCAGGGTAATTTCGGATCTATTGATAATGATCCACCTGCGGCCATGCGTTATACGGAAAGCCGGATGACCAAGGCGGCAACCTATTTGCTGGCCGATATCCACAAGGATACAGTCGATTTTCAGGACACCTATGATGGGTCGCAGCAGGAGCCGATGGTTCTGCCGGCGCAGTATCCCAATCTTCTGGTGAATGGCGCCGGTGGCATTGCAGTCGGCATGGCTACAAATGTGCCACCTCACAATCTGGGTGAAGTGGTTGATGCCACTCTGGCCCTGATTGATGATCCGGAACTCGATGATGATGCATTGCTTGAAATTGTGCCGGGACCTGATTTTCCGACCGGCGGACTGATTATCGGGCATGCCGGCGCGCGCAAAGCTCTGCTTGAGGGACGCGGCTCTGTTCTGATGCGGGCACGGACCGAATTCGAGGAAATGAAAAATGGTCGTCAGGCAATCATTGTTTCGGAAATCCCCTTCCAGGTAAACAAGGCGAGCCTGGTCGAAAAGATCGCGCTTCTCGTTCGCGAGAAGCGGATCGAGGGTATCGCCGATTTACGCGACGAGTCTGACCGGCATGGTATTCGCGTCGTGATCGAAATAAAACGCGATGCCAGCGGCGAAGTCGTTTTGAACCAGCTGCATCGGTATTCGCAGCTTCAGACATCTTTCCCGGCCAATATGCTGGCGCTGAATGGCGGTCGTCCCGAGCAGCTAAACCTGCGTCAGATATTGACGGCGTTTATCCGGTTCAGGGAAGAAGTTGTCGCGCGACGCACCAAGTATGAGCTGAACAAAGCGCGTGATCGCGCGCACGTTTTGGTCGGGCTGGCGCTTGCGGTCGCGAATATTGACGAAATTATCCAGATAATCAGAAATGCACCCGATCCGGCAGAAGCGCGCTTGCAGCTGCTTGCCAAGGCCTGGCCGATTATGGATATGGGGCCGTTGCTACGGCTGATTGCTGACCGGCGGACCCGTTGGGAAGGTGATGATGCGATTTTCTTGTCGGACGAGCAGGCCAGAGCGATCCTCGATTTACGTTTACACCGGCTGACGGGGCTGGGGCGTGACGATATTGCTGGTGAAGCAAAAGGGCTTGCTGAACGCATCGCAAATTATCTCGACATCCTCCGGTCCCGGGAACGCATTTTTGATATTATTCGCGGTGAGCTGAACGAAGTTAAAGATAAATTTGCTGTGCCCCGGCGCTCGGAATTCACCTTCGGCGGTGCCGATATGGATGATGAGGACCTGATCGAACGCGAAGATATGATCGTAACGGTGACCCATGGCGGATATGTTAAGCGGACGCCGCTATCGACATACCGGACGCAGCACCGTGGTGGCAAAGGACGCTCAGGCGTTGCGATGAAGGATGAAGACTTCGTTACCCGGCTGTTTATGGCCGACACCCATACTGAAATGCTGTTTTTCAGTTCCGAGGGCATGGTCTACAAGGAAAAAGTCTGGCGATTGCCGGTCGGATCACCGCAATCGCGGGGCAAGGCGCTGGTGAATATTTTCCCGCTATCCAAGGATGAGCGGATTGAAAGTGTCATGCCATTACCAGAAGGCGAGGAAGAGCGTCAGCAACTTGATCTGATGTTCGCGACCCGCACCGGCACAGTCAGGCGTAATAAATTGTCCGACTTTGTCCGGGTCAACCGGAACGGTAAAATCGCCATGAAGCTTGATGATGGCGATGGCATTGTTTCGGTCGAGATTTGCAGCGAAAAAGATGATGTTCTGCTGACCACGGCGATAGGCCAGTGTATCAGGTTTAGAGTTGATGATGTCCGTGTATTTGCCGGGCGTAATTCGACCGGTGTTCGCGGTATCCGCCTTGCCGACGACGATCACGTCATATCGATGGACATATTGCGCCATGTCGAAGTCACAACGGCAGAGGCGCGGGCCTATCTCAAGCACGCCTCGGCCATGCGCAGGGTAGCGACAGGGGAGGCGGAAGATTTAGTGCCTGCGGATAGTATCGAAGCAAGTGAGGGCGAAGAGGAAGAAGCTGCCCTTTCAGCTGAACGGATTGCGGAACTTGGTGCTGCTGAAGAGTTTATTCTTACGATTTCCGATGATGGTATGGGTAAGAGGTCTTCTGCCTATGATTATCGTGTTATCGGGCGCGGCGGCAAAGGTCTGGTGGCGCATAATATCTGGGGTAGCAATAAAAAGGACGGCCCGGTTAAGCGGATTTCCCAGTCATTCTCGATACAGGAAAATGATGAAGTNATGCTGGTAACCGATGCTGGTCAGCTAATCCGGACGCCGGTCGAGCAGATACGTATTGCGGGCCGGGCAACTTCCGGGGTCTGGGTGTTGCGGACTAAGGATGATGAGCGCGTTGTCTCGGTGGCGCGACTTGTAGATGATGGCGAACCCGTTAAAGAGTAGNGCTANTCTCTTTTGAGCCTGATTGATATGTAAGAGCGGAGCACCTGATGGAACGAGTAGGCTTGTATCCGGGGACATTTGATCCCGTCACAATGGGTCATCTTGATATTATCGGCCGGGCTATGAAAGTTGTCGACCGATTGATCATCGGGGTTGCGGTCAGCGAAGCTAAAAAACCTTTATTTGCGCTGGGTGAGCGTTTGGCGATGCTGCAAGAAGAGTGTGCAGGTCTCGCCGGACCCGGGCTGGCCAAAATTGAAATCCGGACGTTTGACAAATTGCTGATGCATTTTGCCGAGGAATGCCAAGTCAGCGTGATTATTCGCGGGCTGCGGGCGGTGTCGGACTTCGAGTATGAGTTCCAGATGACGGCGATGAATGAGCAGTTGAACAGAGAGATAGAAACCCTGTTTTTGATGGCTGATGTGAAACACCAGGCCGTGGCATCCCGTCTGGTCAAGGAAATCGCCCGTTTCGGCGGCGATATCACGCCTTTCGTTACACCGATGGTCAAGAAACATCTATTGGAGAAGTACAAGGTATGAATTTGAAACTTCTAATCGGGGCGGTTATGCTAATGGCTTGCTCGGCCTGTGCCGAGGCGGAGCCGGCAGTTGAAGAAACCGGACCGGCTCATACTTATGAAGATGTGGCCGCGCAGCCCGCTCAATGGCGGACGGTCGCCCCCGATAATCTGGTTGTTCTTAATACAAGTAAGGGGCGTATTGTCCTGCAATTGCTGCCGGAGATCGCACCAAGGCATGTCGAGCAGTTTAGAGCCTATATTCGCAGCGGGCTTTATGACGGAACACTCTTTCACCGTGTGATCAAGGACTTTATGGCGCAAGGCGGTGACGTTGCTGCGACGCATGGCGAAGACAAAATGATGGCGCCCATGCTGGCGGAGTTTACCGTCCGACGCGCGCCTGGCGAGATGCCGATGGACAGCATCGGGCCAAGTGATTCTGCGACAATGGGTTTCCATAAAGGTTTCCCGCTACAGGCGCAGCCGGCATTTCTGGCAGCGATGTCCTATGATGGCTTAATCGACGTCTGGATGCCGCACTGCCCGGGCGTTTTGTCGACAGCGCGAACCGGCGATCCGAATAGCGGAAATGCGCAATTCTTCCTGATTACGCTTGATGGACAGCATCTAGATCGCGAATACACCGCAAAGGGACGGATTATCGAAGGTCTGGACGTTGCGCGCGCGCTTCGCAAAGGCCCCGCTCCTGACGGCTTTCCTGTCGTCAATCCTGATCTGGTTATTTCGGCGCAATTAGCTTCTGACCTGCCGGAAGGCGCTCGTCCTGACGCTTATATAATGCGCACGGATACGCCTGAGTGGACCCAGATCCTGTCAGATGCAGATCGGGATGGTACGAATATATGCGATCTGCCGCCGGTTCCGAGTGTAGTTGTCGGGTGAGGTCTGAAACAGGGCTCGAGGCGTATGCCTTCGATCTTCCCGAAGAGCTTATCGCGCTTAGGCCGGTCGAGCCTCAGGACGCGGCCCGGCTACTCGTTGTAAAAGCAGGTGGTTCCCTTATTAATGCATCGATCAGGGATTTGCCGGCCTTTCTCGGGGCCGGCGACCGACTTGTATTCAATGATACCAAGGTTCTTCCTGCCGCGTTGAAAGGTCTTCGTCCGGCACGCGATCTGCATGGCCGGGACATTTCCGCCGATGTCAATCTTGTCGAGCAACTGGGCGATAATGTCTGGTTGGCGCTGGCAAGGCCCGGTAAAAGGCTAAAGCGCGACGATGTCATCGTTTTCGGCGAAACGCTGTCGGCTGAAATCGTTGGTAAAAGACGAGATGGCGAAGTTGAGCTGAAATTCAATTTAGCGGGATCGGAACTGATATCGGCGCTCGAGCAGACCGGGTCGATGCCGCTTCCGCCCTATATCGCACGCCGCCGTCCCGCCGACGCGAAAGATACCGATACGTATCAAACGGGTTTTGCCGCCGGAACGGGAGAATCCGTGGCCGCTCCGACAGCCGGGCTTCATTTTACACCGCGCTTGATGGGCGAGCTGGAAGCAGCCGGACTGGCACATTCCTTCGTCAGACTGACCGTCGGCCTCGGGACATTCGCACCATTGAAACAGAGCCAGATTGATCTTGGCCGGTTACATTCGGAGTGGTGTCGCGTGGATGGTGATGTCGCGGCTTCAGTCAATCGGACCCGCTCTGACGGCGCGCGCTGTGTTGCTGTTGGGACAACTGCATTGCGAACGCTTGAAAGTGCGGCCTCAGATGATCGCCAGCTAAAGGATTTTTCTGGTCATACGGATATTTTCATCCGACCCGGATACGAGTTTAAAGTGACTGACGCGCTCGTGACAAATTTCCATTTGCCTGGATCGAGCCTGTTCATGTTGATCTGTGCGATGATGGGCACCGAAACAATGCAGGCGGCCTATGCCCACGCCATCGCCTTTAAATACAGGTTTTACTCCTATGGCGATGCTTGTCTGCTCTTGCCGTGACAGATTGAAGCTGCGCGGCGATGATGAGCCTGATCGCCATGGTGAATGATCTGGTCTTTGGGGAGCGTTTGTTCGGGTGAATATTCAAACTTGTTGGCAAGCGTGCGATATATCGGCGTGAAATCCCGTTCTGCTGTGGATTTAAACAGCTCGTCATAACTATCGATAACGAAATAAGTTTGCTGAAAGTCATCAATTTTGTAGTCGGTTCGCATAACCCGCTTCAAAGAAAATTTGATCCGGTTGGGAGACCGGCTTTCGAGCGAAAACACCGTCTCGGCCGGGGATGACACAATGCCGGCACCGTAAATACGCAGACCGTCGGGCGTTTTGATCAGCCCGAACTCGACAGTATACCAATACAGGGCTGCGAGATTTCTCAATGCGTGGAATTTCAGGCTTTTAATTCCCCCCTCGCCATAAGCCTGCATATAATCGGCAAAGACCGGATTGCTCAGCATCGGAACATGACCAAATATGTCATGGAATATGTCGGGTTCCTGAATGTAGTTAATTTGGTCAGGACGGCGGATGAAAGTGCTTGCTGGAAACCGTCGGCTTGCCGGAAGTTCGAAAAATTCCGGATCGGATATCAGGCCGGGAACACCGACTATCCGCCAGCCCGTCAGAGGTTCCAGACAGTCTGACAGTGCGTCGAGATTGGGGATGCCGCCTTTGTGCAGATCCAGCGCATCGAGACCGGCCATAAAATCGGGCGCTGCGCGGTCGGGCAATAAATCAGCCAGTTTCGTATATAACATATCCCAAATGCCGTGCTGTTCGGCCGTATAATCGGTCCAGTTCTGGTTGATGATTGACGTCATAGTCTCAAGTTTAAGCCGTAGCCCTTCATGTTTACTAACAACATTTATACTTNCGGACCGCGCTCATATTTGCTGATCACACTAATATTCTCTGGCCGTATTGTGGCGGCCAATCGCGCCGCCGCCGCCGCACCTTACTTGCATACGAGGCGTCATTCGCCCACGCGACCCACGCTGTTTGCTAAGCGTGATGCGCTAGGTTTGCTATGCGTGATGCGCTAGCGAAACTGACGGACGGGGTCGAACAAACACGCTTATCGATGCCATTGGTAGGGTTGCGAGAGGTAGTTTGTATTTTGGCAAGGCCGGGCTTTGCCGGATAATCTTGTGGCAGGGCTAGCAGATTTGTGACGATCACGGCTTGCCATATTTGCCTGTCCGGCCGGTTCCGATATACCGCCTGTTCTGACTTTGGCTGGTTCCAATTGAACGCTAGTTTGGTCGGTTTGGTCACGATATATTGGGGACGACACATTCAAGTTTGAGGCCGCCGGGAATGTTTTTCGGACATTCGGAAGCTTAAGCGGATATGCATGTCTCCGGCATATTTCGCGAATGCTTTCGGGGTGCGCTANTTTCGCTGTTCGGATTTTAGCACGTAGCCATCATCGGTAAGATCAAAAATCTGCCGGATGTCGGGGTGTGAAATCCTGAGTGTCTGCTCGTCGATTGTCAGGTTCTGCTCAGAGACATAGGCAACATAATGCGAGCGGTCATTTTCGGCGAAGAGATGATAATATGGCTGGTTCTTGTCCGGTCGCATCTCTTTCGGGATGGCCTCATACCATTCGTCAGTGTTGGAGAAGACCGGGTCCACGTCAAAAATGATACCGTAAAAGTCAAACAGCCGGTGTCTAACAATCTGGCCGATCTGATATTTGGCATGCCGCATTTCTATTGACGCTGGTGCGATGTGGGCCGGCTTTGGCAGTATTTTCTCGAGCTTAGTTGCCGTCTCGACAGGATCCGTCATTACCGGCGTCGCGGTCTCGGGCTGACTGTCGGATAGGTCTGCGCTTGTCGCAGATGTCTCGGGCGGGGGCGATGTCACGTCCACAGGTGTCGCCGGCGCATCCGCAGTAATTTCAGTGCTGCTCTCGCGAGCCACTGTCTCGGAGCTTGGTACTGCAAACCGTTTTTTCTGCGACCCGGAACGCCCAAAAATTCGGGCAAAGATGTTTCGTCGTTGGCTCATTATATNAGTGTGTGCTACATCCTTCTGCAACAGACAAGATTTGGGCCGCAGATGGCTAACAAAAATAATGATAGCCGTCAGGCTGTCTCGAAAGCTTTTCCTCAGGCACGACGGGATCGAGCGCCGCTCTTTGCCGCTGTTGATTTGGGGACAAATAATTGCCGACTTCTGATTGCTGCACCGCGCGGTGGCAGCTTCAGAGTGATCGACTCTTATTCGCAAATCGTGCGGCTTGGCGAGGGTTTGAACGAAAGTGGCCGGATTTCCGAGCAGGCTATTGCACGGGCTTTTGAGGCCCTGAGCAAAATCGCGGCTAAGCTGAAAGCACGTAATGTCAGGCATGTCCGCTGTGTTGCGACGCAGGCTTGTCGACAGGCAAGCAATGGTGCCTATTTTATTCGGTCTGTTAAGCAGCGTACCGGCCTCGACTTTAAGATAATTGGGCCTGACGAAGAAGCGCGGCTTGCCCTGATTGGCTGTCATGATCTTATTGAGCCGGAGTCACAATTCGTTTTTGTGCTCGACATTGGCGGCGGTTCGACCGAGGTATCCCTGGTTGATTCAAGCCAAGTGCGGAGAGGCGGACTCGCAGGTCTGTTGCGTAAACCGCCGATTAAACTCTGGACCAGTTTGCCAATTGGTGTGGTAACGCTAACGGAAGCGTTTGCGCATCTTGATGAAGCAGACGCTATTGAGAAAATGCGGACGATGGCGCTGGATTATGTGGCAAACTGGTCGGGTGGACTGGATGTCAAAAAGGCATTCGCCGAAAGTAAGGCGCATATGATCGGAACGTCCGGTACAATTACCTGTCTGGCCGGTGTTCATCTTGGTCTCGATCGCTATCGTCGGGATTTGGTCGACGGGATGTGGGTCACGCATAGCGATATGCACGATGTTATCGGGAGGTTGCGGGATGTGGGTCCTGTCGAACGGCAAAATTTCCCGACGATTGGCGCTGAACGGGCCGGCCTGATGCTGGCGGGTTGTGCGATTGTCGAAGCTGTCTGGCAGCTCGCCCCGGACGCCAGAATGCGGGTCGCCGATCGTGGTTTGCGAGAGGGATTGCTTTTATCCATGATGAGTAATTCGAAACGGCGCAGACGACGTCGCCGTCGCAAGTCGACGGGTCAATCAACGAAAGCGGAGAACACAATGCAGGCTGCCAATGTCGGATGACGGGAAACGCCGGTGGCGAGGGCCTGCGGCTGGATCCAGCAAAGCTGGCTCGGGACGGCGGTTGTCAGAGCGAAAAGTAATTGCGTATCGCGCAAAAAGCGAAAGTTCCAAAAAATGGATCGAACGGCAGCTATCTGATCCTTATGTTCAAAAAGCGAGGAATGAAGGCTATCGCGCCCGTGCCGCCTACAAACTTCTCGAGATTGATGAGCGGATGCGATTATTACGCCGCGGATTGCGTGTGGTTGATCTCGGATGCGCGCCAGGAGGCTGGCTGCAAGTCTGTCAGGCGCGGGATGTCAGCGAACTGGTCGGTATTGATCTGCTACCGGTCGAGCCGGTTGCAACCGCCCATATTATTGAGGGCGATATTAACAATCCCGATGATGTTGCGGCCATGATGAGCGGACTAAGTGGTCCGCCCGATTTGGTTTTGTCTGATATGGCAGCCAATACAACTGGACATCGCCGGACTGATAGTCTGCGCACGGCCGCGCTTGCCGATATGGCGTATGAGTTTGCCCGCCAGCATCTGGTTCAGGGCGGCAGCTTTTGTTCAAAAGTGTTTCTAGGAGGTGCGACATTGCAATTGATGACGCAATTGAAGCGCGACTTTTCCGATGTCCGCCATCTTAAGCCACCGTCTAGCCGCCGCGGATCGCCCGAGCTCTTTGTTGTCGCCAAGGGGTTTCGCGGCCGGAGTTTATGATTGGAACAGGACGATCTCTTAGCGCGTCTTGATCAGAGACGGAACCGGTTCGAAACCATTGCCTTGCTCTTGCTTCTCGTCGGGCTGTTTGTTCTGATTTGGGGCGGAAAAGAATGGACCGGTAATGTCTCATCTGTCGACCGGCTCGTGGGAGCAGCGCTCGCGGTCACGCTGCTGGCGCTAAGTGCATTTGATCTCGATCAGTACCGGCTTCCCGACTGGATTACCGGCCCACTTATTCTTTCAGGTCTGTTAGTGACATATGGCCGGAATGGAGACCTTATAGCCTCGGTTTTCGGCGCCATGACCGGATATCTCCTAATCTTGCTAATCGCGCGATATTGGCGGTTTCGTTATAATCGCAATGGAATCGGCATGGGCGATGCGAAACTCCTCGCCGGTCTCGGAGCGTGGCTGGGTTTATACAATCTCCCTGTGGTGCTGCTGGTGGCGTCATCATCGGCACTGATTCTAATTGTTCTGCGTCAAATTGTAATCAGAACGAAATTTAGCAAAAATATTGTACCATTCGGTCCGTTTTTATGTCTGGCGGGCTGGCTGCTCTGGGTCTTTCCAATTTATTCTGTGTAAAGATTAAAATTTTTATGTTTCGGAAATCCCGCTCAAAAAAAAAGCAATTCTAACAGAATATTATTTCTCATAAGGCCCGGAACGGACCAGATTATTAGAGCTCCGTACACCAACATAATATGGAGCTTTTAGGACGTAATGCCCTCAAACAATGACACAAAACTGTCACACAATAGTTACGAAACTGTCATCTCGTCGAGGTAGGGGCNCTNAAGTGTTGTTAAAATAGTAGCGACAGAAGTTGCGTTTTTTGATTCAGGAGTAGTCATGTCTTTTCGTAGTTCAGTTAGTGTCTTAGCGCTTTTATTAGCGGCAGCGTGTTCCTCTGGTAGCGATATTGCGTCTCCGGGTGCCACAACCCCAACGACGCCTCCCGGGAATGGCGGCGACACTGGTAACGGTGGTGGCGATAATGGCGGAGATAATACCGCTGAATGTCCGACCGGTTTTGCCGAAGGCGATAGCGTTGCTGGCCTGACGACTTGTCTGATCTCCGGTGCTATTTTGACGGACACGACACTCTCGGCAGTGGATGGTGTGGCTTACCGCCTCAACGGTCGCGTTGATGTCGGCATTGACATTGGCGCTTCTGGTCAGGCGGCTGACGGTGACAGTGCTGTATTAACCATTGAACCGGGCGTAATTGTATATGGCGACAACGGTGCTGACCATTTGGTTGTCAATCGTGGCTCCCAGTTAATTGCTGATGGTGAGGCTANTGCTCCGATCATTTTCACGAGCTCCGCTGATCTTGAGCGCGGAGCAGGCGATTTTGGCGGCGACAGTAATGGCGAGTGGGGTGGCTTGGTCATTCTTGGTCAAGCGCCTATCAACCGTTGTATTGCGGGTGATGCGACGCCATACACAGCCGCTTGTGAGAATGCGATTGAGGGTGTGCAGAACCCGAATGCCATTTATGGCGGTGCCGA
>NHBW01000006.1 GCA_002172915.1 Hyphomonas sp. TMED17 | reverse complement strand
AGGCAATGAGGTATAAACGGCCGCATGTTTCGTGCTCTGTCTAGAGAGATATCATTATATACATAATGATATTATATTATATACATATGTAATATTACATCAATCGGCGATTTAGGCGGGACAAGATGGTCCGGTGATGATCCGGTCCTTGTGGTGATTACCTCTATAGGCCGGTTTCTAGCGCTCTGATGACGGCCAGATCAGCCAGCCATTGCTGAAAAGCACCGGCGCGTCCCTTGCCGGAAATCAAATCCATGCATCGACAGTGCCAGTCAGCCACCACGCATGCAGCCTGGCAGAAGAACACACTCATCATGCACTGGTTCCTGACGGGCACTAATCTAAGAAACAGACATGTCTCGGCAGGCAAAAGCAGAAGAACAGGCCCATCATGCACTAGCTCCCGACGGGGACTAATCTAAAAAACAGACATGTTTCGGCAGGCAAAAGTGGCAGTGCTAAACCGTGACCGGATAAAACAGCACCGCGATATTCACGCCAGCCAGCGTCTCGACTGGGACGATCCGGCCAGACCGCCGGATGCCGCCCATCCTCATTCTCATTGACGGCCTTCCCGGCCGTTGCTTCCGGATGGATATGAACGACACGATAGGTCATATCAGCCTGTACAAATGGCAGCCTGACAACCGGCGCAATACGCGCCTCACCCGGCCTTGTGCGGTAGATAGCGAGTAGAATGCCATCATCACCGGCCGATGCTTGCCAGACCACATTGTCAGGCGCGTGTCCTCGCCAGATCTGGCCCGCATGCAAATGCGTCCGGGTTGATTTGTAGAAATCAATCCAGGACTTCAGCTCCGCTGCTTGATCCGAGGCCAGCGATCTTAAATCCAGCTCGATACCGAGATGACCGAACATGGCCACGCCGGCCCGAAACGCTAATGACTGGCTTCGTCCCGTAACATGCGCCGGCGCTGTGCCAATATGAGCCCCCATGATCTCCGGCGGGAAAAATTGCAAGAATTGCGACTGCATTTCAAGCCGGCTCAAGGCATCGAGATTATCGCTCGGCCAGACGCGATCTGCGCGTGTCAGCATGCCGGCATCGATACGTCCTCCGCCCGCGGCACAGGATTCGATTTCGACATGCGGATATGCGGCCCGTAACCGGTCAATCAGCTGATAGGTCCCGTGCACCTGTCTACGAAATGCCGGACGTTCGAATGCGCCGGCATGTGTCAGTTCCCGATTATGATCCCATTTAAGATAGGATAGCGGCAGTGTGCCCAGTAAATTGTTCAACCGCTCGAACAGATAATCAATGACATCCTGCCGAGTCATGTCGAGAACCAATTGGTTGCGCGCAGTCGGCCGATCACGTCCCGCGAGGTTCAACGCCCAATCCGGATGGGCGCGATAGAGCTCGCTATCAGGGTTCACCATTTCCGGCTCGACCCAGAGGCCGAAAGCCATGCCCGCAGCGATGATTTTATCCGCAATCGGCCCCAGTCCATTGGGGTATTTTGTTGGATCAGCTACCCAGTCGCCCAGCCCGACATTGTCACCGTTTCGCGCGCGAAACCAACCATCATCAAGGACAAACCGCTCGACGCCGAGATCGGCAGCTTTTCCGATCAATTCTGCAAGCGTATCCTCATCATGATCAAAATACAGACCCTCCCACGTATTATAATGCACAAGCCTCGGTGCTGCGGGCTTATGATCAGGCCGGCGTGGACTGCGCTTGCGCAGGGCCGAATGGAAATTTTGCGCCGCCCCGTTCAATCCATGCGGCGAAAACGTCGCCAGCCATTCCGGGCTGTCAGCCGACGCTCCCGGCTCGAGCTGAAGTTCACCGGGCGCCAACCCCTCACCCGCCTGCCAGACCCAGCCGGCGCCATCATTCCAGTCAATGGTCTGAACATGATTGCCAGACCAGGCCAGCTGCGCAGACCAGACCGGGCCATTTGAAAAATCTGTCGTCGGGCCGGTTACGCTGGCCACAGGCAGAATATCGTGCGAGGTCAAACCCCGACGATTTTCACGCCGCCATCCGGAGCGGCCAAGACGGTCTTTTTCCGGGAGGCATTCATTGCCGTAGCGACCGGAAAGTGACTGAACCGAAACCGCCTCCGGCGGCAATGGCAAGGTCCCGGCCGCCAGCCAACCAATATCACATTTTGCCTCGCCGCGATTCACAATCCGGGTTTTCATCGTCAAAACATCATCATCCGGATCGAGCCGAAGCCAGACGCTGACATCAATTTTGGCAATGTCGTCAATCAGATCAATCCGCACATGATCCGGTGACAATTGATGCACATGGCAAGCGGTGAAAGCATGCGCCCAATCCTTGCCGTCCCGATGCAAATGGAATGCACTTGGCCCGAACCAGCCAGTCCCAAATGTCGGGACCAATGTTAAAGGGACCGGTTCATCAAGTGAAAACGGCGGAACCGGACGCTGGCTGGACAGACTCGCATCCGGCAGCGGGTGCACCCCTGCCTCACCCCAGTGGTGCCAGACCGGTGCGCCACTCTCGACGCATTCAAGAATAATCTGGCTATGCCGCCCGTTCAGACAGATAAATTCAGTTCTATGTGACGGCATTTTGATCGACCTATTCAGACAACACTCTATCAACGCATAGACGATCTCGAACATCGAGCAAACTCGCGCAATTAAGACCTGGATACCGCCCTTTACGAGGAAACAGGTCACCCTTGCGTCATGCTTGCTTTTTAAAATTAATCGGGCAGCTTCACGGACAGACAAAGAAAAACCGTCTGCAACGGTTCACTAACGCAGGAGTCCGGGGCTTATCTTGTCCCTGCATGCCATGAGCACTCATACGACACCCCTCGCACAATGGCTGATGTCGGTATTACGAGTCGTAGCTCGGACCGCCGCAAGACCGAAAACGCTCGGCCTGTTTCTTGTGACAATGATTGCGCTCGGCCTGTTAACAGTCTGGATTATTGATCGCTCACAAAAAGTCATCACCTCTGACGCCCGGGTCGCAGCGGATATGATTGCGCTCTCGGCTGACGTTTCGGGAATCGTAACAGCCGTGCATGTTAAAGTCGGCGACACCGTCGAGGCTGGCGAGCTGTTATTCGAAATTGATGATCGCGAACCCCGCCTCCTGCTCGACGAATATCAGGCCCGAATAGAGGCGCTAAGGATCGAGATCGAACAGGCCGAGATGCAAATTGTACAGCTCGATTCAAAATCCGGCACGCAAGTTGCTGCAATGGCGGCCGAGCAAGATGCGGCACGCGCCGAAATCGGCGCCGCCCAGTCTGTTTTTGAAACCCGCCTGAGAGATTTCGAACGGCTGCAAACCTTGCTGGAAAATGGCCGCGTAACACAGGAGCGGGCGGATCAGTCACGGAATGAACTCGATACTGCCCGGCAAGCACTACAAGTTGCACAGGCGCAGCTGAGCTCGGCAACTGCCCGGACCCGGCAGGCCGTCATCGCGGCGGGTGACACTGACCTATTTGCCCAGGATCTGCTGATACTCCAGGCCAATCTTCGTCAGGCCGAAGCGCAGCGCGAGCGGCAACGCGTGATCATTAGCAAACACGAAATCAGAAGCCCGATAAACGGCGTCATCGACAAGCTGTTTTTTGATCCCGGCGAACGCACCCTGCAAGGGTTCCGCGTGGCACTCCTGCATGACCCGGACGATATCTGGATCGCTGCCAACATCAAAGAGACCGAAATCCGTCATCTCCAGCACAATGCGCTGGTCGAGATCCATATTGACAGTGATCCCGACACGCCGGTCCGCGGTCGAATTATAACCATTGGTAGTTCAACTGTCGGCGAAATGGCGCTGATGCCTAATCCAAATGCAACTGGTGTCTTCACTAAAATAACACAGCGCATACCAATCAAAATCGAACTCGATAGCCAGTCCGAGCAACTCCGTCCCGGCTCGATGGTAAGAGTGTCGATTTTCAGGTCAAAGCTGGCGGATTGACGGGCGACTCTAAACTCCAGGCGCATGACGCTTCGCTGGCTGAAGTTGATGATAGCAACTTACCGGCCACGGCCGGGTCCGCTATCAGGGCGCGTATCAGACAGTTTGGCCCTAGCTATAAATGGCTGTTACTGGGAACGATGCTTTGCGGGTCAATGTCGACCCTGCTCGCCGCGACCACAATCAATGTCGCCCTGCCGTCAATTATCGGTGCTTTTGGACTGGGGCAGGATCAAGCGCAATGGATGTCGACGGCGTTTCTCGCCGCCTCGACGATTGCCATGCTGCTAAATGCCTGGGCCATGAGCGCTTTCGGTCCGGGCAGAACCTATATTTGCGGCATGCTCTTATTTATCTTCGGCTCACTGCTCGGAAGTATTAGCAGCACTTATGAAACACTCATTCTATCTCGCGCCATGCAGGGTGTCGCAGCCGGCTTACTGCAACCGATGTCGATGTTCATGATCTTTCAGACATTCGCCGACAACCGCCGCGGAACAGCTATGGGACTTTACTCGGTCGGGGTCGTTCTCGCACCGGCATTCGGCCCCGTTCTGGGCGGACTTGCCGTTGACCTGTCGAGCTGGCGACTGGTTTTCATCATCACAGTGCCTCTTGCGATACTGGCGACGGCCATGGCGACAATAGTGATGCCTGGGCGCGATGAGGACGGCCACCAACAACGCCCCAAACTCGACTGGGTCGGACTTGTCCTGATCTGCATTACACTGGTGGGCTTGCTTTCGACGATTTCAGGTGGTGACCGGGCCGGTTGGCACTCCAATCTTACCTTCGCTAAAATTATCACTGTCCTGGTTGCGGGCGCGACATTCCTCTGGTGGGAAAGCAGACACCCTTTCCCCGCGCTCAATCTGAAAGTCTTCCTGCACTGGCAGTTCACCTCGGCCTGCCTTGTGATCATGATGACTGGAACGGCGATTTACGGCTCGACCTATCTGGTCCCGATCTTTGTCCAGCTAATACAGGGCTATTCCCCGACCGCAGCCGGGATAATGATGATCCCGAGCGGCATTGCAATGGTGATGGGGTTTCCGCTGGCCGGCCGTTTGTCCGATATTCTGGATAGTCGCCTGCTTCTCGGGTTTGGCGCATTCTGTTTTGCTCTATCGGTCTGGCTCTTATCGGGGGTCGCCTCAGCGACGCCATATTGGAACATTGTGCTATGGCTTATGATCGGCCGTATTGGCATTAGTTTTCTGATGCCACCCGCCAACACAATGGCTGTCCGCGGGGTTCCACCTCCCCTTCTTGCATCGGCGACCGGTGCCGCCTCATTTGTCATGCAAGTCGGCGGCTCGCTCGGCGTAACCATGCTTGCCGTCCTGTTACAGAATCGCACCGTATTCCATCACCAACATCTCAATGCCGGGATCGACGAGACAAATGTCGAATTCGTTTACCAGCACAGCCTTACAATGATGACGCTCCAGACCGATGGTCTGCCGTTTAGTGAAGCGTTTCAGCGCGCGTTCGGCTCGCTCGCATCCTTGCTACAGACCGAAGCGGCCATTCTAGCATTCCGCGACTGTTTCCTTGTGCTTTCAATCGCCTATCTCTTCATCCTCACGCTCATCTTTCTGATGCCAAAACCGAAAACATTGGTGGACTAGGCCAGTCTGGCCCAGAAGGTCGCCGAATAGCAGCCGAGGCATCAAGCTTGGCATGACAAAACCATTGGGGCTTCAGGGAAATGCTGACATATCTGCATCAGAGGTAAACGGAGCAGAATTTGAAAGTCGTTATTGTCGGAGGCGGAATTGGCGGTTTAACAGCCGCATTGGCGTTTCAGCATTTTGGCTGGGATGTAGAGCTGCTTGAAAAATCAAAGCACATTACGGGGATCGGAGCCGGAATCCAGATCAGCCCAAATGGTATGAAAGTCTTTGCCCGTCTCGGTCTCGCCGACGAGATTATCCGCCGCGGATTTCAGCCGCGTGCACTCGAAATGAAGTTCGGACGCTCCGGCCGCCAGATTTTTAAAGTGCCGATTACCGAAGAGGGGCCTAAACGCTGGCATGCGAGCTATGTCCATATCCATCGCGCCGACCTTATTAACTGCCTGTCCGAAGCACTTCGTCAGCGAGCTGGCGACTGCATCCAGCTCGACGCAACGCTTGCGCAGTCCCGCCAAAATGATAGGGCGGCCACAGCCGAGCTCACCGACGGGCGCGCATTTCATGGTGATATTCTGGTTGGCGCCGATGGCATACACTCCGCTCTTCGAACCCAGATGTTCGGCGCGGCATCGCCCGACTTTACCGGCAATATTGCATGGCGGGCAGTTGTTCCGGTTAAGAAACTTGGACGCTGGACACCTCCCGACACCGCCTGCATCTGGACCGGACCGGGCCGGCACGCCGTAACCTATCTGCTCCGCAACGGCGAGCTGGCAAATTTTGTCGGCGTCGTCGAACACGATCAGTGGCGCCATGAATCATGGACCGAACGCGGCAGCCGCGACGACGCTCTGAGAGATTTTGCCGGCTGGCATCCGGTCATAACAAACTTAATCTCCACCGCCGATGAACACTTTCGCTGGGCGCTATTTGACCGCGCGCCTCTGCCGCAATGGCACAGGGGGCGCACCGTTTTAATTGGCGATGCCTGCCATCCGACACTTCCCTTCATGGCCCAGGGCGCCGTCATGGCGATCGAGGACGCATATTTGCTGGCGTATCTTTGCAATATGTCGCGAACCGACCCGCAGCACGCACTGGCAACATTCTATCGCAGCAGAATAGAGCGAACCTCGCGTATCCAGGCGGGCTCGCGGGCCAATATGAGCACATTTCACAAACGGACCATACTCGGACAGGCGACAAGCTACGGGCCGATGTGGCTTGCGGGAAAACTGTTGCCGGACCTTATCTATGCCCGGCAAGATCCGATCTATGGCTATGACATCACAAAGCAGGCATGAAAGCGACAGGGATATAGGCCGGTTATTGAAGAGACGAAGACCGGCAAGCAAGCCAACAGACGGAAGCTCCCGGCATCATCCGGGCAAACGGCCTTCAGGCCGTTATACCGCTCGACATTGCGCGCGCATTACCAGCAACGAAACACCCGTCGATAAGCGGTTTCACCAAGCATAACAGGCCCAGCCTTGTCCGGCATTTGCCAAAGCGCAAAAGAGCCATGACGCCGGATGCAATAAATCTGATGCGAAGCGGTTCCGGCCTTATGGCATCTCGCCGAGTTGCGCCAGCCATAGCGACCGCTCCTCGGCGACCTCGTTAAGAAACGCCGTCTCATCACGTCTGAAATAGTCTGCAAACAGCTTGTTTTTTGACGTTCCGATTTTTGTATAACGCGTCGTTAAATCCTGAACCTGCTGATTTGGAATACCAACATGCTTGCATATATCCTGAACGATGTCAGTGACTGACCGGCTGAACATTCTCTCATAACTCATCCGGATCGGCTTGATATTATTTCGATCGAAAAACGCTTCGCTGCCGCGTTCAGCAAACAAAATATGGTTCAGCCACTGTTTGATCAAAACCGGATCATACTCAAACGCCTGGTCTGACGCAGCTCGCTCTGCGCTTGAATTGTTGGGGGCATGGGCAACTTTTGTCGTCACCATTTTTGCAAGCGACACAGCCTGTTCGACAATATCTTCACGAATTAACCAGAAGGACGGGCAATCGCCGAAATTGTCCAGAAACAGCGTATTATCAGGGAAAACCGCCTGTAATTGGTGATAAGTGATCTCGAAGCTGAAAGCGCCTTTCTTATTAAAGCGACGCTGTATTGCCGGAACGTATTCATCGATCATCGCAGCCTGACAGGTTTTCGCAATTTGTGGCATGAAATTCGGATTGAAAATTTCATTGCAATGGCCCATAGCCGCGCTTCGGCCGACCACATCCGTCAGCCACGAACTTCCCGACCGTGGCGTAAAATAGACCACGAAGCGGTGACGCGGAAACGGACGGGCAATTATTTTGGCGTAGGACTCGTCATCAACCGGTACGTTCGAAAAAATCTTCTGGAGTCTTTCGTTCATCGAACGCTTCCCTGACTGCATGCCCGATGCACGAATCGTCATGTGTAACACCTGGACGTTCGTATTGCTAAAGCAAAAAGTAGTTCGACAAATATAGACATGTCGCAGCACCTATTACGCCAGCGAATTTCCGCCTACAAGACGACCAAAATCTTATCATATTTAAATGAAAATATGCCGATTATTCTGACAAGGATCGAATTTGCAAAGGACAGAACAAACTTATTATCCGACAGGCCAATACTGTTGGGTTTTATTTTAAAAACAGTAGCGCGCTTGAGCGAAGTATCAAAATATGACGACCGAGCGACGACGTCTCTTGCCCGGCAATATTGAACCTGCCCTTATACCGAGGGCGCAAATCGTAACGGAACTATTGCGTCGCAACCCCCGGCAACTGACAACGCCACACGCCCTAAAACAGGCCAAAGATTGTCCGATTTTCCCAAACAGAAATGCTGGCACATACTAGTTTAGACGGCATGCCAACGCGACCGCGCTTAGTTACCAAGATACCGAGCCGGCACGGCGACGCACCGGCCTTGTTGATCGGAACAAGGCAGGCTAGCTTCATGTCATGTTCTGTCGCCTTACCCGACCATTGTGCCCGAGACCGGACCATGATGCAGGCTGGCCCCGGCCGCTGATGCTGCCACAATGGAGCACAACCAGATGACCCGTATTTGCGTCGTTGGCGCCGGGCCATCTGGCCTGACAACGATAAAAACCCTGCTGGCGGCCGGACTGGAGGTCGATTGCTATGAGCTATCACCCCATATTGGCGGGCACTGGGTGATAGACAATCCGAGCGGTCGCTCATCGGCCTACCGGTCTCTACGGACCAATACGACCAAACGGATGAGCCGTTTCAGTGATTATGAAATGCCTGAGGACTGGGACGAATTTCCAAGCTTCGACAAAGTTCGCGAATGGCTGGAAGCCTATGTCGACCGGTTTGATTTCCGAAAGCATATTCAAACCAGCACAGAAATCATATCAGCCGTCCCGCGCCCAGGCGGTGGTTGGCAAGTGACCCTGCGCGCCGGTGACGAGGCACCTGTCGTGCGAACATATGACGCCGTGATCGCCGCAAGTGGCAGCTACTGGGACCCACAGCAACCCGCCTTTACAGGCCGGTTTAATGGCGACATTCTGCACGCACAAACCTATCGTGACCCTCATACGCCGGTGGATACGAGCGGGGCCAATACTATTGTCTGCGGGATCGGAAATACGGGCTGCGAAATTGCCTGCGAAATCAGCAAGTCAAATGCCGCAACAGTTTACCTTTCGGCACGCAGCGGAACCTGGATCATGCCGAAACTGGTCAATGGTGTTGCCGCGACCAAAAATTTGCCAATGGCTCATCCGACCGATCCAGTCCCGCCAGAGCTAAGCCGGTTGCCAGAAGCCGAGCGGGAACAAAAACTCACTGAACAGGCCAGTGAAACAATCCGGCAGACCTATGGCGCCCAAATGAAAGAATTCGAAATGCTCGGGCTGCCCAGAGCGCCACATCATCCTCTACTGAAACGGCCCAGCATCTCTCAAGACCTGATGGATCAGATGGTATCCGGCCGCATCCATGCCAAACCCGATATTGACCGGCTGGATGGTGACCATGTCATATTTACCGGCGGCGAAAGCGTGCGAGCCGATATCATTATTTGCGCGACGGGCTACAAGCTAAGCTACCCCTATTTAAGCCAGGACATCGCAAACACACAGGACAATGATCTGTCGCTATTCTGCGGCATCGTATCACCGGCCTATCATGATTTATTCTTTATCGGGGTCAGCCGGCCAACCGGCGCATTTTGGCCGATTGCCGAGGCGCAGGCGAAGTTTGTCGCCGCCATATTAACCAAGACCTATACGTTACCGCCGGCAGCCGAAATCCGGCAACGCGCCGGGCCAATGCTAAATCGCGTTGCCATGAATCCGGTTCTTTACGGGCTGGCATTGCGGGAGGAATTGGAACGCGGCCGGACGCGGAAGCGAGCCACGTCCTAATCCCTAGTCACAGCCCCGTCACGCCGTCCCAGACATCCCGCAAAGCCGGTCGCTCGGGCCCTAGATCTGCCGACCGGTATTTTCCCAATATGGCGCCCGAAGCCGCTGTTTAAAAATCTTACCACTATCCTCACGTGGAAGCTCGTCGTGAAAATCGACAATCCGGGGGATTTTGAATTTTGCAATGCGCGAGGACAAAAACGCATATACTGCATCAGCTGATAATTCGGCTCCCGGTGCGCATTGGACAGCTGCAATCACTTTCTCGCCAAATTCAGGATCCGGAGCGCCAAACACCGCGCAATCAAACACTTCCGGCATTTTGATCAGGGCCGCTTCGATTTCAGCCGGGAAAATATTCGCGCCGCCAGATATAATCATATCTTTCTTGCGATCACTAATGAACAGAAAATCCTCTTCATCCAGATAGCCGATATCACCAACCGTTGCATGCTGGCCGTAGCGCTGGCCTTTCAGATCCCCGTCTGTGTTAGAATACGTAAAGTCGCCAAATTGTGGCAAATAGACATAAATCGAACCCGCCTGCCCGGCCGGCAGCTCGTTTTGATCATCATCCAGTATTTTAATCGATCCACCAGGAAGCACTTGTCCGACCGAGCCGGGCTTACGCTGGGCATCCTGCGATGAAATCAAAGTCATGAAGCCGATTTCGCTTGCACCATAAGATTCATAAAAAATCGGCCCGAACCAATCAATCATTGCCTGTTTGACATCGCGAGGCCAAGCCGATCCGGTCGATATGCCAAAACGAAGTGTCGAAACATCATACTTTTCGCGAATTTCGGCCGGCAGCTTTAACAAGCGAACCATCATTGTCGGCACGATATAGCAATGCGTGATGGCGAACCGCTCAATGTCGGCCAGAAACTGTTCAGGGTCGAATTTCGGCGAGATATACAATCCGACATTGCCAGCCGCCATGCAAAAACTTGATAAGGCGTTTGGCGCGCTGTGATATAGCGGCGCAGCGGTATAGAATCTGTCGCCCGGCGTCAGTTGCAAAACGCCCGCAGCCAGTCCCTTGTAGTTTTCAAATGTATCCGGTGCATCGGGATCAACTTCACGCCGGATCCCCTTGGGCCGGCCTGTACTGCCTGACGTATAAGCCAGCATGCCTCTAAACCGCAAAGGCCCGGTCTCAATCTCCGTCGCCTCGGCCATCAACGCATCAAGATCGACCTGCCCGTCGGCAATTTTGGCGTCGACACGATAGGCCTTCTGCACAACATCCGGTGTCGCAGCAGCAAGCACCGGCAGGTTAATACCGGCAGCCGGAGTCATGGCACTTGTCAGGTCACTATGGCCAATCATCAGCTTCGCTTTCGCGTCCTGCAATATCAGTTGAACTTCAGACGCTGCAGCATGCCAGTTCAAAGGCACATAATAAGCTCCGACATAGCGGCAGGCTTCGATCACTTCGATGTAAAGCGTATCATTACGCAGCAACACCCCGATGGCATCATCCTCGCCGACACCATGCTCGCGAAGAATCGTTGCCAGACGCCTCGCCCGCGCCTCAAACGTGGCACCGTTGGTTTCGCGCGACCCAAGATAAAGATCAATCGGCATTTCTCACTCCCTAACCGGCACGCTCGTTTTATGCGGCGCCCTTTCTACATTCAGTTTATGATTAGTTGTTACGGGAAATAAACCCCTCAAAGCACCCGATACGCGCCACAATGACAGCTCGGGCCGGCACAACTCGTCTGGTCATGCGAGTATCCAATTCGCGAATACCGGAGCGCGAAACCGGCGGATAGGCAATTGCGGCATTCGCCGCAAGCGTCGCAGTTGCAGCGCCAGCTGCAGTGGCGGAGAGAGAGGGATTCGAACCCTCGGAACTCTTGCGAGCTCAACGGTTTTCGAGACCGTCCCGTTCAGCCACTCCGGCACCTCTCCGCGTGTCACCGACCTAGCTTCGCTTTTACAACTGCGCAAGGTCTCATAATCATTTGTTTAGGGTTTGACACAGCATCAAGTTTCGTGTTTACCCCCCGTCTCTTGGTCGCGCTTGAGGGCGGCGATCGTTGTGTATTTACAGGTCTAAGAAGGACGAACGCCATGTTCGCGGTCATTAAGACAGGTGGCAAGCAGTATAAGGTTGCCGAAGGAGATGAAATCATTGTCGAGAAACTCGATGCCGAGGCCGGCAACGATGTCACATTCGATAATGTATTAATGCTTGGTGCAGAGGGCAAAGTCACCATTGGTGAGCCGACTGTATCCGGTGCCAGCGTCGTGGCGCGGGTCTCCGAACAGCGCAAGGGCGCCAAAGTCACGATTATGAAGAAGCGGCAGCGTAGTACGTACCGCCGTAAACGGGGCCATCGCCAGAGCGAAACCGTTGTTTTGATCGAATCGATTCTTGCAGACGGCAAGAAAGCACCCGCTAAAAAAGCTGCTGCCAAGAAAGCGCCTGCCGCAGATAAGGCGCCCGCTGCAGAAAAGAAAGCAGCGAAACCTGCGGTAGAAAATAAAGAGACAAAACCTGCCGCAAAGGCTGCGCCTAAAAAGGCCGCAAAAGCAGAAACCGAAGCTGCGCCAAAGAAAGCCGCACCGAAGAAAGCTGCACCGAAGAAGGCCGCGCCGAAAAAGGCCGCAGGCTCGGCGGCTGACGAACGTGGTCGTCTGTCCGCAGCTGAAGGAAAAGCGGATGATCTGAAGAAAATTACCGGCGTTGGTCCTGCGTTCGAGAAAAAGCTGAATGCGGCGGGCATCTTCCACTACTGGCAGATCTCGGGACTGAATGCGGCTCAGATCGCCGAAGTTGAAACCGAACTTAAAATGGCTGGCCGGATCGAACGTGATGGCTGGATCAAACAAGCTAGAGATCTTGCCAAGAACGCCTAGGGCGTTCAGGTAGATTGGACAAATAGGAGAGCGTTAGTATGGCACATAAAAAATCAGGTGGCTCATCCAAGAACGGTCGCGATTCAAACCCAAAATATCTCGGCGTCAAAAAATTTGGCGGCGAGCATGTTATTCCGGGTAATATCATTATCCGTCAGCGCGGCACAAAAACATATCCCGGACGCGGCGTCGGCATGGGCAAGGACCATACGCTGTTTGCTCTGGTCGAAGGGAAAGTTGCTTTCACCCGCAAGGCAAGCAATCGTAAATATGTTTCGATCACGCCAATTGCGGAAGCAGCGGAGTAAAGCGGTTTAATATGGCTGCTTGATAGCGGCCAGATAATTCCTGAAAGGGGAGACAGGTCACTGTCTCCCCTTTTTATTTGTTCTGCTCTTATGCAAGGACCCCATAATGTCGATATCATTGCATACAGACCGCCTGTACTTACGGCCGCCCGAACTGGCTGATAGTGAACGGATAACCAGCCTGCTTGAGCCCATAATTATCATCAATCTTGCTGTCGTGCCGTCAAACTATCGACCGCAAGACGCGATTGACTGGATCGAATCCTGCCGCAAAAATCTGGTCAATGAGACGGCCTATAATCTGCTGATCGATGAGCCCGCGGCCGGCATTATCGGGACGGTCGGGGTGCGTCAGAAGGCTGCTCATCATTCGACTCTGGGTTACTGGATAGGCGCAGCATATTGGGGAAACGGCTACGCGACCGAGGCAGCGTCTGCCTTGATTGCCAGGCTGGTTCAGACGCAACCCGTAAACAAAATAAGTGCCAATCACTTCCTCGATAGTCCGGCATCCGGGCGGGTCCTTGAAAAACTCGGGCTGCGGCCAGCCGAAATCATAATGCAGTCAAGTCTCGCCCGTGGCGGTGACCACCCGGCTATGTCCTATGTCTGGCAGCCCGTGGACGCCAAAAATTCACCCACCCCAGCGAACCTGATGTGACGTCGGAACATCCAGCCGCAACCTAGCCAAAATCAGTCTCACAGGGTAAAGGCCAGTATGAAATTTCTCGATCAAGCGAAAGTCTATATTAAAGCCGGGAACGGCGGAAATGGCTGCGTGTCGTTCCGACGAGAGGCCTATGTCGAATTCGGCGGGCCGAATGGCGGTGATGGCGGTCGGGGCGGACATGTCTATGCCGAAGCGGTCGAAGGCCTGAACACCCTGATCGATTTTCGCTATCAGCAACACTACCGCGGCGAGCGGGGTGTTCATGGAATGGGCAGCCAGCGCCATGGTCGCACCGGGGAGGATAAACTCCTTAAAGTGCCGGTCGGCACCCAGATATACGAAGAAGACAAAGAAACCCTGATTGCCGACCTGACGGAAGTAGGCGACAAAGTTATGCTGGCGCGAGGCGGTAATGGCGGCTGGGGAAATCTACGTTTCAAATCAGCCACCAACCAAGCCCCACGCCGCGCTAATCCGGGCGAGGCAGGTGAAGAATTCACCATCTGGCTTCAATTAAAACTCATTGCTGATGTCGGATTACTGGGCCTGCCGAATGCCGGTAAATCAACATTTCTGAGCCGCGCCACGGCGGCAAAGCCGAAAATAGCCGATTATCCCTTCACGACGCTAAATCCCGGCCTCGGCATTGTCGATCTCGGGCCGACAACCCGCTTTGTTATGGCCGATATTCCCGGTCTGGTCGAAGGTGCCGCTGATGGCGTCGGTCTCGGACATCGATTTCTGAGTCATGTCGAACGTTGCAAAGTCTTGCTGCACCTTATTGACTCAACACAGGATGATCCCGCCGCCGCATACAAGACCATTCGCGCCGAACTTGAGGCTTATGACGCAAATCTTGCGCAAGTGCCCGAAATTGTCGCAATGAGCAAAACCGATGTGCTGGATGCTGAACTGGTTGACGAACAAGCCGCAGAAGTCGAAGCCGTTTGCGGAACGCGGCCCTTGCGTGTGTCATCAGTAACCGGTCACGGTGTTACCCCGGCCCTTGGCCAGCTAGCCGACCGCCTCGAGCAGGCCCGCCCCAAACCGGATGATGGTGATGATAAGCCATGGGCCCCGAGCCTATGACCGGTGACTATCTGGCTGACAGCAAGCGGCTGGTCGTTAAGATCGGGTCGGCACTGGTTGCGAATGATGACAAGCCGCGCCATGCCTGGCTTGAATTGCTCGCAAAAGATATCGAAACCTGTCTCCAGCGTGGTCAGGAAATTGTGCTTGTTTCATCCGGCGCCGTCGCCCTTGGCCGACGCCATCTTGGCACTGGAAGCTTAAAGAAACTCGAGGAAAAACAAGCTGCCGCAGCGGTCGGGCAGCCCCTTTTAATGGCGGCTCTCAGCGATGCCTTCGCCAGTCATAAACGCGGCGTCGCACAAGTCTTGCTGACTATTGACGAAACAGAAAACCGGCGGCGCTGGTTAAATGCGAGAGCAACGCTAGACGCCTTACTGGCTGCGAAAATGGTTCCGGTGATCAATGAAAACGACTCAGTTGCAACCGACGAATTACGCTATGGCGACAATGACCGGCTAGCTGCGCGGGTTGCTCAGATGGTCGGCGCAGATTTGTTGATACTCTTATCAGATATTGATGGCCTTTATAGTTCCGACCCCCGGCGTGACCCAGACGCCCGCCATATCCCCTTCATCGATGACCTATCCGCCGACTATGATCAAATGGCCGGCGGACGCAATGCGACGGCCGGTGTCGGGTCCGGTGGCATGGTTACCAAGCTGGCCGCGGCCAGAATTGCCTGGACCGCAGGTTGCAGGACAGCCATTACGATCGGCGATCGCGATCATCCGCTTATGGCCCTGTCGGGGGCGGAAAAGGCAACTTGGATCGTGCCACCAACCACACCGGAAACAGCACGTCAGGCATGGTTAAGCGGCCACCTGTCTCCAGAAGGGAAATTGATCATTGACGCCGGCGCTGCCAGCGCCCTGCAAAGTGGTGCGAGCCTGTTGGCAGTTGGCGTGATCGACGTCGAAGGGCAATTCGAGCGTGGGGCAGCCGTCGAAATCTGTCGTGCGGACGGTCAGGTGATCGGCAAGGGCCTCACCGCTTATGGAACGGCCGACATCCAGTCAATTGCGGGGCTACAGTCGGACGCAATGGCCAATATTCTCGGTTATCGCGGGCGCCCCGCAATTGTGCATCGGGATGATATCGTTCTTGGCAATATTGCCTAGCCGCAGTCAGGAATAATTGCGGCGCCAGTCCCCGAAAGCTCGCTCAAGGTCAGATGTTGACAGGTTTCATGATTGCAAGTCCATAGGATTATGGGACCTGATCAAAGCATCATAAAACGCATCTGTCTTTTTCTCGGACCGGCTCTTGCGGGTATCTTGGTGTTGCAGGGGCCGCCCGACGGCCTGAGTGTGCCAGCATGGGCGACCGGCGCCCTTCTGATCTGGATGGCAATCTGGTGGGCAACCGAGCCGGTACCCATTCCGGTCACGTCGCTACTCCCAATCGTCATACTCCCATTGTTTGATGTCGCCAGTCCGAAAGAGGTCGCCAGCGGATATGCGCATCATATCGTCCTGCTGCTATTTGGCGGCTTCCTGATTGCACTTGGCATCGAAAAATGGGGTCTGCACAAACGGATAGCGCTGGCTATTGTTGTCAGGATCGGGACATCACCGCGCGCGTTGATTGCCGGCTTCATGATCGCGACCGCCGTGCTTTCAATGTGGATATCGAATACGGCAACAACTTTGATGATGGTCCCGATCGCAATATCTGCAGCCGCAGCCTTGCGCGATGATACCGGCCGCTTCATCACCGCATTANTACTTGGGATCTGTTATGCCGCTTCAATCGGAGGCGTCGGCACGCCGATTGGAACACCAACCAATTTGATCGCGATTGACTGGCTCTATCGAGAAACCGGCAACTCGATCGGATTTCCACAATGGATGGCATTTGGAATCCCGGCCGTCAGCCTGTTACTTCCAGCCGCATGGTGGGGGGTGAGCCGGAAAATCACAAACATAGCCGACGGACCGGCTATTCTCGCAGCCATCCAGACTGAACGGAAAAATCTTGGCCGGATGACAGCAGCAGAAGCCAGAGTTGCCATTCTATTTGGCATTGTCGCTTTTCTCTGGGTCAACCGGATTTGGCTCGTCGACTGGGCGGATGCCGCCGGATGGCCCGTTCTGGCAGGCTATAGTGGCGCCCAAATCGACATGATGATTGCGCTCGGTGGGGCTGTTGCGGCCTTCATCATTCCTGCCGGACAGCCATCAGGACGCGCCTTGCTAACATGGCAGGAGGCCGAGCGCATTCCGTGGGGTGTGCTATTACTGTTCGGCGGTGGTATCGCAATGGGTAATTCGATACGCGAAACTGGCCTCTCGGAATGGATCGGTCTGCAAATGGGCATTCTAAGCACGTTACCGACAGTGTTCTTTATTATAACGATTGTCCTTCTCGTCATCTTTCTGACCGAACTAACGAGCAATGTTGCGACGATGACGACGCTGGCACCGATACTCGGCACTCTGGCGACGGCGATTGATGCGCCGCATGCCAGTTTGCTGGCGCCGGCGGCCGTGGCGGCCAGCTGCGCCTTTATGCTGCCGGTCGCAACGGCACCGAACGCAATCATATACGCGACCGGCCAAGTCAGCATGGGCCAGATGATGAGTAATGGACTTCGAATTAATCTAATCGCCGTGCTTGTCATTTCAGCCATTGGGCTGTGGCTGGCGCCGCTTGTCCTTTAGACGATTTCGTTCAGGCCTGGTCGTCAAGTTCACCAAAGCCGGTCATGAACAGCTCCAGCACCGAGTCTATCGCTTCGCTCGCGCCCTCACCTTCGGCCCTAAGCGCTACCGCATCACCACAACTCGCCCCCAGACAAAGAAGATCCATAATCGACCGTGCATCCGCGGTTTCGCCGGCATGGCTTAAATTGACAGTCGCCGGCAATGTCAGCGCGAGTTTGGCCAGCTTTGCGGAGGCCCGGGCGTGCAGGCCCTTTTGGTTAACGATCGTAACCGAGCGTCGAATAGTCCCACTCATTTCGACCGACTCAGAACCTCGGAGCCGAGCCGGATGTAGCGCTGCCCCGCCGCGCAGGTCTCAACCGCTGCCTCCTGCAGAGACACTTCGGAGCGGATTTGCAGCAAATGGATCAGCATTGGCAGGTTTACCCCGCCAATCACATCAACCTTGCCGGGAGCAAGATTAGCGAGTGCTAGGTTCGATGGTGTACCACCAAACATATCCGTCAGAATAATTACGCCTGCGCCCTGATTGGCGGCGCTGACCATATTCCGGATTTCGGTGCGCCGCTGATCAATATCGTCTTCGACCTCGATGCAGACGGCGTCAAAATATTGCTGCGGGCCAACAACATGCTCGGTCGCTCTCACAAGTTCCTGTGCCAGGCCGCCATGTGTTACGACAACAATCCCAATCATTACAAACCCTTCACAGCCATAATCGCAAATGGTGCCTGACTTGAATCGAACGTCAAGTCTGTTTCCGCAATGATAACCAATTATTGAATAGGTAATTCGACAATAAAACGCGCCCCGCCACTCTCTCGGTTAGACGCCTCGACACGACCCATAAATGTCGCGACAATTTGCTTGACGATCGACAAGCCAAGACCAGAATTACGACCAAATGCCGTGCCCGACGGACGGTCAGTGTAGAACCTATCAAAGATTTTTGTCAGCTTGTCCTCTGGAATACCAGGGCCGTTATCCTCGACCATAATGCGAGCTGTCTGCAAGGCCTCGTCACCGCCATCGGCAAGGCTGACAATAACCTGATCATCCGAAGGCGAGAACGACCGCGCATTGTCAATCAGGTTCCGCAGCACCTGACCAAGCGGGCCATCCTGAATATTGATCCACAAAACACCATGCTTGGTGGCATCCACAAATTCAACTTTGACATTGCGGTCATTCTCAATGCCATCATATGCCGAGACGATATCTTTTATAAACTGCACCAAATCGACCCGCTGTGCTGTCGCCCTTGTCATTTCGGCCTCGAGCCGGGAGGCATTCGAAATATCCGTGATCAGCCGGTCAAGGCGCTGCACATCTTTGGCTATGACTTGCCGCAATTCTTCCTGTGCA
This sequence comes from Hyphomonas sp. TMED17, assembly GCA_002172915.1. GTDB lineage: Bacteria > Pseudomonadota > Alphaproteobacteria > Caulobacterales > Hyphomonadaceae > Henriciella. The sequence goes on along the minus strand of NHBW01000006.1, from coordinate 686,603 downwards.
TGGGTATCCTCTCGCACAAGGCCGGCTGTCTCGACGGCTGAGCGGATTGATGTCAGCGGGTTTTTCAGCTCGTGGGCGACGTCTGCCGCAAAGGTTTCATTCGCAGCGATCCGGTCAAACAAGGCATCGGTCATGGCCTCCACCGATTGTGCCAGCTGACCAATTTCATCATTGCGCCGGGTTAGCCGGCTCAGTTCCAGACTTTGTGTCTTACCGACCGTGATATCATCAGCATCAGCTGCCAGCCGGTTTAGGGGTTCAGCGATGCTCAAAGCCAGAAATGCCGCCATAATCAAGGCAACCAGAATGGCCACGACAATAAACGGAATCAGAGCAGCGCGATCAGCTCTTGTCAGAGCATCAATATCATTTGCTTCCAATGTCAGTACGCCAATTACTGCGGAGACGCGCTGAATTGGAACCGATACCGAAATAATCCGCTGTCCGCGTTCGTTAAACCTCTGACTCGCGGCTATTTTACCCTGCGATGCTTCGCTGAACTCCTGATCAAAAGTCTGCGTGCGTACCGAATTGCCACTACCTGCCTCAACCAGCACATTCAGCAAACCGACCGACCATTCCGACAAGACTTTTATCTGGCGCGAAAAAAATGCCGGCGAGCTCAGCGGCGGTAAATTATCGACAACAACCCTGTCAGAGAGAAAGTAACTGTCACCAATCAGCCTTCCATCAGCTGCGTAAATCTTGCCGCGCAGCGTAACCGGAAGTGATAGCGCCTCGAGCGTGTCGCGGCCGAGCGCTTCATCAAGCCTGGGTTCGGGCTGACCAAATGTCGCCGCGTCCGCAATAATATCCGAGATTAGACCCGCCTGGCCAACTAGATCCTGCTTTTTCGAAATTACGAACGATGCCCGCATTTCGTTGAGGATCATCGAGCCAAGCAACAGGATCACCAAGCCGGCCAGATTAGAAAGTAAAATCCGGCCGGCTATACGTGATCCGATAAGGTGGCTCAGGGTCATTCTGAGACGGTTTGAAATATCTTGGCGAAATTTCTGCATCCGTGCCCGTCCTAACCCATCAACTAGCGCCGTATCAGACGTCCGCTGCGAGCTTCATTGAAACAATTGAATCGGGATTTTGAACCGGCTCGCCGCGCTTCAACTGGTCAACGGCGTCCATGCCATCTGTAACCTTTCCCCAGACGGTATATTGCTGGTCAAGAAATCCAGCATCGCCAAAACAGATAAAGAACTGGCTGTTGGCTGTGTGCGGCTGATTGGTCCGCGCCATCGAACATGTTCCGCGTACATGTGGCTCAGGATTAAACTCGGCCTGCAAATTTGGTTTACTGGACCCACCCATGCCGGTGCCTTGCGGGCAGCCAACTTGCGCCATAAATCCGTCAATCACGCGGTGGAATACAATCCCGTCATAGAAACCCTCGCGCGCCAGTTCTTTGATGCGCGCAACATGATTCGGTGCGAGATCCGGACGCATTTCAATGGTCACGGTGCCTTTTGTGGTTTCAACGATAAGTGTGTTTTCAGCGTCTGCCATTGATCAATTTCCTTTAAATGTCTGTCTTTCAGTCTTAACCGAAATATGCCGGATTAAAACCAGCCGATTACCCGCCTCCCATAGTACGGCAAGCCGGACAGGTCTATTTCTATTCGTCAGCGGCCGGCGACGACCAGAGTGCGCGGTCAGGCGACGCGATTGTCGCCAGTCGTCCGAGCAGGCGTTGCAGTTCCGCGCGATCAGTATCGCTGAGAGCCGACAGCAAATCCTGCTCGAGGGCCAGGGCGCGCGGGACAATCGCATCATAAATCGCCTTCCCGCTCTCGGTAAGGGTCAGCGGAACCCGACGGCGGTCGATCGGATCGACACCCCGGACCAACAACCCCTTCTTCTGCAAACTGGTAACCGTCCGGCTAATCATCCATTTATCCATCAAGGCCCGCTCACCAACCTGTTTACTAGTCAGGCCGTTGGTTTCGCCGAGTATAGCAACAATCCGCCATTGCCAGATCGATAAGCCAAATTCTTCTTCGTAAATTCGCGCGATATTTGAAGAAATCGCATTCGACAGAACCGAGAAGCGGAACGGCAAATAGCCATCAAGCCGAAGGCGGGGAGAGATCTGTCTGGACACATGACAAGCTTAACATATTTGCTAGAGCAGTGAACAGTCATCGCAGCAGCAACCGACAAGAATGAGAGGCGGCATAAATTCTCTCATATTCTCTGTTGCTCTGCGCCCACTCCTTTACTACAGACAGTCTCTGAACGGAGAGGTGGCCGAGTGGCTGAAGGCGCTCCCCTGCTAAGGGAGTATACGTGATAAGCGTATCGAGGGTTCGAATCCCTTCCTCTCCGCCACTATTTTCTAATAAGTCATTGTAAATATTAGACTACAAGAAGATCGTGATAGATATTGTAGCCAATCTGTAGCCAGAATATGCTTACCCGCACTCTAATTTATGCATCCTGACCTCAAAATTTTCGTTGGTTTCGTCTTCTTCACGCCAAACCATCAAGTCTTTTCCTTCAACGCGAATTTTAGCAAAGGCACCAACCTTTCCAGAGCCATTTTCACTGGGTTCTACGACTGAATAAAAAATAAGGGAAGCCAATGGGGCCATGGGGCGCATTGCTTCCAATCTATCTTATCGTGATTTGAACTTCATTGCGCTTTCAGAAATTGGTTTACAGCTTCTATTTCTGCTTGAACCTGCGTGTTGTCCAGCCCCCACTTTATGGGCCACTTTGAAGCAGCGTTTCAGGGATGGGTGGGCGCATGCCCAGGGCCTGATGCGGCCGGACACGATTGTATTGCCTGAGCCAGGTATTGATGACAGTTTGCGCCTGATCGAACGAAGTAAACCACTCGGCATTCAGGATTTCACGGCGCAGCGTTCATTGTATCCGTTCGACCTGCAATCGATCCTAGATCGATTGCTTCACGATCTCACCCCAATGGGCTACCGGGATAAATGCGCAGTGGCTTGATGCCGACTTTGCTCAAAGAGTCTTGTAAGCCTGCAGCGATAAACTCTGGGCCATTGTCTGACCGGATATGATCAGGCTTCCCATGCTTGAGCAAGAGTGGATAAAGCGCCTCCAGGACGTCGGCTGACCCCATTCTGGCGCGTACATGCACGCACAGCGCTTCGCGTGTGTACTCATCGAGCACGGTCAGCATCTTATAGGGCCGCCCAGAGCTCAGCTTGTCATGCACGAATTCCACGCTCCAGATATGTTTGCGGTATTGCGGGCGCAGCCGGATGATGGAGCTGTCTTTGTGGTAGAGGCGTTTGCGCTTCTTATGGCGCTGCGGGAGCTGCAAGCCTTCTTCCCGCCAGAGCCGCTCGACCTTCTTGTGATTGACCACCCAGCCTTCAAGCCTGAGCAGCTTGGCGATCTTGCGATAGCCATAACGGCCATATTGTTTGGCGAGCCGGATCACGGCCAGGCGCAGCGCTTCATCATCGTCCGCCTTGCGGGCTTTGTATTGCTGCGTGGAGCGCGCCATGCCGACCGTTCTGCAAGTGCGCCGCTCTGAGGTATCGAGCTTCTGGCGCACATGGATCACGGCCTGAGTGCCAAGTCAGCTGGCTTCAAGCCCTAGGCTTTAGATAATCGAGTGTCTCTTTCAGGATCAGCTTATCCAGCTCCAGATCAGCCACAATCCGCTTCAGCCGAGCATTCTCTTTCTCCAGCGCCTTCTTCTCGGCCAGTTGGGACTTACTCACACCGCCGTACGCGGCCAATCGATCATTGATCGATTGCGTCTCCGCTTAACTCTTGCGCCAATTATAGTAGGTCGCATCAGACACGCCCGCCTTTCGACACGCACTCACAACATCAAGACCCTCTGCCAGTGAAAGCTCAATCTCCCGCAACAACCGCAGAACGTCCTCATCCGAATACCGCTTCCGAGCCATCCTCAATCCTTCCTGAACCGCCAAAATCACTAAGATCAATTTGGCCCAGGTTTAAGGGGGAAGGACAAGTGCCCCGTCGAATAGGAAAACAGCATGGAAGAGCAAAAAATTGCGATGCGATCACGCAGTTTTAAGCTAGCGGATTCAGTCTGCCCGACTGGGTAAATGCCCCGCATTCAGCCCGCGGCTGCAAAGATATAAAAGTCCGGGGATCAAACCGGAATAGGCGTATTTGATCGCCCGTCCTGCGCTTCAGAAGGTCCCAAAAAAAATGCCGGTACTGCGTCGAAGAACAGTACCGGCGAGTTTACGCATAAGTTAATCAAGTAACTCCGCAGGAGGTATGCAGATTAAAAGTTCTTTCTCACGCTTATGCCGTAAGTCCGAGGCTGGTTCGGCCAGCCGTTAAAAGAACCCGTTTGCACGGTCGTTGGGAACGCAATCATATTATATTGCTCATCCAAAAGGTTCCGCGCCCATAGTGTGATCGCGATATCATTATCGGTAACAAATCCGAAAGAGGCACTCACAACATCGCTCGACCGCTTATAGCCGGCTGCTCTGACCGCCGTGTCGGTATTCGGATCGTCAGCCCAAGGCGAGTCAGATGTACGAGCCCAGTCAGCACGTACGAACGCATCCATGCCTGCAAACTCGAAATCATAGTTGCCGTTCAATGACGTGTTTGTCTTTGGAATACCCGACGGCCGTGTCCCTGACAGGTCCCCACTCGGAGAGTTAGGGAAGCTGTCATAGATCGGGTCAAGGAAAGTTCCCGCGAAAGTCAGTGTCAGAGCTTCTGTCGGTCGCCATGTCGCGTCGAATTCAATACCTTCCGATGACTGCTTACCAGCATTGGAAAGTGCAAAACCCGCACCAATGAAAACGTTTGACTGGAAACCTTCAATCGTCTGGTCGAAGACTGCCAGATTGATTGCAAAATTCTCAAACTTCGCTTTCACACCAAGCTCGAAGACTTCTGCTTCCTCAGGTCCGGCAAAGCGGGTGCCGGTTGTCAGATTAGGCAGGTTGAGGCCGGCATCCGTGATCGGGGAAGATACAGCCTGAAATACAACCTGCTGGGTAACGGGATCAACAATTGTCGAGGACGGCGTATAGTCTTCCGCAAATGGAAGACTGTTACGTGACAAGTTCCAAGATGATGATTTGAAACCCGTCGCATAGGATCCATAGACATTGATATTGTCGGAAACATCATAGGCTAAACGCAACGTATAACTCGTATCGCTATCAGATGTCGAACCTGACTCGATCGCGTTTGGATAATTGAGGAAAGGCGGTACAAATTGTATCGGCGCTAATACGCCAAATGGGTTTTGTGCCCCCTGCGCGACCCCAACTGCAGCCTGTTGAAGCTGCGCATAGACTGCCGGGTTATTCTGGATGAACGGTCCAACCGAAGTCGGATCCGAGATATTAACCCCATTTTGTTGGAGCAGACTTGCAAGCGTCGCTGTATATCCAAGCTGGACAAGGTCCAGGCCAGACAGGACATCCGTGCTCAGAGCTTCACCGATGGCGTCTTTTTCGTCTTCAGTATAGTTTATCCCAACCGTCGCCGTTAAACGGTCAGACAGGTGGATATCAAGTGTTCCGAAGACCGACCATGCCGTATTGTCCTGAAGGAATACATCAGACATGCCCTGACCTGCAGCGCCGAGCGTCCCCGCCGGGACACCAACAAAGCCCTCGAGACCGGCCAAAGCCGCTCCGCCGCCAGTCACAGCGTCGAGGAAAGGTCGGAAGCCGTCGCCAAATGTAAGATCATTTGCAGAATCGACGGTTTCATCAAAATAATAGGCACCAACCATCCAGTCGACTTTACTATCAGTTGCCGTCGATGTCAGACGCAATTCCTGAGTGAAAGTATCAATATCGCGGAAGACAATATTCTGACCGAGAAGACTGGTCGACGTAAAATCGCCATCAATGTTCGAAAGATCTTCCGATGATCTCTGCGCCGAAATGCTGGTTAGATTGGCGAAGCCTAAATCATAATCCACCTGCAGCGAGATCCCAGAATTCTCAAGCTCATTGGTTGGGTCGAAATTAACAAACGTATCATAGGAGAATGGATCTTCCGGGACCAATTGGCCGCCGCTGACCGCAATAGCACCCGCTGTCGGACCATTAACCAAGTTTCCTGAGATACAACAAAGCTCGTCGATCTCGTCATAATCTGCAATTAGCCTGATCTTGAGGTCGTCATTTGGTACAAAGAGCAGCTCGCCACGGACACCCCAACGATCCCGGTCATTCAATTTACTACCGGTCACAAGGTTCTCGCCATAGCCATCCCGCGTATTCATATTTGCGGCGAGACTAAAGGCAACGGTTTCCGAAAGCGGTCCGGTAACATCACCTCTTAAGCGAACTGAGTTATAATTTCCAACAGTGCCTTCAACCGACCCCTGACTTTCAAACTGAGGCTCTCGCGTTACGATCGAAATAACACCTGCCGACGCATTTTTACCAAACAGCGTTGACTGTGGTCCTCTGAGAACCTCGACGCGTTGCAAATTCGGTAAATCAGAAATTTGAGCGGCCGCTCGAGACCGATAGACGCCATCGATGAACACACCAACGGATGGTTCAATCCCGACATTATTGGCGCCATTACCAAAGCCGCGAATTGAGAATGTTGTATTTGACGAGTTTTGCGACTGCTGGAAAGCCAGAGACGGAACAAGCGTCTGCAGATCATTGATATCCATAATCTGAGCTTTTTCGATCGCATCCTCGCTGACGACAGATACTGCAACCGGAACATCCTGAAGAGTCTGTTCTCGCTTCGTCGACGTAACCGTAATCGTGTCGAGCCGACGATTCTCAACTTCAGCATTTTCCTGCGCGGATGCTGATAGCCCGGCACCGGCAACAATCGCACCCATACCAACACCGGCTGAAAGAGCTGCTCTGATCACACTCTTGAAATTTTTATTATGAGTAACTGCCAATTTTCCCTCCAAAACAAGCGCCCGGATTTTTTTCGAGACCCAGACCTATACGGCTATCGTATGACAGTAATGTTTATGCATATCAAGTGCCATATTATTCGTTTGCTGCAAAAAGTGCCCTTACGGCAACTCCGACACAGAGGCACAAAAAATATGTGTCATATATTCAATGCTATAATGTAAATTGGGACCGTCTTGCGAATTACAATAAAGGCGCGACAGGCGTATTTTTTAATCACATATAGCATGCCAATAAAAGCGCCGCATAGCAATCAATCTACGGCCAGACCGGTTCGTTTAAACGAACAATCTCTACCTTCCGAGCGCTGAGGGCAGCTGTTAGACACGGCGAACAGATTTAGCAGTCTCGCCAGACAGTCACGCACCCACAATGCCCGATCCAGCGATCGGATGATAAAAATTACTGTCGTTAATAACGCATCGAAACCGCTCGAATTTAAGGTGCGCAGTGACGTCATCCGCATTCACTCACAAACCATCAAGAACACACCGTTACGCTGTAAATTGAATAATGTAGCTGCAGCATCCGCCATTTTGTGAGCTGCAAGCACGACCATATTACCGGACGCATCTAAAGCAGACGCGCCACCTGCACTGGCGACTGGCCTCACAAATTTCTTTTCCCGACCGGACAAACACGCCCCAGTAATATGATCTAACGTCACATTGGAAACTGATTATCTCTGCCGAGGCCCTGCACACTGTTTCCGTCACCTCACTAAAACAGACCCGCAGCCGCCGTGTCCGAGAGCCGGCCGCAGCCATCCGATTGTCTAGAAAGGCAGTGCTTCACAGTTCCCGTACATTGCCTCTCCCCTAAATGCGCTTGCCACAAATCTCTTTGATTGCGTTTGCGAATGGTTGAGTACCGTGAGGTGATCAAACCCCTCGAACAAATGCGCTTGGACATTAGCCCCCGCCGCGCAAGCCGCTTTTACAAAACCCGCTTGCATCCGCGGTGGCGTATCACGATCCTCCGCCCCGACACCGATAAAGACCGGGACCCCGATATCAAACGTCGGAAACTGCATCCGCTCGAAAGCCTGCCGTAGCGGCTCTGTTGGTTGGCTTTTAAGGTCCGATCGTAAGTCAGACCGGCCCCCAAAATTTTGGCGCGCATATCACGGTTACAAACCTCGGTGACATCGCGAGCCAGCGGTAGCGCTTCCTCGGATACATAGTCACGCACCCGAAAATCCGGATCAATCTGTTCTATCAAGGTCAGGGCAAGAAAATTGTAACCAAGCATCGGATCAACAACATCCCGCGGCCGGACCTGCTGGATTGCCAATAATGCATCCGGCGAAAAGAATGGCACACCAGTCGCAACCACAGCTCGAATATCCAGCTCCGGCGCATAGTCTGGCGCGTAACCGGCGGTTGCAATTGCTGCGCCGGCCCCTTGAGACTGACCGGCAAGGACCACTTGGTCAGATACGGGAAAACCAGCCGACTGCACGGCGCGAATAATATCTAAATTGCTATATGCCGCCGGACGCGTCGCAAGATAGGGGTGAGTTCCTTTTGTCCCTAAGCCCTGATAATCGGAGGCGATGACTGCATAGCCCTCACTAAGCCAATGCGAGAGATGCTGATTGTGAAACGGCACATAGCCAGTCCAACTCGGCGCACAATGATCGGCGATGCCGACGGTACCATGCGACCAGAGCAATAAGGGCCAGCCACCCTCGGGTGCATCGCCTTCTGGCAAAAACAGGGCACCGGAAACAATTATTGCACCGCTATCAGACAGCCCGTCAGTCGACGAATACAGAAGGCGAACAGCCTGACCCGCATCCGGAAAATCCCCTGCGATTGAAAGATCTTCCTGGCGCAAAAAGGTTCCGGCCGGCGGTATTTCGCCCGAGAAGGTATAAAAAGCCGATACACCGCCATCCCCAAGCCTGTAGCGGGCATGCGGATCGCTCATTGCAGCGTCCGGCTGAAAGACTGCACAGGCGGCCAAAAACAGACCTATCGCATACGCTAAAACGCCCCTTTTTATCCCGCTCATCCTCTCCCATCCTGTTTTCTTCTTCGACCAGTCAGACCAGGCTTACCGGCACTAAGAGAGCACAAGACCAGACAAATTCCGATACATATTTTTTAGCCTGTCCGGCTCAGATCAAAGACGCCGGCACGACGCGCGAATAGCGTGCTTTGTATTTGTTTGACAAATCACTGGCGGAACCGGTCCCGTCAGAACCGGCACTCAGACAGACGTGTCATTTCGGTCACCCAAATCGCTCTTGACGCCCGCGCCTCCAGACGGGGCAAGCTCTGCCGGCAGCGCCAGACTCGTTATCCGGTTGTCATATTGCTCTATAAAGATATTTTAATATCAAAAAAAAGATCAGCTGGAGTTGGCATAATGGCAAACCGAATACTAAGTCGCGCACAATCGATACTTTCAGCTTTTGCGCTTACGCTGGCATTGCTTATTCAGGGGCCGGCATATGCTCAAACAAATGACGTGGACGATGCAACAAGTGCGCTCTCGTCTCTTCCTCTACGTATGATCGGACCAGCCTATCCTTCGGGCCGAATTTCGGACTTTGCCTTTTTCTCCGACCAACCACACCATTATCTCGCTGCAACCGCATCCGGCGGATTATGGCATACCGACAATGCCGGAACCACTTGGACGCCGATCTTTGACAATGAAGGCAGTTATGCAATTGGGGCGGTTGAAATAGCCCCTGCTGATAATAAGACAATCTGGGTTGGAACCGGCGAAAATAACTCGCAACGCTCGGTCGCGTTTGGAAACGGCGTTTACAAATCAACCGATGCCGGCCGGACATGGTCGCATATGGGCCTGGAAGATTCGGGCCATATCAGCCAGATCTGGATCCATCCTGATGATACCGACACGGTCCTCGTAGCAGCGCAGGGACCGCTCTGGAGCGAAGGCGGCGATCGCGGCCTTTACAAGACGACAAATGGCGGTGCTAGCTGGCAGCTAATTCTCGAAATCGACGTTCACACCGGCATCAATGAATTTGTCGTTCACCCCGACAATTTCGATCTGATCACTGCCTCGTCTTACCAGCGCCGGCGTCATGTCTGGGTACTCATCAATGGCGGCCCCGGGTCGGGAATTCACCGGACCGTCGACGGCGGCGAGACCTGGAGCGAAATTCAGTCCGGCCTGCCCGGCGACGATATGGGACGGATTGGACTTGCAATGGCGCCATCCAGCCCGGACACATTATATGCGATTATCGAAGCACAGGAAGATGAGCGCGGCGTCTACCGCTCCACAGATTTTGGGCAGAACTGGGAAAAACGCTCCAGCCACATGACCACTAGCCCGCAATACTATAATGAGCTGGTTGTTGATCCAGATGATGAAGATACGCTCTATTCACTCGACACTTATTCAAAACGGTCCCGAGACGGCGGCAAGACATTCACTGATATCGGCACGCGACATCGTCACGTCGACGATCACGCGCTCTGGATTAATAAAAACAATACCGAACACCTGATTATCGGCGGAGATGGCGGCATCTACGAGACCTATGATGGTGGCCTTGTATGGCGGCATATCGAAAACCTGCCAATCGTTCAGTTTTACCGTATCCAGCCCGACAATGCCTCGCCCTTTTATAATGTCTGCGGTGGCACACAGGATAATAATTCATTATGCGGCCCGTCGCGAACCATGCGTCGGCATGGCATTGTCAATTCCGACTGGCACATCGTGCTTGGCGGGGATGGCTATAAACCACAAATCGACCCGCGTGATCCAAATATCATTTATGCACAGTATCAATATGGGGGACTTGCACGTTATGACCGGCGGACACAGGAACGGGTCTTCCTGACACCGCAACCGGAATCGGGCGAACTCGCCTATAAATGGAACTGGAATACACCCCTTTTAATCAGCCCGCATAATCCCAACCGGATCTATTATGCATCGGAATATCTCTTCGCCTCCAATGATCGCGGCGACTCATGGGAGAAGATCAGTCCGGACCTTAGTCGCCAGATTGACCGAAACGCGCTCGAAGTCATGGGACGGGTATGGAGCGTCGATGCGATCGCGAAAAATAATTCGACGTCGATTTTCGGGGCCGCCATCGCTCTCAGCGAGAGCCCGCTTGCCGAAGGCCTTATCTATGTCGGAACCGACGATGGTGTGATTTCGGTAACCGAAGATAATGGGCTGAACTGGCGCCGTCTCGAACGCGTGCGCGGAGTACCGGAAACGACACTTGTTGAAGATATCATTACATCGACCCACAGCGCAGATGTCGCCTATGCCGCATTCGATAATCACAAACGCGGCGACCATAAGCCATACCTTTACCGAACGCGTGACCGCGGCCGTACCTGGCAGTCTATTTCCGGCGATCTACCCGATTGGGGATCGGTGCACACGATCGCAGAAGACCATATCGATCCCGGCCTGCTTTTTGCCGGGACCGAGTTCGGTCTCTACTTTAGTCAGAATAATGGCCGGAACTGGCATCAGCTGAAAACTAATTTCCCGACAATTGACGTTCGAGACATTGAGATACAGCGGCGTGAGAGTGACCTTGTTATCGGAACATTCGGGCGCAGTATCTATATACTCGACGATTATTCGCCACTGCGCACGCAAGCAGCCCAGATTGCCAATGCCGACGCCACATTATTCCCTGTCCGGGACCCCTGGCTTTATATTGAAGGCGACCTTTGGGGAACCTCGAGCGCCGCCAAAGCCTATCATGGCGACAGTTTCTGGCATGCCGACAATCCACCCTACGGTGCGGTATTCACTTATGCACTGCAAGAGACGTTACAGACACGCGCCGAGGCCCGTCGCGCCGCGGAGCGCTTAATTGAGGACAGAGGCGGCGATACGCCCTACCCGTCCTGGGAGGCGCTGCGCATGGAAGACCGCGAAGACGCCCCCGAGATTATGTTCATGATAACAGACGGCAATGGCGATATTGTCCGTCGGATGAGCGGGCCCTCGACCAAAGGGATGCACCGGGTTGCGTGGAATCTACGTTATGACGCGCCTGAGCTTGCCCAGACAGACGAGCAACGGAACGGACGTTTCTACTCTTCGCCGCGCGGACCGATGGTTACGCCGGGAACATATACGGTCACTATGGGCAAGAAGATAAACGGGATCTTTACGCCACTGTCGGACCCACAAGGTTTCACTGTCAAAGCGGTGGAAAACAGCCCCGAGATAACGCAGGACCGAAACGCATTGCTAATGTTCCAGCAGGATACAGCCGATCTCGGCCGCGCCGTCAGCGGTGCTGTTGCCGCCTCGCAGGCCATGCGCGAACGCCTCGGTTATCTCAAACAGGCTGTCGAAACAGTACGGGGCCCGGTTCAAGAGGAACGGGCACGAATTCAGCAGCTCGAAACGATCCTCGACCAAGCCGACATCGCACTGACTGGCGACCTTTCCGTCAGCCGGCGTAATGAACTCATTGCCTTCTCGATCTCGCAGCGGGTCAGCCAGATCCGTCGTTGGGGCTGGTCAAACCAGTCACCGGCAACAGGTTCCGACCGCGACGCGCTAGATATTGCAAAACGGGAATTCACAACCGTGCTCGCGCAGCTACAGATTGTAGAAGCAGGCCTCGACGCCTTCGAGATTGAGCTTCAGAGCCTTGGCGCGCCTTACACGCCGGGAAGTGGTGTTCCAATCTGGTCAGACCGGATTGCGGAATAACAAGTCCCGCAAAAGAAGCGCCCCATTGCAGTATCAGCTGGCAGTTTCCGCCCGGCCGCGTCGCCCCGGTCGTCAGGGCCGTCGGAAACGGGCCGGACGCATTACCGCCGCCCGGAGCCACCACTCCGCCTCAAAGCTTTCTCGAAGACAGGATTGCCAAAGACAGGACATAAGCGCTGTGAAGCTGAATATAGATACCAAACAGGACTTGTTCTTGGGCTTTGCAGGCCAAGATTAAGTTCTAGTTCTCGTTGAGACCTTATAATTTGAAAGAAGTTAGATGCACCTCGTAAATCTGATGGCCGGTATATTAATCATTCCGGCATCGCTTGCTCCGGCATTCGCGCAGTCTGACCGGAATAACGCCACACCCGCACTTTCCAGTGAGACCTTTGAGGCGTTTAATCTGCGAAATATAGGCCCGGCTTTTATGTCAGGCCGGATCGCCGATATTGTGATCGTCCCGAATGACCCGGCAACCTGGTATGTCGCAGTCGGTTCGGGCGGCGTATGGAAGACCGAGAATGCCGGAACTAGCTGGACGCCGCTGTTTGACGGGCAAGGCTCTTTCTCCATTGGTGCGCTAGGAACCGACCCGTCAAATCCAAATAGAATATGGGTTGGCACCGGCGAAAATCATGGCGGGCGTCACATCGCTTTTGGCGACGGCATATATAAGTCCGACGATGGCGGCGAGACATGGGAAAACATGGGGCTCAAAAGATCGGAACACATTTCAAAGATTATCGTCCATCCCGATAACCCAGATATTGTCTGGGTGGCCGCACAAGGACCATTATGGTCTCCGGGCGGCGAACGAGGGGTATTGAAATCAACCGATGGCGGCAAGACGTGGGCAAATACGCTGTCCTCAGGTGAATATACCGGCGCAACCGATCTCATCATTGATCCGCGTAATCCGGACCGCCTCTATGCTGCATTGTGGCAGCGCCATCGCACTGTCGCATCCTTTATCGGCGGCGGACCAGAGAGCGGACTATGGACATCTGAAGACGGTGGCGAGACTTGGCGTGAACTGGAAACCGGACTTCCCGAAGGCAATATGGGTAAGATCGGCATGGCGATTTCCCCGTTCGAGCCAGACATCCTCTATGCTGCAATAGAACTTGACCGGCATGAGGGCGGGGTATGGAAGTCGACCAATCGCGGCGCCAGCTGGAACAAGATGTCGGACGCTGTCGCGGGCGGCACCGGACCCCATTACTATCAGGAGCTTTATGCCAGCCCGCACGTTTTCGACCGCATCTATCTGGTTTCAAATACGACCCAGATATCGGATGATGGCGGCCAGAACTGGCAAAACCTCAATAATGAATACAAACACGTCGACGACCATGCGATCGCATTCCGGCCGGATGATCCGGACTATATCCTGTTCGGGTCCGATGGCGGCTTGTATGAGAGCTATGATCATACCAAGACGTGGCGGTTCATTGACAATTTACCGGTGACGCAATTCTACAAAGTCGCAGTCGATGACAGCGAGCCGTTTTATTTGGTTTATGGTGGAACCCAGGACAATAATTCGCAAGGCGGCCCGTCACGAACCGATAATCGTCACGGTATACGAAACTCCGACTGGTTCGTGACATTGTTCGGCGATGGCCATCAGTCTGCGACAGAGCCGGGAAATCCCGACATTGTCTATGCCGAATGGCAAGAAGGAAATCTCGCCCGCATTGATCGTATTACCGGCGAACTCATCCATATTCAGCCGCAACCCCGGGCCGGCGAACCAGTCGAGCGCTGGAACTGGGACGCGCCTATTCTGGTCAGCCAGCATCAGCCGACACGGCTCTATTTTGCATCACAGCGAGTCTGGCGTTCGGATAATCGCGGCCATAGCTGGACACCGATCTCGGGTGACCTCACACGCGATGAAGACCGGATGCAACTCCCGGTACAGGGGCGTCAATGGAGCTGGGAGGCGGGCTGGGATTTCGATGCCATGTCGCAATACAACACCATCACATCTCTTGGCGAATCCCCGCTTGATGAAAACCTGATCTATGCCGGCACCGATGACGGGCTGATCCAGATCGCCGAAGATGGTGGCGCCAATTGGCGGCGGATCGAAGTCGGCCGGCTGCCCGGCGTACCCGACACCGCATTCGTCAATGATATCCGGGCTGATCTGTTCGATGCAGACACCGTCTATGTCGCTCTGGATAATCACAAATACGGCGACTATCAGCCTTATCTGCTGAAGAGCACCAATCGTGGCCGGACCTGGCGAGACATCTCCGGTAATCTGGCAGACCGGCATCTAGTCTGGCGAGTCGTGCAAGATCATATCAATCCCGATCTGCTGTTTACAGCCACCGAGTTCGGCTTGTTCTTTACTCTGGACGGGGGACGCAAATGGACCGAACTCGCAGGGGATGCTCCGACGATTTCATTCCGGGATGTTACAATCCAGCGTCGCGAGGATGATCTGGTTGCCGCCAGTTTTGGCCGCGGTATTTTCATCATTGACGATATTTCCCCGCTGCGGGCGCTGTCGGAAGAAAGTCTCGACCAGGACGCCATGCTCTTTCCCGGACGCACAGCGCTCTGGTACATTGAGCAGCACCCGCTGGCCTTCTCATCGGGCGGCTCGCAGGGGCACGGCTTCTATCGGGCACCTAACCCGCCTTTTGGGGCCAATTTCACATATTATCTGGGCGATGATATTCAGTCACTCAGCGAACAACGCATCGCAGATGAAGCACCACTTATCGAAGCCGGTGAAGATACGCCATTTCCTGGATTCCAAGCGATCACAGCAGAACTTCAGGAAGCTGCACCGGAGGTGGTCCTGACAGTTCGGGACTCGGCCGGCAATATTGTTCGCCGCCTGCCCGGGCCTGCGACCCGGGGATTTCATCGCGTGAACTGGGATTTACGGTTTCCCTATCAATCCATCGTCAGCATTGATGATGATTTGGAAGGCGCACCAAGCGGTTTCCTTGTATCACCCGGCGAATACACAGTGTCGCTCGCTAAACGGGTCAGAGGTAAAGCCACGCAACTGATTGATCCGCAGCCGTTCAGTGTGGAGCGGCTGCGAGACGGTGCGCTGCCGGTGCAGGCAGGTGTAACTGATTTCTGGGCTGAAGTCTCCGAATTCGACCGTGCAGTCACAGCCGTACGGGTTTCTCTGACGGCCGTCGAAGAAAAGCTCCAGCTTCTAGAAAGCGCGGCTGGACGCGCGACGTCATCAGACTCAGACATCTTGATAGACCAATGGCAGCGGCTGCAGGACGAGACATTCCGGTTAAACGAACTGGTAAACGGAAATCCTGCNAGGCGGGCGATCGATGAACGCACGCTGGCAACATTTCGTAGCCGCTTAAGTTCGGTCATGAGAGGGGTTTACTACTCGACCCATGGTCCGACGCAGACCCATCGCGACCAGTTTGCGATCGCGAAGAACGAGTTTGAAAGCGTTCGTCTGCGAGTTCGAACCTTAACCGAAACGTCAATTCCGGCTTTCGAGGCCGCCCTGATTGAAGCCGGCGCGCCCTGGATACCCGGAGCCCGAATTCCATAGCATGATGCCAATTTCCGCGACCCGTTAGATAAGATACGGGTCGCAAGTCAGAGTCAACAAAATGAAATTAAACCTGAAACGCCAATTACGCCAAATCCATTACTGGCTGTCCCTGGCCATTGCCATTCCGGCAGGTATCATGTTCGTCGCCGGCGGCTTTCTGATGCTCAAAAAAGAAATCAGCTGGATCCAGCCGCCGACCGCGCGTGGCATTGTCTCCAACCAGCTGCCCGATATTGACTATGAGCAAATGCTGGCAACTGCCCGCCTGCATCCCGAAGCAGGTATCACACAATGGTCTGACATTGATCGCATTGACCTGCGCGTTGACAAAGGCATTGCGAAGCTAAGAGCGCACACCGGCTGGGAAGTACAGGTCGATACCCATACCGGAGAGGCCCTGAATGTTGCCTATCGACGATCTGATCTGATCGAGCAAATTCATGATGGTTCGTTTTTCTCCGACAGCGTAAAACTCTTCATTTTCCTGCCAACAGGCATTTTGCTAATACTGATGTGGGGAACCGGTCTTTACCTGTTCTTTCTGCCGAGATTCCGGAAAAAGCGACCTCAAAAACCTGCCTAGAATCATCAACCGCAAAGCAGAAGTTTGAAATGCCGGCGCATAACGCAAACGCCAGTGCGGACATCCAGTGGCCAGCCTTCAGTCTGCCCGGCTTTTCTGGCGCCATATCAACCAGCTCCGTCGCATTTTTATAAACAATAGGATCATACCGCTAAATGCAACAAAGATGGCAGCGCCCGCGGCGGTAATAAGAAGCGGATGGTTGAAATCCGCTCCGTCATCATAGTCCATGACATGCAGTTTCCAGAAGAAATCATAGAAACGCCACGTCGAAGACCGACGCGCAGCAATCTGGGCACGATCGGGATCAATATAAAGAGTTGTATTATCCCGATCATCGAAACGAACCTGCCAGACAGGGCCGGGCCGGCCATATTCAACCGGCGGGTCAAGCACCAAAGAAGCGCTTACAATAGCCGCGTCTCGCGAATAGTCGGCATCCGCCACCGCTCGTGCTTTCGCTTCATCGATTGGTGACAGAACCGCGCCGGTAAGGGCATCAACCGTGATCAGATTTCCATCCGTCCCAGTAATGCGCCAGACCGGATCGCCAAGCAGATGCCCGAGGGTGCCATCGCGTACCTCTGTAATGGAAGCCGACAATGCGGCGTCATTTAACGAAATCACACCCGCCGGATCAAAAGCATATTCAACAGGCACGGCAACCTTGTGTTCACCCCGAACCTCTTCGATTGGAATTACACTCATTACCAGCCCGCCCGAGATCCATAAAAAAATCTGGATCCCGACAATAAGGGCCACCCATTTATGGATTCGCACGCTCCATTTGGATAAAACCATACGAAACCTACTCCACGACGAAAGAAATAGAACCGCTCATGACATGCTCATCATCTCCGATGGCACGCCAGATCGCTGTATATTCATCAGCCTGAAGCTGCGGTAAACCGACCATTATGCGATCGGATTGTCCGAGCTCGGAAATGTCGAGATTAATAGTCTCGCCTGTCAATGTCACAAGCATGAGGTTTTCAACCTTCATCGCATGACCAAACTGGACCATGAAATGGGGCGGCGACTCATCCAGTACGGCGCCATCTGAAGGTATGGTTTGCCCGGCAGCCATAGCGTGGGCGTGATGCCTATCATGGCCATGAGCAATATGCTCGGAAGCATTGGCAGATGACAACAAGACCAAGCCAGCGAGTGCAGATACAAAAATAGATACGGGTTTCATATTATTACCTTCAACAAAATACTTATGTTTACGGCCTCGTAGCAGTCCATCCGGCCGTTTATTACAGACAATCTGCGAGCCTATTCGGTCTGCGCGTTTAAAATGCCAACTTCATCCCGGTTGAGCTCCTCAACTGTGGCCGGTCGCGCCACGCCGACGGGATCATCATACCATCCGGGATTGGCAAAATCGGTAATGCCGTCGCGCACTTTCAAGAGTGTGAACATACCTCCCATTGAGATATAGCCGTGCGGCCCCTGCGAGCCGACCATTGGCAACGAGTTCTCCGGAACCGGCATATGGCCGCTTTCGATATGCTCGCCCATTTCGCCCATGCCGGTCTGCCCCATAGCCATATAAGCGGGCAGTAAGGATGCAACGCGTCCCTGAAAGGCGGCCGGATCGACGCCAAGCATATTAGCCCCTCCATGGGCCATCTGGTTCATGACATGATGCGTCATATGGCAGTGCATCGCCCAGTCACCGGGATTATTGGCGATGAATTCAACCGTCCGTGTCGCGCCAACCGGAACGAGTGTCGTGGTTTCCGGACGTCGCGCAGACAGCGGGACCAGCCCCCCATCGGTCATGGTTTCTTCAAAAGCATACCCATGCAGATGAATCGAGTGATGATGCATCGCGGATAAATTTCCAATCCGGATCCTGACGCGTTGCCCGGTGCGCGCGACAAGCGGCGTGGTCGCCGGATAGGCCTTGCCATTAATTGTCAGAATATTGAAATCCGTCATCTCGTTCGGATCTGGGCGACGTTCCCCCGGACGCATCTTCCAAGTCGAAAGCATCAGGGCAAAATCTCGGTCCGGCTTAGGCTCGGAGGGTCTGCGTGGATGCACCACAATCATTCCCAAAAGCCCCATGGCCATCTGAGTCATCTCATCGTGATGAGAATGGTACATAAACGTACCAAATTGCTGAAACGTCCATTCATATACGAAGGTTTCGCCGGGCTCGATAGCTTGCTGATTTAAGCCACTGACACCATCCATGCCTGAATTCAGTATCACACCATGCCAATGCACCGATGTTGCCGCAGGCAACCGGTTCGTCACATAGACACGAACCCGGTCGCCTTCGACAGCTTCGATTGTCGGCCCGTGAACCCGTCCATTATAACCCCAGCATCGACCATTTAAGCCGTCAGCAAATTCATGATCGACTTGTTCGGCAACGAGGTGAAAGATCTTCACCCCGTTTTTGATTTTATAAGGCAGCGTCGAACCATTCGGCGTTTCGACGGGTGTATAATCCGTTCCGGCCCGCCCGGGCCGGTAGGACCGATCCGGCCCGTGCGCAACCGAACTCGAATAAAGGGTACCGGGATTTGTGGCAGCAGCGGCCTGGCCAGATCCGACCGCCAGCGCGCCCATTCCGAGCCCCGCAAGCTTAAGAGCATCTCTTCGTGACGTCATTAATGTCCCTCTCGTTCTACCGACCGGCCCGACTGATCGCTGCGCGTTTCAACACCGCTGCGGGCAGCACCGCCAGCTGCTAGCTGGTCATAGCGCGCCTTCAAAACCCAATAGTGCTGCAAAGCCCGGACGTAATTACGGCCGGCGGCGAGTTGCTCGCGTTTTGCGTCAAGCAGCGCCATTGTCCCGATTTGCATTGCATTATAGTCAAGCTGCGCACCTTGCAGGACCCGCCCGGCCAACGGCAACACCTCGGCCCGGTAAAGCAATGCGATCTGCCGTGCTGTATCAAATTCAGAAGTTAGGCTCTGCGCCTCGCTTTCAAGCTGGGCATGATTGGCAAGCCGCTGCTGGATCATTGCAGCCAGCTGGGCTCTCGCAGCGCGACGCCTTCCTTCGCCCCAGTTGAAAACCGGTAATTCAAACGCGACCCCGACACCGTTTTCCCACTCGCCATGATCGCGTTCGAGCTCGACTTCAAGCTCAGGTTCACCAATGAGGGAGGATGCCGAGACCAGCCCTATCAGCGCGCCAGCTTCATCAATTCTGGCATCATTCGCGATCAGGTACAGATTTTCGTCGACTTTAACGGGCTCAAGAACAAGTTGCCGAGGTGGGTTCTGCAAGCGACCTGCCAACACCCAATTGCTTGCGTCCGACCCAACAAGGCCGGTCATTGCATTCAGATGCAATCTAGCGGCATTGAGCTCAGTCCGTGCCCGCATAGCGTCAAACTCTATCTCCGCCGCCAGCAATTTTTCGCGGTCAAGATTGATTTGAGCGATATTCCCTGCATCGAATAATGCTTGCGCGACGTCGGCGGAGGCGTGAGCGGCTTCGCTGGCGCTCGCCATCAGGTTCGAAATCTGTGTGGCTGCAACAGCATTATAATATGCCACTCGAACGTCAGAAATATAATCGACGAGCGCAGCCGCCGCCTCAGCCTGTTCGGCCTCAAACCGCAGCCCCGCGGCGCTGATGCGGCGCGAAGCAAACAGAATATCAAGCAAATCTATTCCCAGACCATATGACAAGTTTGTGACCGGCGCGTCTTCAACATTCAGCACCATTGCGGACACAAACGGGTTTGGCAGAGCGGCTCGGTCTGTATATTCACCAGCAGCCGCTTCGAGCTCGAAATAGACGGCCTGAATTGCCGGACTATTGAGAATTGCAATTTCGATAGCCGCCGCCTCGGTAAGCGGCGCGCGCAATAAAGTCTGGATTCTGTCTTCGGCTTCAGTCTCGGCGATCGTAACACCCGGCCAATCCAGACTGGTTACGGTACGCTCGGACACGTTCTTGCGAAGCGACTCAAAGCCAGCACCTTCGGGAACCGACACACATCCGGCGTTGAACACCAAAAGCATCAATGCAGGCAGACAATACCTACTCACTTCTTGCGACCTCCTAGGACTGCAACTAATTCTTCTACTTTTTCACGTCGCGTCGAAAGGCTTTTTCCTTTCAGTGCCGTTTCAACACACGTATCAAGATGGTCATCAAGGACAAGTTTTTCGAGGCTGGTTAATGCCGCCTTGATCGCCTGCACTTGTCTCACAACATCAATACAATAACGCTCTTCCTCGATCATTTTCTAAACCCCACGCAACCTGGCCCTCTATCCGCGCCAAAGGCCTGGTGGCGGCATCCCGTGTTTCTTTCAGTATGTCCTATACCCCCGATAGGATATCAGTCTTCATTTACAAGGATCGAACAGTCAAGCGGCGAAACAGCACCGGATTGATATGTCGCATCTGGTCGCGAGGCGAGCAAAGTCAGTGCCTGTCACGATTAGAAAATATCATTTCCGCTTTAAAACTGGCGACTAACCCAAAAAAGCTTCGCTAACCCGCATTAAACCGGCAAACAGCAAAGGCTGGCCGATAGGCCCCGACTGCTTCGATTGTGAAACTTATGATGCAAAAACCGGCTGTCTGCCGGGCTGGTGAAACTCCAGCTAGACAATCATGCCGCCATCAACGCGGATCACCTGCCCGGTAACATAGCCTGCCTTATCGGAGGCGAGCCACGCAACAGCGTCGGCGACATCCTGAGCCGCGCCCCAGCGCCCTTCAAGCGGCAGACTTGCCCGCATGTTTTGCATGACTTTTTCGCGATCGACGCCAATTTTTGTACCCGCCCGCAAAGCGTTGAATGTTTGCCCTTCAAAAACACCAATCTAGAGATATTCGGGATGCTTGAAAAGATCGAGAAAGCTTTGGATCACGACAGCACGTTTCGTCGGCTTGACTACCTTGTTCATTCTTGTGCCTCACTATTTAAATACAGTACACGCTAAACGGCCCCGCGCGGCCGAACCCGATCACCAGATCTTGCGTATCACCTGGCGGCTATCTTGGACGATCTTTTCCTTAGCCAATCATATCCGAATACGGCGACTCGGTCGGCAGCGCGATCGCATTGGTTAGGCCGGCCACTTTAATACGGGTCTCACTAATCTCGATATCAGCCTCGTTTATCCGATCTTCGCCGAAACGATAGATTGGTACGAAATCGCCCCGGTCGGCCCGCTCCAGATAGGCCTGTGATGCGGCCAGTACTGGTTCACGCTTTTGATAATAGGCCGTCATAGCATCGTCGCCGTATCGCTTGGCCAGCATCGCCCCGGTCTTGTCCGGTGAAAGTATGACCGCAGAAGCATTATTGCCCCCGAATTCATATAAAACCGAAAGCTACTTCAACTTAGATGCTGAGGTCGAGCATGTTATAGTCTCGCAAGCCTGCTTTCGCTGCAGCGTCCCAGACATAGGTTTCACCCGACGCTTCGAAGGGTCTGTATCTGTATGGCTGCTCATCAGGATATTGCCGCTTCCGAGCATCGATCGCCAAGCCAATAACGCGAGACCGTTCCTTGATGATATCATCATCATAAACCGCAACTGGACTATGAATGCCGGCACCTTCAACATTGAAGACCGATGACCGCCGATGAAACCCGAAATTAATCGTCAAGCGTGGCTCGAACCCGGCATTGGCAAATGAACCATGCACAAGCTGCCGGTTGCAGATCACAACATCACCAGCCTCACAGACGATCGGCACCGCATCCTTGAGACGTTCACTGCCGGATTCGGCAACCATGGCGGTAATGTCCATTTTACCCATTTTATGCGTACCTGGAACAACCCAGACACCGTTAACCGGTGTGCTTCCATAGACCTGTGCCATGAAATTGAAGCCGTGAATATTTTCGTCAAAATCGGGATTATTCCAGTGCGTGTCACCATCCTGATGCCAGGACACTGCCGCGCCGAGCCCGGCATCCTTGATAAACAGAACCTCGTTAAAAGGGGTAAAATCTTCACCATTCACCTCTGCGGCAACCCGAAGAAGTTGCGGATGGCCATAAAGGCGTAACGCTGCATCAGAAAATTGCAGCGATCCGACCAGAATGAAAGGCGCTTTTGCGGGCGCGCCTTCGGCGGCCTGCAAATCCTTCAATTTTACCTGGTGGCGACCATTGGCGACACTTGTCCCGCCCATCGGGTCACTCAATGGCGCGCTCCACATCAGGCCGACACCCTTACAATCAACACCCAAGGCGGGCCGGCCATGACGATCTACTGGTGAGCCCGGCTCGGTCGGGAACCGCGACCGCACCTCTTCCATATCGGCGTGAATATCGGCCATTTCACGGGCATCGATAACATTCTCAAACACATAGAAGCCATATTTCGAATAGGCCTTGACAATGTCCGGGGGCAAACTGCCATCATCATTGAACCGAATTGGACCACGGTTTCCGAGCGAAAAGGCCCGTGCCTGCCCCTCCAGCATATAGGTTTCGACTGCCTGAGCTTCGTCACCATAATGTGCAGCACACGCTTTTATGGATTTAGTATAATCGGGCCCAGCCATTATTGATTTCCTCCGCAGCCTTATATTTTGCGACACACTAAAAAGAAAATGATTACGAGACAAGAGACTGGCAGCGATTCCGGCTTGCACGACCGCGCCATCTTATTGCGTGTCCGAGTAAGCCGCCGGCCGCGCCTGGTAGTGACCCCCAAACTATCATATCGGGGGCAGTTAATTCGCGATAATCAGACTATCGCCCCCACAATCGACACATCATCAAATCACCCATCGATTTGATACAATGACGAAATCGCGTCAGACTGATAGCGACAAGCTATACGCCATCAGATGGAAAAGTATCATGATTAAACTGCACGGATTTCCGGCGTCCAATTACTACAATATGGCCAAGATGGCACTCATGGAGAAAGGCGCCACCCTTGAAGAGGTTCGAACCTATACCGGCCAAAGCGAAGAGATGCTCGCCAAAAGCCCGATGGGCAAAGTGCCCTTTCTGGAAGTCGATGGCCAATTCATAACCGAAACCTCTATCATTCTAGATTATATCGAAGAAACGCAGGCCGGGCCTTCATTATATCCGGCCGATCCGTTCGACCGCGCACGCGTTCGCGAACTTGTCAGATACAGCGAACTCTATTTGGAACTCCCCGCGCGCCGTTGTTATGGCGAGGCTTTCTTCCGCACCGGACGAGCGACGGAACAAACCAAAGAGGAAGTCAGAACCGTTATGGAGCGCGGTGTCAAAGCGCTCCACAAGCGGGCCCAATTTAGGCCCTATCTGTTCGGCGATTCTCTAACTTATGCCGATATCGTCTTTCTATATAGCTACCCGATGGCAGCAGCTGTTGCACGATCGGTTCTCGGCTGGGACCTATCGGCAGATATTCCAGACGCCAACCAGCTCATCCAGCGGCTTAAAGCACGCGACACTGTTAAGGTCCTCGATGCCGACGAAAAAGCGAATATGCAGGAATTCCGCGACGCTTACGGGATGAAATAGAAGCGTCGCATAGGTCGCCTCACCGCTTACAAGCGATGCCAGCGACACGGCCCGCCGCAAAACATCGTGGTCACAGCACGCCATTGCCGCACGCTGTGTTTCACTGACTGTCTCGCCGCATTATCCCGAGACGGTTCTATGACTTGATCAATCCCGCCTCTGCGATCGATAATTGAAGCGCAGAGGTCGCTGGGCTGTATCAGTCGAGACCGAGAACCTCTTTCAGAAACAGCGTTTCGGCATCAACCTGAAAGTCGCGATTAGATTTTTTACGGAACCCGTGCCCTTCATCCATCGCCATGAGAAACCAGGCCGTCGTATCATTCGCCCGTAACGCCTCCAATATCTGTTCGGCCTCGGTATATGGGACGCGTGGATCATTATAGCCCTGAATGATAAAGAGAGGCTTATTAATCGCTGCGGCATTCCTGAGCGGACTGATCTCGTCAAAAAAGGCTGCAATTTCGGGATCACGTTCGTCGCCATATTCGGCCCGTCGAAGGTCACGCCTATAGCCCTTGGTGTTATTTAGAAAGGTCGTAAAATCGGAAATACCAACAATATCGACCCCGCCAGCAAGGCGATCGGCATAATCGATCATTGACGCCAGAACCATATATCCGCCATAAGAGCCGCCAAAAACAACAACCCGCCCGGCATCGAGATCGGCCTGCGTTTCAACCCAGTCCAGCAGGGAGCCAATGTCTTCCACCGATTTTTTACGGTTCAGGCCATTATCCAGAGACACATAGGTTTTGCCATAGCCTGAAGATCCCCGGACATTCGGAACAATGACGGCGATGCCAAGTTCATTGACCCAGTATTGATAAGGCGACGAAAATCGCGGTCGTGATTGAGCCTCTGGCCCGCCATGGATTGAAATAATGGTTGGAAACGGTCCCTCGCCCTCAGGACGATAAATAAAGGCCGGAATGTCATCGCCATCATAGTTTGGATAATCGAATAATTCCGGCGCAATAAAGTCATTGACGTTCAGGCCGCCGGTCTCGGCCTCGGACCAACGGGTCAGTTCCAGCGAGGAAATATCAAAACTCCAGACATCATAAGGATTGGTCGCACTATTAAATGTAAAACCGACCTGTTTTCCATCAGGATGAATAATTGTACCGGATGCGATTCCGACCGGCAATTCCGGTCCCATACGAATATCACCAGTCTCGAGATCCAGCAGGCGGATCGAACCGAGGCCACCTTCATTGACCGTAAAAACAGCCAGCTTTTCATCGGCCGAAACGTCCCAGCTCTCAACATCCCAATCAATAGCGGCGGTATAATTCCTGACCGCGCCTGTTTCGCCATCATAGCGTACAAGATTGGTAAACTCCGAATTCTTGTCCGTGGCAGTCAAAACGTCGCCGGTCGCGAGTAAAACGGCCCCGGAATAAGCAACATCATCGGCGGCATTAAATTCCGTGTGATCACCGGTTTCGACATCTAGAATAAAGATCCGGCTTTTGGTGATCGAAATGTATTGCTGCAATGCAAGTTTGCGCCCGTCCGACGAGAAATCAATTGGTACCAGTGCCCCCTGCCCTTCATAAATAAGTCTGGCAGATGATGGTCGCTCTGGATCTCCGACAAAAATATCATAATTGGGATCACCATCGGTGGCCTGGTACCAAGCCACCTGCTCGCCATCATCGCTCCAGACAAATGAACCATTCCGTGAACCCGGTGCGGTAAACTGATTTACGTTGCCAGTTTCGATATCAAAATAAAAACCCTGATAAAATTCGTCGCCACCGGTATCCTTGATAAAAACGAAGCCGTCTCCGTCTGGATCAGCGAATGCCCCACCAACCGGCTCATCATAAAATGTAAGCTGGCGCCGCATCCCTAACGGCCGGTCAATCTGGTGAATTTGTGAAACCTCACCAAAACGCGTGCTGATTAAAAGGCCGCCCGCGGTCCAGTCGAGAAAGCCATGCCCGCGAAAATTCGAGTATTGCCGCCGAAGGGCGCTGACCTCTAGGGGAATGTCTGGGATTCCCTCCATTACAAGACTGCCCTGACTGGTGCGGCTGATCTCGCTCGCCGGCGCGACAAGCTCATCGGTTTGGGCGGCTAGGTCCGATAGCAAGACGCTGGCGAGCAAAAGTATTGTCTTCTGAAACACGTTGCAAAACTCCTGATTTTTTGCGCCGCTATCAGGATTGCAATAAAGTGAAAAGGCAAATGATTGTGCGCAATCGGGATGACACCGGCGCCCTTATCGCGACAATCCCGCGCCTGTTCCCGATAGCTAAGGGCCGAAATTACCGGTCTCCTAGCACCAAAATTGTAAATCGCCAAACATCCCTTAAACGTGCGGCTGATTGCGGAACACAACAGAGAAAGCCCAACCTAGTGCAGCAACCATCTAGGAACGGGGCGCAGCGCTCATGCGCCAGGCCGCTGCCCGACCGGCCAAATGAAATTCATGACATTCGATTTTGCCATCCGGAGCAATGGCCTTCAAAAGACTCTCGCCCTCATCACGGTCAATTGCGGCTCCCAGCATGCCATTCATCCGCCCGCGATAGGCGACCATCTCGCCCTCCATATCATCCAGCCACTTCAAAATATCTGACTCCAGATAGGAACGGCGGCGTTCGAACAGCTGTCCGGCGCCAGCCTGCAAATGTGCAGCCAGTCCACCAGCCCGGACTTCCGGTGCCAGCGCCTCCTGCGCTGCTGCAAGCGCGCCCAGTGCGGCATCCATCGCTGCGCGATGCGCGCCGGATGGGTCACGTTCGAAAGCGAATACGGTCGAAAAAACCGTCCGCGCTGCAGGCAAGAAGGCGCTTTGTGTAATCGCCTCCAACCGCGCAAGATGGCCGCGACACTCCCGATCAATCGCACCATTTTTTAAGTGAACAATTGCAGAGAACCGCCCACCCGGTTTAAGCACGCGGTGGACTTCGCGAGCAGCCCGTTTCCGGTCGGCATATTCAAACCCGAACTGGCTCGCAACCATGCTAACCGATGCATCAGCCAGCGGCAGCACATCGGCGCTGGCCACAAGCCCGAGAAGATCCGGACAGCTTTGTCGTGTCGCCGCAATCGCTGCCGGTGAAATATCCAGTCCAATCAGGTCCGCTAGTCCTGCCGCTGCCGCGTGGCGAATAACCGAGCCAGCACCGCAGGCAAGATCAAGAACCGTCCCGTCAGCGCAATTGGCAAACACGTCACGCCAGTGCTGGTGGAGCTCGTCACTGGTTTCAACACCAACGCCGGCAAAGACTTCTCCGGTTTTCCCGGCGGCGCGACCCTGCCAGTAATTGCTCCAGTCAGCCTGATTAGAATCCGGATTTGTCATTGTGTCCCATCTCGATATAGTTCACTGAAGAATCTAATCTGCCACCTTTGCTGCTCCAATAGCATGACCACCAAGCCATGTCATCGAGACCATCCATGTCCCCATCAGAAGCTTACAAGTATGGCACCGGGGCATTTCAAACCGGGCAATATGATCAGGCACTCAAATATCTGCAAAATGTGAAGCATCCCGACGCGCAACATTTGGCAGCGCTTAGCGCGCAAAAACTCGGCAAAACCGAGCTTGCGGCAAAACTCTTCAAGAAAGCCGCAGCGCTCGCACCAAATGCATCAAATATCGCGAATAATCGCGGGCATTTTGAACTCGAAAGAGGTCGCGCCCGCCAGGCCGAAACCTATTTCAAGCAGGCATTATCAATTACACCCACCCTGCTGGGCGCCCGTATCGGCCTCGCTAAAATCTGCGCTGCCAGCTCTGACTGGGCTGCGGCCATCGATGCATGGCAAATAGTGCTGGCTCAATCCCCACAAAGCCCGACCGGACGGTATGGTCTGGCAACAGCTTATTTCGAAACCGGTCAGGTCGAACAGGCCGTTAAAATCTACGAACCCCTCTTACAAGAAAAAGACGCGCCAGAAATCGCGTTTATGCTGGCACGGGCCTATCTCGCACTTAACCAATTAGACGCCGCACAAAGATTGTTCGAAAACGCCCATAGCCGTCTGAACGATGCCGACACGCTCCGGAACCTCGCTAATCTCTACTGGATGCGCGGCGACCAGGCCGGGTTCGACAGGCTTATCGAAACCGCACCCGAGGGTCTGCGACTGACCTGTATCAATCTGATCCTGGAAACCGGAGATCTGACACGGGCTGATGCGCTCTGGGCCGAGACATTCGCGACGACCACACCGAGCGGCGAAGGCTGGATACTGAAATCCATGCTGGCGCGACTGGCGGGCGACGCCGGGACGGCCCATCAGGCAGCCCGGCAAGCGCTTAAACTGTCGCCGGACAACCGGACAGCATCGGACGCCCTTATTGTATCCCAGCTCATGACCGCAGACAGCGATGCTGCATACAAATCGCTGGCACCGCTGCGGCGGAAAGAGCCAGAAGCCCAGCACTGGATCGCACATGAAACCGTCGCTGATCGATTGCAGCAATCGCCATCCGGCCTGCTTGAGGTTGAGCGTTTTATCAGGGCTTATGATATCGAGACCCCACCGGGCTATGATAGTCTCGACGCCTTCAATACGGACTTTGTAAAGCTTCTCAAAGAATGGCACCCGCTGGCTGCACGACCGCTCAATCAGTCCCTGCGGCGTGGCACCCAGACAACGCGCGATCTTTTAGACAGTGAGCATCCTGTCATTACAGCTTACCGTGCCGCCCTTGATGGCCCGATCCGGGCCTACCTCGATGCCATCGGAACCGATAACGACCACCCGACCAGCGCTAGAAACCAGCATGATTACCGATTTGCCGGCATGTGGTCAGTCAAACTAAACGGCCGCGGCTATCATGAATCCCATGTTCATCCGGCCGGCTGGATTAGCTCGGCCTATTATGTCGCTGTGCCTGACGGTATTGACACCGCGCCCGACAAAGCCGGCTGGATCGACTTCGGGGTACCGCCCTACCAAACCGGAAGTGACGCGCTTACACCGCTAAAAACGATTGCGCCAAGACCGGGACGACTTGTTCTGTTTCCGTCCTTCATGTGGCATGGCACACGCCCGATCGCGGATGATGGCGAGCGGATTACCGCGCCATTTGATCTGCTGCCGGCCTGATCTGATCCGGCCCTCGCGGATTGTTAAGATAACCGACACGACACAGGCATCAGGCGTCAGGGGGCATATCTTCGTCGGGCACCCTGATCACCGAACACGCAATATGGTGGCGACACATATGGCTTGATACGCTCTTGCCTTATCTCTCTGAAACATGCCGGCCGGGACGTGATAACGCCGCAAATATGGCTCGGCGCCGCTGGAGCTGTTGCCGGCAACTGGCTCTGAAACATGCAACAAAAGTAACGACTTCCGGTCTTAATGCGTTGCTCATTATAGAGTCTGCGCAAAAAAAACAGGCCCTCCATAGGAGGGCCTGTCCTATTCAATTCAAGTCAACTGAGCGCTAGAAGCGTGCAGTTGCCCGCAGGAAGTATGTCCGGCCGAAGACGTCATACAGTGCTGGGAAGGTGTTCGCCTGCTCTTGGTTGTCACCCAGGATTGGTGGGCGCTCGTCGAACAGGTTGTCGATACCACCGGTCAGGGTCAGAGTGTCGTTGACCTGATAAGAACCTGAAACGTCGAAGTAATCGAAGCTGTCAAGCTCATCAGTCGCGACAACGCCGAGACCGCCATCGTCTGCAGATTCACCAATGTGACGCCACAGAAGCTGGGCACTGAAGTCACCTTTTGCCCAAAGCGCCGTCATCCGGTGCTTATACTCTGGCAGTGGTGTACCACAATCGCCACCATACTCGCCGGCACAAGTGATTGGCGTGCCGCCTGCGAATGGAACCAGTGTCGACTCGTCAGTGATTGTTGCAACGAAATCGAACGCAACGTCACCATACTCACCCAGATCGTAAGAATACTGAGCATTCACATCCAAGCCGTTCAGTGTCAGAGAAGCAACGTTCTGTGATGTCACGGACACTTCTGTGATCAGGCCATCGCCGCCACGTGTGATCGCGTTACAGAATTGTGAGCCTGCGCCACCCAGCTCCGTGTCGGTGTAACATGTCGTGATGACATTGTTCGCACCACCACCAAAGTCAGAGATAACGTCTTCGATTTCAATGTCGAAATAATCAACAGAGAAGGTCAGACCTTCGATGAAATCTGGACTAGCAACAAAGCCGACCGTAAGCGTTTCAGCTTCTTCTTCGAACAGGTTCGGGTTACCACCTGAGAGCTGACGCACCTGGCCAGATGGCAGGTCGATGTTGGCAGAACCAAGGCTCGATTGTGGAACACCGGTTGCCAGACAAACGGCTTGAATAGCCGCGTTGCCGTCAAAGTCACTTGCGCAAGGGTCAGATGCACCTGGGAAGTTTTCGCCCTGTGGAGCAAACAGTTCCGCGATAGATGGTGCACGAACCGCTGTGTTGAAAGATGCACGCAAACGGATTTGATCGTTTGGCGCCCACTCACCAGCGACTTTCCAAGCTTCAACTTCACCAGCGGTGCTGTAGTCCTCAAGACGATAAGCCAGCTCTAATGCGAGCAGGTCAGCGTACTGATGGTCTTTCAGCAATGGCAGATAAGCCTCGCCATAGATACCATAGACATCGAAGTCACCGGCAACTGGTGGCGCACCGTTGAAACCAGAAATGGTTGAAGATGCAACGGCTTGATCAGGTCTGAACGCGAAAGCTTCTTCACGATACTCACCACCAAAGGCCAGACCGATTGGACCGCCTGGAAGCTCGAGCCAACCGGATGTGTCACCGGTCAGGTCAGCTGTCAAATTGGTCACTTCGTAATCAGCGGTTGTAACAACCAGAGTACGGATAAAGTCTGCCGCTTCTGGAGAAATGTTGCCCAAGCCATAGATGTTGATCGGCACACAGCTTGTCAGACCACCATTTGCTGATGCGTCTGCACAGGTTGGGTTACCGTTCGCATCAACGTCAACGTTGCCGTCACTGTCTGCATCGGCAAGCGAAAGCGCCTGGAAGAAACGGTTCTTATCGATGTTACCTTCCTGAGTTTCAACCTGCTTTGTACGACCTTCGGAGAAGGTCAGGTCAAGATCCCAAGTATCTGACAACTGGTATCTTGCACCAGCCTCGATCTGGTAAGAGGTGTTGTCAGTATTGGCGATACGTGGACCGACCTCAACCAAGCGACGACGGATGCCAAAAGCACCTGCTGTATACTCGTCATCAATACCATCTTGGTCGGTATCAACACCTGCTCCGATCGCATCAGAGATGATCTGCTGTGCTGAAGGCGCAATGAATGGGTTGCCGTCCAAGGATACGTTAATTGATCCACCACGTGGCTCAAAAATTGGCGTTGGAGCAAGCTGCTGTGGCACTTTGTTGTTCGCCATGAACATCGAGCCGTAGATTTCCAGCTTTTCATTGATCTCATAATCAGCTTTCGCGTTAAACTGGATCCGCTCTTGTGGGAGCTGGATGTAGTTTACAGGCGCATAGTTGTAGAAGTCGTTATCATCGCCAGACGAAACAAACTCACGGATTGTGCCATCTGGGTTGAAGATGCCAGACGAGTCGAATGGACCGCCGAGACGACCTTCCGGAACACCTGATGAACCGCCATCAAACAGACCGCCTTCACCATCGTCAAACTGAGCGAAGGTCGAGAAATCACGGTCGCCTTGGAACAGCGCCTGACGGTCAGTGTAGCCGAGGCTGATGACCGCATTACCGCGACCGTCGGCAAAGTTGCCGCCCATCGTCAGGTTTGCGGAAAAGATCTCTGCATCACCTTCTTCGGTCATTTCATAGCTGGTCGAAGCTTCGATACCTTCGAAGTCATCTTTCAGAATGAAGTTAACAACACCTGCAACAGCGTCAGAACCGTAAACAGCAGACGCACCACCGGTCACAACTTCAACACGCTCAACAAGCGCAGATGGGATGTTGTTGATGTCAACCGTACCGCCGCCAGTTGATGGCACGACGCGCTTGCCGTCGACCAGAACCAGCGTCCGGCCGGAACCGAGACCACGAAGGTTAACGGTTGCAAGACCGCCGCCCGGGTTGTTCGACGTCCGGTCAAGACCAGGAACAGTCTGTGGCAGCGTGTTCAACAGGCCTTCAGTGTTAACCGCATTGGTCAGGTCGAACTGCTGAGCACCAACAGTCGCAATCGGGCTGTTTGACGTGAAGTCCTGCTTGGCAATACGAGAACCGGTAATGGTTACTGTTTCTTGACGCGCTTCATCATCGGCATCTGTCTGGGCAAACGCGACTTGCCCCATTAATGGAACCGCCAAACCGGCAATAATTGTCGACTTGATCAGTCTCCGGCGGATACTAGTATTGGACATAAAGAACCTCTCTGTTAGTTAGCCTTCTTCTGGGAAAACTACAAAATAATAATAGCCTACTCGAAAATAGTAGTGAGGAGATCAAGCGATTGTCCGATAGGAGTCAATTACATATGTTTAATTAATGGCGTAAACCTTAGCATTTTATCTCAAATATGAGACTAAATTACAACAGTTTGCTGACTTGTTTGACACAGGCATCGCGCGCCGGCGGCTTGCAAGCGAGGAATGGCCGAAGGCAGACTGCTCCGCAAGGCAGGCTGCGTAATCGTCTTCCTAGAAAGTCGAAAAAGGCCGGCCAAACAGAGCATATGCAGAGGATTACAAGACGGGAGCGACATCGCCGAGCTGCAATATTTTGCATTGCAGACAAGGCCATGCTGGCTGTTATGTCACACGCGATTACACGATGTCCGACTGGCCGGTCATGATCTCTCCTGAGGCGCCACCGCCTCACCAGTCGTGAGGCCGGACAGATCCACCCTTTTACAACCCGCCAGCCAGACAGTTTCGCGCCCTGTCAATGCGCCTTACGCTTATAGTCTTGCCCAAATGGCTTAATCGCGTTTTCTTGGGCTGGGGATGTGCTGAAAAAGCAGATACTGAATAAAAGGACTCTGGAAAATGACTGATGTTCCGACAATTGATCTCCTCGCCATAACCAAAGACAGCCTGCAACTGATCGATCGCGCCTGCCGCGATCACGGCTTCTTCCTGCTTATCGGCCACAGCCTCGACCAGAAGCTTGAAAAGCTCTCCGAACAGGCCGAAACATTTTTCGCGCTGCCCCGCAAAACCAAACTTGAAACGGCCAGAACCCAAGACAATCCAACCGGCTATTATGATCGCGAGCTGACCAAGCAAAAGCGTGACCAGAAAGAAGTCTTCGACTATTTCGCGACATTGGGAACGCCGCGGCGCACGAAAATGAACTGGCCGAGCGACCAACCTGTGTTCAAAACCGTTCTCACCGATTATTTCGCCGCTTGCGAGGACTTGTCCGCACGCGTCTTGCAACTGCTTTGTGATGCCCTGGGCGTCGACAGAAATCAGCTCGCCGATGCCTTCGGACACAAAGCGACCAGCTCGGCCCGTCTAAACCATTATCCCGACCACGACCCAATTAGTGGTGATGACCGAGAGGGTGCAGCCCCGCTCGGAGACATGGCGTTACACCATCATACCGACCCCGGTGCTTTGACTTTACTGCATCAGGACGGGGTTGGCGGCCTTCAGACCTATTCAAGCCAGCATGGCTGGGTTGATGTGCCGCCTGTTCCGGGCGCGATTTTCGTCAATATTGGCGATATTCTTCAGGTCTGGAGCAACGATTTCTATAAAGCCGCACTGCACCGAGTCCTGCCGGTTCCAGATGGAAAACAGCGTTTCAGCATGCCATTCTTCTACCAGCCGCGGGCCAATGCAATCATCGAACCACTCGCGATTAATGGTCCGGCGAAATACAGCGCCTTCTCCTGGCGCGATTTCATTCAAGGCAGGATCGACGACAATTATGCCGATACTGGTGCGGAAGACATACAAATCGAGCAGTATCGCATAGCGTCCTGAGACTGTTCCGATGTGGCGGGTCGCCTATTCTGAGGCCGGCGGCCCACCCCAGCCGCGCCGTCCGAAGCTGATAAAGGCGACGGCACCGATGACATAGACAGCGCCCAGTATCAGCATGTTCACGCTGACGGAGATGGCGCCAAGCTCATTGATATCCAGAAACGGATAAACAAAATCGCCGAAAATGAGACCTCTGAATATATGGAAAACGCCATAAGCCCCGGGATAGATGATCCAGAAGGCCAGATCTTCATACCGCATGTCCGATTTGTCGGAGTAAAGCGCCCAGTCAATCAGGTAGAGAACCGGTATCAGCGTGTGCAGCGAGGCGTTTGTCAGAGCACCCAGTCCCGTCGGATTATGAATCGGCGCCAGAAGCGTATTATATACGACACAGACCAAGAGAATATTCAGACCGATTCCGGCGCGGACGGCAGGACGATCAAAAAACCTCAGCAGAGTTTCAAATACCGGCCCCGGACTGCCGGCCCATATTCCTCGCGCCCGGGCCGCATGAATAACCGGAACAGTTGTTGCCAGAGCGACGGAAGTAACTGTCAGTATTGTAAAATAACCGAAGAAATTCAGCGTCGCCATGATCAGGCTGCTATTGGTATGACCAGGCACCATCAACAGATACTGGGCAATCAATGTCAGCCAGCTCAGCGCAAACAAGGCCACGCGACAAATTAACATTTACTCTCTTCCTCGGCTACCCCGCCGAAACACATACTGTCACAGACAACCCGGCCGCCCCGACCTGCATCGGGAAACAGATCCGGCCATTCAGCCGGTTTAACCTGACCTAACCTGACTTGACCTGTTCAGATATAGGCCGGCAGGCAAAACATTCCAGAAAAGCACGCAATGAAATCGTTCTTCCGGGTACGGCCGGTCTCAGACAATTCACTCACGATATGTCGCAGTCGCCCCTCGCGACCCTGCAACATAGAGGCGCCGTTAAAGGCACAAAAACGACAGGCCGTCGATAGGCGCCCGAAAGTGGTGACCCTGAAATGCTATTTTGTTGTCATTTTAAAGACGCCGTCCCAGTCACCAGGCGGATCAGCAACCAAAAGCGCAATACGCTCGGCCATAATCTCGTAATACGCATCAAGCATCCCTTTATGCCGGCCCTTCAGCGCGGCAATATGATCGAGCGCAGCCTGCCAGTTCCCGGCGCGATAATCGGCCAGGAAACGAATATGATGATCAATTGCGTCGCTTTCAATTGACTTCACATAAGTGAAGATCCGGACTGGCTCGACTTTACCCTTCACAATCATCAGATCGATTTCGACAAGATGCCGTTGCAGACTTGGCGCAGCGCTAACGGTTTTCTCACCAAAGATTGTGACAACACCATATTCTTTCGACGACCCCTCTAACCGCGATGCGAGGTTAACCGCATCTCCGAGCACCGAGTAATCGAACCGGACATCGCTGCCCATATTTCCGACAACACATGATCCGGTATTAATTCCAATCCCGATACGGATTGGAAGCAAGCCTTCCGATTGCAATTGCGCGTTGAGATCATCGAGGCTTTCCATCATGCTCAGAGAGGTTTCAATCGCGAGCTTCTCATGATTGGGGACATCTATCGGCGCATTCCAGAACGCCATGATACAGTCACCCATATATTTATCGATTGTTCCGCCTGACTCCAGAATTCTCAAAGTCATTGGCGTCAGGAAGCGGTTGATCAGTTCCGTCAGGGCGGCCGGATCGCCTTTATATTGCTCCGACACGGCGGTGAAACCCCGAATATCGGCAAACAGGAACGTCATTGTCTTGGTTTCGCCGCCAAGCTTCAGAAGCTCGGGATTCTGTTGCAGCTTCTGAACCAGTTCTTTTGACAAATAGGTCGCAAATTGTTGCTGGATGAGCTGCTTCAGTTTGCGCTCCTTCACAAACATTGCGGAATAGGTGTGGCCATAGACCAATGTCAGCGCCAGCGACGGATAGGACGCATCAAACAGCAGATCGCGGAACTGAAACAGGACCAGCGACCCCGCAACAATTGCGATCACGCTGCCAACCGCAACATAGAGGCCGACCCGACGCGTCGCGGTAAGGATGATAATGGACCCGAAAACGATCAGCAGCAGAACATCGATAAAAATGTCCTCGACGGCCATAATGGTTTTTTCATCAAGCATGGTCTGCAGAACATTTGCCTGGATATCATGCGGGAACATGGCGCCGGCAGGTGTCGGTACCGGATTTGCAATACCAGCAGCGGTCGCGCCAAGAAATACAACCTTGCCGGCGACGTCCGACAAGTCATCGCCAACTTCCACACGTGTAAATTCATTATGCCAGCTGACGAAAATACGGCCCGCTGGATCGGTATATACCGGTGCAAAGGCCGGCACGCGAAGCGCTTTCAATATCCCCTGCTCCAATTTCGCCTGATAGGAGGGTTCGCCCGAAAACACCCGCAAGACTTCGATACTCACGGCCGCAAAGAAACGGCCCTGCGAGGTAAACAATAAAGGCGCCCGACGGACGACACCGTCAACCTCCGGCAGAGTCGCTGTCATACCAACACCAAGCGCACGCTCCTGCAGGACCGGAATATTGGCCAGAACACACGGAATTTCCGGTACACTATTGCCGATTGTTCCGTCGCCGATGACGGCAATACCTGTCGCCCTGGGCGGCGCGCGGGTGCGGTTACACGCTGTCATGGTTTGGGACAGGACCACCGGGTAAGATTCAAGAACCTGCGCCAGTCTTGCATCTCCCCCGAACCTGTCATCTTCGGGAAACATTATATTCATCACGACGAGCTCGGCGCCGGCATCAAACAGGTCGATGATGATATCGGCGACAATGTCCCGCGGAAATGGATACTGCCCATACTCAAGCAAAGTCTTTTCGCCAATATCGGCCAACGCCAATTGATCGCTTTGCTCTACAGGTTGCTGCATCACCCAGTCATAATATTTGACCTGAACGATCTGCACAGGCCACGGATTCCAAACCTTCAAAAGAATCAAAACAAACAGTGTGAAGAAGGCAAAACGTGGAGACACCACAATGTCTCGGAGCCTATTCAAGGATAAAGACACTACCACTTGCTCCTTCATTTAGCACAACCGGATCAATCTCGCCGTCGCCAAAGATGATCGTCGCGTCTGCATCGGTTTCAAAAGCAAAATTATAGTCTTCGACATCTGTTTCTTTTTTGACAATGATTTCGTCACCAACATCAACGCAAAATGCGCCATCAGGAGATGGACACAGAACAGCGCCGGAAATCGTGATACCTTGTAATTCCAGTATACCGTCATCGCCGAGCGTGGCGGCTGCAGCCTCGGTGACAACCCCGCTCGCCCCGGCTGTTAATTGCTGCTCATTGACAATTTCTCGCTCGATATAATCAAAATCATCCTCATCAAGTATATCCTCGGAAACCGGGACGTCTTCGAATACATTCGAAATTTCCTCCGGCGGTGAGATGATAATCGAATTATTGAAATCGGTTCTGAAACTATAATTAACCACTTTCGGCGGCGATGGCGGCAGATCAGAATTTAGAATGTAAGACGTCTGGAAAGGCTGGTTCAGGACCACTTCGCCACTTTCGGTCTTAATACTAATTTCGCCCGTCTCGCCAGTCTCGTCCGGCACCAGAATAATCAGGCTGCTCCCGAGCGGGTCAACCGCAGCGACAAATTCGGTACCCCGAACCGCGATTGTTGCGGTCGGTGTCGACAGATCTATGTTTGATTTCGGGATCGCAGAGTTCAAACCGGTCCGATACCGCATTGTGCCACCAGCAAAGCGAAGCCTCATCCCTGACGCGCTCGGTTCGCCGCCATAGACAAAATCGTCAATAACCAGTTTGGAATGTTCGGTGATGCTGACATTTGTGCCGTCATTGAACGTCACCCGGATGGTTCCATTCCCGGTTCGAACCGTATCCAATTTTTCAATCGGGTATTCGAGTTCTGCTTCCGTAATTACTGCATCCCGGACAATGTCCCCACGTCCGCGCAACTTGTCGATTTCGCCAATCTGGGCCGAAACCGACTGGCTAATTAGGATTGCTGCAAGAAGATACAGAAAATACCGGATAGCTGTCACCAATGTTTAAATCTAACCAGAAACCGATACGGTCCTTCAGTCATTATCTACCACAACTAAGCTGCGTGTCCCGATTTCTGGCGTTTTCTTTCCATTAATCAAATAAATCGGACTCTGTTTTTGCCTTACTCGAATGGTATAGAAGTGGTTGACTGAGTGATGTTCATCGTACTTCCATCCCCGATAATTGCGACATCGACCACGGCGGATAATGCATCATCCTGAGTAACGGTTATCGCATTACTGTTTCCGTCAATCACTATGTTTGCCGTTGAAAGGACCGGTCCCGACTGTGCGACATTGATATTGTTGCTTGCTCCGTCGACTGAAATATTACTCTGAGACCCCGTAATGCCGGTCTGGCTCAGAAGAATGGTATTGAGCGTACCGTTTACACTTAGATCCGAGGCGTAATCGCCGCCCCCGAACTGGATGAGATCGACACTATTGTTCGATCCGGAAATCGACGCCACCGACGAGTAGCCAGCAGTGCCCGTTTGATTGGATCCAAACGTGTTATTGTCTCCTGAAATCGACACAGTACTGGTCACATCACTGTCGGCAAACTGCACAATATCAACGTCGTTGCCATTACCAGAGACTCCCGTATCGACAACGCTTACACTGCCGGCCGAACTCATTTCAGTATCAACGGTGTTTCCATTCCCATCAACTGCGAGTATATTCTGACCGCCATTCTCACTCTGACGGGTAGTAACCAAATTACCGCTACCAGTGATGCTCGTTTGATCTGACGTACTAGCGAAGGTTTCCTGAACAACCAAAAGCTCATTGCCGCCACCGTTAACATCAATTTGCGCGGTTACCGACGCTACCGAAGCAGCATTCTGTTCGACCGTCACAATATTACCATCCCCGGTAATTGTTAGATCGTTAGATTCGCCGTTACCGAGCTGTTTGACTTTAACCGTATTACCTGAACCAAAGATATCACTATCATCAGACGCGGATAAAAATGAGACCTGCTCAAGAATAAACTCATTCTGATCGCCGCCCGCTATTATGAGAGTTGAGCTATGTCCTGACGATTGGGCCTGAGTCGAGTTGATAATATTAAAATTACCGTCAATCTGATGCGATAAGAATATATCGTTAGAGTCTACTATCGCAACATAGTTATTGTCAGATCCAGTTATATCAATGTCGACAAACAAGTTCTCAGCAAATTCCTGGGCCGCGTGATCGAGGATAAGCAAGTTATTCTCGCCTATAATATCGAGGTCGACCTCCGCTCCGTCGATCCGGTTTCCAGATTCCACTGTCTGACCAAGATCGACCGTATTCCCGACCCCGTCCATGAGGATATCATAGACGACATTGTCGCCGACTATCGCACCGGTCAAAAGGCCGCCATCTCCAAATTGCGTAATGCCGACAGTCTGGCCATCGCCGGACACAGAAAATCTGTCTGATGCGTCGGAACCAATAGAGTTACCACTACCTTGTTGAGAGAGCGTGTATTGCCCACCTGTCGCGGCCGTCGTCTGATCGATGAAAATACTATTCTTTTCCGATTGAGCGGCTGCGGTGAAACTCATCAAAGCCGACAGCAATATCAAACCCAGTCCGGGGCCAGAAACTAGTCTGGTCAATCTGTTATCAGTCATAATCTCACCCATTCTCTACAGTCTGAAACTGCCAGAAGTTCCTTTGAGCGCCCTGCTCGATTAACTCAACGACCGCTGCCTCAATCGTCGCCTTTACGGCGACTGTGCCAGCCTCATTCTCCGACATACCACCTTCGGCTTCAATCAGCTTGGTTCCAACGTCGACGAACCGGAAGAAAGACAAATTATTGCCGTATGAGAATATGGTTTTCGAAACCTGTACGCTCAAAACGACTTCGCCGGTTTTTGTCGACACAGCCCGTAACGCAACCGTCACCCGGTCTTTCCGGTATTCAAGGCTCTCACCAATACCCAAATAGCGCGCACCAATACCGCCGCTAATAACATTCGTATCATAGCCAATAATGCCACCTTCCAGAATAATATCGGAAAAAGTCAGTGGCGGCAGGCTGTTGGTTTCATCACCATCATAAGTGTCACGCGACTGGCGAACGATCTGACGTTCCCGGCTGAGATGGTCGAGGCCGTTGCGCTCAACCACGCGGAACCAGCTACCGTCGCCGGCGCGGCGCAACGCATCGATTAAAAGCGAGACACCGCCCTGTGTAACGGCATTTGAAAATGACGAGACACCGGCGGCGTCACGGCGCCGACCGGTTTGATCAGGAAATGAATATACCGCCACTGTCGGTCGCATCACCGGTGGCGCCAAGGTTCTAAGGCTTGTTAGCTCAACCCCACTAACGACCGGGTCGTCGCTTAGTGAACGGGTGAAACCCGTCGGCGACTGCATGCAGCCGGTGACGAATAACAACACACCACAGGCAAAAACTGTGCCTAAACGTCCTCGTTTAGAATAGTTCATTGGCCTAACTCGCTATTCGTTGCGGCCTCACCGGTCGCAAATCCAAAACCGTCCATCGGAATCGAAATCTCCGTTACAGTTCCGATATCCGACGTCACGACCAATCTAATGTTGCCGTCAATCGTCTCGTAACTAACTGTGCTGCCTTCAAGATCCAGAAACCCTTGCTCCGGGTCTTCTTCGAAAAACAAGGATTCAACAACTTGCTGGGCTAATTGCGAATAGATGCGAGTTTGCAGGTTTGACACAAACCGGTTCTCCGGTCGCGACCGCTCGTCAATCTCGGCTTGGCGAAGCGCCGCCTCAATTTCATCCTGCAAGGATGCCTCGCGGGTCGCCTCCTGATTTTCAATCGTTAGCCAGTGCGCCGACGCACCCTGACCCGAAAAAGACGGATTAGAGAACTCAAACACCAATTCGCTCGCCTGCGCCGAGCTTAGCATCGCCAGCGCTCCGCAACTGGCCGCAAAAAGCGAAAATTGTTTCTTTATCACACCGATGACCCCTGCCGATGCCCGCCAGATAAAATCGAACGGGCCATTTGAACTACTTAATTTTTTATTAAACTACTACCCTGACCGGTTGAAGCTTATCGACGCGATGTAAACTGTCAATGCCACTTGGTTCCCATAAGAACGAAAGGCAGGACCATGCCCACTCCTGCAGCAAATCAGCTGGCTGACACGCATTTCGAGCTTGAACTAGAGGCGCAGTCCAATATCGTCCCCGACCGGATTAACCAGTTTTCCGACCGTTTCGATCTCAACACTCACAATATCCCCGGGAGCCATGAAAACCGGCGGTTGACGCTTGAAGCCGACCCCACCAGGCGTTCCGGTCGCAATAATGTCGCCCGGCCCAAGCCGTGTGAACTGGGAAATATAAGACAATAGGTCCGGGATTTTGAAAATCATCTGACCCGTATCGGCCGCCTGCATTATGTCCTCGTTCAGCCGTGTCTCGATGCGCAAATTATCAGGCAAACCGCACTGCTGGGGTAAGATCAAAGCCGGTCCAAGGCCTGCCGTCGAAGGAAAATTTTTGCCTGGTGTGAACTGACTTGTGTGACGCTGCCAGTCGCGCAGTGTCGCATCATTGAAACAGGTGTAGCCGGCAACAGAACGCAGTGTCTCTTCCGGACGGGCGCGATAGAGCGGAGCGCCAATAATCAGCGCAAGCTCGCCTTCATAGTCCAGCATAATTGATGAACTGGGCCGGGTGATAGGTTGACCATGGCCAGTCAGCGTATCAGCGAATCTTGTAAACAGCGTCGGATAGGCGGATTTGTCCCGACCCGTTTCAAGGCGATGCAGGTCATAATTGACGCCGACGCAGATGATTTTGGCCGGATTTGTGACGACAGGCCGAAAAACAACATCCTCTGCCTCATAATCAGGCGTCCGATGGCTGTGATCTTCATACACCCGCCGCAAGTCGCCGCTTGCGATCAAGGTTTTCAAATCATCAAAAAGACCGGGAATATGCGCCGATAAATCGATGATGCCATTATCGCGCAAAAGACCAATTTGCGGCTTACCTTCTGCCTCGAAACTCACAAACCCCATATCGCCTCCTCATCCCGGCACCCTGTCTCAGCACACTGATTGCTTATTGATGTACCGGATGCAAGCGCTGTTACGACAGGCCGTTGTTTTGACAGACAGTTGATTACCCTTCAAACTTTTACAGTCGACCGCAAAAGTTGAAACCATAGGAACTAGAGCGAGCATTGGATATGAAATTGTCACGTCGAAAGCTGCTGGCCGGTGGTGCTGCCTTGGGCGTTGCAGCGCCTGTCGCACAGCATATGATGTGGAGCCAGAGGGAGTTTTCCCTGCCCGGCTATGATCCGACAGCCCCACCGGCAACCGCAACCAGCGCGAGCTGGATGAATTGGTCCGGCAGCCAGAAAGCAACACCTGCCGCGATTAATTACCCGGTCGGAGAGGCCGGGGTGCAAGATCTGGTCCGCATCGCAACCGGACGCGTGCGACCTGTCGGCAGCGGCCACTCTTTTACAGGCCTGGCCCGGTCTGATGACATGATGGTCGATCTTGCCGGGATGGACAGCCTCATCAGCTACGATCCCTCAACCGGTCACGCTACTTTCGGTGCCGGCATAAAACTGTTTCACGCCGCCGCAGAACTCAATCAACGCGGTCGGGCGTTTGCCAATTTGCCCGATATCGACGTCCAGACCCTGGCGGGTAGCTTCGCCACCGGCACGCACGGCACGGGCAATCAACTGACCGCCCTGCACGATTATATTGAGTCTTTCCGACTGGTCACGGCAAATGGCGATGTACTGGATGTGTCCCGGAACAGCCATCCGGACGTGTTTCAGGCCGGCAAAGTCTCACTCGGGGCGCTCGGGATAATAACCCAGTTCACAGTTCGCACCGTGCCCGCCTTCAGCCTGCACCGGAAACTGACAATTGAACCCATGGCGCCATTTTTCGACCGGATCGAAGCGCTTGGGGAGCAACACAG
Source organism: Hyphomonas sp. TMED17 (assembly GCA_002172915.1). GTDB lineage: Bacteria > Pseudomonadota > Alphaproteobacteria > Caulobacterales > Hyphomonadaceae > Henriciella. The sequence continues at coordinate 643,478 of NHBW01000006.1, read as the reverse complement.
AAACTTTGAATTTTTCTATTCGCCGGGCACCCAGCTGGTCGCATGGCTGTCGCATGACGAATATGCCGGCGCACCAACTGAGCGCGAGGACAGTCATGATGATACATTTCTGCTTGGCCTAAAACAGCTTAGAGACAGTTTTGGCTGGTTTCCTTGGCTAAGGCGCAAAATTGCGCAAGCGTCATTCCCGACCGGTCTCATTGAGGATGTGAAAGACGAATCCTGGGCGCTGCTGTCGACGACCCGACCACACAAATTTAATGAAATGGAGTATCACTTGCCACGCGAAAACGGCGTTACAACCCTTCGCAAGATTGTGGCAATGCTGGACCGCAAGAAAGATGTATTCTTCCCGCTCGAATATCGACATGTCGCCGCTGATAACGCCTGGCTCAGCCCATTTAATGGCGGACCGCGCAGCTCAATTGCCATTCATGCCGCAGCGGATGAGCCATATGACTATTTTTTCTCCGAGTTCGAACCCGTCTATCGCGCGGTTGGCGGCCGTCCCCATTGGGGTAAGCATCACTCGCTGCGACGCGAAGCGTTAAGCGCGCTTTACCCTGAATTCGAGACCTTTCTCGAGTTGCGGCGTGACCTCGACCCGTCAGGCAAGTTTCTGAACCGGCACTTGAGCGGCCTTTTCGGAGAAAGCTTCAATGGCTAATTTATCAAGACGCGCTATGCTAATCGGCGGCGTTGGCGCAGCGGGAGCGATCACCCTCATGAACAAACCGGAAGATCGCAGCGGTCCGCGGGACGAATACTTTCTCGCCATACAGACAGCGTTAAAAACCGCAGGGATTGCAACCCCGTCCCTGATCATCGACCGCCACCGATTGAATCAGAATATCGACACGCTGATGCAGCACCTGCCATCGGATATGGGTTATCGTATCGTTGCAAAATCACTGCCATCACTGTCGCTGATTGAACACATCCGACGACGCTCTGGCAGTGACCGGATAATGACTTTTAACCAACCGATGCTGTCACAGCTTAGCTTAGCAATGCCCGAGGCGAGTCAGCTGCTTGGCAAGCCATTGCCGGTAAACGCCGCCAGAACCTTTTTCAGCACGCTACCTGAAACGGCATCGGCCGCCGGAGATAAAATCGAATGGCTAATCGATACCAATCATCGCTTGGAACAGTATGAACGCCTTGCGCAAGACGTTGGCAGGACGCTCAAAATCAATCTTGAGCTTGATATTGGGTTACATCGTGGTGGGTTCGAGCCAGATCAGGCCCTCAGCAGTGCGTTACAGAAATTGGCTGGCTCAGAATATCTCGAATTCGCCGGCTATATGGGCTATGAAACGCACCTGCCTGCAATTCCAACAACTTTGGGATGGCAGGATCGCGCGAAAGCCGGCGCCTGGAACAAATATCGGCAGGCCTTGACGCTTGCAGCAGCACATTTCGATCCTGCTACAATCGACCAGCTAACTCGTAATGCAGCCGGCAGCCCGACCTATCGTTACTATGACACGACCGAGATTGCGAATGAGATATCGGCCGGCTCCTGTCTGGTGAAACCAACACATTTCGACACCGACTTGCTGACGCCGTTTCTTCCCGCCGCCTTTATCGCCGCACCTGTTATTAAATCAATGCCAATAACGCGTATGCCGGGTCTGGAGTTTGCAGACGCGCCAACCCGCGCCTGGAATCCGAATTCGAGCAAAACCATCTTTATCTATGGCGGGCACTGGCTTGCTGATCCTGTAGATCCGCCGGGACTGAGCTATAATTCGACATTCGGGCGCTCTTCCAATCAGGAAATGCTGAATGGCGGTGCGGCGCTTGACATCGCGGCTGATGATTTTGTGTTTCTGCGTCCACATCAGAGCGAAGCACTATTCATGCAATTTGGCGATATCGCGATTTATGAAGACGGTGAAATTGTTGACTACTGGCCTGTTTTTCCGGCGTCGGCCTAAGCGATAAAACGAAATTTTTCTGCACGCCACCGGCATGCCGCGGGATTGAGGATGTCCGGACAGATCTCGCTAACGCCAAGGCCGGCTAAAACTATTGAAGACGATTCAATGCGGTAATGACAGCACTGGTCGGCCATAGGTTTTGCGGCGCGATTGCGTAAATCACAGCGCCCGATATCGCCGACAATAATGCTTCGCTTATCAACTAATAAGCAAACGAGACACCCGATTGCGCGCAGGCGTGCATCAGGTGAGATACACACCGAAACGACTGACAGGCGGACAAGCCCCGGCCCGCCCCCCGACGGCCCGCAATCGCCATCGCAGCGATGATAACTGCAAACCGAACATTATTGGCACAAGTAACACCCGTTCCTGACCGGGACAGCCGGGACGGATTAGCGGTGAAGTTAACGAGCCGCACAGCCTGCGGAACGCCAAAAGCTCGGCCTTGAACCGGACCAGGCGATAATAAGAAAACCCGATGCATGCAAGCGCAGGCCGAAAGTTCGCCATTGGCAGGCCACCGGCTTACTGACGGCAAATATGGACAAAAGAAAAAGGGCGACCCCGCAGAGCCGCCCTTCCCATTCGTCTTAACTGCTAAAACTAGAAGTCTTTCGACACCCGGATACCAAACTGCCGTGGCTCGAGCAGGAAGACATTGGTATAGAGACCTGAAGATGCATCGGTCAGATACTGGTTGGTGACCTGATCGTCTTCAGCCAGATTTTTACCGTAGATTTCGAGCTCGAGACCCTTATCGTCATTACGCATCGTGAATGATACGTTGGCGTTCTGCCAGCTATCAATCTTGTCGGCTTCGAGATTATATATGCGTGTGAACATATCCGACTGATAATAGAAATCGCCGCGAAGCGATGCGCTCCACATGTCAGACATCTCCCACTCATACTCCGCGCCGATAGAGAAAGTTGTATCTGGCGATGTTGGCATTTTATTACCTGACACATCGACCGCAATACCTTCCAGCGGCGTTACGCCCGGTGCGCCACCTGAACAGATGGCCGCAGCTGCCGCGGCAGCAGGGCTAGCCAGAAGCGCATTCACCTCGGATACGAGTGCAATACAGTTCTGGGTCGTCGCCGGATTTTTAACGACGATATAGTCAGCATTGCCGCCAGTCTGGTCATAAGTATCCAGAAGCGGCGCCTGATCGGCCAGTGTTGCATCGAGCAGGCCGAGGGTCGCATCAACCCGGAAATTATCAGTCAGCTGCATATAAAGCTCAGCCTCGAAACCCAATACTTCCGCATCAACGTTCTGGTTCACAGATGTCCGGTTAACAATCGACGAGATCTGATACCCTTCATAGTCATAGTAGAAAGCTGAAAGGTTCAGGATACCGGCACCGCCTAGGATACTGCTCTTCGATCCGAATTCAATCGAGTTGATGAATTCCGGGTCGAACGAATTGCTAACACCCTCTAGGCCCTCAGATTGTGGTGGATTGATCCCACCCCCCTTATAACCCCGGGCAATCGAACCGTAGATCATTGTGTCTTCGGTCGGACCAAACTCACCAAGCTGGAGGTCAAAACCAAGGCGACCTGTAACTTCTTCAAAATCAGCTTTTTGGACCGGGCCGCCTTCGAACTGACCATTCTCGACACCCGGACCAACTGCTGTCGGGCCAATTGCCGGCGCCAAAAGCAAGCTTGGTGTATTCAGCTGCTCTTTTTCATCCTTGGTGTAGCGCAAGCCCAATGTCCATTTCAGATCATCATTCGCCTGATAATACATTTCACCGAAGGCGCCAAAAGCATCAAGCTTATAAGGGCTACGGCTCAGGAAGTAAGTCCTGTCACCCGGAAGGACTTCCGCACCGCCAGCCCCAATATTGGTCCCGATTGCAACGAGCTCAGCCGTGTTGAAAAACACATTATAATTGGTCTCACCCTCGGAGTTCAACTGAAGTGCACCAATATTATAATTGAATGCGCCGTCGAAATCCGACTGCAACCGAACCTCGATCGTGTCGGTATCGAATTCCGAACTTGAACGATCGGTCGCATAAAGCGACGTCGCTGGTGTGCGCAGGTTGGTCTCAATCGGAATACTCAAACCGAAGGCCGCTGGACCAGAATATACACCACCAGGCGTGAGCGGACTGTTCAGGAAGTCAACCGTCGGGTTGCCCTTGTTATAGTCATCGGTAAAGATGCGACTGCGGTCTGCCGTACTCGCAAGTACAGTCAGTCTTGTATTATTGTCGAATTCATACTGGAATTCGGCTTGATAGAAATTGGTCTCAGCATCGAATTGCGGGACCACATTTGTTTCAAACTGACGAAGATCAGTAGACGTCGTTGCCCCGGCATTCACATCACCATTGAAATCAGGCGACAAGACGCCAGCACTCGCGCCGAGCACGCCACCGAGCGTGGCAATTGAGTTAACGGTGCCGAACTCAGGATAGATGCCGATTGGATTTCCGTTTCCGTCGCGGGCATAGCCCAGACCATCAAGCTGATAAGGCACACACCCCTGATTGAACGGGAAGGGCCGTGTGTCTTTAGTACAAAGTTGTTTTGTACTCCGTGTCCGGCTCGAGTCTTCCTCATAATGCTCGGCCATGATCCAGAATGAGGCTTTCTCGGTAATCTCGCCGCCGAGAGTTGCCCGAATGGCGTACAGGTCGCGACCATCAACATCCTCAACGCTACCATCCGATAGCAAGGCATCGGAATAGCCATCACGCTTCAGCGAGAAGCCGGCCAGACGAAGACCAAGATTATCGCCGATCGGCAAATTCAAATGGCCGCTAAACTTCTGATTATTATATTCGCCTAAGGTGACATCGAAGCTGCCATTAAACTCTTCGAGCTCAGGTTTTGCTGTGATCACATTCAGGACACCACCGGTCGCGTTACGACCATAAAGCGTTCCTTGAGGCCCCCGCAGAATCTCGACGCGCTCAACATCATAAAACTCGGTCTCGAGCGCGAATGAGCCTGCCGCTGGAACGTTATTGACGTGCGTACCAACTGCAGCATCCGAGGATGCACCAACCGCAGCGTTGCGGATACCACGGATACTAATCGAACCGGCGGAGAAGTTACCCTGAGACGCCTGGAAGTTCGGAATATTGAACTGAAGGTCCTGTCCGGTATTGATATTCAATCGGTCAAGGTTAGCCGGGTCAAAGGCAGACACCGCAATCGGAACATCCTGAATGGATTCTTCGGTTTTCTGGGTCGTCACAATGACCGTATCCAACGTGCGGCCGGCACCGTCATCTTCCTGCGCGATGGCTACTGGCGCAGACATCATCAATGCCGTCGCAGACGCACCGGCCAACAAGGCGTAATTAATTTGTGATCTGATTTTCATTTCTTATAGTCCTCCCAACGGCCAATTTGTTTTGACACGTTATTCTTTTAAAGCATCCTTATAAAGACCTGCTCACGTTCGATGGAGCAGGTTTAATGTCCCATGTCAGTTCGAAGATTACGAATTGTCAATCTACAAATCAGCTTTTGTGCAAAACGTCGCAAAGTGTGTATATTGAGTAACGCTTAATAAGACTTTATTAACCTGTCACATAAGGCCAATCCGGCGGGCCGCCTGCTGCAAATCGGCCCTGTGATCGGGATGCGCCAGACTAATCATCGCTTTTGCCCGCTCAACCCCCGATAAACCTATCAACCGCGCAACGCCATACTCGGTTACAAAAGTATCAACATCATTCCGGGGTGTCGTAACGCTCCCGCTCAACATTGGCACTATCCGCGAGATCGCGCCATCCTTCGCGGTCGAGGGGCAGGCAATGATGGATTTTCCGCCCACGGAAGCACGTGCGCCGCGGACAAAGTCCAGTTGCCCTCCAGACCCGCTATATTGCCGGCCGTTCACGTTTTCGGAATTACACGCCCCGAACAAATCAATCTCGAGTGTCGAATTTACCGAGACAACATTATCATTTTTAGCGATGTGGCGCGGATCATTCACAAGATTGACGGGATAGCTGTTAAATGCCGGATTATTGTCGATCAAATCGTAGAGATCGCGGTCCCCGAGAGCGAAAGTAAAAACAGAGCGGCCGGGAAAGGTCTGCTTCCGCCGGTTTGTGACTGCGCCGCCCCGCACGAGCCGGGCCAGTCCGGGCCCAAGCAGTTCGGTATGGATACCAAGATCACTGCGGTCGCTCAGAAAATCGCAAACGGCATTTGGCAGCGCGCCGATCCCCATCTGCAGACAGGCACCATCATCAATCATGGCAGCAATTGACCGGCTGATCTCGGTCTCTTCATCCGTGACAGGGCGAACCGGCATCTCGAACAATTCGGCATGATGCTCGACGACCGCATCGACTTCACTAATATGTAACATCGAATCTCCGAAGACCCGCGGTAAACTCTCATTCACTTCAACAATCGTGCGTTGTGCCCTACGTGCTGCTGCCGAGGCATAGTCATTATTTGCCGCAAACGAAAAATACCCATGGCGGTCCATCGGGGAAACAGTTGTCAGAAAAGTGCCAATATTGACATCCTGGCTAAGCAGGCGCGGGGCGTCGGAAAACGCAACCGGCACAAAATTAATAACCCGTCGTCCCTCTTTCAGGGCAATATCCTGCAGCGCCCGCTCAGTTGGCCCTAAAAACATGCAATGTGGCGCAATCTGGTCCATCAAATCATAGGACAGAACCGTCTGGGCAGCGCCGAGCATCGAGTGAAAATACCACAATTTCAGTCCCGATAACGGGCTTGATCGCAGCCGGCTTGCGAGCGCCGCCAATAAGCCAGGCGGCTCGCCCAGCGCCATCCCCATTGCAATATCCTCGCCCGCCCCAATCTTCGCGACAGCCTGTTCGGCCGTGACGCGTTTCGATTGGTAGATTTCCTGAATTTCTGCTCGCGGCTGACCCGGCATCTTCATATCCTCCGCCTATCACAGCTAACGCCCGTTCAGGACGGATGCAATCACGACCCCATGACACCCAAACTTGGCGACCTGCACGCTGACACGATTAGCCTAAATTCCACCCCTTGTTTCCAGCCAGATAAACCGGTGCAATCGGGTAGTCATTATATCCAAATACAAGATTTGTCAGAGACGGCACCGCGCGCCCATCGCCATCAACATTGTAAACTTTAAAGCCCGGATCGTTCTGGGAACGGGCCCAGCCATAATACATCGCCAGAAGCGCATTTACCGGACCCGCCTCGACCGGTAAAAGACCCGTGACTTTAAAACCGTGATCTTTTTCGTACTGCGCAATAGCGACNTCGATGTATTCGGCAAATTTGAATATCGTTGTCGGGGTAATGGCCGATGGTTCACCGATGCCACCCGCCATAACCAAAAACTCGTCATCGGCTGCCGTATCAACATCGTAANGCACCCGGTTCTCAACCGGAATCAGTCTCTTGATTGCTTCGACCAAGGATAATCCGATCGTATATCCGCCGCCACCGCCGCTGGCCCCGAACCCGAGGCCATATAGAAGCCGATCCATATTCTGGTCATTAAGGATAATAGTGTTTTGACTTGCACCGACACTGTCGGACCCTCTTAGTAATAACAAATCACATCTCCGTATATATAAGTAAAAATTGCCATCAAATAAATTTGATTTGGAAAATATCTCTGAATTATTACGTATACTCAAGACTACTTTGCATTATTATTTTTACATTTTTTAATAAAAGAGGTTTTTAATAAATATATTAGAAATTATATACATGAATAAATATTCAAATACATAATTTTTGTTGCACCTATGAGCATGGCGGAATTCTGAAATATACCGCTATTCAAAAGACCAACTCCCAGAATTAGACTGGAGGCATTCTGACGATGGCGCTATCGTCGAACAGAAAGGGAGGCTTTCTATGCGCTTAGTTGAACACTTCATTGGTGGACAAAAATTTTCTGGAACCTCATCGCGACGAGGCGATATTTTTGATCCGAATAGCGGTGAAATTCAGGCCCAAGTCAGCCTCGCTTCTGCCGAGGACATTGCCCACGCGGTCACCGTGGCTAAGTCCGCACTCGCCAGCTGGGCAACCACCAATCCACAGAAACGCGCACGCGTCATGTTTGAGTTCAAACGGTTAATCGAAGATAATATGGACGAGCTCGCGCACATACTGTCGAGCGAGCACGGCAAAGTGATTGCAGATTCAAAAGGTGATGTACAACGCGGAATCGATGTCGTCGAGTTCGCCTGCGGCATTCCGCACTTGCAGAAAGGTGCATATACCGAAGGCGCCGGCCCCGGCATCGATGTCTATTCGATGCGACAGCCGCTCGGCGTTGTTGCGGGCATTACCCCGTTTAATTTTCCAGCCATGATCCCTTGCTGGATGGCCGCCATAGCGATCGCTTGCGGCAACACATTCATTCTCAAGCCATCCGAGAAGGATCCCTCGGTGCCGATGCGCCTGGCCGAGTTATTAATGGAAGCCGGCGCGCCGGCCGGTGTGTTGAACTGCGTAAATGGCGACAAGACAGCCGTCGACGCCATACTTGAGCACCCTGATATCAAAGCCGTCAGCTTCGTCGGCTCGTCGGACATCGCCCAACATGTCTACGTTAAGGGCGCCGCCCACGGCAAACGTATCCAGGCAATGGGTGGCGCAAAAAACCACGGTATCATCATGCCAGACTGCAATATGGAACAAGCCGTCAAGGATATTGTCGGAGCGGCTTATGGATCGGCTGGCGAGCGTTGTATGGCCCTGCCAGTTGCCGTCACAGTCGGGCAAAAGACTGGTGACGAATTCGCCGAGCGCATGCTGGACGCCGCGCAGAATTTGACGGTCGGCGTCTCAACCGATCCTCAAGCACATTACGGTCCGGTTGTTTCGGCAGCGCACAAGGCCAAAATTGAAAACTATATCCAGATGGGCGTAGATGAAGGCGCCGAGCTTAAACTGGACGGCCGCGGTCATAGTCTGCAGGGATATGAACAGGGCTTCTTTGTCGGGCCGACACTGTTTGATCATGTCAAGCCAGACATGCGCAGCTATCAGGATGAGATTTTTGGACCAGTGCTGCAAATCGTCAGAGCTGACACGCTAGAAGAGGCCGCTTTGCTGCCGTCCAACCATCAATACGGCAACGGAGTTGCAATTTTCACATCCAATGGCCGGGCTGCGCGGGAGTTCGCTTCACAGGTCAATGTCGGCATGGTCGGCGTGAATGTACCAATCCCAGTCCCGGTCAGCTATCACAGCTTTGGCGGATGGAAGCGGTCGGCCTTCGGCGATACAAACCAACACGGCACTGACGGTGTGCGTTTCTGGACCAAAATCAAAACAGTCACCCAAAGATGGCCCGACGGAGACGTTGGCGATCAGGCTTTTATTATTCCGACGATGTCATGATCGCGACTGAAACTACTCGTATATCTATAGAAAATCGCGCGGTTTGATGATTATTAGATATGGATGAGCACATATAGAGGGGGTATTTTTACCGACCTATTAAGGCTTATCCCGCTGGCAACCACGCTAAACGCGAACACTTAGGACTGAAGTCAATGACAGAAATTGCTTTTATCGGTCTAGGCAATATGGGCTCCGGGATGTGCGCGAATCTCGTTGCCGCAGGAAACAAAGTCCGCGCCTTTGACCTGAGCCGGGGCGCGGTTGCAGCTATGAAAAAAATTGGCGCGACCGGCGCAAACAGCCTGTCGGAAGCTGTTGATGAGGCAGACGTTATTGTCACCATGCTGCCGGCAGGCGAACACGTATTGTCGGTATATTTTGGCCCCGACGGTATTGCCAGCCAGCTGAAATCTAGCGCGCTTCTGATTGATTGTTCGACAATATCGGTCAATGACGCCCGCGAACTCGCCAGAAAGGCAAATGCGTCAGGTCTGGACATTGTCGACGCGCCGGTTTCGGGCGGTGTTGCCGCAGCAAAAGCCGGTACTCTGACATTCATGGTTGGTGGCACGAAAGAAGCATTTGCCCGCGCACGCCCTATACTGGATGATATGGGGAAAAACGTCTTTTATGCCGGTGGTACGGGCAATGGCCAGGCCGCTAAAATCGCGAACAACATGCTTCTCGCAATCTCGATGATTGGCACATGTGAAGCGTTCAATCTGGCTGAGCGACTTGGCCTCGATGCGCAAACATTTTTCAACATTTCCTCCAACGCGTCCGGTCAATGCTGGTCGATGACGAGTTACTGCCCTGCGCCAGGGCCTGTTCCAGAGGCACCCAGCAACAGAGATTATGAGCCCGGCTTCACCGCTGCCATGATGCTGAAGGACCTTGTCCTTGCGGGGGAGGCTGCGACGATGACAGGCGCCGAGACTGCGCTCGGCGACCACGCAAGAGACATATACAANTCCCTAAATGATTTTGGGCTGTCAGAAACGGACTTTTCAGGCATTATGAAGCTTCTGAAAAGCAAACCCTAGGAGAAATGCAACGCTTTAGTGTGGGGGAAAACTTCAACCTGACCGTTTTCAACGGTAAGAGAGCCCCTATTGCGAAGACCTATACCGACAAGAAACCACACCAATGTCCGTACCGATAAGGAGCGGTTGTCAAACCTATTATGCGGTAAATTAGGGAAAATTCCGGACAACCTAATTGTAACAGATAATGCCGGTGAAATAATTGCGTTCGGAGAAGCAGCAGAACAGATATTCGGCTACCGCTCGGTCGACATTATCGGGAAAAATGTCTGTCTTCTGATGCCGGAACCGAACAGCAGTCAGCACGATCAATATCTAGTAAATTATATGAAATCAGGCCAACGCAAAGCGATTGGACGCGGTCGTCTTGTGGAAGGCAGGAGAGCCAATGGCAGCATTGTGCCTGTCGAACTGCATATTGGCGAAATCTATATTTCGGGACAGAAATTATTTGTCGCCTATACCAGAGACGCCGCAACACAGCATTCAACGCAACGTCTCGTCGACAGAATTGACACCGAGTTTGAAAATTTTAACCGCCTCAGTGCTGTCGGCAGCATGGCAGGCGGCATTGCACACGAATTGAACCAGCCCTTAGACGCAATCACTAACTATATCGATATCGCGATTGACCAGCTGGAAAAGCAAGCGCTCGCAAAAACAACCGATGCCCGCAACATTCTTGCCCGCGCCCGCTCACAGGTCTTTAGGGCTGCAGGGATTGGCCAAAAAATCCGGAATTATGTTTCAACCGGAACAATGGACGTGCAGTCGGTCTATCTGAATACCATAATTGATGATGCCGTATCCTCAGCCCGATTAAGCTTCGGCTCAAACGCGCCCAAGATCGTGCTTGGACCGTCTCCGAAGCTGATCTTGGTCATGGCTGATCCCCTGCAAATCAGCCAGGTTATTCTTAACCTTCTTAACAATGCCCGGGAGGCCTTAGAAAGGACCGAAAATCCATGCATTACTGTATCGTCTAAGATTGTTGGGTCAGATACGGCAAGCATCAGGATTAGTGATAACGGACCCGGTATCCCGCCCGAGATTCAAGGATCGCTATTCAATGCATTCGCATCAACGAAACCGCATGGCATGGGTATGGGCCTGTCGATTGCGCATGCCATTTTATATGCCCACGGCAAGTCTATCAGGCTCGCTCCCGACGCCGGGCCCGGCGCCGCTTTCGAAATTTTTCTAGACCTTGCAGATCCTAAGGAAATGAAATGAAAAAATTGTTTTTGTTATTGATGATGATGAGGCTGTCCGCCACTCATTAAGCTATCTGTTACGGCAGGAGGGTTATATTGTCCGAGCGTTTCCTGACGCCAAATGCTTTCTTGACCATATTGATGATCAGAATTCGGGCTGTCTCATTCTGGATTTGAAAATTCCGGATATTGGCGGTCTCAGTCTGCAAAAGAAAATCAACCGGCTCGGGCTGAACATACCTATTATCATTCTGACGGGTTATGGCGACATAACACTCGCGGTCGAAGCTATGAAGCGCGGCGCAATCGAGTTTCTCGAAAAACCTTTCCGTAAAAACCAATTGATGAATGCTTTAAAAGCAGGCTTCGATTTGATCGAGCAACCCGCAAGCACGCGTCGGCTTAGCGCGCAGGCGGCACGCAAAATCAGAGAACTTACCAAACGCGAGCGCCAGGTGTTAGATTGCATGATCGATGGCATGACCAATAAAGCAACAGCAAAGGCGCTCAACATTTCACCGAGAACAGTTGAAGTGCACCGGGCCCAGATCATGCAGAAACTCGGCTGCAAAAGTTTTTCCGCAACCTTGCGACTAACCTTTATCGCAGAAATGGAAGACACTGAATTCTCCGACAGGCTAATCTGGTAAACCCTCGTTCCGGGACCGCAGCTTCTCGCGGGTCACTTTTCAAAACGCTAAAACCTGCCTACGCTTCCCCCGACGCTCGCATTATTCTGGGGGAAAATATGGCAGAAACTGACGGAGGCAACAGTCGGCAAGCCTATTGGCGAGCCACGATCGGGCTGACCTGTCGACTGCTACTCATCTGGTTTATAGCGTCTTTTGGCGCGGGCATCCTGTTCCGCGACTTTCTCGATCAATTCCACATAGGGGGTGCGCCTCTGGGCTTCTGGTTTGCCCAGAATGGCGCCATCTATATTTTTGTCAGCCTGATCTTCTACTATTGCTTTGCAATGGCGCGACTGGAGCGAAAGCATAACATTAAACGGGACCATAATGACTGACCAATTGTGGACCTATTTCTTCGTCGGCCTAACCTTTTCGATCTATATCGGGATCGCATTATGGTCCCGCGTCACTTCAACAAATGAGTTCTATGTCGCCGGATATGATGTCCATCCGACCATAAACGGCATGGCGACAGCAGCCGACTGGATGTCGGCAGCATCATTCCTGTCCATGGCCGGACTTATTGCATTCATGGGCTATGGCGGCTCGGTCTATCTGATGGGCTGGACCGGGGGATATGTCCTTCTCGCCCTCTTGCTGGCGCCGTTTCTGCGGGAATTCGGCAAATTTACTGTCCCCGATTTCGTTGGTGACAGATATTATTCGACAAGCGCGCGGGTCATTGCGGTCATTTGCGCGCTATTTGTTTCATTCACCTACATTGCCGGGCAGATGAAAGGGGTCGGCGTCGCCTTTTCCGGGTTTCTCGGCATTCCTTATGAATGGGGAATCATTATCGGCATGGTCATTGTCTTTTTCTACGCTGTCCTTGGCGGCATGAAAGGCATCACCTACACGCAGGTTGCCCAATATGTCGTTCTTATTTTTGCTTATACCGTGCCGGCGATTTTCATTTCGCTAATCATAACCGGGCAGGTCATTCCGCAGATCGGTTTTGTGTCAAATATGGCCGGCGCAGATGCTTCAATGCTGGAGACGCTGAACCAAACAGTCACGGCGCTCGGCTTTCTGGAATATACGTCCACCGATAAGAGCATGTTCGATATGTTTGCCATTACGGGAGCTCTGATGTTCGGAACTGCGGGCCTCCCGCATGTCATCATCCGGTTTTTCACTGTCCCTACGGCCAGTGCCGCGCGTATTTCAGCCGGATGGGCCTTGATGTTCATCGCCCTGCTCTACACCACGGCGCCAGCCGTTGGCGCTTTCGCCCGGATTAATTTTATCAATACTGTCAATGAAGCGACATATATAACCGACGATCAGGACTATTCCGAGGCGGCCGCAGATATCCGGGCCAGTGGCGGTAAGCCTGTCCCAGACTGGTACAAGGATTGGGAGAAAACCGGACTGCTGGCATTTGAAGATGTCAATGGCGACGGGCGGATGCAATATCGCGGCCCGGAAGCCCCGGATGGCGTGAATAATGAAGTCACTCCGAACCGGGACATTTTCGTTCTCGCGAATCCCCAGATCGCGCAATTGCCCGGCTGGGTTATCGGGCTGGTTGTTGCCGGCGGTCTTGCGGCTGCGCTCTCGACAGCAGCGGGTTTGTTAATGGTCATTTCGTCAGCGATCAGCCATGATATATGCCGTCGAACCCTGTTTCCGGAAATGAATGATCAGACCGAGCTCCGCGTCGCACGCCTGGCGGCGGCCGCAGCAGTGCTGGCGGCCGGCATACTTGGCATTTTTGCCTCCCAACTTGGATTTGTGGCACAGGTCGTTGCCTTTGCCTTCGGTCTCGCGGCCGCCTCGCTCTTCCCGGTGATATTTCTCGGCATTTTCTGGAAACGAATGAACAAGCAAGGCGCCATTGCTTCAATGCTGATCGGTTTAATCTCGACCTTCAGCTATATCTATTATTTCAAGTTCGGCGGCGGCAGCCCCGAACAATGGCTATTCGGGGTATCGCCTGAAGGAATCGGCTTTGTTTTCATGTTTGCGTCATTAGCTATCGGCCTGATTGTCGCCGTGATTACGCCACCGCCACCGCAAGCGGTTCAGGACATGGTGGAAGACATTCGGGTGCCCGAACAACTCAACCTGAAACGAACTGTCGGACGTCAGGCCGGGCCAACGACCGGCTGATTATGGTCAGCGCAACTCGGTCGTGCGATTGTAAGTGGCTTGTATCGTGTCCCGCAGCAGGTTTTCGAGTGTTGAGTCCCCGCGAAGAACTTCGAGACCGGCCTGGGTGGCGCCGTTTTTGCTGGTGACAGAATTCCTTAAGGCCTCAAGGCTTTCATCAGACTGGATGGCCATTGCTGTGGCGCCCAACATGGTTTCCAGAACCAACTCGCGAGCTTGATATTCTGCAAAACCGATATCGATCGCTGCCGCAAGATAGGATCTCGCAATCTCAAAGACAAAACCCGGACCACTCCCTGAAATCGCCGTTAGACGGTCCAAGGCATCTTCCGTGTCGACCCAGACAACCGTACCCGCCAAATCCATTAACTGCCCGATTAGAGCTTTCTCTGCATCACCAACATCTCCGCTAGCGACAGCTCCGCTAACACCCTGGCCAATTGATGCCGGTAAATTCGGCATTACCCGAACGATCTTGGTGTCCCCCATCAAGCGTTTTAGTCGGTCAATAGAATACCCGGCCGCAATTGAAACCAGAACACCATCCGTCGCGAGTGACGCCTGATAGGCTGGCATAACTTTATCGATGATTTGCGGTTTAACAGCGACAATGACCACATCGAAAGTTTCACCTTCGATGGCTGCGGCCTCACGAACCAGTCGCCCGGCCATTGGTAGAGCGTCCAGCATCGGGTCAAGGACTGTAAATTCGAACCTGTCCGAGCGCTGCCACTGATTTAACAAAGCGCCGCCCATTTTTCCGCAGCCAACTAAAAGGCATTTTGTGATTGCCATATTTTCCACTCTTCACCCGCAAGGCCCGAAATGAGCCGGTCTTTTTGTTTTGAAACGTGTTGCCTTTACCGCCAACCTATTCCGGCAGCAACAAACCGCTGGTTTTCATGGCTTGAACCGTAAAACAACACGAACATTACAAACACGTCCGGACCTTGCACGCCAAAGCCGTGCGATCAAGCCATTAGCGTCGCCCAGTATTAACGAGCTCCAGGCCTTCTACTCAACCGGAAACTCAAAATACTGGTCGGGAAATGGTTCGGGCTGATAAGTGAAATGCCACCATTCTTTTGGATAATTTTGAAATCCATGTGACGCCATAACACTCACCAGAAACGTCCGGTTTTCAGCCTGTAATGGCGTGATGCGCGGATCGGCGGTATGGCTCAGCGTATCGAAACAGTCAAAAGCGGTGCCAAAATCCAATTGCCCCTTTGGGCGGGCATCACCGGACGCCCGGCGACATGAAATGGTCGCCCGGTCTTGATCAGCAGCATCTTCGATCGCGGAAATCGCCAAATCCACCGTACTACCGCGGCTGTGGCCTGATCTAGCGGCAATATATCCATCGGGAAACAATTGCGCTTTTTCGATTCCCGGATAAAAAATCTGCTTCATGGCAATGTCTGCCCCCTCAGCCCAGGCGACAAAAACGTCGACCGATCCTTGCGGGCGATAACAATCAAAAACTTTCAAAGTGAAGCCTTTTTCGCGCAGCTCGGCCTGCGCAGCGGCCAGCGCCCGCGCCGCAGGTCGGGTTAAAATGCACGTTCCATCAACATAGCCAGGTATCTGTTCGCCGGTAAAATTATATGCGGTAGCGTAACGCATGTCCTGCACAATGGTCGGCGCATAAGTCGACAGATAGACAAACCCGTCCGGCAATTTGCCCGCATGCGGCCGGCAAGCTGCCAGCATCAAGACAAGCATACCAAGAACCAGCCCCGAGAACCGGACAGCTGGCAAGCTTTTATGGCGCCAATAAAATCTCATGCCCCACTATAGGCGAGTTCTGGGTATAGTGCGATCAGCACGAAGTCATAAATCAACACTGTAATAACAGGCTTAATCATGACGGCATGTGAAAACCATTTTGTTTCTGCATTACGAATAAGGGTTTGCAATAACCTTAGGGCAATTAAATAGTTGAAAAATCGACAATGAATCGCCAGTTCCGTGCGAGTGCTTACGAGGAATAGTTCAGAATGCTCGGATTACCGAAATCGATTATTAATGCTGCCGTAATTGCCGTGCTTCTAATCGGTTATTTCGGACTCCGGGCCGGCCTGCGGGGAAGCGTGGCGGCAACGCCGGACACAGCCGTGACCCAGAGCGAAACGCGAAGCCTGACAACGGTTGTTGTGCAGACGATTGCTCTTGAGCCACACGTCATTTTTGCCGACTTTAAAGGACGAACCGAGCCAAACCGTAGCGTAACCGTGCGCTCTGAAACCAGTGGTGTTGTCACCGATGCGCGCATTGATGACGGTAGTTTCGTAAATCGCGGCGCAATCCTCTGCGGTCTCGCAGTCGAAACGCGATCCGCCCGGATCGCCGAGGCAGAGGCGCGTGTCGCAGCCCAGCAACTCGATTATGACTCGGCTGCCGAACTCGAGCGCAAAGGCTGGACAACTGCCAGCCGGACGACCGCTCTGAAAGCCAGCCTCGATCAGGCCGAAGCAGCCCTTGTATCAGCCCGGCTGGAACTCCAGAAAACATTCATCAGAGCTCCGTTTAACGGTATCTTCGAGACGCGGTTTGCCGAACAAGGAGATTTCCTTGCCCCGGGCGGCGCGTGCGGAGAAATTGTCGACCTCGACCCAATCATTGTGAGCTTTGAAGCCTCGGAAGACGAAATAGGTGGTCTAAAATTAGGCGAAACAGCCAACATCATGCTCGCCAACGGCGCCGCTGTCTCCGGTAATGTTCGCTATGTTGCGCGCACAGCCGATGCGAGAACCCGGACCTTCCGGGCGGAAGTCGCCGTCGAAAATCCGGAGTCGATCCTGCCGTCAGGCGTGACCGCCTCGCTTCGAATCGAGGCCGGCATGGCGGACGCCGCCCTGCTGTCACCGGCGTCGCTGGTTCTGCACGATAATGGCAGTGTTGGTGTGCGCTATGTCAATGATGACAATATTATTGCGTTCGCTGCGGTTGAAATCATTGATGATGTCCCGGAAGGAATTTGGGTTACCGGACTTATAAACGGCGCCTCTGTCCTGGTTGAAGGTCAGGATTTTGTCCGTGAAGGGACGGAAGTCACAGCCGTTCCCGTGGAGGACATTTAGCGTCATGTTATCGATCATAGACGGCGCGATTGGACGAGCACGTATGGTGCTCTCGGTTCTTATTGTCATCTTGGTATCCGGCACGGCGACTTATCTAAACTTGCCCAAAGAGGCCGACCCCGACATCCCTCTGGGCTTTGTCGGCATTACAATTCCGCTTGAAGGAATTTCACCCGAAGATGCTGAACGACTACTGGTCAGGCCTGTCGAGACAGAACTTCAGAGCATAGAAGGTATCGAGCAAATTGACGCCTTTGCGTTCGAAGGCGCCGGGCAACTGGTTGTCGAATTTGAAGCATCTTTTGATCAGGATCAGGCTGTTCTGGACGTGAGGGAGAAAGTCGACCTCGCCGAACGGGAATTTCCCGAGGAAACCCGCGACCCGATTATTACCGAAATCAGCGCATCACTGTTTCCAGTGCTTGTGATCAATCTGTTCGGGGATCTCCCGGAACGCTCTTTATATCGGATCGCGCTCGAATTGCAGGATGAGCTGGAAATGCTCGACGGCGTTCTCGAGGCCCGGATGCAGGGGCAACGCGATGAAGTACTTGAGATCGTTCTCGACCCCCTGAAACTCGAGACATACAATATTTCTTACCAGGAGATCTTCGCGGTTATTTCCGCGAATAATCGCGTCGTGCCAGCCGGCCGCATCGACATGGAACAGGGACGCTTTCCGGTCAAAATACCCGGCTTGATCAAAACTGCAGAAGATGCCTTCAACCTTCCGATCAAAGTCGACGGAGACGCGGTCGTTACGCTGTCAGATATCGCCGATGTCGAGCGAACGTTCAAGGACCGCCAGACCTATGCCCAGTTCAATGGCCAGCCATCGATTTCGTTCGATATTGTAAAGCGGTCAGGGGCAAATATTATTGATACGGTTGCCGGAATCGAGGAAATTGTCGCGCGCTCGCAAGCCCGCTGGCCAGAAACGCTCAATGTCGAACTCACCGCAGACTTGTCGGAAATGATTGAAGACCAGCTCGGCCAGTTGCAAGCCTCGATTGGTGTCGCCGTGCTACTCGTCATGATCATTGTCGTTGCTGCACTGGGATTGCGATCGGGCGCACTTGTCGGCCTGGCGATTCCGGGTTCGTTCGTTATGGCGTTCCTTTTGCTCGGCATGAATGGTTTCACAATTAACAATATGGTGATGTTCGGCATGGTTATTTCCGTCGGCATTCTGGTCGATGGCGCCATTGTGGTTGTTGAATATGCGGACCGGAAAATGGCCGAGGGTCTGGATCGCAAAGCCGCCTATTCAATGTCGGCTAAACGTATGTTCTGGCCGATCGTCGCCTCAAGCGCGACCACATTGGCAGCGTTCTTTCCGTTTCTGTTCTGGGACTCAGTGCTCGGAAAATTCATGTCATACCTGCCAATCACGCTGATATTCGTGCTTGTATCATCCTTGCTAATGGCTTTGGTCTTCCTGCCAGTACTCGGATCAGTAATCGGCGGACGGGACGATTCCCAGAAGAATGATCTGGCCGCCGTCTCCGGCATTGATGGCAGCCCGCTTGATGCCGATGGCTGGCTCGGCGCATATGCTAGGACAACCCAAAAGCTGATCAACCGTCCCCTGACGGTTACCGTTGCAGCGCTACTGGTCGTCATGTCGATCTTTAACTGGTTCGGCGCAACCAATCACAAATCGGAGTTGTTCCTCGATCTTGAACCGGAACAGCTTTATGTTTTCGTTCGCGCGCAAGGCAATCTGTCGGCCAGTGAAGAATTCGCGATTGTTTCCCGGGTCGCGCAAACCATTGCGCCAATCGATGGTATTGAATCAATGTCGACAAAATCGGGCACCGAAGGCAGTGGCGGTTTCAGTTTCGACGGCGTCAGCGCACCGCCAGTCGACACAATTGGCCGCATACTGGTCAATCTCAAAGGCCGCGCCGAAGACTATGATGGCCGCGACATTGAACGCGAGATAAAAAGCCGGCTGGCTACGGTTCAGGGTATCCCGACCGAAGTTCGAAAACTTGAACAGGGGCCGCCAGTCGGCAAAGATATCCAGATCGCTCTGCGCTCCAATGACGGCGAGGCATTACTGGAAACAGCAGGTCAGATCCGCGACTATATTGATAGCATGACCGGGCTAATAGAAATCGAAGATAGCCGGGCCATTCCCGGGATCGAATATCAGTTACGTATCGATCGTGAACAGGCCGGTAAATTTGGCGTTGATGTGAGCCAGATCGGCGCCGCCGCGCAGCTTGTAACCAATGGCATTCTGGTCGGGCGCTACCGTCCGGATGATGCGTTAGACGAACTTGATATCCGGATCCGCCTGCCGGAAGACGCTCGCAGGGTCGGCGCGCTTGACCAGCTCAGAATTGCTACCGCCGCGGGACAAGTCCCTCTAAGCCAGTTCGTGACCCGGGTCCCGGCGCCGAAAGTTACCCAGATTGACCGCCGCGATGGCAAGCGACTGATTATGGTCCGCGCAAATGCGATAAATCAGGGTGAAGGGGCCGCCAAAGTCCAGCTTGTCAAAGATTGGCTCGAAACGGTCGAAATTGACCCCCGTGTCGACGTTGATTTCGAAGGTGCCGACGAAGATGCTCGCGAAGCGAACGCTTTCTTCCAAGTCGCAGCACTGGCCTCCCTGTTTCTAATGGGCATCATCCTGCTCTGGGAATTCAATAATTTTTATCATGTTTTTCTGACGCTGACCGCCGTGGTCTTGTCGACCGCCGGCGTGCTTATCGGTATCCAGCTCATCCTGCCCTATATCTCTATATTAATGGTCGGAACCGGAATCGTCGCATTAGCCGGCATTGTCGTGAACAATAATATTGTTTTGATCGATACCTATCAGAGGCTGCTTAGAGACGGACGGTCGAGTGAGCAGGCCGCGATTGCCGCCGCTGCGCAACGGATCCGCCCGATCATGTTGACAACCCTGACGACGATTTGCGGCCTTCTGCCAATGGTATTCAAAATGAATGTCAACTTCCGGGAAGGCGCTATTTCATTTGGTGGTATCACCTCAGAATGGTGGGTCCCTCTGGCAACAGCCGTTGTATTCGGCCTCGGCTTTTCAACCTTCATGGCGCTTATTGTTACGCCGGTATGGTTGGCGCTTCCGAGCAAGCTTGGCAGCTTCAGAGACCGTATGCTTGACCGTATGCGCGGCTTGCTACAGCCGGCTGAGTAACCATTGCCGTAATTACTGTACCCGCCTTCCAAAGGGGCAAAGCTGCCGACCGGACGGGCGGCAAGCAAACGCGTATACCCGGTGCATCACAATGTCAGCCGGCACTCATCCTTAGGTCACCCCTTGGCGCCGCGATCATCTTGCATATAGTTTCAAGACATCCGGTTACGGGTTAGCCGAAATCAGCTGGATATCAATTAAACAGGGACGTCCCTTAACGCATCATTTGTTGGTGTTTCAACTGACAGCAGGACCGCTCGGGACAGACCATCACTGTGCGTCATTGGGCAAAAGAACCCATTAGGAAAAGCGCGCTTAAAGGAGAGGAGAAACATCATGGGCATCTGGAACTTTGGGGATATCCTTGATGTGGTCGGCGAGTTTAACAATCAGGGACAGCCGGCGCTGATACATGGAGACCGGATAATAAGCTGGACTGATATGACGGCCCGGTCCAACCGTCTCGCCCGGGCGCTTTTGGCCCATGGCGCCGAGACTGGTGACAAAGTCGGCTTCTATCTCCGCAATCAAGCAGAATATATGGAAGCAGTGGCAGCCTGCTTCAAAGCTCGCCTGACACATGTGAATTTAAATTATCGCTATCTCGATGACGAGCTGGTTTACATTTTCGATAATTCGGACGCCGTCGCAGCCTTTTATGATGTCGAATTCCGAGAAAACGTCGCGCGCGTGCGTCACCGGTTACCAGGAGTTAAAGCATGGATTGAGATTGGTGGTGACGGCAGTGATACGCCCGACTTCGCGCTCAATTATGATGAACTCGTCGGCAGCGGTGACGGCACCGCACTCGATATTGAACGGTCCGGGGACGATTTGATGTTCCTCTATACCGGCGGAACAACTGGCATGCCAAAGGGCGTCATGTGGCCGCATAAGGTCTGGCGGGAAGCCAATCTCGACGGATTAAGACGGATCTATGGCGGCGCCCCCGAAACCCTTGATGAGCATCTGGATTTCGTCAACGAAATCGGCCAGTTCGGTCGCCAGCTACCAGCCTGCCCGCTAATGCACGGAACAGGCTTCTTCACCGCCCTCGGTGCTCTTCTGAATGGTGGTGCGATTATAACCCTCGAAAATACGGCAAAGTTTGACCCGCATGCTTTATGGCAAACCGTATCCAAACATGGTGTGACCGCGCTTGCCATTGTCGGGGACGCATTCGCAAAACCGATGCTGAACGCACTTGCAGAAGAACCGGACAAATATGATCTTAGCTCGGTCCAGTCGATTACATCATCAGGCGTGATGTGGAGCGGCGAGGTCAAGCTCGGCCTGCTCGAGCACATGCCGCAAGTTGCACTCATGGACAGTTTCGGAGCATCAGAAGCGGTCGGTTTCGGGATGTCGACCACAACCGCAGAAGGCGGTCTGCAAACTGCGAAGTTCACGATTGGTGAACATTGCAAAGTGTTCAACGAAAATGGTGACGAGATCGCTCCCGGCAGCGACGAACCCGGATTTATCGCCCGGGGCGGCGCTGTGCCGCTTGGCTATTATAAGGATCAGGCGAAATCCGACGCGACATTCAAAACGATTAATGGCGTTCGCTATGCGATCCCGGGCGACTGGTGCACAGTGGCCGAAGACGGCACGCTCACCCTGCTCGGGCGCGGCTCTAATTGCATCAATTCCGGCGGCGAAAAAATCTATCCCGAAGAGGTTGAAGAGGCACTGAAAGAGCATGAACTGGTTGATGATGCGCTCGTCGTCGGCGTGCCGGATGAACAATGGGGACAGGCTGTTACAGCGGTGATCGAAACTGCCGGGGGTAACCCGGTCGACAGCGACACGCTCAAGCAATTCGTTCAGACCCGGATTGCGCGCTACAAAGCGCCCAAGCACATTCTGACCAAGTCATCTCTCGAGCGGGCGCCGAACGGCAAAGCCGATTATAAATCTATCCGGGCCTTTGCGCTTACAAGCTTAGGGCTGTCGGAATGAAGCGCCTACTGATCGCCAATCGCGGCGAAATTGCCATTAGAATTGCCCACTCGGCGTCAGAATACGCCCTGACCACGATCGGCATCTGTGCGCAGGATGACACAGCATCCTTGCATTGTGCCGTCGTTGACGAGGTCACGACACTGCC
The DNA here is from genome assembly GCA_002172915.1 of Hyphomonas sp. TMED17. Classification (GTDB taxonomy): domain Bacteria; phylum Pseudomonadota; class Alphaproteobacteria; order Caulobacterales; family Hyphomonadaceae; genus Henriciella. The sequence goes on along the minus strand of NHBW01000006.1, from coordinate 620,754 downwards.
CGCCCATGGCACAAAAGCCTATTTGGATATTCCTGCGATCATAGCGGCGGCTCTTGCGGCGAAAGCCGACGCGATACATCCGGGATATGGCTTTCTAAGCGAGAATGCAGCCTTCGCCCGTGCTGTCGAAACTGCAGGTCTCATATTTATCGGGCCGACACCAGAAACACTGGAACGGTTTGGTACCAAAACACAGGCGCTTGAACTGGCCGAACAAGTCGGGGCGGCGACACTGTCATTACGACGCGATCGACTTGATTTCGATGCTGCGAAAGCAGCCTTCGACACACTCGCGTCGGGACAGTCGATGATGCTAAAAGCCATTTCGGGTGGCGGCGGCCGTGGTGTCCGGATCGTCAATGAGGCGAGCGAGCTCGAAAACGCCTTTGCGCGCGCCGGCTCGGAAGCAGCCGCGGCATTTGGTGATGACGGCCTGTATGCGGAACGCTACCTGCATAATGCCCGTCATATTGAAGTGCAGATTATTGGCGATGGTCATGGCGGCGTCAGCCATCTCTGGGACCGTGATTGCAGCCTACAACGGCGCCATCAGAAAATTATCGAAATAGCACCAAGTCCTTACCTCAATCCTGAAACCCGTCTCTCGATTTGCGACTTCGCCGTCAAAATGGCTGCCAGCGAAATGTATCGTGGCGTCGGAACCTTCGAGTTTCTCGTTCAGGCTGATACGCAAGACATCTTTTTTCTTGAGGGGAATGCTCGGCTGCAAGTCGAGCATACCGTCACCGAAACAGTGCTCGGACTGGATCTGGTGAAACTACAATTTGCAATTGCGGACGGTCAGACCCTGGAAGCCCTCGGCCTTGAGCAGACCCGTATCCCGGGGCCAAATGGTTACGCTATTCAAGCGCGTATATATGCCGAAAAAATCGATACCGACGGCGGTATACAGCCCGGCGTCGGCACGTTGGAGCGATTTCTGCCACCTGCACAACCGGGCATAAGGGTTGATAGCTGCGGCTATGCCGGTCTGACAGTTTCGCCGGCTTTCGACCCGCTGATTGCAAAAGTCATCGCCCACGTCCCGAGTGGCCGTTTCGAACAATCACTGGCCCGGCTACAGCGGTCGCTCGACACTTTTGACATTGCCGGTATTCCGACAAATATCGCATTTCTTACAGCGCTGCTCAAAGATGAACGGCTCCGCCAGTATCAAGTTCACACTGGATTTGTTGACCACAACCTTGCAGCCTTCGCCGAAGCGGCTGCAGCAAGCCAGAAAACCGACCCGCTGGCTGTATTGAGCACAACGGCCAAACATAATCGTACAACCGCCCCGCAAGCCTCAATGATGCAAGCCATCACCGACATACCGGAAGGCCATGCAAGCGTCCCGAGCCGGATAACCGGCACGCTTGTCAGTCTTGATAGCGCAGTCGGCGACGACGTCTGGCCAGGCAAGATTATTGCGGTCATCGAATCAATGAAAATGGAGCATGAGGTTCGCGCCGACATTGCCGGCATTTTAACATCGCTCCAGGTCGAACCGGGTGAGACCGTGCTCGAAGGCCAGGACCTCGCTATCGTCAGACTACAGGACGTGGATGCCGATGACGCCGGCGAAGCCGAAAATATCGATCTCGATTATATTCGTCCGGACCTGCGGGAAGCCCTCGACAGAATATCCGCAAGTCATGACGAAAACCGCCCCGAGGCGGTCGCCAAACGGCACGGCAGAGGCCACCGCACGGCCCGCGAGAACATTGCCGATCTGTGCGATGAAGGAAGCTTTATCGAGTACGGCTCGGTAGTTCTGGCGGCCCAGCGAAGCCGCCGCAGCATGGACGATCTAATCCGGAACACCACTGGCGACGGGATGATCTGTGGCCTGGGACACGTCAATGGTGACAAGTTTCCCGATGACCGCTCGCGCATTATGGCCATGAGCTATGACTATATGGTGCTTGCCGGCACGCAAGGAGCACTCAACCATTACAAGAAAGACCGGATGTTCGAGATCGCCGAACAGCAGAAACTGCCGACAATCCTATTTGCCGAGGGCGGCGGTGGTCGACCAGGTGACACCGACGTCACTGGCGTTGCCGGGCTTGACTGCCTGGCCTTTTACTATTTTGCGCGATTGTCCGGCCTTGTCCCGACTATTGGTATTGTCAACGGTCGCTGCTTTGCCGGCAATGCCGTCCTGCTTGGCTGCTGTGATGTTATTATAGCGACCGAAGATTCCAATATTGGTGTCGGCGGACCCGCCATGATTGAGGGCGGTGGCCTTGGTGTGTTTAGTCCTGACGAAGTCGGACCAATTGATGTTCAAGTGCCCAATGGCGTCGTCGATATTGCCGTTAAGAACGAGCAGGACGCCGTTGCTGCTGCGAAGATGTATCTGTCATATTTTCAAGGTCCAGTATCAGACTGGACCGCACCGGATCCGCGGGCATTAAGATTCATGGTGCCCGAAAACCGTCTGCGATTATATGATATGCGAGAGGTTATTGCCGGTATTGCAGATCTCGATTCATGCCTTGAATTGCGGGCGGGTTGGGCGCCCGGCATTATGACAATGCTTGCCCGTATCGAGGGCCGGCCGGTCGGGATCATCGCGAACAATCCGGAACACTTGTCAGGCGCAATCGATACGCCCGGGGCGGACAAGGCGGCCCGGTTCATGCAATTGTGTGATGCTTATGATTTACCGATCTTAAGTTTGATCGACTGCCCCGGCATTATGGTTGGCCCGGAAATCGAGAAGACCGCTCTGATCCGTCACGCGTCCCGGCTCATGGTCATCGGAGCTAATATAACGACACCGCTGCTTAGCGTTGTTATTCGCAAAGGCTACGGACTCGGCGCGCAGGCCATGGCCGGCGGCAGCTTCAGGTCGCCCGTACTGATGGTAACCTGGCCAACTGGCGAGTTTGGCGGCATGGGGCTGGAAGGTGCTGTGAAGCTGGGTTTCAGAAAAGAGCTTGAAGCAATCGACGACCTCGCCGAACGCCAGAAGCTCTACGAGCAGAAAGTTGCAAAGAGTTACGAGCGCGGGAAAGCGATTAATATGGCCTCGCATTTCGAGCTCGACGATGTGATCGATCCGGCAGAGACCCGCAACCGCCTTTTACAAACCCTCAGGGCTCTTCCGGTGCCGCCGGCACGCCATCACAAGAAACGACCAAACATCGACACGTGGTAGCCCGTCAGCCTGCAGACTGAACGCGCAGACGCGCCGTTGCGCCGGATATTATTCAGCGCAACGAGAACGCGGGCTGAAGCCGTGATTAGGAGCCTCTGATATCAGCCGTCATATCGCGGATCTTGGCCACGAGATCCTGTGCCGACCCGTTTGAACGGTCAAGAATGGAAAGGAATTGGGCCTGCTGTTCAATAGCGAGCCAGATCACGTTCCCGTCCGTATTCAGGGCAACATCGACGACCTGATACTTGTCACCGCGCTTCAGGACCCGCCAGCGAACATACATTTCCCGACCGTCGCTGCTCAGAATCGTCGTGTCGACAATCGAGTCCCTGGCATTTCGGTCAGTCGAGCCGCTGACAAAAACGCTCTGGCCCTTATATTCATCGAAATAATTTTCATAAACGGTCAGCGCATAATCACGAAACGCATCCTGATATTCCAGCATTTCCTGATCACTAAATCGTCGTGAATACTTGCCAACGACGAACCGAGCCACAGCGTTAATATTTGCAAACTGATCCATATATTCTTGAAAAGCGAGGCGCCGCTCTGCCGGCGACAGCTCGGGATTATTCAAGGAATTTAAGACGTCATTCGCGTTTTCTTGCACATAGGCTTCGGTAATTGCATCCGCAGATGCGGTCGGTTGAACAATTATAGCCAGCGCAAGCGCGATAAATGTAATCGGAAATTTCATCATTCTAATCTTAACTACCAGTCTGCATCATCAAAAAAATCACCATCGTCGAAATCCGGAAGATCAGCGAATGGGTCCTCAGCCTCCTGGCCATCACGGATAGCCGCCGCACGTGATTGCCCATAATTACGGCGTAAAGCGATATAGGGTTCTGGCTGCTCGCGCAGGAGCTCAATACTTTCATCAAGCCGCTCGCGTGCTGACACCGCACCAAGCGCCCCGCGTGAGATTCGAAATTCGGTATCGCCTTCAAAATCGTTACTATTCAGTGGATCAAGGGCAGCATCAACGCCGAAGCCGACCAAATCCCTGACATTGCTTGGTCCCGCAAGAGGCAACATCAGGAAGGGTCCGGGCTGAACCCCCCAATGCCCCAGGGTCTGACCGAAGTCTTCATCATGTTCTTCAATGCCAAATGCGGTCGCCGGGTCAAACAGACCGGCGACGCCTATTGTTGAGTTGATCACAAACCGGCCAAATGTATCCGCCGCGGCTTCGGGTTTGCCTTGAAGCGCAGAGTTCAGGAAAACGACCGGCTGTCCCAGATTGTTCAGGAAGTTGGAGACACCATTTCGAATCGGCTTGTTCGTGACCGCACGATAGCCTCTTGCAACCGGTGACAAGATTGCCGCATCAACACCTTCATTGAACGCGTATACGCCTCGATTCCAGCCTTCATAGGGGTCTTCGGCCCGTTCTGCGCGATAAGATCCGGAGCTCGCACACCCTGCCAGACAGAAACACACACAGCCTAAAAGAAAACGAGTCATCATAAATAAACCTCCAGCCTTGTAACGATATGACGCAGTGTCTGAAATCTTTCAATCAAACCTTTTCCGAATGAAACCAAAACGGGGAATCGTTGCTTTAAGGTCACATTTTCAGTGTTGAAAACATATAAATGATTGTTTATATGACCTCATGAGCTTTGGATCCTTCCATGTCCTAGACGCCTTGCGTGCCATTGGCGAACCGACCCGCCTGCGGATACTCGCCCTGCTGCGGCATGGAGATTTGTCGGTCGGGGAGTTCGTCCAAATACTTAATCAAAGCCAGCCGCGCCTGTCGCATCATTTGAAAACGCTTAACATGGCTGGTCTGGTCGAACGCCTGCCGGAAGGCTCCTGGGTATTTTATCGACTTGTTCGAGATGGTGCAGCCGGACGTTTATTCGAAAGCATTATCAACGAAATCGATCAGGACAGTCACGACATGGTCACCGATATCAAGGCGCTTAAGCATGTGCGGGCCCAGCGGGCAGAGGCCGCTGAGCTGCACTTTGCGAGCATCGCTGAGGACTGGGATCAGCTGCGCCTGCTGCATTCATCAAATGAATCAATAGAAGCCGCGCTGCTAAGCGTTGTGAAAGGGCAGCAATTCAACCGGATCATCGATCTCGGTACGGGCACAGCCAGAATGCTGTCAATTTTTGCGCCGTACGCCAAACAATTAGAAGGGCTTGATTCATCGCATCAAATGTTGACCGTGGCACGAGCAAATCTGGCGGCTGCAAATATTACCAATGCAAAAGTTCGTCAAGGCGACATTGCAGATACGCCGTTTGACGATCATGCGGCTGATCTGGTCATCCTTCATCAGGTTCTGCACTATTTGGAACAACCACAGGCGGCACTCGTCGAAGCCGCCCGTCTACTGCGCCCCGGCGGCCGGCTTCTGCTTGTCGACTTTGCCCCGCATGACCACGAATTCCTTCGGCTGGAGCAGGGCCATCGCTGGCTTGGCATGCGCCAGAGCGACATCTCCAACTGGACCCGGGCGGCTGGTCTGACCCTAACCGATCAGCTTGGTTTTGCCCCGCCTGACACCCTCAAGCAGGGGCTTTCGGTTAAAATATGGGTGGCCGACAAAGCCCAAAACAAAGACGAGATCAGACCATGATTCCGGATAATAATAGTGCGGGGGCAGCAAGAGCTGCCCCGCTGGTTTCATTCGAATTCTTCCCGCCGAAGAATGATAAAATGGCCGCGCGGCTTTGGGAAAGTGTCTCCCGCCTCGAAGCGATGGCCCCGGATTTTGTCTCCGTCACCTATGGTGCCGGCGGCTCGACCCGTGACCGGACACATGAGACCGTGCGCCGGATGGCCCGGGAAACCAGCCTAAGCCCGGCCGCACATTTGACATGTGTGTCTGCAACAAAACAGGACGTTCTCAATGTCGCCGACGCCTATTGGCAGGCCGGGGTCAAGCATATTGTTGCCCTTCGCGGTGATGCACCGGAAGGAATGGGACAGAAATTCGAAGCACACCCCAATGGCTTTCGCGACAGCATAGATCTGATCGAGGGCCTAAAAGAAAACGCCGCTAACAATAGCCATAAATTTGAGATAACCGTCTCATGCTACCCTGAGAGCCATCCCGACAGCCGCGGGCCGGATGCCGATATCGCATTTCTAAAAGCCAAACAGGATGCCGGCGCATCCCGCGCCATAACTCAGTTCTTCTACGATACCGATATCTACCTGAACTTTCTGGAGCGGGCCCGGGCCGGCGGCGTCACAATGCCAATCATTCCCGGCATTATGTTGCAGCCAAATTTTGAAGGCCTCAAACGGATCGCAAAATTATGCGCCGCCAGCCTGCCTGACTGGTTGCACAAGCTTTACGAAGGCACTGAAAACGACAGCGAAACCCGTGACTTGATCACCGCGAATTTGGCGGCGGAACTTTGCCAAAAGCTTCAGGAAGCCGGTATTCAGAATTTCCATTTCTACACGCTTAACAAAGCGGGGCTGGCTCTTTCAACATGTCATTTACTCGGCCTTAAACCTCAGACAACCGGAGTCGCACAATGACCGCCCGATCCTCTCGCATCGCAGCACTAAAAGCCGCTGCGACCCAACGAATTCTCATCCTTGACGGATCATGGGGCGTAATGATTCAGCGCAAAGGGCTCGTCGAAAATGATTATCGTGGCGAGCGCTTTGCCGGTTATACCGACCAGATGCAGGGCAATAATGATATTCTCTGCCTCACACGCCCGGATATCGTGACCGAGTTGCACGAGGCCTATTTTGCTGCCGGCGCCGATATTTCCGAGACCAATACATTTTCTTCGACGACCATCGCACAGGAAGATTATGCGCTCAGTGCGCAAGATGTCTGGGACATTAATTTCGAAGGCGCACGGCTCGGTCGCGAAGCAGCAGATCGCTGGACCGCGAAAAACCCTGATAAACCCCGCTTTATCGCAGGATCGATCGGTCCTTTGAACAAAATGCTGTCAATGTCATCCGACGTAAATGATCCGGGCGCGCGCGAAGTCGACTTTGATCAAGTCTATACCGCCTACCGCCATCAGATCGAGGTCCTGAATCGGGGTGGCGTCGACTTATATCTGATCGAGACAATTACAGACACGCTTAACTGCAAGGCTGCGCTTAAAGCGATTATGGACCTCGAAGCCGAAGGTCTCGAGCATTTGCCGATCTGGATCTCCGGCACGATCACAGACCGGTCAGGGCGCACCCTGTCAGGCCAGACAGTCGAAGCTTTCTGGCATTCCGTTCGGCATGCAAAACCGTTTGCGATCGGCCTTAATTGTGCCTTAGGCGCCGATCTGATGCGACCGCATATTGCTGCACTCTCACGCATTTCCGATACGCTTGTCGCCGCTTATCCAAATGCCGGACTACCAAATGAAATGGGCCATTATGAAGAGCAGCCCGAGGAAACTGCCGGCGCCGTCGGCGAATGGGCGGCCGAAGGTCTGGTAAATATTCTTGGCGGATGTTGCGGCACCACACCGGAGCATATTCAGGCAATTGCACAAGCTGCTGCCGAGAAACCACCGCGGCAGCCGGCCAAACCCGCTCCGGTGATGAATCTCGCTGGTCTCGAGCCATTCGAGTTAACGACATGAGCATAAATGGCACCGTCAAGAATGGTGACTTGTTTATCTTCTATGGCCTTCTCAAGCGCGGCGCCCTTGGCATGCCGGACACTATCGACCTGGATAGCGCGGGCGAGTTTCTCGGAAATTGCCGGTTCCGGGCAAACCTTTACAGCCTCGGCACATTTCCTGGCGTCGTCGCCGGTGACACGCTTTGCCATGGCATGCTCTATCGCCTCGATCGTGCAGAAATCGCCGCCGCGCTGGATGCGTTTGAAGAGGTCGTTGCAGATGACCCCGACGCCTCTCTTTATCACCGTAAGCGCACAATCGTCATGAATGATGATGGCGATGAAACAGGTCAAATTGCGTGGATTTACATTTATAATAAACCTGTCGACAACGCGTCTTTCATCGCCAACGGTAACTGGCCGCTGGCGCGAACTAATCGCAGCACCGAGAGCAGAGACACCTGAATGACGACTTCCGCAGCCCAGACTTTCGTAAATATCGGCGAACGGACAAATGTCACCGGCTCGGCCAAGTTCCGTAAGCTCGTGACCGCAGGCGATTTTGCTGCCGGGGTCGAAGTTGCCCGGCAGCAGGTCGAGAACGGCGCACAGATCATCGATATTAATATGGATGAAGGCATGCTCGACGGCGTCGTAGCCATGACCACATTCCTTAATCTTATCGCAGCCGAACCTGACATTGCCCGCGTCCCGGTTATGGTCGACAGCTCGAAATGGGACGTTATTGAAGCCGGCCTGAAATGCATTCAGGGCAAAGCCATCGTTAATTCGATTTCTCTGAAAGAAGGCGAAGAGATTTTTCTCGATCAAGCCCGCAAGTGCCGCTCTTATGGCGCTGCGATTGTTGTTATGGCCTTCGACGAGCATGGGCAGGCAGACACAGCCGATCGCAAAATCGAAATCTGCCAGCGCGCCTTCAAACTGCTAATCGAAGAAATCGATTTCCCGGCCGAAGACATCATTTTTGACCCCAACATATTCGCTGTTGCAACCGGAATTCCAGAGCATGACAATTATGCCGTCGACTTCATCGAAGCGACCCGGATTATCCGGAAGACCTGCCCGGGATGTCATGTCTCAGGCGGCCTTTCAAATGTCTCCTTCAGCTTTCGTGGCAACGAACCGGTCCGGCGCGCAATGCATGCCGTCTTTCTGTATCATGCCATTCCAGCCGGGATGGATCTCGGCATTGTGAATGCCGGTCAGCTCGACATCTATGATGAAATAAATCCCGAGCTGAGACGTTGTGTCGAGGATGTCATCCTCAACCGTTCCCCGGACGCCACCGAAGCTCTGATCGAGCTTGCCGAACAGTTTAAAGGCCAGAAGGGCAAGGTCCGGGAAAAAGATACTAAATGGCGGGAAGCGCCGGTGCAGGACCGGCTTGAACATGCTCTCGTCAATGGCATCACCGAATTCATTAAAAGTGACACCGAGGAAGCAAGACAGGCCTATGAGCGGCCACTGCACGTAATTGAAGGCCCGCTTATGAACGGCATGAATGTGGTCGGTGACTTGTTCGGCTCCGGCAAAATGTTCTTGCCGCAAGTGGTTAAGTCGGCCCGGGTCATGAAGGCGGCCGTGGCCTATCTCAACCCTTTTTTAGAAGCTGAAAAACGCGAACTCGGCACAATTGACCATTCCAATGGTAAAGTCCTGATGGCGACCGTAAAAGGTGACGTGCACGATATCGGCAAGAATATTGTCGGTGTTGTTCTGGCCTGTAATGGCTACGAAATCGTCGATATGGGCGTAATGGTTCCGGCTGAAGCCATTCTCGATAAAGCCATCGAAGAAGATGTCGATATTATCGGTCTATCCGGCCTGATTACGCCAAGCCTTGACGAAATGGTCTATGTTGCGCGCGAAATGCAACGCCGTAATATGCGCCAACCGCTTCTGATCGGCGGCGCGACAACGTCACCGGCCCACACGGCAGTCAAGATCGATCCGGTCCGGGACAATGGCCCGGTCGTGCATGTCACCGATGCCAGTCGCGCAGTGAACGTTGTTTCAAACCTGCTATCCGACGCCGAACGCCCGTTATTTATGGAAACAACTTCGGCCCGCTACCAGCGGATGCGGGAGGCCCGGGCCGGTGGCCCGCCAAAGCCGCGCCTGCCAATCGCAGAGGCACGCGGCAGGCGGTTCGTTCCAAGCTTGCCGGTTCCGACCGCACCGCAATTCACTGGTTCGAAAACAATCGGCGCTGTGGATCTTGCCAGTCTCGCAAATTATATCGACTGGACACCTTACTTTGCCAGCTGGAATCTGGCGGGACGGTTCCCGAACATGTTAGAGGACGATATTGTTGGTGAAGCTGCACGTGATTTGTGGACCGACACAGAAGTCATGATGCAGAAGATAATTGGTCAGGCCTGGTTCAAACCAAAAGCCGTGATTGGCTTCTGGCCGGCAAGACGGGATGGCGACGATATCAAGCTTGCCACAGGTGAAACGCTCTACACGCTGCGCCAGCAAATGGTGAAGGATAATCAGAAGGCCAATTTTGCGCTGTCCGACTTTGTCGGCGACAGCAATGATCATATCGGCGCCTTTGCGGTGACCACGGGGTCCGAGCCGGAAGCCATAGCGGCCGAGTTTGAAGCGGCAGGTGATGATTATAGCGCAATTATGGTGAAAGCGCTCGCCGACCGCATCGCTGAAGCCATGGCGGAATACATGCACGAGAAAGTTCGGAAAGACTATTGGGGCTATGCCGCAAATGAGTCGCTATCAAATGATGAACGCATTGCTGAAACCTATGATGGCATACGACCGGCGCCTGGCTATCCATGCCAGCCGGATCATACCGAAAAACAGACCATTTTCGACCTTCTCAATGCCGATCAGATCGGCCTCAGCCTGACATCAAGTTTCGCCATGAACCCGGCTGCCAGCGTATCCGGTCTCTATCTCGCTCACGCGGAAAGCGTTTATTTCGCCGTCGGCCGGATTGAGCGCGACCAAGTTACAGATTACGCGGCACGCAAAGGCATGGATCTGCGCACCGCCGAACGCTGGCTCGGCCCGATACTCAATTATGATCCGTCAGAGCCCGACGCCAATGCGCCCGCTTAAAACCAGCGGGCGTACCGGTCGACAGGCGGAAACTGTTTAGGTACGCGCGAATTTCTTGAACTTCACACGCTTCGGCTCGACAGCATCCGGCCCCAGACGACGTTTTTTGTCCTCGAGATATGAAGAGAAATCACCCTCGAACCACTCGACATGACTATCGCCCTCAAACGCCAATATATGCGTTGCCATACGGTCCAGGAACCAGCGGTCGTGTGAGATAACCACAGCGCAACCGGGGAAATTATCGAGGCCGTCTTCAAGCGCCTGCAATGTTTCAACATCGAGGTCATTGGTCGGTTCGTCGAGCAGGAGCAGATTGCCGCCTTCGCGTAGCATTTTAGCCAGATGGACCCGGTTTCGTTCCCCGCCTGATAGTTTCCCGACAGGTTTCTGCTGATCACTCTTTTTGAAATTGAACGCGCTGACATAGGCCCGTGAATTCATTTCGACTGCGCCCAGCTTGATGACGTCCAGCCCGTCGGAAATTTCTTCCCAGACATTTTTACTATCGTCCAGCTTGTCGCGGCTCTGGTCGATATAGCCAAGCTTGACTGCCTCGCCCAATTTCATTGATCCGGCATCCGGTTTTTCAAGATCAAGTATCATTTTAAAGAGTGTTGATTTGCCGGCCCCGTTAGGGCCGATGACACCGACAATACCGCCGGGCGGCAACCGGAAACTCAGATCTTCAATCAAAAGGTGATTGCCGAAGCCCTTTCGCAGGCCTTCGGTCTCAAGCACGACATTACCCAGCCGCGGCCCGGGAGGAATTCGAATTGTCGCGGTTGAAACAGTCTCTTTCTCCGCCTTTTTTGCCATATCCTCATAAGCCTGAATCCGGGCTTTTGACTTCGCCTGTCGCGCTTTCGGGCTGGAACGTACCCATTCAAGCTCTTTGCTAAGAGCGTTCTGGCGGCCGCGGTCTTCACGGGCCTCCTGCTCCAGTCTTTTTGCCTTCTGCTCGAGCCAGGCCGAATAATTCCCCTCATAAGGGATCCCGCGACCACGATCCAGTTCAAGAATCCAATCGGTGATATCGTCAAGGAAATAGCGGTCGTGCGTCACCAAAATAACGCAACCCTTAAAATTGATGAGATAGTTTTGCAGCCAGGCAACCGTCTCGGCATCAAGATGGTTGGTCGGTTCGTCCATCAAAATCATGTCGGGCTTTGAAAGCAGCAGCTGACAAATCGCAACCCGTCTGATTTCGCCGCCTGACAAGGTCTTTACGTCAGACCCGTCTTCCGGACAGCGTAAGGCTTCCATGGCCATCGTAATCTTGGAATCAATGTCCCATGCATCAAGCGCGTCAATCTGCTCCTGAAGCGCTGTCATCTCTTCCATCAGCTCGTCTGAATAATCTTCGCCAAGCTGGTTCGACACGGCATTGAAACGATCCAGCAACTGCTTTTCCGGACACTGGCTAGCGACATTCTCAAAAACCGATAATGAGGCGTCGAGCTGGGGCTCCTGAGGAAGGTAGCCAACTTTCACACCATCCGCCGACCATGCCTCGCCATTGAATTCGGTCTCGACGCCAGACATGATTTTCAACAGAGTTGACTTACCCGCGCCGTTCGCACCGACGACACCGATCTTTGCGTTCGGCAGAAATGACAGATGAATATTTTCAAAGACTTTCTTACCACCCGGATAGGTCTTTGAAACACCTTGCATATGATAGACATATTGTGGTCCGGCCATGCCGCTTACTCCTGCGCATTATATTTGACGAAGGCGCCTTACTCGCCCAGCTCGACGCTAAAATCAAGCAGGCAGAAATACCCCCGACATCGCAACAGCGGTTAAATCTAGCCAACCTGTTTTACGACGCTACAGATAAATCCTCGCCAGGCGGAAAACCTCCGACGGCATGATTGCGAGAAGACAATATGACAAATACGCCTGAGCTTACGATTGAACGCCTCTTTGCCAGTCCGAAATTGACCGGGCCGGCACCCCAAAATGTGAAGTTCTCACCTGATGGTCAGCGCGTCACATTTCTGAAAAACCGCAAAGACAACGCCCAGCACTTCGATTTATGGCAGTTCGACGTCGCATCGGGTGCGCAAAGCCTTCTGATTAAAAGCGACTGGCTCGATCCGAATGATGTCGAGCTTGACGAGGCCGAGAAAGCGCTCCGCGAGCGCCAGCGTATTGCAACGCGAAAAGGCATCGTTTCTTACCATTGGGGAAGTGCTGACCAAATTCTCGTTCCGTTCAACGGCACACTTTACCTCGTCACCTTGAGCGATCGGGATGAAATCGATGCGCGGGCTTTAACGCAATCGCAAGGCTTCGAGTATGATGCGAAAATTTCGCCTAATGGCCAATATGCGAGCTTTATTCGCGACGGCAGTCTCTACAGTGTCGACCTCATATCCGGGCAAGAAACCCCCATCAGCCCTGCAGCCGCAGCGGATGCCGGGGTTTCTTATGGCGTCGCAGAGTTCGTCGCACAGGAGGAAATGTCGAGATATACCGGATATTGGTGGAGCGCGTCGGACCGGTATCTCGCCTATACCGAACTTAATGAAAGCGGCGTTGATATCATCGACCGGCTGGATGTTGCCAAGGATGAGAGCCAACTGGTCGCCCAACGCTATCCAAGAGCCGGTCGGCCGAACGCGATTGTCGATTTGCATATTTACGAGCTCGAAACCGGGCAGCATACCAAACTGGCCAGCTTCGGCCCTGACACCTATCTCGCTCGGGTAAACTGGAACCAGGACGAAATCTGGTTTCAGGCGGTCAATCGCGAACAAACCTGTATCAGCTATCACCGCGCTCTTGCGCCCGACTGGCGAAGCGAACCGGCACATTCGGAAAACCAGACAAGCTGGGTCAATCTTTCCTCAGACTTTGTCACAGTCGACCCGCATAATATTCTTATTACCGAGGAAAAGCTGCAATCGGACGATACCGGCGCCTTCCGTCATATCAGATGGCTCCCGCATCCCGACCTTCCAACCACAGACGAAAAACATCGCAGGCCCGAGCTAACCTCTGGTGACTGGCCGGTTTCGGCTATTCTTGCGGTCAATGAAGAGACCAGGCAGGTCTTCTTTTCAGGCCACAAGGATACACCACTTGAACAACATTTATATTCTGTCTCTTTAACCGGCGGACCACCCGTCCGGATAACACAGGCCGGTAAGTCATGGTCAGTTATGATGGCCCCGAACGGCGCCAGCTTTGTTGGCCGGAGCAGCGGTCCCGAACACCCAGCCCAGACAGGCCTTTATACAGCGTCGGGAGAGCTCATAACCTGGATCGAGGAAAACCGGCTCGACTCCTCCCACCCTTACGCACCTTATTTAGCTCGCCACACTGTACCGGAATTCGGTCAGCTTAAAGCCGAAGACGGGCAGGATCTGTATTATTCGATCCACAAGCCCGCCGGTTTCAGGCCGACGCAGCAATATCCGGTTATTCTCGAAGTCTATGGCGGGCCGCACGCGCAGACTGTTACGCGGGAATGGGAACGTATGGGCGATAATTTCTATACGCGGCAAGGCTATATTGTGTTCCGGCTCGATAATCGCGGCTCTGCCCATCGCGGCAAACGATTTGAAGACACAATTTATCGCAAGACCGGCGCCGCCGAAGTTCGTGACCAGTTGACCGGCGTTGAATGGCTCAAGCAACAGGATTATGTCGACCCCAGCCGGATCGCCATTCAGGGCTGGTCATATGGTGGATATATGACGCTAATGACAATATTGCAGGCGCCGATAGGGACATTCGCAGCCGCGATATCCGGAGCGCCTGTCACGGATTGGTCTTTATATGACACCTTTTACACGGAACGCTATATGGGCACGCCGGAAGCGAATCCCGAGGGCTATAAGCATAGCAGCGTGTTCAGCCATCTCGATCGTTTGACAACGCCACTTCTGCTCATTCACGGCATGGCCGACGACAATGTGACATTCGACAATTCAACGCGATTAATGGCGGCCTTGCAGGAGCGCGGTAAGCATTTCGAATTGATGACTTATCCCGGACAGCGCCATGGCATTACCGGACCGCCACTGGAACGCCATCTGATGACAACACGCATGCAGTTTCTGAACCGACACTTGCAGGGAGGTCCAGCATGAAGCCCTGGAAAATTCTTGCTAGCGAGCAAACGTTTAAGGACCGTTTTATTTCGCTGCGAACTGACCGTTGCCAGCGTGCAGACGGCCACATTATCCCGACCTATCACATCCTCGAACAAACCGAGTGGGTTACTGTCATTCCGATTACGGATGCCGGCAATATCGTCCTCATCGAAGAATATCGACATGGTGCAGCAGAAATTACGATCGGGCTGCCCGGCGGGGTGTCCAATCCCGGCGAGACCGATTTCAAAGCCGCGGCCAGCCGCGAGCTCGTCGAAGAAACCGGCTATGTCTGTCGCGAAATGATCGCCGTTGGACGGGCCTATGCCAACTGGGCCTGGCAGGATAATCAGGTAACCTATTATCTCGGCCTCGGCGCCCGCCAATCAGGTCAACAGGACCTCGATCCGAATGAAGAAATCCGGCCCTTCGAAATGCCATATTCGGAATTTCTCGATTATGAACAATTAACCCATCAACACAGCCTGCACGCTGCTGCCCTGTTTTATGCCGAGCGTTACTTCAGACGCCACCCGGACAAGTTACCACCCGCCCTTTAAACGGCCCTACACTTTTGGAAAAAAGGACATAAATCGCTCTTAACACAAATGGAGCGATCATGCCCTCTTTCCAGCCAACCGCCGCACAGTTTAGAGCCTTTCGCGATGACCTCCATAACGGTCCAATTACGCAAGTCAATTTGCTGAAATACCGGGTCAAGGCCGCCTATCAGCCCGATGAGGCAGAATTCGGAAACGACGAGACGGGCGAAACAGCCTATCGCAGATATGCCGACGCATTCGCAAAGGCCGCATCAGACGTCGGGGGCTATTGCCTGCTAATGGCTTCGGCAGAACGTTATTTTATCGGCCAAGGCGACTGGGATGGTGTGATGGTCATGTTTTTTCCGAACCGGCAGGCTTTCATCGCCACACTAAACCACGCGTCTTATGCCGATATGCACCGCCACCGCGATGCCGGTCTGCTGTGCCAGGACCTGGTTGTCACCCGCCCGGACATCGTGGCGGCAAAACCTGTGGGCACGCTATGAAAACCTTCCTGACCGTTCTTTCAGCATTCCTTCTGATCGCCCTGATTGGCTATCAGGCCCTGATCTTCTTCATGACGCGTCCGGCGGCTGAATTATCGGCCGGCCCGACAATTTCGCTCACACAAGGCGACATTCAAAGCGGCATCGACCGCAAGGACAGCGGCATCTTTCTGTTTAACGGCATCCCTTACGCAGCCGCGCCAGTCGGCGACTTGCGCTGGCGCCCGCCGGCACCAGCCCCGGTCTGGAAGGGCCTCAGGGATGGCCGCGCATTCGGCCCTGAATGTTTGCAAAGGCGAACCGGTAGCGCTGAATTCTACAGCGATATCGTCAAAGGTCTCGGGCTGTCCTGGGCGACACAGAAACTCGTCGCCGCCCTCTACAGGAACGCGCCTCCACCCCAAGAATCGGAAGATTGCTTATACCTCAATGTCCGCACCGGAAATCTGGAGAATGAAGAGTTGCAACCGGTTATGGTATGGTTGCATGGCGGCAGTCACCAGACCGGCTCGGGATCGTCTGAAATTTATCAGGATAATGGTCTTGTGCGCAACGGCGTCGTTCTGGTCACAATAAATTACCGGCTTGGCCCGTTCGGTTATATGGCGCATCCCGCGCTTAGTGCTGACGACCCCAGAGGCGTCTCAGGCAATTACGGTTTGCTCGACCAGATTGCCGCCCTCGAATGGGTACGCGACAATATCCGCGCCTTTGGCGGTGACCCGTCAAATGTGACTGTGTTTGGCGAAAGTGCGGGCGCGCAGTCAGTCTCGGAGCTGATGGCGGCCCCCGACAGCAGGGGTCTGTTTCACAAAGGCATTCTCCAGAGCGGTGCCTCAACGTATAATACCAATATACTGGATGCAGCGATTCCCGGCCGGCTTAGCATGCATCAAGCCGGTATCAACTTCCTACAGGGGATTGCCGATACCGATGCCGATGCCGCCATGCTACGGTCAATTCCGGGACCGGTACTGATTGATCAAATCGCAAATCATCCCGAATTCCGTGACTATTTGTTGCCGACGGCTGATGGCGTTGTCATCCCCGAAATAATTGGCGCTGCAATCATGCAAGGGAATATCAGTGGCGTGCCTGTACTGGCGGGCTATAATGGTGACGAGGGCACGCTCTTTTATGATGAAATCAATGCGCCGACGGTCCTGCAAGTCCCATTTCCGGATCAACATACGGCCCGCCTGCAAACACTTTACGATATTTACGGCCGCGAGGACGGAGATGTTCTTGTAGCCGCTTATGGATTGCAATCGGAACAGAATTACACCGCTGGCGCGATTGATATGCTCGGCGACGATCTGTTCGGCGTACACATGCGGTATCTGGCAAAATCACTAAACCAAATGGGCCAGCCCAGCTGGCTCTATCAGTTCAATCGTTTGCCATTGAGCAAAAAACAGACGCTTGGCGCATTTCATGCGGCCGAAATATCGTTTGTATTTGATAGCCACAGTCCGTTTCTCGAGAGAACCGTGGCTGACGATGAGCTGACCGTCGCCATGGGACAATACTGGGCCAATTTCGCAAAAACGGGCGACCCGAACGGGTCCGGCCTGCCGGAATGGCAGCAATATGATCCCGAAACAGATTTCTGGCTGACCTTTAATCCCGAAATAATCCCCGCCAACGGGCTACGCGCGACAAAACTCGATATTCTGGAACGAACTTTACAGCAAAGAATCATCGATGCCGTCGCTGCCACTCAGACCGAGCCATGGCCCGGCGCTTAGACCGACATCAGAATTCGACACATCGCCTCAAGGCCGTCACGATCATCCTCGTCAAATGCTGCTGGCAAACAACTGTCGACGTCAAGCACACCATATAACCGGCTAGCACTATCGAAAATCGGAACGACAATTTCCGATTCCGTCCGGCTGTCGCACGCAATATGGCCGGGGAAGGCATGCACATCGGGGACAATCACTGTTTCACCACTCTGCGCACTCGTTCCGCAAACACCCTTTCCAAGCGCAATACGCATGCAGCCGAGCGTACCCTGATAAGGCCCGATAACCAGTTCGGTTGGTCGCTCGGGATCAACGAGATAAAACCCGGTCCAGAAAAATACCGACTCGAACCGTGTCGCGAGCACACATGCCATGGTCGCCATGCGTGCAACCATATTCGGTTCGTCGGCGAGTATGCTTTTCAGCTCGATTTCGAGTTCCGCATAATGTCCGCGCTTAACGTCAGCCGCTAAGCGGTTTGCATCAGACATCCTAACCATCATGCGATTGTCCCAATTTCTTTTCCAACTTGCCCCACTTTCTGACCGGAAAGTGTCGCAAACTAAAAAATTAATAAAAATACGTGACTATAAAAGGCATGGTGGGCCCGGAGGGACTCGAACCCCCGACCAGACCGTTATGAGCGGTCTGCTCTAACCAACTGAGCTACAGGCCCATGCCTTAATCATGTCGTAATCTTCCAAATCACAAACATGTTATTGCCGCAATGACTCAATTAAATCATCCTAGCAAGTGTTTCAAACAAAAGGAGCGTTATAATGTCGATTATTCAGGGACGTAAAAAATTATTGATAATAGGCAGTGCAACGCTTGGCCTATGTCTGGCTGCGATAATGCCCGCGCTCGTAGCCGAACCGGCAAACGCCCAGTCCGAGCTGGCAATAGAAACCATGCCGGAATCGCAGACACGGCTGCTTAGACGGCAAAATATAGTTCGCATTCATCCCAATTCGGTACAGCCGGAAACCACATTCACAGTTCACGGCGTCGGTACGGTCAGCAAAGCCCCGGATATTGCGATAATTTCAGGTGGCGTGAGTAGCCGGGCTGATACCGCGTCGAGCGCCATGGCGATCAACCGTCGAACAATGAATAATGTCTTTGCGACTCTGAAGAGTGCGGGCATCGAAGGACGCGACCTGCAGACCTCAAACCTGTCATTGCAGGCCGAGTACGACTATAGCAACCGACAGAATGGCGCTCCGGCACGCCTGATCGGTTATCAGGCCTCAAACCAGTTAACAATGAAAGTCCGCGACCTGGATATATTGGGTGAAGTTTTGGATGCCTTGGTCAGAGCCGGCGGCAATACATTTTCGGGCCTTAATTTTGCGCTGAGCGACCCAAGTTTGGCCCGGGATGAAGCGCGCCGGCTGGCACTCCGGGATGCCAGACATAAAGCCGAGCTATATGCTGAAGAGGCCGGCTATCAGGTGAAACGGATCATCACGCTGGAAGAAGGCGGAGGCAATAATGCCATACCCTTCAGGCAAGCCGCCATGCGGATGGCCGAGAACGACGCAGCGACACCGGTTGCCGGTGGCGAAGTCAGCTATACGATGCGTGTCACAGTTGTTTTCGAACTGACTGACCGACTGGAACCGGCAGCCTAGTAAGCCGAACTCGGTACCTTGGGGTGATTGTTATCATCAAGCAATACAACTGTCGGCTTATGCTGGCGGGCTTCTGCGGCGTCGACATGCGCGAAACTGGCAATGATTACCTTGTCGCCCAGTGCAAAGTGACGGGCCGCGGCGCCATTAATTCCAATCGCGTTGGAACCACGCGGCGCGACAATGGCATAAGTTGATATCCGTGCACCATTCGTAACGTTCCAGATATCCACGCGCTCATTTGGCAAGATCCCCGAAGCGTCCAGTAAATCCAGATCGATCGACACCGAACCTTCATAATGCAGGTCACATTGGGTCACCGTGGCGGAGTGCAGTTTGGATTTCAACATATTCAAAAACACGACATTAAAGCCTTCTGGAGTGGTTAATCATCTCGTCGAGCCGCTGATCTCCGTTTAAATTTGCGCGGGCGCTCAGCAAATGAAGCTCTTCCTCACCGCTCATAAGCATAAATGTCGGGCCAATGATAGGCCCGTTCAGAGTGCAATTCGGAATAAAACGCCTTGCACATCGCCGGCGGCTTGCAGATGTTATATGTCAATCTGCTTTGCCGGGCTTAGGCCTATAAAGCTATCACCATAATGCCGGCACCGTCCGGCAGGCAGCATTAGCACGAGGTCGTCAGTGGACAACGGGAATCGGAATTTCAGCGCGCTCACGGCGTTCTGCATCATCGTCGCCAATATGGTCGGAACCGGCGTGTTTACCAGTCTCGGCTTCCAGCTCTATGATTTGCAAACCGGATTTCCGTTAATCATGCTCTGGGTCATTGGCGGACTGGCCGCTCTGTGTGGCGCGATGTGCTATGCCGAGCTTGGCGCTGCCCTGCCCCGCTCAGGTGGCGAGTATAATTTTCTTTCTCATATTTATCATCCTGGTGTCGGCTTCGTCGGTGGATGGATCTCGGCCCTGATTGGATTTTCCGCCCCGATCGCTCTGGCGGCGATGACGTTCTCCGCCTATTTCCGATCAGCCTTTCTAAGCGCCGACTTCATCTGGGTAGATCGATACTTGGCGGCATCACTCGTAATCGGACTAGGTCTTTTGCACGCCGGAAGACGCCGCGCCGGCGGGCAATTGCAAATCGCATTCACGCTTTTGAAAATCGGTGTTATTCTAGGCTTCTGTTTTGCCGCAATATTCAGCTCGCCGGCTTTGCAACCAATTCAATTCTTCCCGGCGCCCGGCGATGGCACAGCAATGACGAGTGCTGCATTCGCCGTCTCCCTGATCTATGTTAGTTATGCCTATACAGGCTGGAATGCGGCGACATACATATCGAGTGAACTGGGCAGCCCACAACGCGACCTTCCACGGATACTCGTTTTCGGAACCCTCCTCGTAATGATGCTTTATATAGCCCTAAATGCGGTCTTCCTGCTGGTCGCCCCAATTGATCTTATGGTCGGCAAAGTCGAAGTCGGCATCATCGCGGCTCGCTCGGCTTTTGGCGATATCGGTGCGAAGCTCGCGGGCTTTGTTCTGGCCACTTTGTTAATCTCGACGATTAGCGCAATGACGATTGCCGGGCCGCGTGTCTTGCAAATGATCGGAGAAGACATCCCAAGCTTTAAGATGCTTGCGAGAACAAATATCGACGGCGTTCCATCCCGCGCCATATATTTGCAAACCGGCATTTCTGTATTTTTTGTATCAACCTCGAGCTTCGAATCCGTTCTGGTTTTTTCCGGCTTCACGCTGGCTTTTATGAGCTTCTTAACTGTCGGCGGACTGTTCATTCTGCGTTGGCGTGAACCAGACCTTGAACGCCCTTACCGGGCAAGTTTCTATCCAATTCCCGGCTTGATCTATCTCTCTTTAACCGGTTGGACCCTCGGCTTTGTATTACAAGAAAAGCCGGTCGAAGCGCTTTTGAGCATCGCTTTCATAATGACCGGGGCAGCCGTCTACATGGCAATAAAATTCTTCGCAAAACCAGCGGATAATACCGCCAGCTAAGTCCCCTTTTGCGCTTTCAGCTTTGATATGGCGGCAGATAAAAGCGGACCTATTTTTGTCGAGATCACAATATCGGCATGGGCGTCCAGCGGGGTATCATCAAGATTGACGAAGACCAGCCTGGCCCCGCTATATTTCGCAACAAGCGGTAACTCCGCAGCCGGATGGACTTCCAGTGAAGTGCCCAGAACCAGCATCAGATCGCACTGGCGGGCCTCGGTCTCGGCGCGTTCCATTTCAGCCAGAGGCATCGACTGCCCGAACGAAATGGTCGCCGATTTAAGCAGCCCGCCGCACTGGTCACAGGTAAGCTCTTCCTCGGCGAGCCATCTTGGCTTCAAGACCGCATAATCGTGATGCGCCCCGCACGTCAGACAGCGGGCGAAAGAGGCATTGCCGTGCAGCTCGATTATTTTCTCAGCCGGCACACCCGAGGCCTGATGCAAATTATCGACATTCTGGGTAATGATGTTGGTAGTTTTGCCCATCGTGACCAGCTCTGCCACTGCGACATGGCCGGCATTCGGCATGGCACCTTTCATCATTCCACCGGACTTGAATATCCGGTCCCAACTCTCCCGACGCGCGGCAGCAGACGACACGAAATCATCAAAATATATCGGCTTGACCTGCCGCCACAGGCCGCCCGCGGAGCGATAGTCCGGAATACCACTCTCGGTCGAAATGCCAGCCCCGGTTAATACCACAATCCGGTCTGCATTAACCAGTTCCTCTGTAAGACAATCCACATCCGTCATGTCTGTTACCGGCGCGCATTATTGATCAGGTGTCAAGAAAACTGCGCAATTTCCGGCTGCGGCTCGGATGCTTGAGTTTACGCAGGGCTTTCGCCTCGATCTGCCGAATCCGTTCCCGGGTAACGCTGAATTGCTGGCCAACTTCCTCAAGCGTATGATCGGTATTCATGCCAATCCCGAAACGCATCCGAAGCACTCGCTCTTCGCGAGGGGTCAAAGATGCAAGCACCCTTGTTGTTGTTTCCCGGAGATTCGACTGGATCGCGGCTTCGACTGGCAATAAAGCCATTTTGTCCTCGATAAAATCGCCAAGGTTTGAATCTTCATCATCGCCAATCGGCGTTTCCAGAGAGATCGGCTCCTTCGCAATTTTAAGGACCTTACGAATTTTCTCCAATGGCAGACCGAGCTTTTCGGCCAGCTCTTCCGGCGTTGGTTCACGCCCAATTTCATGCAGCATCTGGCGCTGGGATCTGACGATTTTATTGATCGTTTCAATCATATGGACCGGAATACGAATGGTTCTGGCCTGATCAGCGATCGATCGTGTAATCGCCTGTCTGATCCACCAGGTTGCATAAGTGGAGAATTTATAGCCGCGGCGATATTCGAATTTATCAACCGCCTTCATCAGACCGATATTGCCTTCCTGAATGAGATCGAGGAATTGCAGGCCGCGATTAGTATATTTTTTTGCAATCGAAATAACCAAACGAAGATTGGCCTCGACCATTTCCTTTTTGGCAATTCGCGCCTCGCGCTCGCCCTTCTGGACCCGCTGGACGATCTGGCGATAGTCATCGATCGGAATACCAATCTCCTGGGATACAGTCGAAATTTCGCCACGTATCGAGATGATCTTATCCGCCTCCCGCGTGGTAAACTTCTCCCATTTCTTCGACAGACCGGAAACGTCCGCCAGCCAGTTCGGATCAAGTTCCCGACCAAAATACGATTTCAGAAACTCCGACCGCGGTACGCCGTGCGCATCAGCCGAACGCATCAACTGCCCTTCAAGGCCCATCAGCTTCTTGTTGATCGCATATAATTGTTCGATCAAGGCCTCGATCCGTGCATTATTGATATGCATCGTTTTCAGCATCTCGACGATTGCGACAGAGATACTTTCATAGTCTTCCTGAAACTTGCTCGGCAGCGCCTTGCCTTCAAGCCGGCAGCCTACCAGCTGCTCCTGCAACTTCCGAAATTTGACAAATGAGGCGGCCATTTCGTCAAGCTTGTTCAGGACACCGTCGCGAAGTTCCGCTTCCATGCCGGACATCGACATCGCGGCGCCCTCTTCCTCATCCTCACGTTCTTCCCGCGCATGCCTCTGCTCGACTGTTTCATTCTCGCGCTGGGCCCGCAATTCCTCATCATCTTCATCCGACTCGGCCGCCGGATTTTCGGCGCCATAAGTTGCTTCAAGATCGATAAGGTCACGCAGCAGGATACGCTCATTCACAAGTTCGTCGCGCCAGACCATCATCGCTTCGAATGTCAGCGGACTTTCGCAAAGCCCACGGATCATAGCATCACGACCCGCCTCGATACGCTTGGCAATTGCAATCTCACCTTCGCGCGACAGCAATTCCACAGAGCCCATTTCGCGAAGATACATACGGACCGGATCATCGGTCCGGTCAGAACCGCGGGCATTGCCCTTCTTGACGACCGCGCCTTTTCCAGCGGTTGATACAACCGCCGTTGCCTTGGACGCGTTTTCGCCCTCTTCGTCATTCTCGACAACACTGATGCCCTGCTCCGACAGCATGGCCATTGTATCCTCGATCTGATCCGATGACAGCTCGTCGGCCGGCAGGATCGCATTGAGTTCTTCAATCGTGACATAGCCTTTAACTTTGGCGTCTTTCACGAACTTTTTTACTTTTGTATTATTGAGATCAAGAACCGGACGATCTTCCGATGTCGCCTCAGTATCCATTCCGCCGGCTACCGCCATAAATTCTTCTCCCGCCAGCCCAGGCATCGCCATAGACTTCTGTGCGTTAACTTCCTAGCCAATTAGTTTTTATCAGCCTGCTCTGCTGCCTCATTACGTCGTACCATTCGGGCTCGTCTTTCGGACACAGATCTATGCCGCGCACGAGCATCCGCCGGACTGCTAAACGCATCCACGGATAATGTCGCGGAAGATCGGTTATCTTCCGGACGCGCATGTTGCTCTAGGGCGATCAGCCACTCCCGTTCCTCTTGGCCCCCTTGGGCGATCTCTGGAATAGCGGGATATGTATTGAGCAGGTCGACAGCGCGTGGTTTTCCACAAATTTCTAAATGGGTTGTCAAACTGCCGCGGTCAACCGTTAATCCGGCTTCGACCTGCGTTAAAATGGCATCCCGGATGAACGCGACGTCCGGATCGGGCAAGTCGGCCCGCGCAAAATGCTCGAATCCGAGCTCGAGAAGGTGCGGACAGTCAATCGCCCGGATAATCAAGCCAAGCCCTTTAGTCTTGGCGGGGGATGCGCCGGCCACTAACGGGCTAGGGCCACCCGTATTCGATTTATCAGACCGTCCCGCAGATGACCGGCTCGACCTCAGCGACCAAAAATAGTCATTCATCCGGGTTTTGAGGTCGCGTTGATAGGCCGCTCTGACCCCATTATCCTTAATCTCGTTGGCCGCCTTCATCAGACGGTCATTTAAGCCGGCCTTACGCTCGGGCGTATCAAGCGCCGGCCCCGCATCGCGCTCCCGCTGCCATAATAATTCGACCAGCGACAGCGGTGCCGCCAGCCGCTCGGCCATCGCCGCCGCCCCATAATCGCGGATAATATCATCAGGGTCACGCCCATCTTCCAGCATGCAGAAGAAGACGGAGCGCCCGGCCGTTAGTTCCGGCAAGGCTTTATCCAGTGAATTATAGGCCGCTCGACGACCAGCGGCATCGCCATCAAAACATAATACCGGTTCCGGACCGGCCCGCCACAGCAATTCAAGCTGTTTTGGCGTCAACGCCGTGCCGAGCGGGGCCACGGCGTGACCAAATCCGGCCTCCGCCAGCGCAATCGCGTCCATATAGCCTTCGCAGACAATCAGCCCGGTCGCGTCCGACTCTCCGAACGAAGCGCGCGCAGCGCGATATCGATAAAGTATGTCGGATTTATGAAAAAGAGTGGTGTCATTCGAATTGAGATATTTAGGTTTGGCATCCGGTTCGAGCGCACGGCCGCCAAAAGCAATCACGGCGCCGCGCGTATCGGAAATCGGGAACATGAGACGACCGCGAAACCGGTCATAAGGCTTGCTGCTATCTGATTTTTCGATGGCGAGGCCGGTTTCAATAATTTCGCTGCGGCTAAAACCGAGCCGGCTAAGATGGTCGAATGTTGCGTCCCAGCTATCAGGCGAATGGCCAAGCCGGTGACGCGACCAGGCTTCGGTAGTCAGACCACGGCTAGCCAGATACTGACGCGCGGCCACACCGCCGGCATCCCGCAGCGACGCCTCGAAAAACTTGGCCGCAGCCTCGCACACCTCGAATAGCCGTTGCCGACGATTATACTCCGCCTGGCTTTCAGGCGTCGCCTTCGGCAAAGACAGACCCGCATCGTCAGCAAGTTTCTCGACCGCTTCCATAAAGGACAGGCGCTCTGTCTCCATGACGAAAGAAATAATGTCACCACCCTGACCAGATGAAAAACACTTATATATTTTCTTCTGATCGTTGACGTAAAAGCTTGGGGTCTTCTCACTGGTGAATGGCGACAGGCCGACCCATTCCTTGCCTTGCTTTTTTAGTTTGACTTTTTTCCCAATAATATCGGACGGACGAAGCCTCGCCTTGAGTTCGTCAACGAACCCTTCAGGAATACGCACCGGTACGGACATTTTTGGAGACTAACCTCTTCTTAAGGCGGTTGAAAAGATGCCGTCACCCTACGCTATCAAATGACTCAATTCAAACCGAATAGAAAACCGGTTAACGTTTATGCGACAGCGCTTCGCGAACAGCCTGGCCAGCGGAATTACATTCAATCTGCCCGGGATAGGACTCGCGTAGCGCGGCCATGCATCGGCTGACATCCTTCAGCTTGGTCGCGTCCAGACGCGTAATAATCTCAGCAACGGCGCGCTCGAGATCAGGACCAAGCAAAGGCTGTGGCAGAAAGGCTTCCAGCACGGCAATCTCTTCGCGTTCGCGATCGGCCTCGACGACCCGACCAGCCTCATCATACTCTTTCGCCGATATATCGCGCTGTGCGACCATTGTTTCGAGTAAATCAATAATATCGGTTCGGCTACAACCATCACAGTCGCCACGACTGCGTGCGAGCACATCGCGGTCCTCAACGGCACAAACAATCAGCCGCAAGGTCTGGGAGACGACACCATTAGCGTCCGCCAACTCGGCCGCAGCGAGCGCCTCGGCTAGCCGTTCTCGTAGCAATTCGGTGTCATTATTTTCTCGATTAGCCATAAATGCCTCAAAAGCCTCTCAGAGCCGACCAAAACGGCTTGACGATTTCACCCCTAGCCGCCTATCTGCGATCCGTTTACCGCTGAATATATCACAAGATTGCCAGTGCAAATTATCAAGCTGGTGGAGATAGGACTTTGATGTCTAAAAATCAATCCGATTTCGCAACCGGAGCTATCGCACTCGCCGATGGCACCGCTTTCTTTGGCCAAGGCTGCGGCCATCAGGGCATGGCCGTTGGCGAATTATGCTTCAACACCGCAATGACCGGTTATCAGGAGATACTGACGGATCCGTCCTACGCCGACCAGATCGTGCTGTTCAGCTTTCCACATATCGGCAATGTCGGCGCCAATTCGGAAGACAATGAAGAATCAACTGCGGCGGCGCGGCATGGCGCTCGCGGGGCGGTCTTCAGGGAACCAATCACACCGCCGTCAAACTGGCGGGCCGAAACGAATTTCGATAGTTGGCTGAAAAGCCGCGGTATTGTCGGCCTATCCGGAGCCGATACCCGCGCTCTGACCCGGATCATCCGGGAAAAGGGGATGCAGAAATGCGCCATTATCAATGCGCCGGACGGCAATATCGATATCGACTTGTTATACCAGACCGCACAGGCCTGGGATGGTCTTGAGCATGCCGATCTTGCCGCCAATGTCAGTGAGCAGGATCGCTATGAGCACACCGAAAAATTATGGTCGGCGCACACCGGGTTCACAACTGAGGACGATAACGCGTTCCACGTCGTGCTGGTCGATTTCGGTGTAAAGAAGAATATTCTCCGAAATCTGTCGCAAATCGGGGCCCGCGTAACGATCGTCAACGGATCGGCGAGTGCTGATGACATTGCCAGCCTGAAACCGGACGGCGTCGTTCTTTCAAATGGGCCGGGTGATCCGGCTGCGACCTATAAACGTGCGGGTGGCACGCTCAAGCAGCTAATCCAGAGCAACACACCTTTACTCGGCATTTGCCTGGGTCATCAAATGCTTGCTCTAAGCCTCGGTGCGAGAACTATTAAGATGGAACAGGGACATCACGGCGCAAATCACCCCGTCAAAGACATTGCCAGCGGCAAAGTCGAAATTGTCTCGATGAATCACGGATTTACAGTTGATCCCAAAACTCTCCCCGCCGGTGTCGAAGAAAGTCATATATCTCTTTTCGATGGAACCAATTCCGGCCTGAGCGTCTTGGGCAAGCCAATCATCTCAGTTCAGCATCACCCGGAAGCCAGCCCCGGACCACAAGATAGCTTTTACCTATTTGAACGCTTTGCTGATTTGATGCGGTCTCACAAAGTATAGATATATATTCATATTTTAATACTTAAGCTTAACATGTTATGACAGGATTGTCAGGAATTAAACATCGTTATAAAGTAAAAATAAATCAAGTAGCGTGAATATTCTGCGGGGGACGCACGCATATTTAGACGCTGACAGGGGCATCCTTGTCAGCGCTTTTTAGCGAACATCTTCATCATCATCCTCAAATTCAAGATCCAGGCGAAACAGGGCGGAGGAAAGACGCGCATTCATCTGTTCTGTTTCAAGATTTACGTGCGTCACGTCACCATCACTACCGACAGCGATCCAACCGATCAGATCATAATCTCCCGACGACATGATCAATGTTAGCTCGCCATCGACATCACCCGATGAATCTCTAACGGTTAACGATACAAACCCGTCACCTTCCACAATTTTCAAAGTTTCAACCGAGTCGTCAAAATCAATCCGGTCGTCCAGCAGGAATTTTAGCGGAGTCGACTGTAATGGTAATCGGTCGACAGTTTCGAGGTCGCTATCGGAAATTGCGACTGTTACACCATCAGACACAATCAAAACCGGATTTGGCGCATCATATTCAAAGCGGAGGCGACCAGGCCGGAGCAATGCAAACACGCCAGTCGCAATGCCGCCATCAGGATCAAGCTGGGTAAACCGGCCGCGAGCCGTCTCGACCTCAGCCATTGCTGCATTAATAATCGAAAAATATGTCGGCCAATTCTGCTCGTCGACCAGCGCGGGTCCGGCTCCCTGACCGGATCTGGCGCTGTCCGCATTGACAGGAATGAGCGGTTGATTTGGCGTTAATGGCTCAGGCGTTGCGCGCGTTTCAAGGCCGGACGCAGGTGTCTCAAGGGGGGATACGACAATCAATGCCGCATCCGGGCGCGACGTATCTGATCGCACCGCTACCGGCTCAGGCTGCGCTGCCCGGGCTGTCGGAGCGACAATATCGCCCG
This sequence comes from Hyphomonas sp. TMED17, assembly GCA_002172915.1. Lineage (GTDB taxonomy): Bacteria > Pseudomonadota > Alphaproteobacteria > Caulobacterales > Hyphomonadaceae > Henriciella. The sequence continues at coordinate 591,953 of NHBW01000006.1, read as the reverse complement.
CCTCTGCAGTTAAATTCTGGGACTTCGCAAGCGGCGCAATTTGCGCTTGCAGCACTGACGCGGAAAACAAAATTGAGGTGATCGATATGAGCATAGAACCAGCCTTTGAAACCAAGCCTTATTTACGCTGAACATGCCAACAAAAACAGGGCAAAAACATGACATTCCCGCCTGTTTTCGTTGTCCTGTGTTCAGGTGCCGCAAAATGTCATGTCGGAGGCGGCCGGTAGCGGGTTACTTCCGACACGATAAATGTAAGCGACGTCACGCCATGATCGTTAATCGTAACATACTCGCCCGGGCGAAAAACATGATCCTGTAAATGATACCCACCCTCATCGGGTCCCTCATGCGCCTCGTCATAATGGAACCGCCAATGCGATCCGCGATGGGTTAGCACCCCATCGGCGCGCATGTCGGGATCGGGATCAAAACGAATGACGGTACACAGCTCGCGATGCCTGCGCCATTGTTCGACATCTATTTTACCGTCATGACCCAGTGGCGCGACAATCACATAGCCCCGCCGGTCGTCGCCTTGCGGATATCCCGGGTTTCGCGCCAGGCGCAGAACAATCCGGCTCAAGCCCATGCCACACCTCCTGCTTCAGTGCGCCATCGCAAGTGCCGGTTTGGCATCGGCATGCAGCAAGGCCCGGCTCGTGCCACCGAATAATAATTCACCCAGCCGGCTATGGCCGTAAGCACCCATGATCAAAAGGCCCGCATTATGATCAGCGGCGACTTTGGTAAGCGCCTTCGACACCACCTCGTCAGAGGTCACAATATCAACACTGCAACCACGCGCGAGCAAATAGTCACGCAGAATACTAGGGTCGGCCATGCCGGAGCTATAGCTTGAATCGCGGATTTTCTCAGTGTTTTGGTAGATCACCACTCTGTCATACGACCTCAGTATATCTGCATGCAGGCGAACCGCCCGCGCCGCCTGCGTACTGCCATCCCATGCGACAATACAAGTGTCGTCCGGGCCAGCGCTGCGGCTCGCAAGGACAAGCGGCAAGTGAGCCTCCATCAGGACATAATCGAAAGCACTATTCAAAGGATGTACGGTTTCAACTGACCGTCGCGGCGGGACAAGCGCACCCGACAGCATCGCTGCCCCAGCAGCTCTCAAGGCAACACTGCCGACCTGATGCACGAATTCGACATCGAGCGAGGATGGCAACGTTGTGCAGGCTTTGTCGAAAGCCGATCGCAAGGCCTTTATTCGATAGGTCTGCGCCTTGGCAACAGCTTCAATGCCCGCGCTGCCGGTCATCACCATATCCGGACCGGCAACAAATACCGCGGCCTGCGCTGGATCCGGCATCGCGACAAGGCCGGTTAGAGACATTTTCAATCTGCTGGCAATCGCCGCCGCACACGCAATCTGTTCGGGAACCTGCTCAACATCCCCTCCGAGCAATGCATAAACCGTCATCTTCTAACCTCCTTCATAGAGCGAGGATAGTTCGACGTTTATCGGGTTATTATCCGTAGATTCCCGTATCGGGTTAGCAGCACGACATGCAAAAAGGCCGGAGCACAGCCCCGGCCTTTTGCAACATGCTTGAAACGAATAGTTAAGCAGCAGCTGCCTTCTCGCCAGCCGGCGGGAAGCGGTCATAAAACCCTTCCCCTTTTGCCGCCATCTCCTTCAGCATCGGTCCCGGGCGGAAACGATCGCCATATTTATCAGCGAGCCGCTCGGCCTCAGCAACAAACGGCCCGATACCCCAAATCAGATCGATATATGAACAGCAACCGCCGGTATAAGGGGCAAAGCCCCAAGCCAGTATCGATCCGATATCACCGTCCCGCGCATCGGTTATGACGCCTTCTTCGAAACACCGGGCGACTTCAATTGCCTGCCGGACCAGAAGTCGGTTCTTCATTTCGGTTTTCATCGCGGGCGGGCATTCATCAACCTTGATATCAATCTGGGCATTGAGTTCAGGCCACAACTGCGCCGGCCGGCCCTTTTCATTATAATCGTAGAAGCCCTTACCAGCCTTGCGGCCGACACGACCCTGATCCTCGACCAGCCAGGCCATCATCTGACCCAGCTCGTTACCATTATAGTCGAGCCCGGCCGCGGCCGCCATCTGGCGACCAACTTTCAATGCGGTATCAAGGCCGACACTATCAGAAACTTCCAATGGCCCCATAGGCATGCCGGACTGACGACCGACATTCTCGATAATGGCCGGCTTGATGCCCTCGCTGAGCATAGCCATACCTTCCTGCGTATAGGTTCCGAAGCAGCGTGACGTGTAGAACCCGCGTGAGTCATTCACAACAATCGGCGTCTTCCGGATGGCCAGAACATAATCAATCGATTTGGCCAGCGTCTCTTCTGTTGTCTTCTCGCCCATAATAATCTCGACCAGACCCATACGCTCGACTGGCGAGAAGAAGTGGATGCCGATAAAGTTCTCGGGACGCTTCGACGCTTCCGCCAGCCCTGTGATTGGCAGCGTTGAAGTATTCGACCCCATGACCGCCGTATCAGCGAGTTGTGCCTCAGCCTTCGCTGTAATCTCGGCTTTAAGTTCGGGGTTTTCGAACACGGCTTCGACAACAAGATCGGCGCCCTTTATGTCATCATAATTATCGCTTGGCTGAATCAAGGCGAGCAATGCCTCGCCCTTATCAGATGTCATTTTTCCACGGGACACCTGCTTTTCGACCAACTTGCGCGAATAATCTTTACCCTTCTCGGCGTTTTCGACCGACACGTCGATCAGGACGGTTGCGATCCCTGCCCTGGCCTGCTCATAGGCAATCCCTGCGCCCATCAGACCTGCACCAATCACAGCGACTTTTTTGATATGGTATTTTGGGACACCCTGTGGACGACTCGCACCTTTTGACAGCGCCTGTGTCGACAGGAACAGCGACCGGATCATCGCCTTTGCCTCGGGGCGTTGCTGGGTATTGATAAAGTAACGCGTTTCAATTCTCAGCGCGGCATCGATCGGCACCTGAATGCCCTCATATACACATGACAGAATGTTTTTCTGTGCCGGGTAATTGCCATACGTCGTCGATGCGAGCATCGCATTCGAGAATGTAGCGACCTGGCCTGCACCCGGGCTGCGATGCGGCACGCCACCCGGAACTTTATAGCCTTTCTCATCCCATGGTGCTTTTGCTGTCGGATTGGCTTTGACCCATGCTTTGGCTTTCTCGACGGTCTCAGACGACGCGGCCAGCTCATTCACCACGCCCATTTTCAAGGCTTTCTCAGCATTGAAGCTCTTGCCTTGCAAAATTAGCGGTAATGCCTCCTGAACACCGACAAGTCTTGGCAGACGCTGGGTGCCGCCGGCGCCGGGCAGCAGACCGATCTTGGCCTCGGGTAATCCAAACTGAATTTTCGGATTATCATTTGCCGCCACCCGATAGTGGCCGGCCAGCGCCACTTCAAGGCCGCCGCCAAGTGCCAGACCATTAAGTGCTACGGCGATCGGCTTGCCGCATGTTTCCAGCTCACGAAGCGTTTTGTTTAGTGCAAAACCACGATCAAAAGCCTTTTTCTTTAGTTCGGCCTCGGCCATTTCAGACGCTGGCTTACCGCCGCCAGCGCTTTGCCCCATCTCGCCAAGGTCGGCGCCGGCACAAAATCCCGACGCTTTGCCAGACGAAATCACCAGCCCCTTTATCGTCTCATTGCTGGCGACTTCCTGCGTAATCGCAATAATATCAGCCACGGCCTTACCGGTCAGCGTATTCATACTGCGACCCGGAACGTCAAACACAGCACGCGCTATGCCATCTGCATCAATATCAAAACTAAATGTTTCCAAATTCATCTGTTTTTCTCGGGGCACACCGGCCCCGACCCTACTTTATCTGTTAATCTGACGAGGCCTCTGACGAGGCCCGTACGGTCATCCGGATCGCGGGTCCCCGTTTTTAAATACGTTCGATAATCGTCGCCGTGCCCATGCCGGCCCCGACACACAAGGTCACGAGCGCGGTTTCCTTGCCGGTCCGCTCGAGCTCGTCGACCATTGTCCCCAGCAACATGGCCCCGGTGGCGCCCAATGGGTGCCCGAACGCAATCGCGCCGCCATTCACATTCATTTTCTCATGCGGAATATCGAGTAATTGCATCATCAGCATCGGGACCGAAGCGAAGGCCTCATTCAATTCGTACAAATCGATATCGCCGACTTCCATTCCAGCCTTTTTCAGAGCTTTCTGGGTGACATAGGTCGGTCCGGTAAGCATGATACCCGGCTCCGATCCAATCGAGGCCATCGCCCGGATACGTGCACGCGGCTTGAGATCATGTTTCTCGCCCATCTCTTTGGATCCGAAAAGAACGGCTGCAGATCCGTCAACAATACCGGAGGAATTGCCGGCATGATGGACGTGATTGATTTTTTCGAGCTCGGGATAACGCTGCTTGATTACTTCATCAAATCCCATGCCCCCTATGGCTGCAAAACTCGGGTCGAGCGCGCCGAGGCTCTGCATGCTTGCATCAGGACGCATATGCTCATCATGATCAAGCTGGACTCCGCCCATCTGATCCTTGACCGCAACAATGGACTTCGAAAAACGACCCTCGGACCAGGCTTGTGCCGCCCGCTGCTGGCTGGCAACCGCATAGGCGTCGACATCGTCACGCGAAAACCCATATTTGGTGGCAATCGTATCGGCGCCGATGCCCTGCGGTGCAAAATAACTTTTCATTGCCAACTTGGGATCAGTCGACCAGGCACCGCCACCAGCGCCCATTGGCACCCGCGACATGCTTTCGACACCACCGCCAATGGCCATGTCGGCTTCGCCTGTCATCACTTTTGCCGCCGCCATATTACAAGCTTCCAGACCAGAGGCGCAGAACCGGTCGATCTGCACGCCTGCCGTGGTTTCGGCATAGTCGGCGTTCAAGACCGCAATCCGGGCGATATCACCCCCCTGCTCGCCAACCGGCGACACACAGCCAAGAACAACATCATCGACATCGCTCGTGTCCAGCTCATTGCGGTCGCGTACGGCCTGCAATGACTGCGTCGCCAAATCCAGGGCGGTAATTTCATGCAGACTACCGGACTTTTTTCCTTTTCCTCGTGGCGTTCTTACAGCGTCATAAATATAAGCCTCAGTCATCAGGCATCTCCTCTATAATATCTCATTTGGCCGGAGCCTTCATTGGATTAATTGCAAGCGACGCCAGTGAGCGCGCCGCCTCCTTACCTCTTTTGTCAAACAATACCGCATCGGCGAAAATGATCTGCCGGCCAACATTGCGAATGCGCGCGGCGACTTCAATCTCGCCAACTCTGACAGGGCGGACAAACGTCGTATGCAGATCGATTGTCGACGGCATCGCCCGGCCCTTCATTTTAACTGCCGCTAGCATACCCATTGTATCGTCGAGCATCGCAGACAGAAAACCGCCCTGCACATACCCAGCCGGATTAGCGAATTCCTGACGACCATCAAACCGGACACGCGCGGTCATTGCCGTCATATCGAGGCTAATCAGCTCGAAACCGAGCGATCTCGAACTATCGGAGGGCTCCGGAAATACAGTTTTTAGAATCTCTCGATCAGGCAATTGTCTACAGCGTCCTTGCAATTAGCATTTTCATGACCTCATTGGCGCCACCATAAATACGCTGGACCCGCGCATCCTGATACATCTGGCCAATCGGGTACTCATCCATATAACCCCAGCCACCATGCAATTGCAGACATTCGTCGATAATTTTGCACTGCAGATCACTGATCCAGTATTTTGACATAGACGCCGTGGCAGCGTCCAGTTCGCTGCGCAATAATTGCTCGGTGCAGTGATCAACAAACACTTTGGCGACCGTCGCCTCGGTCTTGCATTCGGCCAGTTTGAACTGCGTGTTTTGGAAATCCATAATGGTTCCGCCAAACGCCTTGCGCTGCTTCACATAGGCAATCGTTTCCTTCAGGGCCCGTTCGATCATCCCGATGCCCTGAATGCCGATAATGTGACGCTCCTGCGGCAGCTGCTGCATTAATTGGATAAAACCCTGCCCTTCCTCCTCGCCTAGCAAAGCCGTTGCTGGCACTTTGACATCATTAAAGAAGAGCTCGGACGTATCGGCAGCCGGCTGACCGATTTTCTTGAGATTGCGGCCGCGCTCGAAGCCCTCAACCTCATCGGTTTCAACCATCATGATCGAAATACCTTTTGCGCCTTTAGTCGTATCGGTCTTGGCGCAAACCAGGATTAGATTGGCGGTCTGTCCGTTGGTGATGAAAGTTTTCGAACCATTGATGACATAACCATTGCCATCTTTTTGAGCGACGGTTTTGATATTTTGCAGATCGGATCCGGTGCCCGGCTCGGTCATCGCAATGGCGCAGACCAGTTCGCCGGTGGCGAGCTTGGGCAGAAGGCGCTGTTTCTGCTCTTCCGTGCCATAATGGATGATGTAGGGCGCGACGATTGCATTGTGTAGGCCGAGACCAAAACCGGCAATGCCCTGCCATTCAAGCTGCTCGATAATCACCGCATCATGTCGGAAATCGCCACCTGCACCGCCATACTGCTCCGGCGCTGACGGTAACAGCAAACCCTGTTCGCCGGCCTTGTACCAGACATCCCGCGGCACCTTGCCGGCCGCCCGCCACTCTTCAACGTGTGGTTTTAGCTCATTTTCGAAAAACTGACCGACAGCCTCACTGAAAATGGAGATCTCTTCATCCTGGCGCCAGCTGGATTTAGGCACATTAAGAACATCCTGCATGATCATACTCCGGCGGGATCTGAAAATTACGTTTACGTTCACGTCAATGTAGGGTGCGCATGCTGTAAAAGCCAGATATGCCGCAACGGAAGCTACGGGATTTTATGCACTATCATTGCCTTGGTTTAAATGGCCCGTACCGCAAGCTGTCGAAAGAAAAGCGTGGCGGCTTCGCCCGGGAGGACAATCGCGGGAACAGGCTCTATGGCAAGCCGTTCGGCCAATTTTGATGGGCTTATTGTGGCGATCTATCCCGTTTAACAAAGATGTCAGCTGTAAAAATTCGAGCGCAAAGAAGCGAGCCGCCCGGACCACCTCAAGCGCGTAGCCAGCGCCGTCAAACCCCTGCCAAAGGATCCAGCCCAGCCCGATTGCCGGCAGACGCAAAGTCGTTTTCAGGGCAATCAGACCAATAGCTGGTCGCTCATCCCACCGCTCGACCGTCCAGGCACTCTGCCACGTAAGAGACCAGCACCCAGCCCGGGCTGTAAACAAGTCCCAGGGCGCCAAACGCCCGACCGGGCCGTCAGCAAAATGCGACCGTTCAGACGCATAATACGCTGCAAAGGCATCAAAATCACAAAACCGATAAGCGCGAAGCTACAGCCGCCCCGGTTCCAATGCCGGCGCGGCTTTGAATGAAGTCAGTTAAAAGCGATCGTCTGCAAGTGCCATAATCGGTGCTGCGCCGGTCTTAAGTTTGACCAGGTGCGACGCGCCTTCGGGTAAGATACGGGCAACAAAATAACGCCCCGTAATCAGCTTATCATCATAAAACGGGTCACTCCCGCGCTTGCGTAATGCCAGCTCGGCCATCCGCGCCCACATGAAGCTGAGTGCTGTCAGCCCGAACAGCTGCAAATAATCTGTCGATGCGGCCGCCGCATTATTAAAATCGCTCATGCCATTTTTCATCAACCACTGCGTACCGTCGACCAATTGCGCCTTGACCTCGCGCAGTCCGTCCAGAAACACTTTTAGCTCGGCATTGTCGTCATGCGTGCCGATAAAATCATCAATCTCTGCAAAAAAGCTGAATATCGCACGGCCGCCATCAGCAGCGAGCTTCCGGCCAACAAGATCAAGCGCCTGAATACCATTGGTTCCTTCATAGATCAGGGTAATCCGGCAATCCCGCACAATCTGCTCCATGCCCCATTCCCGGGTAAATCCGGATCCGCCATGAACTTGCAGCCCCTCATTGACCATTTTGTAGCCGCGATCAGTCAAAAACGCCTTAATCACCGGCGTTAGAAGCGCCATATAGTCGCCGGCTTTCTGGCGGACGGCCGGATCAGTCGATTTATGCTCGAGATCACCATGCAAGGCGGTCCAATAGGCAAAAGCACGTCCGCCTTCGATGAAGGCCCGCTGATCCATCAGCATGCGCCTGACATCAGGATGGACAATAATTGGATCTGCCGGCTTATCCGGGGCAGAGGGCCCTTGCAAGGAACGGCTCTGCAACCGGTTCACAGCGAAATCAGCCGCATTCTGGTATGCCAGTTCGGCTTGCGCCAACGCCTGCAGGCCAACACCGAGACGGGCCTCGTTCATCATCACAAACATTGTCCGCATGCCACGATGCGGCTCGCCAACCAGCCATCCGGTTGCCCCATCATAATTCATGACACAGGTGGCGTTGCCATGAATTCCCATCTTCTCTTCAAGGCCGCCGCAGGAAAGCGCGTTGCGTTCCCCCAAAGATCCATCTTCGTTAACAATGAATTTCGGCACGACAAATAGCGAGATGCCTTTGATACCGTCCGGTGCACCTTCAATACGCGCCAGAACAAGATGAATAATATTTTCGGTCAGGTCCTGTTCGCCGCCTGATATCCAGATTTTCTGACCCGTGATTTTGTAACTGCCATCAGCCTGTTCGACCGCTTTGGTCTTGATTAGACCGAGATCCGTGCCGCATTGTGGCTCGGTAAGATTCATCGTCCCAGCCCACGCACCTGAGGCCATATTTGGCCCATAGGTCGCTTTCTGGGCATCACTGCCACCCGCCATTAGGGCTTCATATGCGCCGGATGTTAGCCCCGGATACATTCCGAAAGCCATATTGGCAGACGACAGAATCTCGCTGGTCGCCATACTCATGATATAAGGCAGGTTCTGGCCGCCCATATTCGCTGGCTTATTCATTAATGGCCAACCATTCTCGACAAATTGTCCGTAGGCGTCTTTGAAACCGTCCGGTGTCTTAACGCTGCCATCGGGATTACGGACACAGCCCTGCTCGTCGCCGACCTTGTTCAATGGCGCCAGCACATCGCGTCCGAATTTGCCACATTCATCGATGACCGCACTCACCAGCTCTTCATTGACCTCGTCAAAACCCGACAGATCAGAATGATCTTGTAATGAAAGCAGCTCGTTTAGAATAAATTCAATATCTCGCGTCGGCGCCTGATACTGCGGCATGATAGTGTCCCTCAAATTCAAAAAAATAAAAAATCTCAATCAGGGGCGGTCTAGCGCCCCAATAGATACTAGGTATCGTTCAACCGGCTGCGCGCAACGGCGTCATAGGCCATGACATTTTCAACCTGTTTCTCCCCCGGACCGACAGTCGACAACTGAGTCTCCAGCCATTCAATACCCTTCCGAAGCTCCAGCAAAGCCATGTCAATGTCGTCCCGCTGGTTTTCAAGCTCTTTAATCTGGTTTTGAAACTTGATCAACGACATCCGCATCTGCGCCCGCTGACCGTCCTCGAGAACATAAAGATCAAGGATCTCCCGAATATCGGCCAGCGGCAAACCGAGCCGCTTCAACCGCACGATAATGGTGACCCGCGCCCGGTCGCGATGGGAATATACTCTGGTCATTCCATCCCGCGCGGGATGCAACATATCCTTATCTTCATAAAAACGAAGTGCGCGAGGCGTTATTCCGAATTCCCGTGCGAGTTCCGAAATCGAATAAGTACGAGAATCTGCGATAGAAAGTGATGCTGCTGTATCTGCCATGAAACTTATATGCCCCAACCTTACGCGAACGTCAACGTCAGGTTGCTCGCGTTTTGCATACCGCACAATGCGCCCCTGCCGACGGGATAAAATGCTAGTCTGGGAACCTCTACGACTATTTAGGATGCATATTTTGCGAACGGGTATTGATCCGCGCGAGTCCGATTCGAGGCCTGCAAGCAAGTGGCCTGTCAGCAAATAGCCAAACGAGGATATTCTAGTTCAGCAATTTCATTTCCTGCCCGCTACCACGCGCTCGCCACCCGACACGCACAGCTAGCAAAAGCGCTGTCGCCGCCGCCGTAGCAAGCGCAAGACCATGCAAATCCATAACGACCCAATTGGTTACAATAATGCCGACGAGCCCCCAGACCAGTGCGATGTAAAACCAAACACCACGACTAATAAATGCCGAAAAAGCCAGTGCCATAGCGGCCGTTGGCGCAAGTGCGATCCACAGCGCTAGCCAGACCTGGTCGGTTGGTCCCCAGCCGGCATAAAAGCGGGCAACTGCCGGCAAACTGATCCCGGTAGCGACACTTAGCCACCCCGCAAGCAACCCCGTCAATGCGCAAGCCAGAAACCGGGTCAGAGTGCCGTCGAAACCGCCCATCCGGTCAAGTCGATAGGCCGCCAGCCAGGACGAGATGACTAATGGCCAGAGAATAATGGCGCTCGCAATGACCGATCCGTAGAATTGCGCATCCAGCATCCACACAATATTGCCTATCGCACAAATCGTCAGCGGCAGCGTCAATCGCTCGCTTTCGTGGCCCGGCGCCACTACGAATCGCAGACTGGTGATAAAGAACACCGTAAAAATCACGCCCCAAATCGCAAAAAATATACCTGGCGGAACTTCGGGAAGCATTCCATCCTCAAGAATATTCGATCCGACAGACTCGCCCAGACCGAAAGCCGGCAAGGTAGGCGTCACGAATTGCAAAACGGAGAGAATAACCAATGAACGCGATTGTAACTTTAGCATTTTAGCTCCTCCTCAGATCAGGATGACCGAGACTAAAGCCATTACGCCATTGCCGGCAATATGGCGGCCAAACTGACTAGGGCAACATTCGTTCAAGAACATGGAGCCTGTCGGCCTCGCTAGCAGGCTTATCCCATCTGATCCGGTTAATCCGGGGAAACCGCATCGCGACCCCGGATTTGTGCCGTGTGGATCTCTGCAGCCCTTCGAATGCAATTTCGAAAACAAGACCGGTCGACTTGTCTGCCTGCACAGCCCTGACCGGACCAAAGCGATCGATCGTGTGCGCACGGACAAATTTATCAATGCGCTTCATATCTGCATCGCTGAAGCCGAAATAGGCTTTCCCGACCGGCGTCAATTGTTCGACACCGTCAACTTCGCGCCAGACTGCGAATGTAAAATCCGAATAGAAGCTCGACCGCCTGCCATGCCCGCGCTGCGCATAGATTAAGACCGCATCAATTAGATAGGGATCGCGCTTCCACTTAAACCAGGCCCCGCGCGGGCGGCCTGCTGTATAAGGACTATCCCAGCGTTTGAGCATAACACCTTCAATCTCACTGGAGGGCGGCTCCCGCCGCGCCACGTCGAGCTTGTCAAAATCAACGCAGGGGAGCAATGGCGACAGGCTAAAAAGGTCTTTATTAAACCGCTCAATTGTCTGCTCGAGCCGGGCGCGACGGGACCGGAAACTGTCAGCACGGACATCCTCAGCTCCGTCGACGAGCAAATCATATGCCATGATGAAAGCGGGATACGCCGCTAGCAGCTTCTTGCTGACCCGCTTCCGGTTGAGACGCTTCTGCAAATGATTAAAAGGCGCCACGCCACCGTCCGGTTGACGTATCAGAAGCTCGCCATCGATTACCACATTGTCGGGCAATCCGACCAAAACATCAGGAAATGCATGCGAAATATCGTCACCGGTTCGCGTGTAGAGCCGCGTCACTCCGGCGTCGGAAACCCCTTGAATCCTGATGCCGTCATACTTCCATTCAGCTGCAAAGGTCTGACCGTTAACCAGGTTCCGGTCGAAGGACTCAACATCATCGCGCTGACTTTTGACAAGCAGCGGATGCGCCAGCATCACTGGCCGGAATAGTGCAGGACGGCATGAAACCGGTCTGTCAGCACGACCGTCGAGCCAGGCAAAGAGAGCCTCATAGGGGGCGTCGAGGCCGTGCCAGATTGCTTCAATATCATTAATGTCGACCGAACCGAACGTTGCGAGTGCCTGCTTGACCAAACGCGCCGATATCCCAACCCGCATGCCGCCGCCGATCAGTTTGATGAGCGCCCATCGCTGTCTCGGATTGAGCCCGTCAAGCCAAAGCGCCAATTGGATTTCGACTTGCGCCTGGTCGGGCCCTCCTAGATCCTCAATAATTTCAGCGATTGCCGGTATTCGCTGCAAGCGATCTCCATCAGGCCAGATCAGGCTGACGGTTTCAGCCAAATCGCCGACATAATCATAAGATAGTCGAAACAGGACCGGATCAACGCGCTGTTCGACCATTTTCCGGATCAAACCGGCTTTGACACTTTTGAATTCGAGACTGTCGGTTAATGCCGCGACCGCCCAGCCGCGGTCCGGATCCGCCTGGTCTGAGAAAAAAGCCACCAGTAAGGCCAGTTTCTGGTTACGCGATGGCGTCAACAGCAGATTCTCTAAAAGCTCGGAAAACGCGTCCATTGAGCCGATATGGGCGCGGGACCCGAGATCGTCAAATCTACAAAGGCCTGTGCAGATCGATACTTAATGACACCGGTTCATTCGATTGTCGTATCATCTCTGACGACAACCAGCGGCACCGATGGACTGGCCGACAGGGACGGGATCTGCCGGCGCACCGCTGCAACTCGCGTCAGGTCGAGATCAGCAAATATTACGCCTGGTGCAGTCCCAGCCGCCTCGGCCAGCACCTCTCCCCAGGGAGAAACAATCAGCGAATGTCCAAAGGTTTGCCGTCCGTCAGCATGGTCGCCGCCTTGTGCGGCGGCCATTATGAAGACGCCATTTTCAATCGCCCGGGCTCTTAGCAGAGCATGCCAGTGGGCTTCGCCGGTCAAGCGCGTAAACGCTGCTGGGCATGTGATAATGTCTGCCCCTGACTGCGACAATTGTCTGTACAGCGACGGAAACCGGAGATCGTAGCAGATTGTCATCCCGATCTCGGCAAACGGCGTTTCAACCAAAACCGCAGCTTGTCCCGGACGATAGGCACGCGACTCGCAATATTGCTGACCGTCATCAATCTCGACGTCAAACATGTGTATCTTGTCATACCGGGCCAGAAGCTGGCCGTCCGGCCCAATTAGAAATGAACGGTTGGCGGAGCGTTTCTCCTCCTCATGGCGAACACCAATTGAACCGATCGACAGCCATGTCTTCAATTCGGCAGCCAAATCCCGGAATGCCGCCAGTTCCCGATTATCTGCCTCGTAATGGTGCTGCGGGCCGGCTTTTCCCGGACGGATATCCAGCAAAGTCGTCATCTCCGGTGTCGCAATCAAGCTTGCGCCAGCCTCCGCTGCCGAGCGGATAAGCTCGGACGCTACCCTCAGATTTTGATTTATTTCAGTCCCCGAACACATTTGTACGCATGCCGCTTTGATTATTGTCATCAGCCCGCAATTCCCTCCTGTCTCAACCTGCAAATGTCACCGCTACCGCCTCGACCGGTCAGATTTCAGGCCTCACGCTGCGGCCCGTCCTTCGTATCCGGTTGCGCCGCCCTGATAAATTAGGTCAAACTAATACAAGCCGAATACGATGAAGCAAACTTTCCGGACCAATGTCAGATCAAAATAACCTAGCACAACCCCGCATCCTGGTTGATGCCGACGCCTGTCCGGTAAAGGATGAAATCTATCAGGTCGCATTGAGGCGGGATATAGCCGTTACGCTGGTATCAAATAGCTTTCTCAGGGTCCCGCCACACCGGTTGATCGAGCTGATTATTGTCAATGACGGTTTCGATGCGGCCGATGATTGGATCGCCGCGCATGCCGCGCCTAATGCTGTCATTGTCACAGCCGATATTCTACTTGCTGAGCGCGTTCTAAAAACCGGCGGCGCCGCCCTCGGCCCGAATGGCAAGCCGTTTACCCCCAATTCAATTGGCGCTGCAGTTGCGACGCGTGCAATTATGGCGGATCTCCGGGCCGGCGCGGTTGGCCAGAATATTGGAGGCGCCGCACCGTTTTCAAAAGCCGACCGGTCACGGTTTCTCTCGGCTTTAGACAATATATTGGTTAAACTATCGAAGCGTTAGCTTAATATACCCTTAGGTGAGGGGTCGTCGCTTGGCAAAGACGCCCCTATAATGGGCTAGAATTTAAAATAGACTGGGAGGCTTTTGCCATGAAAGAATATCTACAATTTTACATTAATGGCGAGTGGGTCGATCCGGCCAACCCGCGGACACTCGCGGTTGAAAACCCCGCTACAGAAGAGAATTTCGCGGTAATTTCACTTGGGTCTGCGACTGATGTTGATAAGGCCGTGGCAGCAGCAAAGGCGGCCTTCCCGGCCTTTTCCCAGACTAGCGTCGAATATCGCGCAGAACTGCTCGACAAAATTGCCGCCGGCATTCAGGCTCGAATGGGCGAAATGGCTGAAGCGATTTCCTCAGAAATGGGAGCTCCGATGTGGCTGTCCAACGCTGCACAGGTTCCGGCTGGCATGGGTCATTTTGCCATTACTGCGGATATTCTCAGAAACTATCAGTTTGAACAGACCCGTGGCAGCACGGTTCTGCGAAAGGAGCCGATTGGTGTCTGTGGCTTTATCACGCCGTGGAATTGGCCATTGAACCAGATCGCTTGCAAAGTAGCACCCGCCATTGCGGCAGGTTGCACAATGGTTCTCAAGCCATCTGAAATTTCGCCGCTCAATGCGATCATCATGGCCGAAATTATTCATGAAGCCGGTGTCCCTGCCGGGGTGTTCAACCTCGTCAATGGTGACGGACCTGGTGTGGGAGCAGTGCTCTCGGCGCATCCGGATGTCGAAATGATGAGCTTTACCGGCTCGACCCGGGCCGGAATTCTCGTCGCCCAGGCCGCCGCGCCGACCGTAAAACGCGTCGCCCAGGAGCTCGGCGGCAAGTCACCAAATATTGTCCTGCCAAACGCTGACCTGCAAAAAGCTGTCGCCAGCGGTGTCATGCAAATGATGACCAATTCAGGCCAGTCCTGTAACGCGCCAACGCGGATGTTTGTGCCGAAAGACAAGAATGACGAAGCCATGGCAATCGCCAAAGCTACGGCTGAAATGGTGAAAGTCCAGATGCCCGCCGAGGCCGAAAAAGGCGCAATCGGGCCAATTTCCAACAAGAACCAGTACCAGAAAGTACAGGATCTGATTCAGGCTGGTATCGATGAAGGCGCAACCTTGCTGGCCGGGGGGCTAGGGCGCCCGGAAGGTCTCAATAGAGGCTATTTTGCGCGGCCGACCGTTTTCGGCAATGTGACGAATGAAATGACCGTGGCCAGAGAAGAAATCTTTGGACCAGTCATGGTCATGATCCCTTATGACGATGTCGATCACGCGGTCGAAATGGCCAATGACACCGAGTACGGGCTAGCCGGTTATGTTCAGGGACCCGCCGATGAAGCGGCTGCCGTCGCCAACCGCATTCGTGCAGGCCAGATCCAGATCAATGGTAAAAGCGCCGACTTCACAGCCCCGTTTGGCGGCTTCAAACAGTCTGGTAATGGCCGCGAATGGGGCGATTACGGGCTTGAGGAGTTTCTCGAAGTCAAAGCCGTTATGAGCGCAAGCGCGGCATAAGTCCTGAAAACATCATCAGAAAGACAAGTGGCGGCCCGGTATTCCGGGCCGCTATTTTCATGTCCCAAAACACAGCATTTACCTGGCCCGTCCGGGACAATTCCTGCGCGCTGGGACATAACATACAAACCGGGACAGCTTATCAACGCCAACCAATGCTTCGGCTGGCCAGACCAGTATTGCGTTAAAACCGCATCTTCGACTGTCACCTTGATCGGTCCTGCCTGCCCCAATCTATGCCACACATGCGACAAGTGGAAATCTGATCGTTCACCCCCCGGCACCCGACATAGATAAGGCCCGACATAGATAAGGCACGCCTTCGATGAGCGCCCTTAAGCGACAATTATCCAGCATCAATGCGAGGACCGCATGGGTTGCCGACGACGCGGCAGCCGTGATGATTACCTCTTGTCTTCGCTCACGCAATGACTCAGTTTACGGGTTTACGGGTTTGCGGTTGGCGAAAGCGCGACATTACCGACGTTTATTAAGGATTCTCCGATGACATTGAAATTGCATCACTTGAACGCGTCACGCTCGCAACGGATCGTCTGGTTGCTTGAGGAATTAGGTGTAAAGCACGAGCTGGTTCATCATAGCCGCGACCCTGAGACCAATCTGGCACCACCCGCCTTGCTCAATATCCATCCAATGGGGAAATCGCCGCTGCTTGAACATGACAATATCGTGATTGCAGAAACCGGCGCCATTTCGGAATATCTTCTGGCGAAATTCGACCCCGATCATAAACTCCACCCGAAGCCGGAATCGCCGGATTTTCCGCGCTTTCTCGAATGGCTGCATGCCACCGAAGGGGCTGTTTTCCTGCCCGGTCTGATGGGTTTCTACCTCTTTCGCAGCCAACTTCAGGACCACCCCCTCGCAGCTGCCATGGCCGCCGAGCGAGATAAAGCAATGCAGGTCATCGAACGCCATCTCTCCGCCCATCCATATTTTGCCGGCGAACAGTTCTCGGCAGCAGACTGCCTGATGGGCTTTCAACTTGTTTCAGCCGAACTACAGGGGCAATTGAAGCAGCTGCCG
This sequence comes from Hyphomonas sp. TMED17, assembly GCA_002172915.1. GTDB lineage: Bacteria > Pseudomonadota > Alphaproteobacteria > Caulobacterales > Hyphomonadaceae > Henriciella. The sequence continues at coordinate 575,396 of NHBW01000006.1, read as the reverse complement.
GCGGCGGCAGCATGGCTCGCAAAAGTCCGTGCCCGCCCCGCTTACCAGCGCATGCTGCAAGCCGGTATCTAGCGCCGGCATTACCGGAAGCTGCGACATTACAAGTCGTTCAATATGCATAATGCTACAAATGGTGTAGATATCTAGTCCTGACCAAGACAGCCGAAAAACGAGGCCGATATGATCGTAAAAACCCGCTTCCTTTTGGCGCTCCTGAGCGTCGCAATTATTGCTGCTTGTTCAAGCGCAACAGCCTACCGGCCAGCTATGGACAGCCGCTACGGTTATACCGAGCAGCAAATCGAAAGTGATCGCTGGAAAGTGCAATTCTCGGGCAATAGCCTGACGAAGCGACAGACAGTTGAGCTCTATCTTCTCTATCGACTGGCCGAACTCACTGGTCAGAACGGTTTCGACTATTTCAAAGTCGTCACACGTGAAACCGACGAAAGAAAACGCACAATCTCAGTTGGCTCGCCCTTTAGTTACAATTACCGCCTTTATAGCCGGAGCGGCCTTGTCTATGCCGCCCCGTACCGCTTCTGCCGTGCCTGTTATAATCCATTCTGGGATCACGAGCAGGAAACCAGAGACATCATCCGTTATGAGGCCGATGCCGAAATCATCATGGGCCACGGCCCGGCACCTGAAGGGGAAGACTATTTCGACGCAGAAGACGTCCTGATGAATCTGGCGGGCCAGATTACACTGGCCGAGCCAGAGCTCTAGGCGCGCCGAAAACGTCTAAGAACCGCGTTTTACCCGGCAATATACCGGTAGTCTGGACAATTGCGCGCTTGTTTGGAAATGACCTGACAGATATGATCAAGTATGGCCGCCCTGTATGATACGATTGGCAAGGATTATCATCGTCAGCGCAAACCGGATCCAAGGATTGCCCGCATTATCCATCAAGCGCTCGGGACGGCGGATTGTGTCCTGAACGTTGGGGCCGGTGCTGGCTCATACGAACCCCGCGACCGGCGTGTGACGGCTCTCGAGCCATCCAGAGAAATGATCGCACAACGCCATCCCGACGCTCCAAAAGCCCATCAGGGTGTTGCTGAAAGTTTGCCTTTTGCCGATCGAGCCTTCGACGCTTCCATGGCGCTCCTTACAGTTCATCACTGGTCTGACCTGCGGGCCGGCCTGCTTGAGATGCGACGTGTAACACGCGGCCCTCTAGTATTCCTGACATTTGACCCGGACGGCCCTTATTTCTGGCTGACCGACTATTTCCCTGAACTGGTAGAGCTTGATCAAGCAATCATGCCTAAACTGAAGATCTTTGATGACATTCTCGGCCAGACAGCGGTTCAAACTATTTCCGTCCCGCATGATTGTACCGATGGCTTTCTTGGTGCCTATTGGCGACGCCCTGATGCCTATCTCGACCCGGACGTCCGGTCTGCTATTTCAAGTTTTTCGAAAATTTCGAACATATCTGCCCCATTAACGAAACTAGCAGCCGACATTGAGTCAGGTCGCTGGCAAAAAAATCACCGGCGTTTGCTGGACAAGCCGGACCTCGATATTGGCTACAGATTAATCGTCGCTGAAAGCCACTGAATGCGGCGCGCCGCACAATCGCGTTGTGGGCACATAAATGCCTATCCGGCCACGCCGGTAATTTTCATACGAATATGCATGAAGGCCGGATGACCGGAGAAAATTAAAGCCCGCACGCGGCGGGCTCTAATCGTCGTTTCAATAGAATTTAACGTGGCGCCATCCGGATCGCGCCATCGAGACGAACGTCTTCGCCATTGAAATAGCCATTGCGGCACATTTCAACGGCAAGCGAAGCATATTCATCAGGGTTTCCGAGGCGCGCCGGATTCGGCACCTGAGCGCCCAGCGCCATACGGACATTCTCGGGGGCACCGGCCAGCAATGGCGTATCAAATATCCCCGGCAGGATTGTATTCACCCGGATCAATTCCCGCGACAAATCTCTGGCAATCGGCAATGTCATGCCGACAACACCGCCTTTCGAAGCGGAATAGGACGCCTGCCCGATCTGACCGTCTTCGGCCGCTACTGAGGCGGTATTAACAATGGCACCGCGCTCGCCATCAATCGGATCGAGGGTCATCATCCCCGCCGCCGATTTCGCAATACAACGAAACGTCCCGACCAGATTGATCTGAATAATCATGTCGAAACGGTGGAGCGGAAAATGGCTGATTTCACCAGTATTCTTATCCCTGCTTGCCGTCTTGATAGCGTTACCGGTACCGGCGCAATTAATCAGTATGCGTTCCTGGCCAATTGCGGCCCGCGATTTTTCGAAGCCGGCATCAACAGACTCATCTGACGTCACATTAACGTTGCAGAAGACACCACCGAGCTCTTTTGCCAGTGCCTCACCTTTTTCAGCGTTCAGATCGAACAGGGCGACTTTTACACCGTGGCTAGCCAAATGCCTTGCGGTTGCTGCCCCCAAACCGGATGCGCCGCCGGTAATAACTGCAGATATGTTGGCGTTCAATTCCATGGTAGATGCTCCTATAAGTCTTGTTATGACTAATATCTAAGAGGAAGTTGAGGGCTGGCCAATGAGTAACCCAAGGGAAGTTATTATAGAAAACGGCGAAACCCATATCACGCGCCTGCCCGTTGCCACCGAACGACAGGCTAAAAAGACGCGCAAGGGCTTGCTGAAGAAACTGCTCAAAGTCGCCGGCCGCATTCCATTTGCAGAAGATGTTGCTGCCGCCTATTTCTGCGCCATCGACAAAGAGACACCGCGGCAGGTCCGGCTGGTTTTGTACGGCGCACTATTTTATTTCCTCATGCCGGCCGACGCCATCCCGGATATCATCGCCGGCATCGGTTTTTCCGATGACGCGGCTGTACTCGCTACGACCCTGACCATTGTTGGGTCTCATATTACGGCTGACCATCGGGCAACTGCCCGCAAACTACTTGGACTGCCGCCAGCAAAATAATGTCACCTGCCGCGTGGCCGACCGGTTCGCTATTCAGAGGCGGTATCATTAAAACGGGACGGGACCGGCCGCACCATACGGACCCCGCCACTGTCAGGGTCCGGGTAAATTTCCATGATCGCCATACGGCGCTCGACCGTGCCATCCGGCAAGAACCGGAACAGGCCGTTAATGCCGGAGAAACCATCGCGCGACAATAATTCCTTATCGTCCAGCGTACCATCTGCAGCCAGCGCGATTGAAAGCATTGTGGCATCATAGGCTATGGCGGCAAGACTGCTTGGCGGCTGCCCGTATTGAACCTCATAACGGCGATTGAAGGCCTCAACTTTTTCAGGTGACGGCCCAGGAAACCAGGCGCCCTGCAGGCTTGGTTCACGCCAAATCTCGGAATCATTCCAGCTGCTCATCCCGGTCATTTTTACAAGCCGGGTATCAACCCCGTAAAAGGCCAGTAACGGCGCGATCTGGCGCAAACGATTACCACGCTCCGGCACCAGAATTGCAATCCGGCGTCCCCGCTCGACCAATGGTGCAATCACACCCGCCAAACGTTCGGCTTCGGCAACCGGACCCGTAGAACCCGCCGGGTAAAACCCCGACTCGATCATAACCCCGCCATTCACTATGACGCGCTGGCGCATCGCCATTTCAATCCGCCGGCCGCGTTCGGAGTCCGGACCAAAAAATGCAAAACCGTCATACCCGTTTTCGTAAGTAAAATCGACGATCTGATTGACTTCAGCCTCAGGCGTCATCGAGGCCAGCCAGACCCCGTTGCCGGCCACTCTGACATCATTTGAAAAGGCAATGATCGGTCGCTTCTGCAACATAAGGTCGGGCTGTATCGCAATCACACTACTCGAAAATAGCGGCCCGATTATCATATCGGCGTCAAGCTCGGACAGCTCCTGGGCCGACTGTTGTGCGACTTCGGCGCGCCCAAGCGTATCTCTTGGCATTAACACAAAGTCTTGTCCGAACCCTTCAAACAAGGCCAGCTCAATTGCCGCCAGCATGCCTTCTGCCTCAGAGCGCACTGGCGCCCGGCGATCTGAAAAAGGTAACAAGACACCAGCCCGGAAGACATCTCGTCCGACCATATGCGGCGGGGTGTAGCCGGTCGACGCCGTATCATCTTCGGGCACAACCGAAGCGGTCTTGATATCGGCCGGGTCATCGTCCTGCCCGTCCAGATCAGCCTCATCCGGCGCGATCACATCATCATCCGGCTCGACATCTAGGACTGGACCGTCAATCGGCGGCTGCGGTCCCATTGGCTGAGTCGCACAACCGGATAAGATCAGCAGTGTGAAGAAAAACAGGCTTGGCGCGAGCCCGTTTAAGCGCGAATGTAGCTGATATGACATCAGACCCTAACTCCATCTTAGCATCGGCCGCTACAGACAAGAGTCGCGACAGCGTTAACAGTAATTCCGGTTCCGGTGCGGCGCAACCACTAGAACCTGCGCTTTTTATTGTCTCCACACCTATCGGAAACCTACGGGACATCACTTTGCGGGCCCTCGACGTACTGCGTCAGGCTGACGAAGTCCTGGCAGAGGATACCCGCGTTGCCCGGAAATTGTTGGATACCTATGACATCCGGACCAAGATAACCCCCTATCATGACCATAATGGTAGCCAGAGACGGCCCCAGATACTGGCCCAATTAGCGGCGGGACAGTCAATTGCATTGATCAGTGATGCCGGCACACCGCTTATTTCAGATCCGGGCTGGAAACTGGCGCGTGACGTTATCGAGTCCGGTCACCGGATCATACCTTTACCGGGCGCTTCGGCCATGCTCGCCGGTCTCGTCACCAGCGGTCTCCCAACCGACCGTTTTATGTTTTGCGGGTTTCTGCCACCACGCTCTGCCGCGCGGATAAAAACAGCAAAATCGCTGTCAGGTGTGCCGGCCTCTCTGATTTTCTACGAAAGCGGTGCCCGTCTGGCGACCTGCCTGCAGGATCTTGTGGTAGCCCTTGGCGGGGACCGCGATGCAGCTATCGGGCGTGAACTTACAAAATTATTCGAGGAAACCAGGCGCGGCTCGCTCGCCAATCTGGCAGCCACCTATCAGGAATTACCGACACCAAAAGGTGAAATTGTTTTGATGCTCGGCCCGCCCGCCAATGGCGAACCCAGCAATGACGATATCGCTAACGCCCTGCGCGGGGCGATGAAAGATAAGTCTGTAAAAGCCGCCGTGGCCGAAGTTTCCGAAACACTCGGTCTCCCTCGGCGGCAGGTCTATCAGCACGCACTAACGCTTAAGAATGGCGCCAAATAGGGACAAAGCGAAACAGATTGCAGAAGCCCGTGGACGCAGGGCAGAGAATGTTGCTGCGCTTTATCTCCGTCTCAAAGGATACCGCATTCTCGCCCGCCGCGCGAAACTGTTTTGTGGCGAAATCGACCTGATTGCCAGACGGTCAGACACGCTGGCTTTCATCGAAGTTAAATATCGCCGCGATCACGGAGCCGGTCTGGCAGCGGTTGGCACCAGAAACTGGCGTCGGATCTCGGCTGCCGCCGAAGTCTGGGTGGCAGGCCGCTCGGATTTGAGCAACCTCAATTGGCGATACGACCTGATTAGCATCGCACCGGGTAAACTCCCGCAGCATGAACGTGATTTTTGGCGACCGTAATCTTGCCAAAAAGGCAGCTACAATCCAGTTTGGTCAATGATTCGCAATCCTAGGAGCGCGCTATGTCGTCGAGAACGCTATTTTTGTCACTCATTATCGCTACTGTTCCAATGCTCACCGGCTGTGTCGTGAAGGCCGTCGGGGCCGCCGCGGTGTCGGCATCGCAAGAACGAACAACCGGCGAAGCGATAGACGATGCAACCTTGTCGAGCGATATCAAATCCAAGCTGAACGTACATGGCAGCCTCAATGAAGTTGACGTCGAAGTCGCTGGCGGGCTCGTGCTTCTATCAGGTCGGGTATCCTCACCGGAACTTCGTATCATGGCAGAGGATCTGGCCTGGTCGTCACGGCGCACGCAGGATCTCGCCAACGAAATAATTGTCGAAGCGCCTGGCGGAACACTCGCCAATGCATCAGACGAACTTATCTCAGCAAGAGTACGCGCCCGTTTACTCGGCTCGAGCTCGGTAAAATCATCCAATATTAATGTCGAAACCTATAATGGTACCGTTTATCTGCTCGGCATCGCCCGCAGCGAGGATGAATTGCAGCGCGCTGCCGAAGAAGCAAGTTATGCCGGTGGTGTTCAAAGGGTGATTTCCTATATTCGCCTCCGCGATGCGAATGGGGACGTCGTCACCTACAATCCGGGTCAGGCAGATTGAGGTTTTCGCAGCCGCGCAGTGCCCGGCTGGCCCGGATGTTGCACTCGCTTTGATATCGCCCAGCTGCCTGCACATATCAAATTTAGGAAGAGACTGATCATATGAGCCTGCGCGTGGCGATACAGACCGGTGCCCTGGACACCGCCGATGTCGAAAGCAATACAAGCTTTGCACTGCTGGAAGCCGCGCAAGCTCAGGACATGCTCATTTTTGAGTATGCACCGGAAAATCTCAGTTATAATCGGGGCCGGATCACGGCGCTGGCACGACCGGTCAGAGTTCAGCGAGTCGCCGGCCGGCCGACAGTCTACGATGACCCGGTTCAGCTTGACCTTCGTGAAATGGTCGATGTCGTATTGATGCGCCAGGATCCGCCCTTCGACATGGCGTATATCACGGCATGCCATATTCTCGAATTACTGGCGCCGGACACGCTTGTGGTAAACGATCCGGCACATGTTCGCTCGGCGCCGGAAAAACTATTCCCGCTCTTGCTTCCCGATTTCATCCCGCCATCTCTGATTTCACGCGACGGCGACCTGATCAGAGATTTTCGCGATACGCATCAAGACGTCATTCTGAAACCATTATACGGTTTTGGTGGAGGTGACGTATTCCGGGTCAAACCAGATGATAGTAATTTCTCAGCGCTGGTTGAGCTGTTTCTGGCCCGCACCACTGAACCTCTGATTGTACAGGCATTTCTTCCAGCCGTGGCGGAAGGCGACAAACGGATAATTTTGATCGACGGCGAACCCATTGGCGGGTTCAACCGGGTTCCTCTTAAAGGACATGCGCGGTCGAACTTAGCAGTCGGCGGCACCGCCGAACCGTCGGATCTATCGCCAGCCGACATTGCAATCTGCGATGCCCTCGGCCCCCTATTAAAAACCCGAGGCCAGGTACTTGTCGGTATTGATGTAATCGGTGGGCGCCTTACCGAAGTGAACAATACCTCCCCGACCGGCGTGCAACAGGTCCGCGAGTTTACCGGCCGGGACCCGGCCAATTTGTTCTGGGATGCCATCAAAAAGCGGCTCTGAGTCGCTTGCAGACAGCCCAGGCCAGCGTTTAGGGGCTTACAAAAGAACAACATCTGCCGTCTTTCTTGCCCGCCCCGGACGCCTCCTAATGCGACGGGATATTACGCTTTAGCCGTTACCTCGCCGCGTATTTCTGTGCATCCCTGTACTTGCCAATTCCTCCCTGTGCCGGACCCGAAGAAACTCGTGCCGCTAACTGTCTGGACATAGCGAATAGATACAAAAACCAGTAATAAATCGCGGCCGCCCTCGGCGGTCCCTATGATGGCAGGGTCGCGCGAAGACCTGCCATTCATCAAGGATCGAGACATGGTTGCCAGCCTCACGACATTTGCCTTTCAAGGCATTGAAGCGAGACCCGTTGATGTACAGGTCCATATAGCCAGCGGCGGATAGCCGAGCTTTATCATTGTCGGTCTCGCTAATAAAGCCGTCACCGAAAGCAGAGAGCGCGTTCGCGCGGCCTTCAGCTCGATCGGGCTAGCGCTGCCGGCGAAACGGATCACTGTAAACATGGCGCCGGCAGACCTGCCGAAAGAGGGCAGCCACTATGATCTTGCAATCGCGCTGGCAACCATGTCGGCTATGGGGCTTATTCCGGGTGATAGTTTACCTGGTCACGCAGCACTTGGCGAACTCGCCCTTGATGGCCGGATCCTGCACAGTCAGGGGGTCTTGCCGGCCGCTATCAAGGCCCAGGAGCTGGATCTTCGCCTCGTCTGCCCGCTGGTCTGCGGACAGGAGGCGGCATGGGCCGGGAGCGGACATCTCGCAGCCGATAATCTAATCGCACTCATCAGTCACTTTAACGGGCGCCAGGCTTTGCCCGCACTAACACCAGGCCAGTTGAAACAACATGAAGTAAAAACCGACCTCGCCGATGTAAAAGGCCAGAACGGGGCCAAACGTGCGCTCGAAATTGCCGCCGGCGGCGGACACAATATACTATTCCGCGGCCCGCCCGGATCCGGCAAATCCATGCTGGCAAAACGATTGCCCGGGCTTTTGCCGCCTCTGACGGCCAGCGAGTTACTGGAAGTATCTCAGATCCAGTCGGTTGCCGGCTTGCTCGAGCAAGGCCAGCTCTGCCGCACGCGTCCCTTTCAGGCCCCGCATCATTCTGCCTCAATGCCGGCCCTGGTTGGAGGCGGCAATTGTGCCAGGCCCGGCGAGATATCGCTAGCGCACCATGGCGTGCTGTTTCTTGACGAGCTTCCGGAATTCTCAGCCCACGTCCTCGATAGTCTTCGCCAGCCCTTAGAAGATGGCACAATCACAATATCGCGGGCAGAACATCATGTGAAATATCCGGCGCAGTTCCAGCTTATCGCAGGCATGAATCCGTGCCGGTGTGGCGGTGGATCAGGCCCGGCAACATGCCGGCGGGGGCCGGTCTGCGCCGAGCGCTACCATGCGAGGCTTTCGGGGCCGTTTCTCGATCGCATCGACCTGTTTTTCGACACTCCGATGATAACGCCGAGAGACCTGACCCGGAACGAACCGCAGGACAATAGCGACACCGTCCGGGACCGCGTCTGCGCCGCACGAACCCTGCAGCAGGAACGATACCGGAAAGTCGACGCGGCCAATACTCTTAACGCCCATGCCTTCGGCGACATCATCGCTGCGGCCGCCGACCTCGATGATGAAGGTCAGGATCTGCTATCAACAGCCGCCTCGAAATTGCAATTATCAGCACGGGCCTATTATCGCGTCCTCAAAGTCGCGCGCACAATTGCCGATCTCCAGCCCAGCCGGAAAGTCCACCGTTTGCACCTCGCCGAAGCGCTTTCCTACCGGTTTCGACCGCCGGGCACAGATACGGCCTGACGGATCGCGATTGCCCGTTACTTTCGGTTCACCTTAGCAATGGCATGCTATTATAGACGGCGAATCATCCCAACCATGTTGTATGGGACAGCCTTAGCTTATTATATGCGTTTAGCGTGTATCACTGTCGACAATTGCAAACGCTGCTTCGCTGCACGCTACTGGGATGAAAAAATGAACCGACCTGCAATCGCCACGCCAACTGATCCGTCATCAAAAGCGGCGCCGTCGCCTTTGATGGCCATTTTCTCCGATCGCCGGATGGCGGCGATGATTTTATTATCCTTTGCGGCAGGCCTCCCGATGGGCGCGACGCTCGGCCTACTGAATGCGTGGTTGACCGAAGTCGGCGTCACACCCTCGACAATTGGTGCGCTTTCACTCGTTACGCTGGGCTATTCTTTCAAATACCTCTGGGCCCCGGCCTTCCAAACTGCTCTCCCGCTAAAGGGCCTGTCGCAATTGGGCGGCCGCCGCTCATGGCTCATTGGCCTACAATCCCTGATGGCCGTCATGATTGCCATATTCGCGTTTGCCAATCCCAGCCATCATATTTCGACCGTTGCCCTTCTGGCACTGGCAATTTCGTTCATCTCACCAACCCATGACCTGATCCTGGATGCCTGGCGTATTGAAGTCGCCCGCAATGATACCGACAAGGATCTGATGTCGGCCTTGTACCAGTTCGGATACAAGTCGGCCGGGTTCATAACCGGTTTTGTTGCACTCCTCATGGCCGCCAGGTTCGGCTGGAGCGTCGTGTTCCTGATGGTCGCCTGTTTCATGCTATTATCGATCATCGGCACCCTGATCGCACCGGAACCGGAAACCGAATCCCTGCATGGCTCGCGGGCAAGCTTTTTTACAAGTTTGCCCTATCAGGTCAGTCGTAGCGCTGTCGTGATTGTGTCAGCCGGATGGCTCCTCGCATTCGCCATGATCTTCTGGTATATTTTGAATGCGCTGATACTCGAAAACGGCACGTCGGGCCGGTTGTTCGTGCAACAGCAAGGCCCCCTGATTGTCAGTCTAACCGTTCTACTGCCGGCAATAGTCTGCGCGATACTGGTGTTCAAACATCAGGCCAAAGCTGATGACTCCAATCCGGACGAAACACCGGCAACCGGGCAAACGGCTCTGGTCGCGACTATTTTCCGCGCAATTTTTGACCCCTTGATGGAATTGATTGCACGGCTGCGCTGGGGGGCCGTTCTGGTATTGTCGTTAGCACTGACCTATCGTTTTACCGATGCGGTCTGGGGGTCATTTGCCTACCCATTTTATCTTGGCGAAAATTTCGGTGCCTTGGGCCATTCCCTCGATGATGTTGCGATCGCTTCCAAATTTTTTGGGGTCTTAGCAACCATATTAGGGTCTGTTATCGGCGCGGTTTCGATCGCAATCCTGGGACGAATGCCGGTCTTCTTCATTGGCGGCATTATTGCAGCAGCGACCAATCTCCTCTACGCCGACCTTGCGGCCGGGGCTGTAGTGCTGGATCAGTTCCTCTCGGTCACGCATCTAGACGTTCCGCTGGTGGCGTTTGCAGAATGGTCGACAAAGCTGCAAGTTGATCCGGTAAGCGTTGATCAGGGGCAACGCATGGCCCGCTTAATGATCACGATATTCGCCGAGAACATTGCCGGCGGCTTCGCGCTTGTCGCAATGACGGCCTATCTCACCTCGGTGGTCAATCCGCGCTTTGCCGCTGTCCAGTACGCCTTGCTGGCATCACTCACAATGCTGATCGGTACGCTTGGACGGCCATGGCTTGGCGATATTATTGAATCCTCTGGCTTCTATACCGTATTCATTATCACGTTCTGGCTCGGCGGTGTCGCCGTGCTTCTTTCAGGCATAGAATGGATCAGACAGAAACGGCTAGTATCATAATACCAGCCGTCCGGTTAACGATGCCGTCAAGTTTCAGAAGCGGCGCGAGCGCGCCTAGACTTCCAACTCGACCTGTTCGTGACCATCAAGATCGAGAGCTGCGACAGTGGCCAGATTGACAATATCGTTCACGGTCGCGCCAAGCGATGCAATCTGAACTGGCTTTGAAAGACCCAGCAATATCGGTCCGACAACTGTTGCGCGGCTCATACTTTCCAGCAGTTTCGTCGAAATTGACGCGGAGTGAATTGCCGGCATCACAAGAACATTTGCCGGGCCGGACAAGCGCGAGAAAGGATATAGCAGCTTATGCTCGAGATTGATCGCCTTATCGACGGAGATATCGCCTTCATATTCGAAATCAATGTCGGATGCCGCATCGAGAATGGAAACAGCTTCACGGACTTTCTCCACCCGCTCGCCCATTGGATTGCCAAAGGTCGAATAGGAAACGAAAGCAACGCGCGGCGTGAAACCGAGACGCGACACACCTTTTGCGGCTTCCCGGGCAATCTGCGCGAGATCAGCACCTGTCGGCAATTCATTGACGCTAGTATCGGCAATAAACACGGTTCGGCTGCGGTTTAACACCATCGACATGCCAATCATGCTCGTATCAGGCAAGGTATCAAGACTGAGCCGAACGTCCGTCAGGCAGACATCATAGTTGCGGGTCACACCGGTCACCATACCATCCGCATCGCCGAGCGCGAGCATACAGCCGCCGAACACATTCCGGTCCTGATTGACCAGACGCTGGACATCCCGTTTCAGATAACCCTGACGTTGCAACCGTTTATATAGATAGTCAGTATAATCGACGTTCCGGTCTGTCAGAGCCGCATTGACGATTTCAAGTCCGCCTTCAGGGACACCCATTTGCTCCATTGACCGTTTCACTTCTTCGAGACGACCAATCAGTATCGGCGCGCCGAGTCCTTGATTTTTAAACGACCATGCCGCTCGGACGACTTGCGGCTCTTCACCTTCGGCAAACACAATTCGCTTGCCGGTCTTGCGCGCCGTCGACTGAATGCCCTGCAGGAAGCTGGCACTTGGATCAAGCCGTCGGGCCAGAGAGTCGCGATATTCGTCCATATCCTCAATTGGATGCCGCGCAACGCCGGTATCCATGGCCGCCTGCGCCACAAAAGGCGGGATAAAACTAATCAGGCGGGGGTCAAACGGGGTCGGGATAATATAGTCGGGACCAAATTTCGGCCGCGACCCGTGATAGGCGGCCGCCACTTCGTCTGGTACGTCCTCACGCGCCAGTTCGGCGATGGCGCGGGCCGCGGCAACCTTCATTTCCTCATTGATACTGCGCGCCCGGACGTCCAGCGCGCCGCGGAAAATGTAAGGGAACCCCAGTACATTATTAACTTGGTTCGGATAATCAGAGCGACCGGTCGCAATGATCGCATCTCCGCGTACCGACAAAATATCTTCCGGTGTGATCTCCGGATCCGGGTTCGCCATTGCAAATATAATCGGATTTGGCGCCATACTGCGAACCATATCCTTATCGACAGCGCCCTTACGCGACAAACCAAGCAAGCAGTCGGCCCCTTCGACCGCTTCGGCCAAGGTCCGTTTATCGGTTTTAACCATGAAAGCCGATTTGAACTGGTCGATGCGATGCGTGCGGCCTTCATAAAGAACACCGGAACTATCACACATTAGAATGTTCTCAGCTTTAACACCGAGATTACGAATAAGCCCTGCAACCGAAAGCGCTGCTGCGCCGGCACCGGAAACGGCAACTTTGACCTCACCAAGATCACGCCCGGTAATGTGACAAGCATTAATCAAACCCGCCGCAGCGATAATCGCCGTGCCATGCTGATCATCATGGAAAACCGGGATATCAAGTTCGTCCCGCAGGCGCTGCTCGATCAGAAAACACTCAGGCGAAGCAATATCTTCAAGATTGATCCCACCCCATGTCGCACCGATATTGCGGACAACCGTGCAAAATTCATCAATTTCCTTGGTCTGGACCTCGACGTCGAAACTATCAATGTCGGCAAACCGCTTAAATAGAACGGATTTACCCTCCATGACAGGCTTGGACGCCATCGGGCCAAGATCACCAAGCCCGAGAATCGCAGTGCCGTTCGATATCACCGCAACCATATTGCCCTTGGAGGTATACTCGTACGCCGCATCTTCATCTTCGGCGATCGCCTTGACCGGAACGGCCACACCGGGACTATAAGCCAAAGATAAATCGCGCTGGGTGACCATTGGCTTTGTCGGCAGCATGGAAATCTTGCCCGGCGTTGGCGTCGAATGAAAATCTAACGCTTCCTGGTCAGTAAAATTTGGTCTTTTAGATGACATTTTAATATCCTTTGCAGCGCCGATCAGTTCAAATAGGTCTGATATTCTTATAGACAGAGGAATCACGGTAACAAGCCGCTATTGCTATATAAGCTATCGCTAGGTCATTAGATGGGGGTGATCAGGGTAGCGCCAGTTTTGCTAGCTTAAGGAAGACAGTGACCAAAGCAACAAAGTCCGAAGAGATGACGCCATTCATGCGTCAGTATATGACGATTAAGGCGCGCCATCCCGAGGCCCTTTTATTCTTCCGCATGGGCGATTTTTACGAGCTGTTCTTTGCCGATGCGGAACGGGCCGCCGCAATTCTCGACATTACGCTGACGGCGCGTGGATCGCATGATGGCCAACCCATTCCGATGGCCGGCGTACCCTTTCATGCAGCCGAGAATTATCTTGCCAGATTAATCAAAGCCGGTGAGCGCGTCGCCGTCTGCGAACAGACCGAGACCCCGGCCGAGGCCCGCAAGCGCGGCTCGAAAGCCATCGTAAACCGCGATATTGTGCGAGTTGTGACACCCGGCACGCTGACCGAAGATACGCTGCTATCCCCGCGCGTGGCGCAGGCCTTGATCGCGATTGTTTTCACCCCGGACGGACAGGCAGCTGGCTGCGCAAGCTGTGATGTCTCAACCGGACAGTTCGATATCGGGCAATGGGCCGCCGAGCAATTGAATGAAAAACTGGCCGGCTTACCCGTTTCAGAGCTACTCCTTACCGATACCGATGCCGAACGGCCGTTTTGCAAAGGCGCACTGGCGAACCATAAATTTCCGATTACGCGGCGCTCACCGACACATGCAACCTCGGGACGGGGCGAGTCGCTCCTGAAAGAGACATTTAATGTCGAAGCGCTCGACGGGCTCGGAGATTTTTCGAAAGTGGAGCTCTGCGCCGCCGGACTGTTGCTCGACTATTTAAATTTGACCCAGGCCGGCAGCGCCATTTGCCTGGATCGCCCTCGGCAAGGCCCCTCGCAACAGGGGCTGGCCATAGACGCTGCAACCCGCGCCAGTCTCGAAATCGAGCAAGCGATACAAGGCGGACGCCAGGGCACCCTCCTACATACGATCGACCGGACTCTCACAGCACCAGGTGCACGCTTGCTGGCATCGCGACTGGCACAACCGGAAACAGATGTCGCAATCATCCGCGACCGGCATGATTGCGTCAGCTTTTTCCTTGATCAGGAAACGCTGCGAGAGAGCCTTCGAACGCATCTCAGATCGACACCTGATCTTGAAAGGTCGCGCGGACGCCTCCGGCTCGACCGAGGCGGCCCCCGTGATCTTTTGACAATCGCCCAGGCGCTGCGTTGCGGGGAATATTGCGTTGCTGAAATTGCCAAGCTGACGCCGCATTGTCCGAAGATTATCGACACCGCCTGCGCCGCTCTGAGGCTGAGTGACATGCCGGATCTGGCGCATCTCGTTCAGGACCTCGAGGCCGCACTGGCACCCGATCTACCGCTACTTACCCGAGATGGCGGCTTTATTGACGTCGGCTGGGATCATGCGCTCGACGAAGCCCGCAATCTAAAAGCCGACAATCGCCGCATTATACTCGACCTGCAAGCCGAGTATTGCGAGCTTGCCGGCGTATCGTCGTTAAAAATAAAATTTAACAATATGCTGGGCTATTTTGTTGAGGTCCCCAGTCGCCATGGTGAAGCAATGCTACAACCACCCTTGGCAGAAACCTTTATTCATCGTCAGACTCTCGCCTCAAATACTCGCTTCTCAACGGCAGTCCTGAGCGATCTCGCCGGGCGGATTTCGCGCGCCGAAGAAAGTGCGAAAGCGCGCGAAATCGAGATTTTCGAACAGTTCAGTGCCCGCATTGAAGCGCATTCGGAACATCTGGTTAAAGCAGCGCAAGCGCTGGCCGAAATTGATGTCGCCAGCACCAATGCAGACTGGGCAGATGACAATCATTGCGTTCGCCCGGACCTGGCCGCAACACCGGTCTTTGCCGCAGATGGGTTAAGACATCCTGTCGTCGAAGCCGCGTTAAAGAAGCAGGGAGACGGCTTCACCGCAAACGCCGTCAGCCTCGACGCGCAGAATGGCGGCGCGCCCCGGCTCAGCATTGTGACCGGCCCGAACATGGCGGGCAAGTCGACCTATTTACGACAGGCCTGCCTCGCCGTCATTCTGGCTCAAGCCGGCTGCTATGTGCCGGCAAAATCGCTGCAGCTCGGGGTCGTCGACCGGGTATTTTCCCGTGTTGGGGCGAGTGATGATCTAGCGCGCGGACGATCAACCTTTATGGTCGAAATGGTCGAAACCGCCGTCATTCTGAATCAGGCAACAGCAAACAGTTTTGTTATTCTTGACGAAGTCGGACGAGGAACGTCGACTTATGATGGTCTCGCAATAGCTTGGGCCGCGGTCGAACACTTGCATAATGTTAATCAGTGCCGCGCACTTTTTGCGACGCATTATCACGAGCTTACCGAGCTCGCCGAGGATTTGGAGCAGGCGGCTAATATTTCCCTGCGCGCAAAAGAATGGAAAGACGAGCTGATCTTCCTGCATGATATTCAGACCGGCCCAGCAGACCGTTCCTATGGTGTCCAAGTCGCCCGTCTGGCAGGATTACCTCGCAAAGCGGTCAGACGCGCCGAACAGGTCTTAAAGCAACTCGAATCCAAACCGGATGCAGCCAGCACGCTGCCGCTATTTGCTACAATCGGCGAACCCGAGGAGGTTACGCCCGCTATCGACCCGGCGCGGGAACTACTCGATACGATAGAGCCCGACACGCTCACACCGCGTCAGGCACTTGATCTGATCTATCAGTTGAAAGCGACCGATCCCGACTAAATCTGCCGACGCAGACAATCCGGCAGCTCCGGTCGCCACACACACCCGCTGCACTTTAATATGATTGATGAAACACCACGCCCTCTTTCCACAATTCCGCAGGAAGCGGGTCGTATTCTACCCTAAGGTGCAGGACCATAGCGCGTAATTTATCGGACATATTTCAAGCTATCGACGTCGCGCACTGTTTGCTTTAAACAACCTCTTCGTTTTTAAACATGTGCGATGCCAATTGGGCTTATTGCACGAGAAGGATCAAATGGCTTACGAAACTCTGCTGACTGAAGTAGACGGCTCAATCGCGCTGATCACCCTCAATCGGCCGGATGCAATGAATGCATTCAACAACCAGCTAATGGATGAGCTGACGGCCGCTCTGGAACGGTTTGACGACGACGCCGATATCGGTTGCGTTGTAATTACCGGCTCTAAAAAGGCGTTCGCCGCTGGTGCTGACATCAAGGAAATGCGCGAGCTTTCGTACATGGAAGCATATTATAAAGATTTCATTTCCCGAAACTGGGAGCGGGCGGCCCGCATGCGAACACCGGTTATCGCTGCTGTAAATGGTTATGCTCTGGGTGGCGGGTGTGAACTCGCCATGATGTGCGACTTTATCTTGGCCGGGGAAAAGGCGAAATTCGGACAGCCCGAAATCACCATTGGCGTGTCGCCGGGCGCGGGAGGCACTCAGCGGCTAACACGCTTTGCAGGCAAGTCGAAAGCCATGGAAATGTGCCTTACCGGACGCATGATGGATGCCAGCGAAGCCGAAAGTTGTGGTCTGGTTTCACGTGTCGTGGCGGTCGATGACCTGGTTGAAGAAGCCAGATCTGTTGCAAAGAAAGTGGCAGCAATGCCACGAGCCGCTGCAATGCTAACCAAGGAAATGGTTAATGCCGCCTATGAAACACCGCTGAGTCAGGGCATTATTTTCGAGCGGCGGTTGTTTCACTCCCTGTTTGCAACCGAAGATCAGGAAGAAGGCATGTCCGCCTTTGTTGAAAAAAGGCAACCGCATTTCAAAAATCAGTAATTTTTGGGCTTAATTACACGTATTCCCGTAGTATCGGTTGACGCGGCCAAGCGGTTTATGTAGCTAGCGCAATCCAAAACAGTACCGCGTCTGGAGTTATCAATGGCGAATACGAAATCAGCCAAAAAAATGGTTCGCAAAATTGCGAGCCGGACAGCTGTAAATACCGCGCGCCGGTCCCGGATGAGGACATTCATACGGCGTGTTGAAGAAGCGATCACGTCCGGTGATAGCGCCCGGGCGTCAGAGGCTCTGCGCGAAGCGCAACCAGAGATCATGCGGGCGGCCTCAAAAGGTGTCCTCCATAAGAACACATCGGCGCGCAAAATCTCGCGGCTATCAGCCCGCATTAAAGCAATGGGCTAGGTCTCGAAAAAATCCGTACACTGAGGAATGGAACCTCTTTCCGGTCTTGCCCGGGAAGAGGTTTTTTTCTGTCCGCCCAATGTTCCACGACGATTGCGCATACCACTAAATCTCATGGAATCTCCTAATTAATTCCAAAGGTTCATTTCTCTATACCTCAATCGGTGATTGAGATTTTTAGCGGTCTACAAAAAAAGTTTCCGGAAAATTTTACATCTCATCAAGGCCTTTCAGAGAGTCAACAGCAGATCCTAGCAAGATCAAAACTTTATTCTATTGCCAGCGATATTATGCTCTGGTTAACTATTTTTGAGACGCAAAACTCTTCCTTAAACGTTGCAAAATCCCGACCAAGTCTTTGGCGGGAAACGGGACGGTTTAGCTGGTGTTCGCGGCTCTGGGGATTAGACCCAAACCGTGTTGAAAGTATTAGAATGAACGGATATGCAAACCTTTCCGATATTGGGCGTGTCTCCGATCCTGCCGCCCACGGATTTGCGGCCGATCGGCAGCAGGACGGACCCGGCGCACTCCAGCTCTGGGAAAATACGATGATAACCATAAAGGGTATCATTCCGGGTGAGGACTATGCAAACTGGCTAGCGCCGCTGCGCTTTGTTGCTGAAATTGACAAAGCAATCGTAATTGCGGCCAAGGATCAATTCACTCTCGACCGGATCGAAGGCGACTATGCACGCCGTCTGCAGCAGGTCTGGGAGCGTATGGACCCGAAAGGTCGCCGGCTGAAGTTCAATCTTTGGTCGCGACTATCATCAGAAGTCCGTGACATGGTTCGCAATCCATGGGCGATTGCGGACGCCCCGGATAGTGATACCACAGCGGCCGATGCGACAAGCACAACTGCTCTGGCGCAAGGCGCTCTCACGTTTAAAAATCTTATGGTTGGCGACAGTAACCGGCGGGCGGTCGGACTTGGCCGGCGGCTAGCGGCCGGTGATCCGATACCAGCGGGCATTGTTGTCATTTACGGTCAGCCCGGCACCGGCAAGACCCATATATTAAAAGCGCTGGAATATGCTGTCAGCCAGACATCCGGCTCCCGTCGAATGGCTTACCTATCGGCAGAAGAATTTATGACACGTTTTGTCGACGGCGCCCGCGCTGGCGACACCCGCGAGTTACAGGCTTTCGTGAAAAATAATGAACTACTTCTGATCGATGATCTTCACTGGATTGCGGGGAAAGCAAAGACTGACAAGGCATTTTTTGGCGCCATCCGGTCGGTGACGGCCGAAGGCGGACACGTTGTGATTACGGCAGACACCGCACCGGGCGACATGGTTGGACTGTCCAAGCAATTGAGCAGCGAGATCAAAGGCGCCGCAGCCGTCGAAGTTGGCACACCCGATGATGAAATGCGGCGTGAAATTATCCGTTGCCATGCCGGGATCATATCCGAAACGACGCCCAACTTCATTCTCTCAGAACAAATGATCGATCGCATCGTGACCGCCATTCAAGGCCCGGGCCGGGAATTATGCGGTGTGTTATGGAGCCTGCAACTTGAAACTGGCTATGGCGAGTTTGCGCCAACAATGGATATGCTGGAGGCCGTTATCCGGCGTATAGCAGGCGAACCAAGAACACCCACTCTGGACGATATTAAGCGCGCTTGCATGCAGCAATTCAATGTCTCGAAAGCGGATATTGAAAGCAGCAGCAAAATGCGAAGTATTTGTCATCCACGGCAAATCGCAATGTACTTATCGCGAACCATGACGGACAAATCATATCCTCAGATCGCATCGGCATATAAGAAGCAGGATCATACAACTGTGCTACATGCCTATCGAAAAATAAGCAGCGCTTTGAAATCAGAAAATGCGGAAACCACCCGTGATGTGGAAGCCGCGCAAAGAAGTATTTTCCAGCGGATGGCCGTGCGAGAGACTTAATCAGTTTTTTTAACATGGGTTGCCGGCGGAAGACTTGCATTTCTGTTAAAATTCGTAACTCTATCCAACCTGCAGCATCGTGTTGTTGGAGTGAGTCGGAATTTGAAAGACGGTAATTTTTTGCTTCGGCAAGAATAACCGCGACGAGGGTATAGATATGAAATTGGCCATAGAACGCGGCGCGCTACTTAATGCCTTGTCACACGTTCAGAATATCGTCGAAAGACGGAACACTATTCCGATTCTTTCAAACATACTGATTGAAGTTGGCTCAAATGGTATCAAAGTTACGGCGACCGACCTTGATATTGAAGCCGTCGACTCCGCAGACGCCGTTGTTTTTGTCGAAGGCGCGATTACAGCCCCGGCGGCGACACTTTTTGACGTAATCCGAAAGCTTCCGGCCGGTGCGGATGTCGAGCTTGAATCAAATGCCGAGAACCAGACCGTAACAATTCGTTCCGGTCGCTCGCTGTTTTCCCTTCCAACGCTGGCAGCAGCAGACTTTCAGACGATGACGGAAGATCAGGATGCGACAATTATGGAAGTTGCTGCTGCAAGCCTCCGGAAGCTTATCGACAAAACCCGGTTTGCCATTTCGACCGAGGAAACGCGCTACTATCTCAACGGTATTTATTTCCATGCCGCTGAAACAGAAAAAGGGACCAAACTGCGAACCGTCGCGACCGATGGGCACCGCCTTGCCCTGTCGGAAATCGACGCGCCGCAAAATGCCGACAAACTGGTTGGCGTCATCATTCCGCGCAAGGCAATCGCCGAGGTCCGGCGGTTAATCGACAGTGTGGATGATGATGTCCGGATCAGTGTGTCGGATACCAAAATCCAGTTTCTAGCCGGACGGGCGCAGCTCACTTCAAAGCTCATAGACGGCTCATTCCCGGATTATGGACGGGTCATTCCAAAAATGAACGAGAAGCATCTGCTTATCGACAATAAAGCATTCGAGGCCGCCGTTGACCGGGTCTCAACCATGTCGGCAGAACGCTCACGCTCGGTAAAACTGTCACTTTCCGAAGGCAAAATGGTGCTTTCGGTAAGCAGTGCCGAAACCGGGCAAGGCCATGAAGAAATTGAGTGCGACTATAATTACGACGCGATGGATGTCGGCTTCAATGCGAAGTATCTTCTGGATATTACCAGTCAAATTGAAGCAGATGATATGCATTTTCTGTTTCAGGATCCGGCTTCACCGGCACTGGTTCTTGATCCCAGTGATGACAGCGCGCAATATGTCCTCATGCCGCTCCGGGTATAATCCGGCGGCGTGCATTACTGCGAATGACGGCCCTTTCAAAACTTACTCTCACGGATTTCCGCAATCATGCGGCGTTTTCCCTGAACATCAAAAGCGCCGCAGTCTGTCTGTTTGGCGAGAATGGGGCGGGCAAAACCAACATACTCGAAGCCCTGAGTTTGCTCGGGCCGGGGCGCGGCCTGCGCTCGGCATCGCTTAACGAACTCGTCCGGCAAGGCTCCGAGCGCGGCTGGACCGTATCGGCTGTATTTGATGACGACCATCAAATCGGCATCGGTCTCGACCAGGCAAGCCGGACACCAAAGCGCGCAATCCGCGTAGACGGCGCGGCTGCAACCACAAATGACCTCGCAGAGCGTGTCAGAATGATCTGGGTTACGCCGGCCATGGACGTTATATTTCGTGGTGGCGGGACCGAGCGCCGCCGTTTTCTCGATCGCCAGGTCATGGCCAATATCCCCAGCCACGGGCGAGTCAGCGCAGCCTATGAAAAATCCATGCGCGAACGAAATGCGTTGTTAGAGCGCAATTATATCGATCCCGCATGGGCGGATGCCGTCGAAAACCGTATGGCCGAAGCCGGCGCAATCATTGCGATGAATCGGGCGATGATTGTCAGAAAACTGCAAGCGGCAGTAGATGCGCGACCGGACGGATACTTCCCCAAAAGCGATCTTAGCATTAGCGGCGAGTTTGAAAAACGCGCTGCCGACGGTGCCAGCCTGTCGGATCTGGAAGAAGCGTTACGCGACACTCTTGCCGCCGGGCGGGCGCGCGACAGAGCCGCAGGGCGAACGCTGAACGGACCACACCGCAGCGATCTCGACGTAATACATCGACCAAGCGGCGCGGCGGCCAGTCTCGCCTCTACCGGCCAACAAAAGGCACTTTTGATCGGACTGATCCTCGCCAATGCGCGTGCGCTATCGACGGCAGACGAACAAGCCCCGGCACCGCTGATTTTGCTGGATGAAGCCGCCGCCCATCTCGACCCCAGCCGTCGGGCCGCTTTATTCGACGAATTATCAAGCCTGAAAGGGCAGGCCTGGCTAACGGGAACCGATGCAACATTATTTGACGCATTTCGCGATCGAGCTCAACTTGTCGAAGTACCGCCGACCGGCTCAGCTTAAGCCGTCTCCGGGCCGCGCTGAGCGGTCAATACTGGAACGAACCAGCTCAACAAAATCGGCGTAACAACGGTATAATGGCGATAATTGAGACCATGACCGGCATTCAAAGAAACAATTCTTGCCGCCGGAACCAGCTGCCTCAGACGATCTGCGCTGGCAATCAAGACAGTTGTATCCTGCGTCCCGAAAACCGCACTCACCGGCACGCCGGTGGCCCCCAGCCGGCGAAAGACCTCATCCTGATTGGCCATTGGCAAATTCCGTAAGGTCGACAGCAAGGCAAAACCATAACCGGGATAGTCAAATTGCTTTGTCAGATCGCCCGCCAGCCGGGCCGCGAACGGCAAGCCGCGAAAATCCATTTCCGGGTCATTCGTCAACATCGACCGGTAAATCAGGTACCAGAGGCGGGCTCCTAGAACCGGCAGCCGCAATAGTCGCGATAGCACCGGGCCGGGACCCGACATTATAAGCCCCGCCGGACAAAGCAGCATCACCCGGTCGATACGCTTACAATGACGAGTAGCAAACTCTGCGGCGATCAAACCGCCCATCGACAGACCAACCAACCCAACAGGCGTGCGGATTTCGAGCCGGTCAAGAAGCTCCAGTAAAGTGGCATCATAAAAATCCGCATCATAGCGCAAACGCGGCCGGTCCGACCAACCACGGCCATAATGATCATATCTTAAGACCCGATATCCGGCCGATACCAGCGTCGCCGTATTTTGTTCAAAAATGAAGTGGGGCGTCGAAAACCCGTGCACCATCACCACAATAGGCCCATCGACAGGCCCATCCCAGCGATAATAGATTGTTCCGTTTGAAAGCTTCACTTCCTTGCCAGGAGCTAGGAGAGGGCGATCATGCGCGAACGAGCGACGCCAACCCGCCACACGCTGCCAGCATTTTAATCCGCCTCTAAACATCGACCAGATGGCCGCAAGTATCAGCGAACCTATCGTCGTAAAAAGCTTCAAAACACCAACACTCCAACGCCGTTTCAAAGCTGAAAACAGGGCTTTGATTCAACACGAACACCCATCAACTGTAATCCCTTATGCCAACCGCCAAACAAAAGAGTTAACTCCTTGTTTTTAATATTTTTATTGTTCATTTATTTTGCCCTATGGAGGTTTCCTTTTTTCGGCAAACTACTTTATGGTTTTTATAAATAAAATCGAATCAGAAAGTGATCAGTATCATGGCGGAAGCCAGCGAGAAGAATTCTGAATACGGCGCAGGCTCGATCAAAGTCCTGAAAGGACTTGAAGCGGTGCGTAAACGGCCGGGCATGTATATTGGCGATACCGATGATGGCTCCGGCCTACATCACATGATTTATGAGGTTGTCGATAATTCGATTGATGAAGCTCTAGCCGGGCACGCTGACAAAGTGGTTGTTGTACTTCACCCCGATGGCAGCGCAGAAGTTTCAGACAATGGGCGTGGTATTCCAGTTGGCATTCACCCGACCGAGGGCATATCGGCAGCAGAAGTAATCATGACCCAGCTGCATGCGGGCGGTAAGTTTGATAGTAATTCCTACAAAGTGTCCGGCGGTCTTCACGGGGTCGGTGTTTCGGTGGTTAACGCCCTCTCCGACTGGCTTGAATTAACGATTCATCGGGACGGCAAAGCGCACCGGGTCCGGTTTGTTGATGGCGGTCGAACCGACGCGCCGCTTGAAACAATCGGTGACAGTCCGATGAGAGAAGATGGCAACACGCCCTATACCGGCACAGCTGTCCGCTTCATGGTCTCGTCGGCCACCTTCACAATGACCGACTTCGACCGGAAAACACTCGAGCACAGATTGCGCGAGCTGGCCTTTCTCAATTCCGGCGTCCGCATCCAGTTCAAAGATCTTCGCGGTGCTGAGCATTATGAAGTCGAACTGTCCTATGAGGGCGGCGTTGCAGCCTTCGTGCAGCATCTCAATACCGCGCGGACCAGTCTGATACCTGAAACGATTTTCGTTATTGGTGAGAAAGACGGTATCACTGTTGAGGCCGCACTGGAGTGGACCGACAGCTATCATGAATCGGTACTATGCTTCACAAATAACATACCACAGCGCGATGGCGGGACCCATCTTGCGGGATTTCGCGGCGCGCTGACACGGATCATTAACAAATATGCAGCGTCGACCGGTATCGCTCGCAAAGAGAAAGTGGATATTTCAGGCGATGATGCCAGAGAGGGCCTTACCTGTGTTCTCAGCGTAAAAGTTCCGGATCCGAAATTCTCATCACAAACAAAAGACAAGCTGGTCTCTTCGGAAGTACGACCTGTCGTTGAAAGTCTGATCAATGACAAACTCTCGGAATGGTTTGAAGAGCATCCGCGAGAAGCCCAGCAGGTCATGCAGAAAATCGTCGAAGCCGCAGCGGCCCGCGAAGCAGCGCGCAAAGCCCGCGAACTGACCCGTCGTAAGACAGCCCTTGATATTACATCGCTACCGGGAAAGCTTGCTGACTGTCAGGAAAAAGATCCGGCCAAGTCAGAATTGTTTATCGTCGAAGGTGACAGTGCCGGCGGCTCTGCCAAGCAGGGACGGGACCGCTCCAATCAGGCTATTCTGCCATTGCGGGGTAAAATTCTGAATGTCGAACGGGCTCGCTTCGATAAGATGCTGAGCTCCGATCAGATCGGGACACTGATCATGGCCCTCGGTGCCGGTATCGGGCGCGACGAATTCAATATTGAGAAACTCCGCTATCACAAAATCATCATTATGACCGATGCCGATGTTGATGGCGCGCATATCCGGACCCTGTTGCTGACTTTCTTCTACCGTCAGATGCGGGAAATCATCGATAATGGCTATTTATACATCGCCCAGCCACCGCTCTACAAAGTGTCTCGCGGAAAGTCTGAAAGATACCTCAAGGATGATGAAGAGCTTGAAAGCCACCTCATACAAGAAGGCTGTCGCGGCGAAACGCTAATATTAGCAGATGGCAGCCAGATCGCCGGCGAGGATTTGACCGATCGCGTGCGACAGGCCGCGACATTCAAACAAGCTCTCTGGCGACTGTCATTGCGTGCATCTGGCGAGATAATCGAGCAAGTTGCCCTATCCGGTGCATTAGTCCCTCAACCCTCAGGCGAAAGCGTTGAGCGCTGTACTTTGCGGTTGAACGCCATCGCCGAAGAAGGCGAGAATAAGTGGCGGGCACAGTTTGAGGATAACTCACTGGTACTGCTACGCGAAGTACGCGGCGTAGAGGAACGGACTATCCTCGATGCATCCTTGCTAAGTAGCAGCGATGCTGCCCGGTTAAACGCTCTGGCAAGTCAAATTTCATCGCTGTACAATGAAAGCAGCGTATTGCGGAACGAGAAAGAGGGCGAGACCGAAATAAACGGCCCTGTCGGCCTGTTCGAAGCCATTCTCCACGCCGGTCGCAAAGGGATGAAAATCCAACGTTATAAAGGGCTGGGTGAAATGAACGCCGACCAGCTTTGGGAAACAACGCTAGACGCCAATGCCCGCACACTTTTACAGGTTAAAGTCGAACATGCGGACGAGGCTGACGGCCTGTTCGAACGCTTAATGGGCGAGATTGTCGAGCCCCGGCGCGACTTTATCCAGGAAAATGCGTTAGAGGCAGAAGTCGACGTTTAGCCTGCGACCTGTGATTTAAATTATGCGCGCCCAGGTCGCATGAGGCTGCCAAGTCCACCAAGAATGGGGGCAAGTATTTTGCCGCCCGTCTGCCCGGCCTGCATTGCCAGGGCAAGATATTGCGTGATCTTCGCCCGCATCGCGGGCTCGTCAGGGTCGCTCAGCCAATACATGACCAATGGCGGGATTACCGATGCCAGCAAACCCCGTTTCGTCTGACGATTATAATCGGTCGCCGTATCACCGGCCTCCAGCCAAATCACATCCGCCATTTTCCAGCTTGTCTTCAGTGCCCCGCCTGCCCCCCAGGGCATTAGACCCCGACCAACAGCCTTTTCAACGGCATCACGATGCGGCGTGAGCATTTCAAACCAAACATATAATCCTTCAGCGACTTTTTCATGGGTTCGAAGCCCGTCGAGCGGGATCGCCGGTAACTTTTCGCGCATTTGCTCGGCTGCACGGTCGAAAAAATGCTCTACCAGATCAGATACACCGTTTCCGGCAGCTAAAGCCTGCTGCTCGTCAGAAAGTCCAGCAATTCTAGCACTTTCCGCCATTAATGCCGACGTCCAGCCGCTCTCATTTACCAATGGTAGCGCGGCATCCAGCCAGCGGTCACGCAATACTTTCGAAGGAATCCGCATTATATCCGTCCCAAACTAGGCAAGTCGCCTTCGGCATGATATAGCCCCTGCTTTCCCCAGATTATAGGGGCCAGATTAACGCACAGGTCCTTCCTGCTGCCAGATAGACGATGGAGAGTTGACCATTATTCAAATTACCGTCCGCGACAATAATGTCGAGCAGGCGCTGCGCGCGCTGAAGAAAAAGATGCAGCGCGAAGGCCTGTTCCGGGAAATGAAAGCCCGGACATATTTTGAAAAGCCATCTGAGAAAAAAGCGCGGCAAAAAGCCGAGGCTGTTCGTCGTGCGCGAAAGCTTGCGCGGAAACGTGCTCAGCGCGAAGGTCTCGTCTAGACCGCACTTGCTCATATTCCGACAAGAGCCCCTTCGGTGTTGGCCGTAAGGGGTTTTCGTTTGCGTGATTTTCAGGCCCCGCCGAGTGCCGGCCAAACAGACCAGAGCCTGAAAATACCGGCACTTAACGTCTTATATCTGATTTAAAGCCTGCGCGAGATCGGCAGCAATATCGGCAGCATCTTCCAGTCCAACCGATAACCGGACCCAGCTTTCGTCAAGTCCCATACTGGCTTGTTGCTCGGCACTCAGCGCCCGATGCGTTGTCGATGATGGATGGCACGCGAGAGATTTCGTGTCACCAAGATTGTTGGATATATCGACCAATTTCAAAGCGTTGAGAAACCGGAACGCTTCCGGCCGGCCCCCTTTTAGTGACATTGCGATCAATGTCCCGCCGGCCTGCATCTGACGCGAATGAACAGCATGATCGGGATGATCTTCTCGCCCGGGATAAAAAACGCGCGCAACATTCTTGTCGGCGGCTAGAATATCGGCCAGCACAGCCGCATTCCGAGAGGCCTGACGGACCCGTAAATCGATTGTCTCAAGCCCTTTCAGAACCGTCCAGGCATTGAATGGAGATGCCGATGGCCCGGTATGCCGCAGCCATGGATCGATATGTTCTTCGATAAACTCGGCCTTTCCGAGTATAGCGCCGCATAGCACCCGCCCCTGCCCGTCCATATGCTTGGTGGCAGAATAGACAACGATATCGGCCCCCAGCTCAAACGGCTTCTGCAATACTGGCGAGGCGAACACATTATCAACAACCAATAAGGCACCTGCCTGGCGTGCCATTTCAGCCACCGCCGCAATATCAACCGCGCTAAGCAACGGATTAGACGGGGATTCGATCAGCACCAGCCGAGCCGGGCGCGACAATGCCCGCGCCCATGCCCCCAAATTAGCACCGTCGACAAACTCCGTTTCAACCCCAAACTTTGGCAAAATGTCAGAGCAAATATAGCGACACGACCCAAACAGCGCGTTCGCTGCAACAACCCGGTCACCAGCCTTACACGGCGCAAGCATGGCCGACGAAATAGCGCCCATTCCGGACGCTGTTATCCGACAAGTTTCAGCATTTTCCAGCAATGCCAGACGCTCGGCCAGCATCTGGTTTGTCGGATTGCTATACCGTGAATATACAAAACCGGCCTCATCGCCGGACATACGAGCAGCCGCGACTTCTGCACTCGGGTAAGCATAACCCGACGTCATATAAATTGCTTCAGATGTTTCGCCGTGCGGGCTGCGATCCAGACCACCTCGAATGAGCTTGGTCGCGATTTTCCAATCAACATTGTTTTGATCTGACATCGCTTTGGCCTTTGCTTTTCCGTCATTACGTCATAAGCCTCAAGGGTCAGAGGGATCAAGCTACGATGTTGTCAAAAATGGGGGTTCTGCCCGATCATTTGATTGAAAGCCTGCTTGGCGCCGGCAAAATCAAGACGGATCGGGCACTGGATCAGGATCAGGTCCAGCCGGCGAGCATTGATCTACGTTTATCGAATGTTGCCCATCGCATCCGCGCCAGCTTTCTGCCCGGCCGAAAACAAAGAGTGTCTGACACGCTCGGCCAGACCGGTATGCAGCTGCACAGCTTCGAGATTCCGGAAAATGGCGCCGTGCTTGAAACCGGTTGTGTGTATCTGGTGCCATTATCCGAAAGCCTCAACCTCCCCGACGGAATTGCCGGACGAACAAACCCGAAAAGTTCGACCGGCCGAATAGATTTGTTTACCCGGGTGGTTACTGATTTTGGCACGACATTCGACCAGATTCCGAAAGGCTATTCCGGCCCGTTATGGCTTGAAATAAGCCCCCGCACATTTCCGATACTTGTCCGCCCCGGCGACCGGCTCGCCCAATTACGACTGCGCCACAGTCATGGCGAGGATTTACGGGAGGAAACTGTATCGATTAATCTCAAAGGCGAACCTGACGAGCCGATTGGCTGGCGGGCGAAACGACATGGTGGCCTCATCGATTTGCGGGCGCTTGGCGGCCATGACATATCACGTTTCTGGGAGCCGCTTTATGCCCACCATAACCGGCTCGTCCTCGACCCCGAAGAATTCTATATTCTGGCGTCCCGCGAATTCGTAAAAATCCCGAATATGCAAGCCGCCGAAATGGCGCCGATTGCTCCGGAACTCGGAGAGTTCCGTGCACATTATGCGGGTTTCTTCGATCCCGGCTTCGGCACCAATAGCGGTGGCAGCCGCGCCGTCCTTGAAGTTCGCTCGCGCGACGTCCCCTTCATTCTTGAACATGGACAGCCAATCGCGAAACTTGTTTTTGAAACTATGGCCTCGGCGCCCGAGAAGATTTATGGCGGCGCACATAGCCATTATCAGGGGCAAGGCCTGAAACTATCGAAACATTTTCGTAGTGGCGATGAATCCTAGCTGATCGCGCCATACCCAGCCCTGAGGGATCTGGTTTTTAAAGCACTGGCGGCTTTCGAGGATTGGCATCTTTTAAGTTATCAGCGGCCAACCAGTAGCGGTTAACGAGAAAGGGGCTCGCACCTGACGGTACGAGCCCCTCTTGGTCTCGTGACCCAAATTTACCAAATGCGAACCTTGCGGACTCTTTAGATGATAAACCTAAGCCGATCCCTGAAACTCCCCGTTCCACTCGCGTGGTTTTGTTGAGTTCCGATCAGACCCGCAACCTTCATTGCCAGACTGACCCTGCGTTTCGGATTGCGCCCCGTTCGCAGTTACGGCCGCCGTAGATCCGTCCTGGCCGGACCCTCGGTGCACCGCGTGCTTTATCCTATCATCTCCGCCAGTCCCTTCGCTCAATACCGTTTCCGGTGTTCGCTCATGAACCGGTTTCATCTAGGCGCAGTGCGCTGTTCCCGACCGGGACCCAGTTTGCTCTGGATCAATCTCGGGACAGATTCAGCTTCGCTTTTAAACTTAATTGAGTCCATATGCTGATTGATGGAATTCTAATAATTATCGCACTTAAACACAGTATTCGATGAGCTGTGGATAAAATTATGAATCTGTTCTCATATAGTGGGCCGATGAATATTACAGAGACTGAAATAAGGCAACTTTAAACACGATCCCAGCATGTATTTATTTTTCGCCATCGAAACACCCATGCCGCGATCTAGATGATGCCGGTCGCCAACGGCTACAAAATACGAAGCCGACGCGAATTTATTGCGCCAAACCAAACCGTGTCGGGCAGAATGACGACCCCAGTATAATCACAGGTCCGACCTGCTCGCAGACCCGGCCGCCAGATAAGGGAACAACCTCACAGGCAAGCTGGCGAAAGGGGCCTGACATAATATATCACCGGGAAACACTTTCTAGCATCGAACCCATAGCCAATTCGTGACAAACCGACCGGCCGGACATTGATTAAAGCGATGGGGGGCGCTCTGGAGCGGGTACACGGAATCGAACCGAGATCCTCAGCTTGGAAGGCTGCTGCACTACCGTTGTGCTATACCCGCATCGCGCATGGTTCCCTACCGCCGAACGCGACCGCTTTCAAGCGAGAATGCGGTTCCTGCTGCAAAACAGCAAGTGGTGGAGGGGACTGGATTCGAACCAGTGTACGCAAAGCGGGCAGATTTACAGTCTGCTGGATTTAACCACTCTCCCACCCCTCCACAGGCAGGTATAGAAACGTCATTTGACGTTCATGCTCCATAGCGTCAGAAGATAATTTGGCAAGCATCTAACTTCTGGAATTCGGGCTTATAATGACCAAGTCACGCACGCGCAACCGTTCACATTCAGCTCCATTCCGCGGAAAGCAAAAGAATTCAAGCAATGATGCCTGGCTTTGGGGGCATCATGCCGTGACAGCAGCGCTAGAGAACCCGAATCGAACGTTAAAAAAACTCGTCATGACCCGTAATGCCGCGGCCAGAATTGAAGAGCACAACCTTCAATATGAAGATCTGCCGCCCGATGCAATCGACCGCTTATTGCCACCTGGCGCGGTTCATCAGGGTATCGCAGCTTTATTTGAACCGCTCGCGCCGCTCGCAATTGAGGACATTATTGCCGGTTCCGTGCAACGGGTTGTTGTGCTTGATCAAATTTCCGACCCGCACAATCTCGGGGCAATCTTCCGCTCGGCATCCGCTTTCGGATTTTCAGCCATAATCCTGCAGACCCGTAATACGCCGACCATTACCGGCATTGTTGCAAAAAGTGCCGCGGGCGCCATTGAAACGGTTAGGGAGTGCCGGGTGGTCAATGTGTCCCGGGCATTACAGCAGCTTGGCGATGCTGGGTTTCATACAGTCGGCCTAAGCGGTGATGGCGATACGCCGATTGTGACGGCCGTGGAAAATGCAAACTGGCTCGCCATTGTTCTGGGAGCGGAAGGCACGGGGCTGCGCCACGGCGTTGCGAATGCCTGTGCCGAACTGGCGCATATCCCAATTGCGGCGGAGATGGAGAGTCTGAATGTCTCAAACGCGGC
Source organism: Hyphomonas sp. TMED17 (assembly GCA_002172915.1). Classification (GTDB taxonomy): domain Bacteria; phylum Pseudomonadota; class Alphaproteobacteria; order Caulobacterales; family Hyphomonadaceae; genus Henriciella. The sequence goes on along the minus strand of NHBW01000006.1, from coordinate 544,380 downwards.
GGCTATAGCGTTTTATGAAGCGGCGCGAACAAGGCCATAATATCATTTTGCATCAAACGAGGCGGATTTTCGAAGATCCAGCCGTGTCGCGATTGCCCGCGCCAGCCGGTCACCCAGCTCCGGTCCTTGCTGAGGATACAGATATGGCTCGATCAGTTCGAGTTCCATCAATAACAGGCGGCCGTCATTTTCCCGGATCATATCTACCCGGGCGTATAAAGGTTGCGCTGCCAGTGTCGCCATAATTGCCTGCGCATCGGCGAGGTCATCAGCAGATGGCGATATTTCAACTTCATATCCGCCATAGGTGGACTGGATCCGGTAATCGCCAGGCTGAGCTTTCTTTAACAGGGCATGGCAGAATTCACCCTCGATAAAAATAAAGCTGAACTCGCCCTCGGCCAGGATCTGCGGCACAAAAGGTTGCACCATCATAGCATGCGGCATGGGCGGTATCGGGTCTCCCCGTTGCAAACGATACTGCCCGCTCGCGCCTGCGCCGACCTGCCGCTTAAACACAAGATCATCACTACCCAATTGATCGAAAGCAGCGGCAGCACGGGTCTGGCTGGCATCATCCAGCCATAAGGTCGGGATGAGTCGGGCACCCTGGTCAGCGAGCTGTTTCAAATAGGATTTATGACTGTTCCATTGCACGAGTCCGGCGGGATTATATAAGGTTATCGCCCTTTCGATCTGGCGCAATGTGGCGAGGAACTCATCCTTATGGTCCCAGTAATCCCAGGTCGTTCCAATTATTGCCGCTTGATATTGGTGCCAGTCTATGGCGGCGTCGGCCCAGTCGACTACTTCAACAACAAGGCCATATTCCCGTAAAGGTGGGGCCAGGGCTGCAATCATCAGATCATGTTCATACCCGTCTGATCGTCGATCGGGGCTGTCGGGCAACATTACACTGCAAGAAAGATATGCGATTTTCATGGTCGATGGCTGTACTGGCTTACAAAGGTTGCGTCCAGCCCGGCGGTCTGCAAGAAGCGGGTCTTTATAGCAGTATTAGAGAACCGTCCCTATGACCGAATTTACCTATGATATTGTTGGTGTTGGCAATGCGATCGTCGATGTCATTTCGCAAGCCGACGACCAGTTCATCACGCAATGGAATATCGAGAAGAATGCGATGACGCTGATTGACGAGCAGCGCGCCGACGCGCTGACCGATGCCTCGGTTGATGCATTGGAAACATCGGGAGGTTCGGCAGCGAATACCATTGCCGGTCTGGCCAGCTTTGGCGGAAAAGGGGCATATATCGGGAAAGTTGCGGATGACCGTCTCGGAAACGTGTTCCGTAACGACATGGCGGCGTTAAATATTCCGGTTACGACCCCGCCGCTTACTGGTGGCGCAGGGACCGCCAGATCGATTATTCTTGTTACGCCCGATGGCCACCGCAGCATGAATACATTTCTTGGCGCCTCGGTGGAGTTTGCAAAAACCGATATTGAACCGACGCTGATCGAGGCTGGCGGCATCCTCTATCTCGAAGGATATCTATTCGACAAGCCAAACGCTAAAATCGCATTCGTTCACGCCGCCGAGATCGCCCACCGCAGCGGGCGGCGTGTCGCGCTGACACTATCAGATAAATTCTGCGTTGATCGCCATCGTGACAGCTTCCGGCAGCTCGTCCAGAACCAAGTAGATGTCCTGTTCGCGAATGAAGAAGAATTGCTGTCACTGTACGAGACCGACAATTTCGACACGGCCATCGGATTATTAAGTTCCGAAACAGAACTCGCAGCTGTAACCCGAAGCGAGAAAGGCTCCGTAGTTGTTTCGAAGGGCCAGAGCTTCACAGCGCCAGCACATGCTATCGACAAGGTCGTCGACACGACCGGCGCGGGCGATCAGTACGCGGCTGGGTTTCTATTCGGCCTGTCTCGCGGCTTTAAGCTGCCGGACTGCGCCGCTTTGGGCCATCTCGCCGCAGCGGAAGTGATTTCACATTACGGCCCGCGTCCCGAACAGTCGCTGCGCGCCCTCGCCATCGCAGCAGACCTGCCAGTCTGACAGATGACGCCCTGCGAACACGTCTCTATCCTCTAAGGAATCTGGTTTCTACGTGCTCAGAAGGTCTCGATCCAGGGACGTAAATCGAGTTCTTGCGTCCATGCCGAGCGGGGCTGACAATGCAATTGCCAATAGGCTTCGGCGATGGCTTCAGGGTCAAGAATTCCGCCCTGGTCTTTCAAGGCGTAACGCTCGGGAAAATTCTCGGCGATCCATGCAGTATCGATTGCTCCGTCAATGATCGAATGCGCGACATGAATGCCCTGCGGGCCAAGCTCTCGCGCCATTGACTGGGCGAGCGCACGCAAGGCAAATTTCGCACTCGAAAATGCCGAAAATCCCGACGCACCGCGAACAGATGCAGTAGCACCGGTAAAAATAATCGTACCGGCCCCGCGCGGCCGCATATATTTCGTTGCCGCTCGTCCAGCAAGAAATCCGGCGAACGTCGCCATCTCCCACACTTTGCGATAGACGCGGGTCGTTGTCTCGGTAATGCCAAAACGGACATTCGCCCCAATATTAAAAACAACGACGCCGATCGGCGCGATATTGTGCTCGACATGCTCAAATAGCGCCTCGACCTGCGCTTCATCGCGTGCATCGGAGCCGAAGCCATAGGCGTGTCCACCCATCACACGGATCTCGTCAACCAAAGCAGCGGTCGACGCCTCGACCCGGCGTGTGCACACTGTATGGTATCCCTCGCGCGCGAACCGTTTGGCGACAGCACCGCCAGTGGCATCGCCAGCGCCGATAATTATCGCAGACTTTGTCATAATGCCTCCAGTCAATTCCGATTTGGAACTTGAAACGAATTCGGCTATAAAGCAATGATGAAATGGAAAGATTTAGAGGATAATTGGTGCCCCGTCGCTCGAACGCTAGCGCTTGTTGGCGATAAATGGACATTACTCATCCTACGCGACTGTCTTCTCGGCCTCGAACGATTTGACCAATTCGCTGCCAGCACAGGTGCAACCCGACATATAATAGCAGCCCGCCTCAAGCGCCTTGTCGCAGCCGGAATTCTTGAGAAAATACCCTATGACAATGCGAAAAAGAGGTTCGCCTACCGGCTAACAGAGGATGGGCAGGAACTCACGCCGGCGCTGATAACATTTCGCGACTGGGGCAAAAAACACCTGCCCGTGCGACGGCATGCCGGCTCCTGATTGATGTCAGGATAGATCGCGCTGGACATCCGCCCGGCGGAAAACCGCATCCATTGCACTGGCCTCATCATATGACAGGTCCGGCACAAAATGTAGTTGTGGCGTATATTTCAATTCAATCTCGCGACTAAGCCGTCCCCTGAGAAACCGTGAAGCCCGGCCCAGAGCCTCCGCGACCGCCTTGATCTTTACCTGGTCGGTGCTGCCCAATGGCGAACAGAAAATGGTGGCATGCTTAAGATCGGGGGAACAACGCACTTCACCGATTGTAATCGCAACGGTCTGCAATTCCGGATCGCGGAATTCCTCCCGACTGAGGACATCAACGAGCGCATGCCGAATAAGTTCGCCAGCCCGTAACTGTCTCTGACTGGGCTCGGATCCGCCCAGATTTCGCTGCCCACGTTTCGGCATGCCGCCCCTATTACTCATTATGTGGATAAAGCCCAAGACATCTGGCCGGCAATTTGCCACCGGCCAAAATCCGGTCAGGTCTAATCCAGTTTACGCGCAATCATTTCGATTTCAAAGCATTCGATCCGGTCACCCTGGCGAATGTCTTCATATTTCTCGAACGCCATGCCGCATTCCATACCATTGCTGACCTCGGCCACTTCGTCCTTGAAGCGCTTAAGAGTCTTGAGCTTGCCTTCATGGATAACAACATCATCACGCAACAAGCGCACACCACAGCCGCGCTTAACGACGCCTTCAGTAATCCGGCACCCGGCAACTTTACCGACTTTGGTGATATTAAAGACTTCAAGAATATCGGAATAACCAATGAAGGTTTCCTTCTTCTCCGGTGCCAGCATGCCCGACAAGGATGCCTTCACATCATCGATCAGCTCATAGATGATCGAGTAATAACGGATTTCAACACCCTCGCGTTCAGCCAGCTCGCGGGCCTGCTTGTTCGCCCGCACATTAAATGCGAACACTGGCGCGCCAGATGACTGAGCCAGGAGAATATCACTTTCGGATATACCGCCAGCAGCACCATATATAACACTGGCGCGAACTTCTTCTTTCGAGAGCCCCTCAAGTGATTGCGTAATCGCCTCGACCGAGCCTTGAACATCACCTTTCAGGACAATCGGGAGATCCTGAATGCTTCCGGAATTATCCTTCAGACTGGTCATAAACTGCTCGAGCGATGTGCGCTGGGCAGCAACGCCCTTTTTCTGACGCTTCATCCGCTGCCGGTATTCGGTGATTTCCCGGGCGCGGGATTCACTTTCGACAACATTGAAAGCATCGCCAGGCTCCGGCGTTCCATCCAGACCCAGTATTTCGGCCGGGACTGACGGACCGGCAGATTTGAGCTGCTGTCCACGCTCATTCACGAGCGCACGGACCTTACCCCAATTGGCGCCGGCTACAACAATATCGCCGCGCTTGAGCGTACCGCGCTTGACCAGAACAGTGGCCACGGGACCACGGCCTTTATCAAGTTGCGACTCGACGACAATGCCGTCAGCATCGCGCTTCGGACTGGCTTTCAGATCAAGTAATTCAGCCTGCAGCGTAATCGCTTCTGCAAGCTCGTTAAGGCCTGTGCGTTTAAGAGCAGAGACTTCAACCGCCTGAACGTCACCGCCCATCGCCTCGACCTGAATATCGTGCTGCAGCAAGTCGGTCAGAACAGTCGTCGGATTTGCGTCCGGCAAGTCGACCTTATTGACCGCGACAATAATCGGAACTTCCGCCGCCTTGGCGTGCTTAATCGCCTCAATCGTTTGCGGCATGACGGAGTCATTGGCCGCGACAACAAGCACAACAATATCGGTAACGTTCGCGCCACGCGCCCGCATCGCCGAGAAAGCGGCGTGGCCCGGCGTATCAAGGAAGCTGATCTGATCGCCAGATACCAGCGTGACCTGATAGGCCCCAATATGCTGTGTGATCCCGCCAGCTTCGCCGGCAACGACATCGGTTGATCTCAGCGCGTCGAGTAATGACGTCTTACCATGATCGACATGCCCCATAACCGTAACAATAGGTGGTCGTCCGACAAGCTCAGCCGGATCATCCTCGATGCCGTCAAGACCAATCTCGACGTCCGCTTCGGAGACGCGGTTAACCGTGTGTCCGAATTCGGTTGCAATCAATTCGGCCGTATCTGCGTCAATGATATCATTAGCCCGCATCATCTCGCCCTGCGACATGATGAATTTCACGACATCCGCGACGCGCTCATTCATCCGGCCGGCCAGATCCTGCAACGTGATTGTTTCGGGCAGCGTGACTTCAATTGAGACTTTTTCTTTATTTCCTGTATCTGTTCGCCGCTCACGTTCACGTTCACGTGCACGCCGCACCGAAGCAAGCGATCTCTGACGGTCACCATCATCACCGAGCGCTGATGCGATGGTCAGCTTGCCACGACGGCGCTGATCATCTCCACCACGCGAACGACCCGACCCGGAATCGCGCCGGTCACGATCTTCCTTGCCGCCGCCTTTGCCGCGTTTGCCACGAGCACCACCGCTCGTAGCTGCCGCTTCAAGATCGGCCTGGCTAACTGTTTCCTGACGTGCCGCGCCTGAACGGCTCGGCTTTGCATCAGAACGCGCCGCCTGACGGGCCGCCTTTGCGGTCTCTGATTCAGCTGCTTTTTTGGCTTCTAGCTCGGCCTTTTTCTCTTCTTCTTCCTTTTTCCGGCGAATTTCGTCGTTTTCGCGCTTTTTCTTTTCTTCGACCTTCCGGGCCTGCTCGTCACGCAGACGGTTCGTCCGTTGCTGCTGCTGCTCGAGTTCGGTTTTCCGCTTTTCTTCCGCTGCTTTGCGCTGCAACAACACTTTCTGACGCGCAATAACTTCAGCTTCGGTAATCCCAAGCTGTTTTGCCAGAGCCGCAATCTTGGACGTTGGCTTCCCGGCTGCGGCCGGCTTCCCGGCCGGCGCGGCAGGCGTGGCCGATGCCGCACCGCCGGTTACAACCCGACGCTTTTTAGTCTCGACGACAACCTGCTTCGACCGGCCGTGACTAAAGGTCTGTTTCACCGTCCCGGCACCGCCACTCCGATTTACCGAGAGTGGCTGTCGTCCGCTGGTCTTTCCTGTGTCTTTCGTATCGCTCATTCGTGTCCTGGCTTTTCAACTATTATGTGTCGATTTTTCGACATTATCTTTCTGATCGCTTATCCGCGCTCCGCTCATTCACTGGCTCCTGCCTGAAACCAAGCAATCGCCGATAGGCCAAACCAAACGACTTCGCCAAAGGGCTCTTCGTTATCAGGGCGTGTACCACATGCGGCCGCCCAAAGGCCATGCCCAATTCTTCGGAGGTCAAAGCTGACGCCGTTTCGGATCCGTCATATATCGCCTTGGCCAAAAATTGAACCTTATTTCGACTATCTTTTGCGCCGTCGCTGGCATGCAGTATCCAGCCGGGCTTCTGTTTGCGAATCGACGCGCGCACCTGATCGAAACCGACCACGGCCAAACCGCCTTTTTTCGCCATCCCGATTAAACCGGTGCAACGCCTTGCGAGCTGGTCCTCAATTGTCCCGACAAGATCATCCATAGGTTCGGTTTTTGCCTGGAACGCCCGCGAAAACACATCATTCGCGAGGCCCTTTTCAAGCGTGCCGCGATAAGGCTTGATCCAGGCACCGCGCCCGCCAAGCTTGCCGGCAATATCGGGAACTGCAAACCCGTCAGGACTCCTGACGAAGCGTATCATGACGCTTTGCGCATGCCGCTCACGCGTCACTGCGCACTGGCGAACAGGTTCGCCAGTGTCACTCATCCGTTGCGCCTCTAAATGGCGCTTGTCAGCCTCATTGCTCGTCTGCGGCATCATCGCCGCTCTCCGTGCTCAGAATATCTTCGCTGCCCAGTTCCTCGAGCTCCATCATTAGCTCCTCGTCGCTAAGATCAATGTCGCCGATATCCTCTAACCCAGCATCATCGCTCTTGCCAAGTTCGCCGAGCGCCAGCAATGCACGCTCCTCTTCGGTCAGATCAAGCTGCTCACCCTCGGCCTCAGCAGCCAGAGAGGCTTCCAGCTCGACCAACGCCTCTGCTTCGATCCAGCCAACCAGTACGCGGGCGCGCATGATAAAGAGCTGTGCTTCATCCTTGCGCATCTCGCCTTTCTTGAGAATTCCATCCTGCCAAACCGGCTTTCCTTCAGGCCCGCTCTCACGCCAGCCCGTCAGATCATCCGGAACAAGGCCGGCAACATCCTCGACCGTCTTAATGTCTTCCTTACCTAGCTTAACCGCGAAACTCGGACTCATGCCCTCAAGTTCCATAACGGCGTCCTCGACGCCAAGCTCGAGGCGTTCGGCATCCTGTGCCTCAGCCAGTTTCTCAATATATTCTCGAGCCCGCTCCTGAATTTCGGTCGCAACCTCTTCATCAAACCCTTCGACCTGCATGAAATCATCAGCACCAACGAAAGCGATCTCGTCGACGCTTTCAAACCCTTCAGAGGCGAGCAATTGCGCCAGCGTTTCATCGGCATCAAGCGCCTGCATAAATAGCTCGGTCCGACGCTGGAAATCCTTCTGATAGCGCTCAGAATCATCGGTTTCGGTAACCAGGTCGATTTGCCAACCGGTCAACTGTGACGCCAACCTGACATTCTGGCCCCGGCGACCGATCGCCAAGGGGAATTGATCATCAGCGACCACGACTTCAACCCGGTGCTCGTCTTCATCCAGCACGACTTTCGAAACTTCGGCCGGTTGCAAGGCATTAACAATGAAAGTCGCATCATCATAATTCCACGGAATGATGTCGATTTTCTCACCCGACAGCTCACCGACGACAGCCTGCACCCGGGCGCCACGCATACCAACACATGCGCCAACCGGATCAATTGAATTGTCGTTCGACAACACCCCAATCTTTGCTCTCGAGCCGGCATCGCGCGAACAGGATTTGATCTCAATCACGCCTTCGTAGACCTCCGGCACTTCCGCCGAGAAAAGCTTGATCATAAAGTCGGGGTGCGCCCGCGAAAGGAAGATTTGCGGTCCTTTCAGCTCGCGGCTCACTTTGTAAAGATAAGCACGCACGCGGTCATTCGGCTGGAAATTTTCGCGCGGAATGCTGTCATTCCGGCGGATAATACCTTCTGCCCGGCCGAGATCGACAATAACATGGCCATATTCAACACGCTTGACGATACCGTTGATTATCTCGCCCTCACGGTCCTTATATTCGTGGAACTGCCGCTCACGCTCGGCGTCCCGCACTTTTTGCATAATCACCTGTTTGGCGGTCTGAGCGGCGACACGACCAAAATCAAATGGCGGCAATTCTTCCTTGATTTCAGAATCAATCTCAAGCGAGTCATCGATTTTTACAGCATCACTCAAGGCGATCTGCTGTGCCGCGTCGACCAGCTCATCGTCTGCGACAACGGTCTGGACGCGCCACAGGCTTTGCTCACCGGTTTCCGGGTCGATCACGGCACGAATGTCATGCTCCTGCCCGTAACGCGATTTCGCCGCACGTTCGATTGCTTCCTGCATGGCCTCGATGACAATTGCCTTGTCGATCGATTTTTCTTCCGCAACAGACTTCGCGATCTGCAGAATTTCGAGACGGTTTGCGGATACGCCAACATTTGCCATGGCTTCACACTCCAGTTTCTTGTGATTTAGCTTGTGGTTCGGGATCGGATGTCTCCGTTTCCAAACCTTCAAATTCAGTTGCGCCCGGTTGCGGCGGCATCGCGCCGTCTGCCTTTACCTGGTCGATCAATTCATCGGTCAATATCAGACTGGCCTTCGTCATCTCATGGATCGCCGCGATCAATTCCAGCCCATCTTCCAACGCAATAGCGACACCCTGGTCGTCTTCACGTTCGATAACGCCCTGAAACCGACGCCGGCCTTCGACCGGCTGGGCCAATTCGACCTTGGCAAGGTGGCCAACCCAGCGGCCAAAATCGCCAGGCCGTGTCAGCGGACGGTCAATGCCGGGGGTCGATACTTCAAGCCGGTAAGGGTCATGTATCGGGTCTTCGGCCTCGAAAACGGGCGATAATTGGCGGGAAAACGTGGCACAATCCTCGACGTCCGTTGGCGCGCCGCCGGCTTTTTCGATCATAATCTGCAATAAGGGTCGCCGGCCACCCATGATCCGCACGCGCACAATGTCGAGACCCAGCTCGTCAGCGAGCGGGCTGGCAAGAGCCAGGATACGGTCCTCTTGGGCAGATAATGATATCAATCAATCGACTTTCTGACGATTATACTCTGAAAATAAAAGCGGCGGCCCCGTTTCCGGAACCGCCGCCGATATATTACGACTTAGGCGCTTTTTACGTCGCCAAACCAGTTTTGTCTAGAGCAGTTTAAGGTCAACTGCCGAAGTCTTGTTACGACGTTCGTCATTATACAGCTCATAAGACACCGCCTGATCGTCCTCAAGCGCTGTCAGACCGGACCGCTCAACTGCAGAAATATGCACGAACACGTCCTTACCGCCTTCATCAGGAACGATGAAGCCAAAACCTTTTGTTGCGTTGAACCATTTTACTTTGCCGGTTGCCATTTGCAAACCCTTTCAAAAAAACTCGCGCTTTAACCTGCCCTATGCAGAGCTACGAGGCGTTCGATTACGGAGGGGTTGTCAATATTCGGCCACTCAGCAGCTGGGTCTTAAAACACAGACCCGCCGTATTCGATATTTTGTTAACTCATATGTCTCATGCGAGGTCAAGAGACAGGTCGCGGGATTCAGACGCAGACAAAATCGAAAAAAACCGGTTCAATATCACCAAGCTGCTTTGTCTCATACCGCGTTTGGAAATGGTCGGGTGGCACCTGACGGGCATCTCCGTCACGCCGAATAAGGCGTTCAAAACGCGGATGGCGACCGAAATGCCCTTCTGCTTCCGCGGCATAATCAGCGACATCTGTTGCGAACCGAACCGTACCGCCAGGGCGTAACACACGGGCAAGTTGGTCCAGAAAATCCGGCTGGACTAATCGCCTTTTATGATGCCTCACCTTTGGCCAAGGGTCTGGAAACAATATGAAAATACGATCGATGCAGGCCGGTTCGAATGCATCTAACAAAATACGGGCATCCTCGTCCCAAAGCCAGATATTCTCCAGCTTCCGCGCCTCTATCGCGGTCAGGCATTTGGCAATCCCCTCGAAAAACACTTCGCTGGCGATGAGCCCGGCATCAGGGTTCCCGGCCGCCTGAGCAACGGGGTGCTCACCGCCACCAAAACCGATCTCGAGCCAGATTTTGTCAGCCTCGGGAAATATATCCCTCGGGTTGAGCGGATCAGCACCTATTGGCACCCGGATTCGGGGCAAAACAATATCGAGTAATTGCTGCTTGCGATGGGACAAAGCGCGCCCGCCGCGGCGGCCATATGACTTCAAACGGCCGGCAGCGAGGTCCGCATCACCGGCGGATTTTTTCTGATCACTCATTATGGATGTCCATTTATCATTCGCGGAATGTCGCAGGCGGCTCAGTCAACCGCTTCAGGCGCTAACCATGCATCCTCAACCAGATCAACCACGTCGCTCATAATCTCGGTAATCTGAAAATCCTTCGGCGTGTAGACCCGTTTTACGCCCATCTGGCGCAAAGCCTGCTCATCCTCATAAGGTATAATCCCACCGACGACCAAAGGCACATGATCAAGTCCCAGCTGACGGAGCTCGGCTAATGTCTCACGGACCAAATCAAGATGGCTGCCTGACAGGATCGACAGGCCAACAATGTGTGCATCTGCCGCCTGAGCCTGTTTTGCAATTTCCGCCGGGGTAAAACGAATGCCATCATAAATGACATCCATACCGCACGCCCGCGCCCGCGCGGCTATCTGCTCTGATCCATTCGAATGTCCGTCGAGGCCGGGCTTGCCAAGGACATATTTCAACCGCCGCCCGAGCCGTTCGGAGACCTGGTCCACCCGCGCGCGCGTCGCCTTGACGTCTTCATCATCGCCGGCTTCGATCACCAGCGCGACTCCGGTCGGGCCGCGATATTCTCCGAACACCTCGCGTAACGCACTGCCCCATTCGCCGGTTGTAACGCCTGCCTTCGCACATTTAATCGATACTTCCATAATGTTTTCAGAACCTCGGGCCACCGACTTCAAATGCTCCAGCGCCGCTGCAACCGCAGAATTATCCCGCGCCGCCCGCCAGGCCCGCAATGACTCAACCTGATCTCGCTCGACCATCGGATCAACTGTTTCGATCGCGTCGTTTCCAGCGCCCAGCGGGCTGGTTTCTGAAGTCTGGTGAGTGTTAACACCGATAACCTTCAAATCACCGCTCTCGATCCCGCGGATCCGCGCGGTATGGGCCCCAACTAGGCTTTCCTTCATATAGCCAACCGCAGCCACGGCGCCGCCCATCGCGTCGATTTCGCCTAATTCCAGACGCGCCTGATCTTTCAAAGCCTCGGTCTTGTTCTCAACCACATGCGACCCGTCAAACAGATCTTCGAATTCCAATAGATCAGTTTCAAGCGCGAGAATTTGCTGCATCCGCAAGGACCATTGCTGGTCCCATGGCCGTGGTAATCCAAGCGCTTCATTCCAGGCCGGCAATTGCAGCGCCCGGCAGCGCGCTTTTTTAGACAAAGTGACCGCTAGTGCCTCGAGCAGGATCCGGTAAACATTATTTTCCGGCTGCTGCTCGGTAAGGCCCAAAGAATTGACCTGAACACCATAGCGAAAAAGCAAGGCTTTCGGGTCGATAACCTGATAACGAGTTCGGCCGATTTCCTCCCAGAGGTCGACGAATGCCCGCATTTTGCAAAGTTCTGTTACGAAGCGGACCCCGGCATTCACGAAAAACGAAATACGCCCGAAAACAATAGAAAACTCTTCCTCGGGCACTTGCCCGCCGGCTTTCACGGCATCCAGAACCGCACAGGCTGTTGCCAGAGCATAAGCCAGCTCTTGCTCCGGGGTCGCCCCGGCCTCCTGCAAATGATACGAGCAGACATTCAGCGGGTTCCATTTTGGAACTTCGGTGTAGCACCAGCTGACCATATCTGCGATCAGGCGCATCGACGGCTGCGGCGGAAACACATAGGTTCCACGCGACAAATATTCCTTGATAATATCGTTCTGAGTTGTGCCGCGCAATTTCGCCCGGTCGTCACCCCGTTCATCGGCCAGCGCGACATATAGAGCCAGCATCCAGGCTGCTGGCGCGTTAATTGTCATCGAGGTATTCATCTCTTCCAGCGGAAGCTCCGCGAACAAAGCCCGCATATCACCGAGATGGCCAATCGGAACACCAACTTTGCCAACTTCGCCACGGGCCAGAATATGATCGCAATCATACGCTGTCTGCGTCGGCAAATCGAATGCAATCGACAGGCCGGTCTGCCCCTTGGACAAATTTGTCCGATAAAGCGCATTCGACTTTGCCGCCGTCGAGTGACCGGCATAAGTCCGAAATATCCATGGCCGGTCGGGCTTGTGCTGATAATCAGTCATGAAACACCTTTGCTGTCGCGCCGCTCTCTCCCTGCAGGCTGCCGGGGTCGCTATCTAAAGCAACACATTGCCTCCTGCTGGCGTTTTGTATACCCATGGAAACAGAGTTCAACCGCCAATGTCGTGTCAGGCGGGGGATGGGAGCCACCTGTGAAACCGAATATGATGCTCAATCAAAACATGGCAATCGATTTTGGCGCCTTGCGGGCTTTGTCCAGTATCGGGTTCGTGATAGCCGTTATTGCGGCCGCCATAGCCGGGACAAATATCGCAATCATTCCCATTCTCGCCTTGGCATCCACCCTCACCCACTGGCTCGCTGCCAGAATCAGCCACCGACCCGACAGCCCGCTAGGCGCTGCATTACAATCCCCGACGGGACAGACCGCCCGAAAAAAAATTGCCCAGCTTGGCTTCTTTTTCGGGCTTTTAGGTTACGGTTTCATTTTCATGCTCACAGTGTTCATCAGCGCGGTCTTCGGGTCGGTCGGTCTGTCACAAAGGCTTGCAGGAGAGGATTTCTACCTGGTTCTCGCGCCGGTAATACTCGCAAGTCTTATCGCCATAACCAACCGATTACAGGTCTCGAAGCCCGCCCGGCCGGGACGATTCCAGTCATCCTCACGCGCCAACACAGAAACCCAAGCGCCGTTTACCGTCGACGGCGAAATCATCGACCCGCCCTCAGAGCGATAACCAGTCCAGACTGTCAGGGTCGGCCCCGACATAATCATAGTAGAAAGCTTGCAGCCGCCGCGTCACCGGGCCAGGCAAGCCGTCGCCAATTGTAACACCGTCAACGGAAACGATCGGGACAATCATCGCACCCGCCGAGCTGGTAAACACTTCGCGGGCTGACAACAAAGCCGCCACATCGAATGTCTGCTCCACACATTCGATCGGGTCGGGACTGTCGGAAAGTGGCGTTCTTTTATCGTTAATGGCGTCGATCAGAGCAGCCCGGGTAATACCGGGCAAAATCGCCTGAGACAGGCGCCGCGTCTGCAAGCGACCGTCAGTATCGACGATCCAGACATTTGCAGATGCTGCCTCGGTGACCACACCATTTTCGATCATGATTGCCGTTTTCGCTCCGGCCTGCCGGGCGGCGCGATAGGCCATTGTCTGCGACACCAATTGAGTGGTTTTCAGGTCCCGCCGCTGCCATCTCGTATCTTCGACGGTAATCGCCGCGACGCCCAACCGAGCATTGTCGCCAATAAGCCGAGTTTCTGCTGCAAACATAAAAACTGTCGGCGTAAATTGCTCTGGTCCGGCAAAATCGCGCACGCCATAAGCGCCACCGCTAACTTGAACATAAACCAGCCCCTCATCGAGATGATTGCGTGCGATCAGCGCCTGATGAGCAGTTTCCCATTCATGATACGTCATTGGGTTGGGAATATCGAGCGCCTCTAAAGTCCGGGCTAGCCGCACCATGTGGCGATCAAAATCGATCATTTTCCGGGCATAAACGGCCGTCACCTCATAAGCCGACTGGCCAAACAGAAAACCTCTGTCCATCGGCGATAATGCAGCCTTATCTGACGGCAGATATTCGCCGTTCAGATATACGATGCGTGCATCTGTCATATCATCCCTATCTGTCACTATTTGCGCGCTCGTTTCACGCCCTGTCTTTACCACTTATTCAAGGTGCTTCCACCCTGAAAGCTTGCCGACAGCCAAAAGCCCTGTGAAGATGATCTCGAGCACGGATATTCTTATCGAGGAGCGCGAAATGTCAGAAACACAAGCCAGTGAGCGGACCAAAAAAGATATTTACCCTATTGGGGAACTACCACCTGAATTTCACGTCCCGAAACAAATGCATGCCTGGGCCATTCGCCGCGAACGGCATGGCCGGCCAGCCACGGCAATGCAGGTCGAACAGGTTCCAGTACCAGAGATTGATAGCGACGAAGTATTGGTTCTCGTTATGGCCGCGGGCGTAAATTATAATGGCATCTGGGCCGGACGCGGCAAACCGGTATCTCCGTTCGATATCCATAAGGCGGATTTTCACGTTGCCGGCTCGGATGCTGCCGGCATTGTCTGGGCAGTCGGGCGCAAAGTAACACGCGTCAAGCCGGGCGACGAAGTTGTTATCCATTGCAACCAGGATGATGGCGATGACGAAGAATGCAATGGTGGTGACCCGATGTTTTCGTCGAGTCAGAGAATCTGGGGTTATGAAACGCCAGATGGAAGTTTCTCACAATTCTGCCGGGTTCAGGCTCGCCAGTGTATGCCGCGCCCGAAACATCTGACATGGGAGGAAAGCGCCTGCTACACGCTGACCCTGGCGACGGCCTATAGAATGCTGTTCGGACACCGGCCACATGTCATAAAACCCGGAAATAACGTGCTGGTCTGGGGCGCATCTGGCGGACTTGGCAGCTTTGGCGTCCAATTATGTGCCGTGACTGGCGCGCATGCGATCGGTGTCGTTTCGGATGAGGATAAATTCGACTTCGTCCGGTCAATCGGAGCAAAGGGCGTTCTCAACCGCAATGACTTTAAGTGCTGGGGACAGTTGCCGACTGTAAACGGACCTGAATTTGCCGACTATATGCGCGAGAGCCGGAAATTCGGGAAAGCGATCTGGGATATAACCGACCGGAACGATGTCGATATTGTCTTCGAACACCCTGGAGAAAGCACGTTTCCGGTCTCGGTCTTCGTGGTTAAGCGCGGTGGCATGGTTGTCATTTGCGCCGGCACAACCGGCTTTAATCTGACCATGGATGCGCGGTTTCTATGGATGCGTCAGAAACGAGTTCAAGGATCCCATTTCGCTAATCTCAAACAGGCCTCAGCGGCCAATCAACTGGTTATTGATCGCCGGATAGATCCGTGCATGTCGGAAGTCTTCGGCTGGGAGGACATTCCAACTGCGCATGAAAAAATGTTGAATAATCAGCATGCGCCGGGAAATATGGCTGTCCTTGTTTCAAGTCCGCGGCCGGGCCTAAGAACTGTCGAAGATGTGCTGGCAAACACTCCAAATTAAAGCCGAAGCGTATCAATCGGGGTCTGGGCTGCTGTTAATTGTGCATCGCTTAGCCGACCGGCTATTAGCATGCCGGTTTCATGGCGAATGCGCCCATCAATAAGAGTCCGCCACGATCGCCCAGGCGGGCGCGTCTGACGGACCAGTATATCCGCTGTCGCAGGCAACTCATCCTCTGGCGATGGTTCAAACCGGCCATCCCAGAGGCCGGCCTGCATAGCGCGCGGGATAGACCGGGGATCACGTCCGATACGATATCCAAAATGGTCACGTTGCAGCCAGGCGCCTGCCACAGTCTGACGCTTCCCGGCCGCACCAAGTCTGGACAGGGCAGCGACCAGTTTATGTCGCCGCGGCATCCGGTCTGACCCGCTGGCAGCCCGCACAAGAAGTGACAGGATGTCGACCGTCATCTCGCTATCCAGATCTGTATCCCGAAGCAGAATCAGGCCGTCCGGCGCAACCCTGTAGCGGCCGGGTTCACGCAGACGCTGCGCCATTTCGGCCTCGATAGATTGCCGGTGCTGAAGGGCGCCGATTGCCATGCCCGCAAGAGCGGTGTCCCACCCGCTGTGCCGGCGTAAAAAGTTTCGTACCCGGACCCGTTCATAACGCAAGTCGGTATTTGACGGTTCGTCGAACCAATCGCATTGCTGCGCCGCCAGCCACCGGCGCAAAGTAGTCCGGCGCTGAAAAAGAAAGGGACGAACCAGCATCAGATCGCGGCCTTCAGGCCAAACTGGCGATGCAGAAACGAAGCTCGGTCCAGCCAGTCGCCTTAACCGAACCCCGCGGCGGCGGCGCATGATCATGGTTTCTAGCACATCATCCAATGTGTGACCGAACAACAGCGTCCGGGCGCCGGCATCGTGCGCAGCTGTTGCCAGTAAGCGCTGTCGGGCCTTTCGCGCGGCGGCCTGGCCACGAGACGGATTGCGCCACTTCAACAGGTCAAATGTCGCGCCATACATCGACGCCAGCCGCGATACAAAAGCGGCCTCTTCAGCCGCTTCCGGGCGCAAACCGTGATCTATTGTTATAACATGCAGACGCAGACGCCGGGCAGCAGCCCAAGCCGTGATCCATTTCAACATGGCGACAGAATCTCCGCCACCCGATACGGCCACCGCAACCGGCTGGCCTGAATCAAGCCCGCCGCTTCGGATCAGATCCGCTAGAATACCACCAATGGGCCCGCTATCTGATTTATCCGTCACACCCTGATTTAACTCGTTCGCCTGATGCCAGCCTGTTGGTGACCCCTGAAGCATCAGGATATCGTTGGGGCAATATATCGAGCGCACCGCAGGCGCGCTCCGTATCGCCGCTCAAGCGCATTGCCCGGGCCAGTTTTGCTAAAGCCTCCGGCGCACGCGGATTATCGGGATAGGCACGAATCATCCCGGCATAGGCCTGCCCAGCCAAACCATAAGCTTCCTGTTGATAAAGCGCCTCACCGAGCCAGTACTGAGCTTCTCCAGCCTGAGGGTCATCGGGAAAACGTTCGATGAAGGCCTCGAAAGCCGCCTCGGCGCCAGCATAGTCAAATCGCAGTAATCTGGATTTCGCCTCGGCGAACAGTGCCGTTGCTTCGGTCGGAAGCGCAACAGGCCCCACTGGCGCGGCAGGGACGGCCGCTTGCGCAGCAATCGTCTGCCCCGTTTCAATTGCCGATGCAGCGCCAGCATCAGCAACATCGGCCGGCGCAACCAAAGTGGTAGTGGCCGCTGGCTCTGGCGCCCCAACGACGTCCGTCTGGAAAACCTGCTCTTCATCAATGCGAAGCGTCAGAGCGGCCAAATTTTGCTCAAGCTCTTCAATTCGCTGACCCTGACTCGACACGGTGCTATTCAGCCGCCGGATCAGCCGGCCAATTTCAGCATCGTCAACCTGCATTTGATTAACCTGCTCGCGGGACTGTGCCAGCAGGAACTGAAGCGTCTCGATCCGCCCGTCCAGCTCGGCACTATTAGCACTGAGCTGTAACATTTGTGCGCCAAGCTCGGCATTCGAGCGCCGCAACTCGTCGAGCTGGGCGGACACGTCCTGTGCTGCTTGATTTTGTGGTGCGGCGACCTGCTCTTGCGCAAATGCAACCGAAACCGGAACCAGTGCCGCAAACAAAGCGATTGTCGACAGAATGACGGGGCTATGGATCAGCTTCATATTTTACTCCGACGGATAAGGCCAAAGTCTGGATATAAAACGGCCGGGGCCAAAATAAGGCGCCCGGCCGATATCATTATTAAACCTGCCGTCTTATGATGCAGCGCCAGAAACAATCTGCGTGAAACCATTCCGGTTCAACGCCCAGGCTGCCTCATTAGACTCACCAGCGATTGGACGCTCTTTACCGTAAGAAACGGTCTCAATCCGCGAAGGCTGGACACCAAGCGCAACGAGGTAATCTTTGATTACACTTGAACGACGCTCGCCAAGCGCGAGGTTATATTCACGCGTCCCGCGTTCGTCACAATTGCCTGCGACCAGAATTTTGACACCCTCATAAGACGTCAGCCACGCAGCCTGATCTCTCAAAACACTACGAGCTTCTTCTGACAGAACATGCTGGTCGAGATCAAAATAGACCCGGTCACCAACGTTTGCGAGGAAATCATCAACCGATCCTGGAACCGGTCCGGTCGGAACAACCACGACTGGCTCTTCAATGACGACTGGCTCTTCAACTACAACCGGCTCTTCAACTACAACCGGCTCCTCAACCACAACTGGCTCTGGTGGTGGGGTTGTAGCACATGCCACAACACCCAATACGAGGGCTAGGGACGCGGAGGTCTTTAATGTGCAACGCATTCTCGGGCTCCTTAAATAATAATAATAAACGATGCGCCACACACCGCTTAATTGTCAATGTTTTTCCGGACTGTCTCGACCGAAGCCCTTCAATCATAAAATATATTTTTATATTTGGTAGGCTTTATTGCAGCAGAGGCGACCAAGCTGGGTCCGATGCATCAGTTTGGGTCGCAATACGCCGCAAATTGCGTCCTGTTAGGTCAACTGACCACAAAGACGGCGCCGCGCCGGGTGAGATTTCACGAAAAAACGTAATGACACGCCCGTTTGGTGACCAATCAGGACCTTCATCCAGATACGACTCCGTCAAAACGCGTTCGCCACTACCATCTGACCCGATCACGCCAATGAAAAAGCGTCCCTGACTTTGTTTTGTGAAAGCGATCAGGTCTCCACGTGGGCTCCAGACAGGTGTTGAATAACGGCCGGCACCAAAAGAAATCCGGCAAGCAATGGCGCTGCCGCCGGACGGACATGTGCGTAATGATCTGTCAGTATTCATAATGTAGAGTTGCGGACTTCCGCCACGGTCGGAGTTAAACACGATCTGCTTCCCGTCCGGCGACATCGACGGTGAAGTGTCGATGGAAGGATGGAATGTCAGTTGTTGGGACGCGCGGGTCTGCAGATCCATGACATATATGTCGGAGTTTCCGTCAATTGCCTGCGTCAGCAAAACCGAACGACCATCGCGGGAAAATCTTGGTGCGAACGTCATATTTGCGAAGTTCCCGAGCACTTCCTGGCGGCCGCGCTGGAGATCATAAAGATAGACACGCGGAACCCCGCCCTCATAGGACATATAGGTAATCTGTTGAGCTTCCGGTGAAAATCTTGGCGTGAGGACAGTAAAACGTCCACTGGTCAAATACTGCACGTTTGCACCGTCGGCATCCATAATCGCAAGCCGTTTTACGCGATTCAGCTTGCTCCCGGTTTCAGCGATGTAGACGATCCGCGTATCGAAATAGCCACCTTCCCCTGTCAGGCGGGAATAGATGGCATCGGAGATTTTGTGTGCAATACGCCGAAGGTCTTCAGGGCGGGTCAAAAACCGCCGGCCCGATACCAAGCGGCCGGCCTCATCTTCGAACCGCATCAGCTCTTCGCCGTAAATGTCCCACATCCGCAGCGACCCGCGCAGCAAAACGACACCGTCGCGCTCGACCTGCTCGACAGACCCGACAACCAGCGCGTCTGATTTGATAATCTTCCAGTCTGCGAAGCGCGGCGCCACTTCGATATTTAAATCAGTCTGAATAAAAGCGCTCTTTGGCGTCACTAGAAATAGACCGGTCGACTCCAAATCGGCGCGAACAATCGCGCTAATCGTCTGGGCAATGTCATCATCGACGCCCACAGCTTCGAAGTCAGGGATTGCAATCGGGGTCGGCTTGAGGACGCCATTTGAAATGTTGACCTCTAAGTCGGCATGAGACAGCGGCGTCAGTGCAAGTAGACCCGTTGCTAAAGCTGCTAGTAATCTTGTGATCATCCTGATTGTCTCCTCATCGCTTGTATTCGCGACTGTTTCAGTCATTCGTCGTCGATTTGAAAGCTGGTCCCAAATTAACATTTATAGTCTGCCAGGAAGAATATTCCTGACGCGGTAAATTGTAGGGCGCACATTTCTGTACGGCACGCTGCGCCCGTTCCATGGCAACGCGCATAGGCGATCTGCCAAGTGGCAAACGCGAAGGACTTATCCAACGGATATTGCCTTTAAGATTGCCTGATATGTCAAGCTCGACTGACAGGCTGACATTAAGCTGATCAGGCTGCGGCTGATCGTCAACGCCATCCCAGCAACGGTAAAGTTGTGAATATAAGAGCGCTTCCAAGCGGGCTGTATTGGCACTGCGCGCGCCCGCGCCTCGCCGCACAATGGGGGCTTGTGTATTATCTTCGAGCTGACGCTCCGGAACGCGCAGCGGCTCCTGTTGCGTCCGGGTCGGGCGTTCACTCGAAAATGTGCTCTCGGCCTGACTTAGAAAGGAATCGAGCGAGTCAGCCGCCAGCGGCTGTGTTGTATCTGACTCGGCGGTTTCAGGCTCTGCGGTTTCGGCGTCGGGCACAAAATCAGGCGCGGTCTCTTCCGGTACCGCCTGCTCGGGTTGCTGGAACTCGCCTGAGGTTGCCAGCTCATCCTCAGGAAGAAGCTCATCGAGCAGCTCTTCCATAGCTGTCTCCGTCGGCTCTTCTTCAACCGCTTCGACTGGTGGCTCTTCAGCCGGCGCCTCTTCGGTCACAGCCGCGATATTCGTCGTCTCGCTGAGGTCAACAAGCTCAACCGGAACAATAAAAAGGTCTTCCGACGACCGGTCATCTGACGCTATTACCGGCCAGCTAAGATAGCCGAGCCCGACAACTGCGAGGTGCAAGAGTATCGAAGCAGGAAGACCGCGCACCATTCTCTATTGATTCCCACCCAAATTTGCCTTGGGATCAGTCACCAACGAAACATTACGGAAACCAGCCACCTGCAATTTCGAGAGAACCTGCATCACGCGGCCATAATCAACGTCCGCATCGCCGCGCAAGAATATTCTTTCCTCATATCCCGCTTCGGTAATCGCATAAAGTTTGGACGTCAGCTCATCCAGTTCCGCCACGCTATCCTGAATGTAAATCTGGCCGTCACTGTCGACCGAAACCGAAAGCGGCAATTCGGTCGCCGGCGGCAGCTTCTGAGCCACCGTCTTAGGCAGGCTAACATCGACACCGGTCGTTAGAAGCGGAGCGGTGATCATAAAAACAATCAACAAAACCAGCATTACATCAACCAATGGCGTAACATTGATCTCGGCATTCATCGCCCGCCGGCCTCGCGCGCCCGCGTTTTGTCCAATCGATCCAGCCATCGACTAGCCCTCGCCCACACGACGCGATAGCCGGACCAGAATGTCCTGGCTGAACGCGTCGAGGGAATCGGCATACCGGTTCAGATCGCCAGAAAACTTATTATAATAAATGAGGGCCGGGATAGCCGCCACCAGCCCCATTCCTGTCGCGAACAAGGCTTCTGCAATTGGTCCGGCCACAACCGCCAGGCTAGGGTCCTGTTTGGCTTCGATATTAAGAAACGCGTTCATAATTCCCCAGACCGTGCCGAACAAACCAATAAAAGCTGATACTGACCCCACTGTCGCCAGAACACCGAGGCCTGATCCGACGTCTGCAATTTCACGGTCAACGCTGGCCCGCATCGAGCGTTCAGCCCGCGACACCAGTGCGCCATGCTCCTGGGGACCAATAGTTTTCGCATCGCGCCACTCGCGCGCGATCGAGGCAAACAGCCGGGCCGATGCATTATCAGGCACTTGGCCAGGACGTAGGTCAAAGCCATCCACACGACCGCCCCAGAAGGCTTCTTCAAAGATACCCGCGCGTTTTCGGGCCCTGCCAATGACCCGATACTTGTCGGCAATCACGGCCCATGACCATACGCTGGCAATTAGCAGGATAATCAAAACGAGTTTGACGATGATGTCAGCCTCGAGCAATAATCCAACCATGCTAAAAGTGGCCTCACCACTTATCGAACCGAGGCTCTCCTGCTCCATATCTCAATACCCATTTCTGAAAGTTATTTCCGGTCGCAAAACTCATTTGGCTTCTGGTTCCACCCCAGCCTGAAACATCTTTTAAGCTGAAATCGGGCGGAAACGTGACAATTCTGCCATCTAACGGATTTTATCTGAAAATTGCTGCCATAAAATGCAGTTGCGATGCATATGATCACCGATCAAGCCCGACCATTGCCCCCCGGCACCCGGTCAATTGCGTTTCGCCAGTATTTGAGGCCCCAATACTGCACAGCCCCGTACTTCAGGACCCTGTGTTTCAGGACCCTGCGCTTCAGACCGAACCCGCCCGACTAGCCAAGCGCCTTTTCGAACAGAATTTCATAATCCTGCTGGTCAAACGGGCGGACATTCCCGGCGTGCGCCAGATCTGCCAAGGCAAATTCGACAATACCCGGTCCGTCGGCCGCCTCGAGGCCAATCGCCTTAAGGTCTTCGGGAATACCGATTTCGGCATTCAGTGTCGCAATTGCGTCACCAATATCCGCATTTCCTTTCAGCCCCATCGCAAACCGGAGCCGCGCAAATTTGTCCGGGGCCGCGCCATCCACATGCCGTAATAAGTGCGGCAGGAAAATCGCATTCAGCGTGCCATGGTGCAGCTTCTTTTCTTTAAGCCGGCCTGCCGCATGCGAAAGCGCATGTACGCCACCCAGTCCTTTGGTAAATGCAAGCGCGCCCTCATAGCTCGCCATCATCATATCCCATCTGGCATCTTTGTTCTGCCCGTCTGCGACAGCCTGTTTCAGGGCACCATCTCCGACCGACCGGGTCAGACCATCAAGCGCAATGCCCTCGGCCGGAGGGCTGACCATTGGCGTCAGAAAGGCTTCAATACAATGCGTGACCGCGTCCATTCCAGTGGCAGCTGTAAGGCCGGCCGGTAATCCCAATGTCAGCTCGGGATCGCAAATCGCCGTGTCGGGGATAAGAAATGGTGAGGAATAGGTTTCCTTTCGGCCATTATTCAACGTGTTTATGAATCCGACAGAAACTTCCGAGCCTGTTCCCGCCGTGGTCGGGATCGCAACAACTGGCGGTAGCTTCTTAATCAACCGCATCCCGCCAGCAATGGCCGCATAATCAGACAGCGGACCGCCATGGCTTGCCAGCAGAGCCATCGCCTTTGCTAGATCCATGCTGGAGCCACCGCCAACAGCGATCACACCGTCAGCTTTTGTCGCGCTGTAAAGGTTTGCGGTTTCGATCGCCTGATCTTCGGTCGGATTGGCAACCGTGTCGGCGAAGATATGAGCCGGTTCGATATCGCCCAGACATGCGATGATACGGTCGAGCAATCCAACCGCTTTAATCCCCGGATCCGTCACAATAAACGGCCGGCTGACACCATGACCTTTGAGTGTTTTTTCAAGCCGGGCCACTGCCCCATGATCAAAAACGCAAGTATTAAGAAATCGCATTACAGGCATGAGATCACCGCCTCCAGAGGTTAAATTGTGGCCCTAGAAAGACCATAGTCACAGTCTGATCAATGTCTCTCCCAAGGGCAAGTCTGTTGGGACGCTGTGATCAACTTCGGGAGGCAAGCTCGAATATCAGATCTAAGTTGACATTTTGAGTTTTAGAGTTCCTTTGGCGGTCTGCTATTTAAACAGGAGTTGAGCATTGGATAAACCGATACTGTCTGTCGAGGACCTGAGGGTCGATTTCACCACCCCGGATGGCATTGTGAATGCTGTCAAAGGCACGAATTTCTCGATTTCAACAGGCGAATGTGTCGGGATTGTCGGGGAATCAGGGTCGGGGAAGTCACAGACCGTACTCGCAGCAATGGGATTGCTAGCGGATAATGGCACAGCTTCCGGCCGTGTAACATTCGACGGCACCGACATGCTGACCGCTGACGAAGACGCCATGCGCCGCATTCGGGGCGCAGAAATGGCGATGATTTTTCAAAATCCGCTAACCAGCCTAACCCCGCATATGACGGTCGGCGCGCAAATGCGTGAGGTTCTGGCGCTCCATCAAGGACTGCAAGGCGAAGTTGCGACCAAAACCTGTGTTGACTGGCTTGAGAATGTTAGAATACCGGAAGCGCGTCGGCGTATGGATCAATTCCCGCACGAATTGTCAGGTGGTATGAGACAGCGGGTCATGGTTGCGATCGCCATGCTGTGTGACCCAAAAATGCTGCTTGCCGACGAACCGACCACCGCACTCGATGTGACGGTCCAGGCGCAAGTCCTCGATTTGATGAATGATCTTAAGCGGGAAACAAATACAGGCATTGCACTGATTACCCATGATATGGGGGTCGTTGCCCGCATGTGCGACCGGGTTGTAGTTATGCGGCACGGCAAGATTGTCGAAACCGGTACTACGGATGATATTTTTTATAATCCTGGCCATGAATATACTAAGATGCTGCTCGATGCCGTCCCGCGGCTTGATCAGGTCGAGCGCCCAGGGCGACCGAGCCTGACCCCTCCGCCGCAACGGTCCGAGACCCCGTTGCTGAGCGCCAAGGATCTAAAAGTCCAGTTCTCAATCCAGAAAGGCGAGGGCCTTTTCAGCGGTCAGAAAGCGCTGCGCGCTGTTGATGGCGTCAGTTTCGACCTGCATGCCCGCGAAACGCTCGGCATTGTCGGCGAATCCGGCTGTGGCAAGTCAACTTTGGCGCGGGCAGTCCTGAAACTACTGCCGCAAAAAAGCGGCCAGATCGCCTGGCTCGGGCGGGATATTTCAAATATCGATAAAGCTTCGATGCGGCAGCTTCGCAGCGACTTACAAATCGTATTCCAGGATCCACTTGCCAGCCTCAATCCTAGAATGACGATCGGGACCTCAATTGCCGAGCCATTGACCGTGCACAGCCCGGACATGACAGCGGCCGAACGGGAACGGAAAGTTCTGGAAATGATGCCGGCCGTTGGCCTGGATCCGGCTTTAATTAACCGTTATCCGCATGAATTATCAGGCGGTCAGAACCAGCGGGTTGGAATTGCCCGCGCGATGATTGTCGGGCCGCGACTGCTGGTCTGTGATGAAGCCGTATCGGCGCTTGATGTATCGGTGCAGGCGAAAGTCGTTGACCTTTTAATCGAACTACAAAAATCCCTCGGTCTGGCGATGATCTTTATATCGCATGATTTATCAGTTGTTCGCGAGATCAGCCATCGCGTCATGGTGCTTTATCTCGGCAAAGTTGTTGAAATGGCAGACCGCGACGCGATTTATGAGAAAGCACAGCATCCTTATACTCAGGCGCTGATTTCAGCTGTTCCGACCGCCGATCCAGCAACCGAAAGAGCGCGGGAAAGGGTTACGCTGGAAGGGGATCTACCGAGCCCGCTTGATAGCCGGTCGCCTCTTCGTTTCCTCAAATCAAAACTGATCGACGACCCGGATGCCGAGCAGTATTCGCCAAAACTTATCGAAGTTGAAGACGGACATCTTGTGGCCGAGCATGACCCATTTGACGGTCAGCCCGGCCTACAGAGCTAGTCATTATTTCTGGCACAGAATGTCGGTCAGGTGCCGGCTGGAGCGATTGCTATATACAGCGCGCCGGTGACCTTGGCGGCGGCAAAACTCATTTGCCGAAACCCGATGCGAGCGGACACGGTTGCCGCGCCGTCCGGTCGGCGCCGGATAGAAGACGACATCGGAACCCGACAGAAACTCCGACCGTCTGTGGCGGTCGCCAAAGCGCGGTCCACCGCGATTGTGGAGCGGGCGTATTGACGAGATATTATCATTCATCCGGATATGGGACAGACGCCGGTCAGAATTATTCAGAATTCGGCACCGCCCCGTAAAATTCGGATCGGAACAGATTTCCCAGCGCCCTGTCAGACGGATCGATGAAATCGTGTCATTAAAACGCAGGCGCGACATGTTACTGACCGGCTCGTATAAACTCAAAGACCGCCCGCGAAAATCAGGATCGACGTAGACCTCCGCACGAAACTGGTCACGGTGGCGATCATGTCCGCCTGCACCATGCCCTCGGTCGGCGAGGGCCACACCCGTCACTAAGCCGGCAGTTGCCAGTAAAATCATCGGCCGCAAAAAGATCGTCATCTATCTTCTCCTTTTTCTAAGATGATGTTGGCGACCGGTTTACGCGGCTAAAACTGAACAGATTTGGAGCCGCTGCTTCAAATTCGGTTCAGGTGGTCTGCTGGCGCCGGCAGAGCAATAAGGGGACTTACACGTCGTAACTGATCCGGTTACCGTTATGACCCGGCATTGTACTAGCCGCCTCAAAAGGCTAATTTGCCGATGTGCGGCTGCGTTTGTCGGGTCACGGCTTTCAGCGCGCCCCGCAAATAATGCGACGCGGTTTTGCTAGGACACGGACAGGCAATAAGAGATTTGAATGTGATGACCAGGCCAACGGCAAGCCTGACCACCGGGCTGTGTATATTCGCCATCACAATGGTCGCATTTCTCGGGCTGACCAGCCTGGCGCTGCGTGCGGTCAGTGTTGACCGGCCCGCTCCCTCCCGGCTTGTAAACCAGACATTGCCAAAAACAGGCTCAGCCGGAACCGAAGCTTTCTTACAAAGCCTGCAAGCCTTCGATGCCGCCGCCGCCCGTCGGCTCTTCGATGATGGCGAGCAATATATATCGCCAGACCAGCGACCCATCCGACGCTATCGGACACTCCAGACCGCCATACAGGCGCTGTCAGACGCAGCGATACATATGCCAAACATCGAAAGCGCGGATTATCAGCGTATCCTGAATAAGGTCGAACACGGTCTTGGTCTGCTCTCGGCCAGCGGATCAGACTGGTGCAGCGCCCCACGCATCGCCAGAGTTGTACGATTGAATGATACAGATGTCCTGCCGGCTGCGATCGCCGTTTTCGCTGCCGACCCTGTTGGGTATGACTGGCTTCTCGACTGGACCGCGACCATCCTCGAAGCCGCAACAAAGGCCCGTCGCAAACCGGTTTTCCATGGCCGCCGGACGGCACGTGACAAATTGCTCGTGCAGCAAGCCGGTCGCAGACTTGCCGCA
This sequence comes from Hyphomonas sp. TMED17, assembly GCA_002172915.1. GTDB lineage: Bacteria > Pseudomonadota > Alphaproteobacteria > Caulobacterales > Hyphomonadaceae > Henriciella. The sequence goes on along the minus strand of NHBW01000006.1, from coordinate 517,326 downwards.
GACGACTGGATGCTCGCCGTTTCGATTGCCAATTTTAGTTACGCTGAAGGCCAGAGCTACGCCGCGATGCAAAATGCAGTTCGGGGTATTAATGTATGCGAAGCAGGCCAGGCCTTTGTCATGCTCTCGCGTAACTTGCCATCGCAAGTTAACAACCGTGTGCTTGCGGAATTACTGCCCGCCGTATTTTCCGGACGCGTCGATTATGCGCTCTATCTAATCCGGAACTATTTTTTTATCGATTGAAACGGACAACCCCTTTCCGAGCGAATAAAGCCGTGTGAACAAGTAGGTTGCGTTTCCGACCGGAGCTGACCTCCTATGGCAAATTTCAATCCTTTACAGACCTGGTTCAACTCACTCGGCTTGGACCGCTCCGGTCATCCGACTCTGAAATTGTCGCTTAACCTTATTCGTGAAAGCTTCATGCAGGCCCGCCGTGCCGTCGAACCAGACCTGCCCCAGTTGGCTGAGGTTTCAAATCTTACCATTGGCCCGGAGTCCCACCGGCTTAACAGCCGCCTCTATGTTCCGATGGCAGCCGAACAAAATGCGGGGCCCGGAATCTTGTTTTTCCATGGTGGCGGTTTCGTTCTTGGCGATCTTGATAGTCATGATGTTATCTGCCGGCGGCTTGCTGACAGCGCACGCTGCCGCCTTCTGGCTATCGATTACCGCCGCGCGCCCACACACAAATTTCCGGCGGCGCATGACGATGCCATGATGGCCTGGACCTGGTTGCTCGAACACGGCGAAACGATCGGCTTTAAGCCCGAAAAACTGGCCGTTGCCGGCGATAGTGCCGGCGGCAACCTGGCCGCCTTTCTTGCCCAGCAAACGCTTAAACGCGGCCTGCAGGCACCAGCCTTCCAGCTCTTACTTTACCCGTTACTCCAATTTTCCGACATTCGCACCAAACCGCGACGATGGCAGGAGGGCGGCATGTTTCTGTCGCCGCAACTATTCGATTATTTCCGCGATGCCTATGTCGCAGACCCTGCCGACAGGATGGATGAAAGAGTGTCGCCACTATTTGCCGCACTAGATAATTTTCGAGCGCTCTGTCCGGCCCATCTGGTGCTTTGCGGCTGGGACCCCTTGAAAGATGAAGGCTTCGCTTATGCTGACAAGCTGGCGGCACACGGCATCGCCGTTACAGTCAGAGAACATGCAGATATGGTGCATGGTTTCATGAATCTGACAGGCGTTTCAACCAGTGCGCGAGATGCGATTCGCGAGGCCGGTTTAAAAATTGCGGCGGCGTTCGGGACGCACAGTAAGCCCTGATCTAAGCGCTTTATATGATCGCAGACAAAGATACCGTTCATTTTTTGTTCAGATCAATCGTCATAACGCGAAATAAAAATATATAATAATATTGAACCATAGCGATTAGGAGTTTATGCGCTGCAGGGCTGGGACGTGATAGGACGGATTCGCATACGAAACGATCGATGAACGCGGCAGTCATAACGGCGATTAAAGAAATCCGCGACGATACCGAATCAGTTTTATGAATCGGCTTGGCGCGGGCATTCGAAACAGAATTGGATACGATCCGAACAATGATCGGAAAAAACACAGTCACCCTTCTTGCTGTTTTAGCAGCCACAATCACTTCTGTCGGCTATGCTGCAGCCATCGTTGTCAGCCATCGGATAGACACCCGCAATATCACGCTCTCCCAGGCGAAAAACTGGGCCTCCGCTGAAGCCGGCACAATGCTGCAACTCGTCGACCGTGAGTTGCAGGGTGCCGGTATCTCGACCGACCTCCCAGACTGGCACCCTAAGGCCCGTCTGGTTGGCGTCCCCGCCTGGCAGAATGGCATCATCTCTGCACTGTCGGATAATACCGCTTTGATGGCAGAGCTTGCACCGGACCGGAATGGCCGCGCCGATACCGATCTCGGAGCCGCTTCCCGATTATTACTCCCAAAGGCTTCGGTATTGGCCAAGCCTCGTCTTGTCGCAGCGACAGAGGCGCTGCGCAGCTATGACGGTCGGCTTATGCGAGGCCTCGCCACGGCAGCAACTGACTCCCAGGCAGTAACGGCGCGTTTGGACACTTATACCCATTGGGCCGATAGCCTGCAGCAGGGCTTAAACGTATCCACGGAACAAACCGATGGATGGCCAGCTGCGGAAGCTGACATTCAAGCCATTTATCGCGCGCGCGCTTACGCCCACGTTGTTAGCCAGCTGCTGCTTGCCCTTGAACAGGACGAACCGAGCCTGTTTCAAAATATCGTCCATTCCTACGTCCTTGAGCAGACGGTCATTGCCTGGCGCCAGGCCGCTACATTTAACCCGCTGATTATTAGCAACCCAGATGGCAATGGTATGTTTCTGTCCAACCACCCGGCGCGAATGGCTGAACTGATCGCGCGTGCGTCCAACAAGACGGTCTTACTGTCGGACACGCTCAATGATCAGAATGGCAGGCCGATCTCGACGGCGAGTAACAGTTTGGCTATCAGTGTGAACTTGAAATAAGCCGGCCGGAGCGCCATCTCCGACGGGTCACGAAAAATAGGACCTCGCACGCCATGTTCATTCAAACCGAAGCAACGCCTAATCCTGATACCGTCAAATTTCTACCGGGTCAGTTGGTGACCGGTGATGATGGTCCGTTTGATTTCGCGGGAATCGGAGAAGCAGGAATCAGCCCGCTGGCGCAATCGCTATTTGATGTCGAAGGGATTGCCCGGGTCTTTCTGGGGCGTGATTTTATCTCTTTAACCAAAGCTGAGGCAGCCGACTGGAAGCATGTTCGCCCGATGGCGCTCGCAGCAATTATGGATCATTTCGTGGCCGGTCTTCCGGTTATGGACGAGGAAGTAAACCAGTCCGGCATGTCCGAGACCGCTGGTTCCGTGGACGATTATGAGGGCGACACAGCAGAAATTGTCGGCGAAATCATCGAACTGATCGAAACCCGCGTTCGGCCTGCAGTAGCACAGGATGGCGGTGATATTGTATTCCACCGGTTTGAACCTGAGACCGGCGCAGTCCATCTCTCCATGCGCGGTGCTTGTGCCGGTTGTCCCTCTTCGACATTCACGCTCAAACAGGGAATTGAGAACATGCTCAAAGCGTATGTTCCAGAAGTAACGTCCGTTGAGGCGGCACTGTAGCGGCCTAATCGACTTTAAGCGGTCCTTATAGCCTCCTCATAGGCTTCTTCAGCCTCGAGCCATTCAAGCTCGGATGCGTCCGCGCGCGCCTGCCAGTCATACCGCTCCACCATCATCGCCTGAATGTCACTTGAAGATAGACCTTCCTTTGACAATTTGAGGTCGATTGCCGCGATTTCAGTCATCGCTTTATCAAGCGCTCGCTCAGCATTCTGAGCTTTCTTTTTAAGCGGCGCGGCCTGTTTGCGTCGTTCCGATGCCTGCCGGCGTAATTCTGCCTTGTCGATGCGGGCCACGCTCGGCGTCTCGGCTGGCAGCTTTGTTGCCTTAGGCGTCGTTTCAACCGGCCTGTCAGCACTTAAAACTAGATCGCGATAATCTTGTAGCGTTCCGGCATATGGCACCGCGCGGCCATCTTTGACCAGCCAGAGCTGATCCGCCGTCGCCTCGGCCAGAAAAATATCGTGCGTGATCAGCACGACAGCGCCCTGATAATCGTTCAGCGCATAGATCAGGGCCTCACGGCTATCAATGTCCAGGTGCGACGTCGGCTCGTCCAGAATAAGAATATGCGGCTTTTCGAATGTCATTAGTCCAAGCAGGAGCCGGACTTTTTCACCACCCGACAAATTCTCTACGCGTGTTTCGACTTTTTCATGACTAAATCCGAGCTCGGCGCAAATCGACCGTAACCGGGACATTGGCGTCTGTTTTGGCGCGACAGCGGAAATATGCTCAAGAATCGTCTGCCCGGAGACCAGCTCATCCATCTGATCCTGTGAGAAGTAACCGATCCTGACCGATCGCGGCGCGACTCGCTGACCTGCCATTAACGGCAAACGCTCGGCAATTGATTTTACCAAAGTCGTTTTGCCCTGGCCATTAGTGCCGACTATGGCAATGCGGTCTTCCGGATCAATTCGCAAATTCACATCACTCAGAATTTCAGCGCCTGGCCCATATCCCATACTTGCCGATTCCAGAACAAGCATTGGGGGGAGCAGTTTCTCTTCACCGGTCTGAAACGTGAAAGGTACTGTCCGGTCCTCTAACGGGACCGAAATTTCCTGCATTTTCTCTAGTCGCTTAATCCGTGACTGCGCCTGGCGTGCCTTTGATAATTTGTATCTGAAACGATCCACAAAGGCCTGCAAATGAGCCCGGTCAGCTTCTTGCTTCTGGCGCTGGGCCTCGATTTGTGCGGATTTTTCGGCGCGCAACTTAAGCCAATCATCATAGCCACCCGGACAGATGAAAAGCTGCCGGTTCTCCAGCGCCATTGTATGTGTCACGCTGCGGTTTAACAGGTCTCGGTCATGCGACACGAGAATGACCGTGTAAGGGTATTTCCGCAAATACCCTTCCAGCCAAGCGGCCCCCTCAAGATCGAGGTAGTTTGTCGGCTCATCAAGCAAAAGCAGCTCTGGTTGGGAGAATAAAACACCGGCGAGCGCCGCGCGCATCCGCCAACCGCCAGAAAATTCACGGGCCGGGCGGGTGAGGTCGGCATACGAAAATCCGAGCCCGGCCAGGATTTCAGCAGCTCGCGCATCCGCCGACCAGGCGTCAATATCAACCAGGCGGGCATGGATCTCGGCAATCCGCATCGGGTCAGTTGCCGTATCGGCTTCGGCCATTAGCGTAGAGCGTTCGGTATCGGCCGCCAGCACGACTTCCATGATGGTTTTATCGTCCGGTGCAACCTCCTGTGTAACCACACCAACCCGCGCACCCTTATTCAAACTAATCGAACTATGGCGGCGAGGGGCGTCGATCTCTTCAAGTATCAGGCGCAGCAAAGTTGACTTTCCGGTGCCATTGCGTCCGACCAGGCCAACTTTCCAGCCAGCAGTAATTTGCGCGCTGGCATTTTCGAACAGGCTGCGCGCTTCTATGCGATAATCAAGCTGGTGAATCGTCAACATAATCGGGGTTTACCGATCACCCCTATAAACTCAAGCCCGCTCTTGCGCTTGACTTTAGTCCCGGCACAACTGACACGACGCGCATGAGCGCGCCACTTCTGCCAATTATTCTCTGCCTGTTTTCGGCGGTTACAGTCGCGATGACCAATCTATTCGTCAAACGCGGCGGCGACGTGCTGGCCACACGAATGATTGTCTCACTGACAATGGCGGCATCGGTCCTACCGCTATTGCCATTTGTGCCATTTCCAAGCACCGCTGTCTGGCTTGCCTTGGTCCTGTCATTGATCGCGCATGGGGCGTATCAGTTCGCGATGGTCAGAGCATTACAACGTGGTGCTTTGTCATTGGTCTTTCCGGTCATGCGCGGGCTTGCCCCTCTACTGACCGCTATTCTTGCCACTTTCGTTCTCGACGAACAGCTCAGTCGCTGGGGCTGGGGCGGTCTAATACTGGCTACAGCAGCACTATTTGTCTTTGCCACCCCCGAAAAAAAACCAGAATAGAGTTAGCCAGCTTCGGCAAAACGCTCTGATGTGGGCAATCGTCACCGCCCTCGGCGTGGCGCTTTACTCCGTTATGGATGCAAATGGCATCAGGCTAGCCTCAACTCTTTGGACCTATATCGTCTGGCTATTCTTGCTCGACTGGATCGGCATCACTGTGGCAACATTTTATACGCGTCGTCAGCGGCTATGGTCCAGCTTGCGGCCGCGACTTCGCGACGGCATTATTGGTGGCATGCTCGGCAGCGCATCATATGCAACCGCTTTATGGGCCTTCGCTTTGACAGATGCAGCCAAGGTCACAGCGTTACGCGAAACATCCGTCGTATTTGGTGCAATTTTCGGGGCCATTCTGCTCAAAGAGCCATTTGGTCGCAAACGTATTATCGCCGCTCTTGTGCTGGCATCGGGGCTGATCTTGCTTGACACTGCACAATAACATATTCAGACAATTGTCCGTTGCATAACCCTGCGCGGCATGACGCTAAACCGGTCAACAATGCTTGAGGTAAACGGCTTTTATGACAGGCAAACAATCTGGAATTGGAACAGCGGCAGACAAGGCCAATCAGATCTGGGCCGACCTTGCTCCGATTGTCGGCTTCGTTCTTGTTTATAATGGCCTGCGCATCGCAGACCTGCAATCGCCCTTTTTGGGCAGCGAGACAGCTCTCTACTGGGCGACAGGTGTTCTGATTGCCGCAACGTTCTGGACGGTCAGCAATTATCTGCGCCAAGGGAGGCCCGCACCGCTCTTTCTGGTATTTACAGCGACAATTGTCGGGGGCTTCGGATTGCTAGGCATCTTCTTGCAGGACAAACAATTCCTATTGATCAAGCCAACCATTCAAAACGGGTTTCTGGCGACCATGATTTTTGGCAGCCTCGCAATCAAACAGAATATCTGGAAAGTGATGTTTCAGAGCGTTTTTGAACTGCCGGACTTTGCCTGGCGCACACTCGCCATTCGATGGGGCTGCTTCTTTATCATGATGGCATTGTGGAATGAGTTCCTCTGGCGCAATTATAGCGAAGATGTCTGGGCCAACTGGAAATTGGGAAATATGGCGATCACTTTCGTATTCGGCGCGATTAATGTCCCTTACATGCTCAAAAATCTCGCCGATGAAGACCGCCCCGATACAGACACGCCTAGCGCGTAAGCGTGTCGGTTCCCGGCGGGTTCGCGAACGGAACAAAAACATCGCGATCGCGAGTTTCGGCATAATGCGTCAGCGCCCATACAACGGTCGGAAACGCCAGCTCTGACCAAGGAATATCAGCCCAGTCAAACAACGCCACTTCCTGACTTTCCGGACCAATTCCGTAGCCACCCTTTAGCCGCGCGCGAAACATGATCTGGACCTGACCAATTCTCGGCACCGAATAAACCGCCAGCAACCGGTCAATCTCGATATCGGCCTCGGCCTCCTCCAGTGCCTCACGGGCCGCGGCCTCCTCTACACTTTCGCCAAGCTCCATGAAACCGGCAGGCAACGTCCAGAAACCACGCCGCGGCTCGATCGCCCGCCGGCATAACAAAATCTTGTCACCACTTAGCACCACCGCACCCGCAACAATTTTAGGATTACGATAGTCGACGAAGTCACAGTTTCGGCAAACTAGCCTCTCCTTGTCATCGCCCTCCGGAATCCGGAGAATAAAATCAGGTTCTGGAATTATTGTCATAATAAATAAAAAAACTTAGGCTAAAGGCTTCGGCACCGGTACGGTGTATTCAGAAGATCTTGGTCTCACAATAGTCAATGACAGGCAAACCCGATGGCGAAAGAGGAAATCGCGAAACCGTTTAAGCTAGCCGATTCTGCGACGCACCTATTACATCGGGTGCAGCAGGAAGCGGTTAACATGTCGGCCGCTGAGCTGGCCGAGCATAATCTCACCATCCGCCAGTTCACAGTCCTCGCGGCGCTGCATGAGGATGACGGGCAAAGCCAGTCAAGCCTTGTGGAAACAACCGGTATCGATCGCTCCACTCTTGCCGATATGGTATCACGGATGGAGAAAAACGGGCTGGTCAAGCGACTTTCCTCAAAGAATGATGCGAGAGCAAAATCCGTTTCGCTGACAAATGCCGGCGAAAAAGCCTATAAAAAATCGGCCCCGATTGTCGCTTTTGCTGATGAAGAACTGTTAAGCGGCTTACGAAAATCACAGCGTGACAGCCTGATGCGCATTTTAACCTATGTCGCAGGTGATGATATCGATATCGAGGACCTCAAGCTCAAACTGAAGAAAAGCCTGAAAAGAAAAAAGAAATTAAAGCGTTGAATTAAGATCGCGATGAAACGCGACACATCACGTGTCGTCGGTCGTCTCGGCTTCAATTGACCGGTAACGCTCTAGTCGTCGTAAAGACAGGCGTAAGCGTATTTGCGTATAAATTGTCAACATGATGGGTAAAGCGATACCCAGGCCCACAATCGCCCAGATATAAGCCGCGTTTTTATCAAATTCCGGGAACATTTACTGCCCTCCTAAACGCCGCGCCAACATTCGGTCGGCTTGCTGCGTAAATATTTCCGCCCGCATAAGCGTAATCACCATCGCCGAGACGATTAGTATCTGGCCTAAAAAGCTGAACAATAAAGGCGTCATATATACCGCAGCCATTGCCGGCCCTTCGGCCCGGATCACGCTCGGCCCCTGATGCAGGCTGGCCCAGATATCAACCGAGAATCTGATAATCGGAACATTCAGAATGCCAACCATCGCCAGAATAGCCCCGGCGCGCGCGGCCCGCTGCCTCGTTTCGAGAGCTGAACGCAGAGCGATGTAGCCAATAAACAGGAAAAATAATACCAGCACTGACATGATGCGGGGATCGTCCCAGACCCACCATGTTCCCCAAGTCGGCTTCCCCCAGATCGATCCGGTGACCAGACACAATAGCGTGTAGGACGCACCAATCGGCGCAATCGCACGGGCGGCAACATCGGCCAGCTCGTGACGCCAGACGAACCAGACGAAACTGGCGACCGCCAGCCCAACATACAGTCCCATACACAGCCACGCACTCGGCACGTGAATAAACATGCCGCGAATAATATCGCCGCCTTGCATTTCGTCCGGCGGAACCTGCCACAGGCCACGATAAAGGCTAGCAGCAAAAATTATTGTGCCGAGCCCGTATGCAATTGGCACCGCCCATCGCGCAAAAGCCAGAAAACGGTGAGGGTTTGATAAAAGCGTCCACATCGGATCTGTGTACCTCTATCTTAGTCTGCCGCCAAGCGCAAAGCCGCACCCATGAATGGGGGTGCGACACCAAGCGCAAACAATGTTGAAGCCAGCAAGAACAAATCTGATGTCCCGGCGCCGTCTTCGAGGATCGCCAGACTGCCAAAGATCATAGTCGGCAAGTAAAACGGCAACGCGATCACGGCGATAAGCAGCCCGGCCCGCGCAATGCTGGCCGATAAAGCCGCAGCCACGCCCCCCCAGAGAAAAAAGCTCACCCCGCCAAAGCCATAGACCGCCATCGCGGTGACAGTCGCTTCCGCCGGAATCTGAAACATCAGACCAATCAGAGGCGTCAGAAGCACAAGCGGCAATCCCGACACTATAAAATGGGCTAGTATTTTTACCGCCGCTATTAGGGATATGAGGTTATCCTCTTGAATCCAGAGGTCGAGCGCGCCATCCTGCAGATCCGCCTGAAACACCCGCTCAAGCGTCACCAATGATGCTAATGCCAGGGCCAGCCACAAAACACCGGGCCCGGCTGTGGCCAGCAGCGCGCTGGAATCACCAAGACTGAAAGGAACCAGTACCACCGTGCCACCAAAAAATCCGACCGGCAGCAATAAGCCGGCACCGCCCGCCCAGGCCTCAACCAGCGCTTGTCTAAAAGCATAGTGGATCGGCGCCGACTTCATAGTGAGATCTCCCGTGTGGCCGACATTGCAATTTCACCGTGCAGCGCAGCGATAACGGCGCCCCCGGCGGAGACATGCGCCTCGATCAGATCGCGCAGCATGTCATGCCCTTGTGTATCCAGCGCATTGAAAGGTTCGTCGAGCAGCCAGATCGGGCGATCCTCGAGCAATAATCGGCCAATCGCGGTGCGACGCTTTTGTCCGGCCGACAATAATCGCGACGGCACGTCGGCGGGTCGCTTCAGATTCAGGCGCGCGAGAATCTGCTCGATATCGCACGCGCTACCCCAGACATTTGCCCAATGCCGCAAATGAAGCCGGGGCGTCTCATGCGTCTTGAGCCCGTGATTGTGGCCAATCCAGTGCTGGGAGCCATATCGCTGCAACCGGCCGGCCTGCGGTTGCGACAGCCCGGCAAGCTGACGCAGCAATGTGGTTTTGCCACTGCCATTTCGCCCGCGAAGCAGCACAATCTCACCACGCTCCAGCGAAATATCCAGATTCATGAACAATATCTGTTCACCGCGCATAGAGGCGAGTTTGGTGGCTTCGACCAGAATTTTCATCAGGACTAAATTTCCCTATCGCCAAATGTGTTCAACACAGAAGATTGCGTGTTTGCTCGCGGCGGTATAGGACACGCCCATATACAAAAATCAACCAATAGAGGTGCTTTGTCCATGTCTTCCCTCGATAGCTTCAACGCTCGAAAAACGCTTAGCGTAAATGGTAAATCCTACACTTACTACTCACTCGACGCCGCCGCCGAAAACGGTCTTGGTGATATTTCGAGCCTACCGGCATCTTTAAAAGTCCTGCTGGAAAATATGCTACGGCACGAAGACGGCACTACTGTCACAAAAGAAGATATCGTGGCTTTTAAAGGCTGGCTGGACAATGGCGGCAAGACTACTCACGAAATCGCCTATCGTCCCGCCCGGGTCCTGATGCAGGACTTTACCGGCGTCCCGGCGGTTGTCGATCTGGCAGCCATGCGCGACGCCGCCGAGAAATTGGGCGCAGATGCCGAGGCAATTAACCCGCAAGTCCCCGTCGACCTCGTCATCGACCACTCCGTTATGGTTGATAATTTTGCAGGCCCTGACAGCTTCGTCAAAAACGTCGAAATTGAGTATAAGCGAAATCAGGAGCGGTATGAGTTCCTGCGCTGGGGCTCAACTGCGTTCAAAAACTTCAGAGTCGTACCTCCGGGGACCGGTATCTGCCATCAGGTAAACCTTGAATATCTCGGTCAGACTGTCTGGACCCGAGAAGAAGACGGCACCACTGTCGCTTATCCCGACACATGTGTCGGAACCGACAGCCATACGACCATGATTAACGGCCTTTCCGTGCTTGGCTGGGGCGTCGGCGGGATTGAAGCCGAGGCCGCCATGCTTGGCCAGCCGGTTTCAATGCTGATCCCGGACGTGATCGGCTTTAAACTGACTGGTAAACTTGCAGAAGGCGCCACCGCAACCGACCTGGTTCTGACAGTTGTCGAAATGCTCCGCAAGAAAGGTGTCGTCGGTAAATTCGTCGAATTCTATGGTGAGGGCCTCGGACATCTTAGTCTCGAGGATGAAGCAACTATTTCGAATATGGCGCCTGAATACGGTGCGACATGTGGCTTCTTCCCGGTCGACAATGAAACGATCAAATATCTTGCCAATACAGGCCGCGACACAGATCGGGTTGCATTGGTCGAGGCATATGCCAAGGCGCAGGGGTATTGGCGCCCTGACATGAGCGATCCGGTCTTCACCGATACACTTGAACTGGACCTTGGATCGGTCGTGCCGTCACTCGCCGGTCCCAAGCGGCCACAGGACCGCGTGCTGCTGTCTGAAGCTGACCAGAAATTCGCAGATGCAATGGCCCAGGAGTTTGGCAAAGCCAGTGATGCGGCTGAACCCGTTTCCGTTGAAGGCGCCGATTACACCGTTACGCATGGTGACGTTTTCATTGCCGCGATCACGTCGTGTACCAACACCTCGAACCCCAGTGTTCTTGTTGCAGCAGGTCTGGTCGCCCGCAAAGCAAACGAGCTCGGCCTCAGCCGGAAGCCATGGGTAAAAACATCACTCGCACCCGGCAGTCAGGTGGTAACCGACTATCTCGATAAGGCCGGCCTCTCCGATGATCTCAATGCGCTCGGCTTCAACCTGGTCGGATATGGTTGCACAACTTGTATTGGTAATTCCGGCCCACTTGAACCACAACTTTCAAAGGCGATTTCCGACGGTGACCTGGTCTCCTGCTCGGTGCTTTCGGGTAATCGCAACTTCGAAGGACGCATTGGTCCGGACATTAAAGCGAACTATCTCGCCTCGCCGCCGCTTGTCGTGGCCTATGCAATCGCCGGGACCTTGCGCACAAATATTGCAACCGACCCGATTGGAAAAGGCGCCGACGGGCAGGACATCTATCTAAAAGATATCTGGCCCAGCAATCAGGAAATTGCCGAAGTCATGAATGCCTGCGTCACGCCTGAAATGTTCGCAGAACGTTACTCAAACGTCTTTAAAGGCGATGAGCACTGGCAGGGCATCAGTGTTTCCGGTGGCCAGACTTACATTTGGCCAAGTGCTTCAACCTATGTTCAGAACCCGCCCTATTTCGAAGGCATGACACGAACCATTGAAGCGCCAGAAGATATCACAAATGCCCGCGTATTGGGCGTCTTTGCCGACAGCATCACAACCGACCATATTTCGCCAGCCGGTTCGATCAAATCTTCAAGCCCGGCCGGGGTCTATCTGCAAGAACGTCAGGTCGGTGTTCTGGATTTCAACTCCTATGGCTCGCGGCGCGGCAATCACGAAGTGATGATGCGCGGCACATTCGCCAATATCCGGATCAAGAATCAGATGGTGCCCGGCGTCGAGGGCGGCGTCACAATCCACCATCCGAGCGGCAAACAAATGCCGATCTATGATGCAGCGATGCGCTATCAGGAAGAAAATGTCCCCCTAGTCGTTTTCGCCGGTGAATTGTACGGCAACGGATCATCGCGTGATTGGGCGGCAAAAGGCACCAATCTGCTTGGTGTTCGGGCGGTTATTGCCGGCAGCTTCGAACGGATTCACAGATCCAACCTGATCGGCATGGGCGTCCTGCCATTGCAATTTGATCAGGGCGACAGCTGGGAAAAGCTCGGCCTGAAAGGTGATGAGACCGTATCGATTTCCGGTATCAGCAATATCGAGCCAAGGCAGCTCGTCATGGTTGATATCAAACGGGCTGACGGATCAACCGTAACGGCGCGAACAATCGTGCGAATCGATACTGATAACGAGCTGGAATACTTCCATAATGGCGGAATTCTGCATTATGTGCTGCGTAATCTGGCCGATGAGGCCGCCGCATAAAGCGGTGATCGCCTAAAACTGCGAACCCAAACCAAAAGGGCGCCCGATCCAGATCAGGCGCCCTTTTAATTGAGATGAATTCGCGTCCTATCGATTAGTCAGCGCATTAAGCTGATCCTGCATCCGTTCGAGCTGGACTTTCAGCGACGCAACCTCATCCTCGTCTGCCGCAGGCCCGCCACGAGATGGTTCTGACGAAGTCGGGCGAGCATTCACCGCCGCGTCGCCGGCAGCAGTATCCCCACGCCCTCCACTCGCAAACATTTTCATTGTTCGCTCAAAAATCTCGGCATTCGTACGGATTTGTTTGGCGAATAAGACTTCTAACCCGGCTGGTTCCTCGGAAGCTTGTGACCAGTTTTTCTGCCATTCCGCAAAGCTATTCATACTCATATCCAGCCAGGTCGGAAGCATTGACTGGCTGCCGCCGCCATAACAGCTTATAAGTTGCCGCAAGAAATCGACAGGCAAAGCCCCTTCGCCTTTATTCTCTCTTTCAAAAATGATCTGTGTCAGTATCTGGCGGGTCAAATCTTCGCCGGTTTTCGCATCCTGCACTTCAAATTCTATGCCGCGCCGCACAAGATCTGCCAGTGTTTCCAGCGTTATATAGGTAGAGGTTGATGTGCAATAAAGGCGCCGATTGGCGTACTTCTTGATGATCACGACCGTTCCATCATTCGATATCGACATGTCTAATCCTCCCTGTTCAAGGGCATTGTTAATGTCCCACCGCACTTTCTGATGATTTTTGTCCAACATTGACGAGACCCGTAAAGGCCGCTTCGTGAACCAGCAAAAAGTAAAATTGTGCCTTGCAGCATAACTCGCTGAAAACTTATGTCCAGAAGCGCACTCACATCGTAATTGCGGTTTTGACCGTGACGATTAAGCGTAGTTTGACAGCTGTGATAAAGTCACTCCGAAGCGCAAACGAGATATCCAAATCGGCGCTTCCAGCACTCTGATAAAATCGCAAAGAACCTTTCAATCCGCGATCCGCCACCAGTGACCATGATGCGATATGCGTAACAATCCGGCCCGCAGCCAGCCTCTTAAATGCAGTCGGGTCTGCGCCGGAAGGGAGCAGATCTCGGCCGCTTCGGGCGCCACAAAAACCCGGATACTGCTATTCTGGAACCGCGCTATGCAGGCGGCTCCGAGAGGGTCTGTCAGATTAGGCCTCGCCCCAGCTACAAAAGTGCCGGTTACGAGCACAAACCCGGTCTGGGTCTCGGTGAGATCCGCCATTTCTGTATTTGAATATTCACTTTCACCCCACAGGCCGAGGCCGGCGGATCGCGCAGCAGCCTCGGCCCGAAATAATGCCTCCGCTTCGGCATCGGTGTCAGGATACAATCTCACCCAGGCCCCACCGCGCTCAAGCATTGCCTGATTCAGCCATACCGGAGCCCCCTTTTCATCAATAGTCACGGCATGTGCAAGCGCACGTTGATAACGGTCCCGGGTCAAGCCGGGGTAATAGAGCTGGATATCGCGCCCTTGTGCGAGATCTTCGAGCATGCGTTTTGACTGGTCGGAAAATGGCGCTGCCGCACGCGCCCGGTAAGCGAGTGATGGCGCCTCAATACCGGCAAGACGGACACTTTGTCCGGTGTGCAAATATAAAGTGTCACCATCGGCAATACGCACCACCCGACCGGTTTCGCCGGGCTCCACAGTGGCGAAATAAGGCGCGGGCGCACATGTTGAACACAGCAGCAAACCCGTAATGATCGATAACACTCGCATTGCAGACTTTCATGTGTCCCGCAAATGACGCTAAGCTTGAACCCATCGGTCCCGTAGCTCAGCAGGATAGAGCAACAGATTCCTAATCTGTAGGTCGTGAGTTCGAATCTCGCCGGGATCGCCAGCAATTCGACACACTCAGCCCGGTCGGTACTTTGCCCGATACGGCTTTGCCCGACACGGCCTTGCCAGAGAGCACTTCTCCGAAGCACGCTTTACCGGAGATTGTATATAGAACAAATCCGAGCCCTCCGGGCATTTAGCTCCCCCGGCACATAAACCTAATTCCGGCCGGAAATAATCAGGCCGAGCTTTTTAAAGAAGAACCATTACCTGCACCTGTCCAGCAAAAAGCGACGGCCTGCTAATCAACTATAAGGTCGCCCTGCGTATTGGACCGGCGATAAAAACAGGATGTCCGGCCGGTATGACAAGCACCGCCGACTTGCTCGACTTTCAACAGAACCGCGTCCTGATCACAGTCAATCAACAGTTCGAGTACGGCTTGACGATGGCCTGAGCTTTCGCCTTTGACCCACAGACATTGCCGCGACCGTGACCAATATGTGGCCTGGCCGGTTTCCAATGTTTTAGCCAGCGCATCTTCATTCATCCAGGCCAACATCAGAACTTCGGACGTTCTGGTATCCTGCGCAATAGCCGCAATCAAGCCGTCGGCATTGAATTTGGGCCGTAACCGGGTCGTCTCATCCTGATCGGCTCCGCTGAGGGGCTTTTCAAACAACATTTTTTTCTCGCAAATTTTGAACTTCTTCTGGGCCAATCCCAAGCTCGGCTAATATCGCTTCCGTGTCAGCCCCCAATTCTGGGCCGGTTGCTCTAACCTCGCCCGGGGTTTCAGACAGTTTAGGCACAACCGCCTGCATGGGGATGTCAAGGCCGGTCGCCGGATCGAGCATCGACACAATCGCATTACGGGCTTTTATATGTGCATCCGCAAGCATTTCCCTTGCGGTATTGATCGGCCCGCACGGAACTTCATAATCGTCGCAAAGCTTGATTAGTTCGGCCATTGTTTTTCCGGCGCTCCAATCGGCAATCATATCGTCAAGTTCTGCTTGATGCGAGCCTCTGGCATCGTGGGTGACATAACGCGGATCGCTCGCCCAGTCGCTGCCAATCGCATCGCAAAGTCGCGCGAACAAGGTATTCTGATTGGCGCCGATAATCACCATTCCATCCCGGCAGGGATACGCTCCCGATGGAGCTATTCGCGGCAGAATGCTGCCGGTTCGCTGCCTTGTATGCCCCGCCAGAGCGTATTCCGGTATCAGGCTTTCCATGAACGCCATAACACTTTCGTAAATTGCGGCATCGACGATTTGTCCTCGCCCGCTTCGCTCTCGCGCAAACAGCGCTATCATCGTGCCAAGCGCGGCGAAAGTACCCGTCATGGTATCACCGAGCGATACGCCAGCCCGGGCCGGAGGCCGGTCGGGATCGCCGATCAGATGCCGCAAACCGGCCTTTGCCTCACCGACGCTCGCATATCCCGGCTTGTGGGATTCCGGCCCCGACTGGCCGTATCCCGAAACCCGGGTAATAATCAGGCGCGGATTTATAGCTTGCAGGACTTCAGGCCCGAGGCCCCACTTTTCCAATGTCCCCGGCCGGAAATTTTCAATCAGGACATCAGCGTCGCCAACCAATTGCCGTAAAATATCCTGTCCTTCCTGATGCCGAAGGTTCAAAGTCAGTGATCGCTTATTGCGCGCGATTATCGGCCAGAAAACGCTTTTATCATTCACTTTGACAGCGCCCCAGTCACGCGCCGGGTCGGGTCGGTCAGGCGTCTCAATTTTAATGATTTCGGCGCCGAAGTCGCCCAGGAGCTGGCCGCAAAATGGACCGGAGATCAGCTGTCCAAGCTCGATAACCCGAATATTTTTTAAAGGTAGCATCCCTGTCATTTTTGCTGAATGCCCTATAAACTGTGGTTATGACAAGAAGAATTGATATTGTGGAAGTCGGCCCCCGGGACGGCCTGCAAAATGATCCGGCCAATCTGACCACAGACCAGAAACTCGAATTCATCGAACGCTTGCAAGCCTGCGGTGTCAAACGCATGGAAACCGGGGCGTTTGTATCCCCTCGCGCGGTGCCAAAAATGGCCGATAGCGGAGATGTTTTCAAGCGTGCAGCGCGACCGGCTGGAACAAGTCATATTGCGCTGGCGCTAAATGAAAAAGGGGTCCGCAGGGCCATTGATTCCGGCGCGAACGAAATCAACTTTGTGCTGGTGGCCGGCGAAGGGTTCGGCCGGCGCAATCAGAACATGTCCCCGCAACAAAGCGCTGATGCGCTGGCGGCATGCGCACCCCTGATCCATGAAGCCGGCCTGCCATTATCAGCAACGATTGCAGTTGCCTTTGGTGACCCATTTTCCGGAGAAGTCGATACCAGTATTGTCGCCAATCTGGCAGCCCAGGCCCAACGCGCCGGCGTGAATGAAGTCGCGCTTGGCGATACGATTGGTGTGGCAACACCCTGGGATGTCCGCGACCGAATTGAACGAGTGCGGATAGAAGCACCGGATGTCTATTTGAGACTGCATTTTCATGACACTCGCGGCTTGGCACTGGCTAATATTCATGCCGCCATCGAAGCCAGCGTTCATACAATCGATGCCAGCTGCGGCGGCATTGGCGGCTGCCCGTTTGCGCCGGCAGCGACCGGGAATATCGCGACTGAAGACGTTATCTATATGCTTGATCGCGCGGGTTATGAAACCGGTATCGACTTAAACCAGATGATCGCGACCGCACGCTGGCTCGAAACCGCGCTCCAGCATCCAGTCCATTCATCTCTCAGCCGGGCCGGGCCGTTTCCGGTCTGACGCAAAGTCGAATAGGCTTAAGGCCGATCATGCGCAGGTCAGATTTCGGGGCGCCAGTTATCCGGTGCAAGCTCAAACCCTGCATATTCAAAACCAGGCGCGACAATACAGCTGACCAGCGACCAGGCGCCTAGACTTTCGGCAGTTTGCCAATGCTGCGCCGCAACTGTTAGCTGCGGCCGCTGCCCTGCCCGCAGGTCGGGGCCAAGCATGGTTGCCTTTGCACCACGCCCGTCAGGCGGTGAGATCGTCAAACTCAAGGCGCCGCCAGCATGCCACAGCCAGTGCTCGTCAGCATCGATCCGGTGCCAGGCCGAAACTTCGTCAGCCTGTAATAAATAATATATCGCCGTCGAAGCCGACCGGTCGTCGCCGTCGGCCCGGAAGGTTTCTGCAAAATGGCCGCCCTCCGGATGCGGCTGCATCGCCAGCAAGCGAATAATCTCGTTAGCTCCGAGGTCTCCCGCACGCGCAAAATTCATCAGAACCTGTCCTTACGCCCCCGGATTTCAGCAAATGTTCCGACCGGGTCACCAGCATGGCCCATTTTTGCCTGGAGTCCGGGATCATCGGCGCGCAAGAAAGGATTGGTTATAAGTTCTCTTGAAAGCCGCATCGGAACCGTTTTTTCATTTCGGGCCCGTTTTGCATCAATCTCGGATATATATGCCGCAAGCTCTGTATTTTCCGGATCAATTGTCTCACAAAAGCGGGCATTTGCCTGGGTGTATTCATGCGCGCAGTAAAGCACGGTTTCCGAGGGTAACGCCTTGATCCGCGACAGGCTGTTCCACATCATTTCGGGCGTTCCTTCGAAAACGCGTCCACATCCAAGCGCAAAGACCGCATCCCCGACAAATGCGATACCGGCATCAGGAAGGTGAAATGCGATATGCCCGAGCGTATGTCCGGGCACGTCGATAATGTCGGCTCGCCAGGCCCCGATCATGACGGAGTCGCCACCGCTGACCGCCCGCTGTAATCCCGGGATTTTATCAGCTTCGCCAGCCGGCCCTATGATCTCACAACCCGTCTCATTCTGAATTGCCAAATTGCCGCCGGCATGATCGGGATGCCAGTGCGTATTCCAAATGGCGGATATCTGCCAGTTTCGCTTTGCCGCAGCATCCAGATAAGCCCCCGCATCCGGCGTATCGATAGCAATAGTCTGCTGCGATGCCTCGTCGTGAACAAGATATCCGTAATTATCGTTAAGGCAGGAAAATTGGTGTATGGTCAGCATATCAAAACCTAAGGTCTTTCATTATATTGGTAAATAAGAGCCACATGCGTCAGTCAACAGCAACCCTTGAAGCGTTTTATAATAGCCGTCTTGGTGCCGCGGTTGGGCACCGCGTACGCGAACGTATTAGCGATCTTTGGGGTGCCTGCGACCGGCAATCAGTGCTCGGCATCGGCTACAGTTTGCCGGTTCTGCAACTCTGGCAGTCAGAACAACAAACATGTCTCGCCGCCATTCCAGAAGATATGCACCAAAGAGCCACACCCTCGCAGGCGGCACGGCGGGTGGTTATCACGCCAAATCACCGGCTCCCTTTCAACGATTCCGAATTCGATAAAATTATTCTTATGCACGCCCTGGAAGAAGCCGAACATCCCCGGCACCTGATGCGCGAGGCGTGGCGGGTCCTTGCGCCAGAAGGGCGAATGATCGTTATTGTTACCAATCGACGTGGCGTCTGGTCATTAAATGACGGCTGCGCTTTCGGTCACGGCCAACCCTGGACCCGCGGACAATTAAGGCAGTTTCTATCCGACGGCCTGTTTCAGGTCACTGCCAGCAGCACAGCAGTCTTCATGCCACCAGTTGACTGGTATTTGGTGACCTCCGCCTCTCGACTCCTGGAACGAACGGGAGAGCGGTTGCTGCCCAGTTTCGGTGGTTTGATCCTGATTGAAGCAGTAAAACGTATTTATGCCGAACCGGATCATCGCGCACCGGAACAGGTGTATGAGGCCAAAACATCACGGCAAGGTGGTTCGGCAATGCTCAAATATTAACCAGACGACGACGGCCCTTCACAAATCACATGGATATAATTGACCTGATCGACCCGACAGTATCCATTTAGTCATCCGATATTTAAGGAGTTGAAAAATGAAACTAGTATCTGCCATATTCAAGCCCAGCCGGCTTGATGCTGTTATCGATGCGCTTAGCGAAGCCGGTGTGTCGGGACTAACAGTTTCCGAAGTCCGGGGCTATGGCCGCCAGCAAGGAAAAACCGAAGTCTATCGCGGCGCCGAATATGAGGTCCGCTTGCTTCCAAAAGTAAAAGTCGAAGTCGCATGTACGTCGGAAGATGCCGATCGCGTTGTGGAAGCCATTTCTGGCGCTGCGAATACCGGAACAATCGGTGATGGTAAGATATTTGTCACGCCGATGGATTCTGTTGTCAGAATTCGTACCGGCGAGCGTGACGGCAAAGCAATTGTCGGAAGCTAAAGATTAATCCAACTCATCTGGGGACGAAGCTATTTGTTCTGAGCACTTGATTTTAGGCCCACTTCGCGCCACGACCATTCCAGTAAAATGGAGTTGTTATGGCCGGTCCCAAGGCGCTTGCAAATATTCTAAGCATTGTCCCCTATAAAGGGGGACAAAAAAGTCCCGTCGGGTGGAAATTATCGTCGAACGAAAATCCGCTCGGATGCAGTCCGCGTGCCATACAGGCCGCGATCGATGCAGCCTCTGATCTCGCCTCCTATCCGGATGGCGGTGCGCTAGCTCTGCGGGATGCGATCGCCAAGAAATATCAGGTTAATGCCAACCAGATTATATGCGGCGCCGGCTCCGACGAGATTTTTCAACTGCTTTCGCGTGCTTATCTCTCACCCGGCGACGAAATTTTGCAGAGCGAGCACGGGTTTCTTGTCTACCGATTAGTAGCCCAGCAGGCTGGCGCCGAAACGGTCAGCGCCCCGGAAACAGGCAAGACAACCGATGTCGACGCGCTTCTCGATCGGGTTACCCCGAAAACCAGAATCGTATTCCTCGCCAATCCAAACAATCCAACCGGAACATATATCAACAAAACCGACATTTACCGCCTGCATCGCGGCTTGCCGGAAGACGTCCTGTTAGTGCTTGACGGCGCCTATGCCGAATATGTTGAAGCCGATGATTATGATGACGGGATGCAGCTCGCCGGGGAAAGCAACAATGTCCTGGTCACGCGCACATTCTCGAAAATCCACGGCCTCGCCGCGCTGCGTCTCGGCTGGGCTTACGGGCCCGAAAGCGTAATTGATGCGCTCAATCGCACCCGCGGACCTTTCAATGTCAGCGCCGTTGCCCAGGCGGCCGGAATTGCCGCAATCGAAGATGACGACTTCCAAGCCCGATCGACAGCGCATAATCGGCTCGAACGTGACAGGTTACAGAACGCCCTCGAAGCGCTTGGCTTCAATATTATTCCAAGTGTCGGCAATTTTGTGCTCGTCGAGTTTCAGAATAAAGACGGAATGCGTGCTGAGGATGCGGACTTGTATCTAAGATCAACCGGAATCGTCGTGCGCAATGTCGATGTTTACAGTTTGCCAAACTATCTACGGATATCTGTCGGCTCGACAGAGGCTAATCGCGACGTCATCAACGCTTTGACCCAGTTTGTAAAAACATAACCCAAACAATGCCTGGCTGACGGGACTGATGCGAGAGCAGTATGGATAATAAAATTTTTCCCTCAATCGCGATTATTGGTGTCGGCCTGCTGGGCGCGTCGATTGCTCATGCTGTGCGCGCCTATGGCGGCGCCGGAGAGGTCCGGCTCTTCGATCACAACCCCGATGCCAGAGCCATGGCAGAAAAACTCGTGCCGGGCCAGATGATGGCCAGTGCCAGCGAGGCGGTGCGAGGCGCCGAAGCGGTATTCCTGTGCGTCCCTGTCGGGGCGCTGGGGAAATTAACCGAAGAAATATCTAGCGATCTAAAGCCGGGAGCAATTCTGACCGATGTCGGATCAGTCAAACATAGCGTGACCGCCGACATGGCTGCATCCTGCCCGGATACGGTTCATCTCATTCCGGGGCATCCGATCGCAGGAACTGAAAAATCGGGACCGGCGTCAGGATTTGCCGACCTTTTTGCCGGCGCCTGGCACATTCTTACACCGCTCAAAACAGATACGGCTGACTATAAAAAGGCGATCGAAACCTTGTCGCTATTCTGGTTGACACTCGGCGCCAAAGTCGAACTCATGTCGACCGAGCGCCATGACCGGGTATTAGCAATCACCTCACACTTACCCCACCTTATCGCTTATAATATCGTCGCAACAGCGTATGACATGGAAAGCGTCGAAGAAGGCGAAGTTGTCAAATATTCGGCTGGCGGATTTCGGGATTTCACCCGCATCGCTGCGTCCGATCCAATTATGTGGCGCGATGTATTTCTGAACAATAAAACCGCCGTCCTCGAAACGCTTGGCCGTTTCAGCGAAGACCTCGCTGCGCTTCAACGGGCTATTCGCTGGTCCGATGGCGATATGCTAGTTGAGGAATTTAAACGGGCCCGTGGGATCCGAAAAGCCATTATTGAGGCCGGCATAGACACAGACGAGCCCGATTTTGGGCGTCGGTCATTAAAAGCTACTAACCACGATTAATCTGAACTAGGCAGGAATTTCCTGACCGGCCCAGTCAAACGTCTTGCCGGTATCATCAGACTTTAAATTGGCCAGTACATCGGCGAGATAGGCGGCCGACCTTTGCGGCGTGAACAATGACTTGTCAGGTACGCCGGCCTGAAACGGTCGCGATAAATCCGTATCAACCGTACCGGGATGCAGCGAGACAGCAACAAAGTCAGGGTTGCGACGCGTCTGCTCAATCGCAAAATTCTTAATAAGCATATTCAGCGCGGCCTTGGATGATCGATAGGCGTGCCAGCCACCGATCCGGTTATCCCCAATCGAACCGACCCGCGCCGACAAGGCGGCAAAAACAGCGCGACCGCGGCGCGGCATAAGCGGCAGAAAATACTTCGCAACGAGGGCCGGCCCGAATGTATTGGTTTGAAAAACGGTTTGAAAAGCGTTCATCGACTGGTGCCGATACGTCTTTTCAGGCTGAACTCCATTTATCCCGGACAGCAATCCGGTGGCGACCACAACAAGCTGTGGCGGATGGTCTTCACCGACGGCCCGCGCAGCTGCAGCAATGCTGTCCTCGTCACAAATATCAATAAAACCGGTAACAATATTCTCGTGAGCCGGACTGATGCCACGGCGCGATAAGGCCAGCACCTGCCAGCCGCGCTGCGCCAGTGTTTCAGACAAGGCCGCGCCAATGCCGCCAGACGCACCGACAATAATAGCTCGCATATTATTCTCCATTCGCTTGAAATATGCTGGTCGGACCATCCGGAAAGGGCCGGGACATAATATGGTGTCTTGAATCTGGCACATGCCGGGCCCAGATTCCGTACATGACCGAAAGTGAATTCAGTCAGTTTTGTTCGCGACTCCCCGCTACCACAAATGTGCGGCAATGGGGTGACGCCAATGTCTGGAAAGTCGGCAGGAAAGTCTTTGCGATTGGCGGCTGGAGCAATTCGGACATGCTGGCGATCACATTTAAAGTTAGCCCGCTTTCATTTGATATTTTGAAAGAGCAGCCGGGCCTGCGGCCGGCGCCTTATCTCGCTTCACGCGGCTTTAAATGGATACAGAATTTCGAATTGCCCGGCCTGAGCGATGACGCTCTCAAGGACTATATAAAGGAAAGCCACCGGCTGGTTGCCGATGGCTTGTCCAAAAAACGTCGGTCCGAACTTGGCCTTGCCTAAATCACGGCGCGGCAGCTGCGTCTGCTTCTGCTGCCATTGCAGCCGCAACCATCGCCTCCATTTCGGCGCCATCATGCGCCTGTTTCAGAACATAAGCCCTGATCGCCTCGGCATCGCCCTCCGATAGCGCACTCGCAAATGACACCATGCCGTTCGCCGCAAGGCTGCCATCAATCACGACACTATTCCACGCCTCGGCATCTGCTGTGATGTAAGACCAGCGCAGGTCCGGAAGAACACCGGAACTGATTGCCAATGGGCCGTGGCAAACGCGACAATTATAGTGGTACTGATCGAATCCGGTCTGTAGCAAATCCTCATCACCGAATGCTTCGGCTTTCGGAGTGCGCGGTGGCAAGATCAGGTCAGGATCCGGAATCGTCTCGGTTCCGCCAAGTTTAAATGTAACGACTTTTCCAACAATTGGCGGTACTGGCTGGTCATATGCCGACCCGCCTGCAAGGGCATAAGCCGACCCCCAGCCGGTTGTAATAGTTACATATTGCTCGCCATCAATCGCATAGGTGCCCGGCCCGGATGCCGCGCCAGCCTTAACATTCTGGCCCCATAGTTTTTCACCCGTTGCCGCATTATAGGCCGAAAACTCGCCTTCCAAACGACCCTGAAAAACAAGGCCGCCAGCAGTTGAGAGAACGCCGCCATTCCAGGCATTGCTATGCTCCACACTCCAGCGCGCTGACTGTGTGACCGGATCCCATGCAATCAATCGTCCCTTCAAAGTTGCGCGCAACGCCATCGCTGTCCCAAGGTCGAGATCCATCGGCAAACCAGCCGTCAGATTTGTCCCGGTATTCCAGTTCTGCTCACGGTCAGGAAAAATATTATCTCTGGCATAAGCATCCGGAATCTCCTGCGCCGGAATATAGGCCAAATTCAGATCCGGATTAAACGCCATTGGATGCCAATTATGTGCGCCCAAGGCCCCCGGCGCCTGGTAATAAGGCGTATCGCTATAGCGCGCCTCCGGAAGCTCGATTGGTCGCCCCGTCTCATCAAGGCCAATTGCCCAGTTCTGCGGAACAAAAGCCTCACCGGAGATAAACTCGCCGGTCGCAGCATCGATGACATAGAAAAAACCATTCTTTGGCGCTTGCATGGCAACCCGGCGAAGCGCCCCATCACTACCGACCGGAAGGTCGGCGAGAATAATGGTCTGCGTGGCGGTATAATCCCAATTATCACCCGGTGTCGTTTGATAATGCCACTTATACGCCCCACTCGTCGCATCTACTGCAACAATCGAGGATAAAAACAAATTGTCGCCCTGCGCCGGGTCACGATAATCCCGGTTCCAGGGCGAACCATTACCCACACCGAAAATAATATTGTCATTCACGTCATCATAAATGATTGAATCCCAGACAGTTCCGCCACCGCCATCTGTGGTCCACGCCCCCTCATCGCCCCAGCTAACATTGCCGATTGCCTCAAAGGCCGCATCAGAGGCAGCATCGTCTGGCTGCTTGCTCGGATTTGGGACGGTGTAGAAACGCCAGGACATATCTCCCGTATCGGCTGCATAAGCTGAAATATAGCCCCGGACACCCAGTTCCGCACCACCGTTTCCAATCAGCACATTGCCTTTTACAACCCGCGGGGCACCAGTAATTGTGTAAGGTTTAGACCGATCAACCGTGACGCGGGACCAGATCAACGCGCCGGTTTCGGCATCGAGTGCCTCAAGCCGGCCGTCGATCACGCCGACAAATATTTTGCCTTCCCAAACAGCAACACCGCGATTCACAACATCGCAGCAGGCATTAACCCCGACAGCCCGGTCGACATCAGGGTCATAAACCCACAATTCTTCACCGGTCCTCGCATCCAGAGCGTGAACCACCGACCACGCCGAGGTCACATACATAACGCCATCGACCACAATCGGTGTTGATTCAACGCCGCGTGCCGTCGCCAGATCATAAGTCCAGGCGACGCCTAATTCATCGACATTGTCGAGATTGATCTGGGTTAGACCGGAATGACGCTGCTCATCATAAGTACCGCCATAAGTTAGCCATTCTTCCGGCGTACTGCTTGCATTGAGCAATCTCTCAGACGTCACATCCGCGAATTTCGCCGGCTCGCTGCCACACGATACCAGCGCAAATGCCAGCATTATGCCTGCCACAATATTGACTGTCTTCATTTTACGCATTCCCGCTTCCCCGTATTCTCTTATTTTTCAGATACACTAGGGGAAATTGGAAAGCTGTCGAGTATGATCTCTATGCGGTAGGCGCCAGAGCCGCCTTTAAATCTGCCTGCGCCGCTGCAATCGCCTGACCAATTTTCTGCTGCCACCGTGAAATATCGCGATTATCGTCATCCTGCTCGCAAAACGTCACCGACCGCGACGCATTTACGCAGCCGCCCTGACCATTGACAAAACCGGCCACGGCGTCACGGGCACCAGCGCCCTGCGCACCATAGCCGGGGACCAGAAAGAGTGATTGCGGTGCCATATCGCGAATACCGATGGCTTCATCGGGACCGGTCGCGCCGGCCACAAGCATCAGACCCGACCAGCCGGAATTGCCGGTCAGGCGCTGCATCAATGGTGCGAGAGACTCAACAACATGCCCGAAAAGAGGTTTGCCGTCATAATGTTTAAGCTGGTAATCTGCGGCGCCGGGATTGGACGTTCGAGCAAGTACGATAACCCCTTTCCCGGTCGCTTCGGCGACCCGAACATGCGGCTCAAGCGTATCGAGACCCATATACGGGCTCACCGTTAGCGCATCACAAAAGAAAGGCGCATCCTGGGCTAGATAGGCCGCAGCATATCCTTCGGCTGTTGACCCGATATCACCCCGCTTGGCATCCATCAGCACTAATAGACCAGCCTCGCGCGCCGTTTCACAGATCCGCTCCAGTGCCTGCAAGCCACGCCAGCCATGTCGCTCAAACAGGCCGACCTGCGGCTTAACTATGCCGGCGCGAGAGGCGACTTGCTGCACAATGGCCTCGCCCCAATTCTTCAGACCATCCGGTGTATCGCCACCAAACAGAGCCGGGATCTTTCCGGCATGCGGGTCGATCCCGACACAAAGCGGCCCAAATGTCTCGACCTGAGCAACAAAACGATCCGCGAAACAGCTCTGCATCAATTTCCTCCTACCCGGCAGGCGACTTTAACGACCTGCAATTTCCGTCTGGCCAAATCGGCTTCACGACCATAGCTGCCCGGTGTGAAACGGCGCGGATCTTCGCCCATCAACTCGATTTGCTGAGCATCAAGAAATGTCGCCATGGCTTCGGGCGATGAGGAGTAAATCCGCCCCCGTCTCGGACTTTCCGCAACGACCACGCCGCGGACATGACCGCTAGCGTCATATACCGGCCCGCCACTCATCCCGCCAAGCGTCCCAAGAAGGCCCTTTGTCCGGCCGGTCTCGGCCCAGGCTAGAACGGTTTCCTGACCCTGCCTTGCACCATTCGTGACCAGCACCGAACGCGATAGCAACCGGGATGCAGTCTCGCCCGGACGCCCCTGCGGGTAACCCACTTGAAACCCGTAAGTACCGATTTCAAGATCATCACCAAGTTCAAGCGCGACGGGATTGGTGTTCCAGCCGGTCAGAATAATCGCCAAATCGGAATTATTCGAAATCCTGACATCCTCAGCTTTGATATATTGATTGGGCGCGACCAGAAGACCGACATCATCACAACCTTCAACGACATGCCGCGCCGTCAGCCATTGTCCTTGCCGATTGACCGCAAATGCCGTGCCGATTCCGTCCTGCGGCTTGGAGACATTCACCAATACCCGGTCATCCAGAGCCGATGGCGGCGGCAGCATGCTGCCTTCGCCGCGAACTGCCTCCGGTAAACTACTGGGCGCATCATCTCCGGGCGGCCCGGAGAACACGCCCCACAAAATAACACCAAGTGCTAATCCGTAAACCAGCCAATCAGGGATCTTAAACATCTCAACGCGATCCCTTACTAATAGCGTCTAAGCTCGGGGTCCCACAAACCAGCAGCCAATAATAGCGCAACAGATATCTTCGCAGCAATCAGGACGATCGCAGCCCCGGCCTCATCATTTTTGACCCGGCCGGGGATGTCATTCAATATCATATCGATCACGCGGTATGTCAGAAGCTGCAAAAGTAACGCAACCACACCCCAGATGACCAAATCGATTAGAGCGACACTCGACGCCAGACATGACGCGATCGGTATCGCGAGCCCTAAAACCGCACCCGCCAAAGCCAGGCCGGCAGACCCATTCCCGTCCCGGACCAGCGCCAGTTCCTTCCAGGGCGTCAGCAAAACATAGATCGTGCTCGACAGGAGCAGCATGACCGCTGCAGTCGTCGTCCATAAGAGATAGATGGGAAACCCATGCTGAAATGATTGAAGCGCTGCCGACATTTAACTCCCCATTTTTTGTTCTTTTGCGTTATCTCTATCAGTCAGATGAGCATTCTCAAGCCGCCAACTCAGTGAGGTGCCAAAATCAGCAGATTATCCGCTGCGCGCAAGCCTCTTATCCCCGCGCAAACGGATCGCGCATAAGAATAACGTCTTCACGCTCAGGCGAGGTCGAAACCATAGCGCAAGGCTTGCCAACCAATTCTTCAAGGCGGCGGACGAATTTGACCGCTTCAGCTGGCAGATCATTCCACGATCTGGCCCCGCGAGTCGAACCATTCCAGCCCGGCATAGTTTCATAAACTGGCTGAACCCGCTCCTGCGCCGCAGCTGTTGCCGGTAAATAGTCAAATGGCTGGCCATCAAGCGTATAGCCAACACAGACTTTAATCTCGGCCATGCCGTCAAGAACATCGAGCTTGGTTAAGGCCAGCCCGTCAACACCCGAAACGGCACACGCCTGGCGCACCATCACCGCATCAAACCAGCCGCACCGCCGGGGGCGTCCTGTCACCGTGCCGAACTCATGCCCCCGCTGACCGAGCCCACGGCCAATTTCATCATCAAGCTCGGTCGGAAACGGTCCGGCACCGACCCGTGTTGTGTAAGCCTTTGCAAGACCGAGAACGTAACTGACCGATTTCGGCCCGAGCCCGGTACCGGCCGCTGCCTGACCCGACACCACATTTGACGATGTTACGAAAGGATAGGTGCCGTGATCAACATCCAGCATGACGCCCTGTGCGCCCTCAAACAGGATTCGCCGCCCGAGCTTCTCACTCTCGTCGAGCACCCGCCAGGCCGGTCCGGCAAAAGCCAGAACCTCAGGAGCAATCGCCAGCAGGTCGGCTTTCAAAGCGGCCGCATCCGGGGCCGGCAAATCGAGGCCGGCGCGCAAAGGCGCGTGATGGGCAATAAGACGCTCGAGTTTCTGATCTAGAGCACTTTCATCGGCAAGGTCAGCGACGCGGATTGCACGACGTCCAACTTTGTCCTCATAGGCCGGACCGATGCCACGCTTGGTCGTCCCGATTCTCGCGGATCCTGTCGCGACGATTTCCCGCGCCTCGTCCAGATCCTTATGCCAAGGCAAAATCAGGCAAGCGGTTTCCGCAAGCAACAGGTCATCAGGCGACAAATAAACACCTGTCTCGGCCATCGAGCCGATTTCCGACAGTAATTGCCAAGGGTCGACCACGACGCCATTGCCAATAACGGAAAGTTTACCACCTCTAACAACACCCGAAGGTAGAAGATTCAATTTATAGACTTTGGAATCGATCACCAATGTGTGGCCGGCATTATGGCCACCTTGAAACCGTGCCACGACATCCGCGCGATGAGACAGCCAGTCGACAATTTTGCCTTTGCCCTCATCGCCCCATTGAGCGCCTACCACTACTACGCCTGTCATTGCTTAGTCCTTATTGTTAACCCGCCGGCCACAGCCGGCAAGCGCCTGCTATACGGCAATTCCCGATGACGCCACCGGTAAAATAAGCCAAACGGATTTTACATACCCTAATTGAATATTGCCGGTTTCTTTCTCGAATATCTTGCCTGTGCCGTGGCAAGTTCCTTTTGGGTGGCCGCTGTCGCCATCCCATAAGTCCGCTCGCGCAGAAAACTCATCATATCATGCCTGCGACCGACCGTTAAAAGCTGCTCGGGAGACAGGGTTTCGCCAATTTTGATCGGTACAATCGTCCCGATACGACGCTCGACCTCACGGAAAATCAGCGCCAACCGAAACTCTAGCCCGATATGGCTGGCCACCTGGAATATTCTTGAATTCTGCCCCTCGAAATAAACCGGTGTCACATACGCGCCGCTTCGGGTGATTAGCTTTGCGGTAAACGGCTTCCAGTGATCATCGACAGCGGCCCTGGTAAATGGCGTTGGTGCTGTCGAAATCCCACCGGCCGGAAAAACAATAATACATTCTCCCTCCGACAGTCGCTTCAAACATTCCGCACGGGTTGCAAGATTTACCGCTTGCGCTTCGCGAGTTGGCGCAAAATCGATCGGTAAAAACCATTCTTTCGTCTCGGGCGCAGCATCGAGAACTACATTGGTCAGAATTTTGAAATCAGACCGCCTAAGCGATACGAGCCAGGCAATCAGCAAACCATCCAATACGCCAAACGGATGATTGGCAACAACGACAAGCGGGCCGGTATCCGGTATTTGCTGCAACCGCTCGAGATCATATTTGACATCCAGCTCTAGCAGCCGGACAACGGCGGAAAAAAAAGCCTCATCACCCGGATCCGTTCGATAGGCCTCATAAAGGCGCTGCAATTTCGGCTGGCCGGACAGGCTTTCGATTAATCGAACCAACCCCCTTTTAAACGGATTGGCAAAACCCTCGGCATATGAAAGCTGAGGTATGTCCGTCGAGGATTTATCGGCGTCAGCGATCACCCGATTCATCCCTCATTAAGCCAGCGGCCTTAAGGGCNTTGCCGGCCCGAATGACTTTGGCCAGCTTTTCTTCTGACGAACGGTCCCCCTTATTGGAATCCGGATGGAAGCGTCTGACATATTCCGCATAGCGCACCCGAATGTCCACAGGCTTGGCATCCGGNCCAAGATCAAGCTCGGCGAGCGCCTTGCGGGCGACCCCGGTCGCGCTTCGGTTTTCGCGGCGTGCCGCTTTCGCATCCGCTTCATTCTGGAACACATCGGTACCCTTCCAGGCATTCGCACCACGCGCTCCAGCCTGTTTGCCGGTACCCATCGGTCCAGTGCCCATTTTCCAAGTCGGGCTGAAGCCGTATCGGGCATTCTCCTGAAATGCCTTCAATTGCTCGTCAGTCATCGTTTCGAAAAAATTAAACGACTTGTTATATTCCGCCGCATGCCGCTTACAGAACCAGTAGCGCCCCTTTCCGAATTGCTTCGGCGCGGGATGCTCGCCCTGCAAATCACAGCTGTCATAATCGCAGACACGCTCACGTTTAGCCTTCCCTGCCGGGCCTTTGCCAGACGGTGGCTTCACTCTTATATCAGTGAACTTTACGCGGTAATCATATTTCTTATCCATCAGAACGGCACCATAATGTGTTCAAATAAAAGAGGCCAGAGTCTATGTCACGAAGAGACCGGATATACACCAGATTAAATGAAATTTTCCACCCGGCCTTACTCGAAGTGATCGATGATAGTGCAAAACATGCCGGACATGCCGGGGCGAAACCAGAAGGCCAAACCCACTACACCGTTATAATAGAGTCACATCAGTTCACCGGGCAGAACCGGGTCCAGCGGCAACGTGAAATTATGGCCGCCCTGCAGGTAGAATTTGAGACCGGGCTGCACGCATTATCAATAAAGGCATCGGTTCCATCCCGCACAACGCGCGACTGAACGCGGCACGAGCAGATAGGCGCGAAACGGCCAGCCGGACTACCAGCCTCGCATCGCCTCCGGAACGCCGTCTTCGGTTGCACTGGCTTTACGGGCAAGAAATTTACGAATGGACGGAATATTCTGCACCGCAAACATGCCAATACCGCGTAGAGGTTTGGTCAGCATGTGATCATTTGAAAACAGCCGGTCGATCCCATCTAGCGCCAGCGCCGTAATATTGCCATCCAGGCGGCGCGCCTGACTAAACTGGGCGAGCACAATGTCCGATCCGATATCCTGCCCTGTCGCCAAAGCCTGATCAAGACAGTCCATGAGGGCGCCAACATCCCTGAAACCCTGATTGAGCCCCTGACCGGCCAGCGGATTGATCCGTCTCGACGCATCCCCGATCAAAACACCACGCGCCCCCGCAATCTCGGTCGCAAGCTGCAGGATTAGCGGATAAGATCCGGCCGGGCCGTCAAGCGCCATCTGTCCGGCAAAGCCAGATAGTCTTTGATTGAGTTCGGCATTGATTTCGGCTGGCGACAGGCTGGCTAAGGCTTCGGCCGCCCCACGCTTCAAATACCATGCCAAATTAGCCCGGTCACCCGGCAGGGGGAGAATGGCAAACGGCCCCTCCGGCAGGAAAAGTTGGCGTGCAATGCCCTGATGCGGAGTGTCTAACTTCACATTTGCTGTGAACACTGACTTTCCGTAGTCACGCCCAACAACATCGATGGCCAAAGCCTCCCGTACCCGGGACTTTACACCATCAGCACCAACAATCAGGCGTGCCGCGAGCGAACGACTATCAGCAAGCGCGATACGAACACCGCCATCATTGACCTCAAGNCCGCGAAACTCGGCCGGCGCAAAGCTTTCAATCAAAGTAGTTTCAGATATGGCAGCATCAAGCACGACCTGCAGTTGATCGGCGGCAACCATTTGACCCAGAGTTTCATCAGGGTCCGGGCTACCCAGATCTTCATCCTCAAACAAAGTTCGCGGCTGCCCGAACCAGTGCGACCCGCCATCTACAGCCTCAAGGCCATGCAGCGGCTGTGCATGCGGCGCCAGCCTATCGGTCAGACCCAGGCCCCGTAGTAAATGCCAGCTACCGGAAACTAAAGCGAAATTCCGCCCATCATGAGGTGACGGCACTGCCGGATCGCGGGCATCTATTATAACGGTCTCGAGCCCTTTACGCGCCAAACCAAGCGCTAGACTTGCCCCGGCAGGACCAGATCCGACAATTGCCACATCGAAAACACGTTCCGTCATAATCAAAGGTTTAATTGTTTCGTGAAACGAGGTCCATCACTGATAGGATAACGGGCGGATGCGCCGCACGATGATCAATCTTTAGTCATTTGAATTAATCACACCCAACTGCTGCGGCGAAAACTTTATCTCTGCCCTCAGTCACGATCTCTAACGCTCGTGTATCAACCGCGACCTTAGGAGTAGGGCATGCAGAATTGGATTAAGTATGCAGCAAGAGGGCTTACCGCTCTTACTGTTGCTGCAGTGTCGGCAACAACCGCCATTGCACAAGAAGCGAGTGACGTCAGTGCGTACGTCGATAACTCATATCTCTTCCTGATTGGGGGCCTCATTGTCATGTTTATGGCGGCAGGTTTCCTCTGTCTGGAAGCTGGCCTGGTGCGTTCGAAAAACGCATCCATGCAATCAACCAAAAACATCGCACTGTTTTCAGTCGCCGGCCTGATGTTCTGGCTTGTCGGCTATAATGTTGCCTACCCGGGTTCGACACTTCTTAATGACTGGATTGGTGTGCCGGCGGCAATGCCGTGGACGCCTTCGGAGTCACTTGATACCGGCTATGCTTCAAGCTCTGACTGGTTCTTCCAAATGGTGTTCGTTGCTACTGCTGCCTCGATCGTATCCGGTACAGTCGCCGAGCGCGTTAAGCTGCTACCATTCCTGATCTTCANAGCCGTTCTGACCGCCTTNATCTACCCAACTGTTGCCAGCTGGGAATGGGGCGGCGGCGCACTTGATGCGCAGTTCGGTTTCTCTGACTTTGCAGGCTCGACACTTGTCCACTCGACCGGTGGCTGGGCAGCCCTTGCTGGCGCGATCATCATCGGCCCACGGCTTGGAAAATATTCAGCATCTGGCGTAAGCCCAATGCCTGGATCAAATATTCCGCTGGCTGCACTGGGTACATTCATTCTGTGGTTCGGCTGGTTCGGATTTAACGGTGCTTCACAACTGGCAGCCGGTACTTTCGACGACATCAACGCCGTATCAACCATCTTCGCGAACACAAACATGGCCGCTGTCGGTGGTGTTCTGGCCGCGATGCTGACAACCGCGATCCTTTACAAAGGCAAAGTCGACCCAACTATGGCGTTCAACGGCGCGATCGGTGGTCTGGTTTCAATCACAGCCGAACCTCTGGCCCCAACCATGGGTCTGTCAGTACTGATCGGTGCTGTAGGTGGCGTCCTGGTCGTCCTGACTGTTCCGCTNCTCGACAAGCTGAAAATCGACGATGTTGTCGGTGCGATCCCAGCTCACCTCGTTTGCGGTATCTGGGGTACAATGATCGTTCCGCTTAGCAATGGCGACGCGAGCTATTTCGGCCAATTCGTAGGTGTTGCTGCAACAGCCATCTTCGTATCTGGCGCATCAGCCATCGCCTGGACGCTGCTGAAAGGTACACTCGGTGTCCGCGTCTCAGAAGAAACTGAGCAGCTCGGCCTCGACCGCGCCGAGACCGGCGTCGAAGCCTACCCGGAATTNTCATCGTAAATTAGGGGCTACCTGATTAGAATTCCAAATAGAAACCCCGGCCACTTGGCCGGGGTTTTTTTCTATCCAAGCATGATAATCCGCGCTTTAAGTCTGTGTTATTAGTTTTCAGATATTATAAGCCAGATGAATAGCATGTCAGAAAATACNAGCGACATCAGCACCACACCTGAACCCGCGTGGCGGATCGTTAGCGGTACCGCCGCCTTTATCAGCGGTATTTTCATATGCGGTAGCGTCGGATCGTTTAATCCCGCCGACCCAAGCTGGAATACAGCAACACAAACCGAGATCACTAATTTGTTTGGACAGAGTGGTGCTATTTTTGCCGACCTCGCGCGTCAGCTTCTTGGCCTGTCAGCCTGGCTTGGCGGCTTTCTTCTCGTTATTGCCGGCATAAGGCGCCTGATTTCAACCGGCGTCAGCGATCGCAGAAAATGGCTTCTGGGGCTTTGCATTGTTCCGCTTGCGGCCGCCTGCCTGGCATCCTGGCCAGTGCCGGCACCATGGCCGTTAAATGTCAGCCTGGGTGGCATGTTTGGCGATGCACTATTTTACATTGCCACAATCCCGTTAAAAGCTCTTTCAATTCCGAAGCCAGAGCTCATCGCAGGCCTGTTACTGGGACTGGCAGCGCTATATGTCAGTTTCGCCGCAAGTGGGCTCGACCGGCGAACACTGGCGCGCTTTTATACAGCCGCGCCCCCGCAACCCGCGAGCAGCGCACCCCGTAGCCCGGGTCGCAAATTACAGTTCCGGCCGCAATTCCTAGTGAAAGCACAAAGTTGGTTTGAAAACCTCAAGGAGAGCGCACAATCACTCGTCGCTGAACGGTCCGAAAAAATCAAAGAGGGGCGGTTTGACAACATCCATGTTGACGATGTCGAGGAGGTTGCCAAAGCGGACGCGACGACACAGACAGCCCCGCCAGTGGCGAAAGACGTCATTAGCCCGGCACCGAAACGCGCGCGCAAAAAAGCCGGTCGCAAAATTGCCAATAAGCTGCCGCCAATATCATTATTGAACAAACCACCGGAGAGACGGACCCAAATTGACGAAGATGCCCTGATCGCGCGGGCCAACCGACTAGCCGAAGTGCTGCGTGAATTTGGGGTCCGCGGACGGATTAAAGAAGTTAGGCCGGGTCCAGTTGTAACCCTGTTCGAACTTGAACCCGCGCCCGGTGTCCGCTCGGCACGCGTGATATCGCTAGCCGATGACATTGCCCGCTCGATGAGCTCCATTTCAGCGCGAATTGCCGGCATCCCGGGTAAGAATGCGATCGGTATCGAGCTGCCAAATGACGAACGCCAGACCGTATATCTGCGATCGTTGCTCGACAGCCCGGTCTACAGTAAATCGAGCGCGACATTACCAATGATGCTGGGCGAAGATATCGGCGGCACGCCGATTGTCGCCGAACTCTCGAAAATGCCGCACCTACTGATTGCCGGGACAACCGGGTCCGGCAAATCTGTTGGCGTCAACGCCATGATCCTGTCGCTGATCTATCGCCTGCCACCACAAGAGTGCCGGTTTATTTTCATCGACCCTAAAATGCTCGAACTGTCGATTTATGAAGGCATTCCCCACCTTCTCAGCCCGGTTGTAACCGACCCCCGGAAGGCGATACTAGCGCTGCAATGGGCGGTTCGCGAAATGGAGAGCCGCTACGAATTAATGTCGAAAGCGGGTGTCCGAAATCTGGCAGGGTTCAATGCAAAAGCCGCCGAATACAGGGCAGAATCCAAAAGCCTGTCCCGCAAGATCCAGGTCGGTTTCGACGAACGCGGCAAGCCAAACTATGAAACCGAAATATTACCAACTGATCATATCCCAAATCTGGTTATCGTGATCGATGAAATGGCAGACCTCATGCTCGTCGCAGGCAAAGAAATCGAAAGCTGCGTGCAGCGCCTGGCCCAAATGGCACGCGCAGCCGGCATTCATTTAATTACCGCGACACAGCGCCCCTCCGTAGATGTCATAACCGGTACGATCAAAGCCAATTTTCCAACCCGCATATCCTATATGGTCACAACCAAAATCGACTCCAGAACAATTCTCGGCGAACAGGGTGCAGAACAATTGCTCGGTATGGGCGATCTGCTTTATCAGGCCGCAGGCATGAAATCGACACGCTGTCACGGCCCATTTGTATCGGACGAAGAGGTCCAATCCGTGGTCGACTGGCTGCGAAGCCATGGCGGAGAACCCGACTATGATCCTAGCATTCTAGAAGAGAATGAAGAGGGCTCCGGCAGCCCGATTATGGACGCTATGCTCGGGACCTCAACCGGCGACAAGGACGAAGACCTTTATGCGCAGGCGATGGCCGTCGTCCTGCGTGACAATCGAGCATCAACATCCTACGTCCAGCGACGCCTAAAAGTCGGATATAATAAAGCCGCCACTCTGATCGAACGGCTGGAAGATGAAGGTATTATATCAGCGCCAAACCATGCCGGCAAAAGGGTCATCCTGAAGCAGACCGACACACCTGAAGACTAAGCAAGCACCGCGCGCAAGCGGGCCGTCGTGTCTTCGAATTGCTGCATTGTTTCATTCAGAATGTCCGCAACCGGGCGGACAGCGTGAATGCACCCCGCCACTTGTCCGGTCAATGCGATACCCGCCTCGAGATCACCGCCGAAATAGACATCCTGAGTACCGGCAAATTCGCCAAAGATATTATCGACTCCCTCCTTTTCGATGCGGCTGGTCCGGTCTGTCCGCAAAGCCCGCAAGGCTGGTCCGGGGCCGTCACGATTAAGGAAAACCGTATCTGTGGCGTCGGCATCGAAAATCGCCTGCTTCCAGTTTGCATGCACCGGACTTTCGGCGCTCGACAGAATGCGTGTCCCCATTAAAACGCCTTCTGCGCCTAAAGCGAATGCCGCCGCCATTGTGCCGCCATCCATGATACCGCCGGCCGCAACAACCGGCACATCGACCTGTTCGCAGACTTGCGGAATCAAAATCATCGACGCGACATCCTTGGGATTTTTAAAGCCCCCGCCTTCGCCGCCCTCGACAATCAAGCCATCGACACCGGCTTCGATCGCGCTCAGTGCGGCCTTCAAAGACGTGACCACATGAAACACCGTTAAGCCGGCATCCTTGAGCTGCGCTGTATATTTTTGCGGATTCCCGGCCGAAGTTGTGACGAATTTCACGCCCTGATCGATGATAAATTTGACAATATCCGGATCCCGGACAAATGCCTGCACAACATTTACGCCGAACGGCTTGTCTGTCAGGTCCCGCATTTTGACGATTTCATCGCGTACGGCCTCAAGATCCCCCGAAGACGTCTCGATAATTCCCATGCCGCCGGCATTTGAAAATGCCGATGAAAGCTGCGAGCGCGCAATCCATCCCATTGCCGCCTGAATAATTGGTTTTTCGATGCCAAGCATCTCGGTAATTCGCGTACGAACAGCCACACTCTTCTCCCTTTTAAGATCAGAGTGGCAAATATGACCGCAATATCAAGCCTTTTGAGTGTCGCAGGCGGCATAATCAGCCCTGCCCGTTCAAAACCCCACGCGCCTGCAGTTCGGCTAGAATCTGATCCGCGGCTTCGTCTGCAGTTTTTTCAACCGTATTGATTGTAATTTCGGGCGAAACGGGCGCTTCATAAGGACTATCCAGGCCCGTGAAATTCTTAATCTCCCCGGCACGGGCGCGTTTATAAAGGCCTTTAACATCTCGTTGCTCGGCAACATCAAGCGGCGTGTCGACAAAAATTTCGATAAATTCGCCATCAGTCATCATGTTGCGCGCCATCTGGCGTTCCGACCGGAACGGAGAGATGAAGCTAACNAGTATAATCAGACCCGCATCACTCATCAGACGCGCGACATTTGAAACCCGCCGGATATTTTCGACCCGGTCAGCATCCGTAAAGCCCAGATCACGATTCAAGCNGTGTCGGACATTATCACCATCAAGGACGAATGTATGCTTGCCCATCGCAAACAGTTTCTTCTGAAGCGCGTTGGCAATGGTCGATTTCCCCGAACCGGACAAACCCGTAAACCAGAGAATGGCAGGACTTTGTCCCTTCTGGTCGGCCAGCGCCTGACGGTCGACATCGAGTGCTTGCCAGTGAATATTGGCAGCCCGTCGCAAGGCAAAATCGAGCAAACCGAGACCGACAGTATTATTCGTCATCCTGTCGATCAGGATAAAGCCACCCGTGCTGCGATTGTCGGCGTAGGAATCAAACGGGATAGCCTGATCGAGACTTAGCGTGACAACACCAACTTCATTGAGATCCAGCTTCGTCGCCGGACGTGTCTGCATGTCATTAACGTCAACACTATGTTTCAAACCGGACAGTAACGCCGTCACAGTGCGCCCGCCCGACTTCATCAGATAACGCCGCGCCGGAAGCATTGGTTCATCCGACATCCAGAGAATATGTGCCTGAAACTGGTCCGACACTTCGGCCGGGGCCTGAGCGTCGCAAATCAGATCGCCGCGGGACGTATCAACCTCGTCACCAAAAGTCAGAGTGACAGNCTGGCCGGCGACGGCCTCGTCGAGGTCACCGCCATGCGCAACAATCCGCTGCACGACCGTCTCGCGCCCGGACGGCAATGTCTTGACCCGGTCACCTTGCTTGATCGAGCCTGATGCCACTTGGCCGCTAAATCCCCGGAAATCGAGATTTGGCCGGTTCACCCATTGAACCGGCATCCTGAACGGCTTGGAAACGAGATCATCTTCGACATCCACTGTTTCCAGTAGTTGCATCAATGCCGGTCCCTTAAACCAGGGAGTCCGCTCTGAAACCTCGGTAATATTATCCCCTCCCAGCGCCGAAATCGGCATCGGGTGGATTGTTATATCTGGTCGCAACGCCTTGGCGAATTCGGCATAATCCTCTGTTATCTGGTTGAAGACTTGCTCATCAAATTCAACCAAATCCATTTTGTTGATCGCCAGAACGAAATGCTTAATGCCAAGCGATGAGGCGATGAAGCTATGCCGGCGGGTCTGAGTCAGAATACCTTTTCGCGCATCGATTAACAGAATGGCAAGATCAGCCGTCGATGCCCCGGTCGCCATATTACGGGTATATTGTTCATGGCCGGGCGTATCCGCGACGATGAATTTCCGCTTCTCGGTGGAAAAGAACCGATACGCGACATCAATGGTAATGCCCTGTTCGCGCTCGGCCGCGAGGCCATCNACCAGAAGTGCGAAATCAATTTCTTCACCCTGCGTGCCCTGTTTTTTCGAATCCCGCTCCAGCGCATCGAGCTGATCCTCAAAAATCATCTTTGAATCATATAGAAGACGCCCGATTAGCGTCGACTTCCCATCATCAACGCTACCGCAAGTTATGAAGCGAAGCAGGGACTTATTTTCGTGCGCGGCAAGATAGGCCTCGATATTGTCCGCGATGAGATCCGATTGATGGGACATTAAAAATAGCCTTCTTGCTTTTTCTTTTCCATTGAAGCGGCCTGGTCGCGGTCAATGACGCGCCCTTGCCGTTCCGACGAATTGGTCAGGAGCATCTCNTGAATAATGCCTTCAAGCGTATCCGCCTCGCTCTCGACAGCTCCGGTCAACGGATAACAGCCAAGCGTTCTGAACCGGACTGATTTTGTAATTGCAGTTTTCGCCAGCGCCTCCGGCACACGGTCGTCATCAACCAGAATTTGCGTACCCTGCCACTCGACAACCGGACGAGGGGCGGCGAAATATANCGGAACGATTTCGATCTGCTCACGACGGATGTACTGCCAGATATCGAGTTCGGTCCAGTTTGACAGCGGAAAAACGCGGATGCTTTCACCGGCATGCCGGTGAGTATTATAAATATTCCACAGTTCCGGCCGCTGGTTTTTCGGATCCCAGCGATGCTCCGCCGTGCGGAACGAAAAAATACGCTCCTTTGCGCGGGACTTTTCTTCGTCACGACGCGCCCCGCCAAATGCGGCATCGAATTTATGCAAGTCCAATGCCTGCTTCAGAGCAGCCGTTTTCATAATGTCAGTATGTACAGCCGAACCATGGCTGAAAGGACCGATACCATCAGCAATTCCCTCCGGATTCGAATGGACCAGTAGCTCCATTCCCATTTCCTTGGCCTTGCGATCCCGAAAAGCGATCATCTCTTTAAATTTCCATGTCGTATCAACATGCATCAGAGGAAAGGGCGGCACGCTCGGATAAAAAGCTTTAAGCGCCAGGTGCAGCATAACGGCGCTATCCTTGCCAACGGAATAGAGCATGACCGGATGCTCGGATTCCGCTGCAACTTCGCGCATGATATGCATGCTTTCGGCCTCTAGCCTGTCGAGATGCGTTAAAGTGGCCATAGGCTATCCTTTGACTCAATACTGTTAAAGTTTGCGATCGTCTTTATCAGCCCGCCATGTAGCAAAACAGCAATATTCGACAATGCCAAAAGATCATCTATTAGTTTCTCTATCGAATTAGAGATCCGAATAGCCGCGACACTTGCCGTCATGCGCAAATTTAGGTCACCTTATTAGCAAGATCATAAGAAGATGGGTTCCCATGCAACAAATCACGCTGAAGAATTACTGCGTCGGCGCGCCGAAGCTAGATGATTTCGAATTAAACGTCACCGCCAGGCCGACCCCTAAGGAGGGTCAGTTCATTGTGCGCCACATTTATAATTCGGTTGACCCGGGAACCCGCTCACGTCTCTCGGGCGGTGACAGCTATGCCGCAGCCCTGCCGCTTGGCACACCAATAGACGGTTTCAGTGTCGGTTGTGTCGAAGATAGCAGAAACGCCGACTTTCCCGACGGCACAAAAGTCTATTGTGCTGGCGGCTGGCGGACCCATACCGTGCAGAATGGACGCGGCTTTATCGGAAAAATACCACAAAATATCGACCTGCCTTTATCCTTGTGGATCGGCATTCTAGGCGTGCCCGGATTAACCGCATGGTTTGGCTTGAAATCCGTCGCAAATTTTCGGCCCGGAGATCACGTCCTTATCACATCAGCCGGCGGCCCGGTCGGGGCTACAGCCGGGCAACTGGCCCGATTATGGGGCGCCTCCAAAATT
This sequence comes from Hyphomonas sp. TMED17, assembly GCA_002172915.1. Classification (GTDB taxonomy): domain Bacteria; phylum Pseudomonadota; class Alphaproteobacteria; order Caulobacterales; family Hyphomonadaceae; genus Henriciella. The sequence continues at coordinate 476,479 of NHBW01000006.1, read as the reverse complement.
GTCGGTGTCGCCGGCTCGGAAGAGAAAGGCCGCTGGCTGACTGAACAGGCCGGCTTTGATCATTTTATAAACTACAAAACGACACCCGATCTGGACGCTGCAATTCAGCAGGCCCTGCCGGATGGCGTCGACATTCTTTTCGACAATGTCGGCAATGACATGATAAATCGGGTGTTACCAATGATGCGGATGCAGGGCCGCATCTGCGTTTCGGGGCAGGTTGCAGACTATAATTCTGAACCGGACGATCGACCGGGGATTGTTAACACACTGCCTTTCATAACGCATCGGGTCCGGATGCAGGGTCTTGTCGTTTTTGATTTCATGCGGGAATTTGACGCCGCTTTGCGCGACATGGCCGCATTTATAGCTGAAGGTCGCCTCAAATATCTCGAGGAGAAATTTGACGGTATCGAGCAGATGCCGGAAGCTTTCGGCGGATTATTCCGGGGCGAAAACATGGGACGGCGGGTGGTAAAAGTAGGAGAGGAAGTATGAGCACCAATTTTGATATCACCCAAGAAACTTACACCCGTTTTACGTTTGAGCGCAGCGATCATATTCTAACCGCGGCAATCATATCCGAGCATCCGGTCAATGGCGTTGACGGCCCGATGCATGAGGAACTTGGCAGAATATTTAATGATTTACAGCGTGACAGCGACAGCGACATTATCATTTTGACTGGAAAAGGCCGGGCGTTCTGCGCGGGCGGCGATTTTGACTGGTTTGACGAACAGATTGCCGACCCACGGAAGTTCCGGGACATTGCCTGGGAAGCCAAACGTATTGTCAGCTCCATTCTCGAAATGGAAAAACCGATCATTTGTCGGCTAAACGGGGCCGCCGCTGGTCTCGGTGCCACTATCGCACTGCTTTGCGATATAATTGTTGCCGACGAAACCGCCGTGATCGGCGATCCGCACGTCAAAGTCGGTCTTGTTGCCGGCGACGGCGGCGCGCTAATATGGCCGCAGCTCATCGGATTCGCCAAAGCCAAAGAATTGCTGATGACAGGCGATCTTCTATCAGCATCAGAAGCCAAGGAACTCGGGCTGATTAACTATGCCGTTCCGGCGGATCAGATTGATATAAAAATCTCCGAACTGGTCAGTAAGCTACAGGGCAATCCGCGCTGGGCAGTCCGCTGGACCAAAACAGTCGCTAATATTCCGCTGCGCGCGCTCGCCGCACAGATGATGGACGCAGCCATTGGCTGGGAAAGCGTGTCAAACTATATGGACGACCGCAAGGAAGCTGTGGATGCGGTCCGTGAACGTCGCGCCCCCAAACTTGGCGGCGACTGACTGGTAAAAACGTATCGGGCGCGACCCAATCTTGCCGCACCCCTCACAATCTTGTAAGTGAGCGATGTGGTGATTTGGCCGGTCGGCTTGCAGCCACGTTAAAGAAGTCGCTAAAAGGCCGTGCCAGACAGATGCTCAGTCAAAGTCTGGCGGTTCCTGACAGCGTTCTTCAGTGAATGGATACGTGTTGTTGGAGGAGCTTCATGCCAATCAAGATACCAGACGCCCTGCCCGCGCGCGAAACCCTTGAAGCTGAAGGCGTTGCCATATTGTCAGATTCCGATGCCATCCGTCAGGATATCCGTCCCTTGCAGATCGGCCTTCTTAATCTAATGCCAAATAAAATCAGGACCGAAACCCAGCTCGCCCGACTGATCGGCGCCTCGCCACTTCAAGTCGAACTTACCCTTCTCATGGTTGAAGGGCATACGCCGAAGAATACCCCCGCAGATCACTTGATCAGCTTCTACAAAACCTGGCATGACGTCAAAGACCGCAAATTTGACGGTTTTATCATTACTGGCGCGCCCGTCGAAACGATGGAATTCGAACAGGTCGGATATTGGGCCGAACTTCAGCAAATTCTCGACTGGACCCGGACCAATGTCCATTCCAGCTTTTTTATCTGCTGGGGAGCAATGGCGGCGGCCTATCATTTTCACGGCCTGCCGAAATACACGCTGGCCGATAAAGCATTCGGTGTTTTCCGGCATCGCAACCTCAAACCGACTTCGCCCTATCTGTCAGGCTTCTCGGACGATTTCGCGATACCCGTCTCGCGTTGGACGGAGGCCCGCGCAGCCGATCTCGAACACATTCCGGCGCTTGAAATGCTCATGCACAGCGATGTGACAGGCCCATGCCTGCTCGCCGAAGCAGCCAATAACAGCCTGTATATTTTCAACCATATCGAATATGATTCAACATCGCTCAAAGATGAATATGAACGCGATGTTGCGGCCGGGAAGCCGACAGCTCTACCAGCTAACTACTTTCCTGATCATGATCCGGCGTCAGCACCGTTAAACAGATGGCGCTCACACGCTCACCTCTTATTCGGCAACTGGATCAATCAAGTTTACCAGACGGCACCATTTGAGATTAATAAAATTAACGTCTAAAACGCCGGATGACCTATTTTACTTCCGAACCTGACCATATCAGCCAAATCCGCGATCAGCTCCAGCGCTTTGGCCGGTCCCGCTTGCCGCGGGAGAAACGCCAACAACTTGATCGCGCTGCAAGTTGGGATCGCGAAATATTTAAAGAACTCGCAGACATGGGCCTTATCGGGCTGACGGTACCGGAGGAACTGGGCGGCGCAGGCGTCGATATAGTCGCAGCAACCGCTGTCCTTGATGAGCTATGTCAGTTTGGCAGCAGTCTGGCGGGACCCTTCATTCATGCCGCCTTCTATGGGGGGATGAATCTGTCCGAAAACGGGTCCGATCAGCAAAAAGCCGACCTCCTGCCAGGCATTGTCCGAGGCGAGACGTTTCTTTGCTATGGCCTGTCGGAGCCAAATGTCGGCGGCGATCTGGCGAGCGTCGAGACCCGCGCAACGCGCAACGGCGAAGATATTATTGTCAATGGAGCCAAACGCTGGTGTACCGGCGCAGACTGGTCTGATTATATTTATTGTCTGGTGCGGTCGGGACCGGCCGAAGAGCGCTATCGAAATTTAAGCTTCATTCTGATCCCGACAGATACANCCGGCATCAGCATGCAACCGCTCGAGCACTCGAACCTACGTTATACAAAATCAATGGATGTTTATTTCGACAATGTCAGATTGCCGGTATCCGCAGTCGTTGGCGGACCGGAAATGTGGAATAAGGGGTGGGAGACGCTTGCCGGTCGCGCACTCGATGTCGAGAAAATCGAAATCACGGCAGTCGCATACGGTATTATGCGCGCCGCGGTCGAAGAAGCCTGGATTTATGCCAAGGAACGGCATCAATTCGACAGGCCAATATCAGAACATCAGGCGATACGGCATAAGCTCACAACTGCCAGGACCAAGCTGCAAGCAGCCAAGCACATGCTGTATCATAGCGCCTATCTGGCCAATGAGGGGCTGCCATGTAGTGTGGAAACCAGCATGGCCAAATTGTTTGTTGCCGATACCGGTGTTGAAACAGCAATTTTGTGTCAGCAGGTGATGGGCGCCTATGCTCTGTCTGATGCTTATGACATGGAGCGCAATGTCCGGGATCTCCTCGGGATGCCGATCGTCGGCGGCTCTAGTGACATGCAGCGCAACAACCTCGCCAGCCTGTTGCGCCTTTAAGCTAGAGGTACCGACATACACTCGAGCGAAAACTTAATCGGCGGGCGGTAAGCCCTCTGATAGTTTCGGCAAATCATCGCAGAAGTCAAAATACGGTGCTTTTTCCGACGTCCAGATGTGTACGGCTGCGGGCCGCGGCAACGGGCTCTCGATACTTCCAACCCGTAACAAACGGCGTTTCGCGGCGGGATACTCGGCCATCATATGTGTTCCGCAGGCCGGGCAAAAATACCGGTGCTTGCCGGGCGACGTCTCGATATAAGTCACGAAATCCCGCCCTTTGGTCCAGGAAAACTCCTCAAACGGAGTTAAGGCCGTTGCGATAAAGGGGGCGGAATGTGTTTTACGGCAGGTTCCGCAATGGCAGTAGCCGATCGCCGATGCAAGGCCCGCCGCCTCATATCGGACCGCGCCGCAAAAACATCCACCGAGGAGTTTACTCGTCATCAGTCATCCTCCTTGAATAGGTCGCCGGCCGCACTCGCACTTTGGGGAACCGCCAATCCCATTCGCTCATAGGCCAGCGGCGCAGCAATCCGGCCACGTGGTGTGCGTGCGACATATCCTTTCTGCATTAAGTAAGGCTCGATGACGTCTTCAACAGAATCACGCGCCTCCGACAAAGCTGCGGCCAGTGTATCGGCGCCTACCGGCCCCCCGCGATAAGTTGACACCAAGGCCTCCAGATAGCGGCGGTCCAAGGCATCCAGGCCATCATCGTCGATTTGCAGGCGTGATAGCGCCAGACTGGCCGAAGTGGTATCAATCACCGTGCCGTCAACTTCGGCGAAATCGCGAACCCGGCGTAATAATCGTAATGCAATGCGAGGGGTTCCACGCGCTCGCTTTGCGATTTCAAACGCCCCATCATCGGTAATTGGTGCACCAAGTTTTCGGGCCGCCGCCCTGACAATCGTGGATAATGTATCAGGCCTATAGAATTCGAGGCGTAATGGTATGCCAAACCGGTCACGCAAAGGGGTCGCCAAGAGACCAGCCCGTGTCGTAGCGCCGACCAGCGTAAACGGCGCGAGGTCAAGACGGACCGAACGCGCAGCCGGCCCCTCGCCAATTACAATATCAACGGCATAATCCTCCATCGCCGGATACAAAACCTCCTCAACGGCAGGCGGCAGACGATGGATCTCGTCAATAAACAAAACGTCATTCGCCTCGAGGTTTGTCAGGATTGCCACCAAATCGCCGGTTTTCGCGATTACAGGCCCGGACGTTGCGCGAAAGCCGACACCAAGCTCACGCGCCAATATCTGGGCCAACGTTGTCTTACCCAGTCCCGGCGGCCCGAACAGCAGTGAGTGATCGAGTGCTTCACCACGACGGCGGGCNGCGTCGACATAGATACGGAGATTATCCTTAATCGTATCCTGTCCGATATAGTCATCAAAACTTTGCGGACGAAGCGCCCGGTCGAGTGCTTCGCCGGTCTGCAAATCAGGATCGGTCAACATGCCTTCGCGACTCATGGCTGCGTCACTTTCTTAAGGGCCAGCTTGATCAGTTCAGAAAGGTCACCCGCCGGATTATCCTGTGTCGCCTTTGCAACCGCACGCGAAGCATCGCCGTGACTATAACCCAAATTCGTCAATGCCGAGACCGCTTCGGCCCGTGCGCCATGCTCAATCGGAGCCGCATGCTCGGTCACCTCAGCCGGCAAAGTTGCCCCCGGTAATTGTACACCAAAGCGCGCCAATGGCGGCGGCTTGCCGGCCAGCTCCCCGATAATCCGCTCGGCAAGTTTTTTACCAACGCCCTTTGCCCGCATTATCGCGGTGACATCCGACANTGCCAGAGCATCCAGAAGCTCTGCCGGGGTCAAAGCGTCAACCAGAGCCAGGGCCGACTTGCCCGCCACGCCCGGCACATCCTGAAGGCGAACAAACCAGGCCCGCTCCTGATCAGACCCGAAGGCAAACAAAGTTATTGAATTCTCGGTAACCCGGGTCTCGATAAATAATTCCGCAATATCATTTGGCGCCAGCGTCGCGAGCAAGCGCGAACCAGCTTGCGCAACATAGCCAACGCCACCAACATCAATAATCAGCGTATCCAGGCCTATGGCGGCGATTTCACCTTTGAGTCGACCGATAATCATATTGCCTGTCCCTGCCGGCTTGAAACTGTATCGCGACTATGGGCGGTACATATGGCGCACGCGAGCGCGTCGGCCGCATCAAAACACATTTCACCCGCCTTTGGTAACAGGCGCCTGACCATGAAGGCGACCTGCGTTTTATCGGCCGCACCAGAACCAACCACAGCAAGTTTTATCGCACGCGGCGCGAACTCGCTTACCTCGAGCCCATTGACGGCAAGCGCCGCCAATGCAACCCCGCGGGCCTGTCCAAGCTTTAGCGCTGATCGAGGATTCGAGTTAATCAGGGTTTCCTCAACACCGGCCAGGTGCGGGCGGTATGACAATACCAAATCCTGAATAGCTTCGAAAATTCCCGACAATCGCTGCGCCAGATCGCGTTTCGAATCGATGGAGATAACGCCATGGTCGACATAGACCAGCCGAGACCCACTTGTTTCAACAAGCCCCCAGCCAGTTTTGCGTAATCCGGGATCAATGCCAAGAATTCGAATCGTTTGTGTCATTCCAACAGCATACGCATCGAAGTTAATATCGTCTTGCTATTTTCAGGTTTTGTTCTGCACATCAAGTCGCCAAGCTGCCTCGCCGCTCAAGCTCGGATTGTCGGCCGCCTCAACAGACGCCGAAATCGTTCCATTATTCGTAAAATCACCGGTCACAACAAAATCGGTCGGCGTGAAGGCAGGGAGGTTACCGACAGCGGTTGCCAGCGCCGTCGACGCACCGCTGCCAGTTGACGGAAAAGCATTCACAGTGCTTGCAGCGGCTGAAATATCGCCATTATTTGTAAAACTCGCTAGCGAGGCCTCGCCGGCGACCCCTCTGGCGTGCGCAGCGGCCGCAGTGCGTGACGACGGGTCAGTCGAAAATAAAGCCGAGCTGCTTATGGTGCCATTATTCTCCAGCACGTCGATATTCGACGGCACTTCCAATGCGATCGTGTCGACGACAGTCTCCAGAGCTGTTGCTACATGTGAATCGCTTTCGACTCCATTCACTGGGATCGTATAGGGATCTGCAGCAGCCGACGACATCGCAACGGCAAGTGCAGTTGTTGACACGGTAACCATATGATAGCGAATTATATAATTATATATTTGTCTTTTCACATTATAGTTCCATAAATACAATATTTTATACAAGATATACAATTGCAATAGCAAAAACAAACTATATTTTTATTTTTTATACATTCAATGGGCGAAAGACTGTCAAAATTAACACGCGGAAAAATATATAAATAAAGTGAACCAATATCATTCGAAACTACATCTTGGCGCAGTTATTTCAGGACAAAAATATATAGTGATTAAATAAAAAAACCAAACTATAACAGCGGTTTAAAGGAAATTTAATGCGGACAGGCGCTCAGAAAAACGTCCTCCACCCGAGCGCCGTGTACAGCCGGCGCTCCAAACCGCAAAAATAGAATTTAATTATAGTAATCTATACTTGTCTACAGATATCAATAAGTCTCTGAATATCCTCGTCCCGCGACAAGCGATGATCGCCATCCTTAATCAGTGTAAATACGACATCATCGCTTGTTATCGTATCGACGAGGCGGAGAGNATGTTGCCAAGGCACATCCTCNTCTTTCATGCCCTGCAAAATGCGAACCGGGCCTGAAAACGCGAAAGGCTTATCCATTAGCAGCCATTTTTCGCCATCGCGTATCAAATCATGCGTGATTAGATAGGGATCACCATAATCAGACGACACCCAGGCCTGGCCCTCAGACACGATCTGGCGCTGGACCTCAGGTTCAAGAGAAGGCCACATTAAAGCCTTCGTAAAGTCCGGCGCAGGGGCAATTAACACCAAGGCCTGAACCCGCGCTGAAAGGCTCTGAGCCGCAAGAAGCGCGAGCCATCCACCCATACTCGAACCGACGAGAACCAATGGCTCATCCGTCAAACCGGTTATGATATCAAGCACGTCCTCGCGCCATTGCGAGATAGAACCATCAGAAAAGCTGCCATCGGAGGCGCCGTGCCCGGAATAATCAAATGCGAGAAAACCCTCTTGATTATCAACCGCCCACGATTCCACCATCCGGACCTTTGTTCCCTCCATATCTGACATAAACCCGGACAACCAGACAAATGTCCGANCAGTGCGCGAGCGGTGATGCCGGTAGGCAAGAACGCGTTTATGGGNTGTTTGGAATTGCGGCATGATACTGGTTATCCTCTGAATTAAGACATCGGACCCTTGGCCGGAAATGCTATCACCCCCAATACCAGCAGTGCAATAACAAAAAACTATTGTAGAAAACCGCTCAGACGTTACGCGATGACTTCATGACTCAATCAGCGCCACCAGACCTATCAGGTCAGACAATTCTTCAGATCATACCCGACCTGGCGGCCGGCGGCGCCGAACGTACAACAATCGAAATGGCCGAGGCCATTTGTAACGCAGGGGGACAGGCGCTCGTAGCCAGCGCTGGCGGGCGACTCGAGAACGACCTGCGAAATGCCGGCGGCGAGCTTATTAAAATGCCTTTGGGACGTAAAAACCCAATATCGCTCTGGCATAATGCGTGGAAATTAAAGCAATTGATCGAGGAGCGCGAAATTAACCTCCTGCACGCCCGCTCGCGCGCACCTGGCTGGATTGGGCTGATCGCTGCCCGAACAGCTAATATTCCCTTCATAACCACTTATCACGGGGCCTATAGTGGTAAGTCGGCTCTTAAAATTTACTATAATAGCGTTATGGCGCGCGGCTCACACGTCATCGCAAATTCNCAATGGACGGCAGACCACCTTACCGCAATCCACAAAATCGACCCGGCAATTGTCACCACCATCCCGCGCGGCATCGACCTTCAGACCTTCTCACCTGACAAGGTAGATGGCCATCGCAAACAGCAAATCGCGCAAGCCTGGCAACTAGACAAACAATCCGGGAAACTCATCATACTGTTGGCCGGGCGGCTTACGAGCTGGAAAGGCCAGTTAACCGCAATAACAGCTGTCTCCTTGCTAAACCGCGAACAGCAGAACCGGCTCCACCTTGTCCTGGCCGGCGACGCACAAGGCCGAACCGGCTATGTTAACGCGCTAGAACAGGCGATTACCGCAAATGAATTGCACACCGCCGTTTCGATTGTCGGCCATTGTGATGACATTGCGGCAGCCTATGCCGTCAGCGACATTATTCTGGCGCCGTCAGTGCGCCCGGAAGCATTCGGACGGGTAGCAGCAGAAGCATCAGCCATGGCCAAGCCCGTAATCATTTCAGATCATGGTGGCCAGCGCGAAATCATTCTGGATGGACAAACCGGTCTTTCATCAAAGCCCGGAGATGCCGAAAGCCTGGCCAGCAACCTTGCCAGCTTGGTTGCTATGTCGGCAACCGAGCGTGACGCCATGGGCGCCGCTGGACAGCGCTACGTTCGGGCACGTTTCACGAAAGAAAACCTGCAGCGCGCCACACTGGAAGTCTATCAAGATGTGCTTGGCGCAGCACTATTGGTTGAACCAGATAAAGATAACAGGCATAATACCGCCGGACATGGTAAAATAGGAGACAAGCCATAGCTCGCAGACCACAAGACCGCCCCGAGCGTTCAGCACGCAGCGGACCAAGAACTAATCGCGATATCCGCGCCGACCGTGTGCTTCTAATCGATGAGAACGGCGAAAAGCAGGGCGAAATGCCAATAGATGCGGCGCTAGACGCTGCCCGCGAGGCCGGATTGGACCTCGTTGAAGTATCACCCAATCAGGATATTCCTGTCTGCAAGATTGTAGATTACGGGAAAATGCGTTTCGAGGCGCAGAAAAAGAAGGCTGCAGCTAAAAAGAAGCAGCGGACCTCGGAATTAAAAGAGATCAAGCTCAGACCGAATATCGACCAGCATGATTATCAGGTCAAAGCCCGCAAAATCGGCGAATTCTTCGAAGCCGGTGACAAAGTCAAGATTACCCTCCGCTTCAGAGGCCGAGAAATGGCCCACCAGCACCTCGGTATGGAACTTTTACTACGCGTCAAAGACGATTTTGACGAGCAAATGAAAGTTGAGCTGGAGCCAAAACTCGAAGGCCGCCAGATGACGATGGTGATGGCGCCGCGTTAAGTTTTAGCCGGCGTGGTCTTCGGGCCTTGATTCTCACAAGCCTTTACGCCATAAGCCGCTTTCCGCAGCACTTGGGCCATATACGGCATGCCTTAAGTGCTCTGAACCATCAGTATTAAAGGGTGTATTCGCCCAGAGGAGATGAAAATGCCGAAGATGAAGACCAAGAAGGCCGCTGCAAAGCGGTTCAAGATCACTGCAACCGGTAAGTTAAAGCACGGCGTCGCTGGCAAGCGTCACCGTCTTATCAGCCACAATGGCAAATATATCCGGCAGAATCGCGGCACGTCCGTCGCAGCGAAAGCAGATACCGCCCGAGTGTTGAAAAAATTCCTGCCAAATGGCCTGAACTAAACAACCTTTTGATCACGAACCGTTTTTAAGTAAGGAGCAGGTCAATGGCCCGTTCACGTAACAAAGTCCCAGCACACGCCCGCCACAAGAAAATCTTATCCGCAGCAAAAGGCTATCGCGGCCGCCGCAGCACAAACTTCCGGACCGCGCATGATGCTGTCTGGAAAGCCGGCCAATATGCCTATGTCGGGCGTAAGGTTAAAAAGCGGAGCTTTCGCAGCCTGTGGATCCAGAGAATTAATGCGGCTGTGCGCATTCATGACGAAGACCTCACCTATTCTCGCTTTATTGGCGGCCTGACAAAAGCCGGCATCGAAGTGGACCGGAAAGTTATGGCAGATCTCGCGGTCCGCGAGCCTGAAGCTTTTGGCGCATTAGTGGAGAAGGCAAAAGCTGCGTTGGCTTAAGCCAGCCCGTAGCCGAGCATTTCTTCGCTAATCCGATCGCTCCAAGCGGGGTCGGAACGGCCCCGTCCAGGAATAATCCTCGACGGAGGCCGACATGTCAGACATCGACATTATTGAATCAGATATTATTGCCGCAATCACAAACATCAGGTCACTCGACGAACTCGATGCTCTTCGGGTTGCGGAGCTAGGTAAAAAGGGCCGCGTTACCGGCCTTATGAAGCAGCTCGGCAAAATGTCGCCCGACGAACGCAAAGTCATGGGGCCACGGCTCAATCAGCTCAAGACCAATCTTTCTTCGGCCATAGAATCCCGCAAGACGGTTCTGGAAACAGATGCACTCGAGCGCCAGCTCAAGAGCGAACAAATCGACCTCACGCTTCCGGCGCCGCCAGAGCCAGTTGGCGCACTTCACCCTGTTATGCAGGTATTTGAAGAATTATCGGCGATCTTTGGTGATATGGGCTTCGCGGTGGCCGAGGGCCCCGATATCGAAGACGATTGGCACAATTTCACTGCGCTAAACTTCCCGGCCGGCCACCCTGCCAGAGAAACCCATGACACATTTTTCTTTTCGCCCCAAGGTGACAATCTAGCAAAAGTTCTGCGTACACATACAAGCCCCGTTCAAATTCGGACAATGACCGAAAACAAACCGCCAATCCGGATTATTGCGCCCGGGCGTGTCTATCGAAATGACTGGGACGCGACGCACACGCCAATGTTCCATCAGATTGAAGGGCTAGTGGTCGAAAAGGGCATACATATGGGGCACTTAAAGGGTTGCCTGATTGATTTTGTGAAAGCCTTTTTCGAAGTTGACACGGTTGAAGCGAGATTTCGGCCGCATTTCTTCCCATTCACCGAGCCAAGCGCCGAAATGGATGTCAAATGCGACAGATCCGGCGGTACGGTCAAAATCGGTCAGGGGGATGACTGGCTCGAAGTCCTTGGCTCCGGCATGATTCATCCGAATGTGTTGCGCAATTGCGGTATTGATCCTGACGAATATCAGGGTTTTGCGTTCGGTCTCGGCGTTGATAGACTTGCGATGCTCAAATACGGAATGCCGGACCTGCGACCATATTTCGAGGCCGATCCAAACTGGACCCAGCATTATGGCTTTAGGCCTTGGCTGACGCCAAGCGTCAGCGGAGGGCTAAGCGAATGAAATTCTCTCTATCCTGGCTGAAGGATCACCTTTCGACATCACAGACCCTCGATGGCATTCTCAGCCATATGCTGAAAGCTGGCCTGGAAGTCGAGGCGGTTGATGATCCAGCCGACGCGCTGGCGGCATTTTCAGTTGCAAAAGTCACAAAAGCGGTGCCCCACCCAGATGCGGATAAACTTCGTATTTGTACGGTTGAAACCGTCGATGGCACCAAACAAATTGTCTGTGGCGCACCGAATGCCAGAGCTGGTATGACCGCTATTTATGCACCATTAGGCGCCTATATTCCGGGGCTCGACTTCTCGCTTGACCGCAAACCACGGAAAATCCGCGGCGTCGAAAGCCATGGTATGTTGTGCTCAGCGAAGGAAATCAACGCCGGTGAAGACCATGATGGTATTGCCGATCTTGCCGAAACACTCGAGCTTGGAATGCCTGCCGCCGATGCCCTCGATCTGAATGATCCCGTCATTGATTTCGAAGTCACACCAAACCGTCCNGACTGGTTGGGTGTGGTTGGTATCGCACGTGATCTCGCAGCAGCCGGTGCAGGCACATTTTCGCCGAAAACTGTCGAGACTACCGATGGCGCCTATGATTGCCCGGTCGACGTCGTACTTGAAAATACCNANGCGTGCCCGGTTTTTGCCGGTGCACTCATTCGGGNCGTAAAAAATGTAGCGTCGCCGGACTGGCTACAAGCGAGATTACGGGCAGTCGGATTTACGCCGAAATCACTGCTCGTTGATGTATCGAATTATATTTCGATCGATCGAGCCCGCCCGCTACACGCCTATGATGCCGACAAGTTGCAGGGCAAAATTCGCGTGCGGCTTGGTCGTGACGACGAAATGTTCGATGGCCTCGACGGGAAGCAGTACAAAATTGGCGACGATATGTGCGTTATCACTGATGATAGCGGAGTTATCGGGCTTGGCGGCATTATGGGCGGACAAAGCACAGCCGTCTCAGAAACGACGACGAATGTTTTTATTGAAAGCGCTTGGTTTGACCCGCTAAGGTCCGCCAGAACGGGTCGTACATCTGGTATAATTTCCGATGCGAGATACCGGTTTGAGCGTGGCGTGGATCCGAGTAGCTGCGAGGACGGCGTACAAGCGGCAATTAATCTTATTCTCGAATATGCCGGTGGGTCAGCGTCAAATATCAAGCTTTTCGGCGCGGTACCGAAGATTAATCAGGGCGTCACATTCTATATTGATGATGTGCAGCGTCTTACCGGGCTATCTGTGACGCCCGAGTCCATTGAAAACACGCTTATTGCGCTTGGTTTTGGAGTAGAAAAGGGCCCGAAGGCCTGGTCTCTAAAAGTGCCGGAGTGGCGGTTTGATATTACTCAATCGGCTGATATTGTTGAAGAAGTTGCACGCCTTGAGGGCTATGATAATTTGCCAACAACGTCGCTTCCGGCACCGGCTGGCGGGCGTAAAATGGTTGTCACACCATTACAGCAACGGACCCGCACAGCCCGGCGCCTATTAGCGTCACGAGGATATTTAGAGGCAGTTACCTGGAGTTTCCTGCCTAAACAGCAAGCAAACCTGTTTGGTGGTGGTGATGATGCCTTAACAATCGCCAATCCGGTAGCAAGCGAACTTAACCAGATGCGTCCAAGCATTCTGCCAAACCTCGCCACAGCAAGCCAAAGAGCAGCCAATCGAAGTGTACGCGACGTTCGTATTTTCGAGGCGGGACCAATCTACCTGTCAGATAATCCAAACGGTCAGTACACATCGGTTTCGGCAATTGTCAGACCCGAAACCGCCCGTCACTGGCAAGCTGGGCCAGCTTATTCTGTGTTCGACTGTAAAGCAGATCTGTTTGCGCTGCTGACAGCACTTGGACAAACACCCGACCGCTTCCAGATTGCCGCGGCAGAGCAGTCTCACTGGCATCCCGGACAATCAGCGGCGCTTAAACTTGGGCCAAAAGTAACCATCGCTCATTTTGGGGCCTTGCACCCTGGCGTGCTCGACAAGATTGGCGTTGATGGCCCCTTATTTGGCTTTGAGTTGGATCTTGATGCATTGCCGAAAAGCAAGGCAAAGGCGTCTAAGACCAAAGCCGTACTCGAACGCTCTGATCTTCAGCCCGTGCGACGCGATTTTGCCTTTATTGTGGATAATAAGGCCCAGGCCCAGCAATTCATTGCTGCGGCGAAGTCAGCCGACAAGCAGTTGATATCCGGGGTGTCAGTATTCGATCTCTATAAAGGTGAGCGNATCTCATCAGATATGATGTCAATCGCGATTGAAGTAACGCTTCAACCGAAAGACAAAACCCTGACCGATGCCGATATCGAAGCCGTGTCTAAACGGATTATTGCAGCAGTTGAAAAAGCGACAGGCGCGACACTACGACGCTAACTAGCTCGGTCGCGCCGTCAACCGTCGGCACAAATCGTCCAATTGCTCAAGATTTCGATACTTTATCTTTATCTGGCCGCCACTTTTACTGTGAGCAATATCAACGCTAAGCCCAAGAACGCGGGCTAAATCAGCCTGGAGAGCTTGCGTATCAACATCCTTCTTTGTTGATTTATCTGCGTTCGCGACAGCGTTGTGCCCACCATCGTCGCGAAGTAGCTTCGCTTGTGTTTCGACTGCTCGAACCGACAATTTCTGAGCAATTGCCCGTTCGATAAGCAGGTCTGGATCGGGCGCACCAAGCGCTGCGCGTGCATGACCAGCTGATATCCGCCCATGCCTTACATGATCACGGGCTGTATCGGATAAATTCAACAATCTCAGAGTATTTGCGATGTGAACACGGCTTTTGCCGATTTTCTGAGCGAGGCTATCCTGCGTCCGCCCAAACCGTTTCATCAAAGCACCATAGGCCTCAGCTTCCTCGATCGGGTTTAAGTCGGTTCTTTGCACATTCTCAATAATGCCAAGTTCGAGGATTTGTAGTTCATCAACGTCACGCACCCAGGCTGGAATCGTTTTCAGGCCAGCCATCTTCGCCGCTCGCCACCGACGCTCACCGGCAACAATCTGATACCGATCAGGCGAACCAGGCTCTAAACGCAACATAATGGGCTGTAGCACACCATGCTCGCTTATCGAGGCCTTCAATTCCTCTAAATCCTGCTCATCAAAACTGCGGCGGGGCTGCAACGGATTCGGTTTTATGTCGCCAATATTATATTCAACCATCTTGGCGGCCGTTTCGACTGCCATAGTTGACAGTCCAGCGCCCTCCACTTCGCCGATTAGGGCTGATAATCCTTTACCAAGGCGGCTCTGTTTTTGTCGTGAATCTGGTGACATTACGCGGCAACTTTCCGGCTACGCTCCCGCTGCATTAATTCAGCGGCAAGCTTAATATAGGCCTCGCTACCGGGGCAGCGATAATCGTACAATAGAGCGGGTTTGCCAAAACTCGGCGCTTCGGACACCCTTACATTTCTCGGGATAACAGTATTATAAACTTTATCGCCGAGAACAGACTTAACTTCCGCAGCAACCTGATCAGATAAATTATTCCGTTTNTCATACATGGTCAGGACAATGCCCTGGATATCGAGCTTCGGATTCAATCCAACCCGAACCATTTCAATTGTCCGCATAAGCTGGCTGAGCCCTTCAAGCGCCAGAAACTCGCACTGCAACGGAACAAGTACAGAATCAGAGGCGGTCATCGCGTTCATCGTCAAGGATGACAAGGAGGGCGGACAGTCAATCAAGATATAGTCGTAAAGCGCGTCACCATTGCCCTGCGCCTGTGCCTGATAATTTCTGAATGCATCCCGCAACCGATATGAACGATGACCATCATCGGCAAGTTCGGTCTCTACGCCCGCAAGGTTCTCGTCCGCCGGAACAATATCGAGCCGCGGCACAATGGTCGGCACAATCGCATCCCGCAATGGNCGNGAGTCAACAATCACATCATAACTGGTCAAATTACGCTCTGGCCGGGGTATACCCAGGCCGGTTGAGGCGTTTCCTTGCGCGTCAAAATCAACAATTAAAACACGTCTCCCAACCGCTGCGAGAGCCGTTCCAAGGTTAATCGATGTTGTCGTTTTACCAACACCACCCTTTTGGTTCGCCACCGACAAAATTCGAGTATTATTCGTTGACACGCGACACCTCCGATAGCCTTAGAATTACCCCGTCTTCGCTGGTCAGACTCGGAATAATTTCGTGTTTAAATGTCCAGTAATTTTGCGCTTCCGTCAATTCCTCTTGCCAACGGCGCCCCTTTGGAAAAACACCGACAGTACCCTGCTCAAGCCAAACCGCCGCATAATCCAGTAAGCGCGGTAGCGGCGCAAAAGCACGCGCAGTAACAGCGACCGCAGAAACGTCTGTCACCGCCTCAACACGGGCCTGTCGCACACGTCCATTGAGGTCTGCGGTCGCGATCGCAGCCCGCAAAAATGCGCATTTTTTACCCACACTTTCGACCATGGTGACCGGACCATCCGGCACATGCCGCACTGCTGAAAGCACAAGCCCCGGAAATCCAGCGCCAGACCCNAGATCGAGGACACCACCCGTCTNTGGAAGCAAAGGTGCAAGTTGTAGGGAATCAAGAATATGACGGCGCCATAAATGCGATCGTTCGTTTGGCCCGATCAGATTTGTTTTAAGCCGCCAAACATCCAGCGCCTCAACAATCGCAACGATCCGAGACAAAGTTTCACGTGAAACAGGAACCATATCCACAAGCGCATCTGGGCCAAAGCCATCAATATCGTTCATTTAAGCAATCCGCCGCGCCGATGGTGCCCGTGACTTCACATGCGCCAGAAGCGCGGTCAGCGCACCGGGCGTAACACCCTCAATACGAGACGCCTGACCAAGCGTCGCCGGTCGCACAGCGATCAGCTTACCTCGAACCTCGTTCGAAAGCCCGCCAATTGTTGTATAATCAATATCGGACGGGATCTTCAGCGCCTCATCACGCCGCAGCCCGTCAATATCCGCCTGCTGGCGTTCGATGTAACCAGCATAAATCGCCTCGATACTAAGCTGTCTCCAAACGGCCCCAGAAAGGCCTCCCAACTGAGGAAAAGCCGCCAGAATATCGGCCATTTCAATCCCCGGATAAGCAAGATACTCCCACGCACTTCGACGTTGCCCATCCTGGTTTACCTTCCAACCATGCTTAGCCGCTTGGTTTGGCGTCATAAAAGCCCCCTGAAGCTGACGACGCCCTTCGACCAGAAGCGCTTTCTTAGCCATATAGGCCTGTGCCCGACCGGAGCCCACAAGGCCAAGCGCAATACCTTTTTCTGTCAGGCGTTGATCGGCATTATCTGATCGCAGGCTTAAACGATACTCGGCACGCGACGTGAACATACGATACGGCTCCGTCACACCCCGCGTCACAAGATCATCAACCAGAACACCAATATAGCCATCAGCCCGATCGAACGCGAAACACNCAAGACCAGAAACCCGTCGGGCCGCGTTTAGACCCGCCAAAAGCCCCTGGGCCGCAGCTTCTTCATAACCTGTTGTTCCATTAATCTGTCCGGCCAAAAACAGGCCGGACAGCTTTTTCAACTCGAGCCCATTATTTAAAGCTCTTGGATCAACATAATCATATTCGATAGCATATCCCGGCTGCAATATTTTAACAGATTCCAGCCCTTCTATTTTGCGTATGAAGGCGGTTTGCACATCCGCCGGCAAGGATGTCGATATCCCGTTCGGGTAAACCGTAAAATCATCAAGCCCCTCTGGTTCCAGGAAAATTTGATGTCGATCCTTATCGGCAAACCGGTGAACCTTATCTTCAATTGACGGACAATATCGTGGACCGCGCCCCGCGATAGCGCCGGAAAAGGCAGCTGATTTATTGATATTCTCACTAATCAAATCATGAACAGTCTGGTTAGTGTATGTTATTCCACATGCAATCTGGGGAACCTCTATCGACTCCGTCAAATATGAAAATGGCACAGGCTGCTCATCCGCCGGCTGGGATTCCAGAGCAGCCCAATCGATCGTACGACCATCGAGGCGCGCCGGCGTCCCAGTTTTCAGCCGCCCCATCGGGAGGCCCAGACCATATAAGCGATCCGCGAGCTTGCATGATGGCTGCTCTCCAGCGCGGCCAGCCGGTATTCGTTCCTCGCCGCGATGGATAATCCCATTCAGAAATGTACCAGTTGTAATTACGACGGCTTGCGCATGATAAACATGCCCGCTTGCGCCGACGACGCCTGCGATCCGGTCTTCTTCAAAGATCAAATCATCAACCGCATCCTCGCAAACCTCAAGCGCGGCAAGACTGGACAGTTCGCGCTGCATCTCTTTTCGGTAAAGAGATCTATCGATTTGAGCGCGCGGTCCCCAGACAGCCGGCCCTTTGGATTTATTAAGTAATCGGAATTGGATCCCTGAACGGTCTGCGACTCGCGCCATCACCCCGCCGAGCGCGTCAATCTCGCGAACAAGATGACCTTTACCAAGACCACCTATTGCCGGATTGCAGGACATTTCGCCAATGGCCTCAAACTTATGGGTAACGAGCGCTACCCGCACGCCCATACGCGCCGCGGCCGCAGCCGCTTCGCAACCCGCATGCCCGCCGCCGACCACGATTACGTCAAATTGCGATGTCTCTGCCATTACACACCCTTATTGATCCTCATGGTATAATGAAGACCGAAAAATAGAACAGCCCTACTTGCCAATACAAAAAGAAGAAAACACGGCGCCCAGGATTTCCTCAGTATCAACTGCCCCTGTTAGTCCTCCCAGTGCCCGGGCTGCGCTGCGAACGTCTGCGGCCACAAACTCTGCCCCAGCACAATCATCCAGACCTGATATCGCTTTAGCAATAAAGGCCTGCGCATGTTCGATGCCCTGTCGGTGCCGCAGACGGGTTATTACTGGTGCAGGTGCGGCTGATCCAAGCCGGGAGATTGACCGGGTAATTCGGTCGACAAGCTCTGAAACACCCTCTCCTAGCTTCGCTGATATTCTAACTGTTTCACGTGAAACAACACTATCCGGACTTAAATCAAATTTATTCGCGACTAATATATCGTCTGGTTCAGCTCGGTAATCGAGATTAAGACCATCACGAACATCAAATAACCAGATCCTAACATCCGCCTCTTGTGCGGCGCGCTTTGNGCGGGCAACACCTTCGGCTTCAATTTCATCATCTGTTTCTCTGATGCCCGCCGTATCCATCAGCCAGACAATATAACCGCCAAGATTCAGCCTAACTTCCAGAATATCCCGCGTTGTGCCGGGCCGATCAGTAACAATCGCAGTATCCCGGCCGGACANCTGGTTAAGTAATGTCGATTTACCTGAGTTCGGCGCGCCAAGGATCACAATTTGAAAACCGTCCCGTATACGCTCCGTAACATTACCATCTGCCAATGCCGCTTCCAGGTCACTAAACAGCTTAACCAGTGCGCGCCTGGCAGGCCCATCAACATTTTCTGGCGCGTCATGCTCATCGGGAAAATCAATACTCACCTCAAGCAATGCCAGCGTTTCGGTTAATTGCTGATGCCAATCATCATAAATCTTTGCGAGCGCACCATTATATTGCAACAAGGCTTGNTTGTGCTGCGCGGCACTTTCAGCATCAATTAGATCCGCAATCGCCTCGGCACGCGTAAGATCCAACTTTTCANCCTCAAAGGCGCGTCTGGAAAACTCTCCGGGCTCAGCTAAACGGGCACCGCTCATTTGCAGGTTTCGAAGCGTTTCTTCAATGATGAAAGCACTGCCATGCACTGTCAACTCAAGTATATCGTCACCGGTAAAGCTGCGCGGCCCCGGCATAAACACAACAACAATGTGATCTATAGCATTACCATTACGATCAAGCAGGTCGGTGACAGTAGCTTGTCGTGGCGCGGGGCATTGCGATTTTAAATGGATATCAGCCAGACGCCTGACATCCGGGCCGGAAATACGAATAACCGCTAGCGCTGACGGTGGCGCACCACTCGATAAAGCGCAGATCGTATCGCGCATGGCTTGCATGGCTAATTTTTCATGGCCTCGAAAAATTCGTCA
Source organism: Hyphomonas sp. TMED17 (assembly GCA_002172915.1). Classification (GTDB taxonomy): domain Bacteria; phylum Pseudomonadota; class Alphaproteobacteria; order Caulobacterales; family Hyphomonadaceae; genus Henriciella. Next base: position 456,720 of record NHBW01000006.1, on the reverse strand, counting down.
TTATTTTTCGTCTGCTTCATCTTATCGAGAAGGAAATCAATCGCATCCGAAGTCCCCATCGGATTTAGAATGCGGCGTAGCACGTAGATTTTCTGAAGCTGAGACTTATCGGTTATCAACTCTTCTTTCCGCGTACCGGACTTCATAATATCCATTGCTGGGAATGTCCGCTTATCGGCGACTTTACGGTCAAGAACGATTTCAGAGTTACCGGTCCCTTTAAATTCTTCAAAGATCACTTCATCCATTCGCGACCCGGTATCAATCAATGCGGTTGCAATAATGGTCAATGAGCCGCCATTTTCAACATTTCTGGCAGCACCGAAAAAACGCTTTGGCCGCTGTAGGGCATTTGCGTCCACACCGCCGGTTAAAACCTTACCGGAGCTCGGAACCGTCGTATTATAGGCCCGCCCAAGTCGGGTTATTGAATCGAGCAAAATGACAACATCACGGCCATGCTCAACTAGCCGCTTTGCCTTTTCGATAACCATATCGGCAACAGCCACATGCCGACTTGCGGGTTCATCAAATGTCGAAGAAATAACTTCGCCTTTAACAGAACGCTTCATATCGGTTACTTCTTCTGGGCGTTCATCTATCAANAGGACCAGCAGATAACATTCTGGATGATTTTCTTCGATTGAAGCCGCGATATTTTGCAGAAGAACTGTCTTACCGGTTCGTGGTGGCGCAACAATCAATGCTCGCTGACCTTTCCCGATCGGCGAAACAATGTCGATCACGCGGCCTGAGCGATCCTTTTTCGTCGGNTCCTGCCGTTCCATATTCAGCCGGGCATCAGGATATAAAGGCGTTAAATTGTCGAAATGAACTTTCTGGCGTGCTTTTTCCGGCGTTTCAAAATTAATTGATTTAACGTCCGTAAGCGCAAAATAACGCTCATTTTCGCTTGGTTCAGATATTGGTCCTTCGACCGTATCCCCNGTTTTTAAACCAGCTTTTTTTATAACTTTCGGACTTACATAAATATCGTCAGGACCGGCCAGATAATTTGACTCCGGCGATCTCAGAAAACCAAATCCGTCCTGCAGAACCTCCACAACACCACTACCAATGATTTCGACGTCCTGCTCAGCAAGCTCTTTTAAAATTGCAAACAACATATCTTGCGTCCGCAAGGATGACGCGTTCTCGACCTCGAGCATTTCTGCATAGGCTAACAAGTCGGTCGGTGATTTGGCTTTTAACTCTTGAAGCGAGACCTGCGTTGGCAGATCGATATCAATCGATGTATCGGGCATAAAGTGCACTAATTTCGGTTTTTGAAGTTTTGCCAGGACGGCGCAAGCGCATTTTTGAACGCGTATAAATCATATGGCCTGTAAGGATATCGGCGTCAAGAGCAGGGATTATGCGGGTTTTAACGTAACAAGAAATACCACACCAATCATAATGAGAAATGGTAATTCATTCAGTAATTTCAGTCGATTAAGAGAAATAGGCGTTTCTCCAAGATCAATCTTCCGGCCCATTGCAACTATATAGCCATGGAACCCGGTTAGTCCCAGAATCAGAAAAAGTTTTGCATGAAGCCAGCCGAACGATAACAAACTCTGGTTCATGGCAATCATTGAAAGCCCGAAAACCCAGCTTAGAATAATCGCCGGTGTTAAGATTATTCTTCGCAATTTAGATGATGCTGCCATCATCGTTTCAAATAAGACTTCGCCGGGCTGGCTATTCATCTGGTGCAATTTGTAACGTGGTAAAATTAATAGACCAGCCATCCACGCGATGACAAAGATAATATGTAGCGATTTTACCAGTAGATAGAGCATGTCAGACACCTTCTCTGACTAAATCGACAACTCGTTGGACGTGCGCAATCGGCGTTTCCGGCCGGACACCATGCCCTAAATTAAATATATGGGGTCTGTGCTTGTAAGCAGTCAGAATATCTCTAACGCGCTGATCAAGTGCCTCGCCACCGGCGATCAATAATAATGGGTCAAGATGCCCCTGAACTGCGATATTTGTTGGTACGGTCTGATTAACAAAATCCGGGCTTATAGATGTATCCAGCCCGACACCGTTCACCGGTACAGAAGACACAAAATTCCCTAAAACTGTACCTGCGCCCCTTGGAAAGCCTATTATCGGTACAGTCACACCCAAGTCTCTTAATCTGGCAATAAGCGCTGCATTCGGCTGACATACGATTTGCTGAAAGACATTATCGGGTAAACCTTCAGCCCAGGACTCAAACAGCATTACGGCGTCTGCCCCGGCATCGACCTGCCCCTTAAGATAAAGGGCGCTAATTTCGATAATAGCATCGAGTAGGTTTTTAAGCGCAGAGGGGTGTAAGTAGGCCCATGAGCGGGCCACAGATTTATCCGTTCCACCACGCCCCTCTATAGCATACAATGCGACGGTCCATGGTGCGCCACAAAAACCGATTAAGACCTTATCGAATGGTAATTTCTGTCTGACCCGCCGCACAGTTTCATAGACCGGTGATAGGCGGCTGACAGCCGTTTCAACAGGAACTTGCTTTAGGGGTTTATCAGGCGCGATCGTTTCGACTAGAGGTCCTATCCTTTTTTCGAACTCGACGTTAAATCCCATCGCATCAAGAACCAGCAAAATATCCGCAAATAGTATCGCTGCGTCCATATCGTAACGCTGGATCGGCTGAAGTGTTGCTTCAGCCGCCATTGCAGGCGAATAGCAGAAGTCGAGGAAATTCTTAGCCTGGCTTCTTAGTGCAAGATATTCAGGTAAATGCCGACCGGCTTGGCGCATCATCCAGATGGGAACCGGGTTCTTGGGTTGTCCGTTCAATACCTGGATGAAAGATGACGTCATTTCTGATCCTTTGTGACCTGAATAGTCTTTTTAGCAAACTTGTTTTGCATTTATCATTATTAAGCAAGCGATTCCGTGGAAATCTGTACTGAATTGGAGTGATCCTGCAATCTCCACAAGAATCGCACAGTTTTTTATGTTACAAAAATATTTATAGTCCATTGATTTTATATAAAATTAACACTGAAATGCGGCTTTATTCATAATTCGGGAACAAGTCAGGATCAGATAGCTCTGGATTTAATTGCCTGTGCGCAAAAAAGCGAGATTCGAGGCATAAATATTTTTTTCACATCCTTTCCACAGGCCTTGTTCAAATCGCAAAGGCACGTCAAATGTAACAAAAATAATAGGACAGGCGAAATGCGACCGGCAATATATTTTAATGTCCATCTAGTATCGGACTCGACGGGTGAAACACTCAACACGGTAATGCGCGCCGCAACGGCTCAGTTTGACCGAACAATCCCACTTGAGCACAATTATTATCTTGTTCGATCAGACAAGCAGCTGGACCGGGTAATGGCTGCGATTGAAGCTGCCCCGGGAGTTGTCTGGTATACGATTTCGGATGTTAGCTTGCGTCGTAAACTAGAACATTTTTGCCGGGAACGCGGTATTCAAATGCTGCCGGTTCTTGATCGTTCAATACATATGTTGAGCCGGCATCTCGGAATTCAGGCCAGCGATCGTGTGGCAGGTCAGTACTCGCTAAACACAGATTATTTTAAACGGATCGAAGCTATCGATTTTGCTCTGCACCATGATGACGGGCAGAACGTAAACGGCCTTATGGAGGCTGATGTTGTGCTTCTTGGTGTAAGTCGAACCTCCAAAACACCAACTTGTGTCTATCTGGCCAATCGGGGCATCAAAGCCGGCAATATTCCTCTCGTGCCGGGTGTCGATCCACCAGATGTTTTATTTGAATTGAAACAGACAATGATAGTTGGGCTTAAAATCAGCGTTGACCGGTTATTGCAGATAAGAAGTAAGCGCCTTGCTGGCCTTAATGCTGGTGAAACAAGCTATAATGACGAAGAGGTTGTACGGCGCGAGGTTTCGGACGCGATGCGACTGTTTAAGCGAAACAATTGGCCAATTATCAATGTGTCCCGACGCAGCGTCGAGGAAACCGCAGCCGTTATCATGAATAAACTCAATACAGGGCCAGCCGAACTATGACGGATCTTNTTCTAGCATCCGGAAGCGCGAGTCGGCGGGCTTTGNTGGCGGGTGCCGGGGTCGAGGCGACTGCGACGAAACCAAATTTGGATGAAGACAGCTTGAAAGCCTCATTCAGAGCGACGGGGATGTCGGTTCGCGATCAGGCAATGCAACTTGCCGAATTAAAGGCTTTAAAAATATCCGCACGTATGCCGGGGCTAGTGATTGGTGGCGATCAAATGCTGTCTCTTGGTGATCGGGCCTTCGACAAACCGAAAGATATGGCGCAGGCGGCCGAACATTTGCGGGCGCTGTCTAATCAGTCACATACTCTGGAAACAGCCATAGCAATCGCCGAGAATGGTAAAGTGGTATGGCGTCATTTGTCCCGTCCGAAGCTTCGCATGCGCCAATTATCGGAAGACGCAATCTCGACTTATTTGTCCCGCGTTGATGACAGTATATTATCAACAGTTGGTGCTTATCAGCTCGAGGGAATAGGCGCGCAATTATTCGCACAAATTGATGGTGATTATTTCTCGATACTCGGCCTCCCTTTGTTTCCCTTGCTCGATTATCTCCGCTTAAGAGGTGTGATTGGGCCGTGACAAAACAGTTCCATGTTATTGGTGATCCGATAAGCCATTCTCTATCANCGGTTATCCATAATTTCTGGCTGGAACGGGCTGGACTGGATGCAAATTATTCGGCTTTGCGTATCTCGCAAAAGGCGCTTCCTGATGCTCTGACAAGTNTGGCCACCAAAGGTGTTTCGGGATTAAACATTACACTGCCGTACAAAGGCGAAGCAATTAAACACGCTGCCGAGACAAGTATCGCAGTTAGCAAAATCGGTGCTGCAAACACTTTAACATTATTGCCCAACAGCACCTGGAAGGCCGATAATACCGATGTTGCTGGCTTGTTGATCGCTTTGGCGCGCAATGGCTACGAAGAATTTGCAGGTAAAACCGCTTTGATTATTGGTGCTGGCGGCGCGGCGAGAGCGGCTGTTTATGCGCTGCATCAGGCTGGTTCAAATGTCATTATCTTAAACCGGACAGTCGCGCGGGCGGTCGAACTTTCGCAACAACTGACTGACGGCGTGGCGCTAACGGGTCAGATTTCGGACCTTGATATGATGGCAGATGGGGTCGACCTTGTAATAAACACAACAAGTGCGGGTCATGATGGTCAGGCGATGACGCTCCCGCATGGTCGTCACCGCCTGTTTCTCGATATCTCTTACGGTCATGCGGCCGATCGCCAGCTCGCTCTGGCGCAAGAAGCTGGCTGGCTTACCGCTGATGGCCTCGATATGCTTGTCGGCCAGGCGGCTGAGAGCTTTTATATCTGGCTGGGTTTGCGGCCAGATCTGTCAGGCGCATTATCAAGATGCCGCCAAGCATTAGGTGAAAGATAATGAAGGTTCTAGGCCTCACAGGTTCAATCGGGATGGGGAAGTCGTCCACTGCGGCGATGTTCCGTCAACTTGATGTGCCGGTTTATGATGCTGATGCGGCTGTCCATGCGATTTATCAGAAGGGCGGGAGCGCGGTAGTTCCGCTTGGTCAGCGTTTTCCCGACGCGCTAGTAGATGGCGCGATTGACCGGTCGGTGTTGCGTGCACAGGTTTTAAACAATCCTGAGGCGATGGCCGAGCTTGAAGCAATTGTTCATCCGCTTGTCGGGCAATCACAATTGGAGTTTCGTGATACCGCCCTAGCAGAGGGGCGCCCGCTTGTGGTTCTCGATGTACCATTATTGTTCGAAACCAGCGGCGATCGCCGGGTTGATGCAATTGTGGTTGTTTCGGCGCCGCTGGCTGAGCAGAGAGCCCGGGTGCTGGCGCGACCCGGTATGACGGAATCCGATTTTGAGGCCATCCTGGCCAAACAAATACCAGATGCGGAAAAACGCGCCAGGGCTGATTTTGTGATATCCACGGCCTGGGGGTTTGACTTCACGCGTGATCATGTCCGGATTATCGTGAAACTGTTTAATGAACTGGAAACGAGATAAATATGAGCATGGTGCGCGAGATAGTATTTGATACCGAAACCACAGGCCTTGACTGGTCAGGTGCCGATCGCGTTATCGAGCTCGGGGCTGTCGAGCTGATCAATCATGTTCCGTCGGGGCGAACCTTTCAAACCTATATAAATCCAGACCAACCCGTGTCGGCGAAAACAACAGAAATTACAGGGATAAAGGATGAGGACCTGGTTGATAAACCAAGGTTTTCAGACCCGCTTGTTGTTGATGCATTTCTCGAATTTATTGGTGACGCTAATCTGGTCGCTCACAATGCTACGTTTGACCGCAATTTCCTGAACATGGAACTGGTCAAATGCGGGCGTGATCCAATTCTGGAGATACGCTGGGTCGACACCTTAATGATTGCTCGCAAGAAGCACCCGGGTTCGCCGGCCAGTCTGGATGCATTATGCAAGCGTTACGACATTAATAGTGATGCCAGAACATTTCACGGCGCGCTGCTGGACAGTCAGCTTCTGGCGGAAGTTTATCTTGAGCTGCTTGGTGGACGGGCGCGGGCGTTTGACTTCGAAAGCACTACAATTGTGACCAAATCACATCAATCGGCAGCTAGACAACGGCCAGCTCCCCTGACCGCAATTATGTCAGGCGACGAGCTGGCTGCGCATTCCGAGTTTGTCGAGCAACTGGGTGAAGGCGCGATCTGGCGTCTTTATAACTAGTTCAGAGCGTCCTGCCCGGCGTCAGCTTTTTTCTTCTGCGACAGATAAAGTGCCGTAAAATCGACAGGCTCGATGCGAAGTGGCGGGAACCCGCCCTCCGCTGTAATATCGGCGATAATCCGGCGTGCGAACGGGAACAGTATTCTTGGGCATTCGATCAGCAGGATTGGCTCGAGATCATTCTGATTAAATCCTGTGAGCTCGAATACGCCGACATAGTCCATTTCGAGCACGAATAATGTCGCTTCTTTCGAGCCGGCCCGAACCTTAACTTGCAAAGTGATTTCGTAAGAATTCTCAGAACTCGTTACTTTATCACCTGTAACATCGATACCAAGATCAATGTTTGGCTGGCCGGCGACATTATTACCCGGATTTTCAAAAGAAAAATCGCGGATAAATTGGCGATGAACCGCAATGCCGGGTTGGGTGCGAGGTTTGGTGCCTTGTGGCGCCGTCGAATTTTCAGGACTATCTGTCATACTGGGGTCACCGGTCTGTTTAAAAAAAAATCGCCTATCATGTCGGTTAATTTGGTGCAACGGGTGGTGTCATTCCGACTAATCCCCCTATATTGGATTCACTGGCTGATGGAAGATAACCGATGTCCTCATCTATGATCGAATTTTTATTGCTCGCTGCAATCGCCATTTTTATCGGATGGCGCCTTTATATCACGCTCGGGCAGGATGCGGGGCCGCCAGAAGGGCGTGTTCGTGGTCCGGTGGTGAAACCGGATGTTTCCGAGGACGAAGACAAGACGACTATTGAAACAGCGCAAACCGCACCGGATATTGACCTTCCGGCTGATGTTTTAGCGGGCCTGAAAGCGATAGACACGGCAGATCGCAGCTTTGAATTAACTGGCTTCCTCACAGGTGCGCGCGGGGCTTATGAGTTTATCGTGACAGCTTTCGCCGAGGGTGATCTCGACCGGTTACGTCCTTTGCTTGATGATGACGTCTTTGAGGCATGGGAAGCGGCGATTTCTGCGCGCGATGCCACTGATCAGGACGGGGGGCCGCAATTGCTTCGACTGGTCAATTCCGAGATTCGCGAAGCGTCTGTCGATCAGGATCGCGTTGCCCGTATCGCCATGCTGTTCGAGGCCGACCTGAATGATGGTGTCCGGACATTCTCAGTATCGGAAGTCTGGACATTCAAGCGGTCTGTGAACAGCAAAGATCCAAATTGGCTCCTCGATGATGTTGATACAAACGGATAGTCTACGCTAGAGTTTTCGGGTCGGATGAAATCCCGAATCATCTCCCGACTCGGTGTCGAGTTATCTCTGAGAGCTGCTCATGCGTAACTATTTTGTGATCAGTCTAGTGTTTCTGGCGTTAACGGGTTGTGTCACGCCAAGACCGGATTTGCCCGACACTCGCTCTGCTCTACCAGATCCGGTTGTCGCGCCCGAGATTGATTCGTTTTTTGAGCCTGCGGACGACCCGTTCGGGTCTTTAAATGGCTGGCAGCAGGCTGATATCGGCGCAGGCCTGTCTGCATTACGGCGTAGCTGCGCTGTTTTTTCCGAACAGGATGATACAGCATTACTGTCATCTGCGGCCCCTTGGGCCGGGACGGCCGCCGATTGGTCACCGATATGTTCAGCCTTGAATGTCACGGCAGACCCGCGCATGACAAAAACAATCCTCGAGGCTTTGCTGGTACCGGTTGAAATTATTGACCCGGATGGACGCTCGCGGTTCACCGGCTATTTCGAGCCGACATATCCGGCGCGACGGCGGCCTGAATACCCGTTTACGGAGGCGGCGGCCGGTGTTCCAGATGACCTGGTCGGTCAGTCTGGGGGTGTTTTTCAAAGACTTCCCAGTGGTCGCATGAGGCCTTATCCAGCGCGCGCGGATATAACCCGGAACGGTGTTGTCCCATTGGTGTATATGCGTCCGAGTGACCTGTTCTTCTTGCAGATCCAGGGTTCCGGGCGGCTAGAGATGCCTGACGGCGAAGTCCTGCGGATTGCATTTGCAGCTCATAATGGCCACCCGTTTCGTTCAACCGCTAACTGGTTGATAAATCGTGGCTGGATTGCACGCCATCAGGCCTCGATGTCGGGTATTTCGCTTTGGATGCAGCAGGCGCCGGAGTCGCAAATGCGCGCCGCTATGAACTCTAATCCTCGCTATATATTTTTTAGAATCGATCGCGAAACACCCGCTGACCTCGGACCTCGAGGGTCTTTGGGTGTGCCGTTAACCCCTCTCGGGTCAATGGCTGTCGATAATGAATATCTGGCACCAGGAATACCACTCTTTGTGAAAACTACGGCGCCGGGCCTGAATGGAGACTGGTCAGGATTTCTGGTGGCGCAGGATACCGGAAATGCCATAAAGGGTCCGGTAAGGGGTGATATTTATTTCGGAACGGGTGTTGCTGCTGGCCAACGAGCGGAAACGGTGAATGCACCGGGCCGGCTCTGGGCCTTGTTGCCGCGGGCGCTGGCGGCAGATCTTATGGTGCTTGAGAGCCAACGCCTCGATGTTGCGACTGGCAGGCCGCAGCGATTGCCATAGATTGGTAAAAATGAGCGAACGCAAGGTTTCAGAACGGGATCTCCGATATTGGCAGGCTGCAATGAAACATGTCCGCCCTTTGTCTGCGCCCCGCGCACCTATGGGGCAAGGGCCTGGCATTGTTAAGGCCATGTCTCGTACTAAGCTGCCCTCTGAGACCGGTATTATTAAAGCGGCGCCCTCAGCGGCGGCGAAACAAGTCAAGCCGCAGTCGGCACGAGCTCGAGCGCCGGCGGACAGATCAAAGGAAAAAGCTGTACGACGCGGGAAGCAGAAAATTTCGGCAAGTTTTGATCTTCATGGTCATACACAAGAGTCGGCCTGGCGGGTATTGCCGTTATTTCTACAGCAAGAGCAGGCACGCAATTCTGATTGTGTAATTATCATCACCGGGAAGGGACGCCTGGGTGAGGGGGTTCTTCGCCGAAACTTTCTTCTCTGGCTTGAATCCTATGAGGCAACCCGTCTGGTTAGTGGTTATTCACCGGCTCATCCCCGCCATGGTGGCTCGGGTGCGTTCTATGTTTTTTTAAGGCGCCTGCCAGGATAAGAGTAAGCAGTCGGTCGGGAATTTGGCGCCGCCATGTATTTATGTGTAGCCGGGTCAAAAACGGTGCGACCAAGACTTTCGCCCTGTACGGGGTTTCTAGAAGTCGCCAATCAGAGTGTTGTCGTTTGGTTTATGACTGGCTTTCCGGGTCTAGTCCGCCATTAACCTGCGCTCTCAATTCATTGCCGGGCTTAAAGAACGGTACGGATTTGGCAGGTACCTGCACTTTCTCGCCTGTTCTGGGGTTGCGGCTTTCTCTCGCTTTACGCTGCCGAACTGAAAAAGTACCAAAGCCTCTGATTTCGACGCGGCCCCCTTTTTCGAGGGCTGTCGCTATACTGTCGAGAATCGTATTTACAGCCTCTTCGACCTCGTCGGGACCGAGTTCTGGTTTGATTTCTGCAAGTCTGGCAACGAGTTGAGATCTTAACATTGTATTTATCTAACAGAATAAGCCGACAGATGCTAGAGCACTGTCGGCTTATCAGTTTTCGTTAGTTTTATTTGAACAGATCGTGCTGTTCTCTGCCTTAGCTGTCCGCCTCCGGCTTATCCTCATTGCTGGCAAGTGCCGCCCCGAGGATATCACCAAGTGATGCGCCGCTGTCGGCAGAGCCATACTGTGCGACTGCTTCCTGTTCCTCAGAAATTTCCAGGGCTTTGATCGACAGAGTTACACGGCGCGATGATTTATCAACAGCAGTGACTTTCGCGTCGACCTTGTCGCCAACGGCAAAGCGTTCGGGTCTTTGTTCACTGCGGTCGCGTGACAGATCCGAGCGACGGATAAAGCTTTGTACGGCAGGCTCGCCAAACGTCACTTCGATACCACCGGTTGTTACTTCTGTTACCGAGCAGGTCACAATGGCGCCGCGCTTAGCGGTTGTATTGTCACCAATTGGGTCACCTGTAAGCTGCTTGATGCCGAGCGAGATGCGTTCTTTATCCATGTCCACATCAAGGACTTTTGCCGTAACGGTGTCGCCCTTATTATAGTCCTGAATTGCATCATCGCCGGATTTGTCCCATGCGATATCATTGATGTGAACCATGCCGTCCAGTTCAGCGCCCAGGCCGATAAATAGGCCAAACTCGGTTATACCCCGAATCTCGCCTTCAATTTCAGACCCGATCGGATGCTCGCTCAGGAAAGAAGACCACGGGTTTTCTTGAGTCTGTTTGAGACCAAGAGAAATTCGGCGTTTCTCGGAATCGACATCCAGAACTTCGACCAGAACTTCTTGGGATGTTGAAACAATTTTGCCGGGATGGATATTTTTCTTGGTCCAGCTCATTTCCGACACATGGATAAGGCCTTCGACGCCGTCTTCAAGTTCAACAAATGCCCCATAATCGGTGATATTTGTGACTTGTCCGGACATTCTTGTACCGATGACATACTTGGCTTCAATGTCGCCCCACGGGTCGGACTCAAGTTGCTTCATCCCGAGTGAGATACGCTGAGTATCAGGGTTAATCTTGATGATTTGCACCCGTACCGAGTCGCCAACATTCACGACCTGGCTTGGATGGTTAACGCGTTTCCAGCTCATGTCGGTAACATGGAGCAAGCCGTCGATACCACCGAGGTCCACAAAGGCACCATAATCGGTGATGTTTTTGACAACACCCTCGCGAATATTGCCTTCTTCCATGTTGCCAACAATTTCAGCGCGCTGCTCGGCGCGGCTTTCTTCAAGGATCGCACGGCGTGAAACAACGACATTGCCGCGCGCGCGGTCCATTTTGAGAATTGCGAATGGCTGAACTTTGTTCATGAGCGGGCCGACGTCGCGGACCGGCCGGATATCGACCTGTGATCCTGGCAGGAACGCGCTGACGCCGCCGAGATCGACGGTAAAGCCGCCTTTAACACGACCAACAATCGCGCCTTTGACGGGCTCTTCCTTGTTGAAATTGTCTTCGAGTGTGATCCAGCTTTCTTCGCGGCGTGCTTTTTCGCGGGAAAGAACTGCTTCGCCCATCAGGTTCTCAATACGGTCGAGGTAAACTTCAACAATATCGCCGGGTGCGGGCTTTTTCTCTTCAAGCAGGAATTCTTTAGCTGGAATCCGACCTTCAGTTTTCAGCCCGATGTCGAGCGTGATAAAGTCGCCATTATTTGCGATGACCGTTGCGGGAACGACCCGACCTTCCCGAAGTGTGGCGGCGCCAGCACTTTCTTCAAACATAGAAGCAAAGTCGTCGGTCGATGGATTCATATTATCTGTCATGGTGTCTCCGGTATCGCAGCCTTCGCGGGTCTCACTGCCGGGTGCACGATTGCCCCGGTCAGACGCTGCTGCGAATGAATAAAATCCCCATTTCCGGTCAAATCGCCATTCAGGCTTAAGGTTTGGCTGGAAACTTCCTCTCTATAATCGAGCGGGCTTTATCCACAGCCGCGTCTATAGACAGGGAAGATGTATCTATCAAGATGGCATCTGCTGCCTTTACCATTGGGGCCTGCGAACGGTTTCTGTCCCGTTTGTCGCGATCTTCCAGCCCGGCAATCATTGTTGGCAGGCCGACACTGTTTCCCTGATCGGCAAAGTCCAGCATTCGTCGCCTCGCGCGCACTTCAATGGCAGCATCAATCCAGAGCTTGATATCGGCATCTGGGCAAATGACGGATCCGATGTCGCGACCATCGAGAATCGCACCGCCTGGTTGCTGAGCGAAGCTTCTTTGTAATTGGAATAAGGCATCGCGTACCGCCGGAATGACGGCGACTTTAGACGCAGCTTCTGCTGCTTGTGGCGATCTTAGTTCCGGCCGGTTCAGCGTTTCGGCTTTAATCGTGCCGGCTGCGGCCGCTAGTTTTGTGGCATTATCAAGCGCAATGTCTTGATCTAGCGCTTGCATTCCTACGGCCCGGTATAGCAGGCCAGTATCAAGATGCGGCAGCCCATAAATATCAGCAAGACGGCGGGCAATCGTCCCCTTTCCCGATGCCAGAGTTCCGTCGATCGCGATTATCATCTTGCGGTCTGCCGCATGTCTGCGCCGAGCATTTGCATGTGTTCGAAGAAATCGGGATAGCTTGTTGAAATCATCGCAATATCATCAACAGAAACCGGGCGCTGCGCGGCTGTCCCCATAATCAGGGCGCTCATTGCGATGCGGTGATCATGATGGGTTTCAACCAGGCCGCCACCAGGAACCGGTCCGCCACAACCTTGAATGATAAAGCCGTCTTCGAATTCTTCCACCTCGACGCCGTTCACTCTTAACATCTTGACCACTGCGCTGATCCGGTCGGATTCTTTGACCCGTAATTCTGCGGCATCTCTAACAATTGTTTCGCCATCTGCAAAAGCGGCCATTACGGCGAGTATCGGAAACTCGTCTATCATGCTTGGCACAAGATTGCGTGGGACTGTACAGCCGCTTAGAGGCGAAGTTTCAAATGACATATTAATCAGTCTTTCGCCCGCGGCCAGACCCACTTCTTCCGCGCCAATTTTGGCGCCCATCAGAGCCACAGCTCTGAATATGCCGTCACGGGTCGGGTTTGACATCACGTTCTCGACAAGAACACCGCCCTGGTTTGAAATTATCGCCGCTGCCGCGAGGAAAGCGGCTGAGGAAGGATCGCCCGGGACGCTGGTTTCCTGTGCCTGTAGCGACTGACCGCCATCTATTTTGACAATCGCGCCTTCGCCGGTTGATTGCACCGAAACAGTTGCACCAAAGCCGCGCAGCATGCGCTCGCTATGATCACGGGTTGTCGAGTTTTCTGTAATCACCGTTGTGCCTTCGGCCCTTAAGCCGGCCAGCAATAGACAGGATTTGACTTGAGCAGACGCTTGAGGCGGGCAGTAATTGATCGGCTTGAGCGGGTTCCGTCCGGTTATGGTTAGCGGGAGACGGCCGCCATCAGTGGCCTCAAACTGAGCGCCCATTTCTTTTAATGGAGTAATCACTCGCGCCATTGGCCGAGATGACAGGCTTGCGTCGCCTGTGAAATTTGCGCTGATATTGTAGCCGGCCACGACCCCCATGATTAAACGTGATCCTGTGCCCGAATTACCAAAATCGAGACTGTCTGAAGGCGAGACCAACCCGGCTGTCCCAACACCTTTTACAGTCCACTGATTTGTTCCGGCGCGGTCGACTGTTGCGCCAAGCGCGCTCATCGCCCGTCCGGTGTTGAGAACATCCTCGCCCTCTAACAGCCCTGATATTTTCGATGTCCCATCCGCGAGTCCGGAGAATATCAAAGCCCTATGGGAACACGATTTGTCACCCGGAGCCGTGACAATTCCGGAAATTTTATCAACGGGATGAGAGGTCCAGAACATATTTTATCCATTTTGATTGAACAATGCTTTATAAAAGCGCTTTGACAGGGACGAACGTTTCTGGCAAGCGCGGCTTCGTTGCAAAAAAGGTTGGAGCTTCAAGAATGGCAGATCCGAAACTGGGCACAAAACAAGTTTGCCCGAGCTGCGAAGCAAAATTTTATGATTTAAATCGCCGTCCCGCGGTTTGCCCGAAGTGTCATTACGGGTTTGACCCGGCCGACGAGGTTGTGCAGGCCACGAAGACAAAAATTCGGGCTAAGGCTGCCGAAGACGCTGTGCCGGATGACGAGGATGAAGATGAAGAGCTTGAGAGCGAAAATGTCTCGAAAGCTGTCACGGATGATGATGACGAAGATACGGAAGAAACAGCCAAGGAATTAGGCGGCGATGAAGACGATGTTCCGCTCGATATGGGGGGGGATGAAGCCTCCGATGAAGACGTCGGAATGAGCAAAGTTCCTGCCGGATTTTCCGAGGAGGGTGTCGATAGCGACGAGGATGATGACTTGCTAGACACCGATGATGATGATTTTGACATCGATGATGATGATCTCGATATTGATGATGACGGTAATCTTGACGATGCAAGTTCGGACGGTCTCGGGGATCGTGAGAATTAACGCTTGATTGTGCGCATCGAAAGCCGTATTGGGCCGTTCTAGGTTTTTTGGGGCCATAGCTCAGTTGGGAGAGCGCTTGCATGGCATGCAAGAGGTCGTCGGTTCGATTCCGTCTGGCTCCACCATTAACCAATCAAAACGCGGATGGCGGATAAAGTCATCCGCGTTTTTTGTATTCTGAGAGGGTCGCCTGGCCTGCGGCAGATTACTTTCGGTGGCGCCGTTTAGTCCGGCAACAAATACACCCGATTTCAGAGTTTAACCGGCGCGTAAGTTTTGCGCTCGAGCCGGTTATCGTCATGGCTTTCAGCCTACCAGCCCAATCGCATCCATGATTCTACAGAATGGACGGGATAACCCGGTCTGGTGGGCGGTGACCGTCAGTAAAGGTTTTGATGTTGATGATGACTTTCTCGCCCATTTCGATCCGGCCTTCGAGCGTTGCCGACCCCATATGCGGCAGCAGAACAACATTTTCCAACCCAATAAGATCGCTATTCACAGCCGGCTCTCTTTCAAACACGTCGAGACCGGCGCCGGCGATTTTGTTTTCGCTCAATATGCGGGCGAGTGCCGCTTCATCGATAACTTCACCTCGGGCCGTGTTTACAATAAAGGCATCGGGCTTCATCAGGCCTAGTCGTCTTGCGTTCATAAGATGAAATGTCGCCGGCGTATGTGGGCAATTGATGGATATAATGTCCATGTGCGCCACCATCTGGTCGAGACTGTCCCAGTAGGTTGCTTCCAGTCCCTCTTCGATGTGTCGGGCAACCGGTTTGCGATTATGGTAGTGAATTTGCAGGCCAAAAGCGCGGGCGCGGCGCGCAACAGCCTGGCCAATTCGCCCCATGCCGATAATACCCAGCCGTTTACCGCCAAGCCGGCGACCCATCATCCAAGTTGGTGCCCAGCCGTCAAATTTACCGTCTGCTATTAATCGGCTGCCTTCGTTTAAGCGACGTGGAACCGATAGAATAAGCGCCATTGTGACATCAGCCGTGTCGTCGGTCAGCACGCCAGGCGTATTGGTAACCGTAATCCCCCTTTGGGTCGCCGTTTGAACATCGATATTATCGGTTCCCGCGCCAAATTGAGCGATCATTTGCAATTGTTCACCGGCGCGAGCGATAACCCGGCCATTAATTTGATCTGTAACTGTCGAAACGAGGATGTCGGCACGCTCGAACGCTGCGGCTAATTCATCCTCGCTCATTTGCTGGTCGGTCGCATTTAATTCAGCGTCAAACAACTCTTTCAGACGCAATTCGACGGCGTCTGGCAGACGACGGGTGACAATGACCTTAGGACGTTTTGGTGACATGAAGTCTCCTCTTAATGCGGGTCATATAGCAAAGGTATCGTTGTAAGAACATCCGCAGTTTACCTTTGATCAATTCAATAGCATAAAATGTTCGCATGTCGTTGTTTCAATTCAGAAGCGTTCTTCTTGCCCTGACATTGTTTTTCGGGTCTGCCGTTGCGGCGTCTCAGACCGGTGAATCTGTTATTAGTAGGTTTTCAGAAAAGCCTGTTCCACGCTTTGAGTCGCTTAGATTTGGCGAGGTTAATGGCCGTCAGGGGCCGAGCGCTGACCATCGTATAATCTGGAAATACCAAAAGCTCGGTTTACCGATCCTGATTCTCCGAGAGACTAAAGACTGGTGGCGGGTCAGAGACCATGCTGGCGACGAGGTCTGGATAAAAACAAACCAACTTTCATCGCGCCGGACCGTTTTGCTGACGCAAGACTCGATTATGAGGCGAAACCCCTCGTCAGATGCTGCCGGTATTGCGCTTCTGAAAACCGGCCTGATTGCCGAGCTACGGGATTGCGAGAATAATTGGTGTCAGATTGCGGTCCGCGGGGAGCAGGGCTGGATTCCGGAAACCGACATATGGGGCGCACCTTCCCAATTATTTACAGGCTCGCAATAACATTTGCAGGGGCTGGCGGGGTTGCCCCGACTGTTTGTCACGACTATGCCTCAAGTCTCGGCCGTTCGGGCGTAACTTCAAATAGGTAAAATATGACGATGCCATCTTTGCATACTGATCAGACATCATATTCGCGGGACGAACTTCTAAAATCCGGTCGCGGCGATCTTTTCGGTCCCGGAAACGCCCAGCTTCCGACGCCGCCAATGCTGATGATGGACCGGATACCGGAGATTTCGCTTGACGGCGGCGCGTATGGTAATGGCCACGTTATAGGTGAGTTTGATATTAATCCGGACCTCTGGTTTTTCGGGTGTCATTTTCCTGGTGACCCGGTGATGCCGGGGTGTCTTGGGCTGGATGCAATGTGGCAGGCGGTCGGATACTGGCTGGGCTGGTCCGGATCGCCCGGCAAAGGCCGTGCTCTCGGGGTTGGAGAGGTTAAATTAACTGGTCAGATTACCCCGGACAAGAAGCTCGTCCAGTATGAGATTGACATCAAGAAAGTCAAACGTGGCAAGCTCGTGCTCGGCATTGCTGATGGCCAGGTCTTTGTTGATGAAAAGCGGGTCTATACCGCCAAAGATATGAAGGTCGGCCTTTTCACGCCTGGCAGCCTGTAGGGCTGGAACACGTATCACAATGTAGGGGTGGAACGGCTTGCTTTAGGGACGTCCTCCTCGGATGAAATCAGATATTAGAAAGTAATTTGGAGGTCTGTCATGACGGATTTTGGAGCAATGCCGGTGGGCAATCTCATGCAAGGCAAACGAGGTCTGGTTATGGGCGTCGCGAACAAGAATTCGATAGCCTGGGGGATATCGAAGCAATTGGCAGCGCAAGGTGCCGAGATTGCCTTTACATATCAGGGCGAAGCTCTGGAGCGTCGGGTCCGTCCACTGGTTGAGAGTATCGGTATGGATTTTATGGTTTCGGCAGATGTTACTGATGATGCCGAAATGGACACAGCCTTTGCTGCGATCAAGGAAAGATGGGACAAGATCGACTTTCTGGTGCACGCGATTGCATTTGCTGGCAAAGACGAGCTGCAGGGTTCAATGGTCGAGAATACCACTCGCGAGGGTTTTCGCCGGGCTATGGATATCTCGGTATTCAGCTTTATTGACAGCGCCAAACGAGCGAGTGCGTTGATGCCGGATGGCGGCTCAATCGTGACAATGTCATATCTCGGAGCCGAACGTACGGTGCCGTCCTATAATGTCATGGGTGTTGCCAAGGCCGGGCTCGAGGCCTCGACTCGTTACGTGGCCCGCGATCTTGGACCAGCAGGCATTCGTGTGAATGCAATTTCGGCAGGAGCAATGCGAACGCTGGCTATGGCCGGTATTAAAGGTGGCAAGGCACTGATGAGCACGGGTCGCGACTGGTCACTTCTGAAAGAAGATACCAGTATTGAAGGGGTTGCCGGTTGCGCCCTTTATTTGCTGTCGCCTCTTGGGCAGTCAGTTGCTGGTGAAGTCATTCATGTTGATGCCGGTTTCCACGCTGTTGGCGTTCCGGATCTTCTCGATAACTCCTAGCAGAACGGCGCGCGCGGTTTAGTCGGGCCTTAGGCCCTGCTTTGTCAGATGTTCAATAATTGGCGCCATTAGGCGCTTAATTGTCGATGTATCCGATCTGATATGACCGCGCGCAGGTAATCCCTCATCAACAATAACCAGTTCGGCGTCAAACATGGCCGGATGTGTATATTTGTAGTGCGAGGGCCTGACGGATTCCAGGTATTGGTGAAGGATGCCGTCTACCGACCGGCCGCGCTCGATAACATCGCGTCTGATCCGCCGGGCGAGCCGTAAATCATCTGGTGTATGCAAATAAACAGATAGATCGAAAAGGGGTCTTATCTCGGGCAGCGACAGAGCATGAATACCTTCGACAATAATTATGCCCGCCGGTTCAAGGTGGTGGCTTTGGTCCGGATTGCGGTCATGACGTTCATAGTCATAAATCGGCTGCTGCACGGGCTGACCGGACAGAAGCTGATGAAGGTGCGCATATATTAAATCGGCATCTTTGCTTTCTGGGCTATCAAAATTGATCTTTGCGACAGCCTCGTCTCTCTCGGACCCGCTCAGATTCTCACCATAATGCGACATGGGTCGGAAATATCGGTCCTCGTGAAATATCGAAACGCCAATTTTACTGTACGCTTTGCTCAAAGCGGCCGCCAGCGTCGACTTTCCGGATCCGGAACCACCACTTATGGCGACCAGATAGGGTTTTGTCGTATTCACCTGTTAGCTTTCAGATGAATCAAGCGGAACGGCGTACAATTCGAGCCGATGGTCAACCAGCCGATATCCCAGTTTACGGGCGATTTCGATTTGAAGACGTTCGATCTCTTCATTGTGGAACTCGACAACAGTTCCCGACTTGATGTCGATAAGGTGGTCATGATGCTCGTCGGGGACTTCCTCATACCGGGCCCGACCGTCACCGAAATCATGGCTTTCAATTATTCCAGCCTCTTCGAACAGCTTAACGGTCCGATAGACCGTGGCAAGCGAGATTGATTTGTCTAGCGCGTTTGCCCGACGATGCAATTCCTCGGCGTCGGGGTGGTCATTGGCGTCGGATAAGACCCGAGCAATGATCCGCCGCTGGTCGGTCATTCTCAACCCTTTTTCGGCGCAGAGCTTTTGTAATTGGTCCATATCTGCTCCCTGCATGTTAAATACGGGTCTGTCCGTCTGATCATGATAATAGGCTATTGAAAATATTTTTCGACATTAAAATTGCATCGATATCTGATGCTCCCGCGCGACGATAATAGTTTTTCCGGCAGCCGTCCGTCGTAAAGCCGAGAGACACATAGAGTGAGATCGCAGCGGTATTATCTGCAGCAACATCGAGAAATAACTGCTCAATTTCTAGGCGCGCCAAATGTGCCATGGAGTGAGTCAGAAGAGATTGGGCGAGCCCTTGCCGTTGCCACGTCCTTGCGACCCCGAAAGTGAGTAATTCCGCCTGCGGCGGAATAAGCTGGAATACGGCAATAGCAATAAGCTCTGACTCTTTCCGAAGGCCAAGTAATTTTTTGGTCTTCTGGTTCAGTAAAGCGGCAAAATCGGCGGCGGACCAAGCTTGATCTGGTGGAAATATACCGGTATGCAGCGCGGCAATTTCTCCGGCGTGATCAGGGTGTTGGATTTCCGTCAGCATCATTTTGACTTTTGAGCGGGCAAATCCGCATCAGGTGGTCTGACATATACCGGCCGCGGGGGTCTGGTCTCAAACCGGTTCAAAGCGAGTCTTCGGGCTGCGGTCGCCGCGCTTGGCCGTGCGGCATGGATCGTCAAGTAATCGTGTCCCGCCAGCAGGTTCTCGGCATTGCCGTATATGATATGCGGGTGTGCAGTTAGACGATCCAGCAGATTTGGCCTGGTGGTTTCTTCTGGTGGCGCTGTCGGTTCGCCGGACCGGAAAGACTGTGTCCAGAATGTAATATCGGGCTCGCGGCGCTTGGCGGGCAAGACGACCATGGCCGACCCTTGCTGGCCTTGGGGCAAACAGGCCTCAAGGCTGGTAACGCCGACACACGGACATTTTAAGCTGACGGCCAGACCGCGCCCAAATGCTGTTGTAAGGCGTATGCCTGTGAAGCTTCCCGGCCCGACCACAACTGCAATCATGCTGATGCGCTTTAACGTCGTTCCGGCCGCGTCAGTAGCAGCTGCCACAAGCCTCGGCAGGGCTGCATCCTGACCGCGGCTTGTTGGGTGTTCCTGTTGCGACAAGACTTCGCCGGATTGCGATACGATTGCGACATCACAACCAGTGCCTGCGGTATGTAACCCCAAAATAGCCATTACGCCTTATAGCGTAAGGCAGGCGTCTTTAAAGTCTAAACGCGGGCTGCGCGGGAATAATGCGGAGGCATCACCATAACCGATATTGCACAACCAGTTCGATCTCCAGTTCCGCGTTTCTGGATCGCCGGCAAAGAATTCCTGATCCACGCCAGCTGAGTCGAATCCCGACATTGGGCCACAATCCAGCCCTAAGGCTCTGGCGGCCAGCATTAGATAGGCTCCTGATAGCGTTCCGTTCCTGAATGCGGTTGCCTCCCGAATAGCATCATCGGAAAACCAACTCTTTGCGCTAGGGTCGTGTGGAAACAGTTCGGGCAGCTTATCGGGAAAATTAAGGTCGTGAGCAATGATTACAACCCAGGGTGCGGTCATTGTTTTTTCGACATTCCCATCTGATAAAAAGGGTTTCAGTCGGGCTTTGCCCTGTGGTGAGCTGATAAAAACATATCGCGCCGGTGAGCAGTTCGCACTGGTTGGCCCCATTTTTGCAAGATCATAAACTGCTTCCATTAATGAAGCCGGGACCGGTTCCTGACGCCAAGCAGAGTGGCTTCTGGCGGTCTCGAAAATCTGGCTTAGGGCCTGTTTGTTAATCTGTTGTGACATTCATACTCCTGAAAGATGATCTTGCTGCATTGCATTTAAAGCGGACGGGTTGGATCGATAAGTGCGCTGCCGTTTAATCTTTTCTAATCATCCTCACGCCGTGCGAAATGCTAATTTTAAATAGTCGCCCGGATTTCTGAGATCTCGAATATAGAGTGATGAGCTATGTCTATAGCGCATGCATTAGTTCTCAAATAGAATAGAA
This sequence comes from Hyphomonas sp. TMED17, assembly GCA_002172915.1. Classification (GTDB taxonomy): domain Bacteria; phylum Pseudomonadota; class Alphaproteobacteria; order Caulobacterales; family Hyphomonadaceae; genus Henriciella. Next base: position 435,405 of record NHBW01000006.1, on the reverse strand, counting down.
AATTACGATAAAAACAATATCTATTAAAATCTTATTTTTGAATATGATTCATTGTGTTGAAACGTATGAAAATTTGTGAATTGATTATTTAGAGTAGGACACTGTTATTTGAATTCTGGTAATGAATATTGATATGTTTGGGCCAGTTTCGAGTACCTTTTGCGGCAATTAAGGATCCTAAAGTTAGGCAGTCAGAGGTATTCGATGGATACGCGCCGGCTATTGAAATTGAATGGCAACACAATGTCGCGATTTCGAAAGGCCATCTATAAAGCAACGGTCAAACGGTTCCGACATAAGCCCGTCGAGACAGAGCGGTCTGGCACAGTTGGTAATGTCGTGGGCTTTGTCGAGCGCCTCGATAATGGCAAAATTAATGGCTGGATTGCTGCTAGTTATCCAGAAGACTCATTTTCGATCAATCTCGGCGACGGGTTTATGGCTGTTTCGGGCGAGCGGTTTGCGCGGGCAGACGTTATGGCGGCGCACCCGGAGGCCCCGGTAGATGCGGGTTTTGCGCTCAGCTTGCCCGCGTCTCTATGGGACCGTGCCGATCAATGGGATCTCTCACGGCTTGAAGTAAAGTATGGTGAGATCGATATTCCCGTGCTGCCGGATATGCGCGCCGATCTGGAGAAAAACTGGCAGTTTCGGGATCACCGGCGCGCTCTGAGTCCAACGGAAAATGTGGAATTGCCAGGCACTGGCAAGGCGGCTGAAAGACAATCTGCTGTCCTCTTGCAGGCAGGCTTGCGGCTGTCTTTTATTCGAGATCAAATCGGCAGCCTGAGCAATGTAGCGGTTCAATTCGCCGGTCAATCCTATCCCGCGCAACCGGTTAAAGAGGCGAATGCGGATCGATTTTTTATCGATCTACCCCCTTTCATCTGGGATGAAGCCGACGAACACGGCACCTGCCGGATAAATGTGACGATTGGTGATACGATTCTGGGCAGTGCGGATGTGAGTATTATCACTGGCCTGAATATGCTGGATTTGATGCGGCTTCGGCCGGATGCAGATGCGCCCGAGACGTTGCTAGCGATTGAGCATGCTCGGTATCTTGCCAAACAGGTTGATTTTACCGGTGGTTTAAGGCGGTACCTTCTGGCCACTGCCGATCGATACAATTGCATCGACTATCTTTGTGAGTTCTTCCCGGTTGCCGATAGTGTCGAGACTGTTCATGCCGAAGACTTCGACCTTGTCGATGAGGCCTACAATGAGGCCTATAACAAGCTTGTGAACGCGCTCTATGCTGACGGACAAATCTCTCCGGCAATGATTGCCGATGCGATTGCCGAGTATGGGCTCGATAACACACGTGGTGAGCTCTTGTTTGAGTCGTTCGTAGGACATTTTTGTGAGACTGGTCAGTTTGATCTTATTTCAGATCATATTGATGATGTCCGGCTGAATGAACTGGCCGCCAGCGGAGATGCTTATAAAATGACTCTGGCGCTGCCGTTTCTGGCCGCACGGGAGCAATTTGAGCTGGCCACGGCTATGCTTTGGCAGCTGCCCGCGGCGCCCGGATGGATAAATTTCGAGTGTATTATGGTTGCGTCACGGCATTTCGCGAAAAGTTCGCGCCCGATGTCGGATAAAGCGCCCTTCATATATGCTTTGCTAAACCATATTGACGGTTTGAGAGATCAATACTGGTCACGACTTTATAATCGTAATGTTGGCGGCGCCTTGGAGCCATGGCTTGCGCAGCTGGTTATGATACCTGACTGGCTGGGTCGGGACATTGTCGATGTCGTTTTGCGGTCGCTGTCCTTGTCCGGGGATTTTTGGGATTTCGTGCCTGATTTTAAGCGTAAGAATATGCAGACCGTCCGGATCGACCGAGCCCGTACCAGTTATGAAACGCTTTCAACTATAAAGCAGGGTGATCTGTCACCTGACAGTTTGCTTGCCGCCATAAAGGCCGCGCGGGCAATGCGTCGGGATGGGAATACTGATGCAGACCCGCTGATACGGGAACTGCTCCTGCACAGCCTGTCTGCTTTTTCTGATGACCGGAAATTGTTTGATGCCGTGCATGATGAAATCTCTATTCTCGACAAATTAGAGTCGTTGAGAGTTCTGTCTCACCCCGATGGCAGTGGATATGTCTCGCCATATGATGCAGAAGGCGTCGCGGAACTTGTTCTTCAGGCGTCTAAGAAAAAGTCAGATCAAGAGATCAGTGAACATGCTTCACTTCTAACCATGCTGGGCCGTCAAATATATGACCTGGTTCAAACGGCTAAGCTTGAAGACGGCGATATCGCTGATCTAATTGCAAACGCTAAACGGCTTAACAGCCGCAGTGGCGGATGGCTTGCCGCTGACATTATGTTGCAGGTCGCCAGTTATATCAAAGATGACCGCGATATGCGCGAGCCATTAATAAATGCAGCGATAGAAGCGATGAGCGATGCGCTTCGCGATTGCTCGGCGGTCACTGATTACCCGGCAATTCACGCGGCCATCGCGCGTCTGTTTGCGGATAATGGTGGCATGGAAATTCCGTCGGTCCGGTTTCTGATCGATGCGATAGGACGCGAGAGTGTTCGCGATGGTGGTGAAGATATCCCGTTGAACGAAGTTTTTGGGTCGATCAGTGCCGGACAAAAAAACACAAATATTCCTGGCCATTGCGACACATTGGTTGTGATTTACTCCTGCCGTAAATACCTCGACGACCGGATTCCCAAATTGCGGGAGACATGGATATCGGATCTTAAGGCCCGGGGTATTCCCTATGTCATTCTGGTCGGTGATGGCGATGATACGCTTGAGGATGACGTACTGTACCTCGATGTCCCTGACACATATGAAGCTTTGCCATCCAAAACGCTCAAAATGATTGAGTGGATATATTCGAATACCGATTTTCAATATCTCGTGAAAATCGATGATGATTGCTTCTTTTCTGCGGCGCGTTTCTTTGAGGCACAGAATTACCGCAAGGCGAATTATTATGGTCGCATTATCCTGCGCGGCGATGGCGCGACAAATCGTGCTTGGCATCAGGCGAAATCCGATAGTTTTCTGGCTCGAAACCGTCTTGACCGGTCGCCCGAGCCTAGCCGTTACTGCGATGGTGGGTCCGGTTACAGCCTGTCACGGTTTGCAATGCGGAGCGTTTTGAAAGTTGCAGATAGTGCGTCAGGGCGATGGCTGGTTTCGGCATCTTATTTTGAAGACAAGCTGGTTGGTGACTTGCTGGCAATGGCGGCAATTCAGCCAAATAATGAAGATTATCTTGTTCATGTTCGGCGTCGTCCCGGTGACAATCAGAAACCGGTTACAATGTTCGAAAATGTTTATTTTCCGTCATCTGCAAGTCCGGTCAGCCTGGTGCATCTGGATGAAGCCGAAAGTATGCATGATCTGCATCAACATAATAAAACCGAAACGCTTTCACCGAAAAGAATCTGGCCGACACATCATACCCTTAATTTAGGATGGAATAGTAACCAGCTTGAATATATTTCGCCTGCTGACCGGTTGGAGCGGCTGCGCAGGGCTGACATCGCGGTTGTGGCGGTTATGCGGAACGAGATTGTTATGTTGCCAAACTTTCTCGATCATTATCGGTCGCTCGGGGTAACATCCTTTCTAATTGCGGATAATTTGTCCGATGATGGTAGTCGGGAGTTTTTGCTCGCACAGGATGATGTGGCCGTGTATTCGGTCGACTCCGAATATCGTGAATCGCATTTCGGGGTAGACTGGCAACAGGCCCTGCTTGGCAATCATTGTGTCGGTAAATGGGTCTTGGTCGTTGATGCCGATGAATTCCTGACTTATCCGGGCGTCAAGGATAAGGCACTGAACGAGATTACTGCTAAACTCGATGCCGCCGGGTTTGATTGTGCCGAAGCTTTGCTATTGGATATGTATCCAGATGGAGAGCTTGATGATTGTGATTTCAGTGTTGCGCAACCATTTGAGATAGCGTGTTATCATGATAACCCGCCCGTACGGCCAGTTACAGGAGGGGGCGTGTTTTCAAATGCTGGGCAGCAATTTACCAACAATCTGCGCCACCGCTTAATGCCGTCGAACCAATTGGCGCTATTTATGGCGAACAAATACCCGCTATTCAGATACAATCCGATGATACGGCTAAGCGAGGGTTTGCATTCTGTGGGGAATGTCCGGATCTCACCGGAAAGTCTGATGCTTGCGCATTTCAAATATCATCGTGAATTTGCGCAAAAAACCGAGACTGAAATCAGACGCGCCCAACATTTTGGGAACGGGATTGAATATAAGAAATATCGCACCATGCTGGCTGAGACGCAGGGACAGTTGTTTGATACGCAATCGAGCATTGAGATCGACGCCAACTTGCAACCTAGAACGCAAGTGAAAATGTCAGCGGATAAGAAGCGGAGCTGAGTGCGTGCCAGTTGAGATAAAGAATACCGATCTTGTCTATATACCGTCGCCAAAGGTCGCCACAACATCGCTTAAATATTTTCTGTTCGAAGTAAATGAAGGACAGAAATTCGATGACGTGCACGGCGACAATAAAGCGACGCATATACACGATCATGCCAACGGCTTTCCCGCCGTTCTCTTTTCAAAGCTTGATATGCAAGCATTGGCAGGCAAAAGGCGTATATCTGTTATCCGAGATCCACTCGACCGGCTTATATCCTGTTATAAAAACCGAGTAGTGGCAAAAAAATGCTTATCTCCTGACAGGATTGATAAGAAGATGGGAGATATTCTTGGTGTCTCGGCGGACCCGGATTTACACACGTTTATTATTAATATTGAAAAATATCGGTTATTATCGCCAGAGATACGGCATCATACCGATCTGCAGTGCGACTTCCTTGGGGACGATATCGGATTTTACGATTTCATCTTTCGTATTGAAGATCTCCAGCAACTTGCAGACTTAATCAATGAGCAAGCCAACACACTTGTGAATCTGGATGTCAAACAGGCGTCGAGGCGCGACAAGCGCACCGAACAACTAAGCCCGGAAGCCCTGCGGGTCGCTATTGATTATTCACGCAAAGATTATGAGTTTCTCAACGCATATTATCGGCCGCCTATCATTGATGATCCCGCCGAACCTGTCCTGAAGACGGATAAGCATGAAGCCGCCGACCACCCCCCTTTTATTGTCTGGACCGTCAGGCGTGTTGGCGGAACGAGCTTTTCTGACCTGTTATTTCGAAATTCAACAAACTCGACCCCGGAACACGAACCGTTCAATCGCGACCGCATCTTTGGCGCCATAAGCCGGAACTGGCAGCACGAAAAAGATTATAGCCGGATGAAGGACGATTTGCGCTGTCTACTTAGCCGGCCACTTAATCTCAAACATTGTGTTGAACTTGTGCCGCCAGAGCTGAACCAGGCCTTATTCGAAGTTAGTGTTGAATTAGGGTACCGGCATCTTTTCCAAATCCGGCGAACACCTGAAGATCGGCTGTTAAGTCTTGTTTATAGTCAGATTACGGGGATTTGGGGACAGGAGCAGGCCCAACGGGCCAATCAATCTGATACCGAACGTGCATTAATAGAAAATGCTAGCTTACCGGTTGAGGGTCTATTGAATGAGGAGCGGTCGGCCCGACGGGGTTTGCAGCAAATATTTGACCAGCTTGTGGCGCGAAACGTTAAGCCGGCGATTGCAGTGTATGAGGATTTGTTTCAAAGCTATGATAAAGCCTGCATTCTGGGTCTCGTTACGCGTATTTGTGGTCAGCTTGGGATTGATTCATCGCTAGTAATTAAGGCCTGGGCTGGATCTGACCCCGCAAGGGTGAGCAAGCATCGCGACAAATATCGCCATTTCAATAATATGGACGCTTTTCTCGAAGAAGCGAGAAAACTTGGTCCGTTTGACCTGGGACTGGCGCGTAAAACCTTATCACCAGACGCCCTGTCATTATCTGACAGTGCGGTTGCATCGCTTTTTCGAATAAGGCGATCCTGGCGGTCGGATTTGGTGCGAATTGAGGGGGTCGGTGTCGATCCTGCGAATCCCGACGCGAAGTGGCGCATTGACTCTGGCGGAGACGAGATAGAAGTTTTTTCAGGTTTGATGTCGGCAAATTATGGCAAAGAAAACCCCGGATACGCAAACGCGGAGTGCGCCCGTTTTGCAGCACTAGATGTTCCGCTCGCTGCGTTGAGTGACCTGCGCGTGACGCTGGACAATAAGAACTGAGCTTTTTCGTATATTCACTTGAGGCAGCAAGACTGTTGTGGTTGGGTCCCGACGCAGCTGTTGCGATGGACGGTGTTGGGTCCTCATTCGTCGGCCAGTGGGTGGTGGGATATTATGAAGAAGACATTTTTGCTTGGCGTCGGGGCGCAAAAGGCGGGAACGACGTGGGTCTATAAGTATTTGCTAAATCACCCTGAGTGTGCCGTCGGTCGGATTAAGGAGATGGCGTCATTGGGGTCGATTTTTGATGGCGGCAACAGTTTCGATCGGCGAATAAGTAAGATTGCTCAGCTAAAAAAGGCACTGGGGAACGCGGCTTTAAGAGTGCAGCTCGACAAAGTTACCCCGGAAAGCACCGATGATTTGTTGGACAAGATTCAGCATGTTACCGCTGATTATGATTGGTCCTCGTATCTGTACTATTATGCTACTCAATTTGAACAACAGCCTGAAGCGAAACTGACAGCGGACATTACGCCGGAATACGGACTTATGTCCGAAAAGGCTCTGGCGCGCGCGAAAACCGCACTCGAAAAAGCGGGGTATCAGATTAAGGTCCTGTTTCTCATGCGAGAACCGGTCGAGCGTTGTTATTCGGCGTTGCGAATGGCGTATCGGCGACGACTCAAGGCCGGTGTGCCGATGCTCGAAATGCCGGACGTTAACTTTGCAACTCATGCGATTGAGCCGTGGGCATATGAGCGGACCTGCTATGAAAAAATACTTCCAAAAATCGAATCTGTTTTTTCGCCGGAAGATCGTTATATCGCATTCTCTGAAACACTTTTTAATGCACAGAGCGTTCAAAACTTATGTGAATTTCTCGGCATCGCCTTTGTCCCAACGAATTTCAGAAAACGGCTTAATAAATCGCCGCGACTTGTCGAACCGAGTGTGGCCGAATGGGCTCAAGTTCGAGATTATTATCAAGCCACGTATAAATATTGTGCGGCGAAGTTTGGGGCTGATCTGATTTCCGATTTATGGGGTTATGACGGCGAGTAAATGTCATCCTGAACACGCAAGGCGCAGTCGTCTCGCGGTCAATAAACACGTCTAGGAACGTGTGTTCTTCAAATGCGCCAAACCGGCTTTATTGAGATCTTCGGTCTGGCTAATCAATTCATAATCGCGGGCGTAAAATTCGACTATCTCGGCCTTGAGATTTTCATCTATGTCTTGCGTGGAGCTTGCTTTAAGGCGCGTTCCTTTCGCGCGCTGGCGATAGCGATACCACGAATGTATCCAATCTAATGGGTCGCGGATGACTCCGAAACGAAAAAATGTATCTGGCGCAAAGGGCGGGAGCTCGAATAAAAACTTGTAATGATCTAAAACGGCGCCCATCGACACGTGTTTGCGATCCGGACTTCCTTGACGTTCGATTTCCGCGTAGGGCCGCAGCGCTTTGCTTAAAGACGTCGAGGCCGTTTTGCTGTTCGCGATAAAAAGGAAGCGTTTGCTGATACTTATGAGCATGAAGAATTTTGCAACTATGCTCCGATAGAATGAACCGGAAAAAAGCATGATCAAATTAGATAGTTAACGATATTGATATAGCGAACACTGAATAATTATGCAATCTTGCCGGCTGTTAATTCCCGGTTGTGTTAAGATCATGACGGGTCAGGTTGCTTCCCTGCCCATCGCGATACATTTCAAGACCGGTATACTGGGACAAAGATCCAGCCACCGTGCTGGGTACAGCCGCAGACGCTATGCGTTGCAGCAATTCACAAAAGAAGCCGGTGGATAAAGAAATAGTGGCGGTGAGACAGGGATTCGAACCCTGGAGACTGTTGCCAGCCTACACGCGTTCCAGGCGTGCGCCTTCAACCACTCGGCCACCTCACCAGCGTCTGACCTCTATAGCGGCGGCACACAAGACTGCAAGGCCGGGCATTGCTGTTCGCTGCACAAGACCCATATTATACTCACTCAACCAGGAGATAGCTCTTATGTTCGGTCGAAGAACACCCGCAATGCCAGACGAAACGACAGCTCTCAAGGGGCGCCCGGAGGCGATCCCGACAGCTGAAACGCATTATGTTACGGGCCGTAACCTGTTTGCGCCTGTCCCTGAAGGGTTTGGCGAGGTGGCGTTTGGCATGGGATGCTTTTGGGGAGCGGAGCGTTTGTTCTGGGACCTTGACGGTGTGCATTTGACCCAGGTCGGATATGCTGGTGGCTATACCCAGAACCCGACATATGAGGAAACCTGCGCCGGCGTGACCGGCCACACCGAAGTTGTCAAGGTAATTTATAATCCTGCGAAGCTGTCCTTGGAGCAGCTGCTGAAAATTTTCTGGGAGCAGCACGATCCAACTCAGGGCATGCGGCAGGGAAACGATATTGGCACACAATACCGCTCGGCGATTTACATCAAGGACCCTGATTTGCTGGCATTAGCGCGCCGGTCGGCCCTTGATTACGGCGCAGTCCTGCAGCGGTCCGGGCTTGGGGATGTGACGACAGAAATAAGGACAGTCGATCATTTCTATCCGGCCGAGGACTATCACCAGCAATATCTCGCAAAAAATCCGAACGGATATTGTGGTATTGGCGGAACCGGCGTGAGCTGTCCGATGCCGGTCAGGCTGACAGCAGCGGATTGATCACGGCCTTAGTCAGGCCGGTCGGAACCGGCTGACCGAAAAGACCTCCTGGACCTGTCCGAGGGGATCGTCGGTTTTTTGAGTGGTCTTTGCGGGCTAAAATGAATATCGCTCCAATATCAGGGACAGTTAATGATGGCTTGTTTCATGATATTGATTGTCTGCTGGCGGCCGGAGATGTGGCATGACGGGTATCATTACTAGATTTGCCCCGTCGCCGACGGGTTATCTGCATATCGGCCACGCTGCATCGGCGCATCATGTTTGGGATTACGCCGGTCGACACGGGGGCACGGCTCTGCTCAGGATCGAGGATATCGATCAGACACGGTGTCGCCCTGAATATACGCAGGCGATTTACGAGGATCTTGGCTGGCTCGGGTTTAGCTGGCCACTGCCGGTACGGGTCCAGTCGAAGTGCATGCGCCAGTATGAGACGGTTATACAACATCTCGCTGGCCATGGATTCGCCTATCGCTGCTTCCGGACTCGTGCTGAAATCAAGGATCTGATGATGCAGTCCGGTGCGACACGCCCGGCTTATATCGGCCGCCCGCTTCCGGCCGCCGAGGAGCGTGATCGCCTGGCGCGGGGTGACGTTTATGCCTGGCGGCTCAATTTGCAGGAAATTAGAAGTGAGCTCGGAAAAGTGTGGGACGATCTCGCCTTTGCGGTCGATCGGGGCGGAGGTCTTGCAACGGTTAAAGCCGATCCTTTCCTGCACGGTGATATTGTAATTGCACGAAAGGATACGCCGGTCGCTTATCATCTTGCTGCCAGCTATGATGATCACATTCAGGGTGTCACCCATATAGTACGTGGAACCGATCTTGCCGATGCGCCTCATATTCAGCGCGTCTTGCAAGTTTTAATGGGATGGAAACAGCCGGTTTATGTGCATCACGACCTTGTTCTGGATGAGGCCGGGAAGCGCTTGTCCAAAATGGCCAAAAGTGCTTCCTTGCGAGACCTCCGGCGATATGGACACCGACCGATGGACATATGGCAAAGGTTATCACTGCAATGAATGATACGATTTCATGGCCGACGGGGCGTGCCGTGCGGCCCTGGCTTGGCCCGCTCATGATCATTTGGGGTGGTATTTTTATTGGTCTGGCGCCGATTGGTTTGCGCTTTGGGCTGTCAGACCTCGGGCCACAAGCCATCGGGCTTTGGCGGTACCTGTTCGCGCTGCCGATATTGTTCGCAATCATTCTGCTGCGTTATCGTCGCTTGCCACAGCGGCCGAATATGTTCGTGGTGATTGCCGGTAGCTGTTTCGCGCTTGATATTGGGCTGTGGCACTGGTCGCTGACATTTACCAGCGTGGCGAATTCAACTTTTATCGTAAACCTCGGTAATTTAGGTGTCGGGCTGATTGCCTGGGCCGTGATGCGGGAGCGCCCGAAACCATCATGGTTCCCGGCTGTAATCATCGCATTTGTCGGCGCCGGTGCATTGTCGCTTGGCGGTAATAATCTCGGCCTTGAAACCGGCGCGCTGGCATTTCGTGGTGATTTGTTGGCACTTGCGGCGGCCGGTTTTGTTGCCTGTTACATGCTTGTGTCAAAACTGGCACGACGGTCGCTTGGCGGTGTTGATACAATCTTCTGGCTGACAGCGGTTGAATGTGTTGTCGCAGTATTTCTGGTCTACTTGTTTAACGAGCGCTATTTCCCCGAGAGCCTGTCCGGTTTTGTCGCGCCGCTTTTTCTAGGTGTTTTCGCGCATGTTATCGGTCAGGGATTGATTGTAACCGGGCTTGGTCAAACCCCCGCGAGCGTTGCCGGCATATTGGTGATTGTTCAGCCGGTTGTTGCCGCCATCATGTCGTGGTATCTGTTTGGCGAACTACTCACCGGGCTTCAAATTGGCGGATGTATGCTTATTTTGATTGCGATACTTCTGGCCCAGTCCGGTCAGACAAAAAAAAATAATACAGCGCTTGTTTCGCCGAATGACTAGCTGTGAAATATTAACAGGATCGCTGTTTTATGCGTTTTTTCGTTAAGCTTTGCATGGGTCTGGGGGTCATGGCCGGGATCGGTTATGCAGCTTTTTCGGCAGGCTGGATATTTGTTGCCCCGACGCCCGGATATGTTGTCCAGCAGGCAAATGATTCATATTATGAGCAGGCGGAACGTGCTGTCAGCGCGCGCATCACCGACGACTTCGCTCCCAGTGCGAAAAATGTGATCATCATGATCGGCGACGGCATGGGCGTATCTACGATCACAGCCGCACGTATTTATGCCGGTCAGCGACGGGGTCTGGATGGCGAGAGTTATAAGCTCGCTATGGAGCAATTTCCGCATATGGCTCTGGCCCGAACCTATAGCCACGATTTTCAGGTATCTGAAAGCGCATCAACAGCAACGGCGATTATAAGCGGGGTCAAAACCCGGTCTCGCCTGATTGGATTGCGGCAGGATGCTGCGCTTGGAAATTGTGCGACCGTGGCGGGCCAGGGTACTGACAGCCTGTTTGACCTTGCCGAATGGCGCGGCCGTTCGACCGGCCTGGTCTCAACCGCCCGGATTACTCATGCGACTCCCGCGGCGGCTTATGCCGAGACCCCAGACCGGAGCTGGGAGGCGAGTATTCCGGATGAGCGCGAACCAGCCGGTGACTGCCGCGATATTGCAGACCAGTTGGTGAATTGGTCTGAAGGGGATGGTTTCGAGATTGTGATGGGTGGCGGTCGCACCAATTTCATACCTCAGAATTTGGCCGATCCGGAATATCCCGAGAAGCTTGGAAAGCGTTTAGATGGGCGTAATTTAGTGGCAGAGTGGGAAGGTAAGTCGCCCGCTCATAAGGTCATACTCGACGGTGATGAGTTTGCCGCAGCCGACTTTTCGAGTTCAGACCGGATTTTCGGATTATTCGAGCCTTCACACATGCGTTATGATTTTGACCGCAGTGCCGATCCCGGTGCTGAACCATCGCTTGAAGACATGACCCGGGCGGCGATTGCACGCCTGTCACAGGATCCTGACGGTTTTGTTCTGATGGTCGAGGGTGGCCGGATAGATCATGCGCATCATGCTGTAAATGCCGCCCGCGCGCTCGGCGATACTAACGCTTTCGACCGGGCCGTTTCTGCAGCGCTGGACATGACCGACCCAGCGGAAACATTAATCATTGTTACAGCAGACCATAGTCACACAATGACAATTGCCGGTTATCCGCGTCGCAATAATCCTATTCTGGGTTTGGTTGAATCCGGTTCGGGGGTTGTTAGTCGGGCACTGGATTCCAAACCCTATACGACACTGTCCTATGCCAATGGTATATCGGCCTGCCGGTCGTCACCGGAGGGCATGAATTGCGAGCGCCGCGACCACACCGAGACCGATACAACGGATCAGGACTTCAGACAGGATGCGGTTGTGCCGGTTCAGTCGGAAACCCATGCCGGCGAAGATGTTCCGGCATTTGCATCTGGACCCGGGTCGGAACTTGTCCGCGGTATTATCGACCAGAACGAAATATTTCATATCATGGCTTATGCATCCGGTCTGGTAGACCCCGTTAGAGAATAAATTTCGACAGATCAGTATTTTCTGCGAGTTCTGCGACCTGTGAGCGAACATAATTGGCAGTTATCGTAACCGTTTGATCAGACATTTTGTCCGCCTCGAAACTTATATCATCGAGAAGTTTTTCGAGAATTGTTTGCAGGCGGCGGGCGCCGATATTCTCAACGGTCTGATTTACTTTGACGGCGAGATCGGCAATTTGATCCAGCGCGTCCTCCTCGAATATAATGTTCAGGTTTTCGGAGGCCAGTAACGCCCGATGCTGCCGGATCAGGCTTGCTTCGGGTTCAACCAGAATACGGCGTAAATCATCCCGGCTAAGCGCGCCGAGTTCAACGCGGATCGGCAGACGCCCTTGCAGTTCGGGCAATAGATCAGCGGGTTTTGCGACATGGAATGCGCCAGATGCGATAAACAGAATATGGTCGGTTTTGACCGGACCGCGTTTGGTCGACACTGTCGTACCTTCGATTAAGGGCAGCAGATCACGCTGTACGCCCTCGCGACTTACATCTGCGCTGCCGCGTCCCTGGCTGCTTGCTACTTTGTCAATTTCATCAAGGAAAACGATACCGTCTTCTTCAACGGCGTGTATAGCATCGCGGGCAATTACATCCTCGTCGATTAAGCCCTCGGCGGCTTCGTCAATCAGCGGCTGGTAGGCCTCGCGTACAGTCGTTTTGACTCTTTTCGAGCGTCCGCCCATGGCCTTGCCGAGCATATCATTGAGATTGATCATACCGACAGAGCCCGACGCACCAGGCAGTTCGAACATTGGCGTTGCCGGAGCACTATCAGCGAGGTCGATATCGACCTCTTTATCATCGATTTCTCCGTCTCTGAGCTTGCGCCGGAACACTTCACGGGTCGAGGACTGCGCATTCGCGCCAACCAGTGCATCCAGAAGCTTTTCTTCGGCAACGTCTCTGGCCTGATCCTGAACGCCTTTGCGGCGCTCGTCCTTGATGAGGAGAACTGCAACTTCGACAAGATCACGAACAATTTGTTCGACGTCGCGTCCGACATAGCCAACTTCAGTGAACTTGGTGGCTTCGACTTTTAGGAAGGGCGCATTCGCCAGTTTTGCAAGCCGCCTTGAGACTTCTGTTTTACCAACGCCCGTCGGCCCGATCATCAAGATGTTCTTCGGCGTAATTTCATCTCTGATGTGTTCTGGCGCCTGTTTTCTGCGCCACCGGTTGCGTAAGGCAATCGCAACCGCCCGTTTGGCATCCTTCTGACCGACAATGTGGCGATCTAATTCCGACACGATTTCGGCGGGTGTGAGTGCAGACATGGTGATTTCTAGGCCAATTCTGGAGGGAAAATACGGCTCCATATGCCGTTTTTAGGAAATAGGACTAATACGGCTCGCCGGCAACTCTTCCATCCGGCGCCCAGGCAAATGACCCCGGTTCCAACTGGAACGGCGACCAGAATCAAAACAAACAGGCCGTCCATACCGATTTCATCTAGCACGGTTGATAACGTCCAGATGAAAGTCAGGAGACTGGAGGCGATTAATGCGCGGCGGTTTATCGCAAGCGCAATAACGGCCAGTGCAATCAGGACAAATAGCAGCGTTAGGCTCTCTATGACTGTGTTGGGGTCAATGTTTGTTTCGGAGGACGAGCCTGATCCGGTGAGGAGCATATTAACGCCAATAATCAATTGCGGGGCCGCCGCGAGATGTAACCAAAAAGCATAGTCGGATAATCGACTGCGCCGGCTCGGGTCGCGCATATCAAAGCCGATGGCGACCAGCATTGTGGCAAATCCTGTTAATAAGGAGACACCGCCATTGAAGATTGCGCCGCCATTGCTCAGCATTGTGGCACTGCTATAGGCCATGCCGGTTACAGCAAGCGCGGCGAGAAATAGCGAGAAGGGCAATCGGTATCGGGCAAATATAACCAGCCCGGTTATGAGGGCGGTTGTAAAACACATTAAGGCCACAGGGCCAGTTGGCAGAAAACCATCCCAGAAGTCGGCCTTTGGTTCTCCTATTAAAGAAATGAAGGCACCGGCCGATCCTGCGGTGGCCGCAATCACCGCGACGCTCGCCAAAAGCATGCTCGGGAGAAGCATCCGGCGACGTTTGCAAAAATACTCCATCAGGCCTGCGGCGACGGCAGCAAACAGGAGACCAACAATCACGCCGCCATAATGTTCGTTTAGTCCGATGTGTTTCACGGTTTCGAACACAATTTCGATCAGGGGCAGCAGTCCGGTGAAGAGAATGGCAATCCCGATTGTAATGAATATATCGTTGAAATTGGTGAGAAATTTGAGTGATTCACCTTCATCTCCACCGGGGCCGGATCCGTCATCATCTTGTCGTGACTGGCGTGACGATAAAAACGCCTCGAGTTTTACGGCGTCTTCCGCACCTATAATACCGGCGCTGACGGCATCCTTGAGATCATCGGGCTTAAACATCGAGTGTCTCGACTGTAATGTTGGTGTTTGTGTAAACGCAAATGTCAGCAGCAATGCCCATCGCTTTCCGTCCTAGTCGTTCTGCGTCCGGTTCATAGTCCAGCAATGCGCGGGCCGCCGACAATGCAAAATTTCCACCGGATCCAACAGCAACGACGGGATATTCCGGTTCCAGAACATCACCGGCTCCGGTAATCACAAGGGTCGTTTCCCGGTCGGCGACGATGAGTAGGGCTTCGAGTTTTTGTAAGTATTTTTCAGTTCGCCAGTCCTTGGCGAGCTCGACGGCTGCGCGTTGTAATTGTTTGGGAAACCGCTCCAGCTTTTGTTCAAGACGTTCGAACAAGGTAAATGCGTCAGCTGTTGCGCCGGCAAAACCAGCTAAAATCGAGCCGTCTCCGATGCGACGGACTTTCCGGGCATTGCCCTTCATAACGGTTTGCCCCATCGATACCTGCCCGTCACTCATAATGGCGAGCTGTGTTGCGGTTCTGACAGCCAGGATCGTCGTTCCGTGCCATAGCGAGTTTTGCGTATCAGAAGAGGTCATAGGAAGCATTATCTGCCGTGCCGCTCGAATTTATGCAAGATAAAACAGAAATGGTTCAGCTCATCTTTCCACGTGCGGTTTTAACGCTGCCAAATTTGAATTTTTTAGTTGAGGGCGGTATCTTAATTTTGCCGGAACATTATAGGCATAATCTTGAAGACGGGCGAGGAGGCCTGATCATAAGGGCGTTATCTGAATATTATGACAGACAGGACAGCAACGGTTCTACGTGAGACCAGAGAAACCAACATTTCTGTGAGCGTCAATCTCGACGGGACGGGTCGATGTAATATCGAAACCGGGATCGGTTTCTTCGATCACATGCTGGAGGCATTTGGCCGGCATGCCTTCATCGACCTTGACGTAAAGACGGTGGGCGATCTGCACATTGATGGGCATCACACAGTCGAAGATACCGGTATCGTTATCGGACAGGCGATTAAACAGGCGCTTGGCGATTTTGGCGGCATTACGCGATTTGGCCATGCCTATGTGCCAATGGACGAGACTCTAAGCCGGGCGGCCGTTGATTTGTGCAAGCGGCCTTACACAGTCTGGCGGGTTAAATTTGATCGCGATAAAATTGGCGATATGGATACTGAGCTGTTTCGCGAGTTCTTTTTCGCTTTGGCCGGAAATGGCGGGATGTGTCTGCACGTTGAAAATATTTATGGCGAGAATTGCCACCATATCGCTGAGAGTTGCTTTAAGGCGACCGCAAGAGCGCTGCGGATGGCGATAAAATCCGATGCGGCTCTGGCCGGTGCGGCCGCATCGACCAAAGGATCTCTTTAACAGGATTGCTGAATGTCCGAAATAGCATTGATCGACTACGGGTCGGGCAATCTCCACTCCGCAGCCAGAGCTCTGCGCGTAGCGGCTGCGGCATCCGGATCCGAGGCGGGTGTAAGCATTACGTCTGATCCCGACCATGTTTATGCGGCTGAACGCATTGTACTTCCGGGTGTAGGCCATTTCGCTGACTGCGCCGCCGGGCTACGCCGCCTGGACGGCATGGTAGCGGCGCTGACCGAAGCGGTCATGCAGCGCGGCAAGCCGTTTTTTGGCATTTGTGTCGGGCAGCAATTACTGGCAAGCGAGGGCCTGGAAGACGGTGAAACCGAAGGGCTAAACTGGGTGCCAGGGACGGTCGACCGGATTGAGCCCGGACCTGGTTACAGGATACCGCATATGGGATGGAATGGTTTACAGCTTTGCCAGGATCATGCGGTGATGCTGGGTCTGGGCAACGACCCGCACGTTTACTTCACACATTCTTATGCGTTCAAAGAGATTGCCGCGCGCGACATTGCGGCGCGTGTGGATTATGGCCAGTCCATCATCGCAGCGATTGCGCGCGATAATATTTTCGCTACTCAGTTTCACCCGGAAAAAAGCCAGAAGATTGGACTCAAGATTTTGTCGAATTTTATCAATTGGCGGCCGCAATGAGTTTTGCGCTTTATCCTGCAATCGACCTCAAGCAGGGGGCGTGTGTGCGGTTGCTACGCGGCGATATGGCGAAAGCGACATCGTTTAATGACGATCCTGCTGATCAGGCAGCCCGATTTGAGGCGGCCGGCTTCGAGTATCTCCATGTTGTTGATCTTGATGGCGCGTTTGCCGGTGACAGTGCGAATGGCGCCGCGGTTCGAAGTATTCTGGCTGCGACGGATGTGCCGGTACAGCTTGGCGGTGGAATACGAAGCCGCGCCCAGATTGAGGCATGGCTGGAGGCCGGCATTTCCCGGGTTATTCTGGGCACTGTCGCATTGCGAGACCCGGCTTTGGTAAGGGCTGCGGCGCGGGCCTTACCTGGCCGGATTGTTGTCGGCATTGATGCTAGAGACGGTCATGTCGCGGTTGATGGCTGGGCAAAGACGAGCTCGATGCTGGCAACAGATCTGGCGCGAGAGTTCGAAGATTGTGGCGTTGCCGCTCTGATTGTAACTGATATCGCCCGTGACGGGATGAAAACTGGAGTCAATGTAGCGTTCACCGGTGCTATGGCATCGGCTGTTTCGGTCCCAGTGATTGCGTCCGGCGGGCTTGCCAGTCTGAATGATATCGTTGCCCTGCGCCGGCACAAATCTAGCAATCCTATTGCAGGTACAATACTCGGACGGGCCTTGTATGATGGTGATATTACGGCGTCGGCAGCTCTGCAAGCTGCCAGCTGATCTTTTAGATCATCCGTTTTTTGCCGGGCGCTCCTTAGTCTTTGAAGGCGCTGAAGACATCATCGGCCGATAGTTCTGAGGCTTGCGAATCCGCGTCTGCCTGTTGTTTGCTGTCTGTTGCCGACTGGAGGCCCGGACCTTCAATATTTGCGGCCCGTTCCATATCCATTTTCCGGCGACGGTCAGACGCTTTCGAGATGACTTCGTCGAGTTCGATCTGCGAACACAAGCCCAGCGTCACCGGATCGACTGGGCGGATGTTCTGGCTGTTCCAGTGTGATTTATCGCGAACATTGTTAATCGTTGATTTGGTTGTTCCGATCAGCTTTGAAATCTGCGCGTCGGTCACTTCGGGATGGTTGCGGATAAACCAGGCAATCGCATCGGGCTTGTCGCTGCGTCGTGCCACAGGTGTGTAGCGCGCCCCTTTCCTTTTTGGCTGAGGTATGTGAGCTGTTTTAGACGGCGCCATTTTCATGCGGTAATCTTCGTCAGCTTCTGCCTTTTGAATTTCTTCCCGGGTTAGCTCGCCACCTGAAATCGGATCAACGCCGCGCATGTTCTCGGCAACATCGCCGTCAGCAATGCCTTTTACTTCCAGACGATGCAGGCCGCAGAAGTCGGCGACCTGCTCAAATGTCAGTGTTGTATTGTCAATCAACCAAACCGCGGTTGCCTTCGGCATCAATATGTCGGCCACGCAAAACTCCTTGTCGACTAGGTCCAGAAACGATGCCGCCCGGCACTGCGTACCGGGCGATCAAAGATGGGAACTTCTTCCCGATTGAAGTCTGATATAGTCATTATTCAGATTTATGAAAGTCTAAGCCGCATTATTGCTTAGAAGAATTTTTCCAATATGCCCGCCAGCGCTCATCCTGGCATGGGCTGCCTCAGCGTCTTCGAACGCATAAACCGAATCTATGACCGGTTTAATTGAGCCGGCGATAATGGCTGGCCAGAAATCACGGATAATCGCATCCCTGATGATCTCTTTGTCGGCGTCCGGCCGGGCTCGGAGGGTCGACCCGGTAATGGTCAACCGTTTTAGCATAATCGGCATCAGGTTCAGTTCGACTTTGTGCCCTTGCATATAGGCGATATTGCAGATCCGCCCCTCTATTTTTGCAATTGCGATATTCTTCTGCACATAATCTCCGCCGACCATGTCGAGAATGACGTCAGCGCCACCGCGGTCGCTGACGAGCTTTTCAAAATCATCTGTTTTATAGTTGATTGCGAGATTGGCGCCGAGGGTTTCGGTGAACGCACATTTCTCGGCTGACCCGGCGGTTGCCATAATGTCCTTGATGCCGGCATGGCGTGCCATTTGGATTGCCATTGTCCCAATGCCACTGGTCCCGCCGTGAATCAGCAGGGACTCGTTCATAGCCAGCTTGCAGCGATCAAACAGGTTGATCCAGACAGTCATCAGGGCTTCCGGGAGCGCGCCAGCCTGTTCAAATGACATCTCGTCCGGGATGGCAAATAATGAACCTTGGTCGACCAGAGCAAACTCGGCATACCCGCCGCCCGGGATCAGGCCGCAAACCCGGTCGCCGACGGCCCAGTCACTGACTTCGTGGCCAATTGCGGCAATCGTACCTGCACATTCAAGACCGAGGATATTCGATGCGCCGGGCGGTGGCGGATACAAGCCCATTATCTGGATAAGGTCAGCGCGATTGAGCGCGGCGGTCTCTACTTTCACAAGTACATCGCGTGGGCCGCAAGTCGGCTTTTCTGCAGTCCCTATTGTTAGGGATTTGTCTTCGGCTATCGTTACTGCCCACATTGTTTCAGTCATTCCATTACGCGTCCTTGGTCGGTTGTAATTGATTTGTTTCCGATCGAACCTTATTTCATAAGCTGGCAATAGGTACATAGACGATGTTTGAAGAAGAACCAGAACCGGCCCCTCGCGTTGATCTTGAACGATTATCGGTCGACGAACTTGAGCAGAGAATACTGGACCTCAAGGCTGATATTGCCGCTTGCGAACAGGAATTGAGCCGCAAGACTGCGCACAAGTCGGCTGCAGATTCTTTGTTTAACTAGACTTTGCAGTGGCTGGCTGCGGCCTGACGAAGCGTTTCGGGTTCAGCTGCGAGATTACGCCCTGCCCCTCATTCAGGGTTTCGCGGGCGCCAGTTAGCGATGCCGACATCTGCAAATATTGCGCCTAACAGCAGGGTCGGCTAGGGGAACACCATATTCACTCTATACTGGGAAAGAGAAACGCATGAATCGCAAGAAAATTGCTCTGATTGGATCCGGCATGATTGGCGGAACCCTCGCTCATATCGCAGCGCGGGAAGAACTAGGCGACGTGATCCTGTTCGATATCGCTGAGGGCATGCCACAGGGAAAAGCACTGGACATTGCTGAATCAACCCCGGTGTTCAACAGCTCCGTCGAGTTGAAAGGTGCAAATGATTATGCTGCGATCGCCGATGCCGATGTGTGCATTGTGACAGCAGGCGTGCCGCGCAAACCGGGCATGAGCCGGGATGATTTGCTCGGTATCAATTTGAAGGTCATGAAAGCGGTCGGCGAGGGCATTAAAGCCAATTGTCCGAATGCTTTCGTGATCTGCATCACGAATCCACTGGACGCGATGGTCTGGGCTTTGCAGAAATTCTCCGGGCTTCCGACCAATAAAGTCGTCGGCATGGCAGGTGTTCTGGATTCCAGTCGCTTCGCCTACTTCCTGTCGGAAGCAACTGGTGTATCGGTTGCCGATATCCATGCTTGGACTCTGGCCGGCCACGGCGATAGCATGGTCCCAATGGTCCGGCATTCGACTGTGGGTGGCTTGCCATTGCCACAACTGGTTGCTCAGGGGTGGTTATCGCAGGAGCAGCTTGATGCGATCGTTGCCAGAACCCGCTCGGGTGGCGGCGAGATTGTCGCGCTCCTCAAAACCGGGTCAGCCTATTATGCCCCGGCCGAGTCTGCGATTGCGATGGCGAAGTCATACTTGAACGACCAGAAACGTGTCCTGCCTGTCGCGGCCTGGTGTGATGGTGAATATGATCTCGACGGGATGTATGTCGGGGTTCCCGCTTTGATCGGCGGAAATGGTGTCGAAAAAGTTGTCGAATTTGACTTCAACCAAGACGAGAAAGACATGTTTGGCGCGTCTGTTGATGCGGTCAGAGGGCTGATTGATGCCTGCAAAGAGATCGACGGCTCGCTTGTCGGCTAGTTTGATTGCCCGCTGCTGTCCGGTTGGTTTTGTTGAACTGGCCGGCAGCCTTTTGAGGCATCGGCGCCGGCGCATGTTGAAAAGCCTGCCACAATGACGAACTTTTCAGCGATCACTCCGGAGAGAGCTCTGGTCAAAACGCTGTTATCCAGTGGCTATTATGCGCGTCACTGCCTTGATCAGCATGATTATTTGCCATGGCTGAATGTCACGGCGGTGCTGGCGGCACAACAGGCTGCAACGCTGGCCTTATCGGCCGTGGGTGATCTGATCCCTGAACAATCCGGTGCAACTGAGATTTTACTGCGTGCAACTTCGCCGGCCCGGTTGCCGCCGCCATATACTTTGTCTTTGTCGACGGCGAACCGACGTGCCTTTGACGGTCTTGTCACGGCCCGGAACGCTTTTATGCATCCGCGCGCGCGCCCATGGCATATAACGGCCTTGACGCTTTCGCGAGGTCTGCCGGTTATATGCAATGCCGTGCGCCACCTCGTCATTATTCAGCCGGCCGTACCGGATATGATCACTCCGTCCGATGTCACGATTATCGAAACGCAGATCGCCGATATCGAGGCGCTGGCGGTTTTTCTAAGGGATGACTGAAAAAGGCCCGGGGAAACCCCCGAGCCTTTCTGATTTCCGATCGCGCAAGCGGTGAAATGTGATGAGATGGTTTATTTCTCTTCGCTGTCAGCTTCAGCTTCACCTTCAGCTTCAGTTTCAGCTTCTGCTGCGGCTGCCTCGGCTGCTGCTTTGGCTTCTTCCGCCGCTGCCTTTGCAGCTGCTTTAGCTTCGGCTTCGGCTTCTTTGCGAGCAGCTTCCTTTTCAGCTTTTTCTTCAATGCGCTCCTTGGCTTTTGCGCCAGGCTCGCCTTTTTGAGGATTGTTACCTTTCTCCCAGGCAAATACTGGCTGTGTTTCGCCGTCTAGCGTGATCTGGCTCAGGAAGCGGGCGACCCGGTCTGTCGGTTGCGCGCCTTTCTTGATCCAGTCAGCCGCTTTCTGGCCGTCGAGCTTAACGCGAAGGTCGCTATCTTTTGGCTGACGCGGGTCATAGGTACCAATTTTTTCGATAAAGCGGCCGTCGCGCGGCATCCGGCTGTCAGCAACAACAACGCTGTAAAAAGGGCGTTTTTTTGATCCGCCGCGGGCGAGTCGAATTTTGAGAGGCATATCAGGTTTCCTTAGAGTTTCGTTTATTCCGTTTTGTAGTCGGGTCTTCTTCACGCAATTGTTCGTGATGGCGGATAACTTCCACAACAATGAAGTTTAGGAATTTTTCTGCGAAGGCTGGGTCAAGGCCGCTGATCGATGCGAGATGACGCAATCGTTCGATCTGCTTCTGTTCGCGCGCTTTATCGGCCGGGGGTAAATCGTTCTTGGCTTTCAGCACACCGACGGCATGTGTGACTTTGAACCGTTCTGCCAGTGTATGCAGGAGTATGGCATCGAGATTGTCGATGCTCGCGCGCAAGCGCTGGAGTTGTGCCATGGCATCGTCCGGTTTTGTCGGTGAGATATCCGAATGACTCATTTTTTGGGCCCTCCAAGACCTGGTAGCCCGGACCCGCCGAGACCTGGCAGGCCACCGGTTGGGTCGCCGCCACCGAGGCCGGGCAAGCTGCCGCCACCGCCACGCATGCTTTGACCCAGCTGGGCGAGATCGCCGGGTGATACGCCGGCGCCAGCCATTGCGCCAAGCATGCCCTTCATGCCGCCTTTCGAGATCTTCTTCATCATGTCGGCCATTTGCCGATGCATTTTTAGAACCTTGTTAACGTCCGAAACCTGAACGCCAGCACCGGCGGCAATCCGCTTGCGACGTGAGGCGTTCAGCAATGCGGGTTTGGATCTTTCAGCCAAGGTCATTGAAGAAATAATCGCTTCCTGCCGTTTGAGAACACCATCATCAAGATTGGCCGATGCCATGGCCTGTTTCGCCTTCTTAGCGCCAGGCAGCATTCCGACAATGCCGCCTAGACCGCCCATTTTCTGCATCTGCTGCAATTGTTGGGCGAGATCGTTGAGGTCGAACTGACCCTTCGACATTTTCTTCGCGAGTTTTTCGGCATTGGCTTTGTCCATCTGGTCGCTGGCTTTTTCAACCAGCGAGACAATGTCGCCTTGTCCAAGAATTCGACCCGCGAGCCGGCGGGCATCAAAACTGTCGAGCCCATCGATTTTTTCTCCGGTCCCAAGGAATTTGATCGGCAGGCCGGTGACTGCCCGCATTGACAGGGCCGCGCCGCCGCGCCCGTCGCCATCCATTCGGGTGAGAACCAGCCCGGTCAGTGGCAGACGTTGATGGAAACGTTCAGCCGTTTCGACGGCATCCTGACCCGTGAGGGCATCGGCGACCAGTAATGTCTCGTTGGGAGTCGCGATTTTAGCGATCTCTCCGGCTTCTGCCATCATTTGTTCATCAATGGTTGTTCGGCCGGCGGTATCCAGAAACACAACATCATGACCGCCGAGCTTTGCCGCCTGAACGGCGCGCCGGGCAATTTCCGGTGGGCTTTGATTGGCGATAATTGGAAGTGACGTAACAAGCTCTTCGCACTGGTTGGCCAGAATCGCTAATTGCTCCATCGCGGCCGGACGTCTTGTATCGAGAGATGCCAAGAGAACTTTCTTCTTGTCTCTTCTGGCAATGTGCTGTGCGAGTTTGGCAGTTGTCGTTGTTTTACCCGAGCCTTGCAGGCCTGCCATCATGATAATCGCCGGCGGATTATCAATCCGTAGTTTTGCATCTGCTTCGGGACCGCCGAGCAGTTCAACGAGACCGTCATGGACGATTTTTACAACTTGTTGGCCGGGTTTGACGGCTCTTACGACTTTTTCGCCAACCGCTTCCGGCCGGATATCGTCGATGAATTTTTTCACAACCGGCAGAGCGACGTCGGCCTCAATCAGTGCGACCCGGATTTCACGGAGGGCGGCATTGACATCTTTCTCGCTGAGTGCACCACGGCCAAGCAAGCCGTCAAAGACGCCACCTAAGCGATCGCTTAAAGCTTCAAACATACCCAAACTCCCGTACCAGCGACTGACGTCAAATGGACTCTAAACTTATCCGACAACACGAAACAAACCCACTGAGCGAAACTTCGCCGAGTGGGGGATATCGCTGGGGTCGAGCCCCGGTCAACATTCGCGTTTCATGCTCGCGGATTGCAGGCGGTAAAGCACGTGTACGCTTTTGGCGCAAGTTATTCGCAAAATATCTTCAGATTCAGCTCGCGCAAAACTTCCTTTGCCTCGTCGCGCAGCAAAGAGAATAATGCAATATCGCGCCATGTGCCATTACTGAATCGTGCATATTCGCGCAAAACACCTTCCTGTTTCGCTCCGAGTTTAATGATCGCTGCGGCGCTCTTATGGTTATTGGCTTCGATGAGCCAGCCGATGCGGCGGCACCCCCAGTCCAATGCGCGTTGTATCATCGCATGCTGGGTTGCGTTGAACATGGACTGGTTTCGGAATTTAGGCATAATCCAGGTATAGCGGATGAATAGTCGGCGATGGCTTGGATCGATCTGGTCATAAGTGGTTAGCCCGACAAGTTCGCGACTCTCGGGTGTGAAGATGACAAAGGTAAGCAGCTCTCCGCGGTGCCCACGATTGATCGCATGATCGTAATATTCGTTAAAACCTGATCCGCCGGCAAGCGCCGGCGTTGAGTCCCAGACAGCCTTAATAATCTCTCTCTGTGTCAAAATTTCTCTGTGGCTCTCCGACAGAACCTCCAGAGAAACGAGGCGATTGCCGAGATTTGGCGCGAATAATTCCATTCGTCAGAAACCAGTATCAATTCATCGAGCGAGGTCTTTATCAGTTTTTAACTCGTCTTGGTAGCTGGTAGATTAATAAAAAAGATTGCCGGATAAATTGTTCGCAAATCGATAGGATCGCTTTCTTAAATAGTAAATCGCGGATGCAAAGCGAGTAGCCTTGTCGAGTTTAGATGGCGATGCAGGACGATTTGTATAAGCCCGCTTTATACTTTTAGCCGGTTTCCGGTGTTTAAACGAGCTGCGCGGCGTCGGCGACCAGGCAGCTTTATATATAGATATTTTTTATGTCTTAATTCTTAAAAATCGATTGGATTAATACGCGTGTAACGACTATTGTAATGCTTAGTTTTTTGCACACCATTAACGGAGCGAATATGGATACGGAAAGCAAATGCCCAATGATGGGCCGGGCGAGTAATAACGCGATCAGTTGGAGCATGACGAACCGGGATTGGTGGCCAGAGCAACTCAATTTGAAGATGCTCTATCAGAATCCGGCGGCGGCCAGTCCTTACAGTGATGATTTTAGTTATGCCGATGCTTTCAAAAGCCTCGATCTCGCCGCTCTGAAAGCGGACATCATCGCCTTGATGACTGACTCACAGGATTGGTGGCCAGCTGATTACGGGCATTATGGTCCGTTCTTTATTCGTATGGCCTGGCAT
Organism: Hyphomonas sp. TMED17; assembly: GCA_002172915.1. Classification (GTDB taxonomy): domain Bacteria; phylum Pseudomonadota; class Alphaproteobacteria; order Caulobacterales; family Hyphomonadaceae; genus Henriciella. The sequence goes on along the minus strand of NHBW01000006.1, from coordinate 410,220 downwards.
AGCGCCGGAACCTATCGGGTTGGCGATGGCCGCGGCGGTGCTGGGGCAGGCATGTTGCGGTTTGCGCCATTGAACAGCTGGCCGGACAATGCCAACCTTGAAAAGGCCCGCCGTCTCTTGTGGCCGATTAAGCAGAAATATGGCCGCCAGATTTCCTGGGCAGATCTCATGATTCTGACTGGAAACTGCGCGCTTGAATCAATGGGCTTTAAGACGTTCGGGTTTGCCGGCGGTCGGGACGATGTCTGGGAACCCGAGGAAGATATTTACTGGGGTCCGGAGGGCGAATGGCTTGATGACAAGCGCTATGCCGGCGATCGTGATCTAGAAAATCCGCTCGGCGCGGTCCAGATGGGCCTGATTTATGTCAATCCGGAAGGCCCTAACGGCAATGCCGATCCTTTGGCAGCGGCCCGCGATATTCGCGAGACGTTCGCGCGAATGGCCATGAATGATGAGGAGACTGTGGCGCTGATTGCCGGTGGACACACATTCGGGAAATGCCATGGTGCGGCTGATCCCGGTGCGCATGTCGGTCCCGAGCCAGAAGGCGGAAGTATTGAAGATCAGGGTTTCGGCTGGAAAAACTCATTCGGCACAGGCAAAGGCGTCGATACGATCACCAGTGGTCTTGAAGGGGCTTGGACAACCGAGCCGGCCAAATGGGACAATAATTATTTCGATAATATGTTCAAATATGACTGGGAGCTAGCGAAAAGCCCGGCCGGCGCTCAGCAATGGACACCAACAGACGCGTCAGCACAGGGTACCGTGCCGGATGCACATGACCCTGCGCGCTCACACGCGCCAATGATGCTGACAACCGATTTGGCATTGAAAATGGATCCGCTTTACGCGCCAATTTCAAAACGGTTCCACGAGCATCCCGAGCAATTCGCCGATGCTTTTGCCAGAGCGTGGTTCAAACTGACGCATCGCGATATGGGACCTTATTGCCGCGGTCTTGGCGCGGAAGTGCCAAGTGAAGCTCTGGTTTGGCAGGACCCTGTTCCAGCGGTTGATCACGAGCTTGTTAATGCGGGCGATATTGCTGAACTAAAGAAGACGGTTCTGGCGTCTGGCCTGTCGATCTCACAATTGGTCAGCACCGCATGGGCGTCGGCGTCGACATTCCGTGGCACTGATATGCGCGGTGGTGCAAATGGTGGGCGTATCCGTTTGGCGCCGCAGAAGGACTGGGATGTCAACCAGCCAGCACAATTGGCGGCGGTTCTGACGACACTGGAATCGATTCAGACAGATTTTAACGCAGCGAATGGTGGGTCGAAAAAGATTTCACTTGCTGATCTTATTGTCCTCGCGGGAAGCGCAGCGGTAGAAGCGGCCGCCAAGCAGGCAGGCCAGGCCGTTGACGTGCCTTTTACGGCTGGCCGGACTGATGCCTCAGACGCTCAGACTGATGTTGAGTCGGTCGCCGTGCTCGAGCCGAAGGCGGACGGATTCCGGAACTATAAAGGCGATAAGGCTGTCGGATCAGCCGAGGCGTTGCTTGTAGACCGGGCACATTTGCTGACCTTGAGTGCACCGGAAATGACGGCTCTCATTGGCGGACTTCGGGTTCTGGATGCCAATCATAATGGCTCTGCCCATGGTGTATTCACGCAAACACCTGAGGTTTTGAGCAATGATTTCTTCGTCAATTTGCTCGATAATAGCCTCGAGTGGGCGCCGGTTTCGGGGTCTGCAGAAGAGTTTGAGGGGCGTGACCGATCATCCGGTCAGGTGAAGTGGAAGGCAAGTCGCGTTGACCTCGTCTTTGGCTCCAATTCGCAACTTCGTGCCATTGCAGAAGCTTATGCTAGCGATGATGCGAAGGCGTCTTTTGTTGCCGATTTCGTCGCCGCATGGGTCAAAGTCATGAATCTTGACCGGTTTGATCTGGCCTAATCATAATGGCTAAAAGACTATCAACCTTTGCGTTGATGCGAACATAAATGTGGACGGCGCTTTCGACTCATCGGGGCGCCGTTTGCCTTGATGGCCGGGGGAGCAGCCCCTGATCTTTGGCTGATCATAACAGACGTGCGTCTCTGGATCTGTCGCGCGAGGAGTTTTCAGAATGAGTTTGCCAACACTGCGTCAGCTCGAATTTCTGTGTGCAATTGCCCGTGAGGGGAGTTTTTCCCGCGCGGCCGAGGCCTGCCATGTGACCCAGCCGACTTTGTCGTCAGCTATAAAAGAGCTGGAAACGCTGCTCGGTGTCCAGCTGATCGAACGGGAGGCCCGTGGCGCTTCGATGACCCATGCCGGCGCCGAAATCGTGGCGCGTGCCGAGTCCGTTCTAACAAATGTCGAGGATCTCGTTTTTTCCGCCCGCCAGGCAAGTGAACCCCTGCGTGGCCCGTTCAGGCTTGGGGCAATTCCGACGATCGCGCCATATCTTCTGCCATCGCTGATGACGTTGCTGCGCCAGGCGCATCCAGAGCTAAAATTATTTTTGCGTGAAGAGCAAACAGACCGTCTGATTGAGGATATACGGGCCCGCCGCCTTGATGCGGCTTTGATTGCCCTGCCGTGGCAGGCACCGGGTATTCAGACCCGCGCCTTATGCCATGATGAATTTCTGCTGGTCGCCCCGCTATCTCATGATTTGCTAGATCGACCGGTACTTTACAGCGATGATCTGCTTGAAGAGGATGTCCTGCTGCTCGAAGACGGACATTGTTTGCGAGAGCATACGCTTTCGGTCTGTCAGTTGCCAGCTAACCGGCAGCGCTCGGATATTACAGCAACTAGCCTGCCGACGCTTATCCACATGGTCGCTGGCGGACTCGGCGTATCGCTACTGCCTAGACTGGCCGTCGAAGGCGGCGCAACGAATGGCATTGATGTGAGCTTGCGGTCGTTTTCTGATCCGGTTATCGGCCGCACGATTGGTATTGCCTGGCGGGTTGGCTCGCCTCGTGCAGCCGAGGCTCAGATGATCGGTCAGACCGTGCAGGATATCCTCGAGGCCTAGATCGGGTCCGGGGCGCGGTAGATATCCTCGTCAAGTTCGCCTTCATAGTTCGCAACCGTTGTCGCCACGGCGACATCGCCGCTGACATTTGTCAGGGTTCTCATCATGTCAAGGACACGATCGAACGGAAATAATACCGCTAGAATTATGATCATATTGTCCGGCTGCACACCAATAACGCCCAGCGTCGTCGTCGCCAGAAACAGACCGACCGAGGGAATGCCTGCACTGCCGATTGATACCAGCGTCGCCATCATTGCCACCAGAACATAGTCGGAGGCGCCAAGCTCAATACCGAGCGCTTGTGCTGCGAATAAGGCAATCAAACCTTGATAAAGGGCTGTGCCATCCATGTTGATCGTCGCGCCAAGCGGCAATACAGACGAGGCGACAGGCTTTCCGATACCAAGATTTTTCGTGGCACATGAAATCGTCATTGGCAGAGTTGCATTTGATGAAGCTGTCGAAAAGGCGACCATCTGCGCATCCACAATGCCGCGCAAAAACGGAAACATTGGTAGTCGGTTCACGATTTTAATTAGCATTCCATAGGTGAGCAGAATATGTAAGCCACAGGCGAGGTAGAGTGCAGCGGTCATCAGTAATAGATTGGACAGAATTGACAGGCCTTGCGAACTCATGATCCAGGCCATCAGGGCAAATACGCCGAAAGGCGCTGTTTCCATAATCAGCAGCGTCAGCCGCATGACGGCATCTGCCGCGCTGTTCATGGCGACAGCGATGGGTTTTCCGGCCTCGCCGGCGAGCATGATTCCGACCGCAAAAAGGATTGCAAAGAATATTATGGCGAGGACATCGCCTTCTGCCATTGCGGCGACCGGATTGGTCGGAATGATTGCCAGAATTGTACGCGTTAACTGTTCGAATACGCCGACCGGCTCGGCAACATTTGCTTCCAGCGTAGCGCGGGTCGACTCGATGTCGGCCAGCGTTACGCCACTGACGTCAAAGCCGGCCCCCGGCTGCAGGATGGTTCCGATTATAAGACCGATCGAAACAGCGATTAGCGTTGTAATCATATAGATCGCAATCGCGCGACCCCCGAGGCTTCCCAGCCGGCTGGGATCGCCCATCGCCAATACGCCAGAAATTAGCGTCGTGAAGATTAATGGAACGACCAGCATTTTGATGAGATTGATAAAAGCGTCTCCGAAGGGTTTAAAATAGCCCGATGCTGTGACGGCTGTTTCGGTTCCGATGCCATAGCGAAGGCCGGCGCCAACTAGAAGACCAAGGCTCAGGCCCAGCATAACCCGCTTCCATAAATCGATTTTAAACCACCAGCCCATATTCATTCCCGTCAATTCTGCTTCCCAGACAACGCTAAGCCGCTTATTAAGAGCCGTCTACACTTGCGACCTTCAAGAAAGTTGATTCATGACGCTGCTCGATCGTTTATCTTCAGGCCGGAAAGCTTGGATCATACTTTTCTTCCTGACCTTGATCGCGGCCGCTCCGGGCGTATTTAATTTGCCTGCGCTTGACCGGGACGAGAGCCGTTTTGCCCAGTCCTCGAAACAGTATTTGGAAACCGGCGATTATATCGTTCTGCGTTATCAAGACGAGTTTCGAAATAAAAAGCCGGCTGGCATTCATTGGTTGCAGGCTGCCTCGGCAGCCATTTTCGGCGGTGAAGACCGGTTGGAGATTTGGCCCTATCGCGTTCCGAGCTGGATCGGGGCGGCTCTGGCAACGCTGGCGACATTCTGGGCTGGACTTGTCTTAATCGGTCGCCGGGCGAGCTTTATCGGCGCGGCATTATTCGGCAGTACGCTTTTGCTAACGAGTGAAGCCCATATATCAAAGACTGATGGCGTACTTGTTTTCCTGACGAGCTGGGGAATCGGTGTTCTGGCGCGGCTGTACATGCGGGATGATAAGTCGCGCCGACTGGCTCTGCTTTTCTGGGGCATTATGGGGGCGAGCTTTCTCATCAAGGGGCCTGTAACGCCTATGGTGACGGCCTATGCCGGGCTGGGTGTCTGGGTTTGGGGCAAACTCGCCGAAGGCAAGGTCGGGACCTGGTGGAAGCCGCTCGCCTGGTGGCCGGGTCCGTTGCTGTTCGTGGCGATGGTCCTGCCATGGTTTATTTCGATCCAGATGGCGACCGAGGGACAATATATTCAAGGCGCAGTTGGCAAGGATTTAAAGGACAAGTTCGCGGGCGCATCAGAAGGACATGCCGGCTGGCCACTCTACCATTTGTCGCATATCCCGGTCTGGTTTTTTCCTGCCACTTTGCTGCTTATTCCCGGTTTGCGTGCGAGCTGGTCGGTGCTTCGGGGAACACCGCAGGCAACACGCGGCAAAGGTACCGACGCATTGATATATGGGCTTGCGCTCGGGGCGTTGACGGCACTGGCAAGCTGGATTTTACCGGGTGAGTTAGGCGTTGGTGCGCCATCAGCCTATCCGGCAATTCTGGTCTTTGGTTTCTGGTATCTGGCGACGCGTCCTGAATGGCAGCAGCGATGGCCGGCCGGGGTGGCAGCGAGCGAGGAGGTCAGCGCTCTAAGACTGCTTGTATCATGGGCCCTGTTAACAACAATTTTCTTCGAGTTAATGCCAACCCGTCTGAGCCATTATATCCTGCCAGCCTATCCGGCCGTAAGTTTGCTGTGTGGCTGGGCCGCGATAAGATTGATCGACGGATTACAAGCCCCGCACTCCAGATTGTTGTCAGCCGGCCTGTTTGCGCTTGGCGGCGGTTTGCTGGCGCTTGCCAGCTCTCCCTACGTGGCTGGCGTGTTACGCGAAGATGCCGCCGGCGAATTCTCAACCGTAGCGGCTGATATTGTGTTGTCACAATGGCAGCCAATGGCCGTTTTCCCGATCTGGTTATGGGCTCTTGGCGGTTTAGGCGTGATTTTGGCGACCGCCGCTTTTATATATCGTCGTTGGCAGATGGCGGTGCTTCTGGCAGTGCTTTCCAGCGTGCTTCTGGGGTGGCATGTTCGGATCCATTTCCTGCCAACCCAGAGCTGGGTTCATCCGACCGAGCAGGCGCGTCTGGCCTTACAGGCGGTTTGTGGCGTGCCGTCCGAAGCATGCGACCGGACGCTCATACCGCCCTCGCGTATTCTGGCGGTTGGTTATGCCGAACCAAGCTATGTAATGACCCTTGGGACGCAAAATCTGCATCCGCCTGAAACGCCGATTGGCCTGCCGCCAGCGCCCTTGGCAGAGCCGGTTGTCTATCTGTTCAATCTAGAAGACCCGGCATCGCAACCGGCAATGGATACGATGCAGGCCGAGGCGGACCAGAGGGGATTATGTGTGATAACATCGGATCCGGTTTACGGCTTGAATTACTCGAATGGTGATCCGGTCCACTTCGTTGCGGTCCGCTATCAAAATGAGGGCTGCGACTGATACCGAGCTGACCGGTAATGGATATCGGTGAACATAGCGTGCCTGACCCCACGTCGACCTTGACACTGCGTCCCGGCCTTGGCCCTCTGGGAAAAAAGGGAGGCAGTTATGATCGACTTATCTGGAAAGGTCGCCGTGATAACCGGCGCTGCAAGCGGTATCGGATTATCTGGTGTTGAGGTTTTCGTTGAAGCCGGTGCCAAAGTTGTTGCAGGAGACATCCAGACGGAAAAAGGGCAGGCTTTGCAGGCACGCTTTGGCGCTGACAAAGTCATTTATCGCGATTGCGATGTTCTGAAGCCCGAGCAGATCAAGGCTCTGATCCAGCAAGCTGAGGACAGCTTTGGCGGTCTTGACGTGTTGTGGAACAATGCCGGCAGTGGTGGGACACCCGGTGGCGTCGAAGAGCTTGACCTTGATGGCTTTGACCACACGATGGCGCTGCTTTTGAAATCCGTTTTTGCCGGCACGCACTACGCCGTGCCATTGATGAAGAAACGCGGCGGCGGTAGCGTAATAAATACATCATCGATATCGGCCGTTTGCGCCGGATATGCGCCGCTGGTCTATTCCGTTGCCAAAAAAGGCGTTGCACATTTTTCGAAAGTGTCTGCGGCCGAATTGTCCAAATACAAAATCCGGGTCAACGCGATTCTGCCCGGCTTTATCGCGACCTCGATTTTTGGCGCCTCACTTGGGCTTTCGACTACCCAGGCCGATCAAATGGCTGAAATGGTTGCCCAGAACGGCAATGAGATGCAACCGATCGGGCGATCGGGGAAAGGAACCGACATTGCATCTATGGCCGCTTTCTTGGCGTCCGATGCGGCGAGCTTCATTACAGGCGGGGAGTTTGTTGTTGACGGAGGTATGACGGTTGGGCCCCAGCATGCCTGGGATGAACGCGCTGCCGGACCATTACTCGACGCGCTTGGAATTTCGCCGGAACAGGCAGAGCAAATGGCAGCGGCAATGCGCCCGGCGCAATCTTAACCGGCTCGAGATGGAATTTGTTCGATATGGTCGGTGAGCGCATCGAGCGCCGCAATGGTCGCGGTTGGTTGTTGATTGTCATCATACAAACGTATCGCGCCGTCTATTTTTCGCAGCGAGAACTGCCGCCAGCTGGATTGTTTCCGGTATAGCAGGATCTCGTCAGGCTGATCGCCAATTTGCGACCAGCCCGTCCAGATATGATCTGGCGGGACGGATCGCCATAGACGGTCTAAGGTTTCGATCTCAGTTGAGGAAAACTTATTCATGACAAAGAACGGAAAGCAATCCGGTTACTGGACGGTTAACGGTGAGGCGATTTCCGGTAATCTCAAAGGTGGTATCTTGATGCTGGTATCGGGTGCGGGTTTCACGCTCTACCTGCTTATGAACAAGATATTGTCTGCGGATCTCCACCCTATTGTGCTGGCGATCGCACGGGCTTTCTTTGGCATTGTTTTCGCGCTTCCATTTGTTCTCAGGTCGGGTCTCTCGTCGCTGTCGACACGCCGTCCCTGGATGCTGGTCGGCCGCTCATTATGCGGTACAATCGGCTTTACACTGGCGATTATTTCGGTCTCGGATCTGTATTCTATGACGCTTGCCCAGTTTAATGCGATCAGCTTTACCCGGCCTTTATTCGTCACCATTCTGGCGGCTTTACTACTTGGCGAAACGGTCGGTCGGCATCGCTGGATGGCGGTTCTGATGGGCTTTATAGGGGTCATTATAATGGTCCTGCCGGGGCTCAATCTGTATGGCGGGACCTCGCCTTCGCCGCAGGGTCAGGTCGATTTCAGCATTGCAACCGCCCTTGGCAGTGCGTTTTTTCTGGCTGCAGCGATTGTTATGGTCAAGTTTCTGACCGCCGAGCTGAAACCGATGGTGCTGTTATTCTATGCTAATCTGTTCTCAACCATATTGCTGGTGCCATTCGCCATTGCATACTGGTCTGACATCCCGGTGAACCTGTGGGGCGCAATCATTCTGATGTGTCTTTTCGGGTTTCTGAGCCAACTTTGCTTTATTTCGGCAATGAGTGCCGGTGATGCTTCGTTTTTATCACCATTTGATTATCTTCGCTTGCCAATGTCAGCAGTGGCGGATTTCGCCGTGTATCGACTGGTTCCCGGTTTAAACGTCTGGTTCGGGGCAATCATTATTGTTGGTTCGACACTTTATATCAGCTGGCGGGAAAGGCGCAGGCGGCAGGTATAAGTCTCGCGATTTTATGATGCCCGGTCGGTCGGCCAGACCTGTTTCTGCGGCGATGTGCTGATTTTTCATCCGGATATCTTTGCATCGGCGCTTTGCGTTTACAGGCTTTGTCGCTAAAGCGAGCAAATGAGCATAAGATTGTATGATACCGCCCGTCGTGAAAAGCGACTGTTCGAGCCTGGAGACCCTGCGCGCGTGACGCTGTATGTGTGCGGCCCGACGGTTTATAATCGTGCTCATATCGGCAATTTCCGGCCGGTAATTGTGTTCGATACTTTATTTCGTTTATTGCGGGCCGAATATGGCGCCGACGCAGTGATATATGCCCGCAATATTACCGACATTGACGATAAAATCATTGATGCGATCGAGGCGACGGGCCGGTCCCGGCTGGCGATCACGAATGAGTATGCCGATTTGTATGCCGCCGATGCGAGCGCTGTGAACGCTTTGTCACCAACAATTGTGCCTTGGGCGACCGCGCATATTCAGGAAATGCTAGCACTGATCACCGATCTGATTGAGAAAGGTCATGCCTATGTTTCTGATCGCGGGGTTTATTTCGAAGTCGCAAAAATGTCTGATTACGGGCAGCTGTCGGGTCGGAAAATAGACGATAATGAAGCCGGAGCTCGGGTAAGTGTTGACGGCGAAAAGCGTGATGCTGCCGATTTTGCGCTATGGAAATTTGCAAAACCGGGTGAGCCCGATGATGCGATTTGGGATAGTCCATGGGGCGCCGGTCGACCGGGCTGGCATATTGAATGTTCGGCAATGGCTGCGCGTCACCTCGGTCAGACGGTTGATATTCATGGTGGCGGGATTGATCTCCAATTTCCGCATCATGAGAATGAGAAGGCGCAGTCGGAATGTGCGCATGGGGTGCAAATGGCACGTTACTGGATGCATAATGGCTTTCTCGATATGTCCGGCGAAAAAATGTCAAAATCGCTTGGAAATGTAGTGCTCCTGCATGACTTGCTGGCCGACTGGCCCGGCGAGGTGATCCGGTTCGCCATGCTTTCGGGGCATTATCGTGCACCGCTCGACTGGACGCCGGACCTATTGCAGCAGGCCAGTACAACTCTTAACCGGATTTATGGTGCGCTGCGCCGGGTCTGGTCGGAAACGGGCGGCACTGCCAGCGATACGGGTGTGATGGCAGCCTTAAAAGACGATCTGAATACGCCGGTGGCATTGGCCGAGCTTTCCCGGCTCGCCGGAGAAGCAAATGGTGCAGCAGATCGGGATGACCGGGCTGGCATGGCCGCGATGCGTGCTGACCTGCTGGCCGCCGGACAGTATCTGGGCTTATTGTCTGTTTCGCCGGCGGAATGGGAACAGGGTGGTGATGATGCCGATAAAGACCGGATTGATGGTCTGGTCGCGGCGCGAATAGAGGCCCGGAACCAGAAGAACTGGGCTGAAGCGGATCGCTTGCGGGACCAATTGAAGGCTGAGGGTATCGAAATTATGGATGGCGCCGGCGGGTCGACCTGGAGACGGTTATAGGTTGCGGTCGGGCCGCCGCCATAGCGATACGGACGATCTGGCTCGACTAGAGCTGCGTTCGGGTTGCGGTAATTGGTCCGCCCACTTGATTTTGGTTACGATGGACGCGACATTTTCATAATGGCAGATCTTTATCACAATCGTGTGCTCGAATTAGCCGCGAATATTCCAAATCTCGGCACGCTGTCGGCGTGTGACGCATCGGTTGAAAAAGTATCGCGGGTTTGCGGGTCCTCGGTTCGTGTGGATATTGCCTTAAGTCAGGATGGTCAGTCGATTGCTGCGATCGCAGTCAATCCGCAAGCTTGTGCCTTGGGGCAGGCGGCAACTGCAATTTTGTCCGAGCATGCCGTCAGCGCCAGCATTGATGAAGTGCGTCAGGCCCGCAATGATTTGAATGATATGCTGAAAAAGGGTGCGGAACCGCCACAGGGTCGCTTCTGGGAACTTCGCCACTTAGCCGGTGTGCGGGACTATCCGCCCCGGCATGCATCGACGATGCTGGCTTTTGATGCGGCCGTTTCAGCAATCGCCAAGGCTTGCGAGGCAACTTCAGCCTGACCGCGGCTATTCAAGGTCAGCCAGTACAAGCGGCTTTGCGAAATATACCGTAAAAACGACTATTAATTCATGGTCACAGGCTTGCCGTAGGTCGCGGTGGGTGATTATGTACCGCTCCTTTTTTATATGGACACTCAATATTGTCATGGATTCTGCGCGCCGATTTATCGCGATGGCTTTGCTGAAGGCTTATAAATTCACATTGTCACCGGTGTTTGAGGTGTTTGGCGCGAAATGTCGTCATTATCCAAGCTGTAGTATTTATGGTGCGGAATCGGTTTCGCGCTTTGGCGTCTGGCCGGGTGGCTGGATGACTTTGGCACGTTTGAGCCGTTGCCGACCAGGTGGCTCGTCGGGATATGACCCGGTACCGGATAAAATACCTGATGCGCCGTTCTGGGCGCCGTGGAAATTCGGTGATTGGGCTTTGACAGAGCGGCCATTTCCTGATCAAGGGCGGTTAAAAAAATGAAAAGATTGAAATTATGATACAGGTCACTCTCCCCGATGGTTCCGTTCGCGACTTCGAGGCCGACGTAACGCCTTACGACGTCGCTAAAAGCATTTCGGGTTCGCTTGCTAAAAAAGCACTTGCTGCGCGAATTGACGGCGAGTTGCGCGACTTGATGCGCCCACTCGACGGGCCTGCGAGTATTGAAATTGTGACATCAGTCGACGCTGATGGGTTGGAGTTGATCCGGCATGATGCGGCTCATGTTCTGGCGCAGGCGGTGCAGGACCTGTTTCCGGGAACCCAGGTGACAATTGGCCCGGTCATTGATGATGGCTTCTATTATGACTTTGCGCGCGAAGAGCCGTTTTCCTCGGAGGATTTCGCGGCGATAGAAAATAGAATGCGTGAGATTGTCGATGCCGACTATCCGATCGAGCGCGAAGTCTGGGAGAAGGGGGCCGCGATTGCCGAATTCGAGCGGCTCGGGGAAGTCTATAAAGCCCAGATTATTGACGATATTATTCCTGCCGGTGAAGACATTACGATTTATCGACAGGGTGACTGGTTTGATCTTTGTCGGGGCCCTCACTTACCGTCGACAGGTAAATTACCCAAGGCGTTCAAGCTAATGAAGCTTGCAGGCGCGTATTGGCGTGGCGATAGCAAGAATGAGATGCTGCAGCGTTTATACGGAACAGCCTGGGCAAATGAGAAGGACCTGAAAGCGCATCTGACGCGTCTGGAGGAGGCCGAAAAACGCGATCACCGGAAATTGGCAACCCAGCTCGATTTGTTCCACCTCGACAGTCTGGCGATGGGCTCGGTGTTCTGGCACCCCAAAGGCTACCAGATCTGGTTGCAGGTTGAGGCATATATCAGACGTCGCCTCGCCGCCGAAGGGTATAATGAGATCAAGACCCCACAATTAATGGATAGCGCCCAGTGGGAGAAGTCCGGACATTGGGGTAAATTCCGTGAAAATATGTTCGTCGTTCCCGATTTTGTTCCTGATGGCGAGGGCGAAGTCACGGTCCCAAAAGATGCTAAATTAATGGCGATCAAGCCGATGAACTGCCCGGCTCATGTCGAAGTCTTTAAATCTGGTCAGAAATCGTATCGCGATTTGCCGCTACGACTTGCCGAGTTTGGCTGCTGTCACCGTAATGAACCACATGGTGCCCTGCACGGGATTATGCGGGTCCGTCAGTTCACGCAGGATGATGCCCATATCTTTTGCCGGGAAGACCAGATCATTTCTGAAACGGAGCGCTTTTGTGCGCTGCTGCAAAGTGTCTACGATGATTTCGGGTTTACCGATGTTCAAGTTAAACTGTCGACACGGCCTGATGTCAGGGCCGGGTCCGACGATGTCTGGGACCGGGCCGAGCAGGATCTTGAAGAAGCTATTCGCCATACCGGTCTGCCGTATGAGATTATGCCTGGCGAGGGCGCCTTTTACGGTCCCAAGCTCGAGTTTCAGCTGACCGATGCGATTGGCCGGGTCTGGCAATGCGGAACGCTACAGCTTGATTTTGTTCTGCCAGAGCGTCTGGGGGCTGAATATGTTGCCGAAAGCGGCGCTAAAGAACGTCCGGTAATGTTGCACCGCGCAATCCTTGGCTCGATGGAACGCTTTCTTGGTATCCTGATCGAAGAATTTGCAGGCGCTTTCCCGCTATGGCTCGCGCCGGTTCAAATTGTGGTGGCAACGATTACATCTGAAGCTGATCCATATGCTGAACGTGTCGCCGAAGCGCTTCGGGAGGCCGGTTTCCGGGTCGAGGTCGACACCCGTAACGAGAAAATCAATTACAAAGTAAGAGAGCATTCTGTCCAGAAGGTGCCGGTCATTGCCGTTGTTGGGGCGCGCGAGGCGGAGTCCGGAGCGGTTGCATTGCGGCGGTTCGGCTCGAAAGCGCAGTCAGTTGTATCGCTTGAAGATGCCATACGTGATCTGTCGGTCGAGGCGTTGGCGCCAGACCTGCTGCGTGCCGAGCCAGCTTGATACCTCAGATCTCGGTGAGCCACGGTGTGCGCATTTATTGCGGCAGTGTCGCATTTAGCGTCGAGAAGCTGTAACCGGATATGGCGAAAGCCCAGTTTGCGGCGCGCCGGTTTATGTGCGCGGCCTGACTGACGCTTTGGTCATTGCTGCCGCTTGCTTGTATTGTGACCCAGTCGCCATTTGCTTCCGAGTAGACTGCGAGGTCGAGGCTCAGGCCGGTTTCGGTGATAATCTGAAAGTAGACACGGGCCGGTCCGGTCAGCCGGTCTGAACCTTGAACATCGATGAAGGCAAGATCTGCGATGGACTGGGCAATTCGACCGGGCCTGACAGTTTGACGGAAACTTGTGGCTTCTTGGTTAAAGGCGGGACTCAAGCCGGTTTGTAATAGTATGGTCGCGACCTGTCCGGGCCGCGATGCGCTCAGCAAGCTAATCATATCCGCATCAAGATCATAGATGTCGAGATCGAGCCAGGGTCTCTGATTGTAGAATGGCGGCAGGTTTCCGTTCACTTGATAGCTGGTCTCTTCGCCGCCTTTTCGCAGATACAGGCCTGACGGGGTCCGACCGATAACAAGATTGACCAATTCCGCTTCTGCTTGCGTGTAAATTTGAAGGCGTACGCCATTGCCGCCCTCCTGTGGTGATCCAAGTCCGATGATGCCGTATTTTTTGGGATCGCGGGTTTGCCGCCCTTGATAGGTAAGACCGACCAGACCCGTCAGGAATTGTGCCAGGGGGGCCGCACTGACAGGATAGGAATCTGCCGTGACCATTGTCCAGATGTCTCCCTCGCGGGCCAGCGCGTAGGATCCGTCAGCCATTGTGAAACATATTTCGCTGATCTCCCCGATCTTGTCTGCGAGGCCGGGCAGAACTTGTTCTTCGAACCGTTCCGGCAGGCCGGCATGATCGGTTCGCGTGGCGATCAGGGATCCTATCACAATGAGCCAGATGATAATCGCGGTTATCGTAAGGCGGATAATCAGATTCCACTGAACGGTGGCGTGATGCAGGGAACTCAACCTTGTCGCCTCCGCCAGTATACCAGTCCCGCCAGCAGCAACATGAGGCCGGGCGCTGCAATAATTGTGAACAGTCGCAGACTTGTTTCCAATTGGTCAATGTCCCGTCGATAACTACGTTCGATTTCTCGAAGCGCCGTTCGGGTTTCGAGTATTGCGGTCTTCAATTCCGCCAGTTCGCGGCGTTCATCCTCCGACAGGAGATCGGTAATTTGCGGTGTCATTATATCCTCGTCCAGCATCGCCTGCTGGAGTTCGGATAAGCGGTCCTGGAAGTCTTGCAGGCGTGCTTCGGCATCTGCCTGCCGGCGCGATAGCCGCGCCTCGGCTTGCGACCGCATAAGCTGGATACGCTGCATCGGCCTGTCACCGGGCACCCGCGCGCGAAGGTCCATCAGGTCGAGCCGGTTGGACAATTTATCGAGTACATTGATTAGAAAAACCGAATTATCGGCATACGCGGTGCTGCGATCGGGCGTGAGATACAGGCTGTCGTCGAGCATGTCGGCATCGGCAATGAAATAGGCTTCTACATTGTCTTTGCTGACGTTTAATACCGGATGATTTTCGAGCGAGGTCATAATATCGGCACGGTCCTGATCTGTCTGTCCTGCGAATTGCGGCCGTGGTGGCCCGTTGGGGAATGCCGAGTTGATTTGCCCTTCGAGATATATCGCGAAGTTTACCCGGCCGGTCTCAGCGACATACTGGTTTGTGATCTGTTCGGCAGAAATATTTATTGCGGCGGCGTCAGCCTTGATCCGGGCCGGACCAAGGCCTGATGTCATGACAATTTCTCGCCGGCCGGGGGCCGAATTGTTGAGCGTAAAGTGTCCCGGTGCGGCGAGGTTGATGCCTCTCGACAGCCGGGTTGTGGACAGGCTTGCTGCTTCAATTTGCGTTGCAGGAACATTCACAAAAATTGGATGTTCGACGATGCTGATGCGGCCATATTCGTTCTCGCTTTCGATTGCGATTGCATTTTGCTGATCGGCAATAGCGTCCGGTCCGAGCTGGATACCCCATGCATTCGTGATGGCGTTCAGATCCGATCTGATCTGCCGGTTTTGAAGTCCGAAGGGACCGCTACCGCTGGCTGTTTTAGCTGCTGGGTCGAGCAGGATCAGCGCCTTTCCGGTGCGCATCATAAACTGGTCGATCTGCCAGAGTTGCCAGGGCGTCAGTATTGGTGGATGTGCGAGAAACAGAATGTCGATCTGGTCCGGAAGACGCACGAAATCGGGACTGATGGGCGCGACTGTAAAACGCTCTGCCATGGTGCGGGCGAATTCTAGGCCAACTTCCGGCGTCAACGAATCGAGCTCGGGCAGAGTTGTCAGCAAACCAATAGTCGGGGTGATGGGCTGATCGAGACGCTGGATCAGTCCGGTTAGATTATATTCCAGTGCTGCATCTTCATCCGGGTCGAGAAAGCCGATAATCACGGTCTGATCGACGCTGTTCTCGCCAATAATACCAAAGTACAGGGGATGGTTCCGGGCGGTGTTGATACCAATCAGACCGGATGATGCGATCAGGTCTTCCTCTTCGCTGAATGGCCGCGGGTCCAGTTCGGTGATTGTTAGTTTGCCTTTTGATAGGCCCTCATAGGTTCTTAACAGCTCGCGAACTCGGGATGCGTAAGCGCTGATGTTTGGATAGGATTGCCCAAGGCTGCGCGTATAGACGAATTTGAGTTCAATCGGCTCGCCAATGTTTGCAAGCGTCGTTTTCGTCCCCGCAGATAAAGTGAATAGCTGCCGTTCGGTCACGTCGAAGCGGACATTGCTTAGCCATACAAAGCTGAGAATATTGATCCCGATGATAATCGCGACTGTCAGGATGCCGGAGATCGACAGATACTGGCGAGCGGTCATTTCGGCACCCGCCGTCGATATTCAATGAGAAGACGCGTGGCGAAAATCGAAAGCCCGATGAAGCTGACGAAAAAAATGATATTCCGAAGCTCAACGACACCCCGCTGGGCCGGGCTAAAATGAGTCATGAACGAAAACTGCGAAACGATTTCGCTTAGAGTCGGCCCAAACACCGAGTCGATGTTCACACTCAATATCGGCCAGCCCGCGGCGGTAATGAGAAAGCTGGCAGCGACACTCAGGACAAAGGCTATGGCCGAGCTTGAGGTCAGGGCCGAGACGGTCGAGCCAATTCCCAGAAAGGCGCCAGCCATCATCCAGCTCATCAGGTATGATACGGCGATAACACCATTATCAGTATCGCCGAGATAGTTGACGATGATCCACCAGGGCAGTGTCATGACAAGGCCGGCGCCGGCGACTGTCCAGGCAGCCAGTAATTTACCAGCGACCAGACCGGACAGGCTGACCGGCAGTGAGTTTAGCAATTCGATCGTGCCAAGCAGTTTCTCATCTGACCATAAGCGCATCGCTAGGGCCGGCATGAAGAAGATATACAACCAGGGGTGCCAGCCGAAAAATGCGTTGAGATCGGCTGTACCAGCCTCGAAAAAGCCGGATATGTCCCATGTGAAGAGCCCGACGCTCAACAAAAAGATAGCAAGAAAAATATAGGCAAGCGGGGTTGCAAAATAAGTCGATACTTCACGCTTCCAGGCGGTTGCCGTGGTTGTCAGGAGATATGGCAGATATCCTTTCAATGGGTCACCCTCGCCGTTTCAGACACGAGTTCAGCGAATGCTGTTTCAAGACTGCCGGCGCCGCGGCGGGCAAGGGCGTCTGGGGTTTCATCCGCAATAATCCGCCCGTGATCGATAATAATTGTTCGCGAACACATCGCTGGAATGTCGTCGAGATTGTGAGTCGAGATCAGGACGGCCTTATCCGGTGCCATTGTCGAGATTAACGTTTTCACCGCCGACCTTTGTATCGGGTCGAGCCCGTCGAGCGGTTCGTCCAGAATAAGCGCAGGCGGATCATGTAACAGAGCACCGGCAAGGCCGACCCGTCGTTTGAAACCTTTGGAGAGCGTGGCAATCGTCTGGCCAAGCGCGCTTGATAACCGGGTGTCAGTGATAACGCGGTCTATTGCCGACTGGCGGGCGGATCCCTGCAATTGGTGACAATCGGCCATAAAATTGAGGAATTCCGTGACGCGCATATCCGGGTATAGCGGTGCGCCTTCCGGTAGATAACCGATCAGCCGTTGCGCTTGGCGGCGATGCCGCACAATCGAATAGCCAGCGATTCGTGCGTCGCCTTGATCGGGTTCGATGGCGCCGCAAATCATTCGTAATGTCGTTGATTTACCGGCGCCGTTCTGACCCAGAAATCCAATTACCTCGCCTTTTTCAATTTGAAACGAGACCGATGAAACGGCCTGTCTCTGTGAGAAAGACTTGGTTAGCTTTTCAACCAATAGCATTGGCGCCACTTTCGAGTTCGAGATATTTTTTATCAGTATCTAGCACTTTGACTAGGGCGCATCCGCCGGTCTTGTCTATATTTGAGACAAAACAGGACGGTTGCTGGCCGATGATGCCGCTCTTTGAATATCGACATTGGCTTATACATTGGGTCGCATATATCAATTATTGTTTGTGCGGTCGCGTTTGAGACGTGTCTGCCGGACATGCTATTAGGATTACGGCAACAGGCGAGGAGACGGGAGTACGGATGAGCGCAGATAATATTACCCGAATCCAGCCGCAGCGTGCTTCTTCAAAAATCGCATTCCAGCGCCCTGAAATGAGTTTGATTCTTAATGTTTACGGGCGTCTGGTTATGGCCGGGGAAGCGAAGGACTATGCGGTTGGCATGCATCGCGACCAGGCCGTATTTGCGATTTTCAAGCGCCATGCCGAAAGCCCGACATGGCGGATTGTAAAAACGCCGGCGCTGGCCAGGGCGCAGGGCGCGTATGCGATTATTGGAAGTCAGGGTCAGACCCTTAAGCGCGGCAAGGATCTCATGGCCGCATTGAGCGTTTTCGACACGAAACGGTTCACTGTTGTGAAATCTTGAATTTTAAACTGGCGTCTATCCTGCCATGGCCCGCTGGCCGTTCGGACTTATTGTCCGATCAGCCGCTGGATAAGGCCAAGCGCACCAGTGAATTTCAGTCCGCCATTCCGGATTGCCAACGCATAGCAGATGCCGTCATCGTCACCGATCGGCTGGTGGGTATCCGCGGCATCCTTCACGCACAGATCGCCGGCGATATGATGGCCGGCTTCGTCACTGAATCCGCCCGCCACAACCAGCGTATATTCCTCGCCGGAGTGCGAGTGACGCGGGACCATCTGCCTGGGCTCGATGCGATAGAGTTCGGCCGTCGACTCGCTGCCTGTGTCAAGGTTAAGGCGTTTGACCCCCGATGACAGAGCGCGCCAGCCGTCCCGGCCACACGCCTCAAGTGCGGAGCTTCTCAGCGGTTCCGGAAGCTCGAAAATCTCATTCAGCGCATTACCGGCCTGCATTACACCGGCGGTTACATCTTTTTTCTCTGGTTCGATGCTGTCGATCAACGCCATCGCGCGATCCAGTGCCCCGTCTGACAGTTCGGTCGGGGTTTCATTTTCAAGCAGTGCGCCAGCAATACTTTCGGCTCGTGCGACAGCCCTTTCGACACTCGGTCGTAAGGCGGCTTGGGTTGCAACCATAAGCGAAAAGGCCGGGTCGAGTGTACCGGCGACATAGGCACTGTAGATCTCGCTGTAATCAGAATTATCAGGCTGTAGCATGTTAAAAATTGGTTCCGATATGAATGACCTAGTAAAACGATATTGTTGGCTTTCGTTTTTCGTCAAGGCTGTGGAAATTTATTCTGCTGAAAATTCTATCTTTCTTCGGAAAGCTGGCGCCGGAGCTTCTGAAATGCAAGTCGGATACGGGATTTGACCGTGCCAAGCGGTAGGTCGAAAAGTTCTGATATCGCAGCATGCGACAGCCCGTCATAAAAGGCCGCTTTCAACAGGTTTAACTGGTCGTCGGGGAGCGTGCTGATTTCTCGTCGGACAACGAGTTCGATTTGTTGCCGGTTGACGGTGATGTCAGGCTGCTCAGCCGGTTGCGGTTGTAGCGTCTGATCTGACGGGTCGAGGTCGGGCCGGATTTTGCGATGCCGGTCGATACGCCGGTTACGGGCGATCCGGAATATCCAGGTTGAAGCGGAGGCCTGCCGCGGGTCGTACTGCTCGGCCTTGCGCCAGACATTCAGCATGACGTCCTGAACAATCTCTTCCGCACCGGCCTCATCAGTCCCTTGTCGGATGAGAAAGGTTTTGAGGCGGGGAGCAAAATGCTCGAAAAGTGCCGCAAAAGATTGTTTGCAGCGCTCATCTGCAACACGTTGAATACAGTCCGCTAAATGCGCACGCTCATCTACCGTATCTGATTGATTGTTTAAAGACACAACAAACCTTCATCGCGTTAACACACTACATAAACTTACCTTCGCAGTTGAATGCAACCACATTGCGCGAATATTTTGCACCTGAAATGTGTTTAAGTAGCATCTTAGTTTTGCCTTAAGCCTATTTCAGTATGTATATAGACCCCATTATTTCTTTATCAGGAGAAAGCGTTTTGTTTGTCCGTCTATCAGCGCCCGTTCTTGCATTCTTGTTATTACCGCTCGTTGCCTCGGCGCAGCCATCAGCAGTGGCGAAATTTAGAGACTGGACAGTGTTCACCGACACGAATGCAGCCGGAAAAGTGTGCTATGCCGCAACGGTTGCGACCGACAAAGCACCGCGTTCCGCCAGTCATGGCGATGTTTGGTTTTATGTGTCGAACTGGGGCTCGGGTGTTGCAAGCAACCAGCCTAGTTTGAGAGTCGGCTATGATCTGCGCAATGACATTCCCGGTAAAGCGACGATCGGCCGGAAATCCTGGCCAATATATGGTGTAAGCGAGGAAGCGTATGCAACCGACGAGGATGATCCAGCCTTGGTTGCAGCGCTTAAAGCCGGGCGGGAGTTGCGGATTGAGGCGACGTCTTCACGCAACACCCGGGTTGCCTATCATTTCTCACTATCAGGGTCGACCGCGGCGATCGAGCTGGCACAAAGCGAGTGTCTTTAAGATCAGGCCTTTCGGGCGCTTGACAACTTGCTTGCATGTTATCATTTGCTGTCTATGACAGAGGTTAAAATTTGCGGCCTGCAAGATACAAGTATTATCCGGGTTGCGGCGGAAGCCGGCGCCGACTGGGTCGGCTTCGTGCTGTTCCCGGCCAGTCCGAGAAATGTTCTGGGGTCGGGGCCGGACGCGCTCGATCAGCTGGCGCATCTGACGGGCTTCGCCGCCGACCTTGGCATTCGCAGCACCGTATTGATGGTCGATCCGAGCCCCGAGCTTGTCCAGGAGGTCCTAGATGTGACGGCAGCCGATTCGATACAATTGCATGGTAATGAAAGCCAGGAGCAGGTGCTGAGATATGCACGGGATATTGATGGGCGTGCAGAGCTCTGGAAGGCGCTGCGTGTGCGCTCGCCGGATACGCTGGCCGATCTTGAGGACTGGTATGTCGACCGCTTTCTGTTTGATGCCCCGCCGCTGCAGGACGGCGAGCTTCCCGGTGGTAATGGCGCGTGTTTTGACTGGGATATGCTGGCTGGCGTCGAGGCGGACCGGCCCTGGTTTCTGGCCGGTGGCTTAACGCCGGATAATGTAATCTCGGCAGTACTCGCAACGAATGCGCCTGCGGTGGATGTGTCCTCTGGTGTTGAAGGCCGCCGCGGCGTAAAAGACGAGGACCTTATTCACGCTTTTATTGAAGCTGCTAAATCAACGTAAGGAACGGGCTTATGGACTTGCGCAATACTTGGGACACCTGGCCGGATGAAAGCGGACGCTTCGGTGATTTCGGTGGGCGTTATGTCGCCGAGACTCTGATGCCCTTGATACTCGATCTGGAAGCCGAATATGAGGCCGCCAAAAAGGATCCCGCCTTCATTCAGCAGATGGATGATTTGTGGACGCATTATGTCGGCCGGCCGTCCCCACTCTATCATGCCGAGCGGCTTAGCGACCATTATGGCGGGGCCAAGATTTATTTTAAGCGCGATGAGTTAAATCATACCGGAGCGCATAAGATCAATAATTGCCTTGGTCAGGTCTTACTGGCCAAACGCATGGGTAAAAAACGGATTATTGCGGAGACCGGGGCGGGCCAGCATGGTGTTGCAACAGCGACGATCTGTGCCCGGTTCGGATTGCAATGCGTGGTGTTTATGGGCGCGACGGATGTTGAGCGGCAAAAGCCAAATGTCTTCCGGATGAAGCTTCTCGGGGCCGAAATTATTCCCGTAAGCAGCGGAACCGGTACGCTTAAAGATGCGATGAATGAAGCGTTGCGTGATTGGGTCACCAATATCGATACAACATTTTACTGCATCGGCACGGCCGCTGGCCCGCATCCCTACCCCAAGCTTGTGCGCGACTTCCAGAGTATTATCGGCCGTGAGGCCCGCGCCCAGATACTCGAACGGGAAGGACGTCTACCGGACGCCGTCGTCGCCTGCATCGGCGGTGGCTCGAATGCGATCGGCCTTTTCCATCCTTTTCTGGATGATGAAACCGTTCGGCTGATTGGGGTTGAAGCTGCTGGGCATGGTGTTGAAACAGGCCAGCACGCGGCGGCGCTGAATGGCGGTGCGCCGGGTATATTGCATGGCAATAAGACCTATCTTTTGCAGAATGGGGACGGCCAGATTATCGATGCCCATTCAATCAGCGCCGGGCTGGATTATCCTGGTATCGGGCCGGAGCATGCCTTTTTGCGGGATACCGGACGGGCCGAATATTTGACCTGCACAGATGTTGAGGCCCTGCAGGCCTTTCAACTTTGTACCCGGCTGGAGGGAATTATTCCGGCATTGGAACCAAGTCACGCTTTGGCGCGGGTTGGCCAGATAGCGCAGGATATTGGCCGGGATGGGACGATTATTCTCAACCTCTGCGGGCGCGGTGACAAGGATGTGTTCAGCGTGGCCGAGCATCTCGGGATCGACTTGTGATTTGCGGCGGATTGATCCGGCTGAACTTGTCAGTTGCAATAGCTGGAAGGGCTCGCAATCTGCTGGCCGGGGAAACTTGTCAGGGAGTGGACGCTGTCCCGGCCATACTGGCGGGTCGCGATATGGAAATAATGAGGTGTCGGAAATGACGAGTGCACGAATTGATGCGCGGTTTAAGCAGGTTGCAGCGTCAGGACGAACGGCCCTGGTTACTTATCTGATGGGCGGTGATCCTGATCTTGAGACCAGTTTCGATATGCTTTGCGCACTGCGTGACAACGGAGCCGATATTATAGAGCTGGGTGCGCCCTTTACCGATCCGATGGCAGACGGACCATCGATACAGGAGGCAGCGCTGCGCGCCCTCGCCAATGATGTAACTTTAAAAGTTGTATTGGATCTGGCGCGCCGTTTCCGGCTCGAAGATGATACGACGCCTCTGGTGCTGATGGGCTATGCCAATCCGATCCATCATATGGGCTATGCGAATTTTGCGGTCGAAGCAGCGCAGGCTGGCATTGATGGTGCGATT
Organism: Hyphomonas sp. TMED17; assembly: GCA_002172915.1. Lineage (GTDB taxonomy): Bacteria > Pseudomonadota > Alphaproteobacteria > Caulobacterales > Hyphomonadaceae > Henriciella. Next base: position 387,585 of record NHBW01000006.1, on the reverse strand, counting down.
GTTGTCGACTTGCCGCCCGAGGAAGACGGTGGCCTGCGGGCTGCGTTTGACGCGCATGGATTGTCGGTGATCCGGCTCGCAACGCCGACGACCAATGAAGCCCGGATGTCAGTCATAGCCGATGGCGCTAGCGGCTTCATTTATTATGTGGCGGTAGCCGGTGTAACCGGGGCCGGGGCGGCCGTTCCTGCAGATATTAAACCCGGTGTTGATATGGCCCGGCGCATATCCGGCCTGCCTGTTTGTGTTGGCTTTGGGATTCGTAACGGGGCACAAGCGGTGGCAATGGCAGAAATTGCCGACGGGGTTGTTGTTGGCTCTGCTTTTGTAGATTATGCAAAAGATTCGGACGTAAATGATACCGGGCAGACGGTTGTTAAGAATGTCGGTGAATTGGCCGGCGACTTGAGGGCCGCTCTAGACGGTGATTCCGTCTAAAGACGATCGGGACTGGGAGCCGAAGAGCGATGAATTGGCTAACAAATTTTAGAACCCCTGGCCTCAAGGATTTGCTGGGCGGATCGCGTAAGGATACCCCGGACGACCTTTGGGTAAAATGCCCCCAGTCGGGTGAGCTCGTTTATCATTCGGATCTCGAAGAAAATTGTTTTGTGACGCCGGCGGGCGCCCATTTGCGGATTTCTCCGCGGCACCGGTTTCGGTTATTTTTTGATGGCGAACGCTGGGAGCCTGTCCCGCTTCCTGTGGTGGTGCAGGATCCGTTGAAATTCAAGGATGACAAACCCTATACGAGCCGGATTAAAGCGGCGAAAGCGAAGCTGTTAAAGCGCGACAAGCGCGAGGCTCCCGATAGCGGTTCAGTGTCACCAGTTGCCCAGGATGATTGTATGGCGGCTGCGTTTGGAAAAATTGACGGTGTGCCGACAGTCGTTCTGGTTCAGGATTTCGCTTTTATGGGTGGATCGCTCGGCATGGCAGCGGGCGAAGCTTTCATTGCTGCGGCGCGTCTGGCGCTTGCCCGCAAGGCCGCGCTTGTTGTGTGCACAGCATCGGGCGGCGCCCGCATGCAGGAAGGCATATTGTCATTAATGCAGATGCCGAGAACAACACTGGCGATCCAGGAAGTGAAGGATGCCGGACTGCCTTATATTGTGGTTCTGTGTGATCCGACGTCTGGCGGTGTGCTGGCGTCTTATGCCATGCTCGGCGATGTTCATATTGCAGAACCCGGTGCGATGATCGCATTTTCTGGCCCGCGTGTCATCGAGCAGACAATTCGGGAAAAACTGCCCGAGGGATTCCAGCGTTCGGAGTTCCTGCGTGACAAGGGGCAGATTGATATCGTCGCCGACCGGCGGCAGCTTAAGAAGACGCTGTCGAGCGTGTTGAAACATACGATGCAGCGGTTTATTGGCGGCGGCAATGATAAATCTGATACACCTATCGTGCAGCCATATGCTGATGTGCCGGTTCCAAAGTCGACGGGTGATGTTTGAATTATGATCACGCGGATGTGACCGCGGGGCTGGCCGCATTCCAAGGTCTCTATCCCGAAAAAATAGCGCTTTCTCTGGACCGTATCATGCATCTTCTGGATGCTATGGGACGGCCGCAAGACCGTCTGCCGCCGGTGATACACGTCGCGGGCACGAATGGCAAAGGATCAACTTGCGCCTATTTGCGGGCTATGGCCGAAGCCGAGGGCCTCACCGTACATGTCTTTACTTCGCCGCATCTGGTGCGGTTTAATGAGCGTATTCGATTGGCGGGAAAACTGATTGATGATCAACGATTGATTGACTGGCTGGCCCGGACCCGGGCGGCCCTAGGTGATCATCAAATCACCCATTTTGAAGCCACGACAGCGATGGCGCTGCTCGCTTTTAGCGAGGTTCCGGCCGATCTACTGATATTGGAAGTTGGTCTCGGCGGCCGATATGACGCGACCAATGTGATTGAGACGCCCGCCTTAAGTGTCATAACGCCGATCGATTTTGATCATAAGCAGTTTCTTGGCACCGACCTGGCCGGGATTGCGGCGGAAAAGGCTGGTATTATTAAGCCTAATTGTCCGGTCGCAAGTGCGCCACAATCGCGGGTCAGCGCCGAGGTCATTGCGAGCACCGCGGCGGAGAATGGCTCGGACCTGCAAACTCTTTCGATTGAGGATATTGAGCTGGTTCCCGAAAATGTCGCTCTGGCCGGTACCCATCAGCGCTACAATGCGGCTCTTGCGGGTCTTGCCCTTCGCATGGTTTTCGGATCACAGATATCGTCGGCCGCGATTTGGAACGGCGCGAAGAGTGCCTCCTGGCCGGCGCGGCTGCAAAGGCTGCAACCCGGACCGTTAACAGATATTGTCGGCGGAATTCCGGTTTGGCTGGACGGTGGACATAACCCGCATGCCGGTGGTGCTATATCCGATGTTCTGCGTCAGATGGGCGGGACGACCGTCATGGTTAGTGCGATGATGGCCTCGAAAGATCATGGCGAATTCTTCCGTACCTTTGAGGGCGTTGTGGAAGATGTGCACACGGTTCCGAATGCACAAGGACATCATGGTGCGGACCCGGCGGCGCTGGCGCAGGCCGCCGCGTTATACTTGCCACGGGCGACTGCGCATCATTCACTGCAAGAGGGTTTGAAGGCCGCGGCTGTGACGGGTCCATCACAAATTCTTATTTGTGGCTCGTTGTATCTTGCCGGTGATGTTCTAGCGATGAATGACGAGTATCCGGCCTAGGCGTTTTTGATGCTCATGCCACCATCAACCGGTATAATCGCGCCATTGATATATGACGCCGCCGGCAGGCATAGCGAAAATGTGACATGGGCCACTTCTTCGGGGATGCCGTAACGTCTTAATGGTACTCTACGCTTGGCGTAAATTTCCTTATGCTCGTCGCTAATCCCGTCGGTTATGCCGGTTATGATCGGGCCCGGACATATGCAATTGCAGGTCACACCTTCCCGACCAAGGTCCACAGCCATAGCCCGGGTCAGGCCGATAACGCCGTGCTTGGCCGCAACATAAGGCCCGTTGCGGGGCGTCGCGCCCAGGCCTTCGGTTGATGCAATATTAACGACTCGCCCGCCTTCCGGCGATGCAATCAGATATGGCAGCGCGGCCCGGATCATGCGCTGATGGGACGTTAACATAACGTCGAGGCTGTTCTGCCAGACCTCGTCATAAGCGTCATCCTGAGGCAGAACGGGGCGGGCAAAGCCGGCATTGTTGATGATGATATCGAGCGCGCCGAACCGTTCGACAGTTCCGGATACGGCGGCGTTAATTGCCGAAGGATCTGCGACATCAAGTGTAATGGCGAGTACGTCAGGATGACCGGCTGCTATTATTTCATCGGCAACTGCCTGTGTTCCCGCGGCATGCAGATCGGTGACAACAACATTTGCGCCTTCTGCGGCAAACAAATGCGCCGTTGCCCGGCCCATTCCGCTCGCCGCGCCTGTAATCAAAACAGTTTTGCCGGCGACGGAACGGTTCAGAGATTTGTATGGTAGCATGTTCGCCTCAGTCATTTTTTGATTGGGGATCGCTGAAGTCTAACGTGCGACGTGCTTGCCCGATAGATCATCCGGGCGCCACAATTAGATGTTCTCGTTGATCCAGTCCGCTATTCTTTTTTGTGACATCGCACCGGTTTTGGTTTGCACTATCTTGCCATTCTTGAATAGCATCAGGGTGGGTAAGCCTTGTACACCGTAAAGAGACGCCGCCATCGGGTTTTCGTCTACATTGATTTTGGCAATACGAACTTTCTCGCTCATTGATTCAGCGACTGCATCGAGGTGCGGCGCCATTTGTTTACACGGGCTGCACCATTCGGCCCAGAAATCGACAACGGTCGGCTTGCTGTCAGAAATCACTGATTCGAAATTGTCGTCATTAATGTGTTCGGCGGCCATTATAGTATCCCTCTAATGTTGATGTTCTAAGATAGTTAGATTCTTGCGCGATTAAATACTACTATTTGACCTATTTAGAATTGCTCTGAGATCATGCTGATCCAGCTCGATCAATGTCGGACCGTCGGTATATAGCAACCCGCAGCGAATTGTATGTGCGGGATAGATGTTCGATAATATGTCTGCATAAGCTGCCATCTGGCCTTTGTGCGAAATATCGATCTGACTGTGATCGGGTGGACATGGGCGGTCGGATTTATAATCAATTATGAAAATTGTATTTTGCTCGATGAGAAGTCGGTCCACGCGGCCGCTTATCCGGATTCCATTCTGTAGTTTTCCGGCAATGGCCACTTCGCTGCGGCCGGCATTCGAGAAAATTGGCGCAAAATCGGGATGATCGAGCGTTGCAAACGTCACGTCGATGATCTCCGCCTGGTCAATTGCTGAGAAGTCGCCTGCCCGGGCCATAAACGTCTCGGCACGATGGCGCCGGTCAGGTCGCGGCAGGTCCGGAAGTATTTGTAGCAAGGAGTGGATTAGTCGCCCTCGCCGCATGCCGAAGCGCCGCGCCTCGCTCATCGGAGCGGTTACGGCGCTATCGGAGCTGAATAGTTTACTTGGTGCTGCGCGCCTATGATCACGCTTTGTGTCAGCGACCGTCTGGTTTAGCCAGTCGGGCAGATCCGTCTGTCCCGGTGACGCTGCTTTTGCCGTTCGAGTGCGTGGGCTTTGCGGGCCGTAAATCATGCATTTTTCAGGGCCGGATTCCGGAATATCCTGGCCCAGCAAGCGGCCCATCGCCAGCATACAGTAACGATACCACGCCGTATCGGGGAAACCTTTCGTCGATGTTCCGGTAGCGGCGCCACAGATAATTAGCCGGTCTTGAGCCCGCGTCATGGCAACATAGAGCAACCGTCGCGATTCGCGTTCATTGGCCTCATTCTGTTTGGCACGTTCGGCTTGTGTAACCTCACAGTCGGCTTTCGCTCTCGGGACATAAAGTGGAACGCCATTAGGACTGAGAAAAATCTGGCTGTCGGTTTTAACCGTGCCTTTGGTTGTGTCGGGCAGAATGACGACCGGTGCCTGAAGACCTTTGGCGCCGTGAACAGTCATCACTCTGACGAAGCCGCTGGCATCTGCGAGATCACGTTTGATCTCGCCATGATTAGTTTCGGTGCTGGCTAGAAAGGCTTGCAGGCTGGCAGCTTCGTTCAAATCATAGTCCAGCGCCCGATTGAGCAGCGCCTGAACCGGGTCGCGGGCGGGCTCCCCTAGCCGCGCGATCAGCTGGTCCCAGCCTGTTAGCTCGTCCGAGGCCACGCCATGCAGGTGCAGGCTCAGAAATTCGAAAGCTGGCAGATGTTTTGAGGCGAGCAAACGTTTGCAGAAGGCGATTGCGGGGGCAAAGACGGCATCCGTCTGGCTCTGCAATCTTTGCCAAAGGGTTTCGGTCTTTGCGCGCCCGAAGGCAATTGGAAACAGATGGTTGTCATCATCCACCAGCCCGCAAAACGGCCCTCTTAATATTTCTGCGAGGGTGAGATCATCGTCGGGTTGCAACACAAACCGGATAAGATTGAGGCAATCTTGAACTGCGAGACTGTCGAGTATCTTTAGCCGGTCGGCCCCGCCAACTGGAATGTTTTGTCGTTTTAGCTCGTCAATAATCGAATCGAACAGAATATTCCGGCGGCGCACAAGTATAAGAATGTCCGCCGGTGTGATCGCGTTTCTTTGCCATTTGCCATTTGCGTGCTCGCGCCAGACGCTCTCGCCATTCGCGATCATTTCTGCAACCGCCGTTGCGATTTTCGCCGCCAGCACGCGGGCTGGCTCTTGTGGCGGTGTATGATCAATCGGCGCATCCCAATTGTTCTGATTGTCTGTTCCGGCCTTCAGGACAAGCGGCCAGAGCTCGACCTGTCCGGGTTGGTTCTCCCGTCGCGCCGTATGTGGGGAAATCAAGCCATCTGTTTCATCTCCGAAATTAAGGGTCGTCTGGCTGATCGGCGCGGTGGCCTGCACCGCGTCGACATAAGTCAGAATCTCGGGTGATGACCGGAATGACATTGCCATTTCGGGCATGTTTGCCTGTTTCGAAAGGTCTTCCTGCCGGGTTCTGAATTTGGTCTTCTGGGCAAGAAACTCTACCTGATCCGCGCCCTGAAACGAGTAGATAGACTGCTTTGGATCGCCAACGACAAACTGTGTTCTCGGATCGCCGCGCCGCTCGGCTCCCTCACCAGCATGAAACTCACTAACCAGTGCATTGATTAACTGCCACTGGTCGGGACTTGTATCTTGCGCTTCGTCGACAAGAATATGACTGATGTCGCCGTCGAGTTTGTACAGCACCCATTGCGCCATTGACGAGGTGTTCAGGAGCCGCAGCGTATTTGAAATGAGATCATCAAAATCGAGCAGACCGCGCTCGGCTTTAAGGGCTTGATAATGGCGCAGCAGGGGAGCGCCAATCTCTAATAGGGCGGTTGTGCGCTCTAAAACCATGGCCTTCGAATAGGCCGCGCGCGCGGCTTTGATGCGACTTATTTCGCTTCCTTCTGGATCTGTTCCCTGCGTCTTCCGACGGTATAAAGTCTCCGTCATGCCGCCTTTGAGTTTGGCGGTGAATGGATCTGATTTGGCGGGCCAGTCCCAATTCGCGCCGGCGATCGCGGTTAAATAGGTTTCGAATGCCTGCCGCTGGTCCTCGGTGTTTAAAACGGCGACGAGCCGGTCATATAGTTTTCTGTTTGGTTTGACGTCCGGATATGCCGAGAGTTCTTGCAGCGCCTCGCGAATGGCGGACCTAGGTAGCTCATCGCCCATCGTATTGGCCAGAATTTCGGTAGCTGTCAGGGACGCGGCGCCTAGTTCGGCGCGAATTTCGTCCCGAAGTGACCGGGTCTGGTCGCGCTGGCTGATAAATCGCAAAGCGCCAACTTGCGGTGACTTTAAAAGATCAAGGCTTGTAATTGCACCATGTCCAGCCGCCGCCTCGGAGAGCGTTGCTAGGGCGTCAGCCTGCGTTTCGGCAATGTTCTCGACATGGGCGTCAATAACTTCATGCCACAGCCCGGCTGCCTGCGTTTCGTCGAGTTCTTGAAAGCCGGCTGGAATATTAGCCTCCAGTGGGAACCGGCGTAAAACCCGCGCGCAGAAGGCATGAATGGTTTCGATCCGTAAGCCACCTGGTGTTTCAAGCGCCCGTGCAAACAAAGATCTGGCTTGTTCGAGGGCGCCCTGATCATAGGCATCAGGCGACCGGCCTTCCAGCCGGGCCAGTTGCGTACGTAAGTCTTCGTCACTGGCAATCGACCATGTGCCCAGGCGGTCGAACAGGCGGGACAGCATTTCATTCGCGGCGGCCTTGGTATAGGTCAGGCACAGAATCGAGTCCGGCCTGGCCCCCGCCCGGCCATCTGCCCGACGTAGTAACAGGCGCGCCACCCGGTCAATCAGTACTTTCGTCTTGCCCGAGCCGGCATTGGCTTCGACCCAGGCCGAGCGATTGGGGTCCGCCGCGTCTGCCTGCGCTGTGATTGCGTCCTGAAAGGCCGCGCTATTGACAGGGCTTACTGGGTCGAAATCAGTCATATTCATCAAACCCCGCCCATTCTACGCGTCGCGAAAGACGGTTATATTCAAATTCGTATTTTAGTCGCTCCGGTCTGGGCGCGTTTAGATATGGATGGTTGGGATCGGCAAAGGCTTTGAGGAGCGTCAACAGACCGGCCTCAGTCGCATCTATGAGAGTCTGTGCCTCATCACCATCTGCGATTGTGCTGATCTCAAAGTCGGTGCCGATGCGGATATAGGTAAAATCCGTTGGCTTGCGGTGCCGGGCGAGCCCGTCAAACTGGCCCTTTTGGGCGATCAGCCCGAGAAGCGGCAGCTGTGGCTCGAGACCAGACATCACTTGTGGCTTGGTTGGCGGTTTGCCGCTTTTGAAATCAATAATGCTGATCTCGTCATTCATATACTCGTCAATACGGTCGGCCTTACCGGTCAGGGTAAAAATATCCGTACCAAGATTGAGTTCCAGCCGTCCGTCGGCTTCGATTTTGGGCCCGCCACTAATTTGTGCCACCGTGTTGCTATGCCAGTCCATGAAGCTATGGATCGCCCGCAGACGCGCATGTCGAAGAGAGATGAGATCTGCCGGTTTTAGTCCGGCAAGCATTAGCTCGGCCTCCAGTTTGGCGAGGAAAGCGTCTGAGGACTGGTGCTGGCCATCGGCTTCGAAATATTCGATTGCGGAGTGGATCGCTGATCCGGTCCGGCGCGGATCGCTGCCCGAATCAAGCGGATCGAGTCTTTCGAGACCAAGAATATACCGGCAATAGATCGAGTATGGGTCGCGGATTAGGGTTTCGATCCGGGTTACCGACAGACGCTTTGGGCGGGTGCTGACGGGCGGTTTGGGTTGCGGTTTCACGCTTGCCGGGGATGGCACACCCGAAAGCGGCTTGTGATTGCCCGTCCAGTTTTTCGAATTGTTCGCCGGATCGGGCGCGAGCAGGGCCGCAGCTCTGTTTTCGCCGAGCGCACCGCGTGCGAGCATTCGCATGCGCCATATCCAGCGGGAGGCAAGGGCTGGCGCATCATCCCGCCTTTTGGCGTAGAGCATGGTTACATGCGGGGCGCAGGCAAACTGGGCAAAGTCATGGGCCGAAAGCCCGATGCGCTCGTCCGGGTCGGATAGGCCGATCTCCCGGCGCAGCTTGCGCGGCAGGAATGAGTCCTGACCCGGCTGGGCCGGCCATAAGCCTTCATTGAGACCGGCCAGAATGATATGGTCGGCTGATTGTAGACGTGCCTCCAAAGGTCCCCATATCGCAATTTGCGAGCTTTCTGTTTCAGGCGGGACAAAGACTTTAGTCATTTCCGAGCGAATGATGTCACGCATTGCAAGCAGGCTTATCGTTCCAATCGGGCCGGTCATATCTGCGAGATGGTCGAATAAGGACGACAATGCCTCGCCGGCCTCGCCAGTCCAAGGCTGCGGGGGATCGCAGAACGCCGAACACAGCTCTAAAATAGCCGCCAGCACTTCCGGGCCAGAGCTAGTGGCGCGTTCGCCGATTGCTACTTCAGCCTTGTCAGCCAGCATGGCGACATGCCGGGCGAGGCTGAGCGCCCGCGCGGCATCGTCCGGACTTGCCCGGCAGAAGTCGCTAGCCAGCGTTGCTTGCACGCGCCCAACCAGTTCTGTCATGCCGGTCCAGTTTCGCGGCCCTCGCAGCGCGTGGCGGTCGAGGGTTAGCACGGCACTGGCGTCGAGACAGGATAAGGGGTGTTTTAACAAGGCCATAAGTCTGACCGGATCACCCGGATCCAGCAGCCAGTCGGCAACTAGCAAGACAAGGCTGCCGGCAGGGGTCTGGTGTAGCGCGGTTCCGGCCGATGGCGTGCAGATAATGCCATACTTTTTTAATTGTGCGCTTACACGTCTGGCGAGCCCGGTATCCGGCGTTACCAGTGCGGCTGTCTGGCCCTTCTTTTCAAAAGTCTGCCGTAAGAGCAGGGTGGCCAGCTCGGCCTCTTCGGTTTCGTCGGCGGCTTCGATATGGCTGAGGCCGTCAAGTGCATTGCGGATGAAAGCCTCTTCCCCTTTTGTATGGGTCAGCATTTGCAGGCGTGTATTCCAGGCGGCAGTATCCTCGGCCGGCGCCAGTGATTCACTGATAATCTGCCTACGCGCCCGATTATTTTCATTATCGGGAATGTCTGGCCATTCTTCGACATGGGCGAAGTCGAAATTCAGTTCTTCAAGTGTCCGTAATAAAGAGAATTGCGGATGATTGGGTTCCGACAGTATCCGTGATTGGCTTCGCAATGATAGTTCACAGTCGAGACCGGGTAGAACAACCAGGCCGCGCGGTGCATCCAGTGCCGCCTGCATAAGCACCCGGCTGGCCGGGGTTGACCCGGTCGAGCCCGCGATAATCAGCGGCCCTCTCGGAGGCTGACGGCCCCAGGCCTCTGCCATTGCCGTCGCGGCTGCCAGCCGTCTGGTATAGGGATCCATGGCCTTGGCATTGCTTAGGGTTCGTGGCCATTGCTCATATATGATTTTGAGGAAGGCAACGGATTTCTGCCAGTGGATAGCAAGATCCTGATCCAGCACCAGAGCGTCGAGTTGTTGCCAGTTAACATTACCCGACAGCGCGCTTTGGTCGAGCAATTGTGCCAGTTCCTCGGCGGTCGAAAATGCCGCGCTAGGGGCGTAGTCAAATGCCTGCGTCCGGTGAAAAGCCAGTATCAGACGGGCGAGTTCGCCAAGACGTCGGCCCGCGGGAATAACCGGCGGAAGGTCGCTAATACTGGCCTCGACGCTTGGGGGAGGTTCGGCGGTTTCAAGATCGCCGAGCACGCGAATATCCGGCAGCATCAAAGAGGCTTCTTCATTTGCCTCGAACAGTGAATAAGCGAGGGCGCGGGCGGAGCGACGATTGGGGACGTAAATAATTGTGTCAGCCAGCAAGGCGGGTTCACCGCGGGCAATTAGCTCATGCTTCAAGCCGGCTGACAAAATCTTCAAGAATGGCAAGCCGGCAGGGATCGTTCGAATTCGGGAAGAAGACGGTGCGAATAGCATGCTCATTCACCGTGACACCGCAGCCACATTTCGGCATCGCGCAGGGCAGTCGGATCGCCAACATGTAACCAGAAACGATCCAGCGGAATGCCGTATAGGCGTTGATTTTCGAGCAGTTGATTCCAGATCCGGTTTGCCGAGAAGGGTGCAATATCCTGATCATCATAAAGCTCTGGTTTGAGAATGCGGACCCCCGCATAAGCCCAATCCGAAACAGCCTCGCCAGTGCGTCGTTGCAGACATCCCGCCGGGTCTTTGCTGAAGTCGCCACGGCCATGATAGCCAATGCATCGGCAGGTATCGGCTAGCAGCAAAAGCTCGTCCATATTTTCGGGGACGAAATTTTCTGCCAGCCGACTTAACGGTTCGGCATCGGCCGGTCCCCAGAAGGCATCGGTATTAACGATGAAAACCGGATCATCTCCCAGAAGCGGTCGCGCTTTCGCCAGTGCACCGCCCGTTTCCAATAGTGTGTCGCGTTCGTCGGATACGATGATCTCCATCGTTTTGTGACTGGCCAGATGCGCTTCAACCTTATCCGCATGCCAGTGGACGTTTACGATTGCGCGTTTCACGCCGGCAGCCGCGAGCATATTAAGATGCCGGTCGATCAGTGCAATATCGGCGACCGGTAATAGCGGCTTTGCGGTTGTTTCGGTTAATGGCCGCATCCGTTGACCAAAGCCAGCTGCAAGCAGCATGGCTGTACGGGGTGTAGTGATCATGAAATCCCCTCAAACATGAATGGCGCGATCTGGCGGATAAAGCCTGCCATGTCCGCTGTCGCCGGGTGCTGCAAGGACCGGGCCAGAATTGTCTGCTGTCGTGTCATGAATGCGGCATATTTTGGTTTCCGGTCACGTTCGATCAGGCGCGCAAAGACGCCGGTGATGCGTAGCGCATTAAGCGTGCCGATAATTGCAAGCCGTTCGGTCAGCGCCGTTTCTGATGTGCCGGTATGGTCAAGATAAGCCCGGAGTGTCAATTGCGCCGTTTCGGGTGAGACATAACGGCGTGCATCCTGGGTGAGCATGGCGAGGTCCCAGGCATCCCAGCCGGCAACCGCGTCCTGAAAGTCGAGTAAGCCGATCTCGTTGCCCGGAAGGTAAACAAGATTTTCGGCGTGGTAGTCTCTAAGCGTGAAAACGCGTGGAAAGGCGTTCGTTCGGGAAATCAGACCATCGCGAACGGCATCCCAATGGGCGCGTGCTTGCTCGGATATTTCAACCCGCGAGTCATATTCCGGAAGCCAGTCGGCAAAGAGATCAGTATTTGCCCGCAGGGCGAATGCGTCAAAGCTCAGTATCGGCCAAACGCGTCCGGCAGCTTCAATCGTATCTGGCAGAGCGGCTTGATGCAATTTGGCAAGCACCAGAGCGGCTTTCTTATAGAGATCATGCTCGCGGGCCGGGTCTTGTTCGATCAGCCGGGCCAGCTCGCGGTTTTCACCGAAATCCTCCAATAAGATAAAGCCGTTTTGATCATCATCGGCATAGATCTCAGGTGGCCGCAGCCCGATGCGCTGGAGGTGTTTCGCGACGAGCACAAACGCTTCAACACGGCTGCCAGCTAGCCGGCTTTGTGCGTTCCAGCCGGCTGCGTGTCGTTCTTGTTCGGACATGCCGGGGGTGCATGGCGGCGGTTCGATACGCGGCGCATCCATCAGAATGGCGGTTTGTCCGGACGAATTGACCAGGCGGGCATAGCGTCGGGTCGATGCATCCTGCTGAAGCCAGCCGATTTCGGCCTGTCCCCAACCGGTCGTTTCGAGAAATTCAGATCTCTTGGAAATGCGGGATGTATCAGAGCTCATTGATCCGAGACTGCCAGTATTCTCCATGTCCGACCAGTGTCGCGGTTCGACTTTCTGTGGACGTCGAGAACTCAATGTCCAGACGGTTGCGCGGAAGCCGGTCGTCAGCATGCTGTGGCCACTCAACAAGGCTCAAACCATTATATGTATCGTCCCAGCCAAGCTCCTCGAGCTCGTCGGGCGTTTCGATCCGGTACAGGTCGAAATGGAAGATTTCCAAATCGCCGGCATTATAGGTCTGAACGATTGTGTAGGTCGGGCTTGGAACCACGGTTTCTTCCCCCATCAGTGCCGATATCAGGAACCGTGCAAATGTCGTCTTGCCGGCACCAAGCCCACCGCGTAGCGCGATAAAATCACCCGGCTGAACAAGTCTGGCCAGTCGCTGCGCGAATAAACGGGTTGTTGAGAGGTCGGTGAGCGGTTCGGATATCATAATTAGATCTCTTCTTATTCGACCGCGTCGGGCTTCGCTCTCCGCTTTCGATGGCGTCATTAAAGATGTAAGGCATCCGGTTGGAAATGTATTTATCAAGACCATCGATCGCGATAATGGCTATGAATGCAGTGGCCCTATCACGTCAGCAAGTCCGAATGTCAGCCTCGGGCTTGATAGTTGTCTTCTCTAGAGATGGATAGGTTAATTATAAACGCGACTATTCAGCGGTTGCAAAAAGTTGACGCACGCGTCATGAAACATAATTAGGGATAATGGTCTTAAACATGTCGGCTGACAATAAAATTCTTATTCTAGGGGGAGGCCAGGCGGCTGCGCAGGCTTGTGCTTCGCTGCGCCAGTTCGGATATGACGGGCCGATCGATGTGCTCGCTGACGAAAATGATTTGCCATATCAGAGGCCACCCTTGTCGAAGGCTTATATGAAAGGCGAGCTTGATCGCGAAAGATTGTATTTCAAAATGCAGGACTGGTATCAGAACCATGATATCAATCTTCATTTAGGCTGCCGTGCTGAGACAATCGACCGAAACGCCAGAACGGTCATTGCATCGAATGGCGAGGCCTTTGACTATCACACTCTGATAATTGCGACCGGTTCACGTCCTCGCCCTCTGCCTGTGCCGGGGGCGGAGCGGACAAATATATTTGATCTACGTAGCCTTGCAGATGTTGATCAGATCCGGCCGCACATGCAGGCCGGACAGAGAATCGTAATTGTCGGGGCCGGTTATATCGGTCTGGAGGCGGCCGCTGTTGCCGCTCAGCTTGGTCTGAATGTCACGGTTATCGAAGTCGCTGACAGGGTTCTGGCGCGGGTCACGAGTCCTGTCATGAGTGAATTTTTTGAAGCTGAACATAAATCGCATGGCGTTGTGATCGAGACGGGTAGGAAAGTCGTCGAGTTTACCGGTTCGGTTCGGGTTGAAGGTGTCAAAACCAGCGATGGCGACGTAATTCCCGCCGACCTGGTACTGGTGGGCATCGGTATTACACCGAATGACGAGCTAGCCCGGCAGGCCGGTATTGGCTGCGATAATGGCATATGTGTTGATCGCGATGGGCGCACCGATGACCCGTCAATATTTGCGATTGGCGACTGCGCCCGTCGTCCGCTGGTACACTATCAACGCGATGGCCGGCTTGAGTCAGTGCATAATGCAATCGAGCAAGGCAAGCTTGCCGCCGCCGCAATTGCTGGCAAGCCGCGACCGAGTGAAGATTGTCCTTGGTTCTGGTCGGACCAGTATGATCTAAAGTTGCAAATTGCCGGTCTTAGCGAGGGGTTTGACCAGGTCGAAGTGCGCGGTGAGCCCGAGAGACGGAAATTTGCCGTGTTTTATTTCAAGTCCGGACAGTTCCTTGCCGTTGATGCTGTGAATAGCCCGGCGGAATTTCTGGTATCAAAAAAACTTATTATCTCCGGGGCAAGTATTGCGCCGGAAAAACTGCGCGATACAACCCTGTCGATGAAAGATATCGCGGCTGAAGCCGTCTGAGGAGAGCACTAAAATGACGAAAATTATCTATGTCGACCACAATGGTGACGAACGACCGATTGATGCGAAAAATGGCGAAACCGTCATGGAAGTGGCCATTAAGAATTCGATTCCCGGTATCGACGCTGATTGTGGTGGCGCTTGCGCATGTGCGACGTGCCACGTCTATGTTGATGGCGCGTTCCTTGAGGCGGTTGGTGCAGCTCAGGATATGGAGCAATCAATGCTCGATTTTGCCGAAAATGTTCACGACAATTCACGCCTGGCCTGCCAGATCGTCGTGTCGGATGCACTTGACGGTCTGAAGGTAACGACGCCTGAAAGCCAGCATTAAGTTCTGGCAACAGCCAGGCATGACAATATGCAAATATCCGGCTTGGATTATCGATGCCGGATCATAGCCGGATTTTGATCGGATGACATCTTATACGCGCCTTGTTTCTGACCTGCGGGCGCAGGCGGATGGTGGTTTCTGCGGCTCTATTCCGGAAAGCTGGATGCAGGGCCGGACCACTTATGGTGGTCTGACCGCCGCCCTCTGCTTGGAGGCGGCGCGGCGGATTGTGGCAGACATCCCTCTGAGATCGGCGCAAATTGCCTTTGTCGGTCCGGTCGGCGGCGATGTTGAACTTCACCCTGTATTATTGCGACGAGGTAAGAATGCCGCTTTTGTCCGGGTCGATCTTAGCCATGACGATCAGGTGCTGGCGCAGTGTATTTTCACATTCGGCCTATCGCGGCCGAGTAGCTTGAATGTCCAGCGGATCAAAAGGCCGGATGTGACCGAACTGGCACAAGCAGAGCCGTTTTTCAAAGGCCCGCGGCGTCCCAACTTCACACATAATTTTAATGTCCGCCTGGCGGCCGGGGAGCCGCCCATATCCGGCAGCACAAATAATCAGCTTGGTTTATGGCTCCGTCACAAAGACGAGAATGCCGGCAATGATGCCGCGTCAATACTGGCGCTGGCTGATTGTGCACCGCCAGCTGCGCTGCCGATGCTTACCGGTGATGCTCGAGCTAGCAGTATGACTTGGATGGCGGAGTTTTTGACCGACCAGCCAAGCACCGATGAGGGCTGGTGGTTGTCACTCTCGACGGCCGAAACCGCAGTAGACGGCTATTCCAGTCAGAGCATGTGCATGTGGAACAAGGCAGGCGAGCCGACGCTGATCGGTCGCCAGACAGTTGCGATTTTTAGTTAAGTGCGCCGCTTATAGTTCAGCTTGAACTGATTTGAGGTAGGAGATTTGCTCTTCGAGAGCGAGATGGTGCGGGCTGTCAGCGCCTTCGGCCATCAGCTTATGCCTCAGATCGTCAATGTCTTTCTCAAGCGCGTCAGCGTCAATAGTGGCGAGATCAACAGCCTCTTCAGCGAGTATGGTCAAACCATTCGGGGTCACGTCAGCAAAGCCACCGCGAACAAATAACCGCATTGATACGGTCTCACCATCAAGCACGCGAACGACACCATTTTTGAGCGTCGACATGAAAGGTGCGTGATTGGCGAGAACGCCAAACTCACCGTCGGATCCTGGCGCCACGACGTGATCGACCTCGCCAGAGAACAGCTCTCTTGCAGGGGACACGAGTGAAAAATTAAGTTTATCGGCCATGATCAGATCTTCCGTAAAGTTGGGTATGGCCAGACCGGATGAGGGTCTGGCCACAACAATTTTCTAGGCTTCCGCCAGCATTGCCTCGGCTTTTGCCTTGGCCTGCTCGATTGAGCCGACCATGTAGAAAGCTTGCTCAGGGAGGTGGTCATACTCGCCAGAGATGAGGCCTTTAAAGCCTGCAACCGTATCTTCCAGTTTGACCTGAACGCCGGGCGAGCCGGTAAAGACTTCGGCAACGTCAAACGGCTGAGACAGGAAGCGCTCGACTTTACGGGCGCGGGCCACTGCGAGTTTGTCTTCCTCGGACAGCTCGTCCATGCCCAGAATAGCGATAATGTCCTGCAATTCCTTGTAGCGCTGCAAGATTTCTTGCACGCCACGGGCGACATCATAATGCTCCTGACCGATAATCAGCGGGTCGAGAATACGTGATGTTGAATCAAGCGGGTCAACCGCCGGATAGATACCTTTTTCCGAGATTGCGCGGTTAAGAACAGTTGTCGCATCCAAGTGGGCAAATGAGGTTGCCGGCGCCGGATCGGTCAAGTCATCAGCTGGAACATAAACAGCCTGAACGGAGGTAATGGACCCTTTATTCGTCGTTGTAATACGTTCTTGCAGCGCACCCATGTCGGTCGCCAGAGTCGGCTGGTATCCAACCGCTGAGGGGATCCGGCCAAGTAGAGCCGACACTTCCGAGCCAGCTTGTGTAAAGCGGAAGATGTTATCAACAAAGAACAAGACGTCCTTGCCTTCTTCGTCTCTAAAATACTCGGCTTGTGCAAGACCGGTCAGCGCAACCCGGGCACGGGCGCCTGGAGGCTCGTTCATCTGGCCATAGACCAGTGTCGCACGGCTTTCGCCCTCGAGATCGATAACTTTGGCGTCCTGCATTTCGTAATACAGATCATTACCTTCGCGGGTCCGCTCGCCAACACCGGCAAACACCGAATAACCGCCGAACAGTTTTGCGATATTGTTGATCAGCTCTTGAATCAGAACTGTTTTACCAACACCCGCGCCGCCGAAGAGACCAATTTTTCCGCCTTTTGTGTAAGGGCAGAGCAGGTCGATGACTTTAATGCCGGTCACGAGGACTTCGGCTTCTGTTGACTGATCAACAAAATCTGGTGCCGGGGCGTGGATAGGTCTAAGCATTTCTGACTCGACCGGGCCGCGCTCATCGATCGGGTCACCGATTACATTCATGATCCGCCCGAGTGTTGCCGGTCCGACAGGAACCATGATCGGCTCGCCGAGATCGGTGACAGGCTGACCGCGAACGAGACCTTCAGTCGCGTCCATCGCGATTGTTCTCACCGAGTTCTCACCGAGTTGCTGAGCAACTTCGAGAACGAGGCGGTTACCATTATTATCGGTTTCGAGCGCGTTCAGGATATCTGGCAGATTACCGTCGAATTCGACATCGACGACAGCGCCGATAATCTGTGATACGCGGCCGGTGGCTTTTGAAGTGCTCATGCTTGGCGTCTCCTTTGGAGCGAACTAGGCTTATTTAGATGTCTTGTGGTGTGAGACCGTAGCTGACGAATATTCCCGCCTGCGGCAGTCTCATATTGGTTCAGTAGCGGGGTAATAGCGCCGGTTTGCGGCAGTCCCGATACTGTGTTTCCTGTTGCAAACTGATTAATCATTTCAATTCCTCTAGAGTGCTTCCGCACCAGAGATGATTTCGATCAGCTCTTTGGTGATTTGGGCCTGTCTGGCCCGGTTGTACTGGAGTGTCAGCTTGTTGATCAGATCACCGGCATTCCGGGTCGCATTATCCATCGCTGTCATCGAAGCAGCCTGCTCACCAGCAATATTCTCCAGCATGGCTGATAGAATTTGCGTGGTCAGATAACGTGGCAACAAAACTTCGAGAATTTCGGTTTCCGACGGTTCATAGGCGTAGATTGCCCCGCGAAGATCGACTAGATCCGCATCATCAGGCGAAACGGCCGGAATGAGCTGTGCCGTCTTTGGCGACTGCACGAGAACATTCTGGAATTCCGAGAAAATGATGGTCGCAATGTCGAACTCACCGGCATCGAAACGCGCCGCCAGATCTTTACCAAGACCGATTGCGAAGGGAGCGAAATCGTCTTTCGCTTCACTGAGGTCGACATGGTCGATGAACAGATCAGAAAAATCAGACTTGAGCGCTTCCCGCCCTTTCTTGCCAACGGTCAAGACCTTTATGGTTTTGCCGTCATTTTGAAGGGCCGTTATGGTCTGACGCGCAAGCTTGGCGCAATTTGCATTAAAGCCCCCGCACAAACCCCGCTCGGCGGTCACAACGATCAAAAGGTGGACTTGATCGTCGCCTGTTCCGGCCAGCAATCTCGGGCCCAATGAACCATCCATTGCTGATGTCAGATTGGCGACGACGTTCGCCATGCGCTTGGCGTATGGTTTTGCAGCTTCGGCAGCCTCTTGGGCACGCCGGAGCTTTGCAGCAGCAACCATTTGCTTCGCTTTGGTGATCTTCTGCGTGGATTTCACGCTGCCGATCCGATTTTTTAATTCCTTGAGGCTAGCCATGGGGCTACAACTCCCGGTCGTAAATTAGTCGTTCAAGCAAACGTTTTTCCGAAAGCATCAAGTGCGTCCTTGATGCCAGCTTCAATGTCTTTCGACAGCTCTTTATCGGTCCGGATTTTCGTCAGCAGATCCTGTTTCTCGTTGCGGAGATAGGATAGCAGATCTGCTTCATAACGGGTCACCTCACGGACATCGACATCATCGAGATAGCCGCGTGTACCGGCATAGATGACAACGACTTGCTCTTCCATCTGAAGTGGCGAGAATTGAGGCTGCTTTAGCAATTCGGTCAGGCGTTCACCGCGATTCAGCAATTTCTGAGTTGCCGCGTCGAGATCAGAGCCGAATTTCGCAAAGGCCGCCATTTCGCGATACTGGGCGAGTTCACCCTTCATCGAGCCGGCAACTTTCTTCATCGCTTTGGTTTGTGCAGCCGAGCCAACCCGCGATACCGACAGACCAACGTTCACAGCCGGACGGATACCCTGATAGAACAAATCGGTTTCCAGGAAGATCTGACCATCGGTAATCGAGATAACATTCGTCGGAATATAGGCGGACACGTCATTCGCCTGCGTTTCGATAATCGGCAGCGCGGTTAGTGAACCGGCCCCAAGATCATCATTCATTTTAGCGGCGCGCTCGAGCAGACGTGAGTGCAGGTAGAAAACGTCACCCGGATAGGCTTCCCGGCCTGGTGGACGGCGAAGCAGCAGTGACATCTGGCGATAGGCAACGGCTTGCTTGGAGAGATCATCATAAATGATCAGAGCGTGCATGCCATTGTCGCGGAACCACTCACCGATTGTACAACCAGTAAAAGGAGCTAGATACTGCAATGGTGCCGGTTCGGACGCGGTCGCAGAAACAACTACAGTGTAGTCGAGGGCGCCACGCTCTTCCAGAGTCTTAACAACTTGTGCAACGGTTGAACGTTTCTGGCCGATGACAACATAGATACAGAACAGCTTTTCGCTATCGGAGGCCGCTGCGTCGTTAATCTGCTTCTGGTTCAGAATAGTATCGATACAGACCGCTGTCTTACCGGTCTGACGGTCACCAATCACCAGTTCGCGCTGGCCCCGACCGATCGGGATCATACCGTCAATCGCCTTGATGCCAGTCATCATTGGTTCGTGAACCGACTTCCGCGGCAGGATGCCCGGCGCCTTAACATCAACCCGGTTTCTGCTTGCGACGTCCTCGATTGGTCCCTTGCCATCGATTGGCTCGCCCAGCGGGTTTACAACCCGGCCGAGCAGGCCACGGCCAACTGGCGCGGAGACGATTTCATCGAGGCGTTTGACTGTGTCGCCTTCTTTAATGCCGCGGTCATCACCGAAGATAACGACGCCGACATTGTCGCTTTCGAGGTTGAGCGCCATGCCCTTAACCCCGTTTTCGAACTCGACCATCTCGCCGGCCTGGACGCTATCGAGTCCGTAGACCCGAGCGATCCCGTCGCCAACTGATAGGACTTGCCCGACGTCGGACACTTCCGCTTCGACGCCAAAATTCTCAATTTGCGCCTTGAGTATGCCGGATATTTCTGCTGCGCTGATGGACATAGAGCTCACGCCCCTTTCATTGCGATGTTCATTCGATTTAGTTTTGAGGCGACGCTCGCGTCGATAAGCGTCGAGCCAAGTCGAAGCTGGATCCCGCCGATAAGAGCCGGATTAACTTCTTCGTGAAGCTCGACATTGCCGTCTGCGCCTAGTGCAAGAAGTTTTTCCAGCTTCTTGCGTTGTGCTGATTTCATTTTTGTCGCGGTAATCGCGACTGCCCGACGAATGCCTCGGTGTTCGGCATAGAGTTCGTCAAACGCAATGGCCGCGCCGACAAGCTCATTCGCCCGCCCGTTCTGTGCCAGCGTCCCGATGAACCGGACAATCGTTTCGTTCAGACCCGCCTTCCGCGCTACCTCGGTGAGGCCTTTGACCTTTTCATCGGTCTGGAAAGCAGGGCTGTTGAGTAGGAGTTGCAAGTCTTCGCTGCCGGCCGCCATATCGACGAGCACTTTCAGATCCGCAGCAACGGCGGAAAGCGTGTCGGTTTCTGACGCCAGTGTAAACAGAGCGCCGGCATAGCGGCGGGCGACTTCACTTGCGGTGGTTGCTGATGATGCGGCCAACTCGAAATCCATATTTATGCGGCACTAGGCCGGCGCGAAACAAAAAATATTCGGCCGGAAATTTTCCCCCGGATCCAAACTTCAGCGTCGCCTAGCATTTCGTTTGTGGACTGACAACACCGTGTGTCGGGTGATTATGTGACGGAATCGCGCACCAGCCCTCTAAAGAAAGGAATAAGGATCAATATCAATCGATATTCGCACCGAATTTGGCACCTTTATGAGACCAGCCCATTTCGCCATATATGCCGATAGATCAACATTTTTTTTGGATATTGCGAGAAAACGGCGTCGGTGACGACCGCGCAAAACCCCGATCGGGGCAGGTGCTGGACCATAAACTGTAATTTGTTCACCGTGCGGGGCCGCTTTCCCAATTATGTCACTAAACGTGTCTGCCATGGTCAAATCGGGAGCACACATGATTAAGGCAGCCATCCGGCCATAGGGCGGCAGGTCCAATGATTCGCGAACATCTTTTTCGATGTCCAGAAACCCGTCGCGATCACCTTGCACCAGTGCGACCATAGCCGGATTGTCGATTTGATAGGTTTGGATGAGGGCACGCCCGGGGCGTTGGGCGCGTCCGGCACGTCCGGCGACTTGACTGAGCAGCTGGTAGGTCCGTTCGCCTGCGCGCAAGTCGCCGCCCTGCAATCCGGAATCTGCGTCAACAACGCCCACC
This sequence comes from Hyphomonas sp. TMED17, assembly GCA_002172915.1. GTDB lineage: Bacteria > Pseudomonadota > Alphaproteobacteria > Caulobacterales > Hyphomonadaceae > Henriciella. The sequence goes on along the minus strand of NHBW01000006.1, from coordinate 366,336 downwards.
ATGGTCAGATTTGGGAAATTGTGTCCTTTCGCGGCCATTTGTGTGCCGATTAAAATATCGATCTCGTTGTTTGCCATACGGTCGATCAGATTGCGGCTATCATCGGCATTCAGCGTTGTATCCGAGGAGAATATCTCGATTCTCGCCGTCGGCATCAGGATCCTGACCTCTTCGGCGATGCGTTCGACGCCGGGTCCGACGCCCATCAGCGAGTCGCGCGCCGCACAGTGCGGGCAATGACTTGGTTTCGGCATTGACCAGCCGGTTAAATGGCAAACAAGGCGACCGCTATATCTGTGCTCGGTTAACCAGCTCTCGGTTGTCGGGCTTTTCAGGCGTTCGCCGCAGGCCTTGCAGATAACCAGAGGGGCATAGCCCCGCCGGTTCATGAATAGGAGACTCTGTTCACCCCGGCTGAATGTTTCGAGCAAAGCGGATTTCAGCACTGGTGAAAGCCATTCGCCTTTGGCCGGGGTTTCGGTCTTTAAATCGACTAGCTCGACATCGGGAAGCTGGGCCAGGCCTGGTCGCGCAGCCAGCGCGATCCGGTGATATCGGCCGGTGTCGGCGTTGACCACTGTTTCCAGCGCCGGTGTGGCCGAGGCTAGAATGATCATGGCCTGTTCGAGCTTTGCGCGCATCACGGCCATATCGCGGGCATGATAGGTTACGCCATCTTCCTGTTTAAAACTGCCATCATGCTCTTCGTCGACAATGATCAGGCGGAGATTGGCATAGGGCAGGAACAGGGCGGAGCGCGCGCCGGCAACAATCCGCGCGCGGCCATGTGCAACCTCCCGCCAGGTTCTACGGCGCTGGGGTTGTGATAGGCCTGAATGCCAGGCTGCCGGTCGCGCGCCAAAGCGCTTTTCGAACCGGTTTAGAACGGCTTCGGTGAGTGCGATTTCTGGCAGCAGAACAAGGATTTGTGCGGTTTCATCCTGCTTTATGATCGCTGCGATTGCCTCAAAATAAACTTCGGTTTTGCCAGACCCGGTCACGCCGTCGAGTAGGACCGGTTTGAAATCTTCTGCCGCGATATGATGGCGTAACTGGTCGGCTGCGGTCGCCTGCTCGGGGGTGAGCACGATCCCCGGCCGGTTCGGATCCGGGGCCGGAAACGGCCGGTCGACAGGCTCGTTGGTCGCCGCCAGAACACCGCTCTCGGCAAGCGACTTTATTACCCCGGCCGAGACAGTCGCCAGCTTGGCCAGCGCGCTCGCACCGAGACCGGGATGTTGCGCTACGGTTTCCAGAACGGCGCGCCGCGCTGCTGTCATGCGATCGGGTAACCGATCAGAAGTGTGATAGACTGTCCGCATCGGTGATGGCAGCAGACCCTGGCTGGAACGCAAGGCCATGCTGAGGACAAGTCCCGGCGGAGAAACCGTGTAGCGGGCGCAGAAATCGATGAACTGGCGCATGGACCGACCCATTGGCGGGGTTGGCAATACCTCAAGCAGGGCTTTCAGCTTGCGGTCGGGCTGTAGGTCCTGACAGTCGACGACAACGCCAATTCTCTTTTGCGTGCCGAGCGGCGCAATCACATAGCTACCGGTTTCCACGCTAAGATGGTCGGGCACGATGTAATCAAACGGTTCCGGCAGCGGTAGTGGAAACAGGATGCGAGCAATTGTCATCACAGCTGAATAGCAGAGCGGGCATATTGCGGAAGTCCCGCTGTGGTATGCGCTGGCCGTTTTTAAGACTCCGCGAAACCATAAATTAACTGGTTGGCCGGCAAACTGGCGCTATGAAAATAATGACAGACTTCCTTGATTATATCGAATTGGAACGCCGCCTGGCCGATAATACGGTGCAGGCCTATACGGCTGATATGAGGGAGTTTTTCGCGTTTTTGACCGTTCATCTCGAGGGCGAGCCAAACCTTGCAGCCCTGGCCAAATTAAAAGCGCGAGATTTGCGGGCATTCCTGACCGTACGCCGCCGGCAAGGCCTCTCAGATACTTCGGTCGCCAGATTATTATCGACGATTAAATCCTTTTTTAAATGGCTCGATCACAAGCATGGCGTTTCAAATTCGGATATTGCTTTTCTGACCGGACCGCCACGTCGTCGACGATTGCCCCGGCCAGTGTCCGAAGGCGGGGTGTCGGAAGTAATCGAGACGATCGGGACGCTACAGACTGATGCCTGGCTTGCGGCCCGCGACGTCGCCGCAGTAACACTGATCTATGGCGCCGGTTTGCGGATCTCAGAGGCGCTTGGACTGTCCGGTGATCACAATCCCGCACCGGAGACGCTGCGCCTGAGTGGGAAAGCCGGACGCGTCCGGCTGGTGCCACTGATTGACACTGTGCGTCAGGCGCTGGACGCCTATGGGCAGTTATGTCCGTTTCCGCTGAAGAGCGATACGCCATATTTCTATGGCGCTCGTGGCAAGCGCTTGCAGCCGCAAGTCCTGCGCAAACAGGTTCAGCTGGTGCGCGGTGCGCTCGGTTTGCCCGAAACGGCAACGCCACATGCTCTGCGCCATAGTTTTGCAACTCATCTTCTCGCAAACGGTGCTGATTTAAGGTCTATTCAAAGCCTGCTTGGCCATGCCAGCTTGGCTACAACTCAGGTTTATACCGGTGTCGATGCTGGCCATCTTCGCAAAGTCCATGCTGCAGCTCATCCGCGCTGGTAGGCGTGTTCTGCTGCACGGTGACAGCCGGGCAGTCGCCCAAATCTTAGCTATCAGAGATGCTGCTATGTTGACTGTTGGTATCGGCTAAGGCAAGGGGGCGCGGTCGCAGCGGTCTATAAGACGCATGGGGTGGTCGCGTGGAACGCACCGGCAGATTTATTTGCCGAATTGTGTCCTTCCCTTCAGACGAGAAAGATTCAGCAGACGCTCCTTATTCACGCGGGACGTTTCCAGACTTGTCCCTAGACAGGCCGGCGCCCTGCCCCGTCCTGTCTTTCATTTTGAAAGATCTCACGTGACTCTATTCTCCGAGCTTGGCTTGCAGCCTCCTCTCATGAAAGCCCTGACCCAGCAGGGTTATGATGAGCCGACACCAATTCAGACGCAGGCGATTCCTGAGCTTCTTAAGGATCGTGACCTGCTTGGCATTGCGCAGACCGGTACGGGTAAAACGGCCGCTTTTGCCCTGCCGACCCTGAATAAGCTGTTAGCGTCGCGCCGTTCGCGACAGCGCGGCGCAACCCGGGTTCTGGTGTTGGCGCCAACACGTGAACTGGCAGGTCAGATCGCCGATAGTTTCAGACTTTATTCGCAATTTATGGATTGTGTGACCCAGACTGTTTTTGGTGGCGTCAAAATTGGCCATCAGATTCGTAGCCTGCAGAAGGGCACCGATATATTGGTCGCAACTCCCGGGCGCCTTCTGGATTTAATGTCACAAGGCGCAGTGACGCTTGAGGCGCTTGAGGTTCTGATCCTTGATGAGGCAGACCAAATGCTCGATATGGGCTTCATCCACGACCTGAATAAAATCGTCGCGGCGATACCGGATGAGCGACAAACGCTGATGTTTTCAGCCACGATGCCGAAGCTCATCTCCGATCTAGCGCAACGGTTCCTGCGTGACCCGGTAAGGGTTTCGATTACGCCGGAAAGTACAACCGCCGAGCGGGTCGAACAGTCGGTTATTCATGTCGGTAAGAATGGTAAGCTCGCGGTTCTGGGGGCCGTTTTGAGTGATCCCTCTGTCGAGCGGGCTCTGGTTTTCGCGCGCACGAAGCATGGCGCCGATGCGGTGGTCCGTAAATTGCTCGCAACCGGCCACAAGGCCGCCGCCATTCATGGTAACAAGTCTCAGCCGCAACGGATGCGGGCACTTGAGGCCTTTAAAGCCGGGACGTCGCCAATCCTGGTTGCGACTGATATTGCCGCACGCGGTATCGATGTTGACGGTGTTTCACATGTTATCAATTTCGAGATGCCGAATATTGCAGAACAATATGTGCATCGGATCGGACGAACGGCCCGGGCCGGTCGTATGGGGCAGGCTGTTTCGCTGGTTGCCGAAGACGAGCTGTATTATTTGCGGGATATCGAGCGCACCATCCGGATTGATCTTGATGTATTGCCAGTGCCGGCCAGCAGCGGTGTCGAAGGCTTGCCGGTGCCGGACAGAAGTTTCCGTCCCCCGAAGCCAAAGGGACCAGCCGGTGGCCGCGGTTCGAACCGTCGGTCATCTGCCAAATCATCGAATCAGAAAACCCGGTCTCACGGCCGGTCGGGCCGTCCGCCATCGCGCCGCTCGAAATCCGGCGGGAAGGCACGTGCTCCGGCTGCCGGCGGCGCCTGATTTAAGACTTTTTCATTCCGAACCGGCGCCAGAAGAACCCGTCGACAACCCGTTTCGGAAGTAGCATTGGCAATGTGAAATTGGTCAGCTTGTCCGGAACTGGCGCGTAGCGGGCTTTCGGTTTGCGCGCGGTAAGTGCGGTTTCAATCGTCGCAGCGACCTGGCTTGCTGGTAGTCCTGTTTCGCCGCCGCTCAGCATGATCTGTGTAAACTTCTCCAATGGCTGCGCCCATGGCGAACTGGCATAGGGCGTGGCGGAATTTGCCTCTTCGGCCTTGTCCCAAATCGGTGTTTTAACGGCCCCGGGACCGACCGATATGGCGTCGATGCCGTATATGACCAGTTCACGGCGGAAACTATCAGTCATGCTCTCGACCGCGTGTTTGGTTGCAGTGTAGGCGCCGAGAAAAGGGGAGGCGAGCCGCCCCCCGACACTGGTAATGTTGACGATCCGGCCGGCCGGACCGGCTCTATCCTGATCGCCGCCAAGCAGCGGAATAAAGGCTTGTGTGACGCGCAGCAGGCCGAACACGTTGATGTCGAAATGCGCTTTGAACTGGTCAAGAGATTGTTCGGCTAGCGGCCCCATAACAGCGATACCCGCATTATTAACCAGGCCTGTCAGTTTTCGTCCGTTTAAAGCAGCACTGACAATTGCGGCACTGGCATTGATTTGGTCGGGATCGGCAACATCGAGTTGAACTGGCGTGATGCGCGCATTTTTCTGTTGCAGGGCTTCGCCATCAGCGATTTTGCGGACGCCGGCAAAAACCTGCCAGCCGCGTTCGGCGAAATACAGGGCGGTTGCTTCTCCGATGCCGGTCGAAGCGCCGGTAATTACGATTGTCTTCATCTGATCTCCCACTAACCCGTCGGCCGCCATAATGGCCGGTCTTGCTGAACTCTATGCCTCGGGATCGGTCTTGATAAGTTTGAGTTTAGGCCGGGTCCGTTGGCTCTTTGTCTCTGTAATGGTGGGCGGTGGTTGATTATTTTCAACAAGTTTTAGCTTGGTGTTGCGATCAGCCGGTGGTGCGGGCGGCTTTTCTTCGGCCTGAACGTCCTCATCAAGCTGTCTGACCGATGTCCGGCTTTGTGGCGGTTTGCGTTTGAACCCGGAGCGCGATTTGCCTCGTGCCTTCCGGTCGATTTCCTTCAATTTCTGGGTTTGCAGCGCCGATAGGGGTTCATCGTGATTGCCTTTTTCCGGATCAGCGAAAGCAGACCCGTAAGTTTCGATGCGGGCTTCCAGTTCAGCAAGAAATTCCACTTCCCAGTCTGACAGGGGCGGACCGAGGCCTTGTTCAGAAAGGGCCGCCGCCTGTCGTAATTTCCGAAGCGCTTTTCGTTGTTTGCGAGGGTCTACTTCACGGGCCATGCCGACAGCCTAGTCGATTTCCCCCATGGCCATCAAATAAACATCTAACATGGCCTCTTGTTCTTCACGTTCGCGGCGGTCTTGTTTGCGAATCCGGACGACGCTGCGCAGCGCCTTGGCGTCGAAACCAAATGCCTTTGCTTCGGAATATATATCCTTAATTTGCTCGGCGACTTCGCGCTTTTCTTCTTCAAGACGTTCGATCCGGGCAACGGTTTGTCTTAACTTATCGCGCGAGGCTTCCGTCAGATTTGTGATTGGTGCGTCTTCCATAGGGTCCTTTCAAGGGTCTTGCTTTTGCTTTCAACTAGACGGGAAATTCGAGCTTACCAAGAGCAGATCTCGAATGAGTTACGAATTTGATCGCTTTTTGCAGTCGTATTCCCGGGCAACTGATATAAGTAATAGGTATGACAAAGTCTTCTTTTCCAACCCGCCGTTTCCTGCTTGCGTCTGCCCCGCTCCTTATGCTCGGCGCGGCGATATCAAAAAAGCCGATTGCTAGTGCTGGCGAGGTGTCCGCATCAGACCAGTTTTCCGACAGCCAGTGGCGGCGCCTGAGCGATGAGGCCTGGCGTTCGCGGCTGTCACCAGCAGCCTATAATGTGCTGCGCCGGGAGGGGACCGAACGGCCGTTTACATCGCCGCTAAATGATGAAAAGCGCGAGGGCGTGTTCGCGTGCGCAGGCTGCCAGCTGCCTTTATTCGAGAGTCGCACCAAATATTATAGCGGAACCGGCTGGCCGAGTTTTTTCGACGTTATTGATGGGGCGGTCGGGACGAAGATAGACCGTCGACTTTGGATGGTAAGGACGGAATACCATTGTGCGCGATGTCTCGGCCATCAAGGGCACGTATTTTCCGATGGTCCTGCGCCGACGGGCTTGCGCTACTGCAATAATGGTGTCGCTTTGACATTTATTCCGGCGGAATGAGGTTCGAGCGATATTCTATATCACGGGCCTGAACGGGTTCCGGCTAGGTCCCGTCGGATGCAAACAGATCCAGTTGGTTGGGGTCGGGGGTAGCGGATCTTCCCGTTTTCCGGTTTCGAACCTGCTTGAAGTATAAATCATCAGTATGATCCGGTTGCTCTTCAATCGCAGGCTGGGCGTCCACCTTCAGCGGTGCGGCCAGCTCCGGTGTTGTCGTTGGATCGAGTTTCCAGAACGTTACGGCCAGTACGGTACGCCCTTGTGTGTCTTCATAATATTGAATGAAGCCGTTTCCGGGGCCGTCATTTGCCTGCGCCATGACGGTTTCAAGATCGGAATCGTCCGGCTTTAGCCATTCCGTTACAAGGCCGATAATGGCTTGTCCTTTAACGGCGAGCTCGGCGTCGTATCGGATTCGGGCTGCACCCATCGGAGTGGACAGGGCTTCGGCGGCGGATGTTGCAATTGGATAGGTAAGGCTCATAGCTCGCAATTAGGCCGCATAGGGCCGGCTGTCGAGTATTCGCATCTGACTTTGCTGATTAAACCGGTTCGCAGCCAGCCTGGCAAACCGCAGCGTCAGGCTGCGGCGCCGTGCGGGCGATAGCTTTGTCTCTGGTGCGGACCGCATTATCGCCCCACCGAATTGGTCAGCGATAATCAGCCCGGCATTGTCGGGTATCAAGTCGGCCGGGAAGTCTTCCGAAACCGCAAAATAGAAGCGGTCGCAATAGGGCAGGTATTCCGGCCATTTCTGATCGCTTTTGAAATCGTTCACAGATGATTTGATTTCGACGATTGTGATTTGTCCACTTGCGTCAATGGCCAGCACGTCAGCGCGTCGTCCATTGCCGAGCGTTACTTCATACAGGCCGGCCGCGCCATAGTCGGTCAGTAGACGCAGTGTCCCACAGGCAATGGCTACAGCAGAGGGTGAAGACGGCGAATTTTCCGGCATTTATGACCTTAAATGTTCCCTAAATGTTCGTTTCTAGGAGGCCGTAGCTTTATGGTCAAGCGTGAGGACATCAAAGGCATATAAGGGATCAGGCCGATAGTGACCGTGTCGCGATTTCGGCGCGAAGCGCTCAGAAAAAAGGCTCCGCGCGATCGCACGGAGCCTTGTTTTTTCAATTATGTCGGGTCGCTTAGTCGCGTGATGACAGAAACATCAGGACAAAGCGGAACATATTCACAAACATGATAAAGAAGTTCAGAGCCCCCCAATTGGTCAGGACGGCCATTCCGCGCTGGTTGCCGCCAAGCTCGTAATAGCCTTCTTTCAGGGTTTGTGTTTCCCAGGCGACCAGGATTGCTGACAGCATCGCAAAGCCGCCCGAAATAATCCACTCCATGTTACTGGAGGGCTCAATCAAACCGATCGATGGCAGGATCATGTACACAACTGTTACGGCGAACAGCGTCCAGATGCCCATAATTGCAAAAGTCCCGATAGCCGACAGGTCACGCTGGGTGGTGTAGCCCCACAGCGACAGGGCGCCGAAAGCAGATGAGGTGATGAAAAACGCTTTTCCGATCGTTGCGAAATTCATCGACTGGCTAATTCCGCCGGCTGTCTGGGCGCCGATACCATTGGCTGCCATGTAGACATAGATGCCGAGACCAAGCCCGACGGTCGCGACAATTACCCAGTATAGCAAAGCCGAACCCAGTGGGCTGGGGTTCTTCATCGTGAACATGGAAATAAAGATCAGTGCTGGCGGAGCAAAAGCGATGATCATATTCATTGGTGATGACAAAACGAGTGCGGTGATCGGATCAACCGTTCCCGCGATGTAGGCGAGCGCACCAGCGATCGCAATACCCAGAGTTAGTTTAGTGTAAACGCCGAGCATAAAGGCCCGCAGGCCGGCGTCGAAGCCTACGTCCATTGCCTCTGTATTGGCAAATGATGTTTTGAAATCGTTCATATCACCCTCATGGTCAGCGTCCCAGATTATCTGGCCACCACCAATATGAGACAATTTTTTGCAGTTTTCAAGGGTAAGACAGTTTTCAAGGCGAAGAAAGCTGGCCTAGGCTTGTATCAAATTTAACCTCGAGGAAACGAAAAGGGATTAATAAAAAAATGGAAATGCGAAAACTTGGCCGAACCGACTTGTCGGTCAGTGCGTGCTGTCTGGGAACAATGACCTGGGGCGAACAGAATACCGAATCGGAGGGTCACGCGCAGATGGATTATGCGCTCGAGCGTGGCGTGAATTTCTGGGATACAGCCGAAATGTATGCGGTTCCGCCGCGGCCGGAGACACAGGGTTCGACTGAACGGATTATCGGCACCTGGTTTGCGAAAACCGGACGGCGCAAGGACGTCATACTGGCAACCAAGGTCGCAGGACTATCGAAAATGCTCTGGACCCGCGACGGTGATGTTGACTGGGTGCGTCAAACCAAAGCGCAAATTGACGAGGCGGTTGGGAAAAGTCTTAAACGCCTGCAGACTAATTATATCGACTTGTATCAGCTGCACTGGCCCGACCGTCCGATCGGTTTGTTCGGTGGACGTATGGACCCAGCGGCCTACAACCAGCCTTATGAAAAATTCGAGGATATTCTTGCCCACCTCGATACTCATGTGAAAGCAGGCCGTATCCGGCATATCGGTGTTTCGAATGAAACGCCTTTCGGTGTTATGCGGTTTATCGCGGAAAGCGAGGCGCGCGGTTTGCCGCGCATGGCGTCAATTCAGAATGCCTATAATCTCGTTAACCGGACCTTTGAGGATGGCGGGCTGGAAGAGGTTTGCGTCAGAGAGGATGTCGGCCTGTTGTCTTATTCCCCGTTGGGGCAGGGCTATCTGACTGGGAAGTATCGCAGCGGGGCACTACCGGAAGGTTCTCGAAAGGCGCTGTTCAACCGTTTGCAGCGCTACGAAAATGCTCCTGCCGCCCGCGCCATCGAATCCTATCTGGTTCTGGCGGAGAAGTATGGCATCGATCCGTCCCAGCTTGCCATTCGGTTCTGTGATACGCGCAATTTCATGGCGTCGACAATTATTGGCGCGACCACAATGGACCAGCTTAAAATCTGTATTGATGCGTTTGACCTGGAGTGGACCGAAGAGCTTGAGAAGGATGTTAATGCATTGCACCTCGAGCAACCATCGCCATGTCCGTAACCGGTTCGTGCCGGTTCTTACGCTAGGGATGTCGGGATGACACATCGCTTGTTTGCCGCCCTGCCAGTCAGTGATGACCTGGCCGGGCGGTTACTGCCGCTGAAGCTTGACGGACCGGGCCTTAGCTGGCGGCGTGCCGACCAGTATCACGTCACGCTGCATTTCTTTGGCGGGGTCAGCATTGAGCTGGCCGAAGAGATTGCCTTCCGGCTCGACCGGATCGCATTCCTGCCATTTCAGTTCGCGGTTGCGGGGGTTGGCTGGTTTGGCCGTCGTCAACCACGCGCATTGTATGCCCGGCTGGCCCCGTCAGCGGAGCTGGAGCATCTCGCCAGCGCGTGTCGCGATATTGCCCGCGAGCTGAAACTCGAGCATGAGCGTCGGCCATTTATTCCGCATATAACGCTGGCCTATTGTAACGAAACGCCAATCGACAATGTGAAAACCTGGGCCAACACGTATCAGGCGTTGCGAACAGATCATGTCAGCGTCGACCAGTTCCATTTATATGAGAGCTTCACCGGACGCGGCACCAAAAGCCGCTATCAGATACAGGCAACCTACAGATCCGGATTGTAATCTGTAGGTCCCTGACATCACAGCTTGAAGCATATTATATACCGTCAAAAAGCGCTGTCGAAATATAACGTTCCGCAAAGGATGGAATGATGACGGCGATTGTCTTGCCAGCCATGTCTTCCCGCTTGGCGAGTTCTAGTCCGGCGGCGACGGCGGCACCGGCCGAAATACCAACCGGTATCCCTTCTGTCCGGGCGAGTTTGCGCGCCATATCGAAAGCGTCCTCATTCGTGATTTTAAGGATCTCGTCGGCCAGAGAGAGGTCCATATTGTCGGGAACGATCCCGGCGCCAATACCCTGGATCATGTGGGGGCCGGGTTCACCGCCCGATAGGACCGGACTGTCGACCGGTTCGACTGCGAACATTTTGAAGCCTGCTTTCTTGCTTTTCAGGGCACGTGCGCAGCCGGTAAAGGTGCCACCTGTTCCGACGCCGGAGACAAGGGCGTCAATTGCACCATCTGTGTCACGCCAGAGTTCTTCCGCAGTTGTCGCCTCATGTACGGCCGGGTTTTCAGGATTGTCGAACTGGCTTGGCATAATTGCGCCATTGATGGCATTGAGTAATTCATCGGCCTTGGCAAAGGCACCGGCAATGCCTTCTGCCTTCGGCGTAAGTTCGAGCTCCGCGCCAAGAATGGCCAGCATTTTCCGTCGCTCAATCGACATTGAATCCGGCATGACCAAGATCAACCGGTAGCCGCGTGCCGCCGCAATGAATGCGAGCCCGATGCCGGTATTGCCTGAAGTCGGTTCGACTAGAACACTGCCCGGTTTCAATTTTCCGGCCGCTTCCATTGCGGTGATCATGCCGATGGCAATCCGGTCCTTGACGCTGGCCAATGGATTAAAAAATTCCAATTTCAGCAGCAGGTCGGCCTTCAGCCCTTCCTCTTCGGACAGTCTTGGCACGCGAACCAATGGCGTATTTCCGACGGTTTCCATGATTGAGCCGTAAATCCGCCCGCGGCCCGGCTGGTCTAGCGCGAGTCCGTTATAATTAAATATTTCCGACATTCTGATCCCCTCGATTTTCGTCCTGTCGACACTAGATGATCTCGCTTTGTCACTCCAGCTTGATTAGCCAGAATCGTTATAATTTTTTGCCGTGCTGCACGGGTCTGTTCTGGTTGCCGGGTTCGTCGAGAACCCGTTGCAGGTCGAAGCTACCGGTAGCCCCAGGATATTGTTGATACCGGGAATTGTTATGAATGGCCGGTAGATCCGGCCAAAGGCTGGACTGTTTCGAGCGGCCGGGCACCCGAACAAGCGCCACCCTGTTGCTAGCCGATTGACGGGCTGATCCGGCGCCTCTCCGGTCAGGCTGGATGACAGGCTGGCTCGCTGCGGATTAAGTATCGCTTGCAGCCGTGAAGTGTGCGTCGCAGGCTTCGTAATCGGCTTGAATAAGATCCCGTCGTCCATCGATCGCGACACGCATTTCGGGATGGGTGAAAATGTAAAGACGATTGGCGGCGATGGAATCAGCCGTCCATTCGGCAACCAGTTTGGGATCAAGACCCGAGTCGATAACTTTGCTCATGGTTTCGAATTGCGGATCGGATTCGTCGGCCCCGCCTGACGGTCGGCCAAAGGCGCTGCGGTGGATATCGGTCTTCACCCAGGCAGGACATAGAATGCTGACGCCGATTTTGTGGGGCGCCAGCTCGTGGCGAATGCCTTCCGAATATCCGACCACTGCAAACTTTGTCGCATTATAGGGGCTCATGCCCGGGCTCGCCCAATGGCCGGCCATTGAGGCGACATTAACAATATGACCACCGCCTGACGCTTTGATAAGTGGCGTGAAGATTTCGACGCCATAAGCCACACCCATTAGATTGATATCAACAATCCAGCGCCAGTCATCGAGATTTACTGACCCGGCCTGGCCGCCAATAGCTACGCCAGCATTGTTAACTAGAAAGTGAACATTGCCAAAGGCTGCTTCGGTGGCGGCTGCGGCGGCCCGGACGGCGGCCTCATCTGCGACATCGCAAACGACAGTCTCGATTTGCCGTCCGGTCTTGGCGAGATCGCTTTTCGCATTTGCGAGTTCGCTTTCATTAATATCCGCGAGCATGATGTTCGTGCCTCTTAGCGCGAGACTTCGGGCAATTTCCAGGCCGATGCCCGATGCGCCACCAGTAATAAAGGCCGTCTTGTTTTTGAACTCGGTCATGCAGAATTGCTCCATTATGCGCGCTTGGAAATTGGGCTGATACTTGGACTGCAAACTGGTAAGTGTAGCCGAATTTGTCCAGTCCTGCGGCCTAGCAAAGACAATTTTAGCGCCCGCGGCCATTCCAGATGAGTAGTGATTATGACTTGGCCGGGCCGGTCATAATTTCGCCCGATGCGATTGGCCTGTTGGCGTTGCATTAAGTCACAAGCGAATTGACGATCGCCGTCGGGCGAGACTTCAAGTGTAGCATTACCCGCCCTGCCCAAGCCGGCAGGATTTCGTCAAGCCAGCTCTGTAAGGCATGTCCAACGCGCCCTGACGCTGTCGCCTGTTGCTATGCGTCAAAACAATCAATTGTCATGTTAAGCGCACAAATGGACGAAGCTGAGCGATCGACGCTGTGCCGCTGCTCTTGTGCTATCGGGATGCCACTGCTGCCCGACCCGCTTTTCATTTGTCGGGCGGCACAGTGCTTCCGGCCTTTCCTGTCCGGCAATAATGTTTATATGGCGTCAGTAAAAAGGGCGTGCGGTTTCCATGGCTAAGACAAATTCATCTGTATTGCTGAAGGGATGCGCGCGCGATTTCTATCGTCGTGATCACAGGAAGGCGGATGGCCGTCTGCTGTCGCTTTATGGTTACCAGCCCCATTCAGGGCTGCCGGGCCGAGAATTATTACGTGATGCCGCCGAAACCAGCGAGATCCGCTATGATCCGCTGCGCCAGAGCTGGGCGATATATGCGCCGCACCGTCAGAGCCGTACTTTCCAGCCCGGAGCGTCTAGCGATCCGCTGGCGCCAGCGTCAGCTACTCGCGGCGCAACGGAGATTCCATTTGAGGCCTTCGAAGTCGCTATTTTTGAAAACAAATTTTCCAGCCTGACATCGGCTACTGTTGCCGGCGAATTGTCTCCATGGGCGACGAAACCAGCTACTGGACGATGTGAGGTCGTGGTGTACTCCAGCGAAGATGAAGGCAATCTGACCAGTATCGGTCAGGATCGTCGTCTGCTGCTGCTGGAGGCGCTGTGCGATCGATACCGTGATTTGTACGCATCTGGTGTTGCCTATGTGCTGGCATTTGAAAATCGCGGTCAGCAAGTTGGTGTTACATTGCCTCACCCGCACGGCCAGATCTACGCTTTTGATCAATTGCCGGAGCCGCAGGCCCGAGCACAAGCGGCGTTTTCGCAGGGCTATGACCTAATAGGTGCGCATCGCAGCTGGGGTGGCCAGTTCGATATCGCATCGGATGAAGACTGGGTTGCGTTTGCGCCGCCATTCAGCCGCTTTCCCTATGAGACCTGGCTAATGCCGCGGACATCATGTGCCGGGCCTTGGGCGCTTGACCGGGCCGGGCTGGAATCTCTGGCACGATTGCTGGGCGAAATCCCGAGACGGCTGGACAGCCTGTTTGGCCAGCCGATGCCATACATGATGAGCTTTCAAGTGGCTCCGCAGATTGATGATGCAGATTTCCAATTCACAGTGCAATTCTATCCAGTACTTCGTGATACCGACCGGCTAAAATACCTCGCCAGCGTAGAGCAGTTTACAGGTGTTTTTACCGTTGACGTTGTGCCCGAGGTCGCTGCCCAAAAACTACGGAGTCTGTAATGCCAACAGCCGCAGCGGGTATATATCGGGCGACAGTTCCCGGCCGGGTCAATCTGATTGGCGAATGGATCGACTTTAATGGCGGACTGGTGCTGCCGATGCCGTTACCGGTTGCAATTGATCTGCAACGACAGGCGAATAATCTTGGCCAGGACCGCATTATATCGGAACAGTTTGAGGAGGTCGGAGACTTTGGTCTAGAGGATCCAGCCGCCGGGCACTGGTCAGACTATGTGCGGGGGGCTTTGCAATACGCCCGCGCAAAGGGCTGGATTTCGGGCGGACAGACCGTTTCGATTGCGAGTTCGATCCCGGTCGGAGCCGGACTGTCATCGTCCGCCGCCACGATTGTTGCGACGCTGAAAACAGCCGCTTCAGACATGAAACATGTCGCGCCCCTGACGATCGCATTGGCGGCTCAGGCAATTGAGAATGATTATATTGGTGTTCCATGCGGTATTTTGGATCAGGTCGCGGTTGCGGCGGGTGAACCGGGCGCCGCACTGGCGCTCGATACCCGGACCCGGCAATATCAAAGCCACAATATCCCGGACGACTGGCGTTTTCTGGTCCTGCACTCCGGCGTCAGTCGGGCTTTATCCGACGGTCGCTATAAAACCCGTCGTGAGGAATGCATGGCCGCGGCCGATAATCTCGGTGTCGACTATCTTTGCGATGCGAGGCTGGACGACATTTCCGGTCTTGATGCCAGCCTCGCCCGTCGCGCCCGGCACGTCATTACCGAGGCCGACCGTTCCCGACAGGCAGTCGACGCGCTTATTGCGTCAGACTTTGCCCTGTTCGGGCAGTTAATGACTGATAGCCATCTCTCCCTGCAGGCAGACATGCAAGTATCAGTGCCGCGTATCGACGAGATAGTTCGCGTTGCTCTTGCGCTGGGGGCTGCCGGTGCACGGATTACCGGGGCCGGGTTTGGTGGATGTTTCGTCGCGCTTGTTGAGAGCAAGCAGGCGGCACAATGGGCCGATGCCATGGTTCGCCGGCATCCTGATGTTAAACTTATCGCCTGATATTTGGCGCGGAAAAGAAAAATCAGACCTGTCTGGATCGTGTCTGGTGGTGCACGGGCCTGTAATATTGCAACGGGAAACGGAAAGTCGGCAAATCGATTGAAAAAAAGGGATGACCTAATCATATTGCAAGGATAAGTTGAAGATTGAGCGCCGATGGATATCGTTGCTGTTATCGTGTTTGTTGGTTTTGTTAGGACGCTCACTTGATTATCGCTCAGATTACAGACTTGCATATAGGTTTTCCTGCAAAGCCGGGCGATCCGCAAAATGACCAGCGACTGACCGAGACGCTGGACGCTATCAAGGCGTTGAAGCCTCGGCCGGATTTAATTCTAGCAACCGGTGATCTCACAAATGATGGTTATCCGGAGCAATATGAGCGCCTGCTGGAACTGTTTGCTGACTGCGATATTCCAATTCACTGGATGATCGGAAATCATGATCAACGCGAACCGATGCGTGCGGCATTAAATATCCCGGATGACGGCAATGACTTTGTTTCGTCGGTTCTCGAATTTGATGATTTACGGCTTGTGCTGCTAGATTCCCACGGACCGGGGCTGCATGGTGGCGCGTTTGGTGCTGATCAGGCGGACTGGCTCGAGCGCCAGCTCGCGGCCCGGCCAGACACGCCGACTATTCTTGCCATTCATCACTCGCCCGTATTCACCGGTATATCCTGGATGCCTGTCAGTAATGGAAATGGCTGGGAAACGCGCTTATCGGCAGCGGTCGCGCCGCACAAACAGGTCAAGAAATTGATTTGTGGCCATGTACACCGTTCAGTCGATGCGATGTGGAATGATGTGCCGGTCGCGGTTTGTTCATCGACCGCACCGCAGCTGGCCGTCAATTTGACCGCCATAGATGCTGACAATCCCGATAATCGTCCGCTGGTTGTGAACGAGTCGCCAGCCTTTGCGCTGCATATCTGGAACGGTTCATATTTGATGACTCATCATATGCGAACCGATCATAATAATACGCTGGTGAAATTCGAACCCTTCATGCAGCACACTATTTCCGGGGCGATGGATCACTAGACCACTAGCGCTGGCGCGGTCCAAATCGTGTAATCACAGATATGATCGCTGACGAGACGGTCCCAATTCATTGTCAGCTTGCAGCCTGACCTGACATCGGAATGTTTCGGACCAGACACCGACAGACACCGGCAATCGACGGCATTGCCGGCTTCCCGGGCGACTGGTGCCCGGCCCCTAGTCCCGCCGTAGCGAATTATCGGGTTCGTCGGACACGGTAAACAGCTCGCCATCTTCACCGCGCAGGAAGTTCTCCATTTCCGACCGGTTGAACGGTCGTGATCCGAACCTTCCCAGAACGGCCATCTGATGCCCCGTTTCATCAACCGCCCGGTCGCGATCGAGACCTTTTGACAGCGACAGGGCTGGCCACTTGGTTTGACGCCAGGCGATCAATTCCGGTCTCGGCTCGGGTGAATATCCGTAGAAATTCGGTTGCGAGGACGGGCTGGTAAGTTGCAGGACCTTCATCCCGTTTTCACCATCGGCAACATAAGCGAATAGCGATGCATTGGTTGTCGCAACGATCACATCATGGGCGTCATTCAGCTGTCCGTCAAAGGTCACCCGCTGATGCAGGGCTGGCTGTTCTGGGCGTTCGATATCGATTATCAGCAGACCCTCATCCTTGGCCGCGACATAGGCATAGGTCCGTGCCAGATAGAGTTTTTGTGCATCGGCAATCTCGACATGCGCGCCTTCGACAAGTTTGGGCTCGAGCATTGACGTGACATCTATCACATTTAGCCCGGTCGCATCGGTTACAAACAGATATCGGAATTGCAGGGCGCTGGCCCGTGCATCAACTAGCGGGATGGTGGCTGCATGTACCGGCTGCAGCGGATCGTCCAGATCGATAACAGCCAGGCCTGCATCGGTTGTGATATAGGCAATATGGCCCGCCAGTGTGATGTGGCGTGCGCCGTCGAGGACGCCATTTTCATTCCACGTTACGGCGCGTCTGAGGAAGTTGTTTCTCGGTTCGCCATCTCCCATTGTATTAATGTCGACGAGGATCAGGCCTTCCTGACGATCGGTGACGACAGCATAGCTATAGATTGGGTGGAAGGCCTGTTCGTCATTGGCCTCGCGCATTTCCGGCGTATTGCGAAGCGGATCGATAGGCTGGTTGGTTGCCAGCGCCACACAGGAAGCATCACGCGACCGGACGTGTGTGTCATGCCCCAGTGGCGAGAAGGGCGCAGTTATGATCCGCTCCGAGAGACCTTTATTGGAGACCGAAGCAATATCGTAGACCCGGAAGCCGCCATGTCCCTCTGCAACGTAGAGATATTCCCCTCTGGCTTGCAGACAATTTGTATCACCGCGTCCTCTCTGAGTAACATTGGCGATCTCTTCCAGCGCGCCGGTTTCGCCTGAGAAACCGTTTTCGGTGTCAAAGATCCGTCCCCGGGTCCAGTTGATAAGCTCACGGCCATTCTGCTCGACATGTGCTTCGTAATAGTCGGGATAGGCGTAGCGATGCAGATAGGAACCGAAAACGGCCTGCGGCTCGTCAAACTCGGTCACGCGAACGGCTTCAAAGCCGCCTTCAAGCCCGACGTAAGTGTGCATGCCGACAAAGTTCACGAAATTAGTTCCAAGCAGCATGAGCTGAGCCATGATCGCATTATTATCGCCCTCTGAAGAGAGGTGGCAGTCGGTACACGTCTTTGTCTCCGACTTTCGTACCGTGTGCGGGAAGTGAGGGGCGAAAGCCTGAGACGAGAAGCCGATAGAAGAGACAGGCGGCTGCTGGACATACAATCTTTCTCTGTTCAGATTCGTCGAGGTCAGAACAAGTGCGGAGGTTGACCGGACCGGTGCAATTGTATTGCCCTTGGTATTCTGGTGAACGCCAAGTTGGAACATCTGGTCACGTGCAACTTGCGGGTTGTATGTTGCGAAGTTACGCGTTTCGCCGCCTTCATAATGGTGGGACTCTGACTTCCAGTTGGCTTCGATCGGCAAATGGCACCCGCCACATGATGTCGTCCAGGATAAGTGGCAGGTATAGCATTCCATTTCGTCATCATTGTGCGCGAGGTCGGCTTGTTCGAGCCCTTCGCCCCAGACCAGACCATCTTCCGATGTGCCGGCGCGGCCCATCAGTTTCGATCGCGCGGCCCGCTCATTATAATGCGGGTGGTCGGTGTCGACGCTATCTTTGACAAGCGACATTTCCCATTCAAGTTCGGGATCCATGATCGAGCGCTGGATCAGAACGCGACGGCCTTCGCGCTGAACCCATTCGAACCGGAGCTGGCCGTCTGGATTCCGCAGCAAACCGAGGTCTTTCCCGCCGGGTCTTGCCGCCGGGCCACTCGTAAACAGAGTTGGATACTCGGAGGCCGAGCCGTGGCAATCCCGGCAGCGTATTTCAACCGCGCTGGCCACTTCGCCATGAATGAACCCATTGCCGTGACTGTCCTGCTCGAAGTGGCAGTCTGCACATTGCATGCCTTTCTCGGCATGGATCGACATTAGGTGAACGGCTTTACCAGGATTGGTGCCGATTTCGACAAATTGTTCTTCGCCTTCGCGGCGCCATTTTTCAGGATCGTCATTATCGACAATTTCACCGTCGGCATCCAGCAAATTACCATCTCTATCGCGCTTGAAGATCGCTCTGAAATTCCAGCCATGGCCATGATAATCGGCGAACTGGGTGTCGTTGAGGTCTTCATTCAGGTCGTAAACATTACGCAGGAAGTCGAGATCACCCCAAAGCCCGCGAACCGCCGCACCTTCAGGATTTCGCTTCAGGATTTTCCAGGCCTCTTCGATGGAAGGATATCTTTGCTCTTCCGGCCACATTGAAGGCGCATCGGATTCATAATCCCACATTGTGTAGCCGAGATAGGAGTTCAGGAACATGTTCGGCTGGTGCATGTGGCAGATCATGCATTGTGAGGTCGGGATCGAGCGGGTGAATTCGTGCCGGATCGGATGTCCGGGCTCGCCGCGCGGGATGGTCGGGTCAACCGTTGCGGTCTCGCCATCACGGCCATATTCGGCCCAGATCGAGCTGTGACGGGGCTCGCGGTCATTGGCGTAGACAATGTGACAGGAGCCGCAACCGGATGTCCGGTAATCGCCTGGCTGGTCATTTGTACCAAAGAACCAAGTGAACGGATCATTCAAACGGGTTTTGTGAATGTTGAGAACCGGGATTGCCACCCGCAGGCCGGTGCCTGGCCCCCGGTTGGACTGACGGATATCGGGCCGGCCCGGCTCTTCGATTCTCTGCAACTGGCCGAGCGAATTCGGCAGGCCGATTTCCGGGAACTGAGTGATGATATTGCGGCCGCCGCGTTCGAATACGCGGAAGACGTCGGCTGGCGGAATGACGTTCCAAGCCGGCATTGGCAGTAGTTTCGGAATGATACCACGTGCAAGCTGTTCGGGGGTCAGTTCACCTAATTCGCCCATTGGTGATGTCAGCACGGCTGGCTCGCCATCGCGGGTATAGGCCTCGCCAATGATGTATTTTTTGAATGGCAGAATGCCATTATTATAGGCCGCCCCGCCCCAGAGCATAGCTCCCGTCGCCATCAAAGAGCGCTCCGCGGCGACAATGCTGTCGAGGTGACAGGATCCGCAGGCCTCTCTTGCAATGCGATAGTCAGACGGGTTTACAAAGCGAATAAATTCGGGCGCTTCGCGGTTCAGCAATGTGTAAGAACGTTCCGGGTTCGCCGAATGCGGTGCGTGCCAGGCGACTGGATAGGTCGGCAGAACGTGGGCGCTGTCGCGTACGGCTGCGTATTCGTCACTATAGCGGTCGTAATCTTCGGTCAGAAAGACGCCGGCATCGCCACCATGGCAATCGGTACAGCCCAGCACAACGCCAGGGACATTGTGCATGGTCGCCGAATCCGTGACGGTATGGCAGCTAATGCAACCATCGGATTTGAGGTCGGCAGAGGCTTGTGACTGTGATGCCGGGGCATCGGGCGTGAACGCATATGTGATGTCCTGCGGCGTTTCTTCACCGGCACCGTAGCTCACCGGGCTGAGACATACCGCCAGCGCAAGCGAAAGACCGAGCTTCAACGCATTCAGACTGCGCATATAGCCTTTCTTGGCGGGTTTTTTGTGCGCTTGCATCTTGATAGGTCCTAATAGGTGAGAACAAGGTTCAGAAGCACCGAATAATGTCGGTCCCTTTGGTCCTTGGCAGTGAAGAGGTCTTTGAATCCGTCACCGAGCTCGAGGCTCGCGGCGGATGCTCGGAAAACGATATTTTGCGTAAAGGCCGGTCTGTAAGTTGCCGATATCGACAAATCATTCCCGATTTCGGAGCCGATGTCGCCTTGCATGCGAAGGGCTTCAACGACTGCGGTCTGGTCAAACCGGATATGATTGGCGTTGAATGAGACGCGTGTTTCCGGTGTGAGGTCAAAGTCGGCCCCAAGTCCAAGCAGGATCGTCCCCGGATTGTTGAAATTCGACTGCCCCTGCTCTTTTGACGAGCGCAGGCTGTTGAGAATCCCATTGCGCCCGCTTAAGGCGATAGCTCGCCCGCCGCCGGCAAACGGTACTGTCTGGCGGATCCAGTAGGAGGTGTCACCGCCCGCAAATTGCGGATTTTCGAAAATGGCATCAAAGCCGGTTTCGACATCATCATATGGATCCTTGTCACCACTGGCATACAGCGCCGAAACCCGGGTCCGGATCCAATTATAGTCGTAAGACGCTTCAGCAGCGACAAAACCGGCCCGGATATCTGTTTCGCGGCCGGTGAAAATGCTGTTCCGGTCTTGTCCCAGCGCGGCATAGCTGGACGCCGAAAGATTAAGTCGGCCATAGCGGCCGTCGAGACTGTAACCGAGATAGACGACATCATAGTCCCGTCCCCGGAGGTCACCAAGTAGAGCCGGGCGCACCGGGAAGCCATTATCGTCAACCGTTATATCGCCGGATTCCCGGTTGAGATTGTAGGTTATGCTGGCCAGCGAGGTCATGCCCGGCACCGGGAAATCCTGCCGGAAAGCGTTGGCGAAGAAAATAATGTCATCGCGCGGTGCATCGACAACCGAGTTCAAACCGGAATTCGTATCTTTTTCGAGGCGCAGGAATGCTGCGAGATTGTATTGCCAGCGATTATTGTCACGATTGCCGAAAAAGCGGACGCCAAGCTGGTTATCCTGAAACAGGAATCCGCGGAAATCACTGGAAAAGGGCTGAATACCGACCCGGACTGAATCGAAATCATAGCGGTCGGACACGTTCCGGATGTGATAGTCGACAAAAGCTTCCTGCAGGCCGAGGAAGGCATCCGTCCGGCGTTTACCTTTGGTCGGTTCGACGAACAGGATCCGGCGCTCCTCGACATCAACATCATTCAGATTCAATGCCAGAGCGACTCGGAATTCGAGGTCTTGTGGTTTGAACGTCGTATTGCCATCGATAAGTGCTGCACTGGCCAGAAAAGTCTGGCTTAGCACGAGTGATTCACTATTGCCAAATACGTCGATATTGCCGGCCTGATCAGTGGTCTGGACGCCAACGGGTGTCGGAAAGGTACGGTGCTCGACGACTGTGTCGGAAATCCCGGTGGCGACGAAGAACCAGTGATCGGTTCCGCCGATTGGACGGTCTCCCTTCAACGTATTCTGATTATAAGGGTCATACCAGCGTTCATTGACGCCAAGGGTCTCGACCAGGCGCCAGCGGTCCGGCAAGGGAATTTCCTCGGTCGGATACGTCGATGGCAAAGGGCGCGCGACTGCTGTCGAATCAAATGCTTGCGGGCGATTTTCAAGTTCTGCGCGCGGCCGTGGCCGGCGTCTCCCGGTTTCGGGTGCCGTGGCCTGTTCGGTTTGCGTAGACGTTTCCGACGTAACCGGCTCCGGCGCGGTCCCGCCATCATCAGCAAACGATGCCGGCAAACAGCACAGGCCAGCCGCCAGAAGCAGCGCTTGAAGAGTATATGTCCGGCGGCTTATTTCCCTGCGCATACGTTTTGCTCTGCAGTATCTAGAAAGGGGTTGAACGGACAGCTGATATAGCGAAGTCTGACACTGTCGCTACCGACAGCAACTTCGATCTGGTCAGCCCTGATCGCAGCCGGGGCATTATTGATCGTTCCTAGTCGCAGACCGGCATTATGCAGACCTAAGAATGAAATCATATCATCCTGATCAATACCGTCGCCGGAGACACCGATGCCGCCAACCAAAGTATTGCCGCGATAAATGGGAACAGATCCCGGGAAGATCTGAATGCCGTTCTGAAGCCGGTTTTGGCCAGGATCGGTACTGCTAATCGGTGGCAGGAATGTACAGCCACGCGCCGTATCAGTATTAATGCCGCCAACAACAAAAGTGGCATGTTCAAGGACATTGTCCTTGATCAGACTGGCCTGAAGACCGGTCGCAAAGGGGCTCCATTCGTCAATTGGCAGCGATAATGGTCCGTTAAAAGTACCAAGTTGACCGTCCGGGAAATAGGGTCGGGCAAGATTGCCGCCGGATCTGTCTGCAAAGGCGAATTCGCCAGTCAGCGCAGCGCTGTCATCAAGGAAGTCGCGAACGGCCTGAACGGTATCATTGACGTCGGTATCGGCAACGCCAGCGGCTGCGGCGATGACTGGACTTCTGGTTGTTCCGAGCAAGTCCGAAGCCGCGTTCGGGCCTGAGAAGAATGTTGCCGTACGGGCTTTTTGCAAGGATACGTCGGTTCCAAAGATTGGTGCATCTGGTGATCTTGCGATCGCTAGAATTTGTCCGCGGGTATCAACAATTGAAAATGATACTTGGGCGCGACTGTTGAGCGGCCGGCGAATCTGCGCGCGGGCTCTTGCCATCACGCCGGCTGCTTCGTCGAGTAGAACCCGGACTTCGTTTTCAGTAAGTGGCTCGGCAACTTCGCCAGCGCCACCATCGGTCCCGCCCCGTGGCGGGAACCGGTTAGTGCCATCGGCGTCAACCAGAATGTATAGGTTCGGATTACTATTTTCGCTATCGAGCGCATCGCGGATACCAGATGCGGCCGAGCCATAGGCGGTTCCGGCCTTAACACCGGTCGTGGCATCGAAATAACCGGTGACGGTTATCAGGCTCCCGTCCGATGCCGGCATCAGGCTGAGGCCAGGGGCAGCGGCAGGATCTGTAAGTAAATGGCGCTCTTCCTGGTCGGTGAAACGCAGTAACGTTCCGTCAACACTGACGCGTTCGGCCCGAATTTCAGCCGGCGCCGCATAGCCAAAGGCCGCGGCAATCGCGATCAGCTCTTCGGGGTCTTTGTCGACGTCATTAATGTCCAGATCAAGACCATAATCATCGTCACCTGAAATCCCGATGCCGCCAACCACAACGCCATTCTTATAGAGTGGCAATCCACCCGGGTCGGCCGACAGGCCGAGCGGCGTGCGTTTCGGGCCCGTCAAACTATCGTCCGGCCCGAAGCGCTGCACCAGATCGGAGCATGGTAACTGGCTGAACTGGACGCCGAAAAGCGGCCCGCTTTCTAGCCCGGCGGTGAACGGGCTGGGTGGAAAATGTTCCTGCACAATCATGCTCGCAGTCCGCGTCGAAAACGCGTTACCAGACGAGGACAAATATGCGCCAGTCACCGCCTTGGAAATAGCTGCGGCTGCGCGTGGCACATCGAGGCCCTGAAATCCCGCGTCTTCACCGTTTGGACCCGGGCGAATCCGGATTGTTGGCGAGGCATCGGTCATTTCATAAACAGCGAGAATATTTCCGACCCGGTCCGACACTGCGATGACAGCATTGAGGCCTTGCGCTTCGGCCTCAAGAACCGCCTGCGATACAATGGCTTCAACGTCGCTGATACTTAGTGATTCCAGCGCCGGGATGCCGTAGACACTCTGTGGGCTGGGAGTTGGCGACGCGATGGGGCCCGCTGATGTATTATCCGGATTGGACCCGCCTCCACCACTGCAGCTGCCGAGCGCAAAGCTGGCTAGAATTGGACCGGCCAATCGTAAAGGGAGGTGATGTCTCAAATCGTCTCCAATGAGGCTGCAATCCTGTCCAGTGCTGCGATGAGCTGGTCCTGATCATAATCATTCGGGTCAAGCACGGCGTCATAGGCGATTTCGAGATCTTCACGCATAATGCTAACAGCCTGCCGCGTTGTCATGCCCGATACAACCATTGCATTCAACAGCGTGTCGACCGCCATGACGACTTGCTCGGTGGTTTGATAATCGGTGTAAGCCGCGGCTGTCGAGCGCGATAATGTGTTACGGATCATGCTCAGATAATCGCTTCGCGTGAACTGCTTTCTCTGGAATTGACGGATCAGCCGTGCGGAGAGGGCCATATATGCCGTGATCTCTTCATCAACACCAATGCCGGTTTCAAGGGCGCGGTGGAAGGCAAATGTCTGTGCGTCGACGCTCTGGCGCGCCTCGTCAGAGAGGCTGGACGCCGCAATGCTGAGCATAATCATATGAGCGTCGTTGAATTTCGGGACCCCCCGAATATCAGGCCGCAGCGGATTTTCGCGAACTACCGGTCGCCAGTTCGGATCATCGGAAATTTCACGGTGACACGCGAAACAGTCGTAGAAAATAAGTTCAGGGAACAGACCATCGCGGGCATGGTCGGAATTACCAAAGAGATCGAGCTGATTTTGTAAGGCTTTGGCTTGACCGATGGCCCAGACCCGGGCGCCACCTTGCAGGCCCTTGCGCTCTTCATAGTCATAGTCTTCGAGATGATGGGCTTGCAGCGCCGTGAAAAGATCAAGTTCGAATGACATTCTAGGGTGACCCGCGGCCATTAGGCGATGCGATACAAATTGATCTTCGCGTGAGGACCCTAAATGACAACTTAGACAGAGGTCGGCACGCGCAAGCGGATCCTCCGTTGGGTATAATCCATTGCTGATATTTTCCGCATGGGTTGCGCCCTCGGCATAATGGCTTGTCAGCCAGCCGCCGGACGCGCCGTGACAAGCTTCGCACCCGATACCATCAGAAATCTGGAATTGTGGCCCGCGCAGCGATGCAGGAACCGGGTCACTGTGACAGGAAAGACACTCCGGGGCTGTATGTGCGGCGTCAATATTCATCTTTTCTGCGATCGCCTGCGACCGGTCGTCGAAAAGGATTTTGTATGCCCTGACATGGGCACCGGCGACGGTCGTTTCATCCTGCCAGATTTGTATTTCGTTTTGTAAAACTACGACCCCGGTCGATTCCTGTCGGCCGTGGCAAGTCGAGCCGTAACAGCTCATTACACCGGCATGAATACCGTCTGTATTTTCGTCAAAGCCTGCGGGCTGGGCAGTCGCGAAGCCCATAATCAGAAAGAGTAAAAGTATACCGCCCGACAAGGGCCGTTGATTAATCTTCATGCGCCCTGATCCCACACGTCACCCGCGGTTGAGGAAATCGGCTTAAGGTATAAAAGTCAAGCCAAACATTATTTTATACTTGCATTTCATTCCAGCTCGCGTGACTACTAAGAAAGGGCGGCGGATGGTATTGTATAAATGCGGGACGATACTGATAAAGTAGTAGTAGCAATCGTTGGGTCTGGACCAGCTGGAATGAGCGCCGCGGCGCACGCGGCCGCACTAAACATGCCGCATATCCTTCTTGAAAAGACCGATCATCTTTCCGATACAATTTTCAAATACCAGCTTGGCAAGCATATTATGGCGACGCCGTCACAGCTCGTATTGCGCAGCGATGTTGGCTTCGATGCCGGGACACGCGAAAATACTCTCGAAATGTGGCAGAGTGCGGTTGATACGGCAGGCGTGAATATCCGATACAACAGCGAAGTGACGGCAATTACCGGTGCCAAAGGTGATTTCAAGCTGACGCTTGGCGATGGCACCGAAATTTTAGCCGAGAACGTCATTATGGCGATCGGAACGCAGGGCAATCCGAACAGGATGCGTGAGCCTGGTGGTGATTTGCCATTCATTCAATACCAGCTTGATGATCCGAAAGCTCACTTTGACAAGAATATCATTGTGATCGGTGGCGGTGATGCCGGTATTGAGAATGCACTTGGCCTATGCGCAGATGCCGACCAAGGCAACCGGGTGACACTGCTGCAGCGGGCGCCTGATTTTCCACGCGCCAAGGATGCCAATGTTAAAGCGCTCCTGTCGGCGCGCGACCAAGGGCGTATGGACGTCATGACAAGTACGTCGACAGTAAAAGTCGAGCCCGGCTGGATTACGGTTAGCGTCAATGATGGCGAAGAGCGGTTGCGTTGCGACCGTATTATCGCGCGGATCGGCTCGGCACCGCCACGCAGGTTTGTCGAAGGCTGCGGCATCGAGTTTTCAAGCCCTGACCGGGAGGCTTTCCCGGTTTTGAGTTCGCAATTTGAAGCGACTACTGAGGGTATCTATGTTATCGGCGCACTCGCCGGGTATCCGCTGATTAAGCATTGTATGAACCAGGGCTATGATGTCATCGAGTTCATTAACGGCAATGACGAACTCAAACCAGCTGACGAGGTCCTGTTCGTTGAGAAGTTCAAAAAACTGCCCAATCCGAATGATGTGTCGGGTTGGCTGAATACGTTCCGTGAATCTATTTCAATTTTCAATCCTTTGTCAGAACTCCAGATCCGCGAATTTATGCTGGATTCTGATGTCAAAATGTTTCGTCCGGGCCAGAAGATTTTCGAGCGTAACGATATCGGGACCTCGCTGTTTACAATTTCCAAGGGTAGCGTTGAAGTTGAAGTTGATCCAAATGATCCATCCAAAACCGTTCGGATCGAGCAAGGATCGATTTTCGGTGAGATCGGCCTGATTTCCGGCCGGCGCCGCGGGGCAACCATCCGGGCGGCGGAATCCTGCATATTGGTGGAAGTGCCGCGCAGCGCCGCCAGAAAACTTATGTCGACTGTTCCGGCAGTTAAAACCGAAATTGACAAAATCGCGACCGAACGCAGCCTGTTGCAAATATTCGGATCGGGTCTCACGCCGGCAGATGTGAATGATGTCCTGCAGACCGCCGAAATTATGAGCCTGAAATCGGGCGATGTCTTGATTAATGAAGGCGAGACGAGCCGGGACATATTCATCATTCGCTATGGCAGCATGGTTGTGGAAAAGCTGATTGGCGGTAAACCGGTCTTCCTTAATTACCTGCCGGCCGGGTCGTATGTCGGGGAAATCGCTTTGCTTGATAACGGGCAGAGAACAGCGACTGTGAAGGCCGCGATCAAGTCAGAAATTATCAAATTGAATGGCGATTTATTCGAAGCTTTGCTGAACCGTAATGAGCGGCTTAAGGCTAAACTGGAAGACAAGTTTCGCGAGCGGCGTAACCTGAACGCGCATATCGAGGCTCAAAAAGCATCTTTTAATTCGGTTGTTGACCTGAACAGCTCGGTTGCCAACTTCCTGGTTGAGCAGGGTCTTGGTGAAGCAACTGACGCGCTTTTGATCGACGAAACCATGTGTGTCGGTTGTGACAATTGCGAGCGAGCGTGTGCCGACAGCCATGAAGGCATTTCTCGTCTCGATCGCGAAGCGGGTGTGAGCTTTGCAAACATTCACGTGCCGACATCCTGCCGCCATTGCGAGCACCCTCATTGTATGAGTGATTGTCCGCCGGATGCCATTCGACGTGCACCGCATGGCGAAGTCTATATTAATGATAGCTGCATTGGATGCGGAAACTGCCAGCGGAACTGTCCTTACGGGGTAATCCAGATGGAGAAAGTTCCTCCCCGCAAACCAAACTTGCTTAACTGGTTGCTGTTCGGAACGGGTCCTGGGCCGGGCCAGCCCGATGCAGAATGGATCAAAGGCAAAGCCAGCAGTGATAAGGCGGCCGCGCCGAAGAAGGCCGTCAAATGCGACATGTGCATGGGGATTGATGGCGGGCCGGCATGTGTTCGAGCCTGCCCGACAGGCGCCGCCGTTCGTGTTTCTCCGGAACAATATCTCACAGCGGCTAAGGCAAAGGATTAGACGTGGCTTCCAGATCGACAGCGTCCGGACCTCGGTCGCAACAAAACTTTATGTCTCATCGGGGTTATCTCTATTTCAAGATCGCCTTCGCCCTGTGTCTGCTCGCCGTAATCGCGTATTTTGCCAGTGATCCGACACCCGTCGCAAATGGCGGAACTGTGGTTGGCTATGCGCTCGGTACAATCAGCCTTTTGATTATTGTCTGGTTGAGCTTTCTGGGGGTCCGGAAACGGCTGATGACAAGTGGTAAATGGTCACTTCGCGGCTGGACGTCTGCGCATGTCTATCTCGGTCTCAGCCTGATCATTTTGGCTACGCTGCACACGGGCTTTCAGTTTGGGTGGAACATTCACACACTCGCCTATGTTTTGATGATGCTGGTGATTTTATCGGGCGCCTGGGGTTTGTATGCGTACCTTAGCTTACCGATAAAAATGGCGCAGAATCGTGACTCGATGACGGAGCAAGAAATGCTGGTCGAGCTTGATGCGCTCGACAAGAATCTCGGCAAGGCGGCGCTGCCGCTTCGCAAAGAATGGGTCGACATTGTCGAAATGACGATTCGTCAGAGCAAGATTGGCGGCTCGATCCTGAGCCGCTTCCGGCGCAACCCGTCAAGCTGTGGCACGGCCAAAGGATTGGCGGCCTTCAAGAGGATCCAGACCAACCTGTCTGACAAGGATGTTGATCTGGTCGCTGATGTTGTTGCCATTCTGGAGCGCAAAAAGGCAATTCTGTATCGCATCCGGTCACATATCCGGTATCGCGCTTTGTTGGAGGTTTGGCTTTCAATTCACATTCCCGTGACGTTTGCGCTTATTCTCGCTCTTGTGGCGCACGTTTTTAGCGTTTTCTATTATTGGTGATTGGAGCCCTATGATGTTGTTCTCCGTTACACAGCTTAGGCTCAGGCCCGGTGGTCGAAAGAGTTCCCGTATATTGCTCGAGAATTCCGGTTCGGCCATTTTCGGGCGCTCGCCAGAGTGTGATGTCGAGCTTGCCGATCTCGAAATCGGTCTGCAGCATCTAAAAATATACTATCGCGACGATGGCAATCTGTTCGTCGAGCTTCTCGACGGGCGAAGTGTTAGCCTGAATGGGCGCTTGGTTGATGGTGAACGCGTGCCGCTGCAAGTCGGCGATGTTCTGGGTTTCAATGACTGGACAATAACGATTGCCGACGATCCCGATGCGGGCCAGAAAGTGTTGCAGGTCGAGCGGGCAGAGCAAGTAAAGGATCCGTCTATTCTTGCTGACCGGCAGGCCGCTTTCAATACATCGAGAGCATTGCCCTCGAGCCGCTTAATGGCCTGGGCGGGCGCGATTGTCGTGACAATATTCTGTCTATTCATACCGTGGTATGTCGCCGCCCATGATGCCGACGAGCTGTTCGGTATTTCGGTTGAAAATGCTGATACAATCTGGTCCTCTGGGGATTTGTCGCACATGCATGCAAATCTGGAGAATGATTGCGGTAGCTGTCATGAAGAAGGGTTTCAATCAGTTCGCGACGAGACTTGTGTCTCGTGCCATTTTGATTTGAGAAATCACGCGCCTGCCGCTGATATGGCGCAGTCGCAGCCCGATCTTAGTGGCTGGGATGCCCAGCTTCAGAACATAGCTGATGCGGCTGGTCGGCCGGCGGGACGCTGTGCCGATTGTCACACCGAGCATAATCCCCGCCATTTGGTGGTTTTGCAGGACGGTGCGATCTGTAGCGACTGTCACGTCGATCTTACCGCGCGGCTGCCGGAAACCGATTTGTTGAATGTGAGTGACTTTGCTCTTGATCATCCGCAATTCCGGCCAACGCTGATGCAAGTGGCCGGCGTCAACGGACCTGAAACATTCCGGGTTTCCCTGGATGATAATCCGCAGGAAAACTCCGGTCTGAAGTACCCGCATAAATTGCATATTGATGGCCCGGCCGTCCTGAAACAGGTCGCGGATCTTGGCGATGAATATGGCTGGGGCGACGAACTGGTTTGTGCTGACTGTCACACCCCGGATGCCGCGAATGTACTGTTCGAGCCGGTGTCGATGACGGAAAATTGCGCAATGTGTCATGATCTGACATTCGAAATCGAGGATGATGGTTATCGCCGGACATTACGGCATGGCGAGCCTGAAGAGGTCATTGCTTCAATGGAAGATTTCTATCTGGCAAAAGCACTCGCCAATGTCAGAGAGGCCGCATCACTGAACACCGATCGCCGGCGTCCCGGGCGTGCTGCAATGAACCGGGCTATAAACCAGCGGGAAATGGCTTTCCGGACAGCCGGACTAAGAACGGCTGACAAAGTTGCGGCAATCTTTAGCGAAGGCGGGGCCTGCTATGATTGTCACGTCATCACGCCGCCTGCTGAAGGCGACGATCCTCTGGCATATCAGGTCGAACCCGTAATGGTCACAGATCGCTTCCTGCCGAAAGGTCAATTTGATCATGCCAGCCACGAGATTGGTAATCTCGATTGCATTAGCTGTCACCGGGCTGATATCTCGAATGAGGCCAGTGATGTCTTGTTGCCAACCATCGAAAGTTGCCAGACCTGTCATGGCGGACAGCATAGCGAAGACCTGCTGCCATCAACTTGTAATACGTGCCACGACTATCATGACGGGCCGCATAGCGAGCTTATGATGTCGGCGGATGATATTGTGCGGCGGGATATCTTTTTGTTCGAAAATTAATTCGGTTGCGGGCTGGCATTTGCCATCTGCCATCCGGCTTGATTTCCCGGGCGTTGTTTTATCGCCAATGGCCGGGCGGTTGCTGACGCCCGTTCTGGCGCAGGCGTCCGGTTACTTATGGCTTCTGATAAAATTCGGCACATGGCGACGACAGGTGGAAAGCGGAACGGGTAGATCGGCAGTGCCGCGCTATTTTATGGCCATTACAGGCGATGGCGAACCCGTGCGGGTCACTACGATATCGCTGCACCATTCGGGCACGCCGCTTTATCATGGCAGCAGACCGGCGTCTGACCGCCAGGCAATATAATGCTCGCTGTCACAATTGCTGCGATTCAACGGCATGCCGGAACAGCGGACTTTCCAGAAATGAAGGCCAGCCCGGCTTTCGCGATTGAAGGCGGGCATGGTTCGGGCGGATGATTATCTAGCGGCGAGTCGATCAAAAGGCCGCGTCCCGCCACTATGCTGTGAAGCATGGCGGTGGGCGGATATTTGCCTATTGGTGGTATTGCGCGCCGTGTCTTCGCGCCGGACAGGCCGGTGTCGCCTAGAGTCCGAGTTCGGCCGCAAAGCTCTCAATGTAGCGACGTTTTTCCGGCGCGTCAGCAAAGGTTTGCCGAGCCGTCTCAAAATCCTGTCTTGCCTGCCCGGTCTGGCCGAGAACCATTCTGGCTCGGATGAGGCGTGCCCAACCCTCCGGGTCATCGGGCTGTTCTGCAAGCCGCATCGCCAATCCTGACACCATTGAATCGATCATAGCGGCGCGATCGCCAGCGCTCATTTGATTGGCATTATCAACTGTCTGCTGGTCGAGCGCAGGCATTGATGGCATGCCGGCCGGCACCCGTTCGGCGGTCGCGGCCGGTGATGCAGGCACCATATTGTCACCGGCTTGGGCGATAAATTCACGCGAGCGTTCCATTTCGGCCAGAACCTGCGGGTGATTATTGGTCAGTTCCAGCGTCCAGTCATAAGCGACAAATGCGTCATCATACCGGCCAAGTGCCATTAAGGACCGCGCGAGAAGAATAACTGATTCCGGCGTCGGGGCGGGGTCATTTGCGAGCCTTTGTTCCAGGCTCGCCACCATGTTCTCAAGTGAATCGGCTGAATTATGTCCGCTCGTATCCTGTGCGGTTGTGAAGGTTGCTCTATCCTCAAAATCCGGCGACCCGACACCGAGATAGATGCCAGCCCCGCCAAAGGCCAGCGCTAGCGGGATCGCAGTCCGCGCCAGTTGGACAATTGCCTCGGATCTGGTCGACTGGGGCGTCGTGTCGTCCGCATCGACCAATGTCAAAAGGCGTCTCTCAAGCGCCTGCCGGCTTTCGCTGGCCGTATCGGCATCGATAACACCCTGATCGACATCGGCTTGTAGCTTAAGCAGCTGCTGCTTCAGCTCTGCGAGCGTTTCTTGTCCGTCGCTCTCTTTCGGCGCTGCGCTGGTCAGGATTGGTGGTAGAATATAAATCAGGATCAACAGTAGAAGAGATCCAAATACAAACCAGATCATGTGTCGTTTCCTTTATTTATATCGGTCAGGTCTGCGAGGGCCGCAGTCAGACGGCTGCGTTCGTCCTCGCTAAGGCCGCGGCTGGCTTCATTTTCAGCCGCGATTTTGTGATTGGTTCTCACCCGACGGGCGAACCATATTGCGAATGCGGCGACAAACAGAGCCGGTCCGAGCCATAACAATAAAGTATTTATCTGAAATGGCGGGCTCATCAGTACAAAGTCGCCATAGCGTTCGCGCAGATACGCCCGAACTTCGTCATCACTGTCGCCAGCTATCACACGTTTTTCAACCAGCGTTCGCATGTCCGAGGCAAGCGGGGCGTTCGAATCATGAATGGACTGATTCTGACACACGACGCAGCGCAGTGTTTTCGAAATTGTGGCCGTGCGTTCTTCGACCGCATTGGCATCCGGCGCTGTTGCCGTCTGCGCCACCGAAATGCTGATCACGAGGCTGCTTAGCAAACTCAGAAAAAGATATTTCATCTAATTTGCCTCCGCTTTGATCGCGTTGACAATCGGTTCGATATTTTCCGACCAGGCCTGATCCGTAAGCGGGCCGATCTGTTTATACCGGATCTGGCCATTCGGGCCGATGAGAAATGTTTCCGGTGCTCCTGTTACGCCTAATTCAATTGCCAGATCACTATTTGTGTCAATGGCAATGAGATCATACGGGTCGCCATACTGGGCAAGCCAGCGAAGGGCCGCGCTATTATTGTCGCGCCAGTTCAGACCGACCATTTGAATATCATTGCGGAATGACAGTTCGACCAGTTTCGAATGCTCGACGATACATGCCGCGCACCACGATCCGAAGACATTGACGAGACTGATCTGACCTTCGAGGTCCGCATTCGATACACGGGCGTCGCCGGCCCGCAAGGCCGGAAGATCGAAGCTCGGCATTTCTCGGTCAATCATTTCCGATGGTAATAGCCGTGGGTCGCGTGTCAGCCCGACTGCCAGCAAGAAAGCGAGCCCGGCAAAGGCCATAATCGGTGCCAGAGCAGACCAGTCGCGTTTTTTTTCTGGCGTCGCCATCAGGCAGGCTCCTCAGCTGGTTTTGATTTTGGTGCCGACCCGATCAGCGATACGAAGCCTCCGAGTGCCATAATCAGCGCACCGGCCCAGATCCAGCTGACTAATGGGTGCATATAGACCCTGACAATCCAACCGGACATATCATTACCTTCGCCTATGGCTGCGTATAGCGTGCGATGCACAGCCACATCCATTGCGCCTTCTGTCGTAACGCTTTGTTCGACAGGATAGAAACGACGCTCTGCTTCAAGCGTAGCGATCGGGTCGCCGTTCTGACTAATCGCCAGTGTCCCAATGAGCGCCTGGTAATTGTCACCAACACCGTCTGACATCCGGGTCAGGGTGAAATCATAGCCGGCGACCGAGACTTGCTCGCCGACATTTAGTCTGGCGGTTGATTCGGCCGCCCAGACAGACATGCCGGTGATCCCAGCCACGGTGACAGCTAGCCCGACATGCGCCAGGAAAAACCCATGGGCGGCGGCTGGAAGTGCGCGCACCCGCAAGCCGAGATTGCCAATCCGGCTGTTTTTAACACCCAGTCGCAATTTACGGGCGTAATTGATCAGGCTGCCGCTGGCGAGCCAGACGGCCAGGCCAAGACCAAGCGCGCCCCAGACACTTTTTCCGATCAGAGCGAACAGGATAAGCGAAACAAGAACGGCGATCGCCATGCGCAGTAAAGCGGGCCGCAATCGCGCAAACTCGTCTTTGCGCCATTTAACCAGCGGCCCGAACGCCATGACCAATATCAAGGCGGACATGATCGGAGCAAACGTCATATCGAAATAGGGTGGTCCGACAGTGATTTTCTCGCCGGTTATCGCATCGATAACCAGAGGATAGAATGTTCCCAGAAAAACCGTGGCGGTGGCGCAGACCAGAAGGATATTGTTTATGACCAAACCGGCTTCCCGGCTCTCAACTGCAAACGGCGTCCCGTGATCAATCTTATTTGCTCTGAGGGCATATAATGTCAGGGCGCCGCCGGTTGCCAGGGCCAGCAGGATCAGAATGTAGACCCCGCGCGCCGGATCAACTGCAAAGGCATGCACGCTGGTGAGGACACCCGAACGGACGATGAAAGTGCCGATCAGACTGAGCGAGAAGGTTGCGATCGACAATAGAAGTGTCCAGCGCAGAAAGCCGCCGCGCGCCTGCGCAACCAGCGTCGAGTGCAACAAAGCCGTGCCCGCCAGCCAAGGCATGAATGAAACGTTTTCAACCGGATCCCAGAACCACCAGCCACCCCAGCCGAGTTCATAATAGGCCCAGATACTGCCCATTGTGATGCCAATCGTCAGGAAGGCCCATGCCAGCAGAACCCATGGCCGCACCCAGCGCGCCCATATCGCATCGATTTGCCCTTCGATAAGGGCGGCGACAGCAAGCGAAAAGGCGACTGAAAAGCCGACATAGCCAATGTAGAGAAAGGGTGGGTGGAAAGCGAGGCCGGGGTCTTGCAGAAGCGGGTTCAAGCCGGCGCCGTCAACAGGTATCGGCGACAGGCGCTCAAACGGATTTGAGGTGAATAGTAGAAAGCCGGCAAAACCAAGTCCCAACAGTCCGTGGACACCGATCGCGCGGGCGCGCAAGCCGCTCGGCAGGCTTTTGCCGAAGAGGCTGATGCCAGCCCCGAAAACCGCGAGCGTCATCAGCCATAACAGCATTGAGCCTTCATGATTGCCCCAGGTCCCGCTGAGCTTGTAGATCAGCGGTTTCGTCGTGTGGGAGTGTGTCGCTACCAGCTTGACCGAGAAATCGGACTGAGCAAACAGAACTGCCAGTAGACCAAATGCCAGACAGCACAGAAGCGCTTCGGCAATAGCGGAACGCTCTGACAGTCGCATCAGCCGGCTATCATTGAGATGGCCGCCGGTAAGACCGGACCACGCCTGAATTGCGCTTAACAATAATGTCATGACAAGCGCAAGCTGCCCGAGTTCTGCCAGCATTCTTTACTCCATACGACAAATGATGCGCTGAACGCACAGCTTTAGACCAAGGCGGAAGCGCCCTCTATTTAGCTAGCATACTGAATGCCGGCATCGAAAGAGGCCAAATTGCCCTAGCCCGCTCAAACCCTAGGACGGGTTTGCCGGAGCGGCAATCTCTTTAGATGATCTCGTCGACGGGCCAGCTTTATGGCGTTTCCGGCCGCGTACGATTTCTGCCATGAGGTCTTTGACATATGTGTTGAAATCGACCTGCATTGTGTGTCGCTGGGCCTGATAGAAATGGCCCATATGCAGAATTTCATCGGATGCAATAATCCGTTCCATCTCGGTTTTGTCTGGCAACGCATAGGCGCCGGTGATCGCTTCTGCGCACAATTTTGATTGTTGTTCGGCGAAATTGACCAATGTCGGCAATGGCTGGGCGAGGCCGAGGAAAAACAGATTGTCGAAACCCGGCCTGATAATCCGTTTGAACAAGGATAGCTTATTGGCGACAGGTGTCAGGTCCGGTTCACTGAGGAACGGAAATGAGACTTTGTAGCCTGTGGCCCAGACGATCGCGTCGATTTCTTCATACTGCCCGTCATCGAAATGTATGCCGTTCTCGTCGAATTTTGACAGTCCGCTGCGCGGCAGAATATCGCCGCATCCGACGCGGGTGAGAAATTCGCCGGAAACCGACGGATGAGCATCAAGCGGTTCGTGATCAGGCTTGGGCAGGCCGTAATCTTCCGGACGACCCAACTGCTTCTTAATCATTCGCCGGGCCAGTGCTCGCCCGAGTTTCGTTGGCATCCAGGACGGTAACACGGCCTTGTCGGCCGGGACACCATTTACGTATTTCGGTAATACCCACACGCCGCGGCGCATCGAGATGAACAGACGCTCGGCAATCGGTCGCTGTGCCAGCTCCGAAGCGATATCCATCGCAGAATTTCCGGCTCCGACGACCAGTACTTTTTTACCCCTGAAATCAAATGGATCGAACGGGTCGCGATAGTGATGCGAGTGCGTCTGATGGCCGGAAAATGCCGCCAGGCCAGGATAATCGGGCGTGTGCGCATCCCAGTGGTGACCATTGGCAACGCAGACCCATTGATAGGTTCTGATGTCTCCGTTGGATAAGGTCACGTCCCAATCCTTGTCGGCCCGGCGTTCGACCGAAACGACGCGCGTATTGAAAGTGATCGTGCGACGCAGATCGAAATGCTCGACATAGGCTTTGAAATAGGCCAACAGCTGGCTGTGATGTGGAAAGTCCGGCCATTTGTCGGGAACGGGAAAGTCCTCAAATGCCAGACGCCATTTAGAGGTGTCGATATGTAGGCTGGAATAACAGGATGAGCGGCCATTGGGGTTATGGAAGTACCAGTTTCCACCAATATCGTCTGACATTTCGAAACAGTCATAAGGAATGCCGTAATCCTTTAACCGCTTCGCCATCGTGAAACCGGAGCAGCCCGCGCCGATAATGCAGGCGCGCCCGTTTTTTACCTCAGAAACAGCCATTATCAGGTCCTTGAATTCGGTGATTTTGATCAGCAGTATCGGCCATGATGCTATCGTCATTCAGACATTCGTCAATCGGCGCAGGCGTTTCAATCTGGAGCAACATCGAGGTGAGCCGTGCAGGACTTTATTGCAGTGATTGGCTGCGGCTGTTTGCGCTCCGCGCGTGTTTTTACAAACGCGTCAGTGGACGCCGGGCTTGCAGGATAAGCGGGATGGTGGGGATTGGCGTGATGCTGTGCGGACTATTCAATGGACAGGAAGCGTGCAAGTCTCGACTTAAATCAATTCCGGGAGGATACGGCATGAAAGATGTCAGCAAGAAAGATTGGGGCGAAGCGGATATACCAAGCCAGTCGGGCAAAGTCATACTTGTCACGGGGGCCAATATTGGTCTGGGATACGAGGCCAGCCGGATGCTCGCGGCTAAAAGCGCACATGTTCTAATGGCATGCCGCAGTCGCGGACGGGCAGAGGCCGCCCGCAGTAAAATAAAGGAGATAAGTCCTTTTGCGCGGGTCGATATCGTCGATCTCGACCTTGCCGATCTGGAGAGTGTCGCGCAAGTGCCAGCGCAGCTCGCCGAACTTGGCGTTAGCCAGATCGATGTCTTGATTAATAATGCCGGCATTATGCGACCGCCACGCCGCAATCTCACTAAACAGGGCTTTGAATCGCAATTTGGGACGAATCATCTCGGCCATTTTGCATTGACCAGAACTTTGATGCCATTATTGGCGCCGACCGCCCGGATCGTGAATGTTTCATCGCTGGCCGACCGCTATTCCGACGTGAATTGGGATGATTTGCAGTGGGAGGTTAAATACAGTCCGTCAACGGCATATGGACAGTCCAAGACGGCTAATCTGTTATTTACGAAAATGCTGAATGAGCGCCTGACCGAGTGCGGCAGTCAAATTATGGCATTGGCCGCGCATCCCGGTATTTCAGATACTAATCTGGTTGAAGCGAGTGACCTTAAGAAATTTGCCTGGCTTATCCGCGGCATGAGCCGGCTCGGAATTGGTCCGTATCCGAAGATTCAGACCCCTGCCATGGGCGCCTTGCCGCAAGTCTATGCCGCAACCGGTGATGTTGAGCCCGGTGCATATTATGGCCCGGCTAACCGTGGATATGGTCACCCTAGCCGCGCTGAACAATATCGGGCGCCGCATTCGGAGAGCCCTGATTCTGCGAAGCGTCTATGGGCGTTGAGTGAAGAACTGACAGGCGCAAAGTTTGATCTTGCCGGCTAGGCAATGAATTTGCGGAACGGTGCGCCGACCGTCGGGCAGCGCCCAGACAGGAGGGATCGAGTGATATGAGAACATATCAGGACAGCGTCGTTGTCATTACGGGCGGCGCAACCGGAATCGGCTTCGGCCTCGCAAAGGCCTTTGGCAAGGATGGGGCTAGAATTATTCTGGCCGAGCCCCGCGAACACCGGCTGCAAGAAGCGGTTGATAAGCTGGCCGGCTTAGGGGTCTCTGCATCATATTATGTCTGCGATGTCACCCAGCCTGATCAGGTCGAGGGGCTAGCTGATTTCGCCTGGGGGCAGGCTGGTCGGGTTGACGTTCTGATCAATAATGCTGGGGTTAAAGCGCCAAGAAAGGCGATCAAGGATTTACCGCTTGATGCGCTGCATGACGTTTTTAATGTCAATTTTTTCGGAGTCTGGCATGGCTGCGCCATATTTGGAAAACGTATGCGCGGGCAGACAGGCCCGGCCGCGATATATAATGTTGGATCGGAGAATTCCTTTTTCCGGGCCGTGCCGCAAGCTGCCGCTTATGTGGCTTCCAAGCATGCGGTTCTAGGGCTAACCGAATCGCTTCGGGACGAGATGCCTGATTATATTGATGTCGGGATTATCATACCGGGCTTTGTGAGCTCGGAAATGCATGACCCCGAGGTGTCAAAACTGGGCATGGATACCGATAGGTTTGCAGACATTGTGCTCGAACAGATTCGGGGCGGAGCGTATTATGTCGTGTCGCACGCCTATAATATGCATCACATCCGTGACCGGTTCGAAGCGGTCTCGAAGGCATTTGAAACTTATGCGCCGAGATATGATGGTGATGATGAGTATGATACGCAGGTATTGATAAAGCGTCTCAGCGCGAAACAATAATGACTGATGGTAAGTGTTATCATGGCAAGCCCGTCGCGGGCGCTAATGATGTAATTAGCCGCCAGCACGGCCACAGCAAACTTGTCGATCCCGGCATGCGTGCGCCAATTAGCGGCAATTGCATAGGCCGCCTTGGCGACCGTCGAGAAATTGCGCCCCGTCTGCTTAATGGCTGTCATCATGTCATGCGTGCTATTATCGGAAAATAAAGTCCCTGCGCCGGCGCGTTCGACGCGGCCGCCGGACGTGGTACCGGCCGGCACAACTGCCGGGCCGCCATAACTAAGTGTATCTCATAATATGCCAGAGGGTCGCTTGCGACGATCCTCGCGGTCATATGGCAGTATAACCAGATCGCATTTTGCTATTTGCCCGTTGAGGTCGTTAACCTGTCCGAGAATTGTCAGGCCCGGTGTGTCTTTAATCAATTGGATGCCTTCTCCGCGATTATGCAGGGCAATTTTAAACTCTAGCGCCAGAAGCATGGGAGATATTGACGTTATTCTTCTATTGCCCCTCGCGCCCTCTTTCAGTCAGGGTTTCCGGCAATGTCATGGTTGGCGAGCAGGTCTCTGTCACGCCAGGCTTTGAGTATAATCGCAATCGCTACTGTCGGTTATCGGGCAAATTTTACTGGTCTTCTCGACGCGGGAACCCAAAATTGTTAATCGTGAAACAAAAATTGGTAGGGATGACAGATGTATAAACCGCCGGAACAACTCTCACACCAGAAGATTGCAGTGCCGTCAATTTATGGATCTGTCGACTTCGAAGTTACGCCCGAGCGCTATGCGGGCACTACGGAGGACGTCTCCGAGCTTGACGGGTTTGGCGCCCATGTGCGGGCTGATTTACTCGATAATGAACCCCGTATGGCGAAAATCCGGAAGTATACAATGATGGGTGACATTGTCGCCGACGCTTATGCTGCCCTGATTCCGGCTTACGGCTTCCGCAAACTCGTCAACATGTTGGAGACAGCTTGCGATAAGGGCCTCGCGGCTGTGCCCGACGCCCCGCAAGAATTAGTGGACATGATCAAGTCGATGGAAAAGACGCCCGACTGGCTCGACATGGATCTCGTCGAGAGAGGTGCCCGTGTCGAACGCAACGAGTTTGCAAATTTTGTTCCGTATGCCATTCGCGGGACTTTTCTGGCGACATTTATGAATGCCTATGCCGCCTTGCCCATGGCGATGACGGGCACCTTATCCAATTCTTCCTCGGCCGGCCGCGTAAAAGAAACCGCTAATTTCTTTACGACAACGGTGATGCCTGGCGCTCTGCAACGCTTTGGTGCCGGCTTTAAAGCCGCGGCGAAAGTGCGGCTCATGCATTCTATGGTACGGTTTAATATTATGCGGACGAATAAATGGGATGTCGGTGTCTATGGCACGCCGATACCGCAAGTCGACCAGATGCCGGCTGGCATGGTGGGCATGTTTCTTGTGTCGACCAAATTACTCAAAGAAGGTCGCACAGCCTTCAATGCGGATGAGCGGGCTAAAGTCGAACTGGCCCGGTTCAGATGTTTCCTGCTTGGACTGCCGCTTGATCTATTGGCTGATGAGCCACAGGAAATTGTCGATCTGATGCTCACCCGGCAGGCGACACTGCGGAAGGCATGGGATAATGAAACCTGTGGCGAACTGGTGCGTTCGACGGTGACAGCCGACATTGCGAATGATCATTTGTTGCGCGGCCCGCTCCGGAAGCGGATGGAACTTAGCTTGTCGAAGCTGTTGCTGGTAAAAAACCATTGTGCCGGCGATTATTCGATTGCCAAAGATATGGGTATCGACATTACCGCCAGCGACCGATTTATCGGTTCGGTGACCGCGCTACTCATGTTTGCCCGCCTGTATGCTTATCGTTTTGCGATGCGGACACCGGGGCTTTCGCAGATGGCCGATAGACATTTGATCAAAAAGCTGAACCGGTTGTTGACCGGTTATGGGCAGGCCAAGTTCGAGAGTAATTCAGCCGAGTACAGACCGGCATCCGGCGCAGCTGCATGATGTAGCTGCTCCGCTCATCGTGCTGGTGGCGCCCTGGCTATCGAACCGGGCATTGCCGCGGCAGGCTCTGGCGGCGGCAGCGTTTGCTCGGGGTCGATATTTACGCCTGTAATAGCTGTCAGACCCGTTTTGAATCCGGCGAAAGTCCGTGGTCGGTGGGCTGTATTACTGATTATTAGCCACCACGTGAAAATTGGGTGCGGAAGGCTGTTCATCGTTCCGCGGTCAACAATTCCTCAGGCGATTTGATAAACTCGTCGCGGCCTGCTTTTTTTTGGGATAATGAGCCAGTCTGCGCCATTTCCTGTTGCGGGGGTGTTGGGTGCCGGTAGGCGGCCTTATTCACACATGATGGCAACAATGGCAGACGGCTCGATAATTGGTGTCCGCGGTCTTTCTGCCGGATCAGCGGCAGTGAGGTAATCGACGTGATGCGTATCCAGAAAAGACTGGAGGGTTCCAAGAGAGATTGCGAAATTGATATTCTCCGGCAAGTCTCCGAGCTCGGCGGCGAGGCCTAGCTTATCAAGGCCGGAGACGACAACACCGACAAGGCGCCCGGCTTCGTCCAGAACCGGTCCGCCGCTATTGCCGGGCTGAACAGGGGCCGATATCTGGAATTCCCGTCTGTCCTGACCCATGCCGGCGAGGGCCATAACATTCCCCGAGGCAACTGACAGGTCAGAGGTGATGTATCCGCCCAAAGGATATCCGGCGACCCAGATCGGATCGGCTGATCGTACCCCTCGTCCTGCCCGCAACGAAAGAATAGTATTGCCGTGCGGCGGCGGCGCTTGCAGCAGTGCGAGGTCCGAACTCGTTTCGCTCGCAATGACTTCCAGCACATCCCCATTGGGTAGAGAAAGCTGGTCGCATGCCGCGATGACATGCTCATTCGTCACGATCTGTCCACTCGCGCTGACATAGAAGCCTGACCCGGCATTATCGACCATATCAGTGTCTGTTTCATTCGTGTCATAGACTTCATAGGCTAATGCGCCGCCAATAAACATAAGCAGGTTCGGGGTTACGGCGGGGGGCTCGGCATAGCGCCATTCGGCAGCAAAATCCGCAAGCGCTTCATCAAGCGCTTCATCAGTCGTTCCGGTGATATCTCCGGCATAATAGCCCAGCGCTCTGAGCCCCTTTTGCGCGGCCTCGATCAGGGCTTCTTCTGATGTCTCCAGCCAGTATCCTGTTGCTGCATCGTCTTCGTCCTCTTGCAGCAGGCTTTGGGTCAAAGTGAGCGCATATCTGCGCGCGGACGACATCTCCGATTGCGACGCATCGGCAGATTGTATCAGAGCGGTTCGAGCCGATTGTTCACTGCCGTTTGATGCAGTCTCCCCGGCAATCAGCAACCATGCGAGACCGTTGATCCTGTCATCCTCGGTGTCGCCGGTCTCCAGCAGCACTTTGGCCAATTCGATTTGCCCATAGAATGATCCTCCAGAGGCGGAGCCTTCTAGTAGCGACCGTCCGCGGGCGCGATCTTCATCAACACCGGCACCGCGCATATAAAGATCACCGAGATAACCCATGCCATCGGCATTGCCATTGTTCGCTGCGCGCTCATACCAGTTCCGGGCCGCCTTTAGATCGGTTTCCACCCCTTCGCCGATTTCGTACATTAGACCAAGCGCGGCCTGGCTTTCGGCATGATCGAGCTCCCCAGCGCGTCTGTACCAATCGGCGGCTTCCAAATTATCCTCGTCGACCCGGTCGGCATAGTCGAAGGTCAGAGCAATATAGTACATCGCTTCGGCATGCGATTGTTCCGCGGCACGCCGATACCAGCTGAGCGCCGTCTGAATGTCGGCCACCACACCATTGCCACCATCATAGGCGAGGCCAAGCTCGAATTGAGCCTGCGCGTCGCCGGAC
This sequence comes from Hyphomonas sp. TMED17, assembly GCA_002172915.1. GTDB lineage: Bacteria > Pseudomonadota > Alphaproteobacteria > Caulobacterales > Hyphomonadaceae > Henriciella. Next base: position 323,461 of record NHBW01000006.1, on the reverse strand, counting down.
TCAGCGGCCGTCGTCAGATGAGAGATGCTCTCTCCTAATGCAGCGGTTGAAAGCAGCGCAAACCCGAATAATAAACTACAAAAAGACCGGATCAGTCCGGCCATCTCGGATGACCGTCTGTGCTCATAGCGGGTCGAATTAATGTCTGTCATAAGCCTGTCCTCGCTATCCTGTCTGTCTCTTTGCGCAGCGCCCTTATCAGCTGATCTTTATGGCCGGATGTGATGCTGTCCGCTACCGGTTTCGAGGCTACGCATATTTACCGGACATATAAAGTCATCCTTTTAAAAATGACGCCTGTAGAAAGTCGCTGCTGCGCTTTCTGGGGTATAAGGAGTATCGGGCTGTCAATCACCGGCCCGCGTAAGCTTGCTTAAGCGGGCAGAAAAACACAGCCGTATGCATCTTATGAGGCCAAAGAAGGCCTGACGTATGAGCATGTTAGTCCTAGAAGAGCTGAGAAAATTGGATCGGTCCCGACCAATCGGAACAAAAACCGGAGAGCACATATGTGGTTATTTAAGATATTCGTCGCGCTGGAAATTTGCCGCTTACTGACGCATCTGCCTCAAATGCTTGCTTTATTGCAATGGGGGGAGATGGTGCCCAGAAGAGGACTCGAACCTCCACGTCCAAAAGGACACTACGACCTGAACGTAGCGCGTCTACCAATTCCGCCATCTGGGCACGAAACAGAACCGCGGATGTACGGGCTGTCTTTGGCTTCGTCAACGCAGAATTAGCGTAATTTGGATGAAAGCTGCGCGACGCGGCCGCAATGGGTGTGTGTGGGCCACGGTATCACGACATTCGCTGGGTCTTTAGCAGCAAGCCGATTGGCAAGTGGTGCTGTCCCCTGATATTTTTAGTTGCGCTACGCCGATCGCCGGACGCCTCCGTTCCCTGGTTCGAGGAGGCTATCGACAAGATGCGAATTGACCGAGCAGTCTCCTGCACGGATAATTCTTATTTTTAGTTGGCGTAATCTTTTGGCGATACATATCTATTCGGTGGGGGCAGAATGATGCACGACTTGCGAGATAGCTTCAGAACTGGGCTGGTGGCGGCCATGAGTCTGAGCGGCAGTTTATTAGCCATGGCCGAGCCCGCAGGATCTGCCCCGGATATAGTCGACAATGCTGATTTGCATGCGATTGCTGTTGCGCCAAGCGCGGACCGCCTTGCGGCTGATATCCGGACATTGGCCGGCTTCGGAACCCGTCATACCCTATCTGAAACCGAAAGCGAAACCCGTGGTATCGGTGCCGCGCGGCGCTGGATTTTCGACGAATTTACAGGCATTTCCGCCGCTTGTGGCGGGTGTCTCGAAGTGATTTATGTGGCCGATACGGTCGTTGATAATAATCGGGTGCCGGAACCGACAGAGATTGTGAACGTGCTGGCTATTCAAAGAGGGGTGTCCGATCCCAACCGTGTCGTCATGATGTCCGGTGATATTGATAGTCGTGTGAGCGATGTTTTGAATTCTGTATCTGATAGTCCGGGCGCTAATGATAATGCAACTGGTCTGGCCGGGACGCTGGAGGCGGCCCGGATCCTGTCGGCCTATGAATTCGATGGCACCATTGTTTACGCGGCTCTGTCCGGAGAAGAACAGGGACTGTATGGCGGCGCGATCGTCGCCGATTGGGCGTTGGCTGAAGGATGGAACGTCAAGGCCGTCTTAAATAATGACATGATTGGCAATAGCGTCGGGATTAACGGCGTTAAGAACAATACGACGGCCCGGGTGTTTTCAGAGGGAACCCGGGTGACTGAAACACCCGATGAGGCCCGCGAACGCAGGTTCAGTGGCGGCGAAGTCGATAGCCCGTCGCGTAATCTTGCGCGCTACATTGACCGGATTGCGGATCACTATATCCCGAATCTGGATGTGATGATGGTCTACCGGCTCGACCGCTTTCGCCGCGGCGGCCATCACATTCCGTTTAATGACCGAGGCCTGCCGGGCGTCCGTATCATGGAAACGAATGAACATTATGATCGCCAGCATCAGGACATAAGACAGGAAAATGGCCGCTCGTTTGGCGATACAATTGACGGCGTTGATTTTGATTATGTGGCTAAACTTACGGCGCTCAATGCTGTGTCACTGGCAGGTCTTGCCAGCGCCCCGCCGTTTCCGGCCGATGTTGAAATCGCCGGTGCCGTGTCGCCGGATACAAATATTAGCTGGCGGCGTCCGGCCTCCGAACAGGCACCAAATCTGGCTGGCTATCGCGTCTATTGGCGGTTGACGGACCAGCCGCAATGGCAATGGAGCCGGTATGTCGGAGACGTCGAAGCGTTCACGCTCGAAAATATCGTGATTGATAATTACTTTTTCGGGGTCGCCAGCGTTGCGAAAAATGGAGTGGAGAGCCCGGTAGTTTTTCCCGGCGCGATGGGCGATTTTGGCGGGTATGAATAGGCGGCATATGCCGCCAGAAGCAGGTCGGATCGCGACGTGGCGCGACGTTTTCGCTCTGTCAGCCCGGCGGTCACCTGTTGTGCAGGGGCAGCCGGTGATGCGGCGGTCGGCCCGGTGTTTCCTGGCCCAGTGTCTGATTTTATGTCTTGAGCGCCCGGATAAATTGGGCAACCCTGCCAGGTGGAATTATTGTTTGTAGACGTTTTGCGGGGCAGCGTGACTAATCTGGGTGAGGGGGTCAGGCCTGTTCGGTTATTTCGAAATCATAAAGAAGGCTGTCTGTGTCATGCGATTTTTACTAGCTCTTACCGTGTCCCTTGTCTGCACGATGGCAACTTCTCAAGCACAGTGGACCAATCGATATCCGAAGGTCGATGATCAGCGACACCATATCTACCTTGAGGGGTATGAGTTACCAATTTTGTCTTCTGGGCCGAACAATCCGGCCGTTTCGCCGGATGGCGGGCAGGTTGCATTTGCGGCTTATGGCTGGATCTGGGTCCTTGATCTGGCTAGCCACACCGCGACCCGCATAACGAGTGGCCCGGATCTTGATGATCGTCCCCGCTGGTCGCCGGACGGCCAGCACCTGGCTTTCACGAGAGACACCGGAACCGATATGGCGGTCGCCCTTATTGATCTTGCGAGTGGTCAGACGCAGGAGATCAATACGCCGAAGATTGATCTAGATCCTGAATTTTCAGCTGATGGTGCGTCACTCTACTTTTCGTCCTCGATGGATGGGCAGCTCAATATTTGGCGTTCCGATTTGACGACCGGCGAGATGACACAAATTACCGCTCTTGAAGGACATCAGCGCAACCCGCGATTGACGCAAAATGATGATGCCCTGATTTATTTGCATCTTGACTGGCCAGCCCGGCAAATTCGTCGCATGGATCTGGCGACCGGGGATGATGACGTTATTCAGTCAACTTCGATTGCCGGTCAGGCCAGTTTCGATGTGCATCCGCAAGAGGATATCATTGCTTTTGCTTGGCCGGATGCGGATGATTACCTGATTCTGACCTCCGATCTGAATGATCCTGCACCGACCGGGGAGCTGACCGAAGGTCCGTCCTACGCCTATCAGCCCGACTGGAATCATGATGGTGGTTTAGTTTATTTCGTCGAGCAGGACGCAAAGCAGCAGTTCAAATTGATGAGGGTTTCAGTACACGGCGGTTCTGCCGAACCTGTGATGATCGAAAACTGGGATTGGGGGCAGCCGAGCACAACATTGCAGATCAAGACGCTGTTGGATGGAGCTGAAACGCCAGCCCGTCTGTCAGTAACCGATAGGACGGGCCATCCGGTCGCTAATCCGTCGGGCCCGACCTATTTTGATTCCCAGAATGGTATCCATTATTTCTATACTGACGGATCAACCGATTTAGAGGTGGCAGCCGGCGAGGTAACGATACAGGCCGTTTACGGGATTATGGGGCGGCCTGAAACGGTTTCGGTGCAGGCCGCTGCAGACCAGGATAATGATGTCGATATTACGCTGACCGAGATATGGGATGCGAAAGCTGCAGGCTACAGGTCGGCGGATTTCCATTTCCATATGAATTATGATGGTCCGTTTCGGCATGTTACCGGTGACATTGGCCCATTGGTCGATGGCGAAAATGTCGACGTTTCGACTCCGCAATCGGCAAATCTGCACAATCGTCTGATGGATCGGGCGTTTCTTGCAGAGAATGTCACAACCGAACGCGGGAATTTGATCAAGTTCGCACAAGAGGTTCGGTCTCATTTCCACGGTCATATTGGTATCGTTGGTGCGCCGGATTTTTATTATCCGTGGTTCTGGGGGCCGGGCTACCCTGATTTAAGTCATCCTGATTTGAGCAATGCTGACGTAATTGCCTTTGCCGAAGCCCAGGAAGCGGCCATCGGGACTTATGTGCATACGATTGACAGTAATATCGACCCGTTCCTGCCGGACAATCTTGGCAGTATTCCGCTCGAATTTGTTTCCGATAGTGTCCTGTCGGACGAGCTTGGACTGGAACTGATCTGCGCCTGGAGTGATGAATTGGGAACGGCCGAGCTCTGGTACCGCCTTTTGAATATCGGAAAGCCCGTTATTGCAATGGCTGGCACCGATATGTTCGTTGATTTTCATCGCACCCCGGCTGTCGGGGCGGCGCGTATCTATGCCGAGCATCCCGATGGCGAGATTGACTGGGCAGCTTATGTTAGCGCGCTGAAAAGCGGGAAGAGCTTTGTTTCCAACGGACCGGCATTGCAATTCGAGATCGGAAATGGCAGTCGCCCCGGGGACGTGATCGCAAGCGGCGAGCAGGACTGGTCGGTCGAACTGGCGGCAGCTTTAGCGGTCGAGCGTGTCGAGCTATTGGTCAACGGGAAGGTCGTCTGGTCCGATACCGGCGTATCGGCCGGCCAGTCGAAGCGCTATAGCGGGACTGTATCACTGCCGGAAGGTGGCTGGGTCGCAGCCCGCGCCTATGGCGGTGATGTCCGCTGGCCCGTTATGGAAAGCTACCCCTTTGCGCATTCGTCACCAGTTTGGATCGACCATGTCGGTAGTACCGAGCCTGGCGCTCTGGCAGCCGCGAGCGCCGATTTGATCCGTGCGCTGGATTTTGCGGAGACGCGTGCGTCGGAGTCCTATGAAGGAGCTGAGGTGACGAAGCTGATGGGCCGCCTTGATGCGGCGCGTGCAGCGCTCGGTACCGGCGAAGCGGCGACGGCATTCTGATGAGCTTGGCGGGTCTGGCGGCCGCCGGCATTGAATGCGAGCGCGGTCAGCGCCATCCCCGCAATGGCAGGCCTTGTTTGCTCAAACGGGCAGAAAAAACCAGCTTTAAGGCGGCTTTTTTGCAGGGCTAATGGACAATTCGCTGCAACCGTGGTGAAAGCCGGTCAGTTTCAACAATTCGATCCGGAATAAACTAATGTCAAAAGGTCTAGTCACTTTGTTCGGCGGTTCGGGCTTCATCGGCCGGTACGCTGCCCGTCAACTTGTTGCCGCCGGCTGGCGGGTGCGTGTTGCGGTCCGACGGCCCAACCTTGCAGGGGATGTCAGACTTGCAGGTGCGCCGGGCTGGGTGGACCTGGTGCAGGCAAATATTCGGGACAAGGCATCGGTCGTTGCAGCAGTCGAGGGCGCGGACGCGGTTGTAAATCTGGTCGGCATCTTATTTGAGCGTGGCCGTCAGAACTTTGCCAGTACGCAGCTTGAGGGTGCGGCGAACATCGCGCAGGCCTGCTATGAGGCTGGCATTGATCGTCTGGTTCACGTTTCCGCGATTGGCGCAGATGCCGGTTCGCTATCATCTTATGCGCGGACAAAGGGTCAGTCTGAAGACTCAATTTTGTCGGTCCTGCCAAGCTCCGTGATTTTGCGGCCGTCTATCGTTTTTGGGCCGGAAGATGATTTCTTTAACCGGTTTGCTGGCATGGCATCACATCCAGTCTCTTCATTATTGCCGTTTTTGCCGGCTATTGGCGGTGGAGCAACCAGAGTACAGCCGGTTTATGCCGGTGATGTGGCCGATGCCATTGCGATCGCCGTATCCAAACCCGATATTGCGGGTAGCATTTTCGAACTTGGTGGGCCGAGCACTTACAGCTTCCAGGAAATCTATGACTTTATCGGTGAAGTGATTGACCGCAAGCGGTACGCCCTGCCGCTGCCATTCTTTATCGCCAAGATGATCGGTTTGACGTTTGGAACACTGTTTCGATATGTCTGGCCGTTATCAACCGGCATATTCGGCGCGCCGCCGATAACCGGGGATCAGGTCGAAATGCTGAAGCGCGATAACACGGTCGGGCCGGAGGCCAAAACGATCGCGGATCTCGGAATCACCGAGCTCGAAAGCATAGAGGCGATTGTGCCATCCTATTTGTGGCCGTTCAGAGCCTATGGCCAGTATCACCAGAAGGGCGATCAGTAACGCCGGATCTGTGTTCCAATGCCGGTCGGCGAAGCTATAGCAGTCCGAGGGTCGGGCTGCTGATGATCAGCAATATGCCGAGTATGAGCCTGTAGATTACAAATGGTAGAAAGCTGGTGCGTCGGAGCAAGACCATCAGAAAGTGGATTGATGCGAGCCCTGACAGGAATGACAGGACCGCGATGATGATGCCGTCGGATAGTCCGACAATGCTTGTGGCAACAGGTGCGGACTGGAGCTGAACAAAGGCATAAAGGCCAGCAGCTGCCAGTAGCGGTGCGCCGATTAGTATCGAGAATTTTGCAGCGTCTGAGCGATTATAGCCGCAAGCCCGGGCTACCGTCATTGTGATTCCTGAGCGACTGGTTCCCGGCAATAAGGCTGCAATGGCCTGACTGGCGCCAATCAGAATGGAATCTCGCCACCGCATTGTTGCAATATCGCGTTCCGTCGAATGCCGGGCATCGGCCCACCATAGTAAAACCCCGAAAACGATCGTTGTCGTCGCGACGGTTTCAACACTGCGTAAGGCGATTTTCAAATCTTCCGGGACGAAGAATTCATAAATGAGAATCATGCCGAGAGCGATTGGTGTCGAGGCCAGAATATGGCCTGCAAGGTAACCCGAAGGACTGAGCTCTCGCGACCGGAATGGCTGGTATAGCAATTCAAACCCCCCCAGCACGGCGCGCTGGATGTCCTGTCCAAAATAGATCAGGACTGCGAGCAGTGTCCCCGAATGTGCCATGGCATTAATGAGATATTCGTCGCGACCTTCAAACCCGAAATAATTCGAAGCCAGCAGAACGTGTCCCGACGACGAGATCGGCAGCCACTCGGTGATGCCTTGGATAAGGGCGATGATAGCCAGTTGCAGAATGGACATATCGATATCTTCTTAAATTTGAGTTTCAAGTTTGGGCTGAGTTGCCGAATAGTGCTATCAAATATTTATATATCGAAATGATGCATAAATATAAAATCATTTCGCCTGGCATGAGAAAAGTGCCGATAACTTTCTATTATATATCTCAAAATGATACCTATAAGCGCTTCGCCCTCTTGCTTCGCATCTCGCGGACAATGTAAACAAAAGGTTGAAGATGATGAGGGCGCCATGACTACTAAAATGTTGAAATTTATCAATGTCGATCCTGCAATGCCTGATAAGCGGGATGCAAAAAAGCGGAAAGCTGACTTTGACGAAATTTACGACCAGTTTTCAGTTGAGGCAGCTCAGGATCAGGCCTCGCGCTGCTCTCAGTGTGGGGTGCCATTCTGCCAGCAGGGCTGCCCGCTAGAAAACAATATTCCTGACTGGCTAAAGCTCGCCGCCGAAGACCGTCTCGAGGAAGCTTATGCCGTTTCGGCGGCAACGAATAACATGCCCGAAATATGCGGCCGGATTTGCCCTCAGGATCGGCTTTGCGAAGGCGTCTGCACAATCGAGCAGTCCGGGCATGGGACCGTGACGATCGGATCTATCGAAAAATACATCACTGATACGGCGTGGGAAAATGGCTGGGTCAAGCCCGTCAAACCGGTTCGCGAGCGCCAGCAGTCGGCTGGGATTATCGGGGCCGGCCCCGGCGGGCTAGCGGCGGCCGAACAATTGCGTCGCAAGGGTTATCAGGTGACGGTGTATGACCGCTATGATCGCGGCGGCGGTTTGCTGGTCTATGGGATTCCCGGTTTCAAACTCGAAAAGGACGTTGTCGAGCGCCGTATAAAGCGACTTGAGGACAGTGGGATCAGTTTCCACTTCAACTGTAATGTCGGCAAGGACATGACACTCGCGGCCATTCGCAAGGCGCATGACACTGTGCTGATCGCAACGGGCGTCTACAAGCCGCGTGATATTAAAGTGCCCGGCATTGGAAGTGACAGAATATTGGACGCGTTGCCTTATCTCACCGCGTCGAACCGGGTCGGGTTTGGCGATACGCTTGAAGAATTTAATGCTGGCGGCATGAATGCAGCAGGCAAGCGGGTGGTCGTGATAGGCGGCGGTGATACAGCAATGGATTGCGTTCGTACTGCAATTCGCCAAGGCGCTGAGACTGTTACATGTCTCTATCGCCGTGACCGGACCAATATGCCGGGTTCCCAGCGCGAGGTTAAGAATGCCGAAGAAGAGGGCGTAGTGTTCGAATGGCTGTCTGCCCCGGAAGCCATTCTCGAGACGGCGGAGAATAGTGTTCGCGGTGTTCGCGCCCGGCGGATGCGGCTCGGTGCACCCGACGCGTCAGGCCGGCAAGCGCCGGAAAAGACCGATCAAACTTTTGACGCGCCGGCCGACCTGGTAATCAAGGCGCTGGGATTTGATCCTGAAGACCTTCCCGCCCTGTTCGAAGAGCCGGCCCTGACGGTTAATCGCTGGGGTGCCATTCGGGTCGACTTCAAAACAATGGAAACCAGTTTGCCCGGCGTCTATGCCGCAGGTGACATCGTTCGCGGCGCATCGCTGGTTGTCTGGGCAATTCGAGACGGCCGCGATGCGGCTGAAGAAATGCACAAGGCCATGAAAATGATGGCCGGAGCCGGCAAGGTGGCGGCGGAGTAAAGTCATGACGAACACAATTGATAAATATCTTGAGCAGCGCCAGCGTCTAATCGACAACAACGCTTATGATCCCGCTCACGAACACGATGCTTGCGGGGTCGGTATGGTGGTCGCGCTTGATGGCGGCCCACGACGGGAAATCGTCGAAATGGGCATCAAGGCGCTGAAAAACGTCTGGCACCGCGGTGCGGTTGATGCCGACGGAAAAACGGGTGACGGCGCCGGTATTAGTATTGAAGTGCCACAGGAATTTTTCCGCGAGCAGGTCTCGCGTACCGGTCATTCGCCGACAGATGATCCGATCTGCGTCGGCCAGATCTTTTTGCCGCGAACCGATCTCGGACAGCAGGAAGCAGCGCGCGCGATTGTGGAAACCGAAATCCTGCATTTCGGCTTCTATATATATGGTTGGCGGCAGCCGCCTGTCGATATTTCGGTGATCGGACAAAAGGCTCAGGATACGCGACCTGAAATAGAACAGATTATGTTTCGTGACGGTCTGGGTCGTGACAGTGTCGCGCTCGATCGCGACTTGTATGTCTGTCGCCGCCGGATTGAGCGACGGGCGCGCGAAGCCGGAATCCCCGGCTTCTATGTCTGCTCGCTAAGCAACAAGTCCCTGATTTATAAGGGCATGTTCCTTGCCGAAGATATTGATAATTTCTATCTCGACCTGAAGGATGAGCGTTTCGTTTCGAATATTGCGATCTATCATCAGCGTTACTCCACGAACACCTTCCCGCAATGGGCGCTGGCACAACCGTTCCGGATGCTGGCCCATAATGGCGAAATAAACACGGTTCGCGGTAATCTGAACTGGATGAAAAGCCACGAAATCAAAATGGTTTCAGGCTCGTTCGGCGACCATGTCGAAGATGTAAAACCCGTTGTTCCGCAGGGCCTGTCCGATTCCGGGGCGCTCGATGCGGTGTTTGAAATACTCTGTAAAGCCGGCCGGACGGCGCCAATGACAAAGGCTTTATTGATTCCCGAGGCCTGGTCGAAACGGGCTTCGATTATTCCGGAGAAGCACCGCGCCTTATACGCCTACTGCAATTCGGTTATGGAACCTTGGGACGGGCCGGCCGCGGTCTGCGGATATGATGGCCGCTGGGCCGTTGCCGGGCTTGACCGGAATGGATTACGTCCATTGCGTTATGCTCTGACCGCTGACGGCATATTGGCGGTCGGGTCGGAGACCGGCATGTGTCCGTTGATCGGGCGTGAAGTGGTCCGGCGCGGTCATGTCGAAGCCGGTGGTATGGTCGCGGCCGATCTTGAAACAGGTAAATTCTACGAGCAGCAGGAGATCATTGATCAACTCGCAGCCGAGCATCCCTATGACAAATGGCTTGAAAATGTCCGTGATCTCGATGCTGAGCTGGCGTCCGGTCCGGAGCCGCAGCAGATTAATACCGAAGACCTGCTGCGACGCCAGACGGTTTCCGGATTTACGATGGAGACACTGGAGCTGATTCTGGCGCCGATGGCGGAAGATGGCAAAGAAGCCATTGGTTCAATGGGCGATGATAGCCCGGTCGCGGTTCTGTCTGAGAATTACCGGCCATTGAGTCATTTCTTCCGGCAGAATTTCAGTCAGGTTACAAATCCGCCGGTCGACCCGCTGCGTGAAGACCGGGTGATGAGTCTCAAAACCCGGTTTAAAAATCTTGGTAATGTCCTGGCAACTGACAAAACCCAGCAGGATGTTTATGTGCTTGAAAGCCCGGTGCTGACGACTGGCATGTATAATCGTCTGCGCGATTTGCTGGGCGACGGGGTTGAAATAATCGACTGCACATTCCCGGCCGAGGATGGCAATGGCAGTGGCACGGCGTTGAAGCAGGCTCTGGCACGTATTCGTCGTGAAGCCGAAGAAGCCGTCCGGGCCGGTCGTGAACATATTGTTCTTACTGATGAAAATCAGGGTCTAGACCATGTCGCAATACCGATGATTCTTGCGACCGGCGCCGTTCACAGTCATCTGGTTGGCGAAGGATTACGGTCGTTCTGTTCTCTGACGACCCGGTCCGGCGAGTGTGTTGATACCCATTATTTTGCCGTTTTGGTCGGGGTTGGGGCGACTTGCGTCAACGCCTATCTGTCGCAAGACGCGCTGGCCGACCGGTATGCGCGCGGATTACTGGGCGACATATCACTGACCCAGGCCGTTCAGAACTATAAAAAGGCCATCGAGGCCGGCTTGCTTAAAATTCTGTCCAAAATGGGCATCTCGGTAATCTCGTCATATCGTGGAGGTTACAACTTTGAAGCCCTGGGACTGTCGCGGGCCCTGATCGCGGATTACTTCCCCGGTATGACCAGCCGGATTTCGGGGATCGGCCTTGCCGGCCTCGAAGAAAACGCCATGAAACGGCACGAGCAGGCGTTTGACGAGGCTGTCGTGTCGCTTCCAATCGGCGGTTTCTATCGGTTGCGGGCGCGTTCGGAGCCGCATGCGCTCGATGGCAACGTCATTCATACGCTGCAGGCGGCCTGCGATCGCGGTGATTATGAACTGTACGACCGTTACCGGAAAACCGTTGACGACCGTGATCAGCCGATACAATTGCGGGATCTTATGGATTTTAAGGCCGCTGGTCCGGCCGAGCCGATCGAGCGTGTCCAGTCAGTAAACGAAATCCGGAAACGCTTTGTGACGCCGGGCATGTCGCTTGGTGCGCTCAGTCCCGAAGCCCATGGTACGTTGAATGTTGCGATGAACCGGATCGGCGCGAAGTCGGTTTCCGGCGAGGGTGGCGAGGTCCGTGAGCGCTATAAGCCACTACCGAATGGCGATAATATGAATTCGGCGGTGAAGCAGGTTGCGTCCGGCCGGTTCGGTGTCACGGCTGAATACCTCAATCATTGCCGCGAAGTGGAAATCAAGATTGCGCAGGGTGCGAAACCCGGTGAAGGCGGGCAGCTACCCGGATTCAAAGTCACCGAGTTCATTGCCAAGAACCGGCATTCGACGCCGGGTGTTACCTTGATCAGTCCACCGCCTCATCACGATATTTATTCGATCGAGGATCTGGCGCAGCTGATCTATGATCTCAAACAGATCAATCCGGATGTCCGGGTCTGTGTGAAACTGGTGGCCCAGTCTGGTGTTGGAACAGTGGCGGCCGGGGTGGCCAAGGCAAAGGCGGATATCATTCTAATCGCCGGTGGTGTTGGCGGGACCGGCGCGAGTCCGCAAACCAGCATTAAATATGCCGGTCTCCCATGGGAAATAGGACTGGCCGAGGCCCATCAGGTTCTGAGTTTGAACAATCTTCGCGATAAAGTGACATTGCGAACCGATGGTGGTCTGCGCACCGGTCGCGACATCGTGATCGCTGCAATGCTCGGAGCCGAAGAATATGGTATTGGAACCGCCTCATTGATCGCGATGGGCTGTATCATGGTCCGTCAGTGTCATTCGAATACATGCCCTGTCGGGGTTTGTACTCAGGATGAGTCGCTGCGTCAGAAATTTACCGGCAATGCCGATAAAGTGGTCAATCTGATGAGCTTTATTGCCGAGGATATCCGGCGTGTTCTGGCGAGCATCGGACTGACATCTCTGGACGAAGCAATCGGCCGGACAGATTTGCTGGCGCAGGTTTCGCGAGGGGCATCGCATCTCGACGATCTTGATCTCAATCCGCTACTTGTTCAGGTCGATACCGAGAAAATGAATGTATATCGCCCGAACCACCGCGAGGAGGTGCCTGATACGCTTGATGCGCAGATATTGCGTGACGGCGAGCCGTTCTTCGAACGGGGCGAAAAAATGCAACTTCAATATGAAGTGCATAATGTATTGCGTTCGATTGGTGCGCGCTCAAGCTCTAGTATTGTCCGGAAATTCGGTCAGTCGGAACTTCCGGAAGGCCGCTTGCACGTTCGCCTGAATGGCAGTGCCGGACAATCACTCGGTGCTTTCAGTGTGCAGGGTCTCTTGCTGGATGTGGTTGGCGACGCCAATGACTATGTCGGAAAAGGATTGTCAGGCGCGACGATCCAGTTGAAGCCACCGAGCCACGCTTCCTACAATGCCGGTGACAATACGATTATCGGGAATACCTGTCTTTATGGCGCAACCTCCGGTAAGCTATTCGCTGCCGGTCGAGCCGGGGTTCGCTTCGGTGTTCGTAACTCGGGTGCGAATGCGGTCATTGAGGGCTGCGGCGCGAATGGCTGCGAGTATATGACCGGCGGCAGGATCGCTATTCTCGGTCCGATAGGTGATAATTTCGGTGCTGGAATGACCGGGGGAACAACTTTCATTTGGGATCCCGAGCAAAGGTTTGATGGTGTTGCCAATCCTGATGCTATCGACTGGTACCGCCTGATTGACCTGGATGTGCGTCATGCCGAACCTTTCCGTGAATTGCTCATCGAGCATCAGGTCCGAACGTCGAGTGCACGAGCCGAAGCCTTGCTTGATAGCTGGCAGGAGACGCTAGCGCAGACGCTAATGGTTGTGCCGAAGGAGATTGCAGCGCGCGTGTTCAGTGATGCCGAAGGTAAAAAGGCAGTCTAGTCAGTCGTTGACCCTTGCAACGTTGGCTAGAACGCCCCACTTGCTATCGAAGCCCGAAAAATCTACCGGCAAGGTAAAGTATGAGTAAACGCGACTATTACGATGTTCTTGGGGTCGCCAAGGATTGCGACGGTAAGGCTTTGAAAAGCGCTTACCGGAAACTGGCGATGAAGTACCATCCGGACCAGAATGCCGGAAATACCGAGGCGGAAGCCAAGTTCAAGGAAGTCGGCGAAGCTTACGCGGTCCTGTCTGATCCAGAGAAGAAGGCGGCCTATGACCGGTTCGGTCATGCCGCCTTCGAAGGCGGTGGCGGGGGGGGCGGTAGCCCGTTTAACGGTGATCCCGGCGATATCTTTCAGGATATTTTTAGTCAGGTCTTCGGCGGATCAAGCCCGTTTGGTGGCCGCCAGTCGAATGGACCTCAGCGTGGCGCCGATTTACGTTATGATATGGACGTGTCGCTTGAGGAAGCGTTTGCCGGCAAAGACGCGAAAATCAATGTCCCCACCGTGGTCGACTGTGATGCCTGCGACGGGTCCGGCGCCGAACCGGGCACGACACCCGAAACCTGTCCGACCTGTCAGGGGTCTGGTCGGGTCCATGCCCGCCAAGGTTTCTTTACGATGGAGCGGACCTGTGCGCGATGTTCAGGGCGCGGCACTGTGATTGCCAAGCCGTGCAAGGTTTGCCGCGGTGCGGGACAAGTTCAGCAGGACCGGGCATTGTCGGTAAAAATACCAGCTGGTGTCGAGTCCGGCATGCGCATTCGCCTGTCTGGCGAAGGCGAAGCGGGTGCACGCGGCGGGCCGCGCGGTGATTTGTATATTTTCGTTGAAGTTCTCGAACACGATTTGTTTGAACGCGATCGTCCGAACTTGTATTGTCGCACGCCCGTCTCAATGGTCACGGCGGCGCTGGGCGGGGATGTCGAGGTTCCGACTATTAACGGCAGCCGGGCGCGGGTTGCGATCCCCGAGGGAGCTCAGACCGGCCGGAAGCTGCGTTTGCGCGGTAAAGGGATGCCGTCGCTTCGCGGGGCGCCGCAATACGGCGATCTGTACATCGAAATTTTCGTTGAGACGCCGCGCAACCTGTCGGCCCATCAGAAACAGTTACTGGAAGAATTCGGCGCGTGCTCGGCCGCTGATTGCAATCCTGAAAGCGCCGGTTTTATGGGGCGTGTCAAGAAATTCTGGGACGGTATTAATGGCGGTGACGAGACCACCAGCTCCTGATCGCTAGACGGGTTTGATGAAAGTCGAGATGACTTTCTTGATACCGGCTTTTTCAAACGCCACCGAGAGTTTGGTGCCGTTTGCATCCACAACTTTGCCATAGCCGAATTTCTGATGGAAAACCCGCTGGCCAAGCTTGAAACCGGAATGCCCGGTTTCTGCAGCCAGTAGAACGGCCTTGCCTTCCAGAATCGGGCTTGAAACCGGCTGGCTGGCATTTTCTTTGAGCCGTCGCCATCCGGGCGATGAATAGTCCGAGCGAGCGCCGAGGTCTTCGATATCACCTTGAAAGCCATTATCTTGATCGATGACCGAATTATAACCGGTGTCAGACTGGGCATCGACATGTTCGGGCGGCAGCTCATCAATGAAACGGCTTGGTAAAACCGATTGCCAGCGGCCAAAAATCTGGCGATTGGCAACGAATGAAATCCGGGCCGCCTCGCGGGCCCGGGTCAAGCCGACATAGGCCAGCCGCCTTTCTTCCTCGAGACCTTTTTTCCCGCTTTCATCAAGCGAGCGGCGGGAGGGGAAGACTTCCTCTTCCCAGCCCGGCAGAAAGACCAGTGGCCATTCGAGCCCTTTGGCGCCATGCAGCGTCAGGATTTGAACTTCCTCGCCGACAGATTGTGTCGAGACATCCATGACCAGTTCGACATGGCTCAGGAAGCCTTCCAGACTGTCGAATTCGTCGATTGCATTGACGAGTTCCTTGAGATTATCGAGCCGGGTCTGGGCTTGTGGGCTGCGATCCTTCTGCAGAAGATCAGTATAGCCGGACTCATCAAGAATTGTCTGGACCAGTTCGACGTGCCCTAGCCCGTTGGCGTATTGGCTGCGCCAGTGATTGATCTGGTCGATAAAGCGTGTCAGGCCGCGTTTGGCGGGTCCTTTGACTTCATCTGTTTGCAGTATCATCGGCACCAGCGTGAACAGCGACCGGCCATCGTCACGTGCATATTGCTGGAGTTTCTGGAGCGTTGTCGCGCCGACGCCCCGCTTTGGCTGGTTCACAACGCGCTCAAAGGCGAGATCATCATCAGTCGAGCGGATAAGCCTCAAATAAGCCATCGCATCGCGAATTTCGGCACGTTCGAAAAACCTTGGACCACCGATGACCTGATAGGGGATGCCCAGCATGATCAGCCGTTCTTCGAATTGGCGCATTTGCCAGGACGCTCTGACGAGTATGGCGCATTCAGCATAGGACCGCCCCTTTGCCGCCCAGGCCTCAATATCATCGCAAACCATGCGGGCTTCGGCGTCGCCATCCCACAGGCCTCGTACCTTTACTTTTTCGGCATCCGGATCTCCGGCCCAGTCGCCGCCGACGAACAGGGTTTTGCCAAGCCGGCTTCGATTATAGGATATAACCGAGGAGGCCGCCGCGAGGATTGGTTCTGTCGAACGATAATTCCGTTCCAGCCGGATGACTTTCGCGCCCGGAAAATCACTTTCGAAGCGCAGAATATTATCAACTTCCGCGCCCCGCCAACCATAGATCGACTGATCATCATCCCCGACACAACAAATGTTTCCTGTGCCTTTGGCAAGCAGGCGGAGCCATAAATACTGTGCGACATTGGTATCTTGATACTCGTCAACCAGTATGTATCGGAACTTGCGATGAAAATCGGCGAGAACATCGGTATTATTCTGAAAGATGGTGATTGTATGCAGCAACAGATCACCAAAATCGCAGGCATTTAATATTTTCAGGCGTGCCTGATAGAGTGTGTAACAGCTGATCGCCTTACCATCGGCGAAATTGTGGGCGTCTTCCGTCGGGACTTTGTCAGGGCTTAGCGCCCGGTTTTTCCAGCCATCGATAAGTGCGGCGAGATGGCGTGGGGTCCAGCGTTTGGGATCGATGTTTTCGGCTTCAATGATTTGTTTGCAGAGCCGGATCTGGTCATCTGTATCGAGAATAGTGAATGACGGTTTCAATCCGACTAGTTCAGCATGGCGGCGCAGTATTTGCGCAGAAATAGAATGGAATGTGCCGAGCCAACGCAGGCCTTCGCCGTCAGGACCAATTAGTTCAAGCGCCCGCTCGCGCATTTCACGCGCGGCCTTATTGGTGAATGTTACTGTCAGGGTCTGGCTTGGATAAGCCCGACCGGATGCAATAATATTTGCCAGCCGGGTGGTCAGCACCTGGGTTTTTCCGGTCCCGGCGCCAGCTAGCACAAGCAAGGGCCCTTCTGTGGTTTCGATTGCCTCGCATTGTTCCGGATTAAGACCAGTCATTGGAACGGCGGTTTGGCCGGCGGCCCGTGGCGCCCGTGGCGCAGCCATTTCGCTGATACGGCGTGATTGATTCGGATCTGACATCGGCTCAGTATAATTGACCTAATCACGATTGTGCAGGGGTTCGGACAGGCCTAATCGCCGCTGCTTGAATTCTGCAAAAATCAAAGTGTGTGATGTATCGCGATGAGCTGTCGCAGATGAGCTGCTGATTATCGCTTTTCGTTCCAGCCAACCTATATCTCAAGAGCAGTCAAGACAGGCCGGAGATAATAATGGTGGATGATCCCGAACGTAATCGCCTTGCAGCTCGGCTTGGCCGGACAGCCAAAGTCGGGGCCAATCTGTCGGGTGCAGGCCTAAGTTTCGCTGCAAACGCCTTGTGGGGGGGAGACAAGGGCGATGAGCGGATCGCACAGGCACTGACAGCGGCGCTCGGGAAGTCAAAGGGACCTTTGATGAAAATCGCGCAAATGGTCTCGACCATTCCTGACTTTCTGCCGAAGGAATATGCCGAACAATTATCGCAGCTGCAATCGCATGCGCCAGCTATGGGCTGGCCATTTGTGCGGCGCCGGATGCGGGCTGAATTGGGAAGCGACTGGCTCGGCCGGTTTTCAATGTTCGAGAAAGAGGCGGCCCATGCGGCGTCTCTTGGACAAGTCCATAAGGCGACATTACATGACGGGCGTCAGGTGGCTTGTAAGCTGCAATATCCTGATATGGCGAGCGCGGTTGAAAGTGACGTTAGTCAGCTGCGCGTGCTGTTGGGCCTGTTCCGTAGGATCGATGGATCCGTCGATCCGGGCGAGATGATTGACGAGATAACCGAACGTTTACGGGAAGAATTGGATTATGCGCGCGAGGCCAAGCATATGGCGCTTTATGCCCATATTCTTGAACCCTATGATTTTGTCACAGTGCCTCAACCCCAGGCCGATTTATGTACGGACCGATTGCTGACGATGAGCTGGCACGATGGGCAGTCGCTGTCGGCCTTCGAACAGGCGCCGCAAGAGACTAGAAATAAAATTGCAAGAAACCTCTTTTGGACATGGTGGCTGCCGATGAATCGTTATGCTGTCATTCATGGTGATCCGCATTTGGGGAATTATCAGCTGACGGATGCCGGGGCCGGCTTGAATTTGCTTGATTTCGGTTGTGTTCGGATATTCCCGCCGGCATTTGTCGTCGGCGTCGTCGATTTGTATCGCGCTATGCTGCATGATGATTTTGATGCCTCTTACGAGGCTTACAAAAAGTGGGGCTTCAAGGGGCTTAACCGCGAACTTGTCGAAATTCTAAATATCTGGGCCCGTTTCATTTATGGTCCGCTACTGGAGGACCGTGTGAGAACTGTGGCCGACGGGGTTAGCGCGGGCGATTATGGCCGCAAGGAAGCGTTTGAAGTGCGTCGCCTGCTAAAGCAGAAGGGGCCAGTTACGATCCCGCGGGAGTTTGTTTTCATGGACCGGGCGGCTATCGGGCTTGGTGCGGCTTATCTCCGGCTTGGGGCCGAGCTGAATTTCCACGCTCTTTTTGAAGAAAGTCTTGAGGGTTTCTCAGCGGAACGCCTAGCGCAATCCCAGAAAGATGCTTTGATGGCGGTTGGCCTGAATTAATCTATCCAGCGATCTGTCAGTGATCCGGCAAGGTCCTCGATACGGATGTAAGAGCCGGTTCAAAGACGAAATCGCAAGGGAGGTTATCGGCAATGGATATGAAGCTGCAAGGAAAAAAGGCAATTGTTCTGGGAGGAACACGCGGTATTGGGCGTTCGATAGCGGAGACGCTGGCGGGAGAAGGGGTTAGTGTAGCGATTTGTGCGCGCAAGCCGGACCAAGTTGACGAGGCTGTTGCCCACCTAAAAGGCCTTGGAGTGCAAGCCTTTGGTGGCGTTGTCGATGTGACGGATGGCGACCGTCTGAAAGCATGGATCGGCGAAGCCGGTACCCAGCTAGGCGGGGTCGATATCGTGGTTTCCAATGCCGGTGCCATGGCGCAAGGGCATAATCCGGATTCATGGAAACAGAATTTCGAGCTGGATGTGCTTGCCGCGGTAAATGCCTGGGAGGCGTCGGAACCGCTGCTCGCAGCGGCGGCTGACAGCATAGGTGATGCAGCCTTTATCATTATCACGTCAATTTCAGCCGCATATGCCGACCGCGCGAGTTCATATGGGCCAATTAAGGCAAGCCTTATCCATATGGCGAAAGGCCTTGCCAGACAGCATGCCAGCCGCGGCATACGTGTGAATACGGTCTCGCCGGGCATGGTCTATTTCGAGGGCGGGGTCTGGCATATGGTCGAAAATAATATGCCGGAATTCTACAAGCAGGCCCTATCCCGGAACCCGACAGGCCGATGCGCAACACCGCAGGAAATTGCAAACGCAGCGGTCTTTCTGGCCAGTCCTTTATCAGCCTACACGAACGGGGTTAATTTGATCATTGACGGCGCGTCCTCAAACCGGGTCAATTTTTAGCCCTTCGTCGGTAATCGCCAGTCCTCGTTTCAAAGCCGCCAGAGCATCACGCTGATACTGGCGGCTAATCTCGGCATCTGCCCAGGCCATGAAAGCGTGCGGCGCGCCGGGATAGATATGGAATTCGATATGATTTCCGGCCCGCATCAGGCGTTTGGAATAGTCTAGGTTTTCCTCGGCGAAAAGATCCAGAGCGCCGGTCGCAAGGAAGGTCGGGGGGAGGTTTGACATATCATCAGCGCGTGCTGGCGCAGCATAGGGTGAGACGTTATCGACGCCGGGTGCATGACCGAGTAATGAACGCCATCCAAAATAATTGGAAGCCGGGGTCCATATGAATTCACCATAATGGTCTGGCATATCGGTACGTGTCGCTGTGCGGTCGTCGAGCATCGGAAAGATCAGCTGCTGATGACAGATCTGGAACTCGCCCCGGTCCCTGACCAGAAGGGCGAGTGCGGCAGCCAGTCCGCCTCCTGCGCTTTCGCCGGCAACTGCAATCCGGGATGTATCAATATTGAGTGCTTCGGCTTGCATATAGAGCCAGCGCAGCGCCGCATAGGCGTCTTCGACATTTCCCGGCGCGATGGTTTCCGGCGCCAGACGGTAATCGACCGACGCGACTACTACATTTAGTTTTTCTGCCCAGTTTGTCGATTGTGGGGCCGTCATTTCCGGACTTCCAAGAACGTATCCGCCGCCATGCAGGTGCAAGATCACCGGTGCCGTATTCTGGCGGTTTTTGCGCTGTGTCAGCTGCACTCTGACTGTCGCATCGCCATTCTGGCTTGGTGCGTTGTGATTCTTGACCGAGACTGTATCTGGTGGCGGTGGCAGGTTGCGGGATGCCTGGTTACGTATTTGACGCAGGTTCGGCAGCGTTTCAGCATTCACTTTCGCGGTTGGCCATATCTCCAACAAGGGACGTAGTTCCGGCGCAACGAGATGGCGTGATGTCATGGAATGGCCCTTCACTAAGTGTTTATCTGTCGAGATCAGCAGTCTGCACGTGGGGTCAACTTATCTGTCTGGCCTCTACCGCGAATCGATTGAAGCGTATATTATTGCCGGATGTCCGATAGCTCTGATCTTAAGCAACGCCCGACCATCAGACAATTGCCGGCTGATGCCGTTAACCGGATTGCGGCTGGTGAAGTCGTCGAGCGCCCGGCCGCCGCAGTAAAAGAGCTGGTTGAAAATTCACTAGATGCCGGGGCGCAAGAGGTCCGGGTCCGAATCGAAGCGGGTGGACTGGGCCGTATCACGGTTGAAGATGACGGGTGTGGCCTTCGACCCGAAGAGATGCAGCTCGCATTGCAACGCCATGCAACATCCAAGCTTTCCGCCGACCCGGACGGTCGTTTTGACCTGCTGAATATTCACACGATGGGTTTCCGTGGCGAGGCGCTGCCGTCAATCGCCAGTGTCAGCCGGATGGTAATCTCCTCCAAAACCGATGATCTCCCCGCGGCCGAAATCTCGATTGCGGCGGGCGAGATATCCGATCCACGACCGGCCGCCTTTACCGGGCGTGGCCTTGGCGGCACCCGTATCGACGTCCGCGACCTGTTCTATGCCACGCCGGCGAGGCTTAAATTCATGAAGTCGGAGCGGGCTGAGACCATGGCGGTCAGCGATGTTATGAAACGCCTGGCAATGGCGCGTCCGGATGTCGGTTTTTTCCTTGAAAGTAATGACCGTTCATTGCTGAAATTGCCGGCGCTCGGGAACAGTGCCGATCATCAGCTGAAGCGGCTCGCTGCTATTATGGGAAGACCGTTCAGCGAGAATGCAATTGCCATAGCCGGCGAGCGCGACGGCGTGACCCTGTCCGGGTTCGCCGGTCTGCCAACGCTCAACCGGGGCAATGCCCAGTTGCAATATCTTTTCGTCAATGGCCGACCGGTTAAGGACCGCATGCTGACTGGTGTTATCCGGGCGGCATATCAGGATTTCCTGGCTCGTGACCGCCACCCTATGGCGGCACTTTTTGTTGATCTCGATCCGGAATTTGTCGACGTCAATGTGCATCCGGCCAAAACCGAAGTGCGTTTTCGGGACGGTGGCAATGTTCGTGGCTTGTTAATCGGAGCGCTCCGGCACAGTCTGGCCGCAGCGGGGCACAGGGCGAGCACGACGGTGTCGCAGCAAGCACTTGGCAGAGTCCAGACGCAACCGCATCAAGCCTCTGTTTTTAACCGTTCGAGCTTGTGGGCAGATCCCGGGCCAAGCCAGCCGGCCGTGAAATTTTCAGAACAGGGCGAGTCTTATCTCGGGTCAGCCGTGGCCTGGCGTTCGGATGCCGCACCGACTGCTAAAGTCGAGCATGTCGGCGGATCGGAGCCGCCGGAGCAATCGGCGTTTCCACTCGGGGTCGCACGGGCACAGCTGCATGAAACCTATATTGTCGCCCAGACCTCCGATGGCATTGTCATTGTTGATCAGCATGCCGCGCATGAGCGGCTGGTTTATGAAGACATGAAGCGGCAGGCCGGGCAGTCTGGCGTTAAGCGGCAGACCTTATTGATACCGGACATTGTCGAGTTGAGCGAAGATGAGGCTAATCGTGTTCTGGTGCGAGCGGGAGAGTTGCTTGAGATGGGGCTGGAAATCGAGCCTTTTGGCACGGATGCGGTTTGCGTTCGCGCCACGCCGGCTCTGTTCGGCGAAATGGATGTGGGCGGTCTGATCCGTGATCTTGCCGATGATTTTGCCGAGTATGAGGCCGGGCTCGCGCTCAAGGAACGGTTCGAAGAGATTATGGGTAATATGGCATGCCGGGGGTCGGTACGGGCCGGCCGCCGTCTGAATGCCGAGGAAATGAATGCATTGCTTCGACAGATGGAAGCAACACCGCATTCCGGTCAGTGCAATCATGGCCGGCCAACTTATGTTGAGCTGAAACTGGCCGATATCGAGCGGCTATTTGGCCGTCGCTAGAGGTCCAGCCGGAGATCACATTATTGCGCGGTCTCCAGCTGATTTTATCAGCAGCATAATCATGCCGGCATACAAGTCCTATTTGAGGCTTGCGCAGAATGCCTGAATTCGTGCCATCGCGGTTTTGAGGGCGTCGGTCGAGGTTGCATAGGAAATACGAAATGCCGGCGACATGCCAAAGGCGGTTCCCATGACAACGGCAACTTTTTCCTGCAGCAAAAGTTCTGAGGCGAAATCGCTGTCAGTTTCGAGACGCTTTCCGGAGAGCGTTGTTTTACCCAATACGCCGGCACATGAGGGATAAACATAGAAAGCGCCTTCCGGCGTCTCACAGCTTAAGCCTTCTGCCTTGTTCAATTCGGCGACAACAAAGTCGCGGCGCTCGCGAAAGATTGCATTACGTTCTTGCAGGAATGAATGATCGCCTTGCAGTGCTGCAATAGCGGCATGTTGTGAAATCGAACAGGGATTGGATGTCGTCTGACTGATCACTTTGCGCATCTGCTTTATTAGTTCGGCCGGGCCAGCGGCATAGCCAATCCGCCAGCCGGTCATGGCATAGGCTTTCGAAACGCCGTTCATTGTCAGGGTCCGGTCGTATAATGCCGGCTGAACCTGCGCGATCGTCGAATATTCGAAGTCGTCATAGACCAGATGTTCATACATGTCGTCAGTCAGGATCATGACGCCGGGATGCCGCAGCAGGACCTCACCGAGCGCCGCCAGTTCGTCGCGCGAATAAGCTGCCCCGGTCGGGTTTGATGGCGAGTTCAGGATAAGCCATTTCGTCTTTGGCGTTATTGCCTGTTCGAGCGCTTCAGGGCTTAGTTTATAGGCTGCATTCTGTCCGCATTTGACGATTACAGGTGTGCCGCCACAAAGCTTGACCATTTCGGGATAACTTACCCAGTAAGGTGCCGGCACAATCACTTCGTCGCCCGGGTTCAGCGTTGCAATCAGGGCATTATAGATAACCGGCTTGCCGCCGGGTGCGACATGGACCTGCTCCGGCGTATAATCGAGCTCATTGTCGCGTTTGAATTTCTCGCAAATGGCTTTTTTCAGTTCGGGAAGGCCGTCGGCTGGCGTGTATTTTGTATGTCCGGCCTGTATTGCTGCAATCGCCGCGGCCTTAACATGCTCGGGTGTGTCAAAGTCCGGCTCGCCCGCTCCAAGTCCGATGACATCTTCGCCGGCGCTGCGCAACTCCGCAGCCTTTGTCGTTACCGCAATTGTGGCAGACGGTTCGACCCGGTTCAGGGCGTCACTAAAGATGATGGCTTGGCTCATGGCTGTCTCCAAAAATAACTAAGGCTGCCTTACTGCGACATCGCCTAGGAGGCAATATTGTGCCTTTGTAATGATATGTATTCCGGCAAAAAGGCAGCCTAAAAATGTTCGACAGTCCGGCATGGCGAGTAATAGCGGTTTCGGTCGGCTGGTATCGCACTTAAACAGCGCTGACTTTGGCTGCCGGCTTCTAGGCAATTCGAGCAAGCCGCCCTAGATAGGCATATATGAGCGATGCCAATTCTCTTCCTGACGAACCGCTGCGCGGTATCGATGTCATTAAGGATAATTTGTCGAGGCTGCCGGCAAAGCCGGGCGTCTACCGCATGTTCGGGGCAAATGAGGATGTGCTTTATGTTGGCAAGGCCAAAAGCCTCAAGGCCCGGGTATCGAATTATGCGCGCCTTGGCGGACATACCCAGCGGATTGCGGCAATGATCGCGTCGACTGCGCGGATGGAGTTCGTTGTCACCGAGACTGAAACCGAAGCCTTATTATTAGAAGCAAGCTTGATTAAAGCATTGAAGCCTCGCTTTAATATTCTGCTGCGGGACGATAAATCTTTTCCCTACATTCTGATCCGGCGCGACCATGCGGTACCGCAGATTCTTAAATATCGCGGCTCCAAACGGGTTGATGGCGACTATTTTGGGCCGTTTGCAAGTGCAAATGCGGTAACCCGGACGCTTGATACATTGCAAAAGGCGTTTCTATTGCGGACGTGCGAGGACAGTGTTTATGCGACACGCGACCGGCCATGCATGCTGCATCAAATTAAACGCTGTTCGGCACCTTGTGTCGGCCTGATCGACAAGCAGACATATAGCCAGCTGGCCGATCAGGCGGCGGACTTTTTACGCGGCAAAGCAAATGATCTGCATTCCACTCTGGTCGAGCAAATGGAGACTGCCGCGGCCGATATGGATTTCGAGCAGGCCGCATCATTACGCGACCGTATTCGTGCGCTCGCAGTTGTCCGGGCCCAGCAGGACATCAATCCGGTTGGCATTGAAGAAGCCGACATCTTTGCCATTTGCATGGAAGGCGGCGTATCCGCGGTGCAAGTGTTCTTTATCCGCGCCGGCCAGAACTGGGGTGCCAGTATTCATTTTCCGCGTCACGAGAAGGACGAAACTGCCGAAGCAATTCTGGCCGCATTCCTCGTGCAGTTTTATGATAAGCGACTGCCACCGCGAACGATTTTGACGAACCAGCTGCCCGAGCAGGCTGACCTGATTAGCGAGGCTTTCGCTTTTCGGGTTGGCAGCAAGGTCGAGCTGAGAAGCCCGAAGCGGGGCGACAAGAAGTCTCTTGTTGAGCAAGCCGAACGCAGCGCGAACGAGGCATTGTCGCGTAAACTGTCTGAGCGGGTCAGTCAGACCCGCCTGCTAGCGGAGGTCGCAAAGACATTTGATTTGTCTGCTCCCCCGACCCGGATTGAAGTCTATGACAACTCCCATATTCAAGGCACCAATATGGTTGGCGGGATGGTTGTCGCTGGCCCGGACGGGTTTGAAAAATCCCAATATCGAAAATTCAACATCAAAGATCCCGACATAACGCCGGGGGACGATTATGCGATGATGGCAGAAGTTATGCGCCGTCGATTCAAGCGGGCACTGAAAGACCAAAAGGACGGAAAATCGATGGTTTTTCCCGATCTGGTTTTGATTGATGGCGGGCTTGGTCAATTGAATATTGTTGTGAATATTCTCAATGAGCTTGGCCTGACCACGGCGGATGTGCCATTGGTGTCGATCGCTAAAGGCGTTGAACGCAATGCCGGGCGGGAACAGTTCTTCCAGCCGGGAAAAGCTCCATTCCGGTTGCCGGAGAATGCGCCGGTTCTGTATTATCTGCAGCGGTTGCGGGATGAAGCACACCGCTGGGCTATTGGCGCGCACCGAGCGAAGCGATCCTCGGATTTGCGGAAAAATCCGCTGGATGAGATTGAGGGGATTGGACCGGCCCGGAAAAAAGCTCTGCTGCAATATTTTGGATCGGCCCGTGGCGTGTCGCGCGCTAAGCTCGCCGACCTTCGCGCCGTGGACGGCGTGTCCGAAGCTGTGGCTAAACGAATATTCGCTTATTTCCAGCAAGGTTAGAAACCGGCTAACGATTATGACCCGGCACCCATTTGATATCGCCGGCGCCATTATCATTAACATGCCGGCTGGCGACAAAGAGCCAGTCAGAGAGCCGGTTAGCATATGACAATGCGGCACTACTGACAATTTCGTCCGGTTTTGCCGCCAGTTCGGCAATCAGCCGCTCGGCTCGCCGCGATGTTGTGCGACCAAGGTGCAAATAGGCTGCAAGCGTCGTGCCGCCGGGCAAAACGAAACTATCCAGAGCTGGGAGACTGGCATTCATTTTGTCGATTTCCTGTTCGAGCCGGACGACTTGCTTATCGACGATCCGTAACGGCTCCCATTCAAGCGTCTGGCCAAGGTCGGGCGTTGCCAGATCGGCGCCGAGATCGAACAGATCATTCTGGATCCGCCGGATCGCCGCCAGCATATCGCCCTCAGCATGCAGGGCTGCCAGTCCGAGCACCGAATTGACTTCGTCGACCGTGCCATATGCGGTGACCCGTAAATTCCATTTCTCAACCGGTGCGCCGGTCGAAAGCCGTGTTTTTCCTTGGTCGCCGGCCCGCGTGTAAATTTTGTCCAGCTTGACCATGTCTTCAGCTTCCAATGGCGCCAACGGCGAGGCCGATAAGAACCAGAACGCCAATGACGACGGCCTGGGCGAGAACTCTAAGCCGCATCAGTTTGTTTGAGCGACTAGCCTGTCCGGCGTCGGTCCGGACAATATTTGCCAGACCAAGAGCCAAAACAATTACGAGCGCAGCGAGTGCAATAATGAAGCTGATCTGGAGAATGCTAAGAGGCATGATCTGGGACTTTCTCTGTTACCGTAACGGTTGCCATAGAGATGTGGGGCGAAACATTGCTATGGCGAGCAGGATTGCAGCGAAAACTAGTATTCGAATTCCTCAATGGTATCCATTTGAATAGTGTAGGCTGCACCGGCAAGGGATGTATCTTGTCGCTGGGTCGAAACGATCCCCTCGACCCAAACGGCCTGCGCGAGATCGGCCAGCTTTATCGGTGTTGCCGTCTGGACAAAAATGGTCTGATTCGGAGGTGGCGGCGGGGCGTGTAGACAGGCGCCAAAGTAAGGAACAAGAAGAAATTCAGTGATATCGGCATCGGGACCAAAATCGAAGGGGACCGTATAGCCCGGGATCCGGATGAGTGTCTGGTCAAGCGCCGCAACCGTATTGAAAGTTCCGATCTGGACGGCGATGTCATTTGCGGCGCCTTCAGCGACTGGTGCAGCATATAATTGGGCCATCTGCGCTTGATATAAAGCGGTCAGTCTTTCTTCCTCGCCAGCCGGTAGCAAATCATCCCAACTGATTTCCTGCACGCCGCGATCGATCGCGTCGAGGGCTTCGACACCGGCTGCTACAAAACGACTGGTAGTGGTCACGGGCTGTTGGCTATTGTCCGAAGGTGTGGCGCCTTCAGACTGTGTTGCTCCGGCGCTCTGGTCCGGCTGCGACGGTTGCGGGCGATTGGCCTGTGATGATTGCGATGTGTCGGAGGTCTCGATCTCAGTGGCTGTGCCAGTTTCCGAAGGCGTGCTTGTCGGCCCGCCGCAGGCGGCCAGATAGCCGATGGCGACAAAGGCGATCGCAAGGAGTTTTTGTCGTGGTGGCATGTTTAGTCGGCGATGGGTTTTCACCGTCCCTCATTAGAGTTTTATGGCCAGACCGTCGCCAATCGAATTGCGTGTGGCAGTCCAGGCTGGCCAGAAACCTATGATTAACGCCAAAACGGAGACTGAGACAACGGTTAGAAAATCTGTAAGTCCCGGCGCGGTCCCCGCCAGCTCCATTCCGACAGTCGAGACCAGAACTGGATTGATGACCAGAATTAATATCTGGGTGAAACAAACCCCGGCACTGGCGCCAATCAAGCCGAGCAGGCCGCACTCTGAGACGAGCAACATCAGAATATGCCTTGGTCCGGCACCGACGGCGCGCAGGACCGACATTTCGCGACGCCTTTCATTCAGACTGCTCAGCATGCTGGTCAGAATGGATGTCATCCCGACCGCAATCACAAAAATAGAAACCCCGATCAAAAGTCGTTCGAACGTCCCGACAAGACGCCATAATTGTGTCAGGGTCTGTCCCGGAATAATGGCAGTTACGGGCTCCTCCCGCTGACTGTTCAAGGCCCGGCGTGTCTGCAGAATCGTTGTTTTATCCTTGAGGCCGATAAATACAGCGCTTACCGAATCCGGCGTGAGATCGAACGAGCGGATCATTTCGGTCGTGATGCTATCAGCCAGATGATGCCGACTGCCTGTTTCCCAGCCAACATGCATCGCAGTCAGCCCTTCAAGGCCAATATGAACTGTTCGATCAACCGGCGTGCCCGTCGGTTTCAGGATGCCGACAATTCTAAAGGGACGATCATCGTGATGCGCATGTCCGGTGCTTTCGATGCCGTGCGATAGAATCAGCGGTGTACCGATGTCGTATCCCAGCTCGGCGGCAACACTGGCGCCGACAACAGCGTCGAAAATATCCGTCATGATTTCGCCGGAGGCAAGTTCCAGCGACCGGTCGCGGCCGAATTTATAATGGTCAAAATAAGTCTGATTGGTCGCCAAAACATCAAAGCCACGATGGCTGTCACCGAGAATGACAGGCGCTGCCCAGGCAATATCCGGCCGGGCTGCAATTTCCTGATAGCGTGACCATGAAAGTTCGGCTTGCGGGGTGCCAATATGGAATACGGCATGCAGCAGCAGGTTTGTTGCCCCGGTTGGCGCTCCAACGATCAGTTCGGTGCCGGAAATTGTATTGTCGAAACTAGTGCGCATCGCAGTTCTCGATTTTTCAACACCGAGAAAGAGCGTCACCGACAAGGCCACGGCCAGGATGGTGAGCGTGGCAGAGCCGAGGCGATTACGGAGGCTGGCGGCAGCTAGACTAAGAATTGAGGTCTCCATCATGCGGTTCCTGTCGGGGTAGTAATGTGATTGATGTCGTCAAGCGTGACCGTACGATCAAACTGGCTGGCGAGACCCTGATCATGTGTAACGAAGAGCAGGGTCGCACCGGATGCTTTGGCTTCGTCTTGCAACAAACGGACGAACCGGTTGCGATTATCGCGATCGAGGGCTGAGGTGGGTTCGTCTGCGATAATTAGCTCCGGTGCCCCGATCATCGCGCGGGCGGCCGCAACCCGTTGTTGCTGACCCACTGACAGATCCCGCACTGGGCGTGACAATAAATCGGGGGCGTCAAGGCCAAGCTGGCATAAGAGACGCTTGGCATCTTCGACCATACTTTCCGGTCTTTCGAACCGATTGCGGCGTCGCGGTGAGAAGCGACATGGCAGTAAGACATTCTGTAAAACCGAAAGATATGGAACCAGGTTAAACATCTGAAAAATAATGCCGATATGATCGGCGCGTAGCTGGTCGCGTTGGTGGCTGGACAGTGCCTCGAGTGCGCTGCCGCAAACCTGTAAGCGGCCCTTTTGTGGCTCAAGCACGCCGGCAATCAGGCTGAGCAAGGTTGATTTTCCGGTCCCTGACGGACCAAGTAGACAAAGGCTTTCGCCGGCGGCAACGGTAAAGGATTTCAGCTGTAATAGCGGGCCTTGATTGGGCCAGGCATATTCGAGATCTGATATTTCGATCGTTATGGCGGTAGAATTCATGTCCAATTTCCAGAATTTATAAGCGTCACGTGCTGCGTGCGGGCTGTGCGTGGTATGGGCCGCGGCTGCGGGAAGATCGGCGACTTTACAGCATGTCTTGAGCCCCTTTCGACCGGTTTCTTGGCCAAAACATTTTTATGATAGCGCCTGAAAAATATCAGGCACGCTTTGCGTATTGGCCTGACCGGGCGCCAGCTTCTGAGTCGATTTAACGGCGTGCTGCAAAGCTGCGCTGCCGTCAGGATTAAAAGAGTGATTGTTTTGTGCGCTCCAATCAAGCTTTGCTTTCGGCATCTTTCCTATTCCCTGTACGAAATGAAATTGTCCGGTCTGGCGAGGGGTGTTATGCGAATTTTCCCATTGCTGGAAGAGAAGGATCGCCAACGCTAAATGAAACTCTATAACAATTATTTCATCAAGCTCTAGGGCGTCTGATCTCGGAAATTTTCGGTTAAATTTATGAACTCTGCTTTTCTTTTTTCCTTACTTGCGATGTCGGCTACGGCTTTGGCGCTTGGCGTTGCTGCGCTGCGTCCCGGTTTTTCCGGCCGGCATGCAAGCTTGCTTGGTAGCGCTGCGGCTGGAATGCTGATTGTTGTCTGCTTCTTGCACCTTTTACCGGAAGCTTTTGAAGCCGAGATCGAGTCGTCGGTCTTGGTGCTGGTCGGCTTTGTCGGGGGCGCATTGCTGACCTATGCTCTGCAAAAGCTATGGTCTGACAAGGCAGATAGTTCGGGCTTTGAAGTGGTTTCGGTCCTGACGGCAATCGGTATTCATTCGCTGATTGACGGGATGATTTACAGTGTCACATTTGCGACGGAACACAGTGCGGGTGTTTATGCCGCCTCCGGTCTGATCCTGCACGAGTTTCCCGAGGCGATTGTGACCTATGCTATTCTGCGGCGGTCCGGGTTTGGCAATTTGCGTTCCTGTGTGACGGCTTTTCTGGTGGCCGGCATCACGACGCCGCTAGGCGTGTTACTGGCCGATCCGATTGTGTCATTCGGTGGTAGCGACAGTCTTTCAAATATGTTTGCACTGAGCGTCGGCTTGTTGATCTATATTGCCACGGGCCCGCTTACGGCGCCATTGCGCGAAACCAGTTCGGGTCGTCATGTTTTCGCTTTTATGTTGGGGATTTTTGCCGCTGTCTTGTTGTCGTCGGTACCGCTGGCCTAGCCATTTCTGATGGTCTGGCCAGGTGTCTAGTAACCGGGCCGGCGTGGCGTATATGCGAGCTAGATCAGCTGTTCGAAATCTATAATTTCACATCCATGCCCAGTTGCGGCGGTGAATGTGAGAAGATCACGACTGGCAATGGCGGTCGTTGCGGTGTTGATCAGCGGATGAAAATAGATGGTGTCGAACGTCATGAGACGGGCATCAGCGATAAACCGCACTGTTCGCTTAGCTTGGTCATTTATCAAAGCGAACGCTGTCACGGACCCAGGTTTGACGCCGAGCAGGCTGAACAGCGCGTCAGCATCGGTGAAGGACAATCTCCTTGTGCCGATCTGGCGGTGCAGCCGGTTGAGACGCAACTGGCTATCAGCCCACGCTGAAATCAGTACAAAGTGACCCGCCTTGTCCTTCATAAACAAATTCTTGCTGTGTCCGCCGGGCAAGCTGGATTTCAGATGGCGGCCGTCCTCAACGCTGAAGGTCGGCTCATGCTCAATGGTTTCGTGCGCGATATTATGCGCCGACAGGAAGGCAAAAAGATCTGACGGACTTGCGGCCATACTGCCCTTGAGGCAATTATCTGGCCGGCGTCAAGTTAGGACAGATAAAATTCATGAAGCTCGACTGTTATAAGATTTATGATGTTGCTCCGGAGATTGTGCCCGGCCGGTCCAATCGGGACTGGATGGACGCGTTTCCTGACCGGCAGCCTTATCGCTGTTTGCCATTGTCGATGGCGAATTCGACAGGCTGGGAAATTCTTTGCCCGATCGATTTAAATATCAGCTGGAATGGCGGCCCCGGTAAATCGGATATCCAGTTCACGACAAAATCCGATCCCCGCGCGATCGCATCATTTGCAGATAGCCATTTCCAACGCGGGATTGTGACGTTTCATGCCGGGCACCTTTTTCAGACCGAACCGGGCTGGGGGCTATGGACCATGGGCGCTCCGAACCACTTTAAAGACGGCATCGCCCCTTTAAGCGGACTGGTTGAAACTGACTGGCTGCCTTTTCCTTTTACAATGAATTGGCAGATGACACGACCGGGCAGTGTTGTTTTCAAAAAGGGCGAACCCTTTTGCTTCATTATGCCGATGCAGCATAAATTACTGGAGGATATCGAGCCGGAGCGAAAGCTGCTCTCGTCAAACCCGCAGCTTGAATCGGACTTCAAGAATTGGGCGACCAGTCGCCAGAATTTTAATGACAAGCTCGTTGCCGGCGACCCGGAAAGCCGGAAGGCTGGCTGGCAGCGCCATTATATGCGCGGGGAAACAACAACAGGTGACGCCGCCGAAGCACACCAGACAAAGCGTCGCCTGAAACCGCCGCGGGACGTTTAATCGATTGCGCCAATACGGTAGGTGCGTTGGCTGCGCGCTTCGATATCGGCCCTGTCGAAACTGACGGTCCGCCAGGCCTCTGTTGCGAAGAGCGGGGCCTGGTCACTATAATGCGGCGATCCTGGATGCATTGTGGCAGTGCCATATTGATGCACTGACTGGGCCGTCTGCTGCCCGTCCGGGCGCCATTCCACAAGCGCGATCCAGGTGTCGCCGGCATTGGCCTTGAGCTGTCCATCATCGCTAATTTCTGCCGGATATATGGCGCGTAGCAAGTCGGGTCCGCCGCTAACCGGCAGGTTTAGATCACCCCGTAGCAGACGGTTTACGTCGCCCCATTCCGGGTCGATCCGGCCATGGTGCCGGAGCAGCCAGTCATAAGCCTCCTGAAATGCCGCCGCGGGTGGCGGGCCGGGATCACCGGTAAACTCGGCCGTGACGTATCTGAGCGTTGTCAGATTTCCAAGAGCTGCATGCGGGTTTGTCAGATCGCTTTGATAGTTCCAGTTTCTAAGATGCGCCTGCGCGTGCTGTAATTCGGGCTGCTCGGTCCAGTCGAGATCAAGAACCTCTTGGATGAATTGATCGGCCAGCGAAGATTTGGCGATGCCAGTATCAAATTTAATCGCGAGCAAGTCGTCCCGGGAGATTGGCTGGTCCGGGTTGACCAGCTCTAATATCCGCAGTGACCGATTGGTTTCATTGGTTTGCAAACCCATGCTGGCGGGGAACATATCCGGGGTGAGATTGTCCGGGCCGTCGGTCGCCGAATAAGGCTGGTTGTTCGAGTTGAAGACGAAGCCACTTTCTGGCGCAACAAGTTTTGGTGCCTGGTCGAATGGAAGATAGCTGCGCCAGGCCAGATCGCTGCGATCGCCCGGTAAGTCCGATGTCCAGTCCCAGCCAGCGATGCGTTCGGGAAATTGGCCATTATGTATCAGTGCGATGTGTCCGGTACGGTCGGCATAGACATAATTGATGCTTGGCAAGGCGTTCATTTTCATGGCGGCGTAGAATTCCGGCCATGTGTGCGATTTGTTCAGGGCGTAATACTGATCGAGTTGTCGGACTTCCGAAATGCCGGCATAGCGGATCGCATAAGTGCCATGGGGTGCGCGGATCACAGGGCCGTGCACGGAGCGGAAAGCCGGTCTTAGAATATTTGCAGCGAATGGCCCGAAAAGCTTGATCGAGAGTTCGGCAGTATCGCGTTCAAGTTCTGCCCACGCGCCGTCGAGCCAGTACTGATTTGGATTTTCGGGATTTATCCGGAGCCGGTAGACATCAACCAGGTCTGGCTTCGAAACTGTATTCGCCCATCCGAGATGACGATTGAACCCGTGCAGAATGACCGGCGAGCCCGGGAAGAGACCGCCCTGTATGTCGAGCCCCTGTTGCGAGACCAGGTGTGCTTCCCACCAGGCCACCGGACCGGTCATCGGTTGGTGCGAGTTTATCAGTAGCCGTGTAACGCCATCGGCCGAACGGGTTGGCGCAACTGCAAAAGCATTCGACCCGCTGACAAGATTTAATGTCGGATTTAGCAGCCAGGCCTGCTGCTGTGGCGGCGTTGCGAGCGCTGCGTCACGTGTCTCTGCCAGCAGTTCTAAAAGGGTTTCGTCGAGACCGTAAAAGAACGGCGTCTTTAGAACAAAGCCAGCGATTATATCTTCAGCCATAAAAGGCGCTAAGCCGGCCCAAATAGCGTCTGGGTTTTCGCTGGCATAGAGATTGAGACCAGCGGCGTAAGCCTCGGCGATTGCTTTTGTTTCCGGATCCACTTGATCGTCGTAATAGGTCTCCACGGTGTCCCAGATGCCCAGCAAATTCACAACATAGTCTGTCGCGGCGCCATCCAGACCGCGGTAGCGCGCAAGCACGCCCCGCGTCGCTGCGACAACTTCCTGAATTGTTTCGAAATCATCTTCGGCATGTGCATAGCCAACCCCGAAAGCGGTATCGGCATCACGGGTTCCGAAGATATGCGGCACGCCCCATTCGTCCCGGATGATCTCGGCGCTATACAATGTCGAACCAGTACGCAAGCTCGTGCTATTTGGATTTGATGGCAGCGGGTGCCAAGCCCAGATGGCTGTCACAAGCAGCGCGGTGACGCCTAGGGCGAGTATTGCTGTGGCGATCCGTCGGATCAGTCTCTGGCCCGCCTGTTTCATATCTAGCCTCGCGCTTCGTTTCCCCGGCCGGGCCGCAGTCTTGTCTGCTTTATGGGCCGCAGATCGTTGGCGGGTGCCGGCGGATATTGAGGATAGGTCAAAACCGAATTTCGGCCAATCTTGGCCAGGAATGTTTTAACCAAGGTCGCTGATGTCAAAATTCACGTCAGCACGCGTCGGGCGCCTGACAACCCGGTCGGACGGACATGGCCAAGCCTATTTGCGGGCCGCCTTTTCAGCTAGCCCGGAGAGCCCCTGACGGCTAGCGAGGGCATCGGCAACGGCATTCAGGCTGACGCTGCGGGACCTTAATGCGACGAGCAGATGATAAAGAACATCGCCGGCTTCGTCAGCGACAGCCTGCTCATCCTGCGCTGCAATGGCGAGGGCAAGTTCCGCGCCTTCTTCGGCGAGTTTCTTGGCGCATTTTAGCGGGCCGGCCTGCAATAGTGATGCGGTGTAAGAGATTTCCGGGTCGCCATTGGCACGGTCATCTATAGTTGCTGCCAGAGCCGATAGAATCCAGGTGATTTGGTCGGTATTCCCAAGTGAGGACTCTGTCATATCAATCTCCTAAAATGGACGGACCGGCGCGCCGGCATCTGTGAGCGAGCGTCTGGCTTCTTCAAGACTCACTTCACCAAAATGAAAAATTGACGCTGCCAGTACAGCGCTGGCGCCCCCTTCAAGAATGGCGGGGGGCAAATCCTTGGCGGCCCCGGCACCACCGGACGCAATAACCGGTATGTTAACGGTTTCGGTGACAGCTTTGATCAGGTCAAGATCATAGCCCTTTTTTGTGCCATCGCGGTCCATGCTGGTTAACAAGATTTCACCGGCCCCGCGCGCCTCGGCATCACGGGCAAATGTAATTGCGTCTATGCCGGTTGCCTTGCGCCCGCCATGGGTGAATATCTTCCAGCTCGATCCGACGGCCCGCGCATCGATTGCGATCACGACGCATTGGCGACCGGCTTTCGCGGCACATTCGGAAATGATTTCCGGTGTTTGTACAGCGGCGGAATTGATTGCGACTTTGTCGGCTCCGGCACGCAATAGCCCAACCATATCCGCAACCGAGCGAACGCCGCCGCCAACAGTGAGCGGCATAAAACATTGCTCGGCGGTTGCGCTGACAACATCGAGGAGTGTCCCGCGGCCTTCATGTGTGGCGCTGATATCAAGAAAGCAGAGTTCGTCAGCGCCCTGAGCGTCGTATGCTTTTGCCAGAGCGACCGGGTCGCCAGCATCTCTTAGATCGACGAAATTGACGCCTTTGACAGTGCGCCCGTCTTTGACATCGAGGCATGGAATGATACGAGACTTCAGCATATTCACTGCAATAGGCATTATGCTTGCTCAGGGGAAGTCCCAATGCGCTTGCGGCTGTGACAATTCCTCGTTAATTGGGGCCATTCTGTTAATAGAGGTCATGCCGGTTAATGGTGCGGTGTGTCCGGTGGAGAGCGCTTAATGGTGTACGTGCTGAAACAATCGTTTGGCTTGCCGACAATTGGGTCGAGTTCCGGCTGGTCGGAAAAAATGGCCGATCGATCCGCTATGACCAGAATGTTACGTCCTTCGTCGCGATCAAGTTGAAAAGCGGTGGCACTCAACGCCGGCCGGTTATTCACTTGCCAGTCTGTGTTGGTGGCGTGTCGGGACTGGCCGAATTCACCCTCGCAGACCGCAACCATTTTGACTATCAGGTTTTGCTCGGGCGGGAATTCCTTGCCTCACGGATCATTGTCGATTCCGCAGCGACTTTTGCCGCGACCGAAAATTGTGATCAAGCCGACAATGAGTAGCGCGCTGCATACTATATTACTGGCAGTGTTCCTTTTTCTGGTCGGGCTGCTGGTCTTTTTTAACAAGGTCTTCAATTACGAATATCCGGTGTTCCCTGGTGACAGCCGGACGGTCTGGAATTTCGAAGTACTTGTTGAATTCGTTGCCGATAACCGGCCGGTCAGAATCGAAGCTTTTCTGCCGGCGCAGGTCGAAGGCCGTGATATCGCCGATGAACAGTTTTACAGTGGCCCTTTCGGTCTGCGCATAAGGCGAAATGACATAACCGATAACCGGACGGCGGTCTGGACCTACCGGTACCCGGAAGGAGCCAAAGTTCTGCGCTACCGCACGAAGCTGGTCGAAGAAGGACGAGATACACCTTTACCTGACATTGTCCGACAGCCACCACAACGCGGTCAGTCTGCGTTTACGACGGAGCTTGAGCAGCAGGCGTTCATTGTCTGGCTGGCCGAACTGCGCCGGCAGTCTGTTGATAAGGTTTCGTTCGCCGAGCTTACGCTTCAATCGGTGTTCTCTTCAGCACTGTCAAACGAGATCGAAGCCTTGATTGAACCCCTGCCCGGGGCTCTGGGCCGGCTTGAACTGGTTCGGAAAGTATTTGTAAACTAGGGCATTTCGGCCCGGATCGCAAACGGGGTCATTCTCGATGATCCACGCCGTCGCGCTGAAACCATGAGCTGGCTGGAATATCATATCGAAGGTCAGGATTTCCGTTATTTTGTTTCCGGCACGCCGTCTAAGTTTTTTGCGATTTGGTATGGCAAAGACGAGCTGGTGGAGGCTGCCGGTATTTCGGAATTGAGTACGCTAATCAGTCTTCAACCGGCCCGTTTCAGCGGCAGTTCCATTCTATCGACACCGGCAGCACGGGACGATTTCACGGTTCAGGCGTTTAATTATGACCGGCTGCCTTTGACCACGCAGCTGGTTTATCGCGTCTTGCTGACAATCCCGATTGGTATTCTTCTTCTGGTCGTGCTCCGGCAGTTTGTCGGGATACAGACGCTCGGTACTTTCATGCCTGTTCTGATTGGTATTGCCTTTCGTGAAACCGCTTTGTTGACCGGTTTACTATTGTTTAGCTCATTGATCACGCTGGGACTGATGTTGCGCTTCTATCTCGAACGATTGAAGCTGCTATTGGTACCACGCCTCGCGGTTGTTCTGGTTTTTATCGTGCTGTGCATGGCGTTTATCACCGGCATTACAGCCGATACAGATGTCAAAATCGGTCTGTCACTGTCACTGTTTCCGATGGTCATCATTACAATGACGATTGAGCGTATGTCGATCGTCTGGGAGGAGTATTCCAGCGGTAAGGCCATCAAACAGGGCGTCGGAAGCCTGGTCGTTGCCAGCTTGGCCTATCTGGTGATGAGCAATAATCAGGTCGAATATATGATGTTCAATTTTCCGGAGCTTTTGCTCGTAATCATGG
This sequence comes from Hyphomonas sp. TMED17, assembly GCA_002172915.1. Classification (GTDB taxonomy): domain Bacteria; phylum Pseudomonadota; class Alphaproteobacteria; order Caulobacterales; family Hyphomonadaceae; genus Henriciella. The sequence goes on along the minus strand of NHBW01000006.1, from coordinate 286,100 downwards.
GCTTTTGTTTGCTGATTGGCCGCTATATGGGGCTGAGACTGTCGGAAGTCTGGCGTTTCCGGGACCTTATCAAGTGATCTGGCAGCGTATTCGGTCTCGTCTTGATCTGTATCACCGCAACGTCATCGGTCTGAATGAGCGCAATGTCCGTCTCGTGGCGGAATTGAATCCGAGGCGCCTGGTACGTCTGGCGAATGATAAATCCATCACCAAAAAACTGGCGAGCGATGCCGGCATTCCGACGCCGAAACTAGTCGGTCTGATCAATAACACACTACAGATCCGTAACCTCGAAGAGATGCTAGATCACCCGCAAGGGGTTGCCATCAAGCCCGCAAATGGCGCTCAGGGAAACGGGATTCTGGTGATTACGAAGAAGGGCGAGCCAACCTATCGATTGTCGAATGGCCGGCGGATTAATTATGAAGATCTCCGGTTTCATGTCGCTAATATATTGTCGGGCATGTACTCGTTGAGCGGCCGGCCGGATACGGTCTTGATCGAGGAGCGGGTCCGTTTTTCACCGATATTCGATGATATCAGTTTTCGTGGCGTTCCGGATATCCGGATCATCGTGCTTAAGGGTGTGCCGATACTCGCAATGCTGCGATTGCCGACGTCGGAATCAGACGGCAAGGCCAATTTGCACAAGGGTGGGGTCGGGGTCGGTCTAAATCTCGACACCGGTGTTTCCACATTCGCCATGCAACATGACAGGCGGATTGACTGTCATCCCGATAGTTAAAGCGCGCTGTCGGGGTTTCAGGTGCCGTTCTGGAACGAGATGCTTGTCATGGCCGCGCGGGCTTTCGATGTCACCGGGCTTGGTTATCTCGGTGTCGACATTGTGGTTGACGATCAGAAGGGACCATTGCTGCTAGAGCTGAATGGCCGTTCCGGTCTGGCCATCCAGATTGCGAACCGGTTTGGTATGCGGTCTCATATCGATTGTGTTTTGCAGGCCGAGACGACTGATATGAACGTTGATGACCGGGTGCAGCTTGGTCGCGCTATTTATAACGACCTGCAGACAGGGGTCGCGGGTTGACCTGCCAGAGGGTTGAACAGGTCTAAAAAAACCCGCAGCCTTTTCCGGCCGCGGGTTCTTCAATTATTCTCAAAGAGCCCTTCTTACAGAGCTTCTGTGAGTTCTGGCACTGCCGAAAATAGGTCGGCAACCAGACCGTAATCCGCGACTTGAAAGATCGGTGCCTCGTCATCCTTGTTTATGGCGACGATGATTTTCGAATCTTTCATCCCGGCAAGGTGCTGGATTGCCCCGGATATGCCAACGGCAACATATAGCTCTGGCGCAACAATTTTACCGGTCTGGCCGACCTGGTAATCATTTGGCGCATAACCTGCGTCAACCGCGGCACGCGACGCGCCAACCGCAGCGCCAAGCTTGTCGGCCAATGGCACGATCAGGCGCTGGAATTCATCTTCCGACCCGAGCGCCCGTCCACCCGAAACAACACTCTTTGCGGCGGTCAGTTCAGGGCGGTCGGATTTGACAACTTCTTCAGATACGAAGCTAGATTTCAGAGGCGCGTCGGACGCTGAAACCGTTTCGATTGCCGCTGAACCGTCCGAGCCGGCTGCTGCAAAAGCCGTTCCACGAACGGTTACAACTTTTTTCGCGTCGGAAGACGATACGGTCATGATCGCATTACCGGCATAAATCGGTCTGACGAATGTCGCGCTGTCTTTAATCTCGATAATGTCGGAAATCTGCATGACATCGAGCTTGGCGGCAATCCGCGGGGTGACATTTTTGCCCATTGTCGTCGCCGGGGCGAACAAGGCATCATAACCGTCCATGAGTGGGACAATCAGAGCTTCCATCGCCTCTGCGAGCTGCTTTTTGTAAACCACACCATCGGCATGCAGGACTTTGCGAACACCGGTCAGCTTGGCCGCTTCGGCGGCAACATCCGCGGCGCATTCACCGGCAACAAGAACGTCAATCTCGCCGCCAAAGGCCTGAGCCGCTGTAACGGTTTTCGCGGTCGCATCCGACAATGCTGCATTGTCATGATCAGCAATGATAAGAACAGCCATTATATCGCTCCTGCAGTTTTAAGTTTCGATACCAATGTGGCGACATCTTCGACTTTTTCACCCGCTTCACGAACTGCCGGTTCGCTCACTTCGAGCACGGACAGACGTGGCGCGATATCGACACCGTAATCTTCCGGTGCTTTCGTATCGACCGGCTTCTTCTTCGCTTTCATGATGTTCGGCAGCGAAGCATAGCGTGGTTCATTCAAGCGCAGGTCGACTGTCACGATCGCAGGACCGTCAAGGGCCACGGTTTGCAGACCGCCATCGACTTCGCGTGTGACATGGAACTGTCCGCCGTCAACTTTAACCTCGGACGCAAACGTTCCTTGCGGCCAATCCAGGATCGCGCCCAACATTTGCCCGGTCTGGTTGCTGTCATCGTCAATTGCCTGCTTGCCAAGAATGACCAGATCGGGGGTCTCTTCAGCAACGATTTTTGCAAGAATTTTTGCGACACCAAGTGGCTCGACCATTTCGTCTGTTTTAACCAGGATGCCGCGGTCTGCGCCCATTGCCAGAGCGGTTCTGATCGTTTCCTGCGCCTGCTGCGGCCCAATCGATACAACCACAATTTCGCTGACGGTCCCGGCTTCTTTCATCCGGACTGCTTCTTCAACTGAAATTTCGTCGAATGGGTTCATCGACATTTTAACATTAGCGAGATCGACCCCGGTTTTGTCCGATTTAACCCGGACTTTCACGTTATAGTCGATTACCCGCTTGACCGGTACGAGGACCTTCATCGGCATCTCCTGAAGTGTTCTTTAGATTTTCAAGGGGCAGGTAACGGGTCCATCGCCCAAACGCAAGCCTTCCGCTAACGTAAGGGTCAATTTGGCGCGGTCAATTTATACAATATGCCTCAGAACCCGTCAGTCTTCGTCTAGCGATCCCTTGCTGGAAACGTCCTCCCGTATCCTTGCGAGGATATCCGCAATGTCTTCGGTTTCGGTTTTCTTTTTCTTCTTTTGTTTTGTCTTTTTCTCGGCGGCATCCTTATTGTCTTCTGACGTATCAGGTGTCGATGACGGAGCCGGGACGGGCGTTTCAGCCGGTGGTTGCGGCACATCCGAGTGCGCCGGATCGGCGCCTGACTGGCTGCCGGATGATTCGTCTGGTGATACGGACCTTGTTTGGGGGGCGACTATATCCGACTGTGTCATGTCATGTTCCGCGGCCTCGAATTGTCCGATAATCGTCTCCGAGCCTGTCAATGTCTGCCCGGGCCAGACTTTCAACCCTATGTTTTTCGGAATGTAGAGATCGCACCAGCCGCCAAATCTAAGCTTGCCGATATGGCGGCCAAGCCGGACGGCGTCATGAACCTCCGAGGTAAGCTCAAGGCGAGGGCCAAGGCCGCCGGTCGCAAGTCGCGTTCCGATCGTCCGGTCGTTACTGTCGAGTGTGACGAAACATTCTGACAAGCCATCGGTATCGGGCTTAATGGCTGAAAAGGTCGACGGGTCGCCGGTATTGAGAATAATCGTTGCAATGGCGCCATCCATCGCAGCATGCAGCGTGTTGGTTGCGCTTGGCGGCACCGAAATCCGCAAACGAGTCCAATCATCGCCGGCTAGACATAGTTCGCTTGGCGGTGCTGTTTCGCTGACCGAATGGAGAATGCCATCGCATGGTGCAACAATCAGGTTGGCCCCTTGCGGCGGCGTGCGTACTGCTTTTCGCGTCGCCATGAAAATAATGATTGCTGCGATGGCGCCGAGCCAGAATAGCGGTTGAAATATGATTCCCAATAGCAGGCCGATCAACCATGCTGCCAGTGCTCCGACCCAGCCTTCGAGATCGAAATTGCTGCGCAACCAGGGCAGTTGGTTATTATTGAGATCATCTTTTTGAGTCATCATGCTTGCTTTCGCGATTATTCTGCGGCGTGGACGAGTTCATCACGTTTTGCCTGTTGTGACCACATCTCAGCGTATTTTCCCTGTTTCGCCAATAGCTCTTGGTGCGACCCGCGTTCGACAATAGCGCCGGCCTGCATAACGACAATCTCGTCGGCGTTTTGAACGGTTGACAGGCGGTGCGCCACCATCAGCGTTGTCCGTCCTTTTGCGGCCTCGTCAAGCGCGCCCTGCACGGCCGCTTCGGTGGCGCTATCAAGCGCTGAAGTCGCCTCATCGAGGACGAGGATGGCGGGATTTGCCAGAATAACGCGGGCAATGCCGACACGTTGCTTTTCGCCACCGGAAAGTTTCAGGCCACGCTCGCCGACATGCGTATCCCATCCATCTGGCAGACTCTTGACGAAATCAAGCAACTGGGCCCGCCGTGCAGCGTCTTCCAGTGCCGCATCATCGGCGTCGGGTATGGCGTAGCAGATATTGTTTCGTATCGTGTCGTTAAATAGGACAACGTCTTGCGGCACCAGGCCCAGCGACTGGCGAAGACTCTCCTGGGTGATGTCGCGGATATCATGGCCATCAATCATGATCCTGCCGCCATCAACATCATAAAACCGGAACAGGAGTTTCAGTACTGTCGACTTGCCCGCCCCCGAAGTGCCGACAAACGCGATTTTACGCCCGGCCATAAGCTTGAAATCAACCTGTTGCACGCCGACAGAGCGTGCGCCATGTCTAAAGCTAACATCCTCAAATGCGACGTCGCCGCGAGGGTGATGAAGAACAACCGAATCTTCACGGTCGGCAATCTCTGCCTTCATTTGCAGTAGACCGTAGAGCTTTTCGAGATCGACCGCCCCTTGTTTAATTTCGCGCCATGCCCAGCCAAGAATGTTCAACGGGGCGTAAAGCGACAGCAGCATTAGCATGACAGCGGTCAGGTCACCGATTTGCATCCGGCCTTCAATATAGTTCCATGTCGATAGTGCGAGGACCGCAAACAGGCCGGCATTCATAATGAAAGCCTGGACGAAATTGAGCAGATACATACTCCGGACCGCATCGACGTAACGGTCATTATAGATTGCCATGGCATCGCTATAGCGCTGTGTCTCGCGGCGCTCCGCTGCGAAGGCCTTGACGGTCTCGAAATTTGTCAGCGTATCGACTGAAATGGCTCGCCAGCCGGTGTCTGCTTCATTCATCCGTCTCCGTTGCCGGACCCGCCATTCGGTAATGATTACGGTTGCGACGACATAAAGGGCAACTGCGACCACCGCGATAAGCGATAGTCTGATGTCAAATGCGATGCCGAGCGCGACCGCCGCGAGTATCAGCCGGACAAAGGTCGGTCCGATATTGAAAGCGAGAAACCGGATAAGATAGTCAATGGCACTGGCGCCGCGTTCAATAATTCGATTGAGTGCGCCGGTCCGGCGAGTCTGATGAAAATTGAGCGACATACTCTGGGCATGGCCAAAGGCATCCACGCAGGCCACGCGCTGCGCGTCCTGACTGATCGGCGCGAACATCATGTCGCGCAATTGTGGCAGTCCGGCGGCCGCAAACCGGATCGCAATGCCGGCGCTGAGATAAAACAGGGCACCAGTCAGTGTCGCGTTGCCGGTATTGATTTCGGAAACGGTATTGATTGCATCCCCGATTAGAAGTGGCGACAACACTTCCAGACATGAGGATACAAGTGTCAGGAGCACTGCAATCACAGCGGTCGGACGCCACTTTTTCAGTTCCGGTCGCATCAGCAATTGCATGATCCGCGCAATTGAAAGTCCAATTCCGCCATCTGCAGATTCGATATTGTCGACATCTTTTGCGGTCTCGGAATGCGCGGCTGGTTTCGCCGTTGGTTTGGCGGCCTGCTTCGGCGCTGCTTTTGCTGCGGGGGTGGTATTTTTATCAACTGATATCATGACAGTAATATGGGTTAGAAAGGTCCGCTCGGCCAATAAAAAAAACCGCCAGTAGAAACTCAGATATTACTGGTCTTGGTCATGGGCGTCGCTTATGTTTCGAGGGCCTAACCTAATAACTTTTCGAGCGGAACATGTGATGAAGTATTTGAAGTCCGTCTGTGTGTATTGTGGGTCCTCGAATACCGTCGGCAACGGTTATCTGACGCTCGCTGACCGCATCGGGCGGGCGCTTGCAGAAAATGACATTCGGCTGGTGTATGGCGGCGGCGGCGTCGGGCTAATGGGCGCCTGCGCGCGCGCTGCAACCGAAGCCGGAGGTGATGTTCTAGGGATCATGCCGCTGTTTTTGTTACAGAAAGAACGGATATTCGAAGACGTGCCGCATGAAATTGTTGATGATATGCACACTCGCAAACAGCGTATGTTTGATGAAAGCGATGCTTTTGTGGTGCTTCCCGGCGGCATTGGCACGTTGGAAGAGGCCGTGGAAATGTTATCCTGGGCGCGTCTTGGATTACATCAGAAGCCAATGGCGTTTGTCGATGAAGACGGGTTCTGGACACCGTTTTTCGAACTTATCGAACACATTATCGAAGGGCAGTTTACCCCTGAAGAATTTCGACATCTTCTCATTCACGCGCAGTCCCCGGAGACGGCGTTGGAGGCCCTCCATTCCCGCATGATTCTGGTCAAGGATTAGAGCAGGCGTTTCAGAACCCGCTCGCGGCCGATCAGTACCAGCAGCGCGCCGACATCCGGTCCGTGATCGAGTCCCGTCAGAGCCTTGCGAAGCGGCATAAAGAGATTACGCCCTTTGCGCCCGGTCTGCGTTTTCAGAACGCCTGTCCAGACCTTCCAGGTCGTTTCGTCAATCTCGCCCGCCGGTAGCGTCTCTGCGGCGGTTCTGATGAAGTCTCGGTCTTCATCTTCAATCACTGGCGCAATGTCGCCAAATGCGACCGGAATGAATTTCGCGGCATCTTCGACAATGTCACAATTTTGTTTGACCAATTGCCAGAAGTCCGGATTTGCCGCTTCCGGCGCGATTGCTGCGAGCCGTGGTTGGGCGGCTTCGAATGGTAGATTGTGAATGATCGAACGGTTTAAAGCGCGCAGATCGGCTCCGTCAAAACGTGCCGGCGCTCTTCCGATTTTGGCGAAATCAAATTCGTCCGCCAGTTTCGCGAGGGTGTCGCGAAGATCGATATTGTCGCTTGTCCCCAGCTTTGCCAGCAAGCTACAAATCGCCATTGCTTCAATGCCTCGCTCCCGCAAGGTCGCCACGCCGAGCGAGCCAATACGCTTGGACAAACCGCTACCATCGACGTCGACGAGCAATGGTGTGTGCGCCATTTGCGGCGGGCGCGCGTTCAATGCGGCGAAAAGCTCGATTTGTGCCGCAGAATTTGTGACATGATCCTCGCCACGTACAACATGCGTGATCCCCGCATCGATGTCGTCAACACAACTTGGCAGCGTGTAGAGATATGAGCCGTCGGCGCGGATCAAGACCGGGTCTGACAGGCTGGCCGTCTCAATGGTCTGTTCGCCACGGACCAGATCGGTCCAGGATACGCGGTTGCCAGACAGTTTAAACCGCCAATGCGGCGTGCGTCCGGCGGCTTCAAGGTCTGCAATCTCGTTCGCACTTAATTCCAGGGCGGCGCGATTATATATTGGTGGCTTGCCTCGCGCCCGCTGCAATTTGCGCTGCCGGTCAAGTTCGTCAGCGGTTTCATAGCAGGGATATAGCAGCCCGCGCTGCTTGAGATCGGCGGCGGCTGCATCATACATTGCGAAACGATCTGACTGACTGAATGTTGCCTGCCAGCTTAGCCCGAGCCAGGTCAGATCCTCGCGGATTGCAGCTTCATAGGCCGGCGTCGAGCGCTCGGTATCGGTGTCGTCGATCCGGAGAATGAATTTACCATTATGAGCCTTGGCAAACAGCCAGTTGATCAGCGCTGTACGAACATTACCAACATGCAGGTTGCCGGTAGGCGATGGGGCGAAGCGGACGATTGGATTCGTCATCAAATAGAGCCTTACTCTGATGTCTTGGTTGCGCTTGTGCTTGAGTCCGGAAGCATGATGCGCGGGTTAAACGGTTCGAATACGAGCGCCATCGGGGGCCGATCAGCGATCAAGAGGCTGTCTATATTCTCTAATCGGATGGCAATCCAGCTTTTATTCAGCCGGCCAGAAGAATCGCCCTTATCCGCCATTTGCGACACGTGTGACACGTGCAAGCATAGGGATGTGCCATTCGCCTTTCATTGCGCAACGCGATCAGCGAGGCCCGGGGTTCAACCCGCGCCGGCGCGAAACTGACCGGCCCGGGATGGCTCGCTTAGCTGGTCGGGCCGGTGACTTCGTCAATCGGAATGCGGTAAGAGCGGCCGCAGAACTGGCAGTCCAGTGAGAGGTTGCCATCAGCCTCGACCAGTTCGCGCAGGCTGTCATCCCCCATGCCCTGAAGCGTGCCGATCAGGCGCTCGCGATTGCACGTGCAGGCGTCTGCGAGGGTTGAATGTTTTTCGACGCGGACCCCGCCTTCGTGGAACAGACGGTACAGCAATTCCTCGCCGGACAGGGCTTCGTCAGCCAGTTCCTGATCCTTAATCGTCGAGAATAATGCCCGCGCCTCCTGCCAGCCATCTTCGGTATCGCCGCGCAAATCATCTCCGGCAATACGCTGGATCATTATACCGCTGCCAATCCAGTCGCCGTCCGAGTTTTTGCAGACTTTGAGCTGCAAACATGTGTCGACCTGCTCGGAGCGGGCAAAATACTCGGCGGCACATTCTGCCAGGCTGCCTTTGCCTAATGGGACGATCCCCTGATAGGGCTGGGTATTGGGATTGTCCTGCATGATAATCAGGCCGAGCCGTCCCATCGGGCCGAATAGTTGCGGCATGTGCGGCTTCTCGCCCTTATTGACCTTGTTCAACCATTCCCAGCGATCCGGCTCATGCCGGGCATAGGCGCGCAGGCCACCATCTTTTCGATATTCTCCGACCAGCATTGATACAGGGCCGTCACCTTCGGCCTGCGCCATGACCCGGCCTTCAAATTTCATGCGGCTGCCGACCAGCGTCGCCAGTAATACTGCTTCCCCGAGTATCTCGGCAAGATGGTCGGGGTATGCATGGCGCTCGAGTATGGCAGACAAGCTGCCCTTGCCGAGACGCACGAATTGTCCCTGCAATGGCAGCGTGTCCGACGAGAAGCCTGACACATAATCGCTTTGGGGCATGGGAGACAAAGTCATAACCAATCCTTTTTAACCTGAAGTCCCATTTGGCAGTCGAACTTGGTTACGACAAGGGTCGCGTCTGAGATTGAATTCCGCTAGTCAGACAAAATCATCTGAGGAAGCCCGTCTTGTCTGAAATAGAGCCAGTCTTATCAACTTTTGAATCACAACGTCTGTCACTTGCATCGGCACAGTGGGGTGATTCGTCCCACCCACCGCTCATCCTGGTGCATGGCGGGCGTGACCAGAAGCGCAGTTGGGACTGGGTTGCGCGGGCGCTAGCGACGCGGTTCTACGTTATCAGTTATGATCTGCGCGGGCACGGTAAAAGCGCGTGGTCGAGCGACGGCGACTATGGCGTTATGGATCATGTCTTTGATCTGGCCTCGCTGGTTGCGCATTTTAATCTTGAGCGGTTTTATCTGATTGGACATTCTCTCGGCGGAAATATCGCGGTTCGGTATGCCGGGCTTTACCCCGAGAAAATCATCAAACTCGTGGCGATTGAAGGGCTGGGTCCATCGCCGAAAATGCAGTCTGAACGGGCGGCAGAACGGCTTGAAGTGCGGTTGCGGGCGTGGATCGAACAACGCCGGCTACTATCACAGCGCGTCGCTCGCAAAATGAAGAACGCGGCCGAGGCACGCGCCCGAATGCAGGCGGCTTTTGAACATTTGAGCGACGCACAGATCTCGCATCTCACGCTTACCGGAATAAGGGATAATCAGGATGGCACCGTCAGCTGGGCGTATGATCCCGCCGGGATGGGCCGTTCACCTGCGGATATTACGAATGACGAGTTTCGTTATCTTTATGCGCGCATCACTTGCCCGACCTGGCTCGTCTACGGCGCCGACAGCTGGGCATCGGACCCGTCAAAGGATGGCCGCGCGGCACATTTTCAAAATGCGGTCGTGAGCATAATCCCGGAGGCCGGACACTGGGTGCATCATGATCGATTCGAAGTCTTCATGAGCGCGCTGGAAGATTTCTTTTTGGGATGATTCTGAAAAGTCCAGACGTTTGATCTGGTGATTCTCGGCTGTGTCCGGAGGCTTGGTGTGAGGATATTCACGTCATGTTCCAATTGACAGCGTTTACCTTGGATCTTTTGCGATTTCCTACTGGTCTTCCGATAATTTTCTGGTTTCTAACACGACCAATACGCGACTCATTCAGCCTGAATGAGAGTCTTTAGAAGCAGAAATTGGGGCAAATTGGTGGTTGATAAAATCCTTAAGGTTGCAGACCTAGACATTCACCCGCGAACCGTTCGCGAGAATTGGAACGAGGCCCAGCTTTATGAGTTTGCGGTAGCGAGCGGAGAGGCCCGGGTGGCGAAAGGCGGCGCACTCGTTGTCGAAACCGGAAAGCATACAGGCCGGTCGGCCAAGGATAAGTTCACAGTTCGTGACGTAACGACCGAAGACACGGTATGGTGGGACAATAATGCGGCGATGACACCAGCGCATTTTGAGGTGCTCTGGTCTGATTTCAGAGCGCATCTGGCCGGAAAGGATCTGTTTCAGCAGGATCTCTTTGGTGGAGCGGATTTCGATTATCGTCTGCCGGTGCGGATATTAACGGAATATGGCTGGCACGCACTGTTTATCCGCCATTTATTGCGAGTACCCGAGGCCCCCGAGCTAGCGCATTTTAATAGCGAGTTCACGATTATCAACAGCCCGAGTTTTAAAGCAAATCCAGCGCGACACGGGACTGTTTCGGAGACCGTTATCGCGGTAAATTTCAGTGAGAAGCTTATTCTCATCGGCGGCACCTCATATGCCGGTGAGACGAAGAAATCCGTTTTTACGATTCTGAACTATTTGCTGCCTGAGAAAAAAGTCATGCCCATGCATTGTTCGGTAAATGATGGTGGCAAGAATGATGCCGCAATATTTTTCGGCCTGTCCGGCACCGGCAAGACCACATTGTCAGCGGATGCGAGCCGGACCCTGATTGGTGATGATGAGCATGGCTGGTCTGAGAACGGGCTGTTTAATTTTGAAGGCGGCTGCTACGCTAAAATGATCAATCTGTCGAAACAGGCGGAACCGGAAATCTATGCGACGACTAGCATGTGGGGTACGGTGCTCGAAAATGTGGTCATGGATTCCGAAACGCGCATACTTGATTTCAATGATAAGTCGCTGGCGGAAAACTCACGCGGTGCCTATCCGATATCAGCCATTGAGAATGCCTCTTTGGACGGGCGCTGTGGCCAGCCGAAGAATTTGATCATGCTGACCTGTGATGCATTCGGCGTGATGCCACCGATTGCGAAACTCACGCCCGAGCAGGCAATGTATCATTTTCTTTCGGGATATACGGCGAAAGTCGCTGGCACCGAGAAGGGCGTCAGTGAGCCGACGGCAACATTTTCAACTTGTTTTGGCGGTCCTTTCATGCCCCGGCATCCGTCGGAATATGGCACTTTACTGGGCAAGCTGATTGATAAATACGCGGTCGATTGCTGGCTTGTATCGACCGGTTGGACCGGCGGTCCGAATGGGACCGGAAATCGGATGCCGATTAAAGTAACCCGGACATTGTTGAATGCCGCGCTCGACGGCTCGCTTAATAGTGTCGAGTTCCGGGAAGATGAGACATTCGGATTTCGTGTGCCGGTTGCAGTGCCCGGCGTTGATGCCTCAATCCTCAATCCGCGCTCAACCTGGCGAAATCCGAATGATTATGACGTTCAGGCCGCAAAACTTGCCGACATGTTTATTGCGAATTTTGAAGTTTATGCGCCGCATGTCGATACAGCCGTTCAATCTGCGGCACCGCGGGTGAAGCATATTGCGTGATTAGGGCACCAAGCCTATGGCTTGATTCTCTAGAGCTAATCATGCGGAGAATGTTTATGTTCCGGCTGCCAAACGCGTTTACAATCTGTCGATGCGTTCTGTCCTTGCTCGTGGGGTATACGATTATTGTGGCACCGCCAGCCGGAGCCGCGCCAGCCATGATGTTTATGCCATTGCTGCTATTTGTCGGCTTGGCGGCGACGGATGCGGTGGACGGATATCTGGCTCGAAAATTGGATGCCGTTTCGGAGCTTGGCGCCTTACTCGACCCGATTGCCGACAAACTGCTAATCGCGATCAGTCTTCTCTGTATCTGTTATATTCAAGACTGGCCGGCCTTATTAACCGTCTCGGCGGGTTTGATAATCTTACGCGACAGTATCATCACATATTTACGGTTTCGTCCTGGCCGAAGCCTGCCGGTGTCGCAATTGGCAAAAGCCAAAACGGCCTTGGAAATGGTTGGTGTGTCCGGCTTGCTGCTGGTGTTTGTACTGGCGCGGATCGGTGTCACGGATGGCTGGTCCTTCGTTGCCATGGGCTTTCAGCTTGCGGTCGCCGCTGCCGCTATTCTTTCGGTCTGGACCTGTGTTCAATATCTTCGTATCCGGTTTTCCGGCTGATTGTTTTTTCCATGGCAGGACTCGCCAAAAGCTGGCTTAATGTCTATGGGGAGCTGACTAAGGACTGAGGAGATCTCCAATGCACGCTTCTGTATGGGCTATAATTGTAACGGTTGGTGTTTTTGCCCTTTTGAATCTGATTGAATTCAAACGACTGGACTAGAACGTTCGCTGGATTATGCGTGGCATAGCGGGTGGATTTGTCCACGATTTGCCGCTTGATCCGGTAATTTTCGGCCTATTAATAGGCAAGACTGTGCGGGCTGGCAGGCGCCGCGCACTGTGTTTACTGCCACACTTGTAAAAAGAGGCTCCTCTTGGCGACGGCATTCAGCTAGGGTCGCTAGCAGGTTCACCAACTCTGGCAAAAAAAGTGCATTCAATGAGTCATAGTCAAAGACTTCTGGACGGCCCGAAAAGAGCGCTTGTCACCGGTGCCGGCTTGCGGCTTGGGCGTGCCATGGCGCTCGATTTGGGGCGGCAGGGATGGTCGGTTGCAATCCATTGTCGCCAGAGCCGGTCGGCGGCAATGGAGACCGCAGACCTTATTCGCCAGCAAGGTGGCGAGGCCGCGATTGTGCAGGCTGATCTGTCGGATCATGCGCAGACGGCGTCGCTTTGTGACATGGCACAGACCGTTCTTGGCGGGGCGTTGACTTTGCTGGTTAACTCAGCGTCGACTTTTACCGATGATTCCGCGCTTGATCACACACAGGCGGACTGGGACCATCATATGGGGCCGAATTTGCGTGCGCCGATATTGTTGGCGCAGAGTTTTGCGCAGCGTCTGCCGGCATCGGATGCCGGACTAATCATTAACATGATCGATATGAGGGTTCTCAAGCCTAATCCGCTCTTTTTCACATATACGGTGTCAAAGGCAGCGTTGTGGTTTGCGACCCGGACGCTGGCACAGGCGCTGGCGCCGAATATTCGCGTGAATGCGATTGGCCCAGGACCGACACTGGAAAATGTTCATCAGAAGCCGGGTGAATTTGCGGCCGAAACAAAAGCGACGCTGACACAGGCCGGATCGAACCCGGACGAGATTGTGAAGGCCATGAACTATCTCACGGACGCCGATAGTGTGACCGGACAGATGATTGCAAGCGATGGTGGTCAGCACTTGATGTGGCAGACGCCAGACGTGATGCTCTAGATGGATTTTTCGTCTGATACATCGGCGCCGGCGCATCCCGACGTGCTTATGGCGATGTCGGCCGCCAATCACGGGCAAGCATCAAGCTATGGTGCAGATGAAACGAACGCGGCCTTGCGCCGGACGCTGGTCGATATTTTCGAGACGGATGAATTGCAGGTCTGGCCATGCGCAAGTGGTACAGCTGCAAACGCCTTGGCTTTGTCTATGCTGAGCTCGTCTTCAGGCGGCATTTTGTGCCATCAGGAGGCGCATATCGAATGTGACGAACGCGGCGCGCCGACTTTTTTCACCGGCGGTGCCAGGCTGCAATTGCTAGGCGGTGCATGTGGACAAATTGACGAGGCGGACTTGCGACAAGCAATTGGCGATATTGATACCGAATTTGTTCATGCAACGCCGGCCGAAGCGCTATCCCTGACCCAGTTGACCGAGTGTGGTACGGCCTATTCGAGCGCGCGGCTCACGCATTATTGTAGCCTTGCAAAGGCGGCCGGTCTGGGTGTGCATCTTGACGGCGCCAGATTTGCAAATGCGCTCATTAGCCAGTCAGCAACACCGGCAGAAATGAGCTGGAAAGCGGGTGTCGATATATTGAGCCTCGGTCTGACAAAGACCGGTGGGCTTGGTTGCGAGCTGATCGTTTTGTTCGGCGACCGGGCCACCGCGTTCGACAGGTTGAAAGTCAAGGCAAAGCGTTCCGGGCATATGCCGGCCAAGCTCAGATATATTGCGGCGCAGGGTGTCGCGATGCTCGAAAACAATTTGTGGCTGGATCTGGCTAGTCAGGCCAACCAGTCAGCGCGAATTCTGTCTGGCCACTTATGCCGTAACGATGAGGTTCAGCTTGCCTATCCGGTCGACGGGAACGAAGTTTTCGTCGAAATGCCGGCTGCGCTGTTCGCAGCTTTGCAAGGGCGCGGTGTGAAATTCTATGCCTGGCCAGGCGGGCTGACGCGGTTTGTCTGCAGTTGGGCCACCACGCGGGCGGAGCTCGATGGATTCGCTGCGGTCTTCACCGACCTCTCCAATAGCCGGCGGTAAAAGAGCGAATTCAGGATAATATGGCCACTTAAAGCAGGGCCGCTGATACGAGCGCTTTCTCTAGACGACCGGCATCGCGAAATTGATGTGTCTGGAAACCCAACGCGTCGGCTGCGGTGATATTAACCGCATTATCGTCAATAAACAGAACTTCGGCCGGATCCGGGGATCCCATTCTTCGCAATGTGAGCTGGAAGATTTCGGGATCCGGTTTCGCCATTTTCTCAACACCCGATACAATAATGTCCCGCAAGATTTTGATAATTGGAAAAGCGGCGAAAGTCTGGTCGGAGACTTCCGCCGGGATGTTCGACAGTCCGAACAGGGGGACACGTTTCTCTTCCAGTTTTGCAAGCAGTTGCGGGACGCCGGGCACGTAGCCCTCGAACATATCGAGCCAGCGTGATTTCCAGGCCCTTATTCGGTCGGCATGTTCGGGATATTCTGCAATTAGCGGGGCCGCATTATGCGCCATTGACTGACCGCGGTCATGCGCCATGTGCCAATCTAGCGTGCAAATATTATCGCAGAAGAATTGCGCGTCCGCTTCATTATCGAACAGGTTGCGATACAGCCGGATCGGCTGCCAGTCGACAATAACATTTCCGATGTCAAACAGGACGATGCGTGGCTGTAGTGGCCGCGCAGGCTGCGTCATAGACGGCTAGCCCTGCTTTGCCTTGAAGCGCGGCTCTGTCTTGTTGATGACAAATGTCTTGCCACGACGACGGACGACCTTGCAGTCACGGTGACGCGATCTGAGAGCTTTGATCGATGATTTAACTTTCATGGCAGATACTCAACGATTAGAGTTGTAATCAAGACGTTGGGGGCATTACACACCGATCCGATGAGAGTCAATGCTTCTCCCAGCCTGTTTGTCCTTTGGAGGTCGTTTATTATGCCGAGTCTAAAAGCGCTTCCGACGCTTGCGAGTTTTCTATGTTTGGCATCACCCGCCATATATGCGGAGGCATCGCTGGATCAGCCGGCCGAAGCCGTGGTATCGGATGCATGTCGGGTACCGGATGTCAGCAGTTTTCTCCCGACCGGCAATCTCCGTATCGATGAATGGCGAGACGATTTTGCCGTGCGGGCCGTCGCGGCCGGGCATTGCTGGACGTCGATCGAAGCGATCCTTGCCGATCTATCACCGCTCAGCAGGTTTATGGGAAATGCGACGACAGCGCCTTCGGTCGGGATAAGCGATCAGGCTGAATTTTCAAAACCGATATGGGAGTATATCGACGATTCGGTAACCGCCTATCGCATTGAGAATGGCCGGCTGAAATTACAGGAGCTCAGTCTGCTGTTCGATGAGATCGAGCGAAGATATCGGGTCGATCGCGCCATACTTGCCGCCATCTGGGCCGTCGAGACGAATTATGGCGGCTATATCGGAACTTTCGATGCTGCCAATACACTTGCCAATATGGCTGCCGAAGGACGCCGCAGGACGCTGGCCGAGCGTGAGCTGACGGCCCTCATCCAGCTGCTTGATGCCGGTGAAGTCCGCCGCCAGCAACTGGTATCAGGCTGGGCCGGGGCGATGGGGCATTTGCAATTCATGCCGACAACGTTCAAGGCTCATGCCGTCGATTTTGATAATGATGGCAATAAGGACATCTGGCAAAATGAGGCCGATGCCCTGGCCTCTGCGGCCCGCTACATCGCCGCATCGGGCTACCAGTTCAACCAGCCATGGGGCGTCGAAGTAGAGGCGCCGGCCTTTTTTGACTGGAGCCTGGCCGACGGGCAGGACCGCCGGCTGAGCTCATGGATAAAAGCCGGCTTGCAGCGGGCTGATGGGCAGGCCTTTTCGGTCGATACGGGACGGTATGCCGAACTTTGGTTGCCAGCCGGTGCGGATGGTCCGAAATATCTGCTGCTGGGCAATTATGATGTATTCAAAGCCTATAACCGGTCTGATGCTTACGCTCTGGCTGTCGGATTGTTGAGCGATCGCCTCGCTGGCCGCTCGGCGCCATTGGCAGCATGGCCGCGTGATATTGAGCCCTTGTCAAAACAACAGATACTGGAGCTGCAAGCCGCCCTCAACCGGCTCGAATATGACGCCGGTATTGTCGACGGGGTTGCCGGTAGAAACACACGTCTGGCGTTAAGTCGTTTCCAGCGCGACAATGGTTTGCGGGCCGATGGATATCCGACACCGGCTGCCTTGGGCTATGTTTTAAATGCCGGCGCGCTGTGATCAGTCCGGTTGTCGTTCGGGCGATTCACCGACCCCGGTCGCAATCGCGAATTGTGCGAAAATGGACATCGATATGATCAGGATCAGGCAAACAAGAAATGGTAGCGGTCGGGATACAAACTGGTACAGCACCAGCCCGACGAGCGGGGTCACAATATAGCCCATACCATTGGCTGAAATAACCAGACCGGCGACATTTCCTTGTAGATCGGGCGAAACCGCTAGCGAGGCGCCGCTCGAGAATCCGGGACGAGCCAGTCCCTGCCCGATGCCAATGAAAAATTGTGCCGTAATCAGGATCGGATAGACGAAAGCAACCGTGCTTTGGTCTGCTGGCAATAACAAGACATATAAGAGGAGTAGCGCCCCGAGCGCTAATGGTCCGCAACCTGCAATCATCAATGTTTTGTTACGCAAACGCAGCAGGGGAATAAGTGCGAGCTGTGAAATCATGACAGCCATGGCGCCAACCATGAAAGCCGGTCCGGTGAAGCCGGCCACGCGTTTGCCGCACTCGATTTGTGTATCCCCGGGCTCTGCCGAGAGTTCGGCCGCGGGGCAAAGATCGAGCTGGTCAATCACAATGAACGGGAACACCTGGGTCAATATGCCGGTCACAAGTGACAGCGACACGGCGTACAATAAAAACGGGAAAACCATGCGGGACCGCCATAGCCCAGTCGCGCCGGGTATGATGTTGACGTGCGAGCCGTCCGATACGGGCGCCCGGTTTTCCGGTAGATACCGGTAAACGAGTATGGCCATGATACCCGCCAGCGTGGCGGTTATAAGCATCGGGCTGAGAATGCCGAGCGTTGTCACAAGGACTGCGGCAAAGGCCGGCCCGACAATCGTCCCCAGACTGAAACCGGAACTTATAAAGGCAATTTCTGATTGTCGCTCGTCGGGGGCGGTCCGGTCGGCAACATAGGCCTGTGCGGCCGGATTGGTTCCCGAGCCGATGAGGCCGAACATGGCACGCGATAGAGCGAGACACATGAAAATCGCAAATGTGCCGGTCAGGATCTCCGAAACAGATGCCCACGCCGCGATAAACAACAAGGCCATGGATACTGAGTAGCCCGCCAGACCGATCGCTGCGACGCGGCGTCTACCCCAACGATTAGATCGCTTGCCCCAAAATGGTGAAGAGAGGGACCAGCAAAGGGCCGAAAGCGAAAAAATTGCGCCTGCGACCCAATCCGGCAAGGCGAGGTCGCGGATCAAAGGCGGTATCACAGCCGCTATCAGCATTGTATTACCGGCCCCGATGGCCATTAGCGAGAAAAACAGAAGGAAAAAAGCCGCGCGGCGGTTGGGTAGAGGGTCTGATGTCGGCGCGGCGTTCACATCGGTCATAGGGGTGTTGTTATCTGTCATTTACGAAATAGCAAGGACAGGGCTTGACGGTTAGCGACAATGGCTGGCCGGTCCGGACGACATTATCACCACCAGCTGGCGGGTCCGATGTCGGCACAGTTTTGGATCTAGATCCCGTTCAGCTCTGTTCTTAAGCAACCGGATGTCATACAGCGTTTGAAACGTGAAATTTCTTTGCAGCTGAAGCACGTCGGGTTGATTATATTGAAAAATCGGGAGATCAGGCGTTGTGTTGGATCGGGTGGCGAGGGCATTTCAGGCCGTTGCGGTTTGTCAAGAAAGTGCAACAAACCATGGAAGTGCTCTCATGATACAAATTAATCGTCCTATTCTGGAGAGGCGGGGTTGTTTATGGATGTTCTAGCGGACCTGTCTCATGCCGGGACGCATGCTGGGCATAGTGGCGTGATAATGGCCTGCGCCTTGATCGGAACACTCGGTCTTGGCGCGCAATGGCTGGCCTGGCGTCTACAGGCGCCTGCCATTGTTCTGATGTCGGTGGCTGGCCTTTCTGTTGGCCCGCTCTGGTCAATTCTGTTCGGTGAACCATTGCTTGATCCGTCGGAGACATTTGGTGATGTGTTCCGGCCGGTCGTCTCTTTAGCCGTCGCGGTCATTCTCTTCGAGGGCGGTTTGGCGTTAAAATTCGAAAACCTCAGGGATGCCGGTGCGGCCGTTCGCCGAATGGTATTGTTCGGAGGGCCTCTCGCCTGGATTCTGGGTTCGTTTGCAGCGCATTATGCAGCCGGTCTGGACTGGGGAAGCGCGATTGTATTTGCCGGCGTTATGGTGGTGACCGGGCCAACAGTGATTATTCCGTTGATGCGGCAATCGAAGCTGAGTGGCCGGCCAGCAAAGTTTCTCAAATGGGAGGGTATTGTTAACGACCCTGTCGGCGCGCTGTTTGCAGTCGCGTCATTTGAAATTTTTCGGGTTGCGTCGCAGGGCGATAATATTGTTGGCGCCGGGTTATGGGTCCTGGCGGCAGCGCTTTTCGGCGTTGCGCTTGGTATCGGTTTCGGCTTGGGTATGTCGCGGTCATTTCGCGAAGGATGGACGCCGGAATATCTTAAGGCGCCTTTGATTCTCGCCTCGATTGTTCTGTGTTATGCGTTAGCGGAATTGATTGAACGCGAAATCGGGCTGGTGGCGGTCACAGCCTATGGTATGACGCTGGCCAATTCGCGCCTCGCCGGGCTGACGGATCTCGAAAAATTCAAAGAGGATATTGCGGTGCTTCTGGTATCGGGTGTTTTCGTCATGCTGACAGCTGATCTCAGTCCGGGTGTGATTGCGACCGCATTCAATTTCAACACATTATTCTTCCTTGTTTGCATGCTGTTTATTGTGCGGCCTTTGTCAGTCTGGATTGCCACTTATGGGACTTTAACCCGGTCGGAAGCCATATTGCTTGGCTGGATCGCGCCGAGAGGTATTGTTGCCGTCGCTGTGTCTGGACTGTTCGGGTCGCTCCTGATGGACCTGTCAGAGCAAAGCCGGTTCGAATTCGGCACCGCCGATCAGATCGCGCCGCTCGCTTTTGCGCTGGTTTTTGCAACTGTCGTGATACATGGCTTTACGATTGGCCCACTTTCGCGACAGCTTGGACTGGCCAGAAAAGAAAAGCCGGGAGCCCTCATTGTCGGGGCAAATGCCTGGAGTCTCGAATTTGTTAAAATGCTCAGAGCGAACAATATCGAGGTCATTCTGGCGGATAACTCCTTCCGCCGGCTACAGCCAGCAAGCGATGCCGGCATTGATGTATTTTTCGGCGAAGTTCTGTCGGAGGATTCAGAATTGAAGCTCGATCATGCGCGCTTCTCAACAGTTGTCGCTTTGTCAACGAATGATTCCTACAACGCGCTGGTATGCAATTATTTCACGCCCGAAATGGGACGGCATATGGTTTATCAATTGTCGGTCAATGAAGGCGACGAGCTTGATGAGCGTGGTCCCCGTTCAAACGCTCGCGGACGAACACTTATCCGCCGCGGCCGGAATTATGACGGTTTGATAAGGGACCATTATCGCGGCTGGATCTTTTCCCAGATCCGGCTCGATGACGGCTATTCACTGAAACAGTATATAGACGACAATCCGCAGGCGGACATTGTCGCTGAAATTCGGTCCGATGGCTCACTATCAATGGTCGGTCCCAATCGTGAGGCGCGCGGTGGGGAAGGCGTTATTATTATTGCTTTCGCACCACCACCAGTATCGCAACAATGACCGGAGCTAACCGAGTTGCACGGCGTGAAGCGATGCGCCGTGACGGCGCAGCCAATCGCGTGCCGGGCGCCAGTCAGGTCTGCAAGTTTCGACAATCGACCAGAAGGCAGGGCTGTGATTCATTTCAATAAGATGGGCACTTTCATGCGCGGCGACATAATCAAGGACGTCTTCCGGTGCCATGATAAGTCGCCAGGAAAAGGAAAGCTTACCGGCTGAGCTACATGAGCCCCAGCGCGAGCGGGTATCTTTAATCGAAACCTTGTGGGCTTGCAGGCCGAGCCGGTCGCAATGTGTGGAAACGCAGCGCTCAAGGTCATGACGTGCTGCAGTCTTAAAATAGCGCAGTGCGCGCCGTCCAATCGTGTCTGGATCGCCAGGCAATCGCAGCCGCGCCGGTGGTCCGGCTTCGAGAACCGGTTTTCGACCCGGTCCTGATGATGTGATTTGGCAGGCTGATCCACGCAAGGGGATTTCACTGCCATCCTTTACGTGTACTGGCTCGGGCAGCCTGGCTAGTGCATCGGCCAGCCAGCTTATGCGGGCTTGTGCAAAGGCGACAGCTTCTTTGATGTGTCGCGCCGAGGGCGCCACCGCCACCGCCTCTGCTCGTTTCTCGTCCAGGCGCAGTATTAGCCGGCGGGCTCTTTTATTAATTTCAATGCGGAGCGGAACGATCCGCCCGTCTGACACCGGCAGCATAATCGTGTTGTTTGGATCGACATTCATTGGCTTACCCTATATACGACGAGAATCGTTAAACCCTGCTGGAAATATTGAAATTAGGACGTTCAGATGAAACAATTACTTACCGGCGCAGCCGCATCTTTTATACTCATTGGTTGTGCTAATGACAGTCAGCCCGCAGCGCTGAAAGGGCAAAGCGCCGATTCTATAGTGGTCCGATCCGGTGACCCTGCACAAGTGGAAAAAGCGCTTGTCGCAATGTCTTTGGACGAAAGCGGCGCTGGTTTATTGTCATTTTCCGACGCGTCGATTGATGGGGCAAACGCATCCTTTTCGGATGTGAGCATTAAGTCGGCTAATGGGCTTACAATCGGCAGTGTCAGCTTTGAAGGCCTCGATGTCGTTGATGGTAGTGTGAGTTTCGGCCGGCTGAGTTTGAACAATGTTGCCATGTCCGGTGACGGTGCGGTTGAAGGCGGATTTGAATTTGGTTCCATTGCACTGACCAATCCATCCGCGGATCTCATGGGCGCAATCAGTGTTGTTCTGCAGAAGGCCGGGGAACCCGATCTGCCATCGGATGTTTCATTTGATGCGCTGTCTTTTTCGGACTTGAGCGGTTCATTCTCGGATTATGACTCTGATGGTACTTTTACGCTCCGCAAAATTGAATTGCTGGGCATGAGTGATCAAAAGCTCGACCATTTCAGCATTTCGGACATTTCGGGCAGTGGTCAGGATGGTAACAGCGTCGAATTTGCGTTGAATGAGCTGGTTGTCGCGGGAATGGATCTGCGGCTGCTTGATGCGCTCATCGAAAATAGCGATGATCCGGATGCTATGGCTGAAGCCGTGATCGATCTGGTTTACGGCAATCCGATTGAGCCTGGCTATGATGCTTTCGCGCTTGAAGCGCTGTCCTTAGATATGGCGGGCGCAACCGTAAGCCTGCCGTCGATGGTGTCCTATGTTGAAAGAAATCAGGACGGCGTGCCGGTCAAATTCGTGACCGAGCCATTTGAACTGATCGCGTGGGGCGATGCCGGAAAGGGTCCGATTGGTGCGGGCTTCGCGGAAACGCTCTCAATGGTCAGCCTTGACGCGGTGTCTTTAAAAGCGGCAAGCGATGGCCGCTATGATCCGGAAACCGATATTTTCGAGTTTCAGGCCGACGGAAATTATTTCGAACTCGGTGGTGTTGCCCGGATAAATATGGGCGGCAAGCTCGGTGGCTATGTCGAAGCGATCGGCGAAATGGTCGATTACGATAAGGTCTTTTTGGGCATGGAGCCAGATCCAGATCAGATGTTTGAAGCTCTAAGCGAGGTTTCGATCCATAATTTCGAGATTTCGATCGATGATCTCGGATTGGTCGAGCTTGGTTTCAGCCTCGCCGCGGCACAATCGGGTCAGTCGGCTGATGAGCTCAAATCGCAGGTTGTTATGGGTCTGGGTATGGCACCGATGATGGCGCAGGGCGCCGGCGTTGATATGGCGTTGGTAAGCGAAGCTGCAACGGCCATTTCAAGCTTCCTGCAGACGCCAGGTCAGCTGTCGATCAAGCTCGCGCCCGCTAGCCCGCTGTCAATGGCGGATGTTATCGAGACGGGTGATCCGGCTGCGCTGACAAAAGAGGCTTTGGGTCTGAGCATCACCGCGAATTAGACCGAACCAGGAGACGCGCTGTTCAGACTGATGTCTGAATAGCGCGCATCCGATCATTTGGACCCAGGCGCAGCGTTTATGAAGATTGCTTTTTTTGGAGATGTTGTCGGCAAACCGGGCCGACGTGCCGTATTGGAACATCTGCCCGATGTAAAAGCCCGGCTCGGGCTCGATTTTGTCATTGTGAACGCCGAAAATGCCGCTGGCGGATTCGGTTTGACCGAAGCGATTGCTGAAGAGTTTTTCGCTGCCGGCGCGGACTGTCTGACATTGGGCGATCATGCCTGGGATCAGCGTGAAGCGCTGACTTATATTGCCCGTGAACCGCGCTTATTGCGCCCGCTCAACTATCCAGCCCGCGCAGACGCCCCCGGGCGTGGGAGCAATTTGTTTACGTTGCCGGACGGACGCCGTGTCGGAGTAATACAAGTGCAGGGTACGGTTTTTATGCGGCAGATTTTGGACAACCCGTTTCCGACGATTGACCGCGAGCTGAATGAGATGCCCCTCGGTCTGGTCGCGGATGCCGTCATTGTTGACATACATTGCGAGGCGACCAGCGAGAAAATGGCCATGGGTCACTTCTGCGACGGACGTGCCTCGCTGGTGGTCGGCAGTCATACACATGTTCCGACGGCCGATCATATGGTGCTTGAATCAGGAACAGGATTCCAGACCGATGCCGGCATGTGTGGCGATTATGATAGCGTTATCGGGATGCAGAAGGACAATTCGATGAACCGGTTCCTGACGCAGTTGCCGGGGCAGCGATATGAACCGGCGCTTGGGACCGGCACTCTGTGCGGAACGCTCGTTGAAACCGACGCCGAAACGGGGCTGGCAAAACGGGTCGAACCGATCCGGATTGGCGGCAAACTCTCAACAATAATGCCAATGTAATGTATTCAGACTTCCATACTGGCGGCGCCTGCGTTATCGCTGTCGGCTTATTGGTTGCAAGAGGTTAGACGATGGCCGGTCACAGTAAGTGGGCAAATATTCAACATCGCAAAGGAGCGCAGGACAAAAAGCGCGCTGTTTTATTTTCACGGCTTTCGAAAGAAATCACGATTGCGTCAAAATTGGGCGGCCCCGATCCTGACGGAAATCCGCGCTTGCGATTAGCCATTCAAAATGCCCGGGCACAATCAATGCCTAAGGACAATATTAAGCGTGCTGTTGATAAGGGCCAGGGCGGCGCAGGTGATGATTATGCCGAAATCCGTTATGAGGGCTTTGGTCCGGGCGGCGTCGGCATTATCGTAGAAGCTTCAACCGACAATAAAAATCGCGCTGCCAGCGAGATCCGGACAACTTTTTCGAAGAATGGTGGCAATCTCGGCGAGACGGGATCTGTATCTTTCGGGTTCGAAAATGTCGGGGAAATCCAGTATGATCTTGCGGCAGCGACAGAGGACGAAATTCTGGACGCGGCGCTCGAGGCGGGTGCCAATGATGTCGTGACAGATGAGGATGGCCACTCGATTTTCACTGACCGGGAGACATTGATGGAGGTTGCCTCCGCCTTGGACATCGCGCTTGAGGGGCATCAGGCCAAGTCGACCAAATTGATCTGGAAACCTTCAAATACCGTTCCGGTATCGGGGGAAACGGCCGATAAGCTCATGAATCTGCTGGATTTGCTGGATGAACTGGATGACGTTCAGAGCCTTTACGATAATTCCGAGCTGTCTGCAGAAGAGATGGAGCGGCTTGCCGGCTAATTGCGCATCGGTAGTTATCTGCAGTAACCACTGTAATGTTTGTTGGACTGTTGTTTAGAATGGTTTAGCACGTTTTTTCTCAAAGTTTCAGAGATTTTGTTTAAATGAAGTCTGTTAGCCCCTTTATCACAGCTTGTATTGCTGGCGGCCTGTCGGCTGTAACGTCCTTTTTTCTGATTGCGGGGGCGCAGGACGAGCCGGATATTGCAGCATCGCGGCATTATGAGACAGCAATCTTCGCCGGCGGCTGCTTTTGGTGCGTTGAGGCGGATTTCGATCAGGTCGACGGCGTTGTCGATACTGTGTCGGGTTATACGGGCGGGGTGAGCGACCGGCCGACATACCGTTCGCATTCCCGGGAAGGGCATCTGGAAGCGGTACGGGTGTTATACGATCCTGAGGCAGTTGATTATACGCATCTGGTTGAGGTTTTTATGCGGTCAATTGATCCGACCGACGATACAGGCCAGTTCTGTGATCGTGGTCCGAGCTACACCACGGCTGTCTTCGTCGGGAATGATGAGGAACGCGGTATTGTAGAAAGCGTGTTCGCGGACATTCGGGCATCGGGCGTATTGCCGGGTCCTTTGGTGACCGACATCCGGCCGACCGAAGTATTTCATAGGGCTGAGACTTATCATCAGGATTATTATCTCAAGAATTCAACGCAGTATAAATTCTACCGGCGGGCTTGTGGACGAGATGCCCGCCTCCGTGAAGTCTGGTCCGGATCTGGTTCGCTCTGAGTAAAGTTTTTGCAAGCCGGTCTTGCCTAGGCTTTCGATCAATCCCACATCGGCACTGTATGAGAGAGGATTAAGAATGTCCGAACTGAATTCGCACGCCAATTATGTATCTGAAGGGTCAGATCAAACTTTTATGCTCGACGTTATCGAGGCGTCACAAGCACAACCGGTCCTGGTTGATTTCTGGGCCCCTTGGTGTGGTCCGTGCAAGTCACTGACGCCGGTTCTTGAGCGCGTTGTAAACAGTGGTAATGGCGGTGTCAGGCTGGTCAAAATCAATATTGACGAAAATCCGGATATTGCCGGACAGTTAAGAGTGCAGTCGATCCCGGCGGTCATTGCCTTTGACAAGGGGCGCCCGGTTAACGGGTTTCAGGGCGCGATACCCGAAGGACAGATAAAACAGTTCATCGACCAGATCCTTAAAGGGACTGATAGTGCCAAACAGCTCGAAAGTGTTCTCGACGATGCCGATGTCGCGCTTCAGAATGGTGATGTCGGCGCGGCCGCACAGGCCTATGGCGCCGTTGTCGAGGCGGATCGAGGGAATGTTCGAGGGCTTGTCGGACTGGCGCGGTGTTACCTGGCGAATGGTGATGCCGACCGGGCCCGGCAGGTTCTGGAAATGGTGCCGGAAGACAAATTAGAGGATCCGCTCGTGCTGTCGGTCTTAAAAACATTGGAGCTAACAGCAGAGACTCCGGCTGATGACGAGATGACTGCCGCGCTCGATCGGGTATCGGCCAATCCTGGCGATCATGCGGGGCGGTATGATCTTGCCGAAAAGCTGGTATCGGTCGGTGATAACCAGCTCGCGATCGATCACTTGCTCAAGGTTCTGCGCGACGATTTGAACTGGGAAGATGGCAAGGCGAAGTCGAAATTATTCGAAGTTTTTGATGCGCTCGGACCAAAAGACCCGCTGACAGTTGAGGGGCGGCGACGGCTGAGCTCGATCATATTCTCATAATCGCGATGCGACAATTATCGCTATCTATGCTAGACTGGCGTCGCTTTGAGCGCTGCTGATTAAGGGGTCGACTGGCCGTGGAACAATATCACAATATTGCAGACCTGCCGGCACATTTGCCGATTTTCCCGCTATCAGGTGCGCTCCTATTACCGCGCTGGTCCTTACCTCTGAATATTTTTGAACCACGCTATCTGCAGATGATCGACGATGCCTTAGCGGGTAATCGCATCATTGGCATGATCCAGCCAGCTGATGATGATGAGGGGTCTGACCGGCTGGCAAATGTCGGCTGTGCCGGACGCGTGACCTCTTATTCCGAGACCGATGATGGCCGTTATCTGATAAATTTAACGGGTATATGCCGTTTCATTGTTGCCGAAGAGATCGTATCGCAGACTGCTTATCGGCAAGTCAAAGCGAGTTGGCTGGGATATGAGCATGATTTGGTTCCCGAAAAAGAAACCAAGTCCTTCGACCGTAAAGCCTTGCTGGCGGCACTCAAATATTTCACGAAACAGAATAATATGGACGTTGACTGGGCGGCGATTGAAACCGCGCCTTTGGAAACTCTAATAAATGCATTGAGTGCGGGATGTCCGTTGACAATGATCGAACGGCAGGCCCTTTTGGAAGCTCCGACATTATCGACGCGAGCCGAGGTTCTGATTTCGCTTCTCAATATGAATGATCCTGGCGATGATAAGATGACACTGCAATGACCGAGAAAGATATGCCAAAATTTGAGGCCACATGCGGGGTTGACCCGAAATTGCTGGAGCGGTTGATTTGCCCGGTTTCACGCGGGGCACTTGTGTTCGATCGGGATCGGTGTGAATTGATTTCAAAATCAGCCCGGTTGGCGTTTCCGATCCGCGATGGTTTACCGATTATGCTTGAGAGCGAAGCCCGGGACCTGGATGCCGAGCCATTATGAGCATTCACGTCTGGCCTGTATCGCTGGCGTTTTCGAAGTCGAAGCGCGTGCTGACAATCAAATATGATGATGACACTGAATATTCGATCCCTTTCAGCCAGCTGCGTTTGAACAGCCCGTCTGCCGAAGTTCAGGGCCATGGTAGCGGACCAAAACCGCCGCCGCCGGTTATCGCCGATACGCTTACTATTGAGAAAGCGGACCGGGTCGGGCGCTATGCCGTGCGATTGCATTTTTCAGACGGCCATTCGAGCGGTTTGTTTACTTGGAGCTATTTACGCGAACTCGGCGAAAAGCACTTAAACTAGCTTTATTTCGCTGACCTTCTTACACAATCGTGCTGTTTGGACTAAATCGATAGAGCACAGGGCTGAAGCGTGCGATGACGTCAGTTATCCGCCGACCTTAAGTTCCGTTAGGGAGCTGGCGCTGGTTAAGATCGTGGTCTTTTCCAACTGGCCCCCACCTAGTTTTTAGGTCGACGGGATACGAGAACCGAAACGGCGTATTCGGTCCTGTGCTCCAATACTATCCGACGCGGCGATTATGCCCTTTCCAGAAAGGTTCTCTGAGGTCTTTTCGTAGAATCTTGCCGGACGGATTGCGCGGCATTTCATCAATCAGGTCTACCGATTTGGGGCATTTATAGGCCGCGATGCGTTCGCGGGCCCAGGTGATGATATCTTCGGCGGCGGGGTTTTTGCCCGGTTTTGCGACGATGAGCGCTTTTACTGCTTCGCCCCATTTGTCATCGGGCACACCGATCACGGCGACATCAGCGACGTCGGGATGCCCGAAAATGGCATTTTCGACTTCAGCCGGATAAACGTTTTCCCCGCCTGAAACGATCATGTCTTTCACCCGGTCGAAGATATAGAGATATTGTTCTTCATCGAAGTATCCGGCATCGCCAGTATAAAAATAGCCGTCCCGGATGGCCTCTGCGGTGGCTTCAGGCCGGTTCCAATAGCCTTTCATTACAATCCCGGATTTGATGATGATCTCACCAACATCGCCCGGCTTTACGTCATTGCCGTTTTCGTCGACGCAGCGGACATCAATGTCAGGCCATGCGACGCCACAGGAGCGTAGTTTCTGACGGGCTGGATCATGTGCTTCAGGCGGCAGATAGGTGGCGGCCCCGACAGTTTCTGTCAGACCGTATAACTGGGTGAAGCGGGCACCCATCTGTGTCATGGCCGTTTTAAGCAAATCCTCGGCAATTGGTGATGCGCCATAAAAGACTTGTTTCAGATATGAGAAATCAGTCTCGGCAAATTTAGGGTGCTGCGTCAGCATCAGAATGACCGCTGGCACCCAGAAGGCATGCGCAATTTTCTGATCTTCAATCAGCCGCAATATTTCGCCCGGATCTATTTCGGGTAATACCACGGTCTTCGAACCCTGCGCCGTACTGAGAATGCCGACATTGACGCCGGCGACGTGAAATAGCGGCATTGCGTTCATTACTGCATCTTCGGCATCATAACTCGACCATTCAAGCTGGGCTGCCTGACGCATGAAATCGAGATAATTGCCATTGGTTAGCATAACACCCTTGGGCAGTCCGGTCGTGCCGGAGGTGTAGAGTTGGATGACATCATCGGCATCGAAGGTCTCGAGATTGGGGGCGGCGTCAGCCTGCTCGTCCCGCCATGTCTCATAAACCGGCCAGTCGCGATATGGGCCGTCCATGGCGACAATCATTGTCAGTGTCGGCAGCTTATCGCGAATTGAGTCGATCAAGTCATAAAACGGCGCGCCAACAAACAGGACGGTTGCGCGAGCATCAGCTAGGATGAACTCAATTTCCGGGCCTGCGAGCCGTGTATTTACCGCGGTCATCACAGCCCGGACTTTGGCGGCTCCGAACATCATTTCGTAATAGATCGCGGTATTTCCAGCCAGATAAGCGATGCGTGTATCCGGGGTGACGCCGAGAGTCTTGAGACCATTGGCAACCCGGTTTGCCCGCTGTTCGAGCTCTAGGAAACTTGTATTCTGCCCTTTGAAAACGAACGCGACGTCGCCTGGCCGGGTCGCGGCTTGTATACGGGGTATGTCTGCGATATGAGGCATTTGTTCGATATCCAGCATGCGTCTCATCCTTGTGATAATGATCTGATCGATATGCGAGGATATTATTGCGTTTCGTCTGCGCAAGGGCGAAATCCGCTTTTCTAATGTGAAGAGATTAAAAAGTCTGGAGAGGTTAATATGAGCCAAGGATTTTCAACACGTGCCGTACATGCTGGCGCCGCCCCCGATCCCGTAACCGGGTCGCGCGCGCAGCCGATACATCAGACATCCAGCTTTGTGTTCAAGGATGCCGATCATGCCTCGAAGCTCTTCGCTTTGCAGGAATTCGGTGACATTTATACGCGCATCGGTAATCCGACATGTTCAGCGCTCGAAGCGCGAATTGCCGACCTTGAAGGTGGGGCCATGGGGGTTGCTACAGCGTCCGGGCATGCCGCGCAGCTTCTTGCTTTCCACGTATTGATGGCACCCGGCTGCAAGATTGTGGCGGCGAAGCAATTATATGGTGGCTCCGTCAACCAGCTTAGTCATGCCTTCAAGAAATTCGGCTGGTCAGTCGAATTTGTCGATACCGGCGATCTTGCTGCTGTCGAGGCCGCTATGGATGACACTGTGCGCGTGGTCTATACTGAGAGTGTGGCAAACCCTGGCGGCGGCATTACTGACATGGCCGCGATTGCGGATATAGCTCATCGTCATGGCGTGCCTTACATGGTCGATAATACAATGGCGTCGCCCTATCTGTGCCGCCCGCTCGAGCATGGTGCCGATATTGTCGTTCATTCCCTGACAAAATTTATTGGTGGCCACGGAAATTCGATTGGCGGTATGATTATTGATGGCGGGCGGTTTGACTGGAAGGCGGCCGGTGACAAGTTTCCGACCCTGACCGAACCGCAATCTTTCTATAATGACCTTGTTTTTTCGGACGGTTTTGGCGCTTTGCCACTTGGACCGGACGGGGCCGAGATTGATATTGCTTTCGCGATAGCCGCGCGGGCATTTAGCCTTCGTGATCTCGGGCCGGCCTTGTCGCCGTTTAATGCCTTCATGATCATGACGGGGTGTGAAACACTGCCCTTGCGGATGGATAAGCATTGCCAGAATGCGCGTGCTGTCGCCGCGTTTCTTAAAACCCATGATAAAGTCAGCTGGGTGCGCTATGCCGGGCTGCCCGATGATGAACAATATGAACTGGCTCAAAAATATTGTCCGAAAGGAACCGGTGGGGTCTTCACCTTTGGCTTGAAAGGCGGACATGCCGCCGGTGTCAAACTGGTTGCCAGCGTCGCTTTGTTCAGCCATCTGGCGAATATTGGCGATACGCGATCACTGATCATCCACCCATCCTCGACCACGCATAGCCAGCTCAGCGAGGATGCGAAGGCGGCTGCCGGCGCGGCCCCCGACACGGTGAGATTGTCGGTTGGGATCGAAGATGCAGCTGATATTATCGCTGATCTTTCGCAGGCATTAGATCAAATCTAGGGCCGGGCTGATAAGTTCAGGAGATTCATTGGCAGGACCATTGTTCTGCCGCAATCCTCGCCTATGTATTTAGGGCGTGATAAAGATTATGCGCTGAACAGACGAATGGTTGCCGATACCGGGACCGAGAACCGTCGATAGCAAAGGCCTGCCAGAGGTCGCGTAATGACTCCGGCGAGGTTGAGGAGAGTAAATATGTCGAATAAAACGAGCAGGAGCCTAGCGATCAGTCCGGAACAGGGGTTGAGTCGTTATTTAACCCAGATCCGCAAATTTCCGATGTTGAGTAAAGACGAGGAATTTATGCTCGCCAAACGTTGGCAGCAGCATGAGGATCCGGACGCTGCCGAAAAGATGGTCACGTCGCATTTGCGGCTGGTCGCGAAAATCGCGATGGGCTATCGCGGCTATGGCCTGCCAATGGCCGAGGTCATTTCCGAAGGCAATGTCGGCCTGATGCAGTCAGTCAAGAAGTTTGATCCTGATAAAGGCTTTCGACTGGCAACTTATGCCATGTGGTGGATCCGTGCCTCGATACAAGAATATATTTTACGTAGCTGGAGCCTTGTGAAGCTGGGTACCACTGCGGCTCAGAAAAAGCTTTTTTTCAACTTACGGCGTATGCGGAATGAAATCGAAGCCGTCGATAATTCCCAGTTAAGGCCGGAACAGGTCAGCCATATTGCAGAGACGCTGAACGTTCAGGAACGCGATGTCATCACAATGGATGGGCGGATGAGCGGATCGGACGCCTCGCTGAATGCGCCGATGGGCCCGGAAGGGGATATGGAGTGGCAGGATTGGCTGACCGATGAGGCGCCTAACCAGGCTGACCGCTTCGCCAGCCAGCAGGAATTCGACTCGCGAATGGATTTGCTGAGTTCCGCAATGTCCGATCTGACCGAACGTGAACAGCATATTCTGTCTGAGAGACGCCTGACCGATGAGCCCAAAACGCTAGAAGAACTGTCGGTAGTCTACAATGTCAGCCGGGAACGTATTCGCCAGATTGAGATGCGGGCGTTTGAAAAGCTGCAAAAGGCGATGCAGAGGATGGCCAAGGAACAGGGGCTTCCGATCGGAACATGATGGTTCGGATTGATGGGCGCTTCGGCCGCGCCTTATATGGTAATGTCACCGCTATGGTGCGACTTTGGTAGTTTTTCGCATAGAGGATGCTGGTGATCAGCGGCTTGCCGCTTTCACTAGTATTCAAGAACGCGACCTCCACAATCGCGGCGATGGCCGGTTCATTGTTGAAGGCCTGATCGCGCTTAAAACATTGTTAACGCGATCACGGTTTCCGGTTGAAAGCCTGCTAGTTCTGGACAGCAAACTGCCTGCTGTAGCGGCGCTGATGGCGGGTCTATCCGAGGATGTTCCGGTTTATGCCGTTAGCCAGCCGGTGATTGACCGGGTCGCCGGTTATCCCGTTCACAGAGGTGTTCTCGCCTGCGCGCGTAAGTCGACATCGCTGCAGATCGATGATCTGCTCGGCATGTCACGGCTTCTGGTTCTCAATCAGATATCAAATCATGATAATGTCGGGGCCGCGTTCAGAAACGCAGCAGCATTCGGCATTGAGGGGGTGGTACTTGACCAGGGCTCGTGTGACCCCTTGTACCGAAAGGCTATTCGGGTTTCCGCCGGCGCCAGTTTGTATCTGCCCTATGTCAAAGCCGGCACTGGCAGCCAGCATCTGGAATATTTAACCGCCCACGGCTTCGATATCTGGGCGATGACACCCCGTCGCTCGGCCACCGCATTAGGTGATTTGCCGGTTCCGAAACGTCTGGCGCTGGTGCTTGGTGCGGAAGGGCCGGGCTTACCGGCGGATATGATTGCCCGCGCGACCGCCGTCAGAATTCCAATGGTCGATGATTTTGACAGCTTGAATGTGGCAACAGCCGCAGCCATAGCGATGGCGCATATTTTCTAGTCAGGATTATTCTGTTCTGTCGCATTTATTGGGTCTGGCTTGCTGCCGGCATAGCGTTTCAGAACAGCTACGATGTCTTCGGTTTGCGAATGGTCAGGCCGGTGCCCTGTGGTTGGTAGCCTGACCAAGTCGATATCCCGGATCTGATGCTGGAGCCGGCCGGCGTGTAGTCGCGGGTCGATGACGTCATCTTGCGAACCGGAAAAAATCGTGACTGGTATGTCGATGGAGGGATAGCGCGCCTGTTGCCCTGCCAGTTCGGCTTCAATGTGGTTGAAATCCTCGGCATTGGCGCGAAAATTCTCGGGCCGGAAAAGCAGGCCAACAGCTGAATTATCATAATAATCACTCGGCACTGGCTCAGGCGAGAAAACGCTTTTCAGACCGGCCTCGGTCTGTCCCGGGCCGACAAAGGGAACGAGCTGGTTGAAGAAAGGGCCGATGAGCGGGTGGGTTGCATATTTATAGTACCATGCCATGCCCCCGCCGCCCCATTCATGGCTTGCCGGGGTCAGCAAAACCAGACCATTGACGATTTCGGGGTGATCCAGAGTGAGCCGCAGCGCCACTGCGCCGCCGAATGAATGGCCTAAGACGACCACGTCTTCGCCGGGTGCCAATGCCTTGACGACGCCGGCAATCAGTCCGGCCTGTCGCGCGAGCGAGTAGCCTTGTTTGGGCCGCTCGGAATATCCATGTCCGGGCCGGTCGACAATGATTACACGATGATCCTCTGACAGGCGCGGTGCCAGGGTCCATTCAAAGTCGCGGGCATTAGCCGAGGCGCCATGGATCATCAATATGACCGGGCCGGTTGTGCCACGTTCGAGAACATGCATTCTGACGCCGTCGACATCGACAAAGGTTTCAGTCGGATAAAGACTTTCGACGTTACGGGAATAGACCGCCGAGCTAATGCAGCCGGATGATATGGCCATTAATCCGAGCAGGCCAATTGCGATTAGAAGTTTCACACTCATTCCTCTCCTGGCTGCGATGGCCAGCCTCTGCGTCTTTGGTCTCGTGCGCCGCTGTGTGAGATATCCGGTTCGGATGCCACATTGTCGGGCCGTATGATTTATCCGAAGACAATTTAAACGGGTCACCCTGCTTGTGATTGCGAAGGCGGACTATAATTACGACCAATATATGTCCCAGCCTGCGGTGGTGTGCAATCCTGACCGGTCAGAAACCTATCGCGGCGATTTGGGCAGAATCATTATCGACGAATCACGAAGGCGTGTGACATTCGCCGTCGCAGACGGGCTGGACAGATATGGGGCACAGGTCGTCCGGCATCGACATGCGCGGAACGCGCTTGGCGCAACCGATCCGCAGGGCTAGTCTATTACGGTGATCCGGCCATCAGTATAGGGACTATAGGGGCCGTATGCCGTCAGGTAGCCAGCGACAATATCGGCAATATCCGGGCCAAAATCATAGGCGTTTTCAGCCTCCTTGAACATCACATAGCCGTCGCCGCCATTGCGAACATAATTGTTCGACACCACATCATAAATTGCAGTGGGATCAAGCGGTTCGCCGCCAATGCTGACATTTGAAATCCGGTTTCCGGCGCTGGCACCCGGGGTCACAGTGAAGCGCATTCCGGCGATTTGAGGAAACCGCCCGGCCCGATTTTCAATCTGACTTGCCCCGGACTCGAGCGCCTCGAACAGGGTTTCGCCGGAAATCTGGAACGTCGATAATGTATTCTGGAATGGCAACACTGTTAGTACGTTCTCCATCGTAATGTCGCCGGGTGCAATAGAGGCGCGTAGACCGCCACTATTGGCAATGGCAATGTCGACACCCTGATTTTCAACACTTGCCAGCATCGCGTCGGCGACGAGGTTCCCCATACTGCATTCCATCGTCCGGCACACGGCCTGACCGGCGTCTATAGCGTCTGTGCTAAAGCCCACAATCTGGTTGCGAAGCTCGCCAAGGGGCGCAGCTGCCGCAGTAATGCGCGCTTTGGTGGCCGCGTCTTCTGAGACTTCGCTGTCCATAATCAAGGGTGCACCGGTCGTCCGGATAATGTTTCCGTCAGCGTCGAAAACCACTTCGAGTTCTCCAAGGAATTTGCCATAAGCATAAGCCTGGACGATTGCGGTATCGCCAATCATTGTTGGATATTGGCCAGCGGCACCCGCCATATCACCTAGCAGGGTGTTTGAATGACCGCCGACAATAACATCAACACCGGTTGTATTTTCGGCAATCCGGATATCGATATTATAGCCTGAATGCGACAGCACGATGATTTTGTTGACGCCGTCCGCTGTCAGGCGGTCGACTTCGCCCTGCACGGCCATGACCGGATCGGTGAAACTTATATTCGGGCCGGGACTGGCCAGTTCGTCCGTGTCTTGCGGTGTTAAACCGATCAGGCCAAGCCGTTCACCGCCACGTTCGATAATTACCGATTTCTGGATTTTGTCTGACAGCAAGGGCTCATTCGAAATATCCGAATTCGACATCAGTACGGGAAAGCTGACAGCATCGACAAAGCCGCGCAGCGTTTCTGGTCCGTCATCAAACTCATGATTGCCGACGGTCATGGCGTCATAACCCATCTGGTTCATGACTTCTGCCGCCAGTCTGCCTTTATAATAGGTATAGAACAAAGTCCCTTGAAACTGATCCCCGCCATCAACCAGGATGTGATTACCGGATCGTGCCCGGGCCTCGCCGATGGCTGTCATGAGGCGGGCTGATCCGCCAAAGCACTCGCCATTTTCATTATCTTCGACAGAGCAGCCGGAATCATACTGGCTGATAGGTTCGAAGCGGGCATGAAAATCATTGGTATGCAAAATCGTAAGCGTGTAGTCGGTTTCGCCCGAACATGCTGCAAGCATGAGCGCTGCAGCGCCGGTAAGAAGTCGATTTATCATACGATGCTCACTTTTGGATCATTTGGGCGCCGTACCGGGGGCGGTCTGCCAGGCAGCAGATCATGTCGGAGAGTCGATACGCGCCTTTGCCTTACCGCCACTTTATCAACAGGGATCTGTTTGGACGAAAATGGTGGTCGATACAAGGTTCGAACTTGTGACCCCTGCAATGTCAATGCAGTGCTCTACCGCTGAGCTAATCGACCGGCCAAAACGATCGTTTTCTTGCGATTTTGAAACGGTTAAGTCAAGTCAAAAGCCGCAGCAATTTGGCGGCTTTAATCATATTGGAGACTGCGGCCTGCTAGCGCCGCGACGCCATTATTGATCTATGTGGCCCGGATGCCTGGCGGATGGCGCGCCGCCTTGCGAGTCGAGCGTGTTCTAGCCCCGTCGCGGATTGGTCCGTTCCAGGCCGCTAGCGGGATTGGTAGCTACCACATATTTATATTCGTAGCCGACCTACACAATCTCTTGACCTATGTCCTGTTAAGTCGATTTAAGGGGGCATGACTTCGCGTGTTACGATGCAGCAATCCGATTCCGGCCAGGAAATGCCGGCGTTCGAGCTTTTACGGCCGGTGGGTGAAATTGCGCCAGTCATTTTTGCGTCGCCGCATAGCGGGCATTATTATCCCGAGACGTTTCAGGCCCTGTTGAGGGTGCCATTGATGGATCTGCGACGGACGGAGGACGCTTTTGTTGACGGCCTTTTCGGCAGTGCATCTGACGCGGGCGCGCTACAGATTAATGGGCGTTACGGGCGATGCTATGTCGATCTCAATCGGGATCCGCGTGAGTTGGATGCGCAGATGTTTGTCGATGGCCCGCCACGCACGAGCGGCAGGGCCAGTCCGCGGGTTCGGGCCGGGCTGGGCTGTCTGCCCAAGATTGGCGCGAGTGGTGCTGACATTTACAATCAATTATTAACCGTGACCGATGTCCGGTTCAGGCTCGAACAGGTCCATGATATTTACCATCGGCAGATCAAATCCGAAATCGAGATATTTAAGCAGGACTGGCAAGACGTTTTCCTGATTGACTGTCATTCTATGCCATCGCATGCGGCTGGCCGAGGCGCGCTGCCCGATATCGTTCTCGGAGACCGGTTCGGCTCAAGCTGTGATCGACGGCTAACATCTTTGGTCGAACGGACCCTCACAGGGTTTGGGTATTCCGTGGTCAGGAATGCGCCGTTTGCCGGTGGCTATACAACGCAGCAATATGGTCGCCCGGCTCGGCATGTGCATGCCTTACAGATCGAGATAAACCGGCATATCTATATGTGTGAGGGCAATATCACTAAATTGCCAAGATTTGAGACCCTCAAATCCGATATGACAGCATTGGTTCATGCAATTAACCAATTTGCCCGCGCGTCAACGCAAAAAAAAAGCCGCGCTGAAGAGCGCGGCTGAAAAGGTAAGGGAGGAAACGCCATAAGGCGTAAGCACTAACGTGCCATTCCTATTTATTGTGCGGCGCACAAAAGGCAAGGTTAAACATCGCTAAAATTCGCATATCACCCCTGCGCCAGCGGGACGACAGGTCAGATTGGCAAAAACTTAATTTGCAGAACCGACTTTACC
Source organism: Hyphomonas sp. TMED17 (assembly GCA_002172915.1). Classification (GTDB taxonomy): domain Bacteria; phylum Pseudomonadota; class Alphaproteobacteria; order Caulobacterales; family Hyphomonadaceae; genus Henriciella. The sequence goes on along the minus strand of NHBW01000006.1, from coordinate 248,842 downwards.
GACGTTGACCGTCTCTTCTGCCTGCCGCAAAAGGTCAGGCATGACGAACCAGCTGGACTTTGACGCATTCGCTGTTGCGACCGCCATTGCGGACGCTGCGAGAGTGCATACTTTATCAGGATTCAGGACCGAAATTGCGGTCGACAATAAATGGGCAACCGGTTTCGACCCGGTGACAGAGGCCGATCGCGCGGCCGAAAAGGCAATGCGGCAGACGCTGGCCGAGAGGCGCCCGGATGATGGCATATTTGGCGAGGAGTTTGGTCACCATACCGGTACAACCGGCTGGACTTGGTATCTGGACCCGATTGACGGCACCCGTGCGTATATTGCCGGCTTGCCGGTTTGGACAACTTTGATCGGACTGGTCGGTGGCGACGGCAATGCGGTTGTCGGTCTAATTGACCAGCCGGTTTTGGACGAGCGTTACCTGGGTGGTCCCGACGGTACCGAATTACAGCGTGGCGGCGATACTCGCCGGTTAAGCGTGTCGGCATGTGATGATTTGCGCCGCTCGATTATCTCGACGACCGATGCGTTTATTCTATCGCCATCGGAACAAGCCGCATGGACACATTTGCGTCATACAGCCCGGCTGGCGCGGTATGGTCTTGATGGCTATGCCTATGCCCGGCTCGCGGCTGGCACAATCGATCTTGTCGCGGAGTCGGGTCTTGCGCCGTATGATGCGGCGGCTCTGATACCGATTGTTCGGGGTGCCGGGGGGGTTGCCTGCGACTGGCGCGGGAATCCGGCCCGACCGGGCGGACAGCTGGTTTGTGCTGCAAGCCAGCCTCTCTTGGAGCAAGCCCTTGTTCCGCTGCGTCGATCGGCATCTTGACGCGTGGCCTTTGTCACCAGATCAAACTAGCCAGAACCATGATTTTTGCGCTAGAGATTTGCAATGGAAACGATTGAAACAGCCCCGACCAAAGCGCTGAAGACGCGTCCTCGCCAAGTTGGGCCATGGCGGATTGAAGACATTATTGATCCGCGTGCCTTGCGGGTCAAACTGACGGCCGCAATCCAGATGAATTCCGGCGACGCTGCCAAGTCGAGGAAGCAGGTGGTCGATACGTTGCACGGGGCTTTGTTCCGCGGCCGGATGATCGCGCAGGAGCGGCTTAATCAGGGAGCTGACGGTCTCGACACGGCCCGGTTATTGTCAGCGGTCCAGGATCAGGTCCTTCACGCGCTTTATGATTATACAACAACCCATGTGTTTAGAGCGCGAAACCCCACGGAAGGTGAGCGGCTCGCGGTTTTTGCGGTTGGTGGTTATGGCCGTTCGGTGATGGCTCCGTCCTCGGATGTCGATTTGCTCTTCATCCGGTCTTATAAAGCCAGTGCGCATGCCGAGAGTGTGATTGAATATATGCTCTATATGCTCTGGGATATCGGACTGAAAGTAGGTCACGCTTTCAGAACACCTCCCGAGTGTATCAAACTGGCCCGCGAAGATGTGACGATCAAGACCAGTCTTCTGGATGCCCGCTTTTTGTTCGGCGACCAAAAATTGGCAGATGAAATGCTCGATCTGTTCCGGGAAAAGTCGATTCAAGGACAGGATGCCGCTTTTATCGCCGACAAATTAGCCGAGCGCGATGGCCGCCACGGGCGTCAGGGAAATACCCGATACGTCGTTGAGCCGAACCTGAAAGAAGGCAAGGGTGGTCTACGGGACTTACAGACATTGTTCTGGATCGTGAAACATATGAATATCGACAGGACCGAAACTCTGGAAGATGTCGTTCGGACCGAATTATTTACTCATCATGAAACCATATTGTTCATGCGAGCAGCGAGATTCCTATGGACTGTGCGCTGTCATCTGCACTTTTTGACAGGTCGACCGGAAGAACGTCTGAGTTTTGACCTCCAGCCCGAGCTCGCCAACCGGATGGGATATTTCGACCGGGCCGGGCAGCTTGGTGTCGAGCGTTTCATGAAGCGATACTTTATTGCTGCCAAGGATGTTGGCGGTTTGACCCGTATTCTTGCGGCAAAGCTCGAGTCGCAAGAGAAAGCGAAACCAAGAGGATTGCGTCGGCTCCTGGGGGCAGATGGCAAACAGGCCCTGCCGGGCGGTGATTTTAGCGTAATCGGCGGGCGGGTGTGTATCAATGAGGATGAGCTGTTCCTGGCCCGACCGGCTAATTTGATGCGCCTGTTTAAGACGGCTGATGAGACCGGTATGGATATTCATCCGGATGCCATGTCATTGGTTGCCCGCAATGTACGCCGTATTACGCCACAAGCGAGACGCGACCCCGATACGGTGACGGCCTTCCTTGATATTTTACTGGATGGAAAGTCGCCGGGTACTGCGCTAACCCGCATGAATGAAACCGGTATGCTTGGCCGGTTCATCCCGGAGTTTGGCGGAATTGTTGCGCAGACCCAGTTCAACATGTATCATCATTATACTGTCGACGAGCATACATTGCGGGCAGTATCGCATATTGCTGATATGGAAAGTGGGGAACCCGGTTTCGAGCTGGCCCAGCGCCTGATCGGCCTGGTCAAGAATCGCCGCGCTCTTTATCTTGCCATGCTGTTGCACGATACTGGCAAGGGTAAAGGTGATCAGCAGATTGAAGGCATGGTGACCGCACGTGCCGCCTGCCAGCGGATCGGTTTGTCTGATACCGAAACCGATCTTGTTGCATGGCTGGTCGGCAATCATCTTGAAATGAGCGAAAGCGCCCAGAAGCGCGATATTTCGGATCCAAGAACAATCGGCAAATTCGCCGACCTGGTTGGCAATCTCGAGCGCATGCGCCTGCTTTATATCCTGACTGTCGCAGATATTCGTGCGGTTGGTCCGAATGTCTGGAATGCCTGGAAAGGTCAGTTGCTTGCTGACTTGTATTTTGCGACCGAAGCCGTCTTGCGTGGCGGGCGGACAGACGAAAAGACAGTCTTGAATGAAATCCAACGCCGCGCCAGCAGTCACAGGGCCGAGGTCGCCGAAGCAATTGATGTGATACCGCCAGTCCTGGCCGAAATGGAAGATCCTTACTGGACCGGCTTTGATAGTGAGATGATTATCTTACATGCGAACCTGCTGGCTTCCGATGGCAGTCCGACTGTCAATGTGCGTGTGCGCGCAGATGCCGGGGGTACAGAAGTGTTTGTGTCGGCGGCTGATCGAGATGGCTTGTTTGCGCGCCTGGTTTCGGCAATTGACGCGCAAGAGGCGAACATTATTTCAGCCCAGGTCTTCACGGGTAAATCCGGCTCAATTGTCGACGTATTTGTCTTGCAGAATGATGATGGTGAGCCATTTGCGCTGGATGATCCCTACCGTCTCGATCGGCTTGAGAAGGCCATTCTTGTGGCGATACAGACAGATGATGCGATACAGCCGCCGCCGGTCAGGTCCAATTCCCGTCAAGCCGCTTTTCTGGTTGAGCCGTCGGTCTGTTTTAACGAGGATGAATCCGACCAGCACACGGTTCTTGATGTCGCTGGACGTGACCGGCCCGGCTTGTTGGCGGCCGTTAGTAAAGTGTTGGCGGATGCCGGCGTATCGGTTCTTTCGGCGCATGTCGGCAGCTATGGCGAACGGGTGTTTGACGCTTTTTATGTCAGTTTGCCAGATGGTCATAGCGAGGCGTGGCGGGCCGATTTGAGCGAGAAGCTTCTGGTCGCGCTATCGGATCAGGAGCCGGACGCACCGAGTACGCCGGTAGGTAAACTTCGCCGCGCCAGTGCGGCTGACAGTTTTTAAAGCAAGGTTCGACACGCAATGAGCCTTCTTCGCAATACGATTACCCAGTCAGGATTGAGTTTGACGAGCCGGGCCTTGGGGTTTGTCCGTGATATTCTGGTTGCTTCGCGGATTGGCGCGGGTCCGGTCGGGGATGCCTTCGTGACGGCGTTAATGTTTCCCAACCTATTTCGAAGAGTGTTTGCCGAGGGGGCTTTCGCACAAGCCTTTGTACCAGCTTATGCTCGCACGCTGGAAGCAGAGGGACCCGAGGCGGCGCGAGTTATTACCCAGCAGACACTTCGCGGTCTACTTCTGTTAACGGCTGTTTTGGTAATTGTTGCGCAATTGGCGATGCCCCTGATTATGCGGGTGATGCATGCTGGCTATGCGCCCGGTAGCGAAAGCTTCCAGTTGGCTGTTTTGCTGACCCAGATCACAATGCCCTATCTCGTCTGTATGGCGATATCGGCCCTGTTTTCGGGGGTTCTGAATGCAGCCGGGCGGTTTGCTTTATCTGCCGGGGTTCCAATCCTGCTCAATATTTTCCTGATTATCGCCGTGTCTTTCGGTGAAACGGCGGCACAGACATCTGTCTATGCTGCGGTGGCGGTTAGCGCCTCGGGTCTTGTTCAGGCCCTGATCCTGTGGGCCGGGGTGTCGCGGCAGGCAATCCAGTTATCTTTAGGCTGGCCGCAATGGACGCCGGCTCTGAAACGCATAGTTGTGCTCGCAGTACCGGGAACCATTGCGGCCAGCGGAACCCAGATCAATATTCTGGTGTCGCAGGCTCTGGCGAGTTTTGAAGTTGGCGCAAAATCCTGGCTGTTCTTTGCCGACCGGCTCTATCAATTGCCGCTCGGTATTGTCGGCATAGCGGTTGGCGTGGCTATCCTGCCAAGGCTGGCGCGACTGGAACGTTCGGGCAAAAGTGGATCGGGGCACGGTCTTCTTGATGAAGGGATCGGCCTGGCCATGGCGCTGACGCTGCCGGCGGCAATTGCTTTGATGATTGCGCCCTCGTTTTTGATTTCAGGCTTGTATGAGCGCGGTCAGTTCACCGCTTATGACGCTAAAATGGCCGGGATGGCACTTGTGCATTTTGGCTGGGGTGTCCCGGCTTTTGTCTTGATAAAAGTGCTGGCGCCGGCGTTTTTTGCCCGCGAAGATACTGTCACGCCCATGCGCTATTCGATTGCGTCGGTGATTATCAATACACTGCTTGGTGCGGCCCTCTTCTTCTGGCTGCAATCAACCGGGCGTCCAGGATTTCCGGGGCTGGCAATTGCAACCAGCCTGGCCGGGTGGATGAATGCGGCCGCGCTATTGTATGGTCTGATTGCCCGAGGCTGGTACCGACCGGGTTTGTTGCTGGTAAAAAGGCTGACGGCAACGCTGTTTTCGAGTTTGGCAATGGGCGGAGTTCTGGGTCTGATGATCGCGTCACCGGACTGGGTCGAGCCTTGGCTTCCGGCTGGTGGCCTTATGCATGTCTTGATCTTTGTCGCCATTGGCCTGCTGACATATCTGCTGCTGGCTGTGGCGAGCGGTGCCATTCGGGTGAGTGATTTGAGACGGCAGGCGAGATCCTAAAATGTAATCGTCAATAAGCCTGATTAGAGGCTGTTAAATTTCATCAAAACCGTTAAACCGTGCGGCATGACAGACGTACAATCTTATTCAGGCCCAAATCGGGTATTTTCCGGCATCCAGCCGACTGGTAATTTGCATCTTGGCAATTATCTCGGCGCACTGAAAAAATTTGTCGATCTCCAGGCCGCTGGCTGGACCGGGATCTATTGTGTGGTTGACCTGCATGCGATCACCCAGCCGCACGATCCGGCGCTTCTGCCGGACCAGACCCGGCAAATTGCAGCGGCAATGCTGGCCTGCGGTCTCGACCCTGATCAATCGACGGTTTTTGTACAGTCGGCCGTGCCGGCCCATGCCGAGCTGGCATGGATTTTTAATTGCGTCGCCCGCATGGGGTGGCTTGAGAAAATGACACAGTTTAAAGACAAAGGCGGTGAGAATTCCGAACGCGTGTCCGTCGGTCTGTTTGATTATCCTGTGTTACAGGCTGCCGATATTCTGGCGTACCGGGCGACCCATGTTCCGGTCGGTGAGGACCAGCAGCAGCATTTGGAACTGTCCCGCAATATCGCGGCGCGGTTTAACCAGCAATATGATGCGCCGGGCTTCTTTCCCGAGCCAGAAGCTTTGATCGAAGGCCCCGGGGCCCGGATTATGAGCCTGAAGGACGGCTCGAAGAAAATGTCAAAATCCGATCCTTCGGATCTGTCACGTATCAATCTGGTCGACGACAGGGACACGATTGCGCGTAAAATAAAGAAGGCGAAGACTGATTTGTTGGGCGATCTGCCGGAAACCGAGGATGGCCTGGAAGGGCGCCCCGAGGTAGAGAATCTTGTCGGCATTTACAGTGCTTTTTCTGGGCAGTCCGTCGAGGCGGTATTAGCCGAGTTCGGCGGCGCCGGATTTGGTACGTTCAAGCCGGCTTTGGCGGAACTGGCGATTTCGCATCTGGCGCCGATAACCGAACGGATGAGGGCATATATGGCAGATCCAGCCGAGATTGACCGGGCCTTGCAAAAAGGTGCCGAAAAGGCGCATGCGATCTCGGCGCCGGTTATAAAGGAGGTTCGCGATGTTATCGGTTTCTGGAAGTCCTAGCCTGCGGGGTATCATGCTCGCCAGATTTACAATGCTGATCGCGGCGTGTCAGGACGTTGCGGCGCCCGCCGGACGTAATAGTGTCGAACTTTCTTATACCGATGCCTATGTCATGCAGCCGATTGGCGATCGCGACATGACCGCGGGCGGGGTGACGCTGTCGGTGACAGGGGATCCCGTGCGGTTAAAAGGGGTTAGCTCGCCAGTTTTCGAAGTCATCGAAATGCACACAATGTCGATGCAGGATGGGCGCATGCAAATGCGCCCGGTCACCGAATTCGAGCTGCGTGAGGATCAAGATATCCGGATGACGAGCGGCGGCGACCACCTGATGATGTTCGGCTTTGTCGAGCCGATCGAGACGGGTGAAACGGTCGAGCTCTTTGCCGATTTTGCGACGGATGACGGTCCGGTTCGATTACGAATCGAGGCAGTTGTCAGGGCCTATGACCATGGACGGCATAGCGGGCATTAGCTGGCGATCTTCGTTTGAAAGGCCTTAATTTTTGGTGCGATATGATCGTTGAACCGGGCACCGTGAAACAGGCCGAAATGTCCGACATTTGACTGTACGTATTCGCATCTCATATCGTCCGGAATGCCGGGGCATAGCTGGTGCGCGGCGCTGGTCTGACCGCGGCCTGAAATGTCGTCATGCTCACCCTCCACCGTCATGAGGCCAACGGTCTCGATTGCCTCCAAGTCAATCAAACGTGTCCCGCGATATCGAAACCGGCCGAGTGGCAAATGGTGCTCCTGGAAGACGCGCTCGACGGTCTGCAAGTAGAATTCTTCTGTCATATCGAGCACGGAGAAATACTCGTCATAGAATGAACGGTGAGCTTCGGCGTTCGCCTCGTCTTGGTCGACAAGTTGAGCGAAAAAATTCAGATGAGCGTCGACATGCCGGGTCCAGTTCATTTGCATGAAGCTGGAAATCTGGATGAAACCGGGAAATACGCGGCGTCCGGCGCCCGGCCATTGTGCCGGCACCGCATAAACCATGTTTTTCCTGAACCAGTCGAGCGAGTTGTTCTGCGCCAGCAGATTAGGGAGGGTCGGTGACTGGCGGGTATCGATCGGCGATCCCATAAAGGTCATGCTTGTCGGAAGCGCTGGGTCATTGTCCTCAGCTAGCATGGCAATTGCGGCGAGCACGGCCGGCCCGGGCTGACACACAGCCAGAACATGCCCACCCGCACCAATATGTTGAAGCGACTGGGTTACTTCATCAATGTAATCGTCAAGACCAAATTGCCCGACCGAGCCCGGTTGCATTTTGGCATCGGCCCAGTCTGTGATGTAGACATCATGACTTGGTAAAAATGCTTCGACAGTATCGCGCAGCAGGGTCGCGAAGTGACCGGATAATGGTGCCGTTATTAGCAATTTCGGGCGGTCCGGCAGGTCTTCCGACAGCCTGAAATTGATTAGCTGACACCAGTCTGAGCGGCGCATTGTGACTGGCTCGACCTGATATGAGCGCCCCGCGACGACGGTCTCGTGGATGCGCCAGTCTGGCTTGCCATATTGGCGGGTTGCACGCTCGATCATGCTGGCCGCGGCCATGACTTGCCGGACCGGTTTTGAAGCTGGCGCGGTACTCTGGGAGGTTGCTAATATTGTTTCTAATTGTTTTGCAATAATATTGGCTGGCGCCAGCACTGATCGGCTGATGTCAAGAAGAGAGTAAAGCATCGCGATTCGCCGTTTGTTGCGGTGCAGCATAAACGATGCTCGCTTCAATGCAAAGCGCCAAATTTTTCAATGGCACTGTCAGGAATGCCTGATACCTAGTCCAGATGCTGGGCCAAACATTCTGCGATCAGGCTTGGATTGTTCTCAGGCTCTGTAAAGAACGTTCGAAGCTGCCAGTTTTCATCCATTAGATATAGCAAAGATGTATGATCCATTGTGTAAGTGCTTAGACTTTCCGGCGTTTCAATCTTCTGAAAATCAACAAAAAACCGATCAGCAACATCGGCGATGGCTTGGGGCGAGCCTGTTAATCCGACAAGATTATCCGGAAAAACATCGGATGAAACATAACTGGCGAGTGCTTCGGATGTGTCGCGTTCCGGATCGATTGAGATCAGAAGCGTGTTTGGCGGCGCGACCCCCTCTGGCAAACGTCTATAGGCCTGATTAACGGCGACTAAGGTGCTTGGACACACGTCAGGGCAGTAAGTGAAGCCGAAATAGATCAAGGTTGGCCTGTCCATGAAGTCGGTCTCGGTACGGGCTTCACCGGTTTGGTCGATCAGTTCGAACGGGCCGCCAATATCGTCATAAGCGCGGGTCATACACCCGGCGATGGCTCCGCCAGAACGTGGCGCGGGATCCTCGGAAGTATCACAAGCACTCAGGAAATTGACGCTCGCCAAAACGGTTAGGAGCCTTATCATATTATCGCATATCCTCTTGATAGGTTTTGCCAGTGTTTGCAGACCGAAAGCCATGACGGAAAAGACATGCAGCGTAACACTCATTCGGACGGTATAGAAGCGCCTCTGTTTAGCCTTCTTCCGCAAGGCTTGCTAGGTGTTGGATCGACACGGGGCCGGACACGGCTGGCAACCGCGATGACATTGCGCTGGCTAGCTGTTGCCGGACAGACCGGGGCTGTCTTATTTGTCTATTTCGGACTTGGCTTCGAGCTGCCGGTCTTTTTGTGTTTCGCAACGATCGCCGCATCAGCTGGATTGAACGTCGTGCTGGCATTGGTGTCCCGCGGTGGACGTCTGCTTGACGAAACAGAAGCTTTTTTTCAGCTTTGCTTTGACGTGCTGCAACTGGCTGTTCTGATCGCGCTGACCGGCGGATTGTCGAATCCGTTCCTGCTGTTTTTAATCGCGCCGGTCACATTCGTGGCTTTGAGTTTGCGAACCCATCATGTCGTGATGATCGCAGCGTTTGCAATTGGCCTGGCGGCTCTGATGCCGTTAGTGGTGTTCGAGCTGCCATGGCGTAGCGGCGAGCAACTGGTTTTGCCGGTCCTGTTCGAAGCAGGACATTTCGCAGCGCTGTGTATTGCGATTGCCTTTTCGGCCTGGTCGGTCCAGCGGCTGAGTGAGGATGAAGAGAAAATGGTCAGGGCGCTTGATGCGGCCAGCATTGTCGTTTCTCGCGAACAGCGTTTGTCGGCACTCGGCGCGATGGCGGCAATGACCGCACATGAACTCGGGACGCCGCTGGCGACGATCCACCTGGTTTCCAAGGAACTTTATCGGGATCTCGAAGACGGCGATCCGCGACGTGAAGATATCGCGCTTCTGAGCGAGCAGGCCGAGCGCTGTCGAGATATATTGAGGAAGCTCGGCAATGCACAAGAGGCCAATGATATTGTACATGCGCAAATGCCGTTGAGCGCCCTTATTGAAGAAGCGGCGGCGCCGCATCGCGGGCTGGGAGTCGAAATCGAAGTTGCAAGTGTTCCGGTTGATAGCGCTGATAAAAAGCCTCCTGTGATTCGCAGGAGTCCCGAGGTACTGCACGCTGTCGGGGCCTTTATCGAAAATGCCGTGAGTTTTGCCGACAGTCTCGTCACCGCAAAAGTGAGCTGGACCGATCGCAAGATTGTGGTGACAATTCTTGATGACGGACCGGGCTTTTCGCCGGCCGTATTGCCGAGATTGGGTGAACCCTATGTCTCCGAACGTGACGAGGGACATTTGGTCGGTGGCGATATGGGGCTGGGCTTCTTTATTGCGAAAACACTGATCGAGCGATCGGGTGGACGGGTCGCGACTCGTAATGCAGCATCGCCGTCGAAAGGTGCGATTGTGCAGGCGGTTTGGCCGAGATCTGCGCTACAGCCCTTGGATATTGCCTGAATCGGACCATATGAAGGAAAATGCAGCAGAGGAGTGAGGAATGGAATCGTCTGTCACGGTAAAAGTTCACGAGAGTTTGAAAGATGTCGAAGATCGTACGTGTCTGCTGCTTGACGATGACGGGCCGTTTTTGCAGCGCCTTTCGAGAGCGCTGACACAGCGCGGATTTCTTGTTTCGGCGACCACAAAAGTTTCTGAAGCGCGCGACATAGCGCGTTTGAATCCGCCAGCCTTCGGTGTTTTCGATTTGCGGCTTGAAGATGGCACGGGCCTTGATGTCGTTGAGGTTCTTAAACGTTATCGGCCGGATGCAAGAGCGGTTGTGCTAACCGGTTATGGCGCGATTGCGACGGCGGTCGCGGCGGTTAAAGCGGGGGCGGTCGACTATCTGGCGAAACCGGCCGACGTCGAGGATATTGTGCGTGCGTTAATCAGCAGTCATGACGGCCTGCCCGAACCGCCGGAAAACCCGATGTCGGCTGACCGGGTCCGCTGGGAACATATTCAGCGGGTTTATGAATTGTGCGGTCATAATGTTTCGGAGACGGCGAGACGGCTGAATATGCATCGTCGGACGCTGCAGCGCATTCTGGCAAAACGCGCGCCGCGTTAGGCAGATTCATTATATACAGGATGGGTAGCCCGAGGTGACCAGCTATCCGCGCGCGGGCTGGGCCGGAAACAGGGCTGATTTTGTCGCTTTTGTCTCGGCCGGGGGCGGGGTCTTGTCCTTGAATTTGCAAAGATCATTAATCGTGCAATTCCAGCATTTCGGTTTGCGCGCAATGCAAGTGTAGCGGCCGTGAAGAATCAGCCAGTGATGAGCGCCTAATTTATAGTCGGCCGGGGTGACCCGCTCGAGCTGGGCTTCAACATCGTCAGGCGTTTTTCCCGGTGCCAGACCCGTCCGGTTTGAGACTCTGAAAATGTGGGTATCAACCGCTATGGTTGGCTGTCCAAAGGCTTCGTTCAGAACGACATTGGCGGTTTTTCGGCCGACCCCGGGCAAGCGGACAAGTTCATCGCGGGTTTGCGGCACCTGCCCGCCAAAATCATCGATTAGCATCTGGCTGAGCGCGATGACGTTCTTTGCCTTTTTGCGCCATAGCCCAATTGTCTTGATATGTTCGGCGACGCCCGCTTCGCCGAGTGCGAGCATTTTGTCCGGCGTGTCGGCGGCTTTAAAGAGTTTTTCTGTTGCCTTGTTTACCCCGATATCGGTGGCCTGGGCTGACAGGGCCACTGCGACGACAAGTGTGTAGGGGTTGGTATAGTTTAGTTCGGTTTTTGGCTCAGGCCGGTCCTGTGCGAGGCGTTCGAACAGGGCGCCAGCGGCAGCGACGCTGAAGGCACGTCTTCGTCTATTCCTGGCAGGTGGTTTGGTCATGTCTGTTTTTATCGTGACGCCGCAATAGAACAAGCCGTTGACGACTTGCTTTTTGTTACGGTCGTCGCATTTGCTGAGTATGACGTCACAACAGGAAGCCGTATATTTTGACGCGACGCTAACCCCGAACCGGTCGCTGCAGCCTGTGACTCTGACGATTCTAATCGTCGGGGTCGGCTGTGCCAATTTCGTCGCCGGTCTCGCTTTCGTGTCGATGGGGGCGTTTCCCGTGATTGGTTTCTTCGGGCTGGACTTTCTGGCGATCTGGTATGCCTTTCGTGTTAATGCCCGGTATTCCCGGCAGGCGACGCGGATCCGGATCACGGCGGACCATATCAATCTTCGCCATGAGACGCATGGTAAGCCAGCATTGACAGTCAGCGCGCCAACCGCGTTTGCCCAGATTGATCTGGCTTTTCCCGCCCGCCGCCCATCGGAACTTATTCTCAGATATGGTGGCACAGCATGGCGTATCGGCCGTTTTCTGACGCCATCTGAGCGTGTATCGCTAAAACAGGCATTATCTGCGGCGATCCAAAGAGCCCGTGCCGAGCGTTACAATAATCACGAATAGTACTTGAAAAAAATGACGCCTGCGTCATAAATACTTTAAGAAGTCTGCGCTAGATTGGCAAAAATACGATTGCGGCAACACCGTATCAGGAGGAAAACATGGCAGATGCATCTCAAAAAGTGGCCCACGGGTTAACGAGGCCGAGCCTAACCAAGCGCGAGCCAGCCCATCCGTCTTATCTGGCGTTTGGCGCCGAAGTTCCCGATGCGCATTCCGTATCGCTCGATGATATCGGCATTGTTGATGGCGAAATCTGGCGTCAGGGCCAGTATTGGGAGCGTTTCAAGCGGATGCGCTATGAAGCACCGCTGCATTACACACCAGACAGCTTTGCCGGTCCGTTCTGGTCGGTGACCCGCTATGAAGACATTATGAAGATCGATATCGACCATAAGCGGTTTTCTTCAAGCTGGGAGCATGGTGGTATTGTGCTTGGTGAGCCGGTTGCCGATTTCGAGCTGCCAATGTTTATCGCCATGGATGAGCCGCGTCACTCCGAACAAAGAAAAACCGTTCAGCCTGCAGTTGCGCCAAATATGCTCAAGGAGTTCGAGCCGATTATTCGCAAAAGAACCCAGGATTTGCTCGATAGCCTGCCGGTGAATGAGCCGTTTGACTGGGTCGACACTGTCTCGATCGAGTTGACGACAATGATGCTGGCTACATTGTTTGACTTCCCATTCGAAGATCGCCGGAAACTGACGCGTTGGTCGGATGTTTCGACTAATCGGGATAATCCCGACATTTGTCCAGGCGGTGAGGACCAGTGGCGTGCGGAATTGCTGGAATGTTTGTCGACATTCATGACCATGTTTCAGGACAAACAGCAGCAGCCGATCCGGAACGATCTGATCAGTCTGCTGGCGCATGGCGAGAAAACTCGCGACATGCAACCGCAAGAGCTGCTTGGAAATATTATCCTGCTAATTGTCGGCGGCAACGATACGACCCGGAATTCGATGACTGGATCGGTTCTCGGCCTCAATCAGTTCCCCGAAGAATATGAAAAGCTGAAAGCTAATCCCGAGCTGATTCCGAATATGGTTTCGGAAATCATTCGCTGGCAAACACCGCTTGCTTTCATGCGCCGAACGGCGCTGGAAGATGTCGAAATGCACGGGCAAACCATCAAAAAGGGTGACCAGCTGGCAATGTGGTATGCTTCGGGAAATCGGGATGAACGGTTCTGGGACGAAGATCCAAATCGTATCATCATTGACCGCAAACAGGCCCGCAACCATTTGTCTTTCGGGTTTGGAATTCACCGTTGCGTCGGCAACCGGCTGGGTGAATTGCAGCTACACATATTGTGGGAAGAAATTCTCAAGCGCTTCGAGCATATCGAAGTACTGGACGAACCATCCCTGACCTCCAGCCCGTTTGTAAAGGGCTATACATGGATGCCTGTCATCTGCCATCCGAAGCGGTAGGAAACAGGGCGTTAGTCTTCGTCTGGATCGGCCAGAATGCCGGACAGACGTTGGCGCCCGCCGTCAAGGATAATTGACTGTCCGGTTATGATTGTACTAGAGGGATGGCTCAGAAAAACCGCCGCCTCAGCAATTTCTTCAGCTTGAGCCGCACGCCCAATCGGCGTGCGTTTCTTTAGCCATTCGTCATTCTGCTCATCGCGCGGTCTTAGCGCAATCACGGCATTTACACGAATGCCCTGCCTGGCAAGCTCGATGGAGGCCGCTTTAACGATCCCGAAAATGGCGTTCTGTGTTACACTTTCGGTGAAACTGCCGACGCGGGACAATTCGGCGCTCAAGGACAGTACAAAAGTAAATGTTCCGACTTGCCGGTTCTGGCCCATCGTCGCGTTCTGATCTTGTTCGCGCTCGAGCATGGCTTGTGAAAAAATCCGTATGGTTTCGACGGCGGCCCAGCTTGTCTTTTCGAGTGCGCCCTGAAAATCATCCATGTCGAGATCGAGGATCGTGTCAGCCTCGGGCAGCTCCGGTATCGATATAATGTGATCAACTCTGTCAAACTGTTCCATCGCTGCTGCCAGGGCATTACGCAGGCCGAGCCGGGTATGGGTCTGGCCGACAAACAAGTCGGCTTTGCCTCCGGTTGCCTTTTTAAGATCATCAATGCTGGTCTGGCTCGGGTCGACGGCGAGAACATGATGACCATCCTCAAGCACCCGCTTGGCAATCGCTTCCCCGACAGTTTGTCCGAGACCGATAATCAATGTGAGTGGTTTATCCATATGCCCTCCTATCGAGGTTGGGTCATAAACACTTCCCGACCAAACCGCTAGCTTATGAGCTTTTCAGGTGGCGGATTTCTTCTTTGATCAAAAGCTTTCGACGTTTGAGCGCATTTAATGTTATCGGGTCTGCTGATGGTCGTTTCTGTTCTTCCAGAATCTTCGCATCGAGGTGATTGTGACGCCGTATGAGCTCCGTGAGCCGACCTTCTAAGGACATGTTTTTCCCTCCGAGGGAACCGTGAGGCCCCTTCCCTCGAAAAAGGAAATCACATAATTTCTGGTTTGTCACCTTCGCCCAAAGGTGCTTTTTGGGTAGGCTTTTATGGGTGGCGGTGCTTGCCTTGACGATAATGGCGAAGGTTCAGTAGATTTCGAGTTGACGGGTCGGCCGACATTTTTATGGTGCCGGATTTGCAGAGGGGCGAGTATATGGCTCAGGCTTCGAGAAGCGAGACACCGCGGGTTGGTGTGATAATGGGAAGTCAGTCGGATTGGGCGACGATGAGTCTCGCCTGCGAAATGCTGGACCAGTTTGGAATCGTCTATGAAAAGCGCATCGTTTCAGCGCACCGCACGCCGGACCGGCTATATGAATATGCCCGGTCGGCGCGTGATCGCGGTTTGGATGTTCTTATTGCCGGTGCGGGTGGCGCTGCGCATTTGCCGGGTATGGCGGCGGCGATAACGCCGCTTCCGGTGCTCGGCGTACCAATACAGTCGCGCACACTAAACGGTGTCGACAGTCTGCTGTCGATTGCGCAAATGCCTAAAGGCGTCGCGGTCGGTACGCTGGCGATAGGTGATGCGGGGGCAGCTAATGCAGGAATACTGGCGGCGTCGATCATTGCTTTGACCGATCCCGGGGTTGCGGCCCGTCTCGACGATTTTAGACGTCAGCAAAGTGATGCGGTGCAGGAGCGTCCAGCTACATGAGCAAGCTGAAGTTTGGCGCCAGAATCGGCATATTAGGCGGTGGCCAGCTTGGACGCATGCTGGCGGGTGCAGCGGCTAAACTCGGGTTTGACGTTTCGATCTATTGCCCTGAAGCAGATGCACCAGCGAGCCGGGTCGCAGGCGAAAGCGTCCGGGCTGGTTATAATCAGCTCGACCGGGTTCTGGCATGGGCGCAGACTTGTGATGCCATCACGTATGAATTTGAAAATGTCCCTGTGAGCACTGTCGGTCATTTGATCCGCAACGGCCAGATTGTCCGGCCGGGGCTGAAGGCGCTTGAAATGTCGCAAGATCGTATCCGCGAGAAAACATTCTTGCGGTCCTGCGCGATACCGACGGCTGAATTTTTTGCCATACAGTGTGGCGATGATATCGGGCCGGCGCTAACTCAACTCGGCGGCGCCGGACTGCTGAAGACGTGCTCGGACGGTTATGATGGCAAAGGCCAAAGCCGTATTGCTGCCGGGGATGACGACGAGGCGATTTTTCGTGCATTGGGCAGCCGGCCATGCGTTCTCGAAGGGCTGGTTCCGTTCCGCTGCGAGGTTTCGGTGATTGCGGCGCGCGGATTGCAAGGGGATATCGTTTGCTATGACATTCCGGAAAATATTCATAAGGATGGTATTTTAAAGCGCTCGACCGTGCCAGCGGCGCTAACTCATAATATCATGCAGGATGCGTTCAGGGCCGCATCCCGACTGGTTGAGACGCTTGATTATGTCGGCGTGCTGGCGCTTGAATTCTTTGTGCTTCCGGATGGCCGCTTGATTGCGAACGAGTTCGCACCCCGCGTGCATAATTCCGGTCACTGGACTGTCGAGGCCTGTCTGACTGGCCAGTTCGAGCAGCATATTCGCGCTGTTGCCGGCTGGTCATTAGGGTCGGTTGAACGAACGCTTGATGTCGAGATGGAAAATGTGCTCGGCGAGGATCTCGACAATCTAGACGATAACATGCCGGCTACGGCTAGCCTGACCCTTTACGGTAAGCGCGACGCCTTGCGAGGGCGGAAAATCGGCCATTGGGTGAGATTGAACGGGTCGATCTAGAACCGTCTTATAGGGGTGGCGAGAAAATCGCTGAACTGGTAAGACGGGGCGTAATATGAAAAAAATCGTAAACTCCAATGATATCGTTGACCAACTCGATGCAGTTTATCAACGGTCCGTTAAGTCTCTGAGCGACGCGCTTAAGGCATTCATTCAAGATGGCCAGATCCCCGATGCAGACGCCCGAAAAGGCGGCCAGTTCTGCTATCCTGAGCTGGTAATCCATTACAATCCGGACGGCCCGCCGCCACCAATCTCCCGCGCTTTCGGGAAACTGTCTGAACCGGGTATTTACAAGGCAACAATTACCCGGCCGGATTTTTTCCGCCGCTATTTGCTTGAGCAGCTCGAGCCCCTGCTTGCCGATTATGAAATTGATATCGAAGTCCGCCTATCCAGCGAGGAAATTCCCTATCCCTATGTTTGGGATAATGGTCCGGCTAAAGGCTTGCAGGAGATTAGTCCGGCCGAGCTCGCAAAATGGTTTCCGTCACCCCGCCTCAGCGATATTGGCGATGACGTCGCCGATGGCGAACTGTTCGGACCCGGCAGCAAGCGGCCACTGGCCCTGTTTGATGCGGCGCGAACAGATTTTTCGTTGAAGCGGCTACAGCATTATACAGGCACGCCCGTCGAAGATTTCCAGCGCTATATTCTGTTCACTAATTATCATCGGTATGTCGATGCCTTTTGTGATTGGGGCCTGCAGCAAATACAGGCCGGTTCGCGCTATACCGAGCTGTCTGTTGCAGGTGGCCTTGTTGTCACATCTGATACGCCACAGGGACGGGACGCTATTACCGCGGCGCCATGGCGAAGTTATCAAATGCCGGCCTATCATTTGAAGGCGGCCGACGGGACAGGGATTACGCTGGTAAATATCGGCGTCGGTCCGTCAAACGCCAAGACGATTACCGATCATCTCGCCGTGCTTCGGCCAGAGTGCTGGATCATGGTCGGTCATTGTGGCGGTTTGCGGCATTCACAGTCAATCGGTGATTATGTTCTCGGACATGCCTATTTGCGGGATGATCATGTTCTCGACACTGTCCTGCCGCCTGATATTCCGGTGCCGCCAATTGCCGAAGTACAGATGGCCTTGCAGAAAGCTGCCGAAAATGTGACCGGCGAAAGCGGGGAGACGTTAAAGCACCGGCTTCGTACTGGCACGGTTGCCACGACCGACGACCGAAACTGGGAATTACGTTTCACGACAATGGCGCGTCGGTTTAACCAATCTCGTGCAATTGCAATCGATATGGAGAGTGCGACCATTGCCGCCAATGGTTTCAGGTTGCGCGTCCCATATGGAGTGTTGCTGTGTGTTTCTGATAAACCCTTGCACGGAGAGATTAAACTCCCGGGGGCCGCGAATACATTTTATGAGAAATCGATTGGCCAGCATCTGAAAATCGGGGTTGTGACGCTTGAAATGCTGGCCTCTGGCGGGGCGAGCTTGCACTCTCGCAAGTTGCGGGCGTTTGATGAGCCACCATTCCGCTAGGAGAACTAGACGGGTTGCATCCGCGAGGGTAGCACACAGTCAGTAATCGGCGGAGAACAGGGTCATGGATCGCATATATAAATTCGACGGCATTCGTAATTTTCGGGATTTTGGCGGTTATCAAGGGGCCGGAGGCCGGCATATTCGAACCGGCGTTCTGTTTCGGTCCGCACAATTTGGCGAGGCAACGGAAACGGATATGACAGGCCTCGCCCGCTTGAATATTTCCGTTCAGGCCGATCTTCGCCGGCCTGATGAGCGGGACCGGCACGGTCATCGCTGGCCGGTGGCGGGTGTTAATGTTCTCAGCAGCGATAAAGGCCGGGCAAAAGATGCACCACATGTCAGGTTTCTGAGCGAGGTTGCCGTCAATGCAGCGCAAGCGCACCAGTGGATGGTGGAATATTATCAGGAAGCGCCGTTTAAAGAGCAGCATGTTGACTTATTCCGGGACTGGTTCTCGGCTCTGGCTGAGCTCGAGCCGGACCAGGCTGCAGTGGTTAATTGTGCTGCTGGTAAGGACCGAACCGGTATATTGTGCGCGCTGACCCACCATGTTCTGGGTGTTGATCGCGATACAATCTTTGCCGATTACGAGCTAACCAATGAAGCTGCCGATGTGGCCGGGCGTCTGCCGGAAATGGCCAGGATGTTTAATGCCCATATCGGCAAATCTCATGCAGTTGAAGTTTATCATCCATTTGTAGGCGTCTCGGAAGGGTTTCTTGCGGCGGCAATGGATAAAATTGATCAGACGTCCGGATCGGTCGAGACCTATCTCGACGAGGTACTGGGTGTCGGTTTGCGGCAGACACAACAACTTAGAGACAAATTTCTAATATGAAAATGAATGCGGATACCGCCAATGGCGCGTTATTCTCTATATCTTATCTGCAAGCAACAAATCATATGGCGCTGAAACAGGATTCTGCTGAGATTTACGCTATTTTTTAATATACAATAAAAACAACACATGATGCGATTTTTAGTAAAAGTAGCTGCGATAAGATAGCTCAAACTAAAAAATGATATTGATATTCATTCGCAAATAGGCTAGGCGACTATCATTGCTTGATAATGAGAATGATTTTCAATTTCACCCTTGCGTCTGGAGCATATACTTAATGACTTATTTCCGTTCATGCCTGCTTGGCGCTGCTGCGTTATCTGCAACACTTCTGGCACCTGCGGCTTTCGCCGAAGATTCGCAGGCTAATATGCTCGATGAAATCGTCGTTGTTGGCAAATACCTCTATACGGATCAGGTTAATGCACTCAAGACGCCGACGCCGGTCATTGATGTGCCGCAGAGCCTTTCGATCGTGACCTCGGATCAGATCACGCAACAGGGCTTCACAAGCATTGGCGATATTATCGACTATACGCCGGGTGTGAATTCGTCGCAGGGCGAAGGCCACCGAGATGCCGTGGTCTTCCGCGGTGTTCGCTCGACCGCCGATTACTTTATCGATGGCGTTCGTGACGACGTGCAATATTATCGGCCGCTTTATAATCTCGAACAGGTTGAAATCCTGCGCGGTCCGAACGCCCTTCTGTTCGGACGTGGCGGTACCGGTGGTATTTTGAACCGTGTTACGAAAAAGGGTGTCATTGGCGAGACACTCAATGGTTACAAGGCCAGCTTGAACACTGAAAACGAGTTTGACCTACAGATCGACAGCAACTTCGCTACGAGCGAGACATCGGCTTTCCGGATCAATGCGTTTTATGAGAGCTTCAACAATCACAGAGACTTTTATGATGGTGACCGGATCGGCATCAATCCGACCGCAAAGTTTGAACTGAGCCTGCTCACCACGCTTGATCTGTTCTATGAATATGTCGATCAAGACCGGTTTATCGATCGCGGTATTCCAACCGGTGCCGATGGTCGTCCTGTCGACGAGCTCGACGATATCGTGTTCGGGGACCCCGATATCAACAAGACCCAGCTCGAGGCGCATTTGTTCCGGGCATCGCTACAGCATGAATTCTCCGATACGTTTAAGGGTAATTTGAGCGCTTTCTATGGCGATTATGACAAGCTGTACCAGAATTTCTATGCGTCGAGCTATAATCAGGCGAGCACACCAGACGAGGTCACACTTGACGGCTATGTCGACACGACCAAACGGCAGAATATGAGCCTGTCTGGAAATCTGATCGGCGAATTTGCGGTGGGACGCTTAAACCATACTGTGATTGCCGGGGTTGAATATATCGACACCTCGTCCGATCAGGATCGCTTCAACGCATTCTGGGACATGACATCCGACGATAATGAAGTGTTTGCGATAAACCGTCCGCTTTCGCTGCGCGGTGGCATCGGTACCAATGGCGACGGTGATACTACAAGGAATGATTTTAGCGTCGACATCAATGATGATACGCGGGTCGGTGTCGAAGTGTTCTCAGCCTATATCCAGGACGAGATCGAGGTCTCCGAAAAACTTGATATTGTTCTCGGTGCCCGCTTCGACAGTTTCGACATCAATGTCTTTAACGTCCCGGGTGATGAAACCCGCAGCCGGAAGGATGAAGAGATTTCGCCGCGACTTGGCATTGTCTATAAAGCGCAGGAAAATGTGTCTTTCTATGGCAGCTATAGCGAGTCATTCCTGCCGCGCAGCGGCGAGCAGTTCGCAAATATAAATGGCAGCAATAACCAGCTTGACCCAAATACGTTCACGAACCTCGAAGCTGGGGTAAAATGGGATCTGAACCGGGGCTTAAGTCTGACGGCAGCGGTTTTCGAAATCGAACAAAGCTCACCCCAAGTTTCCGACAATGATGCCTCTACACTTGATGTGATCGATTCAGAAATTACCGGTTTTGAAGCCCAAATCCAGGGTCAGCTGACGGATGTGTGGTTTGTCTCTGCCGGCTATAGTAACCTCGATGGCGAGCAGGTATCTCGCACGGGTCCAACCGGTTTGCGTCCCCGTGAGCTGCCTGAAAATATGTTTTCGATCTGGAACAATTTTAAAGCCAGCGACAAATCGGGTCTGGGTATCGGTCTGACCTATCAGGATGAAAGTTTCATCAATAACAGCAATAGCGCCAGCCTGCCTAGCTATACCCGGATTGATGCGGTAGTCTATTACGATGTTTCTGAGACCCTTCGCGTTCAGTTGAATATCGAGAATCTGGCTGACCAGCGTTACTATCCAAATTCCCATAGTACGCATCAGGCAACCGTGGGTGCGCCACTTAATGCGCGCCTGACGATAACCGGACGCTTCTAGCAAGCATTACGAAATCGGGTCCCGCGGTCTGCCCAGCTATGAGATCTGGTTTTGTGTTTGAGGTGTGGCCTTGGCCGCACCTCATTCTTTTTTGTGAACAAGTTAGCATAATTGTTCGGTTTCGAGCGCCGGTAAGACGGGCCTGTAAGGCTTGTCTTCGGCGGGGTGCGGCACGTTTTTTACCGGCGCCTGAAGAACTGATCCATGTGTGATCCGCTGCCAGCTACGCGCCCGCTACAGATGGCGCCGCCGGCCCCGGGATTCACATCTGGTATAATGATCGCAGCGACAGAGAAGTCAGCAGACCGGTTTTGAATATTATGGTCTTTGCGGGTGTCGGTTTTATATTTTTCAATCACCTGCCCGCACAGAGCGATCAGACGCGATGGGCTCCGAACCGATTTGCCGGTTGTTTTGGCTACTCGTCAGTGAGTTCGGCAATGAAGCGGCGGGCAAAAATATCAGAGGCCCGGTTTGCGTCACTCCATGTCGGTCGGTGCGAGGCAAAGCGGATATCATGCGAAAACCATTTATAAGCATAGTCAGCAAGAGGCGTGCCGTCCGCATCAAAGGCTGCCGCACGCAGCGCCATGCCGCCGACGGAGTAGGACCGGAATTGATCTAGTCCGGGGCGATCGGATACTTGTTTAAATGTCGGGCGGTTGGGGCGGGCATCAACGATTGTGACATCGACATGTGCCACACTTAAACCCGACGCTGCCAGCGCCTCATGCAGGTCGTTAGAAACACGTTCTGAAAGATAGTCGACTTCTCTCTCGCCATACGTTTCTGTCCATTCTTCGGCTGTGTCGGGATCGAACGCGACATTAATTTCGTTTGCAAGTGCGGCGGGCAAGACAAAGCCGGCGACTAAGGCAGTGATAACTGATCTCATGGCATCCTCCAACATAGTGGTCCTGTTCGAGCCTAGTGGATTTGGGCCGGATGTCCATGCGATGGCGCGTTATATCAAAGCCGGCGTCGACACCGGTCTGCCGGGCGCTGGCGGCAAGGGTGTGTTCCCGAACGCTTCTGCCACCAGCTGGGCTCGACTCATCTCGGCTGCTTGACGGTGCCCACGATCAATCTGATGATAGAGCCCGAAAACCAGATTGTTTTGATATATACAAAGAGGATATTGATGCGGGATGTCGTAATTTGTGCGCCGCGCCGGACGGCAATTGGTGCTTTTGGCGGCGGCTTCCGATCCGTTCCGGTTCATGATCTGGGAACGGCCGTGGTCCAGGACATTTTGACCAGAACTGGCCTCGATGGCGGGCTGGTCGATGATGTCATTTTTGCGAATTGTTATCCGACAATGGACGCTCCGGCTATCGGTCGGGTGATTGCACTTGATGCCGGATTGCCCTTCTCATCGGGTGGCTTGCAAATTGACCGGCGCTGCGGATCGGGTTTGCAGGCTGTGATTTATGCCGTGATGCAAGTTGCGACCGGCGGCAGCGATATTGTTGTTTCCGGTGGTGCCGAGTCGATGAGCCGGGCGCCATACTATACGATCGATGGACGCTGGGGCGTGAAAGGCCCGGGCATCATGCTGGATGATGGTTTAAGCAAAGGCCGGATGACCGCCGGCGGAAAGCATTACCCGGTCGAGGGCGGGATGATCGAAACCGCTGAAAATCTCCGGTTGGAATACGGGATCAGCCGTCAAGCGCAGGACGAGCTAGCCGCCCGCTCGCAGGCACGCGCAACCGCGGCTATCAGCGAAGGTAAATTTTCCGAAGAGATTGTCTCGGTGACAATACCCACTCGCAAGGGCGACATTGTGATTGATCGTGACGAGCACGTACGACCGGATACAAGTGTCGAAGGTCTCGCCAAGCTAAAGCCAATTCGTCTCGGTTTTGATAGTCAAGCGACAGTCACCGCCGGCAATGCGTCAGGCCAGAATGATGGGGCGGCGGCATGTATTGTGGCAACCGCCGAGGCGGCCGAGCGCCATGGTCTCGAGCCGATAGCCCGGATGGTGTCGTGGGGGCTGGCGGGCGTTGCGCCAAATATTATGGGTATCGGACCGGTTGCCTCGACGTTGAAAGCACTGGACCGGGCCGGGCTGGAGTTAAAGGCCATTGACCTGATCGAGCTGAATGAAGCATTTGCGGCGCAGGTTCTGGCCTGTACTAAGGCATTGGGGCTAAGCGATGCTGACCATGACCGGATAAATGTAAACGGTTCGGGTATCTCATTGGGCCATCCGGTAGGGGCGACCGGCGTGCGCATTCTTACGACTTTGCTCATGGAGATGCAGCGTCGCGACGTTCGTTACGGGCTGGAAACCATGTGCATTGGCGGCGGTCAGGGGCTCGCTGCCATTTTTGAGCGGATTGGCAATTGAGCTGTTTTCGCTGACCTGTTTGACGTCACGTGATTTCGATAAGCGGGCCGATTTTGCCTTCTACAAGACGGGCTTCGAAACGCTTTATTTTAGCGCTTGAATAATCGGGTTGCCTGACGTCGCTGACTTGCCAGAAATCGGCGGTGACAGCGTCCCGGCTAAGAGTAATCAGAGTCCAGCCCTGCTCTGTCGTCTTATGCCAATTTACTTCGTCATTCGCATCGGCGAATTGCTGCCCGAGATCGTCCACGTCGCGGAAATACTTGCCCATGCCGGGCGATGTGACCGACGTACAGCCAAACTCAACGCCCCGTTGCTGCCCGTTGCTGTCCTGCAATGTATTCGCCCAGGCGGTATGGGTATCGCCGGTCAGTATTACAAGCCGGGCATTGGCAGTTTCGGCGGCGGCGTAAAGCCGATCTCGAGCGGCCGGAAACCCGTCCCAGGCATCAAGATTCCAGGGTAGTCCGAGGCGGCTAAAAGGGATTAATGGCGCGACTTGGGAGCCGTCTTGAGCGGCTATCTGTTCGGGGGTGAGGGTTCGGTTGAAATAAGGCGCTCTCACTTTTGCCATGAGAACCTGATTAGCGAGCACCTGCCAGGCTTTGCCATTGCGTGTCGAGCGCTCCAATTGTTCGCTCAGCCAGCGTTCTTGAACCGGCCCGAGCATGGTCCGGCCGGGATCGCGGACTTTCAGCATGGTTGAAATCGCAGCAATGGGGACTTGCTGGTCGTCGAGGTCGCCGAGCTCTTTGCTCCAGCTAATCTCCTCCGAACGTCCGGTCAGGCGGGTTTCGAGACAGATCAGGCTGGCGAGATCGCCAAACTCGAAACTCCTGTAAATCGTATCGCGGACCGCACCGGCTTGCGGCTCCCGAATGGGCATCCATTCAAAATAGGCCTGGATGGCGTTCTGTTTACGCTCACTCCAATCCCCTTCGCCATTTTCCGGATTATGATTGTCGGCGCCGGTCCGGTAGGAATCATTTGCACTCTCATGGTCGTCCCAGTTGCAGATCCATGGTGCGGCAGCATGCGCGCTTTGCAGGTCGCGGTCACGCTTATACTGCGCGTGCCGGGTCCGGTAGTCGCTGAGCGTGATGATTTCGTGTGTCGGTTCATGCGTGCGCCCGAGAGCACGGCCACTCTCGGCGCCATAACTGGGATCATCATCGGGCCCCAGTCCATACTCGTAGATATAGTCACCGAGATGTATGACGGCATCGAGCGTCTTGTCCTTGCTGATGTCGCGATAACTGTGAAAATACCCAAACCCGAAATGCGAGCATGAAATAACCGCAAACCGCACCGGATCATGGCCGGCTGCTGCGGTTGTTTTGGTCCGGCCGACGGGTGAGGTAATTGCGCCCGCCGCAGTCATGGCTTCGAACCTATAATAATAGGTCTGGCCCGGGCTCAGGCCGGTCGCATCGATCTTTACGGTATAGTCTGCACTTGATTTCGAGACGGCCCGCCATTCCCCTGCTGGTGATTCTAGCGCCTCATCATAATAAAGCCGCGCGATTACCGGTATCAGTGCCTCGGGCCCATTCTGCTCGGGCGTGATACGTGTCCAGAGAATGACCCGGTCGCTCAAAGGGTCGCCGGATGCAACCCCGTGCGCGAATTCGATTCGGCCCGGATAGGGCTGCGTTGCGGCTATCGTTTCTGTGGTGTCGCCTGTCCCCGGCGTCGTTTCGGCCCGGCATGCAGCCAGTCCGACAATCGCTCCGCTACCACCCAATAATGCACGACGAGTCAAGTTCGACATGATGAGCTCCTGTAGCTTTTTGATTTTACATCCAAAGACCTGCGAAAACTGACATTTCTATGTATACCGGTTTTATGAAAGATTTATGTGCCGAGGCCAAGTCAGAACATGCCGGTTTGAGACTGGACCGTTTTCTCGCCGACGAGATTGCCGAACTGTCGAGATCGCGGATTAAAGCGCTGATCGAAGCTGGCGCGGTCCGCCTTCAGCTAAAGGATGAAGTGACAATTATTGGCGAAGTTCGCTCGCCGGTCATTGCCGGCGCGGTCTATCGCGTTGAGCTTCCCGAACCTATTTCGACGGAGCTGATCCCGGAGAATATTCCATTAAGTGTGCTGTATGAGGACGAACATTTACTTCTGGTGGACAAGCCCGCCGGTATGGCTGTTCATCCCGCGCCCGGGCATCCCAGTGGCACTTTGGTCAACGCGCTTCTGCACTATTGTCGTGGCCAGTTGTCGGGGATTGGCGGGGTTGAGCGGCCCGGAATCGTCCATCGGATCGATAAGGATACGACCGGCGTTTTAGCGGTTGCGAAAAGCGAGCAGGCGCATACGGGTTTGTCTGAGCTGTTCGCGCTTCATGATATCGATCGCGCCTATCTTGCCGTCAGCCGGGGTGCACCCCGGCCACGTTCGGGAACTATTGAGACAAAAATTGCGCGGTCACGTCATGATCGCAAGAAAATGGCCGCGTTCAGCGATATGGAGCATCCCGACGGTCGCACTGCTATTACCCATTACAAAGTGCACGAAACTTATGGCGCGATGAGCCGGAAAGAGCCGGTACCAGTGGCTGCTCTAATCGAGTGCCGGCTTGAAACCGGACGAACGCATCAGATCAGAGTGCATATGGCGCACATTGGTAATCCGCTTCTGGGAGATCCATTATATAGTCGTCAGCAAGGGCTGAAAATTGAGGGCAAAAGCCCCGAACACGATGCTGCCAGAGCTGTCTGCCGGGGCTTTAAGCGGCAAGCCTTGCATGCCTACAGGCTGGGGTTCGTACATCCTGTATCGGGCAAAAACATTCTGGTTGAGTCGCCGCTGCCGGATGATTTCGTCGCACTGACTGCGGCGTTGGCTGCAATCTAGGCTAGCGCCAAGAGCATTGTAAGCACCGACTGTTCGGGCTCCGCATTTGATAATAACGGCCAGTTCCGCAGCCGGTTGCATGCTTGCTTGGGAGCGCTTTTCATGCTGTTCAGACGAAGACTTTGAACAAAAACGATTAGGGAGAACGCAATGGGAATTCTGGACGGTCGCGTCGTACTGGTAACAGGTGGCGGCAATGGCATTGGTAAAGAGTGTGCACTTATGGCGGCGGCACATGGTGCGAAAATCGTCGTGAATGACCTCGGAGGGGGATTGAGTGGTGCTGACACCGGTGATGCCGGACCGGCAGAGACTGTCGCGCAGCATATTCGGGATGCCGGAGGCGAAGCGTTCTCCAACTCCGACAGCGTTACGGATTATGACGCAGTGGCGAATATGGTTGAACAGGCCAAGGACGAGTTTGGCGGTTTGCACGCAATAATAAATCCGGCCGGGATCCTACGTGACGGCATGTTCCACAAAATGTCTGAGGCTGACTGGAAAGCTGTGATCGATGTTCACCTGCATGGTAGTTTTAACGTCACGCGGGCGGCTGTCGAACTGTTTCGGGAGCAGCAGGACGGCGCCTTTGTTTTGTTCACGTCGACATCGGGCCTGATCGGAAATATCGGGCAGGCAAATTATGCCGCTGCGAAAATGGGGATTGCCGGTCTGTCACGGATTGTTGCGATGGAAGGGGCGATCAAAAATGTCAGGTCAAATATTATTGCGCCTTTCGCCTGGACCCGGATGATTGCATCGATTCCGGTCAAGGATGAGGCAGGCGCCGAACGTGTCGAGCGTATGCGTACCGGTATGCGGGCGGATCAGGTCGCTCAGCTCGCGGTCACATTGTGTGCCGACAAAGCCAAACACATTAATGGCCAGATTTTCTCGGTGCGTGGTAATGAGGTGGTCCTGTTCAGTCAGCCGCGTCCGGTTAAGTCGGTATCACGGCTTGAAGGCTGGACTCCCGAAACCCTTATCGAGCATGGCCTGTCGGCCATGGAGGGGAGCTTCACCGATCTCGGTGCCACAACAAGCGTGTTTCCTTATCCACCCGTCTAGTGTGCCAGGTGACGCTGCGTGTCTTATGACGTTAATTTGCCTGCGGGGGAGTAAGCAGCTTGGTGAATGAACGGCGTTTCATGGCCCGGCACAGAGGACCGGCCCGGAATTGGAGGTACAAGATATGCCTTTAGTTTCTGCCGGGGTGATTTTCACTACCGTTTTTTTGACCTCGTTTGTCTCAGGTATTTTCGGGATGGCGGGTGGGCTAATTCTCATGGGCGTCCTGGTCAGCCTGGTTGGCGTCGCGTCCGCAATGATCATTCATGGCGTGATACAGATGTTTGCCAATGGCTATCGGGCCTATTTATTACGCGCCTACATGATCTGGCCGGTATTCGGCTTCTATTGTCTCGGTGCGGTGGCAGGCATTGGCCTGTTGATTTTTGTAAGCTGGACCCCCGATCGCCGCCTGGTCTATTTAATGCTGGGCTTGATACCGCTTCTGTTATGGCTGCCGAAGAATCTTTTGCGGCTGAATATTGAACGTCCCGGCCAGAGCATTCTGGCGGGATTTTGCGTTCAGGTACTCAATACGCTTGTCGGGGTGGCCGGCCCGCTACTGGATATTTTCTTTGTCCGGTCCAGCATGGGACGACAGCAGATTGTTGCGACAAAGTCTGTTACTCAGTCTCTAAGTCATCTGGTCAAGGCGAGCTTCTGGAGCTGGCCGGTGATCGCGCAGGCCGGCTGGGCCGCGATGCCGCCTATCTATTTGTTTATTATCGCCCTGCCACTGTCGATGCTCGGGACCCGGCTTGGCGGGCTTGTCCTGCAGCGCATGACCGATGATCGCTTCCGGCGCTGGATGAGAAGCCTTGTGACGATCATCGGGTCGATTTTTCTGTTACGCGCGGCGGGGCTTTACTGAGCTGATACAGTCGGCGCGATGGCGTCGATGAATGGCTTCCGGATTAGGGTTTTATTTCCGGCATATGCGGCTCGCGGGAGCGCTCCCAGACGCTCAGCTTCGGCCTGTGCTGCCGGCAGCATTTGTTCTGGCTCAACCGCGCGGTCGAGAAAACCGCGGCTTACCGCGTCGGTCGGGCTATAAAGTTGTCCGGTTATCGCTGCTTCGGTCAGCTGGTGCGGCTGGATACGCGCTTTCAACAGTTCGGCGGCAAAAACCGGCAGCACCATACCTATCGCGGTCTCGTTGGCACCGATTTTGAATGCACCAAGCGTGCCGATCCTGATGTCGGATGCGAGCAGCAAGAAGCAGCCCATGGCAATTGCATGTCCGTTACAGCCGGCAATGACCGGCATCGCCGTGTTAAACAGGCGTAGCGCCAGAGCGCCACCTTGATTGACCAGGCGGGCGGCATCTGCCGGGCTGCCTTCGCGCAACACGTTGAGATCGAACCCGGCCGAAAATTTCCCCTCGCGACCGGTTAGCACAATCGCATTTGCTTTAGCTTCGGCTTCATCAAGTGCGGCATTGAGGGCCTCGATCAAGCTGAACCCGACGGCGTTTGCTTTGCCGTCATCCATTGTGATGGTGGCAATCTTAGACTCAATTGATAGGCTAACACTCATGACTTGTCCTCCGTTCCCGATCACATAAAACGCTTTTTGTGAGGCCTCAGCAAGCTCTATTGCACGATTAGCGGCGTGCCCGGAAGAAGTCCTTGAGCAGTTTCGACGCGACCGGTGCTGCGTCCGTGTCCTGACCGACCTCCGGTCGCCAATGCAGAGTTGGCTGACTGAATAATTTCGGGCCGTGCAGTATCGCACCGCCTTTCGGGTCTGATGCGGCGAATATAACTTTGCCGAGGCGGGCAAGACTGATCGCACCGGCGCACATCGCACAGGGTTCAAGCGTTACATAAAGGTGCAGACCAGGCATGCGGTAATTTCCCAGTTTTGCAGCCGCGGCGCGTATCGCGACGATTTCGGCATGCTGGGTCGGGTCGTTGAAAGTAATTGGCTGGTTGGCGCCGACGCTGACAATCTCTTGCGTTTCCGGGTCGGTAATAACCGCGCCGACGGGAACTTCACCGGCCGCCGCGGCTTCCCGGGCCAAGTCTAAAGCGGTCTGCATGGGTGTAAAAAGGCGAGTCATATCTTTTCCTTCGCCGCCTGCGCGTCTAAAGGCAAGTCATGCGTATTGTTGCAGGTGATTTTCGTGGGCGTCCAATTGCAGCGCCAAAAACCAACGGGACCCGCCCGACGTCCGACAGGGCACGCGAAACCGTGTTTAATATTTTATCCCATGCCGAGTGGGCGCCGCCCTTGGCGGGTGCGCGGGTAATTGATCTTTTTGCCGGATCGGGCGCGCTCGGGCTCGAGGCGATATCGCGCGGCGCTGATTTTGCCTTATTTGTCGAAATGGGGCTGGCTGCGCGGGCTGCCTTACTCGAGAATATAAGCGTGTACGGTATTAGCGAGAAGGCCCAGTTCCAGCGCCGTGATATTATGCGACTGGGTGCAATGTCAGATGATATTGAGGGACCTTTTGATATCGCGTTTATTGACCCGCCCTATTTCAAGCAATTGGTCCCGCGATCCCTTGCGGGACTGAAAGCCGGTGGCTGGCTGAAAGCTGAGGCGTTGTGTGTTGTAGAAACGGGTGCCGATGAAGCACCTGAACTGTCAGGCTGGACCGTGCGTGATACCCGAAAGAGCGGTGCTGCTAAGTTCTGGTTTCTGTCACAGGCTTAAGCGCCGAGGCCGGCGGGCAGCGGTTATCGCTCGACCGGCAATAGGTTCTAAAGCGCGGGTTTGCTGGCCCTGAGCGGGTCAAAATTATGCTATATTGCAAGGCGCTAGATTGCTGCGTGGACTAAAATCCCGACATCGGGTTGTTTGCCGGCAATCTATTTTGTGCCATAGCACTTTAAACGCCACTCTTGTGAGATCGAATCGGACGCTACGGTCGGCCGTAGTGTCGCCACTGGTCGAGGTCGTTCGATAATTTTCAATCGGTACAAGATGTTCGGCGGCCAAGAAAGGTTTATGTCGAATGATAAGATACTGCGCTTCTTTGCTTCTTTCGGTCGGGACGCCCTGGCTGGCAATGGCAGATAATGAGGCGCCGGCGCTGGTCTTATCCGAGTCTGAGCCAGACCGTCCGGTCGATCCCGAAGCGGTTTCGGTGCTGCCTGATCCGGTTGTGCTGCCAGCGCGCCCGGATGTGACGGCAAACTCGTCCGACCCGATCGAGGCGCTTAGCGAAACCGCCGAAACTGCGACGGTCGCGGCCTCGGAATTTTTGAACTGGCTCGGATCCGGACAGCATGAAGCATTGCTGGCACTCAGTCTGGTGATTTCACTCTCTGGCCTATTATGGGTGGTCAGGTGGCGGGTCACCAAGGATCTGGGCCGCTTGAGCAAGGGCGACAATTATTCGATTCTGGCCGTCGCGCGGCGACTGGTAAAACGGTTCCATCTTTATTTCATGTTTGCCGTGGCGCTTGCCCTGACCGATTGGGTCATGCTGCTGCCAGAGGCTGTGTCGGGTTTTGTCAGCATATATTTTGTTGTCGCGGCCGTCCTGCAGTTTGCGGAATGGGTTCAGGAATTCTCGATGGCAGCGATCGGGCGAAATCTAAAGCGTGAGACGGAAGGGTCGCGCGCTCTGGCATCGGCATTCAATGTTATAAAATGGTTTATTAGTTTCGCGATCTGGACTGTCGCGCTGTTGCTCATTCTCGATAATGTCGGGGCGGATGTTACAGCGCTGCTGGCCGGTTTGGGTATAGGCGGTCTTGCAATCGGTATTGCGGCGCAAGGCGTTTTCAGAGATTTGTTTTCATCCTTGTCGATCGTCATCGATAAGCCGTTTCAGGTCGGCGACACAGTCCGGTACGGCGATAGCTGGGGGGCGATCGAGGATATCGGGCTGAAATCCACGCGGGTTCGGGCGCGCTCGGGTGAGCAGCTGATTATTTCCAATACCAATATGCTTGAGTTTGAAATCCATAATATGGCGCGGATGGTGCGCCGGCGGATCGAAACCGGCTTTGGCGTGGTTTATCAGACCGCACCGGATGTTGCTGAAACTATTCCCGACATTGTTTCGAAAGTTGTGAAGGCCGTCCCCGGTGTCGAGTTCGATCGCTGCGGTCTGTCATCATTTGGCGCCAGTTCGCTCGACTATACGCTCGTATTCTATTCGCTTCATCCTGACTATAATCGCTCCATGATGGCGCGGTCTCGCGTGCTTCTGGCGCTGTTCAGAGCGTTTCGCGAGCAGGATATTGAGTTCGCTTATCCGACACAAACACTTTTCATCGAAGGGGACGAGGAGGCGGTTTCGCGTCGCGGTGAGATTTTTGTCGCGCCAGACGAATAGCTTATTCGACCGTCCAGCCCCGCGGCGTCTTGCGGGCATCCAGTGTTACACCATCATCATCTGCGGCCTGTGCCTCGGCGTTTGCGCTTGAGGGTCGGCTCAAAAGCCGGATTATGATCGCCATACATGCCAGAGTTATGGCACTGACGGCGGCCGCGACGGTAAGCAGACCCGCAGCGATGATAATTGAAAATGCGACAAGCGCGCGTCCGAGAAAATGTCCGATACGATTGATCCAGAACATGATCTTCTGAAGCAGGCCCGGTTCGATTTTATAAGCAGATACCATAATAACTTCCTTATTCCTCAAAGATGGGCAGCCCTGGCCTCAACGTCAATGTCGATCCGATAATAGATCAATGGTGAGCTGTGATCGGACCACGTTCTGCTCTTATCCGTGCATATGCGCCGGTAATTGCAGCAGCCTTCTCATGCGCAACGGAAATGAATTCCAATGGTACACCGCGGGCGACGAAGCGATCCGGATGATGGTCCGCGATCAGGCGTCGATAGGCAAAGCGAACTTCGTTGAAGCTTGCATCCTGCGCCACACCGAGAATCTGATAGGGATCCCCGACCTCGCTGCCGAGATAACTGGCCACAATTCGCTCGAACGCGATATCGTTGAAGCCAAAGGCGCTTGCGACAGTTTTCAAATAGCTAAGCTCATCATCGGTGACGACACCGTCGGCCATCGCGATCATAAACAGACCGTCCAGCACGCCTTCGAGGAGACCCGGGCGAGCGCGATATTTGCGCCCGATCTGTTTGGCATAGGCTTCGTATCCGTGGACGCTCTGCTGGGCCAGAGAGAATACCCGCCTGACCGCTGCGGCGTCTTTAGGGTCGGTCTGGAAAACTTGTGAGAAAGTTGCAATTTCCGGGTCGGTCACTTGGCCGTCTGCTTTGGCCAGCTTCGCACCGAGACCGATAATCGCAGCGGTAAAGTCGAAATCATTCGGATTAGGCGCCCATTCTATCTCCGCCAGCGCCGATGATTTCTTGTTTCCGTGTCCAAATATATGCTTGCTGAGTTTGACTAGTTTTCGCCATAAATCCATGCCGTCACTATAACTCAACCGCCAATGTTCTCAAGTTGTACCGGGTCAGGGTTCGGCAGGATAAGATTAAGCTTCTGTTAGGTCTGCCCGGTTTCCGGTAATTCAGGCATCTGAAAGTCTGATATCGACGCCCAAAAGTTGAATCATATTGTTTTCAATTGGAAGCTGCAGTCGGTGCGCCGTTGTCAACGCCCGCCCCGGATCGTTGATACGCAGCGTGAATTGTTTGAGGTGATCATGAGTGTCGCGCACGAAACCAACTTCGCCATGATCGAGCGGCATTTTGCAGATCTTACTTTCAAGATCTGGTTCGACACTTAGCAGCTGGCTCCAGCGGGTTGCAAGATTGGCTGGATCGCGGGCGCCAATCGTGCAGCCTTCGATCGCGCCCGGAACGGTGTTCCGCTGCCAATCCGGTCCGCCCCAGCGCCACGATTTCGGATCAGTTGGGGTGTCGATCGAGACAATTGCGGCGCCGATATCGACGGGATGGATATGGCTGGCGGCAATGTCCGGCAGGTCGCAATTCCAGACCCGGCGCATATTCGCTGCGTCTGCTCGCCGCCGCACCGCGTGGACATCGGGGCTCTGGAAAATCGCCATATAACCACCCCGCCCTTGCGAGCGTTCGAGGAAGCGGCCGGCGGCTGTATTTTCACGATGGGGAACAACGACTTCGATAAACTGATCACCAAGTGCGAAGACTCCATTGATCAGGCCGAAGTCGCCGACCCCGGGATCGGCAAAAGGTGATCCGAGATCCAGAACTTCCTGAACCAGATCTATTCCGGATGGATCATGTGCGGCGAAGACGAGTTGGCGTAGGCGAATATCGGACATGATTTTCCTCTGCTTTTTCTGTTTTGCCAAATCTTTGCAAATGCCTCAAAGAGAAGCCAGGTTTATATATTGCATAAGGGCCGAACTTGGGTGAGTGGACAATCCAAATTGTAATTATAGTTAACTAAGATGAAGAGCGTATTATTGACATGATGACGGCCTTATTAATTGTTGCGGGACTATTCCTTCTTTATATCGGAGGTGAAGGGCTTGTGCGCGGGTCGGTCAGCATTGCTCGCCGTTTCGGCTTGTCGGAACTGATTATCGGTTTGACCCTTATCGGCTTCGGAACAAGCCTGCCGGAACTTGTGACGAGCCTGCGGGCCTTAAGCACAGACGCCGTTGGCCTGTCCGTCGGCAATGTGATCGGCTCGAATATTGCGAATGTCCTCCTCGTGCTGGGTGCGGCTGCCGTGGTTGCGCCAATTATCACGTCGCCAAAATCACTTGCGCGTGACGCAACCTGCATGGTGCTCGCAACGATTGCGCTGATGCTGGTGTTATGGCTGGATATGTTTACCCGCACGGTTGGTATCGCAATGTTTTCGATGCTGCTGGCTTACCTCGTCGGCTCGATCATTCTCGACCACAGGCAAAATGGCGCTGCCGGCGATCTACATGGTGACGAGGCGAGTCTTGTCGAGGCCGGGGACCCTTTGTGGCTGGCAGTTGCTCTGACGGTTGTCGGTATTTGCGGTGTAGTTCTGGGGGCCCGGTTTTTGGTTGATGGCGGGACAATTGCAGCGCGCAGTCTCGGCGTTTCAGAAACTGTTATTGGCATTTCTGTTCTGGCGATTGGCACGAGCCTGCCGGAGCTGGTGACGTCTTTGGTGGCGGCCCGTAAGGGTAAGGCCGATGTTGCCCTGGGGAATGTCCTTGGGTCTAATATTTTCAATATCCTCAGCATACTGGGTCTGTCGGCAATTATTTATCCATTTTCGGT
Organism: Hyphomonas sp. TMED17; assembly: GCA_002172915.1. Classification (GTDB taxonomy): domain Bacteria; phylum Pseudomonadota; class Alphaproteobacteria; order Caulobacterales; family Hyphomonadaceae; genus Henriciella. The sequence goes on along the minus strand of NHBW01000006.1, from coordinate 214,245 downwards.
AATGGTCGAGGTCGCCGGCCGGTCAGAACCGGTCAGTTTGGTTGCTGCGATGGATATTGTCGTCCTTGCTGCATCGGTCCTTCTGCTTGGATTTTTTGCCTTTGTCCGCAAACGGATTGGGCGATTGGAGGGCTTGGTCTTTTTGATCGGATATGGCTTATATGTGGCCTTAAGATACGGGCTATTGTCAGGCCTCGGAGTTGCATAATGACGGATCGCAACATTTACGAAAATCTGGATCAGCTCGGGCAGCAAATCGCCGCGCCGTCATCCCCCGAGCAGGCCGAGCTCGAGCGGGTTGCCAATCCACATGCCGATACGCTGTATCTGGCACGGTTCGTCTGCCCTGAATTCACATCGCTTTGTCCGGTTACCGGACAACCCGATTTCGCCCATCTGGTTATCGATTATGCTCCGGCCGACTGGTTGGTTGAAAGCAAGAGTTTGAAACTGTTCCTGACCAGTTTTCGCAATCATGGCGCCTTTCACGAGGATTGTACGATCCGTGTCGGCAAGACGGTTGCTGAGCTGCTCGACCCTCGCTGGATCCGGATTTCCGGATACTGGTATCCTCGCGGCGGGATTCCGATCGATGTTTTCTGGCAGTCTTCGGCCATTCCGGACGGACTGTACGTGCCAGAAACCGGTGTTGCACCCTATCGAGGGCGTGGATGAGCCGAGCCGCCGACTATCTGGTCCGTCTGGCTGAAATTCAGGATACTAATGCGATTTGCCAGCTTATGGCGGTCTCGATGCAGGTTTTGCTGCCGCGGTTTCTGACCCCGGAGCAGGTCCGACGCTCGGCTGATAGTATGGGACTTGATACGGGGTTGATTGCGGACCAGACTTATTTTGTTGTGTTTGACGGCAATCATCTGGTGGGGTGTGGCGGGTGGTCCCGACGGCGGACCCTGTTTGGTGGTGATGCGAGTGCCAATCGTGACGAGACACTTGCCGACCCGGCAACCGAACCGGCCAAAATCCGGGCCATGTACACGCATCCTGAACGTGTCCGGCAAGGGATTGGGCGCAGACTTCTGGATCTGGCGGAACAGGCGGCGAGATCGGAAGGTTTTAAAGCGGCCGAGATGGGGTCAACTGCGCTGGGTGCCCCTTTGTACCGTGCTTGCGGTTATGCTGTCATTGAGGATGTCTCGGTTGTTTATGATGACGCGGTGTCGGTTCCGATCATTCGGATGAGGAAAATGCTTTAGGCGTTAAATTTGTTGGATTTTGTTGCTGCTTTTTTTGGTGAGGTGGCTATAAATCGAAAATGACTAAACTGGATGATACCGAGGTTGTAACGGCCTTGGGTTCGTCCGAAGCCGGGTCCCTGGCGCACCTTTATCGCGCCGAAGTCTATCGCTCGACGACCTGGCGTCAGCGCTTCGATGCCACAACAAACTGGGCTGTTGTCTCAACCGGTATTGCTTTGTCGGTAAGTTTTGCAACGACCAAGGCTTCGGCTCTGCCAATTGTTCTGGTCGGTATGCTGACAATTATGTTCCTTATTCTTGAAGCGTGGCGATATCGTTATTTTTCGGTCTGGAAATTTCGCGCGCGGATGATTGAGTTGGCAATTTATGTCCCGATCTTGCGTGGCAAGCCGATATCGGTTCCGCAGGACCGCGGACATTTGCTTTCGGAAGACTATATCAGCCCGCAGCACAGGATAAGTTCGCGGCGGGCCATTGGACGGCGGCTAAGGCGGAACTATGGCGCTATATTTGCGATTCAGGGCTTGGCGTATTTCGCTAAAATCAGCATTCATCCTGATGATGTGAGCACATGGGCCGAGTTTTTCGAGCGGGCGCATATCGGTCCTTTGCCGGGCTGGCTCGCCCTACTGGCCGGCGTATGTTTTCATATCATCTGGATCAGTCTGGCAATTTCAACTTATCGGCAGGATCAGGCTGATACGACGGCGGTGTCAGATTATTTGCGGCCGACGCGCAGTTAGTTTTGATGAGTCTGACTCTGTGTCTTGCCCAATCAATAGCAATCGGATAGAGACGCTTTTTTCTAATAATCGTGACCGTCGGACATGGTCATGCAGATTGAATAGGACACGACGATGAAAGCCGAAGGCCATCCCGATTATCATATGATTACCATCGTTATGACCGATGGTACGGAATATCAGACACGCTCGACCTGGGGCAAAGAAGGCGACCGACTGGTCCTCGATATCGACCCGACGTCTCACCCGGCCTGGACGGGTAACGCGAATTCGGGTCTCGATAGAGGTGGCCGTGTGTCGCGTTTCAACGACAAATTTAAGGGCTTTATGTAGCCGCACGACGCCTCGCAGCGGTGTCAGCCAGTATAAACAAAAACCCGCGCCGGTCCGGCGCGGTTTTGATTGTGTAATATGACAGGCTGTCGAAGCGTGGCCTATGATGAATAATATTCGACCACTTGCGCCGGCTCCATTTGCACCGGGTAAGGCACGTCGGAGAGTTCCGGCAGGCGGACAAAAGTTGCCGACATCGCTTTCGGGTCGACTTCGATATAATCCGGCAGATCCCGCTCTGGCGAGCCGAGTGCTTCTAGTACCAAAGCCATATTGCGCGATTTCTCGCGAACCTGAACAATATCGCCGGGCTTGAGCCGGTATGAACCGATATTTGTTTTTACGCCATTGACGGTGACATGACCGTGATTGACGAACTGGCGTGATGCAAAAATTGTTGGTGCGAATTTCGACCGGTAGACGAAAGCATCGAGGCGGGATTCTAACAGCCCGATAAGGTTCTGGGCCGTATTCCCGCGACGCCGTGAGGCTTCATCAAAGGTTTTACGGAACTGCTTTTCCGTGATGTCGCCATAATAGAATTTCAGTTTCTGCTTGGCCATCAACTGCATGCCATAGTCAGAGACTTTTGCGCGACGGTTTGGACCGTGCTGGCCGGGCTTGTTGGGGCGTTTGTTAAACGGAGACTTCGGGCGACCCCAGATATTCTCTCCAACGCGACGATCAATTTTATACTTAGCCGAATGACGACGTGACATATGCATATCCAATTATTGACGTGGACTGGTGGACCTTATCAGCGGCCCACGATTACGACGGCAGTTCCACACCATCCCGTATTGATAGCTGCCTAAACCGGATCAGCGCTCCGGTGTCAAGGTCTGATAGCGGGCTAATTTGCGGCGCTGATGACCCGTCTTGCGATGACCATGGCCTGCACTTCACCTGCGCCCTCGAAGATGTTGAGGATTCTGGCATCCTGTAGCACCCGGCTGATCGGATATTCGAGTGCGAATCCGTTGCCGCCATGAATCTGGAGCGCATTGTCCGCAGCTGCCCAGGCTGCGCGCGCCGCGAGCAGCTTTGCCATCCCGGCTTCCAGATCACAGCGTTTATCATCATCCTTCTGGCGGGCCGAATAATAGGTCAATTGCCGGATGCCTACGATTTCCGCAGCCATCATTACCAGCTTGTTGGAGACGCGTGGGAAATTGAAAATCGGCTGGCCGAATTGCGCGCGGTCCAGTGCGTATTGCAGGCCAAGCTCAAATGCGTTCTGGGCGACGCCAACCGCTCGGGCTGCGGTTTGAATACGGGCACTTTCGAAGGTTGCCATCAGGTGCTTGAAGCCCATGCCTTCGGTTTCGCCCAACAGGTTCAGTGCCGGAACAGGAAATGCGTCAAAGCCAATTTCGTATTCCTTCATCCCGCGATAGCCAAGCACCTCGATCTCGCCACCCGTCATGCCATCGGCTGGAAACGGCTCTGCGTCCGTCCCGCGGGGTTTTTCTGCCAGAAACATCGACAGCCCAGAAAAATTGTCTGTGGCCGGATCTGTACGGGCGAGAACTGTCATCAGGTCGGCCCGAACAGGGTGCGTAATCCATGTTTTGTTACCGGTAATTTTATAAGTTTCGCCATCCCGTTCGGCGCGGGTTCGCAAGGCGCCAAGGTCGGAGCCTGTATTCGGTTCGGTGAAAACAGCTGTCGGCAGGATTTCTCCGCTCGCAATAGCCGGCAGGAAGCGAGTTTTCTGCTGCTCGGTACCGCCGATCAGAATTAGCTCTGCGGCGATTTCGGACCGTGTGCTCAGCGACCCGGTACCAATATAACCGCGGCTTAACTCCTCGGAGACAACGCACATTGCGGTCTTGCCCATGCCAAGCCCGCCAAACGCCTCGGGTATTGTCAGGCCAAATACGCCGAGATCGGCCATTTCCGAAACGACATCCATTGGAATATAGGCATTATCCAAGTGCCATTGATGGGCATGTGGAATGATGCGGTCATCGGCGTAGCGACGGAACTGATCCCTGACCATGTCGAGGGTTTCGTCGAGACCAGTATTTTCAACAGTCGCCCGGGACAAGCTGTCGGGCAGCATGCTGGCGGCTGCCGCCATTGCGGCGGGACTTTTACCATGGAGGACGAACTGGCGGATGGCCGGTGAGGACAGCGGGTCGAGGTCACTTCCGGCAAGGCCAAGATCGGACGGCCGGATGGTTTCGCCCTGGTTCATCGGAACACCGCCATTCATCTGTGCACAATATTCCGCAAACAGGATTTGCGAGAGCAGGGCTTCGATATCACCAAATTTCCCATCGGCCTCGAGACGTGATGCCCAATTGGCGGTTTCGCGGAGCGTTTCGACATAAGTCACAATCCATGCAAAGCCGTGCGCGATATGCTGGTGGGTTTCCATCGCAGCGCGGTCGACTTTGCCGCCCGGCGCCAATGTTTCGCTTATACGAACCCTGGCGAGTGCTTTATACTCATCGAGTGAAGCAACGGCTGCTGCCATCTGTGTCGTCAGATTGTCGATGATGCCGAGAGGTTTTACGTCGCTCATGCCGTCCATCTTCGGGTCCTCCAATGGGATGGTCAGTTTATAGGTCACGCCATGGCGCGTGTCACCTAAAGCGCCTGCGGCGTAGTCGCGCACACGTCCGCATCAGGACGACAGCATGTCTAGACCATAGGCTTGCCGGGCACTTTCAATGTGGCTGCATATTTGTTCGAAGCGTGACCAGTCATCGCTCTCGACTATTGCTTGCCAGAGCTGTTCGACATCTTCAAAAACCAGACTTACCGGCGTTGGCGATTGGAAATAATCATGCTCAAGCCGGTCGGTGTTCAAGCTGGAGCGGGCATCGAAGCCTGCTCTTATTTTGTTGAAACTATCGGTTTGGTAGAGTGCGGCTTGCGGGCTGTCGGCGGCGCGCGCTGCACTTGCCTCGCCGCCCATCCAGTCATGGAAGAATTGTGCCCAGCCGGGCTGGGCCTCGGTCATCCAGGTGTAAAGGTCTTGTAGCCATAACAGATCGTCTCGCAGGGTCGGGCCGGGTTGCAGGCCGAGCAGGGCGAGGGTCTGACCGGCAAAGCTTGCTTGATAGGCGGGTGTATAGATGCCGAGCCCTGCGGTGAGCTGGTCCTGATCCACGAGCAGGCTGAGAGCGCCGCCGAGCTGCTGCAAAGCCCACAAGCCCTGTGTTGGCTGACGGCCAAACCGGTATAGACCATTCTGGTCAAAATAGGCGGCGGTAAAGTTCGGATCGCTGCGCTCGAGAAACCGCCACGGACCAAAATCGAACGTTTCGCCGGTAATGTTGAAATTATCAGTGTTCATAACGCCGTGAACGAATCCGACAGCCATCCATTGTCCGATCATTTGCGCGGTACGTTCACAAATCCGTTCATACAGCGCCGGCACAGCATGACCCAAAGCTTCATCCTCGCACTCTCGGTAATAATGACTGATCGTATGCCGGACGAGTGCGGCCATGGCCGCCTTGTCATCGTAATAGGAAGCGCGCTGGAATGTGCCGAACCGGATATGGCTATGGGAGAGGCGGACCAGTACGCTAGAGCGGGCCGGCGATGGTTCGTCATTACGATGCAACTGCTCGCCGGTTTCGATCAGGCTGAAAGCTTTGGAGGTATTAACGCCGAGAGCCTCCAAGTATAGCGCGGCGAGAACTTCGCGAACGCCGCCCTTCAGTGTCAAACGGCCATCGCCTTGCCGTGACCAAAGGGTCTGACCAGATCCCTTGGTGCCGAGATCCAGCCAGCGTTTGCGAGCATCCTGCATCTGGGCAAATAGAAAGCCGCGACCATCGCCGAGATCGGGGTTGTATACATGAAACTGGTGACCGTGATAGCGCATCGCCAATGGTGATTCGAGATTATCAGGTAGCGGGTTGAAATCGCCGAAATGTCCGAGCCAGTCAGCGTCCGACAAATCGGCTAATCCAATCTGTGTGTCCCACAAAGTGTTGCGATATCGCAACACTTTTGATGAAAAACCAGCCGGTATTGCTGCATCTGCGAAGGAATCGGAGATCTCTAGGATTGGCAAATTCATTGGGTTTCCTTGTCTCGCATAAGAGTTATTGCGATTTTGTGACGGTTTTTGTGGGAGTGATTGGCTTGCCTATCGGCGTTCGAGCAGAGGTCTGCCGGCTTTATTGTGCGTTGCAGCATTAACGGGGGCTTTTCGAACTTCAATATGGCAATAGGGTGGTCAAAGCTGGATCAAAAAAGTGCCTTGAAGCACCCAGCAATATTGTAAACGGAGGAAATAATGAAGCTAGAAAAAGCGCTAATTAGCAGCGTTTCACTTGTGGCGCTCGCCGCAAGCGGGGCCGCCTATGCGCAGGATGGGGGTGATGATGCCCTTGTTCAGCAATCCATCACTGTGACCGGTTCGGCGATTGCCGGAACACCGGAAGATGCGGCGCTACCGGTCGATGTGCTGACAGCACAGGATTTGCGTCTTGAGGGTAACCCGACGGTTACCGACTTGATCAAGAATCTTGGGCCATCCTCGGGTACTGACGGGCAAACTAATCAGTTTGCCTCCAATGGTCTCGAAGGCACCTCCAACATTAACCTCAGAGGTCTTGGCCCTGCCCGGACCCTCGTTCTTGTTAATGGCCGCCGTCAGGTCTTTTCGCCTTATGGCATCGGAGAGCAGGCACAGCTGTTTGTCAACACAAACAATATCCCGTCAGCGGCTATTGGTCGGCTGGAAGTCCTGAAAGATGGTGCGGCAGCGGTTTATGGATCGGATGCGATTGCCGGCGTTGTGAACTTCATTACGCGTGACGATCTTGATGGCTTCGAAGTATCGGCTGATTATAGCACTTTTGAAGGCAGCGATGGCGAGTATCGTATTTCTGCAGGTTATGGTCTTCAGGGTGATGATTATAACTGGGTAACAACGGTTGAGTATCAAAAGCGCGAAGAAGTGCCGCTTCTCGAAAAAGACTGGGCGATCTCATCGTTCGCGGACAATCCCGTCGGTGGCTGGTCACCTCTGTCAAATCCGGGCTATTTTGTTGATTTGGGAAATGGCGGATCAATCGGCGATGTCGGATGTACCGCTCTAGGCGGCACAGAAGCACCATTCTGCCGCTTCCAGTTCACCCAATTCGATAATCTGGTTGAAGAAGAAGAGCAGTTCAAGATTTTCTCGGAATATAACCGAAAGATAAATGGTGCAGATTTGCACCTTGAAGTGCTTTATTCTGAAATCGATGTGCCAAGCTGGAAGACATCACCGTCTTATCCGCCACAGTCGATTACGGGCCAAGTTGTTCCGGCTGACCATCCGGGCTACCTCCAGTATCAAGCCGACAATGGATCGCCATTCAGTGGTGCACCATTGTTGTTCATTGGCCGGGCCTTTGGCTGGGGTGGTTTCCCCGGAACCGGGGGTGCTCAGGAAGGCGAGCGTAACTATGAAACGCTTTCACTTTCCGGCTCGATTTCAGGTGAGTATGAAAATGGTGTCAATTATGACGTCGCGCTCAGCTATGGCCGGACCGAAGGTGCACGGGCCACAAACGACACCTCGATTGGTGGCCTGCGTGCCGCGCTTAACGGGTTTGGTGTTTGTGCTGATCCGCTTACGGGCGTTGCACCAGCCGGCGCGGTTGCCGGTGAGGGTGGTTGTGAATATTACAACCCGTTCTCTAATGCTATTGCGGTCGGCGCGATTAATGGTGCGACCAATCCTAATTACAACGCGGATTTGGCCAACTCTGTTGCGCTGGCCGAGTGGATGACGGGTGCTAATGGTACCGAGGTCACAACCGACTTGCTCGTTTTTGATGCGGTTTTCTCCGGTCAGAGCAGCGTGCAGGCTGAAGGTGGTGCGGTGTCATGGGCGGCCGGCGGTCAGATCCGGCGCGAAAGTTATGAAGTGGTGCCAAACCAGGTCACCGATCTGACCCAGACGCCCGGACCAGGTGGGACCGGACCATTCTCATTCCTGGCCGGTACAACACCCGCTGATGAAAATCAGACGATTTTCGCTCTCTTCGGCGAGTTGCAGATCCCGCTTTATGATAATCTCGATATCCAGGTTGCGGCACGCTACGAGGATTATGGTAGTGAAGTTGGTTCAACTTTCGATCCGAAGGTTGCTGCCAAGTATACTGTGAACGATAATCTGGCTTTCCGGGGCTCGGCTCAAACCTCCTTCCGGGGGCCAACGCTGAACCAATTGTCTGGTACGGTCACGACACTGCAACTTGTGCTGCCAACCTCTGCCTTTAAGGCGGTGGATCAGTTCGGTAATGCCCAATTGTCGCCAGAATCGGCTTTCAGCTATAATCTGGGTGTCGTGTTCGATAATGATAATGGTTTCTCCGGTTCGGTAGACTATTACAGCTTCGACTTCTCGGATCCGATCATTGTTGAAGAGCAGGCCAGCATCGTTGGCGCGGCGATTACCGCACTTGGTACCGCATCGACGGATGATGACTCCATTCTGAGCCGGATTACCTTCACCGATTCGGATAATGACGGCCCCGAGGCGACTGAAATCTCCCGTATCTCGACAAATGTTGTGAACGGGCCAGATATCGAGACCTCTGGTATTGATCTGCGTCTGGAGCATGTTTCTGAAATGAATGGTAACGAGCTGACATTGGGCTTGGATACCACCTATGTTCTGGAATATGTCGTCGCTGACTTTAACATCGAAGGCGTAAACATTGCGGGTAGTGACCGGGTTGGTCAGTTCAACCGGTCGAATTTCTCGCGTTCGATGCCACAATGGAAAGCCAATCTGACAGCAAATTATGCGGTTGGTGCGCACAATTTCCGTGGTGTTCTTCGTCACATCGATTCTTATGAAGATGAGCGGGCAGGTGGCATTGCTGACACGATTGACAGTCAGACAACAATCGATCTGTTCTACAACTGGTATTCAGAAGAAATGGGTGTCGATCTTGGTCTGGGTGTTGTGAATGTAACGGATGAAGATCCGCCATTCGCCGCGTTTGATCTCAACTATGATCCATACACGCACAACCCATTTGGACGGACATTCAAAATCAGTCTGTCAAAATCATTTGGTGGTTAAGCATAACCGACGAGTATGACGACAGAGAAGGGCGGCCGACAGGTCGCCCTTTTTATTGCGCTCATGGTCTGTCTGGCAATCCCGCCGCCACGGACTTGCGAACAGCTCGCGCGGACCGGGCGCTTGTATCGTATATCGCGTGCTGATGTCAGACGATGGCCAGGTCGACGGTTCCGGTACCGCTCGCTCGCTTGGTTTGCTGGCATGGCAGCCGGTGGCGATCAGGCCAGTGGTCCTGCTTTGACTGAAACGCTACGGGGGGCACAGCTACACGCGCGGTCCATTATGACTGGGAGGGGCGGTAGGCCCGATCCCGGTCAGCTCGGACAGCATAATGAATGCGTCCAGTCTGGATTGCTGTCATCCGGGCGTGGGCAGTGATCGCCGCGATGCAGGTAAGGTCGACTTTAGTTACTCGTTTTGGGCTCGCGTTTCGTCCCCCTGGCGATCGCTGACCGGCGCAGCAGTAATCATGCCATTGCCGCCGTCGGTCGGGTATGGCGTCGACTTTAATCAGGCACGCGCCTGCTTTAAGGCCTTCTGCCGGACTGCGCGGACCGAACAAAATTCCCACTTGTCGCTTCGTATTCGTTTTCTGTTAGCACTTAGTGCCGGGACACCGGTATCCGCCGAGCCTCGCTGCAGGCCGGCTGCCTCGCGACCAAGCGCTGATTGTCCAGCCGTTTTAAGTAACCCGCAGTCTAGCCCGGTAGGTCCAGTGAACGCTGAGCCTGTTTCCAGCATTAGCTGTCCCGCTTTCAGCATGACAATTATTATGCCAGCAGATGTCCCGACACGCGGTGGCAACAGCCAGCGGGGCGCCGGATATCAAAGCCCCAAAGCCTAGATCATGCCGTCCCGGCCAATGGCGTAGAAACGTTCGCGGCGTTGCTGTTTTAACTGTGCCGGGCTTAGGTCTTCAAGTTCCTGGAGTGCTTGCTCGATCGCCTTTCCAGCTCTGGAGATTGCCTGCTTGGCATCGCGATGCGCACCGCCGATTGGCTCGGGAATAACTTGGTCGACGACTTTCATTTTTAAGAGATCAGGCCCGGTGATTTTCATTGCCTCGGCCGCGTCTTTTGCTTTTGCTGCGTCGCGATAAAGAATTGAGGCGCAGCCTTCAGGTGAAATAACCGAATAAATAGCGTGCTCCAGCATCAGCACGCGACTGGCCGCCGCGATCGCCATCGCGCCGCCCGATCCACCTTCACCGATAATCAGTGAAATCATTGGTACGGTTAAGGTCAGGCAGCGCTCGGTCGAGCGCGCAATGGCTTCGGCCTGTCCGCGTTCTTCGCCGGCTTTGCCGGGAAAGGCGCCGGATGTATCGACGAAGGATATTACGGGCAGTTTAAAGCGCTCGGCGAGATCCATCAGGCGTACGGCCTTCCGGTAGCCTTCCGGATGTGCCATGCCGAAATTATGCTTCAGCCGGCTTTCGGTCGTGCGTCCTTTTTCATGTCCGATAACGACCACCGATTGATCCCTGAAGGTCGCCAGTCCACCGATCAGCGCGTCGTCATTGCCATAGACGCGGTCGCCGCCGAGTTCCTGAAAATCATCAAACAATTGTGCCAGATAATCACTGAAGTGAGGCCGTTCAGGGTGTCTGGCGACTTGGGTCTTCCGCCATGCCGATAGCGACGAATAGGTGTCCTTTAACTGGCTGATCGCTTTCTGTTTCAGCCGGGTCAGCTCGTCGGTGATTTGCAGGCCGCGATCCTGCCGCGCGAGATGCTCGAGTTCGGTAATTTTGGCCTCGAGTTCGGCAATTGGTTTTTCAAAGTCCAGATAGGTCATTGGCATGGTGACGGATTACCTTTTGTTCGCGAAAAGAGCTGGGATGATTCAAAATTCAGGCGGCGTTATTGGATTTCATGGCCTGTAACATTTGCCCCATGGCGGCATGGACCTGCTGTATGGCTTTGAGGGGCCGGACCATGACTTTGAAATCGGTGATTTTCCCCTCATCGCCCCATTCGATCATGTCGACACCATTGACGAGAATACCATTCATTTCGGTTTCGAATTCGAGCACGGCGCGGGCACCACAATCAAACACCCGGACATAGCGGAAGCTGTCATTGCCCAGAGTTTTTCCGGCCGCAGCTAAATAGGCAAATGTAATATCTTTGCCATGCTGGGGGGTATGAACGACGGGGCTACGGAACACGACATTGTCAGCGAGCATGTCGCGCAGTGTCGCATCATCATGTGCCCCGGTGATCCAGTCGATCCAGTTTTGCAAATTGGGGTGGTAACCCTTGTCTGATATATCCATGATCATGAGGTCATTGCTCCCTTTGGCGGAACTGAAATTGGCCCGTTATGACGATTTTGTCTAGCATTTGATCAGCCGGAATAGGCGGCGGCGAGATCCGGATCCCGCTCGGCAACCTGATCGGCAAGATCGCAAATCACTTTTGCCTGTTTCCAGGTGGCATCATCCTGCATTTTGCCATCGAGCATGGCGACACCGGCCCCGTCTGGAATGGCTTCGAGAACCCGTCGCGCAAATTTCACCTCTTCGGGGTCGGGGCTGAAGACTTTCTTGGCAATCGCGATCTGGCTTGGATGCAGCGTCCATGTGCCGACGCATCCAAGCAGGAAAGTATTACGGAATTGCTGTTCGCACGCTTCGGAGTCGGCAATGTCGCCGAACGGACCATAGAATGGCTTGATGCCGGCCATGCCGCAGGCGTCGACCATTTTCGCGATCGTATAATGCCAAGGGTCCTGCTGGGCTGCCGCGCGCGCCTGCCCGTCCTCTCTCGGGTCTTCGATTACCCGATAGAAAGGATGCCCGCCGCCGACCCGGGTTGTCTTCATTTTCCGGCTGGCGGCCAGATCTGCCGGCCCGAGTGAAATACCCTGCATGCGCGGGCTGGCCAGAGCGATCTCTTCGACCCGGGCAACGCCTTCGGCGGTTTCGAGGATCGCATGCAGAAGGATTGGTCGCGATAGACCCGCTTTAGCCTCAAGCTGGGCAACATACTGATCGACATAATGAATGTCCCAGGGGCCTTCGACTTTTGGAATCATCAATACGTCGAGCTGGTGTCCGGCTTTCATCACAAGTTCGCTGACATCATCTTGAAACCAGGGCGAATTGAGTGGATTGACGCGGCTCCAGAAACCAGTGCCCTGGGCTTGCCAGTCGACTATTGACGCCATTTCGATTACCCCGGCCCGGGCGGCTTCTTTCGCATCTGCGGGAATAGCGTCTTCGAGATTTCCCAGCATGACATCCGCCTGCGATGCCATATCGGGAACTTTAGCTCTGACTTTGTCGAGATGGGGCGGCACAAAATGGATCATCCGTTCAAGTTTTATCGGAAGCTCACGCATCGGATCAGGCGCGCCCGCCGCCAGAGCTTTAAAAAATTGACGTGGTGTTTTCTGACTCATTTTGCCCTCCTGATAATGGCCGCAACCTATAGGCTAGAAGCAATCGATCAATCAAAACTTTACGGTTCTATTTTGCGAGCGGGTGCGAGGTCTCGAGTAACCGGGCCAGTTCGTCGGTCAGGACATGGGTGTAGATCTGCGTGGTTGAGATATCGGCATGGCCGAGCAGCGTTTGGACACTGCGTAAATCCGCGCCGCCTTGAAGCAAATGCGTCGCATATGCATGCCGCAAGGCGTGCGGGTGAACGCGGCTCGGATCAATACGCGCGGTGTGGGCCAATTCACCCAGTAATTGCCCAAGTCGCCGACGGGTCAGATGGCCTGAGGCGCCGCGTGACGGGAACAGAAACGCTTCTGACCCCGACTGTTTCGCGGCAGACTTACCAAGCTCTATGTTTCGCTGATATAGCCAGTTCCGTATGGCCAGAAGGGCCGGTGCCCCGAGCGGGCACAAACGCTCCTTGCCGCCTTTGCCGCGAACAATGATTTCATGAGTTTCCCATCGTCCAGCTCGCTGGCGCGGCAGTGTTCCAAGGGTCAGACTAACCAGTTCAGTCACCCGCAGTCCGGCCCCGTAAAGTAATTCCAGCAGGCAAGTAAGACGCGCATCCTCGGCGCAGGCTTCGAGCAGTCGAGCTACTTCCGCACGGCTCAGCACGTCCGGAACATCGCGATGCGATTTTGGGCCCTCGAGGCGTGACGTCGGATTGTCGGTCCGGTCATTATCTTCAAACAGAAAACGGAAAAAGCGTCTCAAGGCCGAAAGTTTACGAGCCTGTGTCGATGACGCCAGCCCGCTACTGGCCAGCGATTTCAACCAGTCCGACAGATCGGCGGCGCTTGCATTTAGCAATTTGCCGTCGAGATATTCAGACGCATCCAGTAAATCCCGGCCATACGCATCCAGAGTATGCAGCGATGCGCCGCGTTCGGCTGACATCATTTCCAGAAACGCTTCAATTCGCGAATAGTCACTCATTCGGGGAGAATAGCATCCAAACGGTTAACAGGCCACGAAAGTCCCAAACTCGCGAATTGGACTTAATGCGTCCGATGGTTCTTGCGCGATACTATCAGGCCGGGCGCTTTTGACCGATAACGTCCGATGTCTAGAAGAACCAGCTGCCGGGTTTAGCAATCGCCTCGCCCTTTGCGAGGCTTTGTAGCCCTTTGGCAGATCTCGCAATGTACCAGACCAGAGTCGCAATCAATATAATGATCCCGATCCCGACAATCGATAGGACCAGACCAATCAAAATATAGAGCAAGCCTTTCCAGAAAATATTGATCTGGTTTCGATAATGGCTGTCGAGAATTGGATCATCTGTCTGTCGGCTGACATATGCCATGATCACACCAATTAAAACGGTCATCCCGACGACAACGGCAGACAGGTAAAGGATATATATTAGACGGGCATTTCCAGCCGCGCCGGGATGGGTGGAAAGTTGTGTTGCGTTCGACATACGAACCTCCAGTCGCCTTTAGGTTAGCCAGTTCTGAGGAATTTCGAATCCGGTAATAGCCTAATCATCAGACTTGCCTATATGCAAGTGAACGGGATTTCACCAACGATACGTCGGGACCGGCTCTGCCGACGGGCATGTTGAAAGCGATCGTCTTGCTGCGAATGCCGATGCTTTCAAAGGGGCTTCTGTCGACCGTGTCGGGCGCTGAACGCCCCAGCCTCGCTCATTTGGTCAGGCGGGTCATGCCAGCGGGTGTTGTGGGCTCATTTAAATGCTTACAGGCGGCCTGCTGGTTGCGCGAGAGGTTACTTCGATATGTTCGGTGACCGGTACAGCCGGCGCGACCTTATGGGGGGCGCCGGCTGCATTTATCGGGCATAAAACGAGACCGTTGGCGGCCAACCAATCGTCAGATTAGTCAGCTGCGGATTCGGACCCGGATGTCACATCTGTCGGGACCTTGGAGAAATGATCACGGGTCAGTTTGAAGACAACCGGGCTCAGCAGGACGAGAGCGACCAGGTTTGGCGCTGCCATCATGCCGGTTAGTGTGTCGGCAACCAGCCAGAACAGGTTCACGATGTTTGAAATCTCGCCTTCGAGCATCAGTGATGCTGCCCCGCCAAATGTCACTAGGACCCAGCTAATCCGGTAGGGTGTAATCGATTTGATCCCGAACAGGAATTCGCAGCAACGCTCGCCATAATAACTCCAGCCGAGAATTGTTGTGAAGCCGAACACGGTCAGTCCGATAGTCACAATATGCTGTCCGATTCCGGTCAGAACAGAGTCAAATGCCGCAACGGTCAGTGGCGCGCCGGTATCACATTGTTCAGGCTGGCCGAGTGACAGGAACGTATCTAGATTTGTCGAATTCGGAATACAGGAAGGATCAATTACGCCGGAGGTAAGAATAACCAGCGCAGTAATCGTGCAGACGATCAGCGTATCGATAAAAGTCCCCAGCATCGCGACTGTGCCCTGATCAACCGGGTCGTCATTCTTGGCCGCAGCATGGGCAATTGGCGCCGAGCCTTGACCGGCTTCGTTTGAAAAGATGCCGCGTGCGACCCCTTTTTGCATTGCCAGCATAAGCAGTCCGATCGATATGCCCGTGCCGGCGCTGTCGAAACCGAAGGCACCATTGAAGATTGCACCAAAAGCGGCTGGAACCGCCTCGATGTTGATAATGATCACCAGCAGACCGGCGCCGATATAACTCACCGCCATTGCCGGAACCAGCCGGCTAGCCACAGTTGATATGCGCTTGATCCCGCCGAGTATGACGGCGCCAGCGCCGCCGGCCAGAACAATCGCCGAAACCAGTGGCGGTATATTATAGGTTGATTTAAGCGCGTCGGCGATGGAGTTCGACTGTATCGAAGCGCCGGTTCCCCAGCCTGCAATCATACCGAAAATCGCAAACAGAAAGCCCAGCCAGAGCCATTTTTTGCCAAGACCGTTCTTAATGTAATACATCGGTCCGCCAACCGACCGGCCTTCGGCATCCTTTTCGCGATATTTGAGCGCCAGTACGCCTTCGGAATATTTTGTGGCGGTCCCGACAATCGCCGTGACCCACATCCAGAAAACGGCTCCCGGTCCGCCAATTGCTATCGCCGCAGCAACCCCGGCAATGTTTCCGGTTCCGATGGTCGATGACAGAGCCGTCATCAGGGCGCCAAATGGTGTGATATCACCCGCTTGCTTCTGGTCAGGCTTGCTGAAAAGCTCGCGGATAGCGTCAGGTATTTTCGTAATCGAGATGAACCGGAGGCCGAGGGTCAGAAACAGACCCGTGCCGAGCAGCAGAACAAGCATGGGAATGCCCCACACAATTTCATTCATGCCTCTGATGAAATTGTCCATATTATCTCCCGACACTCCCGACAATCGTTGCTCTGCACCCTGAACCTGAAAGTTCGCAGCGTGAACGTTTGTTTAGCCTTTTAAAGATTAACCTGTTGGCGCGTTTAAGATTTAACCACCAAGCCCTTCGCCTAGGGCAAAATCGCGCCGCGCTGCAATAATCGTTACCACCACGCCAGCGAGCACATCAAGCAAGGCCATGATCGTGATCAAAAAGAACACCGAGGTTGCAAAATTAGGATGCAGCAAGAAGGCGACCAGACAGATAATGAACACCACCATTGAGAAGCCGTGATTCATAATAGATGCGGTGCGGGTGCTGGTCGATTTCAGAATTTCCATGAAAAGGCAGATGACTGACAGGAATAAAAGCGCGTCGCCTTTGGTCAGCAACCATTCTGCGGTGCCGCCAATCATCGGGATAACCAGAAACCGTTCACCGAGAACCGCCATCATCGGGGATCCCTTTTCGGTAAGAATTTCTCCGCCCCATGCGAGAGTAATCGGATCGCCATTAGCTGCCAGCGCAATCAGGCTGTAAATAACTACCGGAACGACGAAAAGTGGGAACGCATTGAATATTAACCGCATTGTAAGGCCCTATTTCTGGTGTCCAAGGCCGGATGACCAAAGTCGGACGTTTAGATCAATTCGGTGTTTGCTGTGCGATTGAAGAAGCATCACAGACAACGATGGATATGAGATAGCCCGACCGGTCTGGAAATGTAAAGTTATATGGCAGTGTCGTTATGTGATTGCTGCTCGAGCGTGTCATTGCTGCGCCGGCACCTATAATTCCTTACACTTGGATGGATCCCGCCGCCGGCGGATTAGCCAGATCACGCCGCGTAGGTCGGTCAGCGCTGCCCAGAGCCGGCCAAAATTGGTATAATTTGACGTCCCGGAGCCGCGTTCGCGGTGTCCGACAGCGACGAATTCGACCTGATGCCCGTCAGCACATACAAGTGCCGGCATATAGCGATGCATGTGATCGAAATAGGGCAGCGACAGATAGACTTCGCGTTTTAAAACTTTGATGCCGCAGCCGCTATCGTCGCAATCATCGCGCAGCAGGCGCTTGCGAAAGCTGTTGGCGAAGCGGCTGCCAAACCTTTTCCATAATGTATCCTTGCGTCCGATACGGCGTCCCATCACCATGCCCAGCTTGTCGGGCGCATCGGGACGGGTCAGCTGGTCATACAGGGCTGGCAGGTCAGCCGGATCATTCTGGCCGTCACCGTCGAGTGTGCCGATAATACTGCCTTTCGCGGCCATGATCCCGCTCCGGATCGCACGCGACTGGCCGGCATTCTTGCCATGGCCGATTACTCTCAAACCGGGATAGCTTGCTTTGAGGGACAGCAGAACGCTGCGCGTATCATCACTCGAGCAATCATCGACGAAAATCATCTCGTGTGATTTGCCGTCAAGTGCTTGTGCGATTTCAGCAATCAGATTGGCGACATTGCCGGCCTCGTTATGGGCCGGAACAACAACGGAAAATTCAGGATGATCGGTCAATAATTACACTCCCAACAAGGTGCCGTTTTAGCCTTTAGGCGGAATTGAAAGATTGCGAAACCTCTTCGCACAGGCCATGACCATTTTAAATGACTGACTTGCCGATTGAACCCCTCCTCGACGATATTGTTAGGACGCTAACTAAGCGTCAACGATTGGTTCTGGCTGCCCAGACAGGCGCCGGGAAAACAACCCGGGTGCCGCTGGCGCTCGCCGGTTTGACGCAGGCAGGTGCTGGTGGTGGTTGCGAGGGGCGGATTCTGGTTCTTGAGCCGCGCCGGATTGCTGCGCGACTGGCGGCCGAGCGTATGGCGAGCTCGCTTGGTGAATCGGTCGGGCAGCGGGTCGGCCTGTCGACCCGGATTGATCGGAAGGTCAGCGCTGCGACGCGTATTGAAGTTATGACCGACGGCGTCTTCCTCAGGCGTCTATTAATGTCGCCGGACCTTGAGGGCGTTGGCGCGGTGGTTTTTGACGAAGTTCATGAGCGCGGTCTTAATGTCGATCTTGGACTGGCGCTGACGCTTGAGGTCCAGACAGTCCTGAGACCTGATCTCAGGCTTTTATTAATGTCGGCCACACTTGAGACCAACCGGCTGAAAAAATGGCTCGATGCGCCATTGATTGAAAGCGAAGGCCGGCAATATCCGACCGAGACGGTTTATCTTGGTCGCTCGAATGACCGGATTGAAGACCAGATGGCAGCCGCAATCGAGCGCGCCTATCATCAGACGGATGCATCAATACTGGCGTTTCTTCCGGGGGCTGGTGAAATCCGGAGGACGATTGAACGACTCGAAGGACGCGTTGATGTGCCGTTGTGTCCTTTATTCGGCGCCTTGGCGCCGGCCGAGCAGGATGCCGCTATCCACCCCCCCGCCCATGGCGGTCGAAAAATTGTTCTGGCAACTGATATTGCCGAAACATCGCTTACCATTGAGGGCATATCGGTTGTCGTTGATAGCGGTCTGAGCCGTGTTCCTGATCGGGCGCAGGGAGACGGAACCCAGCGGTTAATTACCGTCCGGGCTTCGAAAGCCAGTGTTGACCAGCGCCGCGGCCGGGCCGGGCGGCTTGGCCCGGGCGTCTGCTATCGATTGTGGGATGAACCGGAAACGCGTGGTCTACTGCCATCTGCGACGCCAGAGATCCTCACTGCAGACCTCAGCGGGCTTGTCCTCAATCTCGCGGTCTGGGGCGAACGGGACCCCGGGCGTCTGAACTGGCTCGAGCCACCTCCTAATGGCCGTATTGCGGCGGGTCGCGAAACTCTGATCGCGCTGGGGGCGATGACGCCGGATCTAAAATTGACTGATAAAGGGCGGGCCATGGCCGAATTGCCACTTAGTCCGCGGCTGGCGGCTTTGGTGGTTTCGGCGCGATCGCCGCAGGCGCGTGCCGTCGCCGCGCATTTGGCTGTCCTAATCGCAGAACCGGGCCTGTCAGGCCGTGAGAGCGATTTGCGGGTGAGATTGCAGCGTTTGGAGAATGATCGCTCAAGCCGTGCGTTGGCCCTGCGCCAGCAGGCCAGTCGCTGGTCTCAGGGGGTGCTTCTGCGTGGGGATCCGGGGTTGATACTGGCCGAAGCCTGGCCGGACAGGATAGCCCGACGGCGAGGTCCGCAAAGCGATGTCTGGTTGATGGCGTCGGGGCGGGCTGTAACACTTGATCTGGCGGAGCCGTTAGCGCGATCGGATTGGCTTGTGGTGGCCGATCTGAGTGGATCAGCCCAGCGTGGCCGGATTACGCAGGCCGTGGCGATCAGCGAACAGGATGCACTGGAGGCCGGCCATACCAGCCAGTCGGAAGATGCCATTTATGATCCAGAGATGCGGAGCTTCAAAGCCCGCCAAGTGACAAAACTGGGCGACATCATACTCTCGGAACGGCCATTGCCAAAGCCGTCTGCCGGTGTTGCGAAAGACGCCTATTTAGCGCATATCGCCGCGCACGGTTTCAGCGATCCCGATATCGCGCAAATTGTGCACATATACTGTGCCCGGCTGGCGCAGTTGCGGACTGTGTTTGGCGAGATCTGGCCTGATGTTTCGAGCATGGATTTGCAATTAAGTGTTCACGACTGGCTAGGAGACCGGCTGGCTGACAAAGCGTTCAAAATACCCGATCCTGAAACTGTAAAGCTTGCTTTAATGGCGCGACTGGACTGGCAGCAGGCGCGGCGGCTGGAAGACGATGCGCCGCTAATGCTCAAACTGCCGTCGGGCCGGCGCGCCCCGATAAACTGGCTGGATGACCGGGCGCCATTAGTGGAGGGGCGTGTTCAGGAGTTCTATGGCTGTCGTCAGCATCCCAGTCTTGCAGATGGCCGTCTGCCTGTGACGCTCCAGCTTCTGTCGCCGGGTGGCAAGCCGACTGCAACCACGCGTGATCTGTCTGGTTTCTGGACATCAGGGTATTTTGACATGGCGAAAGATATGCGTGGTCGCTATCCCAAGCATGACTGGCCTGACCAGCCAGCAGAAGCGTCTCCGCATGCCGGTTTAACAAAAGCTCGTCTGGCGAAACCTAAATGATGCGGCTGTCTGACGGGGCAGCGGTTGCACTTGACCGGTCGGTATATCTGGCTGGCCTAGGCTTCGCGCCAGCTTCCATTTGGCAAATCTGTGATCGACCAGCTCCCGATCCGGTAGCGAATAAGACGAAGCGTCGGAAAACCGATCGCGGCTGTCATCCTGCGAACTTGTCGGTTTCTGCCTTCAGTAATGTTGATTTCCAGCCATTGGTCGGGAACTGTTTTACGGAATCTGATCGGCGGTGTCCGCGGCCACAGGGCCTCCGGCGGATCGATTCGTCGCACTTCGGCCCCTTGGGTCGGGCCGTCGCGGAGTTGAATGCCTTTGCGTAATTTGTCGAGATCAGCCTTCGTCGGTTCACCCTCGACTTGTACCCAATAGCCTTTCTTTGTTTTTTGTTCCGGATTGGCGATGCGATGCTGGAGTTTGCCATTGTCGGTCAGGACCAGAAGTCCCTCACTGTCCTTATCCAGCCGGCCGGCTGCATAGACTCCGGGGACATCTATAAAGTCCGACAGGGTCTGACGTTCTGAATCGGCAGTACCGGCATCGGTAAACTGCGACAAGACATTGAATGGTTTGTTGAAAAGGATGATGCGAGTCATGCCTTCTTCTGGCAATGGCCGGGGTTGAGAGCAAGTCATTTCGACATTCGCGCTGGTGGTCGGGCGCATGACGATCGGCTAGACTGCGGCATGGTCGATCGATCTAGACAGCAGATTGCCGTTCTGACCGGCGATCTGATAGATTCCTCGAGGTTCGAGGACACCACGCTGGACCGGGCGTTCGCGCGTCTGAGCACCGCTGTCGACGAGATGTCGCGTTGGTTCGAGCCCGGCTGGATCAGTAGTCTGCAGCGTTTTCGAGGCGATGGTTGGCAGTTAGCGATGAACCGCGCGGCATATGCATTAAGGGTTGCCTTGATGATACGAGCGGCGCTGAAGGCCGGAGACGAGGTAATTGGCGTGCGCAGGCAACCCGGGCATTTGCATCTCGATACGCGAATATTTATTGGCATTGGCCAGGGACCGGCGGCCGAGCAAAACCCGCTACATGCTGTGATGGGGGAGGCGTTTCAGACCTCGGGACGGGGGCTGGACCAGCTGTCTACCGCCTGCCGGATGGATGGCAAAGCCCTGCCTCTGACGGCAATACAGCAGGATATGATCTCCGCATTATTAAGGCTGTGCGACGTGGCCGTGCGTGACTGGACGCCGAGACGGGCCATTCTCATGCAGCAGGTTCTTCGGCCGGATCCGCCGCGCCAGAAAACAATAGCCCGTTGTGTCGGGGTAACGCCCCAGACGATTAATCGCCATATTCGTGGAGCGCATGGCCCGGCATTGCTGGCGGCCTGTCGGGCGTTCGTGTCAGTGATTACTGAAAATCAGCGCAACGCCGCTGCTTAAGACTAATCAGCTTAAAAAGGCTTATTTGCCGGATAGCGGGATCTGTGTGCCGGTTTGAGAGGATGTGATGCTATCAGTTTTCGTGATTGTGTTTGCGGCCTTGATACTTGCCGAATTCGGTCCGGGGTCCGGATTGGCTTTAGGACACCGCCGGCGCGTGTCTTTTATGCTTGTGCGTCTGCTTGCAGGCGCGGTTCTGATTACCGGCGGCCTTGGTAAAGTTGAAGTGCCGGTTCTGGCGTTGACGGCAATGGCGCAGGCTTTGATGGCGATCGCCATACTGCGGAATGGCCAAACACCCCGTTTGATGTCGCCTTTACGGCATTTTGCGCTGATGCTCGGTCTAATATTCGGCGTGTCCTATTTGAGCGCGGTGATTAGGCCCGATGCCTTTGCGTCTGGCTACTGGGTTGGCGGTCTTGGCGCCGACGGGCTGATCCGGTTCGGTTTGTCGCCGCAGCGGTATTTGTCGATCCTGACCGTCATATCAGGTGGATTGCTGACGATTAGGGCGGGGGCTTTGCTGATTGAGGCGGTATTTGTCAGCGCCGGATATGGCAAGGACCTCGATACTGAGTGTTTGCCCGGCGGCGGCGCGATTATCGGTGTTCTGGAACGCGGCATCATTTTCTTTCTGGTGCTGATTGACCAGATCACGCTGATCGGATTTCTCGTGGCGGCAAAGTCCTTCCTGCGGCTTGGCACAGTTCGCGAGCGGCGCGCGAGCGAGTATGTGATTATCGGTGCGCTATCAAGTTTCGCCTGGGCGGTCGGGCTGGGCTGGGCGACAAAGACCGTCTTGCTACACCTGTGAGACTGAATCATGTGGTCAGAGTGAAATTTTTCAGCCATAAGCGCGCTTATGACTGATCAAAGTTCCAAGCCCGATGGCAAAACGGTCTTTATCAAGACCTATGGCTGCCAAATGAATGTGTATGATAGCGAGCGTATGAAAGACGTGCTTGCGCCGATTGGATATCGTCCGGTAGAGACCGCAGACGAGGCCGATCTGGTTGTGCTCAACACATGCCACATCAGAGAAAAAGCGACCGAAAAAGTTTATTCCGAGCTTGGCCAGATGCGTAAATTGAAGGACCGGTCGGACGGGCGGATGACGATCGCGGTCGCGGGCTGCGTCGCACAGGCCGAGGGCGCCGAAATCATGCGCCGGCAACCGGCAGTAGATTTGGTTCTGGGGCCGCAGGCCTATCATAAATTGCCAGAGATGATTGCGCGGGTTCACCGCAGCACCGGGGAACGGCTTGAGACTGATTTCGAGACGCTTGAGAAATTCGATGCCTTGCCGAAGTCCCGCGAGGCTGATGGCCCGACAGCATTTTTGTCGGTTCAAGAAGGCTGTGATAAATTCTGCACGTTTTGCGTGGTGCCTTATACCCGCGGTTCGGAACTTTCCAGACCGGTCGACGACATTACGCTGGAAGCCCGAAATCTCGCAGCGCAAGGCGTTCGTGAACTGTCCCTTCTGGGCCAGAATGTGAACGCCTATCACGGCGTCGCGCCGGCAGTTTCGGGCGGGAGTGACTGGACCCTGGCCCAGCTGGTGCGTCATCTGGCAACGATTGGTGGGATTGACCGTTTGCGTTATACGACCAGCCATCCTCGGGATATGGACGACGATTTGATCGCAGCGCATGGCGATACTGAGGAATTAATGCCATTTCTGCATCTTCCGGTTCAATCAGGCTCCAATAATATTTTGCGCGCTATGAATCGTGGTCATACCCATGAGCACTATCGTGATATTATGCGCCGGATCAAAGACGCCCGGCCTGATATGGCGCTTGCCAGCGATTTCATTGTTGGGTTTCCGGGTGAAAGCGACAAGGATTTTGAGGCGACGATGGATCTAGTCCGGGATGTAAACTATGCCATCGCTTATAGCTTCAAATATTCCCAACGCCCCGGAACGCCGGCTTCGGAAATGTTCGGACAGGTTCCCGAGGACGTCAAAACCGAGCGGCTTCATGCGCTACAAGCATTGTTGCGCGAGCAGCAGAGTGCTTTCAACGCGTCCAAAGTCGGCCAAACCATTCTCGTACTAGTGACTGGTGAAGGCCGTCAGGCCGGTCAAATTCACGGGCGATCTCCATGGCTGCAGGCCGTTCACTTTGATGGCGATGCGAGCTTAATTGGCCAGATTGTGAAGGTTGACATTATTGGTGCTAGCCTGAATTCGCTGGCCGGTAGTTCGGTTGCCGGCAAAAAATCGGTGGCTGCGACCGGCGCGGTCGGTGACATGGTGGCCGGACGTTATGGGAGTATCGCTTGAGCAAGCTTTGGGAGCCCCGTGACCCCGACCTCCTCGCCTATATTTGTGGCCCTAATCATATGCACTTGCTGCTGCTGGAAGAGGCCGTGGCAGATGGTACATTATCAGCTGAGTGCTTTGGTGGCGGCATCCATTTGCGTGGATCGGCAGAGGCGCAAGCACTGGCCGAAGTGGCTTTGACGGAGTTCGAGCACGTCCTTTCCCGCAATGATCAAGCCGGCATTTCGGCGCTTGAGGGGGCTATTGAGCAAGCGCGGTTTCCAGCGCAGCCTTTTGCGGCGCTGTCCGGCTTAAAAGTACCGGTAAAGCCGCAGACAACAGCCCAGGCCGCCTATCTGAACCAGCTGACCGGTCGCGACTGCGATCTTGTTTTCGGGGTTGGCCCGGCCGGAACGGGTAAGACTTTTCTCGCTGTCGCTGCCGGGGCGGCCGCACTGCGGAGCAAGGCGGTCGATCGTCTAATCATAACCCGCCCAGCGGTTGAAGCTGGTGAAAATCTAGGTTTTCTTCCGGGCGATCTGGAAGAGAAAGTCGAGCCCTATTTGCGTCCAATATGGGACGCACTGAATGAAACGCTTGGCGGGGATCAGGCGCAAAGATTGCGCGACCGTGGTGTTATCGAAGTCGCGCCATTGGCCTTTATGCGTGGCCGAACCCTTAAAAAAGCCTTTGTGATTATGGATGAAGCGCAAAATGCGACCATTGCGCAAATGAAAATGGCATTGACTCGTCTTGGTCGTGATAGCCGTATGGTTGTTACCGGTGACCCCGGACAAGTCGACCTTTTGAAACGGCAGGAGTCCGGTCTCGCGCATGCATTAAAGATTCTGCATGATGTGCCGGGGATCGGTAAAACTGAATTCACGACGCGGGACGTGCGCCGGCATGCCCTGGTTTCCCGGATTATTCAGGCGTATGACGCGAATGAGGAAACATGATCAGTCTCGACTTGCGGGTAGATGATAATGCGTGGCGGGCGCTTGATGATCTGGATGCAGTTTGCCAGCGGGCACTTGATGCGGCGGCTGGATGCATAAAGCGCGACGGCGAGGTCAGTCTTCTTTTGTGCGATGATGAGGCGATCAGGTCGCTTAACCGGGATTGGCGTAATAAGGACAGGTCGACCGATGTTCTGTCGTTTCCAGCGGCAGAAATCGATGCGCCATTTCTTGGCGATATCGCTGTGGCACATGGCGTTGCGCTCGCCGATGCGCGGACAAAGAATATCGGGCTGGCGCAGCATCTTTCACATTTGCTTATTCATGGGCTGTTACATTTATGCGGTTATGATCATCTCGAGGACGCCGAAGCCGACGAAATGGAGGCTTTTGAAATATCGGCGCTTGCCTCATTGGGGTGGCCTGATCCATATGTTTGAAGGGATCAGAATTAAACAGGATGACAGGTAGGAGGTCGAGGCTAAGTAATGGCTAAACAAAGGGGTGGGCTGTTTGGATTATTCCGAAGCCAGAAGCCAGATCCTGCCCAACAGCAGGCAAGAAAAGTGACAACGCCAGCCCAGAAAGAAATGCGACTGCGTATTGCTGAGTTTGAAACAGCCCGCGTCAATGACGTCATGCTCCCGCGCGCCGAGATTGTTGCTGTCGAACTGTCGACCCGACTGCCCGATTTGTTGGCCATTTTCGCCCAGGAATCGCATTCTAGACTGCCGATTTACCGGGATACGCTCGATGACCCGATCGGGTTTGTACATATCAAGGATGTTGTGGCCGAGCTTGCCAAGCTCGATCAGCCGGCCGAGGAATTCGGGTCGGCCGAATATGATAAGGACAGACCGTTAGAAAGGCTGCGGCGGAATGTGTTGTTTGTGCCGGCAAGTATGCGTCTGACGGATCTACTGGTGAAAATGCAGGCCAGTCGAATTCACCTGGCGCTAGTCATTGATGAATATGGCGGAACGGACGGCCTTCTAAGTCTTGAAGATCTGGTCGAGGAAATCGTCGGCGATATTGAAGATGAGCATGATGAGAATGTTGCGCGGTTGATCCGGCGCGGACGGCTATCCTGGCAAACCGACGCCCGCCTCGAGATTGAAGATTTTCTGGCCGAAACCGGGATTGATCTGAGTCTGAAGGATCATGAAGTGGATACGCTTGGCGGCGTCGCCTTTGCTTTGGCCGGACGGGTGCCGCTGCGTGGCGAGGTTCTCCGACATCCGCTTGGGGTCGATATCGAGATTATTGATGCCGATGCACGTCGGGTCAGTCGTTTGATTATTCGGAAGTCAGCTTCGGAGACACAAATATGAGCATGTCAGGGTCTGCGCATGGCGTGGAGTTCCTACAGCCAATATATCGTGTCGTAACCGGTTGTGGTCCGATCCGCGCCATGTTGCTGGCAGTCATGCTCGGTGTCGCTGCCGCGTTTGCTTTTGCCCCGATACACGCAACGCCGCTGCTTGCTGTCGCATTCATCGGTCTTGTCTGGCTGATCGATACGGCGCGACATTATGAGCGCTGGGGACGGCATGTATTTGCGGTGAGCTGGGCGTTTGGTTTCGGCTTCTTTTTTGTCAGCATGTACTGGACTGCGCTACCATTTCTCGTCGACCCGGAACGGCATGCCAAATATTTGTGGATGCCATTATTCTTGCTGCCCGCCGGTATGGCGGTGATCTGGGGAACTGCGTGTTCGGTTGCAGCGGCCTTTTGGTCGTCGTCTCCGTCACGGGTTTTTGTCTTTGCCCTGTTTATGGGGCTTGCCGAATATTTGCGGGGCGTCCTGTTCGGGGGATTTCCCTGGAATCTGCCGGCAACCAGCTGGATACCCGGTGGCGCCTTTTCGCAGCTTGCGTCTCTTGGCGGTGTTTACTGGCTGAACCTTGTAACCCTGTTTATTATGGTGGCACCGGCGAGTCTTTTGGATACGCGTGATGCTCCGGGTGCGCTGTTTCGCGCTGTCCCGACCATGCTAGCCGGTTTTATCCTAATTGTTGGCTGGATCTGGGGGTATCAGCGCCTGTCCAATGAGACACTATATGATGAGCAGCATGTTATGCTTGTCGATGCAGGCGTGCCACAAGCCGATAAATTTGATGGCGGCGGCCGCCCATTGCTGCAGCGATATGTTGCGCTTTTAGAGCAAGAATCCGGAGCCGCCGGTGACGTCGTTATATTGCCCGAGGGCGCTTTCCCGTTTCAGTTTCTGGAAAGTAATATCGCGCAAGCCGCAATGTTTGAGGCATTGGGGCCTCGTTCTCTCATTATCGGAACAACCCGCCGCAGGGTCCGTGGTGATTACTATAATTATCACAACAGTCTCAGCGTGTTCGCCCCGACTGACGCCGCCGCCGATATGATCGCGCTGTATGACAAGCATCGTCTGGTCCCGTTTGGTGAGCTTGCTGCCGCCCATATTATTCCATTCGGGGAGCTGATTTCAGATTATCTTCCTGACGCCCTGCAGCGGGTGGCACTGAGCGGGTTTGTGCCCGGGGCTGGTCCGGCAGTGCTATTTCCGGCGGATATTATCCCGCCTTTTGTGCCTCTGATCTGTTATGAAGGCCTGTTCCCTGAATTGCTTCGCAATGCCGAGCCGCAAAGGACCGAAGCAAAATGGATTGTGGTGATTTCCAATGATGCATGGTTCGGGGCCGGGTTCGGACCGGCCCAGCATTACGCCCAGAATCAATACCGCGCGATTGAGAGCGGTTTGCCTATGGCGCGGGTTGCGAGTCGCGGCGTTACGGCCATGATTGATGGTTTTGGACGCGAAGTTGCACGCGGCTCAAGCCGGGACGGCGACCCGGCGGGATGGCGTTCTTCTGTCGTTCGTTCAAAGCTTCCATTAGCAGTCGATAATACTGTTTACCAAAGCACTGGACAAAGAATGTATTGGATTACACTATTCGTGTTATCTATACTTTCTTTTATTTTCTGGCGCCGCTGGACATAATCAAATATTAAAAGTATTTGAACCTTATGTCAGGCAGTAAATCACCTAGCGGAATTGACCGAATTGTTGGCCAGCGCCTAAAGTGGCGACGGCGGGAGTTGCGTCTTACGTAAGAGCAGTTGGGCGACATGCTCGGATTGACGTTCCAGCAAGTCCAGAAGTACGAAAAGGGTGTGAATAGGGTTTCGGCTGGGCGGTTGTTTGAATTAGCGACCCGGCTGTCTGTACCGATTGATTATTTCTACCGAGGTATTGGCGATTTGCTTTCCGGTGAACCCTCGGCAGTTTTCGAGCCTCCGCTGGCGCCTGAGTTTCCGACGATTGATCGGGATTCTATCGAATTGATCACTGCGTTTCAGAAAATTGAGGATGAAGTGCTGAAACAGTCTTTGCTGGATACGGTTCGTGCGGCGGCGTCTGTAAAATCTACTGCAAGTTCTCATGAGGCAGAGTAATGCTCGGGTGACTGCCACCGGCCTATGTCGCAGATTTGTAACATTAGATATGTTTCCGTCGTAGTAAGATGATTTAGCTCTTGCTTTGTTGCAGCGCACAAGCGACCAAGGGCTATAGAATTGCCCTGGGAGTGTAACTTGGTGGAAATTAAGACCGTTGGTGTAATTGGTGCCGGCCAGATGGGAAATGGCATAGCGCATGTATGCGCTCTTGCTGGTTATGATGTTCGGCTGAGTGATGTGTCGGAACACACATTGGAACAGGCCCTTCGCAATATTGAACGCAATCTGGCGAGGCAGGTGTCCAAGGATACTATTTCGGTAGACATGGCGCAGGCGACGATGCAGCGCATTAATGCATCAACCGACAAACACGCACTCTCTGACATTGATATGGTGATTGAAGCGGCGACGGAAAATCGGGATGTCAAGGAAACGATCTTTAAGGATATTTGTGCAGTGGTCCCTGACCACGCGATCCTCGCGACGAACACGTCGTCGATATCGATCACACGTCTTGCTTCGACGACTGACCGCCCCGAACGTTTTATAGGCCTGCACTTTATGAACCCGGTGCCGCTTATGAACCTTGTTGAGATCATTCGCGGCCTAGCGACAAATCAGGCCACGTATGATGCTGCGATCGGGTTTACTAACCGACTAGGAAAAACCACAACCAATGCCGAGGATTATCCGGCCTTTATTGTGAACCGGGTTCTGATCCCGATGATTAATGAAGCGATCTATGCGCTGTATGAAGGTGTCGGGACTGTTGAAAGTATCGATACCGCGATGCGGCTTGGAGCCAATCACCCGATGGGACCGCTCGCGCTTGCCGATTTCATTGGTCTCGACACTTGTTTATCAATCATGCAAGTCCTGCATGATGGTCTGGCTGACACCAAGTATCGTCCATGCCCGTTACTGGTTAAATATGTTGAAGCCGGCTGGACCGGAAAAAAGGTCGAGCGGGGTTTTTACGATTATCGTGGCGAGCATCCCGTCCCGACACGCTAGCCTAGCTGTTCCAGCGCAGTGTGACAGGCTTGATCGGATTGACGAAATCGCGGTTTTCGGCGCGGCAGGCGGCCCATTCGCGTTTCAGCTTCTGGTACCATTTGGCCTGGATATCGATGTCGTCGATCCATAGCATCCCCTTTTGGTGCGCCATGCCGAGATTCTGCAAATCGACCATGCGGCCGTCCTGAGCGAGGAATTTTTTTGCCATCGGGCGGGCGAAAGGAATTGCGAGATTAAGGAGCGGTGCCCCTGTCCACCAGGTCAATTGGGTAATCCGGGTCCGTTTTTCCGATTCCGGCGTAAGGCAGGTCAAGGTCAGGAGTCGGGCTGTTTCATTTGAGATAATTTCCCATCGGAAGCCGGGCAGCTGAAAACGTATTTCGGTTTCGACATCGGCGCCAAAAATCCACTTGTAGAGTTTCGAGTTTGAGCTTGGCCGGTGGCGGTCGATTGCCCATCCACGATCGCTGGGTGAAAATGGCTTTTCCTTCAGGCGCAAGCCGGTCGATGGCGGCCGCCACCACCACTGATTGTGAACAAAAGGCACGTGTGCCGGATCCATCAGGCCGACAACCGCATCATCCATGTGGGCATTGAACGTATCTTCGATAATAAATTTCGGCCGGTCCGGCAGGGGGCCGAAATCGGGTGGCGAAATGTCGGGTGGCGCTGATGAACGGGGATTGTCTGCCACGAACAGGTAAACGGCGC
The DNA here is from genome assembly GCA_002172915.1 of Hyphomonas sp. TMED17. Classification (GTDB taxonomy): domain Bacteria; phylum Pseudomonadota; class Alphaproteobacteria; order Caulobacterales; family Hyphomonadaceae; genus Henriciella. Next base: position 184,300 of record NHBW01000006.1, on the reverse strand, counting down.
CATTCGCTTCATGTAGCGGGTAATGGCGGACTTTGACTTTGCGCGGATCATACGGACTGTCATCTGTCAGGCTCGGCATCAGCCGGCAAATGCCGTCAGTGCCAAAGCGCCAGCCATGATAGGGACATTGCAGCGTCGCTTCTCCGTCCGTTACGATTTGCTGTCCGGCACTTAGCGGGACCAGGCGGTGCGGGCATACATCCCGCAGGGCAAAGGCCTCGCCATTTGCAGTTCGGCCAATCACGACCGGTTCACCCAGCAGCATAATTCGATGCTGCTTGCCGGGCTTCAAAGATGATGAGGTTGCAGCAAAGTACCAGCTATCCGTGAGCCAGCCTTCACGGGTCAGCCCCGTCTGCGATTTTCCGCGATTATCTATCAGTGTTTTGCTGTCCGACATCGGCCGTACATAGCCCGATTGTCGCGGTTGGGAAAGCATGCGACTGAAATGCATGCCGCGACCGCTTCCCTAAACTCAAACCACTGTTTATACGGCGAGAATGACACCTCGCGACCATATCCGAAATTTCTCCATCGTGGCCCATATCGACCATGGTAAATCCACCCTTGCCGATCGCCTTATTCAGGCAACCGGTACGCTGACCGACCGGGAAATGTCCGAACAGGTTCTCGACTCGATGGATATTGAGCGGGAGCGCGGCATTACCATTAAAGCGCAAACCGTCCGGCTCGACTACACCGCCGCAGATGGTGAGACCTATGCGCTCAATTTGATGGATACGCCCGGACATGTCGATTTTTCCTACGAGGTTAGTCGTTGTCTTGCGGCTTGCGAGGGCTCCCTGCTGATCGTTGACGCCAGTCAGGGCGTAGAGGCCCAGACGCTGGCGAATGTCTATCAGGCGATCGAGCAGGATCATGAAATCGTGCCGGTTCTGAACAAGATTGACCTGCCGGCAGCGGATGCAGAAGCCGTCGCGGCGCAGATCGAAGATGTCATCGGTCTGGATGCCTCGGACGCGGTAATGGTTTCGGCAAAGACCGGTGTCGGGATTGATAGCGTTCTCGAGGCGATTGTGCAGAGATTGCCAGCCCCGTCGGAAGGCGAGATTGATGCTCCGCTAAAGGCATCACTGGTTGATGCGTATTATGACACTTATCTCGGCGTCGTTGTGATCGTCCGGGTGTTTGATGGTTTTCTGAAAAAGAAGCAGAAGATCAGAATGATGAAGACTGGCGCGACCTATGAAATTGACAAGGTTGGCGTATTCAAGCCGCGCCCGGTCGATGTCGAAAGTCTCGGCCCGGGCGAAGTCGGTTTTCTTATTGCATCGATTAAGGAAGTCGCCGACTGTGCGATCGGGGATACGATCACCGAAGAGAAGCGTCAGGCAGAGCAGGCCTTGCCAGGCTATAAGGACGTTCAGCCGGTTGTGTTCTGTGGTCTGTATCCGACAGATGCAGGTGACTTTGATGAATTGCGCGAGGCCATGGGGAAATTGCGTCTGAATGATGCCAGTTTCACGTGGGAAATGGAGACCTCAGCCGCGCTGGGTATGGGGTTTCGTTGCGGATTTCTCGGCTTGCTACACCTCGAAATCATTCAGGAGCGTCTGAGTCGTGAATTCGATCTTGATCTGATTGCGACTGCGCCGAGCGTTGTTTACGAAATGACCATGACGGATGGCGAAGAGATTGAATTGCATAATCCCGCCGATATGCCTGATGTTGTTAAAATATCCGAGATCCGCGAGCCATGGATTAAAGCGACGATCTATACGCCGGATGAGTATCTCGGAGCAGTGCTAAAATTATGTCAGGACCGTCGCGGTATCCAGACCGAGCTTTCCTATGTCGGCAACCGCGCGCTTGTGCAGTATGATTTGCCACTGAACGAGGTTGTTTTCGATTTCTACGATCGTGTGAAATCAATCTCGCGCGGTTATGCCAGCTTTGATTACGAGATTGTCGACCACCGCGCCGAAAATTTGGTGAAAATGAATATTCTCGTCAATGACGAGCCGGTCGACGCACTGGCGATGCTGGTGCACCGTGACCGCGCCGAAAGCCGTGGCCGTCAGATGTGTGAACGGCTGAAGGATCTGATCCCCCGCCAGATGTTCAAAATTCCGATTCAGGCTGCCATTGGCGGCCGGGTGATCGCGCGTGAAACCGTTTCGGCTTTGCGTAAGGACGTGACGGCGAAATGCTATGGTGGCGACGCAACCCGTAAGAAGAAACTGCTTGAGAAGCAGAAAGCGGGTAAGCAGCGTATGCGGCAGTTCGGGAAGGTCGAAATTCCTCAGGAAGCATTTGTGGCGGCGTTGCGGATGGATGGCGATTAGGCCGGTGCGCCTGGCCGGTTAATAACAGCTCGCTTGCAGTTCCGTTTAAAGCCTTTCATGCTGGTAAGGCTCGGAAACGGAGGATGTAATGCGTTGGCTGGTTTTACCCTTATTATGTCTCGGATTGCTCGGTTGTCGCGAAAACGAGCCGGTTGAGCAAACCCAGAGCGGCGCGGTGATATATGCCGGGGCCGATATTCTGACCATGGCCGGTAATGATGTCCGGCCGGAGGCTGTCGTGGTTCGCGACGGTCGCATTGCAGGGGTCGGTGCACTTGAGGTGCTGGTGGCCGCGAACCCTGACGCGATTGTGGATAATACATTTGCCGGCAAGACGCTGTTACCAGGTTTAATCGACCCTCACATGCATGTTTTGCTCGGGGCAATGATGTATGGTCAGGCTTTCGCCGCGCCATGGCCAATGGCCATGCCGGGCGACGCGATGGCAGGATATCAGGGCCGGGACGCCTTTCTGGCAAGAGTGGCCGAAATCGTTGCTGATGCACCGCCGGATGGCTCACCAATTATTGTTTACGGCTATCACAATCTCGTGCAGGGCAATCTCGACCGGCGCGACCTGGATCGCATCGTGTCGGATAGACCATTATTGGTATGGCATTATTCAGGGCATGATTTCTATCTGAACTCGGCCGCGCTGACTGCAATCGGGGCGACGCCTGAGACGCTTGAGAGCTTCCATGGCGTCGGCTATCTAGTTGATGGTAGCCTGAATGGACGGATATATGAGGACGCGGCGTTTCTGGTCGTCGATAAAATGTCTGATGCCTTGTTTGGGCAGGAGGTTCTGCAGCGCGGCATTGATAAATATTTCGAAATCATGCGGCAGTCCGGGATCACGACGGCAGCTGATCTGGGATATGGAATTTTCGGCCGGGCGCTTGAGAACCAGATTATTTCCATGGTCTGGGCGCCAGAACGCACCGGTTTCAATCTTTATCTGGTGCCTGAATATAGGGCTATGCGGCGGGAGTTTGGCGACGATGCACCACAGGCTATTCTCGAGCTCGTATCAGGAGAGCGTCCGGCGCCGGCGCGGGTTCTGCCCAGCGTAAAGTTTTTTACCGATGCGGCCTATTATTCCCAGACAATGAGATTGTCCCCGCCCGGTTATCTGGCCGGACAATCTGAGGGCACGAGCGGTCTTTGGGTGACCGAGCCGGATGCACTGGTCCCGACATTGCAGCCAATTGTCGATGCTGGTCTCGGCATCCATATCCATTCCAATGGCGATGCCGCACAAGCAGCGACGCTTGCCGCGCTCGCCAATCTGCGGGCGACCGGCTTTACCGGAAAATTCGTTATCGAGCACGGCGGATTGTTTTCACCCGAACAGGCGGTCCTGGCCGGTCGTCTGAATGCGATGGTCTCGGTGGCCAGCCATTATGTGCATTATATGTCGACAATTTATGCTGAACCTTTGGGGCATACACGGGCCGACTGGATTACGCCGGTCGGGAGTTTGAGCCGGGCCGGGTCAATTATCGCGTTGCACTCTGATGCACCACTGGCGCCGCCCGATCCGTTACGGGCTGGCTCGGTGCATATGACGCGGGAAACACGCGAGGGCGGAATTTATGTCGCAAGCGAGGCGCTGACGCCGCAGCAGGCGCTCGAAGCGGTGACAATCAATGCTGCTTATATTCTCGGTCTTGAGCAGGAGATCGGGACTATCGAGGCCGGTAAGCGGGCAGATTTTACGATATTGGAGGCGAATCCGCTGGAGCTGGCGGCACAGGACTGGCCGGCAATCGGCGTTTGGGGTGTTGTTTTGAATGGTCGCAAGGCGCCGCTGCAAATCAGTGACTAAATGGTTTCCTCGACCGGTACAGTTGCCAGACAATATTGAAAAACTAAGGGATGAAGAGCATGGAACTTGTGGAACGGCGTGATGATAATGGCTTGTGCTGGTTGACGCTTAATCGGCCCGATAAACTCAATTCCCTAACGGTTGGGGTTTTTCAGGCACTGCACCGTCATATTCTGGATCTGCGCAAGGATGAACATATTGGTTGTGTTATATTGCACGGCGCAGGCAAGTGCTTTTCGGCCGGACACGATCTCGGCGACATTGCCGAAGGTGAAAAAGTCCCGTCTCCGGGCTGGCATCCTGAAACATTGCGTTTGATGGAAAAACTGCCCAAGCCGGTTATCGCTGCAGTCCACGGCCATTGTTATACAGGGGCATTGGAAGTTGCGCTTGCTGCTGATTTCATTATCGCATCGGACAATGCAAAATTTGCTGATACGCACGCGAAATGGGCGCTAACTCCAATCTGGGGAATGTGCCAGAGACTGCCGCGTCGTGTCGGCCCCGCGACTGCCAAGCGTCTGATGTTTAGCGCCGAAACGGTCGGGGCGGATGAGGCCATGCGGATGGGGTTGGCCGAATTGGTGTTCAAAGAGGATGACTTCCTCGGTGAAGTGGAGGCTTATGCCCGCGGAATCCTTAGTAATTCCGCTTTCTCGCACGCTGCAAATAAACGCTTGCTTGAGGCGACCGATATGGATCCGATGGATGCTGGCCTGCAATGGGAAATTACCGAAAATGAGGGGGTTGGTCCCGATATGCATGACCGGATTTCAGCGTTTATGAAATCGTAGCGCCCTCCGGTTCAGCTTCCGGCAAAGGTTGTTCCGCTGCCGCGCCGGCATTTAAGGCATCCCACATTCCGTGCGTTGGCATGGCTCTGGCGGGTCGTTGCTCAGCCTGCCAGTATCGGCTGAAATCCTGCAAAAGCAGGGTTGCGATATCGTCGGCGCCAATTTCGACGAGAGCTGATAATATCAGCCCTTGATCCCATGCTGATAGATTATGCGGTTCATCCTCGATAATGGCGAGGATCATCAAAGTGGCTTCTGCAATCGCCGGTGCCGTGCTGGTTGCCTGAATTGTCGCGACAATGTTTGGATCAAGGCGTTGTCCGGTGACGGGATACTCTAGCAGCAGGCTGCGGGCGGACGTGTCGAGCGAGAATCCGAAAGCAGGCAAATGATATAATAGTTTAACCACTTGTTCGGTCTCGCCATCCCGCTCGGCCGCTTCAATCAAGCGCGGGATAATATCCGACTGATGTGCGGCCCCGTCAGAAAGACTGTCGAACAGGTCGAAGACAAGGCTGATATAGATGTCCGGTCGGGGTGCTTCAGCGACCTCGACGTCGGCAGGTCGTGATTTAACCGTGTTTGCCTCGGCAAGTGCGATAGCCTCGCTCAGACCATTATTTTTGTAGGCTGCATCAACCATTTCGACAGGTGCGTTTAGTCCTGGCGCCGCGTCGGCCAAAGGTGCCTCGTCGTGGTTGTCGAAAGCCGTATCGTCATGTGTGGCGGCTTCAGAATCCAAAACTATGTCGTCAGCGTTCAATATGCTGACAGCAAGCAGTGCTGCGGCGGCATTATCGGCTTCCGGTCCTTCGACCTGGCTGCCAAGGTTAAAGGGCACGCCCGCTGCGGCATCGAGGGGAGCCGGTCCTGTGCCGAGGTCATTTAGATCACTGTCAAGCAATTCCGGTTTCGGTGCCGGAGAAAAAGGCGCTGGCTTGGGAGGAACCGGCGCCGGATAGGCGATGTCCAGCCAGGCGCGGGCATTGTTGCCATCGCCGCTCGCATAAGCTGCTCTGGCGAACAGGTCGGCATAGGCGACCATGCGATTGTCCTGCGGAAGCTTGTGTAGCTCGTTGGTGTATAATTTGCTGATGCGTCGGAAGTCTTTTAATGACCCTGAGCTGGCCTCATCCAAATGTTGGGTGAGTACATCTGCCTTGTCATAAAAATCGGTTTCGGGAGTTTGCAGCTGCAGTATCGTCGCCTGTTCTGGCGCGAGGATATAATCGTCCGGGGCGACCAGTCCGGCTTCGACAAGCGCGCGTATCTCGGTGCCGGACATCAAGGCGCTTGCGGTATCCGTGCCGGCAAATAACTGTCTTAATTGCACCGGAAGGTCCTGGCGATTTATCAGGATCGGGATGAGATATGGCGCGATCGTGTCGGGATCCAGCGCGGCAGTATCGAGATCCTCGGATAGAGATAATGCGATGTCGAGCCCGCTGGCGAAACTGGCGTCCGGCCGCAATAACCGCGATGCCTGATTGGTCTCAGTTTCTGGCGTAGGGTCTGCTGCTGTATCGGTCGAAATATCTTGATCGGATGGAAGGATATCGTCTTCGAGTGAATAGATCAGCTCGATGAACCATGTGTCCTCAAAGAGCTGCTCGGACGCCATCTCAATGGTTAATTGCGCGCCGGAGTAATTTCCTGACATAGCGGCGCATGCGGCTCTTAGCTTGGTCCAGTACACATTCTGTGAAACCGGTTGTGATAGCCGGTCGCAGCCAGTTGCGATATTGCCTGCCGCCAGCTCAAGATCGGTTGCCAATATATCGGGCTCGATAACGGCACCGGGATTACCAAGATTCGGTAATAGCGACATTGCCGCATCAATTTCGTTCAGCGCAAGCATAAGCTCGGCGCGGCGTGCGAGTAAGGCATCAGCTTGCGGCCCGGTTACGTTCTGGGTCGAACTGAGTACCAGCCGCCGGACCATGGTGCGACCCGCCAGGCTGAGCTGGTCGACGTCGATATTCTGCATCAGTGACAATAGGCGCTGATGGTCTGCGCCGGCCCACAGATTTGATGAGAACTCGGCTTCGTTACTCGACAAATAACGTTCGCCCCAGACGCTGATATCATCCATGCCTTCGGATTCTATTTGCGCCGCGGCCGGACTGGAAAAAGCGAATGAGGATAGCGCAGCGCCACAGATCGCGGCGACAAGCCGATGTCTGAAATCCATGCCGATACTCCGTTTGTTGTGTGCCATCTGCCGCTCAGTAACATCCGTATGGGGTAATGACCTGAATGGGAATAGCCCTGATGTAAGGGTTAAGCCAGGCCGGGTCCGGTAATTATACATTTTGAACGGCTCTCCGTGTAAAGTATGATGACCGGCGCATTGCAGGATCATATAGGCGTGTATAGAGTTGCATCATTGAAAGCTGAAACTGCAATGGCTCACAACACATCTTCTAGTCCAAAACCTGACCAAATTGAGGCAGAGAGCACTGAAAAGACAGTTGCGATCGTCGGCCTGATGGGTGCGGGAAAATCGAGCGTCGGGCGTCGCCTTGCCAAAGCCATGGGACGTCAGTTTTTTGATAGCGATGACGAAATTGAAAGGGCCGCAGGACAGCGCATCCCCGAGATTTTTAAAGATCATGGTGAAGAAAGTTTCCGACGCGGTGAACAGAAAGTCATTGCCCGTTTGCTGCAGGGCGCGCCGCATGTGCTTGCGACCGGTGGCGGAGCATATATGAACGAGCAAACCCGGAAGCTGCTGAATAAGACCGCAGTCACCGTCTGGCTTTATGCTGATTTTGAAACGCTCTGGAAACGGGTTTCGCGCCGCAGTCACCGTCCTTTACTGCGACAACCAAACCCGCGTGCGGTATTGCGTAACCTGCAAGAAACCCGCGATCCCATATACGCTCTTGCCGATGTGCATGTTGAAAGTGTAGATGGCGCCCATTCGGAGACGGTAGACAAAATCTTACGGGCCCTCGATATCTGGTCCGCTGAGAGAAGAGGCTGATATGGACAATTTTATTCGTGTGCCAGTCGAACTTGGCGCACGTAGCTATGATATCAGGATCGGATCCGGTCTTGTCAGCCAGCTTGGCCAGAATCTTAAAGACCTCACCAGACAGTCGCGCGTTTTTGTTGTATCTGACAATGTCGTCTGGGGATTGCATGGCAGAGTGTGTCGGCAGTCGCTGTCTGAAGCAGGCCTGACAATGCATGATTTTGTTCTGCCTGCAGGCGAAGCGAGCAAGTCATGGGCGCATCTTGGTGAACTGCTTGACTGGTTGCTTGAGTGCGGCGCCAATCGTGATGATGTCATTGTCGCATTTGGTGGCGGGGTTATCGGAGACCTGACCGGGCTGGCCGCTTCTTTGATGAAGCGCGGTATGAGCCTTGTCCAAGTACCAACGACCTTGCTTGCCCAGGTCGATAGTTCGGTTGGTGGTAAAACCGCAATTAACACAGAGCATGGCAAAAACCTGATAGGCGCTTTCTACCAGCCCAGGCTGGTACTTGCTGACATCGGATTACTGCACAGCCTGCCTGACCGGCAACGCCGCGCAGGGTATGCCGAAATCGTCAAATACGGGTTGATTGACGATCCGGAGTTCTTCGCCTGGCTGGAATCCCATGGCGATAAAGTTTTGAATCTACAGGCCGACTATATCAGTCATGCGGTCGCGGTATCATGTCAGGCGAAAGCCAGAATTGTTGCCGCTGACGAGCGTGAGGGCGGGGTTCGGGCATTGCTTAATCTGGGGCATACATTCGGGCATGCGCTAGAGGCGGCGAACGGGTATGGCCCCGATTTGCTACATGGCGAAGCGGTCGGCACCGGCATGGTATTGGCTCTGAGGTATTCGCATCGTCTCGGTTTGATGAGTATGGCGGATTGTATCCGGGCCGATCAGGTTCTTGCGGGTGGCGGGCTCGAGACAGATGTTTCGAAACTTTCAGGGGGTGCCTATCGGGCGGCGGACCTCGTTGCTGCTATGAAACAGGATAAAAAGGTCCGGTCGGGTCATGTCCCCTTGATTCTTTCGAAGGGACTTGGCATGGCTTTCATCTTGCCCGATGCTGATCTAAAGGATGTTCAGCAGTTTCTGTCTGAGGAGTTACAAGGCCGCTGATGATTATCGGCACGACATTTGCAGTTCTGGCATTGCTGGGACTTTCTGGTTTCTTCTCGGGGTCCGAAACGGCTTTGACGGCGGCAAGCCGCGCAAGAATGCATCAACTCGAGAGCAATGGTGATCGCCGGGCCGCACTGGTGAACCGGCTGATCTCCGATCGTGAAGGTCTGATCGGCTCAATTCTGCTGGGCAACAATCTCGTTAACATTCTGGCTTCAGCAATGGCGACGAGTATGTTTATCGGGCTGTTCGGGTCCTCCGGTGTGGCCATCGCAACTGCGGTGATGACCCTGCTGGTCCTGATTTTTGCCGAAGTGTTGCCCAAGACCTATGCGATTTCCCATGCCGATCAGATGGCAATGCGAGTTGCGCGCCCGATCGGCTGGCTCGTGGCGGTCTGCCGACGGTTTGTCATTGCAATTCAATGGGTGGTCAATCTGACGTTGCGCTTGCTGCGGGTCCGGCGTCCGGTCGACGAAGTGACGGCCGAGGATGACATCCGGGGAACAATTGACCTTCACCACTCCGAAGAGGGGCTGGATGCCAAGAACCGGCATCGCCTGGTTGGTGCACTGGACCTGAAAGACATGACAGTTGAAGAGGTCATGATCCACCGCAAGAATATTGTCATGATCGATGTCGAGCAGCCGGCTGAAAAAATTGTCCGCAAGGCGCTCGGAAGTCCGCATACAAGGCTGCCTTTATATCGTGGCGATCAGGAGGAAATTGTTGGCGTCCTTCACGTCAAGGATCTGTTGCGCGCAGTGGTCGCGCAGGGCGGGCTGACAACCGGTCTGGATATTCTGGAAATCTGTCGTGACCCCTGGTTCATTCCCGAGACGACCCGGGCCGAAGACCAGCTCGACCTGTTTTTGAAACAGCGTAGCCATTTTGCGCTTGTGGTTGACGAGTATGGGACACTGCAAGGGCTCGTAACGCTCGAAGATATATTGGAGGAAATCGTCGGTGATATTCGCGACGAGCATGATGTTGTGGTCGAGGGTGTCAAAGTTGAAAGTGATGGTTCCGTTCTTGTCGATGGCTGGGTTACAATTCGTGATCTGAATCGTGCGACCGGCTGGTCATTGCCGGACGAAGAGGCCGTGACAGTTGCAGGTCTGGTCATCCACGAAGCCCAGACCATACCTGAGTCCGGCCAGCGATTCGCTTTCCATGGTCACCGGTTCGATATTATCAGACGCGCCCGCAATCAGATAACCGGCTTGAAAGTCATGCCGGTCCCCGAAGATATCGGCGAGAGCTGAACACCCGATCATTCTAGCTCGTGGCGGAACCGGTGCCATATCCGGTCAGGACGCGGGTGCTGGTCAGGTCGAAAACGAACATGTATGCACGCAGAATGGCATTTAACGCATCTGTAATAACGCTTTATCCTGAGGCCTTTCCGGGCCTGCTGGGCGTATCGATTTTCGAACGCGCCCGTCGACAGGGTCTGTGGTCGCTTGAAACCGTTAATTTGCGAGAGTTCGGTCTGGGGCGTCACCGGCAGGTCGACGAATCGCCCGCTGGTGGTGGTGCGGGTCTGGTCTTGCGGCCAGATGTTGCCGCTGCTGCGATCGACAGTCTGGGTGGTGACCGCCGACCAATCATTTATCCCAGCCCCCGGGGGGTGCCATTTTCCCAGTCCATGGCGCAGGACTGGGCGCGGGGTGAAGGGCTGGTATTCTTTTGTGGCCGCTTTGAAGGGCTGGATGAACGGGTCATTGAAGGCCGTAATCTGGTCGAAGTTTCACTAGGTGATTTTATCCTCGCAGGCGGCGAGGCGGCCGCAATGGCAATGCTTGAAACAACGTTGCGTTTGATCCCCGGCGTGACCGGGAATCAAAGCTCGGTTGAGGAGGAAAGTTTTAGTTCCGGTCTGCTGGAATACCCGCATTATACTCTGCCAAGAAGCTGGGAAGGACGTAATACACCCCCCGTGCTGATTTCGGGAGATCATAAAAAGATCGCAGAGTGGAGAAATCGGCAGAGTGAGGCATTGACAAAAGCCCGGCGTCCCGATTTATACGGCGCTTTCCGCGAGATACCGGATTTGCGAGCGTCGGAGACGGACGATGAATATAATTGAGCAGCTAGAAGCTGAAGAAGTCGCACGGGTAAGTGCGGATAAGACAATCCCGGATTTTTCGCCGGGTGATACTTTGACCGTGAATGTGCGGATCAAAGAAGGCGACCGTGAGCGTGTCCAGCGCTATGAGGGTGTGTGTATCGCACGCTCCGGACGTGGGCTTAATGAGAGCTTTACGGTGCGCAAGATTTCTTTCGGTGAAGGTGTCGAGCGGGTTTTCCCTGTCGTATCACCAATGATCGAAAGTATTGAAGTTAAACGTAAAGGCCGGGTGCGCCGGGCGAAACTTTACTATTTGCGTGATCGTCGCGGTAAGTCGGCCCGGATTGCCGAGCGGACAACCGGACACGGTATGGAAGCTAATGAAGTCGTGGCATCCAAGACCGAGCTTCGCCGTCAGCGTGATGCCGCCAAAGTGGCACGTCGTGAAGAAGCGGCCGTGGCCCGTGATGCGGCTTCTAAAGAGAAGGCCGCTGCCGAGGCTGCCGAAGCCGCCGCAGCAGCTGCAGAGGCAGAGGCCGACAATGCGGGTGGCGACGAAGCCTAGCGCATAAAATAACGAATTCTATCGGACCCCGCTCATTGTATGGGCGGGGTCCGTTATATAATATCTCCTGAAAATCGGTTCTGACAGGAGTAGCGAGGTTAAGGCATGGCGGGGCAAACACTCTACGACAAGATCTGGAACGACCATCTGGTCAGCACCGACGCGGCGACCGGTGATTCTCTTGTCTATATCGACCTGCACTTGATACATGAAGTTACAACCCCGCAGGCTTTCTCGGGTTTAAGGGCGGAGTCGCGTGCGGTCCGTCGACCGGATCTTACGCTCGCAGTGGCTGACCATAATACGCCAACTGAGGGCCAGCAGCTGGGACTGGCCGGTGTTCGTGATGAGGCCGCTCGTAATCAGCTCACCGCTCTGACGAAGAATGTTGCCGAGTTCGGGATCGAATTCTTTCCGATGGGCGATCCGCGCAACGGCATTGTGCATGTTGTCGGTCCCGAGCAGGGTCGCACCCAGCCGGGTATGACAATTGTTTGCGGCGACAGCCATACATCCACGCACGGCGCCTTCGGCGCTTTGGCACACGGTATCGGAACTAGCGAAGTCGAGCATGTTCTGGCGACGCAGACTCTGCGGACGCGGAAAATGAAGAATATGGCGGTCAATGTGAATGGCCAACTACGTGACGGCGTTACGGCCAAAGACCTCGCTTTGCATCTGATTGCTCTGACTGGAACAGCAGGCGGGAATGGCTGCGTTATTGAATATCGCGGCGAGGCGATTTCGGCGCTGTCAATGGAAGCCCGGATGACACTTTGTAATCTTGCGATTGAAGGTGGCGCACGGGCCGGACTGATTGCACCGGACGAGACAACGTTTGCATATATGCGCGGTCGTCCGTCTGCGCCGAAAGCGGGTGCGTGGGAGCTGGCTGAGCGTTACTGGCGGACTTTGTATTCTGATTCCGATGCGGTCTGGGACGTTGTCATTGACGTGAATGCCGCCGATATCGAGCCAACAGTGACATGGGGCACAAGCCCGGAGCAGGCGATTGCTATTTCTGCCAACGTGCCGGACCCGTCCGAAATTGAAGACTTGAACAAACGGGCAGCAATCGAGCGCGCCCTTGATTATATGGGACTCGAGCCCGGGCAGGCAATTTCCGGAACGCCGGTACAGAGAGTGTTTATCGGGTCTTGCACGAATTCCCGTATTGAGGATTTGCGGTCGGCTGCAGCCATCGCGGCTGGCGGCAAAGTGGCCGAAGGTGTCAGAGCCATGGTGGTTCCGGGGTCCGGTCTGGTCAGGGCACAGGCGGAAGCAGAAGGCCTTGATGAAGTATTTATCAAAGCCGGGTTCGAATGGCGGCAGCCGGGGTGTTCGATGTGTCTTGGCATGAACCCGGACATTTTGGCGCCGGGTGAACGATGTGCATCGACGTCCAATCGTAATTTCGAAGGCCGGCAGGGCCGTGGCGGGCGGACCCATTTGATGAGTCCGGCACTCGCTGCACGGGCCGCTTTGTCCGGAATGATTGGGTGAACCTGGCAGACTGGCAACCATGTGAGCGACCCGGTCAGACACGGCTTGTCGGGTCGCGGATCATATTGGAGCCATTAGACTGGTCGCGTCATCGCGAAGGTCTGTTTGCAGCCATTGCAGGCCCAGAAAATTCGTCGGTATGGGATTACATGCCGCACGGGCCGTATGACGAAATTCAAGAATTCGAAACAGCTTTTGAGGCTAACCGCGAGGCCGGTCAGTGGGAGACATTGGTTTTTAGGCAGCGGGATGATGGCCGCATCGTCGGGACTTCGAGCTATATGCGGATCCGGGCTGCACATGGCAGCGTCGAGATTGGAAGCGTAGCTTTCGGCGCCGATCTGAAAAGAACGGCGGCAGCAAAGGAAGCCATGTATCTGATGGCATCGCATGTCTTTGATACACTCGGTTATCGACGTTATGAGTGGAAATGCCATAATGACAATCTGGCGTCCAAACGGGCGGCTGAGCGCCTCGGCTTCGTCTATGAAGGGACGTTCCGCAATGACATGGTGGTTAAAGGTGGTAGCCGCGACACGGCGTGGTTTGCAATGACCGATGCCGACTGGCAGCGGCTAAAACCGGACTATAATGCTTGGCTGTCGCCTGAGAATTTTGATAGCTCCGGTTGTCAGCGTCGTCGTCTGGGAGAGATGTTTCAATGATAACAGCCCTCGATCATATTGTTGCGCTAAGTCTCGATATTGACAGAGCGGTTGATGATTATCGTCTGATAATGGGTGCGGATCCGGTTTTTCGGGGCGAGTCCGACGGTGTCGCCAGCGCGGTCTTTTCGGTCGGCAATACCGCGATCGAAATTCTTGCACCTGCCGGTGATGGCGAAAGTGCCGCGCGGCTTCGTCAATTATTCGGCGCAGGCACAAGACTGGCGTCGCTCGTCTTTGCAACCGTCGATAGTAAAGAGGCCCATCGCCTCTCCGGGCGAAAAGGCCTGGGCCCCGGAGAAATAATTGAGGGGGGGCAGCCTGCGCTCGACCGCCACTGGACGCGGTTTCGACTAGATGATGGGGTTATGGCTGGTGTCCGGGCGTTTGTAATTGAGGCGGATCGCGATCTGCCGCGGCCTGCTGCGTCCGAAGGCTGCGTGACGGGGCTCGACCATCTGGTAATTCAAACCCCTAATCCTGACCGTGCCGTTGCCAATTATAGCGGTCGGCTGGGCATTCGACTGGCGCTTGATCGCGTCTATCCGAAATTCGATACCCGGTTTCTATTCTTCCGGATTGGAAATCTGAGCCTGGAAGTCGTGCAACAGCTTACAGGCGCGAATGATGGATCTGGCCCTGACAAATTATGGGGCCTGACCTGGGCTGCCGATAAGCTGGAACCGGTTGGCGACCGACTGGCGGCGGCGGGTCGCTCGGTCAGCGATATTCGCCGGGGCCGTAAGCCCGGCACCCGCGTGTTCACGCTGCGCGATCACAACCTTGACATCCCCACCCTATTCATTGAGCACTCGTCGACCTAGGAGACCAGTATGAAAGCGTTTACAAGATTTCGCGGGACGGCCGCGCCGCTGACGGATCAGGACAAGCTGATGGCGAATGTCGACACCGATATGATTATTCCCAAGCAGTTTCTGAAAACCACCGAACGCGATGGTCTTTCAGAGGGACTCTTCTACGAATTGAAGACGCTGCCCGATGGCAGCCGGAATCTCGATTTTGTGCTGAACAAGCCGCAATACGCCGAGGCCGGTGTTCTGATCGCGGGTGATAATTTTGGTTGTGGATCGTCTCGCGAGCACGCGCCCTGGGCGCTTCTGGATCAGGGCGTAACCTGCATTGTCGCGCCGAGTTTTGCCGACATATTCTTTAATAATTGTAGTAAGAACGGTATTCTAGCGGTTGTCCTTCCGGCCGACATCTGTGACCAGCTGGCAGCGCAGGCCGGTGGCAGCAATAGTGTCTTCGAGGTTGATCTTGAGCAGCAGCTGATTATCGCGCCTGATGGTTCGCAACATCACTTTGATATTGATGCCGGCAGTAAAGAAAAAATCAGCACCGGCATGGATGATATTGCGATGAGTTTGAAAGATAGCGCGGCGATTGAGACGTTCGAAAATAAACGCAAACTGGCCGCGCCCTGGTTGGAATGGGGGCAGTAAGGCCGCTTTGAACAAACCGCGCCTCGATATAATAATTAGTGAGATAAAACCGTGACATCCAAGAATCTGTTATTGCTTCCCGGTGACGGGATCGGACCCGAGGTAACCGCTCAGGCCCGCTGTGTGGCCGAGCATTTAATGCCCGATCTGAATATTGATACAGGTCTCGTCGGTGGTGCGTCGATTGATGCACATGGCGAGCCCTTAACGGTCGATACGATGGTTCTGGCCAAGCAGAGTGATGCCGTTTTACTCGGGGCGGTTGGTGGACCGAAATGGAATGATGTCGAGCGGCATTTGCGACCTGAAATGGGATTGTTGCAATTGCGCAAGGGCATGGATGTCTTTGCTAATCTCCGGCCAGCTTTCTGTTTTCCGGCTCTGCTCGAGGCGTCAAGTTTGAAGCGCGATGTCGTTGAAGGACTCGATATCATGATCGTCAGGGAGCTGACATCGGGCGTTTATTTCGGCGAGCCAAGAGGGATCGAGCGCGGGCTGGGTGATAAGAGTTTCGGATTTGAGACCTCTCGTTACACGGCAGGTGAAATCAAGCGCGTGGCACGTGTCGCAATGGATATTGCGCGGGGTCGGGGTGGTCAGTTGTGTTCGACCGAAAAGGCCAATGTTATGGAATCCGGCCTGTTCTGGCGCGAAACCGTTACAGAGCTGCATGCAGCGTGTGGCGACGGCGTTGAACTGCGGCATATGTATGCCGATGCGTGTGCTATGGAGCTAGTGCGTCAGCCGAAGCAATTTGACGTGATTCTCGCCGCTAATCTGTTTGGTGATATCCTGTCGGATGCGGCCGCCATGCTGACCGGATCGATTGGCATGCTACCGTCGGCCAGCCTTGGTGTGGATGGCGCCCCAGGGCTGTACGAGCCCGTGCATGGATCGGCCCCGGATATCGCCGGTCAAGGTGTTGCTAATCCGTGCGCGGCTATTCTGTCGCTCGAGATGGCATTTCGGTGGTCTCTGAATCAACCCGGCCTTGCTGACCGACTGTTTGCGGCCGTCAGCAAGGCGCTGGAAGCCGGCGCCCGGACAAAGGATGTCGGTGGTGCGTTGAGCACGGCAGAAATGGGTGATGCAATTATCGCGGCTCTTTAGGCCTCCTGATCCATTGCGAGAATGATCTGGGCGTAACCGCGCGCCAACTGGCCGACATTTTCGATGGTGAGGCGCTCATTGGTGCCATGAAAACCTCTAAGGTCTTCGGCGGTCATAATGGCCGGCATGAATCTGTAAACACTATCGGTGATCGCCGAAGCATATCTTGAATCAGTTGCGCCAAGTACGAGCGATGGCGAGACGGGCGCACCATTGCCGATTTCTGATGCGAGTGATGAAAGAACGCCATAGGGCAGGTTATCTGTGGGACTGACCGGTGAGGCCCCCATGCCGCGAATGCCGCGTTGCCCTATTGTGATTTCCAGCCCCGGTATGTCTTTTGTCAGTGCTTCGACATGCGCGATAATATCGTCTTCTGTGTCATTCGGGTGAATCCTGAAATTAACCGTCGCAGACGCCCTTTGTGCCAGGATATTTTCTTTTGGCGATCCGACAAGCATGGTTGGCGCGGTGGTTGTCCTGACCACGGCATTTGCAGTCGGTGAGGCCGATACCTGGGCGTCGATCACTGGACCGAACAGCCATGCATTGGCGAGCGCCATCCGGGCCAGGAATGGCATATCTCTGGCTGAAACGCGCAACAGGGTTGATACTGGCGGCTGGGACAGGTCAATCGGCATCTGGTTTTCATCGAGCGCAATGAGGGCCTGCGCCAGGCGGACCGGCGCCGAGTTCCGGCTTGGCATTGATGAATGCCCGCCAGGCGCCGACACCGTAAGTTCCAGCGTCAGATAGCCTTTTTCAGCGATACCGATCATGCCGACGGGCTTGCCGGTTAATGGGGATGTTTCGAGGACCATTGATCCTTCATCGAGCGCCATTATCGGGTTTACACCTCTGGATTTAAGAAGCGCGATACCGGCGGCAGCTCCGGCTCCGCCGACTTCTTCATCATGCCCCAGCATGAGCAGAATGGTCCTTTTCGGACGGAAGTCCTTTACCGCCAGGGCGTTGAGCGCTTCCAGTAATCCTACAAGTGAGCCCTTATTATCGATCGTACCACGACCATAGACGTAACCGTCCAGAATCTCGCCCGAGAAAGGGGCAGCATCCCAGTCGTCTATCGTGCGCAGGCTTACCGGAACAACGTCCTGATGGGCCATAAGCAGCAGGGGCTTGAGGTCCGGGTCGCTGCCTTGCCAAGTGAACAGAAGCGTATGGCCTCCGGTGACGGTTTCTTTACGTGCGGCGGCATGGAAAGCTGGATAAGTCGACTGCATCCAGCTCTGAAATTCGAGCCAGGGCTGTTCCTGTCCGGGCCGGGGGTCTCCGGGAAGCAGTGTCGTGGTTTGATATCTTATGGCTTCACCGAGATTGATAGCGGCCTGTTCGGCATCGATTTCCGGGGCGTCGGGTATGATTATGACGTTCACGCCATGGGTTGGCTGGCTGTAATTGATTGTACGCTCCAGAATGATGCTGATTAGTAGACCAATAATTATTAAACCGGCAATAAGCGTGTTTTTTACCATGATGTGCTCCCGTGCGACGTTCTGCTTGTCCTCGCCCTTCGATAAATATGTGGTGTCGTCAGATTGGTCGGTCTCCGTTTACAGTTACCCGCCTCATATGTCGGCGCTCGCCGGGATAGTCATTCAGGGCATAATGCCAGCAGCAACGATTATCCCAGAATGCAACCGAATTCGGACGCCATCTGAAGCGGCAGGTAAAGCGCTCGTCCCGGGCGTGGTCGAACAGGAAATCCAGAAGCGGTTTACTTTCTCGTTTGGTCATGCCGGAGAAACGCAGTGTGAAAGCAGGGTTTATGTACAGACCTTTGCGGCCGCTCTCCGGGTGCGTCCTGATGACAGGATGTTCGAATTCGGGCGCATTCTCCGCCTCTACAGCCTGCATTGATTTGCGGGACTGGGCCGAAGCGCCGCGGGCACTATGTTCGCGGCTGGCCGAATGCACTGCGGTGAGCCCTTCAAGGAGTGTCTGCATGCCCTCGGACAAGGCCTCATAGGCGGCGATTTGATTGCTGAATAGCGTGTCGCCACCATAAGACGGGACCTCGACAGCGTAGAGGATTGATCCCAGTGCCGGATATTCCTGAAATGACATGTCCGAGTGCCAGCCACCGCCAAAATTCAGCTTGTCTTCAGGTTCCTTGATGATTTCCATCACTTCTGGGTGTTCGCTCATGCCGGCAACGTAAGGATGAACATTCAGCGAGCCAAATAATTGTCCGAAAGCCTTCTGCCGGTCCGGTGTCAGGTTTTCCTGATCCCGGAAGAAAATAACATGATAATCCAGAAAGGCCTTTTTCACGGTCTTTAATGCGTCCGGGGTTAAGCCTTGCGTCAGGTCGATGCCGCTGATTTCGGCTCCCAGTGCACCTGAAATAGGTGCGATATCAATCGATCTGCTCATTCCCAAATTTAGCCATAACGATGCGCGATTGTCTATAAATACGCCGGAACCGGCCCGGTTGACGCGCGGATAATGAGTTTGAAGTCGAGTGTTTCGCGATCAGGTTGAAGCGGATCCGGCGACATCAGCCGCTCAGCCGCCCGCCGTCCCATCTCTGCGACGGGCTGGCGAATGGTCGTCAAAGGTGGCCAGACGGCAGATGCGAGGCGATTGTCATCATATCCGACAACGGAGAGGTCATTAGGGATCTGGTAGCCAAGCGAGAAAGCCGCGGTTAGAACGCCCACGGCCATATCGTCATTGGCGGCGAAAATAGCGGTTGGCCGGGATGGCAGACAGAGTAGCTTCTGCCCGAAGACGATGCCGGAGCGCATTGTATAGTCACCGCGCTCGCTGAAATCAGGTCGCGGCGAGAGGCCGGCCTGCTGGAGCGCATCAATATAGCCTAGCTCGCGAACTCTTGCCGCATTATGCCCGGCCGGACCGGTGATCATGGCGATCTCGCGATGACCAAGCCCGATCAGGTGCAGGACCAGATCGCGCGCTGCGGCTCTCTCATCGTGATTTATTACCGGCCGGCCAATTGACGGATGTGTCGCCGACAGGGATGCATATGGTGTATCGGTTTGGTTCAGAATATTCAGCACTTCGATATCGTCGCAAAGTGGTGGCGTCAGAATGACCCCATCAGCCCGTGCCGTCATCAGGAAGTTCATCAGACGATCAAGCCGGTCGTTTGCTTTTGGGTCGACATATTCCGGCAACAGGAAATAGCCATTGGCGCGACAGGCGGCATATATTCCGTCATTTGCAGCGGCAATGTATTCCGGTGCCGGATTGTCATAAAGGTGCGCGATCAAAAAGGATTTCGCGCCAGCGAGACTGCGGGCTGCCGGGTTGGGCCGATAGCCGAGATCGCGGCTCGCCTGCATAACCATTTCGCGCTTATTCTGGCGAACATTCGGCTCATTGTTTAGCACGCGCGAAACAGTTTTCGCCGAAACGCCAGCACGTTCGGCGACATCTTCAATCGTAATTGCGCGTGGTAACCGGGCCGAGCCCATAAAAATTTCCTCCCGATAAAATAAGTCTTCCAAGAAACGCGCTTTGGCAATCCTTTACTTTGTTCCTGACGAAACAATAATAGTGTCTGGCAAGGAGATATCTGGTTTAGCCAATATCGGGGGCGCTTGCGCGGCTTAGAAAAAACGGTGTCGACCCGTGTTCGGTTACCAGCCAGTCCAGCGGAATATCATGTGCCTCACTGGGTATGGTTTCGATCAATTGTCCGGCAAATGCCAATCCACACAGGAAAGCAGGCCCGGTTTCGCGGATGCTGGCGACAGCCCGGTCATAATGGCCCTGGCCGTATCCTAGCCGCATGCCTGATGTATCGACTCCGAGTAGCGGTGCGAGAATTAGTCTTGGTGTCACTCTGTCGGCAGTTAACAATGGCTGTCTCAGGCCGAAGGACGCGGTTTCAAGCTGATCGTCAGGGCGCCATTGTCGAAAGCACATTGGCTGGCCCGGTGCCGACCAGGGCAGGCATAGTGTTGCGCCCTGCGCGTGCAGGCGCTGCATTAGCGGGCGTGGGTCGAGTTCCGAGCCGATCGGCCAGTAGACTGATACATACGGACCGAAGCGTTCCAGCAGTTTGAGCGGGAACCTGTCTGCGAGATCCTCACCGGCATCGGGTGCACGCGCCTGCAATTCAAGGCGCCTTGCTTTGAGTTCGCGGCGTAATGTCTGCTTTGTCAGGTCGGGCATGATGGACTGTTTACGTCTTGGCCGCGGAATAGGTGTCGAGGCCAACCAGAGCCTTGGCGTAGGCCTCTGCCGAGAAAGGCTGCAAATCCTCGGCTTTTTCGCCGACGCCGACAAAATGGATCGGCAGGGCATAGGCTTCCGCTATGGCCACCAGAACGCCACCTTTGGCGGTTCCGTCGAGCTTGGTCATGACCAGGCCGGTAACATCAGCGCTGCTTTTGAAAGCTTCAACCTGACTTAGCGCGTTCTGACCAACGGTCGCATCGAGCACCAGGAATACCTCATGCGGCGCGTCGGGATCCAGTTTCCGAATGACCCGAATAATTTTGGCCAGCTCAGACATTAGCTCTGTCTTATTTTGCAGCCGTCCCGCTGTGTCGACAAGAACCAGATCAAGGTTTTCATTCTGAGCTTTCTCGATGGCCTCATAGACGAGCCCAGCCGGATCGGCCCCTGTTGGTTTCGACATAACCGGAATACCGGCGCGATCGCCCCATACTTTCAACTGCTCAATAGCGGCGGCCCGAAAGGTATCAGCTGCGACGAGCATTGCGCGGGCACCTTGCTGCTTGAGTTTGGTTGCGATTTTTCCAATCGTTGTCGTTTTGCCGGATCCGTTGACACCGACAAATAGAATGATGCGGGGGCTGGCTCCCTCTGCGAAATCGATAAGCTGCTCGCGTGGCTGCATAATCTCTTCTATTTCGCGTGCTAGAACCAATTTTAGCTCGGCTTCGCTAACGTCTTTATTGTAGCGGGATTTTGACAAGTTTGTTGCAATTTTACCGGCGACTTTGGCGCCCATATCAGAGCTAAGCAGCAGGTCTTCGAACTCTTCAATTGCCTCCTGATCGAGCTTTCTTTTGGTGAAAACACCCGAAATACTCTCGCTGAGTTTTGACGATGATTTCGACAGGCCGGTCGATAGTTTTTTGAGAAACCCGGGCGCTTTTATCTCGCCATAAGGGTCTTCCTCAGCTGTGTCGGAAAGAGCTGCAATACTCGCACTGGGCGTGGCGTCCTGCGGCGCGGCGGGGGACGGGCTTGGATCAGACGGTTCGTCAATATCGTTTTGCCGGTTCTCGATTGTTGCAGTCGGGGCGGCGATATTGTCGGGTGTATCGCTGGGCCGTGCGGCATTTCCCGCAATATCTGGCGCAGTATCTGGCCCAGTATCTCCTGCAGTATCTGGCGCGACATCTGGTGCGGTCGTTTGTTTCGGTGCTGCCTGCTCAAGCTCGTCGGCTGACAGCTTGGGCGTCGCCATGGCCGCGCCCTCTGCCTTCATTTTGGCTTTTTTCTTGTTTTTCCCAAACCACAATATCATCGAAGGGTTCCTATCAGACTGGTGCCATTGTGTCCTGTAATTTGGACTTCGGATAGATATCCGCCTGAGCCGGTGCTGGATCCAGAGAGTTGAATTTCTGTAAAGTCTGGCAATCGGCCCCGGCCAGCGCGTTCGACTAACACATGGCTGGTTTGCCCGACATGTTTATCGAGGTGACGTTGTAGCGCCGATTGACCCGCCGCCCGCAATTTAGCGGCGCGTTGTTTAACAAGCGCCCGGTCGAGTTGCGGCATACGTTCAGCCGGTGTTCCGGGTCTTGGGCTGAACGGAAACACATGCAGGAATGACAGTCCGCAATCTTCGACGAGGTCAATCGAGTTTTGAAATGCCGCTTCCGTCTCGGTCGGAAATCCGGCGATCAGGTCCGCGCCGAGAGCGATATCGCTGCGAGCCTGGCGTAATTTATTGCAAAGCTCTATTGCTTCTTTGCGTCGGTGCCGTCGTTTCATCCGTTTGAGAATAAGGTTGTCACCATGCTGCAGGGATAAGTGCATATAGGGCGCCAGGCGCGGTTCATGCAGTGCATCGATCAGTGCATCGTCGATTTCAATGGCGTCGATTGAAGAGATTCTTAACTGTTTGAGGTCTGGCACAAGTTTCAGAATGCGCTGGACGAGGTTTCCAAGTGGCGGCTGTCCGGGCAGATCGGTTCCCCAGCTGGTCATGTCAACACCGGTCAGAACGACTTCATGATGGCCGGTGTCGACGAGTCTCTGGACCATCGTAACAACCTCGCCGGCCGGGACCGATCTCGCATTGCCACGGCCAAAAGGGATTATGCAGAATGTGCAACGATGATCGCAGCCATTCTGGACCTGAATGTAGGCTCTAGCGCGTCCGTCCATCCCGTCAATAAGATGGGCAGCGGTTTCGCGAACCGTCATAATATCGTTAACCCGAACCTTCTCGGTCCCGTCCAGAAGTGAAGCGGGCGCCCAGGTTGCCGCGTCCATTTTTTCCTGATTGCCGATTACCCGCGTGACTTCCGGCATTTTGGCAAACATTTCGGCGTCGATTTGGGCGGCGCAACCCGTCACGATGATCGGCGTACCCGGCGCATCCTTGGCGGCTCGCCTGATGGTTTGCCGGGCCTGGCGAACCGCCTCCGTGGTGACGGCACAAGTGTTGACGATGATAGCGTCCGACAGGCCCGCGCCTTCGGCATGTTTACGCATCACTTCGGATTCGTAGCTGTTTAGCCGACAGCCCAGCGTAATCACTTGCGGTGCTTGTGGAGATTGGCGAGTTTTCGTCATGATTGTGTATGACCGGTGATATGTGTCGGCGCGCCCCAGCTTTGATTGAAGGCCGGATTAGACGTCAAGCGTATCCTCTAATTCTACCGGTCCGGTCATCATAACGCGGCCCGTATCTTCCGGCCATTCTATATATAAATCGCCGCCGTCAAGAATTAACTTGGCTTTGTCTTCGGTTCGGCCGGTGCGGGCGGCGGAGACCAGCGCGGCGCAGGCGCCGGTGCCGCACGCTTTGGTCAGACCGACACCGCGCTCCCAAACGCGCAGCCGGATGGTCTTGCGGTCAATGATCTGGGCAAAGCCTACATTTGTGCCTTCTGGGAAAAGTGTGTGATTTTCGACCATTGGTCCGAAGGTTTCCACGTCGCAATCATCGAGATTTTCGACAAAGAAAACGGCGTGCGGATTGCCCATCGAAACGACAGACGGGTTCGGCAGATGCTGGATTGCACCAGTGTCGAATCCGAGGTCCACATTATCGACCTCCATTTTGGCCGATAACGGGATGTCCTCCCAGCCTGTCAGGGGCGAGCCCATATCAATGGCGACCAGACCGTCCTCGGCTCTGTAGCCTTTCAACAGGCCGGCATCGGTTCGGATCAGAACCTGATCTTCATCTATCTCGCTTAATAGTAAATGTGCGACCGCTCTGGTGCCATTGCCGCAAGCTTTGACTTCGCTACCGTCGGCGTTCCAGATGCGAAGAAAAGCATTCGCGCGCAAATCGGCCTGTATGGCCATGATCTGGTCGACTTTCATTTTTTTGGCGGTGCTGCGCAGATGCCGGACCGTCGGATCGAAATACTGCTCCCTTGCATCATAGACAGCAAAGGCATTGCCGGCTCCATTCATTTTCCAAAGTCTCATCGCGGTAGCCTCGCTGCACTGGTCCAAGCACCCAACTGGGCTAGGGCGGCTATAATTAGAAATGCCTCACTGGTCCAATGATGAAGCACAACGGCCAAGATAGCTACCGCAATACAACACCAATGCAATCGCGTATGGGTCATCAGATAGCCGGGCAACTGTCTTTTCTGTTCGATCGTATGAAGACCAACATGATTCCAGATTCGATTCATATCTGGCGGGCCAAAAACATCCTGCAGGTCACGCGGGTCGAGAATGCCGGAAAGTTCTGATAATTCCCTGACACCGGTGAGACCATTAGCAACATTTTGCCGGAGCTGCATGGTCTGTATCAGCCGTATCAAGGCTGACAGTATAACCGACAGGGCAATGGTCAGAAGAGAAAGCGCGGACAACATAGGCTGCCTATAATGCTCCTGAATTAATGAATATAAGATTAGGAAATTGCCCGCCTATCGGGGAATAGCGACCCAGATGTCGAAGTCGAGACACACCCCGTCCTGATATTTGCCGGTATCGTCTTTTAGGGCGAAAAGGCCGGGATCCTGATCTTTTACGGCCACCAGACGCAACCTCAGAGCGCCAGCCGTGTCGGATAATTCGACTTTGTCGAGAACTTCACTCCACGCATAAACAGTGTCACCGGCAAATAACGGGCCGGCATGTGTGCCGCCATTGATCGCNAGTAATTCCTGAGCATTGGCTAATCCGTTAAATGACAATGCCCGCGCAATTGAAATTACGACGCCACCATAAATCAGGCGTTTACCAAACCGGCTTTGCCGGTGGCTATATCCGTCAAAGTGTACTTTGGCGGTATTCTGATACAGACGTGTGGCAGTTTGATGTTCTGCTTCTTCGACGGTCATCCCGTCGACATGGTTGATTCGTTCTCCGATGTCGTAATCGTCGTAACGGTGGCTTGCGCCTGATAACGTATCATCCCAATCTTCATAGTTATGCTCAAACCCTAACTGCTTCGGGTCGACCGAGCCCGGCAGCTCGGGAATCACCACCGCTGGGCATGGTGTTGCCGGATCTTTCTTGTGGACCATGACCCAGCGGACATAAGATAGAATTTCGATATCATCCTGATTGAAACCTATGGTCCGGACGTAGACAACGCCGGTTTTTCCGTTTGAGTTTTCTTTTACGCCAATCACTTTTGAGACGGCTCGCAGCGTATCACCGGGATAGACAGGCTGCAGAAACCGGCCATCGGCATAGCCGAGATTGGCAACCGCATTTAGCGAGATATCCGGGACCGTTTTGCCGAAAACTACATGGAAGGCGAGGAGGGGATCGACCGCGAGCCCGTCGAGCCCGACTGATTTGGCGACTGTGGCGGCGCTGTAAATCGAAAACCGGCTGCCGGTTAGNGCCCGATAAAGGCTGACATCGCCGGTGCTAAGTGTAAGCGGCGTGGCGTGGTTGATTTCCATACCAACCGAAAAGTCTTCAAAATAGTTTCCGATAAAGGATTTGGTCATTATGGCGCGAAGCCTCTCTTGTGTGATGCGATAGTTTGAATATGGCCTGCTATCAGGTTGTGGATTTGCGCTTTATATTGCCGGTCTTCTGGCGTTGCTGGCGCCGTCGGCCAGATCGGTATCAAATGATTTCGAGCAGTTTTTCCACAGGTCGACCGAGTGTAGCGGACTTATTATTGATTCCGATCGGTCGCTGGATAAGGCCCGGATCGGCCGCCATGGCGAGGTAAAGATCCTGGTCGCTTGCATCCTCGGGAATTTCGGCCCGCTCGGCGTTCTGTTTTCGCAAAAAAGCGCGCGGCGTATCGGTCCCGAGCATGGCGGCGATATCCTTCAGCTCGTCGACCGATAATCGTTCTGAAACATTCATATATTTCCGGATGCTCGGCTCAATGCCTTTTTCCTGCAGTAGTGCAAGGCCTTTCTTCGAGGTTCCGCAACTCGGATTATGAAGTAGGATATAGGTCATTTTTGTCTCCGGAATACATGATTTNATGTAGGAAGAATTGTCCTTGAGAAAAGGGGTTATGGACATTGCGCTTGCGCCATGGCCTTCTGTTATCGGGAGGAAGCTAATGTATGGCAAGTCAAGAACGGCATCCGGTTTATAGTGCGGCACAGGAATTGATCCCTGAGCTGAAGCGGCGGGCGACAGAAATGGAAGCTGCCCGCAGACTACCGGCTGATTTGGCGCAAACGATGGCCGAAGCCGGCTTGTTCCGGCTGGTCGTTCCGGCTGCGCTCGGCGGATATGAGGCGTCGCCGGCCGAGATCGTCGAAATTATAGCCGCTTTATCAGAAGCGAATGCCAGTGCCGGCTGGTGCGTGATGATCGGGGCGACGACGGCAATGAATGCCGCCTATTTGCCAGTCGACATTGCCGCAGAAATTTATGGCGATCCGCTCGTGATTACGGGCGGTGTCTTCGCCCCGATGGGCAAGGCGGTTAGCGATGGTGACGATTATATTGTTAGCGGCCAGTGGCAGTGGGCTTCGGGGTCTGCCAATTGTGAATGGTTGTGTGCTGGCGCGATCATTTATGATGGTGATGAGATGCGGCTGCTGCCATCCGGGCGACCTGATACTCGCATGATGATCTTCCCGCGCGCACAAGCCGAATTGATTGATAGCTGGCACGTCATGGGGCTGCAGGGGACCGGATCGGGTGACTTCCGGCTGGACGGGATCAGCGTGCCAAAGGCGCGTACCGTGTCACTGGTGACAGACCATCCCCGGCAGTCCGGCGGTTTGTATGCTTTTCCGCCCTTTGGTTTATTATCGCTTGGTGTGGCGGCTGTAGCGATGGGTAATGCGGCCGGTGCACTCAGTGATTTTCGAGATTTGGCAAGCGCCAAGAAATCGCAAGGGTCGAGTAAAACACTTTCGGAGCGGGCGAAT
The DNA here is from genome assembly GCA_002172915.1 of Hyphomonas sp. TMED17. Classification (GTDB taxonomy): domain Bacteria; phylum Pseudomonadota; class Alphaproteobacteria; order Caulobacterales; family Hyphomonadaceae; genus Henriciella. The sequence goes on along the minus strand of NHBW01000006.1, from coordinate 157,366 downwards.
GTGCAAGCAGAGATGGCGCGGTTAACAGCCCAACACCGGGCCGCCAAGGCTTATTTGGAAAGTGAAGTTGCTGCGACGTGGAATGTCGCCGAGGCCAATGGGGACATTCCGGTTGAGCGGCGTGCCGCCTTGCGTATGGCCTGCACGCATATGGTCCGGGTCAACGCCGATTTATGCCGGTCGGTCTATGATATGGGCGGGGGAGCCGCCCTGTTTAGTGACAGCCCGCTACAAAGACGGTTTCGTGACAGTCACGCCATAACGCAGCATGTCGTTACGGCTCCCGCAACTTGGGAACTAACCGGTCGTCTGTTGTTTGATTTGCCGACGGATGCGGCGATGGTCTAGCTGTCTTCGCCCGTCGTCTCGACGCTGGCGAGTTGGGACGATGCGGCGTCCGGCTCGTTTTCGAGCTCGGTACTTGCTTCGACCCTGCGTGGCGCTCTCCGGCGTCTGCGCTTTTCGGGCGCTGGCGTCATATTTGCCTCTCCGTCCGCATCGCTTGCCACGCTGGTATCCTGATCAGTCTGGGTAATGGTCGAGATTACTTCGACGCTGGCTTCGCCAGATTCAGACGAGCTATCAATATCATCGGTATCAGTTGCCGGTCCGCCATCACTGGCAGCCCGGGAGTCTTGCTGATCGGATTGCCGCGCAGCGCGTTCCTCAGCCCGTCGCAACTCGCGTTCTTCGCGCTCACGACGTTCCTCTTCCTTTTGCCGTTCGAAAACCGTTACAATCCGGGCATAGTGCTCGGCGTGCTGGAATAAAGCCTCCGCTTTGACGCGGTCGCCAGACGTCTGGGCATCTCGGGCATATTGCATATATTTTTCAAGAATCTGTTGGGCAGACCCTCTGATCCGTACGTCCGGCCCGTTACTCTCATAGTGCCGGTTTGGATTATTATTATTTGTATTACTGCTTCCACTCGACCTGCGGCGGCGCTTGCGTTGAATTGCCATTGGCAATCTTCCTAATCTTCATGGCCCGGATGATCCGGACGGTTTACGCGCTATGGCTGTTTTCTCGGTTGCTGTAGCGCTAGTCTAAAGAGGGCCATCAACTTTATTAAGCAAAGTATCTCGGCTCCGACTTTCAGCACTTCCTAGCCTGTTGGTTCGGATTCGCCAAGCCATTTCTGTCAGCTCCGAATAGCTCCGATTGCCCGGTCATTTTTGCCAAGGTCGGTGCGATGACCGGTAATTGTCAAACCGGCCGCCACCAGCAAGCCTGAAACATCGAATTTCTGGTCAAAACCTATCTCGAGCACCAGCGATGCGCCGGGTTTCAGGTGTCGGGCTGCCAATGATATGATTTCGCGATAGGCATCGAGACCGTCCTTGCCACCATCCAGTGCCAGTCCCGGATCATGATCGCGAACTTCCGGGGCCAGCGCAGCAATATGCGAGGTCGCAATATAGGGCGGGTTTGAAATAACCAGATCGGCTGTTTGCCAGGCATCAGGACTTGACCAGTTGCCAATATCAAAACGTGCGCGGTCGGTCATGTGTAGCAAACTGGCATTTTCGCGCGCCAGGCTCAGAGCGTCTGCGCTGGCATCAATCCCGACGCCTTGAGCCAGCGGACGCCGGGATAGGAGTGCGAGTAACAGGCAACCACTGCCGGTCCCGAGATCNAGAATACGGACCGGCTTTTTTTCGGGTAGCTTCTCGAGCGCCAAATCAATAACGACCTCGCTATCGGGTCGGGGTATCAGCGCGCGGTTATCGCTTTTTATCACGAGTCCGTAAAAATCAGCCGTACCTGTCAAGTGCGCGACCGGCCGGCGCGCTTCGACATGCCGGATAGCGGTTTCGTATTGCCGGGCATGCTCGGCCGACATCGCATCCGGTTCGCGTTGGATCAGGTCTATTGCTGAAAACCCGGTCGCCCATTTCAACAGGTTTCGGGCCATTGATAATGGGGCTTCGACGCCCGCTGCCATTAGCCTTTGAGCGGCCTGCTGCATGGCTTGACCATGGCTGAGTGGCATCAGGCATCCGCCTCCATGGCGGCTAGCCGGCGCGCCTGATCTTCGGACATTAGGACAGTCACGACATCTTCGAGCTTGTCGCCGGCGATGACTTTATCGAGCGCATACAGTGTCAGTCCNACCCGATGATCGGTCAGCCGGTTTTCAGGGAAATTATAGGTCCTGACTTTCTGGCTGCGGTCACCGGATCCGATTTGNTCGGCGCGGGCCTCGGCCCGCTCTGCGTCGCGCTGGGAGCGCTCTTGCTCATACAACCGGATCTTTAATTGCTGCATCGCTTTTTCGCGGTTTACGTGCTGCGATTTTTCCGAGCTGGTTGCAACCAGACCGGTTGGGATATGGGTAATACGGACAGCGGAATCAGTCGTGTTGACGTGTTGTCCACCGGCGCCTGATGCTCGCATCGTATCAATCCGGATGTCTTCCTGCCGGATCTCGATTTCGACATTCTCCGGTGCGGGAAGCACGGCGACAGTCGCCGCCGATGTATGCACCCGACCCTGCGTTTCCGTCGCCGGGACGCGCTGAACGCGGTGCACGCCACTTTCCCATTTCAAACGCCCGAACACCCCGTCGCCCTCGACATTGGCAATGATTTCCTTATATCCGCCGACATCGCCTTCGGAAGCACTGACAAGCTCAACTCTCCAGCCCTGTAACTGGGCATATCGCGAATACATACGGAAGAGATCGCCAGCGAAAAGCGCCGCTTCATCTCCGCCGGTTCCGGCTCGCAATTCAAGTACGACATTGGCGGTATCATCGGCGTCTTTTGGCAATAACAATAATTGCATATCGCGTTCGATGGCGGGTAGTTTTTCCCGCAATTCCAGAAGTTCTTCCTGCGCTAGCTCGATCATGTCGGCATCGCCACTATCGAGCATGGCTTCAGCCTCGACCAGTCCTTCGCGCGTTCGTAAAAGTGTCTGGGCCTGTTCGACAACTGGTTTCAGTTCGGCATGTTCGCGCGACAGCGCAACGATTTCGTCGCCATCTGTCGTCGCGCCNACGCGCGCTTCGATTTCATCAAAACGCTCAATGACTTGCTCGAGCCGGTGTAGGGGAATAACTGCCATAGACCGGCTCTAGCGGTTTATGATGGNTACAGGAAGACCCGAATTAGCTCGCTAACAGTCATCGCCAGAAGGATCACCGAGCCGATTACGAACAAAATGAAGCGGGGCATGACATTCGGGGACAGAATTTGAACGAATGAGTGTACCACGCGCAGCCCGGTATACGCATAAGCCAGGCTGAGGAGCATGCTGGACGCACCGCCGGTCAGGGCGCTGAAAATCATCAATGCATAAAACAGGGTTGGCTGCTCGTGCAGATGATTATGATTATCCGCAACTGCGCGAACATTGGCTGGCAGCCTGTCGCCATAAGTTCCCGGATGGCGGGCTTCGTTCGGATGAATCTTCGCTGCTGTCATGGCCGGAACCCGCGTGGCATACATCCACAGCACGATAATCATCGTCCAGCCGATCAATATTAGAACAGGTGAAAGAAACTCAATATTTGTCATTATTACCTTCCTATTTTTCAGAGAGTATTGGCGCGTTTTCGATTTCCGGAACAGGTGTTGAATTAAAATGCGCCATCAGGAATGCTATGAACGCATCGATATCTTTTGCGATAACCGAATGACCGCCCTGTCGTAGCCAGTAGGATAACGGGTCGGCTGGCTTGAAATCGAGCATGCCAGTTGCCGTCAATCCGCTGCTGCCGAGCGCGGCATATGCCGGCGTTGCGGCCTGTGCGACCCGGAATGTCGAGTTCGGATCCGACCAGACATCTCGCCGGCCATTTCCAAGCAGGACGGGTTTTGGTGCCGCCAGTGCAAGCAGGTAATGCTGGTCGAATGTCGGATGCCAGCTGGCTTGCAGGTCATCTGCCAGTCCCGGACGTAGCCAGTGCGGATAGGTTTTTGCCATTCGCAGAAGGGTTTCGCCGGTGCTGGATTGCGACGAGGCCGCTCCGGCAAAGCCTGACTGATGTGCAAGCGCCGCCGCGATTGCCTCCGACCACGCCGCCGCGATCAATGCTGATTTGCCATATCGAGAATGGCCTAGTGCGATGATAGCGGCGGGATCTATGCGGGGATCCGGGGCGAATTGTTCGGCGATCGCAGCATAGGCATAAGCCCAGGCCATTAGCGTGCTCGATAGACCGGGCGAGCCGCCGATGGTCGCCATTGCATCTTGTGCTGCGCCATCACCATCCGGCACGAAGCCTGGGCCGTAAAAGCTGGCATAGCCGAAGCCCGCCCGAATATAGGTCTCGACGGGCGCCTCGGCGATATATTCGCCAAAAATCTTGGTCGCGATAAATCCGATCGCCCCGCTCAGGCGCGACCCGTCACATGTTTCACCATTCGCGCCCGTCACGGGCTGACCGGGCAGCACGGCGCAATTATCAAGAAAAGTCTGGCTGATGATGAGCGGGACCGGCCGCACGGCCGCATGTTTCGGCAGGATAATAATAACCGGAAATGACCGGGCCGCAGATCCGTTGCCGATTGTCACCTGTACTTCTTCAAGGCTGGCCTGACCGGCCAAATATTCGGCATTCAGAATACGGGGCTGTGACATAGCTGCTGGCAAATCCGTCGGCCATGCGCCGTATAAATCCGATGCGAGCGTCGCTTTAATTCGGGCCCGGTCGAGATCTGTGTCGAGCGGTGGGCGCAGCATGGCTTTGTTGCGGATTTCCAGACTGGCATAGTTGAAACCAAGCATCGTGCAGGAAGCCATGCCTGCAATGATTGCGGCAACTAAGCCGGTCAGGCCGAGCGCCTGCAGAATGCGAAGGCCACGGCCTCGCCGTCTCAATTTTTTAGTCCTTTATAATGCCTGTCAGTTGACGGCATGGCGGCACTCCGTTTGCAGATCTACTTGGCCGCCTCGCTGCCGCTACGCTGCTGTGCGAGCCGGTCTGCTTTGGCTTCGACCTGGGCGACGATATGATCAATCATGTCGGCGTTTGACAATTTATGGTCAGGCCGTCCTGATACATACATCATGCCGCTTTCCTTGCCGCCACCAGTAAAACCGAGATCTGTCATTGCGGCTTCGCCCGGGCCGTTCACAACGCAGCCGATAATTGAGAGCGTTATGGGTTCGACAATATGGGCCAGACGTTGTTCGAGTGTCTGAACCGTTTCGATCACGTCGAATCCCTGTCGCGAACAGGACGGGCATGAAATAATGTTGACCCCACGCGTTCTCAGGCCGAGTGATTTCAGCATGTCAAAGCCGACTTTGACTTCCTCGACCGGGTCGGCCGACAGCGAAACACGAATCGTGTCACCGATGCCGGCCCACAGTAAACTTCCCATGCCAATTGAAGACTTTACCGTTCCTATCCGTTGGCCGCCTGCTTCTGTAATACCCAAATGCAAAGGCGCGTCTGTCATTTCAGAAAGCTGCTGATAGGCGGCGATTGCGAGGAACATATCCGACGCTTTAACGCTGATCTTGTAGTTTTGAAAATCGAGGTCCTCAAGGATCCGGGCATGCTCGAGCGCGCTTTCGACCATGGCNTCCGGGCATGGTTCGCCATATTTTTCAAGCAGATGACGCTCCAGAGACCCGCCATTGACCCCGATTCTGATGGCGCAATTATTCGCCTTTGCGGCTGCGACAACGTCTTTAACTCGCGACTCGGCGCCAATATTACCCGGATTAATCCGTAAGCAGGCGGCGCCGGCATCTGCGGCTTCAATCCCGCGTTTATAATGGAAATGAATATCCGCGACGATTGGCACCGGTGCGTTTTTTACGATTTCGGGCATCGCCGCTGTCGAGGCTTCGTCAGGGCATGATACTCTGACGATATCCGCGCCGGCATCGGCTGCCCGTTTGATCTGTGCGAGCGTCGCCGACACATCTGGTGTTGGCGTATTCGTCATGGTCTGGACACTGATCGGCGCGTCGCCGCCGACCGGAACGTTGCCAACCATAATCTGCCGCGAGGTCCGGCGGATTATATTGCGCCAGGGTCGGATCGCGTTCTGCACCATTGGTATCTCCGTTGATGTTTCGCCGCTGCTTACCAGGGGCCTTAGCGCGGACAAAGTCACAGCCGGACTGTAACAGAAAACACGCCTGTGGTCAGCTGTGATCGTGACAAATTATACCGCCAACCGGTTTCGTCCTGCCGGGGTTTAGCCGGCGCAAGGCATTTCTATTTTGCATGTTCCGGTTCGCGATCGGCCTTGACTGTCAGAAGTATCGCCAGGCCGGCAACAAACAGCAGGCTGATACCGGAGAAACCGAGTCGCTGGTCGTTGAAATAGGTTGTCATCGCACTCACGATCATCGGACCGATCCAGACGGTCACCGAACCTGCCATGGCATAGAAACCGAAAAATTCGCCAATCCGGTCAGGCGGTGAGATATGGATCAGCATATAGCGGCTCGACGTGATGCAGGCGACGATCGAGATCGCTGCAGGGACGATTGTCAGGAAATAAAATACGTCTGCCAGAGTTGTGAAATAGCCGGTACCAAAGCCATTCCAGACATCGTGCCCGGCCGGCACCAGTCCGAACAGAATAGTTTCGCGGGTAACTGAGAGCTGGATAAACAGAATAATTACGATCGCCGAGAGCTCGATGATGAGCGCAATCTTGGGACCAAATCTGGCATCAAGGAAACCGCCGACGAGGCCACCGACCGCACCAATAAGGGAGCCGGTAATGCCGAAAATGATGACTTCCGTTGCCGACCAGCCGAGAACCCCGGCAATGTAAACGCCACCAAGTGTTAACAATACCGCGACGCCGTCGGCATAAATCATTCGCGCCAGAAGGAAGCGCATGACATTCGGGAATTCGGTGAATTTCTGAACCACGAAAACGGCCGGATTCATCACCATTGAGGCGAGGAAGGATAATACCGGAATATTGCCCCATATCCTGAAGTTCGGTAGTGAAAAAGTCTGCAGGGTTGCCTTCGACCATGAGCCTATCGAGCCATAGCGGTCGGGCATGAACAAGAAGAATGGCAAGATGAACACACCGAGCCAGACCGCAACCAGCGGACCAGACAGCGCGCCAATACCGCCCGGCAGGTTCTGGACGGTGCTCGAATATTCCCCGAGGAGCAAACAAATTAGAAGCATCGATACGCCGGCCGTGTTACCCATTGCCAGGCCGAGACCGGAAATCATCGGGAGGGATTTCTGGGCACCAGCCGCCGGCAGGATTGAATTATGCAGGAGTTCCGAGACGGTGTAGGCGCAGTATCCGACGATTAGGAGCGTCATGCCGAACGGGATCGCAGCGGCGCCTCCCGGGCGGATGCCGCCAAGCATTAACGAGCACAGGCCGAGTACAAACAACGAGATGAAAATAGGGACTTTTTTGCTGCCGCCCTTGTCGACCAGAACACCAAGAATGGGTGCTGTTAGCGCCATGATAAAGCCGGCAATTTTGATTGTATCTGCGACTGCGGCCTGACCCTCGGCGCCGCCGCCAACAACGACTTGGGCAAAATAGGGTGCAAACACGTAAATAACGATAACATTATAATACGGATTTCGCGCCCATTCGAATAAAGCCCAGGCAATGCCTTTGATATCGAACGCACCCCCGGTTGCTGGCGCAGCATGAGTTCCGCCGGATCCGGCGCCGATATTTGCCATTTAATGAGTGTCCCTTGCATGGTATTTTTTTGCTTGCATGAGTGGTGACGCATTCCGTCTGTATTGGGAAGAGGTGTTTGTTTTTTTAATTGCGACATCTGAGGTTCTTGACCCCTGCGCCTGTCGATATAATGGAGGGGTATTAGCTATTGGAGATTGTCATGGCAGCGTCTGATTACACGCACGGCGAAATGAATGTGGAAGCTCAAAGCTCAATGTATGACTCCGTCATGCGGGCAGGAGCCTGGGGTAGTATTATCATTCTGATAGGTCTGGCGTATTCGACGTTTACGCTGTCTATGGGCATGAACTGGCTGATTGCTCTGGTGCTGAGTGCTGGTGCCGGTTTTGTAATTGGTCTGGGCATGGGTTTTGGCGCGGCATGGATCGTAACGATCATCGCGCTGTCGGGTCTGGCGATTTTTATCCAGGCTTTGATTTTCCTGTTTAGCCTGCTGCTGTAGCAGCCCACGCTCTGAGCGTTTTGACAAACAGATCGGGTGTTTCCATTGCTGCGAAATGCCCGCCTTTCTCCATCTCTTGCCAGAACTGGATATTGTAGGCGCGTTCGCACCAGCTTCGCGGTCCTGCTGTATAGACTGTCTCGCCGGGAAAGTTCGAGAAGCCGGTTGGCGTTTCACACCGCACACCAGCCGGCAACTGGGCGCCGCCTTCTTCGAACAGGCCGGCATAATACCAGACCGATGTCGCGATTGCGTCATTCACCAGATAGATCATTATATTGGTAAGTAGCTGGTCAAACGTGTAAACACTCCGCAAGTCGCCATCTTTCAGGTCTGACCAGCCGTGAAACTTTTCTAATATCCAGGCAGCGGTGCCCATCGGGCTGTCCATTAATGCCATTGCAAGGGTTTGCGGCTTTGTGGCCTGCTGCATAAAGTAAGCGCCTTCGGCTTGCATTGCGGCCTGACTGTTTTGAAGCCAGATGGCCTCGTCCTCTGTTTCGGGCATGGCCGGCGTTGGCCGGAAGCCGATCATATTGAGATGGATTGCTTTGCATCCGCCTTTGCCATTATGGCTGCCATGCTCTAGTCCGAGCCAGGACGTGACCATTGCGCCCCAGTCACCGCCTTGTGCGAGATAGGTGTCATAACCGAGGCCGTCGCGCATCAGCCGGTCCCAGAGTTTTGCAGTTCCCCGCTGGCCGATGATGCTGGCGGGCTTGCCTGAAAAGCCGTAGCCCGGAAGCGACGGGATAATCAAATCGAAAGCGTCTTCAGGGCGTCCGCCGCTTTTGCTGGGAAAGGCAAGCGGCTCGATTGATGACCAGAATTCAAATACAGAGCCCGGCCAGCCATGACTGATCAAGAGCGGCCGTGTTCCTTTTGCTTCACCAATGATGTGGTAGAAATGGATGGGCAGTCCATCAATTTCGGCGATAAATTGAGGGTAAGTGTTAAGCTCGGCTTCAGCCTTTCGCCAGTCATAGGCGTCAAGCNAATGTGCCTGAATGTCTTTGAGTGCGGCCGTCGACATGCCATAGCGCCAGGGCTGGTCATGCCGGGGAGGCTCGAACCATTCATAGGCTGCGACCCGCGCCATAATTTGCCGGATTTTGTCATCAGGCACATNAATCTTATAGGGTTTGACGTCGATCATCGCGGAACTCCCTGCCGTTTTGTCAAACGTGCCGGCTTTCGCGATGACGTCAAGTCAGTGGTGCGCCCTTCACTCTGGCAGGTGGCAGAACGCGCAATGATGCTGTCAGAGCGCTCGCGCCGCGAAGCGTTGCTTGAGTGCATCAAATAAGGGGATGTCGGCGGCCGGTGCCGGAAAGCTATCGAGCTTGTCAGCTGCAACCCAGCTAAGCTTCTGGCCTTCCGTGGGGACCAGTGCGCCGCGCCAGTGTCGAATTTCGAAGAGCGGCATTAACAAGTAGAATGTTTCATATTGATAGCTCGCAAATGCGATGGGATGCAGGTCCGGAATCTCGACCTGGATTGATAATTCTTCCCGTAATTCCCGAACCAGGGCGGCCTCGGCGGTTTCGCCAATCTCGATTTTACCGCCTGGAAACTCCCATAGGCCGGCCATGGACTTGCCGTCGGGTCTTTGTGCCAGAAGAATCTGGTCCTTCTCATTGATCAGCGCCGCGGCTGATACCAGAACGGTTTTCATCATGTCCGGTACGCACCATTAATGTCGATATAGGCGTGTGTCAGATCGCAAGTATACACAGTGAATTCGGTTTGACCGGCGCCGACATCGACTGTGATGTCGAGCTCTGACTGTGTAACAATTCGTGTCGACTCTGTTTCACTATAGGCGGCCGCCCGCGAGCCATTTTCGGCCACAAGAAGGTCGCCGAACCAGACTTTCAAGGCGGCCTGATCGACCTGTTCGCCAGACTTGCCAATCGCCATGATGACGCGGCCCCAATTGGCGTCATTTGCCGCTAGAGCGGTTTTGATCAGGGGCGAATTGGCAATGCTCATCGCAATATTTTTCGCAGCTGTTTCCGTTTGCGCGCCTGCGACTTTAATTTGGATGAATTTGCTGGCCCCTTCGCCGTCGCGAACGAGCTGGCAGGCCAGATCGAGACAGATATCGTTGAGTGCCGCTGCGAAAGCCGGGACTCTGGGATCGTTGATGTCGACGATCATCCGATGCTTGGCGGCGCCGGTCGCGAAAACCATTAAAGTATCCGACGTTGACGTGTCGCCATCGACTGTGACCGCATTAAAACTTAATTGTGTTGCCCGCTTTAATAATTGGTCGAGAACGGGTGCTGCAATCGCGGCATCGGTAAAGATATAACTTAGCATCGTCGACATATTCGGGGCAATCATGCCGGAGCCTTTGGCGATACCGGCTAGGTGTATTCCGGTGCCATCGATGTCTGCGCTGCGCGCCGCANCCTTCGGGAAGGTATCGGTCGTCATAAAAGCGCGGGCGCAAGCTTGCCAGTCTGGCGTGCCAAGGCTCGCGGCCAGCTCGGGGACAATCGCGCCAATATAATTTGGATCGGGTAATGGCTCGCCGATGACGCCGGTGGCGGCGACAAAACAATGGTCCTCTTCGACATTCAGGGTTCGGGTAATGGCCCGGATTGTTGCGGCGTTTTTAAGAGCGCCGGCGGGGCCTGTGAAGGCATTGGAGTTCCCCGCATTTGCGATCAGGGCCCGGGCACTCCCATTGCCCTGCTGCAGAGCCTTGCGGCACCATTGCACATCGGCTGATGCCGTGCTCGATCGGGTGAAAACGCCTGCGCACTGCGTGCCGGGCGCGAATGTGAACAGGAATGTATCATCACGCGTCAGGTCGCGACTGGCATAGAAGCCACGTGAGGCCGTCGCGGCCTGAACTCCGTCAATGTCCGGAAGTCTGGGAAATGTGGCAGGCGCCAGAAGTGATTTTTTGAGCATCATGGCATTGGCTTCATTATGGTTACGGCGCTGTTTGCTGGCCGGGGCTGGCGGCAGGTGAGTTGATCGGGCGTTCGGTATCAGCCTCTGTCGGCTGATATGTGCGCCGGTCGATAATGGCGGATGATCTCAATTCACCTATCACAGAGCTAATTTGATCAAATGTGAGAAATGTAATGATTTCTTCGCGCATGTCGTCTTTGGAGAGCGGTGCCGGGCGCCGCCGTGCGTCGACTTTGATAATATGCCAGCCCTGTTCTGTCTGGAATGGCTGCGATATATCGCCGGTTGCGGTGTTTCCGATTACGGCCGGGAACGGGTCTACCATTGTGTTCGGTCGCACCCAGCCAAAGCTGCCACCATTTAGCCGGGTGCCGGTATCCGTCGAATATGTTCGCGCGAGCTGGCCGAACTGTGCGCCGTCGGCAGCTTCGGCGTAAACTTGTTCGGCGCGATCGCTGTCGCTGACGAGAATATGACGCAATCTGACCTCATCATCCAGCTGCTGCAGTCTGACCTGTTCAGCATACATTGCATCAACGGCGGCCTCGGTCACATGCGTGCTGACCACGTCTTCAATCAGGATGTTTTTCAATATTCTTTCGCGGCCGGCATCGAGACGGTTCTGCGCTGCGGCGGTGCTATGCAAGCCGCGGTTTATCGTCGCCTGCGCGAGAAGTTTCTGGTCGATCAATTGCTCGAGTACGGGCGGAAAATCGGGATGGTCGAAGCCAAATGCGTCGGTCGGACTGACGCGGTTTTGTGCAACAGCTTCAAGCGCGACATCGCTGAGATAAATGCGCTCGCCGTTAACAATAGCAGCTGTGGCCGGATCAGCTGCGTTTATCGGACCGGCAGGCGGGGTGTTTTCGGCGCAGCCGACGGCCGCTAAAAATGTGANCAATNTGAGGAATTTGAGACGTTGAAGGAGTAAAAAAAACATCGAAGCTCAATCTTAGAAGTATTGCGTCAATTGACACGCTTAAGTCGCGTTCTTAAGTCCCCAAGGGCTAGAGGTCGAGAGACTTTTAGGTTTTGCGTCTCTGGACGTATCCGTCTTATCAATTTTTCGTGCGTGTGGCGTTCGTAAATTCAACTTTTATGTGGTGGCTTCGATAATGCTATCTTACGCAAAAAAGCTATTTGGCTCGGTCAATGACCGAAAACTAAAGCCGCTTCGGCGCCGGATCCCGCTGATCAATCAGCTGGAACCCAAGATTGAGGCGCTGTCCGATGACGATCTCAAGGCGAAAACGCTCGAATTTCGCGAACGCCTGAAGAATGGTGAAACACTTGACCAGCTTCTGGAAGAGGCTTTTGCGGTCGTAAGGGAAGCCGCCAAACGCGCGCTAGGATTGCGTCCTTTCGATGTACAGCTGCTAGGTGGCATGGTTCTGCACAATAGCGCGATTGCCGAAATGCGGACCGGCGAAGGTAAAACACTTGTTGCGACATTGCCGGCCTATCTTAATGCCCTGCGCGGCGAGGGTGTTCATATTGTCACCGTTAATGATTATCTCGCAACGCGTGATGCCGACTGGATGGGACGGATATTCGCATTCTTGGGTATGACGACGGGTGTTATCAAGCAGGGCATCGACGATACCGAGCGCAAGGCGGCTTATGCCTGTGATATCACATACGGAACCAATAATGAGTTCGGGTTCGATTATCTGCGGGATAATATGAAATACTCGCTGGAGCAGATGGTTCAGCGTGGTCATGCTTATGCAATTATTGATGAAGTTGATTCAATTCTGATCGACGAAGCAAGAACCCCACTCATAATTTCAGGCCCGACTGATGATCGCTCTGAGCTGTACAAGACAATTGACCGGCTTATTCCGCAACTCGATCTCGAGACCGGAGTAGATATTGATGAGAAGCAGAAATCTGCAGTGTTTACCGAATCCGGCCTCGAATTCATGGAGGACCTTTTAACCAAGGAAAGTCTGCTTGAAGGCTCGCTTTGGGATCCGGCAAATGTTTCGATTGTGCATCACTCTAATCAGGCGCTACGCGCGCACGCTCTATTCCACCGCGACAAGGAATATATTGTCAAAAACAATGAAGTGCTGCTGATTGACGAATTTACCGGTCGCCTGATGGAAGGTCGCCGTCTTTCCGAAGGGTTGCATCAGGCACTTGAGGCCAAAGAGAACGTTGATATCAAACCCGAGAACCAGACACTGGCCTCGATTACGTTCCAGAACTATTTTCGGTTGTATGATAAGCTGGCGGGTATGACCGGGACGGCGATGACCGAAGCCCCGGAATTTGCCGATATTTACGGCCTGGCGACATTCGAGCTGCCGACTAACAGACCAATCCAGCGGATCGATGGCGATGATGTCGTCTACCGGCTTGCCACGGCGAAGTATAAAGAGATCGTGGACGAGGTACGTGAGGCTGTCGACAAGGGCCAGCCGGTTCTGCTGGGAACCGCCTCCATTGAAAAATCTGAAATCGTGTCGAAATGCTTATTCGACGCGAAAATAGAGCATAAGGTTCTCAATGCGCGTCATCACGCCCAGGAAGCCGAAATCGTTGCCGATGCCGGTGTGCCAGGTGCGGTAACTGTGGCGACCAATATGGCCGGCCGTGGAACCGATATCCAGCTGGGTGGCAATCTGGAAATGCGGGTTGCGACTGCAGTTGCCGCCCATACTGAGAAAACCGGTGCGGCGCCGGGCGCGGAAGAATTACAGCGCCTACGCGACAGCATCCAGACCGAAATCGCGGCAGCAAAAGAGAAGGCAATTGCAGCCGGCGGCCTGTATGTTCTGGGCACCGAACGGCATGAGAGCCGCCGGATCGATAATCAGCTTCGTGGCCGGACAGGGCGACAGGGTGATGCCGGTAAGTCGAAATTCTTCATTTCGGTCGAAGATGACCTCATGCGGGTATTCGCGGCCGAACGGCTGAATTCGATCATGAAAGGTCTCGGCATCAAAGAAGATGAAGGCATTACGCATCCGTGGATGAATAAGGCTATCGAGACGTCGCAGAAGAAAATCGAACAGCGCAATTTTGAAATGCGCAAGAATGTTCTCAAATTTGATGACGTTGTAAATGACCAGCGAAAAGTGATTTTCGAGCAGCGTCGTGAATATATGAATTCTGAGAATGTCCTCGATGCAATCATTGATATGCGATCGGAAGTCATTGAGGATGCGGTCAACGTCCATATCCCCGAAAAGGCGCATGCCGATCTCTGGGATCTTGAAGGATTGAAGGCGGTTTGCACGGATGTTCTGGCGCTCGAACTGCCAATCACCGACTGGGCTGACGAAGAAGGTGTGGCAAATGCTGAAATTTTCGAGCGTATTCAGGCTGCAGCGGACAAGGCCTATGAAGATAAAGTAAAACTCGCACCTGAAGGCCGCTTCCGGGCGATCGAGCGGCAAGTTATTTTACAGGTTCTCGATTCAAGATGGCGTCAGCATTTGCAGCAGATCGATCAATTGAGATCGGTTGTCCATCTGCGTTCCTATGGTCAGAGAGACCCTCTAAATGAATTTAAGGGTGAAGCGTTCAAGCTCTTTTATGAAATGANGGCGGAGTTACGAACCGAAGTGACACGCTGGCTGATGAATGCACAAATTCAGCCGCCGCCGCCGGCTGAACCCCTGTCGGTTCCACGCTCGGACATTTTCGAGACCCACCTTGATCCTGATACCGGANGGAATGAGCGGCAGAATGCCGAGGCGGCCGACCCGATTCCGGCAGCAAAACTCGCACAGGCCGAATTGGACTGGTCGCGGACACCGCGCAATGCGCCGTGTCCTTGCGGGTCTGGCAAAAAGTACAAGCACTGCCATGGCCGTCTGGTCTAAGTGGTATGGAAGCGCTCAGCCGGGCTGGACAATAATTAAGGGTGCGAGGTGATTAAGGGTGCGATGTGCCGGCTTGCCATCGCACCGCTACAGTCCGGTTGAAGCTAGCAGTTCAAGCCTGACTGGAAAGCGGGATCGCGCGCGATAAGATTTCAATGATTGGGCGGTGCTGACAGGCTCGCGGTCAATATGATGCTGTGGCCGGCAGGTTTATTGCTCGCGCCCGAATGCCTCGTCGGGCTGTTGTCCGAGATCGGTCGAGACATAGTCCCGCAATGCGACGGTTACGGCGTTTGCATCTCCTATCAACGAATTCGGATCGATCAGCGGTCCGAAGTTTAGACCAAAGCGGCTATTTTTCTTGTTCAGAAGTTCGTTGAAGAGTGTGATATCTCGCAACTGGCCGTTTATCGCCGACAATAAATAGAATAATTTCGAGTTCTCGGCTGACACGTTCAGCGGCTGGATCTGTGTGTCATACTTCCTTGCCAAGCTGACAGCAGATGACATCCACTCCTGTTCGGTAAGCTTGCCCTCAATACGTTTCGCCAGTCGACCGGACGGAAAGATAATAACGCATTTTCCTTCGCTTAAGGCTTGTTTCGTGCGCGTGAGCGTTTCACGGGTCTTTTGTGGCGTCCGCTTTTCCTGGACCCATTCGACTGGAATAATGATGTCGGTGAAGTCCGGATTTACGCGGATCGCGTCGGCATTGGCCATGAAAACGACATCGCGGCGTATCTGGCGAACAGCGTCCCAGACGGCAATGCCATCAGCCAGGCCTGTCGGGTGATTGGCGGTTATGATGACGCGTCCTGTTCGTGGTACCCGCTCTTGCCCGTATAGGTTCAGATTGACGGCGAGCTGGTCGGCAAGGTAGTCGAAGCTTGTCCGTCCGTCGAAATCCTGAACAATGTCGGCAAGATTCCGCGCTGTTTTGTATTTTAGCGCGGCGTATAATAGTGGCCGCACTGCGGGCCAGCTCCAATGCTCGACAAAAGACGGGCAGCGTTCTTCGATCATTGTGTCGATGATATGCCGGCCGGTCTCGCTATCGGTATTGAGGAAGGCCGAACCAGGCACAGTCGTATCGAGCGTATTTCTTTGCATCGGGTGTCGTCTCATTAGAGGGGCCGGGAGCGGTCTTTAACACTATCGGAAAAATCTGACAAAATCTGATTTTTTAACGATTTATCCTCAATANCAATGATTTGGTCATTTCTGCTTTACCAAGCTGTAAGAACATTATGCTTACACTGCCCTTTAAACGCCAGCCAGCATGTCACCTGGCGGTATCAATTTTTAGCTGAGGCGCACGAAAATGAAGGTATTATGGGTCGAAGGCCATCATTCCTTTGCCGAGAAGCTGGCAATCGCGGCCGAGAAAACGGCGCGTGCGAGGCTGCCCGTTGATCTTGTTCTGGCGCACAATTTAATGGAAGCCGAACGGCGCCTTCGTCTGGAAAGGTTTGACCTGGTCATTCTCGATGTGGTCCTGCCGGACAGCCCTGACGGCGATATGACAATCGCGCGTATTGCCAATATGGGTGTGCACCGGATTGCGATTTGCTCCGACTTAGGTGAACGCGATGTGATTATTAAAACTGCGTCAAATTGTGGCTGCAATATCTCTCCGACCGCGATCATAAAATCCGACCTTCCGTTTAATCGCTTTATTCAACGGGCCGAAACGTTTCACGCTTTTCTTCTGTCACAGATGAGTGACCTCAAGACTGACTGTCAGCGTGCAGCATAAATAACAGAATTCTTTAAAACTATTTGCCTCCAACCGCCTTCTATGCGATGGCGACCGTGGGCCAGCCTTCCCCAACGAAGGTCAGNCTATCTGTAAGGATAGGAGTAAAACAGATGACAAGTACGATTTCGAAGCCAGACGCACGTCCGGCCTGCCCTCTTTTCTCGTCAGGGCCAACCGCAAAGCGGCCGGGATTTTCACTCGCTCAGCTTGAATCCGCAGCGCTAGGACGCTCGCATCGCTCAAGCGATGCAAAAGCGAAACTCAAAGAAGCCATTGACCGGACCAAAACGATTCTCGGATTGCCAGACGGCTATCGTGTCGCGATTGTGCCTGCCTCCGATACGGGTGCCGTTGAGATGTGCATGTGGTCAATGCTCGGCCAGAGGCCTGCGGACATTTTTGCCTGGGAAAGCTTCGGCAAGGATTGGGTGACCGACGCCGTGAATGAGCTGAAGCTGGAGGACTGCAACATCCATACCGGTGATTTTGGCGTGCTACCGGCATTTGAGAAAGCGCGCGACGATGCTGATATCGTATTTACCTGGAATGGAACAACTTCAGGTGTTCGCGTACCAAACGCCGACTGGATAAAACCAAATCCGGACCGGGTCGTTATTTGTGATGCAACATCGGCTGTTTTTGCTCAGGATATCGAATGGGAAAAGCTCGATATCATAACATATTCCTGGCAGAAAGTGCTTGGCGGGGAAGCCGCTCATGGCATGCTAATATTATCGCCGAATGCAGTGGCGCGACTGGAAAGCTACAAGCCGGACCGGGCGCTGCCGAAATTGTTTCGCATGACCAATGCCAAAAACAAGTTGAACGAAGCCTTGTTTGAGGGCGCAACGATTAATACGCCGTCCCTCTTGTGTACGGAAGACTATCTTCAGGCGCTTGACTGGGTCGAGTCACTTGGTGGCGAAAAAGCTTTGAAAGCGCGGTCTGACCGGTCGCTGGAAATATTGACTGACTGGGTTGCGAAAACCGACTGGGTTGAGTTCCTGTGTGCCGACGAGAGCGTTCGCTCGAATACGGGGATAACGTTTTCGATTGCGGACCCGACAATCGCCAAAATGGACGCCGCCGATCAACGCGCTTTTGTCGGACGTATGATGAAGCGTCTTGCCGCTGAGGAAGCCTGTTTTGATGCCGCTGCCTATGCCAAGGCTCCTCCGGGGCTGCGGATTTGGTGTGGTGGCACGGTCGAGCCGGATGATGTCGCCTTGCTGACGCCTTGGCTCGACTGGGCCTTCGCCGAGGAACTGGCCGCACTATAGGTCTTTCTACTTTTTTTGATTTCAAGCAGCCGTCGCCCGTCTTGTTCGGGCACGGTTTGTTACAACCATATAAATTCAGGTGAATAATATGCCAAAAGTACTTATTGGAGACACGCTTTCTCCTGCCGCCGTGGAAATCTTCGCAAGCCGCGGGATTGAAACCGATATCAAGACCGGCTTGTCGAAAGACGAACTGATTGCTGCCATGCCGGGCTATGACGGCTTGGTAGTCCGGTCGGCTTGTAAACCCGATGCGGATGTCATTGCAGCGGCAGATCAGTTGAAAGTCATCGGTCGCGCCGGGATTGGCGTTGATAATATCGATATTAAAGCCGCGACGGCGAAGGGTGTTGTTGTAATGAACACACCTTTCGGGAATGCGGTCACAACAGCCGAACATGCGATTGCCATGATGTTTGCGGCAGCCCGTCAGATCCCGGCAGCTGACGCCGGCACGCAGGCTGGCGAGTGGCCGAAGAAGAAATTCATGGGAACCGAGCTGTCATACAAGACGCTGGGTCTGATCGGATGTGGCAATATCGGCGCGCGTGTGGCCGAGCGGGCCAAAGGGCTGACAATGAAAGTCATCGCTTATGATCCGTTCCTCACAACCGAGCGCGCTGTCGAGCTTGGTGTTGAAAAGGTCGATCTTGAGGCTTTGCTGGGGCGGGCGGATGCGATTACTCTGCATACGCCGCTGACCGACCAGACCCGGAACATCCTGTCNGAAGAGACGCTCGCAAAGACCAAAAAAGGTGTCATTATCGTTAATTGCGCCCGTGGCGGTCTCGTGGATGAGGCCGCGCTCGCCGCAGGCCTCAAATCCGGTCATATCGGCGCTGCGGCGTTCGATGTGTTCTCGGAAGAGCCGGCAAAGTCGAATGTGCTTTTCGGTGCGCCGAATTTTATTGCGACCCCGCACCTTGGCGCGGCAACAACCGAGGCTCAGGAGAATGTTGCATTGCAGGTTGCCGAGCAGATGTCGGACTATTTGCTGACAGGTGCGGTGACGAACGCTCTGAACATGCCGTCAGTGACTGCGGATGAAGCACCACGATTGAAACCATTCGTCGACCTGGCCCAGAAACTTGGTCTGTTTGCAGGCCAGATCAGTGATTTCGGATTTGAAGAGGTTGTGATCGAATATGAAGGTGATGTCAGCGAGTTGAATTTAAAGCCGATGACAGCGGCGGCGCTGGCTGGGTTGTTGCGACCGTCACGGGGTGATGTGAATATGGTTTCTGCGCCGTCAATTCTTGCCGATAGCGGGATCAAACTGTCAGAGGCTAAAACTGAGTCGACCCCGATTTATGGCAGTCTCATCCGGATCAAAGTGCTGACCCGGCGTACCGAAAACCAACCGGAAACCAGCTGGCGGTCGCTAGCCGGGACGGTCATTGCCGGGCAGCCGCGGATTGTCGAAATCAAGGACATGCCGCTGGAGGCGGACTTTTCGCCGACGATCCTGTATGTAAACAACATCGATAAGCCGGGCTTTATCGGCAAGCTTGGTGGCTTGCTCGGGGATGCCGGTGTAAATATCGGGACCTTCCACCTTGGTCGGCAGCAGGCAGGTGGCGAAGCTATTGCCCTGGTTGGGACCGATGCCGAACCACCGGCTGAGATGATGGACACGTTAACCGCTATTCCCGACGTCAGATACGTTCGGGTTCTGTCTTTCTAGGCCGCTGCGACAAGACGGGCTGGTTCCGATCGTTGAGTGTGGCGACCGGAACCAGTTCTTCGCGGTCTTTTTAGCTGTTAGGCGGCAGCTTTCTGGTTGCCTGGCGCATCGTGCGTGACTTTGTTTGCGGTGCCGCAGTTTTGATCTTGCCGGGAAGATCAATGCCGGCCTAGACTCCGAGCAGGCAAGTGCGATGCGATCGGAATGGCAGAGAGGTTGGCTCGGATGGTTTCAATACAGGATACGCGCCTGACATTGCCAGATGGCGGGCTGGGCCAGCCAATGCAAGTCACAGCCGGTGTTGTTGCGTTGCGAAAGTCATCACAACCTGATGCCGAAATGACGAGCCAGCTATTGCATGGCGAGGCGCTCATTCTCCATCACGAAGTCGGCGAGTTCGGACTGGTTCAATCTCAACACGACCGTTATACGGGCTGGGCGTTGATGGCGGCCTTGTCGGCGCCAGTGTTATCGCCAACCCATAAACTTAAAGCGCTGCGCGCTTATGTATATCCCGAGCCGTCCGTCAAAGCATCGCCATACTATCTGATTTCAATGGGCGCGCGGCTGGTTAGTGAAGGCCAGCGCGAAGGACGGTTCTTAAAATGTGCCAGGGCCGGCTGGGTCGTTGAAGACCAATTATCTGCGATTGATGACAAGCAGTCTGATCCCGCCGCAGTAGCGCAAACCTATTTGCATACCCCCTATCTCTGGGGCGCGCGGGAAAGTCTCGGTATAGACTGCTCGGGTCTTGTCCAGCAGGCGTTCGCGGCATCCGGCGTGAGTTTGCCTCGCGATAGCGACATGCAGGCTGCCTGGGCTGGGTCTCCGATTGCAGACTGGCAAAGCAAAGGCGCCCTGCAGCGCAACGACCTTGTTTTCTGGCAGGGTCATGTCGGCATTATGCTCGACAGTGAGCGTATAATTCACGCCAATGCGCATCACATGGCTGTTGCAATCGAGCCGCTTGAGCAGGCTGTCGAGCGCATTTCGGATTTGTACGGGCGGCCGGTTGCCGCCAGACGCGTCGACTTAAAAGCCGCCGCAGGGCCTGTTCCCGACTGGCTGATTTGATTTCTGCCGTCGGGATTGAGCCGGCATGAGCGCCGGTGCTGTCTAAATGTCGGAGGCTGGCTCTTCTGCCGGCGCTGCCTCTTCGCCATCGGCTTCGACAACCGCTTCAGCAGTCTCTACAAGCTCGGCCTCCTCGACGCTTTCTTCAGCACTTGGCAATGGCTGCGGGAATTCTGGCGCTTCAGGCGTGTAAGCGGCGAGATAAGCCAGCATGTTTGCCCGCTCATTATCACGCTTCAACCCGGCAAATGCCATGCTGGTACCGCGTGCATAGCGGCTTGGTGCTTCGAGCCAGAGATCGAGATTCCCGTATGACCAGTCGCCTTCAGTTACGGTCAAAGCACCGGAATAGCTGAAACCGTCTTTAGCACCCTTGGCAGCACCAACAATTGCGAAAAGATTCGGGCCTGTTCCGTTAACGCCGTCCTGATCAATCGAATGACAAGTCGCGCATTTCCCCTTGAAGCTGCGCTCGCCAGCAGAAATATCGGCACCGGCCATTAGAAGACCTAGGTCATAAACCTCCTCAACGACTTCCGCGCTGCTGTTTTCGGTCATCTCGACGCGATAGGCAAAGCTTTCCGCCGCCCATTCATTAACCGATGCATAATGATGCTCACCGTGATGGCCGCCACCGAAAACGATGCTGGAGACTTCTCTCAAGCCGAGAATAACGAGTGCAACAGCCAGTATTGCGCCAAAAACTTTGTTCAGACCTAATTCGCCCATGAGGTAGTTCCCTGAAAATGCGTTCTGTGCGCGCCTTCTGACACGCTATGCGTCGCCAATCAATATAAAGAAGGTATAGATATTTTGCTGTAAGTGTATTAGCGGCGAAAAGGCGCAGGCCAAAAGGGCGAATAAGGATCTCAAAATGACTGGAATGAAACGACGCTCGATAGCTTATCAGGGAGAATCTGGGGCAAATTCCCATATTGCCTGCCGAGATGTCTATCCTGACTATAAGCCAATCGCCTGCAAAACCTTCGAGGATGTCATCGCGCTGGTGGAATCAGGCGATGCAGATCTGGCCATGATCCCGATCGAAAATACGATTGCCGGCCGGGTCGGTGATATTCATCATTTGCTGCCGGCAACGCGATTGCACATTATTGGCGAGCATATGATGCGGATCCGGTTCCAGCTGATGGCGCTCGAAGGGGTCGAGCTATCCGATATAATGACGGCGCAATCACACATCATGGCGCTCGGACAATGTCGCAAATTCCTACGCGCCAATAATATCGAAGCGGTCACCACCGCCGATACAGCCGGTGCCGCCCGCCAAGTGGCGGAAAGCGGCGACCGCACGTCTGCTGCAATTGCGCCATCACTGGCCGCCGAGGTCTATGGTTTGCAGATACTGGCTGAGAATATCGAAGACGCCCAGCATAACACGACCCGGTTTGCGATCATGGCCAGAGAGCCGCTTGAGATCGATCCGTCTACGGGGTCGATTATGATGGCGTTCATTTTCGAGGTTCGGAATATTCCGTCAGCCTTGTTCAAGGCGCTCGGCGGCTTCGCGACCAACGGGGTCAATATGACCAAACTGGAAAGTTATCAGGTTGAAGGCTCTTTCAGCGCNTCACAATTCTATGCGGAAATTGAAGGGCATCCAGATGACCGCGCCGTTCAACTGGCACTCGAGGAATTGGGTTTCTTTTCCAATTCTCTGAAAATTCTCGGGGTCTACCCCGCTCATCCAGACCGCTATCCGGGCACCCCAACACGACAGTAAGACGCAAAAGGACTTGTATTTGCCGATCAGTCTGCAACTTTGAGCAAAAATATGCGGGAGGTTTGCGGTGTCCGGTAAAAAGGTAATCATTATTGGGGCTGGCCTTGGCGGTCTGTGCGCAGCGATCAAGCTGAAGCAGGCGGGGCATTCATTTGTTATAATCGAAAAATTGAGCAAAGTCGGCGGAACCTGGGCGCAGAATACTTATCCCGGTGTTGCCTGCGATGTGCCGGTCGCTTTGTACCAGTTCGAATTTGCCCAGAGCATACAGTGGAGCCGGGCCTATCCGCAGGGACACGAAATACAGGCTTATGCCGAAGAATTGGCTGACCGTTATCAATTGCGCCCGAACATCTATCTCGGTGCAGAGGCTGTGTCGGCCGTTTGGCAGGATGCAGAACGAAAATGGCAAGTCACGACCGCCAGTGGCGAGGTATTCGAAGGCGATATTCTCGTTGGAGCCCTAGGCCAGTTGAACAGGCCCAACTGGCCTGAGATACCAGGTCAGAATGAATTTGACGGACAAATTATGCATGCCGCGGCCTGGGACCATANCGTCTCTTTGCAGGGTAAGCGGGTCGGGGTCNTTGGTTCGGCGGCCAGCGCCGTTCAGATCATTCCGGAGATTGCCAAACAGGCGGATGAGCTGACGGTCTTCCAGAGGAGCCCGAACTGGGTTATTCCGCGTCGTGACGTTGCGGTATCAGCCGAAGAGTCCGCTTTGGTGATATCCAATCCCGAAATTGCGGCCAAGCTCGGGGCGATGAACCGGCAGCTCATCTACGAGAATGCCGATTATTTTTTCTGGCAGGTCTTCGAATGGACTGATGTTGCGCGGCAAGCCTATACGAAAATTGCGACGACACATTTGCATGCGCAAATCGTAGACCCCGAGCTGCGGGCAAAGCTGACCCCGGATTATCCGATCGGGTGTCGGCGGATTTTAATTTCGGATGATTATTTTCCCGCGCTCGAACAGAAAAATGTAACTCTGCAGACCTTACCTATCGAGTCGATTACGCCGACAGCTATTGTGACAAGTGACGGGTGCGACCATCCGCTCGATATTATCGTCTATGCGACCGGCTTTGAGACGACGGGCTGGCGATGGTCTACTGAGATTACCGGCCGTGACGGAGCGAGTCTGGCGGATGCCTGGTCGGACGGGCCGGAGGCGTATCTCGGCATTACAGTGGCCGATTTTCCAAACTTTTTCATGCTGTACGGACCGAATACAAATCTTGGCCACAATGCGATTACATTCATGCTTGAAAAGCAGGTCGATTATATGATTGCCGCGCTTGCGGTAATGACTGACGAGAAGTTGGCAGCGATCGCGCCGACCCGCGCAGCGCAAGATGCATTTAACGCCGAATTGCAGGCAAATCTCGCCGAAACTGTATGGTCTGATCCATCTTGCAATAGCTGGTACAAAACCGCAGCTGGCCGGATTACGCAAAATTGGGGCTCGCATACACGCGCTTACGCCCAGGCGGTATCGGATGTTCGTATCGCTGATTACGAAACGCAGCGCTGATTGATAATGATAGTGCGTTGCAGTATCATAGTNAGTTGTTTTTATTGAATTTTATTGCTTTTTATATCTATTCGACTACATCGGGTATAAATGACCGTTAAGGAGATGGCATATGAAATCAGACCCAAAAGTCGTGGAGTACCTAAACAAGGCGCTGAAGAATGAGCTCACAGCCATCAATCAGTATTTTTTGCATGCCCGCATGTTGAAAGACTGGGGTGTTAGCAAGCTTGCCGCCTATGAGCGTAAGGAATCCATCGAAGAGATGGAGCATGCGGACTGGCTAATCGAGCGTATCCTGTTTCTCGAGGGCCTGCCCAATCTGCAAGATCTTGGTAAATTAAGGATTGGGGAAACTGTTGAAGAAATTCTCAATTGTGATTTGCAGCTTGAGCATGATGCGATTCCGTTGCTGCGCGACGCGATGGAATATTCCGAGAGCGTTCGTGACTATGTTAGTCGCGACCTGTTCGGCAAGATCCTGCACAATGAAGAAGAGCATCTTGATTACATCGAGACCCAGTTCGATCTGATCAGCCGCATTGGGATCCAGAACTATACTCAGCTTCAGTCCGAAGCGAACGGCTAGAGGGATTGGCGGCTTTCGGGTATTGTCCGGAGGCGCTTAATCAGAAGACCGGTACGGCGTTGGGCCGTACCGGTCTTTTAATATTGAGCCCCGCCTGTGTCAGATCAGATGTTCCACGATAGGCGCTAGATACCGGCCCGTTTTAGCAAGCGATCAAAACCCTGCCAGAATTGAGCCCTTTTATCGGCTTTTTCCATCAGAATTTCATGCATGGCACCTTCGATCGTGATGTGTTCGCAATCGGGTAGATGAGACGCCACCAGATTATGAGAGGCGTTATCAACCAGCCTCTCATCGGCAGCTGTCGCGACAAATACCGGAATGTCGACTCCTGCGAGTGTCTGCGGGTTCGTTATTTTTGCGAGGACGTCGATTGAAGCGGTCGCCCAGCCCCATGTTGGCGGTCCCAGCTTAAGATCTGGGTTGGCGTTTTTGAGGTCGTTATCAAGCTGCCAATGTGCCTGGTCATAGGTGACATGATTGTCTTCAAAGGTTTCGTCCGGGCCGGGCGGCCGAAAAAACTGATCGCCGCGCCCGATCCAGAACATTGCACGCGCGACGAACCGAGCTGCGGCGCCGAAGGGTAGTCCCCACATTGGGGCACAGAATGCGGCCGCATCTATTTTAACTGTCTTGTCGCAAAGTGCGGCTAGGGATATGGCCCCGCCCATGGAATGGGCGAGCGAGACAAATGGCTGTGGCATATCTCCAGCGCTCCTCAGCCCGCGTGCCAGCGCGCCGGTGCAGGTGTCAAAACTGTCAATATGTCCTTTNAAACGGTTCGAGAGTAGACGTTCGGACAAACCCTGCCCAGGCCAGTCGTAAATCAGAACCGCAAAGCCCCGGTCTTGCAGCTCGCGTGCCACTTCGTAATATTTTTCGATATATTCCGAACGTCCCGGGCATACCAGCACTGTGCCTCCCGGTTTGCTCGCGGTCGCTGGTGCCTTGCACGCTCTTAATCTCAGATTTCGTGGGCCGCGATACCAGAAAATTTCATGGCCTTCGGGGGGTGGGTTCTCGGCCAGACTGACGGGCTTGTGCTGCATATTGTCTGTCATTTCGTCGAGCCTATATGCAAAACCCCAACCCGCCAAGAACGGGTTGGGGCTAAGCGATTATGGTGATGGTCAGCGTTTAGGAGAACTTGCTCATCAGGCCTTGCAGCTGCATAGCAACCGACATGTCGCCCATAACTTTGAGCTTGCCTTGCATAAAGGCCATTGTCGGGTCCATTTGGCCGGCTGCGAGCTTCTGGAAATCGTCCCAGTCAACTTTGACGGTCGCGTCCGCATCGGCATCATCATTGCTAACGACCCCGGCGCCGCCATCGATAAACAGTTTGCCGGCATCGCCGAAATCAAACTTTACTTTCTTATTGAAATCACCGCCGGCCGATACGGCTTCCGATGCTTTTGCTGTGAGTTCAGCTAGATCCATTTTTATCTCCCAATTTAAAAGATGACTTGATAAAGCAGGCCCTGTTATCTGAGGCAAGCGATAAAATTGTAGCAGCCTGGCGCGTCTATCGGGTGCCGGCTACCGTCAGAGATCAGGCCGTCACTGCCCGTTCGACCGTGGCCCGGTTCATTGTCGGGCGCCGACCTATGGGTCCGGCGCCTTGGTTTTCAGGGCAAGTGCATGCAGCTCCCCGCCCATTTTACCTTTCAACGCGGCATAGACCATCTGGTGCTGCGCAATGCGGGTCTTCCCGCAAAAGTCTTCGCTGACAATCTCCGCCTGCCAATGGTCATTGTCGCCGGCCAGATCTGTGAGGGTGATATCGGCGTCTGGAAAGGCGTCACTTAACAGCCCTTCCAGCGTGTCTCTGCTCATGCTCATCAGGCCGGTTCCGGCTTGCCGTCAAATGATTCGCCAAGATCCTTCCGGCGCTTGCCTGTGACAGGCACCGCCGACGGGGTACCGGTGCTGGAATCATTGTCGTTAGGGCGTAATGGTGGTTTGCCATCCATCATCCGCCTGATGTCATCACCGGTCAGCGTCTCATATTCCAGAAGGCCCTCCGCGATCATTGTCCATTGCTCGCGGAACTCCGACATAATCGAGCGGGCATCGTCCATACCCGTCTGGATCAGCTGTCGGACTTCCTCCTCGATTTTCTGCGAAGTTTCTTCAGAGACTGATGATGATTGCATGAGCTGCTGGCCAAGAAAGACCTGCCCCTGGTCGTCAGCATAATCAACCGGTCCGACCGCGTCTGACAGGCCCCACCGGGTGACCATCGCGCGTGCCAGTCGGGTTGCTTGCTGGATGTCGGATGCAGCACCGGCCGTCACGGCGTCGTTACCGAATTTTTCCTCTTCGGCAACGCGCCCGCCCATCATGATTGCTAGTCGTGACGTCATTTCGATGCGGCTCATCGACATTTTATCGTCTTCAGGTAGTTGCATAACCATGCCGAGCGCCCGCCCGCGCGGAATAATCGTGGCTTTGTGAACGGGATCTGCCTTTGGCACCTTTAAGGCGACAATGGCGTGGCCGGCCTCATGCCATGCGGTCAGTTCTTTCTCTTCCTGTGACATCACCATCGAGCGGCGCTCGGGCCCCATCAGGACCTTGTCTTTTGCGTCTTCAAACTCGCGCATCGATACAACGCGGCAACCGCGTCGGGCCGCAAGCAGCGCTGCTTCATTGACCAGATTGGCAAGATCAGCGCCTGAGAACCCGGGCGTGCCACGGGCGATAATTTTCGTATCGACATCTTTTGCCAGCGGGACATTGCGAATGTGAACCCGCAATATTTTTTCCCGCCCGATCACGTCGGGATTTCCGACTGTCACTTGCCGGTCAAACCGGCCCGGCCGCAATAGCGCTGGATCAAGCACGTCAGGGCGGTTGGTTGCGGCAACGATGATAATACCTTCATTGGCCTCGAACCCGTCCATCTCAACGAGGAGCTGGTTAAGGGTTTGCTCACGTTCGTCATTCCCGCCGCCGAGCCCCGCGCCTCTTGAGCGACCAACGGCATCAATTTCGTCGATAAAAATAATGCATGGAGCATTACGTTTGGCTTGCTCGAACATGTCCCGGACCCGGGACGCCCCGACGCCGACAAACATTTCAACGAAATCAGAACCAGAAATCGTAAAGAAAGGTACGCCAGCTTCACCGGCGATCGCCCGCGCGAGCAGTGTTTTACCGGTTCCCGGCGGGCCAACCAGTAGAGCGCCTTTCGGTATTTTTCCGCCGAGCCGCTGGAATTTTGCCGGGTTCTTGAGGAAATCGACAACTTCCTCCAATTCTTCTTTGGCCTCTTCGACGCCAGCAACGTCATCAAACGTTACACGCCCGTGTTTTTCGGTCAGTAGGCGGGCGCGGGATTTGCCGAAGCTCATCGCACCGCGGCCACCACCGCCACCCTGCATCTGGCGCATAAAGAAAAACAGGATACCGACGATCAGGATGATTGGTAGCAGGCTCATGAACAGGCCGCCAAAGCTGAAACCATTATCAGGATCGTCAACCACTGACGGAACGCCATATTCGATCATCTTGTCGCGAACAGCCCCGAGGTCTTGCCCTTTCTGAGCATAGAATCTCTCATTCGTTGTGGTTGTCCCACTGACCCGTGTCGGGGTGATTGTAATCTCCGAAATTTCCCCTCTTCGGGCCATTTCATAGACTTGGGAAATATCATATTTAGCTGCGCCGGACTGGCCGGGATTATTCTGCATAATGGCTAGAAGGCCAAGCAGGAGAAGGCCGATCAGGCCCCATACAGCGAAGTTCCTATTGTTCATTATCTCGTCCAAACTCTTCTATAGGATCAATATAGGGCAGTGCGTTCGTGAAAACGACTCAAATCATGTCATCCTGCGGCAATTATGTTCGGTATGGATGCAATTTGGCCAATTTGCCGATCTTGCTGATGCCGCAGAGTCTGTCTCCAGACCCTATTTAACTGTTGGGTCGATGTGCCGGTCTGATATTCTAGTTCGCTGTGCCGAGTGCTTCGCGGCGGCGCTCTGCGGCTGATTTGCGAATGCTTTCGCTGCGCAACTGTCCACATGCGGCGAAAATGTCGCGTCCGCGAGGTGTTCTTATCGGGCTGGGATATCCGGCTCTTTTGACGATTTCCGCGAATTTTTCGATCGTATCCCAATCGGAGCATTCATAGGGACTGTCTGGCCATGGATTAAACGGAATCAGATTGATTTTTGCCGGAACGCCTTTCAAAAGTTTGACCAGATCCCGCGCCTCGGCGGCACTATCATTTACGCCTTTGAGCATGACATATTCAAACGTCACGCGACGTGCATTGCTGAGATCGGGATAGGCGCGAATGGCTTCGAACAAATTCTGCAAATCATACTTCTTGTTGATCGGAACAATCTCGTTGCGCAAATCGTCACGAACCGCATGCAGGGAGATGGCCAGCATTGCGCCCGTGCGGGCGCCAAGTTCGGGTATTTTGTCTGCGACACCTGCAGTTGAAACAGTGATCCGTCGCCGCCCGATCGACATGCCCTCGCCGTCCGACATTGTGTCGATGGCTTCGGCCACATTGTCTAGATTATACAGCGGCTCACCCATTCCCATAAAAACAATATTGGATAATGCGCGGCCATGAACTGTTGCTGGCCATTCGCCGAGGCCGTCGCGGGCGATCAGAACCTGACTTACGATTTCCTGTGCCGTTAGGTTCCGTACTAATTTCTGGGTACCGGTATGGCAGAATTTACAATTCAGCGTGCATCCGACTTGAGAGGAGACGCACAGAGCGCCGGTTTTCGACACTGCAGGAATGAATACACTTTCGCCTTCAACCCCGGGCTGAAACCGGATCAGCCATTTTTGGGTTCCATCGACCGATACTTTGTGTTCGGAAATTTCCGGGCGGTCGAGATGATATGTCTGGCTCAGCAAGGCTCGTAAGTCTTTGCTAATATCAGTCATGTCCGAGAATTCTGTACTGCCGAAATGATGCAGCCAGCGCCGTAATTGCTTTGCCCGCATGCGGGCCAATTTGGCTGGCACGTCTAATGCTTTGATTTCCTCTTCCAGCGCCGTCAGTGACAGCCCGGCGAGGGAGCGGGGTGCCGCACTTGGCCGGCGATTGAGGTCGAGTTCAATCTTCATTTGCGCGCCCTAGCATGTTTTTACTACGGAGGCGACTATTCGGTTCAGGGCCGGTTTTATCTAATGCGACGCCGTTGGACCGTCGAGGGCAGGGCCAGACGTCTATTCAGTGATTGCTGATAATTGTTGCTGTTGCGCCAGCATGTTCGTCTAGAATGGGATGATCCGCCGGTGCAGTATAGATTTGTCCTTCCGGCATCAGGCAGGCTTCGATCATGGAGACGGCTTTTTTTTGTTGCTCCGGAGCCATTTCTGCCAGGACGTTGCGGCATATGACGATGTCGAATCGACCAAGG
This sequence comes from Hyphomonas sp. TMED17, assembly GCA_002172915.1. Lineage (GTDB taxonomy): Bacteria > Pseudomonadota > Alphaproteobacteria > Caulobacterales > Hyphomonadaceae > Henriciella. Next base: position 127,442 of record NHBW01000006.1, on the reverse strand, counting down.
CTTTGATCATCTTTGATCAGATTATGTATTTTGAATTTGGCTTTCTTTCGAACGCGTTCGCGTAATACCCAGTCCCGCGAGGCGAGCGGCGAGAAATTCTCGAGCAAGCGCTGCACGGACAGACCGGTCTGGACCTCAAAATGGCTAAATGCTCCGGCTTTGGCGCGCTTTAATCCGGCTTCATTGATATCCGTGCCGACAATTTCGATTTTCCGGCTGGCCCGTTTGAACAGAGTTTCCTCTAGCAGCCTGATAATCAGGGAGTAGACATCTTGCCCGGTTGAGGTTCCCGGAAACCAGATTTTCAGTGGTGGCTGGGGGCCGGTTTCGAGGCATTTCCACTTAATAACATTAATAATGGCTTCGAGTTGTCTGGGGGCATCGAAAAAGCGGGTTTTACGGGTAACCAGATTGCTTGCGACTTCGGCTTCGAAGCGGGCATTGGGCCGGGCTTTCAAGCATTGCACAAGATCGTCGAGAGATTGAAAGTTTTCGCGCCGAAGAAGACTGGCAAGGTGCATTGTGATCATATCCGACTGCGAGCGATCCAGCTTTTGTCCGGATTGCATCAGGGCCAGATCGGCGAGTATGTTGAAAGAACTATCTTGCATGCAGTTTCAGATCGATCCGGGATGGCACCAAGCAGAACTAGAATCTGATTCGACAGCAGACGCTAAATGAATCCGAGTATTTCAAACTTGCTGCGAATGATGTCGGTATCAAACGGTTTGAGGATGAATTCATTCGCTCCAGCATGCAGGGCATTCTGAATATGCTGCGGTTGGCCTTGCTCCGATAATACAATGACCGCCGGATGGTCGGTATGAGCGTCGTGATGCAAAGCCTTAAGAAAATCTGGACCGTTCATGACTGGCATATGCCAGTCCAGTAGAATGACGCCCGGCATGAGCGTCCGGCACAAGCTCAGCCCATCCTGTCCATTCGCGGCCTCACGGACTTTGACAGACAGAGACTCGATGATTGCTCTGCCTATGGTTCGGATGGCCACCGAATCGTTAATGATTAGACAATCTTTCATGCTCTCATCCTATTGCCGGGCCCGGCCATGCAGCAGCCCGATTGTGTCTGTCTAGCCTTTTCCGCGTAAATTAATCGCGCGATAGGTTACAGTTTCTGCTTCCGAAGTGCACTCGATCTCGCCGCCAAGTTCGTCGACAACCATCCGCGTGAATAGCGGCTGGATTGTCCGCGCTGACCATCCTTCACCCGGTAGACGCTCGTTAAATATGGAGATTGTATAGTCGCTTACTTTCGCGCGCGGACCGATAGCTGTGGCGGTCAGGTTTAGTGCGTCCCCTTGATTGGCCACTTTAAGATGGACTGTGCCGCCTCTCGGAATGCTGCCGGCGGCAAGAATAACCATATTCATCAGCACGCGGGCGTGGCTGCAGCTGAAATGCTCGGTCTGGATATCCCATTCCACATTCGGTTTATGAGTGCTCATAAAGCTTTCAATAATTGTTTTTACCTCGTGACGGTCTGCCGCGGAGTCCGACAGGCCAGCCGACCCGAAGGCGTATCGTAATAATTGTAGGCGGGCTGTCGCGGCTTCGGCGCCACTGACAAGCAATTGCTCGGCTTGCGCCTGCATTTCAGGATCGGTTGTATCGTCGAGGAGTTCGAGCGCTGAATTCACCGAAGCCACTGGTGATATCAAATCATGGCAAATCCGTGAGGCGATATAAGTTGCAAGCATAGAAGGTTCTATCATTCACCATTCCTCTGGCTGGTTTTGCCGGACGGTAACTGATTCGAGCGAAAATTGCGCTTCTAATCGTTCAGCTTGTCGCTCCCGACGCGATCATCATAACCTTGCCTCGCGCTTTTGAAGGTCAGGTGAAACAACCCGCCGGCCAGCGCAAAACTTGCGGCGGCGCCCAGACCATAGGCGATCCAGCCATGAGGTGTCATGTTCACACCGAGTTCTGTCCAAAGGGCTGCCACTCCTACCAGGACTAGGACCAGGCTGAGCGCGGCGACGAGATAGAGACTTATCTTACTGAACATAGTTGCAGAGATAGGGCAAAAAGTGTCTATTTCCAATCACCAAATCTGCGGCTGTTTTGATTGGTTCTATCGCCATTTCACGAGGCCGCCTCATGGCCGGCTTTGGGCCTGGTTTTATGACAGGCTTTGTGGCGTGTTTCGTGTCCTGTTTTATCGCTGGTCTCACGGTCAGCTGGCACCAGCAGCTTGGGGATGGCTATCTTGTAGCGGAACCAGTCCATCCGGATTGATTTTAATATCTGGAATAATGCTGATCGTTTCGGCCATGCCGGTTGCAAGAGATCGCTCGCCTCGCCCGATCCGAGGCTTGAAATGGATGTTGACCGGGTCAGGAAATGTTACCTGCCAATTCGTATCGCTCAGGCGCTGAAAATGGTAGGGCGCATTTATCGACAGACCGTCCATTGGAATGTCCGCAATACCAGACCCGTGGCCGAGTCGCGACAGAGCGTCCGCCAGGTATGGCGCTAATACCGCACGTAAATCTTCAGCGCCGGATCCGGCGCTTATTGTGTCAAGCGTGAGGTCGCCATGTCCCGAAATCGTGTCATCGGTTTGCGACAGATCACCGGCAAAAGATATTGCGGCATGCATCGTTTTGACCGCCGATATTAACACGTCCGACGCTTCAAGCTGAAAGGATAGCGCGATTGTCTCGGCATTGGCCTGAGGGGTGATCATACCGTTAAGCTTGGCCGACACGGCGTTCAATTCCTGAGTGGCAACAGCGCCAATTGTTCCAGACACGCTGAACGGTATAATTGCCGACAGAATCTCGCTCGTGCCAGTTTTATCAACGGGACGGCTGGCGCTTCTGCGTAGAGCAATATGCTCGGCCGTTATGCGATCGCCCGCGGTGATTTCGTCGGCGTTCAAACGCCAGGCTAAAGTGTCAATGTCAGAGTCATCGCTGGTGATGCTAACAGCTAGCTGGTCCGCCGATATCTCGCCGAGTCTGAGATCTGCGATTGCGAGATCAAGATTGATTTCTAGCCGGTTTTCGCGGGTGGCGAGCTGTGCTGTTGCAGCGCTAATATTGAGATGCTGGTCGAGTAAACGCAGCTCGGCTGGCGCTATCTGAAATGTGGCTGAGCTGTCTGCACCAGCATTCCTTTGTAACGAAAAATCTGCTTTTACGGGTCCGGCAAGCGTCAGCAGCTTAAGCGTGCCATTCTCGATCTGAATATCCGGTTCGACTTGACCGGGACTGTTCCAGGCTAAAGCCGCCGACCGGGCTTCGGTATCTCTCTGCTGGCCTAGGAGGGTGTGGTCGAGGGCGAGCAGGATGGTCGGATTATCAATTTTAACCGATGTAATATAAGGCTGGAACAGGCCGCTCCAGCCCAGTTCGAAATCGATGTGGTCGATTGTGAGATGGTTTGGTCCGCGATCAGCGTCGAGTTCCAAATCGGTAATAGCGATCCGGTGAAGCTCGAATGTGTTGACTGTTCCGTCACATGTCAGCTCCGCGCTTTGACACAGGCGCGTCATAAGGACCGTCAGCATGAGCGGTGCGGTCAGCGGCAGTGTCAGAACGAGCAGACCCAGAAGGGCCCCGATTGCAGCCGGTATAAGCCATATTTTTCGCAATTTAAGCGTCCAGTTTGCACGACAATTTCAACCCGTACGATATTTTCTTATATTTAATGGAAAGGACAGCATTTTTTGGTTAAAATTGTCATTTGATTAACACCTGCAAATACTTGGTTAATCTTTTCGTATAAGGAATATTGGTTGTTGTTTTTGAGATTCGCTGGCGCGAATGAATGGATGAGGCCCGTATGGAACACGTGATCAGGACCCTTTCAGACCGTTCGAGGTTTGCGCAGGCCGGTATGTTCGTCGCCACGTTCGTCTTTATCCTGTTTGTCATTGGTGCTTTTTCCGGCGAAACCGAGGCCGCTGAATCAGAGCCGGAAGTAATACCGACACTGGCGACAGTCTTGTTTGAAGCCGAGGATTACGGACACCCCCGTCCGATGGTTCGCCAGGACACAACTTTGCAGCCACGAGAGACATTGTCAGGTCTTATGTCGCGTCTTGATATTCCGGCCGGCGATGCGCACCGGGCGATGATGAGCCTAATCGATGCGGGATATATAGATACACGCCGCTTGCGGCCGGGTCTGGCAGTCAGCACGTTTACAGATGAGGCTGAGTTAACCGCGCTCGCGATTGATATCGAGCCGGGCCGGCGGCTGTTAACCAAACGCGTTGACGGGTCGTCGTTTCTGCCGGTCGAAATCAAATCGAAATTGTCGGTTAGACAAGAAGTCATTCGCGGGACAATAACTAACAGTCTTTATCGGGATGGGCGCGAGCTTGGCGCAGGCGACCAGCAAGTTGTCGATTTCGCGCAGGTCTTTGCCTATGACGTGGATTTCCAGCGCGAACTCTATCCCGGGGATGAGTTCGAGCTGGTCTATGATGTGATGGTCGATGAACGTGGCGAGGTCATTCGGCGCGGTGATGTTCATTATGCTGCGCTGAGGGGCGGGGCTGTCGATAAAGCTTTTTACCGCTTCACGACGGGCGACGACAATGTCACCGATTATTTTCAGTTTAATGGCGAGAGTGCGACCAGATTTCTGATGAAGACACCTATTAACGGGGCGCGTCTTTCATCATCATTTGGCCCCCGTCGCCACCCGATCAGCGGTTATAACCGGATGCATAAGGGTACCGATTTTGCGGCGCCAACCGGAACGCCTGTTTATGCCGCCGGGCATGGCACGGTCGAACGGGCCAGCCGAAATGGCGGTTATGGCAATTATGTCCGGATCCGGCACGCCAATGGTTATAAGACAGCTTACGCCCATTTGTCGCGTTATGGCCCGGGGATCCGGTCCGGCAAACGTGTGCGTCAGGGCGATATCATTGGCTATGTCGGTTCAACCGGCGCATCAACAGGGCCTCACCTGCATTATGAGGTCCATGTTAATGGCCGTGCGGTTAATGCCATGACGCTGAAATTGCCGACTGGCCGGAAGCTGGAAATGGCTCCTGAAATGTTTGCTGAATTCCAGGTCCGGCGTGATGAAATCGATGCGGCCCGGGCGCTTTCCGATCTTCCGGAACCAGCTCTGATGGCGGCTAATGATCTTCCCACGGCAAATGGCAATGCGGTCGAAAATCACTAGATTTGAGAATTAACGCATTGGTTTTCCACGACAATTTAAGGCGGCCGGGATGCGTTATCGCCACTGACTTATCTGCGCGTCGGGCAGGATCTTGCCGACTTACCGCGACCTGACTTACGCACGAGGTCGCGGAGAAATCAGTTGCCGGCCGGCGGCAGGTTAATGCAATGCGGCAACACCTCGGGTTAGATCATTTGGAATATCGTTGATGCTGAGACCGTCACCTTCAACATCGACTTTAACCGGGTCGCCATCAAGCAAGCGACCTTCCAGTAACAACCTGGCCAGCGGGTCTTGAACTTGCTTTTGTATCAGCCGTTTTAATGGGCGTGCGCCATAAACGGGATCATAGCCCTTATCGGCCAGCCAGGTTTCCGCCGCCTTGCTCAGGCTGATCGTAATTTTACGTCCGGCCAGCAAATCCTCTAATCGTTCGATTTGGATATCGACAATGTGGCGGATTTCATTTCGCCCGAGCCGTTTGAAAAATACGGTTTCATCGATACGGTTAATGAATTCCGGTCGAAAATGCCCCGAAATTGCATGCATGACTCCATTGGTCTGGGCTGCAGTGAGCTCGCCCTCATCGCCGCTGGCCAGAGCATCGGCCCCGAGATTACAAGTCATGATAATCACTGTGTTTTTAAAGTCGACCGTCCGTCCCTGTCCGTCCGTCAGGCGACCATCATCGAGGACCTGCAACAATGTGTTGAATAAATCGGGGTGGGCTTTCTCGACCTCGTCAAATAGAATTACCTGATAGGGCCGCCGCCTTACAGCTTCTGTAAGCGCGCCGCCTTCATCGTATCCGACATAGCCGGGGGGTGCCCCGATCAGTCTCGCAACCGAATGTTTCTCCTGATATTCGGACATGTCGAGCCTTAGTACCGCGCTCTCGTCTTCGAACAGTAATTCTGCCAATGCTTTTGTAAGTTCGGTCTTCCCGACCCCGGTTGGGCCGACGAACAAGAATGACCCGATCGGGCGCTTGGGATCCTGCAGTCCGGCGCGGGCCCGACGTACGGCGTTAGAAACTGCTGCTAAGGCATCATCCTGACCAACAACACGCCGCCGGAGCTCGGTTTCCATTTGCAGCAATTTTTCGCGCTCACCTTCGAGCATTTTGTCAACCGGGATGCCTGTCCATTTTGAGACGACTGCCGCAATGTGTTCGGGTCGAACGACTTCCGACACCAGGCCGTCCAATTTGTCTTCACGGCCTTCGATTGATGCAATCCGGCTTTCAATTTCCGGAATGGTTGCATATTTGAGTTGTGAGGCTTTCGACAAATCACCGGCGCGCTGCGCTTCGGCCATATCGGCATAGGCGCGGTCAAGTTCGTCTTTCGCTGTCGCCGCGCCTTTTAGCTTCTCTTTCTCTGCCGCCCAGGCTGTTGTCAGTTCGTCAGACTGGCTTTGGAGTTTGGCGATTTCACCTTCAATGGTCTGAAGTCGATTTTTTGAAGCGTCGTCCTTTTCCTTTTTGAGCGCTTCGACTTCGATTTTGAGCTGTAATAGCCGGCGATCAATCTCATCGAGCGCTTCCGGTTTGGAATCGACCTGCATCCGAAGCCGCGAGCCGGCTTCGTCCATCAGATCAATCGCCTTATCAGGCAGAAACCGGTCAGTGATGTAACGATTGGATAATGTTGCGGCGGAGACAATCGCACGGTCGGCAATGCGTACGCCATGATGAGCCTCATAGCGGCCCTTTAAGCCGCGTAGAATGGAAACGGTGTCCTCGACATTCGGCTCATTGATATAAACCGCCATGAAGCGACGGGCGAGGGCTGCGTCGCCCTCAACATATTTGCGATATTCATCAAGCGTCGTGGCGCCAAGGCAGTGTAGTTCGCCGCGCGCCAGTGCGGGTTTGATAAGGTTTGAGGCATCCATCGCGCCATCCGTTTTGCCGGCGCCGACAAGAGTGTGCATTTCGTCGATAAACAGAATGATCCCGCCTTCGGACTTCTCGATTTCTTTCAGGACCGACTTTAGACGTTCTTCGAATTCTCCGCGAAACTTTGCACCCGCAATTAAGGCACCCATATCGAGGGCGAGTAACTTTTTATCTCTCAGGCTTTCGGGGACATCGCCATTGATAATTCTCAGCGCGAGTCCCTCGGCAATCGCGGTTTTGCCGACTCCGGGTTCGCCAATTAGAACCGGATTGTTTTTTGTCCGGCGAGACAGAACCTGAATCGCGCGTCTGATTTCCTCATCGCGACCGATAACCGGGTCAAGTTTTCCCGAGCGCGCATCTGCTGTCAGGTCGCGGGTATATTTTTCAAGCGCTTCATAAGCCTCTTCTGCGGTCGCGTTATCGGCTGTACGCCCTTGTCTGAGCTGGGTAATGGCTGCTTCCAGCCGGGCGGTATCGGCGCCAGACCGCCGGATTGCGTCGCTAGCCTTGTTGTTTTTTAATGATGACATCGCAACCAGAAGACGCTCGACGGTCACGAAACTGTCGCCGGCTTTCTTGGCGCCGGCCTCGGCATTGGCAAATAATTTGGCCGCATCCTGACTGAGGCGCAGACCCTCCTGTCCGCCGCTTATGACCGGGACCGCCCTCAAGATTGCGTCGAGATCATGCGCGAGCTGGTCGGGCTGGCCACCGGCTGCTCGAATGAGGTTTTTGGCGAGTTGGTCACGGTCTTCCAGCATGCACTTCAGAATGTGCTCTGGCAGCAAGGACTGATGTCCTGAGGCGAGCGCCTGAGTTTGAGCTGCTTGCAGCAAACCTTGTGCGCGTTCTGTGTAAGTATCGAAATTCATCATTTCTCCTTTCAAAGGCAGATTGCCATCCGCGTGCAAAAGCGGTGCGGGTGGCGGACAAAAGGACCCCGCTCAGCGGCGGCCCCCTCTCGATTAGGTGGTAAAAAAAAACCCGACCGCAAGATGCAGTCGGGTTATAGGGAGAAAAAATTTAAGAGTTTATGGGGAGGGAATTATGCTTGCGAGGTCATCATCACTGACAATACTCGTCAGTGCTTTGCGGAGTTTTCCAAGGGCTTGGTGCTCGATTTGGCGGACCCGTTCTTTGGAAACACCGAGTTGGCGTCCCAGCACTTCGAGAGTTACGGTGTCGTCCGAGAGCCGCCGTTTCTGGACGATGAGCTGCTCTCTTTCATTAAGGCATTCAAATGCCTTGGTGATCCATTCCCGTCGGCGAGCGTTGTCATGCTCGACCTCTACCAGCTTGTCTGGGGTCGCCGATTTGTCTTCGATCAAATCCTGCCATTCGGTTTCGGTTTCGCCGGTCATCGGTGCATTGAGTGACCGGTCGGCCGCGTGGAGCCGCGATGCCATTGAGTCGACGTCTCTTTCCGGGACTCCAAGCTGGTCGGCGATCCATTTACGGCTGTCGGGGCTGAGGTTTTCTTCGCCTGAGTCCTCGATTTTCGCGCGGAGCCGGCGAAGATTGAAAAATAGCGATTTCTGGGCGGCGGTCGTGCCGGTTCTAACAATTGACCAGTTGCGCAAAACATAATCCTGTATTGATGATCGGATCCACCATGAAGCATAAGTCGAGAACCGCACTTCGCGGGATGGTTCGAACCGGGCCGCGGCCTGCATCAGTCCGATATTGCCTTCCTGGACAAGGTCGGGGACAGGGAGACCATAATGTCTGAATTTCGTCGCCATTGATATAACCAGCCGCATATAGGCCGTGGTCAGTTCATGTAGCGCTTTTTCATCTTCGGTCTCCCGCCAGCGGCTGGCGAGATCCCGTTCATAATCAGCTTCGAGCATCGGCGCTTTCATCGCTTTCCGAACGAATTTCTGATCAGCAAGGCCGCCCATGTCTACCAAAGGAGTCTCCATTAAGAGGTTATGGGATTCGTTACGCGCCACGGGCGGAATTGGATTACAATTTTAAAAAATGAGTGGTGTTTTCTTAGATTTTTATGTTGGCTGTCAGAAATTGTGCGGCGCGGTGGCGTCAGCCAGGCGATTCTGGGAAGGAAATAACGTGTTTGATAACGACGTATGGCTGCAGCAGGTTCGAGAAGATATTGTTGATCCTGGGCGGGAGATCGTCGATCCGCATCATCATCTCTGGGAGATTGCAACGCTGCCTTATAATCTCGAACAGCTTCTTGCGGACACAGCGTCCGGACATAACGTCGTGCAAACCGTTTTCATGGAATGTAGCGCCAGCTATTTCGAAGATGGACCAGACCATTTGCGTCCGGTGGGCGAGACGCAGTTTGTGGCGGCGGCAGCAGAACGCGCCGCGTCGATTGATGGGGCGGCCCAGATCGCAGGTATAATTGGCCATGCTGATCTGCGTCATAAGAACCTGGACGACGTTCTTGATGCGCATTTGGATGCGGCGAATGGGTTGTTTCGTGGGATCCGGCATGCCGGTGCCTGGGACAACGATCTTGATGCTTTGCTAATCAAGCCGGACGGTCCGGAAGGGTTATATCTTGATCCTGCTTTTCAAGCTGGCGTCGCCCGACTTGGTGAACGCCGTATGACCTATGATACGTGGCATTATCATCACCAGAACCAGGATTTCAGAACCTTGGCTCTCGCTGTGCCTGAGACCAAATTGGTTCTCGATCATTTTGGAACACCGCTCGGGGTCGGACGATTTGCCGGTAAAAGGGACGAAATATTTTTGCAGTGGAAAGATGACGTTGCTGCCATTGCCGAGTGTCCGAATGTCTGTGCCAAACTTGGCGGGCTGGCGATGCCGGATAATGGGTTTGGATGGATGGGACGGGCGTTACCCCCAACCTCTGACGAAATCGTCGCGACGCACGCTGCGTATTATACCCATATGATAGACTGCTTTGGCCCGGACCGGTGCATGTTCGAAAGTAATTTCCCGGTCGACCGCCTGTCTGTAAGCTACACCGTACTCTGGAATGCATTGAAAAAGATCGCAGCTGGCTATGACGAGCGTAGCCAGCAATTAATGTTCAGCGAAACGGCCCGCACAGTTTACCAGCTATAGCGCCCGCATCCATGCCCGGGATGACGGCGATGCAAAGCTGTTGCATCCCGGCATGCTGACTGGATGTTTGCGGTCTAGGCCGCCTTTTTCTTGGCTAGAGATTTTGCCAGTCTGTCGAGTGCCTTGTCATGGTCGATGCTTTCGACTGCTGCCAGTTCACGTGCCATGCGGTCGAGGGCACTTTCATATAATTGGCGTTCTGAATAAGACTGTTCCGGTTGGTCTTCCAGTCTGTGAAGGTCTCTGACAACTTCAGCGATCGAGATCAGATCTCCGGAATTGATTTTCGATTCGTATTCCTGCGCCCGACGCGACCACATTGTTCGTTTGATGCGGGCCTTGCCGCCGAGTGTTTTCAACGCATCGTCTACGAGTTTAGAATTCGCCAGAGCGCGCATGCCGGAAATTTCGGCCCGGTTCGTGGGCACCCGCAGGATCATTTTATCCTGATCAAAAGCCACGACATATACTTCCAGTGACATGCCGGCGACTTTTTGTTCTTCTATGCCGGTAACAGTTCCAACACCATGCGCCGGGTAAACGATTTTTTGGTTAACTTCAAAATCGTGTAATACCTCCGCAATGTCTTTTGTCATTTTGACCTCATGGTTTAAAACAAAACTATTCATATCGCAGACCGTAAGCAGTCTCGATATGACCAGATTTTCAAGTGACTTGGCTTTTATTGTAGCAGACAAAATCGGTTTATTCAACTATTCGACAAAACTACCGTTTTCAGCGATTATATATCGCCTTCGCCCGGTTCTTTACTGAAGTATTTCGCGAGTTTACCGGTTTCTTGGGCGAATTTTTCGCGATCAGCAGGTGGTTCTTTCATAACCGTAATATTGGGCCAGATATTGGCATATTGCGTATTCAGCTTCAGCCATTTTGCGTCCGGCTCATCTTCGGTGTCAGGTTTGATGGCTTCGACGGGGCATTCCGGTTCGCAGACGCCGCAATCGATGCATTCATCAGGGTGAATCACCAGCATATTTTCGCCTTCGTAAAAGCAGTCCACAGGGCAGACTTCCACGCAATCCATGTATTTGCAGCGGATACAGGCGTCGACAACGATGTAGGTCATTTTCTATCTCAGGTTAAGGTTTGAGAGCCAAATGGAGATTGCAGGCGCTTAAGTCAATCGGAAAGCTTGTCACGTCTCGTTTCTTTCGGCACGTCGGCGCGCTTTCGCTCGGGTAACGTCATCTATGTGTAAAAGACTCGCGACATGTCGAACGAAGGCTTGTTCGAATTTACAGGCTTCGCCATCAGCAAGCGCCACCCGGTACATTGCCTCAATCAAGCTGGCGCGCTCGGATTCTTCCAATTTTTTGACATGCCGTGTCAAAGCGTGTGCGTCGACGGCGTCATTGGCGAGTTGTTCTGCGCGGGCCAGCATATCGGGGGCCTCGCTTGGCGCGACAGCAAAACTGTCTGTGATCAGTTTCATGATCACATCCTCTTCGAGATCAGAATAGATGCCATCAACCGTAGCGGCTTCGACAAGCAGCGCGATAGCCGCGTCATATTTTTCAATATTCCGCACCGGTGCTGACGACCGCCCGGATGAAAATAGTCGTGATAGAAATTTAAACATCATTTATCTCATCTTATTCAAAAGAGGCGGTTGTAAAGGCCTGCGGCTTCGGTAGCGGGTCCCCGGCGATGACCAATATTGGCAACTTCGAGGTTGTTCAAAGTGTTTTGTCGACCAAATGTAAGAGTATCCCCGATCATGATTCGTGCGCCGGGCTTATCAATTTTTCGAGTTAGGCCATTTCTGGTGATCCGTATACCGCGTTTGGCGATATACGCGCTGGCAATACTGCGGGTCTTGAAGAACCGGGCGCGCCACAGCCATACATCCAGACGAACGTCTTCCGTGCTGTCCTTAGTCATGTCCGCGGTCGACACTATTATCCTGTGTTTCTGTTATCTCCGCGTCCGGTTTGTCCCCGTCTGGTAATAATGCCGCTGCCTCCGGCTGTGAGGCGACCGGATCGGCGGTTGCTGCCGGTCTGTTCTCCTGTGGTGCGACGCGTTTTTTTGGTTTCCGTTTCTTTTTTGGTTTTTTGTCCGGTTCGCTCGGAAGCAAAATGGCGAGCGCCGCAAAGGGACTGTCGGGGTCGGGCTGGCGGGGTGCGGGGCGCGACGATTTCCGGTGGGCTTCATGTCTCGGCCGGTCATTACGCTGTGTTCGATCGCCCGGTTTTCGTTTCCCTTTTGGGCCGCCAGACGATTTATTGTCGCTGTCGGCACTGGTTTTCTGGGCGCCCGGTTTCGCTGATGTCCTGCCGGCCCTTGCAGCTGATGCTTGCGATCGCTGGCGGCGTTGCTGGGCCTCTTCCAACCGTGCTTTCGACTGGAACCGCCATAATTTTACCGCCCCTGTTTCACTATCTTTTTCTGCCGGTGCCAGACCGAACCCTTTGAGAATGATATGGAAGGCGTCGAGCGGGCAGGAGACAATGGATGCCAGTTCCGGCGGCACTTCGAACTGGGCCTTGCCGGCCTCGCGCCGACGTTTTGACAATTCCCAGCCCAGCCGCTCGGCGAGATCGGCTCTGACGGCGCGCTTGCCGAACCGCAAATAACCCTGATCCGTCAAATCCTCGTCCAGCCAGTTGCCGTCAAGTTCGAAGCTGCCTGCGCCTTCCGGTGCAATCCGGCGCTGGCGGCCGTCACTCACGGTTTTCAGCAGTGCGATCATACGTTGTGAAGCAGGTTTCTGGGCATCCGGAATATAGGCCGCGATGCGGCCGCATCTGATGCCGGCTTCTTTAAGCGTTGCCCGGTCTTCAACACCCGGGTGTAGTGCTCTGTCCTCACTGCGCAGGTCCGCGGCGGCACCAGCTTCCAGCAAGCGATAGGCCAGACCACGTGACAGCCCTTCGAGGGCGTTAGTTTCTGGTTGAAATTTAAGCTTGAAATGGGTGACCAGCCGCTTTTCTATTTCAAGACCCAGCCACTCGCTGACGCGAACTTTTGCGGCTTCTTGCTGGTGGGTTTCGGCGCCTTCGCCACCGATCAGGTTTACCATCGGAGCTAACCAATGCGGGCCGGCGGTCAGTTGCGCGATTGCGTTTCCATTCCAAATGATCTGCGCTGTGTCATTAATTGAAAATGCAGTTGCCGCGGCACCGGAAATAGCTTTCAGCCGATCTGCAATAATCGGGGTTAGGGCGCTGATCGCAGCCTGCCGGAGGGTCCGGCCCTCGAGCGTCGACGCATTTGTATCGGGAACGAAATCAAGGCCGACCAAATGCCCAACGGCATGGCCTTCTATTGTGACTTCTCCAGCATCAGAAACATCCGTCGTCAAAAAATCTTCCCTCTTCAATCCGGCAATCAAGGCCGTGGTTCTCCGGTCAACAAAGCGGAGCGTCAGCAAATCGTGTAGCGCATCTGACAGGCGATCTTCAACTGCTCTTGTCTGTTCCTGCCAGTAAACCGGCTCTTTGAGCCAGTCAGGCCTAAAGGCGGCATAAGTCCAAGTCCGGATCATCGCTAGTCTTTGCTGCAGCAAAGAAATATCGCCATGCACGATATCCAGGGCTTTCAGGCGCTTGGACATGGCCGTATTGCCGAGCCGGGCGTCGGGATCGGCGAGTGTCTCCGACAGCCCGATTACCAGCCGGCCATGACCTTCGGGCCCAGCTTTCCGGAAATCGGGCAAACGTGCAAGATCCCATATACGTCGGACATTGCGTTGTCCCTGCAGGTTCGGGCCGATCGCTGCGTCTTCCGCCATCCGGCGAAGAACCCATTCATCCAGTCCATACGGGTTCTGACGCAAGACAGGATTATCAGATTTGCGGGCGAGACTCGCAATTAAAGTCCGGATAGTTCTGTAGTCGAGTTGGCTATTGCGCCAGACGAGTTCGGCGATGGGCGTATAGCGATGGTGCTCGATGGCGTGGACCAGTTCGTCCTCAAACGGCAGACAATTATTCGTCTCGCCGAATTCGCCATCCTCTCTGAACCGTCCGGCCCGCCCCGCGATCTGACCGCATTCGGCCGCGCTGAGCAGCCGATGGCGGCGACCATCAAATTTGGTCCGTCCGGCGAATGCAACTCTTTCGACATCGAGATTTAGCCCCATACCGATTGCATCGGTCGCAACCAGATAGTCGACTTCGCCACTTTGATACAGATCGACTTGCGCATTTCGGGTCCGCGGGCTCAGACCGCCCATGACGACGGCGCTTCCTCCCTTCTGTCGCCGTAATAGTTCGGCTATCGAGTAAACCTGCTCGGCGCTGAAGGCGACGATGGCGGTCCGCTTTGGCAGTTTGGTGACTTTTTGTGATCCGGCATATTTCAGCTCCGAGAAGCGCTCGCGCGTGTCAGTTGAAATATCAAAGTCGAGCTGTCGAAGAACTTCGCGCATGGTTTCAGCACCGAGGAGCAGGGTCTCCTGCGTGCCGCGCGCATTCAAAATCTGGTCTGTGAAAATGTGGCCACGCTCATCATCTTCGGCCAGCTGAATTTCGTCAACGGCAAGAAAAGCGACACGTTTATCGGTTGGCATGGCTTCGACAGTACAGACCCAGTAGCGAGCCTGATCGGGGACAATTCTCTCTTCACCGGTCAGTAGAGCGACCGCACGCGGGCCTTTTGCCTTGACAATACGGTCATAAACTTCGCGAGCGAGTAATCTTAGTGGCAAACCAATAAGCCCGCTTTCGTGCGCCATCATGCGTTCGAGTGCATAATGGGTTTTGCCGGTATTGGTCGGGCCTAGGATGGCTTTAAGTTGTGTCATCGTTTTCGGCGAAATATCCTGTTTCTGTAATTGCCCTGATACGCCGACATGCCGTCAAGCGCATTGATTTCGCGGTTAATATTGTCGGCTTGAAGCGGTCAATTTCCTGACGGACACTTGGCCGGTGGATCGATGACTTGTCCAGCGAATTGCTCCCGCCATTCAGATGTTCTTGGAAGAGGGACGTAACCGGATGCAATATATAAGTTAAGTGTCCGATTTAAAGCACAGCCATTCGCCCGGCGTCCCAGTGCAACTTCAATTTTACCGTGTGCCTGCCATGTCGAGAAATCCGCTTTGATATGAGGGCGTGTTTTGGCGCGGTAGCTGGCAATCAAAACCGGCACATCGGTGCTTACAGTTAATGGCACTTGTTCAGCAAAATTTTTCGGGCCCGGATTGAAGCGCCAGAGTATCAAAGGAATGTCGAGCCGGTCTTTTGTGTAATAATCCAATCCGTGCCAGACTTCCCGCTCGTCGACGAGTATGGCGGCCGGCTGTAGACGCTCGGCTTCGGCAACAAGCTGATTTGCCATATCCTGCCAGCCGCGTGTCCGTTTGAAGCTATTATCCATGCCCGCGGCGCTGACCCAGCTAGACGGCCCTAATGTTATAATGGCAAAGAATAAGGCCAGCGCAATTTGCAGACTGATGCCCGACCAGAACAGCCCGGTTATGCGCCAGCGTAAGACATAGCCGGTCATTAACAAGCCGCCGCCAATGCCGAGGCCAAGTGCCAGCCGGGTGGGTATTGTTAAGTCCGGAATGAATTGTATGCCGAGAGCGATCAGGCCGCTGGCGATCAGCCATGGCTGTTTATTATTCGTCGCGCGGGTGAAAATACTGGCGATGAAAAGACAGGCGGCGGGATATGCTGTTGCCGCCCAGTTCGCGTGCGCGCGCGACAAAACAGCCTGAAAGGCAATAATCACCAGAACCGGTATAATGAAGCAGGCCAGCCAGTTTTCTTTGCTTGCCACATCATCGCTGCGACTGCCCCGCATCATGATCAGCCCGGCAATGAGCCCGATAAAGCTGACAGGGCCGAATACTCCCATCTGGTCGACGATAAAGGTCGGGAGGTTTTCGAGATTGAATAATTCGCTGCCGAGATTGGCATTATCGACCGTGTGACCGAATGTCTGAAATGAATTTGCGGCGTTCCAGGTGATGTGGGGGAATAGTATGAAACTCGCAAGGCCGGCTATTTTAAGCCCGGTCCAGCTCAGCAAGACCGCTCGCGATGGTGCATCGATCAATGCCGTTAAAGCCAGGCCAAGACCAAAATAGAGCATCGCATATTTCGATAGGAAGCCGAAGCCGATAGCCGCGCCGAGGCCGAGCGAATAAATCCAGCCCATGGCGCCTTCGCGCAGACGCCAGAATAGATACAGCCCGGCGCACCAGAAAGGAAACAAAACGCCATCCGTTGAGATCACGGTCGAAGACAGGACAATACCGGGCATGAAGAGATAGGCCGCGGTCGTGATAAGGGCTGTCTGCGGACCGAACATTCGCCGCGTGAGCAATAATAAAAATGTCGCAGCAATTGTGTGCAGCACGGGTGCAAACAGTCGAACGCCGATTTCGCTATGTCCGAATAAGCTGGTTGAGGCATGGATAACCCAGGCAATCATCGGGGGTTTCGAATAATAGCCCCAGTCGAGCGTCGTGCTCCAACGCCAATACTGGGCCTCGTCAGCATAAAGTTCGAGCGGCGAAGCGTAGACCAGGCCGATTCGGATCGTTAGCAATCCGATTATCAAGCCGAGGGCAAGCCGAGATTTAGAATCTGACCAAATCTGAAGTTTTTGCATATTTCACCTTTTTACAGGGCCTTAGCCACATCTTGTCGTGTCTCAAGTGTGGCATATTTGCAATGCTGAGATAGTGTATTGAGTTTGTACATCTTCTATATCGATGTATCGTAAAAGTGTAACATTACTGCGCTAAGCGGCGGTTGAGGTTCAGAATTTGTTTCTCGAGTTTCTACTTTCGTAAGGTGTATTTCATGTCAAATCGTAAATTTTTATCTGGTGTTGCATTGTCAACATTGATGGCCGCAGCGGTCTTTTCCCCTGCTCAAGCTCAGGTTACTACCTCCAGCATTCGGGGTGAAGTCGTCGACGTCACCGGCGCACCAATTGCCGGTGCCAACATTGTTGTTTCGGATCCAAGTACCGGATATCGCCGTTCGGTAACCGCTGGCCCTTCGGGTGAGTTCGTTGTCCGCAACCTGAGCGTTGGCGGTAATTATTCTGTCGTGGCAGCCAGCGATGGTTATCAGGGCGAGCAAATCGACGGCATCTCCGTTTCGCTTGGCGAGACAGCTAATCTGTCATTTGACCTTGAAGAGACAGATCAGGTTCAGGACGTTATCGTTGTCACGACGACAAGCTCTATGGTTGGTGATCTGGCCGTTGGCCCGAAGGCGACATTCGATCTTGAAACACTTGAAAATGCCCCTGCCATCAACCGTGACCTGACAGATATTCTCCGTCTTGATCCACGGCTTTACATTGATGAGAGCGCGGGTGCTGACAACGCTGTTCAGTGTGGTGGTAAGAACCCGCGGTTTAACTCCCTGACTGTTGACGGTGTGCGCCTGAATGACAATTTCGGTCTGAGTTCAAATGGCTATCCAACAGAGCGTATTCCCTTCTCTTACGATGCAATTGAGCAGGTAGCTGTAGAGCTGGCACCATTCAGTGTTGAATATGGCGGGTTCTCTGCCTGTAATATCAACGCCGTGACCAAGTCCGGTGCGAATGAGGTGAGCGGGTACCTTTTCGTTGACTACACGAATGATGATCTTCGTTCGGACAGCCTTGAAGGTGACGACATCACGACCGGTGAATATGACGAGTACCGCTATGGTATCGGTCTTGGCGGACCAATCATTGAGGACAAATTATTCTTCTTTGCTTCTTATGAAAAGCTCGAAGGGTCCAATCTTTTTGACCGTGGTCCAATAGGTTCCGGTGCTGTGAACGAAGTGAATATCACACAAGCCGAGATTGATGAGATCCTGCGCATTTCACGTGATATCTATAATTATGATCCGGGTGTAATTCCTTCCAGTTTTGATAATGAAGACGAGAAAATTCTCGTGAAACTGGACTGGAACGTCACTGATAATCACCGTGCCTCTTTCACCTATAACTGGAATGACGGTTTCAATATCGTTCCTTCTGACGCTGACCTTGACGAATTTGAATTCTCCAATCACCTCTATGAGCAAGGTACAGAGCTAGAATCTTATATTGGTTCACTTTATTCTGACTGGACAGATAGTTTTTCGACAGAACTGCGGATGGGATACACCGAAGTTGATAATCGTCAGCTTTCCTTGGGCGGAACTGATTTTGGTGAGATCACGATCGAAACGGACGATGTTGATGTGTATCTTGGCGGTGATGACAGCCGTCAGGCCAACAAGCTGAAATATGATACATTCAACTTTGCGCTAAAAGGTTTCTGGACAATCGATAATCACGATCTTACTTTTGGCTACGAGCGTGAAACTGTAGATGTCTTCAACCTCTTCGTTCAGCATGTTGAGACGGAAATTGATTTCGACGCGAACAGTGGCGCCACACTGCCAGGCATTTTTGATCCAGCGATTGAAAACTTTGAGCTTGGCCTTGCTGACAACATTAACTATAACAATTCACCGACCGGCGACCCATTCGATGCGGCTGCTGATTGGGGCTATTCAGTTAATACTGTATATCTTCAGGACGAGTACGACTTCTTGAATGGTTTCGTGCTGACAGCTGGTCTGCGTTACGACTGGTATGAAACTGATGATGAACCCGAAACGAATCCTGATTTCCTAGCTGATTACGGTTTCTCCAATGGTCAGAATCTTGATGGTAAAGATCTGTTCCAGCCACGTCTTGGTTTCACATGGGACGTTAACGATACATTAGACCTACGTGGCGGTATCGGCCTCTATTCAGGCGGCAATCCGAACGTTTGGCTCTCTAACACATACTCAGCCAACAACGTTCTCCAGTTTGGTTCGGATGGCGGCGCTTTTGGTCTTGAGCAAAATGGTGGTCCATCTATCCTCGATACAACAGCCGTACCTTACGGTTCGTGTGAAGATGGTGTTCCAACTGGTCCAGGCTGGTGTGTGCCACAGGTTATGATCGACGCCGTTGCTGCGGGTGCTGGATCAAACTTCGAGATCAACTATCTTGATCCGAACTTTGACATTCCAAATGAGTGGAAGCTAGCGTTGGGAGCAACAAAATTCGTTGACCTGCCAAACCTCGGTGGTGAGTACGTTGTAACAGCTGATGTTCTATACACGATCTCAAAAGATAGTGCTGTCTGGATCCGTGGTGACTTTGATGCTCCCACGGGAACATCTACAGGCCCTGATGGTCGTGTTTATCCGACATATACAAGTGTTCGGGAGCCAGCCTTCGTACTGACAAACTCAGGTGATGACGCCAAGTCTCTCCTCCTTTCCGCGAGTGTTTCCAAGGACTACGGCAACGGCTTTGACTGGTCACTTGGCTATGCTTATTCGGATGCAGAAGATGTCCATCCAATGACATCCTCTGTGGCTTTCTCTAACTACGTCAACCGATCATTCGCTGATCCTCAAGACGTTTCGGCTGCAACTTCAGATTACAACACGGAGCACCGCTTCACCGGTACTGCAAGCTACGAGAAAGCGTTTTTCGGTGACAATCTGACTAAGTTCTTCGCTTTCGGTCAGTTAAGTTCAGGTCGTCCATACAGCCTTACAGTTGATGGCAACCCGAACGATATCACTGGTTTCACACCATTCCTTGACGGCAATCCATTCCTCGCCAGTGGCGAAGAGCGTAACGGTCAAGAGGGCTCTTGGTGGGGCAAAGTCGACGTTAAAGTGACACAGGAATTTTCTGGCTTTGGCGACGATAAAGCAGAGGTCTTTTTAGTGATCGATAACCTCACTAACCTGCTGAATGATGAGTGGGGTGTTCTTCGCGAGCCTGGCTTCCCACCTCAATGCGTTGTAGGTGATCCTTGCGAAGCCCGTATCGGCGACGCTTCTCGCTACGAAGTCCGTTTCGGTGCCCGTTACGAATTCTAGTCGGCACTTAAACCAAATTGCATATGTTGCGTAGGAAAGGGCGGCCCGTATGGGTCGCCCTTTTTCTTTGAGGTGATTTATGGCAAGCGCTGATCAAGGAAGACACATATGATGAACCCGATACGAAATGTCCCGGCGGAGTGGTCCCGGCAGCAAACCCTGTGGGTTGGTTGGCCACACCTTGCCAATGAATGGCAAGGTACACTTGCCGCAGCCCGGGTCGAGATTGCCGCCTTCATCCGCACAGCTGCGCGTTTTGTGTCGGTACGTGTGGCTTGCGGTTCGCAGCAGGCTTACGATACTGCGGCCGCCGCGCTCGCGCGATACGATGGTGATGTTGAACTGGTAAATGTGCCGAGCGGTGATATCTGGCTACGCGATACGGGCCCGATTATTGCTCAGACGCCGCAGACAAGAATGGCATTATGCTTCGGTTTCAATGGCTGGGGTGGCAAGTTTAATATGCCGGGGGACAAAGACACGGCTAAAGCCATAGCTAGTCATGAGAATATCGCCCCGCTGCCCTATGATTTTGTGCTTGAGGGCGGGGCGTTAGAGTTTGACGGACATGGCCGCGTGATGACAACCCGGCAGTGCTTATTAAACCCGAACCGCGGTAATAACTGGTCGGAGCAGGCCGCTGAAGCTGCGCTGAAAGCGGCCTTTGGCGTGACCGATATCTTCTGGCTAGATCATGGTCTCGACCATGATCATACAGATGGCCATATTGATAATCTCGCCCGCTTTATTGGCCCGGCGCATATTCTCTGTCAGAGCGCGACCGGCGATGACGATCCGCAGGCGGAGATCCTTGCCAAAGCCGAAGCAGTATTGCGTGCAACCGGTCTTCGGGTCGATACGATCCCTTCACCGGGGCGGATTGTTACCGAAGATGGTGAAGTCCTGCCAGCCAGTCATATGAATTTCACATTGGTAAATAATCATCTGATTTTACCAGTCTATGATGTTGCTCAGGGGGCTCGGGCAATTGAACGCCTGCAGATTTTGTGTCCTGACTGGCAGATTATCGGATTGCCAGCCAAGGCGATTCTGCGAGGCGGCGGCAGTTTTCACTGTATGACGCGTGAAATCCCTTGCCCCATAAGTTTTGAGATGGAATGAGAAGACGATGACGAGAGCCATGACTATTGCTGCGATCCAGTCTGCATTCGGGGACGACCAGCAAGCGAATATCGACCTTATTTGCCAGCATGTCCGGCAAGCCGCAAGCCAGGGTGCCGACATTGTTCTGGCGCCTGAGCTATTTTGTGGGCCGTATTTTTGTAAAACACAGAACGAAGCCGAATTTAGTCGCGCGGCGCCATGGCGAACGCATCCGGCTGTCTTGCAATTAAGTGCATTGGCACGCGAATTGTCAGTCGTATTGCCTATATCGATTTTCGAGAAAGATGGTCCGCATTACTATAATAGTGTCGTGATGCTGGATGCAGATGGCGAGGCCCTTGGAGTGTATCGTAAAACCCATATTCCAGATGGGCCGGGGTATCAGGAGAAATTCTATTTCCGCCCGGGCGATACGGGATTTAAAGTATGGGCGACAAAAAAAGGCCGCATCGGCATCGGAATATGCTGGGACCAATGGTTTCCCGAAGCCGCCCGGGCCATGGCTCTCAACGGGGCTGATGTCCTGCTCTACCCGACCGCGATTGGCGCCGAACCGCGGGACCCGAGCCTCGATACGGCGGCACGATGGCGACGGGCCATGCAGGGCCATGCCGTCAGTAATGTCATACCGGTCGTCGCTGCCAACCGGATTGGCGATGAAGCTGGCCAGACATTTTACGGAACCAGCTTTATTGCAGACCAGTGCGGCGCGATCATTGCCGAACTTGGACGTGAGGAGAGTGGTGTCATTCTCGCCAGTTTCGATCTCGACAGTATCGATACAGAGCGCGCAGCGTGGGGGTTTTTCAGGGATCGGAGACCGGAGCATTACAATTAGAGCATACATGTCAGACGGGTTAGAAATTCTGATTCAGCAACCGTCGCGCCGGAGCGATCGAAGGTAATATGATAGAACAGATCGGCAATTATCCGGCCACTTTGGCGCTCATCTTCATAACTGGTCTGGTCAGCCTGTACGCTTTATTCAATGCCGCTTTTCTCAATGCGCATGTTCTGCACATTGGCGTGGTAATTCGAGATCGCGAATATTACCGCCTGCTCAGTAGCGGGTTTGTACATGCCGGCTTTCTACACCTCGCCGTAAATCTATTTGTGCTTGCGAGTTTTGGCCCGGTTGTCGAAACAAATGTCGGGTCTTACCGGCTAGTTTTCATCTATTTCTTAGCTTTAACCGGCGGCAGCTACTGGACGCTTGTGCACAATCGCAGGACTCCCGATTACAAGGCGGTCGGAGCGTCGGGGGCGATTTCGGGCATTGTCCTATCGGTCTGTATCTTTTTTCCGCTTTCCATGGTCAGCGTGTTTTTTATTCCGATGCCAGCGATCGTTTTTGCTATTTTATTTTTGCTCGGCAGCGCGATACTGGCGCAGCGCAAGAATAGGATTATCGGACATGAGGCTCACCTTGGCGGTGCGGTTTCGGGACTGGTTGGGACACTTATGATCGAACCCCGGGCGTTAATAATATTTCTGGAGCAAATGGCTGAAGGATTGTCGGGGACGCAATTATGACAAGTGTGTGCGATCATATTGCCCAGCGTATTGCGCAAGGACAATTAACGCTGGACCCGGCGCAAATGGCGGTAGCCGAACGGCTTGATGATCTGGGCATGCGTCTTGCGAAAGCGCCGCGGAGACGCTGGTTCAGAGCACGACCGCCAATTCAGGGCCTGTATCTGTGGGGCGGTGTCGGGCGCGGCAAGTCAATGCTGATGGACGCATTTTTCGACTTGTCTCCGGTCCCGGCCCAGCGGGTGCACTTCCATGAATTTATGGGCCGGGTACATGACCGCCTGGCGATTGCCCGCGCACGTCCGGATATTAGCGACCCGATCCCGCCGGTTGCCCGTTATTTTGCTCATCAGGGTAAGCTGCTTTGCTTTGACGAATTTCAGGTAACGCAAATTGCCGATGCAATGATCCTGTCGCGCCTGTTCGAGCATTTGTTCAAATTCGGGGCGACCGTCGTCGCGACTTCAAACCGGCCACCCGACGATCTTTACAAGCAAGGCCTTAATCGCGAATTATTTTTACCGTTTATCGGGCTGCTAAAGCAATCTTGTGACGTACTGGAGCTCGATAGCGAGCGCGATTATCGACTCGACCGATTGAGCGCAGCGCCGGTCTGGCATGTCGGCGACGCCTCACGGGCGCTTGATGATGCTTTCGGTCGTTTGACATTAGGGGCTTTGTCGCAGCCGCACACATTGGTAGTCAAAGGGCGACAGCTCGAAGTGGCACGGGCTGCGGCCGGGGTCGCCAGGTTCAGTTTTCAGGAGTTATGTGGACGCCCGCTAGGTGCGCTCGATTATCTTGCGATCGCGGCACGTTTTCACACTGTAATTCTTGAGAATATCCCGGTTTTGTCTCCCGAGAACAGAAATGAAGCGGCCCGTTTTGTTGCGTTGATCGACGCGCTGTACGAAGCCAAAGTAAAGCTCGTCGCCAACGCGGCGGCCGAGCCCGATAATCTGTACCGCCAAGGTACGGGAAGTTTTGAGTTTCAACGCACGGCGAGCCGGTTGTATGAGATGCGCTCGTCAGACTATATGGCCGCGGCGCACCACCTGCCGGATTTGAACGCTTAAAAGGCGCTGGCTCTGGCAATGCGCTAGATGCGGCGTCGCTGTCTGGCGGGTCGGGAGAAGATGAGCATGAAAATTTTAATCCAGCCTCTATTATGGACCTTTTTGCTTGCCGGATGTCTGCCGTCAAATACAGCATCTTACCAGCCGGTTTTGTTTGGCGCAGCCGATACGACCGCTTTTTTAAAAACATTAAGCGCGGATGATATGGCAGGCCGGAGGACCGGATCAGACGGCCGTTCGAAAGCGCAGAACCTGATCGTTTCCCGCATGGAAAGCCTCGATTTAGTGCCTTTTGACGGAACCTATCAGCATTCATTCGAATTCGGGCCCGTGCCTGCCGAAATGTCCGCAACCGGGGCGGCATTGGCAACCGGTGTCAATCTCGCCGGATTTGTTCAAGGTACCGGCGAGCGTCGCCAGACGATTGTCGTCGGGGCGCATTATGATCATATCGGTGCCGTTTCGGGACTGATTTACAATGGCGCTGATGATAATGCATCGGGTGTCGCCGGAATGCCGGCCATGGCGGAGTATTTCCAGATCCATCGGCCCCATAATGATTTCATATTTGTCGCGTTTGATGCCGAGGAGTTCGCGCTCGATGGATCACGGCATTTCGTAGCCAACACATTGGATCCTGGTTTGAATGTTGCGCTGAATATAAATCTCGACATGATCGCTCGGGGTGAGACAACCGGCCTGTGGACATCTGGCGTGCTACACAATCCTTCACTTGGCCGCATGGTGAGAACTGTTGTTGCGCAAGCACCGGTCAGACTCTCTTTGGGACATGATACGCCCGGTTCTGATGATGACTGGACCATGTTATCCGACCATGGCCCGTTCTACCTTGCCGGCATTCCGCATATTTATCTCGGCGTCGAAGATCATGCCGACTATCACCAGCCGAGTGACGTGTTCGAGCGTATCGACCTCGACTGGTTTTTGCGATCTGTCGATACAGTCATAATGGTCGGCTTGGCGGCTGATGCGGAATTCAGATAGGTTATGGGTGGTCAAATTAAGCCCGCAATAGCTTGATCTGACCGGGTCCGAGCAAGGCGAAAGTCTACCGGTCTCGACTGGTCGGTTAGAGCTGACGGCGGATGAGCGCTGTGTCAGATAATCGCCCGGTTAATCGGACCGCAGCATAATGACCCGGCAGTAGGCGCTTAAGCATCACAATTGATTTGGTTCATATAATTCGGCAGCCAGTCTTCATGCGCGGCTCGTAGTGCAGCCAGCGTCACTGCGTCGCCGTCAATCGTAATCGCATCGCCACCGAAAACGCCGACAAGTCGGCCGTTTTCCGGTACTTCGGATGTTGCCAGTAAATACATTGCCTGATCTTCGCCGAACAGCTCAGCAGTACCGAGGCCAGCATCGATTTCAACACCGAGGCCGCTGGCCATAGCCATTTCTGCCGCGGCACAGGCAAGGCCGCCATCACTGATATCATGCACGGCATTAACGCGGCGCTGCGCAATCAGGTCACGGATTACGACACTGTTCCGGCGTTCTTCCTCGAGATCGACTGGCGGCGGCGCGCCGAGGGCTTCGCCCTTGAGGCCCAGACATTCTCGGGCATAGAGGCTGGCACCTAAATGGCCTTTGAGATTGCCGATCAAGACCAGCTTGTCGCCAGCTTTCGCACCAGCCAGAGTTGCCGTCTTGTCGAGGTCTGAAATCAGCCCGACACCCGCGCACACCGGGGTTGGCGGGATCGCTCGGCCATCGGTCTCATTATACAGGCTGACATTGCCTGACACGACCGGGAAATCGAGCACCCGGCAGGCCTCGGCCATTCCGTCGATCGCACGTACGATATATCCCATGGTTTCGGGATTTTCCGGATTACCGAAATTCAGATTGTCAGTGATAGCAATCGGTGCGGCGCCAACCGCCGAGAGATTGCGATACGCTTCTGCAACCGCCTGTTTGCCGCCTTCATAAGGATCGGCGGCGACATAATGCGGGTTGCAGTCAGAACTGATAGCAAGGCCTTTTTGGGTATTGTGAACCCGCACGATAGCCGCGTCTCCCTGACTTTGCGAACTGTCAATCGTATCGCCCATGACGTGTCGGTCATATTGTTCCCAGATCCAGCGTTTGGAAGCCATGTTCGGACAGTTCATAAGCTTCACGAGACTACGAGATGCCGCCTCGAGGGTGCCGTGTGCCGCGATATCAATCGGTGCGCGTTTTTCGGGTGCGACCCATGGCCGGTCATAATTGGGGGCGTCATCGGCCAGAGGTGCAACGGGAATGTCGCAGACCGTTGCACCATGCTGTTTAAGCACAAGCCGGCCACTATCGGTCGTCATGCCGATGACTTCTGCATCGAGATCATATTTGTCAAAAATGGCTTTCGCGACATCGACTTTGCCGGGCTTGAGCACCATTAGCATGCGCTCTTGGCTTTCCGACAGCATGATCTCGTAGGCGGTCATGCCGGTTTCCCGCTGCGGTACTTTATCGAGGTCCATTTCGACCCCGATCCCTTCGCCGTTTTCACCACCGCTGTCCGCCATCTCGACACTCGAAGAGGTCAGCCCGGCAGCGCCCATATCCTGAATGGCCTGAATGGCATCGGTTGCCATCAATTCAAGGCAGGCTTCGATCAGCAGCTTTTCCGTGAACGGATCGCCGACCTGAACGGTTGGGCGCTTTTCTTCGTCACCTTCGGAAAACTCTGCCGACGCCATCGTCGCGCCGTGAATGCCGTCGCGGCCGGTTTTCGACCCGACATAGAAAATCGGATTACCCGGTGTCGCGCCACGAGCATAGAAAATTTTGTCCTGGTCGGCGAGGCCAACAGCCATCGCATTCACGAGTATATTGCCATTATAGCCGGCATCAAACTCGGTTTCACCAGCAACAGTCGGCACACCGACGCAATTCCCATAGCCGCCAATACCGGCAACGACACCTGCCAGAAGACTGCGTGTTTTCGGGTGGGACGGATCGCCGAACCGCAAGGCATTGACCAGTGCAATGGGTCTGGCACCCATTGTGAAGACATCGCGTAAAATTCCGCCAACGCCGGTTGCTGCGCCCTGATATGGCTCGATATAAGATGGGTGGTTGTGGCTTTCCATTTTGAAAATGGCGGCCTGACCGTCACCAATATCAATCACCCCGGCATTCTCGCCCGGTCCTTGTATGATGCGATCATTTTTAGTCGGGAATTTGGACAGATGACGCCGTGAAGATTTGTAAGAGCAGTGCTCTGACCACATTACACTGTAAATCCCGAGCTCGACCAGGTTCGGGTCCCGCCCGAGACGGGTAATGAGGCGCTGCCATTCTTCGGCATTGATACCGTGCTCGGCGGCTGAAGCTTCGGTTTGTGGGCTCAGAAGCGGGGCAAGAAAAGATGATGTCTCGGTCATTGTGATTTTCTAAACTGGACGGTGAAGATTCGCTAGCATAATGGGCATGGCGGGCTTACCGGTTTTTATTAGGACAATAGAGGTTGAAGACGATATCAGCGCTGAGACCTTTGCGACGGATTTAATTCTAGATTGCATTCAGAACGCTCTGGAAAAGCGCCTGGCCATCCGTTCCGCCCTCATGGCGACAGATTGCCCGTTCCGGATGTGGCATCATGCCGAGAACGCGCTTGTTCGGACTTAATATACCGGCAATATCATGAGCCGAGCCATTCGGATTATTGACGTATTTGAACGCAATCCGGTTGTCGCCTTCGAGTTGTGCCAGCGTATTATTGTCAGCAACGAAGTTCCCATCATGATGTGCGACGGGGATCGAGATCTGTTGTTGTGCCTGATAATTGCCGGTAAAAGCGCAGTCCTGGTTTGCCACAGACAATGTCTCGGGCCGGCAGACAAAATTTAGTCCGGCATTCCGGATGAGAGCGCCGGGCAGAAGTCCGGTCTCGCAAAGTATCTGAAAGCCGTTGCATACACCCAGCACATAGCCGCCGCGTTCGGCGTGTTGCTTCAATTGCGAAATAATTGGTGAATTGCCCGCTATGGCTCCGCAGCGCAGATAGTCGCCATAGGAGAAGCCACCCGGCACCATGATGAGATCGATGCCTGCCGGAAGTGGGTCTTCCTTGTGCCAGATCATCAACGGTTCTTTACCCGTCGCTTCGCGCAGCGCGGTCTGGGCATCACGATCACAATTGGAGCCTGGAAAAACAATAATAGCTGAATTCATAGCTGCTCATTAACAGGGAGTCGGCCGTTTAGGAAATAGCTTGTGACGGAGATATCTGCAGTTTTCTGATGCGAGGTGATTTATCGTTGCCACAGGCCGAATTTATCGGTCCTAACGTCATGGCTTTTCCAATTTCTGGCCGGCGTGTAATTAGTCTTGACGGTGTTGTGCCGAGGTTAACCAATCGGGGGCTAAATGAGATCTCAGGACGGTGGTAAAATGTCCAGTTGCGAGACCGGTTCGGATGCCGGAGCGGCCGCCGAAATTCCGGCCGACCTGAAGATTGTTGAATACCGGCCCGAATTGGCCCCGGAATTCTATCGGATTAATCAGGAATGGGTGTCGTCTATGTTTGTAATGGAAGACACCGACCAGAGGGTTTTGTCGAACCCTGATGACGAGATTATCAGGAAGGGTGGCCAGATTATATTCGCCGAGAAGAAAGGG
Organism: Hyphomonas sp. TMED17; assembly: GCA_002172915.1. GTDB lineage: Bacteria > Pseudomonadota > Alphaproteobacteria > Caulobacterales > Hyphomonadaceae > Henriciella. Next base: position 99,085 of record NHBW01000006.1, on the reverse strand, counting down.
CGTGGCATTGTCGGCACGTGTGCACTGATGCCCAGTGGCGACGGTGATTATGAGCTCACAAAAATGGGTGTTCTGGAGCGCGCGAGAGGGTTAAAGGCCGGCGAGTTTTTGCTTGTCGAAATATTGCGGCGGGCGCGGCAGATGGCGATCCGCCGACTGTATCTGCTGACCAATTCGAAATGCGAGGCTGCAATCCATCTTTATGAAAAATTCGGTTTCGATCACGACCCGACCATAATGGCCGAGTTCGGTTCAAATTATGCACGCGCCAATGTAGCAATGTCTTATCGCCAATTGATTGACCAGCAATAGGCATTGACGACTGAGAGCTGAGCCGCCACACCGCAGGTCATGTCAAAATCTTATAGTTATAAGGGCAATGCCCCGGTGCGTCTGAACAAATGGATGGCGGAACTTGGATTATGCTCGCGCCGCGAGGCGGATGCGCTGATTGCCGCTGGCGGTGTAAAAATCGATGATATTGTTGTCGAGCAGGCCGGTCATAAAATCGAGCCGTTTCAAACGCTGACTTTATCTCCGCGTGTAGAGGAAATGTTGCAGGCGAAATTTACCGGTGTCTTGAACAAGCCGGTTGGTTACGTGTCTGCCCAGCCCGAGGCGGGCCAGACGCCGGCCGCGCGCCTTCTGACGCGGGCACGCGGTCCAGAAGGTGGCACGCCGCCAGGCCGTGATGCGAGTCTGGCGCCTTTGGGCCGGCTTGATCAGGATAGTCGCGGGCTCTTATTATTGTCACAGGATGGTGTCTTGGCGAAAGCGATCATCGGGCCGCAGCATACACTTGAAAAGGAGTATCTGGTTACGGTTCGCGGTGACATCACGGCTGGCAAGCTGACACTTTTGTGCAATGGACTGGTGCTGGATGGCAAACGCCTGAAGCCGGCTCAGGTTGAGCGCGTTGAAGGCCAGCAGCTCCGTTTTATTCTGAAAGAAGGGCGCAAGCGCCAGATCCGGCGAATGTGCGATCTCGTCGGGCTGCAGGTTGAGGATTTGCTGAGAATCCGGATTGGTCCGCTGCGATTGGATGATCTCGCAGAGGGCAAATGGCGGCCGCTTAAGCCGCGGGAACGCGCCGCACTGATTTCCGCTTCGCTACCCGAGCAGCCAAAGCGTCTGCGCGACGAGACTGGAAAGCCGGTTCGTAAAGGTCGGTCTTTTGTCGGTCGGGGTGGTCCGAAACCGAACCGTACGTCGGTCGATCATGCCGAGCTCAAGCGTCAGAAGAAGTTTGAACGGGATGGTGCCGGAGCGTCGGGCAGGGATTCATTTCGTCGAGATGATGGCGAAGAGCGGCAGCGTGCCGACAATCGCCGGTCCGAAGGGCAGAGGCCGAAAAAATATCGCCGACCGGATCAAGACGGCCCGCAAGGCCGCCGCCCTCCAAAGCGCTAGCCGTCTGGTCCGGTCAGCCTGGCCGGTTTATTTGTCGAGTGCTTCTTTCTTGGCCTCTATAGACAGCCAGTCTTCTTCTGCTTGGAGCAGTTCGGCTTGTGCCTGTTCCAGCTCACGGCTCAAGCGGGCGAAAGCTTCGGGTTGCTGCTGGTAAAGGTTCGGCTGTGATAGCTCGGTTTCGAGTTTGGCAATCTGACCCTCGAGGGTGGGAATTTCAGTCTCGACTTCACGCAGCCGATGTTGATCTTTGAAAGACAATTTGGTCGTCGGGTGTTGGACGGATTTTTTTTGTGGCGTCCCGGGCTTTGACTTTGCCTTTGATTTTGAGATCTTTTTTGTTTCTGCACGGATCTGTTTCTGGGCGTCGCTCCAGCCACCGGCGGTTCTCAGCCATTGGCCGTTTCCGACTGGAACCAAACATGAGGTGACGCTGGCATCAAGAAAGGACCGGTCATGACTAACGAGAATGAGCGTGCCAGAGAAATTCAGCAGCATGTCTTCAAGCAATTCGAGTGTTTGCATGTCGAGATCATTGGTCGGTTCGTCAAGCACTAGCACGTCTGTCGCCTGGGCCAGAGCAATGGCAAGGGTTAAGCGATTACGCTCCCCGCCCGACAGGGCGGATACGGGCTGGTTTAGCTGTTCGGTGCCAAACAGAAAATCCTTCGCATATGCCACAACATGCCGGGGCTGGCCCTGAACCGAAATGGAGTCGCCGCCATTCGGGGTTAGGGCTTCGCGTAATGTATCGCCGGGTTGCAGCAGCTGTCGGATCTGGTCGAGATATGTCACATCGAGTGAAGGATTCACTTTGACATGGCCATCATCGCTTGCGATTTCGCCGAGCAAAAGCCGAATGAGGGTTGTTTTCCCGACCCCGTTTGCACCGATAATTCCGATGCGGTCGCCGCGTAACACGCGCAAGTCGAGATTCTCGACGATCTTGAATGGCCCGTAAGCGAGGCTCAGTCCGAACGCTTCCAGAACCTTTCGTGACTGATTGTCGCCAGCCTGTGCCGAGAGACCGGCTGTGGCATTGGCGGTATTCATTGCCCCTTGTTTTCTGGCGAAGTCGGCGCGCATTTCATGCAAACGGCTAAGCCGGCCCATATTTCGCTTCCGTCGCCCGGTCACGCCGCGGGCAAGCCAGTGATGTTCGGCTTTTAGCTGGGTTTTAATTTTTGAAATCTGTTTGCGGTCGGCCTGCTCTATTTCCTCTGCCCACTCATCGAAAAAGGCATAGCCCTTTGGTGATTTGAGAACTTCGCCGCCGCGCAGCCATAAAGTATTCGTCGTGACCGTTTCGAGAAACCGCCGGTCATGGCTGACCAGAAGGACCGCCCCCGGAAATGTTTCCAGCCTCTGCTCGAGGGCTTCGATCATCGGAACGTCAAGGTGGTTGGTCGGTTCGTCGAGTAATAGAATGTCAGGCATCTCCGCGAAAGCGCGGGCGAGCGCGACACGTCGGATTTGTCCTCCGGATAGGGTTTTTGGGTCGGCATTCGGGTCAACGCCAAATTGTCCCATTTCGGCTTCCGCATCCCATGCTGTTGCCCGCCCCGCGGTACAGAATTCCAATGCGGTCGAAAAACGAGATAGATCCGGTTCTTGCTCGATGGCGGTAATGTCTGCCCCCGGCTGGCACCAGATCTGGCCAGTATCCGGTTCGAAATGCCCTGAAATAAGTTGTATCAGAGTTGATTTACCAGCGCCGTTTCGCCCGACCAGTGCGGCGCGTTCGCCTTTGGATAAAACGAACCCGACTCCTTCAAATAAAGGATTGCCGCCAAACGACAGGCAAACGTCCGACATGCTTAGAATTGGGGGGCTTGCCACGTGCCTAGGCCTTCAACTTGTAGCCCGATTTCAGCATCCACCAGACCCCGACTGAGGCTGCAAGCGCTGCCCCGCCTGTGACAATCATGCCCGTCATAATGTCCGAGTTTGCTGCTCCGAGAAATCCGTATCTGAAGCCGTCAATCAAGTAGAAAATCGGATCAAAATATGCTGCGGTCTGGAACGGCTCGGCAAGAACGGTGATGTCGTAAAATGTCCCTGACAAGAAAGTCAGCGGAACAATGACAAAGTTTGTTATAGCCGCGAGATGGTCGAATTTGTCGGCCCATATACCGCCCATAACACCGAGTGCGGCGAGAAATATTGCGGCCATCAGTCCGAACCAAATGACCGGCCATAAATGGGCAATATTAAGATGGGCAAGGCCGCTATAATGAATGGCAATGGCACTGACGAAGCCAACCATCAGGCCGCGCGTTACCGCACCGAAAATAAAGCCGATACTGAGCTCAAATGCCGATAATGGCGGCATCAGGAAATCTACTTGGGTGCCTTGAACTTTTGAAATTGTCAGTGAGGAAGATGAATTTTGAAACGCGTTCTGTAGCAGCGACATTACAATCAGGCCGGGCGCGATAAAATTATTGTAGTTCAACCCGGCAAAGTCGCCCCGCAATTCGCCGCGATCGCCGAACGCGAGTTTAAAAACCGTCATGAACAGAATTGTTGTCACAACCGGCGCAAACAGCGTTTGCATCCAGACTTTCAGAAAGCGGCCCACCTCGCGCTTATATAACGTCCAGAGACCGATCCAGTTAATAAAGCCATAGGTTCGCGGTTTGAGGTGAAGGTCTGTGTCTGATGAAGTGTTCATGCACATACCTCTAGTCCGGTAGAATGAATTTGGCGAGAGTGGTATTTTGAGAAGAACACACACAATATATTGATTGCCTGTGGATGGATTAGTCCAGCATATTGTGTTTTCTGGGCCCGCTGATACGATATATAGATAAAATCGGGGGTCGAAACCGGCTTCTTGATCAATATGTTGAATTTGGTGGATCACGGGGAGCAAAGAATGTCTTGGACTGAGGAACGGGTTGAGTTTTTGAAAAAGCTTTGGGCTGAAGGTCATTCTGCGAGCCAGATTGCGACTGAGCTCGGCAGCGTCACGCGGAATGCTGTGATCGGTAAAGTTCATCGCTTGGGATTGTCCGGTCGTGCGACACCGTCGCGGCCAGTTAAGCGGCCAGTGCGGCTGACCAAACCTAGGGTCAAGCCTGTCGAGAAAGTCATGGCGGCACCAAAAACCGAAGTGTCTGCCAAAGACGCGCCGCGCAAGGTCGGGAGACCGTCTATCGTGGCCGCTGCGGCTTTAGAGCCGGCGCCATTGGTTAGTGGAGATGCGGCAACAATTCTGACGCTGCGTGACAGTATGTGTAAGTGGCCGATTGGTGATCCGTCGGATCCGACATTTGCGTTTTGCGGTCGTAAAGCAACAGGTGGGCCATACTGTGCGGAGCACGCAAAAATTGCCTTCCAGCCGGTTCGCAAACGCGAAGGCCGTAAAGGCGAAGTGCTCGAGGATCGCAAAATCGCCGGTTAGATCGATATTTATCTGATTTGAAATAAGCGGGCTGCTCCGGCGGCCCGTTTTTTTATGGGGTACAGCGCGTGCAATCTTTCCCTCGCCCCGAGCATGGCGTTGGTTTCGGCGGTACCGGCCGGGCAATGTCCTGATGTAAGCTGCCCGACTGGAACAAGAGACACCGGCCGGGCCGAGTTGGTCGGTAATTATTCGAGCTTCGCCGCACCGGATCTGGCAGTGCGATATTCTTCGCAAAAAGAAACCGCCAGCCCGTTAAGGGTGGCGGCTCCTATTCGCAAGTTTATGGGAGAATAAACTTAGCTTTTCACTGGCTTAAAGCGCGCGGCTAACCGTGATGACGAAAGCTTCGTCAGTGTCAGCGTCTGTGTCGATGTAACGGAAGTCGAGGTCGACATAGTCGCCGATCGATGTCGTCAGACCGATCGAGTAATCTGTGACGGCGTCTGCAGCGTCGTCATCATAGAAATCCTGGTAACCGACAGTCGCGTCGATGCCGAAATTGTCGGACAGAGCCGTACCGATGCTGGCGGCGAGGTAGCCGGCTGCGCCTGCCTCGAGGTAGAACTCAGGTGAGTAGGCATAAGATACGCCCAGATCTACTGCGCCGACAGTTGTGCTTGCGCCAGCATAGATCTCTACGAAGTTTTGCTCAGGTTCATCTGGAGCATCCGGATAAAGATAGTAAATAACGCCCAGATCAAGGTCGAAAGCGCCAACGGTTGGTGTGAAACCGGCATAGAGATCAACCTCTGTGCTGGTGCCGTCAGCGAAGTCTACGCCCGAACCCCAAACGCCGACATAGAAGTCACCGTCTGCATAATCGAAGCCACCCTGAAGCGCTGGTGCGCCGTCAGTTTGTGTGAAGCCACGATAGACATAGTCAGACGTCAGCGCGACATTACCGCTGAATTCGCCTTCGGCCAAAGCTGCAGGTGCAGAGAATGCACCCATAGTAAGAGCAACCATCATTGCCCGTGAGAGATTTTTACCCATTAAGAAGCCTCCTGATAAGGGTCGAAAACTATGACTTCTTAGAACCCATGAAGGCGACTTCCGCCACCGTCGATAAAAGTAAATGTGACTATTTGACTGGAAAGCACGAAGTTTAATCAGAAAAGATTAAGATCGCTGCAAGTCGAGGCGAATTCGTATTCCGGAGGCGATTATGTTTATTATTGCATTATCGTGCTTTTAAGGGCGCATATCCCAAATGCATGCCGGCATCGGTTAACAGTGTTTCGCCAGTGACATGGCGCGAGCCGTCTCCGAGAAAGAACATCCCAGATGCGGCAATATCATCCGGTCCACTCGCGACATTCAGAGGCACCGATGCAGCGACGCCAGCTTCCATCTTCTCATATTGCTCAGCGCCCATTTCATCCTTGAACCATCGCGTCCCGATAAAACCGGGACAGATTGCATTCACTCTTATGGCCGGCGCCAGAGCCCGCGCCAGAGAAATAGTCATTGTATTGAATGCGCCTTTGGTTGCAGCATAGGCAACCGATGAGCCGATACCGGTGACGCCGGCGATTGAAGAGACATTCAAGACTGTGCTGGCTCGCCCGGTTGTCTGATGCGCCTTCTCAAGCAGCGGTTTGCAAGCCTGCAGCAATAGGAATGGCCCGACGACGTTGACGGCATATGTGGCCATGAAGTCGTCACGGTTAAGAGCGTCGAGATCACTATGATCGCGGGCATGCCGGGTGATGCCGGCATTGTTGACAAGAATATCAAGGTGCCCCCAGCGACCGGCTGCCTCTGCCAGCGTCCGGGCGCCGTCTTCGGTCGAGACGTCTGCGACCACCAGCTGTGTCTGCGCGCCGAATGCCTGACAGGCCGAAACCGTGTCTTCCGCTTCTGCAACCGAGCGAGTGCAGTTGACGATCACATCTGCCCCGCGTTCAGCCAGCATTAGTGCTATTGAGCGCCCGAGGCCGGTGGCCGATCCTGTTACCAGTGCTTTTCTTCCAGATAGATCTTTAAGATTGCCGGTCATCGTGTTCCTCTCTGCCATTCTATTTTTTATTTTGAGTGCCCGCGAACGCTTAAGAGGTCAACACAGCGCTCCTTAGGCTGTCCGGTGTGGGCATTATCAGGCCTTATGATAAGGGCCACCCGACAGCAGGCTTGCGGCCCGGTAAAGTTGCTCTGCCAGCATAACTTTCACGAGCCGGTGTGGCCATGTCTGCGGACCGAATGCCATGGTTTCAGGTATCGCGGTGCGGACCGCTTCGCCACATCCGGCCGCTCCGCCAATTAGAAACCATAACCGGTCGGTCCCGCGATCTTTCAGGCTTTCGATTTTCGTCGCAAACGCCACCGAGCTGAACGATTTGCCATGTTCATCAAGCCGGATCACAGACGTATTAGCCGGAATTTTCGCCAGTAAACGCGTGGCTTCGCTGTCTTTATCTGGTCCGCTATCGACTGACATCAAAGACAGGCTTCGCAGGCCGATATGTCGACCCGTTTTCTGGAACCGGTCGACATAGAGGTCTACCATCTCATATTCAGGTGATTTTTTATTGAGGGCCCCGACGGATAAAATCGTAATGTGCATATCGTTCGATATTGCCGGTGCCTATTTCAGGTCGTTGCTGATATGGCTGGAGCTGTCATCAGCCCAGATTTTTTCGAGATTATAGAAGTCACGAACCTCGGGACGAAACAGGTGGATAATAATATCCCCGAGATCTATCAGCACCCAGTCGGCATTTGGCAGACCTTCGATTTTTGGGGATTGACCGGATGTCTCTTTGACCCGCTTCGAAATGCTATCCGCCAGCGAGCTAACATGACGGGTTGATCGCCCCGATGCGAGAATCATAACGTCGGCAAGCGAAGATTTTCCGGTCAGGTCAATAACCGTCAGATCTTCAGCCTTGTCATCTTCAAGACAGGCGATAAGCGAATCAGAGCGTGCGCGAACATCATCGATTGAAACAGCGCTGGCCATTGCTGGCCCCGTATTTTGTTCAGGCAGGGTATTGCTCCGTCGTCTGGTTCTTCTTTGATCCTATCATGCGAGTTTCAATCACACTAGCAGAGATTTTACCAGCACGTTCGTCGTGAAATCACGCCGTTAGCGACATGTTCTGGCGGTGCATGGCGCAGATTTGCGAGGCGTCGATATTTAGCGGCTCGAACCATTCCGTTTATGTGTCGAGGATTCGTAATTCAATCGATTGCTGATCAGCGTCCAGGCGGGTGGGTTAAGGGCCGGCAGTCTGGCGGCCTGGTTTTGCGGAATTCGCGCCGATTTGAACTTTTTTATGAGCGGCGTGCGCCGCCCGCCAATCAGATGTCCCGGTCTTGCAATAACGGCAATTGGCAGCGAACCGACGATCCTGGACCAGTCTTTCCAATGATCAAGTGTTGCCAGATTATCCGACCCCATTATCCAAACCAGATCGGATTTTCGGCAATATTGTTTTGCCATGCGGACAAGATCAATCGTGTAGCGTATCTGTGACCGCTGTTCGACGCGGCTGGCGACCATTGCCGGGTGACCTGCGATGGCCGCCTCGACGGCGGCAAATCGCTGTTCATAGCTGCCGGGTGTTTTCTTGAGCGGATTGCCGGGACTTGGAAACCACCAGACCTGATCGAGTTTGAGCTGTTTTAACGCGGTTTTCGCAACATGCATGTGGCCGGCGTGAACCGGATCAAAACTGCCGCCATACAGGCCAATACGCTGCCTTCTGGTTGGCGAAGGCAGGTCGGTTTTGGAAATGATACGCGCCATGTCGAAAGAGCTCAATCCCGGGTCTGGCCATCGCCGCGCACAACATATTTGAACACAGTCAATTGTTCGGCGCCAACGGGGCCGCGGGCGTGAATGCGACCGGTTGCGATTCCGATTTCTGCGCCCATGCCGAACTCGCCGCCGTCTGCAAACTGGGTCGAGGCGTTGCGCATCACAATGGCGGCATCAACAGATTGGAGGAAGTCGTCAGCGGTTTTGTCATTTTCCGTTACGATCGCTTCGGTGTGCCCGGTCCCGTATGACGCAATATGATCGATTGCACCTGGCAGGCCATCAACGACAGCTATGGCTATAATGGCGTCGAGATATTCCGTACGCCAGTCTTCTGGCGTGGCTGGCAGAATGTCTGATGCGAGTGTTTGAGTGTCCTTGTCACCTCTCAATTCGCATCCAGCATCCTGCAGAGCTGCAGCAATCGCGGGCAGCATTGCCTGCGCGCATGCCCGATCGATCAAAAGAGTTTCGGCCGCCCCGCAAATACCGGTCCGTCGCATTTTTGCGTTGACGCAAATATCAATTGCTTTTTGCAGGTCGGCATCCTTGTCGACATAAATGTGGCAGAGCCCCTCAAGGTGTCCGATGACGGGAATTCTCGCTTCAGCTTGTACCCGTTCGACCAGGCCCTTGCCGCCGCGAGGTACGATCACATCAATCTGCCCCGAGAGTCCGGTTAGCATTTCACCAACAGCGGCACGATCCGGCGTATTGACCAATTGCAGAATGTCGGGATCCAGTCCGGTCTTAGCAAGACCTTGCCGGAGTGCATCGGCGATCGCTTTGGCCGATTTCAGGCTTTCGCTGCCGGCTCTGAGAATGACAGCATTTCCTGACCGCAGGCATAAGGCCGCAGCGTCGGCCGTGACATTTGGGCGGGCCTCGTAAATGATTCCGATAACCCCAAGCGGTGTGAGGACGCGTGAAATGTTCAAACCGGACGGTACTGTCCAGTTGGCCGTAGTTTGCCCGACGGGATCGGCGAGCTTCGCAATATCAGTGACCGATTTACAAATCGCCTCGACACGCTCGGGCGTTAATCTCAGGCGATCAATCATTGCGGCCGAAAGGCCTTTTGCCTGCGCGGCCTCAATGTCCTTCGCGTTTTCGTCGAGAACCTCCTGTTGCGCGGCGAGCAGGCTGGATGCCATAGCCGTCAGCGCTGCCGTCCGGATTTCGGAAGTCGTGCTGGCTAGCTGTTTTGCAGCCCTGCGGGCGCGCTCGCCCATATCTAACATCATGTCTTGCACGTCTGTCTCACTCGTTCTGATCGGCCCTTCCATGCTAGGCGATTTGCCAGAAAGGCGGGGCTTGATCAATCCCATTATCGGCGCGCACCCGGGCAATCGCTGACCAAATCAGCCCGATCGAAAAGAGCGCCCAGCGGGGCCGGCTCTGGCAAAGGGAGATTGTAGGCGAGCCGGGTGATATGGTCGAGATGATTGTCCGTTAAAACCTAGCCACGCCAGAACCTGCGTGTGGCAAGCACGAAGACGGCCGTAAATTCGAGCCGGCCGAGCAGCATGGCGGTTGCGCAGATCCATTTGGCCGGATCGCTGAGCGGTTGAAATGTTCCGCTCGGGCCGATAATCGGCCCGAGCCCCGGGCCAACATTCGACACGCTGGTGGCGGCTCCGGAAATGGCGGTTTTTGAGTCTAGCCCGGTCAAGCTCAACAAGATTGCCGCGGCAATAAATGTGGCGAGATAGAGAAACACAAATACCATTACAGACTGCAGCGTGCTGCTATTAACCAGCTTGCCGCCAAACCGGATCCGGATAACCCGGTGCGGGCTAACCATTTTTTTCGAATAAGCCATAATCGCCCGGAATGCGATTTCGAGCCTGAACATTTTGATCCCGCATGCGGCTGATCCCGCGCAGCCGCCCAGAAATGTTAGGATCAGGAACAAAATTGTTGTCGAGTCTCCCCAGCTGTCATAGGCGGTGGAGGCATAGCCGGTTCCGGTCAGGATAGAGATTACGTTGAACAGAGACAGCCTGAGCCCGTCCAGCCAGTTATCGAAGGCCGGCTGGTCGGAAAAATTAAGCTGCAGGACAACGATCATTATCGCAAAGCTTAACCAAATGCTGATGAAGAGACGGACTTGAGGGTCACTGGTCAGCAATCGCCATCGGCCGTGGAAGAGTATTAGCGTCATCAGGCTGAATGGCAGCCCGGCAATAATCATATAAAAAATGGCGGCAAAAATGGCGGGCGTGTCGAGAAAAGTCTCGAATGAGGCATCATGGGTCGAATAACCTCCGGCCGATACGGTTGTCATTGCATGTGCAACTGCGTCGAAAGTTGTCATGCCGCACATCGCATAAGTGATAATGCAGGCGATCGATACGAGCACATATAGCAAGCCCGTCTGGGTCGCAATCTGCTCTATTCTTGGCATGAATTTGCCTGACATGTCAGAGCTCTCAAGCTTAAACAATTGCATGCCGCCAACGCGCAGCGCTGGCAAAATGGCAATCGCGGTAACAATAATGCCGATGCCGCCAAACCATTGTAATATCGCGCGCCATAGTAGCAGGCCACGGGATTGGCTGTCGAGATTTGTCAAAACGGTTGCGCCGGTTGTTGTCAGTCCCGAGATGCTCTCGAACATTGCATCGGTTATCGACATGCCGATCCCGAGAAATGGCAGTGCAGCAAAGGCTGGCAATGCCACCCAGACCAAAACGGTAAGCAAAAAGGCTTCGCGCGCGCCGGTTCGATCCGGGCGCAAACCGGTTAGCACAACAAGACCAGTGCCGAATAAGAGCAGAATTGCCGCGCTGCCGGCAAAGATTTCCCATTCTTCCCGCGCATCGGCGATGTCGAGTGTAACACAGGGGAGCATCGCGCCCCCGAGCAAAGCCGTCATAATGCCAAGAGCTGATGTCACGGTTCGCAAATGCATGCCGACACGATTAACAGAAAAACATTTTCAGGGGATATAAAAATCGCACGCGACTGACCAATAGATGGACAGGCGGCTGTGATTCGGTTGCGGGTTCGCGCTAATTCTTAATTTTTCGTTGCACTAATTTTGTGGTCCCCCGCACCCACACATCATGCGAACCGTACCCGACCACAACCGTCGCTAAGGCCCTGTAAATAAATATATATTTGGTCATTCATATTATCCGATTTAGGAATTTTGTTCCTTAATGTTCTGTTTATATTCGTGTTTTGTGCTCAGCCTAAATGTTTGTGGACACCACATTATTCATAGAAAACCCATTTAATTACCTTTAATCCCATGCTATCCCATGGAAAATACCAATAGGCCCATTTGGTCCTATTGCTGGTTCGAGGAGCGTGAAATGTTTGTCTCAACCCATGAGACATCGCTGGATTCAAAGGGGCGGGTGTCTGTGCCAGCCTCGTTCCGGCATGCGCTCGGCGGAGGCCAGCGTGTCTTTTTGTGGCCGGCTTCGGATGGTTCCCCCTGCCTTGAGGGCGGCGGTGAGGCCCTGATGAAATTCTATCAGCAGACGCTCGCGCGGATGAGTCCGAACGATCCGGCTCGCCGGGCTTTCATGCATGCTATTTTCACCCGTTCGGCCGATTTGAAAATGGATGATAATGGGCGCGTCTCGATCCCGAAAAGCCTGCTTGAGGCAGCTGGAATCGAGCGTGAACTCGTATTTGCCGGGGCGCTTGATCGATTCCATGTCTGGTCACCCGAGCGGTTCGCGGCATTTGACAGCACGATGTCAGCCCAGTTGCACAGTAGTCAGGGGGCGCTTGAGGCGCCATTTCAGGCTGCCCTCGCAGCGGGTGCGCTGGCGGGGCTTGCAACACCGGAGGGCGATAAGTGAGCCATATTCCGGTCCTGCTCGACGAGGTTATTGCGGCGCTGGCGCCAGCTCAGAGTGAGATTTATGTCGATGGCACTTTCGGGGGCGGTGGTTATACGCGCGCGTTTCTGGAGGCCGCGAGCTGTCAGGTTATCGCTCTGGACCGGGATCTCGAGGCGATCGCGCGTGGTCAGGATCTGGTTGAACGGTATCCGGGGCTTAAAGTACTGCCGGGCTATTTTGGCGACATGGCGGAATTGCTGTCAGCTCAGAATATTGGTCCCGTAGCAGGGGTCATTCTGGACATTGGTGTGTCGTCGTTTCAGATCGATCAGGACGAACGCGGATTTTCGTTCATGCGGGACGGGCCGCTGGACATGCGAATGGGTCAGGCTGGGCCGAGCGCGGCTGACATCGTAAACGCGATGGCGGAAACCGACCTCGCTAATATCATATTCCGTCTCGGTGAGGAGCGCCAGTCGCGGCGGATTGCCAGATCAATCGCCGAGCGTCGTATCGAGCAGCCGATCAAGACAACGCTTGAGCTCGCCAATATTGTTGAAGAGGCTGTCGGTGGCCGGCGTGGCAAGCGCACGCATCCGGCGACGCTGACGTTTCAGGCCCTGCGGATGTATGTCAATGACGAGCTTGGTGAGCTGGCGCGCGGCCTGGCTGCGGCGGAGCGTATTCTTGCACCGGGCGGTCGGTTGATTGTTGTGACATTTCACTCACTTGAAGACCGTTTAGTGAAACGGTTTTTCCGGGAAAGGTCGGGCGCCGATGCCGGTGGTTCGCGTTATCGCCCGGAGCGAACAGCCCAGGCGATGCCGAGCTTCGAATTAATCAATCGCAAGGCGATCGAGCCGAGCGAGGCTGAGTGTGTGGCCAATCCGCGGGCGAGGTCTGCGCGTTTGCGGGGTGGTCGCCGGACGATGGCGGCCCCGTGGGCTGGCGAGGTTGCGACCGGTGTGACGGTGCCGTCACTGCAGACGGGGGCATTTGCAGCATGAATCGCGCAAGTTTCATTTTCGCACTGCTGGTTGTCGCCTTGCTGATCTTCAGCCTGTATCGCGCGAAGTATAATGCGCGTGAAACAGCAGAAGCGTTCAGCGCTATCGAGGCCAGCATTGCCAGCGAGGAAAGACGGCATCTTGAGTTACTGGCGGAGTTTTCTCACCTCTCGCGGCAGGAAAAGATCGAAGAGTATGCCCGCAATGAGCTGGGAATGGTGCCGGCGCGAACAGAGCAATTTGTTATGATGGAACAGTTCAGCAGCGACGTCACACGTCTGGCAATGAACGGAGGGGGCGGTGATGGCGGTTGAAGTGCCCTGGTTGAGCGTTGATGGTTCCGATGATGGGAGCATGAATGCGCGGCTTGTTTCTATGCTCTTGCTGTCGGTTTTTGCCGTGCTGGCAATGAGTGGCGCGCAGCTGGCTTTACAGCCGGCGGCGACTGGGAGCGCGGTTCTCTCAGCTCCTATTATTGCCGACCGGCGGGCGGATATTGTCGATCGCAATGGCCGCTTGCTCGCGACATCGGTTACGCTTTACTCGCTTAAGGCTAACCCGCAGCTGATGATGAATGGTGAGCTTGTCGCCGATGAATTAGTGGCGATGTTCCCTGATCTTAACCGAGAGCGGCTGGTTCGTAGATTATCTGACCGGACCAAGAGAGAAGTTCCGATCAAGAGCGGGCTGACACCTCGTCAGAGACAGCAGGTTTTCGAGCTCGGGCTTGAAGGGATTATTCTCAGAGAAGAGTTTGGCCGGGCCTATCCGAACGGCTCGCTGGCTGGCCATGTTCTTGGCTTCGTTGGACGCGAAGGCGACGGGCTGGATGGGATTGAATACAAGTTCAATGACAGACTATTGGCCGGCGGCTCGCCGCTGACCTTAAGTCTCGATGCGAATGTCCAGTATATTCTCGAATCCGATTTAGCCACAGCGGTTGGCAATTATAATGCGCAAGCCGGCGCGGGCGTCGTGATGGCGACCGATACGGGCGAAGTGCTGGCTATGGCAAGCTGGCCGCCAATTGATCCGAACCAGTATTCTGATATGGCCGGATCGGATCCGCGCAGGCTGAATCGGGCGGTCAGAGCTGTGTATGAGCTCGGATCAGTGTTCAAGCCTCTGACAGTTGCTGCCGCACTCGATGCGAATGCTATTCGTCCTGATGATATCTTTGATGTGTCCGGACCTTACAGCGTAGATGGATCGCCGATTAGCGATACGCATGCCTTTTCTGCTCCGATTACTGTGAGCGAGATTGTTTCAAGCAGTTCAAATATCGGGACAGCGATGATTGCGAGCCGGTTAGGACGCGCAGCGCTCGACCGTGCGTTTGAGAATTATGGATTATTTTCGGCCGCTGCCATTGAGTTAAATGGCAGCCAAGCGCCGCTCCTGCCGAACAAGTCGAGCCAGATTTCAACCGCAACAATGAGTTATGGGCATGGTATTTCGGTATCGCCGATTGCGTTTCTCGGGGCCTACTCCGCGCTGGCAAACCGGGGTGAGCGCGTCACGCCAACCTTGCTATATGATCCTGAACGCGAAGTCGTCCGCGAACGTGTTATGAGCCCCGGGACGGCGGATCAGGTGATGGCAATGCTGCGTCAAACGGTGACGAGTGGAACTGCGACTTTGGCTGATGTGAACGGTTATCTGGTTGCCGGAAAAACCGGTACCGCAGAAAAATCTCTGGGCAGCGAAGGCTATTCAGAGATCGAGAATATTTCCAGCTTTGCGGCTATTTTTCCATCTGACCGCCCTCAATATGCCGTATTAATTGTGCTTGATTCACCGAATGCGGAACATGAAACAGGACGCTCCGCGTCGGTGACAGCGGTTCCGACAACCGCCCGACTTATTGCCCGCATTGCCCCAATACTGGGTGTTCCGGCGCGGCGAGAGCCAAGACGGCAGGCGGACGTGCCAAGCTCGATTTTAGCCCGCGAGAGGAGTGCATTGTGAGACTCTCCGAATTGTTTCCTGGTCTCGTCGATGAAGCGGGTGATGGTCTGGTAACGGGTATTACGGCCGATAGTCGGGCAGTGCGGCCGGGTTTTGTTTTTGCAGCGCTGCAGGGGGTGGCCGCTGATGGTCGTCGGTTTGCACCTAATGCGATCGAAGCCGGCGCTATTGCGGTTGTCGGGAATGAGCTTCCCGATCTCGCTGTCACGACCATTAATGTCGATGAGCCACGGCTCGAGCTCGCCCGGGCGGCGGCGCGGTTCTATCGCGCACAGCCTGAAAAAATTGTCGCGGTAACTGGCACAAATGGCAAAAGTTCGACGGTTGATTTTCTGCGCCAGATCTGGTCCTCGGCAGGTATTCGAGCGGCATCAATGGGAACACTTGGCGCGATCGGCCCATCCGGTCATGTCGATCTTGGTCATACGACCCCCGACCCGGTTGCTATTCATGCAACGCTTGCGCAATTGGTGGCGGACAAGGTCAGCCATGTTGCAATGGAGGCGTCATCTCACGGTCTGTCGCAATACCGGCTGGATGCCGTCACATTATCGGCTGTCGCATTTACCAATCTGACCCAGGATCATCTCGATTATCACCAGACGATGGATGAGTATCGGCAAGCCAAGCTGCGTCTATTTTCCGAACTCGCTGCAGCCGGGGCGGACGCGGTAATAAATGCCGATAGTGACGAGAATGAAATTATGACATCCGTGTCGCAACAGGCTGGACTCAACGTCGTTTCAGTTGGGTGGCGGGGGCATGACCTCAAGATAAATGAATTAATGCCGCGACAGACCGGGCAGCGCCTGTTCTTTTCATGGAAGGGCCAGTCCGGCCAGGTTGATCTGCCATTGATCGGCGAGTTTCAGGCATTGAATGCATTGATGGCGGCAGCACTGGCGCTGGCTTCGGGACTTGATCTGCCCACGACAATTAAAGGTTTGTCGGCGCTTGAGCCCGTGAAGGGGCGGCTGGAATATGTTGGTCGTTCGAGCGCGGGTGGTGCCGTTTTTGTTGATTATGCTCATACGGCTGCCGGCCTTGACGTTTTGATCCGGGCGGCCCGTCCGCACACTGCGGGCCGGCTCATTGTCATAATCGGTTGCGGCGGTGATCGCGATAAAGGAAAACGGTCTCAAATGGGGGCGGTTGCGGCCAAGCATGCCGATCTCGTTATTGTTACCGACGACAATCCGAGAACCGAAGATCCGGCGGCCATTCGCCGGCAGATCTTGTCGGCCGTTCCGGGCGGCTTGGAGGTCGCCGACCGGGGCGAGGCTATCACATCCGCCATTCGCGATCTGCGCAGCGGGGACACTTTGTTAATCGCCGGTAAAGGGCATGAAACTGGCCAGATTATTGGTTATCAGATTATTCCGTTTAGCGATCAAGAGACTGCGCTTGCGGCTCTGCGCGGAGGTGATCATGTCTGAAGCCTTGTGGACGTCAGCCGAGATTGTCGATGCGACGGGCGGACGGGCCACTGCCGCGTTTTCGGTTACCGGCGTATCGATCGACTCCAGAAACCTGAAGCCGGGCGATCTGTTTATTGCGCTGCAGGACGTCAGAGACGGCCATGATTTCGTTGCTGCCGCCTTCGCTGCCGGTGCAAGTGCGGCATTGGTGTCGCGTCCGATCGAAGGCGGAGCCAATATAATTGTTCCTGACGTTTTGCAGGGCTTGAGCGATCTTGCGCGTGCGGCGCGGGAGCGGGCGAGCGGATGCTATCGGGTTGCCGTTACCGGTTCGGTCGGAAAAACCAGTGTTAAAGATATGATCGCCACAATCTTTAAAGCGCAAGGCCGCGCGCACTGGTCAGAGAAAAGTTTTAACAATCAGTGGGGCGTACCATTGACGCTGGCGCGGATGCCACGTGACACCGAATTTGCCGTGTTTGAAGTCGGTATGTCGACGCCGGGTGAAATTGCGCCGCGATCAGAGCTTATCGCTCCACATACGGCAATGGTGACTAAGATTGCCCCGGCGCACCTTGAAGGGCTCGGAAATCTTCAGGCTGTGGCGGAAGAAAAAGCACAGATTTATTCCGGGTTGGTGGCATCCGGTGTCGCCGTTGTGCCAGCTGATGATACATTTGCCGATTTGCTCGCGGAGCGGGCTGGACAGCATCAGCCAAGCGCAACGAAATTGACATTCGGGCATGGGACGCAGTGCGATAGCCGGGTTCTCGATTACCAGACAGATGGTGTAAAAAGTTCGGTTTCGCTTTGTCTGCGCGATCAGAGCCTTGAGGTTGATTTGCCAGCCGTTGGCGCGCATTGGGCTGACAATGTTGGCGCTGCTATGCTTGCCTGCACGGCCGGGACCAATATTGATCCGGTGCAAGCGGCGGAGGCTTTGGCGACTTATCGTTTGCCGACCGGGCGCGGAACGGCCGAAACACTGATGCTGGCAGGCGGCGGCCGGGCGACGCTGGTTGATGATGCCTATAATGCGAATCCCGAAAGCATGCGCGCGGCACTGGCCGCGTTTTCGATGCGGCCAACCAGCGGTCGTCGAATTCTGGCATTGGGCGAAATGCTCGAGGTCGGCGCCCATTCGGACGCCGAGCACCTCGCTCTGGCCGGGCCGATTGTGGCATCCGGCGCTGATTTGGTTTTTCTGACAGGGCGCGGCTTTGGGTCGCTGAAAGACCGACTGCCCGATCATATTTTGACGGTGTTTGCCGAGCGCGCCGACGATCTCGACAATGAGATAAAATCCGTTCTGCAGGACGGGGACCTTTTCATGCTTAAGGGGTCTAACGCCTCAGGAATGGCACGCCTTGCGGGCCGCCTGATCGATTGGGGGCAATCGAAACGGGATCAAACAATAAAGGGCAGCGGGGTTCCGGCTGTGGGTGATTTGAATGCTTTATGAGTTGCTAGCCGCAGATGACGGTTTTCTCCGATTGTTCAATTTTCTGACGTTCCGGTTTGGGCTGGCTCTGATAACGGCATTTCTGTTCGCAGTGATCGCAGGTGGCCGTCTGATCAAGATTCTGTCGGTCCGTCAGGGCAAGGGACAACCGATTCGGGATTTGTCGCTGGAAGCCCAGCTATCCAAGCAGGGTACCCCGACAATGGGCGGTCTGATGATATGGATTGGCGTCCTGCTCGGTACGGTTTTGTTTGCCGACTTGCAAAATCCATATGTCTGGGTCGTACTTGCAGTCGCTCTATCATATGCGGTGATCGGGTTTCTGGATGACTATGCCAAAGTCGCAAAGCAAAGTGCCGATGGTGTTTCAGCGCGTGTTCGCTTGGGAGCGGAGTTTCTGATCGCTGCAATTGCCGGGGCTCTTATAATGGGTCTGCATGGCGCCCATACGCCCCTGGGCCACGCTGATTGGGGGGACTTCAATTCTGTTGCGCAGTGGATTGCGAGCCTGGCTGCAGAAACATCTATGCAGCCGAACGAGCCGAATTTCTCAGGCGGCGTCGCAGTGCCTTTCGTCAATGACTATTTCATACCTCTCGGTGGCTTCTTTGTTCTGTTTGCAATGATTGTCGTGGTTGGTTCGGCCAATGCTGTGAATTTTACCGATGGCCTTGACGGGCTGGCTATTGTCCCGATGATTCTTGCGGCCAGCGCTTATGCTGTGATCGCCTATCTGACAGGTAACTTTGTTTTCGCTGATTATCTCGGTATTCAATTCACACCGGGCACTGGCGAGCTCGCCGTTCTCCTTGGCGCGATGATTGGCGCCGGCCTCGGCTTTCTATGGTATAATGCCTATCCGGCGCGGGTGTTTATGGGAGATACCGGTTCGCTCGGACTCGGCGGGATGATCGGGGTCGTCGCGGTCGCGGTCAAACATGAATTTGCGCTGGCGATTATTGGCGGACTTTTCGTTCTCGAAGCCTTGTCGGTAATGCTGCAGGTGAGCTGGTTCAAGCTGACAAAACGATTTACCGGAACCGGTCAGCGGATCTTTTTGATGGCCCCGCTTCATCACCATTTTCAGAAGAAAAACTGGCCCGAGACACATATTGTGACTCGGTTCTGGATCCTTTCAATCCTGTTTGCCCTGCTGGGCTTATCGACGCTGAAACTGAGGTAGAAAGAGTATGATTACAGTAACAGAATACTCTGGACGCAATGTCGCCGTTTACGGACTTGGCCGAAGTGGTCTGGCGGCGGCGCGCGCGCTGATGGCAGGCGGGGCAAAGGTTTATGCCTGGGATGATGGCGCGGCAGCGCGCAGTAAGGCGGCATCGCTCGGGATTAATGTCGTCAATCTTGATGAACGGGACTGGGGGATTTTTGCCGCGCTTGTCCTGTCGCCCGGGATTCCATTTAAATATCCCGAGCCTCACCGCATGGTCCGGCGTGCCGACAAAGCAGGCGTGCCAGTAATCGGCGATATGGAATTGTTTGCTTCGGCCCTGAAAGACATTCCTGCGGCTGACCGCCCCAAAGTGATTGGCATTACCGGGACCAACGGGAAGTCGACGACAACCAGTCTGATCGGGCATATTCTCGCCGAGGCCGGTCTCGATGTCAGGATTGGCGGTAATATCGGAACCGGTGTGCTCGAACTCGCGGCGCCCGAGCCCAAGGCGGTTTATGTTATTGAAGTGTCTTCCTATCAGCTCGACCTTTGCAACAAGCTGCATTGCGATGTCTCGGTCCTGCTGAACATATCACCTGACCATCTATCAAGACATGGCGGCATGGCGGGATATATTGATGCCAAACTGAAGATTTTCGCCAATCAGACCGCACGTGATGTTGCGATTGTCGGGATTGATGACCCTGTCACACAGAGTATCGCAATGGGGAATTCCAGGCCGGGTCAGGCGCATGTCATTCCGGTTTCAGCCGAGTTTGGTCTCGCCGGTGGGATTAGCGCCGTTAGCGGTCATCTTTATGATAGTACCGGTGTCAGTGCGATGAAAGTTGGTAATCTGGCTTCGGCGCCAGCTTTACCGGGACGGCATAATTTCCAGAATGCGTCCGCAGCCTATGCTGCCTGTCGGGCGCTCGGGGTTTCAGCCGCCCGAATAATGGCGGGCCTTCAGAGTTTCCCCGGCCTCGCCCACAGACTCGAGCGTGTCGATGTGATTGATGATGTTGTCTTCATAAATGACTCGAAAGCGACAAATGCGCAGGCGACCGAGCAGGCTCTGCGAACCTGGCCGCGGGTCCACTGGATTGTTGGCGGGGTTGCCAAAGCAGAAGGGATCGCCCCGCTTGATGCTTATCTGGGACGTGTCGAACGGGCCTATCTGATCGGAGAAAGCAGTCAGGCATTTAAGAAGCATTTGACAGGTAAAGTCCCGTTAACCGAGTGCGAAACGCTTGATGTCGCCGTAAGAGCGGCGTTTGCTGCTGCCCGACAGTCAGGCGAAAAGGATCCGATCGTCCTGCTGTCGCCCGCTTGCGCGAGTTTCGACCAGTTCAAGGATTTCGAAGCGCGTGGTGATGTCTTTAAAAACGAGGTCGCAAATCTGACCGAAAAGACGGATATCGCGCCCGTTGCCGCGCTTTAGGGGCTTGGCGATGTCGGAATTTGTCAGCAGGCTTCGCGACTTTGGTGCGATGTTGAATGACTGGCGGCGAGAACTCGACTGGCCGCTTCTGGCTGCCAGTGCCAGCTTGCTTATCATTGGCTTGATCATGAGCCTTGCAGCGGGACCTCCGGCGGCTGAACGTCTTGGTTATTCCAACCCGTATTTCTTCGTTGAACGCCAGGCTATTTTCGCGCTACTCGGCCTGATAATTATTTTGGCGGTGTCTGTTTTACCGCATCTCTGGATCCGCCGTCTCGCGATTATCGTTTTTCTCGCATCACTCATGTTGCTGGCGCTGATTCCGGCGTTTGGCTATGAAGTAAAAGGGGCCCAGAGATGGTTCCGCTTATTCGGATTTTCGTTGCAACCAACGGAATTCGTCAAGCCTGCTCTGATCGTGACCGCCACATGGCTATTGGAACAGCGCCGCCAATATACCGGCGTTCCGTGGACTTCTATGGCGGTTGGTTTGCTGGTCTTGACGTTGACATTCCTGCTAACGCAGCCGGATGTCGGGCAGTCAGCCTTGCTGACGGCTGCATTCATAATCATGTTTTTTGTGTCCGGAATATCCTGGCGCTGGGCAGCCGGGCTGTTTGGTAGCGGGATGATCGTCTCGGTCGTGCTGTATTCCAGTCTGGAATATGTGCGTAGCCGGGTTCATCGTTTCCTGTTTGCCGATGAGAGTGGCACGGATCAGATCGGACGGTCGCTTGAGGCCATAAAACGTGGCGGACTTTTCGGTGTTGGCCCGGGCGAGGGACAGGTTAAGAGGAATCTGCCAGAGGCACATAATGATTTTATCTACGCTGTTATGAGCGAGGAGTTCGGCTTCATTTCGGCACTGGCCCTGATTGCAATTTACGCATTCATCATCTGGCGTGGCCTGCGGCTGGCGGCTCGGCTCAAGGCGATTGATGCAAAAGCCGCCGTGGCAGGTTTATTTGCCCTGTTTGGCCTGCAGGCTGCGATCAATATCGCGGTCAATATTAGTTTGATACCACCAAAGGGTATGACCTTACCTTTTGTGTCTTATGGCGGTACGTCGATACTGGCGACTGCTTTGACGTTTGGCTTCGCGCTGGCGCTGCTGCGGCGCAGTCCGTCAGCATGGAAGGGATTGGGATAATGGCGAAACCGCTCATGATCATTGCGGCCGGTGGCACTGGCGGACACATGTTTCCAGCTTCGGCTTTTGCTACCGAAATGAAATCGCGTGGTTGGGATGTTGGCCTTATCAGTGACGTTCGCGGCCTCAGTTATGCCGACCAGTTCCCGGCTGACTGGAAGCTGGAAGTCGAGGCGGCCAGTCCAAATTTGCGACGACCTTGGACGCTGCTTTCAATCCTTTTGAAATTATGGGCAGGACAGGCGATGGCGCTGCGGCGGTTCAAGCAGCAGCGGCCGACTTTTGTGGCCGGTTTTGGGGGTTATCCGGCCTATCCGGCATTGGGTGCGGCCAAGCGGCTCGGTATTCCGATTATCGTGCACGAGCAAAATGCCGTTCTCGGACGCGTCAATCGGGTGTTTTCCCGCGCTGCCAGTATTGTTGCGTCGGGGTTTTCGAGACTGGATTTACTGCCGGCAGGTCTATCGCATCTCACAGTCGGAAACCCGGTCAGACCAAGTGTGGTTGAAGTTGCCGGGACAGCTTATCCCGACCCCGGCGAAATGCTTCGTGTTTTTATTACCGGCGGCAGTCAGGGTGCGCGCATTCTCGGGGATGTCATTCCCGAAGCGATATCTATCCATCTGGATGCGTCGCTGCGGTCACGTCTAAATGTGGTCCAGCAGGTTCGGCCTGAGCAGATCGAACAAGTAGCTGCCGTCTATGAGCGGGCCGGTATTCGGGCCGATCTGCGGCCATTTTTCGACGATATGCCCGAACAGATTGCCCGGTCTCATCTTGTTATCGCGCGATCTGGTGCCGGCACCGTCAGCGAGATCGCCGCGATCGGGCGCCCGTCGCTTCTAATACCGTTAAAAATTGCCATGAATAACCATCAGACAGCGAATGCGGAGGGGCTTCGTGATCTCGGGGCTGCCGAGATTTTTGCGGAAGACGGTTTGACCGCGGATGTCCTCGGCACCCGGCTTTCGCGCTTATTGCCAGATTCAACAAAATTGCAGGATATGGCAGCAGCGGCGGGCAAGGCCGGGCGTCTTAATGCGGCCTCAGTTTTAGCCGATGCAGTGGAAAACATGTTAAATGCAGTCGCAGACTGACGTTATGGCCGCGAGTCAGATATTAACGTCTCAGCGTATAATGCAATTTGATGTCCGGTTTAACTCTCACTTTTGAGCCTTTTGTAACGATGAAATCCTCACCTACTCCTTTTCCCCTCGGTCCCGCACACCTCGTAGGTATTGGCGGGATCGGCATGTCGGGTATTGCCGAAATCATGATCAATCTTGGCTATCAGGTGCAAGGCAGCGACATGAATGAGAGTGCCAATGTCAAACGGCTGCGAGAAAAGGGGGCGACGGTCCATATTGGACATCGTGCCGAAAATCTCGCTGGCGCCGGTGCGGTGATTATTTCATCGGCGATAAAGGACTCGAATGTCGAAGTTGACGCCGCTCGACGGGCCGGTATTCCGGTCGTCCGCCGGGCCGATATGCTGGCGGAAATCATCCGTTTGAAATGGACCGTCGCTGTTGCCGGAACCCATGGTAAAACCACGACGACCAGTATGGTGGCAGCCCTGCTCGATGGTGCCGGGCTAGATCCGACGGTGATTAATGGCGGTATTGTTAATGCCTATGGTTCCAACGCCAAGGCAGGTACTGGCGACTGGATCGTTCTCGAGGCGGACGAAAGCGACGGGACGTTTACGAAAATCAGGCCGACAATCGCGATTGTGACGAATATGGACCCCGAACATATGGAGCATTATGGCTCGATGGAGGTGCTGCGCGCGGCATTCGATACCTATGTCGGAAATATACCATTTTACGGTTTTGGCGTACTTTGCACCGATCACCCTGAAGTCGGGGCAATGGTGAGCAGAGTGTCGGACCGCCGGATCGTGACATACGGTTTTAATCGGCAGGCAGATATTCGCGCGATTGAGCTGAGGCCGGATGCAACAGGTGTCGAGTTCGATGTTCTGGTGCGGCGACGTGGTCAGTCGGAGATGCGAAAAATTAGCGACATTTATCTGCCGATGGCCGGGGAACATAATGTCTCAAATGCGCTGGCGGCGATTGCGGTCGCTCTTGAGCTCGGGGCTAGCGAGGATGACATACGTATGGCGCTGAAGGCGTTTGGCGGAGTGAAACGGCGGTTTACGCCTGTCGGGACTTATACGCCGGTTGCAGACGCAGCCCCCGTGCGGTTGATTGACGATTATGCCCATCACCCGGTGGAAATTACAGCTGTGTTGAAAGCGGCGCGGGCAATGCAAGGGGCAAACCGCATTATTGCCGTGTCGCAACCACACCGGTTCTCGCGACTCAAGGATTTATACGATGATTTCGCTGAATGTTTTCGGGAAGCAGACATTGCTGTGATTACGCCGGTCTTTGCGGCGGGCGAGGCGCCGATCGAGGGGGTTGATGGGGCGGCACTTGCCCAGAGTATCGCGGGTCATGGCCATAAGCATGCGCTCTATGTCGACCAAATCGAGACATTACCGGCGCAATTGAAAAGTCTGGTCCAGCCCGGGGATATGATTGTTTGCATGGGGGCGGGCAATATCAGTGCGGTGGCAAATGGGCTGGCGGCGCAACTGGCCGAAGTCTGACGTCGCTATAGCAATGCGTATGCCCGTTCAAAGGGGTGGGCGGCTAGGGAGAAAATCGAATGCCGGGTTTTATGCAATCTCTTCAGCGCCTTCGTGGAAAGCTAATCGCTAATGCGGCTTTAGCGCCCTATACTTGGTTCCGGGTCGGCGGCGCCGCTGATTTGTTGTTCATTCCCGCAGATATCGAAGATCTCGCTGATTTTCTCAAGCAATTGCCAGCCGACGTGCCGGTCACGGTGCTTGGCGTCGGTTCAAATACAATCGTTCGCGATGGTGGTCTTGAGGGCGTGGTTATTCGACTGGTCGGTCGCTATTGGGCCGGCGTCGACGCTGCTGCGGAACAGTCCGGCAAACCGGTCGTAAACGTGCGGGCTGGCGCGCTTGATTTGAGTGTCGCGAAAACGGCCGCAAAGGCCGGTATTGAAGGATTATCGTTCCTGTCTGGTATTCCCGGTTCGATTGGCGGTGCCGTCCGGACCAATGCTGGCTGCTACGGACGTGAATTGAAGGATTGCGTGCTAGAGATTCAGGGTATTAGCCGCTCAGGCGAACAAGTAACCTTCTTTGGCCCGCAGGCGTCCGGAAAGACACCCCAGATAAACTTTTCTTACCGGCACACCGATTTCCCCGAGGATGTGATTATCACAGGGCTGTCGCTAATGGGAGCCGGTTGGTCCGACCCGGAGCTGTTGCAGGCCCAGATCGTTAGTCATCAGAACACGCGTGCCGAGACACAGCCTATCCGTGAAAAAACAGGCGGGTCGACGTTTGCGAACCCCGATCCGCCAGGGACGCCGAATGCGTGCTCAAGCTGGAAACTGATAGATGCCGCAGGGTGTCGTGGATTGCGGGTTGGCGGCGCTCAAGTGAGCGAAAAGCATTGTAATTTTCTGATCAATACCGGCGCAGCCAGCGCGTCCGATATCGAAGCTCTTGGCGAGCTCGTTCGCGCCCGCGTATACGCCGATTCCGGTGTGGAGCTGAGGTGGGAAGTCAGGCGTATCGGACGTTTGCAAAGTCCGAAAACCGCGGCGAACGAAATTGTGGATTAACCTGTCATCAACTCGTCAGAGGTGATGATAATAAATGGCGTTTGACGCGATAGGAACCAGAGCATGAAACGGGTGGCAATTATTTATGGCGGCTGGTCATCAGAGCGTGAGATCTCTCTGATTTCCGGCGCCAAAATGGCTGAGGCGGCGCGTGAGATCGGCTATGATGTCGTCGAAATTGATGCCAGCCGTACGCTTGCCCAGAAACTGGTCGAGGCGGATCCCGATATTATACTTAACGGGTTACATGGGCCATGGGGTGAGGATGGCTGTGTGCAGGGCCTGTTTGAAGTACTCGATATCCCCTATTCGCATTCCGGGGTATTAGCCTCTGCTTTGGCCATGGACAAGATCAAGTCAAAGCTGGTTTTTGCTGAGGCCGGTCTGGATGTTGCCAAAGATGTCGCGGTTACCCGGGAACAAGTGGCGACAGGCCATCCTTTGGTGCCGCCTTATGTCGTCAAACCGGTGAACGAAGGCTCTAGCTTTGGCGTATTGTTCGTTCGCGAAGGCAGTAACGGCCCCGCGCGGGACGTTTTAGGGCCCGACTGGCATTATGGTGATGATCTGATGGCAGAAGAGTTCATTCCCGGCCGCGAACTGACGGTCGGGGTGCTTGGCGACCGTGCACTGGCGGTTACAGAAATTACGACATTAAGAGAGTTTTACGATTTTAATGCAAAATATACCGATGGCGGATCCCGGCACGTCATCCCGGCCGACATACCTGAGACGATCGCCGAGGCAGCAAAAACTGCCGCGCTTACAGCGCATCAGGTGCTCGGATGCCGTGGCGTGACGCGTTCGGATTTCCGTTATGACCCGGATAAGGACAGGTTGGTGATACTCGAGACCAATACGCAGCCCGGTATGACGCCCTTTTCGCTTGTTCCCGAGCAAGCCAATTATTGCGGCATGTCTTATGCCGCGCTGGTCGAGTGGATGATTGAGGATGCTTCATGCCGAAGGTAAAGCCAAAGCCGCCTGCTGCTGGGCGCAAGAAAGTTGTGCCGGTCGAAATTGCCGAGCCGGTTGAGAATAATTTGTCTTCAGTGCTGCTTGGCCTGGCGATTGTGCTTGGCCTGTTGATCGCATTAACGGCATTTCTCGGCGGCTCGATTTTCAAGCTCGAGCAGCGCTGGTCAAATGCTGTCGATAGCCTGTCACGACATGCTAGCATTTCGGTCCAGATGGTTGAAGTGAGAGGGCTTGAGGATAATGAGGCGTTGAGCCGCCGGGTGCGGGACGCAGCTATGATCGTGTCAGGCGAAAATATGTTCCGCGCTGATCCCTATCGAATTCGTCAGAGGGTGGAGGCGACCCAGCTGGTGACGAATGTGAGAGTATATCGCTTGTGGCCTGATTCTGTGGTGATCCGTGCCGATGCCGCTATGCCGAGTGCGTTATGGTTCGATGGTGAAGGCTGGCAAGTTGTTGACCGGTTTGGTGAAACTATGGCGGACCGGCCGCCGAGCTTATATTCCGATCTGATCCGGATTGCCGGGCCTGGCGCCCCGGATGCCTTGCTCTTTCTAAAGGAGCAGCTTGCGGCCGACCCTGATTTATCGGCGCGCATTGATGTCGGGTATCGTATTTCAAATCAGAGATGGAATCTCGAGCTGACCGATGGGACATTGTTGAAGCTGCCGCGTGATCGGGATTTGGCGATTAGCTTGGAGCGGCTTAGCCAGCCGGATGTCCGAGACCTTTTAGGACAATCGAATCTGGCTAGTATAGATCTCAGGCTCATCGACCGGATCATTGTAAGCCCGGAGCAGGAGACGTCCTGATGTCGAATAATGCGCAAAGGTTTCGGGTAAAACACGCCGTCAAATCTGGCGCAGTTGTTGCCGCGCTTGACATCGGATGTTCGAAAATTGCGTGTCTGATTGGCCGGGTTGATCCGGAAACCCGCGCCGGTTTCGTATTTATGGGCGGCGGACGGCAGCAAAGTCGCGGTTTTAATGGTGGCGCAATCACTGATATGGAGGCGCTCGAACGTTCGATTAGGCTGGCTGTTGAGGATGCAGAACGGGAGGCCGGGCAACGCATCGACCGGGTTATTCTCGGTATTACCGGCCCAAAAGTGCAATCGGAACTGGTTGAAGCCGAGATTGAAATTGGTCAGCGGCCGGTTTCGCAGCGAGACATTAAGAAAGTAAATGCTCAGGCGCTCGGTAAAGCGCAATCGAAGGACCGAGAAATTTTGGGTGCTTATCCGATTATGTACGGTGTTGATGACCAGGAGGATATTCGCGAACCTTTGGGCATGTTCGGCTCACGTCTAGGCGTTGTTCTGAATGTCGTGATGGCACCGAAATCACTGGTTAACAATCTCAGCGAGTGCGTTCATCGCGCCCATTTGGAAATTGACAGAATGTTTCCATCGGCAATTGCCAGTGGCGCCGGCTGTTTGATCGATGACGAACTGGAGAATGGCGCGCTTTGTATTGATTTCGGGGGGGGCGTCACCACGGTTTGCGCCTTTTTGAACGGGGTACCGGCCTGGCTTGATCTTATTCGCGCTGGCGGCACTATGATTACATCTGATATTGCGCAGGCGATCGGGACGACAATTGCGGCGGCGGAACGCATCAAGACCGTATATGGGACTGCCGATCTGCGAAGTCCGGGGCTGGCAGAACGGTTTGAAGCGCCGCGACTGGGAAGTGACGGGCGATTGTGTGCCGGCAAGATGAGCCGGAATGATCTGGCCGAGATTATCAGCCCGCGTACGCAGGAAGTTTTCGAACTTATCAGAGTGTCGATATCGCGTAGCCCGTTGCGCCAGATTATGCCGAGGCGAACCGTTTTAACTGGCGGTACCAGTCAATTGCCCGGAAGTCGCGAAGTTGCCGGCCAAGTGCTAGCCCAGCCGGTGCGACTTGGCGGGCCGGTTGCTGTCGATCTGCTCGGCGATAATTATAGCAGTCCTGCTTTTTCTACTGCAGCCGGCCTGATTAGCTGCAGTCTAAACGGATTTCCTGATGCGGCCTGGGCTGGCAACCAGCCGTCTGCACTGGACAAAAATGCCGGTAAGCGGCTCGTTTCAAGGATTATGGGATGGCTTCGCGAAAATTTTTAACGTCCAAGTTGAGCTTAACAGTCTTTTAGCTTCATAGTGGTAGCGTTTTTAGAATTGAATTTTTTTTGATGAAAAACAATGGATCGGAACAGATCAATGGCGAATGAACTTAAACCACGTATTCTGGTCATCGGTGTTGGCGGTGCAGGTGGAAATGCCGTAGATAATATGATCGAAGCCAATTTGCAGGGCGTCGATTTTTACGTCGCGAATACAGATGCGCAGGCGCTGTCGAGGTCTAAAACGAATAATCGTATCCAGCTTGGGCCAGATACAACCGACGGTCTTGGTGCAGGTGCTCGCCCGGAAGTTGGCGCGGCCGCTGCTGAAGAATCCTCTGAAGAAGTCGCTGCCGTTCTGGATGGTGCCCATATGGTCTTCATTGCCGCCGGCATGGGTGGTGGTACCGGGACAGGCGCAGCGCCAGTGATTGCGCGAGCGGCCCATAAGCGCGGTATTCTCACGGTTGGGGTTATTACCAAGCCGTTTTCTTTTGAGGGGACCCACCGGATGCAATATGCAGAGGATGGTGTCGATAAAATGCAGGACGTGGTTGATACGCTAATCGTCGTGCCCAACCAGAATTTGTTCCGGGTCGCCAATCAGAAAACAACGATAACCGAAGCATTCCGCATGGCTGACGATGTCCTGTATTGCGGGGTCAAAGGAATTACCGATCTGATTACCAGCTCGGGTTTGATCAATCTCGATTTCGCCGATGTCCGGACGATAATCAAGGGTATGGGATCGGCGATGATGGGCATGGGTGAAGCCGAAGGCGAAGGGCGTGCACTTGAAGCGGCCCGCTCTGCCATCGAGAATCCGTTGCTTGATGATGCCAGCATGAAGGGTGCCAGAGGGGTATTGATCAATATTATTGGCGGTCCTGATATGACTCTGTTCGAGGTTGATGAAGCTGCTGCAGAGGTCAAGCGGGAAATCGATGCTGACGAAGACGCAAATATTATTATGGGCTCGACATTTGATCCGGATCTGGATGGCCGGATTAGAGTGTCGGTTGTTGCGGCCGGCATGCCTGAGCGCACAACCAGAGAGTCCAAGCCGCGGCCGGCCGAAGCTAAAGCAATTGTCGAAGAGCCGTATAGCCCGACGAGCTATCCGGAGCCGGATGTGACGCCGTCCCGCCCGACAGTCCGGCCATTGCCGGCGGCGAATGCTGCGCCGGACTATCTCGATGAACCGAAGATCACGGCAAATAACAATATTATCGATGATGTTGAGGCTATGCCTGAACCGGAAAATGTTCGTAGACGCGAATTTGTTGATCGATCCAAACCGGCTCAGCCAGAACCCGAGCAAGGTTCGGGTTTTTCAAATCTGTTCAGCTGGCGACGGGATGATGTGAAGCCCGAGGATGTGGAACGGCAACCACCTGCACAAGCGGCGGCTTCGTCAAATGATGACCAGATAAAGCAGGCTAGCTTTGATGATGCGGATTTAGAAATTCCTGCCTTTTTGCGCCGCTCTGCGAACAATTAGTGCGCGATACAGGGCGCCTCGCCGGCGTAAGAGGATGAATTTTGCAATAATACGCAACAAAGCTTGTATTGAGACTTGCGTCCGATAGGTCATGGATGATGGCTTACGGAGAGTCAGGCTTTGGCAAGAATGGAATTTCAGCACACTTTGAACCATGTCGTGGTATGCGCCGGTATCGGCGTCCATTCGGGTGCGCGTGCTAAAATGACTATTCGCCCCGCCGATACCGGATTTGGAATTGTTTTCCGGCGTGTCGACATGGATAATCCCGGTTTAATTTATGCGCGGGGTGATAATGTCCGTGGCGTCCAGCTCGGTACGACTTTGGTAAACGAGGCCGGCCAGAGTGTAGCGACGGTGGAGCATTTGCTAGCGGCTTGCGCCGGTGTTGGTCTGGATAATGCGATCATCGACATTGATGGTCCCGAAGTTCCGATTATGGACGGATCGGCAGCTCTATTCTGCGAACTGTTTTTGAAAGCCGGCTTGAAACAACAGCAAGGCCTGCGTCGCAAAATTCGCATTATCGATACGATCGAAGTGAGAGACGGTCAGAAATGGGCCCGGTTGATGCCGAGCCATCATGATATTTTGACTCTGTCGGCGCAGATAGAGTTCCAGACCAAAGCAATCGGCACGCAAGAGATGACATTGCGGTTGGATCCCGGCATGTTTTCACGTGACATCGCGTTTGCCCGCACCTTTGGTTTTGCGGCTGATGTCGAAATGCTCAAGGCGAAAGGCCTGGCAAGAGGTGGTTCCCTAGAGAATGCGGTTGTCATTGACGGCGATGAAATATTGAATCCCGAAGGTCTGCGTAGCGACGACGAATTCGTACGGCATAAATTGCTGGATGCTGTTGGGGATCTGATGCTCGCTGGCGCACCAATTGCCGGTAATTATGAGGCCTTCCAGCCTGGTCATGCAATGAACAATTTGCTTGTTCGTGAACTGTTGCAGCGGTCAGATGCTTGGGTCTGGGAAACTGCCACGGCAGATGTATCAGCGCAGCCGCTCGCGGCGGTCTGAAGCCAGCATAGCCAGCCAGTTATCTAATTATTTCCTGCCTCTGACCTGGTGGGGGTTTGTCCTCTCGCAATAAGCAAGTCGAGAATGGCGTCGGCTGTGCGGTCGGCTTCCGATAAGGCCCGATAGGACCAGTCGCGCAACCTGCCATCGAACCATCGTGCATATCCGCGGGCAATGAAGCTCTTGTGCAAGCGGTCGAATTTGGGTGACCGGCCACTGAGTCGCGCCATATGAATAGGCAGGCCATGATAGGCGACATCGGATAGCATATTGGTGCTGTCTTCAGTCACAATTGCGGCATCAGCCTGTAACAGCCAGGATAGATAGGGATTTGGTCCGTCTTCGCTGCCATCCCAGAACGCTCCACCCGTCGCGGTGACGACGTTACGCATATGTTGTGCAACGCTTGGCGGGGTCCGGCGTGATGTCGTCATCAGGAGCTTCCAGCCTTGTGCGGCCAGAGCTTGCAATTGCCCCGACAGTCGCCTGGCGGCTTCGTCTGTAAATTGGTGGGTTTTTGAATGCCCGCCCAATATCACAACCGCGGTCGGCTTATCCGAATCTGCCTGGTGTATTATCTGCTGTTTTGCGTCGGCTATCTGGGCGGCCGAAAAATAGGTTGGCGATCCGAGAATGCTCAGAACATTCGGGCCGGCTAGATTGTCATGTTCGGGAACAACAACAAGGTCGAACGCCGCGGCATCCATTTGCGGGTTCAGAATCTGTACTGTCAGAGTATGACCGCCACTCCAGTTGCGAACAGCTTTGCCAAAAGGTGCGACGCGGCGCCCGGCGCCGATCCAGATGCTTGGCCAGGGCGGGCTAAGTAATTGCCGCTGCGCGGCAGATAGGGCGTGCTTTGGCGCGAACCAGAAGCGTGATGGTAGCTTCGTCCATGGAAATCGCGGATTAAGAGCGAGCGCAGGAGGGGTCTCGATCGGGCCGATGATATCAGTAAGTCGCGACCATCGCGTCGGGGCTTGCAGTGCCCGCACAATGGCGCTGACTTGCGCGGCGTTGCCGGCTCTGCCATCGCTAATCGACCAGATTGATGATGTCGGTTTGTAAGACGTTTCAGTCACCTATCTATCCACGATTATGATGTCGCGATGCCTGTCGGCATTTTTCCGGCTGACGGTCCGCTTCATCCAAGCCCAAAGTCGAGTTCCGGCCTCACCATCTGATGGCCTTCCATAATTGCCGGGGGCGCTAAAATTGCAGGTCAGATACTTCGTAGGCTTTCGCACCACTTGGGGCAGCAACTTCGACTTCGTCGCCGACTTGCTTGCCGATCAGCGCCCGCGCCATCGGCGACGTATTAGAAATTTTTCCATCGGCAATATCGGCTTCATCTTCGCCAACAATACGATAAACCGACTCGGCTTCGGTCTCGACATCGATAATCGTTACCGTTGCGCCAAAGACGATTTTGTTGCCTTTGATTTTTGTCATATCGATCACATCTGCGCGCGATAGCTTGTCCTCAAGCTCCACAATGCGCCCTTCGATGAATGACTGCTTTTCCTTGGCCGCATGATACTCGGCATTCTCCGACAGATCGCCATGTTCACGTGCAACCGAAATTGCCTGAATGATAGCAGGTCTCTCGACCGCTTTCAGGTGCTTGAGTTCTTGATCTAAAGCTGCATGGCCTTCGGCCGTCATAGGTGAACGTATCATTGATTTCATGCCGTTTTAATGAATGGCGAGGATTGGCTTTTATAGTTAGCGCGTCAAGCCTTTACCGCGTCGTGAGATTGGATCGGTCGGACAGTCAAGGACCGATCTCCAAGAACTTTTATCGCTTTCACTGATGCAAGGGAAGCCGAACAGGTGGTAAAATAAGGAATACCTTTGGTGACAGCGGTCCGTCTTAATGATTTTGAATCAATCCGCGATTGCATGCCTTCGGTTGTATTAAATACCAGATCGATAGCGCCATTAATCATTGCATCAACGATGTTGGGCTGACCTTCAATAACTTTCTTAATGTCCTCGACGGCGAGACCATTCGCTCTCAGCTCGGCCGCCGTGCCTTTGGTCGCAACGATATTGAAGCCGAGTTCGATCAGTTCCCGCGCCGCCGGAATGATTTCCTGCTTATCGGATTCCTTGACTGAAATGAAAGCTGTACCGGATGTTGGCAATATTACGCCGGCACCAATCTGGGCTTTCAGGAAGGCCGCGCCGAAATCGTCATCCCAGCCCATGACTTCGCCTGTCGAGCGCATTTCCGGACCGAGAATTGGGTCGACATTGTTGAAGCGGGCAAAGGGGAATACCGCCTCTTTAACAGCTACGCGTTTGGCGACCGCGTCGGTAAGATCGAAATCTTCCAGCTGTTTGCCAGCCATCAGGCGGGCCGCGATATTGGCGATCGGTGCGTTTACGGCCTTCGCAATAAATGGAACGGTTCGCGAGGCGCGTGGATTGGCTTCGAGAACAAATATGTCATCGTCTTTGACAGCATACTGGATATTTATCAGCCCTTTAACGTTCAGGGCTTTGGCCAGTTTAATCGTCTGCTCGGAGAGTTGCGCGACAATATCGGCTTTCAGCGAATGCGGTGGAACCGCGCAGGCGCTATCGCCGGAGTGAACACCAGCCTCTTCAATGTGTTCCATAATGCCAGCGATGTGAACGTGTTCACCATCGCACAATGCGTCGACATCCACTTCCACGGCATCCGAGAGGTAGCGATCGATAAATAGCGAGGCGTCGCCAGATGCCGCCAGGGCATTACCGGCATAATTGCGGACATCTTGCTCATTATGGCAGATCCGCATTGCTGTTCCGCTAAGGACAAATGACGGGCGCAGCATAACCGGGAAGCCGACCTGATTGGCTTTTTCCAGAGCCTCGTCCAAAGACCTCGCAGTGGCGGAAGGCGGTTGCTTGATATCGAGTTCCAGCAGCAGTGCGGCCCATTGTTTGCGGTCTTCGGCCAGCTCGATCGAGACCGGTGAGGTCCCCAGAATCGGCACACCGGCCTCGTGTAGAGGCATAGCGAGCTTGAGCGGCGTCTGGCCGCCGAATTGTACAATCACGCCCTGCAGGACGCCTGCGCTTTGCTCCTTGGCGATGATTTCGCCAACGTGTTCTTCGGTGAGTGGTTCGAAGTAAAGCCGGTCCGAGGTATCATAATCGGTTGAAACGGTTTCCGGATTACAATTCACCATAATCGACTCAATATCGAGATCGGACAGGGCGAAGGCCGCGTGACAGCAGCAATAGTCAAATTCGATGCCTTGCCCGATCCGGTTCGGACCGCCGCCAAGGATTACCGCCTTACGGCGGTTGGAGACCTGCGCTTCGCAGTCGGCATCGGTCTCGCCAATTCGCGGATGCTCGTAGGTCGAATAGAGATACGGCGTTGTGGCCGCGAATTCGGCTGCGCAGGTATCAATTTTTTTATAGACTGGACGGACATTTAGAGCATGTCGGGCGGCGCGAACATCACTTTGAGATTGCCCAACCAGTTCGCCCAGTCTGGCGTCGGAAAAGCCTTTGGCCTTAAGTTCTGTGAACGCGTAGCGATTATCCGGCAGGCCGTCTGCTTTAAGGTCGGTTTCAGTCGCAACGATATCGGCGATCTGTTCCAGGAACCAGCGATCAATGGCTGTATGCCCGTGAATATCCTCAAGGCTCATGCCTTGTCTCAAGGCCTGCGCAACAATCCTAAGACGATCCGGAGTTTGCGTTACGAGCGCCGAAATCAAAGCCGACTCATCATCGAAGTGTAATTCATTTAGGCCGGTCAGGCCGGTTTCGAGTGAGCACAAAGCTTTCTGGAAGCTTTCCTGAAAATTACGTCCGATTGCCATCGCTTCGCCAACTGATTTCATGGCGGTTGTAAGCAAGGGGTCGGCGCCCTCGAATTTCTCAAAGGCGAACCGGGGTATTTTGGTAACGACGTAATCAATTGTTGGCTCGAAGCTTGCCGGTGTTACGCCGGTGATGTCGTTTTGGAGCTCGTCAAGTGTGAAGCCGACAGCAAGTTTTGCGGCGATTTTGGCAATTGGAAAACCGGTGGCTTTCGAGGCCAGAGCAGACGAACGACTGACGCGGGGGTTCATTTCAATGACGACCAGCCGTCCGGTATTTGGACAAACTGCGAACTGGACGTTCGATCCGCCGGTTTCGACGCCGATTTCGCGCAGAACAGCCAGCGAGGCGTTTCGCATAATCTGGTATTCACGGTCACTCAGGGTCAGGGCTGGCGCGACAGTGATCGAATCACCGGTATGAACGCCCATTGGATCCATATTCTCGATCGCGCAGATGATAATGGCATTATCGGCCCGGTCGCGGACCACTTCCATCTCATATTCTTTCCAGCCAAGCAGGCTTTCATCGACCAGAATTTGGGCTGCGGGAGATGCCGCCAGACCCGAACGACAAATGGCTTCGTATTCGTCGCGATTATATGCGACGCCACCACCGGTCCCGCCGAGTGTGAAGGCCGGGCGGATAATTGCTGGCAAGCCTACCGTATCGAGCATGTCCATGGCCTCGCGCAGGCCAGCGGCACGATCGAAACTTCCATCCTCGTTTTCTGGCGAGGAGACAATCACGGCTCGTGGATTTTCGAGGTAGATATTGTCCATCGCTTCGCGGAATAGTTTGCGATCTTCAGCCTTTTCGATGGCGTCTGCCTTCGCGCCGATCAGCTCGACATTGTACTTGGCCAGAATACCGGCCTTGTCGAGCGCCAGTGCGCAATTCAGGGCGGTCTGTCCGCCCATTGTCGGGAGCAGCGCATCTGGCTTTTCAAGCGCGATGATCTTCTCAACAAAATCCGGGGTTATCGGTTCGATATAGGTTGCGTCTGCTATGTCCGGATCGGTCATGATGGTCGCCGGATTAGAGTTGACCAGAATGATCCGGTAACCTTCGCTACGAAGTGCCTTGACCGCCTGAACACCGGAATAATCGAACTCACAAGCCTGTCCGATAACAATCGGGCCTGCGCCGATAATCAGAATCGACTTGATATCGGTACGCTTTGGCATGTCGGAACCTCTCGAACGGCAAACGGCTGCCGTATAGCGAGAACTTGGGGGGTATCGCAAGCGAAAACGATAAGCCTATGAAATTAGATTACAGTTCGAGCACGCGCCGGGCGATTATATTCTTCTGGATCTCATTTGTGCCGCCGTAAATGCTCTGTGCGCGGGTGCCAAAATAGCTCGCAACGCCCGGCGCGGAAAACTGTCCGGCAGAGAGCCAGTCCGGGCTGACGCTGTCATCAAAACGCCGAATCCCCGCCTGCGCGGCCAGGTCGAGATAGAGCGTCGTAATTTGCTGTGCCGTTTCGGTTGCGAGAATTTTGATGATTGACGCCTCTTTGCCCGGGCTGCCGCCGTCTTTTACGGCTGACAGGACCCGAAGAACCGTCATTTCCAGCTCATCCACGGCAATCTCCGCCGCAGTTAGTTTTCCGGCAAACAGCTCATCATCAATTACGCGCCGATTGCCATCCGCCCCTTCCGCCTGGGCGATCTGGCGAATATGGCGAAGCTGTTTTCGCTTGCCACCAATCCGGGCATAGGATGTGCGTTCAAACCCCAGCAAATATTGGCTGTAGGACCAGCCTTTGCCTTCTTCGCCGATAAGATAGGCCGCGGGAACGACCACATTCTTGAATGTGACCGAATTGAGGGCGTGTTTTCCGTCAATCGTTATGATCGGGTGTAGCGTGACGCCCGGTCGATCCATCTCGCAGCAAATGAAGCTGATTCCCGCCTGTTTGCGATCTTCCTGGCTTGTTCTGGCGAGCAGGAATATCCAGTCAGCATGTTGCGCCGCCGAGGTCCATATTTTGGTTCCGTTCAGAATGTAATTGTCGCCGTCGCGCTTGGCAGAAAATTGCAAGGATGCGAGATCAGATCCTGATTCGGGTTCCGAATAGCCCTGTGCCCAGCCAATTTCGCCGAGGCGGGTGGGAGTAAGCCATCGCTCCTTTTGAGCGGCATCGGCGAAAGTATAAATAATGGGTCCGACATAAATAACACCCATGGGTGTGACAGTCGGGACGCCGGCGCGCTCGAGTTCCTCGTCAAAGACATATTGCTGCTGCAAATCCCAACCCGGGCCGCCATGCTCGGTCGGCCACGCGGTCGCCAGCCAGTTGCGTGCACCCAATGCCATTTCAGACCGTCTGACATCTTCGGTACTGAGACTTTCACCACGCTGTGTCTTTTCACGTAAATCCTGCGGGTAGTCAGTCTCGAAAAAATGCCTCACCTCTTCACGAAAAGGTGAAAGCTCGGGTGCCATCTTCATATCCATGTCTGAAGGCTAAGCGGTATTTTTGCCGTTGAAAAGGGCAGATCGGGCCTGCCGCAACGGAATCGAAGGCCGGCCGGTTCGCTTGCGCCCGCAGCAGCTGGCCGGCCTGATATTTAGAGTTGCAAAACCGGACCGGATTCAATCGCTGGTCCGGTTTTGCCAATATTGCTCTAGCCCTTTGGTTTTGGCGTATCGGCCAGATAGATTTGCGAACCATTATAAAGGAATTCGCGGCTTTTTTCGGCCATGCCTTTTTTGGCTTCGGCGGCCTGTCGTTCCAGATCCGCCTTTTCATTATCGGTCATACCATCAGCATAATCGCGGACTTCGGCCGTGATTTTCATGGAACAGAATTTAGGACCACACATCGAACAGAAATGGGCAACTTTGTGCGCCTCCTTCGGCAAGGTCTGGTCGTGATACTGGCGCGCCGTTTCAGGGTCCAGCGAGAGGTTAAACTGATCTTCCCAGCGGAATTCGAAGCGGGCGCGTGATAGGGCATCGTCGCGTATCTGCGCTGCCGGGTGTCCCTTTGCCAGATCTGCAGCGTGCGCAGCCAGCTTATATGTGATGACGCCAACTTTTACGTCATCGCGATCGGGCAGGCCGAGGTGCTCTTTCGGTGTAACATAGCACAACATCGCGGTGCCGAACCAGCCGATCATGGCGGCGCCGATACCGGATGTGATATGGTCATAACCGGGCGCGATATCGGTTGTAAGAGGGCCCAGCGTATAGAATGGCGCTTCACCACATTCACGTAACTGCTTGTCCATATTCACTTTGATTTTGTGCATCGGCACGTGGCCCGGCCCTTCGATCATCACCTGACAGCCGCGCGCATGCGCAATTTTGGTTAGTTCTCCGAGGGTTTCGAGTTCAGCAAACTGCGCGGCATCATTGGCGTCAGCGATCGAGCCGGGACGCAGACCATCGCCGAGCGAGAAGCTGACATCATACATTCGCATAATGTCACAAATCTCCTCGAAATGGGTGTACAGAAAACTTTCCTTATGATGCGCGAGACACCATTTCGCCATGATCGAGCCGCCGCGTGAAACGATCCCGGTTACCCGCTGGGCTGTCAGATGAATGTAGGCAAGGCGAACGCCGGCATGGATCGTGAAGTAATCGACGCCCTGTTCGCATTGTTCGATAAGCGTATCGCGATAGACCTCCCAAGTCAGGTCTTCGGCGACACCATCGACTTTTTCGAGCGCCTGATAGATCGGGACCGTCCCAATTGGTACGGGCGAATTGCGGATAATCCATTCCCGCGTATTGTGAATATTTCGGCCGGTTGACAGATCCATGACATTATCGGCGCCCCAGCGCGTGGCCCAGACAAGCTTTTCGACCTCTTCCTCAACCGATGAGGCGACGGCCGAATTACCGATATTGGCATTGATTTTAACCAGGAAATTTCGGCCGATAATTTGCGGCTCCAATTCGGCATGGTTAATATTGCAAGGAATAATGGCCCGTCCTTTTGCAATTTCGGAGCGAACAAATTCAGGTGTTATAAAGGCCGGTATATCCGCGCCAAAACTTTCACCCTGAGCGATCTGCGCTTCCGCGCCCGCCAGTTGCTCCTGACGACCGATGTTTTCGCGCTCTGCAACATAGATCATTTCTTTGGTGATGATGCCGGCGCGCGCAAACTCGTATTGCGTCACAGGTTGGTTCTGTAGCCCGCGCATCGGCTTGTGCCGGATCGGAAATTCCCGCGCCAGATAATTCCCTGTCGCGCCGCCATTATCTTCCGGTTTGGTTGCGCGTCCTTCATAGGTTTCGACGCCGCCGCGTGCCAGAACCCAGTCGGCGCGTGTTCTCGGCAAGCCTTTTTCGACATCGATTTGAATCGCGGGATCTGAGTAAGGCCCCGA
Source organism: Hyphomonas sp. TMED17 (assembly GCA_002172915.1). Lineage (GTDB taxonomy): Bacteria > Pseudomonadota > Alphaproteobacteria > Caulobacterales > Hyphomonadaceae > Henriciella. Next base: position 59,629 of record NHBW01000006.1, on the reverse strand, counting down.
CGTGTCATAGACTGGTACCGGCTCTTCATTGGCGCTGGGGTGGAGGTCGATCAGTCGACGTGGGACCGAAAGCGACGGATCAGCCAGTGGATGACTGTATTGCTTGCGCGACGCTGGCAGGGGGCCGGTCGTTACAGTCGGTGTTTCGAACTGGCTCTGGTTGCTCGGCTTATTCATGGTTTGGACCCTTTGACAATGAGGATCCGAGCGCGTTTAGCGTATATCTTCCGTTCCTACGCCGGCGCGACCCGGATCAGGTTCTAAGGGTGCTGGAGCGGTAAAAACTCCATCTCAGCGCTTCCCATGCGCGCCCCCCGGATATTTGTTTCTATCGGGTCTGTGCCGAGCGGCAAGTTATATCGTGACCCAGAGAATAAAAATTACTCCCAATATGGCGACGAAGATACCTCATGCGCGGCTTAGGGCCGGCGTTCCCAGGCTAAGCGCAAGCGCCATATATGTTTTGGGGGCGAGCAGTATCAAAACGCCTTTAATGGCCGTGAGTGCCACGAGAACGGTCACGACCGTCGCCAGCAGGGATGCCGTGCTATGATGTAAAATCAGCATGATGGCTCCGAGGAAATACACCATAGCGCCCGTCAGGAAGTTTATGGCTGGTTTGTCCCGGAGTCTGGTTATGATCAGGTTGAAGTCGTCGGGTGATTTGAGTACGCGGAGCCCCGCGACCACAAAGTAAACGCCAAACATTATGGCTAAAGATTCTGTTTGCATTAATCTCTCCAATATCTGAATTGTATTGAAGCGCTCAAAGTACCTGTCAGCTCAATAAGTAAAAATGCTTAAGGTCATGAATATTCGAGTCTGAAGCTGCTTGCGTTAGATGAATTGCTTTTTGATGTCCGCACCCCAGCCCACTGATACCTGCCCGCCTGAAACAATTACCGGCCGTTTAATCAAAGTCGGGTGCTCGCTTAACAATTGCGTTGCGGTTTGGTTGCGTTGATCTTCGCTTAGATTTCGCCAAGTTGTCGACCGTTTATTGATCAATAGTTCGCCTGCCGGCTGCCCGAGCCATTCGGGGAGGTGCTTATCGAGATCCGCATAAGCCCGGATGTCGACAAAAGTTACATCATGACCGGCAGCACCGAGATCCCGGAGAGCGGCCCGGCAGGTATCACAAGACTTGAGTCCATAGAGCGTCAGCGCAGTCATCGCAGTTCCTATCAGGTTTTATTGGTTGGTTGGGTTGCGCGCGTATCGGAGCCGACCAGCGTATTCGCTATGACCCCGACAAAGGGTCCTAAATCCGGGCCGGTCTCGTTGCGCTTAAGATTGGGGGCATAGAGTCGGGAAACCTGTCCATCCAGGTAAAGGGCGTTCGGGGTTCCGAGCATATCCTTAAAGAGGCTCGAAAACTCGAAGAAACTCACCGGCTCGTCCGAAATTGCAAAAATGACTGTCTGGTTGTCGGCAGCGACACCGACCCCGTTACGGCGCTTCCTCGACCGGCCCTCCGGATTGATCTGGGGGTGAAGCTCGCCATCAATTACTAACATGGGGCCTGATTGAGATGCGTAGTCTGCGGTGATTCCGGCGTCGAGAAAGCGCTGGCTTTCGAGGATGCCGGCGCTGCCGTCATTCAGCCAGAATACGCCATTCGGTTTGAGATGGAAGTTACCCGGTCCATCATTCGTATTAACCATGGCGCGTTCGCCGTACCGGTCTTGATAATAGCCGACGGGCTGGCGGTCCTCGTGATACATGCCGCCATTCATGGCGAAGACCAGAGTTTTATTTTGCGCTGCCATCGCTTCGGATAAACGGTCGAACTGGCTGTAAGGCTGACCGGACGCGTCGCTGTGAAACATTTGTATGTCATCAGTTCCGGCATCAAAACGACAGATGATATACGCATCATCGCGGAAGCTAACGGGCTCGCAAGGACTGTTTTCTGCAATATTAGCCGAGCTACAGGCGGCAATCAGGGCAAGCGTTGAACCCACGTATAATTTAAGCAAGATGGCCGCCTCCCTGAATAAAATTACAAGCTGCAGACCAAGTCATGTCTGTTGGTCTAATTTAGGCGCAAGATGCGCTCCGACCAATATCCGATTTGTAATCTACAGAAAATTTAAGCTTTCTTAACCGGACGCATAAGGCCTTCCTGTGCGACACTGGCAACAAGCTTACCATCCTGGGTGTAGATGCTTCCACGATTGAAGCTTCTGGCGCCGCCGGCATAGGGGCTGTCGGTGACGTAAAGGTGCCAATTGTCAAACTTGATCGGGGCATGGAACCACATTGCATGATCAAGGCTGGCCGACATCAGCTCGCCTGTCATCCACGATATGCCATGGCGGCGATTACCCGAACCAAGCAAGGACATGTCTGAAGCGTAAGCCATCAGGCAATGGTGGAGCCAGGGCGCCTCGTCGATTTCGCGTGCGACCCGAAACCACATAGCTTGCTTGTCGCCGGTAATTTTTGGCTTCAATGGGTCCAGCGGGTTGATCTCTCTTATTTCGATCGGCTGAGGCCTTGTAAAATGCTCGCGGTGCCTTTCCGGGATGCGTTCGATGATGGCTTTTTTGATCTCGGTACGATCGGGCAGTGAGTCAGGTTCTGGCACATCCGGCATGTCATGTTGATGATTCCAGCCGTCTTCCTGCTTGTGATAGGACGCTGCAAGATTGAAAATCTGTTTGCCATGCTGAACCGCAATGACCCGGCGGGTGGTGAAGCTGCCGCCATCACGGGCGCGGTCGACTTCGTAAATTATCGGAATTGAGGGGTCGCCGGGACGAATAAAATAGGCATGCATCGAATGGCATGTCCGCGTGTCGGTATCGACCGTGCGATAGGCTGCTACCAGAGACTGGGCGATGACTTGCCCGCCAAAAACCCTCTGATTGGTTTCATTTGCAGGGCTCTGCCCGCGAAACAGATCGACTTCGAGCCGTTCCAGATCCATAAGTTTCAGAAGATCGCCAACCGGATTGTGCATTATCGGTCCTTTTAAATCTAATCAAAATACCGGTTACCGGCATCGCGCCGATACAGAATGATGCGCGTTGCATCAACGGGTTTTGGTATTAGTCTCACTATTTAAGGCATGATTTAGCACGATTTAGGAAATATTCGCTATGGACGTGGTTAAAAGTTTAGTGCGCCATTACACGATTTTGTCGGCGGCTGTGAGAACAGGCCGCTGGATAAAAGGGCTGGAGCCGGATAGCCAAACGCTCATGCCGGACATGATCGAGGATGTCGTTGATCGGTTTCCGAACCATGCTGCTTTCCGTTTCGAAGGGCGTCTTGTTACATATCGAGAGTTTGATTTTCTGGCTAATCAGGTCGCGCACTGGGCGATCGCGCAGGGCATGAAGCCGGGCGATACGGTTGCGCTTTTCATGGAGAACCGGCCGGAATATGCAGCCATCTGGTATGGCTTGTCCAAGGTCGGAATAGTCGCGGGTCTGATCAATTCAAATCTGACGAGCAATGCCCTTGCTCATTGTGTGAAGATTGCCGGGGCCAAGCATGTGATTATTGGCGAGGGACAGGATGCCGCGATTGCAACAGCGCTGGACCTGTTTGACGAAGCGCCGGTCATCTGGGCGTTCGGCGGCGAGGCGGGCAAGTCTTTTTCGGCCGCGCTGGCTTCAATGCCGTCAAGCCGGCCCGAATGTACTTATCGGGAGGGGCTGCGCGGGCGTGACCTTTGTTTATATGTTTACACGTCCGGCACGACCGGCTTGCCGAAGGCGGCAAAACTAACCCATATCCGGATCGCCGGCATGATGCGGACGTTTATCGGTCCGTGCCGTATCCGTCCGAGCGACCGAATCTACGTCACGTTGCCATTATATCACGGCACAGGTGGCATTTGCGGGGTCGGCATGGCGTTAATGACGGGGGCTTGCGTGGTCCTCAAACGACGCTTTTCAGCGTCGGAGTTCTGGGATGATTGTGTCGAGCAGAAAGTCTCGCTCATTGTCTATATTGGTGAACTTTGCCGGTATTTACTGAACCAGCCTGCCCGCGCCAGTGAGGCCGCCCATAGTGTCCGTGGTGGTTTTGGTAATGGATTGCGGCCGGATATCTGGGAACAGTTTATCAACCGGTTCTCTGTCCCCAAAATGATTGAATTCTATGGTTCGACCGAGGGTAATGTCAGTTTTATGAATACTGACGGAAAAGTCGGTGCGGTTGGCCGGATCCCGTTTTATCTGAAGCGATATTTCGATCACGTCGCCTTTGTAAAATATGATGTCCTGAAAGAAGAACCCGTTCGCGGGGATGACGGTTTTTGTATTCACGCCGAGACCGATGAGCCGGGCGAGGCACTAGGACGGGTCGGCGATGAAGCGCGGATGCGGTTCGAAGGCTATCAAGATGCCGGTGCGACTAAGAATAAGATATTACGCGACGTTTTCGAGCTAGGCGACATGTGGTTCCGAACTGGTGACCTCATGCAGGTCGATGCCGAGAAGTATGTCTATTTTGTTGACCGGATCGGCGACACGTTTCGCTGGAAAGGCGAGAATGTCAGCACCAATGAAGTTGCCGAAGTGCTAGTCGGGGAAACCGGTATTACGACAGCAAACGTCTATGGCGTCGCCGTCCCCGACAGCGACGGCAAAGCTGGCATGGCCGCGATTACGGTGTCGCAGGAAATCGACTTCAGCCAGTTGTACCAGAATCTTGAGGCGCGGCTGCCGAAATATGCGATCCCGCTTTTCATAAGAGTCCAGCAGGAGGCGGAAACCACTGGCACTTTCAAATACCGTAAAGTTGATCTGGTCGAAGACGGCTTTGATGTCACTGAAATAACTGATCCGGTCTGGTATTTTGATCCGGACGCTGCTGCCTACCTGCCGCTGACGGCTGATATGTATTCGACGCTAATCTCAGGGGCGATAAGGTTTTGACAGGTCGCCAAAACAGCGAGCAGCCCGTTTCGCGTGTGCTAATCGTTGCCGGCTCCGACAGCGGCGGCGGGGCGGGCCTGCAGGCTGATATCAAGACGGTTAGCGCCCTGGGTGGGTTTGCAATGACGGCGGTGACCGCGATTACGGCGCAAAATACGCTCGGTGTGCAGCAGGTTTGGCCGGTGCCGGCGGCAGCCGTAAAAGCCCAGATGGAATCGGTCTTGAGCGATATTGGCGCCGATGCGATTAAGACCGGCATGCTTGGCTCGGCCGCTCAGGTCGAAACAGTCGGCGACGTCATGGATGCACTGGCGCCGTCTGTTCCATGTATTGTTGATCCGGTGTTGTTTTCAACAAGTGGCCGACGCCTAACAGAGCCGGCGGCTTTTGATGCACTAATGTCAGTTTTATTGCCGGGTATCAGCCTGGTCACGCCGAATGCGCCTGAGGCTGAGGCAATGACGGGCAAGGCGGTTGACAGTATTGACGGGATGCGGCGGGCAGCCGAAGCGCTCTTGGAGCGGGGCGCGAAATCCGCTCTGGTCAAAGGCGGTCATCTCGATGGTGATATGCTTCATGATGTGCTGCAGACCGTGGATGGTGAATGGATTTATGAAGACCGGCGGATCGAGACCAGGGCTACTCATGGCACCGGTTGTACATTGGCAAGCGCGATCGCTACGACGGCCGGTCAGGGCCTGGCATTGTCCGATTGCGTTATGCAGGCGCGGCAATATTTACGCGGGGCGATTGCTCACGCTACCGCGCTCGGTGCCGGCACCGGTCCGGTAAATCATGCCTGGGCGCAGTATCCTCGAAAAGTTTGAGCAGCGGCGCTGGCCGTGTCGCTGGCGCAATCGCGGTTTTTAGTTTCGTGCCTTGTGGCCAGCTCAGTTGCCTGTCTCTTGGGCCCGTCTCTTGCGGCGTTCTTCCCGGAACGTTTCCGCAATCTGTTGGGTCCTTCCGACTGCCTGGCTGTCGGGTTTTTACCGCGCTGCTAGCCGCTGGCTATGCCACGAATGTGTTGGTATGCTGGAAAAAAGACACAATGTGAGCCTGCAATGCCTGCGTTTAAGTTTGCCCAGATTGACGCCTTCGCGACCCGCGCTTTCGCTGGCAACCCGGCTTGTATTATTCCGACGGAGAATTTTCCGGACGATCATATCATGCAGTCGATCGCGGCCGAGAACAATGTCTCCGAAACCGCCTTCCTCGCGCCAGCTGAGACGGGCGGCTGGTATTTGCGCTGGTTCACGCCGACCATGGAAGTGCCTCTGTGTGGGCATGCAACACTGGCGGCCGCGCACTGGTTGTTTTCCATTGGCGGGCATAGCAGCGAGCGGATTATTTTTCATACCCGGTGGTCCGGGCAATTGAGTGTTCGAGTCTGCCGGGAGGGCCAGCTTGAAATGGACTTTCCGGCGCCTGAGATCAGGGCACTATCGAATGATGAAGCGATTTATGATGCGCTTGCATCCGCACTTGGGGAGCGCCCCGTGAAGGTTTTTGATGGGCCATATATCGGTGCTGTGTTTGAAAATCCGGAGCAGATTTTCGCGTTGTCGCCCGATCTGGCTGCAGTCAAGAATATCGGCTCCAGCTTGTTGGCAGAGCCGGGAAATGTCGGGTGTTTGGCTTTTGGCGGCACGAATAGCGACGTAACGAGCCGGTTCTTTGCGCCGGGCAGTGGTATAGATGAAGACCCAGCAACTGGTAGCTGGCATTGCATGGTCGCCCGGATTGTGGCGCCGCGCTTATCTCTGCCGGTGACGTGTTTTCAAGCTTTTCCGGGGCGTGGGGCAATGATGACAATCGCGCTTGCTGGCGATCGCGTGAAAATCCAAGGATCGGCAGTTACTGTTATCGAAGGCATATTCCGTTATTAGTCGTTCTCTACAGCCGTGGTCGCGGACGATGAACGGCCTTGTGAATACCAGACGCCGCTGAGAATCAGAATGATGGCTAAAATCGCATTTGCCGACGGGATCTCCGAAAATATCAGATAGCCGAGGCAGGCGCTCGAGATCGGAATCGTGTAGCCGACTAGTGCTAGGAAGCTGGCGCTGGTTCGCTGGATCAGAACCATATAGATAAGCGATGCTATGGCGGTTGGTCCGACCCCAAGTGCAATGACTGCGAGGAGCGAGCGTCGATCCGGCTGCAGCGCCCCGAAATCGATACCGGGGAGCATAGCCCAGGATGCGACTGCACCGAAGCTCAGGAATCCGGCCGCAAACACTAGCGGCGGTATCGACTTACCATATCGTGCGATAATAACTGAGGTTGCGTAGCAAATTGTCGCGAGCAAGCAGAGGGATTGAGCCGAAATGCTGGTTGAACCTGACTGCTTGACCGCATCCGGACCAAACAGCACAGCGACACCGATAAAGCCAACAATTACGCCGATGATTTTGTGATTATTCAGCCGGTCATCGGTAAACATGAAATGCGCCATGACGACAACAAAGAGCGGCTCGGCGGCCACATATAACGCGGCTAGACCGGCATCGATGGTTTGCTGGGCGGTGCTGATCAGAAGAAAGGGTAGCATTGTGCCGGCAATTCCCATGCCCATCATGACCAGCCAGGCACGCCAGTCTGACAGGGGTGGCCATTTCTGTTTCAGGAATGGGGTTATCGCGAGCAGAATAATGGCCCCGATTGTCAAGCGGGCTGAAATGACCAGCTCGGGCGGCAGACCGCGTGCCAGATCGTCTTTGTTGACGGCCATATTGGTAAAAATATAGGCGCTCGACCAAATCAGCGTCGCGATTGCGAGCAAGCTCCAGTCTAGGTGTGTGCGTTTGTCCATGCGATTCCCACCATCCCTCTGTGACAGATTGGTGCTACAAGGAAATTTTCGTAAGTCTATGCAGGTGGCGCAGCTGGCCAGCCGGGTCGGCACAGGCTAGATCTTTATCCCGGATGGTCTGTCATTTGGCTTGCGGAACGATATGGAGTGGGTCGGAAGACCTTTGGAATATGATTATGACACAGCAATCCGTGGCCATGTCCGGCCATGTTCTGATCTTTGATTCTGGCGTCGGTGGATTAACCATTGCTAATGAGGTGCGTGCTTTGGCGCCCGATCTGAGCGTCGATTATGCGGCCGATACCGCCTTTTTTCCGTATGGTGATAAATCCGATGACGCGCTTGGCAGTCGTCTCCCTGATATTGCAGAAGCGCTGGTTGAGCAGGCGTCACCGGATGTTTTCGTTATTGCCTGCAATACAGCCAGTACACTGGCGCTGGAACACGTTCGCGCGCGGCTGGATATTCCTGTGGTCGGGACTGTTCCCGCGATTAAGCCGGCGGTCGGGCTGAGCCGTTCGGGGACAATCGGGCTGTTGGCGACACCTGGCACGATCCGGCGTGAGTATACGGCTCGGTTGATAGCTGACTTCGCAGCAGACCATAAGGTGATTATGCATGGCTCGACGGATCTGGTGCAGCTGGCCGAACGACATGCCGTTGGCGATCCGGTTGCCATGCAGGAGTTTCGGGAGGCCCAGCGGCCTTTATTCGATCAGGCGGGCGCTGATCAGATTGATACAATTGTCCTGGCGTGCACGCATTTCCCGTTGATTAGAGGAGAGCTGGCCGCCACGGTTCCTCATCCGGTGCAGTTTGTTGATAGCGGCGAGGCGATCGCCCGGCAGACAGTGAGATCCTTAACAGGTGCGGCCAGTCGTCGAAAAGATGGTGGCCGGGTATTTGTGACAGGCGGCGATGTACAGTCCAGTCGTCTGGCCAGAATCTGCGGGCGGTTTGGTTTTGACCGCCTGTGTCGGATATGAGAAAACAGCGGGTCGGCGAAGATGAGGGGCTGGACTTGGCTATGGCTAATATAAAACGCGTTCTGATCGCTGGTCTGTTTGCCATGGGCGTTGCACTTGTAGGGTGCGGCCCCCGTATCGATCTGGCCGATTTTGAGCAGCCCGTTTCGGACGCGCCAGTATTTATGACGCAGCAGGCCCAGAAAATCAAAATTGTCGGCTCATCGACAGTGGCGCCGTTTTCGATGACAGTTGCCGAGCAATTCGGTGCAGCCTCGTCTTATGCCAGCCCGATTGTCGAGAGCACCGGGACAGGCGGTGGCTTCAAGGCGTTTTGCCGCTCTCTCGGTGGAGACGAGCCGTCAATTGTTAACGCGTCCCGCCGTATAAAATCATCTGAGCGGGAGCTATGCGCTGCCGCCGGGATTACCGAGATTATTGAAGTGAATATCGGATTTGACGGGATTGTGATTGCGAATGCTAAAAGTGCGCCGGAATTCGATCTCACAAAAGAACAGATTTACCGGGCCCTCGCGGCGGAACTGCCTAATGGGGCGGGTGGATGGCAGGTAAATTCGAACCGGTTCTGGAGCGATATATCGCCTGAACTGCCGGCCCTGCCGATTATTGTTCTCGGTCCGCCGCCAACGTCCGGTACACGCGATGCTTTTGCTGATATTGCGCTTGTGGGCGGTGCTCTGGCTATTCCCGAAATGGCCGAACTCTACGATCGTAATCTCGACCTTTTTGGCAAGAAGGCGAGGACGATTCGAAATGATGGCGCCTGGATCGATAGTGGCGAAAACGACAGCTCTATTGTCCGGATGCTTTTGAAGAATGAAAACAGCGTCGGTGTGGTCGGCTTTTCATTCCTCGAACAGAATCTCGACCGGGTTAAAGGCGCCCGGGTAAATGGCGTCGAACCGGTTTTCTCACAGATTGAGAACGCGAATTATGGCATATCCCGTTCACTATTCATGTATGTCAAAAAACAGAACACTGATTTCGTCCCGGGCCTCGCCGATTTTGTACGCGAATTTACCCAGGAGGATAGCTGGGGACCAAACGGTTATCTTGTTGATAAGGGTTTGATCCCGTTGACTGCGGAACAACGCCGGATTGAGCAGGACACCGCCTGGTCGATGACGCCTATCAGTTAGCTCTTAGCCCTTGGCATCCAACCCTGTGCGCTAAAGTTTGGCTTTGACCGCAGCGACGATCGCATCTGGTGTGATTCCAAATCGCTCATACAATTCTTTATATGGCGCAGAGGCGCCGAAACCTGTCATGCCGACGAAATCACCGGTATTGCCGATCCAGCGGTCCCAGCCGAACCGGACGCCCGCTTCGACAGCGACTTTGGGCAAAGCTCCGCCGAGTGTTTCGTCTCTATAGGCGGCATTCTGGGCTTCAAAAAGCTCCATACATGGCATTGAAACGATCCGGGTCGGTATCCCCTGCTCGGATAATTTACTTTGGGCCGCCAGAGCGATCTCAACTTCGGATCCGGTTGCAATTATAACGGCGCGGGCATCTGTCATATCGGATAGAACATAGCCGCCCTGTGCCGACAGATTGCGGTCATTCTGCTCTGTCCGGGCCGACTTCACTTTTTGGCGGGTGAGTGCCATTGTCGAAGGTCCGTCAATATTGCGCAGGGCAAGCTCCCAGCACTCTGCCGTTTCAATACCGTCACATGGCCTGAAGACCATCATGTTCGGCATTGCACGCAATGAGGCGAGATGCTCCACCGGTTGGTGGGTTGGGCCATCTTCACCAAGACCAATCGAATCATGTGTCATTACATGAATAACCCGTTCGCCCATCAGGGCACCAAGCCGAATGGCGGGCCGGCTATAATCTGCGAATACGAGAAATGTGCCGGAATAGGGGATAATGCCGCCGTGTAGTGACATACCGTTCATCGCAGCGGCCATGGCGTGCTCGCGGATGCCATAATGAATGTAGCGCCCCGACCAGTTGGCGGGCGTCAAAGCTGAAGTTGACGCTGTGCGGGTATTGTTTGATCCGGTCAGGTCGGCTGATCCACCAATCATTTCGGGTATTTGGGCGGTCAGAACCTCCAAGGCCGCCCCCGACCATTGCCGGGTTGCTTTGTCTTCGCCAGCCTCAATCAGCGCCTTTTTATGTGCGATGATCTGTGCGTCGAGATCCGCAGGCAAGGCGCCGGCCATTGCATCGTCGAATACTTTTTTCTGTTCGGAGGTGGCGTGGCGTTCCTGCCAGGCCTCATATTCCGGCAGGCTGTTTTTGCCGGCCTCTTGCCATGCGCTTTCGATATCATTTGGGACAATAAATGGCGCGTGGGGCCAGCCAATATTTTCCCGGATACCTGCCACTTCGTTTGCCCCGTAGGGGCCGCCATGTGCTTTGCCTGTACCTTCCAGGGTCGGTGCGCCGAAACCAATGCGGGTTTTGCAGGCGATCATGACCGGCGCACTTGCCGTTTGGGCCCAGCTTAGTGCGGCTTCGATTTCTTCGACATTGTGGCCGTCAATGCGTTTTGTAACCCAGCCAGATGCCTCAAACCGGGCACATTGGTCGGTATTATCGGCAAGGTCGGTGCCGCCATCAATTGTCACCGCATTATCATCGAACAATACGACAAGATTGGATAGTTTCAGATGACCGGCCAGCGTGATCGCTTCCTGACTGACGCCTTCCATCAGACAGCCGTCTCCGACCAGAACATAGATTTTGTGATTGACGAGACTGTCACCGAAGCGGGCATTCAGATGCCGTTCGGCGATCGCCATTCCGACCGCTGTCGCGATGCCTTGCCCAAGCGGGCCTGTGGTCGTTTCAACACCTGTGGTCACAAAGTTTTCAGGGTGTCCGGGCGTCGCCGAGTTAAGTTGCCGGAAAGACCGGATATCGTCGCGGCTGACACTCCCATATCCGGTGAGATGCAAGAGGGCATAGATCAGCATTGAGCCGTGTCCGGCTGACAAGACGAATCGGTCACGATCGGGCCAGTTTGGATCCGCCGGATTGTGCTTGAGGAACTTCGTCCATAACACTGTCGCAGTATCCGCTATACCGAGTGGTAAGCCGACATGACCTGATGCAGCAGCTTCAACCGCGTCCATTGATAAGGCCCGGATTGCATTCGCCATGTCAGAATTTTTTAAAGTCATCTTACCCTCTCGATCATTATAGTTCGCAATGACCAGAGCGGCGCTGTGAGTCAAGCGCCTCCGGCATCGATCTATTGAGTTTTCCGCGTAATAGCGGCAAACACAATAGCATGTCATCGACTGAACAATCCTTGCAGCGTTTTAATGAAGCTCTGTCCGAGCTGGAGATGGTTATCGAGCGTCTTTCCGAGCAGCCAAACAATGCCTCTGTCCTGCGTCAGGAATTGTCTGCTATGGTTGACGACCGGGCTGAGCTTGCCGGACAGCTAGATGCGGCGCTAGCGCGGGAAAATGCACTACGCGGCGTTACCGACGAAGCCTCGTCAAAATTGGGATCCGCGATTTCAGAGATTCGGTCGGTGCTAAAGCACCGAGATAAGACTGATGGCTAGAGCCGAAATTCGCCTCAGAGGAAGAGATTATTCGCTGGCATGTGCGCCGGGGCAAGAGGCGCGTCTAAAAGATCTTGCGACTCGTCTCGATACCAGGCTGGACGAGATTGAAGCGGCGGTCGGGCAGGTCGGAGATCAGCGCCTGATGCTGATCGCGGCGCTCGCTTTGCTCGATGAGTTAGAAAATGTCAGTTCCGAAGCGGCCGCGTCTGTCGACTTATCACTTGCCAATGTGAATACGGCACTTGATGAGGCGGCAAAGCGGCTTCTGGCGTTGGCGGTAAAAGTGGAGGGTAATCTATGAGTGAAGTTGAGTTATCGGTTATCATACCCTTCTTTAATGAGCAGGGGAATGTCCTGCCTTTGCTTGATGAAGTGCATCAGGAATTGCATGGCGTCAGTTTTGAAGTGATTTGCGTGAATGACTGCTCGGAGGATAGTACCGGCGCTGAGCTCGCCCAGGCATCCGAGAAATGGCCGGAAACTATCCGGACCCTATCTCACATCAAACGTGCCGGTAAGTCGGCAGCAATTTTTACCGGGTCGAAACTTGTCCGGGGGACGTGGACGCAATTGCTGGATGGTGACGGACAGAATGACGTTGCCGATACCGCCCGGCTTTTCTCGGATGTAATCGCCGCGTCGGAAAACACTACGCTTGGTCTGATTGCAGGGCGACGCAATAGTCGGAATGATAGCGGGTTTAAGTGGCTGCAGTCGCGTATTGCCAATGGCGTGCGCCGGTTTGTTTTGCATGATGATGTGACGGATGCCGGGTGTGGGTGGAAACTGATCCGGACCCAGGCTCTTCGAGATCTGCCATACTTCGCTTCAATGCATCGTTTTCTACCTGCGCTCGTCAAGCGGGCCGGCTGGGATGTGCGGGAAGAGCTGGTCAATGATCGAGCCCGCTGGCATGGCGAATCGAAGTACGGGTTCTTTGGTCGTCTCGGCGCCGGTCTGTTCGATCTTGTCGGAATGTTCTGGCTTGTCCGGCGCGGCCAATTTGGCGTAGCGCGGGAAATGCCCGACGCCCGCGCTGCCCGCCTATCAGCTGAAAACTAGATGCAGATATTCAGAAAATTAGCCTAATTGCTAACCGCATCTGAAATAATCGCCGCCGTCGCGATAACGGCCGCTGTTGCTCCCACGACGCCAAGACCACCAACAGCGCCGACGATCCCGGTCGTCGCTGCAGTTGTTGTCGCTGCGGCCGTTGTTGCCGCCGCAGTCGTTGCTGTTGTGGTGGTGACTGCGCCGGAAACGGTGCCAGTTGTTGTCACACCGGATGCTGCGGTTGCCGTGCTGGTTGTTGCCGCCCCAGACGCCGTCGTTGTGGCAGTTGTCGTGGTTGCACCTGTACTGCCTCCCGCACCCGCGGTAAGATCACCAGTCTGTGCCTGATAGGATGGTATCGGTTTGTGATTAAGCGGGTCGGAAATCTTTATCAGTGATCCTGCATCGCAAAAATTATTGTCAACAATGATTTGCTCGGCCTTATTCATTTCAACCGAACAACCAAGCGCCGTAACGGTCGCTGTCGATGACAACGTGTTGGTAAGAATGTCACCAGCGAAAATGTCCGTGCCCGTTGGCGCAGCAAAAGTTTCAAGCCCCCGAGTCACCAAAACAAAGCCGTCATTGTCGCCGCTATAGTCCACATTGCCCAGGCTTGCCGCAAAGCTAGTTGCGCTGACTGCACCAGCCACAGCAATCGATAAAAGGAATTTTGCGAGAATCGACATTTTGGCCCCCTTCGTGTTGGTAGTTGTCTATCATTTCATGTATCGAAATGCAACCGTCACATATAAGTATTTTTTGCATTAATAATGGAATGTATTCACGATATTAATACAGGCCTGTCCGGGCGAAGTTTATGCAATGTGCGCGTCTATGAAGTGAGTGTTATCTTCGTCGATGCAGAGTGCGGTTAGGCGGCCGGTGCGATAAGCGCCGGTATCAATGCCAATCCGGTTGGGCCTTATGATTGCTGTTTCACTGATCGTATGCCCGTGAACAATGGTACAACCGAAGTCAGCCTGGCTTTCAAGGAAGGCGGACCGGATCCACATCAGGTCTTCCGGCTTTTGCTTGTCTAGGGGCACGCCAGGTCGAACACCGGCATGAACGAGGAGATAATCACCAAACCGCACCTGAGCGACGGTATCCGACAAAAATTTGAGATGTCTTTCGGGTATGGCGGACAAAAGCAGGTGTTGAAGATTGGCACCTTTCGCACTTATGATTTGCCCCCGGCTGAGCCCATAACTTTCGGCTGTTTCGAAACCACCATGCCGCAACCATTGTGGCAGAATGCGAGGGTTCTCAAATAATCCTTGCAGCAAGGAAGCTTCGTGATTGCCGCGGATGACTATGCATTTGCGGTTGGTGCGGCCGAGCTCGATGACCCGGTCTAGGACCTGCTTTGAATGGGGACCGCGGTCGATGAGGTCGCCAAGAAAGATCATTTGTGTTTCTTTTTTGGGCAGGGTTGCATCATCACTGTCAATTTCCGTCAGCAGCTTGTCTAACAGATCCAACCGCCCGTGAATGTCACCAATGGCATAAGCCCGGACACCGGTAATTCCTGCCGGGTTGGCATGGCTGGACGGCTCAATATTCGCGCTTTCTTGACCAAACACTGGGCATCTCTCTCGGAACACAAGGTTACGCCAGCGCGTGAGTTCGACCGCGCCTAAGCTTTTTGTAGTAGTCACGGTTCTGTCTTCATTCAATGCTATATTAATGAAAATTTTGCGGAAGGTTTTTCGCGCCGGCTGGGGGGAACAAAATGGAGCGTGATAAAACAGAGCGTTGGTTCGCAGTTCAGACCAAAGTCGGACAAGAAGCGCTCGCGGCGAAAAATTTGGGCCGGCAAAATTTCGAAAGTTGGTATCCGACGCTTCCGAAAGCGATACGATCAGGACGCCAGACCAATATCAAACTCAAACCGCTTTTTCCCGGATATGTTTTTCTGAGGAGTCCGACGGGCTTATCATTGCGGCCGGTTGATAGCTCATGCGGCGTCGTTCGTCTGGTTCGAACTGGGTCAAGCCCGGCTGTTCTGCCTGCCGGGCTGGTGCCTGAATTTATGAAACTGGCGGACGATAATGGTGTTGTCGCATTCCGGGATAATCTTCATCGTGGCGACAAAGTTCGCGTAATGGTTGGTGCATTTGATAACTGGATCGGTCGAGTGGTCGATTTGCCCGAGCGAGATCGCGTGACGCTTTTGCTGGATATGATTGGGCGTTCAGTTCCAG
Organism: Hyphomonas sp. TMED17; assembly: GCA_002172915.1. Lineage (GTDB taxonomy): Bacteria > Pseudomonadota > Alphaproteobacteria > Caulobacterales > Hyphomonadaceae > Henriciella. The sequence continues at coordinate 44,147 of NHBW01000006.1, read as the reverse complement.
TGACATTAGCCACGTCGGCAGTGGTTAAAGCCGCATGAATTTTTACGTTTTTAATACATTGCTCCAGACTAATCCGGCAGAGGCCTCGCCGGTCGCCCTGCCCGTAAAGGGCCGGTTCTTACGACAACGATATCAAGTGCTGGCGGGACTGCTTCTTGGTGCTGTCCTGCCAGCAATATTGCAGCTTGGCTGGTCATCTCATCAGGGGTCGTCAGGCTATTTCTACAATTCCTGTCTGGCGTCATTACTGGCCGTAGGGTTGAGTTTGCTGGTTCAGCGCAAAATCGCCGCCTTGCCTGGTCGCTATGGGCTGACGGTCGTTAACGCGTCTCTTTGCGTCGGATATGGTCTAACAATAGCATTCTTTTTTGCTCTTGATCTGGTTTATGCCAAGACACAATTGGCGCTGAGTTTATTGTTGACGTTAGGCACATTATGCCTCTTCGCAAAACTGTCTTCGAAAAACCGGAAAGTCAGGTTCCTTTTGGCTTCCGACCATGCCGCGCCCTCGATTAGAAAGTCTCTAGGGGTCAAATGGATCAGGGCGGCTACACCAGAGATGGCCGCATTATACCCGAATATTCCGATTGTTTTTGATCGGCTCCGAACCGAGCTTTCCGCTGACTGGAAACATTTTCTTGGTGAAGAAGCTATAGCCGGTCGGTTAATCTATTCGCGGGATCATGTCGAAGAGAGCTTGCTTGGAAAAGTTCGTTCGCCAGACTATGTCGCCGACCATCTGGCGCATCTCGCAATAGACTCGATCTATGCCCGCATGAAGACGCTTTTCGACCGCTGCGGGGCGGTGTTCATCCTCGCTCTCTTATTGCCTCTTTTCTTAATAACGGCCGTGCTGATCCGGCTCGAAACATCGGGGCCGGCTCTATTCCGTCAAACGCGGATTGGGTATCGTGGTCGCGCTTTTACAGTCTTCAAATTCCGATCGATGGTGTCTAAGCCGGGCGAGAGTGATGCGGTGACGTCCGATATGACGAAAAGCGAAGACAACAGGATAACCCGGCTTGGTCATTTTCTGCGCCGGAGCCGAATTGATGAATTGCCACAATTGATCAATGTTGCCCGCGGGGAGATGAGCTGGATCGGCCCACGTCCTGAAACGTCCAGCCTGTCTGAATTGTATTCCAAGAATATTGCTAATTATCGCCTTCGGCACATGGTGCGACCAGGCATTACTGGATGGGCACAAGTGCGGCAGGGGCATGTTACCAGCATTCATGATGTTGCAGAAAAGCTCGAATATGATCTTTATTACGTCAAATATTTTTCATTCTGGCTGGATACTTTGATATTGTTGAAAACGATTGATGTTGTCCTGACCGGACGCGGCGCAAAGTGACCGGGCACAACATCACTGCGTAACCTGCCTGATGAATATGTTGTGGTGTAAACAAAAACTGTTCTAGTGTGTTGTGTGTCCCGATTTCGCCGTTTTAGTCAGTTCATATTCCTCGCTGTGCTGATAGCTATGACCGTGATCGCATTTCTGCCGCAGGTTGACCGCATTGATCAAAGGCTGTGGTTCCAATGGGATAAGGCGAACCATTTTGGCGCATATTTTACTGTGGTACTGATCGCGCGGCTCTCATTTCCAAACTGGCCATACTATGGCGTCTTCGCCGTTCTGATGGCGCAAGGAATAATGGTCGAGTGGATACAGCCATATTTCGGACGAACCGCAAGTTTCGGGGACCTGCTCGCGAACGGATTAGGCATTATCACAGGGCTATGTGCGAATCTTGTTTGGCGGTATCGTCATAAGGAGCGCGCGAATTCCAAAGCTAGTGACAGGCCCTGAAAAGGGCGCTTATATGCAAGCCTGACAGCGTGACCGGTGGCGGTACGCTACGACCAATTAGGCGATGTGTCTGCTATAATCTAATGTACTTGCGCACGACATAGCTACTATCTGTCTCTGCCTGTCCCCCGCGGCGGCCGGGCATTGCCATCAATGCGAAGCAGGCCGCTGACAGGCCAGCTATAGCTGGTGCGCGAACGGGATAATCTACGAGACTATGGAGCAAAACGACAAGCGTCGCTACCGCTGCTGCACGCCGGATCATATAGTATCGGTCGGACGTCTCGGCCCATAATTTAATGAATTGCCGGAACCAGATTGCGATTGCGATGATCATCAGTGCAAGGGCCGGTAGTCCCAGTTCGACAATAAGCTCCAAATATTCATTGTGCGCGTGATTAACGAATGTCGTGGTCACAATATCGGCGTCTTCATAAAGCCGATAGGCGATTTCGAAAGTACCAAGGCCGGTGCCGAGTAAGAATTGATCGGCAATTATTGTGAGCGTAGTTGTCCAGATACCGGCGCGCGCGAGCGGACCATTATCGAAAGATGTAACGCCTAGACCATCTAGCACCGGGCTGGTGGCAATGAGCAGAATGGCAGCGATGATTAGCACTGTTGGCGTAATGGCGACCGGAACCGACCCGACCTTGTCTGCGTCGCGATCCCGATAGATTAAAAGCGAAAAGGCCAGAACAGGTAATAATAGTAAATAGCCGGCGACCGAGCCTGCCGCCAGGACGCCAACAACACAAATACCAAACAGGGCCGCAATACCGACTTTTACCGCCTGCTCCAGATCTTCTGAAGAAACTGACTTTCGATAAGATGTCGCGAGGGCACTAATGAAAGGAAGTGTCATAAGGCAGAATGTCGCCTGATGATTGATGTTGCGGAACAGTCCGGACGCACCCGATATGTCGGCGTCATGCAGTTGAAATTGAATATTGCCAGTTGGCAAAACCTGAAGGACACCGACAAACGAGGTCAGTGCTCCAAGTACCGGAATTTTCCAGAGGAGAGATCGGGCCGTATACTTGGCGGTCCCGAGATAGATCGCGATGAATACCGCCAAAATGGGCAAAATGCCGAGTGTTGCCGTTCGTGTGCGCTCGGCATCGATACTAACCGGTTGGCCCCAACCTGCTTCAATACTTAACAGGCTCCAGCCTTCGATAATCAGGTCGCGCTTGGGCAAGAGCGACCAGATATAAGCCGGCAGATGCAATGTTTGCAGGAACAGCCAGAGTATGCCGATTGAGATTAAGCCTAATATCGTCAGGCGATGTTGTGTCCAGTCGAGCCGACTGAGCGGTAGCAGGTAAAAGAGTAGAACAAGCGCTGATAATGCTTGCAGAACTAAATGTGATGTTTGATCCGGACGGGATGAGCCGCCGAATAAGATAATTACCACTAAAAGAGCAGGCCCGATCCAGGACTGCAGTATAGCGGCTACATGTTGTGTTCTCGACCCGCTCATGAAGCGTCTCCACTAAGGCGTGTTTCAGAAAATACCGCGCGGGTTATTTTTGGATATGCGCCAGCGACGCCTGACAGGGTCAGGTATTGAAAGTGGCAATTTGCCGACGGAATTTCAAAGGCGGTGCTGGTTTCGGTTGGCGTGTCTGTCAGATCCAGGACCGGGGCTTGTAACAGGACTTGGTCGGATCGAGCACAGGATATGGTCCATTGCAAGTGACCGCCATTGGCGTGAGTTTCCCCCTGAGACACGAAAGTGAATAGAAACGGGCCAGCCGGGGCCCGAATTAATTGTTTGGCTATTTCCGGCGAGCCGCCGCCGAAGAAACTGACGGCTAATCCTGATGTTGGTTCAAGACTACCAAATCGGCGATTGATTACCCAGTTGAAAGGCTGCGCGCCCTCGAGCTCGTCGAATTCTCGATTGTAAGGTGTTGTAACCCGGGGGCGGCGGGTCTGCGGCAGAAGGTCTAGAAACGCGATATGGGCGCGTTCCAATTCACCTTCCCTGACAAGGGTCTTTACATAAGTGTTCTGGCCATCCGGGTAATATTCAAAAAGTTGTAACAAAAAGGCCGGGTCATTTGACTGGCGCGCCAATTCATTAACAAGACCTCTGGCCCAGTCTGGTTTTTCAGCAACGGCGTCAAACAGAATATCCCGGCCGTAAGGGGTCGCGCTGAGCTCGGCCAGTCTCGTAATATAGGCTTGCCGGCGTTCGGGATCGAGGGTGATCAGCCGTGTTAAGCGGTCGAATAAAAGGACGGCATCCTGTTGCTGCGCGGCAATCTCTGCTGCAACAAACCGTGCGGTTCTTTCGCGCGGATCAAGGCGGGTAATGTGGGTTGCCAGTGATGACATTGCATCAACGTCTCGTGTTTCAGAGGCTTGAATTAAAGCCGGTATATAAGGCTGCGTGTCGAATGGGGCGGACAAAGCGATAGTGTTGCGGGCCCGCCTGGCGTCTTCCGGCGGGATCGGCTCATTATTCAGAATATCGGTGAGATTTTGTCGGGACCGACGTAATTCGAAGTCGGGGTCCACCACCGATGTAAGTGTGTGATAAGCGGGCCACGGGTCCAGCAAACGCCCGGCGAGAAGGCATCCCATAAAGGCGAGCAAAATAATAAACTCGCCGATCAGGAGCCGCGTGATCATATTCTGAAATCCGCTGATGGCGAGACGCTACCGGATTTCCCGCTATTTTTGCTGTCCTTGTCATGTCCGACGGATGCTTGAGTATCGGCAGATAGTTCGGTGTAGCTGCCATAGTCGCTATAGGCATAATACTCATTGTAATAGCCGCCCGCGGCTTTGGCATTAAACTTGTTGAGGATGACACCTGAAACTTGCGCATTGCTGTCGAGCAGCCGCCCGAGCGCACCCCGTATCGTCGGAGTCCGTAATTTTGCCGAATGAAGAACCAGCAGCGTGCTCTCGACAAGGTTCGAAATCCTTGGTGCGTCGGAGAAATTTGCGATTGGCGCGGTATCAACAATCACGACATCGAACAGACTTTCGGCTTCCGCAATAAGATCGGCAAATTTATCAGAGGCCAGGAGTTGCGCCGGATTAGGTGGAACAATGCCGGCCGGTAATAAAAACAGCCGTTCGGTTGAGGAGGTCGCGATATTATCTGAAAGTTTCGCTGTCTGGGTCAAAAGGCCGGAAAGGCCGATGGAGGCACCTGGCTCGACGACGAAAGAAGGACGGCGTAAATCCGCATCAATGATCAGGACATCGCGGCCGCTGTTTGCAAAGGCCATTGCCAAACCGATGGAAGAGGTCGTTTTCCCTTCTGACGGTCGGATGCTTGTAACCATAATGCTTTTCGGTGCCCCTGCATCTGTGGCAAAGTCGAGTGCGGCGCGCGCCGAGAAATAAGCTTCGGTCAAAATTGACCGCGGGTTCCTGAGCTCGTCCATCAAACCACTGGAGGCACTGACAATTGGCACGGTTCCAATCGCCGGCAGGCCGAGTTTGGTTTTGACATCCTCGGGTGTTCTAATTTGGTCATTGATATAGTTGAGAGCGAAGACGATGCCGACGGCAAAAGCCATACTCAATGTTAGCGCTTGTAGGACAGCGCGTCTCAAATTTGGTTCAAATGGCAGCTTTGGCGTCAGCGCGCGATCGATCACGGCAATTTGGCTGTTACCGATGCCAGCCGCTGTTGTTATTTCTTTTAGCCGTTGAAGTAATGCCTCATACTGGGCCCGGTTTGTATCGACTTCACGCTCCAGGATCGTGTATTGAATGCGACGGTCGCGCAGCTCCTGTAAACTGTTCCGGAGATCCGAGATGCGGTTTTGCAGCGATGTCTCTAAAGCGACGGCGGCATCGAAATCCGACCGGATAGTAGCGATGATCTGATTTCGCGCAGTGACGATTTCGGTGTCTAGCGCGTCAATCCGGCTGCGCAGGCGGACCATGGCCGGATATTCCGGTCTAAAAGTTTGTCCGAGTTCAAGGTATTCGGCCATAAGTTCGGATTTTCTGAGCTCCAGCGACGAAAGTTGCGGGCTTTTAAGCATGGCGGAATTAGTGCCGTCGGCGACGACGGCACGATGGGTTTGTTCACTGGAAATCCGTTGGCTCCTTGCAACGGCAAGCTGGCTATTCAGGGCGATAATAGTGTCGCTTTCGAGGCTGATACTGCCATTGTCACCACCAAGTTCGAGAATGCCCTGATCGGCGGCGTAAACGGCAAGCTGGCGCTCCGAGGCTTCCAGTGCGGCTTTGGCGGCGGCGAGGCGTTCTTCAAGAAAGTTTCTGGCATAAGCTGAAGTATTATACTTCCGTTCAAGAGCGGTTTCGATGAAGGTCCCGACTAATGCATTTGCAATCCGCGACGTCTCCTGCGGCATCGGGCTGGTATATGCGATACGGATAATACGGCTCCGGCCCTCCGGTTTGATACTGATATTTTTAGACAGAACAGTTGTCGCTTCATTGAGGCGCTCGGTGCGGCCAAGCGACTGGTCGGCATAAGCGGCATCGGAGGGCAGATCGAGCATATCGGCCACGCGCTCAGCGAGCGAACGGCTGCGCAGCAGAGCAAACTGTGTTTCCATGAACTCGTTATCGATGTTGCCAGTGGCACTCAGCGAACCTTGTTCAAGTATTTGCTGTTCTTGTTCCTGAATTTCGATTGTTGTAACCGCGCGATATAGCGGCATCGTCTGCAAATTTAGTATAATGCTTGCCAAAACTCCGACAAAGACAATGGCCAGCATCAACCATTTCCGCCGCCAAAGCATGTAGACAGTGGCCCAGAAATCAAATCCGTCTTCGTCTTCAATATCGGCGCCGTAAGGGGTTTGATAGCCCGGATAATAGGCGTTGATCGACCTGTCCGGATGCGTGGCAACCGTATGAGTCTCATGCTCGTTGATTTCGCGGTTCTGACGGTCGGCCATGTGATCGCGCTTTCTAGAAAAGGAAAAGTAAAAGTGGGACAGACCTTAAAAGGTCGCCATAGGTTTCGCGCGCTTCGTCACCATCTACGACGATAATGTCATTGCCGTAGATCACAGGGTCATCGGATTCGCCTCGCCGGATGGCTTCCAGATCGAAGCCGGCGGCACGTCGTTCGCCATTAATCTGACGGAAAATGACCACTTTGTTGGGATTGGCTGTGTCCGAGGGGCCACCACCGAGCGCAACCGCCTGTAATAGCGTGATATCGCCGCGTACGGGGTAAATGCCGGGCCGGTTGACCGAGCCCTCGACCGTGATTTCCTGCGCGCTATTCCGGCGATCAACCGAGATAGTGACGTCCGGATCAATCAAATAGGTGTCACCGAGCATGGTTTCCAATTGCAGGGCAAGCTCTATAACCGACAGGCCGGACGCCTGCACGCTTCCAATCAGCGGTACTTTTATCTTACCATCAGGTCCGACCTGATAATCGCCACTCAGATCTGTAACGCCGAAGACGCGGATATTAACAATATCAAGCGGTGCGACTTCGGTTTCGGCCGTCACGGCTCGGCTGGTTGAATCCGGGGGCGCGAGGTCAGATGCAAGTGTATCATTGTTGCCAGAAGATGTCGCGCACGCGGCGACGCAGAAAGCTGACAGAATTGCGAGTGCTAACTGCCGAAAATAGCTCAACTTCTTGATCCCCCGCGCGCCTGGCTAGAGCGAATATAATGAGGCATCAATGTATTCGCGCCCCTATCATTTGGTTTGTATGTTTTATTCATATTTTTTGCTATGTTTAATTAGTATTCTAACATTAATTTTAATATATTTTATCTCGCAGCGGTCACTAATTCTGCGGCCGTCTCAACGATGAACGAGACGGCTCGGGATGTTTTGCTCCTGTTGGGATTGTCCATTGTCCAAGTACCATTGATAGGTCTCCGGAATACCCTGCTCAAGCGGGATTGCCGGCTGCCATCCAAGTTCCTGAAGCCGACTGGACGACATAAGTTTTCGTGGTGTCCCGTCCGGTTTTGACAAATCATTTCTAATTTCGCCTTGAAACCCGACGGCTGTGCAGATTTTCAAAGCAAGCTCATGGATTGATAAATCTGATCCCGTGCCGACATTAACATGCTCGTGACCGGAATAATGCTCCAGCAAATAGATCAGTGCGCTCGCGCAATCATCACAATGCATGAATTCGCGTTTTGGCGTGCCGCTTCCCCATATTGTTACGGATTCTTCGCCCGACACTTTTGCTTCATGGACTTTTCTGATGAGCGCCGGCAGCACATGGCTTGTGGCCAGGTCAAAATTATCGCCCGGGCCGTAAAGATTGGTCGGCATAGCCGAGATATAATCACGTTCATATTGCCGGCGATAGGCTTGGGCGAGTTTTATGCCGGCGATCTTGGCAATAGCATACCATTCATTCGTCGGTTCAAGCGGTCCGGTAAGCAGTGCATCCTCGGTGATTGGCTGATCTGCAAATTTCGGATAGATGCAGCTTGATCCTAATATCAGCATCCGATTGACGTCTGCGCGATGCGCGGCTTCGACGACATTGGTTGTCATCACCAGATTGTCGTACAAGAATTCGGCCGGATAGGTATCATTAGCATAAATGCCGCCGACTTTTGCGGCCGCCAATATAATTGCGTCAGGGGCCAGTCGGCTGATAAGTGCCTCGACCGCGGATTGCCGACGCAAATCCGCAACCGAGCGTTCTGCGGTAAGGATGGTGCAGGTTGTTGTTCGCAGACGGCGAATAATTGCACTGCCGACCATGCCCCGGTGGCCGAGGACGAGGATCCGTTTATCTGCCAAATCGAACATCGTATTAGTTCCCGCCTGCAATAGCCGGGTTTTCCATCAGGGCGAGATCGGCGAGCACCATTTCTCTAGCAAGCTCGCGGACAGAGGTTTCGTGCGACCAGCCAAGCTTTTCGCGTGCTTTACGCGGGTCACCGAGTAACAGGTCGACTTCAGTTGGACGGAAATAGCGCGGATCGACTTCGATCAAGCAGCGGCCAGTGGCTTTATCATAACCTTTCTCATCGATGCCGGTGCCTGACCATTCCAGATTCAGCCCGACATCGTCGAAAGCCCAGTCAACAAACTGCCTGACAGTCGTGGTTTCTCCAGTTGCCAGAACATAATCATCAGGGGTGTCTTGTTGCGTCATCAGCCACATGCCGCGAACATATTCTTTCGCATGACCCCAGTCGCGCTTAGCATCAAGATTGCCGAGATAGAGTTTGTCCTGGCGGCCTAAAGAAATGGCGGCTGCGGCGCGAGTGATCTTGCGGGTGACAAAGGTCTCGCCCCGTAACGGGCTTTCGTGATTGAACAAAATACCGTTTGAGGCATGCATGCCATATGCTTCGCGATAATTCACCGTGATCCAGTAGGCGTAAAGCTTTGCTGCAGCGTATGGCGAGCGTGGATAGAAGGGAGTTGTTTCGCTTTGGGGAACTTCCTGCACCAGGCCGTACAATTCCGATGTTGAGGCTTGGTAGAAACGTGTTTTATCCTCGAAGCCGAGGATGCGAATTGCCTCGAGCAGACGAAGGGCGCCAACAGCGTCGGCTTGGGCGGTGTATTCCGGGGTTTCAAAGCTAACTTGAACATGGCTCTGGGCCGCGAGATTATAGATCTCGTCCGGCTGGGTTTCCTGCACAATCCGGATGATATTGGTGGAGTCAGTCATGTCGCCGTAATGAAGTATAAGCCGGGGATCGGTCTCGTGCGGGTCCTGGTAGAATTGTTCGATCCGGCCGGTGTTGAAGGACGAGGAGCGCCGCTTCAATCCGTGCACCCGATACCCTTTCTCGAGTAGCAGTTCGATCAGATAAGCGCCGTCCTGGCCGGTTGCGCCAGTAATCAGCGCAGTTTTATTCGAGTGATCCATATTGCGTCCAATGCCCCTCTAAGACACCGCAATTTATTAGGCTGAAGCGTTGCCGCCGGCAATCATATAGAACCAAAAATCCATAGAATATGCTATTTGATCATTAATTTGTGTCATCAATGACCAGATATTGTATTAGCTCCATATCGCGGGGCGATGCGCGCGGTTGTTGCGCTTTATTACAGGGTGGGCAAAGCGTATGCCAAAAGCAAAAAGAATGAAGCACATCATCCTCGTTAATCGTTTCTTCTACCCGGATGAAAGTGCGACGGCACAAATCCTTACCGACCTTGCCGGACATTTGGGTGCGAATGGTGACCGGGTTAGCGTCATCACATCACGGCTATCTTATGCGGATCAAGACGTTCGATATGCGCCGTTCGAACAGATTGAAAATGTCGATATTTTTAGAGTGCCAACCACCGGGTTCGGGCGTGCGGGATTGCTTGGGCGTGCGGTCGATTATCTGTCCTTCTACATTAGCAGTGTTCTTGCCGTCCTTAAAATCGCGCGGCGTGGTAGCTTGTTGGTAATCAAGACAGATCCACCACTACTAGGCGTGCCAATCGGACTGGCCGGTCGGCTTAAACGGGCCATTCGCATTAATTGGCTTCAGGATTTGTTCCCGGAAGTCGCAACCGAACTCGGCGTCACGCCACCTTTAGTCGGTTTACTCAACTATGTCCGGAACCGGTCGCTCCGGCAGGCCAGTATGAATGTTGCGATTGGCGAGCGTATGGCGTCGAGGCTTGAACAGCTAGGCGTGGTTTCTGATCGTATTGATATTATTCATAATTTTTCAGACGATGAAGCATTGCGAGATTCTGCCGCCGGTTCAGAAGCGCTTCGGCAGGAGTGGGGGTTTTCAAGCAGTGATTTTATAATCGGCTACTCTGGTAATCTCGGACGGGCACATGATTTCGGGACGATTCTGGAGGCCGCACGGCGGCTGAAAGCTCACACGTCGATAAAATTCCTGTTCATTGGCGGCGGGCATTTGCGCCAGGAGGTGGAATTGCAATCCGAGGTCCACGGCCTCGGCAACCTGATTTTTAAACCGTATCAGCCGCGGCAAGCGCTGGCGCGCTCACTCAGCTTGCCGGATATGCACTGGATCAGCCTGCGCCCTGAAATGGAGGGATTGATCGTCCCGAGTAAGCTTTACGGCATTACCGCGATTGGCCGTGGTGTAATCATGATTGGCGATCCAGCAGGTGAGATTGGTCGTTTAATAGCGCGGCATGAGTTTGGGGTCACAGTTGCGGCAGGTGAAGGTGCTGAGCTGGCCGATCTGATCATCCGGCTTTCCAATGACCGGGCGCAATGCAAAAGGATGGCCACGAAGGCGAGCCGTTTTACTGAGAACTATGGTTCACAGCGGCTTGCTTTCGACAAGTGGCGGACACTTATTGAGCGGCTGGCGCCCGACGAATAGGCGGCGAGTAGACTTATATTTTAGTACGACTTTATCGCCATGCCGCCGATCTCGAATATTTTAGGGCTTTAATTGATTTGGCGCAGCGTTCCGGTCGCTTTCGCGTGATGCCGGGGGGCGGGGCGCGTTGCGTGCCGGTTTTCCGGGTGTTGGTTACATACATTGTGGCGGCCCCGGTGCAGTGCCGGCTAAATAGAGGCAGCATAGACCGCCCAGGAAATTGACCGTGCGCGTATTTAGGTTTCTTAATTTGCAGGAGGATCGATGATCTGGTTGTCGGAATTATCCCGTGTTGGGAATTGTCATTGCAGGAGTCATTTATGGGCGCAGTAGATATTGCAAGAGCGCTTTTTGGAGCTTTCGAGGCATCTGACATGGCGAAAGTCAGGTCTTTTTGTCGTGATGACCTGGTCGCGTGGCAAAACAATCAGCACCGCATGTCGCTTGATACGCTTGTCAAATTTTCGAGCTTGGTAACCGACCGCGTCACCAGCTTTCGCTATGAAGATGTTATTTGCGTGCCGACTGAAAACGGTTTTGTCGAAGAGCACAGGGTGCGCGGGACAACACCAAACGGCACCGAGCTCGATCTGGCTATTTGTATTGTCGGGGTAATTGAAGGCGAAGAAATCATTGAATTAAGGGAATATTTCGACACAGCCTCTGCCGCCGCATTAGCTGATGCGCTGCGATAATCAGGTGTACCACAGACACTGAGAAAGCCAAGACAAGTGCGCCGGTGTCTCCGTGATCGTCGAGCCGCGGGTTTAGCGCAGCTTACCGTGCCTAGCGGTCAAATGACGTGCTTCAGAATCTGATACGGTCATTCTAAAGCCGCACCGCCCGAGTCCCAGCTTGTTCTGGCTGCATCGTGCCTGGTTGGAACCTGTAAATATCAATGCTCGCTACCTAGTCATCATTGGGCTGGACACTCGCCCAGTTGCTTTTAACCAATTCGTAAACGGCAAGAGGGGCGCCGCGAGCGCCAGTCCGGTTCTTGTTAAACCGCTCTGCAAGGCGAAGGATTGTCCTTAAAGCCTGTTCTTGTTGATCTGAAATACGTCGCAATTCATAGAGCGCACTGATACGAGAAATTGGCCGCTTGGCGCTGTGTTTTTTATAGATCTTCTGGTGGCGCTTATCAGGATCGCCATCAATCTGCATTTGGATAAATGCCAGTGCTTGTGCTGATATTTCGACGATTTGGGCTGTGTAGTCCTCTGGCGTATCGCCATTCTGGGTGGTGCTTGAACGGTTTTTGCTGGCGGATTGTCTTGAGCTTACCATCCATGCGATGGCTTTCACTAAAACATAGCAAATAATGATAGCAATCAGGATAGAAGCACCGGCTACCGCCCAAAGCGGTGTATCGCCTAATCTAGCGACAAAGGTCTGCACTGACGACACGATATCGGTGATATCAAAGTCCATTTGTCTCCCTTTCGGACGATTATTATTAATGGCTCTCGCGTATTTTCAATAGTTTTTAGATAGCAGTTTATAAATCGGCATGGCTTTAAGGCGCTAATGGCGGCGTCGGGCGGCCGCATGCGCTACAAGGTTTTTGCGATAAAAGGGGCCTTTAGCTTGGCCGATTGTCAGCAATAATGCTTGTAAACAAAAATCCGTGTGATAAGTAGTATGTTATACTATAACAAATTATGGATTTTACGAGAATGAAAAAGTTTTTGGCCAGCGCGTCAGTCGCGCCGTTTTTGCTCGGTTTTGCACACGCGCAGGCTACGGCTGATGAGGTTCGGGTTGAAGAGGCGGTTTTCGTGACAGCGCCGGGACCGCAACGGACCGCCGGTGAGTTGATCGGGAATGCATCCGCGCTTGACCGCGACGATATTGTAACGCAGCTCGCGAGCACTTTGGGTGACACACTTGACCGTCAGCCTGGAGTCGCGACGACATTTTACGGACAGGGTGCGAGCCGCCCCGTCTTGCGCGGTCTTGGCTCCGAGCGCGTTCAGGTTCTGACCAATGGTATTGGCGTCATCGATGCGTCCGCCGTATCGCCTGACCATCAGGTTGCTGCAGATGGTATTGATGCAAAATCTATTGAAATCCTGCGCGGCCCTGTGGCGCTGGCCTATGGCGGTCAGGCAATTGGCGGCGTGGTCAATGTTATTGACGGTTTAATTGTTGATGAGCTGCCCGAAGCGGCTGTTTCCGGTGATTTTTATGCGGCTTTTAATGGTGTGAATGAAGGCGAGGAATTCTCGGGTCGGGCGCAGTTCGTGAATGGACCGCTGGTCTTTAACTTCTCGGCGTCGTCTCGGGCATTTGACGATTTCGACATTCCCGGTTTTGCTGAATCTTCACTGCTGCGGGCATTGGAAGAAGCCGAAGAAGATCACGATGATGAAGATCACGACGATGATCATCACGAGGAAGAAGAGTCACGCGACACACTGGAAAATTCCTTCCTTGATACGCAGTCGTTCGCTGCCGGTCTGAACTGGGTTGGCGAAACTGCTTATTTTGGCATGGCTGTGCGCCAGCAAACATCCGAATACGGCTTGCCCGGTCATAGTCATCACCACGGCCATCATGACGAAGATCATGACGAAGACCATGACGAAGATCACGATGAAGACCACGATGAAGATCATGAAGAGGGCGAAGAAAGCCCATTCATCGATCTCGAGCATACGCGGGTTGATATTCATGGCGGTCTTGCGGTCAATAATGGTTTTCTGACCGACATTACCGGTACGCTATCAATCGCGGATTATGAGCACACAGAATTCGAAGGACCTGGCGAGGCTGGAACCGTTTTTGCGTCCGAAGGCGTCGAGGGGCGTTTGCAGTTCGCGCATGAAATTGGCGGTTTTGAGGGGGCGTTCGGACTGCAATATATTAGTAAGGATTTTGATGCCGTCGGCGAAGAGGCCTTCATCTCCACAACTGACATTCAAAACGTGGCCTTGTTCGTATACGAAACCAAAGAGTTGCAAGATGGTTTTGGTATTGAAGGTGGCACGCGTATTGCGTCGGTACGGCTGGACAATGTTGATTTCGGAACCCGGGATTACGATTTGATCAGCGGGTCGTTCGGCGTGCATCGCCATCATGATTCAAATCTGTTCTACGGGGCCCAGCTCTCCTATACCGAGCGTGCTCCGAGCGAGAGCGAATTATTTGCCTTCGGGCCGCATCTGGCGACAAATCAGTTTGAAGTTGGTAATGCAAATCTCAGCAAAGAGACCGGCCTGAACCTCGAAGGGACAGTTCGTTGGCAGGGCAGCAATGGCGGGTTTGGCGTCAATCTGTTCGTCACAGAATTTGACGATTTCATCTTCCTAGCACCTGGGGTTACAACTTTTGAAGGCGAGGAAGTTGATGAAGCAGACGAGCTTCCTGTCTTCCTGTTTGTCCAGGATGATGCCAGCTTCTTCGGTGGTGAAATTTATGCGGGCTACACATTGGAAGATGGTTTCCTTGGTGCGACATGGCGCTTCGATGGGAGTGTGGACTTTGTCGAGGCAGATCTCGATGGTGTCGATGGCAACGGCAATGTGCCATTTATTCCGCCGGTTACTTTAAATTCCGGTGTAAAGGCCAGCTTGGGCGCGTGGAAAGTCGGTGCAGATGTAACCGTTGCGGCCGATCAGGACGATCCGGGTGCCGGCCAGCTTGAAACCGATGGTTACACAACACTGGATCTGCGCGCAGCCTATGATCTATCCGGGCATGGTATTGGCGAGGCTGGTACAAACCTGTTTGTTGAGGCCAGAAACGTTACCGATGAAGAGGTGCGTTATGCGACGTCCACGCTGAAGGAACTGACACCGGCCCCCGGCCAGAATGTTCGGGTTGGTCTGCGGCTGACATTCTAGCGCGGTATTTGAGAGGGGTGCAATATTCCGCACATGTCGGCGTGTTGCCCCCTATACCTGTTATGTAGCGGATGCTGGCAAATTATTGCCGCATGACAGGACTAAAAGGCGTCGCAATTTGGTCCTGGCAGTCTGGGCCGATAAAGCCGGGGCGTGAATTCCCCGGGGCCGGAGGTTGGGAAAATACGACCTTCGCCCCAATATTAGAAATAAGATCGCAGTTGAACTATTCCGCCAAGAATAATAGGCAATCGGAACCAAGCGGTTCGAAGTGAAGGTAAAGCGGTGATAACTACTCAATACCGAAACGATAAAATCGCAATCGGCTTGTCGGCGGCATGTCTAATGCACTGCTTGTTGATACCGTCTCTGTCGATACTCGGTGCTGGCGCTTTATCGACCTATCTCGGCAATGAGTTGATTCATTATATGATTTTGTTTCTGGCGATACCGATCAGCGCACTGGCTTTGGTGTCGGGCACACTCAATCATAAAACCTGGCGGGTTTTGACCTTTGGTGTATCGGGCCTGTCTTTGCTAATGGGCGCCGTCCTCTTCGGCGATGCCATTGCCGGTGAAACCGGTGAGCTATTTCTGACAATTTTCGGTTCGGTTCTTGTGATATATGCGCATATCCTAAACCAGCAGATTTGCCGGGAGATCGATTGTCTCTGTCATGACGAGCAGTCGACCTCGGCGAGATAGAAATATGTTCTGTAAAAGCAGTTCGGTCATGCGACTGGTTGTGATTCCGGTGGACGATTTTGTGTAGGCCGGGATTAGTGCGGGCGACGACAGGGTCAGCTTTGTGGCTCTGTCTGGTGGCGCTATCTTTAAAACTCGTTTTGCGGACTGCCGGTCGCCGACATGAACTTTGGTGACGGCGGTTTTTTTATAGTCAAAATGTTTACTATCCGGACGCATGCGGAGATCATCAGGCCTTGATTTTTGATCAAGCCTGACAATCCTTAAACCGTGTCCGGGGCAATGTTTTTAGGCCCCTGTCGAGACCGCGACGTCAGAAGACATGGCTGTTAGGGGGCGGAAAATATTGTGTCGGAAGGTTAGCCTAGCGAGGCTGCGATCCGTTGGGCTGCCATCGCATTTTTCGTGCGCGTGCGACTACCGATCAGGAAGCAGTCAACGAGAACCCAAATACCAAATCCGCCCAATGTGAGCAGCTTCAGAATACCGGCAACAATATCGCCGACGAGAAAACGGTCGACACCCAGAAAGCCGAGGAAATAGTTGAACCCGAACATCAAGACTGGATTCTTTTCAACCGAGTTGAGTTGGCTCAGGAACTGTGCGCGCTTGGCGTCATCAAGACCGCTGGCGATGTTAACCACTAAATCGCGATAGGCTGCCTGGTTCATAATTATGCTCCGTGAATGAATATTCGAAATTTCTTAGTGTGATATTGGCTGGTCGAGATACCAGTTTGTGCAGTTTCACTATGTCGCCTAATCGTTTTTTGGCAACTTATCGTCTGCACAATTGGCGGCAGTGTGCCGTTTGTTCTCGATGCTGGTCGAAAACTAATCTTGTAATCGCGCTACAGAGTGCCGCATGAGATCTGGTTTCGGGAGCCGTCGCATGACCTGCATCACTGGCAACCCGTCGCTGCAGCGCGGCTGGTCGATGAAATCGAATTTCGGCATGCCTTTACCTCATTTTGTCAGCGATCAGCATGTGAATGACTGGTGTGGGACGGCTGATGTGACGCTGATAAACTTGGCGAGGCATTTGAGAATTCAAGAGTGTCCTAAAAGCCTGATTACGCGCCCTGACCGCAAACTCTGTTTGTGGGCCTTAGTCTGCGGTCCTGGCATTCGTGCCTAAACCGCCCTGCCGGCCGGTGATAGCGGGTATTGGTTGACCAAGGGGACATAAACTCGACTGGTTTGTTTCGCGCTGCGGCGGGGGATGACGGTATGTCTGGTCCTGCAGTTTCGTCGAGTGGTCGTGTTTGCTTTTACCACAGAACGAGCACGGTAGGGCGCCTTACAGCGCGTGCTTCGGCGCTTCATTCGGGGTCTGTGAGCCCGCCGACTAATGTTTCGTGTCGCGGCTTGATGTTAAGCTGCAGCGCGTCGGGAGTGACTGTATAAGTGCCACGTTGCGCGGCCGGAGCACCGGCCATTCACCCATCTGCGATTGGCCTGGACTTGAACGATCACAATTGCGGTGCGTAAGGTTAGCGGGGACAGTCTTAGGGGACATATTATGACCAGAGCTTTTAAAATCGTGAAGGGTTTCATTTTGGCCGGATTTATGCCGCTCATCGCGAACGCGGATTGCGACATGGATGTTGCA
This sequence comes from Hyphomonas sp. TMED17, assembly GCA_002172915.1. Lineage (GTDB taxonomy): Bacteria > Pseudomonadota > Alphaproteobacteria > Caulobacterales > Hyphomonadaceae > Henriciella. Next base: position 26,913 of record NHBW01000006.1, on the reverse strand, counting down.
GATTATGTCGGCTGGACCATTGCCCATAAAGGAACGGTGACAGGGTATGTCGATTCCGACGGGTCCCGGGACGATAATTTTCATGGCTGTACATATGACCGAATTATCCTGATTGATGATGATAAAGCGGTGACTTGTGATGAATATAATTATGGCTACGCCTATCGTCCGGATATTGTTATTCTCAAGCGCAATTGGGATGCGGTCGCCTGCATTGATGACGAGGTGATTGATATCAAAATTGAATGGTAGCGTTGATATTAGGCTTTATCACGTGGCGCATTCCGGCCTGCGAGTATAATGTCTTGCAACATTGCCACTCCATCCGGGCTGCCCCGGCTGCGATTACGGCGTCAGGCGTCAGGTTCAGAAACAAAAAGCGGGCCATTCAGGCGCAGCCCGTCGAAAAAGTCAGCCAGGTGGATCTGGACGCAGCAGCGAGCAGCGGCAACGCTTATAAAAGGCGCTGTAAAGGCGAAGCCAAAGAAGATCGTGACCGGCGGGAGACCGGATCCGGTGATTCGCGTGATGGAGACGGCCAGTGCCGGTCGGGTGAGCCGACCCTGGCATCGGCGTCTGGTGATAAAAACGCCAGCAGGCCTATTTTAGTGACGCCGCAAGCTGTAAAAGCATGTTGGCGTTTTTGCTCCGGGTCCGGCCCGCGATCAGGAAGCAGTCAACCAGAACCCAGATACCAAAGCCGCCTAAGGTAAGTAGCTTTAGGATCCCGGAAATGATGTCACCAACCAGAAAACGGTCAATGCCGAAGGTGCCGAGAAAGGCGTTGAATCCGAACATGATGACGGGATTTTTCTCAGACGCGCTTAGCTGATTTAAAAATAGTGCACGTTTGGATTCGTCGAGGGTGGAGGTCGTGTTCACGACAAGGTCGCGATAGGCTTGATAATGCATGCTGGGTCCTCGTGCGTATTTATTTGTTTTTTAACTGGTGTTTAGGCCCGCATTTAATCCTTTTTAATCAATCGGGCGCAGGAATTATTCTTAGTTTGTCTGATAGGCTGTCAGTCAAGAAAAAGGCCGCCCAATTATTTGTTTGGGCGACCCTTCCGGTCTCACAGGACTTGTACAGTCTAGCGGTAGAAGCCATCAATCGGGCCGAAGAACTCCATTTCGAAGCCATTCTCGGTGCCCCAATCCTTCAGACGCTGCGAAATTGCGCCATAGATCACCAGCCGGCCGCCATCGGTGCGCTCGAGCACCTGACCGACATAGCTGCCGGTCGCAAACCGGTCGCCGTGGAAGATAACGGCGTCGACATCTGTAAACAGCTCGAGAAACGTGAACAGAGTCTCGTCTTCATTCATGTACACATTATAGGCGATGGTGTTGGGCTCGCCGGCATCGTTGAAAGCCACCATTTCACGGGCGATTGCTCTGAGTTCGTTTGCTTTGCCGGGCTTGATTTTAAGCTCGTAGAAAATTTGCATCTTTTGCGCGTCAGCGCTGGCATGATGAGCGGTTCCCATATGGCCGCCCGCGAACGCCTGAGCGGTGCCAAACATCGCCGCGACTGACAGCGTTGCAGACAGGAATGTCGATCTGATAAATTTCATAATGGTCCCCTAAATCTGTATTACTTCTAGCTGCTCCGGCAGACTGGTCGACTTTTGATATCAGCTATCATGTCGTCGGCCAAGGGCCGCAATCTATCAGCCGGCAACCCACCACTTGTCACACCCGTCATTACGGCGCCCGCGTTCACCTGGCTGTGAAATCCTGGTTTGAATTTCTCCCATCATGTTTTGATGGTTTGGCTGTAACAATTCGTAGCCAGAAGCCCGCACCATTTCTGAGCTGGTTTTGTGCCGTGGCTGCTGTGGAAACCGGCCACCAAGCAAAACCGCTCGGAAGAGTCGATAAACGCCAAACGGACATCAATGGTACCGATCGAATCATTGTCTTAGAGGACCTTGAAAGCCGACCAGTCAAAGCCATCAATAAGGCCGAAGAACTCCATGCCGGCGTTTCCCAATCGCAGGTCGGTCTGCGCCAACGCGTCAAGTGTACTGGCAACGAAGGGAAATGGCGCCAGCGATGCACCAGAGTAGGTGTTATAAAGTCTATCGAGCTGGCTACACAATCTTGCCCGGGCGATCAATTTCAAGTGGGGCAGACACGTGCCGGCAATCGCATCGCTGCTATTTGCGGTCAGCAACCAGTCCGGGGCGCGTTATGGGCGCTTTCCGCCGGAATGCCCGGCTGCTTGTAACGCGACCTCGCGATGAACCGGGCACTTGCTATGACAGGCTCGGGCCGTCTCGGCGCTATCGCGTCCGCAAACCCAGAACGTTTTCTATCTCGTGCAGCGTATCCTTGCCGAAGTATAATTCATCATCGACGATGAAAGAGGGCACGCCGAAAACGCCGCATTCGACGGCTTCATTTGTATTTGCAACCAGTTTTGCCTTCACGTCGGGGTCTTGCGTTTGTGCCAGCAGCTTTTCACCGTTCAGACCGAGTGCGGTGAACTTGTCGACAAAGACCTCCGGATCATCCATTTTTAGTCCGTCTTCCCAGACCAATTGTTCGCCGGCGGTAATAAAGGCTTCGAGCTCACCATTCATATCTGCGGCCACAGCGGCGCGGCTAAGGACCAGCGTATTCAACGGGAAATGCGGGTTCATTTTGAACTTTGTCAGGCTGTGCTGTTTTACAAACCGGTTCATTTCAATTTGCATATATTTCATTTTGGCCGGGATATTGCCGAATGCGACGAATGGCGCCTGATTGCCGGTGGCCTTGAAAACACCGCCAAGCAGGACCGGACGATAGGTAATCTGAGCGCCGGTGCGTTCGGCAATCTGTTTGAGAACCTTATTGGCAAAATAAGCGTTTGGACTGGCCAGGTCGTGATAGAAAAGAATAGTCTTTGTCATGAGCGTTCTCCCGATGAACCCGAAAATACATGTTCGGTTTTAGTGTAAGGCTAAGCGGATAAACATAACTTGCCAAGCATAACCGGTTGCAAAGTCCTGCTGCAAATGTGGATTATCCAGTTGCAGCAGACCTGCCGGATTGGTCGCGATCAGGCTTTTTGAGAAGGATGTGTTGTGGCGACGACGTGCGACATGGTCGCGAGATGCGGCTTTAATGTAGTTAGTGCTGGGCGGCAGTGGTGCGCTGGTTCGCAACATCTGGAAATATAGCGGCTAGACCGTTTTTGATCAGGTTAATTTTGTTTATCCCAGCTTTGGCTTAAATCAGATCGGCAGTGATCGGAATATTAAAAAAGAGGTTTGGACGAACGATGATAAACTCAAAAAATAAAATCAATAAGCATTTATTATCGACCGTTTTGACCGGTCTTTCGGCGGCTGTATTTGCTGCCGGCGCAACTTTTGCACAGTCGGCGCCGATTGTGCAGCCGGGCGCACCGGGCGAGCCGGTGCGTCAGCTCGATGCGCAGCAGGCGGCAGACATCGCGGATACCAGCTATACCCGTGACGATGTGCTTTTTATGCGCGGTATGATTCCGCATCATCAGCAGGCGGTTGATATGGCACTGCTTGCAGCCGACCGTACAAACACGCCGGCTTTGATTGACATTGCCGATCGTATTATGGCGTCGCAGGCCGATGAAATCGAATTCATGAATGCATGGCTGGCCGAGCGTGGCGAGGATCTGCAAGGTGAACATGTCCATCATATGCAAATGATGGCCGATATGGATGGCATGGCGACACCGGAGCAAATGGCGTCACTTGCCGGGTCCGACAGTAAGGCTTTCGATGCCTTGTTCCTGGCCTTGATGATTGAGCATCATAAGGGTGCTTTGACCATGATCGAAGACCTGCTCGACCAGTCCGGCTCAGCCTATGATCCAGTGCTGTTCGAGTTTACGAATGACATTGTTAATGATCAGTCGGCCGAGATCGAGATGATGAACAATTTGCTGGCAAATCTGTCAGTTGATCCGCGAGCGGGTTTGGCGCCCGGTCTGTTCGATGCTGGCGAGGCGATCTCCAATCTGGAGAAAATCGCGACGCTGCGCAAACCGGCCGGCTTCTTCGATCCGAATAATCCATCGAATTTACCGCCGGTCATTATCCCATTAACAGATGCTGAGGAAGCATCGCCTGATGCCTCGGAAGCCAGCCCCGAAACGCAGTGGGGCCAGCGTTACCCATTATTGAGTTTTTCCAATACCGACATGGCCTTTAGCGAAGATATTATGGTGGTTGGTAATTATCACGGCTTCAATATCTACCGGCTGTCAGACGACCCTGTCCCTGAATTGATCAGCTCCGTAGTCTGTCCCGGCGGGCAGGGTGACGTTTCGATTGTCGGTGATTTGTTGCTGATGTCAGCCGAACAGACCCGTGGCCGGGTCGATTGCGGGCGTCAGGGGGTTGCTGGCGATATTAGTTCGGAGCGTTTTCGCGGATTACGGATTTTTGATATTTCTGATCCGGCGGCGCCTTATCAGGCGGGGCAGGTTCAGACCTGCCGGGGCTCGCATACGCACTCCGTTGTGTCCGGACCGGATCAGGATGGCATGATTGTGGTCTATAACTCTGGTATTTCGTCGGTGCGTGACGAAGAGGAGCTTGCCGGCTGCGTTAACCCTATTCTCGGCGACGAGCGCACTGCGCTGTTCCGCATTGATGTGATTGAAATCCTGGTTGATGATCCATCGCAAGCGCGTCTTGTCGACAGTCCGGGCGTTTTCGCCGATGCCGAAACCGGGCAGCTGGCCGGGCTGTGGCAGGGGGGCGATCATGGTGATGATACCCAGCGATCCAGCCGAACCGACCACTGCCATGATATCACGGTCTTTCCTGCCGGGCAGATCGCGGCGGGTGCGTGTTCGGGGAATGGTGTTCTGTTCGATATTTCCGACCCTCTGAATCCAAAACGTATTGATGATGTTGTCGATCAGCGGTTCGCCTATTGGCATTCGGCAACATTCAATAATGACGGAACCAAGGTTCTGTTCACTGATGAATGGGGCGGCGGCGGACGACCTCGCTGCCGACCGTCCGATCGGCTCGATTGGGGCACAAATGCAATTTATGATATTGTCGACGGCAGGTTGGAGTTGCGTGGCTATTTCAAACCCAACGCGCCGCAAAGCGACCAGGAAAACTGTACGCCCCATAATGGCTCGATCGTACCGATTCCGGGACGGGATGTCTTCGTTCAGGGATGGTATCAGGGCGGCGTTTCGGTGCTTGATTTCACTGATAGTGCCGCACCATTCGAAATTGCCTATTTTGATCGCGGCCCGATCCATGAAGAACGCTTGGTCGTTGGCGGCTTCTGGTCGGTCTACTGGTATGATGGCCGGATTTATGGCACCGAAATGGTGCGTGGCCTGGATGTGTTCGCGCTGTCAGAGAGTAAATTCATCAGCGCAAATGAGATTGCTGCCAGCCTGCTCGCTGATCAGGGCGAGCTGTTCAACCCACAGCAGCAATTTGCAGTTAGCTGGCCGGTTGGCGAGCCAGCGATTGCACTGGCTTATATTGACCAGCTAGAGCGTGCTGGTCATATCGCGGCCGATGAAACAGAGGTGTTGCGGGCTGCACTTGCCCGGGCCGGGAATGTCTTGGATGCCGGTGAGCGTGACGGGGAGCTGGCTTTACTGTTGCAGCAGGCCGGGTCGAATATGAACGAGATACTATCGCACGGTGCTGGCGGGGACCGGATGTCTTTATTGACAGACAGCCTGTCGGCGATTGCTGCGCGGCTATAGGCCTAACCTGATAATCGGCTTTTGCGCGCGGTCGTGATACGGCTCCTCCGTTCGGCGCGACAAGACGGCGCGTGACAGGCTTTTTAAATTGCAGTTCAATATGGACCGAGCATGTTTTTGCCCGGAAATAGGAGACTGAAAATGCTAAAATACGCCTTGGTCCTGTTTGTCGCCGTCCTTATTACTGGCGGGCTCTTCGCCGTTTATGTAATGCGCGAAGGCGAGGTTGTGACGCCCGCCGGACAAGGCATAGTTGAAATAGATAATGAGTCATTTGAGGCGTTTCCGCTGCCGGACTATGCCGCCAGTCATGTTTCTGATGCCTATAAAAGCTATTTCATCGAGGTCGAGCCCGGGATTAAGATCCATGTGCTCGAAATTGGGACCGGGCATCCGGTCTATTTGCAGCATGGCAATCCGACATCGGGGTTCCTGTATCGTAAAGTCGCTGCAGAATTACCAAAAGACCAGGTCCGCCTGATTATGCCGACAATGGTCGGCCTTGGCTTTTCAAGCAAAGTCGCGGTCAGCGCCCATACGCTCGATAATCATTTGCGTTGGATGAACAGCGTCCTGGACACACTCGATTTGAAAGACATTGTATATGTCGGACAGGATTGGGGCGGCCCGGTTGGCATGGGCGCGCTGGCGCGGTCCCCCGACCGGCTTGCCGGTGTCGTGGCCCTGAATACCGGGTTCAGGGCACCTGAGGCGGCGTTCGACCTATCCCGGGTCCACGCGCTGGCTAAGACCCCGCTGGTTGGCGAGCTCATGCTCGAAGTATTTGTGTCTGTTTTTGACCGGCTCGGTGAAGTGCAAGGCGATCCGGCATCGATACCGCCCGATATTGCCGAGCTGTATGGCCGCCCGGTCACGGAGAGCGGGAATGCCAAAGCGCCGCTGGCTTTGATGCGGATGGTAGCGGACGGGCCCGATCATCCCAGTAGTCCGGCCCTGCGGGAAATTGAAGCCTATGTGGCCGGCCTCGACGTTCCGGCGGAAATTGTATGGGGTATGAATGACCCGATTATCGGGCAAGGACTTGATGTGATGCGCGGCCAGTTCCCGAACGCACCGGTCCTTGAAACCGGAGCGGGCCATTTCCTGCAGGAGGAGGTGCCGGAAGAGATAGCGGCCGCGATTATGCGGGTCGTTGCGCAGGTACAGGCGGGCCAGCCCGAAACTGCACCGCCTCAGGCTTTCGACGACACTGTGATTGAAGGGCCGATTTCTATGGATGGTGCCTGACAGGTGCTTCGACCACATTCTGCTTGAGCGGGACGTCAGTTTGTGGTCGCGTCTGTGCCCGTCAGATGGCGAAAAACCCTTCGTTTATGCTGGCATGCCGCACGTGCCAGTCGAAAGTGTTTTCGCCTTCGCCTTCGAGTTGCCCGGGCGTCGGTTTCGCAACCATCCTTATGAGGCTTTGCAGCGGGGGACGGCTGGCCGCTCTGCGCCGGCATTTTGCGACTGTTTGTGATGGCCCACCCGATTTCCCGAAACTATTAGCGTATCAGCATTGGTTAAGGTGGTGATGGGGACCGCCGTCAGGCGTAGTGTGTCGTGCTTCATTGCCAGACTGTCAGACAAATCCAGCGCCCAATTCATTAATGCGGGAAATGGACGTGAAAATCAGTGCACCATTATTTGTATGATATCAGCGCTCAGTTTCACTGCTGCAGCCTCTGCCGATGAACATAAAAATACGGCCCAAACCGCGCCCGCGCAGTCCCTGAATGTCGACGGTGTTGCCAGACCTGAACTGTGGGTGATGCTATAATTATTAAGGCTAAAACTGGCGGGATATGGAATAAAGGTATCGACGAGCGCCGGCTTATTTTATAACCTCAAGCGGTCGTGAATTCGTAAGCTACGGATTTCGGCAAGTGAAGAATACTTAAAAGTAAATAGGGGACATAAATGAAAAAATTAATATTAGCGGCCGCACTGGCCTTTTGCGGCGCAGCAACTGCGCAGGATGCCGAGACTGATGGCGCGGTTGGTCTAATCAATCTGCAACTGAGTGATCCGGCCGGCTACATGGCCAGACTTGCGGGTGATGCCGAGACGTTTGATGCCAGCGGTGCCGCATTTCGCGGTGTATGTCTGAACGGGACTGGGGCCACGCCCGGGACCGGTTACATGTATGCCTTCAGCGCTAGCATGGCCGCAGCGATGGCCGCTTCGGACGTGCTGGTTGACCCGCAATATGCCGAGATAATTGCTGGCTATCGCAGTATGAGTAACGTAACCGGCGCCGAGTTTTCGCAGGTCGTTTATCCGCATGAGCGTCTGTTGATGCAATCGACGGCCCGCCGTCTTTTCGTTAACGTTGCAAATCCGGAAGCCTATGTTGCCGCGCTGGCAGACTATGTGTCGGCATTGCGTGCCGATGGCATGGATGTTGCGATGTCAGCCTATGCACCAGTTGGGGCAGGCGCTGCACAGGGGGATATCATCATCTTTATGGATGCACCAAGTTCCGGTGAATTAGGCGCGGCGTTTGATGCGCTTGGCGGAACCGAAGCAGGTCAGGCCTTACTGAGCAAGTTATCAATGCTTGACCGCGAGATCGTTCGCGATGAAATCCTGCGCTGCGGGATCACGAATGTAGCTGGCTAACATGTTGAGTTTTGGTGTCGCTCAGGTCAATCCGGGGTGCCATCAGCAGCACGATGAAGCGCCAAGCAGATTATAATCTGTTACGAGCGGAGCCAGCGAATAATAGATAAAAAAAACGCCTGCGCCTCATATGAAGCGCAGGCGTTGTCATTAGTGGGTTAAGCTTTTCCTGAAGCCGACTGTCCGGCGCCGTGCGATGTCGCAGCGGCCCAGATAACAACCCCGAATGCGATCTTGTTCACAAAGTCAGCAAGGTTGTAGACGATGTTCAGAACGTCCGGAGACGCACTTCCGGTATAACCGAGATAGTAGCCGATCGGGTAGATTGCCCAACCAATCGTCACAATCAGACGAAGAGCGCCGAAAGCTTTCTTTGATGCTTCTGTGCCTTCGTTCGCATTAATCTGGCTCGCCTCACCGGCAAAGATTTCATAAATGATGTAGAACCAGGCCAGACAACCGATAATGAACATCGGCCAGAGCAGCGAACCCTGTTCAACTTCACCGAGATAGCCGGTCACCAGCATAACCAGTGATGCGACCAGAAGTTTCCAGAAGAGTGCAGCGCGAACCACAGCAATCGCGGAAAGAATTAAGAAGAACTCAATAATTTGAAGTGGAACTGTAAGCAGCCAGTCAACATAGCGGAATACAGTCGGACTTTCACCTGTCGCGGCCCATACTTCTCGCATGTAGAAATAGTGAATGGCAGCAATACCTGTTACCATCGCGGCAACCGTTAAAGACGTTTTCCATTTACCCTCTGCGCGGTCGCGTTCCACCCAAAAGAAAAATGTTGCAGCAACCATTGCCGCACTAATTATCCAAAAAGACACTCCCACGTAATCGCTCGGATCAAGTAATACTTTGTCCATAAAAAAATCTCCTCCTTTGTCTTAGAGCTTACTATATTACAAATACGAAACGTTTTGGAAAGTAGATCATATGTTTTTATGCTGCACTGCAACATAAATGTGATTTGCAGGCTGTTTGTACTTTGATGTATTCGACGGTTTCTGACAGCCGTGCGACGGCGATCATAAGCAAAATCTGGCTCTCAGTTTTAAAACTTTAGGCCACCTTATTTGCGGCGGGAAATAAGCGGCGCCAGCTTTAGTTTACAGTATCGTTAAGCCGCATTCAGGACATGCTGGCTCGCAAACTGCTTTCCCCCGTCCGGTTGGGGACGATGAGTGTTGCGGTGCGATAATAAAGCTCGATCTCGGTATCTGACGGCAAGGACAGGTGGCGCCCCCCGTTTCACGCGTATCAGCTCATCTTATTACTTAAGTTTCGCGAATCGCCCGACATGTGTCGCGTAGACAGCAAATAGGTTTCCTGTCGCATTTAATTTCAGCGTGGCGATAAAGACGGCGAATATCGCTGCCGCGAAAATTGTCCGACTGGCTCGCCCTATGGTGCGATTTGTGAACAGCCAAAAACGGTTGCATTTGACTTGTCGATACGTACCTATTTTCAGGATGTTAGAGCTTACTACACCAACTCCGCTTGCGTCTGCCCTGTCATCACTGGCTTTCATCGTGATTGTGGCAATTATTTACGGTTTTACTTCGATCACCCGACGTGGCGCCGCCAAGGCGGATAAGCCCGGAATGTTTGAGGCGGTGATTGCGGTGCTGCGCCGCCTGGATCGTTCTGTCGTTCATTTATTTTCACGGTTTACCGGTACCCGGTACCGAAAAAAATACATTCGGATGCCGATGCTGCTGAGCTATTTTCTCGTGCTGACGGCAGCGAGTGTTTTCCTGCCATGGCCCTTTAATATGGGGTTTGTCGGTTTTGGTATATTCTCCATTTTTGTTGTGTTCCGGCATTGGTCGCGCGATGAGGACGAGGCCGTCGAGAATGTGCCGTTTGAGCGCAAGGATATCAAAATTGACGGCACTCTAGGGGCAGAGGTTCTGCTCGCTGTCGCCTTTCTGTTCGTTTTTGCGCCAATCGCATTTGCGCAATTGCAAGTTCAGGGTATCGGCTTCTCGGTCGCAGGCGATGCCGGGCCATTCACTTTCCTGCTGTATACGCTGATCGAAACGGTCAAAGCGGGATCCTTGATCGATTATTATGATTTGTATGCCGAGCGGATTGGGTTTGAGCGGATTGGGGCGCCGGCAGACCCTTCGAGCTGGGCGAAAGCGACAATTATGGCTTATCGTCTGTCGTTAAACCTTCTTGTTCTGGCCGCGATCAAGCGACTTCTAGATGTTGCAAAGCGCCGCGCGGAGGGGGCAGATCTGCGCGCTGTGACGGAGGCGTTACGTCAGACTGATATTGACCGCCAGATTGCGGGCATAACGAAATTGAAGGATTTCGCCTTGCGTGGGAGAGGCAATGCGCGGGATTTGCTTGAGAAAATCGCCGAGCCGCGTCAGTCCGAGATGTGGCCGATTGCACCGGAGACACGATTTGAAGCATCGGGCGCATTGCTCGACTATGGCACGCAGCGGGGCGGTGCGAGCGCATTATACGCAGCGATTGACGGGTATCGATCCTTGATCCGAGACGGGTTCGAGCAGGTGAGCGAACCGAAAAAATGGCGGGCTTCGGCGCATAATCTCGGGAATGCGCTGGTGGAACTGGGGCAGCAGATCGGCGATCCGGAACGTCTCAGAGATGCGACTGAAATCTATGACCGCCTGCTAGCGGATGATGGTCCCGATGCCGCTACGGCCTCCCGGTTCAATACGATGATGGTGAGAGCGAATGTCCAGGCCGATCTCGCAATGATGACTGGTGAGCGGCCTGATCTTGAAAAAGCGGTTGAGCTGTACAGAGCGGCTTTAAGTATGTCGACGTCCGATGTGTCCCCGACGCAGACCGCCATGTTGAATACTAATCTTGGTGCCACGCTGGCAGATATTGCCGAAATTGCTGCGGACGAGAATATTACTCGCGAGGCCATCGCTGCGTACCGGGCGGCGCTGGAAAATCTATCGCAAGCGACCGAAGCCGAGACATGGTCGATGGCGCAGAATAATCTTGGTAATGCGCTGGCTGATCTTGGTCACTGGACACAGGACGCTGACGCGTTGCGGGCGTCACTGGTGGCGCATGGTCGTGCCCTTGAGGTCCGAACCGTGGCGACGACCCCGCTGCTTTGGGCGATGTCGCAAACCAATATGGCTAATGCTTTATCGCGCCTGGCCAAGCTGGAAAAAGACTCTGACCGGTTGGAAGAGGCGATTTCACATTATACTGCGGCGCAGTCGATCTATCAGAGAGAAGACTTTCCGCGCGACTGGTCCTGGGCGGAAGCCTCGCTCGCTGCGAGCCATATTGATCTTGGACACATGCGCAGTGATACAGATGCATTTGAAACCGCCATTACTTATTGTGACGGGGCTATTGGTGGCTATGCATCTGCCGATATGCCGGCCAAGAAAGCATGGGTGCAGGGTCTCAAGGGTAATGCGCTGGTTGGTCTTAGACGGTTCGATGAGGCGCTTGATGTTTTCCGCGCAGCGCGCAGCTGGCAGAGCTATGACAATGCTGGCGATGACTGGATCATGTCGACCAATAATCTCGCCGCCTGCCTGCTCGAACTTGGACGCCATGATGAGGCGATCGCGACACTCCGGGAGGCTTTATTGGCGGTGCCGGATGACATCCCGCGATTAAGTTCGACACTGACAGTTATCGAGGCCAGCAGACAGGCCGCCGAGGATGCGGATACTGTCGATGCGGTCCCCGAAGAGCCAGTCCTGGCGCCCGATGCGGACCCTGTTGTGTCTGAGGAGCATGTTTCACAGCCGGGGGAGGACACCGACGTGTCTGACGATCCGGGTTTAGGATCCGATGAGGAGTCCTCTACATCTGACGAGCCTGTTTCGGAGCCCGGTGACGACGCCGTTACATCTGACGATCCGGTTTTAGGATCCGATGGCGATATCCATTTGTCAGCGGGGCTTGATGGCGCGCCCGTTGCCGAGCCTGGTGGCGACGATGCGGTGTCTGAAGATCCGGTTTTAGTGCCCGATGAAGAGGCTTTGGCAGTTACAGGCTCCGATGCTACCGAGCGATATTATCACATGTCAGTTCAGGGCTATTGCGGGGAAATTGTGATTGGCCAGCTTCATCCCGATTTTTATAGCTATTGGAAAGACCGGGACGATTTTGAAGAGCAGATCATGCAATTAGGTGATCCGGCGGAGTTTGAGGCCGGATCGCCGTCACCACATCCGGACGGCCGGGAGCCAGAGGGCTGGTATACCCTTGATGATATCGCCCACATGAATAATGCGGTGTTTCACGGCAATCGCATTTATGTTGAGGAAGTTGTGCCTGATCCGGACGCCTTTAATGGATACGCTAGCAAGCCGGATGGCTATTCGGAAGATTTCGACATTGACGGCGTTAAGGATGCAATGCCGGCCAGCTTTTGCCAATTGTCTCGCAACATAAAGGTTGAGACCGGTGGCGACGCCTCAGCTGCGCCGGTTTTTGTCGGGAAAAGTATCGAGAAAGGTGCCCAGACCGACGTCTATGTGAAGACAGCGGGACGTTTTGATCTCGCGAAACTCGGCTTTGAAGTCTGGGTTATGGATGGTAATGAAGTTATCGCGTCAGTGAGTTATGAGGGCGAGGATCTTGAAATCTTCGCCGATAGTTCAACCGGAAAGGCTTTTTACGCCTATATGGGTAAACTCTTGTGACTGTTATCAGGCGGGCCTAATTGCCCTAGCGGGGGAGGGCTTCGGCGTCGCCGGTGTCGGTCCTGGCGCTTGGCTCTGCGTTCAGATGCGGATCGTCACAAAACTGTTAAATACCCGCCCTAGTCTTTAACCAGCTGGGCCGGGCATAATCTTTGGCCCGATTTTTCCAGGAGGGGACGCGAATGAATTTCAAGGCTTTATTAACGGCTGGTGCAGTGCTTGCTATGGGCAGCCTGAACGCGTTTGCGGATCATCACGCGGCGGCATCTGAAAGTACAATGATTGTTGTAACGGCCGAGGTTGAAAGCATCGATCGCTGGCGTGAAGGGTTCAAGACGCATGGCGATTTATTCCAGCAGCAGGGTGTTACAGTGGCCTATATGGGTACAAGCGGCGACGATAAGGTCGTCGCTGTTGTCAAAACGGATGATTTTGATGCCTTTATGCGTATTTTTAACGATCCGTTGACAGCGGAGGCAATGGCCAATGACGGCATCACGGGTGGGGTCGCCCTTTATGTAATGGACGAAGTTTTTGTTCCCTAGGACCGGTTTGCTTAACGCCTAAGCTATTTAGGCCGATTTGGTAGCCGTTGTTTCGCGCAGCAGCTTGTCAGAATGATCCCAATGACAGTATTTTTCATATTGGTGAGGCACTATCATGACATACTACAGTTTTTATTAAGTTCTATAGAATTGCCGGAACTAGTTAGGTATTGGCCTAATAATTATGACTAGATTTTACGAATGAAGGCCCGCAGCTTATTAACTAAGCTTGTAAGCATTTAGGAGACTTTTAACGGTTCAAAGCTAGAAGAACAGCTTCATATAAGTTGAGTAAGTCCTAGCAGTAAGCGAGATTAAATTATGCCGCGAGCAGGTTGCGTTCCGTTTCGTAAAAAAAATGGCACACGAGAATTTCTTAAAGTGAAGGGATTAAATCGTGGCTGGGTTTTCCCTGCTGGACGTGTGAAAACTGGGGAGACCAAGCGTCAGGCAGCTAAACGCGAAGCTTTTGAGGAAGCTGGCGTCCGAGGTAAAATCGTTGGTGAAGTAAAGACTAAAAAAGGAAACCGATACTTCCTTCTTGAAATAAAAAAGAGGCGAAGGTCACCTGAGAAGCGCGAAATTCGATGGGTTTGCCGACGAGAGTTCGCTGAACTCTGCTAGGTTTATCGGGAGTATTCAGGTTCAAGATTCTAGATATGTTCGTTTATGCGAGCAGCAATTTTTGAACTTATGGATCAGGCCTAACATCGACATCATCTGGCACGGACAGGCGGTTTTATAATTAATCCTATGTATGCTAATTAGCACAACGTAGACAAACCTTCGAATTTGTTTCTTTTACATGAAAAACCTAGTGCAGAATGGTTTCAGGCGTTTGAGGCGACAAGTCTAAAATTTGCTCAACAGAGCTCCAGTCAATTAGTTTGAAATTTTGGTTCTGTTTCGGTGCAGGATTACCATCATCATGAACAACCATTAGCCCGCGAGGATATCCTGTAACGGCCATAGAACTGATATCTAGCCCGTCAGTATGTGTAACTGCATCGCTTTGTGAACTCTCACCTGGACCAATACGAAATACCCCTTGGGGCGAATAGGGTGGTTGACGATTGTAGACAACAAATTGGTCGGCATTTTGGGCTGAGGCGACAAGATAGCCGTGCCCCTGTTGACCTCGCCATAAACTTAAACCTTCGACGTCCGCTGTTAGTCCGGATCCCGAATTCACCCTATCAATGAGTCCAGGTTGCGTATCTGCAACCCCGACATCGAGAGCCCAGATCCCAACTGTTTCCTCGCCAATAAATATCATGCTCTCATTGTCATCAAAAACACATCCTTCGAGTTGACTGGAAAAATGTTTTGTCTGCACGAGTTTGGCATGAGGACTAGACGTGTCCGCGAAATTTGTTTCCCAGAACTCTATTGCGCCGTCTTTATAGGTCACCGCCGCAGTCAAAGCCCCATCTATCATTCCCAAGCAAACCCCGTAGGGTTCTATCCTGTCGACAAGTGTATCTCCAATGTGTGAAACGGTGCCATCGATATCACGAATTTTAAACCAGGACAGACCATTGACTTCATCATTGCTCGCCACTGCAATTGATCCGCGGATATCGACATTGTTTATGCGACCGACGTCGAGAAACTGTAACTCTTTGCCGTTTAAACTATAAACGTGCAGACCTTCATTTTTATTTGTTCCTAGAATTAGGCTATGTTCTGTCCGAGCGGGATGAACCCAAATGGCTGGGTCATCTAAAATATCGCCGAAACCCGAAACTGGCTCTGTTTCTGTGGTCGCGGAAATTTGTTTAATATCAAAATTAAGCTGCGGGATTGTCGCGCAAGAAAAAAGGAAAACCATAGCAACAGCTGCAGGCAGAATACGAAACATTAAAAAGACCCTCTGAAATGGATGTAAAGACGCCGGCTCGAATATTATCGAGCCGGCGCAAAAATGACTAGCTGAACAAATTAAAACGTGTAACGCGCTCCAAGAATCCAGCTTGTTCCGAACTCATCATACTGCATCATTCGGTTATCGCTGCCAAAATAGTAGTATTCCGGTTCATCCGTCAGATTTTTACCTTCTAAATAGAGTTGAAGATTGTCGTTGACCTTATATTTAGCAGAAGCTTCAACCAACATTCGGTCGTCAATCGTTCGATCCAATTCAGGGTCTATAAGTTCGTCTAGATTATTGCTGCGGAAGTTTGCTGATATCCGCAGATCCCATGGTCCTTTATCGTATCCGAGCGCGACATTCCAGACAGTATTTGCTTGATTGCGGAATGGTACTTCGCGTCCGTCTGGAAGAGTACTTTCAGATTCCGAAAGGGTTAAATTTGCCGAGGCTAGAAAACCATCCAAAGCGGGATGCAAGTCCTTTAGGCTTTGCACATAATTGAATTCGATACCGAAGATTTCACTATCATCGACATTAATAAATGTTGATATTTCCTCAATCTCGCCAGTATCTCCCTCATCACCATTGAGTAGGTCTGCCGGTATATTCGACACGTCGATGTTTGCCGGAAGGTCTTCAATATCAAAATTTGCTCCATAGATTGCGTTTTTGATATCCTTGTAGAAGATACCTACTGATAATACTGAGAGCTCTGTCGGATAATATTCCAAGCTCAGATCGAAATTATCAGCCTCGAATGGGTCGAGATTTGGGTTACCTACAGCCGCTTCGTCACGATCATCATTGACTTCGACAAATGGTGCCACTTCGCCGAAAGCAGGCCTTACGACAGCTGCGTAGTATGCAGCCCGTCCAATTAGCTTATTGTTGAACGCATACTTGGCGTTAAGGCTGGGTAACACATTTGTGTAATTATCAGAAAACTGCGTCACGATTGCAGATAGATCGTCCTCTGCTACCAGCCGTCCTTCCAGATCAATATCTGTTTCTTCTGCTCGGACACCAGCAACCAGAGTGAGTTTGTCAAACCGGAATGTCCCCATCGCATAGCCGGCTAAGATCCGCTCGTCTATAACATAGTCAGCAATATTAGAATCAAAGAAAGAGCTTTCCTCGTCAAAGTCTGGATCTTCTGGGTTATTGAAACTACGAAGCGACTGCGTCAAACTCGGGTCTGGCCATGTAGGTTGCGGATTAGCCAAGCGCCAATTATCGATGAAAGAGTCACGAGCGAAGTTTGCTAGATTCAGATCGGGTTCGAAGAACAAAAAGTCTTCGTTACGTGTTTTTTCACGATCTCTGAATTTAACGCCTGCTTTCCAAGTTATTGGTGTATTTCCCAGCAGACTTTCTTTGGATATATCGAAGCGGGCGCTAACCTCAGTGTCCTCATTAACCGAAAATTCCCTTTCAAGCCCATCGAGATCATAATTTGATGGGTTATAAACTGCGTCCAGAAGGCTCTGGGTCCCGCTAATTCGCGGCGTTTCGGGATTGGAGAGATCAAAAGTAACGGTTCCGGGGAAATCATCCTGAATGTCTTCGAAACGGAATGTTACATCATGATTGTTGTCATCTTGTTCATCGGCGAATGCATAGCTCACCTCGTAATCAAATGTCCAATCGTCCTGGCTGGTGGATCCGCCAAGCGCTATGGTCTGTATGTTGCGGGTTTCTTCGCGAACACGAACTTCGGCGTCTACCTCATTCAAAGGCACCGTTGTAGCACCGGCCGCAATGATGCCCCCATCTTCGGTCTCTTCGGAATCGTCGAGATCTCGGAATTCAAATTTGTTGCGAACTTCGTCATCGACGTAATTATTTATCAAGGTGCGAAGATATAGATCGGTATTAGCGTTAACACGCCAGTCGAAATTTGCTACCAGGCCGAAACGCTCTCTGGTCAAATCGTACCAGCGATGTTCATAATCGTCATTCAAGTAGGCGATCCCATTGTCAAAATCGAATTCTCCGATTTCATTGTTATGAGCTTCTATCCGACGGTCTTGATAGTTTGCAGAAATAGCGACGCCAAAATTGTCATTGAAGATATTTGAATAGGTAAATGTTGCCTTTGGGGAAAGTTCCCGGGTGATTTCGTTCCATTGTCCTTCGATTTTCGCGCGGAGGAATTGTGATTTGCGGTCAAAAGCCGAAATGGTCTTTAAATTGATAATTCCGCCTAGACTGTCAGCGTCGAGATCTGGTGTTAGCGACTTCTGAACTTCAATGCCGTCGAGAAGATCCGAAGGTACGCCATCTAGTAAAACACCACGCCGGTCTTCAGGCGATGGTGTCCGCACGCCATTGATTGAGGTTGCTATAAGGTCGGTGTTAATACCACGGATAGAAACATAGCGGCCCTCGCCCTGATCGGTTACTATAGACAAACCGGGTACTCGGGCCAGTGTATCTGCGACTGTAGTGTCTGGGAAGTTGCCGAGACCGTCTGAGTCAACAATCGATCGAATATTATCGGCAGCCCGCTGCTGATTGATCGATCCGGCTTGTGCAGCTGCGGATCCAACAACTAGAACATTATCGAGAAAACGAGTGTCTGCACCAATTGTAAAATCGGCTGTTGTACCAGTTTCGGGGACCGTGATAAGATTAGAAACGGTTTCAGCCCCAACGTAATCAACGATTATAGAGTAAGTTCCGGAAGGCACATTGGTTATACGATAATCACCATAGCGATCGGTCGAAACCGATCGGTTTAAACCCTCGATGCTAACGATCGCGCCTTGCAAAGGCGCCTCCCCAGTTGAATCGGTAACTTGTCCCGTTATTGACTGAGCCTCAGCTATATTGGCGATGGACATCATCGCTGCAGCCGAGCTGCAAAACGCAAGGCGTTGTTTAATATTCATGATTGACCTCTCCGTAAAAACACCTCCGGTTAGTCGTTTTTTGTGACAATAAGAATTCAATTTTTTGACGATTTGTTGTCTTTTTTATTACAACATTATTACAAAAATTACGGCATGGCTCTGGATGATCTCCTTGCATGTTTTGATTGGGATTTTGTCATAATTCTGTGAACTAAGTCTGGTTAGGAGACTGCTCAATTTGGCATCAAAAGGGCTTGTTATGATCCATCGCCGTCAATTCCTCAGATCTGCCGGAGCATTAGCTTTGGCTATGCCTGCGACAGCGGCAATCTTCCGGTCGCATGCATCCGGAACAGCTTCGAACCCTTCAGACAGTCAACTTCTTCCAGATCCAGACCGCTGGTTGGATCTCCCGTCCGGCTTTTCCTATACTCGGTTCTCCAAAACGGGCGAAACAATGAGTGACGGGTTTCGTGTTCCGGCTTCTCACGATGGCATGGGGGCTTTTGCCATAGAGGGTGATCCTGACCGTTGCATTCTCGTTCGCAATCACGAGATTAATATTGGTAAAGAAGATGATGGTCCGTTCGGAAGTAATAATTCTGAAAGGGTTTTAAGCGATATACAGATTTATGACCGTTCACTGTCCGGTCGTCCTCTTGGTGGCGGAACAACGTCTTTACTTTATAATCTGAAAACCCGTCAGCTCGAGCGCTCCTGGCTGTCGCTTGCCGGGACCGAACGCAATTGCTCCGGCGGAACAACGCCATGGGGGAGTTGGCTGACCTGTGAAGAGTCAAGAAAGATTGCCGGTGACGGGGGACAAAAAGACCATGGCTATGTTTTTGAAGTGCCGGCGAGCGCTCAGTCGCCCGTCGAAGCGGTACCTCTAAAGGACATGGGCCGTTTCAAACGTGAGGCGGTCGCGGTCGACCCAGCAACGAGCATTGTTTACCAGACCGAAGATGAAGCACGTAGCCTGATCTATCGCTTCCTGCCCAATCAGCCTGGACGGTTGGCCGCGGGTGGACGCCTCCAAGCGCTGTGTCTGGCAAATCAGGCCTCGGCTGATACCCGCAATTGGGGTGACGCTTCAAGACTGTCGCAGGGTGTCCCTTTTGCTGTGCGCTGGATCGATATGGATGATGTTACATCTCCGAATGGCGACCTTGCCGAACGCGGTCATCGTGCCGGTGCGGCGCTATTTGCAAGGGGTGAAGGCTTGGCCTGGGCCGAGGACGGCGGACGTGGGTCGGTCTATTTTGCCTGCACCTCCGGCGGTCCGGCTCATTGTGGTCAGATCTGGAAGTATACTCCTAGCGAATTTGAGGGCACAGACAGGGAGAGGGAGGCGCCGGGGCAGCTGGTTCTGTATTTCGAAAGTCCGGCACGTTCGACTTTGGACATGTGTGATAATATCGTTGCTTCTCCCTGGGGGCATTTGGTGATCTGCGAGGATGGCGAAAATGAACAATATGTTCGAGGCCTAAAAGCCGACGGTACGCTTTATCCGATTGCCCGAAACGCGCATCCGAACAATGCGGAATTTGCGGGCGCCTGTTTCGCTCCTGATGGGAGAACCTTGTTTGTTAATGTGCAGAATCCGGGTGCGTCCTATGCCATTTCCGGACCCTGGGAGAGTCTATATTCTTAGAAAAAAAATGGGGCGTTCTGTTGAAGCCCCAAATTGATTTTCTTTAACGAAAGTTTCCCAAAAATCTCCCAAACTGGTGTTTTTCACTCGAACCATATAGAGCATGGGTTTTTATCTTATATTTTATAAAAGTATCAGTCTCGTTTTATGACTTCGTCTGGCAAGCAAAGGAAGTAAGTGTCTGAGACATCCGTATTATTACTGTATTGCTCTACAAAGGCTTGCCAGTCGGTATCGCCTTTGAAAGGGTCAGTCACCGCACCTGCAGGAGCATTTATATGAAGAGTTGCTACCCTAGAGGTATCATCAACAATCGCATCCGCATCTGCATCATAATCCAGCATGGGTACAACAATTTGCAAGTTTTCTGTAGCACCCCGTTCGCGGTACCACGCATTATGCTGATCGGAGGCGGCGCGAACGCCCGACTCAGTTCCCCCTTCAACATAATTACTTATTCTAAGTATGGAAACAACGCCTTCGCAAGCAAAGCTTACCGAAACCGCCGATTGTAATCCTATAGCCGCTAAGCAAGATGCAAATAACCGCATAATAAAATCTCCTGATAGGTATTTTTAGATAAAAGATCGGTCTATAAATATTTGACAGCCCAGAAAGGAATAGTGCGTTTGGGTCTACCAAAAATGATTGCTAAAATGAATGAATTTTAGCGCACCATAAGTTCTAACAAGTTCTAGCGCGGCTGCTTGCCTCTTCTAACCGGCGTTTTATTGCAAAAGCTCATGCTTATGTTTTTCTTGAAATGTATCTCTCGGCTCCCCCGCGTATTAATCTGCGCCGCCGTCGGCAACGCCGCACGGCTCTAATTTGTTCGGGGCTATGGGAGTTTTCAGAACTATTATCATGTTTCTTCATTGATTACATTCTCCTGCAGCATTCGGGGCATACTGTGTCCGCCGCACGATGAGTTATTTTTATTCGGTGTCAGTAGCGTGACATAAATATGACTCTTTTTTAAAAAACACGCTGGTCGCTGAACCGCTATACCGTCCTTAATCCGTTGGGGCCCGGAAAAGCTGAGGAAATCTATTATTTGCTTAAAGTTCACAAGAGCTCTGAATTTTTTCGACAAGTTGATTCAGCGCTACATCTTCCGCGCCACGCACTGCCGGCAAATTAAACGAAGTGTCTGGGCTCACCGGGTGGCTTTTGACTTCCCCGTTCGGTCGAATGATATGGGCTTTCGGATATCCAACCTTGAAGCCAGAATTTGGCAAAGTAAAATGCTCCATAGCACCATAAGTCGTTGCCATGTCTCGGGTTTGTTCACCATAGATATGTCCGAAG
Organism: Hyphomonas sp. TMED17; assembly: GCA_002172915.1. Lineage (GTDB taxonomy): Bacteria > Pseudomonadota > Alphaproteobacteria > Caulobacterales > Hyphomonadaceae > Henriciella. The sequence goes on along the minus strand of NHBW01000006.1, from coordinate 5,673 downwards.
CCATAATCCTGGATAAGTGCCGCGGTCGTTACAGCGTTCGAATAACTATAGCGGTTAACAAGTACATGCACCTTTCCGGTAAATTTCTGGCCGCTCCTTGGTTGCACATAGGGAATATCAAAAGAAACGTATTCACCATTTTCGGCCGTCGCAAAAAGATCAGCAAATAATTGTGATACGCCGCCTGCCGCTGAGTCTCTGGCATCAAGACGTGCTTGGTTTGAGGTGGTTGTTTCGTTGCTAACGCGAATTCTAAAATCAGATGCGAAGCGGAATGGCTCTGTCGCGAACCATTGAATGACAGGATCGGAAAATGATGCATCACCGCCAGGATTGTCACGCAAGTCTAACACAAGATGCGACACACCTTCGTTCTGAAATGATGCGAAGGTGTCGTCTATGAATTTCTTATACTCTGCTAATGCTTGTGCGTTGTAGACGTCTTCGGGGGTTTCTGCTTCAAAATGATAAAATGGACCGGGGCGCAAATACCCAATATTTCCTTCAATAAGTTTTGCTTCGCGGCCTGGTATCTGAAATCCACTTTCCAATTCGATGTTGTTATCTAGCTCATCGATGGAGATAGCTTTTAACTCAAGTTCGATCTCAACCCCGGAGCGCATGATCGTAATGTCGAAACTTTCGCGCTCTCCAAATGCCAGCCAAAAATAGTAGTATTCGCCTTGATTCATCAGCGAATAGGCCAGCTGAGGTGTCTCTGCGGATATGTATTTTGTGATCTCCATTAGCCAGATGGGGTTCGATTTACGATCGAGAGATGTGATACGGTCACCTGGAAATATTCCGCTCTCAGGCGGCGCACCTGCCACGATAACTTCGCCTTGAAAAATGCTAAAGCTTAATGGGAATACTTTGCCTTCACGCTCCATATAGTCGTGCCAGTCTGGGCTGATACCCTCCAATCGCGTGTGGCCATGGCGAGCCAAAGCTGCAAATTCCTGAAGATCCCTATATAGATCCGCCCTTGAGACAGTATTACTGTAACTGTCCATAAGTTCGCTGTAATGTCGGTTAAAGACATGTTAAGGAGTCGCGGTAAACAGGCCTGCCTCTGTCGACATTAGTCCTTCATACAATCGTTCAAGATCAGCTTTAGCCTTTGATGCGGGTAACTCCTCCGCTTGCGCAGCAATCGGAAGCAAAGCAAGTGCGAAGATAGACAAGGCTGCAGGGAGAGTTGGACTTACGTTTCGGAAATATTGAAACATGGTGCAACAGGTCGATAAAATTCAGAGTTGCGGCGAGTGGGGCCGCGTTTCTTGTTTCGTTAATTTGGTATTCGGCTGTAGAAGGCCATGACGGTATTGTCTTTTCCACCTGGCTTATAAAATTGATATCGTGTTTTGTAGTTCGGCGAACGTCACTAACATCGATAGCTCCTAAGCGCTGGCGATACAGGTGCTTTGCGCTCTGGATGGGGTGAGCTAATGACTTTCAATTATAAAGTTAACCGATCGATGGGTTCCAGCATTTTTCGGCAAGTTATGATTTGTTGTCAGCTGAGTGCGTAATGGGTGATAGTCAGCGTGTCTTTTGAGGCGTCGAATTCGACTATATCAAGATTTTGATCGCCATTATCAACATCAACAACGTAACGACAAATAACTTTTGTACCTTCTCTACGCCACCGGCCTTGGAAAGTCCCGGCAAAAAAAGTTCCGTCGTTCATTGCACCGCGGCCTGCGCCATGTGCGAAACCGCCTGATCTGTCGCCGGATGAGTCTAAATTTATTGAAAACCGAACTCGACCATATGCCGGCATATTTGCCTCAGCATGAATGGTTGAGCCGTCATCACGAACTTCGATGTTAGTAATAGATGCCACGGTATCATCTTGACGTTTTTCTAGTAGCATTTTCAACCCTTCCTTTTTTATCGGCAGATCATGTGTTAACAAATTAATATGACAACGCGATGAAAAATTTAGTGAGGCGGCTATTTCGTCTTATTAGAGCTTGTTAATGGTTACGTGTTTTTAACTAAAATCAAAATGGTTTTAGTGTTCTGTAAAAAGTAATTAAAAATAGCCACTTCGAGCCAATGATCGGTCGAATTTTCTCTGACGCCGCTTGAAACTTAGAGAAACTGGATGTTTAGGGGTTTTGGTCATACCTGAAGAATCTTTTGTCTTGGATTCTTTTAATTTAGGGATCGTCACAGCCGGACGAAAATGTTGCGTTGCGGTGGTAGGCCCCGTCAAGCGGTCGACCCGAGGTGGCATCCAGGCTATCTGTTTGCGGAGTGATATCGGGCACTCGTTACTGGAAAGTGTATGGGCAACATAACCATCGCCGTTTCTATTTAGATTATTAAGAGGCTTTCGCCGATAGGTCTGCAATTTATCATCGCCATGACTAGCCGTCTATTTTGCCAGTCCCGCCTGACCAAGACGCCAGCGGAGTGTCTCGATACGGTCCTGTCCAAAAAAGCATTCGCCCTCGAAAACCATGGTTGGAACGCCCCAATGACCTGACGCCTCTAGCCCCTCATGGTTGCGCTCGATCTCATTCATGTGGTCACCATCCCTGATGGCGCTGCGGAGGTCGTCGAGATCAAGGTGCGCGGCCGCGACGGCGTCTTCGAGTAGATCGCCCTGGTCCCAGTTCGGCGTGCCGCCGAAAATAAGCTCGGCGACATGGTGGATGAATTCCACCCCTCTGCCGCGCCGGCTGGCTTCGACACCAAGCATGGTCAGATCGTAAATATAGGGTTGATCTTCAGATACTGTCATTGTGCTGAAATCCTGCACGACCGGATCGGGTGTTGGAAACACGATCGGGCGACCGAGCATTTCGCCGCGCCGCTGGCTATCCATGACTATGTAACGGGGCGCCCGTCTGTCGTTTGCGTCGAACACCGCCTCGGGAAATCTGATAGCCAATGGCAAGACCGGGCGAATGCGCAGATCAATATCAAAGTCCTGTCTCAAATCCTGCAGATCGGCGGTAACAAGGCGGGAATAGGGACTTCGAAAGGACCAGAATACTTCAACAATAGGCGACATTTTTTCCTCCAAGTCATTTCATAAAGCGGTCGGCTAGAATCGATACGATACTCGGCGACAGATGTATACCATGACCCGGATCTTCCTCATCTTCTTAGCCCGAAACTGGACACTTGCTTGGCTTTATCTATCCTGTTCAAAAATATCGGAAGGAAGTTGTGATGGAAAAAAAGCTGTTTCGTTCAGGGCCCTATGCCAGCCTGTTCAGCCAGGGCGTCCAAGTTGGCAATACGCTCTATCTGGCAGGGCAGGTCGGAACCGATGATACGGGTGCTGCGCCAGATAATCTGCTCGGTCAGATGAAGCTCGCCTATCAGCATGTCGAATCGGTCCTCGCCGAATTCGGTGCCACTATGGACAATGTGGTCGACGAAACCTGGTTTGTTACTGATGTGAATGATTGCATGGCGCAAGTCAGTGAACTGTTCGCAGCGCGAGAACTAATCTACGGAAAACCGCCGGAAGTGAGCCAGACATTGGTGCAGGTTGCCGGACTTGTGGATCCGTCTTTTAAAATTGAAATCAAATGCGTTGCGATGTTTGATTAAACGATATGCGGAGAATTGATTATGCCGGACTTGAAGCATTTTCCTGTCGGAACGGATGCCGAGACGATCTCAAAAGTCCTCGATGAGGATGGAGCGCTTATTCTCGATAATGTCATTAGTGAGGACTTTATCCGTGAGCTGCGTCGTGAAACCGATCCTTATATGGACGGGACCGACAATGGCGTGGACGATTTTACCGGTCGCAAGACGACCCGAACCGGCGGTCTTCTGATGCGGTCGCAGCGGTGTCGCGAGCTGATCGCCCATGCCGACATACTAGATTACAGCAATGCCTTTCTGGCGCCCTATTGCGAGCGCGTTCAGCTTCATTTGACCCAGATCATCCGTATCCGGCCCGGTGAAACGGTTCAGCCGATTCACCGCGATAAATGGGCTTGGGGCAAACACCTTTCCCACCTCGAGCCGCAGTTTAACACAATCTGGGCGCTGACCGACTTCACGGCGGAAAACGGCGCGACGCGGGTGGTATCGGGCAGTACAAAATGGCCGGATGATCAACACGCGACACCAGACCAGATCACGCAGGCCGAAATGAAAGCGGGCTCCGTGCTGATCTATTCCGGTTCGGTTTTTCACAGCGGCGGTGAAAACCGGAGTGCAGGCGACCGGATCGGCATCAATATCACGTATACGCTTGGCTGGCTTCGGCAGGAAGAGAACCAGTATCTGACCTGTCCACCGGAGCTAGCAAAAACCCTGCCGCTCGAACTACAAGAAATAGCAGGCTATGCCATGGGGCAGTATGCACTTGGCTATTACACCCCGCCCGGCCAACCCGGCGAACACCCTGAAGTTGTGCCACCGCAATATGCGCTCGGCCATGCTGTTGCGGCAGGTATGACGGGCGATGTTGAAACAGCTTTGGGGCATGAAAGCTCTTGAGATAAGTTTTGGATATAAGCTGCTGCGATATCGTTAGTCGTTGCAGGAAGATATATCCGGTGTTTTCGAGAGCAATATGCTGGTACGTCGTTATTTTATATTCACGCTGCGCAGATAAGCTACCGTTCCGATCAGCCGGTTAATGGGGGTAAAGACATGGGCATGCTGCAATCGACATTGAACCGGTCACGGGCGCTGCCGGCGATGACGGGTCTGTTTTTGCTTATTCTGACCGCGTGTGGCGGTGGTGGCGGTTCGTCTTCATCGGGCGTATCACCCGTATCGCCGCCACCGCCGCCGCCTGCACCTGTGGTTACGGTGCAAAGTGATTTGGTATATGGCAGCAATCTGACCCAGTCGGGCGCTAAAACGCTGACGCTGGATCTCTACCAGCTCGACGGCACGTGCGATGAACCGGTGCCTTTCGTGCTCGGCATTCATGGCGGTGGTTTTACCGGCGGTTCCAAAACCGGTGGCTCGTGGCCGTCAAATCTTGAGGCTGTCGCCATGCGGGGGTATGCCGGCCTGTCGATCAATTACCGGCTTGTTTCCGACGAACCAGTGGTCTCAGCTGAGTTTCAGCCCCTGCGCGATGATCTGATAGCTGCGGCTGACGAAATTGGCCTGGACGATTTACAGCGGGCTCAGGCGAATGCAGCTGTTGCTGCTTTTGAAGATGCGGTGACGGCGCTGGACTGGGTCAACGAGAATGCCGACCTGTACTGCCTTGACCGTGATCGTTTCGCGCTCTGGGGGTCGTCGGCAGGCGCGTATATCGCTTTACATGTCGGGCATGCGCTAAACGATTATTTCATCGCGCATCCCGAGCCGCTTGTCGTTGTTGATTTCTGGGGAGCTCTTTTTGCGGCTGACTGGCTTGATACGCAGGGGCCGCCAATCATGATCGTCCACGGCAGTGATGATCTGGTCGTGCCATATGAGAATGCGTTAAGCCTGTCTGCGCGGGCCGAAGAAACGAATTTGCCCTATACTTTCTACACATTGGACAATGTCGGACATGGCACGAATATTAAGCAACCGCAGCCGGATCTGGGCGGCGAGACGATTGAGACCGTAACAATAGATTTCATTGAAGCCCATTTGCTCGGGACGCAGCCGCTTTACGAGGTAAAGCGCCTGATACAGGACTAGGTTGATATAAGTTTCCAGGCCCTCCCGTGTGACGCCCCCCGGCCG
>NHBW01000005.1 GCA_002172915.1 Hyphomonas sp. TMED17 | reverse complement strand
TTTATTGTTTTGCGATAGATCGTATTTTAAACTGGCGGACATGTTGCGATTCCGCGTTGCCATTCTACATTCTGTGTATGACAACGACACCGGACCAGAATGTTTCAGTTTCCACCCCCTTATCATTGTCGGACGGGGCGGCGCGTGATGCCGTTGGTGGCTTGCCGAGCAGCGAATGGACCCCGCACCGGCCAGACCGGGAGTGGGAAAAGCTGGAAGGCGGTAAGGCGTTCCGGGTAGAGTCCCCTTATGATGCTGCCGGTGATCAAACGACCGCTATTCCTGAGCTGGTCGCTGGCATCAATGGCGGTGACCGCGACCAGGTCCTGCTCGGGGCGACGGGTACCGGGAAAACTTTTACAATGGCCAAAATTATCGAAGCGACGCAGCGGCCAGCGTTGATATTGGCGCCGAATAAAACGCTGGCGGCGCAATTATACGGCGAGTTCAAAGCCTTTTTTCCTGATAATGCGGTCGAGTATTTTGTTTCGTATTATGACTATTATCAGCCTGAGGCTTATGTCCCGCGGCGCGATCTTTACATCGAGAAGGAAAGTTCGATCAATGAGGCCATTGACCGGATGCGGCATTCGGCGACCCGCTCGATTCTCGAACGGGACGATGTCATAATCGTTGCCTCTGTATCATGTATTTATGGCATTGGCTCGGTTGAAACCTATACGTCGATGACGCGAAAGATTGAAGCCGGTCAGCAGATTGATCCCCGGCAGGTGGCGCAGATTCTGGTCGAGCTGCAATATGATAGGAATGATATTTCTTTTTCGCGCGGTAGTTTCCGGATCAAAGGCGATGTCCTTGATATTTTTCCGGCCCATTATGAAGACCGGGCATGGAAATTGTCCTTTTTCGGTGACGAGCTGGAGTCGATTGTCGAGTTTGATCCGCTGACGGGGCGTAAGATACAGTCTCTGCCAGCAATTAAGCTTTATGCTAACAGTCATTATGTGACACCGCGCCCGACTCTTAATCAGGCGATAGAGAGCATCAAGACAGAATTATCATCGACAATTAAACGGTTTGAGGCCGACGGAAAACTGCTTGAGGCACAGCGCATCGAGCAGCGGGTTCAGTATGATATCGAAATGCTGATGGCGACCGGATCTTGCAACGGTATCGAGAATTATTCCCGCTATCTGACCGGACGAAAGCCGGGTGAGCCGCCACCGACAATGTTCGAGTATCTTCCCGACAATGCATTGGTCTTTGCAGATGAGAGCCATCAGACCGTGCCGCAGATTGGTGGCATGTATCGTGGCGACTTTAATCGCAAACGGACCTTGTCGGAATACGGGTTCCGCTTGCCGAGCTGTCTGGATAACCGTCCGCTGAAATTCGAAGAATGGGACGCAATGCGGCCGCAAAGCGTGTTTGTTTCTGCAACGCCGGGTAAGTGGGAGTTAGAACGTACAAGCGGGGTCTTTACCGAGCAGGTCATTCGGCCGACCGGCTTGCTTGACCCGCCGGTAGAGGTTCGCCCGGTGTCAACTGGTACTACCAACCAGATTGATGATTTGCTGGCTGAAATATGGCAAACTGTCGAGCGTGGACATCGTGTTCTGGTAACGACTCTAACTAAAAAAATGGCTGAAGACCTTACCGAATATCTGCGCGAGCAGGGCGTGCGGGTGCGCTATATGCATTCGGATATCGATACGATTGAACGTATCGAAATCATCCGTGATTTACGGCTTGGCACGTTTGATGTTCTGGTTGGGATCAACCTGCTAAGAGAGGGCCTTGATATTCCGGAATGTGGGCTGGTCGGGATCCTCGATGCCGACAAGGAAGGCTTTTTACGGTCGGAAACGAGCCTTGTTCAAACCATTGGCCGCGCGGCACGGAATGCCGAGGCCAGAGTTATCCTGTACGGCGATAAAATAACGGCGTCGATGCAGCGCGCTATCGATGAAACCGAAAGACGTCGGGAAAAGCAGCATAATTATAACCAGGTACAGAATATCACCCCCAAGACGATTGTACGGGAAATTGCCGATATTCTCGGGCAGTTCGGGGAGCGCTCTGACCGGCGTTCGCAGCAGCTTAAGGGCGGAAAATCGCGTCGGTTAAAAGAAGTTGCGGAAGATAAGGCGGTCTTTCAGCCGGCTGCAGGGCATAATATGCAGGCTGCAATCGCTGCACTTGAAACAAAAATGCGGGATGCGGCAGCCAATCTTGAATTTGAAGAAGCGGCAAGTCTACGGGACGAGATCAAAAAATTGCGCGAGCTCGATCTCGGTTTGTAACGATGAGCGATCTTCAAACATGAAAAAGGCCATCCCGCCAGGGATGGCCTTCGTGAGCCGGCTTGGCTCTTGAATTTCGACAGCGTTCAACACGGGCTGTCACACTTGACTTAAATGGCGTCTAGAGGCTGCTCCACAAGACCACCAAGACAAACAAATCCAATCGCCTTACCTGTTTTCTCACTCGACATTGGATCACCTCCTTTCAGTTGTTGAACAATTAACCCGCCGCACGGCAGGCCTTACTAGCTAAACATGAGTCGGCATGATTGAAACCTTCTTGGCTGAAAAATACCTCGATCGGTCAATCTGCCGCTGTTCCTGCCAGAGCGCTGGATTTTCGAGCGATTGGGAGACATTTCTGGAATGATTTTAGATTGTTCGGATTGTTCGGATTGACCGGCGCGAGCTTCATGCCGGACGAGGCGTGTCAGCTGATAATGGCGTCGAGAAAGCGGTGTTGCGGGCCGGGTCGCCAGCGTTTTACCAATAATTTGTCCTGCTCGGTCTTGCCATTATAGTGCGGCGGTGTCGTGACGTCGGCTGATCCGGCAGGGGCGGGCCTTGTCATCGTGGTATCAGCGACAAATTGTATAAATGGAAATATGTTAGCCTGTCGCGTCTAGCGCTGAGTGGAGCCGGCCATTGAAAGAGAACGACATCATTGTGTCGAATTCGGTCAGTATTCCGCATTGGGAATATAGCGAGCAATTCGTCCGTGCATCGGGTCCGGGCGGACAGAATGTCAACAAGGTATCAACGGCGGTTCAGTTGCGCTGGTTTGTTGAAACGAGCACGTTGCCGGCAGCGGTCAAAGCTCGTTTCAAAAAGAAATATGGCGCGCGTTTAACACGCTCGGGCGAGCTGGTGATCGAAGCGAATGCGCATCGCACGCAGGCTCTCAACAGGGTAGCCGCGCGTCAGCGCCTGGCCGAAATGCTTCGCTCGGTGCTGCAGCCGCCGAAGCGGCGGATCGCCACCAGACCGACCCTGGGGTCGATCCGGCGGCGTCTAGACGCCAAGAAACAGAGATCGCAGATCAAGGCGCTGCGCGAAAAAGTCGAAAAGGATAGCTGATCGCTTCGGCTATCGATCAAGACGTCCTTCGCGATAGGCGGCAATACAGTCGCTGGCGTCACGCCGTACTTGACTGTCGCTCGTCAGAATTGAGCGGCCAGCACCGGTGAAACGATTATCGTCGCACTCATTGTCATTAGTGTAGTCGCCACTGTCATTTCCGAAATCAAGCAACAGGCGGACTTCGCCAGCGGCAACGGCTGCGCGACAATCATTGGCGTCGGCCAGGACATGTTGACGTTTATAATTGTAGCTATCACCGTCAGCGTGGAAGCGGGCATCATCGCAATCATTATCATTGGCGTAGGAGCCGCTATTATTACCATAACGGATGCTTCCGGAAGGTGGTCCGGCAGAGCGGTTGATCGTGCCATCGCGGTAGGCGGCTACGCAATCGCTGGCGTCGGATCCGACATGACTGTTTGAAGTCAGTGATGAACGGCCCGAGCCGGTGAAGCGGCTGTCGTCACACTCGCCATCATTGGCATATTCGCCAGTATCGTTTCCGAAATCGAGTAGAAGGGTTACTTCACCGGATGCGACAGCGGCGCGGCAGTCTGAAGCGTCTGCGAGGACATGCTCACGCTTATAGTTGACATTGTCGCCATCGCTGTGGAACCGCGCGTCATCACAATCATCGTCATTAGCATATGAGCCGCTATTATCGCCATATACGAGGTCGGAGAATACGGTCGCGCCGCGATCAATCGTACCAGCGCGGTAAGCTGCTACGCAGTCGCTGGCGTCAGCCGAAACATGGCTATTGCTGCTCAGGGCAGACCGACCGGCGCCGGTAAAGCGATTATCATCACACTCGCCATCATTGGCATATTCGCCGCTATCATCTCCAAAATCGAGCACGAGCGATACTTCGCCTGCGGCAACGGCTGCGCGACAATCATTGGCGTCTGCCAGAACATGTTCGCGTTTGTAATTGTAATTATCCCCATCGGTATGGAAACGGGCATCGTCACAATCATCATCATTCGCATAGGAGCCACTATTGTTACCAAATACGAGGTCCGCAAAGCTGTTGCTCGGGCGATCAATAGTGCCAGCCCGATAGGCTGCAATACAATCGCTGGCGTCGGCTTTGATATGACTGTCGGTTGTCAGGATCGAGCGGCCAGAGCCGGTGAAACGGTTATCGTCACATTCGCCATCATTGGCGTAGTCGCCGCTATCATCGCCAAAATCCAGTATGAGGGACGAGGTGCCAGCCGCGACAGCAGCCTGACAGTCGGCAGCGTCGGCAAGGACATGTTCGCGCTTATAGCTGAAATTATCGCCGTCAGCGTGGAAGCGGGCATCATCGCAATCATCATCATTGGCGTACTCGCCCTTATTCGATCCGAAGTTGAAACCCGACGGCAAGCCGGCCTGGTATGCGCCTGATGATGCCGATGACTGTGCTTGCACCGGTGCGGCAACAAGCAACGCGACAGCTAAGCTGAAAGATGAAAGCGTGGTGAATTTGCGCAAGGCGATCTCCTTTTTCGGCGATAGAAAATTGATATCGAAAAGTCTAACGATAGAATTCAGTCTATCCAAGCTGTTTTATAGTGTCCATAATCTGAACGGAAGCCGAATGTAGTTGGACTTGGGTTAGATATGGACTTGGATTTCAGTGGTAAGAATATTCTGGTTGCTGGCGGGTCAAGTGGAATAGGCAATGGCATTGCCCGGCAATTTCTTGCCTGCGGTGGCCATGTCGCGGTTTGGGGAACCCGGGCCTCATCGGATGATTACCGGGATGAGGATGGCAGCGATCTCGACGGTCTGGCTTACCAGCAAGTCGATGTGACGGACCGGGCAGCCATTAATCTCCAGCCCACCGGACGCGGACTTGACGTGCTGGTCCTATGTCAGGGGACCGTTCGGTACGGCGGAGCGGAATTTACTGATTCAGGCTGGGACGCTGTGATGGACGTGAATATAAATTCGGTGATGGATGTAGCGCGTCATTTCCATGCCGACCTCGCCGCTGCGAATGGCGCGGTCATTATTGTTAGCTCGGTAGCCGGATTTGGCGCAACCATTGGTACACCGGCCTATGGGGCGTCCAAGCATGCAGCCGTCGGGCTGACGAAAACGCTCGGCGCGGCATGGGCAAGAGACGGGATTCGCGTCAATGGCCTGGCTCCCGGACTGGTCGATACAAAGTTGACGCAAGTGACAACCCAGAATGAAAAACGTTTGTCAGGGGCGCTCAAAAACATCCCGCAGCGACGCCTTGGAACGCCGCAGGATATGGCTGGTATTGCCTTGTTTCTAGCGTCCGACTTGTCGGCTTACGTAACCGGACAGACGATCATTGCCGATGGCGGTCTGAGTTTGCGCTAATCGGAAGTGATTTCCGCACAGGCGACGCGTCCCCCGGCGCCGCCAATTGGCTGGGTGAGGTGATCATCTGGACCGGCATGTATAATCAATGCGCTGCCATCACCATCTGTGAGGTCGGTTAACTGCACCAGATTTGAGAAGGCCTCATAGCCTGCCGATCCATCAGCTGCGACCCAGATATTCGGAAGATCACCCGGTTCGGGGCCGGTCGGATTTAGCAAGCCGTGCTGGCCCTGAATTTTTCCGACATGGCCGCCTGAAAGCCGGAATATACCTGTGTCCGAACATTCACCGGTCTGATGTAAGTGTAGTCCATGCCAGCCGGGTTGTAATGCCCCCGGGTCCAGCATTAGCTTAATCAGGCTGCCAGTCGGTGCGTTGCGGATGCTGACGGTTCCGATCACCTCACCATCGCCACCATGAACATTAGCAGCGACCGAGTGATCGGCGTTGGCGATTCCATTAAGTCCGCTCAACATCGTGATAAAGTATAAAAGAAGGGCTTTTTTCAGCATGGCTTTGCCTAGTAGTTATTCGGATATTCTTACATAAGCATAGTCTGAACATCTCGACCATGGGGGTAATCGTAGCAATGCCAGCGACATCGGATAGGCACGGCAACGGGCTGGATCGTATTGACCGCGTTCTGGTTCAACGTGGTTATTTTTCCAGTCGGGCCGCGGCGCAGGCCGCTATTGCAGCAGACCGGGTCCGTGTTAACGGCGTGATGATTGCCAAGGCTTCCGAAAAGGTTGCCGCTAATGCCGATATTTCTGCCGAGCCGGCGCATCCCTATGTTTCAAGAGCCGGTCTAAAGCTGGCCCATGCATTAGATCAGTTCGGAATTGACCCGGCCGGGCAACATTGCCTCGATATTGGCGCGTCCACTGGTGGGTTTAGTCAGGTGCTGTTACTGAACAACGCTTTGTCTGTAACGGCAATTGATGTCGGTCACGGTCAATTGCATCCAAGCCTCGCTGAGGATGATCGGCTGCGATCATTTGAAAAACTCGATGCCCGCAACCTACAATCCCATCACTTCATGGCACCACCCAGCCTGCTTGTGTGCGATGCCAGCTTTATCTCATTATCGAAATTACTCGCCGTACCACTTTCGCTCGCCCGTAAAGACGCCGTTTTGATCGCTTTATTCAAACCACAATTCGAAGTCGGCCGTGGCGCCGTCGGCAAAGGTGGTATTGTGTCCGATCAATTGGCAATTGAGCGGGCCCAAACCGACTTCAAGACGTGGTTACAGTCTAGCGGCTGGGAGCTATTGCAAACATCTCCGAGTCCAATCAGCGGCGGGGATGGTAATCGCGAAACCCTGATGCTCGCTCGTCGGTTGCCGGAATAGCAGACAGTTTTCGGGACCGGGAAGCATAGACCGGCAGGAGCTATTATCCGCACTATGTTCAGACTGTGTTATCAGCGCGCGAAACAAAATGGACCGGCGGATTAATCAGGCGCGGACCTGATGCAGCCGCCGGTTCCGGTATCAATAGCTATTATTCGGCAGGACCGCGCCGGGCGGTATCTTGCCGACGGTTGAGGAAGGCCAGACGCTCGAAAAGGGCGGTGTCCTGCTCATTCTTCAGCAGCGCGCCATGCAGGGGCGGGGTTAGTTTTTCCGGGTCCTGTTCCCGCATCGCTTCGAGATCTATGTCTTCATTCATTAGCAGTTTGAGCCAGTCGAGCAATTCCGAAGTTGATGGCTTCTTCTTCATGCCCGGTACTTCGCGCATGGAGTAAAATGTTGTCAAAGCATCGGACACAAGCTTCTGCTTGATGTCGGGGAAGTGGACATCGACAATGTCCTTCATGGTCTGCTCGTCCGGGAATTTGATGAAGTGAAAGAAGCAGCGGCGCAAAAACGCGTCAGGCAATTCTTTTTCATTATTCGACGTGATAATTACGATCGGACGCTGGGTCGCTTTGATTGTTTCGTCTGTTTCGTAAACGTAAAATTCCATTCTATCGAGCTCCTGCAGGAGATCGTTTGGAAATTCGATATCGGCTTTGTCGATTTCATCAATCAGCAGAATAGGACGGTCCCCGGCGACGAAGGCCTCCCATAACTTCCCTTTCTTGATGTAGTTGCGGACATCTTTTGCCCGCTCTTCGCCCATCTGGCCGTCGCGCAGTCGTGAAACTGCATCATATTCGTAGAGGCCCTGTTGCGCCTTCGTAGTCGATTTGATGTGCCATTCTATGAGATCGACACCCAGTGCTTTAGCGACTTCAACCGCGAGCACTGTTTTTCCGGTCCCCGGCTCACCTTTGATTAAAAGCGGCCGTTCCAACGCGATTGCCGCATTGACTGCGACGCGTAAATCGTCGGTTGCAACGTAATTTTCAGTGCCTTCGAAACGCATGCCTTACCTCATTAAGTTTTGTAAGACCATAAGGCGGCCGCGGCGAAGGGCAACTATGACGCTGCGCTAATTGGATGCCTGAAGGCAATGATTTTTAACCGTTGGAATGATCGCTGAAGGCGGGCAATCATATAAAAATCTCTAGAGGCTCGACGGACGATGAATGAAGAGATAGGGAATCGTCATGATCACATCTGAATATATAACACTTTTTGTCGCGACATTCGTAACCTTTTTCGTTTTGATCGACTCGATCGGCGTTGCGCCAATGTTTGCGGCTTTAACCCAGCAGGGGTCGCCGTCATATCGGCGAACAATGGCTGTTCGGTCGACAATGGTCGGCGGCGCGATAATTTTCGGCTTTGCGATTGGTGGCGCCTGGTTGCTGGATCAACTGCATATTTCAATTGATGCATTCAGAATAGCCGGGGGCGCATTATTATTTCTTATCGCTCTCGATATGGTTTTCGAGCGCAGAACGGAACGCCGGGAATACCGCGTTGAAACAGTTCTCGCAGATCAGGAAGAGCGACCCTCGGAACCTGAAGATGTTTCGGTTTTCCCGATTGGTATTCCGATGCTTGCCGGCCCGGGTTCGATCGCAACAGCGATGCTCTATATGTCGAACGAAACCAATATTGTGGCGCAGGCTGTGATATTGTCGGCCATCGCTCTGAACCTGTTATTATGCATGGTCATATTTTTAACGGCGGGACCGCTCATGCGGTTTCTTGGCGACAGCATATCGGCCGCGACAACCCGGATACTCGGTGTGATACTTTCAGCTTTGTCGGTTCAGTTGCTGGTTGATGGTATCCGGGGTGCCTTCAATCTGGCCTGAAGCAATAGAGTTCTGGCCTTTTTTCAGGATTGTAATTGCGATTGGTCAGGAATGACAGGCTGGTGATAATCAGCGCAATTGCAATCAGAATTAGGATTGCGGTGCGGATCAGCAAGCCGCGCGTATACAAGATGCCAGGCTGGGCAAGCGTCAGGATGTCAGGACCAATTTCACGGGCCAGCGCCACAGAACGCTCGCCGCCAGCTTCGGCCAGCAATAGAATACGCTGCATATGATTGGGCGTTTCAATTTGTTCGATCAGGGTCAAAGCGCCTGCTGATGATGTTAGGTCCGCGAGACGGGCAATCGTTTCCATTTCTGCGGATAGATCGTCGAGACCGGCATGGTCAATTGTGTCCTCATAAGCGCGGATCACTTCGCGGCTGCGATCAGCCGTCGTCATCACCGGCTCAAATGCGACATTCAGACGGGCCTGCAAGGCGGCTTCAGGAAGCGTCGCCTCGACTTTGTCAGTCATTAACTCGGTAAATTTTCGGCTCAACCGGCTCGCGCGATGCCCGGCGGTCAGAATTGATGCGGCTTCGACAAAAGACGCCTCATCATTTGAGCCCGCTTTGGATTTTATCAGGCCGAGCGCGCGAAGTCTCAATGGGAATGAGTCGCGCTGATCATCTATCAGCCAGCGTTGGCTCCGGCGGGTGAGATCTTCGGCATCTCCGAGTAGCATCATTGATAGGTTTGTCTTTAGCGGATCTGGTACGGGGCCAGGGTCAATGTTTGCTTCCGGAGCGTCGGATGGTGCCGTCGCAGATGATGCGGTCGTCGTTTGCGGCGGCGGGCGATCATAGTCGGGCGGCGCGATAGCAATCTGGTAGCTGGCACGCGCAGTATCGGGTAGAAAAATCAGTGCAGCACGGGCTAGGCGCTCATCCTGGTCACCGGAATATTCCTCGTCAACGGCCGATTGTAAGGCCGCTGCATCGGATTTATCCAACATATAGGGGGCTGCCAGCAAATATCCCCGGGCTGCCGAAAAGTCGCTTGCAAGGACGGTTGTTTCGACCCGATCAGCCCATACGGCCCGGCCGTCTTCTCCACTGTCTGCAATCTCCCGGAATGCAATTGCAATATTTTCGCGCGTCGTGGTCTGCGCTTTCGGATTATTAGGGTCGATGGCGAGGTCGGACGTGTAGGTTATATCGACATTCCATAAGGCCAGAATCACGAAAGATGCGAGAAGTCCGTTGAATATCAAACCCTCGAGCCAAGTTCTCGGTGTTTTTGCCCGAACCCGTCTTCGGTTAAACGCCATGTCCACCATACCTGTGCGATTGATTCCCAGAGTTTCATTTCGCTCAAAATAACGACCGGAATCAATAGATTTAATGCGTTTAACTGCAAAACATTGCCGGTTGCTATCATCCTGACGGTTATACGGGCCAGTCGCTTTCGGGGCATTCAGTAAAAATTGCTAGCGAATCTCGAAAAGAAATAATATAGAGACAAAAAAACACTAACGAAAAGACATTAACAAAGGTATCAAAACGTGACGGATATCGATCTCGAAGGGTATGTTCCATCTTCAGACGAAGAGTTTATGAACCCCCGGCAAAAAACATATTTTAGAGTTAAGCTGGAGAAATGGAAGTCTGACATATTAAATGGTGCCCAGACGACCATCGGAAACCTTAAGGCTCAGTCCAGTAACCATCCTGATTTGGTCGATCGGGCATCGGCTGAAAGCGATAAAGCCTTGGAATTGCGGACCCGCGACCGGCAACGCAAATTAACGTTAAAGATTGATGCCGCGCTGCGCCGCCTCGATCAGGGCGTTTACGGCTATTGCGAAGACACTGGTGAACCGATTGGTCTTAAACGCCTCGAAGCGCGGCCAACTGCAACTTTGAGTCTCGAAGCGCAGGAGCGCCACGAGAAGAATGAACGGGTTGTTCGCGAAGACTAGAGATATGGCAGCGACCTCGTCGGCTTGTCTTTTTCAAAAATGTATTTGTAAGCTTATGCCCGGCTCCATTTCCTTCTAGGGGTTAAAGCGCGTTACGCATATTGGCCGGCCCGCGATTTGCTTCGCCCGCATTTCGCTATACCCGGATCATAGGTTATGTAAAAAGCGCGTCGATTGCACTTAGCGCATGACCGCTGCTTTGGCGCACTCGGCTGAGTTCTGGGGTATGCTGACACTGTCGCTGGTTGCGGCGCGTGTTCGAGCGTCGCCTCGCATTTATCACACCTAACGCTAAATTAACCAAGTGCTAACACAATCGGCGACTCATAGTATGAGGTTGATCATGCGCGATTCATCCAAACCGTCGGCGAACCCGCCATATTCAGGCCCGCTGCCTGGATTGGCGGCGGTTTCGTCTGGCCAAGTCGCGGTTGATGACGGGCCAGTGTTTGAAACAGATCGCAGTATTCTGACGCCGAAAGAGATCGAGACGCTGTTGCGACCGGTTCGCCGAAAGGCAAAGAACTCTGATAACAAGCCGCAAGCCGCATCGCAGTCGGAATCATTGAATAAGGACGGCGTGTCACCGGACCGGGATACCGCATTCAAATTAAATGCTGGGCTTGGTGTGCGAATTAGTAAAGCCTTGCGTGGCGGCGCGGCCTTGGACCTGACCGTGACGCCTCGTGAAAGTGCCGATTTCGACGCAGCTTCATTAGGTCAGCTAATGTCAGGAACGCCCGTCATTATTGCTGGGTTTGGGCGGTCGGCGTCATCTTTATTGACGCTTGTTTGTTTGCCACTCGGACTTGCGAATGTCTTGATATCGCAAATGCGAACGACCCAGAGAGTGGCTGACAATACCGATCTATCAAGGCAACCCAATGCGCTAGATTTCGTGTTTTTGCATAAAATCATTGCGACGCTGAATTCGATATTTGGCGATGGCGTCAGGCTGCAAGCCATTACGACTGATCTTGGTGATGTCGCCGACCTGTTTCAAACGGAAAACATAACAATCACGGAGTATGACGTCACCGGAGACGGTTTTGCTAGCGATCTGGCACTGATTGAGGGGCGGGCCTGTGCGCCGCCGCAGGCGGAGGCTGAGAAACGTAAACCCGATCTGGCAGAGGTGCCGATCATTGCAATGTTGACGGCGCGCCTGTCTGGATTTGAGGCGAAGCTCGGGGATCTGAAAGATTTAAGTGTCGGATCAACCTTGATGCTGGGGCTCGCAGCTGACAGGCCGGTTGAAATCCTGTCCGGCGGACGGGACGGGGCGGTTATATCGCAAGCCGACATTGGCCGGCGCGGTAACAAAATGGCCTTGAAAGTCAAATTCGAATGATCGGGCGGGTGTGTTGCCGGCTGTGATCTCAATGACTTTGTGAGGTGGCGGTCGGACGTGACTTCAATCCGCAAAAAATGAAATGTGTCCATAATCGACCTTTCAGGAGATAATGTCGTCGCGAATCAATTTGGCGGGGATCATTCAATAGAAGGGATTTAACATGCCCGAGCAGCGGTCAGCAGGCTTTGAAGCCGAATTCGCCGATATGCAGCGCGAACAGGACTGGCCTCGAATTGCGTTCTGGATCTGCGTGTTCTTCGCGGTCATTCTTGCAATTGTATCATTCTGGTCGCCAGCCGATGCCGGCCGGGGCGGCCAGATTTTATTATTGGCGCTGGTGGTTGGCGGAACAATGGTATTATCGCGGGACAAACCCTTCGGAGCCATCATGCCGCCAAGGGCGACCGCGGATGCCGAAGCTGATCAGGTTCCAGACGAGACTTTCAAATGGCTCGAAGCGCTTGATGAGATCGCATTGATTAGCGATCGCAACGGGTTCCCGGTCGCTGCTAATCAGGCATATAAGGCGTGGGCGGCCGCTATCTTGTCAGACCAGAGTTCATTGTCGGACAATGTGTCTCCGGATCGCATCTTCAGTAATCGGTCAGAGTTTTCAGAGCCGGTCTTTCGTTTGTTTCAGGCTGCAAAAAACGGCGCAACACTTGTCGAGCAGCTGCCGGAATTGCAATTTGAAAGTGGACAGGAAAGCTTGCGGCTATCGGCAAAAGTCAGTCCCATAGACGGTGATCGTGTGCTCTGGCGGTTTGATGCTGATAAGCCTGCGCCGGAAGCCAAGTCTTCTGCAGAGCTGGGCGATGATGCCGAGCAGGCACCAATAGGTTTTGCCGGCCTCGGCCCTGATGGCAGGCTGCTCTTTGCTAATCAATGGCTCCGAAATTTATTGGGGATGGACGAAAAACCCGCGCATCTGAGAATTGATGATCTGATGCGGCCGGAATCTGTCAAACTTTTGCGCCGTGATCGCAAGGCGGGTGCGCCAATATCTGCTGATGTCCTGATCCGCTCGCTTGATGGCAGCGAAATACCCGTTCGGGCTATTTTGAATTGGCAGGGTGAGGGTAGCAGCGCGCGTGGCCGGCTGATCGTATTGACACATGAGCAGACGCTAACCGCGCGTGAGCCGCGGGATGTTGCGGCACCACCGGCGGTGACACGGGAGCATCAAGTTGACTCGATGTTTGATGGTGCACCGTTCGGCGCGGTCCTGTTGTCTGGCGAGAGTCCTCAGGATGCAATTATTGTCGAAGCCAATCGCGTGCTGCTAGAGTTGAGCCATGGTAAGGCGGTTGCTGGCGCGCGTCTGATCGATTTGTTCGCTACCGAAGACGGGGAGTCCGATCTCGGAGCGGAAATTGCGGCTGCGGTTCATCGGCCGATCGGTCTGAAAATTGTCGACCGTGACGATAAGCATATTAATTTGATCGTGACCGCCGATTCCGAAGGTCGGCCGCTCGCGGCATATGTGATTGATTTGAGCAATCAAAAAGATCTCGAACTGCGTCTGGCGCAGGGTGAGAAAATGTCTGCGATTGGCAAGCTCGCTGGTGGGGTTGCGCATGATTTCAATAATGTTCTGACCGGCATTATACTAAACAACGACCATTTGATGACGATGCATCCGGTCGGGGATCCGAGTTTCGAGCATCTTAAAAAAATTCACGAATTTTCGGTCCGTGCGAAAGATCTGGTGACGATGCTGCTGGCCTATGCGCGGCAGCAAACGTTTCGCCGAGAGGTCTTCGATCCGAGCGACTTCCTGTCCGAATTTTCGGTGTTACTGGGGCAGTTACTGGATGAGCGGGTTGATTTCAGCCTCGTGCACGGTCGTGATCTGCCAATGATCAAAGCCGATAAAAATCAGTTGGAAACGGCGATTATAAACTTGGCGACAAATGCACGTGATGCCCTGTTAATGCAGGGAGGGCGCGGCGGCAAACTAACGGTTCGAACGTCGCGTGCGACCGAGCAGGACGCGTATGCCGGCAGTTTCTGGTTCGTCGAACCCGGCGAGTATCTTCTGATTGAGATCGAGGATACCGGGCATGGCATCGCGCCGGAGCATCTTGCCAATATTTTTAACCCGTTTTTTACCACGAAACCGAAAGGGCTTGGGACGGGGTTGGGCCTGTCGACAGTGTACGGGATTATCAAACAGTCGGATGGCTATATTTGCCCAATTTCGCGTCTAGGCGAGGGCACCACATTCCAGATCTATCTTCCAGCTTTGAAGCAAGAGGATCTGCCGGACCCAGATATTGTGCAGCCAATGGCCCTGGACAAGGCCGTGGTGCCGGTCGATTTTTCGGGGCGGGGGCGGATCCTGCTTGTTGAGGATGAAGATGGTGTTCGTTCGATTGCCGCATCTCAATTACGATCACGCGGTTATGACGTCACTGAATCGTGTGATGGCGAGGAGGCGCTGGAACTATTGATGGCGGATCCCGGCGTGTATGATCTGGTTGTCTCCGATGTGGTGATGCCGGGAATGGATGGCCCGACTCTGATCAGAGAGGCGAAAGATTTACTAGGGGATGCCCGTATCCTGTTCATGTCAGGCTATGCCGAGCGTGATATCGCCCAGCAGCTCGATGATAACAGGCAGGTCGCATTCATGTCGAAACCGTTCACGGTCAAACAACTGGCTGAACGGGTGAAAGCCGAGTTTTCCGCGAAGTCGGCGTCTGGCGGCGCCTAGGCGGCTGTTCGCCTGCGGTGTTTCCGACCAGATTTATGAGACCGGCAAGAGGTGAGCTTCCCGGCGCCCCTGCAGCTGGTCAGGAGGCAGCGGCTGCACGCGACGTAGAGTGTTATAATGATAGCTCAATGGCTTACCGGCCCTGCTGAGCCTGCCGCTGTAGCTAAAGCAGCTCATCAGCCTGCCAGCGCGCACAAATCGCGGTTGGCAGTACGCGGTCGCTAGAGGCCTGGGGCAATGCCATTTCGCCCATTGCCAATTCGCCACCGAGATCGCGGATATGATCTTCCAGTGTCTGGGCGAGAGCGATATGTGACAGCCGGACTGCGTATGCGGTGAGAATGATGAATAATGGTCGACGTGATAGCAGTTGCCTGACGAGCTTTAGCAGCTCGGGGAGGTCTTCCTCAAACCGCCAGGTCTCGTTTTTGGTCCCGCGGCCAAATTTTGGCGGATCGAGAATAATCGCATCATACTGGTTGCCTCGTCGCACTTCGCGGGCGGCGAATTTCATCGCATCATCGGCAATCCATCTAATTGGCCTGTCGGCTAGGCCCGACAGGGCCTGATTTTCCTTACCGTAGCCGTTTGATTTTGGGCTGGCGTCAAGATGGGTGACTTCAGCGCCAGCCTCAGCGCAGGCCAGGCTCATCATACCGGTATAGCCAAACAGGTTCAGGACCGAGACCGGACGTCTGACGGCGGTGATTGCATTGCGCGCAAACCGCCAGTGAACGCTATGCTCCTGGAACAGGCCGACATGTCTGAATGGAGACCGTCGGGCATGAAAGCGCAAGTTTTCCCATTGCATAGGCCAGACTTCAGGTGCAGCCGGGTTTAACTGCCGCCAGCGTCCACGTTCATCATCACCGCTGTTTTGATCAAAAACGGCATCGGCCTGCCATTGACCGGTCGGCGTGGCCGGCTGCCAGAAGGCTTGCGGGTCAGGGCGGATAAGCCTTTGAATGCCAAATCTTTCCCATTTCCGGCCATTGCCGCTGTCTAGCAATTCATAGTCGGCCCAGTCATCGGCCAGAAAGAGCTCGGTCTTGAGTTTCATGCAAATCCTCTTTGGCGCCAGGCCTCGTACACCATGATTGCCGAGGCCTGAGCGAGGTTGAGGCTATCTGCCCCGCCGCGCATGGGTATTATGCAACGCGTATCGCACTTTGCCTCCACCTCGTCAGGCAGTCCCGACTGTTCTGTTCCCATAAGGATGAGAGACGGTTGCGTAAAATCGACGTCAGTATGGGCGATAGACCCGTTGACGCTGGCGGCAACCAGTGCCAGCGCGCCGGTCTGACGCCAGCGGTCAAAAGTATCGAAGTCGCTGCGTGCCAGCGGGATATCGAAGATTGAGCCCATGGAGGCCCGGACTGCTTCAACGCTGAAGGGGTCGCAGCAGGTTCCGATCAGTATCACTCCGGCCAGTCCGGCACAGTCAGCGGTCCGCAAAATAGTTCCGAGGTTTCCCGGGTCGCGTATTTCATGCAGACCCAGCCAGAGACCTGATGCACTGGGGTCGAGCTGGTCAAGTGACAGTTTTCTTTGCCGTATTGCGCCTAAAACAGCCTGTGGATTCTCCTTGCGCGCAATAGTGCTGGCCAGCTGGTCTGGAACCCGGGCGATACGGGCGCCGGCTTTCGCGGCCCTGCTAATAAGCTCCTGGGTCATGGGCCTTTCAAGGCCGCTATTCGAAACGATGACGGTTTCGATGTCCCAGTCTTGAACTAGTGCCTGCTCGAGCAGGCGGCCGCCCTCAGCTAGAAATAGCCCGGTTTCGCTCCGGACTTTCTTGCGATCGAGCCCTCGAAGCATTTTTATAAGCGGGTTGCTGGCGGAGCTAATAAGGTCGATTGAACTAGTCATAGCTGCCGTTTAGCACAGGCGGCCCCAATTCCTACTGTCTGGACGCAAATTGGCGATATTGATCGGTGCATACCGGCATAGTTGGCCTATTGTGTGTCAAACAATGTTGGTGTTTCCCGCGGGGGACGGATACACTTGCCTGACGAGTCGTTTCACGATTGCGAAGCCCGCAGATCCGCGGACTATGGACGACAGCAGAGCCATAATGGAGGGCGGCATGCCGTTTGAGGTATCAAACATCGTTTACATTTTCATTATCAGTCACGGATTGAGCTTTGTGCTGGGACTGATCGTCTGGGCTAATCTGTCCCGATTGGGCAAACAAAGTCGAGCAACAGACCCGACGGCAGAAACATCCGCCGTTACTGAAACGATAGCGGAAACGCCTGTTGCGGCCGCGCCCGCTGAGATTGCTAGTGAAA
The DNA here is from genome assembly GCA_002172915.1 of Hyphomonas sp. TMED17. Lineage (GTDB taxonomy): Bacteria > Pseudomonadota > Alphaproteobacteria > Caulobacterales > Hyphomonadaceae > Henriciella. The sequence continues at coordinate 383,115 of NHBW01000005.1, read as the reverse complement.
TGGATGTTCCTGACAGCCCCAAAGACAACCGGCCCGATACCGCTTTGGTCGAGCGTAATATTTGGCTGGAGCGGCGTATTGCTGCCGTCGAGACAGAGCTGGCACTGAAGCATCCGCCGGTTGATATGGATGCTGCAACAGATAGCACTTCGGCCGGAGATGGTGCCGCGGCGATTGAAGAGCAACTGGCTCGTTTGCGCTGGCGCAATCGTTATCTCGAAGGTCGCGTCGCCTATTATGAAGAGGGGCAGGAAGACGATGCTGCAGAGGCGCAGCTGTCGATCGATGCTGATGGCGATGAAGAAATTGCAGCTGATGAGGATACCCCGGACGCACCTTTGGCTCCTGTTTTTGTTACGCCTGAAAAGCCGCATGAAGAAGCCGAGCCGGCCGGCGGCAAGGATGATTTGACATTGATTAATGGTATCGGACCGCGGATCGCAGATGTTCTCAATAATCTCGGTATATGGCGCGTTGAGCAGGTTTCAGGCTGGACCCCTGAAAATATTGTCTGGCTTGAACGTCATTTTGCGTTCCATGGCCGGATTTCCCGGGAGGACTGGGTCGGGCAAGCCGGTCGGCTGCTTGGTGACCATGAGGGTGGCACGTGAGCTGACGATTTCAGCTCTGGTTCATAATCCGACCCGTACGACTTGGCGAACGGGTAAATTTGTATTTGTTAGTCAGTATGGCGAATAAGTAGAAAAGGAGCATACGTGTTAGATAAGACAATGATTGAAACAGCTGAACGCATCGAGTTTGATGGTGCGGCGCTAAAAGATGCTCCCGCCATAAAAATGTCCCGGCGGGGTCTCATTACAGGTCTTGCCTGCGGTACGGTGATACCGATCATGTCGGCCTGCACGACCAATCCGGAGACAGGCGCGAACCAGTTTTTACTCGTTGGTGATGATCAAATCGCGACAATGGCTTTGTCAGCCTGGACGGACCTAAAGAAGCAGACGCCGCAAGTTTCGGATGAGCGGCTGCGGCGTCGGGTGCTCGGCGTTTGGAACAAGATTGCCATTGGTGCTAATCGCGCCGGTCAGGACTGGGACGTAGCGGTTTTTGATACTGATGATGTGAACGCATTCGTGATGCCCGGCAACAAGGTCGGGGTCTATCGCGGTATCACGGAGCTGACCGAGAATGATGACCAGTTATCGTCGGTCTTGGGGCATGAAATCGGACATGTCGCCGGGCGCCACGCTGCCGAGCGGTTTTCCCTTCAGGTTGCTTCGCAAGTCGGCCTTGCCGCTGGCTCCATCGCCATCGCACAGTCCGAGACCGGACGGCGTTATGGCAATGAAATTGCCGCGCTTGGTGGTGCAGCATTGCAGTTTGGCGTATTATTGCCGTATAGCCGCCAGCACGAATTACAAGCAGACCGCCTCGGTGTCGATTATATGCATCGTGCTGGATATGATGTCAGACAGTCACCAAGACTATGGGGGCTAATGGCGGAAAAATCCGGTGGCCGTCGCGTGCCCGAATTTCTGTCGACCCATCCTGACCCGGGCCGGCGCCGGCAGGAACTGATCAATTATATCAATGCGCGTGGCTACGCCTTCATCTAGGCGTTGAACGATAAGCGTAGAAGACATGATGCAGCGCAAAATCAGATATAAAAAACCGGCGGATTGGTCCGCCGGTTTTTCATTTTAAGCGCTTCTGAATTATAAAGATTTTACAATGTCTTCGACCATCTTCTTGGCATCGGCCAGAAGCATCATTGTATTGTCTCGGAAGAATAATTCATTCTGGATCCCGGCATAGCCGGACCCCATTGAGCGTTTGATGAATAGAACCGTTCCGGCATTTTCAACGTCGAGGACAGGCATACCGTAAATCGGGCTGGCTGTGTCGGTTTTCGCTGACGGATTGGTGACATCATTCGCCCCGATTACGAAGGCGACTTCCGAATTGCGGAAATCGGAGTTGATATCTTCGAGTTCGAAGACTTCATCATATGGCACTTGCGCTTCGGCCAGCAGCACATTCATGTGACCGGGCATACGACCGGCAACCGGGTGAATGGCATATTTGACGTCGACGCCTTCTTCCTTGAGTTTGTCGCACATCTCTTTGAGAGCATGCTGCGCTTGCGCGACAGCCATTCCGTAGCCTGGCACAATAATAACTTTGGATGCGTTTTTCATAATGAAGGCTGCATCTTCGGCCGAGCCGCGCTTGTAAGGACGTTCTTCCTGACCGCCGCCTGCTGCAGCGGCATCTTCACCGCCAAATCCGCCGAGGATTACGGAAATGAAGCTTCGATTCATACCTTTACACATAATGTAGGACAGAATGGCGCCGGATGAGCCGACAAGTGCACCGGTGATGATCAGGGCGAAGTTACCGAGTGTGAAGCCGAGCGCTGCTGCGGCCCAGCCGGAGTATGAATTCAACATCGATACCACAACCGGCATATCGGCGCCGCCAATCGGTATGATCAGCGTGATGCCAAGAACGAGCGCCAGAACCGTCAAACTCCAGAACGCCCAAGTTGCCGAGCCGCCGTTCGCAACGAGGATCGCGACCAGTGTAATAACTGCAACCCCGATTAATATGTTCAGGAGATGCCGGGCTGGTAACATAATCGGTGCGCCCGACATATTGCCATTAAGTTTTGCGAACGCGATGATTGAACCGGTGAAAGTCAGAGCGCCAATCGCAGACCCGATTGACAGCTCAATCAGTGATGCGGTGGCCAGTTGACCGGGCGTTCCGATGCCAAAACCGTCTGGGGCATAGAGTGCTGCGGCAGCGACCAGCACCGCGGCGAGCCCGACTAGCGAGTGGAAAGCGGCAACCAGTTGCGGCATGTCGGTCATCGGAATACGCCGCGCTGTAATAGCGCCAATACCGCCGCCGACGAGCACTCCCGCCGCGAGAATTCCCCAAGTCGTAGAGTCCAGCTGGTCCCAGAGAACCGCGAGAGTTGTACCGACCGCAATGGTCATTCCGATCATGCCGTTCCGGTTGCCTTTGCGGCTGGTGGACGGACTCGAAAGTCCTCTGAGGGCAAGAATGAAAAGAATACCGGCGACCAGATAGAGCAGTGGCGCCCATGTTGATGTGAATTGTTCCAACGGACTAATCACCTTTCTTTTTATACATAGCCAGCATGCGCTGGGTGACGAGGAAGCCGCCAAAAATGTTTACACTGGCCAGCGCAACGCCTAGCCCGCCAAGGCCTTTGGCAATCCAGCCGCCGGAAATGCTACCCGACGCGGCCGCTGCAACGATTGCGCCGACAATAATGACTGACGAGATTGCATTGGTTACCGCCATAAGCGGTGTATGTAGCGCCGGTGTGACGCTCCAGACGACATAATAGCCGACAAAGCATGCCATCGCGAAGATTGCCGTTAGAAAAACGGTCGGGCTAATTGCGGCCGTTTCGGCGGCAAAGGCCGGCATGGCCAGGGCTCCCGATAGCCCGATGAGAATTGTCGCCTTGTTCATGATGACAGCCTTTCGTTTACGGTTTTACCATCGCGTGTCAGCGTCATGGCAACGACGATTTCATCGTCTGTATCGAGGTTCAGCCCACCATCCTCGGATGTAATCAGTGGCAGGAAGGCCAGTAGGTTTTTGGCGTAGAGCGCGCTGGCATCTGCCGGCAGATGTGCCGGCAAATTGGTGAAGCCCACGACTTTCACGCCATTATGTTCAACCGTTTTATCGGCTTCGGATAATGGGCAGTTTCCGCCTTGTGCAACGGCCATATCGACCACTACCGAGCCGACTCGCATGGCCTCGACCATTTCCGGGGTTACGAGAACCGGAGCCGGGCGGCCCGGAATAAGGGCTGTGGTGATAACGATATCCTGCTTCGCAATATGATTTGCGACCAGTTCGGCTTGTTTTTGCTGATATTCAGGCGACATCTGCTTGGCATAGCCGCCAGCTGTTTCGGCGGCCTTGAATTCCTCGTCCTCGACGGCGATGAATTTTGCCCCGAGAGACGCCACTTGCTCTTTTGCAGCGGGCCGGACATCAGTTGCCGTGACTACGCCTCCGAGCCGTCTGGCAGTGGCAATGGCCTGCAATCCGGCGACGCCAGCGCCCATGACAAAGACTTTAGCGGGCGCCACTGTGCCGGCGGCTGTCATCATCATTGGGAGCGCCCGACCGTAAAGGGTCGCGCCTTCAATGACGGCCCGGTAACCGGCAAGATTTGATTGAGATGATAATGCATCCATCGATTGCGCCCGCGTAATACGAGGAGTGAATTCCATCGAAAGCGCATTGATTTTCCGGCTGTTTAATGCGGCCGGGTCAAGCGCGAATGGGTCCATAAGCGCGATAATTGTGAGCCCTTCGGGCAGCGCTGCGGTCTCTTTATCCGAGGGGCCGCGCACTTTGAGCAGAACATCTGCGCCCGCAACCGTTTTCTTAGCGGTCGTGGCAATGCTGGCTCCGGCTGCCTCATAGTCCGCATCTATATATCCCGCCGCGAGGCCTGCTGACTTCTCGACCACGACCGAGTGTCCGAGTGCGACACTCTTCTTGATTGTCTCGGGGGTTGCCGCCACGCGTACTTCGCCAGAGATCATTTCTTTTAAAATTGCGATTTTCATGGCGCCTTTTTCGGCAATAAATTTGAACCCTGCAAGTAGAAATATTGTGAGAAGATTTATTTTGCCAAAATATTCGTGCAGCTAGAACAAGCCGCGGAAAATAAGCATTAAGGCAGAAATATTATTCTAAAAATATACGATTTATGATATATAATCTGTATAAAAATTCCAATTTCTGCTGAAAAAGGGAGAATTATTGCGTTTTGTACGCATCTGTGAGGGGCGTCACTGGCGGGTTTAACGGCTAAGTTTGGCGGGTTTAGTGCCGACGGTCTGATTGTTAAAAGCACGGGTAATTTTCGCAAAAGAAGGCACTGACCGGCTTTGGCTTTCTGTGTTGGTCATCGGGTTAAAATATGATCATGGCAGTGCGTAGTGCTATTATAAGCTGTTGTCAGAATGTTTTGCCGGGACGGCGATAGCGGGTCGAGACAAGCCGCTGGGTACCGATAATGTAAGGTGAGGTGAGGCCTGATTTGTCAGGCTTGACGCGCCATGAATTATCGGCTGTAAGCCGCCGGTGTCGGAAGACATACCAAAGTGTCGGTGGGAGGTTTGCCAAGACCGTGACCACTGGCCCTCTAAAATTAGGCGGTCGGATCGAAAGATTCCCGGCCATTAAGCAGCCAGAGAGGACAATATGGCTAAGAAACTGTTGGGGCAGATTAAGCTCCAAATACCTGCGGGATCTGCGAATCCGTCGCCACCAGTTGGCCCGGCGCTCGGTCAGCGCGGTATTAATATTATGGAATTCTGTAAGGCGTTTAATGCTAAAACAGAAAAAGTAGAAAAAGGCCTGCCACTTCCGGTGGTGATTGATTATTATCAGGACAAGTCTTTTTCCTTCATCGTCAAAACGCCACCTGCGTCGATTCTTCTGAAGCGCGCCGCAGGCTTGAAGTCCGGTTCGACAGAACCCGGCCGTACAACTGCCGGCACCGTGACACGTGCACAGTGCCGCGAAATCGCTGAGACGAAAATGGTAGATCTGAACGCGAACGATCTCGATCAGGCAACAAAGATCATCGAGGGCTCTGCCCGCTCGATCGGTCTGGACGTGACGGAGTAGTAGCATGGCTGGAAAACGTTATCGCGCTGCAGCTGCAACGGTCGAACTCGACAAGGCTTATCCCGTGGCTGAAGCGGTCAAGCTGGTCAAATCGAATGCAACGGCCAAATTTGATGAAACCGTCGAAATTGCGTTCCAGCTCGGTGTGGATCCAAAATACGCTGACCAAATGGTTCGTGGTGTTGTGTCGCTCCCGTCGGGAACTGGTAAAGATGTTCGTGTCGCAGTATTTGCCCGTGACGCCAAAGCGGAAGAAGCAAAAGCTGCGGGTGCTGACTTTGTCGGTGCCGAGGACCTGATGGAAGAAATTCAGAACGGCAAAAGCGATTTTGATCGTGTGATCGCCTCGCCGGACATGATGTCCGTTGTTGGTCGCCTTGGTAAGATTCTTGGGCCACGTGGCCTGATGCCCAACCCTAAAGTCGGAACGGTCACGCCAAATGTTGGCGATGCCGTTAAAGACGTTAAAGGCGGGGCGGTCGAGTTTCGGGTTGAGAAGCTCGGAATCGTCCATGCTGGCATCGGTAAGGCATCCTTTAGCGAGGACGCGGTTCTCGCAAATGTTCGTGCATTTGCTGCCGCGATCATGAAAGCGCGGCCTTCGGGGGCAAAAGGAGCCTATGTTCGTAAGGTCACCTTGTCTTCGACAATGGGTCCGGGCGTCGAGCTAGATCTGGCGGACGTTATTGCCGCTTGATTGCGGGGTTGATCGTAAGAAAATAGAAAGCTCCGACGGAACGGTCGGAGCTTTTTTTATGGTTCGGTTCCGAGGCTGTGTCGGGATTGTTAGGTATTTATAAAATTACGGGTTGACGGCAAAAAAATAGGGGTTGCATAGAGTGATCCGAGGCGCTAATACCCACCGCTTGCGGGAGGTCGGCAAAGTCGTCCTCCCGTTTCCTGTCCAAGACCATGGGTGCCGTACCTTTACGTGTAAATCCTATGATAGACGGGGTGAGGCAAGGCATGCGCCGGTTCGCGCCTGTTGGATTGTCAGCCCTGGGCAGGTGCCCTGAACCGCCGCGAGGCGTTTGAGGGTAAGACCCGGGCGCTCGGATGGTCCGAACGCCTATTGAAGGAGATCCGCAATGGATAAAGCTGGAAAAGCCGAATCGTTAAAAGTGCTTGGTGGCATTTTTGAGGAGTCGGGTAGCGTCGTCGTGGCGCGTTATGCCGGTCTAAGCGTTGCGGAAATGACCCAGTTCCGAAGCATGCTGCGAGAGCAGGGTGCGTCGGCAAAAGTGATTAAGAACCGTCTTGCAAAAATCGCCTTGGGCGGAAAAGGTGGGGATGATGCAGCGAACATGTTCGTTGATCAGACCGTAATCGCCTATTCCCCTGATCCGGTGGCGGCTGCAAAAGGTGCTTCTGATTTCGCCAAAGAAAACGACAAGCTCGTCATTATTGGTGGTGTCATGGGCGATAAGGTTCTTGATGATAAGGCTGTCGATGCGCTCGCCAAGCTGCCATCCTTGGATCAACTGCGAGGCAAGATCCTTGGCGTGCTCCAGGCTCCGGCAACCAAAGTCGCAGGCGTCGTTCAAGCGCCAGCGTCACAGTTGGCTCGCGTTATCTCTGCATACAGCAGCAAAGACGCCGCTTAGTCGGTCATTTTCCCAACCCAACAGACTTCAATCTCATCCCTAAGGAAATAAAATGTCTAAATTAGAGCAAATTATCGAAGATCTTTCGGCGCTGACCGTTCTTGAGGCGGCCGAACTTGCAACAATGCTGGAAGAAAAGTGGGGCGTTTCTGCTGCTGCACCAGTCGCTGTTGCGGCAGTAGCTGGTGGTGGTGACGCTGGCGGCGCGGCAGCTGAAGAGAAAAGCGAGTTCGACGTCATTCTGACCAGCCCCGGCGACAAGAAAATCAACGTGATTAAAGTTGTCCGCGAAGTTGTTTCAGGCCTCGGTCTGAAAGAAGCTAAAGAGCTCGTCGAAGCGGCGCCAAAAGCTGTTAAAGAAGGCGTCTCTAAAGAAGAAGCCGAAGAGCTTAAGAAGAAGTTCGAAGAGGCCGGTGCCTCTGTTGAGCTAAAATAGAATGATGGCCCCTTCGGGGGTCAAGACCCAGCACAGGATCTGCGCGACCCCTGTGGTGTAAATTAAGGCGCGGCGGCACCTTGCGGTGTCGCCGCTTCATCGTGTTGTAAAAAGTCACGCCGACACTGCGGAAGCAATCGGCATAGAATGGGATAAAAGATGGCACTATCTTTCACTGAAAAGAAACGCATCCGTAAATCCTTCGGGACCATACCCGAAGCCATTAATATGCCAAACCTCATTGAAGTCCAGCGCTCTTCGTATGAGCACTTTCTTCAAATGCATACGCCACAGGCGAAAAGAACCAACGACGGCTTGGGGGGCGTTTTCAAAAGCGTGTTCCCGATCGTCGATTTTAACGAGCGGGCGTCGCTCGAATATGTCTCGTATGAATTCGAGCCCCCGAAGTTTGACACTGATGAGTGTATGCAGCGCGACCTGACTTACGCAGCGCCTCTCAAAGTCCGTCTGCAACTCGTGGTTTTTGATATTGACGAAGACACGGGTACAAAATCGGTCAAGGAAGTGAAAGAACAGGAAGTCTATCTCGGGGATATCCCGTTGATGACAGACAAGGGGACTTTCATCGTCAACGGGACCGAGCGTGTTATCGTATCCCAGATGCACCGTTCGCCGGGCGTCTTCTTTGATCATGATCGCGGTAAGACCCATTCATCTGGCAAATTATTATTCGCCGCGCGCATTATTCCTTATCGCGGCTCCTGGCTCGATTTTGAGTTCGACGCGAAGGACATTTTGAATGTTCGTATTGACCGGAAGCGCAAGCTGCCAGCGACAACCTTTTTGATGGCACTTGGTCATGACACCGACGAGATCCTCGATACATTCTATGACAAAACTATTTACCGCCTCGACAAAAAGGGGTGGCTGTGTGGCTTCAACCCAGATGTATGGCGTGGCCAGAAGATCGACTTCGATCTGGTCGACGCCAATACTGGTAAAGTTGTTGCCCCGGCCGGTCGGAAAATTACCGCCCTGGCAGTCAAGCGGATCGCCGCTGACGGGACAACGGAATTATTGCTGCCATCGCAGGCTCTGGAAAACAAGTTTCTGGCGCGTGATATTGTTAATTACGATACTGGCGAAATCTACGGCGAGTCTGGTGATCTGATTACCGATGAATTGCTGGCGGAACTGCGCGAGCAGAAAGTCAAATCTTTCGAAATTCTTGATGTTGATAATGGCGGGCGCGGTCCATGGCTGCGCAATACGTTGAAGGCGGACAAGAATGATACGCGGTTTGAGGCGCTATCTGATATCTATCGTGTGATGAGACCCGGCGAACCGCCGACCCAGGAGGCGGCCGACGCACTGTTTAATCAAATGTTCTTCGATAGCGAACGTTACGATTTGTCGGCGGTGGGCCGGGTTAAAATGAATACTCGTCTGAAAGTCGCCTTGGAAGGTTATGAAGAGGCTGAGGATACGATTCGCACGCTTCGCAATGATGACATTGTCGGCGTTATGCGGGTCATTCTCGATCTTAAGGACGGGGTCGGTGAAGTTGATGATATCGACAATCTCGGCAATAGTCGGGTGCGGTCTGTCGGTGAGCTGATGGAGAATAATTACCGGATCGGACTGGTTCGCATGGAGCGGGCAATCAAGGAGCGGATGAGCTCGGTTGATATCGATACGGTAATGCCAAACGATCTGATTAACGCGAAGCCGGTCGTGGCATCTGTGCGTGAGTTCTTCGGCTCGTCGCAATTGTCGCAATTCATGGATCAGACCAATCCATTGTCGGAAATTACGCACAAGCGTCGCCTGTCAGCGCTCGGCCCGGGCGGCCTGACGCGCGAGCGGGCCGGGTTTGAAGTGCGTGACGTCCATCCGACCCATTATGGCCGGATTTGTCCGATTGAAACGCCGGAAGGACCGAATATCGGTCTGATTAACTCGCTCGCGACACATGCGCGGATCAATAAATATGGCTTCATTGAGAGCCCGTATCGCAAGGTTGAAGGCGGCAAGCTTACCGATGAGGTGGTTTATCTGTCGGCGATGGAGGAGCAACTCTACAAAATTGCTCAGGCCAATGCGGCGGTCAATGAAAACGGCGAATTGGTCAACGAATTTTCGAATGCCCGGGTTAATGGCGAAACACAGCTGGTTCTTAAGGAAGACGTCCAGTTCATGGATGTGTCTCCGAAACAGGTGGTTTCGGTTGCGGCCGCACTTATTCCATTCCTGGAAAATGATGATGCGAACCGGGCGCTGATGGGCTCGAACATGCAACGTCAGGCCGTGCCACTGGTCCAGACTGATGCGCCGCTAGTGGGAACCGGCATGGAGTCGGTTGTTGCCCGCGACAGCCGTGCGGCGATTGTCGCCCGTCGTGCCGGTGTGGTCGAACAGGTCGATGGTCTGCGGATTGTGGTCCGTGCGACCGAGGAACTCGAGGACTTTGCATCAGGTGTCGATATTTACCGCCTGTCGAAGTTTAAGCGCTCGAACCAGAATAGCTGTATTAACCAGCGTCCGATTGCAAAAGTCGGTGATGTTGTCGCCAAGGGTGATATTATTGCTGATGGTCCTTCAACCGACCTTGGAGAGCTGGCCCTTGGACGTAACGTGCTCGTCGCGTTCATGCCTTGGAATGGCTATAATTTCGAGGATTCAATCCTAATTTCTGAACGTATTGTGCGTGATGATGTCTATACATCAATCCACCTTGAGGAGTTTGATATCGCCGCGCGGGATACCAAGCTCGGACCGGAAGAGATTAGCCGCGACATTCCGAATGTCGGCGAAGAGGCGCTGCGCAACCTTGATGAGGCCGGAATTGTTGCAGTTGGCGCCGAGGTCAATGCCGGTGATATTCTAGTTGGTAAAGTGACCCCAAAGGGTGAAAGCCCGATGACGCCAGAAGAGAAGCTTCTGCGAGCGATTTTCGGCGAGAAGGCTTCTGATGTTCGCGATACGTCGTTGCGGGTGCCACCAGGCGATGCCGGAACGGTTGTCGAGGTGCGCGTGTTTAACCGACACGGTATCGATAAAGACCAACGTGCGCTTCAGATTGAGCGCGAGCAGATTGAACAGCTGCAGGAAGATAAAGAAGACGAACAGAGTATTCTTGAGCGCGACACGTATTCTCGCCTCAATACACTGCTGCTTGGTAAGGAGGCCGCAGCTGGTCCTGAAGGCTTCCCGCTTGGTAAAATCACCGAAGAGGCGATTGGCAGTGTAGGGCGTTCTGAGCTCTGGGATGTCGTACTGAAATCCGAGAAGGCACAATCAGAGCTGGAACGCTTGCAAAACCAGTTCAATGAGTCGCTTCAGGATCTTGAGGCGCGGTTCAATGACAAGGTTGATAAAGTCCAGCAGGGCGATGATCTGCCACCGGGTGTCATGAAGGTTGTAAAAGTCTTCCTCGCGGTGAAGCGTAAGCTTCAGCCTGGCGATAAGATGGCCGGCCGTCACGGCAACAAAGGTGTGATTTCTAAAATCAATCCGATTGAAGACATGCCGTTCCTTGAAGACGGAACGCCGGTTGATATTGTTTTGAACCCGCTCGGGGTTCCGTCGCGAATGAATGTCGGACAAATCCTCGAAACCCATTTGGGTTGGGCGGCATCCGGACTTGGACGAATGGTTGATGAATCACTCGAAGAGTGGCGTGAAAATAACGATATCGACCAGTTGCGATCAACTCTGAAGACGGTTTATGGCGAAGATGGCGAGCTGCCTGAAGGCGAGGATGATCTCGTCGAACTAGCCGGCAATTTGAACAAGGGTGTCCCGATGGCGACACCGGTGTTTGACGGCGCGCGCGAGGCCGACATCGTTAAGATGCTTGAATTGGCCGGGCTTGATCCGTCAGGTCAGTCAAAAGTGTATGACGGCCGGACCGGTGAGATGTTCCGCAGACCTGTTACTGTCGGTTACAAATACCTGCTGAAACTGCATCATCTGGTCGATGAGAAAATCCATGCACGGTCAACTGGACCGTATTCCCTTGTTACCCAGCAGCCGCTCGGTGGTAAGGCCCAGTTCGGTGGTCAGCGCTTCGGTGAAATGGAAGTGTGGGCGCTCGAGGCTTACGGGGCGGCTTACACCTTGCAGGAAATGTTGACAGTAAAATCAGACGACACCGCCGGTCGGGCGAAAGTCTATGAGGCCATTGTTCGCGGTGATGATACGTTTGAGGCCGGTATTCCGGAAAGCTTTAACGTGTTGATCAAGGAAATGCGTTCACTTGGTCTGAATGTTGAATTGATTGGGGATGATGACGAGACACCTCAGGTGGCGGCTGAATAGCCGTCACACTGACTGACGAATTATCAAATTTTGACTTCACTCGACCAAATTCTTTCAAGAACGCGGTCAAACCCTCCCGAGGAGCAGATATAAAATGCGCCAAGATGTAGCGAGCATATACAAGCAAAAAGAAGAAGTTCCGAACTTCAATGCTATTCGTATCACCATTGCCAGCCCGGAGAAAATTCGGGGTTGGTCGTCAGGCGAGATCAAGAAACCCGAGACGATTAATTATCGGACGTTCAAGCCTGAACGCGACGGTTTGTTTTGCGCCAGAATCTTTGGCCCGATCAAAGATTATGAATGCCTTTGTGGGAAATATAAGCGGATCAAGTATCGCGGCATTATCTGTGAGAAATGCGGTGTCGAAGTTGCGCTGGCTAAAGTTCGTCGGGAGCGCATGGGCCATATTGAGCTTGCATCACCGGTTGCCCATATCTGGTTTTTGAAATCTCTGCCGTCGCGGATTGCGACTCTGCTAGATATGACGCTGAAAGATGTCGAGCGGGTTCTTTATTTCGAAAATTATATCGTGATTGAGCCGGGGCTTACGCCACTCGAACCGGGCCAGCTGATGACTGAAGAAGAGCATATGGATCTTCAGGACGAGCACGGCGAGGACGCTTTCACCGCAATGATCGGTGCCGAAGCAATCAAGGAAATCCTGCAGGGTCTTGATCTTGACCTGCTGGCGGACACTTTGCGTGAAGGTCTGGCGGAATCGACGTCAGAGCTGAAAACCAAGAAGTTTTCGAAGCGTTTGAAAGTCGTTGAATCGTTCCTGGCGTCAGGCGCTAAGCCGGAATGGATGGTGCTAAGCGTTGTTCCGGTTATCCCGCCGGACCTGCGTCCGCTGGTGCCGCTTGATGGCGGCCGGTTTGCGACGTCGGATCTGAATGATCTGTATCGCCGCGTCATTAACCGTAATAACCGCTTGAAGCGCCTGATGGAGTTGCGTGCACCGGATATTATTATCCGTAATGAAAAGCGCATGTTGCAGGAATCAGTCGACGCATTGTTCGATAATGGTCGTCGCGGACGCACGATTACGGGCACTAATAAGCGTCCGTTGAAGTCGCTTTCCGACATGTTGAAAGGCAAGCATGGTCGGTTCCGTCAAAACTTGCTGGGTAAGCGGGTCGACTATTCGGGCCGCTCTGTGATTGTGGTTGGTCCAAATCTGAAACTGCACGAATGCGGCTTGCCGAAGAAAATGGCGTTGGAACTGTTCAAGCCGTTTATCTATGCCCGTCTCGACGCCAAAGGACTGGCTAGCACAGTCAAGGCGGCGAAGAAGCTTGTTGAAAAGGAAAAGCCTGAAGTTTGGGATATCCTCGAAGAGGTGATCAGAGAGCATCCGATCATGCTTAACCGGGCGCCGACACTACACCGGCTTGGTATCCAGGCATTCGAACCGAAACTAATTGAGGGTAAGGCGATCAATCTGCACCCGCTTGTGTGTGCCGCGTTTAATGCCGACTTCGATGGTGACCAGATGGCGGTTCATGTGCCGTTGAGTCTCGAAGCGCAGCTCGAGGCCCGCGTGCTGATGATGTCGACAAATAATATTCTGTCGCCGGCCAATGGTAAGCCGATCATTGTGCCGTCGCAGGATATCGTTCTGGGGCTTTATTACCTGTCGCTCGACAAGGACAAAGAGCCCGGCGAAGGCATGATGATTTCTGACATGGCCGAGCTGGAGCATGCGTTGTCAACAGGTGTCCTGTCGATGCATGCCAAAATCAAAGCCCGGATCGAAGTGGTTGATGAGCATGGTACGACAACGCACAAAGTAATCGACACTACGCCAGGCCGTTACATGATGGCCGACGTTCTGCCGAAGCATCCGTCGATTGATCCGGCGGCCCTGATTAATACGGTCATGGTCAAGAAGCAGGTTGGTAAGCTGATCGACGAAGTTTATCGTAGCTGCGGGCAGAAGGCGACTGTCATTTTTGCCGACCGTCTGATGGGACTTGGTTTCCGTGAAGCGGCTAAAGCCGGTATTTCATTCGGTAAGGATGATATGAAAATACCACCGCGGAAGAAGAAGCTCGTCGAGGAGACTAAGGAACTTGTCACCGAATATGAGCGTCAATATGCCGATGGTCTGATTACGCGGGGCGAAAAATACAATAAAGTTGTAGATGCCTGGTCGACCTGTACCGACAAAGTGGCCGACGAAATGATGGATGTTGCCGGTGAGGCGATTATCGATCCAGAGACTGGTCGTTTGGAAGAAACCAACTCGGTCTTCATGATGGCGCACTCAGGTGCGCGGGGGTCGAAAAACCAGATGAAACAGCTGGCCGGTATGCGTGGTCTAATGGCACGTCCGGATGGCTCGATCATCGAGAGCCCGATCATTTCGAACTTCAAAGAAGGGCTGACAGTTCAGGAGTACTTCAACTCGACCCACGGGGCACGTAAAGGCCTTGCGGATACGGCTCTGAAGACGGCGAATTCGGGTTATCTGACACGCCGTCTGGTTGATGTTGCCCAGGATTGCATCGTCAATGAAGACGATTGTGGTACCGAGCGTGGCATTATGCTGTCGGCTATTATGGAAGGCGCTGATACAGTGGTCTCACTGTCCGAGCGTGTTCTTGGTCGGACGACGGGTGAAGATATCCGGGTGCCGAAAACCGAAGAGCTGATTGCGCCGGCTAATACCTATATCGATGAGGCATTGGCCCAGAAAATCGAGGATTCGGGGGTCGACCATATCAAAGTTCGCTCACCGCTGACGTGTGAGACCAAAGTTGGCGTCTGTGTGGCATGTTATGGCCGTGATCTGGCGCGCGGAACGGTGGTCAACCGCGGTGAAGCGGTCGGCGTTATCGCGGCCCAGTCAATCGGTGAGCCTGGGACGCAGTTGACGATGCGGACATTCCACATTGGCGGTGCCGCATCGGTGGCCGAGGAAAGTTCTGCCGAGGCGCAAGTCGAAGGTAAGGTTCGGTTCTCGAACGCATCCTTCGTGACCCGTCAGGATGGCAGCTTGATTGTCACAGGCCGCAATATGGTCATAGCAATCGAGGACGCAGATGGCCGGACACGTCAGACCTTTAAACCGATTTATGGCACGACGCTGCACATTAAGGACAAAGCGAAAGTCAAGCCGGGTGACCGTCTGGCCGACTGGGATCCATTTGCCCAGCCGATGATTTCCGAAGTGGCAGGTCGTATCCGTCTGGTTGATATTGTCGATGGAAAAACGGCGCGGGAAGAAACCGATGAAGCAACCGGTATTTCATCTCGTGTGATAATTGATGGCCGTGGTTCAAAAGGCGCAGATCTGCGCCCGTCGATTATGGTCGTGAATGATCAAGGCGAGCCTCTTGAGCTGCCAAACGGTAATGAGGCACGGTATATGCTTTCGCCGGGTGCGATCGTATCGGTCGACGAAGGTGATCAGATCGAAATCGGTGCATCCATGGCAAGAACCGTTACTGGCGGTTCGAAAACCAAAGATATTACCGGTGGTCTGCCGCGGGTTGCGGAGCTGTTTGAAGCCCGACGCCCGAAAGATTTTGCTGTCATAGCTGAAATGGACGGCCGGATTTCATTCCTGCGCGAGTATAAGCAAAAACGGAAAATCGCGATCATTCCAGAAGATAGCGACATCGAGCCAATCGAGTTTCTCGTTCCGAAGTCCCGTCGTCTTGACGTTCAGGATGGCGACTTTGTCCGCCGCGGCGATTATATTATCGACGGCAATCCGGCGCCGCAGGACATTCTTGCGACGCTCGGAATTGAAGCGCTTGCGAACTATCTCGTTGACGAAGTCCAGAAGGTTTACCGTTTGCAGGGTGTTCCGATTAACGATAAGCATATCGAGGTTATCGTGCGCCAAATGCTGCAGAAGTATGAGGTGACCGATCCAGGCACGACGACACTGATCAAAGGCGAGCATGTCGATCTGCAGGAACTGGAAGAAGCCAATGCAGCTGTCCGCCGGTCACGCAAAAGTGATCAGCGTGAAGCAGCGGCAACGCCAATCCTGCTGGGTATCACTAAAGCATCCTTGCAGACACGCAGCTTTATTTCGGCAGCGTCTTTCCAGGAAACTACGCGCGTGCTTACCGAAGCGGCTATTCAGGGCAAGATTGATGCTCTTGAAGGTCTGAAGGAGAACGTGATTGTTGGCCGGCTGATTCCTGCCGGTACCGGCGGTGGGATGCGTCAGATGCGGCGGATCGCGTCGCAGCGTGATAATAAGCTTCGTCAACAGCGGGAAGCCGCCGCAGCCGAAGCAACCGCAGCTCTCCCAGCGCCAGGTCCGGCGGAGTAGGTCTGTGGTTGTCGGTATACCTCATCGAAGCTCACTCGGTCTGACGAGAAGGCTTGACGAGGTATGCACGGGGGCTTAAACGCCCGAGATGTTAGCTGGGCAGGCTAGGATGGTCTGCCCGTTAGCCTTTTTGGCTGATTGTTTGGCAGACAGAGTTCAGAGTGAGAAAGTGGGCATCCTGCCTGTTCTTCTTACTGTTTCACTGGTCCGACAGGGGCCGCTTAAATAAGAGAGTAGTAAAGGCCCCTATGCCAACGATTCAACAACTGATCCGGAAACCGCGCTCGCCGAAGCCGCAGCGTTCTAAAACCCCAGCCCTGAAGGGTAATCCACAGCGCCGTGGTGTTTGCACACGCGTTTACACAACGACGCCGAAGAAGCCGAACTCGGCCTTGCGTAAAGTTGCCAAGGTTCGTCTTACGACCGGGTTTGAATCGCTTTGTTACATTCCGGGCGAGGGCCACAATCTTCAGGAGCACTCGGTTGTCTTGATCCGCGGTGGCCGGGTCAAGGATTTGCCAGGTGTTCGGTATCACATCCTGCGTGGTGTGCTCGATACGCAGGGCGTAAAAGATCGTAAGCAACGCCGTTCACACTACGGTGTGAAGAAACCGAAATAAGGGAGGGCAAAAATGTCACGTCGTCACAGTGCTGAAAAACGTCAGGTTCTGCCTGACCCGAAATTTAAAGATGTCGTTCTGTCGAAATTCATGAATCAAATCATGAAAGACGGTAAGAAGTCGACAGCCGAGCGTATCGTTTATGGTGCCCTCGACCTCGTTGAGTCACGCGCCAAGAAGGACCCTGTTGAAGTGTTCCATTCAGCGCTTGAATCGATTTCACCGGCGGTTGAAGTCCGGTCGCGTCGCGTTGGTGGTGCAACCTATCAGGTGCCCGTCGAAGTTCGTCCTGACCGTCGTCAAGCGCTAGCGATTCGCTGGTTGGCTGCGGCTGCCAGTTCGCGCAATGAGAACACGATGAGAGAACGCCTTGCCGGCGAGCTTCTTGATGCTTCACAGGGCCGCGGCAATGCGGTCAAGAAGCGGGAAGACACGCACAAGATGGCTGAAGCCAACCGCGCTTTCTCACACTACCGCTGGTAACAATATAAACCCCTCCCACTACTGATCCGACATAAAAGGTGAGCCTATGTCCCGCGACTACACGCTGGAGCGTTACAGAAACTTTGGTATCATGGCGCATATCGACGCCGGTAAAACCACCACGACCGAACGTATCCTCTATTATACTGGAAAGTCACACAAGATTGGTGAGGTGCATGATGGCGCCGCAACTATGGACTGGATGGAGCAGGAGCAGGAGCGGGGTATCACTATCACGTCGGCCGCGACGACCACATTCTGGGAACGCACCGAAGACGGCCAGACCGCTCTGTCGCCAAAGTACCGCTTCAACATCATTGATACGCCCGGACACGTTGATTTCACAATTGAAGTCGAGCGTTCGCTGGCAGTGTTGGACGGCGCCGTATGTGTGCTTGATGCCAATGCCGGTGTTGAGCCACAGACCGAAACCGTATGGCGTCAGGCCGACCGTTACGAAGTACCGCGGATCGTTTTTGTCAACAAAATGGACAAGACGGGTGCCGATTTCTTCAACTGCGTAAAAATGATCAAAGACCGAACCGGAGCGATTCCGGCGCCGATCCAGATGCCAATCGGCTCTGAGACCGAGCTGGAAGGTCATGTCGATCTGGTTACGATGAAAGAATGGGTTTGGGCCGGTGAAGATCTCGGCGCGAGCTGGGAATTGCGTGAAATTCGTCCAGAACTTGCCGACAAAGCCGCAGAAATGCGTGCAGAGCTTGTCGAGCTAGCCGTCGAGCAAGACGAAGAGACGATGGAAGCCTATCTTGAGGGTGTCGAGCCAACAGAAGAGAAATTGCGGGAATTGATCCGTAAGGCGACGCTGTCAATGTCGTTTATTCCGGTGCTGTGCGGATCGGCATTTAAAAACAAAGGCGTTCAGCCAATGTTGAACGCGGTTGTCGACTATCTGCCGGGACCACTGGATGTTCCTGCTTATAAAGGATTTAAGCCGGGCGACGAGACTGAGACCCGTGATATCGTCCGTTCGGCCGATGATGGTCAGCCATTCGCCGGTCTGGCTTTCAAAATCATGAATGACCCGTTTGTCGGCTCGTTGACCTTTATCCGGATTTATTCGGGTACCCTCACAAAGGGTGGCTCGATGATGAATTCAACCAAAGGTAAGCAAGAGCGTATTGGCCGGATGATGATGATGCATTCGAACAATCGTGAAGAAATCGAAGAAGCCTTTGCGGGCGATATTATTGCGCTTGCCGGACTGAAGGAAACGACGACCGGTGATACGCTGTGCGCGAAGAGTGATCCGGTTGTTCTTGAAACGATGACGTTCCCAGATCCAGTTATCGAGATTGCGGTCGAGCCGAAGTCGAAAGCCGACCAAGAGAAAATGTCGCTCGGTCTGGCTCGTCTGGCGGCAGAGGATCCAAGCTTCCGGGTCGAGACCGACCATGAGTCCGGTCAGACGATCATGAAAGGAATGGGCGAACTTCACCTCGACATTCTGGTCGACCGTCTGAAGCGCGAATTTAAAGTTGAGGCGAACATTGGTCAGCCGCAGGTTGCCTACCGTGAAGCACTCGGCCAAAGCGCCGATATCGACTATACTCACAAGAAGCAGTCTGGTGGTTCTGGTCAGTTTGCGCGGGTTAAAATACGTTTCGAGCCGCTGGAGCCGGGTTCCGGTTTTGTATTCGAGAATGAAGTGGTCGGCGGTAACGTGCCGAAGGAATATATTCCTGGTGTCGAGAAAGGCCTCGAAAGCGCTAAGGAAAACGGTCTTCTGGCCGGCTATCCGATGACCGACTTTAAAGCGGTTCTTTATGATGGCGCATTCCACGATGTCGATTCGAGCGTGTTGGCGTTTGAAATTGCCGGCCGGGCTGCTTTCAGAGAATTGAAGTCCAAAGGCGATCCGCGTCTGATGGAACCGGTCATGAAGGTAGAAGTCGTGACGCCCGAAGACTATATGGGCGACATTATCGGTGACTTGAATTCACGTCGCGGTCAAATTCAGGGGTCTGAAGCGCGCGGTAATGCGACTGCTATTACGGCCTTCGTTCCTCTGGTAAACATGTTTGGTTATGTGTCGAATTTGCGCGGTATGTCGCAAGGTCGTGCGCAGTTCACCATGCAATTCGAACACTATGCAGAAGTGCCAAAAGCAGAGGCACAGAAGCTGGTATCTGAGCTGGCTGGATAGGCCTTTTATTTTATTGGTTTTGGTAGGAGGAGTATCTCATGGCCAAGGAGAAGTTTGAGCGTAATAAGCCGCACGTGAACATAGGCACGATCGGCCACGTTGACCACGGTAAGACGACGCTGACGGCGGCGATCACGATGACGCTGGCGGAAGCGACAGGCGGTGAAGCGCAGTCATATGAAGACATTGATAGTGCGCCTGAAGAGAAAGCGCGTGGTATCACGATTAACACGGCTCACGTTGAGTATGAGACGGAGAACCGTCACTATGCGCACGTGGATTGCCCGGGCCACGCTGACTATGTCAAGAACATGATCACGGGTGCGGCGCAGATGGATGGTGCGATTCTGGTTGTGAACGCAGCCGATGGTCCGATGCCACAGACCCGCGAGCACATTCTTCTGGCCCGTCAGGTTGGTGTTCCGGCGCTGGTTGTGTTCATGAACAAAGTTGACCAGGTTGATGATGAAGAGCTTCTCGAGCTGGTCGAGATGGAAATCCGCGAACTTCTGAGTTCGTATGATTTCCCGGGTGATGATCTTCCGATCGTTGCGGGTTCTGCGCTGGCAGCGGTTGAAGGGCGTAATCCTGAGATTGGCAAGGACAAGGTTTTGGAACTGATGGCGGCAGTGGATGACTATATCCCGACGCCTGAGCGTCCGCTGGACAAGCCTTTCCTGATGCCGGTTGAGGATGTGTTCTCGATTTCCGGTCGTGGTACAGTTGTGACTGGTCGGGTTGAAACCGGCGTTCTGAAAGTCGGCGACGAGATTGAAATCGTTGGTATCCGCGAGACACAGAAGACGACGTGTACGGGTGTTGAAATGTTCCGCAAGCTGCTTGACCAGGGTCAGGCGGGCGACAATATCGGTGCGCTGATCCGCGGTATCGACCGTGAAGGCGTACAGCGCGGTCAGGTTCTGTGTGCACCGGGTTCGATTACGCCACACACATCGTTCGAAGCCGAAGCGTATATTCTGACGAAAGAAGAGGGCGGTCGTCACACACCTTTCTTCACGAATTACCGTCCACAATTCTACTTCCGGACAACTGACGTGACAGGTGTTGTCAGCCTGCCAAAGGACAAGGAAATGGTCCTGCCGGGTGATAATGTGAAAATGGAAGTCGAGCTGATCCAGCCGATTGCGATGGA
The DNA here is from genome assembly GCA_002172915.1 of Hyphomonas sp. TMED17. GTDB lineage: Bacteria > Pseudomonadota > Alphaproteobacteria > Caulobacterales > Hyphomonadaceae > Henriciella. The sequence goes on along the minus strand of NHBW01000005.1, from coordinate 362,422 downwards.
CCAGGGCCTGCGTTTTGCGATCCGTGAAGGTGGCCGGACTGTTGGCGCCGGTGTTGTGGCCAGCGTTAAGTCCTAAGGGCCTGTCGCTTATCGCGCTCTGAGGGGCGTGCGACATGACGAGACAAAGAAAGCCGCTCTGTGTATCAGGGCGGCTTTTTTACGGTCTGTCGCCCGGATCTGGCCGTTTATGGGCATTATCGGTGGTGATGTACTGGCGCTGCTGAACNGGCGACGTGATCCGGGGCTGCGTACCCATTGCACGGTCTTGGGCGGATGCGCCGGTATGTGTGCGCGTGACGGGATCTCGTGCAGAAAGATACGACTAGATTAAGTGCGCTGCGCCAGGCTAGAGGCGAGGGCGAATTACTGGCCGGCGCCTTAGTTTGCTTGCCAGTCGCGCGGTTTAAACTGGCTGTCAGTTATTCAGACAGATTATAGCGGCTTTTGGTTTGAGCCGCGTTCCCGGCTTTTTCCGGAAGAGGCGAACACCAGCTGCAGGCGCGTGCCAGATTGCGCCGACCGGCTCCGGACGGTCACCGCGCGAGCTTCGCTATCATTTTGGCGGAGTGTGATAAATCATAATGTGTGCCAGTCCGGGGTCGCATTCGAACCCGTCGAACGACGGCTGTAATAATCAATCAATAAGTCTGCTAGGCGCGCAGTCCAATATAGAAGGGGATCAGTCTCGCCGTGCTGGCTCGACAGAGCGTCGTATTATCCAATATCATGATTAAGTGCGATAATGATCATTATGGGAAATTCTAGATCAAAAGTCGGATATGTCGCGCGGCATTGTGTTTTCGCCGTTTCTGATGCCCCAAAGCGCAAAAACGCGAATTCAATTGATTATCTTCCGCCTCAGCGCCCAGACGGCGTGATATCAATATTTTGCTGGCGCCTGTACGCGCGCTGACTCGCACATTGCCAGCCTGGCATTGGTATTTACAAAGCTATGCAAGCTGGCCCACCTTTGGGTTTCGCGTTAACCGGCAGCTTCAACCGACGTCTGATACGCCGGTAAGTATAGCGACAAGCCCGTATTGTGCTGCAATCGGCATTACAGCACGGCTATTCCTGCAAACTTGTGGCCGCGGCACAGTACCGACTTCTCATCTCAAAGGCGCGTTTTAGCGATATGAGCCGGATAAGATCGCTTATTACGCCTTCTCTGCGTCCGCATTTGCGGTCTGCGGGTGCCAAGACAGGCCAGATTTGCAATATCATGGTCATTCTAGCAGGCGGCCATTGAGCGACGCTATGTATGAGAGATTCAAATAAACTGTTTTAAAACAATTCATTAAGCGTCTAAATTTATGCCTAATTGGCAAGCTGNTAGCGATTTTGAGGCCGACTATTTCACTCAGGCAGGCTTCGGGTCAAACTATTGCATCGCATCGGAAGTAATTTAAGCGCGGCCATTGCAGCGAGGCGAATGGATTTGAACGCTGACTTAACACCGTCTTTAGGAACCAGATCCTCCTTGTGTGGCAGGTAACGCAATCTGGTCGTTGCTGACGGTTGCTCTCCGACACTTCAGACAGCATCGTGTCTTGCATTCATTATCGTGATTTAGAGGTCTGTTTTTTAATGAAAAAATGTTTCCATGGACGACTGATAAACCGGCCACACGCGGGTTAAATCTGACATTCCCGTTTACTATAAATTTCAAAACGGGATGCATGTGCCTGGCCCAGAGTTTGTAGGTGCGGGATTTCGCTGGCGTCCCGGAAAATCCCGGGCATCAGCATAATATTGATGACCTATCGGGCGTATTTGATGTTGATGCGGCGCTATAAATCCTCTTCTGGCGCGCTCTAATTCGACAACCCGGTCGCTTTTCTTGCGTTTTCTAGGCAATATAATCATTATAGAAAATTGTTTTTTAATATTTTTATTGAAATTAGTCGAGATCGCAAATCTTTCGCGCTGTGGTGCCCATCTCCTCTGACTTGCCCCTGTTTGGGATAGTCATGCGAACAGCGCGTATCGGATATCTTGTCTTGTTCAAGACCGGTCGGATCGCTAAGTGCGCGCCGGCAGATAATATTGAGCGTCTCACTATACCACGCCTTAAGGGTGGTTTCAGTGAGCAATATCGAACAAGCTGAAAGCCTCACGGGTGTTGCCATAGTCGGCGCGTTCGACTGGATAAGGTTTCTGTCATTTTCGGTATCGATTATGATGCTAGTCAATACTGCCGTCGATCATAATGTTTGTCCCGTCAATACGGGCATTCACGCCGAAGGTCTCGGCCATTTGCTTCACCGTCAATGTCGTGCCCGCTGGTCCGTCAGCCGTAATCGATCCGTCTTTCATCCAGACAAGCCGGTCAGCATATGTCGCAGCGAGACGGATATCGTGCAGAACAACAAGCGCCCCGCCCCCTTTGCTCACATAATGCTTTATCAGATCCATAATTCGAAACTGATGCTTCGGGTCAAGCGCCGCGACCGGCTCGTCGGCAATCAAAAGCGGGGCATTCGTTGCAAAGGCCCGGGCGCAGTGGACGCGAGCCAATTCGCCGCCCGATAGTGTATCACAACGTCGTTGCCGTAATGCTTTGAGATCGCAAGCCTCGATTGCAACATCGACGGCTGCCTGATCATCCTGACTGAGATTACCAATGCTGCTGCCATGCGAAAAGCGTCCCAGCGTCACAACATCTATGACCCGGCTAGGCCAGGCAAGCGGTCGCGACTGCGGGAGATAGGCGATTTTCCTTGCACGTTGCATTGGGGTTAGGTCGCTCAGTGGTTGACCGTCCAGGCTGACTGCGCCCGAAGTGGGCTTTAACAGGCCGGTCATTACCCGCAATAATGTTGTCTTTCCAGCGCCATTTGGGCCAAGTAGAACGACGAGCTCGCCGCTCTGCACCATTATAGATGCCTTATCGAGCAAGCGGCTGTCATGCGTCTGAACACTAAGGTTTGAGGCGGCGAGCTTAGTCATTACGTGCTTGCCCCCGCATTGCGATCCAGACGAAAAGAGGCGCCCCGATCAGGGCCATCACGACGCCGAGCTTTAATTCGCTGGCTGTCGGTATTGTTCGTACCAGAATGTCGGCAAGAACGAGAGCTATGCCGGCAAGTAAAGCAGATGGTAAGAGAGACATTGCCGGATCATGACGAAGCAGCGGCCGAACAATATGTGGCACGATAATGCCAATAAAGCCGATTGCCCCCGCGATCGACACGGCTGCACCGGTTAGAAGCCCTGTCCCGATGATTACGAAAATACGCTGGCGCCGCAGGTCGAGGCCAATACCGCTGGCAGCTTCCTCGCCAAGTGTAAGCGCCGACAGACCGTTTCGCGTGGCCAGAAGAATGCCACATCCTGCGGCTAAAAATGGAGCGGCGAAGTAAAGATCATTAAAGCTCCGGTTTGCGACAGATCCCAGCATCCAGTTTAATATATCCGACAGCGCAAACGGGTTTGGCGCCAGGTTCATCAACAGGCTCATCATCGCTGCAGAAAAGCTCGATAAGCCGACGCCAATAAGGATCAGCGTGATGACAGACTGCACTCGAATTGCGGCAATAGCGATGATTGTGGTCGCCAGCAATGCGCCGGAAATCGCGGCAATGGGCAGCACCCAGGCACTGAGGCTGACTAGGCCGTAATAAAGCACAAAGGTTGCGCCCAGAGCCGCTGAAGCGGTTACGCCGAGCACACCCGGTTCAGCAAGCGGGTTACGTAATAGTCCTTGCAGCGCGGCGCCACTTAAACCAAGTGCTGCGCCGACAACATAGGCGGCCAGCGCGCGTGGCAGCCGGATTTGCCAGATTACGACGGCGTCGCCGGGTGCGCCGGCTCCGAACAGTGCCAGTATGACCCGGTCAGGCCCAAGCGGTGTCGATCCCAGAAGGCAGGCCGTTATTAGCGTCAGCAGACTGGCAATCACCAGGCCTTTGGTAAGGTGCTGTACGAGCATTATGACCTGTCTCCCTGCGCCAAGGCTTCAATGGCATCAATTAAGAACCAGGCGCTACAGGATGTCCAAGCCCCGTTTAGTGAAACAACCGGCCGTTGTTGCAGCTGGGTCGTGGCGACGGGGTGGCGCATACTGCTCCAGGCTCCGGTCTTGTGCGGCTGGGTGTCAAAGAAAGCGGCTGCAATGAGTTCTGGTGGCGCATAGACTAGCTCTTCAAGTGGGAGGCTCCGCCAGCCCGGTCTGGTTTGGTAATTTGCCAGTCCGGCAGCGAGCAGCATGTCATGTATCAAGGTGCCCGGACCAGATGTGACACCCGATGGTGTCATATAGAGCGTTTGAGGCGCTGTTTCATTCGCTGCTATGGCGCCGAGCCGGTTCTCGAAATCGGCGATAACCGCTTCGCCCCGGTCCGGTACTCCGAGCCGGTGTGCGACCGTTCTTGTAACGCTTGCAATTTCATTGAGATTATTAGCATAGCCAATGTTAAGTACCGGTATCCCGGCCCTTTCATACATAGCTTGAGCGCCTGCGCCACCACCATAAGAGCGCACGATCAGGTCAGGCTGCAATCCCAGGACATTTTCGACACGCGGGCGGACGCTGTTAACTGCTTGCGCCTTATCCCTCATAAAGGAAAATTCGCGCCCGGCGTCCGGCGATACTGCCAGAATGCGGTCCGGACTGACGAATTTTAACACATATTGATCGGCGCAATAGTCGAGGCTGACAATCCGCATGGGTGTCTCCGGCCCGGTGTCTGTGACGGTGTAATTTCCGTCACAGGCGGCCAGAGCCAGAGCACAAGCAAGACTTATTAGCCTCAACATGGCCTAGTATTTAAACCGGAACCCGACCGAACCCGATGTCCCGGGTGTGCCATAGCCAAGAACTTGCTGATATTCTTCATCGAACAAATTCTCCACCCGGACAAACAATTCCACCGTTTCGCTAATATCATAGCCAGCGCTGGCATCTATACGGGTCCAGGCTGCAACCTCGCCATTGGCGTCATTCTCATCGCCATTATAGCGAATATGCAGCGCGCCTGATAGCGGGCCGGTTGGTGTCACGGCAAATGTTACGTCGCCGGAGCGTTCAGGTATTCTGGCTAGCTGACCGGCGATGCTTTTATCCTCTGCATCGATAATGGCATAGCTCGCTGAAATGTTCAGCCACTCTGCCATCTGGTAGTCACCGTACAATTCGATGCCGCTTGTCTCGACTTCTGCAACATTGAAATAGGTACCAGCACTGAAATTAATCAGGTTCTTGATATCCTGGCTGAAATAGGTCGCGCCAAGTTCAAGTTTGCCGTCGCTGGAGCGCCAGTCGAGACCGAGGTCAAAAGCTTCGGAGGTTTCTGGCTCAAGATCCGGGTTCGGGGCATCTGCGCCGCAACAAAAGAACGTCCCCTGAAAGATTGTTGGCGCCTTGAACCCCTGCCCCCAGCTCGTACGCAGTGTCATTTGCGAATTCGGATTGAAAGCTGCTGCAATACGACCAGTTGTTTTAGACCCGAAATCCTCATGGTCGTCGACCCGCAGGCCGCCGGTCAGCGTGAGTGCCTCGCTGGCTTTAAACTCGTGCAGACCGAATATGCCGTCAATCGAGGTTTCGAGACCATTGGCTTCAATATCTTCCCGTTCGATACCAAAGGCGGTTTTGTGACGTGGATTGAATGTATATGTGCCTTGATAGCGATACGCCTTACGGTCGCCTTCAGCGCCGAAGCTCGGGCTGCCTGCGTTAAAATTCTGACGGTCAATGTCTGCGTAACTCATGAGTAGCTGATTATCGAGCCGGTCATCCAGTGCCGAAAATATGAATGCGAGCTGTCCAGATAATTCCTCGGTCTCACTCGCTTCGTCGCCATCGCCAATGAAGCCTTGCGAGGTGAATGAAAAACTGTCGAAATCCGCTTCAGCTTCGGTATAATGCAGGTTTANTTCCAGTCGGGCATCTGGTCCAAGCGCAAGGCTTCCCCGACCTGACATCGTATAGCTCTCATAACCATCTTTTTCATCATTCCCATTTGCCTCGTCGGCCTTGGATATGCCGTCACTACTAGTGTTTGTGAGCGCCAGTCGAAAATCACCACGATTGCTGGCGCCAGCTAGCGATGCACCGCCACTAAATGTATTGTACGAACCGTACTCTCCAAATAATGCGCCACCAAAGCCGTCTTCCGGCCGCTTTGTAATAATCGAGACGACTCCACCAATGGCGTCGGTCCCCCACAGGGTTGATTGTGGCCCTTTAAGGACTTCAATCTGGGCAATATTAGAGGTGTCGAGCCGCGCAAAATCAAAACCACCCCCCGGGGACGTNGTGTCATTCACAACGATACCGTCGATCAGTACCAAGGTTTGCTCGCTGGCGGCGCCGCGGATGCGTACGGTTGCTGTGCCGCCATATGAGCCATTCTGGTTGATTGTGACACCCGGCGCAGATGCGACTGCATCGACCGCAAAATCATAGCCCAGACTGTCGATTTCTTCTGCTGTAATAACAGAAACGCTGGTTCCGATTTCAGTCGCGGTCTGCTCAAGACGAGACCCGACAATAACAATCGTATCCAGTTTGCTGACAGTTTCATCTGCAGCTTGCGCTGATACCGGCAACAGACAATTTAGAGCAACGGCACTTAATAATATTATTCTTTTAGACATAAGANATTCCGATAATNCCCCGCCGCCCTGCGGGTATTTCAAAAACGACAATTCTAGCCAGATCGATACCTCGACATNGGCGGCAACTATACGACTGTCGCCACAGAAAAGAGCGTTGCTCTTTCGTCCTCAAAACCTGAACCCGGGTCCGGACAAACGACGCGATGGCAGGTTTCCTGACTTGCCGATCAAAACCTCAGACCGCCTTCCCAGAATGCAAAGCACACCAGTGGCTGAATGGTCGTTGGCTCCCGGTTTACAGTTACGGGCATAGTCCCGGATTTACACCGGGTTCCCTCTTAGCCACAAATCTNAGTGGCACCATCTGCGCNGAATATGAGCATGCACATGGATGATGTCAATAAACTGCTGGTGCTAGCGCAACTGCCTGTAGCAGCATTATTTTTTATATTCGAGCAGCTCCCTTCAAGCCGGTTGGCGTTGCATTATCGCTTGATCTCCGACCATCCCATACCGGATTGCATGTTACCTCGAACGTAGGCGATGTAATGATGCGTGCCGGTGCTGACAGGGCGACAGCGTCGAGCATGTCTACCACTGCGAAGAATTGCGGCCGGGCTGTATAATGATTCCGATGCCGGATGAGCCATCGCCTAGAAGCGGTAAGTGTTGCTAAGGCGGAATATCGCCTGGCTCTGAATTGAGCGGAAATTGCGTCCAAAATCGCTGTCATCAATAATGGCGCCGTGTCCAACTGACAGAAAGACTTCTGTTTCCGGCCGTACTTCCCATCGCATACGCCCAAAAAACGACAGGCTGTTGGAAATATTATCATACTGGGTTTGCGTCGAGATCGAGAGCTTTGGCGATAGATTTACCACCGCATCGACCGACCCCACTTGTACGCTGACATCACCGCCAGGGACATTTATGTCTGTTCTGGAAAAAGCCGCACTAATGTCGAAATTGCGGTTGGGGCGCGCATTCAACCGCAGCTCGAGTGCAGTTGAGTCACCTCCGAAGAATTGTTTTTGCTCAAGTCTTATCTGACCGCCATAAGGACGCGTCATAGACGAGGTTAGAGACAGGCTTGCTCCATCATTATTATAGGTTCCGGTCGGAACCGGTATTTCATTCGGTAGCGTGAATGGCGTTCTTACGTTTTCAACAGTTGCAAAGGTCGATATCCAGACAGAATCTGCCTGTCTGGTTTGCAATCCGGCTTTGAGTTTGTTCGTACGGGTCTCGGTTTCACCGTCGAGTGCGGTAATGAGCCGGTGCTCACTGCCGAATTGCCACCATGTAATAGCCGTGTTTTGCGGCCGGAACCGGCGTTGCCAGTCAGCGGTATAGTCGCGACTGCCAGGACGATTGACGAAACCCAGCGCCGGAGTAAAATTTTCGCCAACTTCGCGGGCCGCCAGCTTCCAGCGCCAGACATCATTTGGATAATCAATCCGTATTCCAAAAGTATCATCATCCGGTACGGTCGATGAAAAGGTTTGCTGGTAGTAAATATCGGCCTGAAGGCGGCTTTTCCCAAAGATGCTCGGTGACCGATAGAGATAATCAAAACCCAGTAACGTATTGTCGCTTTGTCCGGTCGGGTCACCATTTGTGGCAATAATTCCAAGCCGCGATTCCGCTGATATATCGACCGCTGCTCTGGCGACCGATAATGTCTGGCGATCAATCTCGCTACCTTCGCCCATGCGGGCTGTAAGCAGGCCAAGTTCGATGCCTTTGAGCTCGCCACTCAGCTTTATACCGGTTTCAATCGGAACTGATTCACCATTTACGATCCCAATTCTGCGGGAAAAGAAGGGTCGGGCATTCGGGGCACGGCTAAAGGCGCGACCACCAAACTCGAAAAAGGCGGCGTCTTGTAGAAAAAAGTCCCGTGATTCCGGAAAAAATAATGAAAATCGGCCCGTATTAATCTGACGATTATCAAGCGGTGTATCCGAGAAATCAGAATTAAATGTGATCAGACCTGCCAAGGACGGGGTAAATCGATAGAGCGCATCGACGCTGGGTTCGAAGTTTACACTGTCCCGTCGCGGCCTGTTCCAGTCGCGCGCAACAGAGCCGGTTCCCTGTAGCGTAATCTCGAGCCCGCGACCTTGATTGACATCCCGAATGCCTTCAAGTCGACCGGCACGCGAAAAATTGAATGTGTCTAGCGATTGATCGATACCCGCCCATCTAATTTCCTCTGCTTTATGGGCGCGTTCGCGGGTCAGGATCAGTCCCCAACCATCTGCCTCCGGATCAAAGCTGATCGACCGAAAGGGAATTTCTATTTCGACACTCCAGCCATTTTCCAAAATCTGCCCGGACGAATTCCAGATCGTGTCCCATTCATCGATTGGCCGGCGCCCGTCCTGGACAAGCCGGTCGGCGCGGGCACCAATAGCGTTGACATCAAAACCAAACCCCGAAATTCCAGTTGCAAAGGGGTCGATGTAAACGCGGATCATGTCGTCGCGCCAGACATCACCATCGCGTTCCATGACTGTCGCATAGATATCTTCGGGACGATCCTCGGCAGCGAAAACGCCGATATATAGGGCGTTTTCATCGAACGCCATATAGACCTTTGTCTCTACAGTCGGCGGCGCAATAAAAGGCTCGACTTGATAAAAGTCGACGATTTGTGTCGCCATGTCCCAGACCGGATCTGAAAGGTCACCATCAATAATAGGAGCCTGGCTGGTATTGATCCGTATCGGCGACACCGAAGGCCGATAGGTTTTAAAGTTCACGGGCTCACCGTCCGGCTCGGCATAGCTCCGGTTCAATGGCGCCACAGTCGAAACAAGTAGCAGGACAAAAGCAAAATATCGGGTCATTCTTGAAGTTGGCATCTCTTTCTGGATGATTGTATCCGTCGTTCCATGGCTTCAGCGGGCCGCTCAGAACGCATCAAATTTTCTTCAACACCAGCAGCAGTATTATCGGGTTTCACGTTTCAGAGACTATCTGACATGTGAACAGACTTCCCTTCTGCAGATGTGGTTGCTTGCTGTTTACGGTCAACCATAGGCGCCAATATTTTTATTTACCGGTACAATTAATATTGAGGATCCGAAACCGATGGTACCGGCGCAGGTGATATTAGAGCGGCTTTGATAATTGGCAGTCTGCAAGTGTTTCAATTTCACAAGGGGCTTTGTTCGGACCTATGATAGGTCGGCAGCCACGTTGTCGCTGGTGACCCAGATAGCTATCGGCCTGCTCTGTTGTCGCGATGATCGCGTGGCCGGTTCAGCGACGAATCGATTCGAAAACAGATGGTGTCACGACATCTGCGACGGGTGATCACTCATCAGTCAAAACCGTCACCTTTTATTCCGGCTGGGCTCGCCAGCCGCTGGTTGATTTGTGCAAACCCCCAGAAACGGACTTTAAATCAGTCAAGTTTTAGATCTGAGATGCATATCAATACACCAATGCAAATATGACCTATACAAATAGCCGCAGCGTTCGTCACGTTTTATGTGTTATCTTAGATCAATGTTACTATTGAAGGCTGATGTTAAATGCTCGAACCAAACGCGTCCTCCGAAAGTTGGAAATTTCATCCCGACAGGGACTTTTTGATCTCTGAAGCGCACGCTCGGCCATCAGAAACTATATCAGGCCCAGCAAATATGTTGCATCTTGCCTTTCGCGCAGAACCGGCGGTGCGTCGTCAATTTTTCCATAAATTAAACCCGAATGAAGATGCTTTGCTTGTCAGGCATATATCAGCGACGCTGGGTATGGTGCGGGTCAAACTAGAATATCACACAGAGTTTATGTCTTGCACAGTTTTTCAAGAAGAGGTGGCCGCTGACAATCAAGAAGATCTGGTCGATTTTTTGAGCCAGAATTTTCCGATGGGCGACGTAGAAATTCTTGTCCTATTAAAATTAAACCTCTTGAAATCCGACGATGATTTATGCGTATGCTTCCCCAATGAACAACGCTTGTATGGTGGTATATTACGTAAAGGAATTGATGTTCGCTCGGGTTTTGTTCCTGATGAAAATGGCTTTATTCAATTTTCAATGCACGCGAAGGGCATGACAAATGATGAAATCGGTCGGCGTTTGCAACGTCTCGTGGAAATGGAAACTTACCGAACAATGGCGCTGCTGGGTCTGCCTGAGGCCCGTAAAGTCAGTGCCGAGCTGACTAATCTTGAGAAAGAACTTGAAGATCTAACTCGCTTACTTGGGGGGAGTACCAATAATACGCAGCAAGAAAGCGAGAGCCACTTTGAACGTCTATCGATGCTTTCAGAGCGCAGCAATGTCTTGGCGACGAATACGCGCTACCGCTTTGCCGCCAGCCTCGCATATGCAGCGCTTTTTGAGCAACGCCTCGACTCTCTGGAGGAAGAAAAGGTCGGCAAACTTCAAACCATGAGCGGATTTTTAAAGTCACGGTTTGAACCTGCTATAGCGACAATAGAGAGCACAAGACGACGCCAAGACACATTAACAAATGATCTCTCAAGAACGCTAGTATTGTTGAGAACGCGCATACAGCTAAACCTCGCGAAGGGAAATCAAGCTCAGCTGCAATCCATGAATAAACGTCATGACCAGCAGCTAAAAATTTCTCAAACCGTCGAAGGGCTTTCGATTGTTGCCATTACTTATTATGCGGTTGGACTGGTATCATATTTATTAAAGGCCGCTGCTGATCAGTCTTGGTCCCCCCTATCTGAAACTTTAATGACAGCTATTTCTGTACCTTTTGTTTTAGTCATTGTTTGGGCTCTACTCCGCCGCCTCCGCAAAGCATGGGAAAACAGCGCGCCATGAATAAGCCTATTTGAAACCCGTATTTTTAAGGCTTGCTACTGCCAGCGAGGCAGACACTAAACCGAGCGGCTTAACATCGTCCCAAGTAAGACGCCTTCATTATGTCTCCTCCTGACCCATCGCGGACGCTGCCGATCGGCCCTGCAAGCAGACGTTGACGAACAGTTCAATCGTATCGCTCTAGCGCGTCGGTAACAGAACCCCCATATCGGTGATAGCTAGCGATAGAGAGAGAAGGAATTGGGCAGACTTATGGAAATTAATATTGGTATAGAAACCGGCGATCGAGTGCGTTCTGCGGACGCGGTCAAAAAGCTCCTTGCAGATACCTACGCGTTGTATCTGACGACGCATGGCTACCACTGGAATGTTGAGGGACCACGCTTTCAACAACTGCATGCGCTTTTCATGGAGCAATACACTGAGATGTGGACCGCGGTGGATGTGCTAGCTGAACGTATAAGGGCCTTGGGTGAGTATGCACCTTCCTCTTATTCTGAGATGGCAGAGCTTTCGTCGGTTACTGAAGAGGCAGGCCAACCCGATTGGAAGGTCATGGTCAAAAATCTTGCCACGGGTCACGAAGCTGTAGCGAAATCGGCCCGTAATGTTCTCAGAGTGGCGGAAGAAATTGGAGACGACGCGACCGCTGATGTGGTGACTCCGAGGATAACTCTTCACGAAAAGACCGCATGGATGCTCCGGGCGACAGCTACATAGTCACCCGCGCTAGGCGTCCTCTTATGACCCAAAGCAGGCATCGCGAGCGACCGTTTTAGGGCGACTTAAGCCGCTGAGCTCATGTCTGCTAATGCTCGCCGACGAGCCCAACCTTCCAAGGGTCGCGAACTTAGTGTCTGCTTCCGGCGTCGAAGCGGACATTAGCTGGGAACGGTTGGAGGTAGAGCCTCAGCACCACGCACCTATGCTGCCTAGTCTGAACGGTAATGAATGATCTGTTTCATACAAAGAGGACTAACGACGTAGCGCCTCATCCCAACGCATAAATTGGCGAGCGACACCAAATATGTCCTCCGACCCAGATTCTGCTGCCTCTAAGTTTGCGACCAACAAAGAACTCAGTGATCCAAAGTCTCACTCCCAACGTGGTATAAATGTTAAAAAAGATAAAAAATGAGTGAGCAGATTACGCACGCTGAAGTAGACATTAAACAAGCCCGGCATGCCCCTTGTACTGGCTGGCGCAACGCTGCTTGCTGTGCTTCTCATGGGAGCCGCTTTTGCTTGGGGACGGAGTTAGATATGAGCTTCCATAAACTTTTTAGCTTTCACAAAGTTGCATGGCGCGAACTGGCGGACTGGATTGTTCAGCCAAAACACGGCGCGAAACTATCGCCTGTTCGAGCACGCGGTTCGCTCGACCTGAATCGCGATACATTACGGCACCGCGTGCATGCCGCGAAATATGAAGACCTGCTGAAATAGAGCTCCGCCGAAAGTGACGCATAAGGAGTCGTGCTCATATCTGCGATTGCGCCGGCAGGTCAGGCCGACAATGTCGATGCCAGGACGAACACCAGCAATGTTGTATAGACGAGTATACCTCCAATAATCAGGAAAATCTGGGGACCGGCTCCAATGGTCGACTTCACTAGGGTTGCAGCTTGCTGAAAAAGCTGTGGCCAAGTGTATGATACAAAGTCACCTTGCGACATCACCGACTTCAAACGCCCATCGTCATCCACCACGGGCAGCCGCCGAAACCGCTCATTGGACATGATGCGCAACCAATCGAGCAGGTTGTCTTCCTCGTTTGCAGTTCGAACATCTCGCGTCATTACTTCGGAGACGCGTGTGGTCGCAGGATCGCGCAACTCCGCAACAACGCGCCGGAAAATATCTCGTTCCGTCACGATGCCAGCAATTGTATTGTCGTCATTCACAACGACGATCGAGCCGAAGTTTTTCTCCGCCATTTGCTTGACGGCATTGACGACGAGCTCATCAGGGCGGGTTGTCAGCGGAGCAGGTTTCGATTTGAGCTCAGGCCTGTCTTTGATTTTCATAATACTACTCTCTTATCGGCTAAAACGAAATTGGCTCTTCGAAAGGCCGGGTCTGATGGCTCAGCTCTATATAACCCTTTGAAATATTGGTACGCCCAACAGGGTTCGAACCTGTGACCTACTGATTAAAAGTCAGTTGCTCTACCAGCTGAGCTATGGGCGCGCCGAGTTTGTCCATCTAGTCGAGGCGCTGAGTCAGGTCAACGGTGTTTTGCCATTGTCTGTGATTGCATGGTACAATAAGGCCCAAGTTCAGTCTGAGGGTATGATTTATGATACGGTATTTGAGCCTAGTAACTTGCATGTTCGGTCTGGTCTGGGGCTGCGCCTCAACGCCTTCGGGGCAGCAAACGGGCAATGAAAATGACGCTGAAGAGCAAAGCTCTGCGGTGATCACACGCAATGAGCTCGGTAACGCTGCGCAGTCGCCTCTGCAAGACTTGAACCTTAGAAGAGACGAGATCCCCGCGCTGCTGCTTGAAATAAAAAATCCGTATGATGTCAGCCGTGATATCAATTGTCGCCAGATCCGTTCGCAAGTCGCCGATCTCGACGAATTGCTCGGTCGTGACTGGGATGTGGCGCCGGAAGCCAGGCGTGGATTGCAAGAACGTGCGATCGATGGCGCGTCAACGGCATTCATTGATACAGTTGCATCGGGGGCTTCCAGTTTCATTCCATATCGCGGGGTTGTTCGGAGCCTGTCTGGGGCTAGCGCATATGAGAAAAAGCTACACAAGGCATACGAACGTGGTTCGCACCGGCGTACGTTTCTAAAAGGTATTGGCTTGATGAAAAACTGCCAGCCACCGGCAGCCCCCGGGCCTGGTCTCGATGCCGCACAAGGCTCGCCGCGTGTGGAATTCAGATAGAGTCGCTATTTTTGGGCGGCGATTTTGTCGCGGCCCAGCGGGTTGATAATGTCTCTCGGAGCTGCGGGAAGCTGCCATCGCTGATCGATAAGCGCAATTGTGCCATCAAGGCCTGGAAAAAGGCCGTATTGTGCCATGATAATAGCATCGAGCCCAATAATTCGCTCGAGCGGATCAAATGGTGGATATAGGCCCGGCTATAATTCTGACTGGCCGGACAATCGAGTTCGGGCTCGAGCGGACTAAGGTCCTCGGCAAATTTGGCATTTTTGAGATTTATCGGGCCGTCCCAAGTCCAAGCCTGACCGTGTCGCCCAGTGCGGGTCGGCAGAACACAATCAAACATATCAACACCGCGCGCGACGGCTTCGACAAGATCAATCGGTTTACCGACGCCCATCACATAGCGTGGTAAATCCGCCGGTAGCTCGGGAATTGTTACATCGAGCGTCGCACACATTGCATCATGCCCTTCACCAACAGCCAGTCCGCCAATGGCGATACCGCCGAAGCCCTGCCGAATTACGCCTGCGGCGGAACGCTTACGCAGATCTTCATAAGTCGATCCTTGCAGAATACCGAAAAGAGTCTGGTCCGGACGGTCGCCAAAGGCATCAATTGAGCGTTGCCCCCAGTCGAGCGATAGCGCCATTGAGGCTTCGGCTTCGGCATACGTACACGGCCAATTGGTACACTCATCAAGCTGCATTGATATATCGGCACCCAAAAGTTCGGCCTGTATTTCAATCGAACGTGCGGGCGTCAGGCGATACTGGCTGCCGTCGAGGTGGCTGCGGAAGGTTACGCCATCGGCGTCCATTTTACGCAACTGGCTCAGTGACCAAACCTGAAAGCCACCGGAATCGGTGAGTATAGGACCGTCCCACCCGGCAAATTTATGCAACCCGCCAAGCCGATGAATACGTTCGGCGCCGGGCCTTAGCATCAAGTGATAAGTATTGCCGAGAATGATATCGGCGCCGGCTGACTTAACCTGATCCATATATAATGCTTTAACTGTCGCGGCTGTTCCAACCGGCATAAAGGCTGGCGTCTGGATATCGCCACGCGGCGTTTCGAGAACGGCGCGTCTGGCCATGCCAGATGAGGCTCTGATTTTAAACGGAAATTTTACCATGTTTAGGCTAAGCTACCCAAGCTAACAATGTCTAATATGCTCTCACGCGCGGCACGGCATTCATTTGCGAAGGCAATGTCTGCGAAATCAGAAATTTCAACGCGGTCGCGGTAATGTTCGGTAATCGCCTGCTCGAGCTGATCGAGTTTGTCATTGTCTAAAATGACGCCAGAATGGGCAGCCTCAAGCTCTGCAGATGTCAGAACCACTCTTAAACGCAGACAGGCGGGACCACCACCATTCCGCATCGACTCGCGAACGTCGACAAACTCGACATGCTCGATCGGACCGTTGCCTTTTACGAGTTCTTTGCAAAAATTATTTGTAGTTTCAATCGCTTGTGTATCTTTTGGCGCAATGAGTACGAAGCGTTCTCTATCTGGCGTTTGAACGATTTGGGAGTTAAACAAGTAGGATTTCACGGCATCATCGAGCGGGACATCAGTTTCTCTGACCATAATCGTATGAAGTTCGAATAAATCCTCCGACTGTTGCCGGATTTGAGCCAGAAACCTGCCCGGATCATCAAACGCGTTTTCGTGAAAGAACAGCGTGTCGAGATGACCGACGCAAACAACATCATTATGGAAGGCACCGGCATCAATGGCGCGCTTTGATTGCTGCCATAACAGGCTACGATCCGGTTGCAGCTGATGGGCGCTAATGATGCGATCAGATGCCAGACGCGATTGTCGCGCCGGAAACCCATGATTGTGCAATTCGCCGGGTTCGCGTCCATAAATGAAAATTTCCAGCCCGGCTGTGCCATGCTGTTTGCATAGGCGGATATGGTTTGCGGCGCCTTCGTCAGAAAAGTCCTGATGCGAAGGTAGCGCAGAGTGGACGGCGAAATGGTTTTCGTTTTCGAAAATCGAGCACAGAAGTGCCGTCGTGTCGCTTTGCTCGTGGCTTCTATGCAGCATGGATGAGAGATTGGCCGGTGTGATATGCACCCGACCATCAGTGGTGTCAGCTGATGGCGAGATCGTTGCGGCATTCGCAGTCCACATTGGACTGGCGCTATAGGCGGCTTTCAGTAATCCGGGCGCCTGTGTTGCAGCCGCACTGATGATCTGCTGATCAGTGCCGTGAAAGCCGGCTGCGACCAGGAAATCAAAATTAGGACGCGGAAGGGGTGGCAGAACGCCTTGTATCAGTCCGGCATTCAGCAATTGCCGCATTTTACGCACGCCCTGCAGGGCTGCCTGTCTTGGGTTGGAAACATGGCCTTCATTATGAGTGCTGGCGATATTGCCATCGGCCATGCCGCCAAAACTGTGGCTTGGTCCGATGAGGCCATCGAAATTTACTTCATGTGCAACAGGGTGTGACATGCCGGTCAGTTCCTTAATGTCCGAAAATAAGTTGTTAAAGCTTAATCCGGAAATCCAATTGCTGTGAGACGTGCAGCTGTGTCCGCGATTTGGCTGGCCTGCGGCCATGCACTGTAGTCAGCCGCATAATAGGCACCCGGGCGAAAGTTTCCCGACAGGCCGGGGCCACCGAATGGCAAATGCCCACTGGCGCCGGCCGTTGGTCGATTTCGATTGACTATACCAGCGTGCAATTCAGCCTTGGCAGTTGCCCAGTAGTGATCATCATCGCAGACAAGGCCAGCCGATAACCCGAACCTTGTATCATTGGCGACATGCAGCGCCTGCTCGAAGGTTTTAACTCTGTAAATCTGCAAGAATGGCCCGAATAATTCTTCATCGGCGATATATCTGGCATCGGTAACGTCCATTATGCCGGCCGAAACAAAGCCGCCGCCGCGCTCCAGCCGTTTCAGACGGCGCAAGGATTTGCCACCTGATTTAGAGAGATTCATTTGAAACTGGGTGGCGGCAATTGCGGCGTCTTCCGAGACCAGTGGTCCCATGAAAATATTCTCTTCATCCCATTGCCCGATTTTCAGGGCTTTAGCGCGGTCAATGATGCCATCGACGACCGCATCGCCCCATCTCCCCTCAGGAATGATAGCGCGTCGAGCACACGAACATCTCTGCCCAGTCGTCAGAAAGGCGGATTGGGCGGCAATATCGGCTGCGGCATCACGATCGGCAGGCTCCCAGAGGATAAGGGGATTATTACCACCCATTTCGAGCGCCAGCATAATGTCTGGGCGACCGGCGAAATGCCGGTGCATCATCAGGCCGGTTTTCTCAGATCCGGTGAACAGGACACCATTAATATCGCCGTTTAGCAGGGCCGCTCCTGTTTCATGGCCGCCTTGGACAATGTTAAACACGCCGTCAGGCAGGCCTGCTGCTTCAAAAGCATCAGCCATGATTGCGGTAACTGACGGGGCCAGCTCGGATGGCTTCAGGACGACGGTATTGCCAGCGAGCAAAGCGGGTACAATATGGCCATTCGGCAAATGTCCCGGAAAATTAAAAGGCGCGAAGACTGCCATCACACCATGTGGTTGATGGCTTAGTTGGGTTTGACCAAAGGCGGCCTTGTCGACAGTCTCTCCGGCCCTCTCGTGCAGTGCGCGGATAGAGAGCTGTATTTTGCCATACATTGCGTCAGCCTCGCCGAGCGCATCCCACAACACTTTTCCCATATCCTTGCTAATCGCCATCGCAATCGCTTCACGCCGGCCTTTGATCGCTTCGCCATAGGATAACAGAATGCGTTCACGGTCGTGTTGTGACAGGCGTCGCCAGGCAGGAAGAGCCTGACGGGCACAATCAATCGCAGCATTTACTTGCTCGGCACTCGCGGCATTGCCCTGCCAGTTTACAGTGCCTGTGGCCGGGCAAATCCGTTCAAACCAGTCGCCCTGCCCGTTCGCCCAGACGCCGGCAATATACGTCCCGTTCATTCGGTATCGCTCCTTAGCCAGATCATGGCTTCATCTCCCGGTTTGAGCTCCAATTGCTCAAAAATTTCCTCTGAGACGGCAAATTGATCCTCGCCATAAGGGGTCCCGCTCAGAAGTGATGCTTTGAATGTTTTCAATTCGGTTGTCGAGACCAGTCCGGCGTGTTCGCCATCCTCACCCGCGATCAGTTTAACCCGCCGTGATTCCCGAACGGTTCTGATCATATTGCGTGGTGCAACCATAATTGGCCCACCATCAAAGATATCGACCATGCGATCAAATCGGAAGCCTTCCCGCTCCAATAGCTTCATTGCCGGCACGCCATCAACATGACAACGTCCGATAACTTCTCTTGCTTCAGGTGGAAGCAGGTCAATATAGATCGGATATTTCGGCATCAGGTCGAGAATGAACTGATTGTCGGTGGTGGCGGACAGAAGGTCAGCTTCGGCGAAAGACATTCTGAAGAAATAACGTCCCAGACCCTCCCAAAATGGCGTTTCGCCAGCTTCATTTATAACACCGCGAAGTTCTGACAGGACCATATCGCCAAAGCTTTCTGGCGATGTCGTCATAAGAAGATAACGGGCTTGCGAAGCGAGTATGCCGGCACCACTGCCGCGGAACGGTTCGCGCAAAAATAATGTCCCGACTTCAGTATATCCGAGAAATTCATTGGTCAGGATAAGGGCATCAAGATTGAAATGGCGATCGGCTTCCCGACTGGTATGCGACACTGTAATAATGCGATAATTAAAGAATGGCGCATCTACGCCGGTCCCAGCCTTTACAGCGCTACAGCCGCCAATTTCACCGGTTTCAAAATTCTCCAGCATGAGCAAGTATTTGCCATAGGCCGGATTACCGAGTGAGCCGTTGAAAGCCTCCTCGGACTTAACCAATCGCTCGCGAAGAATTGCTTCGTCAACTGGTAGGGATGTAAATCCGGGACCAGACTCAATGGCGATTTGCATAAGCGCGTCAAAATCGGACTGATGCGCGGGTCGAATTCTAAACGGCCCGCTCATAACATCAGATTTTTAATGGTTTTTACATCAATTCGTCCGTCAGCAAGCCGGTTCAGGAGTAAGCCCGATAGTTGCGCCCGTTCAACGAAACTCGAAAGGATTACATATTCTTCTGAAGAGTGGATGCGTCCACCCATGACACCCAGCGTATCAACATTGGGAACACCGGCAGCAAATATATTATTGCCTTCGCACACCCCGCCAGTGTCAACAAATTCCAGATTCAGGCCAAGTGCACGCCCGGTTTCTGTGACCGCTTCGAATAGGGCCTGCTGGGCGGCATTTCGAGGTTTGGGCGGGCGATAAAACCCGCCATGCAAATGTCCGCTAATACCGTCGCGTGCCACAGCCCGTTGATACAGGGCTTCGACCTGATCGGCTGCCCAGCTTGCCGCATCAGCATCGGGCGCGCGGGCGCCGAAACGAATAACCGCAAGATCGGGAACAATATTGATCGCCGAGCCGCCATCAATTGATCCGACATTAAAGGATACGCCATCATACTGACCGTTTAAGGCTTCAAGCCCGACAACGAGGTGTGCTGCCGCCTCGATGGCACTGCGGCCATCCTCTTTCGCCCGGCCGGCATGGGCCGAACGTCCGTGCAAGACAATGTCAAATACGGCGGAGCCTTTACGGCCTCCGGACATTGCGCCGGTATCCATGCAGGGCTCATATGTCATGCCGATCATAGCGCCGGAGCTGGCTGCTTCGGTCAATGCTGCCGCGCTTGAGAAATTTCCTGTCTCTTCATCCGGTGTAATAACAATCTGATACCCGATCTTCTGCTTCAAAGGACCGGCTTCGAAGGCCTGTAAGGCCCCCAGCATAACCGAAATGCCACCTTTCATGTCGGCAAGACCGGGCCCGTTGAGCCGGTCATCAGCTATTGCGGTAATCGTTTCAAAGGTTCCAGCCGGGAACACAGTGTCATAATGGCCGCTCATAATCACTTGGACCGGCGCTTCCGGACGGGATGTAATCCGCAGAATTGGCCCAGGTGTGAAGGATTCGACCTTCCCGGTGTCACTGACCATGTCGAAAGGATCAGCAGGGATCAGCTTAACATCGGCATCGAGCTGCTCAAAAGCTGCCGCCAGCTGAGGCGCCAGTGTATCCAGCCCTGCCCGATTCCAACTACCGGTATTAATGCGAGCCCATTCAATCGCGCGCTCGCGCATGATTGGTCCGAGTGCTGCCAGGCGCTCGCAAATTGCGTCGTCTTCGGCAGTCTTCTGGTCGAGGCGGTAGGAAGATGCGGTCATATTCGGGAGATCAGACTTTTTAGATAAAGGGAGATGTTGACTATACCGAATTAGCCATAATCCGCCAGATGCCGACAAGCGAATGTCGCCAATTGCCTCTTAATTGAGGTTTGGGCCGAGATGGCTGGTCAAATCATGCGGCTGGCGAGTCTTTCATCGCGGCAACAAAAAAGGCTCCAGCCTCGGGCTAGAGCCTTTAATTAGGTATCGCTCCGCGCTCTAGCTATTACGCCGGTCGAATGCGATGAGATCCGTTTCGATTTCAGTGATCCGTTGTGTAACTGTCTCACAAGCTTCCGGTAGACCCTGATCGCCAAACACGCTCAGCTTGTCGCATCGTTGTTTCTCCGCACGGGCATCTTGAAGCTTACTGGATATTTCGAAACGTGCGATCGCAACTTCGGTGGCATCCTCAGCTGCCATAAAGTCGAGCCAGCCACGGGCGCCACGATTGCTGGCAGCACGAAATGCTTCTCGCGCCCCAGAGCGGTCATCACGCTCGTAACGGGATTGTCCGATCAGAACCCACGCTAGACCGACATCTTTAAGACCGCCTTTGGCGATAGCTCTGGTCAGTGCGACATCGGCTTTTTCCCAATCCTGAATTTCCGAATAGGAACGGCCGAGACGCTCAAACATCTGACCATTATCGCTGAGCTCGGCAGCCTCTTCGATAACCGGGATGGCGCGCTGATATTCGCGCGCAACCTGATACAAATTGGCCAGCAGCTCCAGGCGCTCATAGGTTTTGGAAATGCGCCCCTGATTGATTTCTTTTTCGAGAATTTTGGCCGCTTGATACGGTGCATTAAAGCGGTTGTAGAAGTTTACCACTCGCATGATCTCGTCTTCGGTTTGCAAAATACCTGCAAGATACATTGCCTTCTGGACTTCAAACGCTTTGCGCTCTTCATCAGCCTGGAAGTAGTCGCCCGAAATCGCGTCCCACAACCGACGCTCAGTCGGGTTTTTGGCTAGCAACAATTCTAACAATTCAGCTTTCTTCGCGAGCTGACCTGTCTCATCATACAAATAGATCATAAAGTCATAGACTTCGCGTTTGGCATTCACACCATCAGCGGCAAGAACTTGCTCGGCCCAGACCAAAGCATCCCGGTTCCGGTCCAGCTTCTGGTTAACAACCGCCAGTTGCCACTTTTGATCCCGGTTCGGCACGCCACCGGCGGCCAGCCATTGCTCGTAATATGACAATGCCTTCGGCAGATTTTCAGTCGACAGGTAAATCTGTGCGATATTGAAAATTGTCTGTGCACGATCTGCTTCAGAGACATAACCACCATCGAGGGCGGCTACGAGGTCGACAACCGCGCCCTCATAGTCATCGGCTTGAATCTTGATCGCCGCTCCGAGTCGCAATGCCGCACCAAATTCGTAACAGTTTAGTGTCTGGGCGCGCAACTGGTTCAAGGCAACAAGCGCAGCCTGCGGATTATCATTTACC
Organism: Hyphomonas sp. TMED17; assembly: GCA_002172915.1. Lineage (GTDB taxonomy): Bacteria > Pseudomonadota > Alphaproteobacteria > Caulobacterales > Hyphomonadaceae > Henriciella. The sequence continues at coordinate 340,428 of NHBW01000005.1, read as the reverse complement.
AGAATCTCCGTCTCGGCTTTTAGATAAAAATCTGCATTCTTCGATGTAAACTGCGTTTCGGCACACGTTTGCGCGGACGCAACGCCTGATCCGAAAGCAAATACAACCGCTGAGGCGACGAAGCCCTGAAGCATATTTTTCATCGTCATCTCCTAAAACTCCTTTCCGTCAATCAAAGACGGCTGATACCGGACCAATGGTCCATTCTGAGCCTGCCAGAGCGGTCCCGGAAGACCGCTCCAACAAAATCGATCAATTATCCGGCGAGTTTGAACTCTAGCGGATAAACCACATTACGACGCTCGGCCGGCTGACCCCGAATAATTTTCGGCGCAAATTCGACCCGGCTAACTGCCCGCACGGCTTCGCGCTGGAATACCCCGTCGGTACAGTCTGCCTGTACGTTGTAAGGGCGGCCGCGAACATCAACATCAAACCTGACATCGCACGAACCTTCAATGCCCCGTTCGGCAGCCCGGCTTGGATAACTCGGCAGCGGCGGCCGGATCGGCTGGGCATCGCGATCAGAAATCGCAACAGGATCAAAGGAAAGTTCCCGCATCGGTCCCATGTTCAGATCAGTTGGCGCAGCACCCTGAATATTCGGCGTTGGCAAATCAATCTGTGACCGTGTCGTCGACAGCTTTGGTGGTGGTGGTGGCTTGTCGGCGGAATTCAGCCGTTTTGGCTTCGCCCGCGCCCGACGATTGATTTCCGAAGACTGTTCAGCCGGCGTAATACGTTCGATTACTCGGGCTTGCTCGACATCCGGTTCCTCATAGGGCTGGCTGATAAGCACACGCATGATCTGAAACAGCGTGTATGTCACGATGACAGCGAGTGGGATGCCTATAAAGAGGCGAACTGTGGAATTAGCAAACATCAAGCTCTCCTACTCTTGCAACACAGATATAGGAACAAGGTTGAGACCGTCTTCCTTATTAATGATTTCGATCAAATCGATCATCGTGCCGGCATCGGAATCCTTGTCGACCTGAAGAACCAGCTTCCCTTTCGGATTATCCTCGCGGAGTTCCCGAATTTCAAAACCAACCTCTTGCGTGGCGACTTCTTGTTTGTTTATCCAAATCTTGCCCTCTTCATCGATGGCAATCAGAATACCTAACGGGTTCTGCGCCGCCAAATTATCGACATCCTGACGGTCAATCTTTACCCCAGGTTCGCGGATGAACTGGGCTGTGACGATGAAAAATATAAGCAGGATGAAAACGACATCCAGCATAGGGGTCAAGTTGATATCATCCTCGGCGCTGCTTGCAGCGCGGGCTGATCCACCTCTACGTCTTGCCATTTAAATCTCCTATCGGGCGCTTTGGATCACGTTAACGCGATCCATTTGTGCGTTGTACGCTTCGTCACGAATTTTCAAAATCACGCCACTCTTCGCGCTTGGATGTGCTTGAATAACCAGCGCACTTTCCGGGTTTTCGGCCCGAAGACGCTCCATATTCGCACGCACACCGCCCAAATCCGTCAAACGACCATTAACGCGGATCAAACTGTCCTCGTTAATGTACACCAGAATCGCGGGAACTTGTTCCTGCTGATCGGTTGGTGGCGCTGGCGGCGGCGGCGGTTCCAGTCCAAGAGCTTTCTCCTGAATGAACGTCGACGTCACGATAAAGAAGATGAGCAGAATAAAGACCACGTCCAACATGGGAGTTAGGTCGACATTTGCCTCTTCTTCTGGCTTGGTTGAACGGCCACGCATTATTCGACCCCCATCTCGTCATTGAGCTTCTGGATCAAACGCTCAACCTTCTGGTCCATCCCTGAAGTAAACAGGATGCCGGAGATTGACGCGACCATGCCCGCCATCGTCGGAATTGTCGCCTGGGACACACCGCGAGACATCGCTTTTGCATCAGCACCGTCGGTAATCGCCATATAGTCAAAAACTGTAACCATACCTGTTACTGTACCGAGCAGACCCAAGAGTGGTGCGAGAGCAACCAAAGCCTTGGTAAAGCCGACATTTGCTTGCGCTTTTTGCCGGACCTCCGAGACAAGCTTGTCCTTGATCCAATGCGCAAAAGTTGAACGGTGGTCCGACCGCGCCTGCCACTGTGCCAACGCACGTTTGGCATAAGTCTGGTGCGCGAGCCGGAAATAGAACAGGCGTTCCAGGATCAATGACCACATAAGAAAGGTCGTCGCCATGATCGCTAGAAGCACCGGTCCACCGCGGCTGAGAAATTCCTGTAGATCTTCCAATCCTAACATGGAATCAACTCCCGATAAGGCGGCCTAAGCCGCCCCACCCCGTTCTGCGCGTTCAGCCACAAGGCCAGCCGCTTGCTCGTCGAGAACCTGCTGGTTACCGCGTGCCATTGACGCTGAGATGGCGTGCAACAGTAGCAGCGGAATAGCCGCAACAAGACCGAGAACAGTTGTCATCAGAGCTGTCGAGATACCACCAGCCATCAGTTTTGGATCACCAGCACCGAAATTCGTGATCGCGGTGAAGGTAATGATCATACCGATAACGGTACCGAGCAGACCGAGCAGCGGTGCGACCGCAGCCAGAACTTTGATAACGTCGTTGAAACGCTCGATTTTCGGCGATTCACGGAGGATTTGCTCGTCCAACTTAAGCTCAAGCGCCTCAAGATCAGCACCCTTATTGGTTTCGTAGGCTTCAAGCACACGCGCCAATGGGTTGCCAACGCCGGCTTTACGGGATTTCGCTGTCCGAGCCATTGCACCACCCATCAGGAAGAGGGTGAAGATTTTGAACACGGCAAACACCAGACCAACAGCAAGCAGGGTCAGGATAACGGCACCAACAGCACCACCCTGGCCGATACGCTCTTGCAATGATGGCTTCTCGCCTTCGATCGCAAACAGGTCGCCTTTACTTGGATCGAAAGGAACAATGATTGTCGCACCTTCGTCAGCACGGATTAGCGACCGCATCGCGCTGCGGAACTTACCGCTTGGCTGGGCTTTCAAAACGCGGACATAAGGTGTGGCTGTATTGTCAGAGATAACCTCTACAAAACGTGCGCCGTCCGATGTTGCGGCCGTGAAGACACCAACACGTGTAAGCTCGACATCAAGCGTCTCGCCATTCGAACCGGCACCAGCAACTGGTGCTGTGAAGCTGGTTACTTCCGATTGCGCAATCATCTCACGCAGGATCGATTTTGGCAGAGAATCAAGATCCCGCCGTGTCGGCAACGTCCGTGCCTGTGCCACTTCCGACAGCTTCTCTGTCCGCCCAGGATACTGGAAGTTCGACAGCGAAGAGTTGATGATTGGCATTGTTTCACCAGCGGCGGTCCGGAATTGGCCCAGCAGCTCGCCGAAATCACCGGCCTGCTCGTTCAAGTCAGCCGAAAGCTCGGCCAGTCTTGCTTCATTCGCTTCGAAACGGGAATTCAGGCGCGCACCACGCGCTTCAGCAGCGCGGAGTTCTGCCCGGGCTGAGGCCATTGCGCTCGCCTGTGCGTCCCGCTCGCGCTGAAACTGTGCGACGCGCTCGCGTCCCTCAGCATCCAGCTGGTTAGAGTCGGCCTCGACGCGGCGAAGAACCTCTGAAAGCGAGGACACTTGTGCCGTCGCAGGGAGAGAAAGGGCAATTGAACCGGCAGCGACAATAGCTGCTCCGAAAGCCCTGAAAGAATTAGTCTTCTTAAACATTTTAAAACCTTTCACGATCTTTCGTTAATTACTGGACCGACAATTTGGTCGCTGGAGCGTACATTACGCCAGGTGTGCTTTTGCCCTGTGCCTGACGGATTGCTGCGGCAATCTCGTCTTTGAAGGCACTATCGACATCAACCCACTCGCCGGTTTCGCGATCGAAGCGGCTGCCATGACGGCGATCAGGTGAGAGGTAAACCAGCGCAACCCGTCCATAGAGGAACATGTCGACTTTGACGGTCTCACCGTCGATGATCACATCTTCCGGCCAGGTCTGAACGGTCCGGCCATATTCCATCTCGGTTTTGTATGCCTCAATGATCAGGCGGTACTGCTCGACGATTGGTACGTCTGCACTTTCCATCGCTGTTTTAAGCAATTCGATGCGCGCCATCCGGTCTTCGATTTTGAACGGCAGGTCAGCTCTGACGAAATTTTCGAGATCAGAAACCATGTCACGCAACATCGGAACTGTTTGTGCCGTAATTTCATCAACACGACCAAGCTGGTCGATCAGTGACTCTTCTTCACGCTCTTGCGATTCAATCACTTTTTCTTGCTGGCGCACATAAAGCTCGGCGGCTTGCTTACGCTGCAGCAGGGTCCGGAACTCGGAAACCATATCCGAACGCTCGTCATCAAGTTGATTGATCCGGTTTTGAACCTGCTCCGCGCGGCGGGTAGCCTGTTCTCCGGTGTTAATTGCGCGACCAAGTTGGCTTTGCGCCAGGGCTGGAAGCGTCAGGCTGCCAATGATTGCAGCGGCTAAGGCTCCGCGAGCCGGTGTCAGAACTCTCGACATTAAGTCTGCCTCTCACTCTTCGAATGAAGCGCCGACTTAAATGCCGACGCGGAAATACTTTACGACTGAATGCCTCGTGCATCCGTCATCTTCATTATAACCGGCCACACAAATGCCAGCTTGAGTTAGAGACATGTTTCAAGATGAAACCGTCTATGTATGGAGTGTTAACCACTCTCTCATTTTAACGGACGCGGAGACAGCAACGCGACTGTTTTGTTTAGCTCACTACGTGTGCAAAAAGCTGTATGGCATGTCAAATGACCATGCCGTAAGAATCGTTCTATCGGTGATAAAAAATAACATCAACCGCGGATTTCAGCGTAAATGTTATAGATCCTACTATTCCTGCCCCTATGTTTTTCGGCTTTGATCGCCGAAAAAAACTCCATCACCCGCGGCTTTTTCGTAAGCCAGTCTCAGATGGATCAACCTAAATTTTGGCTGGGGTGCCAGGATTCGAACCTGGGAATGGCGATACCAAAAACCGCTGCCTTACCACTTGGCGACACCCCAACTGAGCCGGCGACATAGCCTTTCAGTTAGCACCATGCAACACCCAAAATACAATTGCCGCAGGAAGACGAGTCCGAGACCGGATCAGGAGTCAAAATCCATGACGTTCTTTTTCGGCTAAAAACAAGCAAATCAGTTGGCGATAATAAATTGGGGACCCATATAAAAGTCCGACAAACGAGATTGGAATTGACGTAATGAGAATGTTTTTGAGCGCTTTTATGGGAACGATTATTGGACTTGTTGCCGGCGCCCTGATCCTCGTTGGCATAACAATGACGGTCGTTGGAAGCCTGATTGACCAGACCAGTGCACAACCCCAACAGCCCGATATAATGGTACTTGAAATCGATATGCGTGACCGGTTGCCAGATCAGGCACCAAAGGCCGGTCTTGAGGCCGCTTTTGGCGGCGGTATCGGCTTTATCGATACAATAATTAGTATCGAGCGCGCTGCCGCCGATGATCGCGTCAAAGGCATTTTTATTCGCGCCAGTGAGATGGGTATGGGGTCATCCCGTGCCGAAGAGTATCGTGACGTTCTCGCCGCTTTCAAACGCACCGGGAAATTTGTCATCACCCATTCGCAAGGAGCTTTTATAGGCGGGCCGTCATCCCTTCGGGCGATATCGATGTCGGATGAAATCTGGATTCAGCCGGGTAGTGATGTGATTGCAACGGGGATTGGTTTTGAAACCTTGTTTCTCGGAAATCTAATGAAGCGGCTATCGATTTCACCAGATTTTGTATCTCTATATGAGTTTAAAACAGCGTCAAATAATCTTCGGGAGAGCGATTATACCGATGCGCACCGCGAATCGCTCACAGGTATCGCGACCGAATTATGGGCGATGACAGTCGAAAGTGTTGCCGAAGACCGGCAAATCGATCCACTCGCTGTTCGTGAGACGCTCGAATCGGGACCACTGGAGTCCAGGAAATTAATTCTTACCGGTCTCGCCGATATCGAAGGCTGGCCGGAGGATGCACGCGATGCGGCACTCGCGCGCGCTGGACCGAATAGCCAAATCCTAGACGTCCGGAATTACGTTCCGCCACAATCATCTGCGTCGGGCCCTGCTGTCGCGATCGTTGGTGGACGAGGCGGGATTGTCACCGGTGGCTCGGATGACACCCTATTGCAGGCAGGCTCAGCCTTTGCATCTGATTCGATTAGCGCAGCTTTGTTTGAGGCGGCCGAGAATGACCGGGTCAAAGCAATTGTTTTCCGGGTCGATACCGGTGGTGGATCGCCAACAGGGTCGGATCAGATCTGGCGGTCAATCGAGCGCATCCAAGCCGATTATAAGAAACCTGTCATCATATCTATGGGATCTATGGCAGCATCAGGAGGGTATTATGTATCGATGGGCGCCGATTGGATCGTTGCCAACCCGTCCAGCATCACCGGCTCGATCGGGATTACGGGCGGCAAGATCGCTATATCGGAGGGCCTGGCCCGACTTGGTGTCGATGCCCGTACAATTGCTGTCGGCGGTGATTTTACAACGGCCTTTATGTCGAGTGAGAAATTCACGCCAAGTCAGCGCGAGGCTGTCGAGGACATGCTTGCAAGGGGGTATGACCGATTCGTCCAATTGGTTGCCGATGGTCGCAATCTGACCGCAGAGCAGATTGACAGGGCCGCACGTGGGCGCATTTGGAGTGGCCGCACCGCACGCGATATTGGTCTCGTCGATGAATTAGGAGGCATTTTACAAGCCGTCGAAGCTGCAAAGCGGCTGGCTGATTTGCCGGAGGATCAAGACATTTCTTTAATCCACTATCCACGTACGATCGGTTTGTTCGGACTGTCGACCGGTGAACGCACAAGCGTCCTGAGTCAAATCTCGAACCTGATGCGGATTGTTAGCTATTTTAGCCGCGACGAGGTAAGACAAGCGATTGAGGCGTATGGCACGTCATCGCAAGAGCCGGTCCAGGCACGTATCAGCCTGGTCAATGAACGGTAGTTATTCGGGATTTATTACGTAATCGCGCCCTCGCCCGTCCACCGGTTGTCATTAAGGGGTTGTCCTATTATTCGGACGCTTCAAATCTTCTCGAACTGAGTACGCGATTAAAACCGGCGGCGTATCTGACTGTAATTTGGGACAAAAGTTTATGCAAAAAACACGCATCCATACCTGTGAGACCGCGACGACGATGACTGATGTCAGGTATGAAGTCGACCGGCTTGATGGCGAGCTCGTCAGACTATTGGCAGAACGGCAGTCTTTCATGCGGGCCGCCGCGCGGATTAAAGGGCAGCGCAATAAGGTACATGACCGTGAGCGGATCGAGGATGTGGTATCAAAAGTATTAGGCAACGCTGCCGAGGCAGGACTGTCGGCAAGCATTGCCGAACCGGTCTGGCGAACTCTCATCGACAGATGTATCGCTTATGAATTCGAAGCGTTTGACGAGCTGACAGCAGACCGGGCAAGCCCCGATGAAGCTGGGGCTTGATTAGTTTAAAAGAGGCCATGCGGGTGAATTACCCCCCGCCAGTGCCAAATTATCAGAACGGCAATTGCAATCTAGATATTCAATCTGCCATCAATAAGCTGCTGAACGACTTCGGGCTCCGCGAGAGTCGACGTGTCTCCCAAAGACTCAAATTCATTCTCTGCAATTTTCCGCAGGATACGCCGCATGATTTTGCCCGAGCGCGTCTTGGGCAGTGCCGGTGATATCTGAATAATATCGGGCGTCGCTATCGGACCAATCTCCTTGCGAACATGGTTCTTAAGATCGGCGGCGAGTTCAACATTTGTCGAAGCATCTGACTGGTAATCCGATCTTATTAGCACATAGGCATATATCCCCTGCCCTTTGATATCATGCGGGTAACCTACCACTGCCGCCTCGGCGACGGCCGCGTGCGAGACTAAAGCGCTTTCGACTTCGGCCGTCCCCATCCGGTGACCGGACACATTAATAACGTCGTCAACCCGACCGGTGATCCAGTAATTTCCGTCCTCGTCGCGGCGGCAGCCATCACCGGTGAAATATTTCCCCGGGTAAGCCGCAAAATACGTATCGAAAAATCTTTGGTGATCGCCATACACAGTCCGCATCTGGCCGGGCCAGCTATCTGTAATCACCAGATTGCCTTCGGCTGCACCATCGAGAACCTGTCCCTCAGCGTCGACCAGTTCGGGCCGGACGCCAAAGAATGGAAAGGATGCCGAGCCCGGTTTCATATCAACGCTACCCGGCAAGGGTACGATCATCGAGCCACCTGTTTCAGTTTGCCACCAGGTGTCGACAATCGGACAGCGTCCCTCCCCGACCGTATGGAAATACCATTCCCAGGCCTCTGGATTGATTGGCTCTCCAACTGTGCCAAGCAGCCTTATACTTTTACGTGAAGTTGCATCCACAAAGGATTCACCTTCCCGCATTAGCGCCCGTATCGCTGTCGGCGCTGTATAGAAGATAGAGACATTATGACGGTCACAGACCTGCCAGAAACGGCTGGCATCAGGATAGGTCGGTACACCTTCGAACATGACAGTCGTGGCGCCATTGGCGAGCGGGCCATAGACAATATAGGTGTGTCCGGTGACCCAGCCGACATCAGCAGCGCACCAGTAGACATCATCTTCTTTGAGATCGAAGACATATTCATGTGTCATCGAAGCCCAGACGAGATAGCCACCGGTGGTGTGAACAACGCCTTTCGGCTTGCCTGTCGATCCTGACGTGTAGAGAATAAATAGCGGATCTTCGGCATTCATCGGTGTCGGCGGGCAATTATCGTCAACTGCGCCGGCTGCCTCATCGAGCCAAATGTCGCGGCCGGCTTGCATAGAAACATCCGAGCCAGTACGGCGAATAATAATAACCGTTTCGACTGCATCCCCGGCAATCTCACACGCCTTGTCGGCATTGTCCTTGAGCGGAACAGTCCGTCCGCCACGCAATCCTTCATCGGCAGTGATTAAAACGCTGGATTTGCAGTCGACAATCCGGCCTGCGAGGGCCTCTGGTGAAAACCCGCCAAACACGACGGAATGAATTGCCCCGATCCGCGCGCAAGCCAGCATAGCGATGGCGGCTTCCGGTATCATTGGCATATAGATTGTTACCCGGTCACCCTTTTCTACATTCCGGCTTTTAAGCACATTTGCGAACCGGCAGACGGCTTTATGCAAATCATTATACGTATAGGTAAACTGGTCCGACTGATCATCGCCTTCCCAGATTATGGCGGGCTTGTCGCCTCGGATCGGCAAATGGCGGTCAATGCAGTTTTCGGTTACATTCAGGACGCCATCCTCGAACCATTTTATTCGAAAGTCATCCTGCTTGAAACTGGTGTTTTTGACAGTCTGGTAAGGTGTGATCCAGTTCAGTCTCTGCCCGTGATGTCCCCAGAATTCCTCTGAATTCGCTATCGAATTCAAATACATTTGGCGGTAGCGCTGCGGGTTGAGATTGGCCTTATCCTGAAACTCTGTTGGAACCTGATATGCCGTCGTTTGATTTTTTCCGTTCGCCATATCTTCAGCCATTTGGGATCCTCGTGATTTGTTCGACATTACATTAGCTGATCTACACTGCTGTGCAATCACTACCCCGATACTATAGCATCAGTCTGTAAAACTCTTATAAGCGAGCGATGATGTCTTTTGGGTTCCGTTTATATCGAATAGTGACTTATATTCTGAGCCCCTGGCTCGGTATTATCATGCATCGTCGCGTAAAAGCCGGTAAGGAAGCACCGCGGCGTCTTGCCGAACGGTGGGCGCGGTATAATCAGGACCGGCCACATGGCCAACTAGTCTGGCTACACGCCGCAAGCGTCGGTGAAAGTTTGATTCAGATCACGCTGGCCCGGGGGCTTGCGTCACTCCGTCCAGATGTCTCATTCATTTTCACGTGTCAGACGCTCACAGCTGCGCGTCGTATTCAGGCGGAGCTTGATCAAGCGCAGGAAACCAATCTACGGGCGGCCGTCCAGATTATGGCGCCGGTTGATACGCCGGCAATTGCCCGCCGATTTGTTGCGCATTGGCGACCAGATTTGAGCGTGTTTGCTGAAAGCGAGGTCTGGCCGAACCTCTTATTTGAACTCGACAGGCGGGAGCTGCCCACCGCGCTGATAAATGCCCGGATGACCCAGAGCAGTCTCGCTGGATGGCGTCGTTGGCCTGCCTTGTCACATTGGCTGTTCTCTCGGTTTTCGGTAGTTATGGCGAGCGACCAGCAGACGGCTACAGGCTTGTCGACGCTCCGCCGGGCGCCGGTCGAGCCGGTTGGCAACCTTAAATCCGCCATTCCGCCGCCGGATGCCGATCCCGACGATTTGAAACGCTGGCAAACATTTCTCAACGGACGGGAAGTTGTATTGGCGGCCTCGACCCACCTCGGAGAGGAAGATTTCATCACCGCCATTTTAGCCGATCTCGAACCGCGACCATTTCTGATAATAGCACCGCGCCACCCAGAGCGCGGGACGGAAATCTGTGACACATTGAGATCACGATCCTTTACTGTCTGTCAGCTTAGCCAGGACGAACCATTCGGCTCTAAGCCGGATATTCTCGTCGCTGACACAATAGGTGATATGGGGCTATGGTACCGGCTTGCCGCAACGGTCTATCTTGGTGGAGGCCACAGCCCGGATATTGGTGGTCACAATCCGCTAGAAGCCATCCGGCTTGGCCGGGCGGTGCTAACCGGCCCGCATGTATTCAATTTTCGAGATATGATGGCTGATTTGCAGCAGCGTGGGGGCATTACAATTGTCCACAATGCAGATGAGTTTAAAGCGCATTATCCTGCCTGTCCGCCAGCCGGTGAATTGTTGGAAGCACTGGCGACCGAAGCGAACAAACCCTTGGACACCACGTTGGCCGCGCTTGGTCCATTGCTTCGGCAGCAACAGGAGTAGATATGCGTGAACCTCGATTCTGGACTGCCGACCTTGATCCCTGGTCACGTGAAACTGCGCCATTATTGCGAGCGTTGCTCACACCCGTAGCGTTTATGTATGAACGTGTAACAGCTGGGCGTATTCAACGTATGAAGCCAAAAAAGCTGCCGGCATTTGTTATTTGTGTCGGTAATTTGACGGCAGGAGGCGTTGGCAAGAGCCCGGTTGTAAAAACGCTCCGCGCGCGAATTATGGCCGACACTGGACGCCGCGTCGCCAGCCTGTCGCGCGGATATGGTGGACGTCTAAAAGGCCCGGTGAAAGTCGATGTGGCGCAGCATACCGCGCTAGATGTCGGCGATGAACCTTTGATGCTGGCCGCCAGTGGTGAAACTTGGGTCGGGCGCGATCGGGCTGCCGCCGGTGACGCCATGATTGCTGACGGTGTCGAGATCATCATTATGGATGACGGGCATCAAAATCCGGCAATTGCAAAAGATTTTTCAATCATCGTGATCGATGCCGCAACCGGCTTCGGCAATGGTTATGTTATTCCGAAAGGGCCGTTACGGGAACGTCCCGAACAGGGGCTAGCGCGCGCCGACATGATCGTGCAAATGGGTGAAGGCCCCCTGCCCGAAGCGGCCAACAGCTCCCGATTGCCGGTCAGCCGGGGACATATTAAGCCCGCAGAAGATGTCGGTGAAGGCCGTTACGTCGCATTTGCCGGCATCGGTCGCCCCGAAAAGTTTTTTGAAACGCTTAAGAGTATGGAAGTGGATGTCGCCGATACCGTGCCCTTCCCGGACCATCATGTTTATTCAGAAGATGATCTAGCATATTTGCGGCGGCTCGCCGTCGATTATCAGGCGAGATTGATAACCACTCAAAAAGACTTTGTGAGGCTATCCGTGGCGCAGCGCACAGACATGTGCTATTTGCCTATTTTTGTTGACTTCGATGATCAGCGACTGATTGAAATGATTATCTCCAGAATGCAGGATCAATCTTAGCTTATGTCCAAATCAAAAGAGCCGCAGTATATCCGGCCAAAGGATATCGATAAGCGCTCGACCTTCACCCAGCGACTCGTTTGGCGGCTGGAAACACTTGCATGGGATCTGGTGTACTGGTTTCCGATGAAGATACTCGGGCCCGATCGCGCGTCGAATTTTACCGGCGCTCTCCTTCGTCGTCTTGGTCCGCTGCTATCCCAGCATAAGACCGTAACCCGAAATCTCAGACTGGCATTTCCTGATAAGACGTCAGCTGAAATCGAAACAATCGCGCTGGCAGCATGGGAGAGTGTTGGTCGCACAGCGGGAGAACTGCCGCATCTGAAAAGCATTCATCCTTATAATAGCGGTCGTGTGAAAGTGATCGGCGCAGAATACCTCGATGAAATACAGGCCTCTGATAAGGGCGCCATTCTGTTTTCGGGACATTTTGCGAATTTCGAAATTATGGGGGCCGCCATCTGCCGGCGTCCGGTTGATTGCTTGATCACTTATCGGGCGATAAACAATCCACATATAGACCGACGCATTAATAAAGTCCGTCATGATTACGGCATTGATGTACTCGTTCCTAAGGGCCTGGGGACACGTGAGATCATGCGGGTGCTAGGCGCAGGTAATTGCGTTGCGCTTATGAATGATCAGAAATTCAATAAAGGTCTGTCAGTGCCGTTTTTTGGTTACCCTGCCATGACCGCACCAGGGCCATCTCGCTTGGCGATTAAATATGATGTCCCAATGGTGTTTTTGACAACTCGACGGGTCGGACCAGCCCGGTTCGAAGTCAAAATTCACCCGCCTTTTTACCCGAATGAAACCGGTGACCCGGACGCTGACTTGCGCTCGAGCGTCGAGCATATAAATAAGTTGATAGAAACCGAGGTCCGAGCAAATCCCGAGCAATGGTTTTGGCAACACAGACGCTGGCCGAAACAGGTCTGGCGGGACGCCGGCATTCTATAGGAATGTTCGCAATTTTCGATTGTAAAGGGCAAAGCTGAGTTCATGTCTATTTTTATGATTGTTTCTGCCGCGGCTCTATTTTTTGGCGCGATTATAGGTCTGGGTGGTTTGATCTGGCCAAAATGGGCACAGAATGTTGTTCGACTGGTACCCGATCCTGACTTCGATAAGCCGGGCGGCTATTCCGAATTCAGAGCGACTTATGGCGGTCTATTCCTGATGCTGCATTTGACCGGCCTCCTGATTATCAGTCAGCCCGATATTGCCGACATGTTCAAAATCTTCACAGTTTTGCCGATCGCGGCAGCCTGGGTTGGAGCCGGATTTGGGCGGACCCTGTCATTATTGCTCGACCCGGCCGAGAATCGTCGTAGCGGACTAATTCCTGTCTGGATCGCGACCGAGATCGGGCTTGGCATTATGATTGCAGCGCCTCTGTTCGACGTATTACTGTTTTAACTAAGGAATTATGCCAATGACGGACCGTCGAGAGACGCACCGCGCAAAGTCAAGCAAACCGTGCAAGCGACGCTCACGAGGCTTAGCTGCCGAAACTAACTGGTCGGAGGGAGAACGGATTGCAAAATATCTCGCACGCGCAGGCATCGCGTCGCGTCGCGAGATCGAGGCAAAAATCGAAAATCGTGAAATTCGCGTTGATGGCCTGGTTCTGACAACCCCCGCTTTTAAAGTCACCGGGCGCGAGGATATCCGCGTGAATGGTATTCCGGTAAAGGCCCCCGAACCCGTCCGGCTTTGGTTGTATCATAAAGTATCCGGCCTGATCACGACCACAAACGACCCCGAGGGTCGCAGAACCATATTCCAGGAATTACCGAAGTCGTTACCGCGAACCATTACGATCGGACGATTAGATCTGACAACCGAGGGACTATTATTATTGACGAATTCCGGCGAATTCGCGCGGGCAATGGAACTGCCGAGCACCGGTTTTCAGCGGATTTATCGTGCACGCGCCCATGGTGACGCCAGTCAGGCGGTCCTGGATACATTAAAAGATGGCATAAAGCTTGAGGATGGAACCCGTTTTACTTCGATCGAGGCAAAGTTGGAACGGTCTACCGGAACAAATAGCTGGATTAATGTGTCCTTGTCCGAAGGAAAAAACCGGGAAGTCCGTAAGGCCCTGGAATTTATCGGACTCAAGGTTAACCGGCTGATTCGCACACAGTACGGACCGTTTGATCTGGCGGATTTGCGACCGGGGGCTGTGCGCGAGCTCGACGCGGCGAAAATCCGTGAGAGTTTGTCCGGGGCTATTCCCGACCACCTCCTGCCCGCTCTGGCGACCGTGCCGGGCGCTAAACGTCGGCCTCCCGCAGGGGCAAGACTTCACAGGCGGCGGCGATAAGCTAGGTTCTATCAGGTCTGGAAAAAAGCGGGATAAAAAAATAATGACAAATCCACTTGCAACGCCACCTGAGACAAAAATGGATCCGAGCCGGCAGATGAGCGATGCCGCGCGTGAAGCCAGCAATCTCATCGTCAATCCTGCGGTTTATGCCAATCCGCCACTGCTCGATGCAACATTCAAGCGTCTTCGTAACGAAGATCCGCTCGCCTGGTGCGAACCGGATTTGTTCCGGCCGTTTTGGGCGGTCACGAAACATGCCGACATATTTGAAATATCCAAGCAGAATGCGACGTTCACCAACGGCCAGCGTGAAATGCTTTCCTTGCGCGAAACAGAAACCAAAGTTTATGGCGACTTTGGCGGGCCGCATCTTCTAAAAACCCTCGTTCAGCTCGACGATCCGCTGCATTATAAGTTGCGGCATCTGACGCAAGACTGGTTCATGCCGCACAAAGTCAAAATGCGTGAAGACGCTATTAAAGACATTGCCAAGCAATTTGTAGACCGCATGGAGGACATGGGAACCAGCTGCGATTTTCAACAGGATATTGCCTTGCACTACCCATTGCGGGTCATCATGCAAATTCTCGGTGTTCCTGGAGCCGACGAGCCAATGATGCTGAAACTGACGCAGGAGATTTTTGGCGCGGCTGACGAAGATTTGAGCCGTAACAAGTCAGTGCTCGAAGACGGCGATGTTGAAGGCGGTGTCGCATCGATACAGAAGACGCTGGCCGAGTTTTTCATGTATTTTACGGCGATCACGGAAGATAGACGGGCGTCACCAAAAGACGATGTCTCATCGGTCATCGCGAATGGCATGGTCGATGGTGAACCGATCGGTCAGCTCGAGGCGATGAGTTATTATATTATCGTTGCCGCGGCAGGACATGACACAACGAGCGCATCGACCGGCGGCGGTGTTCTTGCCATGCTCGAACGACCGGGTGAATTGAAGAAAATGATGGCCGATCCAACGGCAATGTCGCGAACAATTGTTGATGAAGCCATTCGCTGGACAACGCCTGTGAAGCATTTCATGCGGACCGCGCAATCCGATTATGATCTAAGGGGGCGGAAAATCATGAAAGGTGAAAGTCTTCTCCTATGCTATCCGTCGGCCAATCGGGATGAAGACGTGTTTGAGGATCCCGACGTTTTCAAAATCGACCGCAGCCCAAACAAAATTGCGTCCTTCGGGCATGGCGGCCATATGTGTCTGGGCATGCATCTCGCCCGGCTGGAAATGCAGGCAATTTACGAAGAATTATTTAGCCGTGTAAAATCGATTGAACTGGCCGGTGACCCGACTTTCATTAAAGCCAACTTTGTTGGCGGGCCGAAATCGGTACCCATTCACTACAGGTTTTAACAAGGAGCTAGGAAGCATATGGGCTTTCAGAACGTCACCGACACTTATCAAGTTGAGCAACCCTCCGCTCCGCCCTCTCATCAACCTGTATTTGATCTATCGCCGCCGGTTGATCTCACTGATCCGGAAGTGTTCTCCCGCCATGGCGGTTATACCCATGATGCTTTCGCGACCATGCGTAATCAAGCGCCGATAATGTGGCATCCAGAAAATCGCGGACGGGGTTTCTGGGCGGTGACATCCTATGAACTGGTCAAGAAAATCGAGCTTGATCCGGAGACCTTTTCTTCCCAGGCCGGGGGTATTTTGATGAATTATGGCCTGGAAGGCGACCCGAAGCATCCGCTCCTTCATTCATCATCTCTGAATTCGCTAATTAATCTCGACCGGCCCTATCATACGCCTTTGCGGATGGAACATATGGCGTTCTTCCGGGCTAATTTTGTCGCCGAGTTACGCGAGAAAGTCGACGTCTATGTTAATCAGCGGCTCGACGACATGCGTCGCCAGGGTCCGGTCGTCGACATGGTTGAAATGTTTTCAGCCGAGCTGCCACTCTTCACGCTTTGCGAAATATTGGGCGTACCGGAAGCCGACCGACCGAAACTCGTACATTGGATGCATTTTCTTGAGACGTCGCAATATCAGGCGCAGCAGGAAGGTCTCGGTAATGTCTCACAAGAAGAGATTATGAATTTCCTCAGTGAAATTCAGGCCATGTTCGATTATGGGCGCCATTTGCTCGAGGAGCGGCGCAAAAATCCGCAAAACGATCTTCTGAGCGCAATCGCCAATGCCGAAATCGATGGCAAACCACTATCACCGGAATTCCTGGACGGCTCATGGCTATTAATCGTGTTTGCCGGCAATGACACGACACGTAACTCACTTTCCGGCACGATGAAGCTGCTCACCGAGAACCCTGAACAAAAAGCCTTGCTGCAATCCAACCAAGATTTGTTTGCAAACTTTGTCCATGAGGCAATCCGGCTTGTTTCGCCGGTGACTTACATGCGTCGCACGCTGATGAAAGATACCGAGCTTGGCGGCCAGCTACTAGCAAAGGGCGATAAAGTTGTTATGTATTATCCGTCGGCCAATCGCGACCCGGGCGTATTTAGCGAGCCTGATAGATTTGATATTCAACGCCCGAATGCCAAAGATCATTTATCCTTTGGCAGTGGCCCACATGTCTGCCTCGGCCAGAGAGTGGCGAATATGCAGCTTGAAAGTGCTTTCCGAAATATTCTCGGCCGGTTTCCTGATATTAGATGGACCGGGGAGATGACGCTGGCGCCGAATAACTTTGTCCATGCGATTTCCGAACTAAAAGTTGACCTCGGGCCGGAGGCTTAAATCCTGAGCCGATCTGGTTGCCAGATCAGATTAAAAGCCAACACCGCACAGCAGTGGCGACATGGCGCAGTATTGTCTGAGGCTATGCTCCAGCTTGGCGGGCTTATATTACGAATTTCCAACGCGATTACCCGCCGCCGAGCATCGGGGCGATTGATCAAACTGTTCATTTGCTCCCGGATCCAGAGAGATAAAACAATATCCGGTCTATAAGGCGCATCTAACACTTACGCTGAAACAGTTATGGTCTCAATTTATGTTGAATGACCGGCACGGAAAAACCCCGCTCCCTGTCAAAAACTTAAACGAACCCACCCTGCTCTAAACGCTAAGCGCGGGGATATAGCTCCAAACAGGAAAACGCCCACTTCATCCCGCACGCTTTTAAGCGCTAGCGAGACCCAGCTTCGCCTGAATTGCGGCTTTAACAGCGGAATATTCAGGTGATACCTGGTCGAATACTTCGCCTCTGTCGCGTAAAGTCTGACAACGGCCCGGCAGACCGATAATCTCACTTGTCGCTTCTTCCACCGTTTCCGGGAATTTCGCGGCATGGGCAGTCGATAAAACCACGCGGGTCCGGTCGTCGCCGCCAGCCTGCCGATTGATCTTTGTGCCGACTGCTGTGTGAGGGCAGATTAAAGCGCCAGTTTCGGCAAGATGATCCCGCATTTCCTGACACGTATTGCTATTGCTAACCGCAAATGAGGATAGTCCTGATTTCTTCAGAGCCGCAAACGCCGCTTCTGGCAAAGCAGCGTGACCAGATTGCAGATACTGGTTGTAGACAGATCTGACGATTTCCGGATCACGCCCGCTGACCTCAAAAAGTAACCGCTCAAAATTGCTCGGCACTGAAATATCCATCGCCGGGCTGGGGGTTTCAACCGCATTGCGTTTGCTCATCTCACCGGTGTTGAACACGGTTTCGAGCGTCTTGTTTTCATTCACCGCGCAAACGCCGTCAAAATCAACCAGAAGCCCGCATTTGCCGGCTACATAGCCTGCCAGCGCATCGCCCATATTGCCACTAGGAACAATAAACCGGATCGGTCGTTCAGGACCAAGCGCGGCTTGAGCCGTCGCGAAGTACACGGACTGGGCAGCTATCCGGGCCCAGTTAATGGAGTTTACGCCGGACAATGCGATCGACTCGGCAAACGGCTTGTCGGCAAACATGGCTTTAACAATGGCCTGACAGGTATCGAAATCACTATCCAGAGAAAAATTATGGATATTGTCGGCCCCTGTTGTTGTCATAAACAGACGCTGTACCGGCGACACTCTTAAATGCGGGTGCAAAATGAAGAGGTCGACAGTTTTCTTGCCAGCAAACGCCGCGGCTGCAGCCCCTCCAGTATCGCCAGATGTCGCACAGATGACGCTGAGGCGTTGACCGCGCTCGCTGAGAACGTGTTCATATAATTGCGCGATGATCTGCATCGCAATGTCTTTAAAGGCCAGCGTCGGACCGTGATGAAGCTCCATAATGAATTGGTCAGGGCCGGTTTGAACCAGCGGCGCGACGCTTTGGTGCGCAAAATTACCATAGGCTTTCGTACACAGATCTTCGATGATGTCTGAGGAAATCGAGTCACCGGCAAAGGCCGATAAAATGCGGGTTGCAACCGAGACATAGCCTTCACCTGGCCGGGCTGGCGTAATGCTAGGCCAGGCCTCGGGGACGTACAGACCGCCATCAGTTGCCAGCCCCGACAGACACGCCTGAATGAAATCGACCGGTTCGGCCAAGCCGCGTGTAGAATAATATAGCATCGCTTAACTCCGATAGCGTAATCGACCACGGGAATGATGGAATGCCAGATAGACGCCAATAAGGCTGATGGCTATCCCCCACCATGTCAAAGCATATCCAAAATGTCGCTCGGGCGGTAAAGAGTCGATATCAGCCCCGAATGCATAGGGGTTTAGTGACCGCCGGACCTTATCCAGTTGATCGCTGTTTTGAATTGTAACTTCTATCGGCTCGAGTACGGCAACTGGTGCTTCGTCAAAGCCGAGCCGCTCCGCCATGCGACGAACATCAAGCCAATACCATAGATTGTTCTCGGGTTCGTTCGCCGCGGCGAAGGGATTTTTTTGAAATGCATCAATCTCGCGTTGATTATAGCGTTCAACAAACTGGTGGGGTAAATCCGTCGTCGTTAACGGAACCGGCTGTGGCCCACCCGTTGCTCCGACCATAACCAGCACCCAGCCGTCATGTTCGTAGCTTTCAGCAGCAACATATCTGCGCCAGACAGGTTCGCTGTCGATCGCGCCATAAACATTCTGGACGGGCCTAGGATTGTCTTGATCAATTTGAACATTCACCGTCAGAGCACGCAAACCGGCTTCTTGTAGCGTTCCCGCCGCGGCCTTGTCAGCATAACGCGTATATTGCCAGTTTCCGAGGCTAATAAGAATGAAGACAGACAGAACGGCCAGAACCGTCATCACAGGAAGAGGTTGAAAGCGCATCACAAGATCTCGTGCTTGGGGATTGTATCCACCGGCTTCGGGCGGTGCTGCGCTTCGAGGGCAAAGAGTGTCGCCTTAAATGGCCGCAATAAGCCGACAGACCCGGCGAGAATAACCGGTCCCCAGACAAGCGTTTGCACCCAAACCGACGGGTCGAAAACGATTTGGGTAACAAGTACTGGCGGCGTTATCAGGATTGCAATGGCAAACATCACAAAGAAGGCCGGTCCATCGCCCGATCCGGAATTGTCGAAGCGCGTGTCGCACTGATCACAGCGAAGATTGAACTCAAGAAAGCCTTTAAACAACTTGCCCCGCCCGCAATGTGGGCACACGCACTTAATCCCTGTTCGCCAAGGAGAAAGCACGTGCTGGGTCATTATTAGTGCCCGAGAATCAAGTGTGGCAGAACGTATACAAATGCGAACAGGAACAACCAGACGACATCAACGAAGTGCCAGTACCAGGCGGCAAATTCGAAACCGAGATGTTTTTTCGACGTCATATTGCCGGCATAGATCCGCATCAGACAAACTGCCAGGAAGATTGTACCGATTATGACGTGTGCCCCGTGGAAGCCTGTCGCCATGAAGAAAGCCGAACCATACAATGTTCCGTCATAGGTGAATTGAGCCTCGGCATACTCAATCGCCTGCAGGCTGGTGAAAACCAGGCCGAGGATAACTGTCAGGAAAAGCATCAGCTTGGCATTATCAAGCTTGTCATGCTGGAGTGCATGGTGTGCCGCCGTCACTGTAGTTCCCGACAGAAGCAGAATAAGCGTGTTCATTAAAGGCAAATGAAACGGATCAAAAGTCTTAACGCCGGTTGGCGGCCACTGGGCAAAACGCTCCAGACCTTCGGCATAGATCGCATTGGTATAATCAAACGTATCGCCAACCCGTGCGTCAAAGAAGATTGTAAATTCGAAGAAGCTCCAGAACCAGGCGCCGAAGAACATTACCTCTGAGGCAATAAACAGGACCATGCCATATTTCAGGCCAATCTCCACAACCGGCGTATGATCTCCGGCGCGACCCTCTTTAATAACCTCACGCCACCAGCCGATCATAACCCAAATGACCATTGCGAAGCCGGCGACCATGATCCATGGATAACCCTGCTCGAAGCCAAACAGCCCCTTCATGAACGTCACTGCCCCGATCGCAAGCACAGTAACTGCCAATGAACCGAATAAGGGCCACGGGGATGGATTAACAAGATGATAGTCGTGTCTTACTTCGTCCGCCATACTGTTTTAGCCCTTCATTACTGCCAATACTGATTCCGCTAATAGCCTCATGCCCTGCAATCGGGCAATAGGTCAATTCAATGATGCTGTTTTCGCCGCACCTGCAAAGGCGTCAGCTTCAAAATAGGTGTAGGATAATGTGATTGTGCGCACATCATCGAGATTGCGCTCCTGATCAAGACTTGGATCGATAAAGAAAACGACGGGGAGTTTTTTGGTATCGCCAGCCGAAATTGTCCGTTCTTCAAAACAGAAACATTCTAGCTTGTTGAAAAAGCGTCCGGCTTTATGCGGCGTCACATTATAGCTTGCAATCACCTTAACGTCAGAATCTGAGGTGTTGGTTATCTCGAAGAACGCCAGGCCATGCTCGCCGAGGTAAATCGGCATGTTGGTTTGAAGTGTTCTGAATGATAGCGGCGTATCAACAACATTCGCATCGAACCGAACTGTCACTTCCCGATCTAGCACATCGGCCGGTGCCTGCTCAGCAATCTGGGTCGTGCCACCAAAGCCGGTGATCCGGCAGAACGTGTCGTACAGAGGCTTGGAAGCAAACGCCAAGCTGAGCATACCAAGACCCAAACCGGAGAGAAAAATAGCCAATTGCCGGTTTTTCATTCCACCAGCTCCAGAACAGTCTCGCTTACGGCTGGCACTGACATGCTGCCGTTAAAATAGAAGCTATTATCATCGGTCAGTGCAGCATCTTGCAAACGGATCGCTGTTGAGACCCCAACCAGGACGACAAATCCGAAAAGCGCCAGGCCCAACCAGAGGTTACGTCGGCGTTGCGCCGCTAAAGCAGGGTCATTGGAATCTTTCACGCTTATCCTCCAACTGGCATGTAGAGATTGAAGCCATGTTCTGCGAGCACAGCGGCAAACAACAAGAACAGATACAGTATCGAGAAGGCAAACATCGACATTGCAAGTTTGCGTTCCTTGTCGCCGGCATCAGCGTCGCCGGCCCGACTGCGATAAATACGAACGGCAAAATAGATAAAACCAAGGCTCACCGGTACCGATACGAATGCATAGACGATTCCGCCCAGACCGGTCAGCAACGGCGCCAGCGCGATTGGCGTCAGTATCAAAGTGTAGGCAAGCATTTGTTTTCTTGTTGCGCGTGCCCCGTGCGTCACGGGAAGCATCGGTACCCCAACCCGTTCATATTCCTTATGCGCAACGAGGCTGAGCGCCCAGAAATGCGGCGGCGTCCAGAAAAAGATAATTGCAAACAGGATCCAGGCGTCAACCGACATAGCGCCGGTAACTGCAACCCAGCCAATCAATGGCGGAAACGCACCGGCTGCGCCGCCAATGACAATATTCTGCGGTGTCCGGCGCTTTAACAACATTGTGTAGAAGACGCCATAATAGACAATCGATATTGCCAGTATCACTGCTGCTAACACGTTAGATGCCATCCACATCAGCAGAACCGACATGGCTGAAATTATAATACCGAGCGACAGCGCTTCTTCGCGCGGGACTGCTCCGGAAGGAATTGGCCGTGTTGCTGTTCGTGCCATACGCGCATCGATATCGGCATCGAACCACATATTAATCGCACCTGCTGCCCCTGATCCGAGGCTAACCGCAATCGTGGCAACAATCGCCAGAACCGGATTTATCACCAGACCGGTTACTGATTGGGCAGCGACCAGGCCTGCTATGAAGGTGAAAACCACCAGCATGATAATGCGGGGCTTCATCAGTTCCAGATAATCGCCCGCGGTCCCGACGGTCCGCTCGGGGCTATCTAAAACGACATCAGGTTGCGTCATTTAAACCAAGCCTTTCTGAGGCCGCTGTCGAACTGAATATGATCAGTCCGAGCAACGGCATAGAAAAGAGAACCAGCTTAATGGGCCTTGTCAGGCTCGATAACCGGAAGCTCATTAAATTGGTGGAATGGCGGTGGTGATGGCAGTGTCCACTCCAGCGTATTCGCACCTGGTCCCCACGGATTGGCTTCGGCCTTACGGCGACGAATGGCAGCCTCGACAAGTGAAACGAAGAAGATCACCGTACCAACCATAGTGATAGCGTAACCAATCGACGACCAGTAATGCCACAGCGCAAAGCCGTCAGCATAGTCAATATAGCGGCGTGGCATGCCATTCAGCCCCAGGAAGTGCTGTGGGAAGAATAGAACATTTGAGCCAATGAACATTGTCCAGAAATGGGCAAGTCCAAGAGTCTTATTGTATTTCACGCCGAACATCTTCTCGAACCAGTAATACCAGCCCGCAAACAGACCGAAGACAGCACCAAGCGAAAGGACATAGTGGAAGTGCGCAACGACATAATAAGTGTCATGCAGCGCATGGTCGATACCGGCATTCGCCAGAACAACGCCTGTCACACCGCCGACGGTGAACAGGAAAATGAAGCCGATTGCCCAGACCATTGGAACTTCGAAACTGATCGAGCCGCCCCACATCGTCGCGATCCACGAGAAGATTTTGATACCGGTCGGAACCGCAATCACCATCGTCGCTGCAACAAAATAGGCCTTCATGTCGGATGGCATACCAACCGTATACATGTGGTGTGCCCAAACGATGAAGCCGATCGCGCCAATTGAAACCATCGCGTACGCCATTCCGAGATAACCAAAGATTGGCTTGTTACTGAATGTCGAAATGATGTGGGACACCAAGCCAAACGCCGGCAAAATCATGATGTAGACTTCCGGATGACCAAAGAACCAGAACAGATGCTGGAACATGATCGGATCACCACCGCCACTCGGATCAAAGAATTGCGAACCGAAATTACGGTCAGTAAGCAACATTGTCAGAGCACCGGCGAGGACCGGCAAAGCCAGCAAAAGCAGCACAGCCGTTACCAGAATCGACCAGGAAAACAGCGGCATATTGTGCAGGGTCATACCCGGCGCACGCATATTCAGAATGGTTACAATGAAATTGATCGCACCGAGAATGGACGCAATCCCTGCAGTATGAAGCGACAGAATCAGCAGATCCATAGCCGGTCCGGGATGCCCTTTCAAACTCGACAGGGGCGGATACAAGACCCAGCCGCCACCAAAACCGTTGCCGCCTGTACCACTCGGTGTGAACAGCGACAGCATTAGCAAAGCGAATGCAGCAACAGTCAGCCAGAAAGAAATATTGTTCATACGCGGAAACGCCATGTCCGGTGCGCCAATCATGAGCGGTACGAACCAGTTCCCAAAACCGCCAATCAGCGCAGGCATAACCATGAAGAAGATCATGATCAGACCGTGATAGGTAATCACGACATTGTAGAATTGCTTGGCCTGCTCAATGGCTTCATCGCCAGCCTGAGCCCCGAAGAACTGCATAAGTTGCGACATTGGGCCAATGCCCGGCTCAGCCAGTTCAAGCCGTATCAGACCCGAGAGCGAATAGCCGACAACACCGGCAATAAGTGCAAAGACAAGGTAAAGCGTTCCGATGTCCTTGTGGTTGGTCGAAAGAAACCAACGTTTGAAAAAACCAGGCCGATGATCGTGATCATCGTGAGCATGGTCAGCTGTAAGTTCATCCATAGGCATGAGAGCAATCCTCAGTCTTAGTTGACCATCGCGAAGCGAGACGCTTCGTCAGATGGACTGATAAATTCAACAAATTGGTTAGCAGCGTCGAAATCACCCGATCTCATCAATTCGAGCCAGCCGGCATATTGATCGTCTGGCACAACCCGGACCTCGATCGGCATATAAGCGTGGTTCTTACCGCAAAGCTCGGAGCACTGACCGTAGTAAACACCCGGCTCGGTAACCAGGAACCAGCCTTCGTTTAGACGACCCGGAACCGCATCGGTTTTAACTCCGAATGCAGGCACGGTCCAAGAATGGATGACGTCAGCGGCAGCTGTTTGGTAACGAATGTAGCGATTGGCCGGCACAACCATGGCATAATCAGTGGCAAGGTTGCGAGGACGCTCGGCTGTCGCCGGGATATCAGTTGACAGTCCCTGCTGCAGCGGGTTGGACACGAATTCGATTGGATAACCATCCGCACCAAGTTCGTCAGGATATGTATAGGTCCAGTTCCATTGATTTCCCTGTGCCTTCACCGTCACCCAACCTTTAGCTGCAGCGTCAGTGAATATATTGGGGTCATCGACTGAGCCGCTTTCGGTAATTGCAACCAGATCCGGCTCATTCTCCTGATAGAAGAGATTCGAAAATGACGGACCGGCGATTGCCACGAGAATTAACACCGGAACAGCTGTCCAAATAACTTCGACAAGCGTATTATGGCTGAACTGGCTCGGTTCCGGGTTCGCTTTTCTATTGTAGCGCACCATCACCCACAGCAATAAGCCGAGAACAAACAGTGTTATCAGCGTGATAATCACCAGCACACTAAAATGAAACGTATGAATACGTTCGGCTATACGCGTTGCGGGCGCCTGAAAATCAATGCCGCCAGGGGTTGGTTGCGCTGCAAAGACTGCCGGCGCAGCGATTAAGAAACCAAACAAACTGTATAAGTATCGCAATTTCGACTCCATTCGGGTTTGCACTATCGCATAAAACCATCATCTACTCAGGTCTACCCAGACAATCGAACTCTTTTAAAATGTCGCAGACCATTTTGTCGCAGCTTCTTCGTAAATGTTCGATAATAGGGTATGTTGGGTAAATCAGGAGGTTGGAATGTTTAATTTTAGAAAAATACTCGCTGTGCTTCTGATTTGTCCCGCGATTGCCGGAATATCACAGGCACAAGTATTTGTTATCGGCACCGGTTTTGGCACTGACTGCTACAATAAGACGGCAAATGCATACGCTTCATTTCTCGACGCAGAGCAAACCTGCACACGGGCGCTGCGCGAAGAAACAATGACGGCGAAAAATCGGGCTGCCACTTATGTTAATCGCGGCGTTTTACGGATGCGGGCTGGTAAATATGAGGAGTCCCTAACCGATTATGCCGACGCAATCGCACTCAATCCGGATTTGGCCGAAGCATATTTGAATAAGGGGTCGGTATATATCTACCAACGGGACTTCGCGTCAGCGCTCGCGCCAATCAATAAGTCGCTTGAACTGGGTATCACCGATGCCCATGCCGCCTATTACAATCGTGGCATTGCGCGCGAAAATACCGGCGACATCAACGGCGCCTATGATGATTATGCGCGCGCACTCGAACTGAAACCCGATTGGGATCTGGCCATTATGCAGTTGGATCGGTTTGAAATTACGCCGGTCGATTAGGCAAGCGGCATGCAATCCTGTGTCAAACTGAAATGAGACCTTGATCCTGCCCCCCCGACAGCGCATCTAGTATCTATGACACAAACAGATTTACCTTTCGACCCGCAGCAAGCCTGCAATATTCTCGCGCAAGCCGTCCATGGTTCCGACGACGGCGATATCTACGTCCAGCGGTCTCGCTCGGAAAGCTTTGTATTCGATGATGGCCGTCTGAAATCGGCTGCTTATGACACGACACAAGGTTTTGGACTTCGCGTCATCGCTGGTGAAGCCTCTGGCAATGCCCATTCAGGTGAGCTGAGTATCGACGCGATCAAGCGCGCCGCCGAAACCGCGCGCCAAGCCAATCGCGGATATGATGGCAAGCTGGATGTCAGCGCGCCGCCAACCAATCGTCGACTATATGAGCCAATTGACCCGACAGCGGCGCCGACATTTCAAGTAAAAGTGGAATTATTGTCGGAAATCGATGCCTGGGTGCGGGCAAAGGATCCGCGTGTAGTGCAGGTGTCAGTGTCTTTGGCCGGCGTTATGGAATCGATTGATATATTACGTCCGGCTGGCGAGATGTTCCACGAGATACGTCCACTCGTCCGGCTGAACATTTCAGTAACACTGGAAGAGTCGGGACGACGGGAAACCGGGTCCGCCGGTGCCGGTGGTCGTGCTGCTTATGATGAGTGGATTGAGCCGGGCCGGTGGAAGGGCCTCGCAGAACGCGCTCTGCGCAAGGCTGATGTCAATTTACAATCGATACCGGCGCCTGCCGGGCAGATGGAAGTAGTACTGGGTCCGGGCTGGCCGGCGGTATTGCTTCACGAAGCTGTTGGACACGGACTTGAAGGCGACTTTAACCGGAAAGGTAGCAGTGTTTATGCCGGTCAGGTCGGACAGCAAGTCGCCGCAAAGGGTGTAACAGTCGTTGATGACGGAACGATTGATGCCCGCCGCGGTTCGCTAAGTTTCGATGATGAAGGAACCCCGACAAACCGGACGGTTCTGATTGAAGACGGCATATTGCGGGGTTATATGCAGGACCGCCAGAATGCCCGATTAATGGGGGTTGCCTCGACCGGAAATGGCCGCCGGGAATCGTATGATGCGACCATTATGCCCCGCATGACGAATACAATTATGCTGGGCGGCCAGGACGACCCTGACGAAATCGTCAGCTCCATTGATAACGGGATCTGGGCGGTTGATTTTGGTGGCGGTCAAGTTGACATCACATCCGGCAACTTCGTTTTCCAGTGCACCGAGGCCTATCTCGTGGAAAAAGGAAAAATTGTTGCGCCTGTTAAAAATGCAACACTGATCGGGCATGGCCCAACAGCGCTTAGTCAGGTTTCAATGATCGGCAACGACATGGCGATGGATGATGGCGTTGGCACTTGTGGTAAAGCTGGACAGACCGTGCCGGTCGGAGTTGGACAGCCAACTTTGAAAATCGGTGGCTTGACCGTCGGCGGGGCCGGTTAGATTAACCGGTTCGGCTGTGACTGATATGCAATCGAAACCGATACTGCCCGACAGCTGATCACATCGGGTAGCGTTCTGCGTATGCCGATTTGTCCGCGAGCAAGGTTTAGCGACATGTTTTGTCCCGATCATTCGGACCAGTGCACACTATCACTGATCAACCTGATCCCGGCTGAAGTCAACGCAAATAGCGGCAGTGCTACTCAAAAAGCCGGCGCGGCGTCCGGGAACAACCGGTGCGCCCTACTCTGCTGAGCTACGGCTTCCATTGTCAAACAAGCCTATGCTGGATCGGAATCTTCGAGCGTTTCGAGATGCATCATACGCTTCAGCGGATAACTCAATAATAGCATGATCCCGCCGACCGCAATCGCGAGCAGACCAACATTGGCATAGACCTGTAAAACTACATCCTCGCCATTCTCGCCAGCGACTGTAGTGGATTGGGCAATCAGACCTGCGACGGCATTACCGGCCCCTGAAGCCAGGAACCAGGTCCCCATCATCAATCCAACCATATTCGTTACCGATAATCGGGTAATCGCGGAAAGCCCAACTGGCGAAAGGAATAGTTCGCCGGTTGTATGTAGCAGATAGATCAGGAAAATGAATATGACCGGGGTGAGCCCGTCACTGCTCTGTCCGCCCCAGACCAGAACAAGAAAGCCAAGGCCCAATTGCGCGAGCGCCAGACCGAATTTGACCGGCGTCGAAGGCTCAAGCCCGCGGTTACCAAGCCAAATCCACATTGAAGCAAATAACGGGCCGAGTACGACAATATAAATGGCATTGATCGACTGGAACATCGATGCCGGCACTTCCCAGCCAAACAAAGTCCGGTCAACTTGTTCATCTGTATAGATATTGAGCGAGGACCCGGCCTGTTCGAACAGTCCCCAGAATAAAACTTGCGTGCTTATGAGAACCAGGCCGACAATAATCCGGTTGCGGGCTTGCGCTGGCAACGTGAATACTGAGCGATAAAGGATGTAAGATACAACGATAAGACCGGTTGCAATCAGCAACTTATTAACGGTGCCCTGATCTCTAACCGCTAACCAGATGGCAAAAATACCGACGATCGACCCAATATAGATGAGCCGCTCCCGGTTAAGCCCCATTATGAGCGGCCCGGCGAGTAGCGCCGGATCGCGAGGTTCACCGGCACCTTTTAAAGCTGGTTTACCAAGAACGAATATGATCAGCCCGAACAGCATGCCGATACCTGCCGCGCCGAACCCGTAACTCCAGCCATAGGTTTCACCAAGATAACCGGCCAGCAAAGCGCCTGCCGCAGCACCTAGATTGATCCCGACATAGAAAATGGTGAAAGCCGAATCCCGGCGCGTATCGGTTCGTGGATAAAGTTCGCCAACAATTGTCGAAATGTTTGCTTTCAAGAATCCAACGCCAGCGATGATAAGCGCAAGGCTGAAATAAAAGACATTCATCGTAAACTCGGCGGGCTGCTCGCCCGGACTCAGGCTTGGTCCCTCATAGGCCAGCCCCGAATGCCCCAGAACGAGTAGCACGGCGCCCCATAGAACAGCCTTTCGCTGCCCAAGATAGCGGTCTGCCAGTACACCCCCGATGACCGGTGTAATATAAACCAGAGTCGTATAGGCAGCATAAATTCCATAGGCCGCATTATCGGAAAATAGAAAATGCTTCGTCAGGTAAAAAATAAGCAGCGCGCGCATCCCGTAATATGAAAAGCGCTCCCACATTTCTGCAAAGAATAGAACAAAAAGACCTTTTGGATGTCCGAGGAATGTCCCGTCCCACCCGGTTTGTTTTACCGTCTCACCACTCACAATAAGCTCCAATCACTGCATAGTCGTCAATTCGAGCGATACCCACCCGCCAACGCAGAGAACAGCATGGTGGCGCGTGAATCGCAACTACTCAAATCATAAGGATGTTCGTCACTAATACGCACAAAAATCGAAGACGGGACGCACATCCCGCCCCCAATCGGTGTTGTAACGCGCCAGCAGACGCTCGGCTGGCGTGATACCGGACTTGCAAATTTGATTTAACTGTTCGAGAAACCCGGTTTCATTTTCGCCGGATGTTGACAGTTTGTTGCGTGCTCTGAGCCCCTCTCGCGATAGTTTGAGGACGTCAATCGCCAGATCTTGCAATGTCGCCCCGCCCGGTATTGGCGTTTTCAGACCGAGCAAACCAGTATTCTGGCGCATTGCTTCGCGCTCATTGGCTGTCCAGTTTTTTACAAGTTCCCAGCTCGCATCGAGAGATGTCTGGTCGTATAATAGGCCAACCCAGAATGCAGAAAACGCGCATATCGAACTCCACGGGCCTGAATCTGACCCCCTCATTTCAAGGAATCGTTTCAAGCGGACCTCTGGGAAAATCGTTGAGAGATGGTCTTCGAAGTCATCAATCGCCGGACGCTCTCCGGGTAGCAAAGGTAAATCACCGCTCATAAAATCCCGAAAACTAAGCCCCGATGCATCGAGATATTTACCGCCACGACGGACAAAATACATTGGCACGTCCAGCGCGTAATCAGCATATTGTTCATACCCGAACCCGTCTTCAAAGACGAATGGCAGCATGCCAGTGCGATCAGGATCGGTATCAGTCCAGACACGCGACCGATACGATAGAAAACCGTTTGTTCTACCGTCGATAAAAGGAGAATTCGCGAATAAAGCTGTGCCGAGCGGCTGCAGGGCCAGCGCCACTCTGAATTTTTTGACCATGTCGCTTTCACTCGAATAATCGAGATTGGCTTGCACTGTGCAAGTCCGAAACATCATCTCGCGTCCAAGCCGGCCGACTTTGGACATATAATCCCGCATGATTTGATAACGCCCTTTGGGCATCATTGGCGTTTCATCCATGCTCCAAAGCGGGCTCGCGCCAAGTCCGATAAAGCCGACACCCATAGGCTCGGTGATTTGCCGAACTTCCGCAAGGTGATTGTTTAGCTCGTTACACGTTTCATGCACGTGTTCGAGCGGCGCGCCGGACAATTCAAACTGTCCGCCCGGCTCAAGGCTAATACTGGCCCCATCACGCTTCAGCCCGATCAGATAACCATTTTCTTCGATCGGCTGCCATTGATATTTGTCGCGCATATTTTCGAGGATTGTCAGGACTGAAATGTCGCCGGCATAAGGCAAAGGCTTGTAACCATCGCAGATAAAGCCAAATTTCTCGTGCTCGGTACCGACCCGCCAGTCCGGCTTGGGTTTCTCGCCGTGCTCAAACCATTCGATCAGCTCTGCCCGGTTCTGAATGCGCGGTGAGGCCTCGTCAATGTCTTGCGTAGGAGTGGTCATTCAGCAACCTCGAATCAAAATTAGGACTCTTTAACTAAGAAGTCTGCGACCAATCGCCAAGTATCGATTGCCAGATTGATAACGCACTTGCGACCGCCGTTTCGGCCCGGAGTATGCGCGGCCCAAGGCTTACCGGAATAATAAATGAATGCTGGCGCAACAATTGCCGTTCTGATTCGGAAAAACCGCCTTCAGGACCAATCAAAATCGCCGCCGGGCGAGCTGGCCGCGTCTTTAACGTGTCAGCAAACGTTGCGTCAGCACCTGCCTCATCACAATAATAAATCGTGCGATTGACGTCCCAGCCAGATATGATGCGAGCTAAAGCTACGCTCTCATATATTGTCGGAACGTCCAGTCTCTCACTCTGTTCAGCGGCCTCGATTGCTAGATGGGTCAGGCGATCGGTTCTTACTCTCGCGGACTGCGTAAACGCGGTTATTACCGGCGTCATGTTCGCGATCCCTAATTCCGTTGCCTTCTCTACAATGAAGTCGGTACGGGTCTTTTTCACCGGGGCGAACAGTAAATCGAGGTCCGGAACCTGTTTCTGATCGCGGCTTTTTTCACTCAATGCCAGCCGGCACCGACGGCCATCGATAACCAGCTTGCCCTGCCATTCGCCGTCTCGGCCATTAAACACTGCAATGCCATCGCCGCTTTGTAGCCTCAGCACGCGGGTCAAATATTTGCTATGCGATTCATCGAAATCTATTTCTTCGCCTTGCTGCAAGCGAGAACGAACAAATAGTCGAGGATACTTGCGCAATTTTTTCTCCTTAAAAAAAGAGTTTATCGTCTTATCTTTAAGCCTAGGAAAAACTCGTATAGACTTTTCAGCAATGGAAACGGGAATAGACGTATGGTTCAAGATGAGATGTTTGACAGAAATTTTGGATCGGCGGACAATATATACAAGCATCTTCCCGCAGGACTAGCGAAGTTCCAACCCTATTTCGAGCTGGCTCGACTGGAGCGTCCGGTTGGAATCTGGCTTCTCTTTTTACCTTGTATTATCGGGCTTGCCCAAATGCGGATCGCCACCGGCTTCATGTGGATCGATCTATTCTGGATAATTGCCTTTTTCATCGGTGCGGTTGTGATGCGCGGTGCCGGCTGTGTCTGGAATGATATTACCGACCGGCATATTGATGCCCAAGTTGAACGAACAGCCGACAGGCCGCTGCCATCCGGGCGCCTGTCTGTCGAGCAGGCGTATATTTTCTTCGGACTATTATTAGCGATTGGTTTTCTGGTCTGGCTTGTTCTGCCGGCGACGGCCAAAATTATTGCGCTGCTGTCATTGCCGCTACTCGCAACCTATCCCTATATGAAACGGATAACGTGGTGGCCACAAGCCTGGCTCGGCTTCACATTCAACTGGGGCGCAATGATTGGCGGCGCGGTAGCGTTTGACGGGATTACCGGGGCAAATCTTCTATTATTCTTCGGCCTGGTCGCGTGGACGATCGCTTATGACACGATTTACGCGCTTCAGGATGTCGAAGATGATGCGATGGCGGGTGTGAAATCAACTGCCCGTTTATTCGCTGATAAAGTCCTGACGGGTATCTTTTCTTTTCATTTGATTGCGACCGTCTTCATTGCTGCGGGAG
The DNA here is from genome assembly GCA_002172915.1 of Hyphomonas sp. TMED17. Lineage (GTDB taxonomy): Bacteria > Pseudomonadota > Alphaproteobacteria > Caulobacterales > Hyphomonadaceae > Henriciella. The sequence continues at coordinate 308,119 of NHBW01000005.1, read as the reverse complement.
CTGCACTGGCCGGCGCCGGACGTTTCGGTGCGATCACTGCCCTGCTGTTTCTCGTGCATGGCATCTGGCAATTGTTTAGCCTTCAGCAGGACAAATACCAGGCCGCACGGACGGTCTTTAAATCAAATGTCTATGCTGGCGCGATACTCGCAATTGGACTGAGTTTCGCCGTCATTTTTTAACCATTTGTATGACGTGGCGGCAATTGGCGTAATATCTACCTATGGCAGTATTAAAGCGCATAAAACCGAGCGACTTCTTTACAACAGCTCAATGGCACCGGATCAGTCACCGGTCTGATATAAAAGGCATTGGCATGATTGTGCATGCCTGGGCGGTTATTTTCGCAATGATGGCCCTTTGTGTCTGGCAACCGCTATTCATTCTTTTGGCTATTCCAATCATTGGTGCGAGACAACTTGGGCTAGCTATTATTATGCATGAGGCAGCCCATGGCGGGGTAAGTAAGAACCCGAAATTAAATGACTTTTTAGGATTATGGCTCGCTGGTGCACCGATCGGCGGTAGTTTGAAATCCTATCGGCCGTACCATCTCCTGCATCATAAATTTACCCAGCAGCCAGAAGATCCCGACCTAGGGCTTTCGGCACCCTTTCCGATCACCAAACACTCTTTACGTCGCAAGATATTCCGAGATTTGACCGGGCAAACCTTCTATAAACAGCGTTTGAACCAGATCGCGAATGCGCTCGGCTTGAACCTCCGCAAGACCGGTGGTGCGGAGAATCGCGCCACGACAGCCCGGGAAGCCGTCATCCCGTTCCTGCTGACCAATTTATTATTACTTATCGGACTTACGCTGGCGGGCGCATGGTGGGTTTTCTTTATCCTTTGGCTATTGCCGCTCGCAACGTGGAACCAGTTGGTCACACGATTACGAAACATCGCTGAGCACGCCGTCATACCTGATGATAATGACCCGTTAAGACACGCGAGAACGGTCCGTACTAATATCCTCGACCGCGCCATTATCGCCCCTTATTGGGTCAATTATCATTGCGAACACCATATGTTCATGCATGTTCCGTGTTACAATCTGCCTCAAGCTCATAAATATCTCGAACAGAACGGACATACAGCCAAAATGGAAATTCAAACGGGTTATTGGCGGATACTTGACCGTGCTTCAAGCAAAGTAGATGGCGCAACCGCATGACATTACACATAGAAATGGTTTCCGATGTAGTCTGTCCGTGGTGCTGGCTCGGGTTGAGACGGCTAAACCATGCAATAACGCTGGTCCCAGAAATTGATGTCAAGATCTTGTTTCGGTCGTATGAGCTTGATCCAACCATACCTGCGGCAGGCGTCGACCAAAAATCCTATATCGCCCAAAGGTTTTCCTCTGACGACGCTAGGCAACGCTCTACCCAAATGCGTGACGCGCTAATCGCCTATGGCGCCGAAGAAGGAATTCCGTTCGATTTCAAGGCGATAAAACGACGACCTAATAGCTTCAACGCGCATCGGCTGGTTTATTGGGCACAAGGACAGGACCTTGGTTTACAGGCTAAGGAAGCATTGTTCACGGCCTATTTTGCCAACGGCCAGGATATCTCCGACTATGAAGTATTGGTGACAATCGCCGGACAAATCGGGCTCGATGTCTCAATCATATCCGATTTACTGATGACGGACGCCGACATTAGTAAGGTTCGCGAGGAACAGGCCATGTTCCGACAACTGGGGATTACCGGCGTTCCAACATATATCGCTCACCGGCAAATCGCTGTCCAGGGCGCTGAGGACAGTGCAAAACTTGCAAAGTTTCTCCGCACGGCTGCTGCCCAGATGCCGGCTGAACGGCCGCTATCGAAAGCTCCGGGACGATAGTTTTAAACAAATACAGGCCGGCCTAGTTAAGCTGTAATTCTACAAGTCGTTTATAAACGCCATTAACCGCCATTAACTCGGTATGGGAGCCTGTCTCGACCACCTGTCCGTCTTCAATCACAAGAATTCGATCCGCCTTGCGCACAGTCGACAGCCTGTGAGCAACAATCAGACTCGTCCGGTCTTGGGTGAATTCTCTCAGCGCAACCTGAACTTTCGCCTCATTTTCTGAATCAAGCGCGGACGTGGCCTCATCGAGAAGCAGAATTGGGGCTTGTCGGATAATTGCGCGGGCAAGCGCTACCCGTTGACGCTGTCCGCCCGAGAGGTTTCGTCCACCTTCGCCGACTTGGCTGTCATAGCCATCCTTAAGCTCCATAATGAAACCATGCGCATTAGCAGCGATTGCTGCTGCCATGATCTCGTCAATGTTCGCTTCCAGCCGACCGAATGCAATGTTTGCCTTTATCGTGTCGTCAAACAGGGCAGCGTCTTGCGAAACCAGTGCCATGGCGCCGCGCAAGGACAACAGACTAACTTGCTTTGAAGGCGCGCCATCAATCAAAATCTCTCCTGATGTTGCATCGAACAACCGCAAGATTAGATTGAATACCGTAGACTTACCGGCGCCACTCGGGCCGACCAGCGCGACTGTCTCACCCGGTTCAATCTCAAAACTCAAATTATTCAGTGCCGGACTACCGTCAGGATAGTTAAAGCTGACATTCTTGAAAGAAATGCGTCCCTGTACAGCCGCTAATTCGACCGCGCCCGGCGTGTTGCAAATAAGGGTTTTATCATCCAGGACATCAAACATTCGATCGGCGGCTGCGCCGCCTTCTTGCGCGACCGCGTTAAGAGTACCAAGCGCTCGCAGCTCAGGCGTCGCAATGCCGATCGCTCCAATAATACCTAATAAGTCACCAAGCGTGCTTGCCCCTGTACCGATTTGCCAGGCCGAAAAGGCCAATATCCCGGCCATAGCGACGCCGCCTGTGACTTCCAGAATTGGATCCACGGCAGCTTTGTCAGTGAGAACTTTCAGAAATAACCGGGACCGCTCGATGAAGCCAAGTTTAGCGCGTTCCCGTTGATAGGTTTCGAGTGAATAGGCCTTTACAATACGGGCCGATTGAAACCCTTCATTCAATAACGATGTGACTTCCCCAATCTGGGTTTGAGCGGCTTTGGCCCGCTTCCGGATCCGGTTTCCTAATGCGATCACCGGCCCAAAAGCGACCGGGTACACAATTAGTAAAATAAGCGTCAGTCGCCAGTCGAGGTAAAGCATATAACCAAAGGCACCAATGATTGTGAAAATGCTCTTGGTGAAATTATTGGCAAAACGCAGACCTGCATCGCGAAGTGCGTTTAAGTCATTGATAAAACGCGAGACGAAACCGCCCGCAGCAACCGCGGTCAGGCGCTGGTAATCTCCGTCGGTCAGGGCGTTGAACTGAGCGGCCTGCACGTCAACTAAAGCTCTCTGGACCCCGGTATTATTGCATATCGTCATCAAATAGAGCGATAAGGCGCGTCCTGATGCAAGCAGCACAATTCCGATAGGACCGACAACAATCCAGCCAAACTCGCTTTCCTTTGTCTCTATCGCAGCCTGCAGCTGATTGCCGACAAATGCCAGGATACCGGCATAAGCACTGGCGCAAGCAGCAGTAATTACCGCGAACAATGTCCCCAGTAGAAACCAGCGTATCTGCGCCGCGAAAAACTGCTGGAATAGTCTTAACAGACCAGCGCGTTTAGAGATGGATGAATTGTGATCAGAAATTGTGCTGTTCGCCTGTTTCGGGATCCATGAGCTTGTGAGCGTGCAGAATGAAATATCTCACATCCGCGGCATCGACTGTTTTTTGTGCGGCCGTTTTCCAGGCATCATAGGCAGATCTGTAATTCGGGAAAGCACCAATAAAATCAATTTTTGAAAGATCGGAGAATTCAAGCCCCAAAACATCCTTCAATTCGCCACCAATAACCAAATGAAGTAATTGCTTGCTCGTTTGAGATGTTTTCATTGATGCCTCTGCTTGATTAAAATGAAGATGGTGTCTCGTTCGCGTTGGGATTGGAAAGCTTAACGTGATCGACACGCGCCCTTAACAGGGAATGCAGTTTTGTACCAGCTGAAAGCAGACTTCGTTGCGCTGGAATCAACTGATTGAACCGATAATGTTCACCAAGATGGGTTGTTGCCAGCCCGCCGGCCTCTTCAACTATCAAACTGCCGGGGGCAAGGTCCCAGTCCGACTTCCGCCACAATGCCATAGCGGCGTCCCATTCACCACTCGCTACTGCACACAATCGAAGCAGAGTTGCGTTCGGTTTCGGTCTCGCAAACACCATTTCCGGCCAGGTTTCGGGCCAGGATTTGTGGCTGAACATTTCCTCGGTCGCAACCATGCGACACCCCTGAATGCAAGACTGGTCTGAGACCCTGATGATCTCTCCATTGCATCTCGCACCGCCATGCTTCACGGCCGTATAGCACTGGTCGAGAGCTGGGGCGGCGACAATCGCGACCTTCGGGACGCCACGCTCGACCAGCCCGGCCCCAATACACCAGAATGGCGAGCCGCTGATGAAGGCCTTTGTGCCATCGATCGGGTCCAGAACCCATACTTTATCCTGATCGCGGCGATGATCCGAAAGCGTTGTCTCTTCCGAAAGCCAGCCATATGCCGGACGTGCCGACATCAACTTACGACGCATATACTCGTTGACCTCGAGGTCCGCTTCGCTAACCGGATTATCGATGCTTTTATCCCATACTTTCAGGGATTTGCTACCGAAATGGCGATACGCAATTGAGGCCGCCTCTGTTACAACCTCCTGAAGAAGATGTAGATCGTTTATATCAACATCACTCGCCCGCAATCGACATATCCTCAACTAGAATGGATGGCGCATCTGTCGTGCCCCGGAATTCGAGGTCTGATGCCGGTATGAGACGTTCATAAATCGAAATCAGATCACCGGCGATTGTCACTTCCGACACCGGATATTGTATTTCCCCGTCGGCAAACCAGAATCCGGATACGCCGACCGAATAGTCCCCCGTGTTCGGGTTGATTGACGGACCAAACATATCGCTGACCAGCAATCCATGTCCGGCCGCGGCCATAAGTTGTTCGGGGGTCTTCACGCCGGCCTGCATGTAGATATTGGAGCCACCAACCCCCGGCGGGCTGCCGAAACCACCGCTCGCATAACCATTTGGCTTAAGTCCAAGTTGTTTGGCGGATGATCCGTTCAACATCCAGTTTTTAAGATAACCCTGATCAATCAGGGCGACGCGATCGACCGGACGTCCCTCACCATCATGGGCACGATTTCCTAAACCACGATGGCGAAACGGATCGTCGATAATTGAGACATCAGGCCGGAACAATTGATCGCCGAGCCGGTCTTTTAAAAAGCTAATCCCGCGTGCCACGGCAGGCCCACTCATCGCAGACATTAATGGCCCTAACAGGCTAGATGAAACCCGCCGATCGTAAATTACTGCCGCCGTTTGGGTTTTGACCTTTTTCGGATTTAGCCGGGCAATTGCACGTTCACCGGCTGTGCGGCCAATCTCAATCGCACTCCTGCGATCCTCAATCCGGCGAACCACCTGACTATCATAGTCGCGTTCCATTGCTTCGCCAGAACGCGCAATTGCGGCTAGTCCAAGACTTGAATATCCGCTGCGGCGTGTTGCGTAAAAACCATTACTGGCGGCGACCCAGCGTTCCGATCTGCCCCATGAACTCCCGCTTCCACTAACGTGATCGACACCGGATACTGCTAGTGCAGCCTCTTCAGCTGCGAGCGCATCAGCCTCAAGAACGCTGCTATCGGGCTCGGGATCGCCATCTAGGTCAAGCTCCGGCAATTCTGTTGCCAGCTCTGATGCATCAGCCAGCCCGCAATACTGGTCTTCGGGAACAACTTTAGCCATCGCGACACAACGGTCGGCCAGGTCCGCCAGTGCGGCTTCGGATACATCCGAGCCTGAAACGTGTGCCTGTCTCTGCCCGACAAAACAGCGCAGAGATACGCCAATCGATTCGGAGCGTTCAAGCGTGTCGAGTTGTCCCTTTTGCACCTCCACGCGAGTATCCTGGCTGTGACCGAGTGAAACATCGGCAGCCGTAGCCCCGTTCTGTGCGCACACGTCAAGCAGTTGAGAGAGGATGCGCTCGGCATCGCGAATTTGAGAAGGCTTATGATCTGACATATCTTCCATTTAGGGTTGTCGCATCGTGATGCAAAGCTCTAATTGGCAATGTCGCTGCCGAAGTTTGCTATTATATCCATCGCAGCCTGACCGTTATCGCGCTGGTCTGCCGCAGAGAATAAAGCTTTTGCTGTCTTGACCTATTATCCCTTAATTTTCAAAGAGCCTTAATGACGATGAAACAACTCCATATCATTGGCGGCGGCATGGCAGGCTCGGAAGCCGCTTGGCAAGCTGCTCAGGCGGGCGTTCAAGTGGTACTGCATGAAATGCGCGGCGTGCGCGGAACTGATGCACATCAGACCGACCAGCTTGCCGAACTCGTATGCTCAAACTCGTTTCGATCCGATGACAGTCAAACAAATGCGGTTGGCGTTCTGCATGAAGAGATGCGTCGATCCGGTGGTTTGATTATCAATACCGCAGATAAGCACCAGGTGCCCGCCGGTAGCGCGCTGGCGGTTGATCGCGAAGCTTTTGCGGGCGCGGTGACAGCAGCGCTTGAACAGCATCCTTTGATCACAATCAAGCGCGAAGAAATCACCGGGCTGCCACCGTCTGACTGGGATAGCGTCATTATCGCAACAGGGCCTTTGACAAGCGTGGAACTGGCAGAGGCGATCCGGCGCGAGACTGGTGAAGAGGACCTCGCCTTTTTCGATGCGATCGCACCAATCGTTCATTTTGACAGTATTGATATGGATAAGGCGTGGCGTCAGTCGCGCTATGATAAGCCCGGCCCGCATGGAGATACCGCCGCCTATATTAATTGCGGCATGGACGAAGCTCAGTATAACCAATTCATTGACGCTTTGATCGACGGTGACAAAACCGAGTTTCGTGACTGGGAAAAAAATACGCCTTACTTTGAAGGCTGCCTGCCAATCGAAGTGATGGCCGAACGCGGACGCGAAACCCTGCGTTTTGGTCCAATGAAGCCGATTGGGTTAACTAATCCGTTCCAACCCGATGTAAAATGCCATGCGATTGTTCAACTGAGGCAGGACAATGCTCTTGGCAGCCTGTGGAATATGGTTGGCTTTCAAACCAAGCTCAAATACGGCGCACAGGCTGAGATATTTCGCATGATCCCCGGGCTGCAAAACGCCGAATTTGCGCGCCTGGGCGGTATCCACCGAAATACATTTATCAACTCACCAAAGCTTCTTGATGCCGAATTGCGTCTGAAATCGATGCCGAGACTTCGTTTCGCTGGCCAGATTACAGGTGTTGAAGGTTATGTTGAAAGCGCAGCAATGGGTCTTTTAGCCGGCCGGTTTGCCGCAGCGGAGCTGCGCGGCGAGACGGTCACCCCGCCGCCTGAAAACACAGCGCTAGGCGCCTTGATCAGGCACATAACAGGCGGACACCTCGCCGAAGGAAAGACATTTCAGCCGATGAACATTAATTTCGGCCTGTTTCCACCGGCTAATCCGGATGACGTCCAGACCCGTGACGAACATGGCAAACGGCTCCGTGGCAAGGATAAGGGGCGCGCAAAAAAGCGGGCGCAAGCTGCCCGGGCCCTGTCAGATCTGGATGCCTGGCTGGCGACGACGAATTAGCCGGGAATAGACCGGTAGCCGACGCAATAAAGGACGACGGTTTTCTCACCATTAGATTAATTGTGCCTTGGAGAGCCCAAATCGCCCTGCTAGCATTTTATGCGCGCATTAGGTGCGCTTTTAGAAGGCTGGCAAAATGATTGAAAATAGCCCGCAGCTTTGGCAGAAAGATTTTCCACGCCCCGGCTTGGACGCGCATAAATATCATCGCGGGCATGGCGTTATAATCGGTTCAGCAAATTATGCCGGCGCGACGCGGCTCGCAGCAGCAGCCTGTTCTCGAATTGGTGCTGGGCTTGTCACAGTTATGTCGGACGAAGCCTATGATCTTTATCGCACCACACTCCCCGCAGACATTATGGTGCGCAATGGAGCTGTTTCTGCGGTGAAGAAAGTAACCGCCTTACTCGCCGGGCCAGGCGGATGTCCAGTTGGCGCGATCAAGACACTCGCAACACTATCAGAAACGGTCGCGATTGTACTCGATGCCGACGCAATTATAAACAGACCTGATATAAACGGCCGGACCGCTCCATTAATAATTACCCCTCACGATGGCGAATTCGATCAGGCGTTTTCAGACTTCCAGGGATCACGGGTGCAGCGCGCCAAAGATGTTGCACGTCATCTCGCAGCCATTGTTGTCCTGAAAGGCCGCGAAACATTAATCGTCGCCCCCGATGGCGAATTGGTTATTAACCGGCATGCGTCACCCTATCTCGCAAAGGCTGGCAGTGGTGACGTCCTTGCCGGTATGATTACGGGTCTGCTGGCACAAGCTATGCCCGCTTTCAGCGCCTGCTGTGCGGCGGTATGGATGCATGGGGAAGCCGGTTTAAGGATTGGTCCCGGTTTAATCCCGCAAGACATCATCTCTGATCTCAAGGGCCAGCTAAAAGCATTATAGTACGCTCAGTACTATAGCTGAAAAAGCTAATGATTATTGGTCAATATGCGCTTTTGTCCGTTGATACCATGCTGCAATATTCGCGTGCTCTTTGTGCGGTTTCCAGCCAACAAGGGACGAAAATCCGCATGTCAGAAGCATCGTAATATCGGCATTCGTAAACCGGTCCGCCGCCAACCATTCATTCGCAGCCAGATGCTCATCTAGCGTCGCTACGAATTTCCGGACTTGTGTCTCCGCCTTCGCCGCCGCTTCGGGCAATTGCGGGTTTTCAAGTGCCGCCATGACTTGACTCGTATTGCGAAACCAAACCGCGATATTTGATAAAAAGCCAAGCTCAATTCGCCGATCCCACATCTCTATCACGGCTTTTTCTTTCGGATCCCGACCAAGTAAATTCGGCTCCGGAAAACGGCCTTCAAAATAGGTACAAATTGCCCGGCTCTCGGTTAATGTACTACCATCATCCAGGACGAGAACAGGCACCTGTGAATAGGGCGAGAGTTTCTTGTAAGCATCCGTACGATGCTCGAGCTTCATGATAGAAACCTCTTCAATTTCAACGGCATCCAGCTTCCCTTTGGCTTTAAGAAACGTATAGCTCCGCTCGGGGTTAACAGCTTTTGGGGTGTGATAAAGCTTCACTGGCAAGCCTCCTTTATCATTAAAACGTCCTGCGTACGCCGATTGTGACATTTAATGGCTCACCGGGGAAGAAACGGTCAGATCCGAAGCCGAAGTCTGCACGATCAGCATAAGCAGTATCAAATAGGTTCCGAACATTGACGTAGGCCGTGAGCTTAGGACTGTATTGATAGCTTGTCCGTAACGACAAAACAGTATGCCCCGGATAAGAACGCGTATTACCGGGATTTGTGAAATAGTCCCCAATATGCTCGGCAGATAGAACTGTTTCGAAATGCTCATCTGGCGACCAAACAAGCGCGATATCGGCGAGCCATTCGGGGGCCGTATCTATGCTATCGCCCTTGGTAATCGTATCCGAAGCGCGCCCCACGACGCGGTCAAACCGGTAGGTCTGATCGGACCACGATAATGACCCGCGCAGGCGCCACTGCTCACTCATAGCAAGGTCAGCGCCTGCTTCAATACCCTGGTGCCGGGTGGCGCCATCAGTCACATTTAGTCCGTCAGCATCGCGGAAGAAGAAATTGTCTTTCTCCATGTGATAGGCTGCAATGTCATAGACCAGTCTTCCGTCAAACCCGAGGCCCCGTAACCCGACTTCAAAACTATCGGCTGTTTCCACACCAGCTTCGGCAGTCCCCTGAAGCGACTGGATACGGTACAGATCGCTGGCCTGCGGTGCCCGACTGGCGCGTGCATAACGGGCATAAAGTGTCGTATCTGGCGTCACCGCGTACAATAGAGCCAGTTTTGGCGTAACAAAGGTAAAATCGTCGTCGCGGTCTTCAGGCACTTTGAAGCGACCATTTACCCCCGCCTCTATGTTTGTTCGATAATTATAATCATGCGTTTCAGCACGAATTCCGAACTGCAGCTCAGTTCGGGCATTGATATGCCAGTCAAGCTCGCTCCAGACCGCAAATAGGGCTGTGTCGACGTCATAATCATAATGCAGCCCGACCGGAAAACGACCATCGCCCGGAAAGAAGCCGAACGGGTCATCCTGACGTTCTTTCAGGTAACCGGACGCGATATCGCTATCAAAGCCAAGTCTCCAGTCGATATCTTCACTCAGCGTATCATTATAGCGCACCATGATGCCCGCGCCGGTATGGCCGTTTTCTTCAAAACTTTTATTTGGCAAGAAATGTTGACGGAAATCCATATTCTGATGGCGCGCAAACGGCGTTAGCGACAGCTCGCCGCCGAATATGTCACGTTCAAGTCGCGCCCCGACCCGCACTGACCATGCATTGCGATATGCCAGCGGATCATCATTCGATTTCGCAACGTCGCGATCCTTATAAGCTTCGGCGCCATTGATGAAATCAGCGGTTTCCTGTTCCATGTACGACGATGATCCCCAACCGGTAATCATCCAGCCACCAAGGGTCGTTTCGACCTGGCCGGACGCCTTTAGCTGCAGTAAGTCGGTATTGTCACGCCATCCAGTGTCAGACTGTAGCGACAGCGCACCGCGTCCGATATATCCCTGATCGGCAATCAGATCGAGTTTCTGGCGACCAAGGGTCGATCCCGATAAATGGGCTCTAATACCGCGTTCCCGCGGACCACCGTGAATGATATTTATCAGCCCATGGACAGCATTTGAGCCATATTGCGCCGATCCCGGCCCCCGAACTATCTCGATATAATCTGCCGTCTCGTGATGTGGTTCGATTAGAATATTGACGTTTCCAAAAGCCGGAGATCGGGTCGGCACACCATTTTCCAGAACCAGAAAGCTTCCTTGCCCGGCACCGCCGGTTAATACCGGTGAGCGAATGGCAATCAGATGTTCCTGTAGCGAATTCATATGTATATTCACACCGGGAACGGTGTTCAGTATCTCGGCTGGATGGTCCGCGGCAAGATCAGCTATATCACGAGCCGAGATAATACTCGAATTTCCTGCTCGGTCTAAGCCACTCACCCCGAAGACCGAGATTGACTGGAACCTGACATCCTCGTCTGTACTAAGACCCGCCATAAGATTAGCCGGAAGGTCCCGTTTGCACTGCAGTTCGGTTGCTCCGGCCGCCATACAATCATCCAACGCCCTTACTGCGTCGCGTGTCGCGATTTGATCGATCATCTGGGCAGTGGCGAAAGGCCCTACCAGTGCGCCAACGGCGCCGGATACGATTAATTTTTTCACTAATGCCATAAAGTTAGCCTCCAAAGAAAAGGTTCACCGGTAACAAGGCGACTATCGCTGCAGACAGACAGGTTGCAAGCGTACCTGATACCAATGTTATTCCAGCCAGTTCGAGAAATGTTGAACGACGCCCTGGCTCAATCATTGACAGACCGCCGATTAATATACCGACAGAGCCAATATTCGCAAAACCACATATCGCGTGTGCCGTAATCATGCGGGTCCGTTGTGACATGTCACCAGCAGGTATTTCTGCGAGCTGGAGAAAGGCAACAAACTCCGTCAGAACGGTTTTTACGCCCATTAAGGATCCAGCCTGCGCCGCTTCGCCGAGCGGCACGCCAATCATGTACATCAGCGGTGCAAACAGCCATCCAAGGATACGCTCTATCGACAATTCACTGCCGTTAAAGTCTGGGAGTGCTCCGAACAATTCATTGACCAGATAAAGGACGGCGAAAGCCGCAATCAACATTGTTACAATATTGGCAAGAATTTTAAGGCCGTCGGATGCGCCAGTCGAGAAGGCATCCATGGTCGAATTATACTCGAAATCCGGCTCGTATGCGCGCTGGTTGATGTCGTTTGTTTCCGGTACCATCACTAGCGACACAGCAACCGCTGCAGGCGTTGCGATTAATGAAGCACCCAGCAATTGTCCAAGCGCATTTGGTAATACGCCGTCCAGAAACACGCCATACAGAACCAGTACACTGCCGGCAACGGTCGCAAATCCAGCGGTCATCAGAATGAAGATTTCCGAGCGTGTCATTTTCAGCAGATAAGGCTTCACCAGCACGGGCGACTCTGTCATGCCCATGAAGACATTCGCCGAAACCGCAAGCGACGTGGCACCGCCGAGGCCGAGCAAGCGATTAAAAACGACCGCAAAGCTTTTCGTCACCCAGCGCAATAAATGCCAATGCCATAAAACGGCCGATAACGCTGCAATAACGATAATTAGCGGCAATAAATGTAAAGCAAAGATCGGACCAGGTTGCCCGGTCAAACCTTCCCAGCCAGCTTGCGTTCCAAAGACAGGGCCGAATACAAAACTCGTACCATAAGCCGTGGCGCTAATCAGACTATCTACGACCAGATTGGCCTGAAACAGGCCGCTTCTGATCAATGGCACACCGAATAAAATCAGTGCCAATGCCGCCTGTATAATGGTCGCGCCGATAACTATTCGCCAAGGGAAGGCCCTTTTATTTTCCGAAAAGCCATACGCAATCCCGTAGATCAGAATAATACCGATCAGGGCTCTGACATTATCCCATCCCCACTCCATTTGCTTTTCCCTCTAGCCGCTAACTGGAATATCCTAACCTAACTAATACCGATTCTCGTCGCGGGCGGCACCTTATTGCGCAGCCGCCCGATAAATCCCTAACCAAGTTTGCAGACGCAGATCTTATTGCCATCGGGATCTCGGAAGTAAGCCCCATAAAATGTCGGCATCCGATTGCCCGGAGCGCCTTCATCAACAGCATTTAGTTCCATTGCGTTAGCATAAACACGCTCGACAGTGGTATGATCAGGTGCGCTCAGCGCGGCCATTACGCCATTTCCGGATGTTGCCTCTTTTTTATTATGGGGCCCACCAATAGCGAGCATGACCTCGCCAGGCCCTGTACCGTAAAAATATAGCCGCCCATTATTAAACAATTGTCTTGCACCCAACTCCCCTAGAATCTGGTCATAAAAGGCCAACGACCGTTCGATATCGTTTGATCCGAGTGTCAAATAAGTAAGCTTGATTGGTTCCTCCTACACATTTTCAGACCATGCCAACAGTATCGTGGCAATGCCTGACGCTGCGCCATAGCTTGACCTTCTGTCGCCATAATGATCGAAGACACCAGAACAAAATTTGTAGTATGATTTTAAATAGGAGTGTTCCTCAAATGTCCGATATCCGTTTTGATAATCGCGTTGCCATTGTTACCGGTGCTGGCGGCGGCCTAGGCCGTGAGCATGCACTCGAATTGGCTCGGCGCAGTGCGAAAGTTGTTGTCAACGACCTCGGCGGAAGCATGGATGGCAGTGGCGGAAATTCAGAGGCCGCCGAAAAAGTCGTTGCGGAAATTAAAGCCATGGGCGGCGAAGCGATCGCCAATGGCTCATCGGTGACTGATGATAAGGGCGTACAGAAAATGATTGATGATACGATGGAGGCCTTTGGCCGGATCGATATCATAATCGCAAATGCCGGTATTTTGCGGGATAAATCATTCTCGAAAATGACGAATGAAGACATTAATCTCGTTATCGACGTCCACTTGCTCGGCTCGTTCAAACCAATCCACGCTGCCTGGAACATTATGAAAGACCAGAACTACGGTCGGATTGTAGTAACGACCTCATCAACCGGCCTGTACGGTAATTTTGGTCAGGCCAATTATGGCGCAGGTAAGCTCGGCGTTGTTGGTATGATGAATACGCTAAAAATCGAGGGCGCTAAGAATAACATTAAAATCAACACTGTGTGTCCTATTGCGGCAACCCGGATGACCGAAGGTCTGATGCCGCAACAAATGCTCGACAATCTCAAGCCGGAATATGTCACCCCCGGCGTGATTAATCTGGTTAAAGAAGACGCCCCGACCGGCATGATCCTCTCGGCTGGCGCCGGCGCTTTCTCAATGGCCCAGATTGTTGAAACAAACGGTGCCTTTGTCGGACAGGGCGACGCGCTGACTGCTGAAGCTGTTGCCGATAAATGGGAACAAATAACCGATACGTCGGTACAGACCGCCTTCGATTCTGGCGCTGGACATGGCGGCAATATCTTTGCGCGTCTGCAGGAAGCCGCCGCAAAGTCATAAACGTCTAAAGAGCCAGACATTTTAAAACCGACGGTCAGTTCTGGCCGTCGGTTTTTATTTACGCGCCCGAAATACTCACAGGACCGCAGCTAGCCCTTTAACCAAAGGTGTCATTGCGCCGTCGAGCGCTATCTCCGAAATAATTTTGCGTTCCCGAATTGACCGGATCGTCTGGGTCCCGTCGGCCGCCTGTATTAGCGCGGTTAAACGCCCATTAGCACTGAGCTGATCGACCAATATGGCAGGTATAGTACTGATCGTTCCCATGAGAACAATCCGATCATAAGGCCCAGCAAGCCCTAGTCCTTCCAACCCGTCGCCATGATGGATGCTGACATTAGCAATATTCAGATAGCCGAGCCGTTTGGCCGCCTGCTCGGCGAGCGTCTTATAGCGCTCGACCCCATGAACATGCTGGCAATATTGCGCCAGCAACGCACAACTATAGCCACTGCCGGCGCCGACGACCAGAATCTCGCGAATGTCATCAGTATGAAGTTCTAGAGCGGCGATCAGCTGCGCGATCACACTCGGGGCCGGGATCGACTGACCACATGCAATTGGAATAGTGCAATCTTCAAATATTAGGCGGTCAAAGTCAGATCCGACAAAGGCCGAGCGGTCGACGGATTCGAATCCCGACAGGATATGAGGGTCAAGTATCCCCTGACGCCGCATTGCCAGAACCATACGCGCCGAGCGAATTTGATCGCGACTCAGTCCGTCCATAACTTCTTCATTTCAGTCAGAAATGTTTCATGGGTCAAGTCGACATGTAGAGGTGTGATCGAAACATAGCCATCATAGATTGCGCGCAAATCAGTACCCTGATCAGGATTTGACAGCTTGCCGCGATAGCCGATCCAGTAATAGGGCGTCCCGCGTAAATCTTCGCGAACCTCAGTTTTTATAATCTGCTCGTCGCGACAACCCTGCCGTGTAAATTGAATGCCGCTTACGGAATCGGGGTCTCTGTCGGGAAAATTAATATTTAATATCACGTCATCAGGCCATTTTTGTCTGACAAGCGGGGCCAGCACTTTAGCACCCCAATTACGCGGTGTTTCCCACGGACACGAACCTTGTGACCGGAACCCCTTTGACTGGCTAAGTGCAATTGATGCGACGCCGTGCTGCATTCCAAATAGTGCGGCTGCAACGGTTCCGGAAAAACTCGTATCCTCTGCGATATTCTGGCCTTCATTAACGCCTGACAGGATGAGATCCGGCTTGCTTGGCAATAAGTCTTCGAGCGCCAGCAAAACACAGTCACTGGGCGTCCCTGCAACGCTCCAGCGCCGCTCTGAAACTTGTCTAACGCGAACGAACTCCGTCAGCGATATCGCCCGCCCTCTTCCGGACTGCTCGACATCGGGGGCGACCGTCCAGATATTTGCATCCGGATCATCGACACCCAAACTCTCTAGCAAATCAATCGCGATATCATGCAGAACCTCTAAACCGGGGGCGTTTATGCCGTCATCATTGGTTAGAAGTATCCTCACCCAATTGACTCCAGGCCACCCAGATATCCTCTTAGAACCGGTGGCACTGTTAGCGAACCATCTGCTTCCTGATAATTTTCCATAATGGCGACAAGGGTCCGGCCAACAGCAAGCCCCGAGCCATTTAATGTGTGCGCATATACCGGCTTCGGTTTCGGTGTCGCCTCACTTACCGCTGGGCGCCAGCGCGCATTCATTCTGCGCGCTTGAAATTCACCGCAGTAGGAGCATGAGCTAATTTCGCGATAAGTATTCTGGCTGGGCAGCCAGACTTCGAGGTCATAAGTCTTGCGGGCGCCTGCCCCCATATCACCAGCACATAATAGCATCCGCCGATATGGCAGGTTCAAAGCCTCGAGAACAGCTTCGGCACACCTTGTCATACGCTCCAGCTCTGCCAGACCTTCAGCCTGATCACGTACAATCGATACCAGCTCGACTTTAATAAACTGGTGCAAGCGTATCATGCCTTTGGTATCGCGACCGGCACTACCGGCCTCCGAACGGAAACAAGGCGTTTGTGCTGTCATCCGCAGCGGCAACTGCTCGTCATTCAAGATTTGACCAGCTACCATATTGGTTAGCGGCACTTCTGCGGTCGGGATCAGATAGTGCTGATCGCCAACTTTGAACAAATCCTCTTCGAATTTCGGTAGTTGCCCAGTACCGTAAAGCGCTTGCGACCGAACCAATAAAGGCGGTGAAACTTCGGTATAAGCGTTGGTTTCCGTTTGGAAATCGAGCATGAATGCCCCGAGTGCCCGCTCGAGTCTGGCCAATTGCCCTCTTATGGCAACGAATCTGGCGCCTGACATATTCGTCGCTGCCTCAAAGTCGAGAAGCGAGGCACCACTTGCATCTTTCAAATTGCTGCCAAAATCGGCATGATCCTGCACTGGGAAGGAAAATTCTCTTGGCTGACCCCAGACTTCACCTTGCTGGACATTTTCATCTTCGCTCTCGCCGGCCGGCACGTCTGGTAGAGGCAGATTAGGCAAACCGCTTAGAAGATTATCAAGCTCGCCTTGAGCTGCCAGCTCCTCGGTTCCGCTCTGTTCGATCAAGGCTTTCGCGTCAGCGACAATCTGCATAAGCCGTTGTGCTTCCGCCTCGTCGCCAGTCGCTTTGGCCTTACCAATCAATTTCGAATTTGTATTCCGTACTGTTTCGGCATCCTGTTTGCGGGTCGTGGCCTGTCTGACTGCCTCGGCGAGCGCCATTATCCGATCAACCACGTCGCCGGACCCTGCCTTTTTGCGATTCCATGCCTGTCGAAATTCATCCGGCGCTTCACGAATAGCTTTAATATCGAACATGATACACTTTGCCCTATGGCTTGTGAGCAGGGCCCGTCAGGGCCGGCTTTGCTCTAGATAATACTCAATTACTGGCTTTACGGTGATGTCAGCACTTCGTCCACAAGCCGGCGTGGTTTTCGTCTCATATCGACCCAGACCAACCAGCCCGCCAAGATGAACCCTATGGTCTGGTCATATCAACTAGCCTGCTCGCCCTGCCCTAGCTTTTTGCCTGTGGGGCAAGACGAATGCTTAGCTCACGTAACTGTTTATCTTCAACCGGACTTGGTGCCTGCATCATCAGGTCTCTGGCCTGCTGGTTCATCGGGAACAAAGTAACATCACGAATGTTCTCGGCATCGGCAAGTAGCATAACCATACGGTCAACACCGGGCGCAATTCCGCCATGCGGTGGTGCGCCATACTGGAAAGCATTCAACATTCCACCAAACTCAGCCTCGACAATCTCCGGACCATAACCCGCCAGCTCGAAAGCCTTTAACATGATTTCAGGCAAATGGTTCCGAATGGCACCGGATGACAATTCGATACCATTACAAACAATATCATACTGGAATGCTTTGAGCGCCAGCTGCTTTGCTTCAGTGTCGGCTGCAAGCAAAGCATCCAAACCACCCTGTGGCATCGAGAACGGATTATGGCTGAAATCTACTTTTTTGGCATCTTCATCATATTCGTACATCGGGAAATCGATGATCCAGCAGAACCGGAAGATATCTGGCTCCACAATACCGAGTTCATGTCCAATCCGGTTGCGGGCCGCACCTTGAAGGCGCTCCGCATCGGCTTTCTTTCCGGCCGCAAAGAAAAGGGCATCACCTGCTTTGATACCCGCGCGCTTCGCCAAGGCCTGTAGTGCCGCCGGCTCGAAGAATTTGGCGATCGGCCCAGTCGCCTTAAGTTCACCGCCTTCGTCGACAAATCTCATATAGCCGAGACCTGGCGCCTGCATTTCTTTCTTGGCCCAGGCATCCATTTTATCAAAGAAACTGCGCGGCTGACCGGCCGTGTCCGGTGCCGGTACAGCGCGAACAATGCCGCCGGTTTCTACGATCTTGCGAAAAACACCAAGCGTCACATCCTCACGTACCACAATATCGGAGACATCGGAGCATATAATTGGAATACGCAGATCAGGTTTATCCGAACCATATTTCAACATTGCATCGGCATATGGAATACGGGCAAACGGCTCGGCCGGAACCTGTCTTTGTTTGCCATTCCAGTTTGCAAATTCTTCGAAAACGCCGCGCATTACCGGTTCGATGGACTGAAAAACGTCTTCCTGAGTCACGAAACTCATTTCGACATCCAGCTGGTAGAACTCGCCCGGAGACCGGTCAGCGCGCGCATCCTCATCGCGGAAACACGGTGCAATCTGGAAATATCTGTCGAAGCCGGACACCATCAGCAATTGTTTGAATTGCTGGGGGGCTTGCGGCAGTGCGTAAAACTCGCCGGGGTGCATCCGGCTTGGCACCAGAAAATCACGTGCGCCTTCGGGACTTGAGGCGGTAAGAATCGGCGTCTGATACTCAGTGAAGCCTTGTTCTACCATACGCCGTCGGATCGATGCGATAACGTCGGCACGCAGGGTCATATTGGCATGCAGCGTTTCACGACGAAGATCGAGGTAACGGTGTTTCAGCCGGATATCTTCGGGATAGTCAGGTTCGCCAAAAACCGGCAACGGCAATTCCGCCGCCTCAGACTGAACGGTCACGGCGGTCGCAACAATTTCGATCTCGCCGGTCGCCAGCGTGTCATTAACGAGCTCGGCCGCGCGTGAAATCACCTTGCCCTCAATTGTCAGAACGCTCTCGGTACGAAGACGTTCAACCGTTTCAAATTCGCTCACACCAGGATTAAAAACAATCTGGGTCAGGCCATAATGGTCGCGCAGGTCGATGAACATGACACCGCCATGATCCCGCCGGCGATGCAGCCATCCTGAAACTTTAACGACTTCTCCAACATGGGATTGGCGAAGTTCGCCGCAAGAATGAGTGCGGTAGAGATGCATCGGTGACTCCATAGGTCGAATAAAAGACGGCTTTAGGCGTTGTTGGCGCCCGATTGTCAAGTATCGTGATATGTCATTGTCATTAAGATTGCTGTTATCCTTAGTGCGATGCCGCTATTATCACCGCTGCCGGTGAACTTGCTGATTGAAATAAAGCGGTTGCAGTCGGGTAATGACGCTGACCGGTGCTTTGCACCAATCAATTAAAGCCACATCAGGAAAATACTCGTAATTCGAGCTGAACTCGGTTAATGCATTGCCGATGTCAAATGCGAAAATAATTACGGTTACCACGCAGACCGCGTTAATCGCAGCCTGCGATAGGTTGGCTCAGGGCAGTTTCCTCTGCGTTGATACAGAATTCCATCGCGAGACTACCTACTGGCCGGAACTCTGCCTGATACAGGCCTCATGCGAAGGGTATGAGGTCATAATTGATCCACTATCCGACGACATCAACTTGCAACCATTCCTTGATCTAGTGGCCGACACTGCTCGGGTAAAAGTCTTCCACGCCGCGCGGCAGGATATGGAAATCTTCACCAAATTACTCGGAACACCACCGACCCCAGTTTTTGACACCCAGATTGCGGCAATGGCGCTTGGTATCGGGGATTCGATTTCATACGACAATCTTGTCCAGCGGCTTCTTAAACGGCGGCTTGATAAATCGAGCCAGTTCACCGACTGGAAGCGCCGGCCGTTGACCGATAAACAGCTAAACTATGCCCTGGGCGATGTTACACACCTCCGAGATCTTTATATCAACATGGTCGCAGACTTGGATCGTCAGGACCGTTCGTCCTGGCTGATCGAAGAGCATACGGCACTATCCAATCCTGACTTGTATGACACCGATCCGGCTAAGGCCTGGCAACGCCTCAAACTGCGCAAGACCCATCGCGAGTATATTGCGATCTTCGCCTCGGTCGCGGCCTGGCGCGAAGACGCTGCGCAGCGCTTTAACAAACCGCGTCGACGCATTCTAAAAGATGATGCCATACAGGAAATCGCTGATCAGGTCCCGACCGACGAGGCTGCGTTCGAGCGCCTTCGCGCTGTCCCGAAAGGGTTTGTTAGATCGAAATTTGCAGGCGGACTTATCAGCGCGGTCACTCGCGCGGCAGAGAACCCGGCTGAGTGGGCGCCAATTTTACCGCCAAAGGCTAACAATTCCGAAACACCGGCTGGGGCCCCTGAAATTTTGAAAGTCCTTCTCAAAGCGGTCAGTGATGAAGCCGGCGTGGTACCGCGCCTGATTGCCAATGCGGCTGATATTGAGCGAATTGCCCGTGGCGAAGTTGATCCGAGTATCGCCGCCCTTACCGGCTGGAGAAATGAAGTATTCGGTCAGAAGGCTCGGGCGCTGCTTTCAGGCAAGCTAGCGGTGTCATTCGAGAACGGTACAGTTCGTCTTTTCAAACTTTAATCGCTTTAAACCGCATGGCAGTTTAGAACTGCCTCACATCCCAAAGCATTGGCTAGTTGCCGGTGCCGCTTACGCACGGTCTCGGAAACCATCGTATTGTCGGACTCTGGCACTGTAAGCGTTAGTCTCGACGATTTTATTGTCAGGCTCGCACGCTCCAGAATATTTCCAGCGCGGCCAGAATAGACACCACCTAGTCGCAAGGCGCGCCCGAGGATCACCGCTTTCCTCTGCTCGCTTGAGCTGAGAACTTTGCCACAACCGGCCGGGAGCGAAAAGCCTGACGTATATCGCGTCGCCAGTGCCAATGCCAAAAAGACGCGCTGGGCGTGAGAAATCATTGGCAGCGGAGCTCTAAGAACCTGTTCGAACACTAGATCTGGGCGATGGTCGGGATGCATGCGGGCGCCGATATCCGCCATCATACATGCGGCCTTTAGTAATCTCTCGCCAATGTTCTTAACATTCCCGATCGGCTTCACAAAGCGATACAAGGCGGTAGAAAACAGCTTCTCTGTCGGTGACGTCTTCAAATACAATCGGATTGAATCAAACAGTGCGGCATTGGGTTCGACATCATCATCACCGGCGATCACACCTTCACGAAGTCCATAAGCTGATACGGTCACCTCATCTAGATCGAGTTGCTCCAGCAGTACATCCAGAAGAACAGTCGCGTGAAGCAGTGAGCCAAACCGCTTTTTGGTCAGTTTTTGAAGCCGATCGCGCAATCCGTCATCATTCGCGCTCTGTGTCATAGCGGTTACGATGCGCTCGAGATCATCACGCGTCAATTGCGTGCCATGGCTGATGTTAAACGGATAATCGGTCAGCATGAAATGCGTTAGCGCCACGGTTCTCCAACCGCCGCCAACTGCTGTTAAGCAATCGGCATTCTGCGATAGAAGCTGCGACGATTGCAGAATTTTAGTCATAATTTTACGCCGTTTGCCGGTTCCGAACGCGTTGTCATCGCTGCGCGCCAGCGGACCGAGCAGAAAGGTCTCGCCGGTCTCCAGACAAGCATGACCACTTATGTCACACAATTCGAGGCTAGAACCGCCCAGATCAGCAACCAGCCGGCTGCGTCCCGGCAAACCAAGCATAACGCCCCGCGCGGACAGATAACCCTCTTCAGCACCGCTAAGCAGGCGTATTGGCTCACCTAAAACAGCTTCGGCCGCTTGCCGGAACACAGGCCCGTCTTCAGCCTCCCTGACGGCTGCGGTTGCCACCGCCCGCACCTCGTCGACCTCCATCGACCTGATGATCGACCGAAAGCGTCCGAGCGTTTCAAGCGCAAGTTTGCAACCGGCTTCATTCAAGCGGCCAGTGCGCGGCATATCGCGGCCCAGGCCGGCCATCGTTTTCTCGTTAAAATAAGGCAACACGGCCGCACCGGCACAGTCATAAATAACCAGTCGACAGGAGTTTGACCCAATGTCAATGACCGCCTTCTTACGCGACAGCATCATCTGCTATTTCGCTTCATTCGGACGCGGCGCCAGTTTTGGCGGCTCGCTTAGGACCAAAGCACTGCCGCGTCCTGACAAGCTAGGATTATTCATAAAATACTGGTGTGCGCTGAAGGAACGATCGACATTTTCAGGCACCTGGCGGGTATAGTCGCCATCCTTTCCCATCACCCAGCTTTGCTCATCATCATTCAAGTTTGCGATCATGATCTGGTTTAAAACCTGTCGGTGAACCGTCGGAACTTCGATAGGAACCAGCGACTCAACGCGTCGATCTAGGTTTCGGTTCATCCAGTCGGCTGATGACATATAAACAAGCGCTTTGCCTGACGGTAATGCAGTGCCATTTGCGAAGCAGACAATGCGCGAATGCTCCAAAAACCGTCCGACCAGACTTTTGACCTGAATGTTTTCTGATAGCCCCTCGACCCCCGGTCTTAAACAGCAAATACCCCGAATAATAAGCCGTATCGGAACCCCGGCCTGGCTAGCGCGATACAGACCGTCAATAATATCGGAATCGACAAGCGAATTCATTTTAGCCCATATCCCGGACGGCTTACCGTGTCTGGCAGCGTCTGCTTCGCGCTGGATGAGCTCCAGTAAATGCTGCTTCATGGATGAAGGTGAACTAACCAGTTTGTCAAAATCAGGACCGGTCTCAAGTGGCGCGCGATAGGCTGTCACATAATTGAACAGACGGCCGGCGTCGCGACCATAGGCCGGATCAGCGGTAAACAGTGAAAGATCGGTGTATATTTTGGCTGTAATTGGGTGATAATTGCCGGTTCCAAAATGCGTATATGTCCGCAAACCGTCACGTTCCCGACGAACAACCAGCGACACTTTCGCGTGCGTTTTATAGTCAATGAAACCGTAGACAACTTGTACGCCGGCGCATTCAAGATCCCGCGCCAAACGCAGATTTGTCTCTTCGTCGAACCGTGCTTTAATTTCCACCAGAGCGGTCACATTTTTGCCGGCCTCAGCAGCCTGTATTAGGGCGGCGACAATCGGTGAGTTCAAAGTTGTGCGATACAGTGTCTGCTTAATCGCGATTACCTCAGGATCAACGGCGGCCTGAAGTAAATATTTTGCCACCACGTCAAACGATTCATAGGGGTGGTGAACAAGAATATCCTTTGCCCGTATGGCGGCAAAACAATCGCCACTCATTTCGCGAATACGTTCTGGAAACCGTGGTTCAAATGGCGGGAAAAGAAGATCATGCCGCTCTGATGTAATCAGCCCTGACAGGTCTTTCATACCTAGAAGCCCGCCAGCCAATACCAGATCACGCGGTTCGGCATGCAGTTCGCGCGCGATAAAAGACCGTAAATGCTCCGGTGAATCCTTATCGAAATGGATACGGACAATTTTACCGCGCCGGCGTTGTTTGAGCAAAATCTCAAACTCCGTGATCAGGTCTTCGGCTTCTTCTTCGATTTCAATATCGCTATCGCGGACAATCCGGAAGACACAGTGCCCACGGGCCTGAAAGCCTTGAAAAAGTTTCGGCTGGTAATGTGCGATAACACTTTCGAGCCGAACATAACGCAGCCGGCCCGTTGCACGATCAGGCAGTCGTATGAAGCGGGATGAAAAAGCCGGCATCGGGACAAGTCCGACCATTGGCTCGGAATTTGTCGAAACCGGGTACAAGTCAAACGCAATCGCAAAGCCAAGATTGGAAATAAATGGAAAAGGCTGAGCCGAATCGAGGGCTTGCGGGGTCAGGATCGGAAACAGATTGGTCTCGAAATACTCATCCAGCCAGTCTCCGTCGGTCAACTTGGCATCTTCTACCGAAAGCACTTCGATGCCTTCAGAACTGAGTTCCGACTTTAAATCAACCCAGCAGGTCTGTTGGTCTTCCATCAAGGCCGCGATGACATCCTCAATGGCTTTTACCTGCTCGGCGGGCGTCAGCCCGTCCTGGCTTTTTTTAGTTATCCCGGCGCGCAGCTGTTCTCGAAGACCGGCATAGCGGACCATGAAAAATTCATCGAGATTATTAGCCGAAATTGATAGAAACCGCAGCCGCTCCAGCAATGGGTGACGCGTTCCCGAGGCTTCTTCCAGCACTCTCTGATTGAATTTTAGCCATGACAGTTCCCGATTGATAAACCGGGCAGGTGATATCGCTAACCCATCGTCTAATCGCATCGCCGGAACCGCTACCATAATCGCCTAACTGCCTTTATTCTGCTTCTAATACTTCCCTTGTCACGGGCACGGTCAGATCTCTACCACCCCCTGCCGCTCCGGCAAGGCGATTAATTGTGTCTTCAATAAGATTAAAGTCCAATCCAAGACGAATAACGAGATAGTCTTCAACTTTTGGTGGAATCATCAGGGAGGACCTCGCAGCGGCACGCCGCAACCGGGCCCGCATCAAATCTTCATCCGGATCAGGCAAATCAAGTATTGGCGCCGATTTCAAACGAGACAATAAATCCGGTGAGCTGATCTTCCATTGTCCGGGAGGCGAATTGGCGGCAATCAGAACATGCTGCTGCGTTCGCCGAACACTGTCAAGAAGGCTCAGCAATGCGCCATCATCTTCGAGCAGGTCGGCCTGATCAATCGCGACAACCTGGCCGGATGATGGCTGGACAGATTCACTTTCGAGCCAAGCATGCCGGGCTGCATCGATGTAAACACCACCCATTTCCCCTGCCCACGCGGTCAGCAATGTTGATAAACCGCTTTTTTCAGGACCAACCAGACAGACAGCATAAAACGGCCATCGCTGTGGATGCCTGATCGCTCTGATAATATGCCGGTTCGCGTCGGTGACCGTGAGGCTGTCAAAATCAAGCGGTGTTTCGGGAAACCGCAAAGGAATTTGATCAAATATAGACAATGCCTATTCCGTCTTCGTCTGGGGGCCAAAGGCTGTTGTAGATACCACCCAGCCAATATCCTGAGACTGTATGGATACACCTCGATCACGCAAATCATTCAGCAATTGCTGTCCGTCACCGGCGAAAACAAAGCTGACAACAGCACCGTCCTTGGCAATCGACTTGGTTGTAAATTCGATAATTGCCGGTGAGTCAGCCAGTGCTTGTCGCAACCGGTTCCATTCTGGCAACGAGGTATACAGCACCGAGACCACGATCTCATTCCGTACGGTCTCGCGGATAATCGAGCGCCGTTTCCAGGCGACGTCCAGCATTTCCGCCGCGGCGGCAGCTGTTCGCTTCGTTGTCGAATAAATTCCGGTAGTCCCAACTTGTTCAATGCCGGATGCGGTTACGATCGATAATTGCGCCTGGAAACGTCCGGGAGAACCAATCAACTCTGCCATGACCGCACGCGCGGCGCCCCTCATTTCCGCCTCATCACGAAAATCAGCCCAGCCTGACAAATATGAGTATGTGCGGTTACGACTGGTTATGGTTGGTGCGAGCCGACCCTCGGATTCTTCTTCCCAGGCGGCGGTCCACGCATATCTGTAATTGTCACGGGCGATGGGAACCAGCAATGCCGGTGGCGCGGCGCGGTCGCTAAACGGCAAACCGATCGATTGCATATAATTGCGGAACAAAGTCGGGTTAAAGACAACAGCCAGACGGGCGCGGTAGCGGCCTGCACCGCGGACCTCTTCCTCGACATCAACTGCTGCAGCCAGTTGGTCAGCAAGTTCGGCCCCGATCTCCAGCGGGGCTCGCCCGACCATATCCTCCGGCAGCGTTACCCGGGCGATCATCTTGGCAAGGCCTTGGACTTTGGCATCGGAGAATGCCACGGTCTGAGCCTCGATCACCGTCTCTGCCATCTCATCAACATCGAGACCTCGGACTGTGTATATATCCCGGCTCTGCGCAGTCGCGCCCGACCAGCTCGAAATTATTAGACTTAGTGACAGTAACAGCAGACGAATCATAATACCGAGGTCCCTCATTCTTAACCTACCTGTCTAACAAGCTGTGCTAGAGAGGTGAACAGCCTATTCGAGTCTGGCCACCTGCTTTTACACATGCTAGCGAGCGCCGCGATGACGAAAGATAAAAATACCCCACTCTCATACCGACAGGCTGGTGTCGATATTAAGGCAGGCGAACAACTTGTCAGCAATATATCGCCGCTTGCAAAATCCACCACCCGTAGCGGGGTTATGGGAGGATTAGGCGGGTTTGGCGCTCTGTTCGACTTGAAAGCCGAAGGATGGAAGGACCCTGTACTGGTCAGCGGGACTGACGGGGTTGGCACCAAGTTGATGCTGGCTTTTGCGACCGGTCGGCATGATACGATCGGGATCGATCTGGTGGCGATGTGCGCCAATGACGTGCTGGCGCAGGGGGCGGAACCACTCTTTTTTCTAGATTATTTTGCAACCGGCGCGCTGGATAATGGCATTGCCGAGGCAGTTATTGCCGGTATCGCTGATGGTTGCCGTCAAGCTGGCTGCGCTCTGGTTGGTGGTGAAACCGCGGAAATGCCGGGAATGTATCCGGCGGGTCATTATGATCTTGCCGGCTTTGTTGTCGGCGCGGTTGAAAGGACATCATTGCTGCCGGCCCATTCTAAAATGCAGCCTGGAGATGTTTTAGTCAGTCTGAGTTCATCCGGCCCCCACTCAAATGGATATTCACTGATCCGGCGGGTTGTCGAAAGGACGGGTCTGGGATGGGATGCCAAATCTCCATATTGCGACAAACCCCTTGGCGAAGCCCTGCTCGAGCCAACTAGACTGTATTCGAAGCCCGCGCTGCCGCTCATCCGAAACGGGCTGGTAAAGGGTCTCGCCCACATTACCGGTGGCGGTCTAACTGAGAATATTCCGCGTATGTGTCCGGACCATTTGGCGCCGCGGTTGGACTTTGACAGCTGGTCGCCTTTGCCCGTTTTCGACTGGCTTCAACGCGAAGGAAATATTGCAACAGACGAAATGCGCCAGACCTTTAATATGGGTATCGGCATGGTGTTTGCTGTTGGTGCTGAACATGCGACCGACATTGTGTCAGAATTGGAATCACTTGGCGAACAGCCGGCTATTATTGGCGATCTGATTGCGAAATGACCAAACTGCGACTTGCGATACTGATATCAGGACGCGGCTCGAATATGGAAGCATTAGTAGAGGCAACGCAGAAAGAATGGTTTCCGGCCGAATCGGTTCTTGTGATGTCCAACCGCAACGATGCAGCCGGGCTTCGGTTTGCGGAAGCCCACGGTATCGAGACTATCGCGGTGCCACATAAAGATTTCGCAAATGATCGAGAAGCCTTCGAACGGGCCATGCACGTTCATTTGCAGCGTTGCAATGTCGACATCATCGCACTTGCCGGCTTCATGCGAATACTGACGTCATGGTTTGTCAGGCAATGGGACGGGAAACTTATAAATATCCACCCTTCACTGCTGCCGAAATATCCTGGGCTGAACACACATCAGCGCGCGCTCGATGCAGGAGATGCCGAAGCCGGCTGTAGCGTTCACTGGGTGAATGAAGGGGTCGACACCGGCGAGATTATCGATCAACGCCGGGTCGGGATAGAGAGCGGGGACACAGCTGAAACACTGGCTGCCCGTGTCTTGAAAAGCGAGCACGACCTTTATCCAAACGCATTGGAAAAGGCCTGCTACAGCCTGATTAATTCTTAACCGACAATATCTTCGGCAGAAAAGAATTGCGCGATCTCAATTTCGGCATTCTCGTCTGAGTCAGACCCGTGCGCCGAATTTTCACCAATTGTTTTGGCAAACAGCTTACGGATTGTGCCGTCAGCGGCCTCGGCAGGATTGGTTGCGCCCATAATATCGCGATAGCGCAGAACCGCATTTTCGCCTTCGAGCACCTGGACGACGACCGGGGCAGACGTCATGAACTCTACCAGCTCACCAAAGAATGGACGGTCTTTATGAACCGCATAGAAGCCTTCAGCCTGCTCATTGGTCATTTTGATACGACGCTGGGCAACAATGCGAAGACCGCCATCCTCAATGACTTTGTTGATGGCGCCGGTCAGATTACGCGCAGTCGCGTCCGGCTTGATGATTGAAAATGTTCTAGAACCGGCCATTTCAGCACTCCGTGGTTAGATGAATCTCGATAACTAGCGCGGCTATAACGAGGCCAGCGACCGGCGGCAACACATGGTTTTGAATTCATCCGATTTATCACAGTGGAGCGCTGCGTGCAGGTGAACACTCCCCGTTACAACACTTTAGCCGGATTCCGACCAGCCGCTTTCCGATTGCTGAAAATAACGCGCAACCAGGCTGTTTTCTTTAGCTTTTTTATATTGCTGCCGCGCCATTTGTCGCGCGCTATTGTCGCCATCATCAAACATTACCATGCAGCGCGAGAATGCTGCATTGGCAGGTAGTTCGAAACCATCCAGTAATAGGGCGACATCCGCCCGGTTCTGATTATCGGCCTTGGCAGCGATCAAAACCGGCTGCTCGGCAGCATCCAGACCTGCCGCCTCGGCCTGGCCATGCGGCAGGAAGCTATCATCTTCGTACGTCCATAAAGCCTGATCGACTGCGTCCCTGCGATCAGCATCGCCGCTCAATACTAGAACACGCCAGTCACGCGACAGACATTTCGTGAGCAAAGGTCCGATGGCTTGCTCTAAGCTCGACCGCTGGAGATGGTAAAACCACCACTCAGGTTGGGATCTTTGCTCAATCAATGATTAACTCTCATAATTATTGGCAATCCAGCGGTCCAGAAGCCTTGGACCAAAACCACTTGCCCAACTTGGATCTATCGGTGATTTCTCGACTTCAACCCAAGCCGTCCCCGCAATGTCGATATGTGCCCATTTAACGCCGTCATCGATAAACCGCTGAAGGAATTGCGCGGCCGTGATCGAACCAGCTGATCTACCACCAATATTGCGCATATCGGCAAATTCAGATTTCAGCTGACGGTCGTATTCCGGACCAAGCGGCATCCGCCAGACCCGCTCACCTTCATCTTGCCCCGCCTCAAACAGCGCGGCAGCAAGTTGGTCATCGTTCGAAAACAATCCGGCATGATGATAACCAAGCCCGATTACTGTTGCGCCGGTCAGAGTTGCAAGATCGACAATCGCTACCGGATTGAAGTTTTGCTGTGTGTACCAGAGAACATCACAAAGAACCAAGCGTCCCTCGGCATCAGTATTCTGCACTTCAATTGTCTGACCGGACGCAGTCGTCAGAATGTCACCCGGCCGGATTGCGTTACCATCGGGCATATTTTCAACAAGACCGACGAGACCAACAACGTTTACTTTCGCCTTGCGGTTCGCAAGCGCAAGCATCGTGCCAACAACCGCTGCCGATCCGCCCATGTCACCGCGCATGGCCTCCATACCGGCACCCGGTTTCAGTGAAATACCGCCTGTGTCGAAACAGACGCCCTTGCCAACCAATGCAACTGGGTCTGCATCATTGTCCAGCCCGTTCCACTTTATAATACCCAGCTTGCTTTCACGCACGCTGCCCTGCCCTACACCTAGCAACGCATTCATGCCCAGCTTGGCCATCTCAGCTTCACCGAGAATTTCAACTTCCAAACCGTGAGCGGTCAATTCCAGAATTTTGTCGGCATAGCTTTCAGGATGGAGATCGTTCGGGGGCATATTCACCAAATCGCGCGCCAGATACGTACCATCAGCTGCCGCTGCCAAGGGTGCAAAGGCTGCTTGCTCGGTCGCGACGTCCGAAACCACCATGGAGACATGTTTCAGGCTCGGCTTCTTGTCAGCTTTCAGCGTCGTGCGATATTCATCGAACCGGTAGGCAGCGAGCATCACGCCAAGCGCTATCCGAGCGGCATCACCGGCATCCGCGCCCATAATGTCGAGGTTTTCAAAACCGCTCATGGACGACGCCTTATAAATATGTGCGCCAATTTTTTCGAGCGCTCTAGCATCGCGGTCCGGACCACCATAACCTGCCAAAATGGCGCGATTAGCCGCCGCCGATTTTGGCAGAACCATCGAAATTTGTTCTCCAACATTTCCTTCAAATCGCGCTGAGGCCAAAGCTTCTGTCAACAGCCCGCCGATCGACGCGTCCAATTCCTGTGCAGCTGGATTCAGATTGCTGCCTTTCTCTACGAGGATCGTCAGGATTTCGGAATCAGGACTATCGGTAAACGCAATTTTCATTATTTAACTCCATTCGGGGTGGGTTCTGGGAATCGACCTAGGATCAGAGATCCGTTAGATGTCATTTATGGGATTTGGACAAGATAGTCGATGAACCGAATTCAGCGCTACATTTTTTATCGCGTGTTAAGATCGGTTGTCATAATCGTCGGCGGGTTAGCCTTGCTTGGAATTCTCGTGCAGGGTCTTTCGAGAACTGACATCATTGTTGAAAACCGGCAATCAACCCTCACCTATCTCCAAATTGTGGCCCTCGGCGCCCCTCAAATTATCGCGTTGCTAACTCCGATTGCGATATTCGTCGCCGCTATCACATCACTCAACCGTATGCATCGCGATAGCGAGATCGTTGTGTCCAGTGCAGCGGGCATGACCCAGATGGACATCGCCAAGCCGGTCATTCTACTCGCAGCATGCGCGGCCATCGTACACCTTGGAATAAATACGCTAGTGCAGCCGGCCGCCCAGCGAACGCTGCGAGAAACCGTTTACACGGCCCGGTCCGATCTCGCATCATCATTAATTCGGCCAGGCCAGTATACCCGCCCGAATGAAAAGCTCGCGGTCTTCGCGCGCGAGGTCAATGGTAATGAAATTTTCGGCGTTCAGATCTCCGAACGCCCACGTGCCGCTAATAGCCTCGACTATTTTGCCCGAAGTGGGCGGTTCCTCGAAGTCGACGGCGTTCCGGGCATCGAACTGCAAGACGGCGAAATTCATCGGCTGGATGAGGATGGCGTCCTGAATATTCTGAAGTTCGATCAATCAACCTTAGACCTTTCACCCTTCGTCCAGACACCGGAAGCGGTTTTTCTCAAGGCCTCAGATCGTTATCTCAGCGAGCTGTTTGTCATTGATGAAACCAATCCACGCGAGCTTGCCAATCAGG
This sequence comes from Hyphomonas sp. TMED17, assembly GCA_002172915.1. GTDB lineage: Bacteria > Pseudomonadota > Alphaproteobacteria > Caulobacterales > Hyphomonadaceae > Henriciella. Next base: position 277,168 of record NHBW01000005.1, on the reverse strand, counting down.
ATAAATTTTTCTCTGAAGCTCATGCCCGTCTGACCACACCAATATCAAGCATTACACTTGTTTTGCTAGCTTTTGCCGCGGTTCTCGGCGGCAATTTCAATCGCCGTGGCTATGGCCGAAGGATCTTTATCGCCTCTTCGCTCGCGCTGGTCTTCATAATCCTTCAACTGGTTGCGCAGTCGCTCAGCGCCAGCAATCGACCTCTCAATCTTTTGCAATGGGCCATCCCAATATCCGGAATTGTGATTTTATCAGTCCTGCTATTTTACCCACGCCTAATCCCATCGTTCGAGCTCGGTCGCGCACAATGGCTCGACACGGGATATCGTCGGATCCAGAAAGATGGCACAATCGCCTTCCAAGTGGTCGCCAGCTACACCGGAAAAGCAAGCCGGTTCGTTACTACTAAGTATCAGTCTGGCCGGTCCGGTGTAACGGCCGCGCTAGGTAAGTTTCAGACCGACATCTGGCCGGCGGTGAAGACCCGCAGCTTATCATTTCTTAAATCCTCGCAGAGTGTAATAACGACCCGAGCCCAACAGGTGTACAGAACGTTCCGAAAGTGGGGCCAATCAGCCCTGACCACCCTGGCCGGCGTTTCACACATCGCGCTAGACAAACTCAACGCTCGAGAATGGTTACCCTTCATCAAATCACGACTATCCGTTTATTCACAAGCACTAGTCCGGTTCATAAAGCGATGATTGGAACTGTCTTACAACGATATATTTTTATGCGCGCCGTCGGCTCGCTGGCCTTGGTTATAGGCATTTTTGTCGTAACGATCATGCTTGTAGACGTTGTTGAGCAATTGCGGACGGTTGGTGACAACATCACACTCTCCCCGCTCATGGCCGTTTTGCTAGCGGCTCTCAAACTCCCAAGCTTGATTGAGGAGACATTTCCATTTGCGATTATGATCGCCTCAATGATGACCTATAACCAGCTGAATAAAACATCAGAGCTATCGGTCATACGTGCAATGGGTCAGTCAGCCTGGCAATTCCTGTTACCAATCATCATTCTATCGGTGATGCTCGGCCTGTTTTCCATGATGGTTCTCAACCCGATCGGCGCACATCTATCTAATAATTTTGAGGCAACGCGGAGCGCACTCCTTGAAGATGGCAGAGCTCGCCTCGAAGCGGTCTACGAAGACATCTACCATCGCGAAGGCACCGATGACAGCCAAATATTTATTTATGCGGAGAGCTTTGACAGCACCGAAAACGTTTTCACGAATGTCAAACTGCTGGAAGAAAGTCGTGTTTATGACGGCGCCCGGCCGACCGACGAATTTCGGTTTCGCCGACGGATCGACGCCGCAAGAGCCCGTCTGATTGGCGGCTTCTGGCAGCTGGAAGATCTCGTTGAAAATGACGGTGTCAGCCGGGCTAATCCAATGGAACGCCTTGCAATCCAGACCGATATCGACCCTAACCAATTGTTCAATCGTTTCATTTCGCCGGACACAATTGGCTTCTGGAGCTTACCGGGCTTTATCTCGCAGACCAATTATGCCGGTCTCGATGCATCACGTTTCAGTATGCGGTTTTACGGGCTGACTGTCCTACCTGTGCTGTTCACAGCAATGTCATTGATCGGCGCTTTAGTGTGTTTACGGCTACCAAGACTGGGCGGGACGTCACAATTGATAACAGCCGGCGCGCTCGCGGCGATTGCTTTATTCTTTATTACGCAACTGGCATCCAGTCTGGGTGCCTCGGGGGCCGTACCGCCAATGATCTCAGCTTGGGCCCCCGCACTCTGCGCATTGTTTATTGCGCTTGCAATCATAGCTTACAAGGAAGACGGATAGTCGCGTCGCTTGACATCGCGTACGGCGCAAACCAGTTTCCGGCGGCTTAAAGGATCCCCGAATGAAGATTGTCATTGTTGAGTCACCCGCCAAAGCCAAGACGATAAATAATTATCTTGGTAGCGATTACTCCGTGCTGGCCTCGTACGGACACATTCGGGATCTGCCATCTAAAAACGGATCTGTTGACCCGGATGATGATTTCAAAATGGTCTGGCAGGCTGACAGTAAATCGCAAATGCGCATTCGGGAAATTGCCGACGCGGTTAAGAATTGTGACAAACTGATACTTGCGACTGACCCGGATCGTGAAGGTGAAGCAATTTCCTGGCACATTCTGGAAGCTCTTCGGACACGGCGGGTTCTGCGGAAGGATTTGCCAGTTGAACGGGTTGTCTTCAACGCGATTACCAAAGCGGCTGTTACCTCGGCGATTGAATCACCGCGTGAAGTTGACCAGCAACTCGTCGACGCCTACCTCGCACGCCGCGCACTTGATTATCTTGTCGGATTTAACCTATCGCCTGTCCTTTGGCGAAAATTGCCGGGGTCCCGTTCTGCCGGACGGGTGCAGTCTGTTGCTCTCCGGATCATATGCCAGCGTGAGCTTGAGATAGAAACATTTAACCCGATAGAATACTGGACTGTCGGTGCGACTTTACGGGCACCGGATGGCAGCAGTTTCTCGGCACGGCTTCACGAGCTTGACCAGAAGCCATTGAAAAAGTTTAGCCTCGTCGATCAGGCCAGCGCGGAAGCCGCCGTGAGTGCCGTCAAGGATGGAAACTTCAGTGTGCGGTCAGTCGAAGCAAAACCGCTCAAGCGAAATCCGCCCCCGCCGTTTATTACATCCACCTTGCAACAGGATGCGTCACGCAAACTTGGCTTTTCGGCCAAGCGGACCATGGGCGCTGCCCAGAAATTATACGAGGAAGGCCGGATCACATATATGAGGACCGACGGCGTCAACATGGCTGAAGAAGCCTACACCGCTGCCCGCGCTCATATCCAGTCCGATTTCGGCGCGCAATACCTACCCGAAAAGGCCCGTAGATACAGCTCCAAGCAAAAGAATGCGCAGGAAGCACACGAAGCCATTCGACCGACTAATTTTTCAATGAGACCGGACGATTATAAACAATCTGACGCCGATTTGTGGAAATTATACGCTCTGATCTGGCGGCGCGCTGTTGCATCGCAAATGGAGACAGCACGGTTTGAACGCACCACCATTGACTTGCTGTCCAAGACCGGCGCGGCAACGCTGCGCGCTTCAGGCCAAGTTATGGTGTTTGACGGTTTTATCCGGCTATATACCGAAGGCCGTGATGATACTGACAAGCAGGATGATCAGGAGACACGCCTGCCAAAACTCGAAACCGGTCAGCATGCTGATCTGCTCGATGCTGCCGCCGAGCAGCATTTTACCGCGCCCCCGCCTCGGTTTACCGAAGCCTCTCTGGTTAAACGACTTGAAGAACTCGGTATTGGCCGCCCGTCAACATATGCCTCGACACTCTCAACGCTGCAGGAACGCGATTATGTCCGGCTCGATAAGAAACAGCTAATTCCGGAAGACAAAGGCCGGCTTGTTACAGCTTTTCTCGAGAATTTTTTCGCTAAATATGTCGAATATGACTATACCGCGAACCTCGAAGAACAACTTGATGTCATATCCGATGGCAAACTCGACTGGAAAGCCTTTCTCAACGCCTTCTGGACAGAATTTAATAGCGCTATTGACGGGACCAAAGAATTACGTGTCACCAATGTACTCGATGCACTCAATGAAGCGCTTGGCCCGTATGTTTTTCCGGCCAACAATCCTGACGGTACGAAAAAAGATAATCCCCGTCAGTGTCCGACATGCAGTGAAGGCGTTTTAAGCCTCAAGCTCGGCCGCCATGGCGCCTTTGTCGGCTGCTCACGTTATCCTGATTGCAAATTTACCCGTCAATTCTTGACTGATGGCGAAGACCAGGGCGGACTGACAGCCGACGGTAAGGCGCTTGGTCTTCACCCGGATACCGGCGCGGAGGTTTCGTTAAAAACCGGCCGTTTCGGGCCGTATGTCGAAATGTCACTGGATGATCAGGACAAACCAAAACGCGCCAGTTTACCAAAGGGATGGTCAGCCCAAACGCTAGACCTCGATCAGGCGTTATTATTGCTATCATTGCCGCGTACTGTAGGTGTGCATCCTGAAGATGGTGAACCCATTCTGGCTAATATCGGACGTTATGGTCCGTACATCCAGCACTTAAAGACCTATGCGAATCTACAATCGGTAGATGAAGTATTCGAGGTCGGCCTCAACAGAGCGGTAACACTGATTGCCGAAAAGATTGCGAATGGCGGCAGACGGGGCGGCACCGCAAAGGTCCTGCTTGATATTGGCAAGCATCCCAGTGATGACGGCCCGGTGCAGCTACTTGAAGGCCGCTATGGTCCTTATATTAAGCACGGCAAAATCAATGCAACACTGCCAAAGAAAATGAAGGCAGACGATTTGAATATGGATATTGCGCTCGAATTGCTGGCTGAAAAAGAGAAAAAGGGAACCCGGAAAAAACCGGCAGCCCGGAAGAAAGCCACAACTGGCAAAACAGCTAAAAAGACAGCGGCTAAAAAAACGACCAGCAAAAAGACGACAAAGCCGATGACAGCAAAATAATGTATTTAAGCCATTGTCGCCAAAACCGGTAGGTACTGCGCTTGCCGAACAATACAGGACTCCGTAAGTCTTGTGCCAGAAGGTGTCATCGAAGCTGACGCCGATATAGAACTGGGCGGACTTTGGTTTGCCATAAATAAAGAGACCAGATGGACCATCCTGACCGCCAGACTGTCATCGACTTTATCAAAGCCAATCCCACAGCAAGCTCGAAGCAGGAGATCGCAAAAGGCTTGGGCGTTAAGGGACGAGAGCGTCAGACCCTCCGGCAGGTGCTTAAAGAGCTTGAAACGGACGGGACTCTGACCCGAACAGGCCGACGCCAATGGGCTGTGAAAGAAACGCTGCCAGCCACAGGTGTAATCGAATTCCAGCGCATAAATACCGATGGCGAGCTAATCGCCAGAGCTGTCGGCAAACAGGGAGCATTCGGGCCCGAGCTGATTTATACCGGCTATTCCGGACGACGTTCCGGCAAGGCACCAGGCGTGGGCGATCGCGGACTGGCGAAAACCGCCGCACGCGACGGAATCTGGACCGCAAGCCTGATGAAGCTTTTTGAGGCACGTGATACAGAGGCCTTGGTAACCGGCGTATTCGAACGCACGGCACGCGGCGGGCGCATAAAACCTTCCAGCCGGAAAGAGAAAAGGGAATTTCTTGTTGTTGAGGCCGATACGAATTCTGCCGAAACCGGCGATCTGGTGCGGGCCAGACCATTACCGCAAAAAAGCTACGGCCTAAGCCGTGCGCGTATTGTCGATATCATTGGCAATCAGGAAGACCCGCGCGCTGCTGCACTTTTGGCGATAGCTGCACATGACATTCCGACCGATTTCCCTGTCAGTGTGCTAGAGCAAGCAAGCCAGATTAAGCCGGCTAAAATTAAACGTGAAGACCTGTCTTCAGTTCCGTTGGTCACTATCGACCCGGCTGATGCGGGTGACCATGATGATGCAATCTATGCTGAGCCCCTTAAAGATGGCTGGCGGGTTATTGTTGCGATCGCAGACGTTGCCGCATACGTCCAATCGGCCAGCCTGCTAGATAAAGAGGCCAAGAAGCGCGGCAACTCAACCTATTTCCCCGATCGCGTAATACCGATGCTACCGTTTGAATTGTCAGCTGGTGAATGCTCGTTGAAAGAGGGCGTTGATCGCTATTGTCTTGCCGTCGAGATGGAGTTCGACAAATCCGGCAGCAAGCGGAAGCACCGCTTTATCAGAGGTATTATGCGCTCGGCCGGAGGCATATCCTATGCACAAGCACAAACGGCTATAGACGGCAGCCCATGTGAGAAGACCAAGCCATTACTAGAACCTGTCCTGAAACCGTTATGGGGGGCCTATGAGGCACTCAAAACCGCCCGTGAAAAACGAGGGCCGCTGGAGCTTGAGCTACCGGAACGCCAGGTCGCCATTGATGATGACGGCAATGTTGCAGGCGTCTTTGTAAAAGACCGGTATGATGCGCATAAGCTGGTCGAAGAGATGATGATCCAGGCCAATGTCGCTGCGGCAGAGGAATTGGAGAAACGCGGCAGCAAATTATTGTATCGCATTCACGATGCGCCGAGCGACGCCAAAATTGCCGCCTTGGCGGATTTTTTGAAAACGCTGGATATTAAATGGCCTCTGGGCGAGGTTGTAAAAACCCATCGCTTTAATCGCCTGCTCGCCGATTTTTCAGAGACTGACGAGGCCGAAGCCGTGTCCGAAATCGTCCTTCGAAGTCAATCACAGGCCATATACAGTGCAGAAAATATTGGGCATTTCGGGTTAAATCTAACCAAATATGCGCATTTTACCTCGCCAATCCGGCGCTATAGCGATCTCATCGTTCATCGGGCACTAATTACAGCAAACCGGCTTGGCTCGGATGGACTGAATGATCGGGACGCCGCCAGTCTACAAGACCTTGCCAGCCATCTTGTTCAGACAGAACGCCGCTCGATGGCCGCTGAGCGTGAAGCGACAGATCGCTATCTGGCTGGTTTTCTATCCGATCAACTCGGCGTCGATTTTGCTGGACGGATAAGCGGCGTGACGCGAGCCGGCCTGTTTGTCAGACTATCTGAAACCGGTGCTGACGGATTCGTACCGGCCTCGCGGATCTCGAGAGACTATTGGTATTATGATGACGGCGCACAGGCCCTGATCGCTGAACAGAGCGGGCGCCGTTACGAAATGGGTCAAGAAGTCATTGTCCGTCTCAAAGAGGTTACCCCGATCGATGGCGGCATCCTGCTCGAGCTGGTATCAAAACCGAAGCCGGCCCTTGCAGGGCATAAGCCAAAGCCGCGATCAGCCAGTGGCAAAGGCGCGTTCAGGCGCTCGAATACACGCCAGAAAGGACGACGAAAATCATGACGTCGCCAGTAAAGTTTGGAACAGCGTTCGATAAAGAGAATGATAATGAAATCATTCTAAAAGGCAAACCGACACCCCGGCCGCGTGATGCCGCAACGCTGATACTGGTGAAGAAAGATGCGTTAGCAACACGTGTCCTGATGGGAAAACGTTCTGCGGGACATGATTTCATGCCCAAAAAATACGTCTTCCCGGGTGGCCGGGTCGACCCGCCGGACGGGCGCGTTCCAGCCAGCACCGAGCTCAATAGCGAACAGGAAAACCGGCTGCGTTATAAAAGCCGCCGACAGCCACGCGCATTTGCATTGACCGCAATTCGCGAGACCTTTGAAGAAACGGGGCTGATTATCGGGCGCAACGCGACTGCGGTTCGTCAGGTGCCAGCTGGCTGGCAAGCCTTGGTAGATCTCAATATCCTCCCAAGTCTCGAACATCTGGCCTTTATCGGCCGGGCTATCACCCCGCCCTATCGGCCAAAACGCTTTGATGCACGATTCTTTATGGCCGATGCTGACAAAGTGCTGATCGATGACCGACCACCGATGGACGGCGCCGAGTTACATGATCTGCGCTGGGTAACACTTGATGAGGCCTATGCGCTCGATCTGCCGAATGTGACGCGATTTATGCTAGATGAGGTCGAACAGCATCTGTCGACAAATGTTGCTCCCAGGCCGCCATTTCTGCGCTGGACCCAGAAAGGGCAGACAAAGGATAGAATTGACTGAAACTAGAAGACATTCTTGTGTTGACTTCTGCTGCGCAGCCGGTCATTAGACGCGCTTTAAGTTTCAGCCCTTACAAGAGGCAATTACGATGGCCAAACCAGCAACTATTAAAATTCGTCTGAATTCGACCGCTGGAACGGGATTCTTCTACGTAACCAAAAAGAACCCGCGCAACATGACCGAGAAAATGGTCCAGCGCAAATATGATCCAATCGTGCGCAAGCATGTCGAGTTTAAAGAAGGCAAGATCAAGTAAATTGTCTTGCAGCAATGAATTGGCCGGGATTTTTCCCGGCTTTTTTTATGCCTGTCACAAGCTCGATCTAGTCTGGATAAATTGTCTGCTTCAACATTGCCAGCTAGGCCAGCGCGCGCTCTAAAGCGATCGCCGCAACTTCATTAAAAAACGAGTCAACTTGAATCGGCTTCGGGAGATAACCGTCGCAACCTGCCGCTCTTATGCGCTTTTCATCATTACGCATGGCAAAGGCAGTTACAGCCAGCACCGGAATACGGCTCGTCCGCTCATCGGCCTTTAGGCATTGAGTAAGCTCAAGACCCGACATGCCATTGAGCTGAATATCCATGATTACAAGTTCAGGCCGGCGCTCGATCGCAAGCGCCAGCGCCAAAGCGCCATCACGACATGCGATCGTATTATATCCGCGCGCCGTCAGAAGATCCTGGAACAATCGCATGTTCAGGGCATCATCTTCAACAATAAGTATGGTCTGATTGACTTCAGCAGCCGACATCTATCACCCGTGCTTTGAAAATACTCGCCTTCCTAGGCTGATGAATGTTAAGGTTTGCTTGCTAAAAACGATTGATGTTGCAGCATCGGATTAAGAGAGTTTCCGAATGAGCACTGTGTGCAGGGATTGTTACGCCTATTCTGACAGCCATGAACCAGTTTGCAGACGCTGTGGAAGCCGTCTGCTCGTCAGACATGACAGGCTAGACGACTGCCAGATCGCACATATCGATTGCGACGCTTTTTTTGCTGCTCTGGAAAAACGCGACAATCCGGAACTTATTGACAAGCCGGTAATTGTTGGAGGCGGACGCCGCGGTGTCGTCTCGACATGTTGCTATATTGCACGCCTGAACGGCGTCAGGTCTGCAATGCCGATGTTTCAAGCCCTCAAGGCCTGTCCGGAAGCTATTGTCATGCCACCGCGCCGGGAGGTCTACACGACGGCCTCGGCCCAAATTAAAGAGAAATTACTGGCTCTCACCCCGCTGGTTCAGATGATGAGCATTGACGAAGCCTATCTCGACCTCACCGGTACTGAAACCGTACATGCCGCCAAGCCAGCGCAAATATTGAGCGAGCTGGCCCGTGAAGTGAGGGATGACATAGGCATCACTATTTCGATTGGCTTGTCGGATAATAAGTTTCTCGCAAAAACTGCGAGCGAGATCGATAAGCCGAACGGTTTCGCAGTACTGCACTCATCAGAAGCGGAAACTTTTTTCGCCGCTAAACCTATCAGCGTTCTGCATGGCGTTGGTGCCAAAATGGCGGCGCGCCTCGCGCGCGATAATTTTCGGACTATAGCTGACCTGCAAGCCAAGCCGAAATCGGAATTGATCCGTCGATATGGCGAAAGTGGAAATTTCTTGTATGACCGCATTCGCGGCATTGATGACCGCCCTGTACAGACTGGCTCGGAACGAAAATCGGTATCTGCGGAACGGACATTCGATAAAGACATTGGCGACCTAGGCGCCTTGAAAGATTGGCTCTGGGTGGTTTGTGACGACACATCACGGCGCGCAAAACAGGGCGATTATGAAGGCCGTACAATCAGTTTAAAACTCAAAACCAAAGCGTTTAAAACAATCTCCCGTAGTACGGGGCTACTCGCTCCGACGCAGCTAGCACAAGTGCTATTCCGAACCGCCCTGCCATTACTCGAAAAGGAGGTCAAAACTGAAAACAGCTATCGCCTTATCGGGATCGGGCTAAGTAATCTCTCGCCTGCACGCGGAGATTTTCAGGACCTTGTTGACCCGAGAATTGGCAAACGCGCAAAGGCGGAGCGGGCATCTGATCTGGCACGCACCAAGTTTGGCAAGCACGCAGTAACCACAGCGCGGGCAATCCGCTCTGAACGATCAAAAAAATAACCACGTTTTCAGCTACACAACCGGCGCAAGCTCGGCTACGCCTGATAAATCATTAAAGCCGTCACGCAGGAGACCATTGTGTCAGCACCAGAAGATCGACTTACCACCCTCGGGATCACTTTACCGGAGCCAATGGCCGCTGTCGCGAATTACGTACCCTTTGTTATAACCGGATCGCTCCTTTTCGTGTCTGGCCAGGTTAGCGCCGGACCGGATGGCCGTATCACCGGGCGACTCGGCGAAGCAATGGATTTAACCGAAGGCCAGCAAGCAGCGCGGCTCTGCGGGCTAAACCTGATTGCACAATGTAAAGCCGCAACCGGTCAGCTCAGCAGAATCAAACGGGTCGTCAAACTCGGCGGATTTGTTAATGCCGCACCCGACTTCGTTGATATCCCGCAAGTCATTAATGGCTGTTCGGATTTGATGGTTGAGGTCTTCGGCGAAGCAGGTCGACATGCCCGGTCGGCAGTCGCCAGCCCTGTTCTACCGCTTGGCGTGGCTGTTGAGATAGATGGTATATTCGAAATTGGCTAATCGGATTTCTTTTAACGGCCGGCCATATGCCCATCGCGGTCTGTGGAGCCCCGAAAGCGTCCCGGAAAACAGTTCTGGCGCATTTGAAAGGGCTGCCAGTAAGGGGCTGGGTATTGAGCTTGATGTCCGGCTGAGCCGTGATTTTGTCCCAATGGTGTTTCACGACAGAAATCTTGAGCGGATGACCGGTATTGCAGCGGATGTCTCAGACTATAACGCCGTTGAATTGCAAACCATACAGCTCGGCGAAACCAATGAACTCATACCAACGCTCGCGTCTTTACTGGATGTCTGGCCGGTGGACCTGCCAATCTTGTGCGAGATGAAAGTCGAAACAACCGACGACCCGGTAAGATTCGCCCGTATCATCGAAGATCTCGTAACTCCAGTGAAACATCAATTTGCAGTTATGAGCTTTGACGCACAGACCATCGCAGCCTTTTCCGATCATCTGCAAAGAGGCCGGGTCATCCATCCGGAAGCTAGCCGAGAGGGCGTTCGGCTTGAAACTGAACTACGACATATCGATCCTGAGAGAATCGAGTTCATTGCCTGCCATACAAGTGATGCAGAGCCAGTGCATGAGTGGGCGCAAACTGCAGGCCTGCCAAACTTGATCTGGACCGTGCGAAGTCCCGCGACGATTAATCACCTCAAATCGATTTCGAGCGGTCTGATTTTCGAAGCTATTGATCCGGACCTTCTCCGATCGCCGTCACGAAATATATGAAAATCTATGGAAAATAAGCGTTTGAAGATCCGATTGTTAAACAGCCTTGCCGAAATCGATCCGGCAGAATGGGATGCTGTCGCAAATCCGGCAGGTGAACAATATGACCCATTTTTATCATGGGCATTCCTCGACGCGCTGGAAACATCAGCGGCGGCGACACCAGATACCGGCTGGACACCATGCCATGTTGTTATTGACGACGCACACGGCGTCGCCCAGGGCGTCATGCCGCTTTACGCGAAAACCCATAGCCGTGGCGAGTTTGTTTTTGATTATGCGTGGGCGGACGCCTATCACCGTGCTGGCGGGGACTATTATCCAAAATTACTTGGCGCTGTTCCGTTTACCCCGGTGACCGGCCGTCGCTTACTAGTCCGACCCGACGCCGACCCAGATGCGCTTGAACAGGCGCTAATTAGCGCCGCTGTCGAACTTGCCGCACAAAATGATCTATCATCGCTGCATTTGAATTTCATAACACCCGAAACCGCCAAACGCCTTGAATCCTTTGGCCTGCTTGTCCGGACCGATCAGCAGTTTCGCTGGGAAAATCAAAACTACGTCGATTTCGACGATTTTCTCGCGCAACTGTCGTCTGCCAAACGGAAAAATTTGAGAAAGGAACGAAAAAAAGCGCAAGACGGACTACAATTCAAACACCTGACCGGCGCTGCGATCACCGAAACTCACTGGGATGCATTCTATCATTTCTATCGGGATACTAGCGACCGGAAATGGGGAAGTCCCTATCTCAATCGGGAGACATTTTCGATAATCGGCGAGCGAATGGCCGACGAGGTCCTCCTCATACTGGCATATGATGACGACCTCCCAATTGCCGGGGCGCTAAATCTTATCGGCTCCGATACACTCTATGGTCGCTATTGGGGCGCGATCGAAACACGACCCATGCTGCACTTTGAAACCTGCTATTATCAGGCCATGGACTTCGCAATCAAACATGGTCTCAAACGGGTCGAAGCCGGCGCACAGGGCGGCCACAAACTCGCACGGGGCTATGTTCCGACCACAACCTATTCGGCGCACTGGATCGCGCATGCCGGTCTGCGTCATGCGATTGACCAGTATCTTGAAAATGAACGGCGCGCGGTCGACCGAGAAGCTGACTATCTCCGCCAGCGAACCCCTTTCAAAGCCAACACATCAGCCACAGACGAGACCGCCAAATGACGTTGCATGCCGCCTATGACCCGGACAATATATTCGCCAAGATTTTGCGCCAGGAAATGCCCTGCGTAAAAGTCTACGAGGACGATCTCGCCCTCGCTTTTATGGATGTCTTTCCACAAGCAGACGGACATACGCTCGTTATTCCGAAAGCCGTCACAGCCCGCAATTTCCTAGACCTGCCGAGTGACCGGATTGGCAGCTATATGCAAAGCGTTCAACTGGTCTGCCGGGCCGTCGAGACCGGCTTGAACCCGGACGGTCTTATTCTCACCCAATTCAATGGCGCAGCCGCCGGACAGACCGTTTTCCATCTGCACTTCCACATTATACCCGCATATAAAGACAGAGGGTTAAAACGGCATGCTGGCGGTGAAATGGCCCAGGCTGAAATCCTTGAGGGCCATGCCAAAAGAATCCGGGCTGCCCTGCCCTGATCGCTTAAACGCCAAGTTTCTCGCGAAGGATCTTATTCACAGCTTGAGGATTGGCCTTGCCGCCAGACGCCTTCATGACCTGACCGACAAACCAGCCCATGGTTTTCGGCTTTTCTTTGACTGCAGCCGCCTGATCAGGATTTTGCGCAATAATCTCATCAATAATCGCTTCAATCGCACCGGTGTCTGTCACTTGTTTGAGGCCATGCTTTTCAACAATTGCGACCGGATCACCTTCGCCATTAATCATGCGCTGGAACACATCCTTGGCAATTTTACCGGAAATGACATCACTCGATATCAAATCGATCAGTCCGCCAAGCTGGTCTGCGCCAACAGGTGACTCCGTCAATTCAAGTTCTGCTTTATTGAGGTATCCGAACAAATCCTGTGACACCCAGTTTGCCGCCAGTTTCGCATCCCGGCCACGCGCGACGTGTTCGAAAAACTCGGCTTTCTCCTTATCCGCCGACAATACACCGGCATCGTAACGCGACAGGCCGTACTCCGTCTCGAACCGCGCACGCTTCTGATCCGGCAATTCCGGCAGTGAAGCTTTGATATTCTCGACATAGGCCTCGGTCAAAACGAGCGGCAACAGATCCGGATCCGGGAAGTAACGATAATCATGTGCGTCTTCTTTAGATCGCATCGAACGGGTTTCACCGGCATCCGGGTCATATAGGCGGGTTTCCTGATCAACTGTGCCGCCGGTCTCCAGAATTTCGATCTGGCGGTGTGCCTCATATTCGATCGCGGCCTGGATGAAACGGAACGAGTTCATATTCTTGATTTCGCAGCGTGACCCGAGATGGCTGAAATCATCATCTTCGCGAAACTTTTCATAATCGCCAGGACGACAGACCGAGACGTTTACGTCCGCCCGAAGATTGCCTTTCTCCATATCGCCGTCACAAGTGCCAAGCGCCACCACAATTGACTTGATTTTCTTAACATAAGAAGCCGCCTCAAGCGGCGAGCGCAGATCCGGCTTGGAGACAATTTCCATCAAGGCAACACCGGACCGGTTCAGGTCGACATAGGTTGCGGTGGGATCCATATCGTGGACTGATTTGCCGGCATCCTGTTCCATATGCAAACGTTCGATCCGAACCGGCAGGCTATAAGCCGGATCACCATGCGCGGGTTCAACGTCGACATCGATAATGCCTTCACCGACAATTGGCAGCTCGAACTGGCTGATCTGATATCCTTGTGGAAGATCCGGATAAAAATAATTCTTGCGATCAAACCGCGATGTCAGATTGATCTTGGCGTTCAGGCCCAGACCGGTTCGCACCGCTTGCTCGACACAGAAACCGTTAATCACCGGAAGCATTCCCGGCATTGCGGCATCAACCAGCGAAACATGACTGTTCGGTTCTGCGCCAAAGCCAGTCGAAGCGCCCGAAAACAATTTCGCGGCAGAGGCAATTTGCGCATGGATTTCCAGGCCAAGTACGATTTCCCAATCGCCAGTGTCGCCTTTCAGCGTGTATGTTGGACGTTCTTTCATGACCTAACGACCCCAATTCCTAACATTATCCATCCTTCTCAGTCTCGTCGCGCCGGACTTTGGCTGCCGCGACACGCTCTCGACGTGCTTTCATGCGCCGGTCTATATCATGATCGGCTGATTTAAAAATTGCCGCCCACCCCCGTCTTGGCTGGCTATCATCGCCTGCATGCCCCATGCGCTCGATAATTAAAGCACCACGGAACGATACGTACGCAGCAGCAATAAGCGACAATGCCCAGATATGTCGCGAGCGTTCGTGCAAAGGATCAGCACCGGAGCCATAAGCGGTTGCTATGATTAGGACCGCACAAACGACAAAGCCGATCGCCCCATAAAGAATTGTTTTACGTCTTCGTGACATTGCCTAAACCTACCACCAGCGTTCCGGTTTTGTCGTGAAATTGGCAGCCGTTTCAATCGCGCCAGCCACTCTGAAACAGCTCGTCTCGTCAAGCGCCTTGCCGATCACCTGTAATCCCAGTGGCAGCGCCTCCTTATCGAGTGTTGCCGGTACCGAGATACCCGGCAGTCCCGCAAGATTAGCTGTCACTGTGAAAATATCGTTGAGATACATTTCAACCGGATCACCGGACTTCTCGCCATAGCCAAAAGCCGCGCTCGGACAGGTCGGCGTCAGCAGGGCATCAACTTTTTCGAACGCCTTATCGAAATCTTCCGCGATCCGGGTCCGGACTTTCTGAGCGCGCAAATAATACGCATCATAATAACCCGATGACAGCACATAAGTCCCGATCATCAGACGCCGCTGCACTTCCTCGCCGAAACCGGCGGCACGGGTCGCTTCATATGTTGCGGTCAGATCATCACCCATGACCCGCTCGCCATAACGCATACCATCATAGCGGGCGAGATTGGATGACGCTTCCGCCGGCGCTACGATATAATAGACCGGCAAGGCATATTTCGTGTGTGGCAGTGACACATCAATAATTTCGGCGCCTTGCTGTTCAAGCCACTCAACGCCCTGTTGCCAAAGCGCTTCAATCTCCGGTGACATGCCAGCAATTCTGAATTCCTTGGGAATACCGATTTTCATTCCTTTGACGCCCTCCTTTACCGCCTGCCCCCAGTCAGGAACATCGAGCGCAAGCGAGGTCGAATCACGTTCGTCATGCGAACACATGATTTCTGTCAGCAATGCAGCATCAGAAACGGTCTTTGCAATCGGACCGGCCTGGTCGAGTGACGATGCGAATGCCACCATCCCATATCGTGAGGCTCTGCCATATGTCGGCTTAACACCAACTGTACCAGTAAACGAAGCCGGTTGCCGGATCGAACCGCCCGTATCGGAGGCTGTTGCCGCCAGACAGAGATTAGCCGCAACTGCGGTCGCCGACCCACCTGAAGATCCGCCGGACGTAAGCGGCTGATCCGACCCGGCACGTCGCCATGGATTGACCGGCGGGCCAAACCGCGAAGTTTCGTTCGAAGAGCCCATCGCAAACTCGTCCATATTCAGCTTGCCGAGCATGACAGCGCCCTCTGACCAGAGATTGCTTGTCACCGTGCTTTCGTAAGTCGGCGTAAATTCGCCGAGAATTTTCGAACAGGCGGTTGTCCGGACGCCTTTGGTGCAGAACAGGTCCTTAACCCCGATCGGGGCCCCTTCGATCCGGCCATGCGTATTGTTTGCGCGTTTCTCATCCGACGCCGCAGCCATTTCTATAGCGCGCTCCGGCGTATCGATGACATAAGCATTAAGGTTGCTATTCGTCGCTTCAATCTCATCAATGAAAGCTTGGGTTAATTCGCGGCTCGAGAATTTTTTCTCCTCAAGGCCGGCCAAGGCTTCGGTCAGGCTAAGACTAGTGAGCTCACTCATGCGCTCTTCTCTTTCAATTTCAGGAAAAACTTATGCGTCTTCGTAAGACGCCTTGACCCGAAAATGCAAGATTAAACCGGCAGAAACCTCCAAAGCCGTAAAAAGAGTCGCAAGAAACAACGGTTTTCTCTAGTTTCGAGCCATGGAGATCGTCATGTTGAAAACTCACTTAAGACCACTTCTTTTATGTGTCGCAGTCGGCGCGTGTGCGTCGAGCGCCGAACATCGGGCGCGTGCCGATCTCGACATGGCCTATCCAAGAATAGGTGAAAGCATCAATCAGATATGCTTCGCGTCAGGCATTAGCGGCTTTTCGAATGCGACCGACAGGTCGGTAATTGTGAGTAAAGGTCGCCGCGACTATCTCATTTTGACAAAAAACAGATGTCGTGACTTGTCGAATGCAATGTCGTTAGGAATCGATGCTTTCTCTGGCTGTATCGGACCGGGCGACAAGCTTATCGGCTATGATTCAGCCTTTGCCGATATCCAGACGCCACCGCCATTCCCCTGCCTGATCGGCGAGATATATTACTGGCATCCTGATCGAGCCGAAACCGCTTCAAACGCTATTGAAGACGGATCCTAAAGCGGTCACTAGATCCGGTCGCAAAAGTCGCCAGCCCAGTTATTTGCAGATTCGCTGCCCCGGCACTTGCAGCGGCACCGTTGGCCCGTTCGCGATTTTCAATAATAAATAATTCACGCGCTAATAGGGCGTTTTATTCGACCGATTTTGGAACGACAAAGAAGCCGTCTTCCTGTTTTGGTGCATTTGAAAGGATTTCGTCTTGCTTATCGCCGTCGGTCACAATGTCAGCCCGGATTGGAAGCGCATTGCCAACAACCGAAGACATTGGCGCAACTCCTTCAACATCAACCTCCTTGAGTTGATCGATCCAGCCAAAGATCACGTTCAGTTCATCTGACAGACGACCAAGTTCGCTCTCGGGAACTGCGATACGGGATAGACGGGCGACCTTACGGACATCCTGCTTGGTTACACTCATTTCAAACTCCATTTGACCTGAGAAGCGATACGCGGCACTGGGAACAAATTCAAGAGCGTGACATCATGGCAATTATCGATCTCTTAAATATGCCGGAGGGACCCTTGATCGGGCTCGATCCGGGCAGCCGGTCAATCGGCGTCGCTGCATCGGATGCACTCTGGTTGATTGCGACCCCCGTCGAAACCATCCCGCGCGGCAAAAAACTAGGGCCAAGCCTCAACCGCCTTTTCGAAATTATCGACAACAGACAGATTGCAGGCCTGGTAATGGGCCACCCGCTAAATATGAACGGTACGCCCGGCCCCCGCTCGCAGGCGGCAAAAGCGCTCGCCCATAATATCTTACAGAAACGGGATCTTCCAATCGCGTTTCAGGACGAACGATTATCTAGCTCGCAAGCCGAACGGGTTATGATTGCTGCCGATCTTTCGCGTGCCAGAAGATCCCAGAGCATCGATGCTTCGGCCGCCGCCATCATTCTGCAAACCGCGCTCGACCGCCTGGTCAACCATCGTGACGCGCAAACTACAAAAGGTTAAACTTGACCAATTGGACGGCTTAAGGCGTTTAATACCCAACCCAGCTGGAGAAAAGAAATGGACATGAATGTCTTACTGGCCGTTCTAGGCGGCTATACATTGGGTGCTATCCCATTCGGACTCCTGATAACCCGACTTGCCGGCCTCGGTGATATCCGTGACATCGGCTCGGGCAATATCGGCGCAACCAATGTATTGCGGACCGGACGCAAGGAACTCGCCTTAGCGACATTATTACTCGACAGTTTTAAAGCTGGACTTGCCGTAATCATATTCGGATATTTGTTCGATAATCGGGAGATTGGGCTGCTTGCGGGTGCCAGCGCACTTATCGGACACTGCTATCCGGTCTGGCTTGGCTTTAAAGGTGGCAAGGGCGTTGCGACTTATGTCGGTCTACTGCTGTTTGCATCCTTGAAAGGTTTTATCGTCGGCGGACCAATCTGGATCGCCGTCTTCGCCATAACCCGCATCTCATCTCTGGCCGCATTATCAGCATCAGCGGTCATTCCTGTCGGCGCCTATATGCTCGGCGAGACCCCGACGGCGACAGCAATACTGGCCATACTCAGCGGTCTGATTTTCTGGACACACCGCGAAAACATTCACCGCCTTATCAAGGGAGAAGAGCCAAGTTTCCATAGCAAAAGCTAAATGAAATGGCGCTTCAGACCCTGACAGAGCAGCAACGTATTGACTGGCTTCGTCTTGCTCGCAAGCCGCGCATCGGGCCGGTTATTTTTGCGCAGCTAATCGCCAAATATAAGACCGCCAGTGCCGCCCTGTCCGCGCTCCCTACCATCCCGGTTGGCCGGACCCGTTTGATGATACCGGACGCTGACGAGATCGCATCAGAGATCAGGCAAACGGTTGCCATGGGCGGACGCGTAATGTGCGCGTGCGAACCGGACTATCCTTACCGGTTAAGATGGCTCGACCCACCACCACCAATTGTAATTTTACTTGGCAATCTCGCGCTCGCAAAGCGACCCTGTATCGCGATTGCCGGGGCCCGAAATGCATCTGCAGCCGGATTGAAAATCGCTTTTAATATAGCGTCAGATCTTGGCGATGCCGGCTATACCATAATCTCCGGCATGGCACGGGGCATCGACGGACGGGTACACACAGCCAGCCTGGACACCGGAACAATCGCTGTTCTGGCCGGTGGGATAGATCACATCTATCCGAAATCGCACCAGACGCTTTATGAGAAAATATGACAAAAAGGGCTACTGATTTCGGAACGACCGCTTGGTTATTACGCGGTATCGCGGGATTTTCCGAGACGGAACCTGCTGGTTACAGGCTTATCTGACGGTGTCATCCTGGTTGAAGCTGCGGCCCGGTCCGGCAGCGGCATATCTGCGAGGACCGCAGCAGAACAAGGCCGCGAAGTCAGGGTCGTACCCGGTTCGCCGCTCGATCCAAGGTTCGAAGGCTCGAATCATTTGATTCGGGAGGGTGCAACATTGGTCCGCAATGCCGATGATGCCATCGAAGTTGTGAGTAAAATTTCAAGCCGGGAGATGCGTGCACCTGCCCCGGTCGGTGTCGCATTTAATTATCCGGCGCCAGACGGCCTATCGATACCACCAGAACAGTCTCAGGCGGTTAAGCAAGCGCGTTCATTTACCCCCACGGTGATCGAAGATATCGCGCTAGCAGCGTCGATTGGCGTAGACCGTTGCGCAGCGATACTTCTTAAACTTGAGCTCTCTGGAGTTGCCGAAACCTTCGCTGGCGGTCTGGCGAGCCGGGCTCTCGAGCCCTAGTCGCAAAAATCACTGGAAATGAAACCGAAAACAAAATGCTTCCAATGCTGGACGAGAACCGAGCCTGTGCTTAAACCAAGAAAATTCACACCTTGGCATATGGCGGAGTTATTGATGCTTTCTTTGATGCGCTACGGCATGATGGCCGTGTTCGTTATTTTTCCCGCCATCACATCGTTTGAGCAATATGCCAGTGCTCAAACCGAGCCGTCCCGCGTTCTCCTGACAGCTGACAATGTGTATTTTGACGAGGATACAAATACGGTAACTGCAGAAGGCAATGTTGAGGCCAAGTATGAAGACCGGATCATGCGGGCTGACCGACTAACATATGACAGGGTTCGCGATATTGTCCGGGCCAGCGGAAATATTACGATAATCGACCCCGATGGCACACAACGATTTGCCGACGAGTTCCAGACCGATTCTTCAATGGTTAACGGGTTCGCAATCGGCTTTTCGACGCGGATGCCGAATGGCGGCCTGGCTATGGCGGAATCAGCGGTTCGAACCGCAGACGGTCTGAATTCACTGGACAAAATTGTCTACACCTCATGCGATATGTGCGCTGACGACCAAAGACCGACCTGGGCATTACGGGCACGACGAGCAACGCTGGATCAGGAATCGAATATGTACTCGTATCGCGACGCCGTGCTCGAAGTCGCAGGGGTTCCGGTCATTTACCTCCCCTATTTTGCTCATCCCGACCCGGATTCCGGACGTCGCTCAGGATTTCTTGCCCCTGACTTCGGAACCTCATCAAAACTCGGCCTATTCCTTCAACAGCCCTATTTCTGGGCGCTATCACCATCCCAAGAGGTCATAATCGCACCAAAATTGATGGGGAATGCCAACCCTCTGCTCGATATCGATTATCGGAAGCGCTTCTGGTCGGGCCAGGTCAATACTAATTTCAGCTTCACCAATGAGCAGGATTTCGATTCCGATGGGAAAAAGTTTGGAGATAAGGAGTGGCGCGGGCATTTATTCGCTGACGGCCGCTTTGACATAACACCGAATTGGGAATGGGGCTTCGGCATCGAAAAAGTTAGCGATGACCTGTTTTTGCGGCGCTATGATATCGAAGGCGAAAACAGTAAGCGCGGACTGTATTACGGGCAGCCCTTACGCCTGCTGTCTCAAATCTATCTGCAAGGTCAGGAAAAGGATTGGTATTTCGACGCGACACTGATTGAAATTGATGGCCTCCGTGCCAATGATGATGAACAGGAATTATCATCGGTCTCACCCTTATTATTTGCCGAACGCCTATTCGATTTTAACGATCTCGGTCTGCTCTCGGTCAATGGATCAGCAACACTCCTTAATCGCGACGAAGGTATCGACTCCCATCGGGTCAGCCTCGGATCAGACTGGTCAAACTCATATGTTCTCAATGGCGGGCTCGTTTTAGCCCCGTTTGCTGAGGCCCGCTATGATCATTACGATTTGAACGACACGGTTACAAATGCATCGACGGTTGAGCGCAGCGCGATGACGGCCGGGGCGCGCATTTCTTATCCGCTCTACAAAGCCGGAGATAATTTCGATCTGATTTTCGAACCCATGGCTATGGCAGCCTTCGGGACCCCTGGTGCGAATTCTAACGACATTCCGGTTGAGGATAGCATTGCCTATAATCTCGATGAATCGCGCCTGTTCGATGGCAATGGGATCGGTGGATATGATTTGTTCGAAGGCGGCCATAAAGCTTCTTTGGGCGTGTCGGCAACGGCACTCTGGAAAAATGGGGTGTCAATTACCGCCATTGGCGGGCGGAGATGGCGTAATGAGAGTGATCCAAACTTCACTAATTCCAGTAATCTTGATGGCACAACATCCGACTGGATGACCGGCATCGCCGCCGATCTCGGACGACCTCTACGGTTTGAAACACGCCTGCAACTCGACGATGAAGATCTGTCGGTCAATCGTATCGATGCGCGACTGTCGACGCAATGGTGGCGCCTGTTCGCCGATCTTCGCTATTATAAAATCAGCGAAGAAATATCCCGCAACGGTCGTGATGATGAGGGTCTTTCGATTAATGGCCAGGTCCGTTTGAGCGACGAATACTACTTTGTCTATTCGCGCGAACGTGACATTTCCGGCCGTGTCGTAGGTAATATGCGCCAGTCGGCGAGAGATTTACGCCACGCCTTCGGCATCGCTTATGAGGATGATTGTTCACGCTTTGAAATATCTTTCGAGCGGTCACAGGCGATTGACCGGACACTCGGACCGAATGACTCATTAAAGTTCAGGTTCTCCCTAAAAACGCTCGGCGACTTCGCCCGTCCGGGAGACCTGTAATCACCCGCATTAATTCAGCTATGTTACAGCCTTATCATTTGCTTTGAGGCATGGGGGCTATATGCTGGAAGAAAGCTTAGAAGCGAGCAACGTGTTCGCAGGAGATAGATTATGATACGCGCCTTTCTCGCGCCCTTATTACTGGTTCTGTCAGGACCATTGCTACCTCTGGCCCAGGCGCAGGAGGCAACCAAAATTGAAGGCATAATCGCGATTGTAAATGATGATCCAATTTCATTTACCGACGTTAGAGCCAGAGCCCGGATGCTTCTGCTCAGCCTCGGCGGCACAGAGCCGACCCCCGAGCAAGTGCAGCAGCTGACCTCGCAAGCGCTTGACCAGCTGATCGACGAGAAACTGAAACTGCAGGAAGCGGCCGAATATGAAGTGGAGGTTTCAGATTCTGACATTAACAACTCGCTGGAAAGACTGGCGCGTCAATCCGGACTGACCCGGGAGGGTCTGACAAATACGATCATGCAGGCTGGTATCAACCCAACAAGCCTCGAGGACCAGACGCGCGCAGATATTGCCTGGCAACGCATTATGAATGGGCTGTACGGATCCCGCATCCGGATATCTGACAACCAGATCCAGGACCAGTTGAACCGGCTAGAAACTGCGGCCGAAAAGGATCAGTATCTCTTATCGGAGATTTTTCTGTTCGCGCCCGAGATCCAGATGCGTGATGATGCCATAACGGCGGCTATTTCCATCCGCGATCAGATTACAGCTGGCGCGCCGTTCGAATTAGCCGCACAGCGTTTTTCATCAGCGCCGACAGCTGCGACCGGAGGCGATATGGGCTGGGTAACCATCGAGGACCTCGATGAGGCCAGAGCCACTGAAATCGCCGCCATGTCCGGACCGGGCCTTACTGCACCGATACAAGTCGAAGACGGTGTCTATATCATGTTGATGAAGAATAAGCGCGAACCCGTTGAAAAGTCAGTTCGCCTCGACATTACGAGGCTGGCTGCCATTAACCGATCGCGAGCGGCGCTCGATGCCACACTCGAGCAGATTTCAGAGTGCGGTGACATTGCCGAACTGGCCGACGCCGATCCGAATATTATTGCGTCGGTTATACAGGACCTCGACATCAAGAACCTCACCAACGACGCCGGGCAGATATTTCTAGATATGCCACTGGACACTTACACCGAAGCCCTCTCCTTTAACGGATCGGCATCAGTAACCTATCTATGCGCAAGAACAGATTTTTCCGGTAATTTGCCGGGACGGGATCAAATCGAGGATCAGCTGTTTTCTCAGCAGTTAAGCATGGTTTCGAACCGGTCACTTCGCAATTTGCGGCGCGAAGCCACAATCATCCGGCGTTAAGGGCGCACGTCGTGTCAGAGCTTCTGGCGGTTACAATGGGCGATCCGTGTGGATGTGGACCGCTTATAACGGCGCAAGCATGGTCTCACTTCCGATCCCAGCGTGATTTCGCTTTCTTCGTCATCGGTGCGCCCGAGGCATATAATGCTCATTTGCCCGTGATCGCGATAGAACGCCCGGAAGATGCAATGGCGGCTTTTGTTTCCGGTCTACCGGTGCTTCCGACCCGCCACGCCATTTCTAGCCCGCTTCGTCCCGGACAACCCGATCCCGATAATGCCGCCGCGATCATTGAAAGCATCGAGCGAGCAACCGACCTCGCCTTACAAGCTAGAATATCGGCCTTGGTCACCAATCCGATCTCAAAAGAAAATCTTTATAAAGCCGGCTTTCAACATCCCGGGCATACAGAATTTATCGCCAGCCTATGTTCAGTCTTCACGTCCCAGCCCATGCGTCCGGTCATGATGCTTGCCGGAGGCGGACTGAAAGTGGCACTGGCAACGATACATATCCCTCTAAGGGACGTCGTAACGACGCTGAATCGTGATGATCTGATCGAAATAGCAACCCTTACCCATCAAGCGCTGCAGAATGAATTTGGCCTTTCCCGGCCGCGGCTAGCGTTTACCGGCGTCAATCCGCATGCCGGAGAAAATGGAACCATTGGGCAGGAAGAATTGGAGATTATAAATCCGGCGGCAGACATTCTGCGCGAGCGCGGTATCAACATGAGCGATGCGCGTCCCGGAGACACAATCTTCCATGAGATGCTGTCGGGCGACTTTGATGCAATTATCGCAATGACCCATGATCAGGGCCTGATCCCGGTTAAAACGCTCGACTTCTGGGGCGGTGTCAATATCACGCTGGGCTTGCCAATTATTCGAACCAGTCCTGACCACGGCACCGCTTATGAAGCGAGCGCAGCCGGAAATGTACGCGCCGATAGCCTTATTGCCGCCATTAACCGCGCGCTTGAAATGTCCGCCCATCGGCGAGGCAGTAATGTCTGATCACCCTGAACTTAGCCGCGCGCCGGCCCGGAAAGCCCTCGGACAGCACTTTCTTTTTGATCCAGATATTCTGAGACGGACCGCGCTTGCAGCCGGCCCTGTTGCCAACCGTACGGTCATCGAAATAGGGCCTGGTCCGGGAGGCTTGACCAGAGCCCTTTTAGACGAGGGCGCCTCGCCCCTAATCTGTATAGAAGCGGATGCACGATTTTCTGAAGCACTACAGGCATGGCCGGAGACACGGACTGGTCAGTTAAACATACATCTCGAAGATGCCAGACGGATTAACTGGGAGGCTGTAATAAGTGCTGCCAATGGCAACACTCCTGCAATGATTGTCGCTAACCTGCCCTATAATGTCGGCACACCCCTACTCGTTGACTGGCTGAAAGCCGGGACATGGCGGGGCGAAATGGCCCTGATGTTTCAAAAAGAAGTGGCCGAACGCATCTGCGCCGAGCCGGGTCAGAAGCATTATGGGCGTCTTGCGGTACTCGCCGCTGCAGTCTGCCGGTCCTATATTTCTTTTGTATTACCGCCGGGCGCATTCAAGCCGCCACCAAAAGTAGACAGCGCCGTTATCGTTTTGCAGCCACTTGCAGCCAATGAAAGATTTGAAGATATCGACAGTTTGGAACAAGTAGCAAAGGCTGCCTTCGGGCAGCGTCGGAAAATGCTGAGAGCCTCTCTCAAACCGCTCGCCGCACAGATAAAGAAAAGCGCGACAGACTGGCTCGAGGCTTGCAAGATCGCGCCGACTGCCCGGGCCGAGACGCTATCGCAGAATGATTTTCGGGCATTAGCAAGCTATTATGCGGCGCGCAGGCAATGACAAATACCTTAATCAATGGCCCAATGCGACTATCCGTTCGCCCAGAATGCGGCGGCACCGTGTCGGAGCTAAGCTATCACGACCGACCACTGCTACGATCCGGTTCAGATACTGATAGCCAGAACTGGGACGCACGCAATTTTGCAGCCTTTCCAATGGCCCCCTTTATCGGACGCATTTTTAACGGCCGCTGCGATTTTAATGGCCAGTCCGTGAGTCTGGAGGCAAACATGCCGCCGGAGCCGCATACTATTCACGGGTTTGGCTGGCAAGCAGCGTGGCAGATCGATAGTCTTAGCGAGCATGAATTGGTGATCAGCCAGTCGGGATCGCCCGCTAGCTGGCCTTGGCCTTATCGCGCGACACAAGCATTTGCGTTGTCTGAAACCGGTTTGGAACTGACACACTCACTGACAAATATGGGCGAAACGACCATGCCCGCCGGGCTGGGATGGCACCCCTATTTCAACAGGGATCAGGCTATTCTGAAAATACCGGTTTCGACACTGTGGCGGGTTGACGAGGAAACCGGCCTTTCAACTGCAGACACTGGATCTAATGTGCTGGGATCGCTTAAAACCGGCAGCCATGTCGAAGCACTTACGCTCGATCACGCATTTAGCATGTTCGATCCGGAACTTAGTATCATTTGGCCAGACTTGAAACTGGAAATCAAAAGCGACCCGGTATTTCAACACGCGGTCATATACGTTCCCGAGAATGAAAACTTCTTCTGTGTCGAGCCGGTCAGCCAGTTACCAAATGCGATAAATCTACCATTGTCGCCGGCGCAGACTGGCCTTGTAAGTCTCGCACCTGGAGAAAGCCTGAGCGGTCAAATCCGGCTTCAAGCGACCCGGTTAGAAAACCCTTAGAACTCGTCGAGCAAACCGCGGACATGATGTTCAAGATCGCTCTGACGAAGTCTCTTTAACCGCTCCACCATCAGAATTTGCTTCAACTTCTGGTAGGACTTATCGAGATCATCATTGACGATACAATAATCATAACGACGCCAGTGCTTAATCTCGGCATGTGCTTCCTGCATACGGCGGGCAACCGTTTCCGGGGTCGATCCGTTGCGAGCTGATAAACGCTCCGATAAGGCGGCAACGCTCGGCGGCAGGATAAATATCGAGACGCAATCATTCGGCATATGATCATGCAGTGCGTCAGCGCCCTGCCAGTCCACATCAAACAGAACATCTGTGCCCTGATCGAGATGCGAAATTGTGTCCGATTTGAGGGTCCCGTAAAAATTATCAAAAACGCGGGCCCATTCGAGAAAACCACGTTCTGCGATTAATGTCTTGAATGCTTCAGCGCTGCGAAAATGATAATCCACACCATCGACTTCATTTGGTCGTCGTGCGCGCGTGGTCACAGAAACAGACAGGCGCACATCTTTGAACTCATCCATCAGCAAATGAGCCAGAGTCGTTTTCCCTGCTCCTGACGGGCTGGACAAGACCAGCATCAAGCCGCGGCGTTTGCCTTTCGGTTCATTCGACATTTGCGACCTGCTCCTTGAACTGATCAATCAACCCTTTCAGGGATAGACCGATTTGCGTCAATTCCAAACTCGCAGATTTCGCGCACAGGGTGTTGGCTTCTCTGGCCAGTTCCTGACAGATAAAGCCGAGCGATCGACCGACCGGATCGGTACCGTTAATCAAAGTTTCGACTTGATTAAGGTGGGCCTTAAGGCGGTCAATTTCCTCGCTAATATCGGCTTTCACACTCAATGCTGCGACTTCGATAGCGATCCGGTCTTCAGCGACAATCTTATCGGCGTCCAATTGTTCAAGCCGGTCGCGATAACGTTCCGAAATCAAATCCGCCTGTTGCCCTGCCAGTCCTTCTGCCAACTCAACCTGAACGCGCATATCGGCGAGAAACCCCGACAATAGCGTCGCTAGAGCCGCGCCTTCTTTTGATCGGGAAGTTTGCAGACCATTCCTGACATCTAGCCCACCGGCTTCGAGCACCCGAAGTGTCAGATCAGACATTTGCAAGTCTGAACCTGACCGGGTGCGGGCTTCAGTAACACCCTTCACTGTCATCAGAGTGGCGAGCGCATCACCGGTTGGCGGATGCCCGGCTGTGGCTTCATATGCCGCACTTAGCTTACCAAGAAGCACCTCATTCACCGTGAGTTCGGTCTGCACAGACCGCCATTCAAGCCGCAATGAAATCTGCAGATTACCCCGTGAGAACAGCGCCCCTGCTGCCTTTTTTATGCGCGATTCCACCTGCTCAAGTCCTGATGGTAAATTTGTGCGTACATCAAGACCGCGGCCATTGACCGACTTTGCCTCCCAGGCCCAGAAACCGTGGTCAAAATCGCCTGTCGTCCGGGCAAATCCGGTCATGCTCGCCAGCGTCATTACGAACCGGCCCTTTCTCTTGCAATTTCCTGGCGCTCATAACGACGGTAAGCCCGTACATTTTGCTGATGCTCGGCATAGGTTCGCGCAAATTTATGACCACCGGTCCCGTCTGCGACAAAGAAGATGTAATCCGTTTCCGGCGGATTCAGCACAGCTTCTATTGCCGCGCGACCGGGATTGCAGATAGCAGTCCGCGGCAAACCATCGATCTGATAGGTGTTCCAGTCGGTCCGCCGGTTAATCTCCGAACGATATAAAGTCCGGCGGTTCCCTTGCCGGTTGAGTAACGGCATACCTTTTGAAACGCCATAAATAATGGTTGGATCACTTTCCAAACGCATGCCGCGGCGCAGTCTTTCATTAAAAAGCCCGGCAATCAGATCTCGTTCACTAGCCTGACCGGTCTCTTTTTCAACGATCGAGGCCAGTATGACCGCCTCTTCGGGCGTTTCGACCAGCGCCAATGGCGACCGTTGTGGCCAGGCCGCATTCATGAGTTCAATTTGCGCATCGGCCATCAATCTTAAAAAGTCGACCCGGCTGGTACCTTCCTCGAAAAAATAGGTATCCGGTAACAGCGCACCTTCCGCCGGTTGATCCGCCGGTAAGGGACCGACGAGAAGATCGCTGGCCTCAATTAGAATCAGGATTTGGGCCGTGGTTAGCCCTTCAGCGACCGTAAGCCGTAGCAGGCTGACGTCGCCCGATATTATCGTTTCGAGAATAGCAGCCGCCGACGCGCCGGCCGGAAAGCGGTAGGAACCTGCCTTAGTCTGTGCTTCAAGACCATTCAGCCGCGCATAGATTTTTACAGCTGTCGGATTTTCAATAAGCCCGGCGGCAGATAGCTCGCTAACAAGGCTGCCAAAATAAGTCCCGCGTTCAACTTTAAACGCGGTATCCTCTGCAAAAGGTCCCGGCCGTGCCATTTCCGATGACAACCAGCTGCTGGCTAACAAGGCCGCGCCGGCCGCGACGGCGACACCGATACCGAATAAAGCGAGAACCCATCTCAACAAACGCATCACAAACCTTCACCAGCTGCCATACAAACGCGCGAAAGCTTGTCCGGCAGCAGGATCCGTCCCTAATCGACCTGCTTCAATACCAGAGACGCGTTTGTCCCGCCAAAACCGAATGAGTTTGACACGGCTGCCCGCACCCGACCCTTTTTCGCTTTATGTGGAATAAGATCAATATCGGTTTCCACACTCGGATTATCGAGATTAAGTGTCGGAGGCATAATCTGGTCTCGGATCGCAAGCGCACAGAATGCCGCTTCAATCGCACCCGCGCCGCCGAGCAAATGGCCAACAGCTGATTTGGTTGCCGACAGAGACAAATTCTTAGAATGCGCCCCGAACAATCGCTCAACTGCGCCGACTTCGCCCTCGTCACCTTTCGGAGTCGAAGTGCCATGGGCATTTACGTAATCAATATCTTCCAACGCCAGACCAGAATGACCCATAGCCATTTTCATCGCGCGATAGCCGCCTTCAGAGCCCTCTGCCGGCGCTGTAATATGATAGGCGTCACCGGTCAGGCCATAGCCTGCAATCTCAGCATAGATTTTCGCGCCACGGGCTTTCGCGTGTTCATACTCTTCCAGAACCAGTACCGCTGCGCCCTCACCCATAACAAAGCCGTCGCGATCCTTATCATAAGGCCGTGACGCTTTTTCAGGTGTATCGTTAAAATTCGTCGACATCGCTTTTGCCGAACAAAAACCGGCAATGGCCAATTCGCAAATAACCGCCTCAGAACCGCCCGCAAGCATGACATCTGCATCGCCATACTCAATCAGGCGTGCCGAATCCCCAATCGCATGCGCGCCGGTTGCGCAGGCCGTCACAACAGAGTGATTCGGCCCTTTAAAACCGTGCCGGATCGATACTTGGCCGGAGGCCAGATTGACCAGAGATGATGGAATAAAGAACGGGCTGACCCGCCGCGCCCCTTGCTCGTGCAAAGTGATGGCGGTGTCATAAATGCTCTGCAGACCGCCAATACCGGATCCGATCAAAACACCCGTTCGTTCTTTTTGCTCATCGTTCTCGGCGACCCATCCGGAATCTGCAACGGCTTCGTCGGCCGCTACAATTCCATACAAAATGAATTCATCGATCCGACGACGCTCTTTCGCACTCATGACCGAATCCGGGTCGAATGAATGCGGATCGTCTTCCGAGCCGCCGCCGCGTCCGTTCTTATAAGGGACTTGGAACGCAATTTTGCATGCCACATCCTTGGCATCGAATGAATCGATTGGGCCGGCCCCTGACTTTCCAGCCAGTAACCGCTCCCAAGTTGCCTCAGTACCGGCCGCTAGTGGCGATACGAGACCTATACCTGTTATAACAACACGACGCATGGCGAGGAACTCCTAAGACACATGCTCCTTGATGTGCGTAACCGCATCACCAACCGTACGGATTTTTTCCTGAACATCATCAGGAATTTCGATGTTAAACTCTTCTTCGAAAGCCATGACCAGCTCAACCAGATCAAGAGAGTCGGCGCCGAGATCATCGATAAAACTCGCAGGCTCGGTTACTTTATCACCTTCAACATCGAGATTATCGACAACTATTTTTTTAACACGCTCTAAAACGTCAGACATAATTCTTCTCCGATAGTGCCTGAATCACAGGCTCGTTCAATGAATGCATGGCGTTAGCACACAGTTTGCAACTCCGCCAAGCCCCCCGATGCTTCAAGTCAGGTGAAAGCTACAGCATTGCCATGCCACCATTAACGTGAAGCGTTTGGCCCGTCACATAACCAGCCTCGTCGGATGCGAGGTAACACGCTGCCGCAGCAATGTCCTTGCCCTGCCCGAGACGTGCAATCGGTATCTGACCTAGCAAAGCCTCTTTCTGGGTATCAGGTAGGACATCTGTCATCGGCGATTCGATAAAGCCGGGCGCAATCGTATTGGCGGTAATGCCCCGGCTAGCGACTTCCTGTGCCAGCGATTTCGTAAATCCGATCATACCAGCTTTCGACGCGCAATAATTGGCCTGACCGGGATTACCTGTAACGCCGACGATCGAAGTCACGCCAATGATACGACCATGGCGCCGCTTCATCATTCCCCTCAGGCAGGATTTCGCCAGGCGATAATAAGAACCGAGATTGACGTTCAGAACACTATCCCAGTCCTCGTCCTTCATTCGCATAAGCAGTCCATCCCGGGTGATACCGGCATTCGCGACCAGAATATCAAGCGGGCCGATTGCCTCTTCGGTTCGTTTGACAAGCGTATCAACGGCTTCGGTATCTGCCAGGTTGCATGGCACAATTGCGCCCTCGCCCGGCAGCATTTCCAGCACCTCGGCGAGAACTGCCTCCCGCGTGCCAGAAACCGCAACTTTGGCGCCAGCCGCGGACAATTGCGCCGCAATCGCACGCCCAATCCCACCCGACGCACCAGTGACCAGCGCCGTTTTTCCAGTTAAGTCAAACATCAAGCTCTCCTAAAAATTCTCTAATAATTCTGCGACCGATTCGATATCGTCCGGGGTTCCCATTGTCTGGCCGACGACGCCTTTTGCTGTGCGTCGATTCATAACGCTTAAAACATTGCCGGCACCAGCTTCGATCATGGTAGAGACACCTTGTGCCGCCATAAAGTTAACACTGTCACGCCACCTGACCTGGCCGGTAACCTGAGCCACCAAATTTGATCGTATACGCTCAGGGTCGATAACGGCGTCAGCCTCAACATTTGCGATCACGGGCACAACTGGCGCGGACAGGTTAATATCCGCGAGCGCTTCGGCCATTGCATCGGCCGCCGGCTGCATCAGTGAACAATGAAAGGGGGCACTAACCGGCAGTGGAACCGCCTTTTTTATGCCCGCATCTTTCGCCATTGCGCAAGCTTCGGCTATGGCATCGGCCGCGCCGGAAATAACGATCTGGCCCGGAGCGTTGTCATTAGCGACTTCACAAGGTCCGGCGGTGCCGGCGCTCGCGCACAGACCATCAGCTTGTTCGGGGGTCGCACCGAGCAAAGCTGCCATACCGCCATGCCCTGCTGGAACAGCTGCCTGCATGGCATTACCGCGAATTCTCAAAACCCGGGCACAATCCGCCAGTGAAATGGCGTCAGCGGCAGCAAGTGCCGAATATTCTCCTAATGAATGACCAGCGACAAAGGCGGCACGCTCCAGCCCGGCCCCCGTTTCCGACGCCATCGCCCTGATAGCGGCTACGCTGACAGCCATTAAAGCCGGTTGCGTATTCATCGTCAGCTTCAACTCGGCCTCATCACCTTGCCACATGAGTGATGACAGGTTTTCACCAAGCGCATCATCGACTTCCTGAAAGACCTCCCGCGCTGCAGGAAATGTATCGGCAAGATCCTTGCCCATCCCGATGAACTGGCTGCCTTGCCCTGGAAAAATAAATGCTAGTTTCGACATATTTTGACCCTTACAATTTCGACACGACATAATTTGCTGCGATCATCAGCGCAAGGCGCTTGATCAAAAGACCGTTTTGCGCTTTACGGACGGCTTCGCAAGGGTTGCGGTCCTCGCCCCCGGAATGAGCCGGGCAAGAGGGGCCATCGCGTTTCCTGTCTCCCACAGGATATGCGCCGCCACCCGATTAGGGAATAGATTATGGCTTTATACGAACACGTCCTCATTGCGAGGCCGGATATTTCACCCGCACAAGTAGAAACCTTGGTGGAGGAATTATCTGCACTTTTAACCAAACAGGGCGCCAGCGTTGGCAAGACCGAATACTGGGGTCTGCGCAATCTGTCTTATCCGATCAATAAGCAACGCAAAGGGCATTATGCGCTGTTCAACATTGACGGACCAGCGGAGGCAATCCACGAGCTCGAGCGTCAGCACCGGATCTCAGAAGATATCATGCGTTATCTGACAGTTCGGGTCGACGAACTTGCATCCGACCCATCACCAATCCTGTCGCGTAAAGATCGCGGCCGCCGTGAAGACGAAAGAGGCTAGCCATGTCCAATTTAACGCCCTCAGGAATGAATATTACCAACATCCCTGCTCGCCGGTCATTTGGTCGTCGTCGCAAAGTTGATCCGTTTTCCGGCGCAGATGCCACAAAGATCGATTACAAAGATGTGAAAACTTTACAGCGCTATATTTCGGAAAAGGGCAAAATCGTCCCGTCGAGAATAACGTCTGTGAATTTCAAGAACCAGCGTAAACTCGCGCGCGCAATCAAACGAGCCAGAATGCTAGCGCTTCTGCCGTTCACTGTGAAATAGGGGTCAAATCAGATGCAAATCATTCTCCTTGAACGTGTTGAAAACCTCGGCGATCTTGGTGACGAAGTGTCTGTAAAGAACGGCTTCGCGCGAAACTTCCTGTTGCCAAACGGTAAAGCATTGGTCGCAAATGCGAGAAATCGTGCCCGGTTTGAAGCCGAACGCGAAATCATTGAAAAGCGTAATGCCGAAGCCCGTGATGTTGCCGGTGAATCCGGTCAGGCTCTGGATGGACAGAATTTCGTGATTATTCGTCAATCCGGTGAAACCGGTCAGCTTTACGGCTCGGTCACCGCTCGTGACATTGTTGAGATTGCGGCCGAAAACGGTCACAAGATCAAACGCGAGCAAGTTCGCCTCGACACACCGATTAAGACCCTCGGCCTCCACAAAGTTAATATCCGTCTGCACCCGGAAGTACGTGTGGACATCAATATTAATGTGGCACGGTCAAATGACGAAGCCGAGCGTCAGGCCGCCGGTGAAAATGTCATCGAAGCGATGCGATACGAGCAGCGTTCGCTAGCCGAACAGCAGGCCTCCGAGCTTGCCGAAGCAGCAGCAGAACTCGATACAGCGCCCGAAGAAGAATAGAGCGCTAGAAAACCGATTGAAAAAGCCGCTTTCTTAAGCGGCTTTTTTTTGTTAATTCCACAGCAAGCGATTTTTGTGGACCGCGCTGGAACCTCTGAAGAACATCCAACAACGTACATTTATCTGCGTTCAATTATGTTTAGAGCTCACAGAAATGAATAATATAACGAACATATCCTTGGAGCCGGCGACCGATGTCGCCCTGCCCCATAATTTGTCGGCGGAAGCGGCGGTCATTGGCTCCATTTTATATGATAACAACGCCTATCAGCGGGTTGCCGATTACCTGTTCGCATCCGATTTCTATGCGCCAGCGCATGAAGAAATCTATTCGGCCTGTCAGACCCTGATCCAGAACGGACGGGTCGCAGACGGGGTCACGCTGCGCGAACAATTCGAAAAAGATGAACGTTTGACCGCCATTGGAGGCGCCCAGTATCTTGCCAGTCTTCTGGATAGCGCCGCCTTTGGTCCTGAGGTCCAGGATTATGCGCGAATCATAAGAGATCTCGCCATGCGACGGGAGCTTATAAATATCGGCGCCGGTGTTCAGTCACGCGCATCGGTCTATGATCGCGATGTTGATGGCGCCGAACAAGTTGAACTTGCCGAAAGGGAGTTATTTGCTCTCGCCGAACGCGGGACAACCGGCCGCGGCTTTTCGAATTTTTCGGATGCGCTGACAGTATCATTACAAATGGCCGAGGCCGCCTATAAGAGAGATGGTAAAATCGCTGGCGTCGCGACCAAACTCGATGATCTCGATCATAAACTTGGCGGCTTGCATAAATCGGACCTGATCATAATCGCCGGGCGCCCTTCAATGGGAAAAACATCGCTGGCAACAAATATGGCTTTCAATGCCGCGCAAAGCCATCGTAGCGAGAAACAGGAAGACGGATCGCTGAAAACGATCGACGGGGCGCGCGTCGCATTCTTCTCTCTTGAAATGTCGTCCGAACAGCTCGCCACGAGAATTCTGGCCGAGCGAACCGGTATAAACGCCCATAAGATAAGACAGGGCGAATTGGACAAGCATGATTTCGAGGCCCTGCGTTCGGCCTCCGAGGAAATGCAAAACCTGCCACTATATATCGACGATCAGGGCGGTATTTCAGTCAGCCAGCTCGCGGCCCGAGCCAGACGCTTGCATCGCTCTGTCGGCCTCGACATCATCTTTATTGACTATTTGCAGTTGCTAACCGGTACGGCCGGCAAGAGCAGCGACAGCCGCGTGCAAGAGGTCACTCAAATCACAATGACGCTGAAAGCGCTGGCGAAAGAGCTGAATGTACCTGTCATCGCCCTGTCACAGCTCTCGCGAGCCGTCGAGCAGCGTGAAGACAAACGACCGCAATTAGCAGACCTTCGGGAGTCGGGCTCAATTGAACAGGACGCCGACGTTGTGATGTTTGTCTATCGTGAGTCCTATTATCTTGAGCGGACCGAGCCACAAGCCGATCCGAATGACCCGTCATCGAATGAGAAATGGGCCAGCTGGCGAGCACGGATGGATCAAGTTTACGGAACAGCGGAGGTTATCGTCGGCAAACAGCGGCATGGACCAATTGGTAAAGTCAGCCTGTCATTCGACGCGAATGTCACCCGTTTCGGCAATCTTGCCCGGGAGCTGTCCGACATCGACAACTAGGGCTTACTTTGACCACAAAACGCGTTTATCAGCGAAGCATGTCACTTCGTCCGCGCGCCCATATCCATCTCGATCATATTGTCGAAAACTGGAAAACAATCCGGTCTGGCCTGAACAACAGCCAATGCGCAGTGGTGCTTAAGGCCGATGCTTATGGTCATGGTCTCGAGCGCGTCGGTGAGGCACTGCATAACAATGGCTGTCAGCATTTCTTTGTCGCGTACGGGTTTGAAGGCGAAATATTGCGCAAGCATATCGGGCCCCATGCTGTGATCTATGTTCTGAACGGACCCGATCGGGCCGAAGAACGGATTTATCGGCAATACGCGCTGACGCCGGTGGTTAACTCGTCACAACAATTTCAGACACTGGTCGACTGGCTACAAACGAATGGAAAACTAGAGCGCGGATATGCGTTAAACTTTGACACCGGAATGAACCGGCTTGGCTTGCCAGGCGATGATGCCGCGCAGCTATCAGAAGCGACACGTGGTCTCGACCCTGATCTTATAATGTCTCATCTCGCCTGCGCGGATGATCGCCGGCATGATTTGAACGCCGCTCAACGTGATCGGCTGACGACAATCCAGTCCTTTTTCCCCGATATACCTTTCAGTTTCGCCAATTCGGATGGCACCCTGCTTGGTGACGGTTTTCACTTGCAATTGGCAAGAGCCGGGATCGGCCTTTTCGGCGGAGGCCAGCACGCATTAAAGCCCGGAATCAAGCCAGGCCTCACACTCGAAGCACCAGTGTTGCAATTGCGCTTAGCAAAAGCTGGCGAAACGGTTGGCTATGGTGCGACGCAAACGCTCACAAAGGAAACTTTGATTGCAACAGTTGCAATGGGATATGGTGACGGCTTTCCCCGTGCCGCTTCGAACACCGGATTTGCTATGATCGACGATATAAGGTGTCCAATCATTGGTCGCGTTTCGATGGATCTGACGACAATTGACGTAACACAGGCCGGACATCTTGCCCGCACCGGTGTTTTCGTTCAGTTCTTGGGAGATCGTGCAGATCTCGAAGAACAGGCGGCATGTGCCGGCACTATTGGTTACGAGCTTACAACAGGATTAACATCACGTGTCGAACGACTTTACGAATAAATTCCCGAAATGGCTGGAACCAGTGCGTTGGCTTGGCTATTCGACCCGCTCGACAGCCGCCGAAATCGGCCGGCTTGTTATCTTCATGAGCAAAGTATCGCTCGCAACGGTTACGCCACGCTGGTATCCGAAACAAATCCTGCAGCAAATGATTGCCATCGGATTTTACAGCCTGCCTGTCGTCGGACTGTCAGCCGTGTTTATTGGCGCAGCTCTTGCCCTCAATATCTATACGGGAGGCAGTCGTTACGGCGCGGAGCAATTTGTTCCGAATATTGTCGTACTCGGCATTACCCGCGAGCTCGGTGTCACGATCACAGGCCTGATGCTAGCAGGCCGGGTAAGCGCCGGTATTGCCGCCGAAATTGGCGCAATGCGGGTCACCGAGCAGATAGATGCCCTCAAAACCCTGTCGGCTAACCCGTCGCATTATCTTTACGCGCCGCGTTTCATTGCCGGCATCATCGTTATGCCATTACTGGTAATTATAGCCGACGTGATCGGCGTGCTGGGCGGCTGGGCCGTCAGCGTGCTCGGTCTCGGATTTGATTCCGCCACATACCTCCGGAACACCGTCGATTTTGTCACCATTGAGGACATTAGCGTCGGACTAATTAAAGCCTTGTTCTTCGGAGCAATTATCACACTTATGGGCTGTTATCACGGCGATAAATCCAGTGCCGGCGCAACCGGCGTCGGGCGGGCTGCTACGTTCGCAATGGTTGGTGCCGCTGTTCTGGTTCTCGCATTCAACTACGCCCTTTCGAGCATATTTGTGGAGATTGGACTATGACCGCACCACTCCTGCAACTGGATAATATCCACAAATCATTCGGATCCAAAACCGTCCTGACCGGCGTTGATATCGACGTTGCTGCTGGACAGTCTCTGGTCATTCTCGGTGGCTCGGGGTCGGGCAAGTCCGTAATGTTGAAAACAGCACTCGGTCTGATGGAACCGACATCCGGTAATATCCTCTTCGAAGGCAAGAATGTCACGAAAAGCTCAGGCGCCGAACGCGATAAAATGAGAGCGCGAATTGGAATGCTGTTTCAGTCTGCCGCGCTATTTGACAGCCTCACGGTTTGGGAAAACGTCGCTTTTCGATTAATGAATTCCGACCGGCTCGCAGCAAAAATGGCAAGAGAGTCTGCGATAGAGACCTTATCGAAAGTTCATCTCGGTGCCGAAGTTGCAGACCTGTATCCGGCAGAAATATCTGGTGGCATGCAAAAACGCGTTGGTCTCGCCCGGGCAATCGCTTCTGAACCCGATCTGATTTTTTTCGACGAACCGACAACGGGTCTCGATCCGATTACGGCAGATGCAATTAACGAGCTGATTATCGAGCAAACCAAGGCGCTTGGTGCCGCCGCAATATCGATCACCCATGATATGGCAAGCGCGCGTAAAATCGCCGATGAAATCGCTATGCTCTACAAGGGTAAAATTATTTGGCGGGGGCCGGCTGCAGACATTGATCAAAGTGGTAATGACTTCGTCGACCAGTTTGTGCATGGCCGGGCTGAAGGCCCTATAAAACCGTCATTGTAACCGGTATCATCAGCTTATTAGCCGGGGGCCGTAGGTAACCCGGCTTGATTTGCAGCCGGATGTATCAGGCAGCTTGGGGCTTTATATTCCGCTAATATGCGGGTAACCGGAAAATATGTTGAAATCTATCTTTGTCTGCCAAAACTGCGGCGCCGTTCACTCCAAATGGTCTGGCCGCTGCGCCGATTGTGGCGAATGGAATACGCTGGTTGAAGAAACCAGCGCAGCACCTCCTGGTGGTCTGAAAAAGCGGACGGAGAAAGTATCACATAAGCTGACAACCGAACTGACCGATCTTAACAGCGACTCAGAGGCGCCTGCCCGGATAACTATCGGAGTTGGGGAGATCGATAGAGTCTTCGGAGGCGGCGTTATTCCGTCTTCAGCGACTCTGATTGGCGGCGACCCGGGCATTGGAAAATCCACTTTACTGCTGCAAGTCGCGGCACGGCTTGCCTATAATGGCCTGAACACAATCTATGTTTCGGGTGAGGAATCAAAAGAGCAGATACAGGATCGTGCCAAACGTCTAAAAGTCAGTGACCGGCCGGTAAAACTGGCCGCTGAAACCGATCTCCGTAAAGTCCTTGCCACGCTCGATAAAGCCAATCCGAATTTTGTTGTTATCGATTCGATCCAGACCATGTGGTCGGATAGTCTTGATGCAGCACCGGGATCAGTGAGCCAGGTCAGAAGTTGCGGCCAGGAACTCGTGCGCTGGGCCAAAAGTTCAGGTGCGGCTTTGATTCTGGTTGGGCATGTCACCAAGGAAGGACAAATCGCTGGCCCACGCGTTGTCGAGCATATGGTTGATACGGTTTTCTACTTCGAAGGCGAGCGCGGGCATCAGTTCAGAATACTACGCGCTGTCAAAAACCGCTTCGGTCCGACGGACGAAATCGGCATTTTCGAAATGCACGCATACGGACTAGCACCTGCGCGCGAGCCGTCGGCATTGTTTCTATCTGGCGATGAAGACCAGTATAGCGGCACCGCCGTATTTCCTGCCATGGAAGGATCGCGGCCGGTTCTGGCTGAAGTGCAAGCACTTGTTGCGCCAACCTCCTATGGCACACCCCGGCGTTCTATTGTCGGCTGGGACGGCAACCGGCTGGCCATGTTGCTGGCCGTTCTCGAATCACGCTGCTCTCTCAGCCTCGGCGGACGCGACGTCTATCTCTCGGTGTCTGGAGGCTATCGCATCCATGAACCCGCCGGCGACCTTGCCGCGGCCGCAGCGCTAATCAGTTCGGCCACAGGGAGTGCTGCGCCGTCGAAAACAATCTATTTTGGCGAAGTCACATTGGCTGGAACCATACGGCCAGTCGCGCGAATGGAGCAGAGAATGAAGGAAGCCGCCCGGCTTGGATTTGAACGGGCGTTTGTACCAGACAGCGGTTCAACAGACATTGCAGGCTTGACGGTGACGCCTTTAAAGCGACTAAGTGATCTCATCGACCTATTAGCGCCGGATACAATAACATGATGGAAGCCATGACAAGTTTTGATGGGATCGCGATTTTAGTCGTTCTCATATCGACAATCGTTGCTGTTGCCAGAGGATTTCTCCGAGAATTATCAACACTCGGCGCCTTTATTGCAGCGATCTCTGCAGGATATTACGCACGTCTTTATTTAAAAGATTCAATAGAGCCGCTATTACCAGAAACTGCACCAGAATGGGCGCCCTCTGCCATACCATTTTTAGCAGCGTTTCTCGCGGTCTATATTATCATTGCCTGGTTCGGATCGAGCATTGCTAAATCCATCCATAATTTTGACGGACTAAATTTTGCAGACCGCTTTGCCGGCAGCATTTTTGGCCTTGCACGCGGTGCAGTTGTTTTGGTGTTTTTCGTCTATCTTCTGAACCTCACAATGGACCCAGACCAGATCCCCGAATTCATTACTGCGGCACAGCTGTATCCAATCATTGAAATTGGCGCAGATTATCTCCTTGAGACCACAGAATTGGCAGATCAACTGTATCTCGATCAGTAGCCTCTTGACCTTTTACAAGCGGCCCCATAGTCCGCTGTTGAAGCAGTTCTTTAAGGATGGTTGAATGATCTTTGATCTCGACGACGACAAACCCCGCGAAGAATGTGGAATTGTCGGCGTTTTTGGGCACGCCGAAGCCTCGCTGCTTGTCGCGCTCGGATTGCATGCCTTGCAACACCGAGGCCAGGAAGCCTGCGGTATCACGACTTATGACGGCAATAAGTTTCACTCCGAACGCCATATGGGCACGGTGGGCGAAAATTTTACCGGCGATCTGACCGGCCGACTGCCCGGACATCAGAGTATCGGGCACAATCGGTACTCGACTCAAGGCAAACCCGTCATTCGTAATATTCAACCGATTTACGCCGACCTCGATAGTGGTGGCTTTGCAGTTGCGCATAATGGCAATCTAACAAATTCAAGAGCCTTGCGGCGCAAACTGGTTAGCCGCGGCGCTATATTCCAATCGACAATGGACACAGAGGTCATTCTCCACCTGCTTGCGAGAAGTGATCAAGAGACAGTGGCCGATCGTTTCCTCGACGCTGTCCGTCAGATCGAAGGCGGATTCGCACTGGTCTGCCTCAGCAATAAAAAACTGATTGGTGCGCGCGACCCGAGCGGCTTGAGACCGCTTGTTCTCGGCAAGATAGGCTCCGCCCATGTGCTTGCATCTGAAACCTGTGCACTGGATCTGCTCGGCGCTGATTTTGTTCGCGAGATCGAACCCGGCGAAGTCGTGATCATTACCGAAAAGGGCATTCGTACTTTCTTTCCGTTTCCCGCCCGTCCGGCTCGGCCCTGCTTGTTTGAATATGTTTATTTTGCCCGCCCCGACAGCATCGTTCAGGGACGCTCGGTCTATGAAGTCCGGCGTAAAATGGGACATCAGCTGGCGATCGAACATCCTGCCGAGGCCGACGTTGTCGTGCCAGTTCCGGATTCGGGCGTGCCAGCCGGGATCGGCTTTTCGGAAAACTCGAAAATACCTTTCCAGCTCGGGATTATCCGCAGCCACTATGTCGGTCGAACTTTTATCCAGCCAAGTCAGACTGGACGTCAAAAGGCAGTATCCCGCAAGCACTCTCCAAATGGCGCTGTGCTGAAAGGCAAACGGGTAATTCTGGTTGATGATTCAATAGTCCGGGGCAACACGTCCAAGAGAATCGTCGAAATGGTGCGCGATGCCGGTGCCGCAGAAGTGCATTTGCGATCCGCAAGCCCCCCGATCATGCATCAGGATTTCTACGGCATCGATATGGCCGAGCGCTCGGAACTGCTGGCGGCAAACAAAACGCTGGAAGAGATGCGAGACTTTCTGAAAGTTGAAAGCTTGGGATTCTTGTCAGTCGATGGGCTTTATCGTGCAATCGGCATCGATCGGGACGATGAAAAACCACAATTCGCCGATCATTGTTTTACCGGCGAATATCCGACACGTCTGGTTGACCACGACATGAACCAAAGCGGCAAAGATCGTCAATTATCGCTCCTCGACTAATTCTCAACTGGCTTTGTATATTATGAACAAGCGTATCACCCTTATCACCGGCGCCTCGCAAGGTATCGGACGAGCGACCGCAAAATGTCTCGCAAAAGCCGGACATCATGTCATTCTTCTGGCTCGTTCAAAAAAGGCATTAGAGCTTCTCGACGATGAAATTTCCGCTGAGGACGGATCAGCGACACTGATACCTTTCGACCTCACTGACGGTAAGAGCTATGACGCGCTGGGTCAGGCCCTGAACCAAAAGTTCGGGCGGCTGGACGGCCTGGTTGGAAACGCCGCCTTGCTTGGGCAAATCGGTCCCTTACAAGCCTGCGGCGAACGACAGTTTCTTGAAACCATTGATGTTAACCTGACCGCGAACTGGCGTCTGATCCGGATACTCGACCCCCTGTTGAGACGTTCGGAAAGCCCGCGAGCGGTATTCCTCACATCCGGCGTCGTCCCACGCCCCCGGGCCTTCTGGGGCGCATATCAAGCCTCAAAAGCCGGGCTGGAAGGCCTGATTGCGGCCTGGGCTGACGAAAATGAGAGAACCAGTCTCCAAGTTAATCTATTCGACCCGGGTGCAACCAGAACTGGGATGCGCGCAGACGCCATGCCCGGTGAAGACCCAGCAACACTCAAAACGCCAGACGCTGTCGCAGATATGCTCGTCGAACTGGTTAGCGAAGCCGAGACACGGCACGGTGTACGGGTCGAATATAGCTAGTTCGGCTTTCGCCGCGATTTATCGGCATAAGGATTAGCGCCCTGCCGGATGATCAAACGAATTGGTATACCGGGCATCTTAAAGGCTTCACGCAGGGCATTTACCAGATAGCGACGATACTGCTCCGGCGTCTGCTCTCCACGTGACGCCATGAGAACAAATGTCGGCGGCCGTGCTTTTATCTGCGCCATATAGCGCGGCTTGATCCGTTTTCCATTCACGCTTGGTGGTGGGTTTCGTTCAATCACATACCGCAACCACCGGTTCAAGTCGCCAGTTTTGACCCGCGCGCACCAGTCATCATAGGTCTTGATGACCGCCGGCATGAACTGATCAACACGTTTTCCTGTTAGCCCGGAAAGGTAAACCAACTTGGCGCCTTTCGCCTGCGGCAGATATGTTTTGAGCCGGTTTTCAAGCTCCTTCATCGCCATGCCATGGTGTTTGACCTTATCCCACTTCGACACCACGAAAACGACCGAGCGCCCTTCCCGCAATGCGAGGTCGGCAATCTGCATATCCTGCTTCTCGAATGCGTCTTCCGGATCCATGATCAAAGCAACCACATCGGCGTATTTCAAAGATCGAACAGTCTCGCCTGTCGACATTTTCTCAAGACGTTCCTGCACCCGGGATTTGCGCCGTAAACCGGCAGTATCCACAAGCTGCACCTCACGCCCCTGCCAGTCCCAGGACAATGTAACAGAATCCCTGGTGATACCTGCTTCAGGTCCCGTTAGCATCCTGTCTTCACCGAGCAGCTGATTGATCAGAGTTGATTTCCCGGCATTTGGTCGACCGATAATTGCCAAGCGGATTGGCTTTGCACTGGCAACGACTTTTGCCGCTTCAATCTCCTGGGTTTCCTGTGCCTCGTCAACACCGGCATCCATTAGCGTCTGTTCGAGATCAGCATCTGAAAGTTTAGGATCATCAATATCGAGATCAGCCAATGCATCGATAATACCATGATTGAAAACAGCGTCACGATCCGCATCATCGGTTTCAAAAGCGGCTTCGAAGCCTTCCTCACCGATTGCATATCTAATCGCCGAATATAGCTCCGCCATACCCTCGCCATGCGCGCCAGACAGGCCAACCGGTTCACCAAGTCCAAGCGACCATGCTTCGACCAGCCCCTGATCACCAGCCCGTCCTTCGGCCTTATTCACGGCAAGCACAATCGGCATGTCAGCCTGTCTCAGGACTTGTGCAAAACGCTCGTCCATTGCCGTTACACCAGCCCGGCCATCGATTAAAAACAAGGCAATCTCTGCCTCGCGAATAGCGATTTCTGTCTGAGCACGCATCCGCGCTTCGAGCGAGCCGTCATTCACGTCTTCAAATCCGGCAGTATCGATAAGAATAAGCGGAAGGTCAGCGAGCCGGCCCGTCGCCTCTTTACGATCTCGTGTCACGCCGGGCTGATCATCAACCAAGGCAAGCTGCTTGCCAGCCAGCCGGTTAAACAAAGTCGACTTGCCGACATTTGGCCGCCCCACGATGGCCATCTTAAGTGGCATGTCGATGATCCTATAATTTTAAAATCAGCCGCAAATACTGCTCAATTAATAGCAACCAAACGGCCTTCATCTGTCAGAATTATTATACGGCCTTGCGCCGCTATCGGCTCAATATAGACATCATCGCCAATGCTCAAGCGATTAAGGTCGGCACCCGTCTGTGGATCAAGCGCAAGGACTTCGCCTCGTGACGACGCAAGTACAAGCTTGTCAGATGCCATAAGCGGCCCTGAATAGGTAATTCTGCCCTGCTTTTTCTTCGTATTTCGATACTGCTCAAGCTGACGTACCCATACAATTTGTCCAGTCGCAGCGTCGATACAGGCCACTTCAGCATCAACACTAATAACGAACAGATATCCACCAATCAGCGCCGGTGCCTGGGTCGCACCCAGTGGTTGCTGCCACAAACGGTTTCCCGTCCGGCCATCAATGCCCGCCATCACGCCTGACTGGCTTGCTGCAAACACCATACCACCACCAAGAACCGGACGGGCACCGATATCATTAATCGCCGAGATAGGTGTAAAATTGCCCGCGCTTGCAAGCGCATCAGTCCATAGGCGCCGGCCATTTGCGGCGAGATAAGAAATAACTTCACCGGACGAGAATGGAACCACGACGATATCCTCAATTGCGGCAACACTCGGAGAGCTGAGAACACGCGCAGATTCGGAAATCGCCTGATCGGACCACAAGACACGCCCATCAGCATAGCTAAATGCCATGATTTCATTATTGTTGGACGACACGAATACACGGCCATCCTTGATTGTCGGGGAACCTGTCATTGGGCCTTCGGTATCGGTTTTCCAAATTAGATCACCTGATGCTGCGTCATAAGTTGCGACGAACCCGAAACCGCTGGCAATAACCAGCTTCCCATCTCCATAGGCGATGCCAGAGCCGATGCCGACACGGTCACGACCACTGCCAGACTCAAGAGGCTTACGCCAGAGAAGTTGCCCGTCAGAAATTGCTTGGGCACTTAGAACTTGTGCAGAATCAATGACGAAAACTGCGGTCTCGCTACTGACAGGCGGCGTTATCAGCGCTGAACGACCATTCGAACCCTCACCGGCATTGACCCGCCAGTCAAACGCGAAGTTCGCGGCAGCAGATACATGGCCAATGGCTTTGGATGCAGTGCCTCCGGATTGCGGCCAGGACAAAACCGGCGCCGCATCAGGTAATTCAATTGTAAGATCAGCGAGCTCGAGGGCGGGCTCCAACGCCTCGTCAGCCAATACCATTTTAATACGACCCTCGCGCTCAATTGCCTCTTCGGCCTGGCGTTGCGCTCGCGCATCAT
This sequence comes from Hyphomonas sp. TMED17, assembly GCA_002172915.1. Classification (GTDB taxonomy): domain Bacteria; phylum Pseudomonadota; class Alphaproteobacteria; order Caulobacterales; family Hyphomonadaceae; genus Henriciella. Next base: position 232,737 of record NHBW01000005.1, on the reverse strand, counting down.
CCAGAACAGAACACGAGGCAAGTACACCCGCACTGCAAAGCACCCAAAACAAACGGCTGGCAGACTTATTAAACATTACTCTGTTTCCTGTTCTGGAGCCGATACTGCTGGATCGGACAATTCATCCGCCAAATATGGGTTAACCTCCGGGTCAATCACCACACTTGCCGGCAAAATACTTAAAGCTTGAGACGCACGTTGCTTCACGCCATTCGGTACAGCTGTCGACACCAGAAGGAAGTTAAACTCCTGCCGCGCATAAGCGATATCGCCACCGGCCAACGCCTTCATTGCAAGCAATTCGGTCGCAAGCGCTGCAAAGCCGTCAGATCCATTCTTCACGGGTGCCAGCATTTCCTCAAGCTCGGCCAGGCTGACTTGGTCTACTTGTAAGTAGGCCAGCTTTATCAGGGCCAGTTTCTCCGTCGGCAAAACCGCCTCATTAACGGAAGACGACAAAACGCCAATGGCAGCATCAGTGTCACCAAATCCACTATAATAAACTTCTGCCAGCATCTGTCCGGCGGCTGGCGACAAGCGGTTCTGCTTGGCGATCAAATTCTGAAAGCTCGCTTCTGCCGTCTGATAATCCTGCGCTTCAAGCTGGTTAAGGGCGGCATCATAGGCCATCGAATTACGCTCTAACCGACTAGCCTGTTCGGAGCGCAAATACTCGTTAAGACCTGTGCCACCAATCAGTATCGCGACAAACAAGTAAATGAAAACACGATATTGCTGCCAACGCTGCTGCCAAAGGTCCTGGCGGATACCCTCTTCGACTTCTTCAAAAATATCTGCCAACTAAAACTACTCCGGCGTTGTTTTATTTTTTTCGACTCTAAACACGGGCGCGCGACTCGGCAACGCGCTATCCGGCCTTTGACTGACCTTTAGACAGCTTATACAGCTCGGCTTCACTGGGAAAACGCCGGGACCGGACATCCTCGGCAAATTCCCCGACCGCCGTATCAATTATCGCCCTCAAATCGGCATAACGCCTGACAAATTTTGGTGCCCATTCAAACCGGCCCAACATATCATCGGTCACGAGTATCTGGCCGTCGCATTGAGATGATGCGCCAATCCCGATCGTGGGACATGCCACTGCTTGTGTTATTTCAGCCGCAAGGTCGTCTGCAACCCCCTCGACGACAATCGCAAAAGCGCCGGCCCGTTCTGCAGCTATGGCCTCAGCCAGCACGCGGTCACGCTCTTCAGAGGTCCGACCCTTTGCTCTGAACCCACCATCAACGTTCACCGCCTGAGGCCGCAAACCAACATGACCCATTACGGGTATTCCACGGGCGACCAGATGCGAGATCTGGTCAGCCGCATAAGTACCGCTTTCGATCTTGACTGCCTGACACCCGGTTTCCTTAAGAATACGGGCGGCGTTCAGAAACGCTTGATCGAGACTCGTCTCATATGAGCCAAACGGCATATCAACCACAACGAGGGCTTGCTGCGAGCCCCGCATCACCGCCTGCCCATGCATGATCATCATATCCAGCGAAACACCGACGGTTGACGACATGCCATGGACGACCATGCCGACACTGTCGCCAACAAGTATGAGATCGCAATGAGCATCCAAAAGAGCGCCCATTGGCGCATCATAAGCCGTCAGACACACTAATGGCGCCTTGCCCTTCGAGGCCGTAATATGCCTGACGGTTTTACGAGCGATTTTAGTATGCGACGACATATTCGGACTTTCCTGCTCAGATGAGATCCGGGTGCTTACCAGACCGCAGCAATAATGCAAAAGCGAATTAGGAAACAGGGATGGCCTGAACCCCAAATAGAAGCGGGTGCAGCCAGACGGCCAGAATCACAAACAAACCGGTCCCGACGAGAATGGCTCCAATATCAGCTGTCTTGGACAAGACAACATCATCCCCGACGCCATTATCCCCCCTTTTCTTCGCCTTGATACGGGCAAAGACGGCATAGGCTAAGAAACTCCCGAACAGAAGCACCGAATTAAGTTCGCCATTTGCCAGTAAATGGCCGGTCGCCCATAATTTGACCGAGAGCAGCATTGGATGTTTCGCAGTACGTTTAATCCGGCCGGCAGGCATTTCAGAAGCGGCCAGTAATATGAGTGCGGGTAACATAAACACTGAGTTCAAATGCTGTAGAAATGTCGGAGGCGTATAAAGCAATGGCCCGTCGCGACTTTCACCATAACCATAGATAATCAGTCCGAGACCGATTAAAGAGATCACGCTATATCCTGCCATGTATGGAATATATCCGAGACGAGCACGCAAATCGCCATCATCTGCTCGCGATCTCAAGGACGAAAAAACGTGCAGTCCGAAGAAAATCAAAAATCCAAACAACAATATATACATATCAGCGTCTCCGTAGCATCTCTGACAATACATTCGAGCAAGTCTGGGCGTTCAGATCTCAGTCAACCGTAGCCGCCACAATTGTTACACTTTCTCCGCAACCACAGGCGTCAGTCTGGTTCGGGTTGCTGAAGATAAACTTCTCATGCAGCAAAGTTGTTTCATAATCGATAACCGAGCCAAGCAGAAACAAAACGGCTTTCGCATCGACGACGATACGAACCCCTTTATCTTCAATTATCTCATCAAGCGCGCTCGGCTCGCTGACATAGTCCATAACATATTCCATGCCGGCACAGCCGCCATTGGTGACCCCTACCCGCAAATAGCCGGCGCCGCGCTCTGACATAATATGCTCGACTTGCTTAGCCGCAGCCTCCGTCAGAGTAACTAGTTTTGGTCGTGGTCGTCTGGCCATAAAATAAACTCGATCAGCTAATGTAGTTTTAAACCTATAGCATATTTAACGCCAGACGGGCTTCGTCCGACATTCTGGAGACATCCCAGGGTGGATCAAAGGTTAACCGAACTTCGACATCGGAAACGCCTTCGACCTGTCGCGCCGCAGTTTCAACCCATCCCGGCATATCACCAGCCACCGGGCAACCGGGCGCGGTCAGCGTCATATCAACATCAACCTTTCGGTCATCATTGATATCAACCCGGTAAATCAGTCCAAGCTCGTAAATATCAACCGGTATCTCCGGATCAAAGACACTTTTAAAGGCCTCAATCAACGCATCCGTCAGACGGTTCAACTCGTCCTGTGGAATCGAAGATTCTGCCTCGGACTCGCCGGTTTCCGGGAGATCTAATACGTCGCGATTTGGAATATCATCAGCCATAGCTCTCATTATACCTGATTAAATGGTCTGTCGTCTCTATTTTTTGTTAGACCAGCATGTTTCGAGCTTTGTCGAGCGCATCAAGAAACTGATCGACTTCAGAAACCGTATTGTAAATGCCGAAACTGGCGCGCGCGCTGGCAGAACAGCCAAGATGCTGCATCAATGGCTGAGCGCAATGATGACCAGCCCGGATTGCAACGCCATAGCGATCTATCAACTGCGCCAGATCATGCGGATGAACCCCTTCGATCGAAAACGACAATACGGCCCCTTTATTTGGCGCCGTGCCATGTATCTTCAACCCGTTTATTCCCGCTATGCCTGCGCAGGCGCGCTGATACAATTTAGCCTCGTGCGCTATAATATCGGCAAGGTCGAATTGTGCGTACCAGTCAATTGCCGCGCCAAGTCCAATGGCTTCAAGTATTGGAGGCGTTCCCGCCTCAAACTTATGTGGGGCGACATTATAAGTGACGCGATCTATCTCAACGATTTCGATCATTTCACCGCCACCCTGGAACGGCCGCAAACGGTCAAGCTGTTCGGGAGCACCATAAAGAACACCAATGCCAGTCGGGCCATATAGCTTGTGACCGGAGAAAACGTAAAAATCACAACCGAGTAACGTGACATCAACATCGAGGTGGACGGCAGCCTGACACCCGTCAAGCAAAACACGGGCACCGACATTGTGAGCTAATCTGACAATCTCTGCGCCATCCGAAATCGTGCCTAATACATTCGACATATGACTGAGCGCAACAAACCGGGTTTGCGGGCCGATCGCCTCTGCAAGCGCATCCATATCTAGCGTACCATCGGCATTTAGGCCGACCCAGCGTAGCACAATACCATAGCGTTCCCGCAAGAAGTGCCATGGTACGATGTTGGAATGATGCTCCATAATCGACAGGACGATTTCGTCGCCAGGCTTTAGATCATCGGCAATGCCGTTCGCGACAATGTTGATCCCCTCGGTGGCGCCACGGGTGAATACAATATTATCCGGGCTTGGTGCATTCAGAAACCCGGCAACCCGTCGACGCGCCGCTTCAAACTTTTCGGTTGTCTCGTTAGCCATTGTATGGAGGCCACGATGTACATTCGCATAAGATGTTCGGGCCTGATTAGCCATGGCATCAATGACCGCATCAGGCTTTTGCGCACTGGCGGCATTATCGAGATAAGCCAGCGGCTTCCCATTCACCTCCCGCGCCAGTACCGGAAAGTCGTTACGGATCACCTTAACGTCAAATGGTCGCCTCATCCATGCATCTCCGACAAGAACTCCCGGGCCGTATCATGCAATGCGTCGCGTACAGCCGGACTGGCAGAAGCGAGCGCCTCGGATACAAATGCTTCAGTCAAAAGCGCGCGCGCCCGAGACAGTGGAATGCCACGCTGCCGCATGTAAAATAATTGTTCGTCATCAAGGGCCCCGGATGTATTTCCATGCGCGCATTCAACGTCATCGGCGTAAATTTCCAGCTCCGGCTTGGCAAATACTTCAGCGCCCTTTTCCAGTAATAACGCCTGATGCTGCATATCCGCATCAGTAAACTGGCCGATTGTACGCGGTACTAGGAACTTGCCCTGAAACACACCCCGTCCACCAGCGAGGACCGCACCTTTAGTCATTTGGCGCGTTACACATGACGGCGCACCGTGACGAACAAACGTCGTAATATCGCAATGTCGGTCAGCACCACAAAGATAGGCGGCATTCAAAGTCGCATTCGACCCGGTACCAGTGTGGCCAATACGCGTTTCGAAACGGCTAAGCAGACTACCGAGCGAAAGAATTGTCTGTACAAAGCGTGCATTCGCCGCCAGCTCCACCAGGGCGGTCGCCGTCATGATCTCATGAGCGTCTCCGGCATGGAACAGGCTGCGCCGGACATCGGCGTTATCTTCGAGTTTAAGTTCGACCAAAGTTGACGACAGAGAGGCGCCACCACAATAGGATTCAACCAGATCCAGACTCGCTCCGCTTCGGACAACAATTGCGAGCCGGCTGAAATTCGTATCAGCACTCTGTCCGACCCAATTAACATAGACTGGCGCCGATAATGGCGCGGTAATCTCAATTACAATGGATGCGGCATTATCCTTATACTGACAAAGCGATCCGGCCAAAGCAGCCATGGGAATATTTTCCGCCTCTGCCAATGCCGGCACCACATCACGACGATGCACCAGAATTCCGTCCGGCAGTTGCTCTGGTGTCTCAAGTTCTGTCGGTGACAATGCAAACACTGTGGCATCATGCGGCTGCGACAGAGCGGGCACAACGACCGGCGCCACAGTGCCGTCGAGACGGGCTGCGGCAGCTTCAACATCAGTCCAGCGCCAACCCTCAACCCGTCGCCCCGGTAATCCGGTTTCTGCGAACGCATCAAACATCCGGCCCCGACGTTCATCCTCGGGCAAACTGGCATAGCGTGCGATCAGATCGAGCTCGGCGATACCAGGATTACTGAACTTCTGTCTTAGTTCTGGAATATTTATGGCCATTAGGCCGCCTCCCCGACGATCCCGTCATAGCCCTCTTTTTCCAGCCGCAATGCGAGCTCGGGACCACCACTTGTGATGATCCGCCCGGCTGACAAAACATGCACCTTGTCCGGCTTGATATAATCCAAGAGCCGCTGATAATGCGTAATCACCAACATGCCGCGCTTCTCGTCACGTAGCACATTGACGCCCTCCGCCACAGTTCTCAATGCATCGATATCGAGACCGGAATCGGTCTCGTCGAGGATCGCAAATCTTGGCTCCAGCATCCGCATTTGAAAAATCTCAAGACGCTTTTTCTCGCCACCTGAAAATCCGACATTCAAAGGACGCATCAGCATGTCCGGTGTGAGCTTCAATTCATTAGCAACAAGCCGGGCCTGTTTAATAAAATCGGGCGCTGAAATTTCTGGTTCCCCGCGAACAGCTCGCTGGGCGTTCATCGCGGTGCGGACAAATGTCATAACCGGCACACCGGGGATTTCGACCGGATACTGAAATGATAGAAACAGGCCAGCTGCCGCGCGTGCTTCGGGGTCCATTTCAAGCAGGTCGTCGCCATCCAGCAAGGCTTTGCCAGACAGCACATCATAGCCATGTCGTCCGGTCAGCACATAAGACAGGGTTGATTTGCCAGCTCCGTTCGGTCCCATTATGGCATGAACCTCACCAAACGGCACATTCAGCGACAATCCATTCAAGATTGTTTTAGGCTCGTCGTCTCCGACGCTAGCGATCAGATCTTTAAGTTCCAACATTACCGGCATGTAGCGAACTGTAGATAGAATTCAATGCAAAAACGGCTGTTACCCTTTCGCATTATGACATTCTTCTACCCGACGCTTCCCTCGAGGCTAACTTTCAACAAACTTTGCGCTTCCACCGCGAACTCCATCGGCAAGTGCTGCAGCACATCACGAACAAAACCGTTAACCAGAAGCGCAACCGCCTCTTCTTCTCCAATCCCGCGTTGACGAACGTAGAATAACTGGTCTTCAGATAATTTTGTCGTTGTGGCCTCATGCTCTAATTGCGCGTCAGCACAACGGTTCTCGACGTAAGGGACGGTATGGGCGCCACAATCGCCGCCAATCAGCAGACTGTCGCACTGGGTGAAATTACGCGCCTGTTCGGCTTTCCCATGGATCGAAACCAATCCCCGATATGTATTGTCCGAGCGGCCCGCACTTATGCCTTTTGAAATGATCCGTGATCGTGTTCGCTGGCCGAGATGAATCATTTTGGTACCGGTATCGGCCATTTGCCGACCATTGGTCACCGCAATTGAGTAAAACTCCCCGACGCTATCGTCGCCGCGCAGTACACAGGAGGGGTATTTCCATGTTACAGCCGAGCCGGTTTCAACCTGGGTCCAGGAAATTTTTGACCGCACCCCGCGGCAATCGCCGCGCTTGGTAACAAAATTATAGATGCCGCCCTTGCCATTCTCGTCGCCGGGCCACCAGTTTTGCACTGTCGAATATTTGATTTCGGCGTCATCAAGCGCCACCAGCTCGACAACTGCTGCATGTAGCTGGTTTTCGTCCCGCATTGGCGCCGTGCAGCCCTCGAGATAGGAAACATAAGCCCCCTTATCAGCAACAATCAGCGTGCGCTCGAATTGCCCAGTATTCTCGGCATTCATACGGAAATACGTAGATAATTCCATCGGGCATCTGACACCCGGCGGAACATAAACAAACGTCCCGTCTGAGAACACCGCACTATTCAATGTCGCAAAGAAATTATCGCTCTGCGGCACCACACTACCAAGATACTTCTTAACCAGTTCGGGGTGTTCGTGAACTGCTTCGGAGATTGACATAAAAATCACCCCTGCCTGCTTCAGCTCCTCCCGAAACGTGGTTGCGACCGAGACCGAATCAAACACCGCATCGACCGCGACCCGCGGCGTTTCTCTGGCGGCGGCGGCGGTTTCAGCCGCGCCCTCGACACCAAGCAGCACTTCTGCCTCGCGCAGCGGAATTCCGAGCTTCTTATAGGTTTCAAGAATTTCTTCGGGCACATCATCAATCGAGTCATATTTCGCGCCGGCCTTAGGCGCCGCGTAATAATGGATGTCCTGATACTTGACTGGGTCGTACTGGACCATTGCCCAGTCCGGTTCTTCCATTGTCAACCAGCGCTCATAAGCCTTAAGCCGCCATTCTAGAAGCCATTCGGGCTCTTCTTTCTTACTTGAAATGAACCGGACCGTATCCGGGGAAAGACCTTGGGGCGCGAATTCGGTTTCGATATCGGTCGAGAAGCCCGCTTCGTAATTATCCGACTCCAGCGCTTTTGCAGCCGCCACTGTGTCTTTATCTATGCTGTCTTTTACGCGAAGATCGTCAGCCATTTTTAAACCTTTTCTCTCAGGACCGCTCGGCGCGCCGCTGCAATCCAGACATCGGCAAACTGAGCCACATCATCTGCCGTACTCGCCCAGCCAAAACTGGCCCGCAAGGCGCAATCTGCCACACCCCGGTCGACCCCCATTGCCTGCAATACGTGCGAACGCGATACCTTGCCACTGGAACATGCTGCTCCCGAAGACACGGCAATGCCTTCAAGGTCAAGCGCCATTACCTGAATTTCGGACGAAAACCCCTCTAATGCGAAATTTGACGTCTGTGGCAACCGCGCTTCCGCACGGCCAAAAACTTTAATATCGAATGCTGCCATCAATCTGTCCTCGAACTGGTCACGCAGCACTGACAGCTCGTCCATAAATTCTATCGTTTGTGATGCGGCGACACATGCTGCACCAAAACCGGCAATACCAAGCAAATTTTCCGTACCAGAGCGAAGTGACCGCTCCTGACCGCCGCCAACCAATAAAGGGCGCAATGGCGCGCCGCTACGAACCCACAACGCCCCGACGCCTTGCGGGCCGCCAATCTTATGCGCCGATAGGGCCAGATAATCGACCCCGAGCGCGGTAACATCGACAGGAATTTTTCCAAGCGCCTGCACGGCATCGCAATGCACAAATCCGTCATACCGTTTGACCAGATCAACGACGGCACGAACTGGCTGGATAATACCGGTTTCATTATTAGCCAACATGATGGCAACAACCGGTACCCCGTCATTCTGCACATCCCAGATAACCAGGCGGTTTTTAAGCATTTCAAGATCCACAACGCCGTTTGAATCGACCCGTAATGTTTCAGTTCGTAGCGCCGCCTGAGTGGCATTACTACGAACGGCATCATGCTCGATTGCCGAAACGAGCATGGTTACATTGCCCTGCAATTGTTGCGCCGTCCCCGCCAATGCCAAAGCATTTGCCTCAGTACCCCCGCTCGTGAAAACAATGTCCCGGGCACGAGCGCCAATAAAATGCGCTAACTCAGCTCTTGCCGTTTCGATGAGATGACGCGCCTGCCGGCCCTGCTGATGGATCGATGACGGATTCGCCCCGACTTCAAAAGCCGAGACAATTGCAGCCCGACTTTCCGGGCGCAGAGGGGCCGTCGCATTATAATCGACATAAATCATGTCTGTTATATAGCATCACCTCGACTGGTTTTGCAGGGTCATCTGCTGAAACGTCGCAGAAACTTCGATTGCCGCAGAATATATGACACTTTTGTTGCGGAAGTATTTGCATTCTATCGGCTATATCGCTTAAGACCTGAATTTTATTATGACCTCAGAAAAGTAGACATAAGTCATGGCCGAAATCCTAATTCCGGGACCGCAAGGGCGGATAGAAGCACGTTACATCCCACCTGCGATTAAAGGCGGGTCGATTGCATTGATTTTGCATCCCCACCCACGCGCAGGCGGAACAATGCAGGATCCGATCACAATTCGCCTGTATCAAATGTTCGAGAAGAAGGGCTTTGGTGTTCTTCGTTTCAACACCCGCGGCGTTGGGCGAACACAAGGCGTTTATGATCACGGTGTCGGCGAACTCGAAGATGCCGCCTATGTTATGGACTATATGGAGAGCCTTGTCGAAAGTCCGCGCTATGTATGGTGCGCGGGATACAGTTTTGGCGCCTGGATCACTCTGCAACTTCTGATGCGGCGTCCCGAACTTGACGGATTTCTGGCAATTGCCCCGCCGGCTAATCATTATGACTTCTCGTTCCTTGCGCCCTGCCCTGCATCCGGACTGATCGTTTCCGGTGATAATGATGCGATTTCCAAGCCGGACGATGTCGAGCGCGCTTTGTCGAAAGTCCGAATACAAAAAGGTGAAACCATTGAACGCACGAGCATAGCCGGCGCCAATCACTTTTTTCAGGACAAACATGATGAGCTGATCGAGATCTGCGAAAACTATATCGATCGGCGTCTGGTCGAGGACGAGGAAAAGCTTCGGCGTGAAGCCGAAGCCGCAGCAGCTAAATCCGGCAGTCGCAAACCGCCGCTGCCGCGCGCCATGCCGCTTGGCTTGGCAGAGACCGGTACCGCTGACACCGATCATGATGATGAAGATGGCGAAGACGACGATTTCGAAAATGCGGTGGAATAATCCCCGTAATTGATCTGCTGGCAGTCAAAAGACCTATATAACGGCAAGAAATGGTGGGTGTATGAAACCGTATAAGACAGGTCTTGCGACCCTTGGGGGCGTCGTTGTCGTAATCCTTGTCGCATCGATACTGTCATTCCGTTTAACAATGGTCTGGCTTCAGGATAGTGATGGCATTTTTGACGAATTTTACACCACACAGACCCAATGGCGTTACTCCGATGAAGTTGGGGCGCTCGACGCCGCGCCGGTGGCGCGTGCCCGGGTAGCAATCGGTGGACCGCTCGGACTGTCGTCGAAAGAAGTCATCTATTTCATCACGACAGAGGATACCGATGGCGAGCGGCTTGTGTCCGGATGCGACTATCAAATGTCCGGCCGCGATATCGACAGCCGGTGGTGGTCTATAACCCTGTATGACAGCACGACCTCCAATTACGTCCCTAATATCGACAATCGGTCGAGCTGGCACAGTGAAGCCCTGCCTTTTAATCGTTCGAACGAATGGTCGCTGATTATTTCGCCGGACCAAAAACCGTCGCCCTGGCTTCCCAGCCAGACTGGCGCCAGCACACCTTTCGACTTAGTACTAAGATTGTATAATCCGAGCGCGCAAACCAGGGCTGATGTGCCGGACATAACGCTGCCTATTATCGAGAAAATATCATGCCGATAAAACGCCTCGCAATCTATGCCTTGCTAGTGGCAATAATCGCCGCGACGAGTGCCCTAATCGTACGCCAGGCCGTAATCGACAATGTACCGCAATGGGTCATGAAACTAATACAGGACCGCATGGCAGATGGCGGCGATCGCTGGAATACATGTTCACATACGCGAACCTACGGGCCAGTACATGGCGGCGTCAGTCGTGCCAACCCAGACAGCATGGTCTCGGTCATGGCCTATGATCTATCGCGCGGTCCTGTCCGGGTTTCTGGCGAAACATGGCCAAATTATTGGTCTCTATCGCTCTATCAGGACAATACCGATAATTATTTTGTTATAAATGACCGGGAGCTGGAGACATCCTCCTTCGATTTCATAATAAGCTATGATGATGAAGTCGATCCTGCCGAACAGACCCAACACATCACGTCCCCGACCGAAACCGGCGTCATGGTGATCAGACGCTTTGTCCGCAGCTCGAATGAGTTACCGGCAGTCCTCGCCAATCAGGATAAAATGTATTGCGGCCCGATCACAACCGGCTCGTGAAAGAAAAAGCTGATCGCCAATTCGCATGTCTGACCTGCGATATATCTGGCGGTCATAACAAGCGCGCAGTTGTATTCGGTCAGATTATCGCAGATAAAGTCCAAAAGACAGGCCCGGGAGTGAAAAAATGGATGTTAGCAGCGCTGTAAGCCAACGTATCTCAACACGTGCCTTTCTGGATGAACCAATCGGCAAACAGGATCTCGCTGACTGGCTACAAGCCGCGCAGCGCGCGCCTTCTGGCGGCAATTTACAACCATGGCGTGTTATTGTTCTAACCGGCGGCGCACGCCAAAGCGTCGTCGATATGGCGGCACAAACACTCTCCAAATCGCCCCGGGGCGAGCCAACCGATCGTCCAATTTATCCGGAGGCCATAACTGACACTCAAAAGGCGCGGCGCTACCGGGTCGGCGAGATGATGTATGAACAGCTCGATATCCCAAGAGATGATAAAGCCCGACGCCTGCAATGGTTCGCACGTAACTACCGTTTCTTTGACGCACCTGTTGCACTCTTTTTCATTATCGACGAAGGCATGGGGCATGGACAATGGGCCCATACGGGCATGTTCATGCAAACACTGGCTTTGCTTGCCGAGGAACGCGGCTGGGGCACGTGTATGCAGGAATGCTGGGGCACATTACGAGCCAGTCTAAAAAGCCATCTTGAGCTGGGCGAACATGAAATGGTCTATTGCGGGATGGCTGTCGGATATCCCGACCGTGAGGCGAGCGTTAATCAACTTTACACCGAACGCGCGAAACTTAATGAATTCGCTGAATTTCGCGGCTTCTAACAATCTATGCTGGAGACACTGTCATGAAATTGGCAACTTGGAACGTCAACTCGATCAAAGCGCGCCTCGCGACAGTTCTCGAGACGCTGCGCCAGATAGATTGTGACGTTATCTGCCTACAGGAAATCAAATGCGAAACTGACGCGTTCCCGTATCTGGAACTGGAAGACCTTGGCTATAATTGTGCCGTCCTTGGCCAGAAGAGCTATAATGGCGTCGCATTGCTTTCAAAGTTTCCGCTCGATGAAATTGTCAAAGGCCTGCCCGGCGATGATGGCGATGAACAGGCGAGATATATCGAAGCCGTCATATGTGCCGATAATCCTGTCAGGATTGCGTCACTTTATCTGCCAAATGGCAACCCTGCACCCGGCCCAAAATATGACTATAAACTTGCCTGGATGAAGCGTTTAAAAGCCCGTGCCACAGAATTGCTTGAGCATGAAGAAAGCTTTATTATCAGTGGTGACTATAATGTCATTCCCCGTGATATTGATTGTTGGGACCCCGAACTCTGGAAAGACGATGCACTGGCCCGGCCGGCGACACGTGCCGCGTTTCAGGAACTTAAATTCTTGGGATTCAGCGAAGCCTTTGAAGTTGCAGATAACCGCTCACATCAATATACATTCTGGGACTATCAGGGCGGCGCATTCACAAAGGATCACGGGGTGAGAATTGACCACCATTTGCTCAGCCCACAAGCCGCCGACCGGTTAAACTCGGTCAAGATATATCGCAAGGCGCGAGCCGCAACCAAACCTTCAGATCATGTCCCGGTGATTATCAATATAACCGACTAGAGCCGCTTAATTATTGCATGTCTCGTTGAATTCCGAGGCGTCACGATTGTAAGTATCGACTTCGGTCGCCAGGACGCCTTGTGTCTCGAAGAAAGTAACCCGCAGCTCGTCATAGGCGAGCTTTGTCTCGTCAGCTGCAAGCTCATGATCAGGACTGAAATCCCGCAATGTTTCGGCCGCCTCCCAGACTTCGCCAGCAGCTTCGACCTCAGCAGCCAGGACTTGGTAGCTCTCCTGCAGATCAACCAGTCTGACTTGCTGCTGCCTCAGCTCCTCATTCAGGCCCTGACAGGCTTGATAACGTGCTGGAGATAGCGCGGCAGCCGGAAAAACAGAACAAAATACAAACAAAAGCAGAGCAAAAGAAGATCTAATCATAATAGACTACTATATTTATTAATCTTAAAGCAGGATGAATGGGGCGGCCAAACTTCCGCCCCAATCTCGGTTTGTGTCGGTTTAACTGCAAATCATACGATTAAATATCGGCATAAACGTGGCTTTCACCCTCAAAGCCCTCATGTGTGACCGCGCCGAGGTGAGCGGGCCCGACAAGTTTGCAATATTTGGAAAGCGTACCGGAGCCATAATTGGTCTTTCGCGGTGACCATTCCCGCCGCCGCTCAGCAAATTCAGCCGGTGTCAGCCGGACATCAATTGAACCCTTTTCGGCATCGAGCGTAATAATATCGCCATCGCATATCAAACCAATCGGACCCCCATCCTGCGCTTCTGGCCCAACATGGCCAACGCAAAACCCGCGTGTAGCACCGGAGAACCGTCCATCGGTAACCAGAGCGACTTTGTCACCCATTCCCTGGCCGTATAGGGCAGCTGTCGTCGACAGCATTTCGCGCATGCCGGGACCCCCTTTCGGTCCCTCATAACGGATAACCAGAACTTCGCCTTCTTTATACTCCCGGTTCTCGACGGCCTGAAAACAGGCTGCTTCGCCGTCAAACACCCGCGCCGGGCCAGTAAAGCGTAGATTTTCAAGACCGGCGACTTTTACAATCGCGCCGTCTGGTGCCAGCGATCCCCACAAGCCGATCACGCCGCCCCTTTCTGTAATCGGCTTGGCCGCCGAATAAATGACTTTCTGGTCCGGATTAAATGTAATATCTGCCAAATTTTCTGCAACGGTCTTACCGGTCACAGTCATACAATCGCCATTGATTAGACCTTCATCAAGAAGCGTTCGCATCAGCATCGGAACGCCGCCAACCTCACCAAAGTCTTTTGCGACATACTCGCCGCCAGGTTTCAATGAAGCGATATATGGCGTTTTGGCGAAAATCTCGGCAACATCACGCAGCTCAAATTGAACGCCGCACTCATGTGCCATCGCCGGCAAATGCAGCGCCGCATTTGTCGAGCCGCCGGTCGCGGCAACAACAATGGCGGCATTCTCAAATGCTTCCCGCGTACAAATATCACGCGGCCGCAAGCCGGTCTCGATCAGTCGCATGACAGCTTCACCCGAGGCAACTGCATACTCATCACGATTGGTATACGGCGCAGGTAGTGCTGAGGATAATGGTAATGCCAGCCCGATTGCCTCGCTAACGCAAGCCATCGTATTAGCGGTAAACTGGCCGCCGCACGCGCCATCACCGGGACAAGCGATCCGTTCAAGTGCGGCCAGTTTCTCGTCACTCATATTATCATCACCAGCGGCGTGCGCACCTACTGCCTCGAACACGTCAAGAACAGTTACATCCCGCCCTTCAAACCGGCCGGGTAAAATCGATCCGCCGTACAAAAATACACTCGGTACGTTCAGGCGAAGCATAGCCATCATCATTCCCGGGAGAGATTTGTCACAACCGGCAACACCGACCAGTGCATCATAAGAATGACCTCGCATGGTCAGTTCCACCGTATCGGAAATCCAGTCCCGGCTGACCAGTGACGAGCGCATCCCCTCATGCCCCATGGCGATACCATCGGTTACAGTAATCGTGCAGAATTCACGTGGTGTCCCGTCAGCAGCCTTAACGCCTTCGCTAACCGCATGTGCCTGACGCATCAACGCCGTATTGCACGGCGCCGCCTCGTTCCAGCAGGATGCAACACCGACAAATGGTTTCTTGATATCAGCGGTCGACAAGCCCATGGCATAGTAATAGCTGCGATGCGGCGCCCGGGCCGGGCCCTCGGTAACATGCCGTGACGGCATTTTCGATTTATCCCAACGATTACTCATAAAAAACTCCTTTTATCGGCAGCTTCCGCCAATGATTAACCCGCCCAAACCCGGATCAAAATCCATTGCTACCACAATGTATTTGAGATACCGGCAGGGCTGCAAACTCAATATCCCATCGATACTTATAGAGACGACAATTGCTCGCGCGCCAGCTGCACTTTTGCATGCACCTGATGCAACTCCTCTAATCTGCTGCGCTGTTCTGCCACGACCTCGGGCGGTGCCTTTGCAACGAAACTGTCATTCGACAAACGCTTTTCCAGCCCGGTAATTTCGCCCGCCAGCTTGCCGAGTTGCTTATCAAGCCGACCGATCTCCGCGGCCGTATCGATAAAGTCCGAAATCCTCAAACCGATTGTTGCTTCGCCAAGAACAGACTTAACCGCCCCCTCGGGCAAGACATCAGCCAGTGAAAATGAATCAAGTCGTGCCAGTCGCTCGATACTACCGGCATGAAGCTTGGCTCTGGCTGCCGAAACATCCGAAGCGCCAACCAGACAAACAGGAACTTTTGCGCTGGCCGGTACATTCAGATCTGAACGCACCGAACGAATGTCCGAAATGACCCGGATAACCCAGTCCATTTCCGCGGCAGCGGCCTGGTCTTGCCAGAGCGGCGCCTTAGCACCGGGCCAGGCCTCGAGCATAACAAAACTGTTCCGCGCAGATGTTTGTTGCCAGAGCGTTTCGGTTATAAAAGGCGAGAAAGGATGCATGATTTTGTAGATCTGCTCCAACGTCCAGCCGAGAACCTCTCGGGTTTCATCCCGCGCGGCAACATCCTCGCCTTGTAAAAGCGGTTTTGAAAGCTCGACATACCAGTCGCAAACAACGTCCCAGACAAATCTGTAAACAGCGTCGGCAGCATCATTGAACCGGTAATCTTCGATAGCGACACTGACAGTCTCAGCACACTGCAATACGCCACTCACAATCCAGCGATTGATCGGTTGCTGCAATGTATCGGCTTCGATGTCCTGCCCGAATACGGCCACATTGAGCTGGGCAAACCGCGTTGCATTCCATAATTTGGTCCCGAAATTCCGGTAGCCGGCGACCCGTTCAACCGACAAATTTATGTCGCGACCTTTCGTCGACATTGCCGCCAGTGTGAAGCGGAGGGCATCAGCGCCATAAGCCTCAAAACCATCCGGATAGCGTTTACGGGTCTCTTTTTCGACCTGTGGAGCCTTCTCCGGCTGCCTCAATCCGTTGGTACGTTTGGCGACCAGTTGATCGGCATCGATACCATCGATCAAGTCAACCGGATCGATGATATTGCCTTCCGATTTCGACATTTTTTTGCCATTCTCATCACGAACAATGGCATGGATATAAACGTCTTTGAACGGCACTTCCCCATCCATGAACTTAAGGCCCATCATCATCATCCGAGCGACCCAGAAAAAGATGATATCGAAGGCCGTTACCAGTACCGCCCCCGGATAAAACTGCTTGATATCAGCATTTTCGGACGGCCAGCCTTGCGTGGAAAACGGCCACAATGCTGACGAAAACCAGGTATCAAGAACGTCTTCGTCCTGCACCAGCTCGACCACTTGGCCATAATGCGCTTTAGCCTTCTCGGCTGCTGCCTGTTCGGTTTCGGCAACAAAAATCTTATTGTCGGGCCCGTACCAGGCCGGAATCCGGTGTCCCCACCACAATTGCCGCGAAATGCACCACGGCTCGATGTTTTCCATCCAGTTATAATAGGTCTTATACCAGTTCTCAGGCACAAACCGCGTCGCACCGGACCGGACGGCCTCGACCGCAGGTCTGGCTAGCGTATCTGCGTCCACGAACCACTGGTCGGTCAGCATTGGTTCGACAACGACATGCGAACGGTCACCGAATGGTTGTTGAATCGTCTTATCCTCAACCTCGATCAGCAAACCGAGTGCATCAATATCAGCAACAACCTGCTTACGCGCTTGAAACCGGTCCAAGCCGACATAGGCCTCCGGCATGATATCCGACGCTTTCATATAGCCGCGCTCGTCCATCAACACATATAGCGGCAAATCATGCCGACGCGCGACCTGATAATCATTGAAATCATGGGCGCCCGTGATTTTGACGGCGCCGGATCCAAAGTCCGAATCAGGATATTCATCACTTATGATCGGAATGTATCGATCGGCTAATGGCAAGAGTACCCGTTTGCCGACGATCGAGGCGTATCTGACATCATCAGGATGGACCGCGACGGCCCCGTCACCCAGCATTGTTTCAGGCCGCGTGGTTGCGATCGCGATATAGTCACGGTCTTCCCATTCGGTCGGTGTCCCATCCTCGTCAAATGCCACTGGAAACTTATAAGTTTCGTTATTTTCAAGCTTGTATTTGAAATGCCAGAAATGCCCCTGCACTTCGCGGCTCTCGACTTCCAGATTTGACAATGCCGTTTCGAAATGCGGGTCCCAGTTCACCAGTCGTGTATCACGGTAAATCAGGCCCTCATTATACAAATCGACGAACACTTTGCGGACCGCCTCGGATAGTCCTTCGTCAAGTGTGAACCGTTCATTTTCCCAGTCGCACGATGCACCAAGCCGCTTTAATTGATTGAGAATTTTGCCACCCGATTCGCGCTTCCAGTCCCAAACTTTAACCAAAAATGCCTCGCGCCCGAGCTCCAGCCGCGATTGATTTCCGTCCTGGCCAAGCTGCCGCTCGACAACCATCTGAGTTGCAATGCCGGCATGATCCATGCCCGGCTGCCAGCGAACGTTCTTACCTTGCATCCTTGCATGACGGATCAGAATATCCTGCAATGTATTATTCAGCGCATGACCCATATGCAGGCTGCCGGTGACATTTGGCGGCGGAATAACAATCGCGTAAGGCGCTGCATCCGGATCGTTTGAAGGACGGAAACATCCTGCCTCTTCCCAACGCTCGTAAATGCGTTGCTCGTGCAATTGGGGATCAAAGCGTGACTCAATCATCAGCGGGCCTGTCTTCATCTTATTATTAAATTTGTGCAACGCGCTGCCCCTATTAGACGGTCGTCACCGTCGGGTCTAGCGGTTAAGCCGCGAAATCCTCTGAACCTCTACTTCAACCCGACGTTGAACAATCTCCTCCAAATGTTCCGACAGCCATTTTTGCAATAATGGTTCAAGCAATTCTTCGGTTAGCGCCCGCAAACTGAGGTCTCCGGGATCTGCAAGCTTGCCAGCATTTGCATCTTTGAGACGGCGCCATGCCGCATCGACCAGGTTTGATTTTTCAGCGGATAAGAAAGTCTGGAAGCTACCATTCGGGTCGACGGCATCAGTCTGCTCTGACGCCAATGAAACAAAGCGCGGATCAGTTGAATCACCCGCCTTGTCTGTCTGAGGTTCGGTACCCAGCTGAATTTTGGCCTCCTCATCAATCGCAGCCGGTTTCAAAACAGCGTTATCGCGTGAGGTTTCGAGCGCATCTTCGGCGCCAAAATGCGCCTGAAAGGCGCTCTTATGGCCAGACTGGTTTGCCCCGGAATGGATCGTCACCGTGCGGGGTCGCCCCCGGGACTGGCCGGCTGAGACAACAATTCCATCATTTGCCTGGGCCTGATTAATCGCCGCCAGCATTTCCTGCATCGATGGTGTCTTGCCGAACTCAATTGTCATCTAGCCCTCCGGATGTCTGGCTACTGCATGCCGAGCCATCCGGCCGCAGCATTATTAAGCTGCCGACGCAAACCGGGACTTACGGCTCTAAATTTTCGACGCGAAGCCGGCCCATTGCCCGCAACAATTGGTGTCGAGCAACATACGAATCGCGTCTTGCATTTATTAGACCGAGTCGCGCTTCAAGTAATTGTTGTTCCTGATCCAGCACGTCGAGGGTTGTCCGCACCCCGACCGCCAGTTCTTCCTGAGCACCCTCATATGCAATTTCAGCCGCGCTTACTTGCCGCTCGGACGCTTCAATGCTGCGATCAGTTGCCAGCACTGTAAACCATGATCGCGCAATTTCAGCTCTGACCTGACGCTCGAGCGCCTGTGTCCGTAATCTGGACTTCTGTAATTGCGATTGCGCCTCACGAATACGGCTAGTGATCGCGCCACCCTGGTAAAGCGGAATGCTGGCTTGCACCATAGCCGACACGCTGGTGTCACGGAAATTTTCGTCAAACGTTTCCTGATACCCAGCAGCACCAACTATTGAAACTGAAGGCTTCAATTGGGCACGTGCACTTGTTACATTTTCCGAGGCAACCTGCTCCGACAGCCGCAAGGCGTTAAGGTCGGGATTAGACTGCAAGGCCAGATCAAGCGCACTTTCCAGAGTCTGCGGCAGTGCTTCAGGCAAAGGAGCAGGCTCTAACTCACCCGGCCGGCTGCCAACCAGAAAAGCGTAAAACGCCTCGCTGCTTTCAAGCGCCGCTTCGGCCGCCGACAACGCCGCCACGGCGCCCTCATAGCGCGCTTCCGATTGGGCAACATCCGTGCGAGTAACCACGCCGACATCGAAGCGGTCATTCGCGGCCCTCACCTGTTCACTAAGAAGATACACGCTGCTTTGCCGGATCCGGACATTCTCGCGATCACTCAACACGTTCACATAGGCTTGAACAACGTCGAGGTATAAGTTCTGGATGGCACTCTCGAATTGTTTATCAGCGGCCTGAATGCCCGCTTCAGCCTGGCGAATGCGGGCATCAATGCCACCGCCAGCATAAACCGGTAATCTGGCCTCTAATTGCGCCGAAGCCGTCGGTCTGTCGCCTATTCCGACACTAAACGGCCGATTCGAATCCACCGATTCAAAACCAGCACCGCCAGAGACGCTAAGTTGCGGCCGCCGCAGCGCATTGGCCTGTTCGAGACCTTCCATTGCGATAGTCGTCGCCTCAGAATCAGCAGCGAGACCCGGATTGTTCGCGAACGCCGCGCTTAAAGCATCGGCAAGGCTCTCGGCTCCCGCCGAAACCGGTAATACACTTGCCATTACAGCAGACACTAGAATAACCCTGAGCTTCATACGATCACGCTCCAAAAAAACCGGCTCAATCGACACTTATGCCAAAGGAATAAGAAAAAGACACTCCTTACCCTAGGAGAAGTTGAAACCATCAAATCCAACCCGTTAACACTGCCCACAATATGCTTCCGCGGCGCGCCAGCGCATTCGGATTTCTTGAACGACTAAAAAGCCGGCGCAATCTGAAATGCGAAATCGCGGGCCTTAATAAATGAGGAACACGCGGCATCTGTTGCAGAAGACGTGCTGCCTCGCCTCGACGCAAACCAGACCATTCAGCGGCAAGCGATCGAATCTCCTTATCCCAGCCATGCCCCGGCATAAGCAAATTAGCCGCGAGGATGGCGAGCTCTCCCTCGGGCTCGAGCGCGCGATCATCCTGCTCAAAGGCTGTCTCGTGCCCGTCGACCAAACCAAGCAACGCCTCGCGAGTCAGCAATGCTGAAGACAGCTCGACGGAAAGCGCTATCAGCAAGGGATGTTTTGGCAGCGCGCCGGGATCACCCAGCTTCGCGATCTGATCCCGCCACCACTGGAACCGCATGAATCCCAAGGGCGCCTCCGAAACCGAAAGCCTAATGCGCGCTAATTCAAGATTGAAAGCATATAGAAGCGTCAGCAAATTGCGCTGTCGGGGCGCCGCATAACAGCTCGAAAGCCAACGCGCCTCATCATAAAGACGGACATTTTGCTCGAATTCTTTAATCGTCTCGCATAGTTTGGGGTTTCCCGTAGCAGGATTTGATCCCATATGAGTTGCACTTTCGTTTCAAATACTGAATCACACCCAAGGAGACCCTTATGGCTTTTGCCCTTCCAGACCTTCCATATAGCCGCGACAGCCTGGCGCCTCACATTTCCGAAGATACGCTGAATTTCCACTACGGCAAACACCACAATGCCTATGTAACCAATCTCAATAATCTCATCGAGGGATCGGATCTAGAAAAAGCCTCGCTCGAGGATATCATCATGCAGTCTGCCGGCGACGCATCCAAAGCCGGCCTATTCAACAATGCCGCTCAAGTCTGGAACCATACCTTTTATTGGCACTCAATGGCGCCAAACGGCGGCGGCCAGCCAACCGGCAAAATTGCCGAACTGATCAATCGCGACTTTGGTTCATATGAAGATTTTGCATCCGAATTCAAAGCGGCGGGTGCTACCCAATTTGGCTCCGGCTGGGCGTGGCTTGTGATAAAAGACGGCAAGCTCGAAATCCGTAAAACACCTAATGCCGAAACACCGATAACCGAAGCCGGCGTTACCGCCCTTCTAACAATGGACGTTTGGGAACACGCTTACTATCTCGACTACCAGAACGCGCGTCCAAATTATATGCAGGTATTTCTCGATCAGCTGATTAATTGGGACTTTGCGAACCAAAATCTCGCGGCCGCCGCCTAAGGCTTGGCATCGCCTGTGAAGCCCGCCTAGTAAGGCGGGCTTTTTTATATTAAAGGCTCGATCGGCTGTCGCAAAAATGAACCCTCATTCTTGCCCGGCATGGACAGAAACCTGATTAGGCGATGCAATTTGACTGATGTAACGTTCAACGATCTCCAGCTTGACTCGCGCATACTCAGCGCCATCGAAGCCGCCGGATATGAAAAGCCAACGCCGATACAGGCTGATGCAATACCTCATATTATAAGTGGCGGTGACGTCACCGGAATTGCACAGACCGGGACCGGTAAAACGGCAGCCTTCGTTTTACCGATGATACATCGCCTTATTCAAGGTCGCGCCCGGGCGCGTATGCCAAGAAGTCTAATTCTGTGTCCGACAAGAGAACTGGCCGCGCAAGTTTCGGAAAACTTTGAAACATATGGCGCCCATCTCAAATTCAGCATGGCTCTGCTTATCGGGGGCGTCAGCTTCAAGGATCAGGAACAGAAGCTAATGCGGGGCGTCGATGTCCTGATTGCAACGCCGGGGCGTCTGATCGATCAATTCGAACGCGGTAAGATTCTTCTGACCGGCGTTGAAGTTCTGGTAATCGATGAAGCCGACCGCATGCTCGATATGGGTTTCATTCCCGATATTGAACGAATTTGCAGTCTGCTGCCACCACGTCGTCAAACGCTGCTCTTTTCAGCAACGATGCCGAAAGAGATTGCGCGTCTGGCCGACAATTTCCAGACCGAGCCGAAACGTATCGAAGTCGCCCGCCAGTCCCAAACCGCCGATACAATCAAGCAATTTGTCATGATGCTGCCGCGCGGCGATGACAAGGCCAAGCGGACAGCCTTACGACGCGCCATTGAAGGACGAGACATCAAGAACGGGATTGTTTTCTGTAACCGGAAAAGCGAAGTGAACATTGTCGCAGCCTCTCTGACAAAGCACGGCTTCCAGGCCGAGCCGATACATGGTGACCTCCCGCAATCTGCGCGCATGGAAACACTGCAGAAGTTTCGCGACGGTGACCTAAAGCTGCTTGTGGCCTCGGACGTTGCCGCACGGGGGCTGGATGTCCCTGATGTTAGTCATGTCTTTAATTATTCCCCGCCGCCCAAGGATGAAGATTATGTCCACAGAATTGGACGAACCGGGCGGGCCGGACGCTCAGGCGAAAGTTTAACGCTTGTCGGACCCGAAGATCAAAAAGGCTGGCGTGGCATTCTACAATTAATCAAAACTGATGTCGAATCGATGATGCCTGACGGCTTGCTTGAGGAATTGCAGGATTTGCCAACTGACAGCGGCGGACGGCGCCAGCGTGGCAACCAGCGCTCAGGCGATCGCAAACCATCCAGGGATCGTCCCGATCGCAAGGGAAAAGCCGGCACGGAAAAACCGGCAAAAATCCAAAACACCGAACGCAGCGACCATGCCGATGGCAAAGATCGGGGATCACGGCCAGAACGCAACGAACGTCCGCAACGCAAAAGAGACTATAAGCGCCCCGATGATGATCTGCATTTGGATCCTGCAGCCGACAATGTCGTTGGCTTCGGCGACGATGTCCCCAACTTCCTGAAATAATAAAACGGGCTCCAATTGGAGCCCGTTTTGAGTTCCGACTATTTCTTAATCCGGCCTGCTATCTGCTTCCTGAACGCATCACCATATGGCGGACGCATCATGGCCAGCATTTCGCTTCCCGTTTGCGTGTAAATCGCCTTTTTGTGGCTGAACTCTCTGAACCCGTCGATGCCATGATACGAGCCCATGCCCGAAGGTCCAACACCACCGAATGGCAAATCTTCCTGTGCAACATGAAATAAGACATCATTGACGGTCACACCGCCGGACGTGGTACTATTTAGAACCATATCGCGCTCGCTTGCATCTTCGC
This sequence comes from Hyphomonas sp. TMED17, assembly GCA_002172915.1. Classification (GTDB taxonomy): domain Bacteria; phylum Pseudomonadota; class Alphaproteobacteria; order Caulobacterales; family Hyphomonadaceae; genus Henriciella. Next base: position 209,222 of record NHBW01000005.1, on the reverse strand, counting down.
CAAAATAATACAGACCAAGCGGCCGGTCATGTTCATTCACATAACGCACTGCATCCTCGGTGTTTTTATAGGTTTTTACCGGTAAGATCGGCCCGAAGATTTCGTCTTGCATGACTTTCATATCGTCTGTCGGGTTAAGAACCAGGTGCGGTGCCATCTTATGGCTCGGCTGTTGGGTGAAATTGTCGCCCGTCGGATTAATCTCGACGATTTCCGCACCTTTTTCGCGAGCATCATCAATGTAGGAATTCAAACGGTCATAGTGACGCTGATTAACAACCGAGGTGTAATCATCATTGTCTTTTAGACCGGTGGGGAACATTTTCTCCACGGCGCCTTGCGCATAGCCGACAAACTCACCGGTTTTATCTTCAGGAACAAAAGCATAATCCGGTGCCAGACAAATCTGGCCCGCATTCATAGTCTTACCCGCCATTATCCGCGCTGCAGCCTTTTCGAGATCTGCCGATTTGCCAAGAACAACTGGCGACTTTCCGCCAAGCTCAAGCGTCAATGGTACGAGATTTTCAGCCGCTGCTCGCATCACATGGTGCGCGACCGATGTCGCGCCCGTAAAGACCAGATGATCAAATGGAAGCCTGGAAAACGCTGCACCGACTTCGGGTCCACCTGTAACAACTGTAACTTCTTCATCGGAATAATACTGGCCGATCAACTCTTTCATCAGCTCGGATGTCGCCTCGGTGAATTCGGACGGTTTGATCATAGCGCGATTACCGGCTGCAAAAGCATTGGCGAGCGGTGCAAAAGTCAGATTTACCGGAAAGTTCCAGGGGCTGATAATACCGATAACACCCTTTGGCTGAAATTCGACGCGGGCTTTCGAGCCGAGCAGGTTCAACGGAAACTCGACGCTCCGTTTTTCCGGACGCATCCACTTTTTCAGGTGCTTTCTCGAGTGCTTCAAAGAGCCTATCGAACCAGCAATATCGCTAAAACGCGACTGGTCAGCCGACCGGTGACCAAAATCATGGGCCATTGCCTGACACAGCGCGTCGCCATGCGTCACAAGAAGGTCAATAGACCGATCGATCCACTCAATTCGTTTTGCAGCTGACGGTGACCCGTCACGTAGATGCGCCGCCTTTTGTTTCGCTAGCGCCTGATCTAGCGCGCCCTCATCGAATCCGTCCAAAGCCATTATATTCCTCCTAGAGCTTTTCCTCCTGAGTATACCATAAATTGCGTTTGACAAAGTTTCGTCTGTTACCGCGGCGTTACGGTTTGGCATTGAACGGTTAGCGGTTAAAGTGATCGAAAGGGAGCAGGCTATGACTTTTAAGAAAATAACTTATTCGGTTGCAGACGATATCGCTGTGATTGCATTTAACGACGCCGCAACAATGAATGCGGCCGGGCTTGATACGGTAGAGGAAATGCTGCTCGCCCTCGAACTGGCGGCGGATGAAGCGCGCTGTACAATCATCACCGGCAAAGGTCGGGCCTTTTGTTCTGGCGCCAATCTGTCTGCAAATACCGGCACTGCTGAACAGGGCAAGCCTGACGCCGGTAAAGCCCTCGACAGTCATTATAATCCTCTGATCAAAATGATGAAAACACACCCCCATCCGATTATAACCGCGATAAACGGGGCTGCCGCGGGCGTCGGATGTTCAATTGGTCTGATGGGTGACTTCATTATCGCCGGCAAATCCGGCTACTTCCTGCAAGCCTTCCGTCGAATTGGTCTCGTGCCCGACGGCGGATCGACATACCTGCTTACGCGGATGATAGGACGCGCCAAGGCGATGCAGATGACGCTTTTCGGCGAGAAGCTGTTTGCCGACACAGCACTCGAATGGGGATTGATAAATCAGGTCGTCGAAGACGACGCGTTAATGGCAACAGCCAGAGCGCATGCGCGCACACTGGCAGACGGACCAACCGAAGCCCTGTCTCTGATACGAGAATTAATATGGGACGCGCACGACAATGATTTTGACTCCCAATTACAATCGGAGCGGTTCGCGCAACGAACCGCTGGCCGTCACCCGGATTTCCGTGAAGGTGTCATGGCATTTATGCAGAAGCGACCGGCAAGATTTGGTAAGTCATAGCAAATAACAGGCAGATGGCGTGACATATTGCATGTCATGCTATCACCATCCAGCATCCGCCCTATCATCGCGGGCTGGCGTCACCATTCAATCGCAGCATAAACGAGCTGCTGGAATTGTGGACGGATCGGATAGTTCCCGCTCGGCATCATTTGGGTCGCCTGAATGGCAATCAATTCTTCTTCCGGATCGATCCAGAAAAATGTATTTGCCATGCCGCCCCAGCTGAACATTCCGGCCGAGCCCGGCAACATTGACTTAGCAACATCAACAATCACGCTTCCGCCGAGGCCAAAGCCGTTACCGTCCATTCTAACTTCCGAGAAAGTACGGTCGCCCAACTGCTTAATCGTCTGCCCGTCCGGCAAATGATTCAGCCGCATGAATTCGATTGTTTTCGGACTGAGAATGCGGGCACCATTGAGCAGACCACCCTGCAGAAACATCAGACAGAACTTATGGTAATCACGCAATGTGCTGACGAGACCGCCACCGGGCGATAAATGTAGCGGCCGTTGATTATAATGCGAAGCCGCCGCCCCCATTTCGGACACCAGAGACACTTCCTTGGTCAATGGGTCACGTCGGTAACACGCAGCAAGCCGATGGATCTGGTCCTCCGGCACATAGAAACCGGTATCGCGCATTCCCAGAGGCGCAAAAATATTATCCTCGAAAAACTGATCGATTGGCTGGCCGCTAATAATTTCGACAATACGACCAAGAACGTCCGTGGAATGACCATAATTCCAAGCCGTCCCCGGCGAGAACAATAATGGCATGGTCGCCAGCCGGTTACACATGTCTTCGAGTGTCTCATGCACTTCACCCAGCTGTTCGCGCCGATATAATGCATCAACCTCATGCTGGAACAGAAACCCGTACGACAGACCACTAGTATGGGTTAGTAGATCCCGAATTGTAATCTCGCGTTCAACCGGACGCGTATGATAATTTTTAAGATCGCCACCATTCCACACTCCGGTATGTTTGAAAGCCGGAATATACCGTGAAACTTCGTGATCGAGCCGGATAAGTCCGCGCTCGAACAAGATCATAATGGCAAGCGACGTAATCGGCTTGGTCATCGAAAAAATCCGAAAAATCGTATCCGGCCCGATCGTCTGATCAGAATCAAATGCCATTGTCCCACGATAGTCTTGGTGAACAATCTGCCCGTTTCGGGATACGAGTGTCGCCATACAAGGTAACCGTCCCGTATCTAGATAGCCGCGCTGAAAGAATGCGGGTATCATTGCTAGGCGCTCGGCACTCAAGCCAACATCGCTGGCGGAAAGACCAGCATTATCCAAAATTAAAACTCACCCTTTTTTGCCGCTCTTGCCAGTTCCCGGGCGATTACGATTTGTTGAATTTGAGTGGTCCCCTCATACAGTCGGAAAATACGGGCATCGCGGTAAAACCGTTCAATCCCGTAATCAGCGACATAACCGGCACCGCCAAATACCTGAACCGCCCGGTCGGCAATGCGACCAACCGCTTCCGAAGCGAACATTTTACAACATGATGCCAGCATGGTGACATTCTCGCCAGCATCCCGTTTCTTGGCCGCGTCAATCACCATGCAGCGCGCAGCATAGGCTTCCGCCTGACTGTCCGCAATCAAGCCCTGAATTAGCTGGTGATCCATAATCGCCTTGCCAAACTGTTTCCGCTCAATCGCATAATTCACCATTTCGGAAATCAGACGCTCGGCCATACCGGTACAAACTGCCGAAATGTGCAGGCGCCCCTTATCCAGAACGCTCATTGCAACTTTAAAACCTTCGCCTTCCTGCCCAATACGAGCAGACTCGGGAATACGCGCGCCATCAAAATTGACGTCACAAATTTGCGCCCCCTGCTGACCCATTTTCTTTTCGGGCTTGCCGACCGTCAAACCGGGCGTATCACGCGGAACGATGAAAGCAGAGACCCCTTTACCGCCCGGTTCGTCAGGATTGGTTCGCGCCATTACAGTAAATAAGTCGGCAACGTTTGCATTCGTGATGTAACGCTTCGAACCGTGCAGAACATAATAGCCGCCATCTTTGGTAGCGCGCGTCTTAAGGCCGCCAGCATCCGATCCGGCTTCGGGTTCGGTCAGGGCGAAGCTGGTCACGGTTTCGCCCGTTGCAATTTTCGGTAGCCACTCGGTTTTTTGCGCTTCAGTTCCAAACAATACCAATGCTTGCGAACCGATCCCGATATTGGTCCCTGCGGCGCTCCGAAAGGCTGGAGAGGTCCAGCCCAATTCGAAACCGACAAGGCACTCTGTCTCCATATCGAGCCCCAATCCACCATAGGATTCCGGCACAGCCAGACCAAACAGCCCGAGCGACTTCATCTCGTCAACCAGCGCATCCGGCACTTTGTCAGCCTCGGCCACATCAGCTTCAGCTGGCACACAGCGTTCTCGCACAAACCGTCTGACCTGTTCAATCAGGGCGTCTTTAATTTCTGGATCAAAAGCCATTCATTCCTCCGCATCTTATTCTATCATATAGAACTCAAACGCGATCGCCTACCATGACGTTCGGTGAAGCTAGCGATTTGCCGCAATCTTGCTAAGACGTCTCTTGGAGGACCGCACAAATGACGAAAACATTGATTGAGTCTGGTGAATTTTCAGGCTGGGAAACCTGGACGAACGAACCGTTTGAGTATGATAGCGCGGGGCCTTTTTATTTTCGGGTGGATGATAAGGGACCAGTTGCTGCTTTTCGGGCTGAACACAAGCATATGAATGCTGGCGGCGTCATGCATGGCGGCTGTCTTATGACATTTGCCGACTTCGCCCTGTTCGCGATCGCCCATGATGGCTGCAGCGAAGATGCTTATGGCGTCACAGTGGCTTTCTCCTCAGAGTTCATATCTGGCCCGGTAATTGGCGATTATATCGAAGCCCGCGGTGAAGTACTCGGTGGCGGCCGGTCTATAAGCTTTGTCCGTGGCCTGGTAACCTCCAATGGCCGCCCTGCTTTGAACTTCTCAGGAACTATAAAACGCTTTGTTAAACGCGATTAGACCGGCGTAAAACAGCGCAAATGGTTAACTACGGATGCTGCGTTGACGCATAACTATCGATACGCCCGCATGCAGCCAGAGCCTGTATCATGTCGGTTCTACTGCTGCCTCCGGCATCCGGACCTGCTGTCTCAATGGGGCAGACTTTAAATCTCGTCGCCAGCGCGTGTCCGGAACCATCCGGTAAGTGATAATCTGTTCTCCGAAACGGTATCGACCACAGCCGAAACGCGGTGCATCACCGGCACTTTAAAGATCGACAAAGAATTAAAGCGCGGCAAAAATTCGTCTACAACCGCACCATCATCGTCGACAAACTGCAGCGTACCACCCCACTCCGACTTCCAGCTCTGGCTCAGATTTATAACATAAGCCAGCTTCCGGTTTTTACCGATCACATCATCATGATGCTCTGTCAGAAAGTGTCCCGCAGAATATCGTGTCGCCTGCATATCACAGAAATCTGCGGTCTCGCCGGTCAGCGCCTTAAGCATCTGAAGTGTCTCGGGCGAATTCATTGTGGCATAAATCTGCTCAAGAAGCCGGTCGATCGGATTTGGACCGTTGAGAATATCATAGACGGGATAATTCTCATAAAAATACTGAAACTCCGATTGTGATCGCTGCCGTGCCGCATCAGCAATTGCCGCGTGTAATTCGGGGGTTAGTGATGCCTGTTCGGATTGATTGAACTCAACGTGTTTATGGCCCTGATTGAAGACCAGATGCCAAGGTAAGTCCTCAAGCGTACGGCGCAGTTTCTTTGCTTTTGACCCGGGCAGGAAACTTCCGATCTGGCAGCGGCCACTGGCTTGAAAACCCGTTCTCAACTGATCAAAATTTCTCGGCCGCAGCAGTTTGAACGGTTTCGTTTCGCTTACCATCGTAAAGCAACTTGCATATGCTGCGAATTTAATAGCCGGTCGGCGCCGCGCCCGATGTGCAGTCCCCGCATCGGCCTACTCATTGCTAAACACCCCACGTCGCGCTCCCCTTCCGCCCACGCCTCAATAACTTTTAGGCAGGCCCAAAACGCGCTCGGAAATATAGTTCAGAATCATTTCACGGCTGACCGGTGCAATCCGCGCCAACATCGCCTCCCGCATGTATCGCTCGACATGATATTCTTTCGCATAACCCATGCCACCATGGGTCAGAACCGCCGCCTCACAAGCCTTAAAACCAGCCTCTGCCCCAAGGTATTTTGCGGCATTAGCTTCGGCGCCGCATTCGTCTCCGCGATCAAACATGGCTGCCGCTTTATAAGCCAATAGCTCAGCGGCACTCAGCTCCGCCCATGCTTTTGCAAGAGGATGGGCGACACCTTGATTCTGCCCAATCGGTCGACCGAACACAACGCGATCATTGGCATACTCAGCTGCCCGTTCAAGCGCTGCGAAACCAAGCCCGACAGACTCAACGGCAAACAGCACCCGTTCCGGGTTAAGCCCCTCAATCAGATATTTAAACCCGGCACCCTCCTCACCTATTAGATGTTCTTTCGGGATCTCCAATCCGTCGATAAATAGCGTATTACATTCAACCGCCTTACGACCCATTTTCGGGATCGGGTTTGCCTCGATGCGGTTACGATTAAAATCCGTGTAGAACAGGGACAGTCCGAGATAAGGTTTGGCGCACTGCTCCTTCGGCGTTGTTCTGGCAATAATTAGAATTTTATCGGCGCGCTGAGCGCCCGTGGTCCAGATTTTACGGCCATTGATAGTGTAGCCATTATTGGTTCGCTCGGCTTTGGTCTCGAGCGAGGATGTATCCAGTCCGGAATTCGGTTCCGTGACCGCAAAACACATTTTCTCCTGTCCGGAAATAATCTTTGGCAGATTCTCTATTTTCTGTTCTTCCGAGCCAAATTTTTCCAGCGGCTTAGGACCGAAAATATTTAAATGGATCGACGATGCACCGGTATAACCGGCACCCGATCGCGTCACCGCCTGCATCACCAACGCAGCCTCACTCAGCCCGAGACCGGCACCACCATACTCTTCCGGAAACGCCACACCCAGCCAGCCACCGGCCGCCATTGCATCGCAAAAGGCTTCTGGCCATTCGCCAGTTTCATCAGCATTGGCCCAATAGTCCGCATCAAATTGCTGGCATGTCTTATCAACGGCTTCTTTGATCGCCTGCTGGTCATCGCTCATTCCAGATATTGTGTGCATCGCTCGTTCCTCCACTTATTATTGTCTAGGTTATCTACGGCCGGCACCAATTCGACTTTACGTCACACCCCAATCTTGAACCGATCGGGCGTAAAATTTTGTACCAGCGTCGAAACCTTATTTCCGAGTATCATATCCGATACCATTTCTGCTGTTTTTGGCGATAGTAATATGCCGTTTCGATAATGACCGGTCGCAACAAAAACCGTACCCTGATCCAGACAGCCGATCACAGGGGCGTGATCGGGCATCGCCGGACGGACGCCAGCCCAGTTTTCCAACATCGGTAAACCGCGCAAATCAGGACAAATATGCGCTGCCCTGTCATGCAAGGCCGCGATAATTTCAGAACTGGTTTCACGGCTTACTTTGCCAGGCTCGACAGACGCACCAATAATAATCCGGTCTGTCTTCGGCGCGATATACAAGTCACCGCACCTTATGGTCGTTGTTAAACATTGTTCGGTTTGCGGCAGCGACAGCAATTGTCCGCCAACCGGAAGCGGACCTTTAACGCCGTTCAACAAGTCACCCGACTGCCAGCCAGCCGTGATCAGGACATAGTCATAATCGCGCTTTAAGGCATCAATATCGGAAATCCTTTTTGAAAAAATACCCTCAACCCGCTCACTTTTTCGCACCGCGGCGATCAGCGCTTCGACAAGTAATCGATTGTCGACATGACCATCACTCGCCAATTGCAACGCGCCGGATATCTCCGAGGTCAATGCAGGTTCGATCGCGCCGACCTCCGACGGTAATAATGTACTAAACGGCAAATCACTTTGCCGGAGAGCAGCCGCCAGCCAGGTTAGCTCCAAATCACTATCGGCATCGCACGAGACCGCTAGCGACGGTCCGGGAACATAGCCGACAGTACGCCCTGTCGACGCCTCAAGCTCGGTTACAAAATCCGGCCACAATTCTGCGCTCGCGATGCAAAATTCCAACAAATCAGGATGCACACCCTTCGCCATCGCCGCCTCGAAGGCCGGCGCAATCATGCCGGCTGCGGCCCAGCTGGCCCCCCGCCCTGGCTCGGCGGCATCAAACAAAGTTACCGAGGCGCCATCACGCGACAGAAACCAGGCGCAGCTCAAACCGATCACGCCACTGCCGACTATAGCAATTCGCGGACTCGACCGGCTGGATGATGTAAACCTCGTCATTCGCCCCTAATACGCATCTCTCATCAAAATGGCCATGCAGTCGACGCGTTAGATTTGAAATTTTCCGGGCACGGCAGACTTAAATCATCTCAACCAAAAATAGAGCTTCGTAGTTGCGAAGCATTCTCAATTATGACAGAACAAGTTATGTCTTATTTCAAAACGATCCTGTCGCTTATATTTCTCGGTGGATTATCGGCTTGTACGCCGCCACCAACGGAATCATCCGAAACACTAACCATTTATAGTGCACGTCACTATGATTCCGATCAGATCATCTACCAGACCTTCGAACAGATGCACGGCGTCAAAGTCGAGGTCCGAGAGGCGAATGCCGACCAGTTGCTGGAAACTTTGAAGGCTGAAGGTGACAATAGCGAAGCCGATCTGGTTATTGCTTCAGACGCTGGTGCATTATGGCGTTTCAGCGATGCCGGTCTAACTCAAAAAGTCAGCGCACCCGAAATCGTTTCGCAAATACCTGCTGCGTATCACGACCCGGACGGAGACTGGTTTAGTCTTAGTCGTCGCTTGCGATTAGTCGCATTCGACCCGGATATGTTTCGAGCGTCCGATCTCGACACATGGGGCAAGCTCGCTGATCCGGCAAAATCAGGTGAAATCTGTGTTCGCTCGTCGTCAAACATCTACAATCTATCGCTGATGAGCGAAATGATTGCCCGCGTCGGACCTGATGAAGCAAGTGAGTGGGCAGCAGGAATTGTTGCCAATATGGCCCGGCAGCCGCAAGGCGGCGATACCGATCAAATCCGGGCTGTCGCTGCTGGCGAATGCGGAATTGCGATCGCCAATCATTATTACTGGGCCCGGCTGGCCGACAGTGGCGTCGGCGCCGACCGCGCCGTAGCCGATGCCACGCGGCTTGTTGTACCTGGCTTTGGTGACGATCTCGGGGCACATATCAACATAACTGGCGTGGCAATCACCAAGACCGCTGGCAATGTTGATCTGGCTCTGGATTTTGTGTCCTTCCTATTGTCGGACGAAGGTCAGGCATTGCTGGTTGAAGAAACTAAGGAACTGCCGCTCACGTCTCAGATTTCGGCCGAAGCAGCAGCCGGTGATACTGACAATATTGCTAGCGTTGAACGTTCTAGCGTTGCCCTGTCGCGGTTCGGAGAAAATCAGGCAGAGGCTCAAATTCTGTTTGATCTTGCAGGCTGGAATTAATTTCCGCTAAAAGCAGCGGTAATGACACTGAGCAGCTCCTTTAAAACGCCAATAGCGATTATCCCTGTTTTGGTGTCGCTAATCATTTTGGGCCCGGTCCTTTTAGCGATCTGGTTCGGGGTGTTTAGCCCGTCCGGCCTGAGCTGGGATCACATCCTGAACAATCGTCTCCTGCCTTACAGTCTAACCACCCTGTTCATGCTGGCCGTCACTGGCATGCTTATCGTCTTGATTGCCGTGCCACTTGCCTGGCTGATTAGTCTTTTCGATTTTCCGGGACGGAAAATATTCGAATGGTGCCTCATCCTGCCACTGGCTGTTCCCGGCTATGTTCTCGCCTATAGCTGGGCAAATCTGGCAAGCGTTGCAGGCCCGATTCAAAGTGCCTTTCGAGACCTGACGTCGCTAAGCGCACGCGATTATTGGTTCCCGGACATTTTTACACCTGCCGGCCTGTCAGTCATATTGGCTCTGGGTCTGTTCCCTTATGTCTACATCACCGCCCGCGCTGCATTTTCTAACCAGTCACTCGCAACATTGGAGGCGGCCAGATCGCTCGGCATGTCCGGTATCCGCCTGTTTTTCAAAGTCGCTATCCCCGCCGCACGCCCTGCCATTATTGCCGGACTGGCCCTCGCCCTGATGGAAGCCTCAGCCGACTATGGCGCCGCTGACTATCTCGGCGTCCAGACGCTCGGTGTCGGTATCATCCGGGCATGGTCAAGCTATGGCGAGCCGACATCGGCAGCACGCCTCGCCTTAGTTTTGATCGGACTGGCATTTTCTTTCATGCTGATTGCGAACCTCGCTCAAGGCAAATCCGGTGTTCAGCAAAACTCGTATCGTTGGACAACACCACAACGCACGCAGCTGACCGGTCTGCACGCCGGGCTCGCCTGCCTGCACTGTATAAGCATTATGCTGATTGCATTCGGTATTCCGGTCTTGCGGCTACTCTGGCTTTGTCTCGAAAACGGTGTTCCCCGACGGTCAGTGTTTGATCCGGTGATTAGCAGCATTATTCTCGCGTCAGCGGGTACGGCGTTTGCTTTTATCTGTGCCTTAACGCTTGTTTTATCCAATCACTATCGTCAGCGAGCACCCTGGATAACGCGACTTTCAGCCGCCGCAGGCTATGCAACGCCGGGTGCGGTTCTCGGCCTGAGCGGCTTATTCCTGCTGCAAATGCTGGGGCAGTCTCTAACCGGTATTATCGCCCTGCTACTACTAGTCTGGATATATGCAAGTCGCTTCACAGCGGCTGGCACAGAGCCGCTATATGCCAGCCTCACGCGCGCGCCAGCCTCACTCGATCATGCCGCGCGAAGCCTGAGGGTCGGACGAATTTCGCGTTTCTACCGGGTTGATTTACCTATCCTAAGTCCCGGCGCTCTGGCGGCCGGTCTAATTCTGTTTGTCGAGATACTCAAAGAACTTCCCGCGACTCTGATGCTCCGTCCCTTTGGCTGGGACACGCTCGCAATTAGGGCGCATGCTTATGCCAGCGATGAACGCCTGGTCGAAGCCACCCTGCCATCACTCCTCATTGTAATTGCCGGTATTTTACCCGTACTTCTGCTCTCCTACCAAATAACCCGTTCGGGCGAGGCTTTAAAATGACATCGAACAGCAAAGCACTAAGAGTTGAAGCGATTTCAAAACGCTATGGGAAGCGGACGGTAATTGATTCAGTCTCACTCGATTTACAACCTGGCGAGATAACAGCTCTGGTCGGCCCGTCCGGCGCCGGAAAAACCACGCTTATGCGCCTGATTGCAGGCATGGAAAAACTTGATCGTGGCACTATCCGAAGCGGCGATACGATACTGTCGACGGAAGCGGCCCATCAGCCAATCGAGCAACGTAATATAGGTCTGGTATTTCAAGATTTTGCATTGTTTCCGCACTTATCAGTTACCGGCAACATCATGTTCGGCCTGCACACCAAGGATCGCGCAGAACGACAATCGATCACGCAAGATTGGATTGATCGCATGCGCCTCGGCAATCGCCGTGACGCATTCCCCCACCAATTATCCGGCGGCGAGCAACAACGGGTCGCGATTGCAAGGGCAATGGCCCCGGAGCCGCACGCCCTATTGATGGATGAACCATTTTCCGGTCTCGATCCGGAATTGCGACACGCTACACGCCAAACCGCACTCTCCGTGGTTAGAGAGGCTGGTATTCCGGCATTATTTGTAACTCATGATCACGCCGAAGCGCTTCGGCACGCTGATCAGATTGCTGTCCTTAACGCTGGTACTATTGCCCAGTCCGGTTCCCCCGACGAACTCTATATGAAGCCTAATAGTCTCAGTGTTGCCACGGCCCTCGGCGACATCCAGTCTGTCGACACGGCGCAACTGCCGGATGCTCTGAAAGCCGAGCTGCCTGACGTGCCAAAGCTATTCATGCGGCCCGAAGCATTAAAACTCGACCCGAACGGCCAGCATGAATTCAAAGTCATCAGGGCAAATCGCGCCGGCACCCTATGCGAACTCACGCTGGCTGCCGGCAACGCCGAACTTGTCTGCGGCTACATTCTCGACCAGTTGCCCCCTGTGAATACCTCCGTCAACGTTTCAATCAATTCACATTACGTGTTTAGCTGGCCGGTTTCCGACTTATAAATTTACGTCATAATGTGAATTCTATCTCGCCAAACCTGGCCGGCCAGCGTAACTCTTTGACATGATGGATAATGTTAAATCCTTGGCCCGAACCGCAATACTCTGTTTCGTGCTGCTCTTTGTCTCGCTCGGAACCGGACCAAGGGCTGATGCGCAAAGCATAATCAGAGATGCCGAGATCGAAGCTATTTTGCGGGATTACACAAACCCCCTGATTGAAGCAGCCGGGCTCATCGCCAATGACGTAAAAATCTACCTCATTAGCGATCCTTCGCTGAACGCCTTTGTTGCGAACGGTCAGAGAATTCATCTGTTTACCGGCCTGATCATTGCGACCGAGACCCCGGGGCAGCTAAAAGGCGTAATCGCACACGAAACAGCTCATATCGCGGCCGGACACGGTGTTCTCAGGGCGCGTGATGCAAGAATCGCTTCACGGCCGGGTCTGGTCTCGATCGGTCTGGGGATATTAGCGATTGCTGCCGGGGCACCAGATGCCGGCGCGGCGCTAATCGCCAGTTCACAGCAATTCAATATGTTAAATTTTTTCACGCATACCAGAGTTCAAGAGGCAACGGCCGACCAGATGGCTGTCGATTTCCTCTCAGCGATAGGTGAGTCATCAATCGGCCTAATCGAATTTTTCGAGAAGTTCCGCTATCAACAAGTCCTCTCCGAGGCGCGACGTTACCCTTACTTCAGGAGCCACCCGCTCGCATCGGATCGAATACGCAGCCTGCGTCAGCGCGCCGAGGAAACAGGTCTGCTTGACGTGCCCGATAGCGCCGCAGATATCAGGCAACTTGAAATCATGCAGGCGAAACTCATCGGCTTTCTCGAACCGCCAGCGCGCGTTTATCAGAAATACCCACGATCCGACCTATCAGAAACAGCCCGCTACGCCCGCGCAATATCAGCCATGCAAAGCACCGACATTACCGCCGCGCTACTTGAAATCGAGTCCTTGATCGCGGACTTTCCCGACAATCCTTATTATCATGAATTAAAAGGGCAGATCCTTTTTGAGAGCGGTCGCGCCGATGAATCCGTTGCACCTCTTGAAGAAGCGAACCGGCTGCTGCCCAACCAGCCCCTGCTCCTAATCTCATATGCCCGATCGCTGATCGCCCGTAATCAGCCAATGGATACGATCCGCGGCGAACAGGCGCTACGTGACGCACTTATCTTTGAAAACGACAATGCATTTGGCTGGTCGCAACTAGCCATTGCACTCGAGCAGCAAGGGCTGCGCGCAGAAGCCCAACTGGCAACTGCGGAAGCAGGGTTTCATGTCGGCGATTATGCTCGGGCCCATATCTTTGCAAGCCGCGCGTTGTCAGACTTGCCCACAAATACAACCGATGCCCGCCGCGCCGCCGATATTCGAAACGCGACAGATCCGGCGCTACCCGAGAATGAACAATTCTGGCGACGGCGATAGCTTTCCTCTACCTCAAAATTAAAATACCAGTTATGGCAACCGAAAGTCACTTGAAACAGGAACGGCACAATATGAAGATCTTGAGAACAGCCCGTATGGCCATTTTTGCAAGTCTGGCCGGGCTAATGACTGTTACACCGGCATGCGCCGAGCGTCAGCCCGCGCCCGGAAACAAAGCGGAAATGGACGCATTGATTCGTGCTTACATTCTTGAGAATCCGGAAATCATCGAGGAAGCTTTGATCCAGCTGCGCGAACGTGAGCGCGCATCCGAACAGAACCAGCAAGCGGCTCTGATCGCCGACAATCAAAGTCGCCTGATTAATAATCCGGCTGATTATTCCGTCGGTCCTGACGATGCGCCGATTACAGTAGTAGAGTTCTTCGATTATCGCTGCGGATATTGCAAGCGATCTGCAAGCTGGACAATGGCGCTCCCTGAAGCGTTCGACAATCAGGTCCGGGTTGTCTTCAAGGAATATCCAATTCTGTCACCCGACAGCGAGCAAGCTGCACTTGCCGCTATCGCCGCCGGCCAACAGGGAAAATATGAACAGATGCATACGGCGTTGATGCAACTGGACAATACCGGCGGGTTCGGTCCGCAGCAAATTGACGAGGTGGCAAAGTCAGTCGGCGTCGATGTCCTGCAAATGCGGGCAGACATGCAGACCGCACCGGTTATTGCCGCGCTCGAGGATTCGATGCGTCTCGGACGCGATATCGGTGTGTCGGGAACACCGAATTTTATCATTGGCAATCAAATGGTGCCGGGCGCTAACCGCCCGGCCGTAGAACAATTGATCGCCGAAGCTCTGGCCGAACTCAGCTAGATCAGACCGGCAAGTGGCGATGACGGGTCGGCATACAGCCGCCGGCCCATTCTTCCCGCCAGATAGGCCTGCCGGCCAGCAATCACAGCATGCTTCATCGCTGACGCCATCAGGATCGGGGCCTGCGCTTCAGCAATTGCTGTATTCATGAGAACGCCGTCACATCCCAATTCCATGGCAATGGCTGCATCAGAAGCCGTTCCAACCCCGGCATCCACAATCACCGGCACGCGCGCCTGCTCGACAATCAGACGAATATTCAGCGGGTTTTGAATACCGAGACCGGAGCCGATCAGACTTCCCAACGGCATAATCGCACAACAACCAACATCCTCTAATTTCCGCGCATAGACCGGATCGTCAGAGCAATAAACCATGACGTCGAAACCATCTTTTATCAGCGCCTTTGCAGCGCTTAGCGTTTCTTCCATGTCTGGATAGAGTGTTTTCTGATCGGCCAATACTTCCAGTTTGACTAAGCTCCAGCCCC
Organism: Hyphomonas sp. TMED17; assembly: GCA_002172915.1. Lineage (GTDB taxonomy): Bacteria > Pseudomonadota > Alphaproteobacteria > Caulobacterales > Hyphomonadaceae > Henriciella. Next base: position 194,180 of record NHBW01000005.1, on the reverse strand, counting down.
CCGCCTCCCGCGCGAGCCGCAATGTCCGCAAAGCATCATCAGCAGTGAAACAACCGGCAGTATTCGGCAAATAGGTGAACTCCGAAGGCGTCAGAGCGTCCTGCAAGCGTTCTTCATCCGGATTGGACCAGTTCACACGTCGCAGGGCAACAGTCACCATTTCAGCGCCTGCAGCCCGCGCAGCTTCCGCATTTTGCTTATAGGAAGCGTATTTTCCAGTGCCGACAATGAGGCGGGATGAAAACGAGTGCCCCGCAATTTCTAAGGCCGTGTCTGTGGTCATTCTAATCTTTCCCGTCTGTGTCAGCCGCCGCCAACAAATTGTACAATTTCTAGATGATCATCGGGCTGCAAAATTGTGCTCGCATGTTCACTCTTCGGAACAATTTCCAGATTACGTTCGATTGCAATCCCTCTTGGATCAGCACCTAAAGATAAAACAAGCGTAAGTAATGTTGAATTCGCTTCAACCTCACACGCTTCCCCATTGAGAAAAATCTGCATTAGTTTACTCCTTAAGTCCCAAACTGACTTGCCTTCCTTAACGTTCCACCGCAAGACCGTCTCGCAATGCAACAACATATTTTTGTTTTAAACGGACCGAATCTGAACCTTCTTGGTCAACGTGAACCTGAAATCTATGGTCACGACACCCTGTCTGGTATCGAACAGAAAATGAAGGCACTCGCGCGGGAAGCAATTATTTCATTTCGTCAGACAAATAGCGAAGGCCAACTCGTTGACTGGGTTCAAGAAGCAGGTCGTGTCGCTGACACCCTGATTATAAATGCCGGTGCCTACACCCATACCTCGATTGCACTGCATGATGCGTTGCGCGCGTGCAAATCAAAAATTATCGAGGTACACTTATCAAATCCGGCGGCGCGGGAAGAGTTCCGTACAACCAATTATGTCAGCGCTTGCGCTGATGCGACCATAGCCGGTTTCGGTGCTGCGGGATATCTCATGGCACTTACCGCGACACTTGATGCTCAGTCCTGAGGAGTTTTTTATGCCTGCGTCAAAAAAAGAAACTGAAGCCGAGCTCGTTCGCGCGCTAGCCACGATTATGAATGACGCCGATCTGGGCGAAATCGAAGTCGAAAACAGCGACGTCCGGATACGAATCAATAAAACTTTCTCGCTACAACCACAGGCTATGCCAGTGGTTGCGCCGACACCGGCCCCAATCGCGGCTGTCGCAGCCCCAGCCAGCGAGCCAACAAGTGCCTCCCCGGCAGAAGCAGCGGCTGGAAATGCCGCAGCAGCAAATGCGATTAAGAGTCCGATGGTCGGGACCGTCTATCTCGCATCAGAGCCTGGCGCGAAGCCTTTCGTCCAGGTTGGCGACAAAGTGAATGCCGGTGACACGCTGCTTCTCATCGAAGCCATGAAAACCTTCAATCCGGTCTCGGCGCCGTCTGCCGGCACGGTTAAACAGATCCTCGCCAGCGATGGCCAACCGGTTGAATTCGGCGAACCCCTGATAGTCGTCGAATAGGAAAACGCCATGATTAAGAAGGTTCTTATCGCTAATCGTGGCGAAATCGCACTGCGTGTTCATCGCGCCTGCAAAGAGATGGGAATCGCAACAGTTGCGATACACTCGGAGGCTGATCGCGATGCAATGGCCGTCCGTCTCGCTGATGAAAGTGTCTGTATCGGGCCTGCACCGAGCGCTCAGAGTTATCTGAAGAAGTCGCAAATTATAGCAGCGGCGGAAATCACCGGTGCCGATGCGATCCATCCCGGCTATGGCTTTCTGTCGGAAAACGCAAAATTTGCCGAAATGGTCGAAGCACACGGGCTAATTTTCATAGGACCAACAGCGGAGCACATCCGCACAATGGGTGACAAAATTGCGGCCAAGCAGGCGATGATTGCCAATGGTGTCCCTGTTGTGCCGGGTTCGGATGGCGGGATCACCTCGATAGATCAGGCGAAAAAAGTCGCACGCGATATCGGCTATCCGGTATTGATTAAAGCGGCCGCAGGTGGCGGCGGGCGTGGCATGAAAGTCGCCGAAGACGAAGACGCTCTTGAAACGGCAATCAAGACTGCAAAAACAGAATCCAAAGCCGCCTTCGGCGACGATGCCGTTTATCTTGAAAAATATCTCGGCAAGCCGCGCCATATCGAAGTACAGATCATTGCCGACACGCATGGCAATGTCTGTCATTTATGGGAGCGTGATTGCTCGCTGCAAAGACGGCATCAGAAAGTTCTCGAAGAAGCCCCGTCGCCAGCCCTGACCGATGAACAGCGTAACGAAATCGGAGACATTGTCGCTAAAGCGGTCCAAAAAATGGGATATCGCGGCGCCGGTACGATGGAATTCCTTTGCGAGAACGGACAATTCTATTTCATTGAAATGAATACCCGTTTGCAAGTAGAACATCCGGTCACGGAAATGATTACAGGCATTGATCTGGTGCGCGAACAAATCCGGGTCGCAGATGGCAAGAAGCTGTCATTTAGCCAGGATGAAGTCCTGCTGGTTGGTCACGCAATCGAGTGCCGGATCAACGCCGAACACGCCGAAACATTTGTTCCGTCACCCGGCACAATAACCGATTTTCATGCTCCCGGCGGACCTGATGTCCGTCTCGATAGTGCAGTTTATTCCGGCTATCGGATACCGCCACATTATGACAGCCTCATCGCCAAGCTGATTGTCCATGGACGATCGCGTAAAGAGTGCGTGATGCGTTTGCGGCGGGCACTTGACGAAATGGTTGTCGGCGGTGTCGACACGACTCTAGACCTGCATAGAAAGCTGGTTGAAGCCGAAGATGTTGTCGACGGAAACTACGATATACACTGGTTAGAGCGCTATCTCGGATTAAAATAAGCAGCGGGATGTCACACGATTTCAACACAAGTGACTTGCTAAATTGCTATCGTGACGGTGTTTTTCCGATGGGGAATTCGCGGCATGATGAGCGAATTTTTCTGGTTGAGCCTGAATATCGCGGCATCCTGCCACTTGATCAGTTTCACGTGCCGCGGCGACTGGCGAAAAAAGTCCGTTCGGACCCGTTCAGAATAACGATTAATAGTGCCTTTAATCGAGTTATAGAAGCTTGCTCTGAGCCGAATGAAAACCGGCCCAAAACATGGATTAACGAGAGAATCCAGAATCTCTACGCCGCATTACATCACGAGGGGCATGCCCATTCGGTAGAATGCTGGAACGAAGACGGACAGCTGGTCGGAGGGCTTTATGGCGTATCGGTAGGGGCTGCCTTTTTTGGTGAAAGCATGTTTTCAAGATTGCCCGATGCATCAAAAATCGCCCTGATACACCTCGTGGCACGGTTAATTCACGGCGGTTACGAATTACTCGATGCGCAATTTCACAACCCGCACCTCGAGCAATTCGGATTGATCGAAATCGAGCGGGATCAGTTTCAGACTTTGTTACGGACTTCGTTACAGAAATCGGGCGATTTCTACTCGCTTCGTATGGCTGGTGTATCGGGCAAAACCGCGACGCAGTTAATAACCCAGACATCATAAACGGCGTGTTCAAGCCCACTAAGCCCTGGCGATGATGCAAACATCCACCCGGAGAAATAACTTTCCGCCTCCCCGGCCTGCAGGGCTTGCCTATCACTTTCATCCAATAGCCTCGGAACAGCCATTGATTTCACACGCTTTGAGGACGCCGATGAAATTCTGAGAAATGCTGCACTCTCCGGCGGCTCCTCCGGAGGCCGTTGGAAACAGACATCAACTTCCAGCAACAGTGAGCCATAAATTTTAGGCTCACCAACGTTCAGAACAAAATCAGTGTAGCGCCCGATAATTTTATCGAGAGCTCTTAAAGTGACCTGCTGCGTCTGGACGTAGCTTTCACCTCGCTGTTGCTGATCAAGCTCGCTTAGACCAGATTGCGCGGCAGCCATTGGCGAAAACGCCGACAAGCACAAAACGCCAAACGCATAAAACGGGGCTGCTGCAGTCTTTAGGATCATTCAGAAACCGCCAAATTATCATCGCTGCCGCCGCTGCTTGCGAAAGAGGCAAACAAAGTCATTAGATCGATAGCCCCCTGCGCGTAAAGAATTTCGCCGCATCCGCTATCACCAAACAGCTCTTCGCCATCTTCACAGAGATAAATCTCACCAAAACCCTCAGCCGGTTCGATATTAATATAACTCCCGCCCAAAAGGCTTTCAGACTGGATACGGGCGGCCGTGCCGTCGCCGAGTGGCATAATACGGTCTTCAACCGCGAGAACAATCAAGGCTTCAGACCGGACGACATCGAGATCGACATCACGAACCGTCCCGATCTTTACACCGGCCATCCTGACATCGGTGCCGCGCTCAATCCCGCTCGCCGAATTAAATCTAACGCCAAGCTCAACCGTTTTTTCCTGAGCGAAACTAATCCCGCCAGTCGTCATTGTGTGCCAGACAAAAATGCCGGCAATCGCAATCACTAGAAAGCCGATCAATGTTTCAAAAATAGATTCACGCATCCGGTGACCATGCCTCATAATCTGAATCAGCGCCACTGCGCGCACCGCCCGTCTTGAGGCTTCCCTGCGGCCGGCTCGCAAAATTAGTACCCGTCATATTCGGACGGTGATCGGTTTCCCAATCACGTCTAAGGAGCGGGGCTTCGGTCGGCGGCGTATCGACGGTGTAATGCAGCCAGCCATGCCACTCAGCCGGCACCTTCGAGGGTTCAGCCAGGCCTTTATAAATCACATAACGACGATGCCGGCCCTCAACAGAGGTCTTTTTGTCCTCGAAATAGGAATTACCATAATCATCAACACCGACTTTGGTGCTGCGTCGCATAATATCAAACAGCCCACCGAGGGTAATGCTGTTCCACCAAGTGAATAATTTTAACATGTCTGCACCCTGCTCGTCAGTTGTGGCCGTAATATGGCAACACTTCTAACCCGAATCTAATTATCAATGCCACACATCAACTCAACACGACCGTCAAGTCTGCAATGCCAATAAACGTCTAAAAAACGAAAAGAGGTCTCATCTTATGGATAAAAAGCAAAAAAATATTCTGACCTCTGCGATCGAAGCCGGAATGATTAGTCAAATTATACCGCTTGAACACGCGACAGATATTCCCCTGTCAGAAACGGCATCGGTCCTGGATGCCACCCACATCGCAGATCAAAATCATCTTCATATGATCGGACACCTTGCTTTGGCCGAGCAGATTGAACGGCTCGGTGACACGCCCCGAAATATCGACTTGGCGCATGCGCTCAATCGTGGCGTTCCCGCCGACCTTATCGAAGCCGGTCTCGAATCAACATTGGGATTTCCCGGTGTCGCCAGCCGATTACGGACAATCGCAACCGAACCAAAAACAGACACGCCAAAATGTCTGATTGCGCCGGACAGTATTGATTTGTCTGTACTGTCTGCTGCCCGAAAAAAAGGGGTAGCCATAGCGATTAGCAAGGGTCTGGATCTATATCCGGAGACAGCAGCATTGGCGATCGACATGGCCAGTTTTGTGACTGCGGACGGTATCCAGACTGATACATTGCAAGCCGTTCTGGATGCCGCTGCAAAGCACTCAGGTGACAAACTGATCCTGCTTCCGAACGGTATTGCTGCCGCGATGCTCGCCCTTGGGCATGCCTACAATACCGATACAATCGGTGTCGCGGTTGCACTAATTGCTCTACTGAACCATTGCGCAAATAAGACCGGCCTCGGCGCAGACGACGCGGAACGACTTGCTCTCGACGCGATGCCTGCGCAGACCAAACAACGCAACATGAAAACGATATTCCTGCCAATGTCGGCGAACCTGGCAACCGGCTTTAGCCCCGCTAGCGAGGGTGCCTCTCCGATCAGACAATGGCTTCAAATCGGCAATGACGGTCAGTCTGAGCTGATACCGGCAATCCCGCTCGGTGTCGCGGCCAGATCCGGCGACCCTGCCAAACTAGCCCACCAGCTTGAGACATCGAATAGTCTCGATTCGATCAAATATTTTAGCGAGCAAGATTTGCGCTCAAAGGGTTTTTCCAGTGACGCCATCAAGCGGGTCAATAATGCTATCTCTGAAGGCTTGTCGTTGGGTGCGGCCTTCTCTCGCTGGGTCCTCGGCGACGAAACCATTTCCCGCGAGTTAAATCTGCTACCGGATAATTTCGACGCCGATGGCTGGGCACTTTTGAAAGCAGTCGGGTTTTCGCGTCGGGAAATTTCAGACGCCGAAGCCGAACTTGAAGGACGCCCGGAACGTCTTGCTGATACGTTCATGATAGAAAACGGGCTTGCACAGGAACGCTCCGATACAACTTCCTGTGCGATTCTAAATGCCCTTTCAGTACATCTCGGCGCGCCGGCCATCTTGCAAATTGATCAGCACGACGAACCGCGTTTGCGAGAGCTAATTGAGGCGGGAATTGGTGTCTGGCTCCCGCCACTCCCGCATGAAGATAATAATCTGACAATCGAACGCATGCGGCATATCGAGCAATTGGCCATCGAGCTCGAACAGACTGCCAGCCACACAGCGACAGCTCAGACAATGCTGACAACTGGCCAGCGAACACGCCTGCCGGACCGCCGCAAAGGCTATATTCAAAAAGCAACTGTCGGCGGCCACAAAGTTTACCTCCATACTGGCGAGTTCGAAGAAGGTCTTCTTGGTGAGATCTTTATCGATATGCACAAGGAAGGCGCAGCGTTCCGCTCGCTGATGAATAATTTTGCCATCGCGGTTTCACTCGGGCTTCAATATGGTGTTCCGCTTGAAGAATATGTTGATGCCTTTGTGTTCACCCGTTTCGAACCGGCTGGCGAGGTTGTCGGCAACGACCAGATCACGAGGGCAACTTCGATCCTGGACTATATTTTCCGCGAGCTTGGCGTATCCTATTTGGATCGCGAGGATTTAATCGAGATTGGCGATGCGAGCCATGATGGTCTCGGTGGCGGCACTAGCGACGGCCTCAAAAAGACCGATAATGCTCCCCTGACTGGCGAAGCCGCGCAATTAATTTCTCGTGGATTCTCACGCGGTCAGATACCCGATAATATTGTCATTCTAGACAAGCGTCGAACCGACAAGGAAGCTGAAAGCAAGGCGCAAGCCGACACGGCCGCCGACACCGAGCAGACGATAACGCCAACATATACCGATGAGGCCTGTCGCAACTGCGCCAGCTTTACTGTCTATATCGATCCGGAGACCGGAGCCAGCAAATGCGATACATGCGCCTATACAAGTCCTGATGTAAATTCGGAGGCTTAAGCGCGATAATCTCGCTGGGACTTTTCAGCAACACTTCTCAAGACTTTTATTGATGTCATTAATTTAAGTTATTCGTTTAACGCAGATCGATTAAAGATTTGTCTTATGATGAAGACGACTTGGTTCAGTGTTTTGATCTCTGCCATGGTGCTGATGTTTCCGGCCACGGCAATGGCTCAGGATAGTCCGGCGCGTATCGGCTGGGCACCGTCATATAGCGGGGCCTGCTCTGGCTGTGACATGTCCGGGCGTGACCTTGCAGGCTGGAATATTTCGAACGGCGACTATTCGGGCTCACTGATAACCGGCGCCAGTTTTAGAAGCGTTGTCGCCAGCCGGACGAATTTTGACAATACGCGGACCCGTCTTGCTGATATGCGTCAGGGCATATTCACCAACGCATCCTTTCGGTCGGCAGACCTGCAAGCAGCGAAATTTGACGGCTCCGACATGAATGGTGCGGATTTCACCGGTGCCAAACTAAACAATGCCGATCTGTCACAAGTCACGCTGATCGGGGCAATATTCGTTGGATCGCAAATGAGAAACATTATGGCCGGGGCTGCCGACTTTTCAGGGGCTCACTTTAGGAATTGCGACCTGAGTAATGCCCGCATGGAACAAACCACTTTCAACAATACCCGTTTCGACAATGTATCATTCAACGGTGCCAATATCAAAGGGGCGAGTTTCAAGTCGGCGCGGTTCTTCAACTCCGACCTCGAACGGGTCGAAGGCATCCAGGCCGCGAATTTTACCGATGCCTGCAGCGATGCAGCAACCCGGCTCCCACCATCTTTGATATTGGCTGAGTGTAGCACGCGATAAACCAAGCCATTCGCCGCGATCTGACTAGGCCTCCTAGTCGCGTCTTTCTATGCGCCTTGAGATCCAGATGCTGACCTCATAAAGACCATAAACAGGCCCGGTCAGCATAATCTGCGAAATAATATCAGGCGGGGTGAAAACTGCAGCCGCAGCTAGAATTCCAACCAAGGCGTATTTCCGTCCGGCCGCGAGCATCTCCGACGAAACCAGGCCGGCCACGGCACATAAACTCAATATTACCGGCAGCTGGAAAGACAAACCGAACGCGATCATCAGCGCCATGACCAATGACAAATACTCCGATACTTTAATTTGCGGCACAATGGCTGCGATCCCGGAACCACCAATTTGCTCGAAGCCGAGTGCAAACCGCGACAATAGCGGCAGCATCCCGAAATAAACAAAACAGGCCCCCAAAACAAAAAGAACCGGCGCAGCGATCAGAAATGGCATAAAAGCATGCCTCTCATTACGATAGAGACCGGGCGCGACAAAGGCATAGACCTGCCACGCAATGACTGGAAAAGCGACAAATAAGCCAAGAAACATAGCGAGCTTCAGACGGACAAAAAAAACTTCAAGCGGCGCGGTATAAATCAGTTCGAAATCGGTTACGCCGCGCATAATTTGTGCTTCTCGAACCAGCGGTTTCAATAGAATATTGTAAAGCGGTTCAGCCAGAAAAAAGCAGGCAAAGGCGGCGCCCGCCAGCGCGCAAATCACGATAATCAGCCGACGGCGTAACTCCTTCAGATGACTAAATAATGGAGCCGCGCTGGCCTGAATATCATCATCCAGAATGTCAGGCTTTTGATGATCGGGTAAATCAGTCATCATTGCCTCGTCGCATTGCCATCTTCTGCGGCGTCGACATGTTTCCCGGTCGCAGACTCGGTCTCGGTGCCATCTGTTTCAGTATCAGGGGCCGCAGCGGGCTGCGGCGGTGACTGTCGCATAATTTCCGCATTAATATCCGCTTCTGCGGCCTGCAGGTCCTTGGCCGCCGCAGTCACAGCATTGTCGCGCCGCAAATCCTCGATCTCTTCGCGTAATTCGTCGAGTTCGGCCTGCCGCGCAATATCATCGAAAGCAGAACGGAACTCATCAGCCACGGCGCGGCCTTTGGAGACTATTTGCCCGAGGCGCCGTAACATAACTGGCAGGTCTTTCGGACCAACCACAATCAACGCGACGACCGCGACAAATAAGAGCTCGGCAAATCCGAATTGCGGCAGCATGCTTCGTGGTCTCCGCCAGATTAAACGTTATGTCTCGTCTGACTTTTTTTCCGGGGTGATATTAACCATATCATCTTTTTCGGACGATACGTCTTCAGCGCTATCATCCTTAAGACCCGACCGAAAGCTCCGGATCCCCTTTGCCATGTCACCCATGATTGATGATATGCGCCCCCGACCTCCGAAGAGAAGCAAAGCCACAACGGCGACGAGCACAAGCTGCAACGGTCCAATAGCGCCCATAATTCAACTCCCTAACTTCCCGAGACTGTTAACTCCAGACGATAGAATAAACAATGGCCTTAGACAAATAAGGCCTAGTCGTCTGTCTCGCCACTATCGGCCATAAAATCGGTAACGAACAATTCCTGCTTGCCATGGCCATCATCGCCGAGTGCATCATCGGAACCAGTGTCCTCATCGGTTGCCTCCGATCGCAAAATCGGATCTGGAATTACACCAGACAGCAAGCCCTCAGCATCCATTTCACCGCGGCCGGGCAAAGTCTCCAGCCCCTCTAATCCAAAATGCTCAAGAAATTTAGCCGTCGTCCCAAGCGTCAATGGTCGACCGGGTGTTCTACGACGGCCAAGATAACGGACCCAGCCTGTCGCCATCAAAGTTTCAACAATACTCGATGACACCGCAACTCCTCGAACCGCTTCAATCTCGGCCCGCGTCACCGGCTGTGCATAGGCAATGATTGCGAGTGTTTCCAAAGCAGCCTGTGACAATTTTTTCTGCTCGTGACGCTGTTCGACGAACAGAAAAGAGAGATCCTCTGCCGTTTGAAACCGCCAGCGTCCGTCGACTTCGACGAGGCCAACACCGCGCCCGGAATATAATGCCTTCAAATGCATTAAAACCTCACCGACATCCGCCGAAACCGCAAGCGCATCAGCTATTTCAGCCGCCGACAGCGGTGCGCCGGCCGCGAATATAATGGCTTCGGCACGTCGAACTGAATCTGCGAGGATATCCGCATGCGTGGCCTCGTCCATTACCGGGCTGTCCATCCCCGTAACGGCCTCGTCCTGACCATTTGAAACACCCTCTGGCGCGCGGCTTATGAGGTCTTCAGCCTGCCCTGCATCGCCACCAGCGCCAGATTCATTATCGTGGTTCGAACTTATCATATTAGGTCTTCCCGATGTGACGGTTCCGAATTACCGCGTAGATATACCGGCGCAAAATGGCGATCCTGACGAACATCGACGTCACCATCCCGTGCAAGCTCAAGTACCGCTGCAAAACAACTGGCGCGCACAGATTCCGGTGGAATAGTCTTATCAAGACTTGAGATCTTACCATCCAGCTCATCCAGCCGGGCCCATTCATCGAGATGCCGGATTATTCTGCGCAGGCCATCTCTGGCACTTTCAAGCGCAAGAACCGATTGAGGCTCCATTTTATGCGGCGCGACTTTAACCTGGCGCTGCCGAATATCTCCGAATGCCTGCATCAGATGATATAAAGAGGTATTATATTCAGTTGTCTTCAGAACTTTAGGTTGAACTGGTGCCCCCCGGACAAAGACCTTCAATCCAAGACGCGGACGCGCAACAAGCGCCTTTGCGGCCACCCGCATGGCATCCAGCCGTCTCAGTCTAAATGATAGGCGAGCAGCCATTTCGTCGCCATCTTCCTGATTATCATGGTTCGTCGCCGGTTTTGGTAAAAGCAATTTCGACTTTAAAAATGCCAACCACGCCGCCATTAGCAAATACTCTGCCGCCAGATCGATCCGCTTTTCACGCGCATCTTCGACGAATTCAAGATATTGTGCCGCGAGCTCGAGAATTGAGACATGCAAAAGATCGACCTTTTGACGACGGGCCAGCTCAAGCAACGTGTGCAAAGGCCCTTCAAAACCATCAATATCGACTGAAAAAGCGTTCAGATCGTCAATAACTTCCTCGAAACCAAACAGATTGCCATCGCGTTCGCTCACTCACCCCACTCCGTTCATACGGTCATGCATCAAATCAGAAAAACGGCGCCGGCTAGCATCGCGATCAAACTCATCCGGCTGACCTATCCCGCCTGTCACTTTGTTGGCACGCGCTAAGGAAACGCCTTCAAGTTCACCTGCACAGTCAGCCACCGATTCCATTTCCGCAAGTATATCATCCGGTGATTTCAGGAATCCCGAACAATGCAGCAGCACATCACAGCCGGCCGCAAGTGCGCGATTCCCTCGCACCGCCAGTGTATCGCCAAGCGCGTTCATACCCAGATCATCCGTCATAAGAATACCATCAAAACCGATTCGCTGACGAATGACCCCCGAAATTATCGCATCCGATATGGTTGCTGGCTCTCCCGGCGCAATAGCCTCATAGCACACATGTCCGGTCATCCCCATTAAAGCGTGTCCGGAAAGCTCCGAGAATATATCAAAATCTGTATCCAATTCCGCAATATCGGTGGTGATTTTCGGAAGATCGTAATGACTGTCGGCTTCGGCACGTCCCTGTCCCGGCATATGCTTCAAACAACCCTGAACGCCGCCATCCGAAAGCCCTTTTAAAGCGCGTTTCGCTAATGCTTTAACGGCATCAGCTGACGCGCTGAAGGCACGGTCTCCAATCGCATCATGCGTTGCCAAGACGCGCAGATCACAAACGGGCGCGCAATCGGCATTAATGCCCATGGCTTGCAATTCATCGGCAATCAAACGGTGGCCGAGATATGCCGCCTCAAGCCCATCGGCTTTATTTGCAGCGTAAAGATCACCAAAAGCTGCCGCTGGAGGAAAAGCGGGCCAGTGCGGCGGCCGCAAGCGCGCAACGCGCCCACCCTCCTGATCAATGAATATCAAAACATCATATCCAAGGCAGTTTCTGATTTCGTTACACAGGCGTTTGAGCTGCTCCCGGTTTTCGCAGGAACGGCCCATCAAAATAAGTCCCCAAGGATTGGCTTGCCTAAGAAAGTTGCGCTCAGATTTAAGAAGTTCAGGGCCGGAAATGCTGAGGATACACGCTCGGACTCCCATCATCCAGTCCGCGTAACCACGATACAATTACGTCCGGACAATTTGATTTCACGACAATAGGAATCCGCTGCTGCCCGATCGCTGAAATCGCCAACCCGCAGGCGGTAGAATACGCCACGTTCGCCAAGATCAGCGCGCTGTACATCGAGGCGGACATCCGCAAACAAGGCTGGATCCTGAACAGTTAAACGGCTCCATTCATTTAAAGCCGCCTGCTGCGACCGGACGGCAATAAGCTGGACTTGGAAGCGTCCCTGTGCAGCCGCACCCGATCCGACATTTGAAGACCGGATTGAGCGTTCTGAATTACGGTCACTCCGGCTCGTCGACTCGCCCATATAGACCAGGTCGGAGCGATTGGCATCAAACGCAGATGAGTCGCTTGGCTGCGCTACGGTTGGCGGTTTAACAGAAGGCGGATCGATATCCTCTGCGCCATCATCAAGTGGCGGTAAATCCCGACTTTGTTCGTCAAGTCGTCGCGGCGAGGATTCCGCAATAACTTTTTCCGGTTCCGCCTGAAGCCCGTCAACCACGCCATAAAAGTTCCGGTCGACACCTGGCACTTCGGCGCCGCCAGCTTCCTCCGGTGTCTGCTTAATCGCCGCGTCACCATCAGAAAACACAGGAAGACGACTATCCGGTGTCCGGACGCCCTGACGATAGGTGTTATAAATGACACCGGCAACAATCAGCACAATACCAAGCACCAGCAGCCAGAGGATCAGCCGGCTACCGCTTCGCCCGCCGCCGTTCCGGTCAAATGAGCGGTACTCTTCTTCATAGGGTCCGAAATCATAGTCAGGCTCAGGTGATGATGGAGACATAACGACCTCTATTATTAAAACGAGACGATATTAGACCTTTACTCGTTAACGACTATTGAAGTTTCTTTTCTGCTTATAACATGCTTTCCATGCTAAATAAGCTGCGATGGAGCTGTATAGCATAATTGTCTGTCATACCGGCAAGATAGTCACAAACTATTCTTGCGCGACGTTTCTGTGGCGCTTGTGTGGCATCAAGGCGATAAACATCAGGCAAGGTTTCCGGTTCGTCCATAAATAACTGGAACAATTCCTTCAGAATGCGTTTGCCCTGAGATCGCATACGATTGACCTTATAATGCTTGTACATGCGCTCATAGAGGAAGGCTCTGAGTGCCTTCTGCTCGCCCTCAAGCTGTTGAGAGAGCCCGATCAAAGGCTCTTCCATTGCCCGGACATCTGCGGCGGTTTCAGGACGGAATTTGTCGACCCGTCGGTTTGTCTCCGTGGTCAGGTCATCTATCCAGTGCCCTATCAACCGCCTCACGGATTCGAAAACCAGCCGGCTGCGATCAAGAACCGGATACTCTTTGCGGACCTGACGGAAGACGTCCCCGACCAAAGGGAGGTCAAGCATATCGTCAATTGAGAACAGTCCGGCGGATATCCCGTCATCAATATCGTGATTATTGTAGGCAATATCGTCGGCTATGGCGACAACCTGCGCCTCAGGCCCGCCATACTGACTGATTTCAAGCTCCATCAGCTTCGGATAGTCCCGGAACCCTGCCGGGAGCGTGTCGAATGACTGCCCCGAACGGAGCAAAGGACCATTATGCTTGATCAGCCCCTCAAGGGTTTCCCAGGTCAGGTTGAGACCGTCAAAATCAGGATAACGCTGCTCCAGCCGGGTCACCAACCGCAGCGTCTGGGCATTATGATCAAAGCCTTCATAATCCTGCATGCATTCATCGAGCTGGTCCTCGCCGGCGTGACCGAAAGGCGGATGCCCGAGATCATGTGCCAGCGCCATTGTCTCCGCCAGATCTTCATCCAGACCCAGTGTCCGCGCCACCGAGCGGGCAATCTGCGCCACTTCGAGCGAATGGGTGAGCCGGGTTCGAAAGTGATCACCCTCATGCGCGACAAAAACCTGAGTTTTCTGCTTCAAACGCCGAAACGCCGAAGAATGAATGATACGGTCCCGATCTCGCTGAAACGGTGTTCGTGTCATTGATGCGGGTTCGTCAAAAACCCGGCCACGTGACTCTTCCCAATTCGTCGCAAACACAGCCCTCTTTTCATAGCGGCCAGAAGTCACTATCTTATCATGCATGAGCAGTATCACCCTTTCTGAAACAGCGGCTAATCGTATTAATGCGATTCTCGCCAAACAGCCCGAAATGAGTTTTCTACGCGTCAGCGTCGAGGGCGGCGGCTGTTCAGGCTTCTCGTATAAATTCGATTTGACCGATGAAGAACAAAGCGACGATCTAAAAGTGGAGCGGGCCGGCGCAACTGTGCTGATCGATCAAATGAGTCTGGACTTCATGGCAGGGTCTGAAATTGATTTTTCCACCGATCTAATCGGCGCAGCCTTCAAGATAAACAATCCTAATGCAACTTCTGGCTGCGGATGCGGCACCAGCTTCTCGATTTAATGCATATACCCGGCTGCTATAGTTTTGGGTCATCACGTCCTTTAACTTAAAATCAACTGGCAGATCGGCGCGCCGAGCTTGTCGCGGCTACCCGGGACACCCCGAGATAAAAGCTGTTGTTTTAACCACGACTAAATTCTTACAGCCAAAAAAGTCCGTCGACTGGTTTCAAGTTGCACCATTGCCGAAAATTGCCACAAGCGACCCGGCTTAAACGGCTGTTGGCTGCCATTTCGTGCGCATCGTCACAATCTCTTCGGCCATAGTCGGATGTACGGCACACGTTTCATCAAATTGTTGCTTCGTCAGGCCAGCTTTGACACAGATCCCCAGCATCTGAATCATCTCGCCAGCCTCGGGACCGACCAGATGAACCCCGATCACTTTTTGATCTGCCGGTTTGACGATCAGCTTCATAAAGACACGTTCGCCACTGCCATTCAGTGCATTTTTCATTGGCCTGAACTCGGTCTTATAAATATCGACATCGCCATAGGCCTCTCGGGCCTCGGCTTCTGTCAGACCAACAGTGCCAACTTCGGGTTGCACAAACACGGCTGTCGCAATGTCAGTATGAACCATTTTCCATGCGGTCTGTCCGAACTCGGTATCGGCAAATGCATGCCCTTCCCGCAATGCCACAGGCGTCAGCTCGACACGGCCAGTGACATCGCCGACCGCCCAGATTGAAGGCACATTGGTACGCGACCAGTCATCAACGCGTATCTCACCGCCTGCGCCCAATTCGACCCCAGCCTTACCCAGCCCGAGGCCGTCTGTCATAGGTTTGCGGCCAAGCGCAAGAAACACCGTATCGGCAGATAGTGCATCGCCATTACTGAGCGTGACAAGCAAAGGCGAGGCTGCATCTGCCGACTTATCAACCCGTTCAATCACCGTCTCGGTAATAAAATTAATACCGGCGGCCAAGATACCGGCCTGGACCTGATCGCGAATGTCTTCATCAAAAGAGCGCAAAACCTTGTCTCCACGGTATATCAGTGTGGTTTCGACACCCAGACCGGCGAAAATATGTGCAAATTCGACGGCAATATAACCGCCACCGGCAATAACCATTTTTTTCGGCAGTTCGGTCAGTTCAAATATCTGATTGGAATCAATTGTTAACTCGACACCGGGCATTTCGGCAGCTGACGGATGCCAAGGTGTGCCGCCGACAGCGATCAATATCTTCTTCGCCGTTACCGTCCGTCCCGTTTTAGTCAGATGAATAGAATTCGGTCCCAACAATGCGGCATGATCTTCGAACACCTCGACACTAGCCGAGGTCTGTCCCTTGTAATAAAGTCCCGACAAACGGCTCACTTCATCATGCATCCGCTGCATAAATGTCCGAAAATCAAAGACGCCTGTCTGGATATTCCAGCCATAGGCCTCGGCCTCTTTCAGCTTGTGACCATAATCGCTGGCATAAACCATATATTTTTTCGGCACACAGCCCCGAATAACGCAGGTTCCACCCATACGGTATTCTTCCGCCAAACCGACTTTTGCCCCATGTGTTGCGGCTATTCTTGCAGCACGAACACCGCCGGAACCACCGCCAATGACAAATAGATCAAAATCAAATTCTGCTTCGCTCATAGCAATAGTCTTTCAATTTCATAATTAGTCACGCCCACGGACGCATAAATTAGTATTCAAGTATCGTCGCGCCCGTATCCGTCCCGAAAATTGCGATCCGACAAAGGGTTGTAAAAAGACCATGGTCGACAACGCCCGGCACACCTGCCAGCAAGGACGCCGCCAATGGCGCGTCGGGAATAAGGCCACACTTGCAGTCAAGAATATAATTGCCACCATCGGTGACAATTGGGCGCTGGTCATTGGCTGTCCTGACACTGATCAACGGCTTTTTAACACCGGCCTCGACAAGCGCATCATATACTTTCTTGGCCGTAATTGTGTAAGCAAAAGGCGTTACTTCAACCGGCAAGGGAAATTTTCCGAGATTTTCAACTTGCTTCCCCGAATCCGCAATCACGATCATCAAGTCGCTCGCATTCGCGATTATTTTCTCCCGCAACAAGGCCGCGCCACCACCCTTAATCAATTGCGCCTGAGGATCGACCTCATCGGCGCCGTCAACTGTGAGGTGGATACGTTCGACCTGATCAACATCGACAAGTGGTATGTTCAAGCTGGCCGCAAGCTTTCGGGTCTCCTCACTCGTCGGAACACCGCGCACAACGAGTCGGTCGGCAACCTCCTCAGCCAGAAACTCGACAAAATATTTCGCTGTCGAGCCAGTGCCCAGCCCGATTGTCATACCGTCCTCGACATAATCAAGGGCAGCCGCCGCGGCGTTCTCCTTTTCAGTTTCGTTCGACATTCAGCCCCCCTATCGCTTCGACCTGGCAGTTTTAATCGCTGTCATTGCATCACGAAACCTGCTCGCCCAGCCCGACTTAACCGTTTGCTGCGCCCGCCCAAGCGCCAGCGCATTCGGCTCAACATCCTGTGTTACCACCGAACCGGATCCAATCATCGCCCCATCACCAATCCGCACCGGTGCGACCAACGAACTATTCGATCCAACAAACGCGCCCGCTCCGACAATGGTCCGGTGTTTTCTAAAGCCGTCATAATTACAAAATATTGTACCGGCGCCGATATTAGACTCAGCCCCGATTTCGCTATCGCCCAGATAGGCTAAATGGTTGGCTTTCGCACCAGGACCGAGCTGCGTATTCTTCATCTCGACGAAATTACCAATTTTTGCCCCTGCTGACATAACAGATCCGGGGCGCAAGCGTGCAAACGGACCAATTTCGCAATCCTCAGAAATCACGGCTTGCTGAATATGCGAGAACGCGCCAATCCTGACATTCGAAGCTATCCGGACGCCGGTTCCAAATACGACATTCGGTTCAATAAACGTGTCGGTCTGGATCTCGGTATCATATGAAAAAAATACCGTTTCAGGTGCGATCATCGTCACCCCGTCACGTATGGCCTGCTCACGGCGTCGCTGCTGAAACGCCGCTTCCGCTTGCGCCAGCTCAACCCGCGAATTAACCCCTAGAACATCGGTTTCCTCGCAGTTTACCGCACAACACGCGGCTCCACGTGCACGGGCCAGGCCAACCGTATCGGTAAGATAATATTCCCCTTTGACGTTGTCATTGGTGACAGCCGCCAGAAGCTCGAAAAGCAAGCCGGCTTTTGCGGCCATGACACCTGAATTACAGAACGAAATAGCAAGTTCATCAGCGCTCGCCTCTTTCGCTTCGACAATTGCCTGAAGCATGCCATCAGACCCCGTCACCAACCGGCCATATGCACCGGGATCTGCGGCATTAAACCCAAGCACTCCAAGCTCCGACGTACTAGAAATCTGCTCGAATAATGCCTCGACAACAGATGATGGAATCAACGGCGTATCGCCGTAAAGCACCACAACATCGCCCTTGAAGCCGGCTAATGCTGTCTCGGCACATCGAACGGCGTGTCCGGTTCCCAGTGCCGTTTCCTGCAGGACAAGCGCCTGATCGCCTAGCGTATCTCGGACATGTGCCTGGACCTCTGGCGTCCCCGGACTGGCGACAACAATAATGCGCTGACAGCCAAGGTCTTCGGCCAGCGCAATCAACCAATCCAGCATCGCCCGCCCGCCAACAGGATGTAAAACCTTTGGCAGTTTAGATTGCATTCGGGTGCCTTGCCCTGCCGCTAGTATGATTGCCGCGCGGTCCGCCATTGATTAAACCCCTTCAATAATATTTCTCTAGCCTAAACCATCCTGATCAGGGATACGAGCAGTTAAACGCGACCGTCGTACAGGAAAGGTTCACAATGCCAAGTGATTTGCGGGACTGGACTATTCTTATCGATCTCGACGGCACGCTTGTCGACACGGCACCCGACCTGCACGCCGCGTTAAATCATGTTCTCGCGCGCCAGAACCTGCGGGTAATTCCTCTGCAGGCCCTGAGACATATGGTCGGAGACGGCGCAAAAGCCATGATCCGTAAAGGGCTCGACTGGAACGGCGTGGAAATCGACGAAGAGAAAATCGATAATACATTGTGGCCGCAATTCATTGAGCACTATGTCGCCAATATCTGTCACCATAGCAGACCTTTTGAAGGCGCTGTGTCGGCTATTGATGCATTGATCGAGGCCGGGGCAAAAATCGCCATTTGCACAAATAAGGCACAGGCGCTTGCTGAAGAGCTGATCGCCAGTCTCGATCTGAATACCCGCATTGCAGCTATTATTGGTGGTGACGTTCCGGCCTATAAAAAACCCGATCCCGACCACATACGCCGCAGTGTTCGAGCCGTGAATGGCGATCTGAAGAAAACATTGCTAATCGGCGACAGTACAACCGATGAACGCGCGGCATTGGCCGCAGGCATTGCATACATATATGTCTCATTCGGATACGGCGAATTTGCCTCCGCCATCACATCTCAAATCCGGCGGGTCGATGCATGGCAGCAAATCCCCGGAGAAATAGCGGGTCTTACTGGAGTTTAATCGGGCCGGTATTCGTTACGTTGAAGGCACAAACTCACCAGTTTACGGCGTGGCATTCCATTTACCATATTACTGCGCACGTCAGTTCGGGCGCTACGCATAGCTGGGACGAAACCTGCGTTCACGAGGTCCACTTCAACATCATAACCGCGCTCAACCCAATATTCCGCAATCTTTTCACGAAGCCTTTGGGCACCATCTGAGTTGCACCAGTCCTTCATGATTAATTCTCCCAAAACCCAACCAAAATTAAACTGAAGCGCCATACACCAACAAAGTATAACCAATTACTGAACTATAGTCATTGACACCAACCAAACGACTTCATGGCATAAGCATTACCCGTCGTTAAGCCCAAAAAAGGAAAAGGTTATAATTACGTAGCATTATGAACATTCATTCATAATGAATAAATGTTCATATATGCATTTTAGTAAGCAACTCATTCGTCGCGCAGCGATGACGGTAAAAAAATATTATGAACTAGGCCTCTAAAAGCGTATTGGAGCTTGATCGCGTCGAAAAATTTTCAACAAAATCTTTTGTGTTGTATTTATGCATGGCTGCCATGCATTTTCGTTGCAAAAAATCTGTAAAATTTTCTTCTCGCGCGACCGCCCTAGTTTAAGTGACGAAGGATTAGGTGATAGCGCTGACAAAGAAATTCGAAACGGCTAGAACCCTCTACTCGGTGTGATCATTCGCGCTTGAGGTCTTTAAACTGGGAAGGAAATCGGCCCAATGGAATTTGACAGCCGCACTTTGCGAGAAGCGCTTGGACGATATGTCACCGGCGTTACTGTCATTACAACATTATCACCGAGTTCACAGAGAATTGGCATAACGGCAAACTCATTTAACTCCGTTTCACTTCAGCCACCACTTGTACTCTGGTCAGTCGACAAAAAAGCCCGCAGCTTCGGAGCCTTTCATACCGCGACACACTTCGCCGTTCATGTGCTGGCCGAAGATCAACGCGATATCTCGAAACAATTCGCAAGCGCGCAAACAGACAAGTTTAACGGGATTACAACGCATCTGGGATTAGGCGGTGTCCCTATTCTGCAAGATTGCGCTGTCTGCCTCGAATGCGCCGCTTATGCGCAGCATCCTGCGGGAGATCATGTAGTTTATATTGCCGAAGTGAAGAAACTGACCGTAAACAAAGAAGTTGAACCTCTGGTTTACCATCGCGGCGACTACCGGATCCTAGCGAAACACCGGTCTGAACCAATATAAATCCGAACTTAACCAAACTCCGACTGCAGCCTTATGAAATCAATTTTGCGGAATCCGATCATTGTCAAAGTATTAGGCTTGATCATCTGGGCTTATATGGCACTTTGCCATCGCACAATTCGATGGGCAGTCCTCGGGGATGATGCGGCAAAAAAGGTCTGGCTGGAAAATACTAGCGTCATTATCGCTGCATGGCACTCAACCATTCTACTACTACCATCCGGCTGGCATCATGTTATGCGGCGCTGGCCGAAGCAGAAAAAGCATTCCGCAATGCTAATTTCACTTTCAAGAGATGGTGAAG
This sequence comes from Hyphomonas sp. TMED17, assembly GCA_002172915.1. Classification (GTDB taxonomy): domain Bacteria; phylum Pseudomonadota; class Alphaproteobacteria; order Caulobacterales; family Hyphomonadaceae; genus Henriciella. Next base: position 173,388 of record NHBW01000005.1, on the reverse strand, counting down.
CTGTCGCCCGGGCAATCTCGCATCTTGGCCTGAGCGCAGTCCGCGGATCAACTAATCACAGCAAGAAGAAACGCGACAAGGGTGGTCTTGCTGCGCTCAATACAAGTATGCGCTTGCTTCGCGAAGGCGCAGCATTATGCATCACGCCGGACGGCCCGCGTGGCCCGGCTGAAACAGTACAGAATGGTCCAGTATTGATGTCGATGCGCACCGGCACACCCATTCTTCCCTATGCTATTTTATCCAAGCCCGAACGCCGGCTCGATACGTGGGATGGCTTTCGCATTCCCTACCCTTTCAGCCGCGGCGTTGTCGTTTTTGGTGATATTGTCCAACCCGGCAAAGGGATGGACAAGGATATGATCAGGCACGCGCTCGAGCGCAGCCTGAACGCAGCGATGCAGCGCGCAGAGCGTTTCCTGTCGGAATAGATCAGTTTCATTCGCTACGATCCGAAAATCACACCACTTTGAACCGATTAGTCTGCCGCCGATGATGCCGCTGTCGCCCGTGTGAAAATCGCTTCAAGACTGGATAGATTCATACCATGCTTAAGATAGTTTGCCGGAGTTAGATTTACCGCCTTTATTCGCGCCCGTTCAATGCCGATCACACCTGCATCGTCTGGTACTAAATCGAAATCGATAATATTTATGCACCCGGTGTCTTGCTCAAAACCCGAGCTTGCACCGAGCGGCGCCCCGATAGACCAGGACAGTATCATCCGATTAACAACTTCGTGCGCGACAACGAGCGCAGTCGACCAGCCCGGTCGCTGCAACAAGTTCTCCAGGCCAACCTCTATACGCTCCATCGCGTCGGAAAATTTTTCGCCGCCTGCAAGAAAAGTTGCACCGGGCTGGCCGGCATTTTCAAATTGGAATGTCATCGTCGCTGCTAATTGTTCCGCCGACTCAAAATCCATATACTGACCTGATTTCAATTCCTGAAAGCGCTCTTCGCGGAGCAACTCCGGCGCGGCTGTGTGCTGCGACAGTACGATTTCGGCTGTCTCGCGTGTCCGGTCCAGTCCGCTATGCATTGCAAGATCAAGTGCAACGTCAGAGAGCGCAATTCCGGCGGCGCGCGCCTCTTCACGCCCTGCCTCATTCAGGTAAGCCAGAGACGGGTCACGACTTTCACGCACCCGTTCTGATGTATAGTCAACAAATCCGTGCCGCATCAAATACAAGCGGCGACGCCCGGTCGTGCCGGGCAATGCAGTCATCACGTGTCGATCTCCCAATCGGCCAGAATTTCAGTACGGTGCTCGTCAATCCCGGCTGGCGGTCGCTGCACTTCGCCCGGTGTCGCGGAAAATCGTGGTGCCGGCGCAGGCTGCATAACGCCGTCCAGTTCAATAAATGTTTGTCGCTCGACATTGTGGGCGTGATGCGGTGCTTCGCTCATCGACAGAACGGGCGCAAAGCAGACATCCGAGCCTTCCATTAGCGCACACCACTCATCACGCGTTTTGGTTTTAAAAACAGCCATCATTTTTTGCTTAAGCTGCGGCCACTTTGAACGATCCATCTGAGCAGAAAAATCAGGATCGGTTAGCCCCGCCTTTTCAAGCAGCAAAGCGTAGAATTGCGGCTCAATCGAACCAATTGAAACCCATTTGCCGTCACTACATGCATAAGTATCGTAAAAATGCGCCCCGCCATCGAGCAGATTGGCTTCACGCTCATCGCTCCAGATACCCATCGCCTTCATACCATAGAACATTGCCGATAAGGACGCCGCCCCATCAGTCATCGCACAGTCGATCACTTGCCCCGTTCCGCCGTTACGGACATTCAATACGCCAGCCAGCAAGCCAAAAGCGAGATAAAGCGCACCGCCGCCATAGTCCCCGACGAGATTCAGCGGCGGGCGCGGACGGCCATCGCCATCGCCCACTGCATGTAACGCGCCCGTCAAGGCGATGTAGTTCAAATCATGACCGGCTGAATGCGATAATGCTCCGAACTGGCCCCAACCAGTCATCCGGCCGTAAACAAGATTTGGATTACGCCTCAGCGCAATGTCCGGCCCCAGTCCCAGCCGCTCCATTACACCGGGACGAAAACCCTCAATCAAACCATCTGACTTCTCGATAAGCTGCAGCGCCAGCTCGATATCATCGGGTGATTTGAGATCCAGCGCGATAGACCGCCGGCCCCGGCCGGTTACATCCTCCGGCCGCCCCGGTCTCGCGCTACCTGCACGATCGATCCGAACAATGTCGGCGCCGAGATCACTTAGCAGCATGCCGCAGAAAGGCCCTGGTCCGATGCCTGCAAACTCGACAAATTTATAACCGTTCAAAGGTCCATTAGCCATAATCAGATCCTATTCTTACTGCCTCTTTATCTTTACCCTCTCAGGATTAAGTCAGTTTCTAACAAAAGAAAGATATCACCTCGGGTAGACCTAGATTAAGCCACCTTAAGCGGCCGCCATGCCCTCAAGCTCCCGCAGCAATCCTTTAATCGAATTTATTCTCAAATCAGGCTTATTCGGCAGTCCCTGAACCACTAATTTATTATCGGGTCGCAGACGCATCTGGGCCGGACGGGATCTGATAAGTTGCATCAATTCCGCGGGTTCGATCACCGTATCAGTCCGGAACGTCAGGACTGCAGCCTTAGGCCCAACATCAAGCTTGCTAATCCCAAGTGTCTTGCAGCGCCCTTTGATTGCAGTCACATCGAGCAATTGGCGGGTTGAATCCGGTAGTGGACCAAACCGGTCGATGAGCTCGGCTGCAAACGCCTCTCGCGCCTGCTCCGCATCGGTTTCAGCCAGTCGACGATACAGACCTAGCCGTACGCCAAGGTCTTCAACATATGTTTCCGGTATCAGAACAGATACGCCAAGATTGATCTGTGGCGACCAGTCATCGACAACAACATCATTCCCCGAAGCACCCGATTGTAGCGCTTTTACCGCATCTTCAAGCATGGACTGATACAATTCGACACCGACTTCACGAACATGACCGGATTGCTGGTCTCCCAGTAAATTGCCGCCACCGCGCATATCAAGATCATGACTGGCGAGCTGGAAACCAGCCCCAAGACTGTCGAGAGACTGCAAGACCCGCAGCCGCCGCTCTGCTGTCGTTGCAATAGACCGGTCGGCAGGTGTCGTCAGATATGCATAAGCGCGCAATTTGGAGCGACCAACCCGCCCTCGTAGCTGGTAGAGCTGAGCCAACCCGAAACGATCAGCCTTATGAATGATGAGCGTATTGGCTCTCGGAATATCAAGACCGCTTTCAACAATCGTGGTTGAAAGCAAAACATCATAAACGCCATCATAAAATGCCGTCATTAAATCTTCGAGTTCGGCCGCTGGCATCTGACCATGCGCCACACAGAATTTTACTTCCGGAACATTCGCGCGCAAGAAATCTTCGAGATAATCAAGATCGGCAATCCGGGGGGCCACAAAATAGCTTTGTCCGCCACGATATTTTTCCCGCAACAAGGCCTCACGAATAGTCACGGCATCAAATTCGGTGATATATGTCCGAACCGCGAGGCGATCGACAGGCGGGGTCGCGATAATCGACAAATCTCGAATGCCGGTTAGTGCCATTTGCAGTGTTCGCGGGATCGGTGTGGCTGACAGGGTCAGGACATGAACGTCGGCTTTAAGCTCTTTCATCCTTTCCTTATGTTTGACCCCGAAGCGTTGCTCTTCATCTACGATCAAAAGCGCCAGGCGTTTGAAACTTATGCCTTGGGCTAGCAAAGCATGCGTGCCGACCACAACATCCACAGTCCCGGCTGCAAGCCCTTCCCGGGTCGCTGCAGCTTCTTTCGGACTGACGAAACGGGACAAATGTTTGACATTCAGCGGCAAGCCGGCAAACCGACTATGGAATGAGGTAAAATGCTGCCGCGCCAACAGGGTCGTTGGTGCGATAACAGCAACCTGTTTGCCGGCCATTGCGGCAACAAAGGCGGCGCGCATCGCGACTTCGGTTTTCCCGAACCCGACATCGCCACACACCAGACGGTCCATCGGCTGCCCGGAACACAGATCACCCAGCACATCCTCAATAGCATTGAGCTGGTCATCTGTTTCCGCATGCGGAAATTTCGCTGCAAACTCCTCATAAAGCCCATCACCGGTCTGAACCGGCTCCGCGCTCTTTAGCGCGCGCGCCGCCGCGATCGACATTAGTTCGGCTGCCATTTCAAGGATGCGTTTTTTGGCTTTCGCCTTGCGGGTTTGCCATCCAACACCACCCAACAGATCAATTGCGGTATCTGCTCCTTCACTACCATATCGGCTGATCAGATCGATATTCTCTACCGGCAGAAAAACCTTATCGCCTTTGGCATAGCCAAGTTCCAGACAGTCATGTGCGGCACCAGCCAGATCGAGAGTCCGAAGCCCTTCATAGCGTCCGACCCCATGATCAACGTGTACGACGAGATCCCCCGGATTAAGTGAACTGGCCTCGGTAATAAAATTAGCTGCCTTGCGTTTGCGCCGTGGCGCTGCCAGCCGGTCACCAAGTATGTCCGGCTCGGCGATAACTACCAGGTCATCACTTTCAAAACCGGTTTCAAGCGGCAACTCGCTAATCGCAAGCCCTGACTCTTTCGCGGCCGCGAGCGAATAGACCCGGTCAATGTGGTCAAGCCCGTGATCGCGTAAGACACCGACCAGCCGTTCCGCCGATCCGTCAGTCCATGCCGCGAAAACAACTGTTTTGTCACGCTTTCGCTGTGCTGCACCATAATCGGCAGCAACGGTAAAAATATTGACCTCATTATCCTGTCGCTCCGGCGCAAAATTGCGACCGGCTACGCCCCCAAGACTGAGTGCCTCATTGTCTTCGGACGGATTGAAACGGGCAACGGGCCGGGCCATGAGACTGGTTTCAAGATCGGTTTCAGTCAGATAGAGCGCAGCAGGCTGTAGCACCTTTGCCGCGCGCGTTGTCCCGGCTGCTTCGATCCTGGCCTCGTAATAATCCTGCGCCTGCGTCAGCCGCTCTTTAATCGCCTCCGGCGCCTGATAGCCGAGACCGATCAAAGCGTCATTGCCGATATAGTCAAACACAGTTTCAAGATGATCATGAAACAGCGGCAACCAGCTTTCGACGCCCTGCCGCCGGATTTCTGCTCGAACGGCTTCATACATTGGATCACCGGCCGGGGAGCCGAGCTCCGCCAAATAGCGCTCGCGAAAACCGCTCAGAGAGCGTTCATTCAGGAGAATTTCGCTAACCGGATACAAATCAACACGATTGAGAGTTCCAGTGGATAATTGGGTCTCCGGATCAAATGATTTTATAGTTTCGATTTCATCGCCGAACAAATCGAGCCGTACCGGATCAGCAGAATTTGGCGGGAACAGATCAACTTTGCCGCCACGGATAGAGTATTCACCCTTCTCGCTGACTGACGGCGTCCTGACATAACCGTTAATACTCAGATATTCGGTCAGCGCCGCCTGAGCGATACGCTCCGACACACCAAGGCTTAGGCTGGAAGCCCTCATTGTTTCAACGGGCGGCACCCGTTGAAGGATTGAACTCGCCATTGCAATCACCAGGCAAGGCGCACGGCTGTCGGTCCGCATTGCCAGTTGCGCGAGACCGGCGCAGCGCGCGGCGGCAATCGCCGGTGCCGGACTAATCCGGTCATAAGGCAAAGTATCCCAGCCCGGCAGCCTTATTCGGGACAGACCGGGAAACATAAATTCCGATATCTTCTCGGCGGCGGCCGCAGCCTTGTCATCACGTGCGACATAGAGGCCAAGCTTGTTCTGAGCTAGAACGGTTTCGCCGAGGGCTTTTACGTCAAGCCCGAACGGTGCCCCAAAAACAGTCGCCGGTGCCGCTAAACAGCTCAACCGTTCGGGATAAGACATATTTCAATCCTGCTGCTCTGCTGGCTGTGGCCAATCCGGTCGGGATGGCCTTAACCCGAGTGCGCCTCATAGCGAAATGACAATATCTGGTCCAGAAGCGGACTCTTATAATTATCGGGCACAGGTTTCTGCCCCATCAGCCAAGCAAACACTTCCCAGTCGGGTGTGGCCAGCAACCGCTCAAATTCGGCTAAATCCGCGTCGCTCAAATCATCAATATGCGCGTCCGCAAAAGATCCCATCAGAAGATCCATTTCGCGGAACCCGCGTCGCCAGGCACGGAATTTAAGTTTTCTACGCTCAGCTTTGTCCATAATGCGCCTCCTCGATATGACTTAGTCCTAGCTCAGCCAAAACATAGAGCAAGCGTGAACAATTGCCTCAATCACAGCAGATGCTAAAGCAGTGGCATGCGCGACGAACGCCTTTTCCCTCTATTTCGACCGATCAATGCCATTACCGGCATCGGCCCGAAACTCAAACCCTTGTTTGAACACCTCGTTGGCGGTGAAACTGTCTGGGATATGCTATTACATCTCCCCGAACGCTGGCTGGATCGACGCCCGGTCGCCAAGTTTAGCGACGCTATAACCGACGAACTTGCAACTATTCGTGGCATCGTCAGTCAGGTAAAGCTGCCTTTCAATGACCGTTCGCCTGCGCAAGTCGAGCTGACTGACGGCGAAGATCGTATCAAACTGGTCTACTTCCGTGCCGACAAGAAATGGCTTCAAAACCAGTTCCCGGTCGATCAGGAGCGCATCGTATCAGGACGCGTCGAAGCCTTTCGCGGTGAGCGTCAGATCACACACCCCGATTATGTGATCGACCCCAAAAGCGGGCAGACGCCGCCTCTGGTCGAACCCGTCTATAGATTAACCGCGGGCCTGACGAATAAACGCGTGCATGCCGCGATACTGGCCGCACATGACATGATACCCGATGCGCCTCCGGAATGGATCGACCAGAATTTAATCACTGGGCGCGACTGGCCCTCGTTCAAAACCGCTCTCGCCATGATGCACAAACCACAGGCTTATGACGAAGCCGCGTTTCGTCGCGCCAGCGACCGCCTGGCTTATGATGAAGCGCTGGCAAGAGAGCTGAGTTTCGCCCGTGCCCGCGCCAGTCGCATGTCGGAACATGCCGCGCAGATACCGCCAGCGCCGGAGGCATTGAATACACTTGTAAAAGCACTGCCATATCGTCCGACGCAGGCCCAGATCCGCGCAACCAAAGACATTACCGGCGACCTTGACCAGTCGCATCCCATGCACCGGATGCTACAGGGCGATGTCGGGTCGGGGAAAACCCTGGTTGGCGCCTTTGCTGCCGTACAGGTTGCAACAGGCGGATATCAGACGGCGTTTATGGCACCGACCGAAGTTCTGGCTCGACAGCAACATGAAACGCTAGATCAGTTACTGACGCCGCACGGGTTTAATGTCGCAGCACTCACCGGCCGCGACAAAGGCAAGAAGCGCGAAGGCACTCTGCTCGGTCTGTCCGATGGGTCGATTGATATTGTAGCCGGCACGCACGCCCTGTTTCAGGAACAGGTCAAATTCCGCAAGCTCGGCCTAGTCATTGTCGACGAACAGCATCGTTTTGGGGTGGCTGACCGGCTACGTCTGCGTGGCAAAGGCAAAGCGCCACATATGCTCGTCATGAGCGCGACACCGATACCACGCACACTGGCACAAACAATTCACGGGGATCTCAATGTGTCGATCCTCGACGAAAAACCGGTCGGACGCCTACCGATTGATACGCGGGCCATCCCGGCTGAGCGCATCGACAAAGTGATCACAGCGATCGGGCGCGCACTAAAACGGGGCGAACGTGCCTTCTGGGTCTGCCCTCGGGTCGACAGTGATGAGGCCGATGGCAGCTCAGCCGTTAGTCGCGCTGCTAGTCTCGCCAAACAGCTTGATATCGAGGTCGCCATTGTATACGGCCGGCTAAAAGCTGATGAAAAAGACCAGGCGCTAGAGCAATTTCGTACCGGCGAGCGAAAACTGCTGGTCGCAACAACAGTGATCGAAGTCGGCGTCGATGTTCCCGAAGCAACGATTATGGTGATCGAGCGAGCCGAAGGCTTCGGCCTCGCACAATTGCATCAGTTGAGGGGGCGCGTCGGACGGGGAAACAAGGAAAGTTTCTGCCTGCTGCTTTATCGTTCACCCCTTACTGAAACCGCACGCGAGCGTCTCGACACGTTACGTAAAACCGAAGACGGATTTGAGATTGCCGAAGCCGATTTCCGCTTGCGCGGCAGTGGCGATGTCCTCGGGCGTCGCCAATCCGGTGCTGTTGACTATCGTATCCTAGAACTCCCCGAGCAGGCAGACCTGATCGATATTGCCAGAAAGGACGCCGAATACGCTATTCAAACCTCGTCCGATATCACAGCAGAACGTGCTGATGCGCTGGCCCTACTTAGCCAGTTGCTTAGTCCCGACTTCAGGTTCGGCGACTGATCGGTCGCCATTCTGCTCGACTGCATCGGACACCTCACCAAAACCCGGAAGCGCCGTAACGTCCCCGCTAAAATCGGGAACGACGAGACCAGCCGTCAATATCATTTTGGCGCCGTCCTCAACCGACATTTCAAGTTCGATACAACGATCAGCCTTTACATAGAGCAGAAAGCCCGAGGTCGGATTCGGTGATGTTGGCACAAACACGCCTAATATGCCCTCACCAAGTTTGGCACCGAGCTCGCCCGATGCCTCGGCCGATACAAAGCCAATACACCATGACCCCTCCTTGGGATATTCCACGAGAACGCAACGCTCGAAACTCGCTTGTCGATTATTGGCAAGCACTTCTGTCAATTGCTTGATCGCCGCATAAACGTTTCTGACGATCGGAATACGGCTAAAAATACGGTCGGTTAATGTCAGTACTGACCGTCCGACCAAATTGGCTGTGATGGCACCGAGAACCGTCAGTGCAACGATCAAAACCAGCAGACCGAAACCGGGCACGGCATATTCGGTATAGGTCTCAGGCTGCAATATCTGAGGCAGAAGCGGCTTCACCTGCCGGTCGATAAATGTGATCAAAAATTGCAGGATAAGAAATGTCGCCGCCAACGGTGCTGCAATGACCATGCCGGCAAAAAATCTCCCCCGCAGCCAGGCAAACAAACCAATCTTGGTGTCGCTATCATGCTTGTTTAACATTTCATCTGGCGTCATCCGCTTAGTCATTGCCGCGTCTCCATAAACTTACCCTTAAGTCATACTTGGCCTGCAGGATCTCTAGGATAGTAATAGACATATGCATAATCCTAATGACTTTGAAAAAAGTATTGGCCGCGTAATAGGGCATATTTTTGGCAATGATGTAAAACCTGCCAATATCCGGCGATTATCGGGCGGCGCGAGTCAGGAAACCTGGCTGATCTCGACCGAAGCGCAGCCTGTCATATTAAGGCGCGTGCCGCATGGTATATCCAAGCCTGCCAACTCGACATCTATTACGATGCAGACCGAAGCCGCCCTTGTCGAAGCTGCAGCTAATGCCGGGGTCAAAGCCCCGAAGGTTTTATACACGCTGACAGCCGCAGACGACCTCGGTTATGGTTTCATTATGGACTATGTTGACGGCGAAACCATCGCGCGACCGATATTACGGGATCCGGAATTCGCGGACGCCCGCGAAAACTTATCCCGCCAGTGCGGCGAGGAACTGGCTAAAATTCACGCGCTGGATATTCGCAGCATTGACGGCGTATCAAGAATGAGTGGCCTGGCACAAATCGATCAGTATGAGGCGATTTACCGTGATATGGGTGTGTCGCGTCCGATATTCGAACTCGCCCTGCAATGGTTACGTCAAACCGCTCCGCAGCCACTCGCAGATGTCCTTGTGCATGGCGATTTTCGGCTAGGAAACCTGATGGTCAAATCATCCGGTCTGGCAGCTGTGCTAGACTGGGAACTCGCCCATATTGGCGACCCAAGGGAGGATCTTGGCTGGATCTGCGTTAATTCGTGGCGATTTGGTAAAACCCAGAATCGGGTTGGCGGATTCGGCACGATAGAACCTATGCTGGAGGCCTATAATCAGCACCGCGGGCTCAATCTGCAACCGCAAGATATCGACTGGTGGGAAGCGCTCGGCATCTGGAAATGGGGTATCATGTGCCTGATTATGTATGAAGCATTTCGCTCCGGTAGCGACGAAAGTGTTGAACGGGCGGCAATCGGGCGCCGCGTATCAGAGACCGAAATTGATCTTATAAACCTGTTGGAACGAGCCCATGCATGATCAGCCAAGTGTAATTGAATTACTGCAAGCGGTTAAAAACTTTATCAATGATACCGCAGCGCCCAATCTTACCGGTCATGCCGCCTTCCACGCGAAAATCGCGTCCAATGTTATTGATATCATCATGAGAGACATTAGCGCACGCCCTGAAAATGACCGCCGCGAAATTCAACAATTGCAAGCCTTACTCGAGGCTGAAGGGCTAAACGACCTCGCCGAACTTAACCGGATATTATGTGAGCGCATCCGTACTGGAGAAATTACAGGCGCCAATGATGACCTGATGGCACACTTAAAGGCTGCCGCTATCAGTCAGATAAAAGTCGACCAGCCGCGTTATTCAGGTCTAAAAACAGCGCTCGGCAGCGACGGGGATTAAGCCGAACAGCTACCGCCGCCGAGAACACAGAAACTAGCACAAAATGCGTGGTTCAAGGCGATCGGTTGCCGGCTTTCAGACAATGTTTGGCCCAATTCGAATTCGGCCTCGTATGGCAGCAGGGTACAGGCAACAATTGTCGCGCGTGGTGCACCTTTCCGACGCACAACCATTCTTTGCGAAGCACACATAAGCTCGTTGGGATCCTTGCCGAGAATCTGCCAGCAGGCCGTCGTAATCTCTGGCGGATCATCATCCGCCTGCATTTCAGGAAACAGAACAAGCTGGGTGGGATCATCGACATTGGTTGGCAAACCCAGCGCCTTGATCAAACGGGCATAACCCTGCTGCGATGTCTCCAGACTATCCTGCCAGATCGTACGCCCAGCCAAATGCACCTGGAAGCCGTTCTCGGCCAGCCAGCGCAATCCCAGAACAGCCTCTTCAAACGATCCGTGACCGCGCTCTGCATCATGCTTGGTCGCGCTATAATGATCGAGACTAACCCGCAAAACCAAGCGGTCGGCATACTTTTCCTGTAACGCCATTAGCCCGCCTTTCACCCGCGGCCGCATCATTGGCTTCATCGCATTCGTCAATACGAGCGCCCGGTGTCCTCTAATCAGAATGGCTTCAAGTATGGTCAATATCTCCGGTGCCATAAATGGCTCACCACCGGTAATGCCGATCTCAATTGCCTGTTCTCCGGCTGCATCCAGCTCATCCAGAAACGGCGTCACATCAGACAATTGCAAGTAAACCAGCCGGTCATTGCTGGGCGAGCTTTCAATATAGCAATTCTCACACGTTATGTTGCAGAGCGTGCCCGTGTTCAGCCACAGGGTCTTGGTCCCGTTATAATCAACCGAGGCCCGGGTCTCACCGGAAACGGTGCGTTCAGGGTCCGTGAATTTTGTGCCGTTTAAGCCCGTCATACTTACTTACCCTCTGCCCGCCACACTGTGCTGGCAAGCCATTCATCCATCTAGTTTAACTGATCCGAATCGGGACCATTCTCAAGAAAATCGATGACAGCGTCCCAATGTTCAAGCGCCTCTACGTCGCCTGCCGCTGCAACTTCGGCGGCGCGCAGAGTGGCGATGATTTCGGCATCTTCACCATATTGCGCCAACAAAGTCATTGCAGCTGATTTAATGTCCGAGCGCGCTGCCTGATCATCTGGCATCGTCAATACTCCCCAATTGCGTAACTATCGACTGACATGTTGCCGTCCGTATGCTGCTCTGCCTCGAAATACGCAAAGAAACGGAACGGCATAATCAGCGGGACAATACGTCTTCCACGTCATGCAAGTAACGTTGTTACCCATAATATCGATCCTGCCGGCACATTCGAACGAACAAACAACCCAATGAGAAGATTATAAGTGCCAGTAAAACAAATCCAACCGGGTCGCTGCCACGTAAACTTCTCATGACCCTAAAGTATCAAATCAATTAAGAAAACGGTATGACGACGCGCCCTAATATTCTGTGGTTTCGAAATGATCTGAGATTGTTCGACAACCCCGCTCTGACTGCCGCAACTCAGGACGCAGCACCTTTAATCTGTGTCTACATCCTTGAAACTCGGCACACAGACCGGGACCTTGGCGGCGCCCGCAAATGGTGGCTGCATAAATCCCTCATCGCACTGCAAACCAGTATCGAGGCCCGAGGCGGCCGGCTCGTGCTTCGCCGCGGTGACGCTGCGGATATACTAGTCGAGCTTGCTAATGACACTGGCGCCGCAGGAATTTTCTGGAACCGGCGTTATGATAAAGCCGGTCGTTCGATCGATGCACAAATTAAAACCGATCTTTCAAATAACGAGCTAGCCGTCAGCAGCTACAGCGCCAATGTTCTTGTCGAGCCATGGCGCCTGACAACCGGAAGTGGGTCTTATTACAAAGTTTTTACACCCTATTGGAAAGCGCTTCAAAAGACCTACTCGCCACCCTCCGAACTCCCGGCGCCAGATATTTTGACACCTTTGGAACCAGTCGCCAGCGATCCCCTCGTTGCCTGGAACCTGCATCCCCGCAACCCTGACTGGTCCATCGGGTTTGACGATCACTGGCAGCCGGGTGAAGCCGGCGCACACGACCGGCTGGATGCGTTTCTGAACGGCCCGCTTGCGACTTATCAGGACAGTCGAAACAGACCCGATATTTCAGACTCCACATCAGGTCTGTCACCCCATTTAGCGTTCGGCGAAATCAGCCCTGCCCATATCTGGAGGCGGGTTCAGGATCTCATTACAAGCAACCAGACCAGCCATGATGATGCGATGGTCTTTCTATCCGAAATATGCTGGCGGGATTTCGCCTATGTACTGCTCTTCCATAATCCGGAGCTTACCCAAAAGAATTATAACCCGGCGTTCGATTTGATGGGCTGGCGGTCATCCGACCGAGACCTGATGAAGTGGCAAACCGGTCAGACAGGATATCCAATTGTCGATGCTGGCATGCGGCAATTGTGGGAGACCGGCTGGATGCACAACCGGGTCAGAATGATTGTAGCGTCATTCTTAACCAAGCATCTTCTGATTGACTGGCGGCATGGTGAAGACTGGTTCTGGGACACACTGGTTGATGCCGACACTGCCTCTAATAGCGCCGGCTGGCAGTGGACCGCCGGATCTGGTGCCGACGCAGCGCCATATTTCCGCGTCTTTAACCCTATTACCCAAGGGGAAAAATTTGATGAAACCGGTGCCTATGTCAGAAAATGGTGTCCAGAGCTGCGCGGTTTACCGAAAAAAAGCCTTCACAGCCCCTGGACCGCCGATGCGGCAACCCTGAAACGAGCCGGCGTAATTCTCGGCCAAACCTACCCTCGCCCGATGATTGAGCACAAGACAGGTCGCCAACGTGCCCTTGATGCGTATAGTAAAATGAAAGAGATTCGGGACGCACAATGAAACGTATAGCCATTATCGGATCGGGCATTTCCGGTCTTGGAGCCGCTTTTGCTTTGGAAGGGAAAGCTGAGCTGACCGTCTATGAGGCGAATGACAGGCCCGGCGGACATGCTCATACGATGGATGTTGACTATGATGGAACACCAATATCGGTCGATGTCGGCTTTATTGTTTATAACGCCCATAATTATCCCAATCTGATCAATTTTTTTAAAAATCTCGATGTCGCGACCAAAGACAGCGATATGAGCTTCGCGGTTTCAAACCCGAAAGGTTTCGAATGGGCCTCGACCGCGCGCGGAATGTTCGCCTATCGACGAAATCTGTTGCGACCCCGCTTCCACAAATTCTGGATGACGATCCTTCGCTTTAATGATCTTGCTCGCACCGAACTAGAGGCGGATCGCATCGGTGATATCTCACTTGGGAACTGGCTCGACAAGCACGATTTCAAGCCGGACTTTCTGGATAATTATATTCTGCCAATGGGCGGCGCGATTTGGTCTACACCCGAGGCCGAAATGCTCAATTATCCTGCCCTGAGCTTTTTCCGTTTCTTTGAAAACCATCGTCTGATGCACCGTGAACGCCCGCAATGGCGAACCGTGTCGGACGGATCCAGAGCCTATGTTCAGAAAATGGCCGAGCGGCTCGGTGACCGGCTGCTTCTATCGACTGAAGTGGTTACGGTGGAGCCGTTCGGGGACCGCGTCATGGTCACCACAAATGATGGCCAAACAGCCGTCTATGATGATGTCATTCTGGCAACCCATTCCGACGTATCCAAAAAATTGCTTTCCGAAAGCTATGAAGACAAGCGCTTTTTGCTGTCATCGGTCCGTTATCGATCGAATGAAATCTATCTGCATCGTGACCCGAGCCTAATGCCAAAGCGAAAAACGGCATGGGCGAGCTGGAACGTCATTAAACAGGATTCTCCGGAAATATGTCTCACTTACTGGATGAATAAGTTGCAAAACCTGCCCCGGCATAAACCCTTATTTGTAACTCTGAACCCGGTTGACCCGCCAAAGGCAGAGCTTACCTTCGCCCATATGCAAAAATCACACCCGCAATTCGACACCGCAGCTGACGCTGCTGTCAGGGCATTAAAAGCCCAGCAGGGAACCCAACATATCTGGCTTGCCGGAGCATGGATGGGCAGCGGCTTTCACGAGGACGGGCTGAAAGCCGGTCTATCCTGCGCGCTGTCACTTGGCGGTCAGGTGCCGTGGGACAGTGTCGGTGCTGAACGCGTCTCGGACATTCAGACAGCGCCGCAAAATCTGCAAACGACGGCAGATGTGGTCTGACGTTGATCGCGATTGAACCTCCTATCAGGCTGTTACGCGGCCACACCGCCCACCAGCGGTCCCGTCCTTTCAACCACCGGTTCCAGTATGGCTTAACGCTAATTGATATCGACATTGACCGGCTCGACGAGGCCGACCAGCATTGCGCTCTTTTCAGTGTTGAAAAGTCCAACCTCTTTTCATTTAATCGCAATGATCATGGGCCGCGAACAACATCTCCCTTACGCCCCTGGGCGGAAAAAATGTTCGATCAAGCCACTATCGATCTGCGAGGCGGAGCGATCCGGCTCATTAGTTTTCCGCGCCATGCAATGTATAAATTCGCCCCGATTTCACTGTGGCTAGGATACGATCCAGACGGCAGACTTCGCGGCGTTCTCTATGAAGTCCACAATACTTTTGGCGAAACCCATTTATACATCGCCAAAACCAGAGACGAAGCTGCACACGCACACGCTGCAGACAAATCGTTTCATGTCTCGCCATTCTTCGACATTACCGGAACCTACAATTTCACCTTAAAAGCCGATGCGCGGAAGTTGCAATTAGTTATTAAAACAACCCATGCGGATCAGGTGACGCACGTCGCGACCATTCAAACCAGAGCATGGCCGGTATCAAGCCGGAATTTATTATGGGTTGCCGTAACGAAACCTCTTTCAAGTATATTCGTCTCGATTGCTATACATTGGCAGGCTTTAAAATTGTGGCTTAAGGGGGCAAAGTACTTTTCGAGACCGGAGCTTCCCGAAAAGGAATTGACGATGGCCACTAATGTTCGAAACCGCTTAAACAGGGAGTCAAACTCGTGACAAACGCAGCCAATCCGAGTGTCGATCAGCCTGTAGCCGACAGCATTAAGGCGTCCCGGGCCACGATCAGCAAGCTCCGCGGAATGCCATCCAGCTTCCGTGTCGCGGCAATGATGCTCCTCAATACAAAGCACGGGCGCATCACATTTACCCTGCCGGACCGGACTCGTATTGTGTTTGACAATGATACGCCCGGGGCGGACGCAATCGTCGATATTCACGATTATCGCTTTGCAAAACGGTCAATTGCCGGTGGTGATATCGGATTTGCCGAAAGTTATATGGATGGCGACTGGTCAACACCGGATCTAACGGCGGTTCTGACATTCTTTTCCGAAAACTTTGAATCAACGGGCAAGTTGGCAATTGGCAGTCTGATCGTTCGCATAACGAACATGTTGCGGCATGTATTTAACCGGAACAGCAAATCAGGTTCCAAGCGCAACATCGAGGCGCATTACGATCTTGGAAATGATTTCTACGAATCCTGGCTCGACAAATCGATGACGTATTCATCGGCGCTATTCGAAGCCCCGGATATGGATCTGACAGCCGCGCAGCATAATAAATACGAGCGTATCTCAGCAGAAATTGGCCTGTCACCCGGCAAAAGCGTTCTGGAAATCGGCTGCGGCTGGGGCGGCTTTGCAGAATACGCTGCAAAGACGCATGGCGCAAAAGTGACCTGCCTGACAATCTCCCCGTCCCAGAGAGAATATGCGCTTGCAAGGATGCAGCGCGAAGGACTGAATGAGCTGGTTGAGATCCGCCTTGAAGACTATCGCGATCATGCCGGCAAATATGATGGCGTCGCGTCCATCGAAATGTTTGAGGCTGTGGGCGAGAAATACTGGCCAAGTTATTTTTCCAAAGTCCAAGAAAGCCTGAAGGACGACGCGACAGCCGCGCTACAAATCATCACAATCAATGACGATCTGTTCGAAAGTTACCGAAAGCGCGCCGATTTCATTCAGCACTATATTTTTCCCGGTGGCATGTTGCCAAGTGAAAAGGCGCTTATCGCGCAAGTCGATCGCGCCGGTTTAAAGCTCGATGATGTTCACTATTTCCGCAAAGACTATGCACGTACCCTGCGAACTTGGGCCGCAGAATTCGAACGCCACTGGCCATCAATCATAAAAATGGGCTTCGATGAACGCTTCAGACGGATGTGGCGGTTCTATCTCAGCTATTGTGAGGCCGGTTTTGATAATGGCCGGATTGATGTCGGGCATTTCAAGCTATCGCGGGCTTAGTATAATTCGTTCAAAATATACTCAATCGACTGACCGCGGGCTTCAAACAACATTTTCACCCAACGCGACTGGTCATCATACCAGAGGTCGACGGCAAGCTCGGAACTTAATCGGTAACGGGTCGCTTCAAGCGCGGCTCCACCCACAACGACAATTTCACGTCCGAGCTGCTCGACATTGATATCAAGCACTTCCCCAGTCTCGGTCGACAGCATCTGGTCGCCATACATTTGCAGCAGATTCCAGTGACTCGACGGAATCATCGCGGCATCGACAATGCCCTCAAACCCGGTCGCATCAACATCAAGACCGGAGCCGACGCGCCGGACGTCAACACGCTTTTTCTTACCATTTGAATTTGTTCGGGAATTCAGCGCAACAAGGCGTCCGTCCGACCATTGCTCAATACTATCAAGCTCGTAGCGGTAAGCGGTAATCGGACCGATCTTAACTTTAAGATCAACGTCAGTAGTAACAGTTACACCGCCGGCACCGTCACTGCTGAAATTCAACTTATGCGAGCCAAAAGGCGAGCCACCGCGTAGAACATCAAAATTGATCGTCGCCCCATCGGCAACCGACCACGGCGTCGGCATAATAACAGGTTTCGCTTCCGTGTCGGCCTGTATCTTTAGCGGCATCAAAAAAGACATCGAAACAAGCAACAGCAAACGCATAAAAGGCATATTCTGGTTCCAACTGCTTTGACCATCTAGGTCAGACAAAAAGGATTTTATGATAACGATGTATGGCTGTGAAGCCGGCCTTCAACCCGCTGTGACAAAGCAAGTCATCCGGCACCCGCCAATAAACATTCATCGGAATTAAGACGGATACCTTTTCGGAATTTAGCAAAACGGATAAGACTTATTCAAGACATCCTGTCGAAGAGGCGTTATCCAGACCTAAACTGGCTTGGTAACCAAGCTCAAACCTGGATTTCATAATACGATCCTTATTAGAAAGTTCCCTATGTCGATAAAACATTCCGTCCTTGACCTGATCGGAAACACGCCTTTGCTCCGTTTAAACCGCCTATCAGATGAAACCGGGTGCGAGATTTTAGGTAAAGCCGAATTTCTAAATCCGGGACAATCAGTCAAAGACCGGCCGGCTCTGAAAATCGTCAGAGATGCAGAGGCGCGCGGGACGCTAAAACCAGGTGGAACGATTGTTGAAGGTACTGCCGGCAATACCGGCATTGGTCTGGCCATGGTCGGGGCAGCTTTGGGCTACAAAGTCGTTATCGTCATGCCACGCACGCAATCAAAGGAAAAAAAGGATGCCGTTCGCAACCTTGGCGCGAAACTGATAGAAGTCGACGCGGTTCCTTACGCCAATCCCAATCACTATGCGCGCTATTCAGGTCGTCTCGCCGAAGAGCTGAATGCGACCGAACCAAACGGGGCAATATGGGCCAATCAATTCGACAATGTCGCTAACCGGCAAGCCCATTACGAAACAACCGGCATGGAGATCTGGGACCAGACCGAAGGGCAAATCGATGGTTTTATCTGCGCTGTCGGCTCTGGCGGTACACTTGCAGGTGTTGCCGCTGCCTTGCGCGAGAAAAACGACGGGCGGGTGACAATCGGGATCGCCGATCCTGGCGGTGCAGCCCTGTATGAATACTATAAAAATGGCACCCTCAAATCTGAAGGCACGTCAATAACAGAAGGAATCGGCCAAGGCCGGATCACGGCCAATCTCGAAGATCTAACCGTTGATCACGCCTACAGGATCGATGATTCCGAGGCTCTGAATATCATATTCGATACCGTCCAGCACGAGGGACTTTGCCTCGGCGGCTCGGCAGGCATCAATCTGGCCGGCGCGCGGCGACTGGCCAAGACCCTGGGCCCCGGACACACAATTGTAACGATCCTCTGCGATTATGGTAACCGCTATCAGGACAAATTATTCAATCCCGAATTCCTACAGTCCAAGGGGCTTCCAGTGCCGTCATGGATGGACCCGTAATTATGCTCCCGCCTCACCCGCTTGTTTCGGCCGAATGGCTACAGGCCAAAATATCGGCTCCGGATGTGCGGGTCGTCGATGCGACTTGGATCCCGCCATTCCTCGAAACCGGACGCACGGGAGAAATGGGCTATCAGAAAGCTCATATTCCGGGCGCTGTTTTCTTTGATATCGACGATATCACCGATCCTGATACAAGCCTTAGCCACATGCTTCCGAACGCGACAAGGTTTTCGTCAAAAGTCAGAAAGCTTGGACTGGGTGACGTTCATCATATCGTAGTTTACGACAATAATGATTTCTTTGCTGCCGCCCGCGTCTGGTGGATGTTCAGAGCGATGGGCCATCGTGACGTATCAGTGCTGGATGGTGGGCTTCGGGCCTGGCTGGATGCCGGTGGCACAACCGACAATCTGCCGCCTGTAATGGTTGAGCGCCACTATACCGCTCGTATGCGTTCCGACCTTATAAAAACAAAAGATCAAATGCGCGTTGCGATTGATAAGAAAACCATCATTCTCGACGCCCGCCCCAGCGGCCGCTTCGAAGGGCGTGCACCGGAACCCCGCGCCGGTTTGCGTTCCGGACATATACCCGGCAGCCAGAATATTCCGGCATCAGATTTGATCCAGCCCGACGGCAAGCTGGAATCTCCCGACACACTTCACGCCATTCTCGGCGATTATGCCGGCGAACCCGCTATTGCGACGTGCGGGTCCGGCGTGTCAGCCGCAATCATTGCCCTCGCAAGAGCCGTTCTGGGCGATGACAATACCGCAATTTACGATGGCTCATGGAGCGAATGGGCGGCCGATCCGGACGCCAGGATTGAACGAACATGAAAGATAAAACAAAACTCATCCATCGCCATGGCGACCGCCACCGGTTCAATACTGTTAACCCGCCAATTGAGCGCGCCTCAACCCTGCTGATATCGACGCGCGAAACACTCCAAGGAAAATCAACCGTATACGGCCGAATGGGGCTGTCAGTGCATCGCGAGCTAGAAGCAGCTATGTGTGACCTCGAATCCGCCGATTACGCATTCCTCACCTCAAATGGTTTACAGGCCTGTGCACTCGCTAGTGCAGCGCTTGTCAAAGCGGGTGATCATGTCCTGTACGCCGACTGCCTTTACGGACCAAATCGCCGCTTTTGCCAGCGCCGGCTGCGCTCCATGGGCGTGACATCCACCCGATTTTCAGCACGGATCGGGCAGCAAATCGAAACGCTGATCCAGCCTGAAACACGCTTGATCATCCTTGAGTCACCCGGCTCACTCACTTTCGAATTGGTTGACTTACAAGCAATTGTCAAGGTTGCCAGAGCCCACAATATCATAACGGTGTTCGATAACACATGGGGGGCTGGTGTCTTTCATCGTCCGCTTGAGCTGGGCGTCGATGTTGTTGTCCAGGCGCTCACCAAATATGTGGTCGGCCACGCCGATACAATGGCCGGAGCTGTAATGACACGCTCAACCAAAATCGCGAACCAGATCGAACGATGTAAGCAGGATTGGGGCTTTAGCCTTTCACCCGATGATGCCTATACCGCCCTGCGCGGCCTGCGAACACTGCATGTCCGGCTTCGTCAGCACGAGGCAAACGGATATGCGCTTGCTGAATGGCTGGCAAACCGGCCGGAAATCGACCGGGTCTTACATCCTGGCCGCGCAGATCATCCAGACCATCATTTATGGCAGCGAGATTTTAGCGGCGCGTGCGGCTTGTTCGGTGCCATCATGGCGCCAATAGAGGATACTCAGCTCGACCGCTTTCTGGAGAGCATGACGCTATTCAAAATGGGATTCTCATGGGGCGGCTTCGAAAGCTTGCTCATCCCGTGCTGCGACCAACTCAACCGGCTGTCTAAAGACCCGATTCATGACCGCACCGGTCCATTGTTACGAATTCACGCCGGTCTCGAAGATATTGACGACCTGACAGCCGACCTGGCGCAAGCCTTCGCGGAAATAGAGCGCTAAGCCAGACACGAGAGTATGCGATAGTTAGAACAATAAGTGGTTATGGCTTTGCCGCCGCAATACGGGCTCTGGCAATCCTGTCCGCAACCAGATTAGTTGGCTCGTGATTGGCCTGGCTTTCTTCCATCACCGAACGCAATGTCTCGACCATTGTCTGAACTTTCTGTTCGACCCAGTCTGGCGAATACTTGCCCGACAATTCACCCGCAACATTAATAATACCACCACCATTAATGACGTAGTCCGGTGCGTATAATATGCCCACATCACGAACCTTTGCGCCCATTTCGGACGTACTCAGCTGATTATTAGCTCCGCCGGCGACAACTTTAACTTTCAGCCGCGGAAGGGTCTCGGGGTTAAGCACAGCCCCTAATGCATTCGGTGAAAATATATCGGCATCAACGTCATAAATATCATCAACCGAGACAATCTCGGCGCCCGTGTTTTTGGCAATATGCTGAACCGCGTCCTCATCCATGTCGCAAATATACAATTTGGCGCCAGCTTCGGCGAGATAATGGCAGAGATAGCCTCCAACCGACCCAACACCCTGAACTGCAATCGTACGATTATTCAAATCCGGTGTTCCAAAGGCGAGATCGGCAGCCGTCTGAAGGCCAAGAAATACGCCGCGTGCCGTGACTGGCGACGGATCACCACTACCGCAACCATCTTGCTTTATTCGACCGCCAGCGTAACGGGTCTGGCGGGCAGCTATTTCGATATCTTCGGGATCAATCCCGACATCCTCAGCTGTATAATATCGCCCCGCCAGACTCTCGACAGCACGTCCGAAGGCTTCAAACAGGCCGTCCGTTTTATCAGTCTTCGAATTGCCCCAGATAACAGCCTTGCCGCCGCCATGCGGGATGCCTGCCATTGCGTTTTTGTAACTCATCCCCTGCGACAGTCTTAAGGAATCGGTCAACATGTCCGCGCCCGACTTATAATCCCACATCCGGGTCCCGCCGGCAGATGGTCCCAGCGCCGTCGAATGGATCGCAATAATGCACTTTAAACCGCTGTCCTCATCATGAAAAAGATGGACGTCTTCGTGATTGTCGTAAGAGGCATGATCGAACATTTTAACCGGAACCTTTCGAGTTGAGCTTTGGCCTTTATCGATTAAGTGTAGAGCGTCAACATCAAGCGCAAACGGACTATTTAGGGGCCAGTACTACGCTTTTGATAAGCTGCTGCATGAAGCATTAGGCCGACTAATTTTCACAAATACAAGGCCTATCCGACCCGCATCTTGGTGAACAAAAGCTTGCCTCTGTCAGCCGCTTAACCCAATTATGAACAAACAATGCGCGGAAGAGATCCAAGCGTACGAAAATTGGAATCAGTCGTCGGATAGCTCAAAAAAAGGACAATAATATTGCTTTCTTATCAACACGGATATCATGCCGGAAATCGTGCAGATGTTCTGAAACATTCTGTTTTGCATGCCATTCTTGAGCAAAGATCCCGCAATCCAAAGCCACTTTTATATATCGAATCACATGCAGCGCGCGGTCAGTATGATTTGACAGACCGTCAGGCGACTAAAACAAATGAGGCGAAGCTTGGCGTATTAGCTTTCCCGGGTGCGCAAGCGAGTCCGCCGGCGCTGCAACCCTGGTTGCGTCATTTAAAGGATAAGCTACCCCACAATTATCCCGGTTCGCCGCGCCTGGCTGTTGATGTTCTTAACCAGCAAAGTCGATTTGTATTCTTTGAGAAACATCCAACCGAGTTCAAAGCTTTAAAGGCCAATCTTGGCGACGATGACCGCATCCTAATCAAAAAGGAAGATGGCTATAATGGCGCTTTGCGCCTGCAACCGCGGCGTGGCGAAGACATGATAATGCTGCTGGATCCGAGTTACGAGACGGCATCAGATATGGAAGCCCTGGCAGACTGGACCCCGCGCGCGCTGCGCAAATGGCCAAAAGCGAAAATTCTGATCTGGCTCCCCCTTTTCGCCGATCATAGAGAAGAAGAATTGGGGGCCTTCCTATCCGAACTCGATACGGGATTCGTTGCCGGGTCGGGATGGGACCGAACCCCGGATGATCCAAGTGCACTGACAGGCTCAGCAATGATTGGTCTTAGATTCGGCGGCGCTGACTCGCGTAAAGCCTTCGCCATTGCCGCGCAATTGGATGCGTATTGGGCACAGTGATGGTCAAACGAAACGCCTGAACGGTTTTATCCGGATAAAACGCGTCTTAGATAAACAGTACGGTGACCAATTTATATTAGTATTTTTTCGAAAAACGATTTTGTTTTTCAATCAACGGTTGATGAATATTATATTCAATAAACAGCCAAACACGTCCGGACGAATTACAGTAATGACAGAAACAAAAATGCCAAACTGGTTGTTTCAGATTGAAGTGCTTAACCGCGGACTCGCGCTTCTAGAAGAATATGCCAGGTCAAACCCTGACAAAACTGATCACTTCCTGCAGACCGAAATTGTTATCGCGCTAGAAGAATGCTCTGCGGCGACTGAGGCCCTAACCAATACTCTCAACAGCCACGCCGAGGAAATCGCTCATTTGAACGCCTTGCTCAAAAAACGACCGGTCCAGACGATACATTAAAGACCGAATCTTCTGGTTCGCCGTGCGATCGGCGCTCTCAGGCGGGTCCAGGCTAGCCAGGCACAATCGCCCGTCGCCGAACACGAATTTACAATTATTACGAAAGTGGCGCGCGTGACGGGCGACCATCATCCTACAATGAAATAAACCCGACACTACCGCAGGTTGTTTCGGGCCTGTCGAAAGTTGATTCAATGTCCGGGTGGTCTGGTGGGCGATAACGGGCTCGAACCGCTGACCCTCTCGGTGTAAACGAGATGCTCTACCAACTGAGCTAATCGCCCCAGACGATCCCTTTGCGACAGACTGCCCTGAAAAGCAAGACAGTCATGTCGATAAATAACAGGTTCTGGACAAAAACTGTCATTCAATCTTGCTAGTGGCGAACGGAATCGCCGTTTCCGGCCAGGCTGGTGCGCCCCGACAGAGTTGCCGCGAGAGCTTCCTCATCCTGTTCGGACCATTCGATCGGCGCCAATGGCCGTAACAATGCCCGAGCCAGAACCTCATTAATATCATACACTGGAATAATCTGCATCTGATCTTTCACAATATCCGGAATATCAGCCAGATCCTTTTCATTTTCGGCCGGAATAAGCACCGTTTTTATACCACCGCGCAGCGCAGCAAGTAGTTTCTCCTTCAGCCCGCCGATTGGCAAAACCCGGCCGCGCAGAGATATTTCGCCGGTCATTGCGACATCACGCCGAACCGGATTACTGGTTAACAGGGATACAATTGCCGTCGTCATCGCAATACCGGCACTCGGACCATCCTTCGGCGTCGCACCATCCGGAACGTGCACATGAATATCGGTGGTATTAAAGACAGTCGGCTTGATACCCAACAACACGGCTCTGGAGCGGACCAGCGAGCTCGCCGCCGAGATTGATTCCTTCATAACATCGCGCAGATTTCCGGTAACTTTTGTATTACCACGCCCTGGCATGGACAGTGCCTCGACCGTCAGCAAATCGCCACCGACTTCCGTCCAGGCAAGACCGGTTACCGCCCCGATCTGGTCTTCTTCATCGGCGAGGCCGTAGCGGAACTTCCGAACGCCGGAATAGTCCGCCAGATTCTTGCTATTAATCGTTACAGCAGTGTCGTCACTTGCCAGCTGACGGACAACCTTACGGGCAAGCCGCGCCAGTTCGCGCTCGAGCGAGCGTACGCCGGCTTCACGCGTATAAAAACGCAGCAAATCACGTATGGCAGATTCTTCGATAATCCACTCGGAATCACTCAAACCGTGATCCTCGCGAATTTTAGGCAAGAGATGCTGCACGGCAATCTCCAGCTTCTCGTCCTCGGTATACCCGGCAATCCGAATAATCTCCATCCGGTCGAGCAATGGTTGAGGCATGTTTAAACTGTTCGCCGTTGTCACGAACATGATATCCGACAGATCGTAATCGATTTCCATATAATGATCGTTGAACGTCGAGTTCTGCGCCGGGTCGAGAACTTCGAGCAGGGCTGATGACGGATCACCCCTGTGATCCATCCCCATCTTATCGATTTCGTCGAGCAGAAATAACGGATTTCCGGTTTTGCATTTCTTCAAGCTCTGAATAATTCGCCCCGGCATCGAGCCAATATAAGTACGCCGGTGTCCGCGAATTTCGCTCTCGTCCCGGACACCGCCAAGCGATACACGTACAAAATCACGCCCGGTCGCATCTGCGATCGACTTACCGAGCGACGTCTTGCCGACACCGGGCGGTCCGACCAGACAAAGAATTGGACCGCGTAACTTATTTGTGCGCTTTTGAACCGCCAAATATTCGATGATCCGTTCTTTCACTTTATCGAGACCGTAATGATCGTCATTTAGCTGTTTTTCAGCTTTTACGAGATCGGTCGAGATGTCCTTCCGCTTGTCCCATGGCAGGGCCAGCAACCAGTCAAGATAGTTCCGGACAACGGTGGATTCAGCCGACATCGGGCTCATCTGCCGGAGCTTTTTAATCTCCTGTTCTGCTTTGGTTCGGGCTTCTTCGGACAGTCCTAGTTCGCGGATCGCCGCCTCAAGTTCGGAAACCTCATCTCGTTCTTCACCCTGATCACCAAGCTCGCGCTGGATCGCCTTCATCTGTTCGTTCAGATAATATTCTCGCTGCGATTTCTCCATCTGACGTTTGACACGGTTTTTAATCTTCCGCTCCATTTGGAGCATGTCCATTTCGCCTTCCATCAAAGTCAGGATCTTTTCGAACCGCGCTTTGGCAGAAACCTGTTCCAGAAGCTCTTGCTTATCGGCCAGTTTAATCTGCAGTTGCGATGAGATAGCATCGGCCAGCTTTGCCGGATCATCCATTTCACCGATCGAAGATACAGATTCTGGCGGGATTTTACGATTGAGCTTGGCGTATTGTTCGAACTGCTCATGCGCCGCTCGCATCAGCGCTTCCAGCTCTGATTCATCCTCGCTGAGCGTCTCGATGATCTCAATTTCGGCTGTGTAATGGTCGCCTTCATCATTCAGTTTGAGCAACTGCGCCCGGGCACCGCCTTCAACAAGCACTTTAACTGTACCATCGGGGAGTTTAAGAAGCTGAAGAACCGAAGCGACGGTACCGACTTCATAAATATCTGCCGCTGACGGATCATCCGCGCTCGGATCCTTCTGGGCCACGAGCATAATCTCGTTCTGCCCCTCATCGATCACTTCGAGCGCACGCACCGATTTCTCGCGACCGACGAAAAGCGGTGCCACCATATCTGGAAACACAACGATATCACGCAGCGGGAGAACGGGAAGAGTCTTGATGGTCATACGGCTATCCTCAATTTCATACTTTATAAGCAGCCCGCAGACCGGTAGGTCACACGTGAGCCGCTACATCATATACAAGATGATGTCCCAGCCGCAGCAGTTCAACTCTTGAACAGCTGTTTAAGCAATAAATTCACAAATAGTGCTAGGACGCCTCACTCGGCGTGACCTGATTGGCATGAACATATAGCGGATTTGTATTGCCTTCGACGATATCAGCATTGACAACGACTTCAGCAACTCCCCGCAATGACGGAAGCTCGAACATTGTATCAAGCAAAATCGACTCAAGTATCGAACGGAGCCCCCGTGCGCCAGTTTTACGCGAGACCGCTTTGCGCGCCATCGCTGCCAAAGCATCCTCGGTAAATGACAATTCAACATTCTCCATGCTGAACAGTTTTTTATACTGCTTGACGAGCGCGTTCTTAGGCTGGGTCAGGATCGTCATCAGTGCATCTTCATCGAGATCTTCCAGTGTCGCCAGAACTGGCAGACGACCGATAAATTCCGGAATGAGGCCATAGCGTTGTAGATCCTCAGGTTCGACAGTTCTCAAGACATCGCCAACTTTACGCGAGTCGGGATCCTTGACCGCAGCGCCAAAACCGATTGATGCCGATTCACCGCGGGCCGAAATAATCTTGTCCAGACCGGCAAATGCACCGCCACAGATAAACAGAATATTCGTCGTATCGACCTGCAGGAATTCTTGTTGCGGATGTTTACGTCCCCCTTGAGGCGGAACCGCCGCAACCGTTCCTTCCATCAATTTAAGCAATGCCTGTTGTACGCCCTCACCGCTAACATCGCGCGTAATCGAAGGATTATCGGATTTCCGGGAAATCTTATCGATTTCATCGATATACACTATACCACGCTGCGCTCTCTCAACATTATAGTCAGAGGCTTGCAGCAATTTCAGAACGATATTCTCGACATCTTCGCCGACATAACCGGCTTCGGTAAGTGTTGTGGCATCGGCCATTGTAAAAGGCACATCAAGCACCCGGGCCAGCGTTTGCGCCAGAAGCGTCTTACCGCAGCCGGTCGGACCAATAAGCATGATGTTCGACTTTGACAGCTCAACCCCGTCAGCACTCGCCGGATTGGCCAGCCGCTTATAATGATTGTGAACTGCCACCGCCAGAATACGCTTCGCATAGGGCTGCCCGATAACATAGTCGTCGAGAACCTCATTAATTTCTAGCGGCGTTGGCACGCCTTCCTTGCTCTTGAAGCCCGAGGATTTATTTTCCTCGCGGATAATGTCCATGCAAAGCTCAACGCATTCGTCGCAGATGAATACGGTCGGTCCGGCAATCAGCTTTTTCACTTCATGCTGGCTTTTCCCGCAGAACGAGCAATACAGTGTGCTTTTCCCGTCACCGGAGCTATTCTGGTTCGACATATACTACCTCTACAACTGACGAGACCACTACGCGATTCGTAATAATTGCAGTCGCCATTTTATCCTTTTGTAGACGACCAATAGAAGTCTGCAAGTTTTGTCTCGGCTGCCATTAGATATACCTGATCGGATACTCGGTAAAAACAATCTTTGCGGGTTAAAAACAACGCTGCGGCTAACGCTTAGCCCGCGTCCGAATCGGCGCCTGATTCTGCGCGACGCTCAAAAACTTTATCAACAATCCCGAAGTCTACTGCTTCTTCTGCCGTCATGAACGTATCGCGATCAAGCTTGGCTTCGATATTCTCATAGGACTGGCCCGTATGTTTAACATAGATCTGATTCAAACGAGTCTTTAGCTCCAATATTTCTTCTGCGTGCCGCTCAATATCTGTTGCTACGCCGCGATATCCGCCAGACGGCTGATGGACCATCACCCTGGCATTTGGCAGGGCGACCCGCTGACCGGGTTCACCGGCAGACAGCAATAGCGAGCCCATACTCGCGGCCTGACCAATACAAACCGTCGAAATCGGACACTGAACATACTGCATCGTATCGTATATCGCTAAGCCGGCGGTCACATAGCCGCCCGGGCTATTAATATACATTGCGATGTCTTTTTTCGGATTTTCCGATTCCAGAAAAAGCAATTGCGCCGATACCAACGCCGCCGTTGCATCATCAATCGGTCCGGTAATGAATACGATTCTCTCTTTAAGCAGGCGTGAGAAAATATCGAAGGCCCGTTCTCCTCGACTGGTCTGTTCGATCACCGTCGGCACGAGATTGAGGTCGGTAGGTCGGAGGTCGTTCATTGACATAGCTTGGAGCAACTTTCTTATTTCAGGTGAAATGGCACAACGTTAGATATTTATCCAAGTGGGCTGCATTGCAAGCTGTGAATTCCCTGCAAGTGCAAAAACCGAACAAAAAACCGGGCCTTGGACAAGGCCCGGTTAAATTTCGATCCGTCAGAGACTGACTAGACCTTGTAGTACATGTCGAATTCAACAGGGTGCGGGTGAAGCTGCAGACGCTCTACTTCTTCGGTCTTCAACTCAATGAAGCCATCGATTTGGTCATCATCAAACACATTACCCTTCTTGAGGAAGTCACGGTCCGCATCAAGCGCAGCCAGTGCTTCACCAAGTGACCCACAAACCTGTGGAATTGCATTCGCTTCTTCTGGTGGGAGATCATAAAGATCCTTGTCCATCGCATCGCCCGGATGGATTTTGTTCTCGATGCCGTCGAGGCCAGCCATAAGCAGGCCAGCAAAAGCAAGATACGGGTTTGCTGTTGGATCAGGGAAACGTGTTTCGATCCGCTTCGCTTTTTCGCCCGAGCCGAAAGGAATCCGGATCGAGGCCGACCGGTTACGGGCCGAATAGGCCAGCATAACGGGTGCTTCAAAGCCAGGAACAAGGCGCTTGTACGAGTTCGTCGAGGAGTTGGTCAGCGCATTCAACGCTCTGGCATGCTTGATAATACCACCAATGTAGTAGAGGCATGACTCAGACAGACCGGCATATTGATCACCTGCAAATGTTGGTTTGCCATTCGCCCAGATCGACTGGTGAACGTGCATCCCCGAGCCATTATCATTGAAGTATGGCTTCGGCATGAACGTCGCTGTCTTACCATAAGATGCCGCGACATTGTGAATGACATACTTATAAAGCTGCAGATTGTCAGCCATTGTAAGCAATGTGTTGAACTTCATACCGAGCTCGTGCTGGGCAGGTGCAACTTCGTGGTGATGCTTCTCAGGCTCGAGACCAAGCTCGCCCATTACGGTCAGCATTTCCGAACGCATGTCCTGCTCGGAATCGATTGGCGGGATCGGGAAGTAACCGCCCTTTGGACCCGGGCGGTGGCCCATATTGCCCATTTCATACTCACGGCCAGTATTGGCTGGCAGCTCTGTTGAGTCGAACGTATAGCCGGTTTTATGTGGCTCCGTTGACCAGCGAACATCGTCAAACACGAAGAATTCAGCTTCCGGACCGAAATAGGCCGTGTCACCAATACCCGTCGATTTTAGATAAGCTTCAGCGCGCTTCGCGGTTCCCCGTGGGTCCCGATTATAGTCCTGACCGGTAACCGGATCGAGAACGTCACACATAACGCTAAGAGTAGTCTGCTGGTAGAAAGGATCGATTTTTGCAGTCGATACGTCTGGCATTAGCAGCATGTCGGACTCGTTAATCGACTTCCAACCAGATACTGAAGATCCGTCAAACATTTGACCTTCGGTGAAAAAGTCGTCGCCAACCATTCCTTTGTCAAAAGTAACGTGCTGCATCTTACCACGTGGGTCTGTGAACCGCAGGTCCACAAAATCCACATCTTTTTCCTTCATCATTTTCATAATGCCGTCGGCCATCCGAACTCTCCGTTTGATAATCTAAAAATTAATGAACATCAGTCGCTTACAGCGCGACGTCGCCCGCTTCCCCTGTTCTGATACGAACTGCCTCACTGATATCAGATACAAATATTTTTCCGTCGCCAATCTTGCCGGTCTGGGCTGATTTCGAAATCGATTCGATCGCACCTTGGACGGCGTCGTCTGCAATCACAACTTCGACTTTCAGCTTCGGCAGAAAATCCACCACATATTCGGCGCCCCGATACAATTCCGTATGTCCGCGTTGACGTCCGAAACCTTTCGCTTCGACAACCGTCATGCCTTGCACGCCAATTTCCTGCAGCGCTTCCTTTACATCATCGAGTTTGAACGGCTTAATGATCGCTTCGATTTTTTTCATAGTTTTTTATCCTAGAACGATTAAAAAATTGACTTAGGCTCTGTTAGTCTTTTGACAATTTGCTTGGGAAGCTCGACCTCTATATGCAGCCACCACAACGTTATTGCGCCCAAAATTTAACCACTTATGCTTAAAAAGCAGGCAGAGTAGCGAGGCATCCCATAAAGCCGCATTGTTGATAAGACAGAGTGCTGCTACAAAATAACAAACTACTTATTGGAGAAACGAGATGGCCGCGATTGTTCCATTCATTGACCCGGGTCGTAGCAGGGCGAAAATTAAGCCCTTTAAAGCATGGCGGCATATGCAACAGCTGCTAGCCGATAAAGAAGACACCCAGCAAGTCTTCGAAATAATAGAAGCCCTGAATGGGGACTCGCTACGCCGGGATTTCCGCAAATTTATTGCCCGTCCAGACGGTTTGTCGCTATTGCAAAAACGGCTTTATCTACCCGACATTCTTGATGATCACGACATGCTGATGTCATTTCCCGAGAACAGCGTCGCACACGCCTATGTAAAGTTTATGCGGCGCGAGAAACTAAGTGCCGCCGGCTTGGTCGCAGAAAGCGAGATACAGCGCCAAAATGCTCACAAATTCGACGACGACCTGACCTGGTTCGCAAATCGCGGCAGGGATACGCATGACCTCATGCACGTCCTAACCGGATACGGCCGGGATGGCCTTGGCGAGGCCGCCCTACTCGCTTACACCTATAAACAGCATGGCGGGTTCGGGATAAATTTCATATCAATGATTGCCCATCGGCAAATAAAACGTGTTGCTCCGGGCAACATCAATATTGGCGAGGTATTTACTGAAGCCAGGGCCCACGGGAAGGCCGCTAGGCGCGTGATCGATCAGGACATTCTGTCACTACTGCAAGAACCGCTAACGCAGGCCCGGCAACGGCTCGATATAAAGAAGCCGCTGGCGTATCGGCGGGCTTTGAAGCTCCTTGATGCAATCAACTTTACAGCTGCGGCCACAGCCGCATGATCATGCTCGTCCGACATGGTGAAGCTGCCGCCAGCTGGGGAGCGCATAAAGATCCGGGCCTGTCCGAAACCGGACATCACCAGGCGGCCGCAGTCGCCGAAGAGCTCTCTTACTTCAACCATGAGCAAATCATAACAAGTCCGATGCGACGCTGTCGGGAGACCGCCGATCATTTTTCCCAACTTTGCGGAAAACCTGTAAAAGTTGACCATGCCGTCACCGAAATACCTACCCCGGCAGGACTTGAAGACCGTAGCAGCTGGTTAAAAGGACTGATGAGCGGCACATGGGAAACCGCCCCCGAACTCCTCTTGAACTGGCGTCATGAGTTACTCAAAAAACTTGCATCTATGCCTGAAGACTGTGTTGTGTTTTCACATTTTGTGGCGATCAACGCTATTGTCGGCGCTTTGGAAAAATCTGACAAGGTCATGTTGTTCAGACCCGATCATTGTTCGATGACGATTATCCGTCAAAGCATTTCCGGTCCGAAACTGGTCAAGCGCGGTGCAGAAAGCGAGACCAGAATACTCTAAGTCTGACGCATCAGAATAATCTGACGTATAAATATTCTGGGCGCCAGAGCAGGTCATGTTTTAACCCGTCCAGACGCTTTCGGAGTACCGGTTCATCGCATTGACCGAACTGACCGGCAAATCGATCGCCGCTTGATAAACATCTTTAGCCAGCCACGCGAGTTCAGCTTCTGGATTGCTCGTTATCGTCCACCAAACCTTACCGTTTTTAAGGTCCTCGGGACGCCAGCGATAGCCCCGCTCTTTAAGCAACTGGCGCGCCTGGAACGGCGCTGCTTTAGCCTGAATAAGGTACTCAGACCGGCGCGCCGCCTCCCGAACCAGAGACATTACGGTTTTACCCGATACCGGCAATTCCTGCGCTAATAGAGCTAGACAGGCTTCACAATCTGCAAGCGCCCGATGCCCGTCGAAAAACCAGCCAAATCGCATGCCAAGATAATCAAGCTTGCCCGCAGTGAAGCCTTCTTCCAGCCACTCGACACCGGTCAGACTACACGCCCACGGCTTTTTTGAGAAAACCGGCCAGTGCTTTTCAACCATCGGACGGTCAAACCCCGCATTGTGCGCAATCACCAGATCCACTTTATCGAGTATGGCCTCGACCTGTGCATCATCAATCTGCTGCCCGGCGACCATATCGGCAGTTAATCCCGTCACCGCTGCGGCTTCCGCAGAAATCTCCACTTCCGGCTCTCGCATGCCTTCATAGGCCTCACGATGCAGAACTTCCAAAATTCGCCCGGTTTCAACTTCATAAGTGAATGGAAGGACTGCCAGTTGAATCACTTCATCTGTAAGATGCGATAAACCTGTCGTTTCAACGTCAAGAATAACAGCCTTTTTAACCGCGCCGCCAAGGGGGTCATTGATCCTGTCAGGTAGCTTGAGCCGGCGCAGCAGCCGCCATTGTTCAGCATTTGAGGACACATCTTCGCGGACAATCTGATCTGTCTCGACGGCGAAGATACTATAATCAGTCACGGTGACCCCATTTCGAAACGAATCTACCAGTAACCTACCATATCGACCCCAACCCAAAAAGCCGTCTGCTAAAGGACATGAAACCAATAGCTTAGTGCGTTGCGCCGCTGCAGACCGCCACTGCCCGCGAACCGGCTTACCACAATAATTGCAAGATATTAGGAGAAGAAAGTGGTGCGGATGAAGGGACTCGAACCCCCACGCCTCGCGGCGCCAGAACCTAAATCTGGTGCGTCTACCAATTCCGCCACATCCGCGTTCCACAGGGCAGTTAACCCTGTCAGGCATCAGGCTCAAGCCCTTTAAATATTTTTCGATGTAAAACCGCAGTTGCAAGCTCGTTCACACGGATTCAACAGACGAGCACATCACGGCCGGAGAATGAGACTGGCCAGCGCTTTTCCGGTCCGGCGACCTACTCAGTATCATCCACGTTTGACGCCATTTGCCTGCATCTTGTGCAAACGGAATGATTGAACCTTGTTTGTTACGACGTAATTTTCGTTCCGGAAAAGCTCAAGTAAAGACTGACCATTACGGTCAACCAGCTGAGGTTATAGGTCCAGTGGAGAATAGTTTTTTCGACGAAATGACGGGATTCAACGGGGATCTTCGCACGCCCTATCGTGAATACTCGACCTGGCTGGATCAAGTCGACTTAAGAACGCTAAAGAAAAAATCGCGTCAAGCCGAGGCCTTCTTCCGCAAGACCGGTATAACTTTCAACATTTATTCTGACGAAGACGCCGAAGAGCGGCTTATTCCATTTGATCTTGTACCCCGAATTATCAGCGCTTCGGAGTGGCAGCGTCTAAAACTCGGAATTGAGCAACGTGTGCGAGCGATTAACTCATTTCTACACGATATTTACCATCAGCAGGAAATTATTCGTGCCGGTATCATTCCAGAAAACCTGATCGCAAATAATGATGCTTTCCTGCCTAATATGGTTGGTTTTTCACCACCTGCAGGCGTTTACACCCATATTGTTGGCGTCGATCTGGTACGGACCAATACTGACGAATTCTATGTTTTAGAGGACAATGCCCGCACGCCCTCAGGCGTGTCGTACATGCTTGAAAACCGGGAAACCATGCTCAAGGTTTTCCCGGACCTGTTCTCGAATATAAAAGTTCAGCCAATTTCAGATTATCCGGCATTATTGCGAAAGACTCTTGGTCGCTCAGCCCCGGCCGCGACCCGCGGCAAAGTCCGCGTCGCGGTTCTGACACCGGGGATTCACAATTCGGCCTATTTCGAGCACGCATTTCTAGCCGAGCAGATGGGAGCAGAGCTTGTTGAGGGCCATGATCTCCAGATCGAGAATGGCCGCGTCGTTATGCGGACGACCCGCGGCTATGAGCCCATTGATGTCATTTACAGGCGTGTCGACGATAATTTTCTCGACCCGCTCAACTTTAATCCCGAATCCCAGCTCGGCGTTGCCGGGATAATGGATGTCTACCGTTCAGGCGGTGTCACAATTGCGAACGCGCCCGGCACCGGGATTGCAGACGATAAGGCAATATACTCTTACATGCCTGATATAATGGAATTTTATACAGGTCAGTCAGCAATTTTGAATAATGTCCCGACATGGCGCTGTAGCGAAACTGATTCACTGGCATATGTACTGGAACATCTTGATGAGCTGGTCGTTAAAGAAGTCCATGGATCAGGCGGTTACGGTATGCTGGTTGGTCCGGCGGCGAGCAAGAAAGAGATCGCAGTGTTCCGCAAAAAACTTATGTCGCGCCCGGCTGCCTATATTGCTCAACCAACATTGGCTTTATCGACCGTGCCAATCCTGTCGGGATCGGGTCTTGCGCCAAGGCATGTCGACCTCAGGCCATTTGTTCTGGTGTCGAACGACCGCATCGACATAACACCGGGCGGTCTGACCCGGGTCGCAATGAAGAAGGGCTCCCTTGTTGTCAATTCCAGCCAAGGCGGTGGAACCAAGGACACTTGGGTTCTGGAGGGACCATAATGCTCGGCCGCACAGCCTGTGACTTGTTCTGGATGTGGCGATATCTGGAACGTAGCGAAAGCACCGCCCGATTGGTGGATGCCGGATTTCGCCTGACACTTACGCGATCGCAGAACACCAAGAAAGAATGGATGTCGGTGCTTTCAACGCTGAGCTGTACTGAAGCCTATTTCGAGCGCCACGATCAGATTGTCACCGATAAAGTCGTGGACTTTCTCATTCGGGACAAAACCAATCCGGCAAGCATTATGTCAATGCAAACCCGCGCTCGGGAGAATGCCCGACGCACCCGAACAGCCCTTACACTGGACCTTTGGGAAGCCATAAACGAAGCATGGATTGAGCTTAAACAAATCTGCCAGCGTCCGATTTCAAATGCCGGAATACCCGAAATACTCGCTTTGATCCGGCGTCAGGCCGCCATTGTCTGCGGCTGCATGCACGGTACCTTGTTAAGGAATGATATTTACTATTTCTGTGAAATCGGACGTCTTATCGAGCGCAGCGACAATACGGCCCGGATCCTGAATGCAAAATATAATACACTTGTCACAACGATTGCCTCGGGCGGCGCGCCAGACGCGAACAGCCAGTGGGACATGCTTCTACGCTCATTAGCCGCAGAACGGGCCTTTTACTGGGCTCATGAAGGGGAATCGAGCGCGGATCTAATCGCCCATTTTCTGATTCTCAATGTCGAAATGCCGCGATCACTGGCGCACAGCTATCGCCAGCTCATTTTGCAGTTACAGAGCATCAACCAGCATTATGGCGAAGACGCCCCGGCCAGCTACCGGCTCGCCAAGGCTTTTGACGATCGCTTGCGCGATCTCACAATCCCGGCCGTCAAGAAGCTCGGCCTCAGGACTTTTCTCTCTGGCTTTATGCCAAACAATGCCGAACTGGCGCGACAAATAGAAATCGACTACCGATTCAAGGCCTGATCCATGCGACTATCTGTTACTCACACCAGCCATTATTTGTACTCCGAGCCTGTCAGCTACGCCTTGCAACAAATAAGATTGCAGCCACAAAGCGATCTGGCCCAAACTGTAGAGCACTGGTCTGTCGAGATTGAAAATGGCCGGCAAGAAGCAGAATTTGAAGACCATCACGGCAATTGGACAATATTAAGCCGCGCAGCTGAAGGCATGACCGAGCTGACGGTGCGCTGTACCGGGGCGATTGTAACCCGCGACAAAGCCGGCATTCTTGGCGCCCATCAAGGCCCGATTCCAATGTGGCAGTTCAAACGCGAAACCCCACTGACACAAGCCGGAAGAGGCGTGCGCGGACTGCTCCGCGGACTGTCACGAAAAACCGATAATGTCGCGCTGATGCATCAATTATCCGAGGCTGTTCGCAGCGCGATCTCATATCAGATCGGTTGCACCGATACCACAACCACAGCCGAGCAGGCCATGAGCTATGCCAAAGGCGTCTGTCAGGATCATGCTCACACTTTTGTCGCAGCAGCCCGCGCGCTAGGCTTCCCGGCGCGCTATGTCAGCGGATATTTGTTAATGGATACAGGCGTCATTCAAGATGCTACGCACGCTTGGGCAGAGGTCTTTCTCGATGGCCTCGGCTGGACCGGGTTTGATATCTCGAATGGTATTTCGCCGGACGAGCGGTATATCAGCCTGGCGCGCGGGCTGGACTATTCCGGGGCAGCCCCGATTAGAGGGGTTGTGCTTGGCGGTCGAGCAGAATCGATGCGAGTTCAGGTTGATGTGCAGCAGCAATGATCCGGAACAATCGGGAATAAGCAAAGGCTAGTTTAATGACCTATTGTGTCGCGATGAAGTTAAATTCAGGACTGATTTTCATGTCCGACACACGCACCAATGCCGGCATTGATAATGTTTCTGTTTTCCGGAAAATGTTCACATGGTCGGTACCCGGCGAGCGCTTCATTACGATTCTGACAGCAGGCAATCTGGCAACCACACAGGCGCTGATAAGCCTGCTTGAGGAGCGCACGCGCACATCCGCCGACCGGGATCCGGAACTATTGTCAGTACCAACAATGTTTCAGGCCGCATACCTGGTCGGCGAAACACTGAAAAGTGTTATACAAAGCCAGTCTCTGACCGGCCAGGAGGCCGATTCAAAATTCGGCGCGACCATTATTATTGGCGGTCAGGTCAAAGGGTCTGAACCGCGCTTGTTTATGGTTTACCCGGAAGGAAACTTCGTTGAAGCTGGCGAAGAAACGCCGTTCTTCCAAATTGGTGAAACAAAGTATGGCCGTCCGATTTTATTGCGCGCTTTCTCGAAGGATATGAGCTTTAATGATGCGGCCAAGCTTCTGTGCGTGTCATTCGACTCAACCCTCAAAGCCAATCTGTCGGTCGGCATGCCCCTGGACCTGTTGACCTATGAAGCAGATGACTTCGCTCCGAGACATCAAATGCGGCTTGATGCTGACAATCAGTATTTTGCAACGACCTCAAATATCTGGCGCGACGCCCTGCAGAATGCTCTGGAACAATTGCCGGAATTCGCATTTGAAACTGATACCGACGATTAATCATCGGAATATTTAATCTCCGGGCAAAAGAAAAACCGCCTGCCCGAGACAGGGAATCATGCACTGACTGCAGCTGTTTTGCGAAACTGATACCATTACCAGTTTTGACACTCGTTCGGACTACGCCGGCAAAATGATCAAACTAAGATATGATGATCAAGAACGGCAACGTATTACCTAACGGGGCCGGCGGATTGCCCACGACCGGACCAATTCGATACGCGTCGCAAAATTCATACTGGAAAACAGCTGTCGGCTGCGCCGGCGCCACGCGCACATCACAAAAGGTCTCATCCGTTATGGTGAATTGGGATACCCGCCCCGCATCTTTCGAAATCACAAAGTTTTGTCGCATCATCAAGCCTCCTTACATTGCAGCAAGACGCAAGAATCGTGCCAGCCGGCATGATGAAACCGCGGGATAAAACGCTCGAAAACAACTGTTATTGGGTTTTGCAACTATCGGCCTTGCAATTTGCTAGGCCAGTGCCGGGCACGATGATGCATAATGACTATGAAGATAAACGCTCCGCTCAGGGACCGCGCAATGCAAGTCCGCTAATCTATCACAACGCCTGCTTCACACCTGTCAGCGGCCGATCCATCCTGACGAACTGCATACACTGCATCGGTGGGTCAGTTTCGACCCGGCACGCCAACCGGGTTCCTTTAACAGCAAATCCGACCACCACACCTGCCAATTCAGCTGCCATTTACAGCCCTCAAATATGGGCCAATGACCCTTTGCCGGACGGTAAACAGCGAGCCCCCGGATCACAAACAATGCGTTTCATTGCAAAAGTGAAGATTACAAGCGTGGACAGCAGCATATCGCTGCCCTATAGAGCGCCGTTTATATAATACATTACGGGAAGTGCCCTTAGAGCCCGCCGCGTATAAAGGATTGAGTAAATGGATTGTGTGGAAACCGCCGATGGCCTTAGCCGGGTATACAAAGTTAGCGTGCCTGCAGCTGATATCGAAGAGCGTCTAGGCAAGCGCATCGATGAGATCCGGCCACAAATGAAGCTTAAAGGCTTCCGCCCGGGAAAGGTTCCCCGGTCCCACGTTCTCAAAATGTTTGGCAAATCGATTCGCGGTGAAGTTGTCGAAGCGCTCGTGAAAGAGACCAGCCGGAAAGCGATTGCCGACTCGTCTGTGCGTCCCGCGGCCGAGCCTGAGATGGAAATGGAAAGTGACATGGAAGCGGTTCTCGAGGGAACGGCAGACCTGGCTTACAACATGCACGTCGATGTAATGCCGGATTTCGAACCTGTAGACGTCAAAACACTGAGCATTACCCGTCCGGTTGCAGAGATAACCGACGAAGAATTGGACGCACGTCTGCAGACAATTGCAGAATCAAATCCACAATTCACAAAACGCGCCAAAACAGCAAAGGCAAGACTGACCGATGCTGTCGTTATCGACTTCCTCGGTAAAATCGACGGTAAGCCGTTTGAAGGTGGTGGTGCTGAAGAACATACTCTGGTGCTTGGCTCCAACAGCTTTATCCCGGGTTTTGAGGATCAGCTGGTCGGCGTTAAAGCCGGTGCCGAAATCGACGTTACGGTCACTTTCCCCGAGCAATACCAGGCCGAACACCTTGCCGGCAAAGAGGCCGTGTTCGAAGTTAAAGTCCACGAAGTCCGGGCGCCCAAAACGCCGAAAATCGATGACGAATTCGCCAAAGGCCTTGGCCTTGAAGGACTCGACAAGCTTAAGGAAATGCTCAACGAGCAGATCCAATCCGAATATACAGCCGCATCCCGCGACAAAGCCAAGCGTAGCCTGCTCGATGCGCTTGATGAAGCGCATGATTTCGAACTGCCACCGAAAATGGTCGAGTCCGAGTTTGGCCAGATCTGGCAACAGGTTCAGTCCGAGCTGGATGCCGGGCGCGGCGACGAAGAAGACAAGGAAAAGTCTGAGGACGAGCTGAAATCGGATTATCGCGCAATCGCCGAGCGTCGTGTGCGCCTTGGTCTCGTGCTCGCCGAGATTGGTCAGGCTGCCGATGTCGCAATCAGCGAAAACGAAGTTCAACAGGCCCTGATCCGCGAAGCCCAGAACTTCCCCGGTCAGGAACGCCAAGTCATCGAGTTTTTCCAGAAAAATCCGAACGCAATGGCGCAGCTGCGCGCTCCGATTTATGAAGATAAAGTCGTCGACTACATTCTTGAAACGGCAAAAGTTGAAGACAAATCCGTCAATAAAGACGAGTTGCTCGCAGAAATCGAAGAATAATAGGACACAGCAACAGGTTTAAAGTAGCCGCCAGCGCAATGTGAGAAGGTATTGAATGATTATCAAAAACGTTCCTGCTTTTGTATTTCTCATCGCGCTTGCAGCATCCGCTTGCTCAGGTTCGGAAACCGCCGCACCGCTTCGTTCTGCACCATCGTCTGCGACAACCACACCGCCGACAACAACGCCAAGCTCGAGCACAGTAACCGTAGCTAATGACACCGGCAGCAGTCTCAGAGCGGAATTTGCCAGCTTGGAAGAACCCTACGCCTCCGCAGATTATGCCCGTGGCCGACGGACCTTCCGCCTCTGCCAATCATGTCACACCGTCACAGAGGGCGGACCAAATCTAGTCGGTCCGAACCTGCACGGACTGTTCGGACGCGAAGTCGGCACAATGCCCGGTTATTCTTATTCGGCGGCGGTAAATGACGCGGATTTCGTCTGGACCCCCGAACGGCTTGATGAGTGGCTAACAAACCCGCGTAGCTTCCTGCGCGGTAACAAAATGAGCTTTGCCGGTGTCCGGAAACCGGAAGACCGTCTGGCTGTCATCGCCTATCTGATGGTCGAAACCGCGCCCAGCGAATAAAGCGGATTTAAAAGCCAACAGAAACAGCTAAGAAAACGGCTTGTTCCTGGAACCGCCCACCGACCTCTTCACGAACACCAAGCGAAATATCGGAGCGCTTCCGACGCCAAACCAGTTCAGTCTGAATTTTATCCGACTGCCCGTCACGATTGCCGCGTTCTGACCAATGCTGTGAAACAATCCAGAAACGGTCCGATATTTTCTGGCCGAAACCGAGCTCCAGCCGTGCCCGTGAACAGTCGCTATGCTGACGACCCGACAGTTCCGCAAATAGAAATGTTTGTTGCTTCCGCCATTCACCAGACCAAGCCAAGCCAGTCTTCACCTCGCCACCCAATGTTCTGCACGCAAGACGGCTCTCGAGCGCGCTGCCCTGTAGCAGCCCTGCTTCGAGCGATCCGGTGAACCCGCCTGATTGGAACAGTCTGCGCCGGATCGTGACCCGCCAGCCCTACTCATCATATTGCTGCGCGGCCGGGTAGGACACTAGCTCAACCTTAGCAGTAAGCGTTATGTCTGCTGTCAGCCCATGCTCGGCATATAGACTTGTTCGCCATGCGGTCGTCCCCAGCACATCTTCGTGCGCGATCGCTGCATAGGCATAATTTGCCTCAGCCGCCCGAACCCACGGCGCCGCGTGGCAGTATGGAGCTGCTAAAATACAGAGGCCGAACAATATTCCTGAATATTTCACGCAAAGGACGTAGCGGTTTCCCTAATATAGCAAAATCAGCAGAACCTCGTCAAAGCTGGAAACGGATCTGATCTACCCAAAATCGCTCTAGCCGTGTCACGGTTTTATTAAACTGCGACAGGTCATCGTGGCGCACGCTTGCAGTTGGCTCCAATGCACTTGCCTGGCGGTCAAACAGGCCGATCAGCTGTCGGCATACTTGCCGGCCTCGCTCTGTCAGGCACAAATGCACCGTACGTTTATCTGCTTCGGAGCGATACTGTTCAAGATATCCACCTTCTTGCAGCTTTTTCATATTGTATGACAAGCTTGAGCCGGCAAATGCACCGCGCGACCGTAGAGTTGATGCCAATGTACCATTCTCGCCGACCTCATAAAGCAGCAAGGCCTGAACACCTGTCAGGTGCGCTTCACCACTTCGTTCAAGCGCATCCTTAACAACATCATGAAGGCGCCGATGGGCTTGCTCGAGGAGAGTTAGCGACCGAATAAACGCATCAGCTACTGACCCGGCTTCACCACCTAACTCATTCACGTCCAAACTTGCTGTCATAACCGTCACCGTTTCCCTCTTTCGATAGAGCGAAGTTACGATGGCGATACTTATGATTCGTTAATCAAATTTCGCTCAAAGAGGCAGTAAGTTAACATAGCATGCAATTATCTTAATATTTGAGTGATTTTGACGTCAAAATTACAGGTTTTTGGATATGCCCGGCAATAAAGTTAACACTTATTCAAACGTCAATTCATCATCTCCAAGCGGCGCAAAATACATCGCAACCGCGTCTGACGTGACATCCTCAAGCCGGTTGGGCGACCAGACCGGCTTGTGATCCTTATCAATAATAACCGCCCTGACGCCTTCAATGAAATCAGGGGAGCTAATTTTCCGCCATCCGATGCGGTACTCCATCACCATATTGTCTTCAAATGATGTACAGGCCGCCCCCTGTCGAAGCTGGTGCAAAGTTATTTTCACCGTTTCCGGTGATCGGATCGATATGATTTTTGCCTGCTCAAGCGCCCATTCTGATCCGTTATCATTGAGCGCTTTGACGATTAACTCGGCTGAAGCGGCGGAAAAACAGGTATCGATGACGGATTGGTGCGCAGCATAGCCCGGCACGCCAACCGGTTCGGACCAGCCCGCAAGAAGCGGCTCAATATTTTCGGCATTAGAGAGTTCAGCCAGTTCATGTTTTAGTTCGGGCAGATTCTGCGATGGCACAAAATGTGTACCAATTCCGGCCGCCACAACATCCGCGCCTTTCAACCGCGCACCGGTCAGAGCAAGCCATGTACCCAGCTCACCTTTCAGACGCGGCAGAAACCAGCCGCCGCCGACATCCGGAAACAGACCAATGCCAGTTTCCGGCATCGCAAACAGCGTCCGCTCAGTTGCAATACGATGACTGCCATGCACCGACAGGCCAACACCGCCACCCATTGTCACGCCGTCAATAAATGCCAGCAGAGGCTTGGTGTAAGCATTGATCAAAGCGTTCAAACGATATTCACAGGCAAAGAAATTTCGCGCCGCGCTGCCATCCGCCAGACCGCTGTTTCGCAACATGGCAATATCGCCACCCGCGCAAAACCCGCGGCTACCATCGGCATGATCCAACATGACTGCCATAATCGCCGGATCATGCTGCCAGGCTTTCAATTGCGCCAAAATCGCACTACACATTTCCATATTCAGGGCATGCAGTGTTTCAGGGCGGTTTAATGTAATATGGCCAAGTTGACCGGTCGTACGAATAATTACGCTATCTGTCATTGAGACGGGATATCCTGATCAACCGACCGGATCAAGGAATGGCTAATGCCCGCCGCCGAATATCCCTGTCCGGATGTGGTAGTCCGCGGCAATCTCATAATCTGGGTCATTCTGACTATCAACAATCAGCTGACCGGCACGCGATAGAAGCTTGTGGCAGTCAGGCGACAAATGTCTCAGCATTAAACGCTTGCCATACCCCTCATATCGGGCGGCAAGGTCTTCAATCGCCTGCAGCGCGGACTGATCGACAACCCGCGAGCGCATGAAGTCCACAATCACAACATCGCTATCCTGCTCTGGATTGAACAATTCGGAAAACCCGTCTGTCGACCCGAAGAATAAAGGCCCTTCTATCTCATAGACGGTTGCACCGGGCACACGCTCGCTGTCACGCTGCAACACGCGAATTCGCTTGGCATTGTTCCATGCATAGGTCAGCGCAGAAACGATCACGCCAACAATGACGGCAATTGCAAGATCCTGTGCAACCGTCACCGCTGTAACAAGCACGATTACAAATGCATCCATCCACGGGATTTTCCGCATTATCCGGAAACTATTCCAGGCAAAGGTTCCGATAACGACCATGAACATAACGCCGACGAGCGCAGCCAACGGTATCATTTCGATCCAGCGCGATCCGACCAGAATGAAGCACAGCAGAAAGATTGCAGCGGACAATCCGGACAATCGGGTTCGACCGCCGGATTTCACGTTGATCATCGACTGACCGATCATCGCGCAGCCGCCCATCCCGCCAAAAAATCCGGTCAAAAGGTTTGCCGATCCCTGCGCGACACACTCCTGCGAGGCCCCGCCTTTTTGATTGGTAATCTCGCCAACCAGATTCAAAGTCAGCAAGCTTTCGATCAGTCCAATCGCGGCAAGAATAACTGCATAGGGCAGAATTATAGACAGGGTTTCAAAAGACACCGGTACGCCGGGCACATGAAAGCTCGGCAAACCTCCCTTAATACTCGCTAGATCCCCGACAACAGGTGTATTCAGACCCATTCCGATAACGATTGATGCAACAATCGCGATGCCTGCCAGCGGCGCCGGAATGATTTTGGTCAACTTCGGCAAACCCCATATAATCAGCATGGTCAGCCCAATCAGCAGCAACATTACAGTCATCTCAGATGCCGGTAGCCATTCCCCGTTCGGCAAAAAGCCGTGGCCATCAGGTGTTCCGGAGCCAGCAACTTGAAACTGACTCAGTTGCGCCAGAAAAATAACGATAGCCAGACCGTTAACAAACCCGAGCATGACCGGATGGGGCACAAGACGAATAAATTTCCCCAGCTTGAAAATACCGGCTGCGATCTGCAATATCCCCATCAAAACGACGGTTGCGAATAAATATTCAATGCCATGCTGGGCGACCAGCGCGACCATCACGACAGCTAGTGCGCCGGTTGCCCCGGAAATCATGCCCGGACGCCCGCCTATCAACGCCG
The DNA here is from genome assembly GCA_002172915.1 of Hyphomonas sp. TMED17. Lineage (GTDB taxonomy): Bacteria > Pseudomonadota > Alphaproteobacteria > Caulobacterales > Hyphomonadaceae > Henriciella. The sequence continues at coordinate 129,201 of NHBW01000005.1, read as the reverse complement.
TCACCAATCCGACGAGAAAGGCTGCATACAGTCCGACAAGCGGCTCGACGCCCGCAACAAAAGCGAAGGCAACGGCCTCAGGCACAAGAGCTAGCGACACTGTCAGACCGGCAAGAATTTCGGTTTTGACGCGGGCGGGCGTATAAATCGACAATTGAGCGCCAGCCCAATCCGATAGTTTAAGCCGGTCTGCGAACTCGGAAAAAGTGGAACGGGCCAAGGGCACCTCTTGATCATTAACACGAAGAGGTGCCGTAGGAGGTATCGCTCAAAATTCCCACCCTAAAACGACATGATCGAGAAGAATTTTAGTTTAAAGCACAACCTTCGACCGTAACCCGGTGCATGATCCGGCGGTGACCCTGATAATCATTCAAAGCCCAGTGCCATGTTGAACGATTATCCCACATTGCAACGCTGCCTTTGCGCCATTTAAACCGCGTCTGAAAATCACCCTTCATCACATGCGCATATAATTTTGACAGCAATGGTTCTGACTCTTCCTTGGTCTGGTGTTCAAACCGAACCGTAAAGGCGGGATTGACATATAACGCCTTTTTTCCACGCAACGGGTGGGTGATTACGACGGGATGGACCGGGTCGGTCAGTTCATCCGCCTTTTCAGGATTGCCAATCCGGCCATTACCGGCGTCGGAGTTCTGATAATATGTGCTGCTCTCAGTCCCGAAAATATGCTTACCCGAATGCACCGCTTTCAGATGTTCAATTTCAGCTTTAGTTTCCTCATCGAGCGTTTCGTACGCCTTATACATGGAAGCAAACATTGTATCGCCACCGGCATCGGGTAATTCGCGCGCGACAAGGATAGATCCCAGTGCCGGCTCGTGATCATATGAATGATCAGTATGCCAGCCCCCGCCAATATTGTCAGCTTGATCTGGTTCTTTGGCAACCAGCGCTATTTGCGGAAAATCAGGCAGCGCCGCGAAGAACCTGTTCACATTCACATCGCCCCACCGCCGCGCAAAATCGAGATGATCAGCCTCGCTCAGAGACTGGTCTCGGAAAAAAATAACACCATGCTCGGAAAAATGCGCTTGTATCATAGCGAAATCTGATTCAGTCAGAGCGCGCAAATCCAGACCGGATAATTCGACACCCAGTCCATCTAATTCAGTTACATTAATCGCGGCCATGTTTTCCTCCAAAGAGCAGTCTTTGCTGCTTCAAAGAGACGATATGTTAGTTGCCAGCGCGATGCAATGGATCAGGCCTTAAGCATGTCGCGGCTAATAATAACCCGCATAATCTCGTTAGTGCCTTCGAGAATCTGATGCACCCGCAAATCCCTGACGATTTGCTCAATTCCATAATCATGCAGATAGCCATATCCACCATGGATTTGGAGGGCCTCATTTGCGACTTTGAAACAAGTGTCAGTCACAAACCGTTTCGCCATGGCGCACCATCGCGACGCCGCTTCTGATTTAAGGTCGAGCATCGATGCTGCCTCGTAAAGGAATACCCGCGCCGCTTGCAGCTCCGTTTCCATATCAGCCAGTTTAAACTGGATCGCCTGAAACTCGGATATTGGCTGGCCGAATTGCTGACGCTCCTTGGCATAGGCCAATGCCTTATCCAGCGCCAGTTGCGCGCCACCCAGCGAGCAGGCCGCAATATTCAGGCGCCCGCCGTCAAGACCAGCCATGGCAAAGCGGAAACCCTGCCCCTCATCGCCAATACGATTTTCCGACGCCACCCGGACATCATCGAGAATAACTTGCCGGGTTGGCTGGCTGTTCCAGCCCATTTTCTTTTCATTCGCGCCGAAAGAGACACCAGGCTGGTCCCGCTCAATAATAAAAGCCGAGACGCCCTTGGCGCGACTGTCGCCTGTCCGTGCCATCAACACGTAAACATCCGAAACCCCGGCCCCGGAAATAAACTGCTTACTGCCATTCAAAACATAAGCATCACCATCTTTGACGGCAGTCGTCGCCATCGCTGCCGCGTCCGAGCCCGACCCCGGCTCAGTTAGACAATAGCTGACAACAAGCTCCATTGTCGTTAACCGACGGACATATTTGTCCCGCTGTTCCGGCGAGCCAAACTGATCAATCATCCATGTCGCCATATTATGGATGGAAATAAACGCAGCAGTTGAAATGTCGCCATAAGACAAATGCTCGAAAATCAAAGCGGCGTCGAACCGGCTCAACCCGGCACCACCCCCCTCTTCTGACGTATATATGCCGGCAAAACCCAGATCCGCGGATTTGCGAATAGTCTCGATTGGAAAATGCTTTTCGGCATCCCAATTCCCCGAATGCGCAGCTAGTTCGTCGGCGGCAAAGCGTATTGCCGTTTCCCGGATCATTTTTTGTTCGTCATTCAGCTGCATTGTCATCAAGAAAACCGCTTTCTAAATCGCTTCCCAATATTTAATCCTTAATGAATATGTTATTTCAATCAGGATGAAACCAGAAAAGTTTGATATCTGCCGGGCAACATCAATCAAGCGGGATGCCATAAAGTCTACCCCAGGGGATGCTGATGTCTCGCCATGTGTAACTGAACTACTGAGATTACCAGATAGCGATAGTGGCTACCCGGCACTTAACGACCAGACCAATCGCGTCTGGCGAGTCAGCAAAAACGGGCCGACCTCCAAAACCTAACAGACCATGCCGAGGCTTGCAGGCAAAGCCGGTGCTACGATCTTCGCTCGCTGTCTGCGGCAATATTTGATCCAATAATCCGTTTTCCAGTATGGACCGATTTAGAGAATTGCCCCGCTGACAGTTAGCGCCCTATATATGGGATATTGAGCAAGCTCAGAAACCATGGATAAACATCAACCGCACGCTGTTTCATGCGTCTTAAACCACAAGATCAATAAGTCCGCCGAGGAGCGCCGCATGACCCCCCCCCTTCCTACAAAGCTTTCCTGCTACCCGCCTGCGCCGTCTGCGGCAGACCAGCTGGATCAGAAACCTGACCGCCGAAACACAGCTATCAACGCATGATCTTATTTGGTCGCTAATCGTTCATGACGGCGAACAGCCACGCATTCCAGTTCAGGCGATGCCCGGAGTCGACCGGCTGAATGTCGACGAAGCCAGAAAAGCGGCCCGTAGAGCCATTGAACTGGGCATACCGGCGGTGGCAATTTTTCCTCATATCGACCTCGCGCTGAAAACCCAGGACGGGCGGGAATGCCTTAACCCGGACGGCCTTGTACCCCGGATTATACGCGCCATGAAACAGGAGGCCCCTGATCTCGGTATTATTTGCGATCTCGCGCTGGATCCCTTCACCAGCCACGGGCATGACGGCCTGATCGATGAAACAGGCTATGTTCTCAATGATGAAACAAGTGCAATACTTGTCGAACAGGCAATTGTTCAGGCCAAAGCCGGCGCTGATATTGTCGCGCCCTCGGATATGATGGACGGCCGGGTCGGCGCCATCCGGGCAGGCCTCGACGCGGCCGGCTTTGGCCAGACCATGATCCTGTCTTATGCCGCAAAATATGCGAGCGGATTTTACGGCCCTTATCGCGAAGCCATTGGCTCAGCGACAGCGCTTGTCGGTGACAAGAAAACCTATCAGCAAAATCCTGCCAATAGCGATGAAGCGTTGCGCGAAGTCGCGCTGGACATTGCCGAAGGCGCCGACATGGTCATGGTCAAGCCTGGCTTGCCTTATCTGGACATTGTCCGCCGCGTTTCGGAAACATTCTCGGTCCCGACCATCGTCTTTCAGGTCTCCGGCGAATATGCAATGATTGAAGCTGCCGCGGAGCGCGGCTGGATAGACGGCGAACGGGTCATGCTCGAGACAATGAGCTGTTTCAAGCGCGCCGGCGCCAGCGGCATTATCAGCTATTTCGCGGACCGCGTCGCCATGCAGCTCGGCTAGCAGGTCTTATCCAGCCAGCGTCAACGCAGATCCTGACCGGTAACCGGCCTGCATTATCGCTGGCGACATGTCATGATCATTGGCGCCGGGCCATCGCAGCCATATACGCAACTATGCACAAACCGCATCTATTTGTTGGACGCAAACAGATTATCACCGCGGACGGTTTCTCGCGCATCGTTAACAGCAATGCGCCAGACTGCGATTGGCAATCTGGCGCGAACGGTTGTTTTATTAAAATTTATCATCAGACCCGAAAGGTCTGTCCTCGACACGATTACTGTCGATGATCAGATGCGATGCGCCGAGAAAGCGCGCCGGTAAGCTCTAATCGTCTTGTGGTTCGAGAATCTGACGGCCGCGGTAAACACCAGTCTTTAGGTCGATGTGGTGTGGACGACGCAATTCGCCCGACTCAGCATCTTCAATAAACGTATTGCTTGCCAGCCTGTCATGAGCACGGCGCATGCCGCGCTTTGAAGGAGTTGTTTTGCGCTTAGGAACAGCCATAATATCTATCCGGAACGTTCGAGGGGACAGCCCCGTTAAAACCAAAAACGGCGTATAGCTGAGCCCGCGCACAACTGCAAGGGGGCGAATACGCTCTAAACCAGCCGGCTTTGTTCAAGGGCCGCCTGAATAAAACTTGAGAACAGCGGATGCGGGCTGAACGGACGCGATTTCAGCTCCGGATGGAACTGAACCCCGACAAACCATGGGTGATCCTTAAGTTCGAAAATTTCCGGCAGCCGGCCATCCGGCGACAAGCCCGAAAAGATTACGCCATTCTCTTCCAGCAGTTCGATATATTTGGAATTTACTTCATATCGGTGCCGATGGCGCTCGGAGATTTCTAAACCACCATATATTTCCGCAACTTTCGAACCTTCTCGTAAGACCGCAGGATAGGCGCCGAGTCGCATCGTACCGCCGAGATCGGTTGTCGCATTCCGAACAACTTTCTCATTCCCCTTTGTCCATTCCGACATCAGACCAACAACCAAATCTTCAGAAGATCCGAATTCAGATGTTGTGGCTTCGCATATGCCAGCAAGGTTCCGCGCCGCCTCGACCACAGCGAGCTGCATACCATAGCAAATTCCAAAGCACGGCACGGCGCGCTCACGCGCAAACCGCGACGCCCGCATCTTGCCATAGGCACCGCGCTCGCCAAATCCACCGGGCAGAATGATGCCGTTTACACCTTCCAGAACATCTAGCGGTGCAGCGTCATCGTCAAAGGCTTCGCTATCGATCAATCGCACGCGAACCTTCACATTATGCGCCAGCCCGCCATGAACAAGCGCTTCGGATACAGATTTATAGGCATCTGGAACATCAACATATTTTCCGACCAGACCGATACAGACTTCACCATCAGGATTATGGACGGTTTCGGCAATCTGGTTCCATCGCGACAAATCCGGCTTGTCCTCGCTGGACAAACCGAAATGCTCAAGCACTTCAGTATCCAGACCTTCTTCATGATAAGCCACCGGCACATCGTAGATGTGACCGACATCCCGCGCTTCAATCACACTGGAAGAACGAACATTACAGAAGCTCGCAATTTTGGCTTTTTCTGTCTCGGGAATTGGCCGGTCGCATCGGCACAGTAGCACATGCGGCTGAATACCAATCGATCGCAGCTCTTTAACCGAATGTTGCGTCGGCTTGGTTTTCATTTCGCCAGCCGCCGGGATGTATGGCAGTAAGGTCAGATGTATGAAGCAGGCTTGCTCGCGTCCAAGTTCCTGGCCGAGCTGACGGATCGCTTCGAAAAACGGCAATCCTTCGATATCGCCAACCGTACCTCCGATCTCGCACAGAATGAAATCCACTTCATCACCGGGATCACTGAGAACAAATTCTTTGATTTCATTTGTAACGTGCGGAATGACCTGAATAGTGGCACCAAGATAGTCGCCGCGGCGCTCTTTCTCGATAATTCTGGAATAAATCCGGCCCGTCGTAATATTGTCCGATTGCCGCGCGGAAACACCGGTAAATCGCTCATAGTGTCCAAGATCGAGGTCGGTCTCTGCCCCATCATCGGTAACAAAGACTTCACCATGCTGTCGCGGACTCATCGTTCCGGGATCAACATTTAGATATGGATCCAGCTTACGCAGGCGGACCGAATAGCCTCTGGCCTGCAAAAGTGCGCCCAGAGCAGCTGATGTAATCCCCTTGCCCAGCGAGGACACCACACCACCAGTAATAAAAATATAGCGAGTCATGGACATGTAGGTTCCCTGATTCTCGACCTTTAAAAGGCTGACGGACTAAATCATTGATCTTTTTCTTCCAGCAAATCCGCATCCGGGCTCGACGCCTCGGGGACAGTCACCTGCACTGGTGATGCAGGCGTTTCCGCAAACGGGTCGTTCGATAACAGGTCCGAGCCAGGCGCCACCAAGTCCTCAAACTCGCCAAGACCTAACTCATCACGATCATCCGTCGGAGCGAACTCTTCCTGCAAGTCACGTTCAATTTCGGTCCGGCCGCCATCATCACGTCGTGTCGACAGCGTCGTGAGTATCAGGCTGGTCGCGAAGAAAATCGCTCCGAAAATAATTGTCGTGCGAACCAGAGCACCGGCAACACCGGCCCCTGAAACAAGCCCGCCGCCAGCGCCACCAGAACCACCGACTCCTAACGCCCCGCCTTCAGATCGTTGCAGCAAGACAACGACAATCAAAACGATCGAAACTAGAATATGAGCGACAAGAATAACTGAGAGCATAATAAGACCCTGAAGATTTATAGCGGCCATTACGCCTTTCTTCGCCCGCAGCCAACCCCTAACCGTCAGTCTTTATCGATCGCGGCCCGATAAATGGAAATAAAAGCGTCCGCTTTCAGGCTGGCGCCTCCGATGAGACCACCATCAACATTGTCGATTGCAAGAATTTCAGCCGCATTTTCAGGCTTCATCGATCCGCCATAAAGGATGCGTATCTGTTCGCCATCTTGTCCGAATCGATCGATCAGCCTGCCGCGTATGTGTCGGTGCACTTGCTCGATCTGTTCGACCGTAGCCACTTCGCCAGTGCCAATGGCCCAGATCGGCTCATAAGCAATTAGAAACCCACCGGAGGTATCGATATTCTCAGGAATTGACTGCTCTAATTGCTCGCTAATCACCGACAAAGTCAGATCCTGCTGCCTCTGGTCGAGGGATTCTCCGAGACAAATTATTGGAACAAGACCGGCGCCGACGGCGGTTTCTGCCTGGCGGGCAACAATATCATCGGTTTCATAATGGTCTGCACGTCGTTCCGAATGACCAACAATAACAAATGTAGCGCCAGCATCCGCGAGCATCTCAGCTGAGATATCGCCTGTATGAGGACCGGAATTATGCACATGACAATATTGCCCGCCGACGATGATCCGTGGCCCCGATACGGCCGAAACCGTATGCAACAGCGTTGCCGGAGGGCAAATTAGACAGTCGGCATCATCAGGTAATGTGTCGAGTTTACGGACCATCGACATGACTTCTTCCATCGCGCCCAGCAATCCGTTCATCTTCCAGTTTCCTGCAATCAGTTTCTTCATGCTAAAGTCTCCATCTTGATCAACCTCGCTGCCTCGCCTACCAGCTAGTTTAACAAATCCACACTAATTGGAAGTTAAGCCAATGCTGACCATAATGAGACAATTGCTCCGCTCAAAAGCGGCAGGTTTCTTATTCGTAATTCTAATCGTATCCATGGCAGCATGGGGTGTCACCGATGTTTTCGGTGGAAGTCTCGCAAACAAAATGATCAGTGCCGGTGATCGCTCGGTCAGCAGCGAACAATTCGACGCAACGGTTGAACGGCAGCTGCGGTTAATGACCGATGATAGAGGGCGCTCGATGCTGAAAGAGCAGGCCCTTGAGCAAGGCGTTATCGACCAGCTCTTGCAGTCACAACAATTCTCACTGGCGCTGTCGGCCTACGGCGACCGCATCGGGATAACTGTGACCGACGATAACATTAAGGACCAGATCCTTAGCATGGATGGATTCCTCGACAGCACCGGGCTATTCGATCCTGCCAGATACGACCAGATCCTGCGGGATAATGGCTATACGCCATCCACATTCGAGGCCGCAATCGAAAGCGAGCTGACCGAATTACGCCTACGGCAATTACCGGCTGCAGCCCTCTTTGTCCCTGATACGCTTGCCGAAACAACGGCGCTTTACTCAGCCGAAGCCCGATCAGCGGAATGGTTCCTTCTTAATCAGTCACAACTGCCCGCTCTGCCGGACCCGACAAATGCCGATCTTGAAACTCTTTACAACGAGGCCGAAGCAAGTCTGCTCGAACCTGAGCGGCGGGATATCAGCCTTTTGAAAATCGGGGTCGATGATTTTACCACGCAGGCAGATATTGACGATGCCGATATCCGGTCTTTCTACGACGCATACAAACGCGAACGCTATGTCGGGCCGGACACACGGGCCTATACGATCTATAATTTCGAGACTGAAGACCTGGCCCGCGCCGCACTTGGCCAGATTGCCGGTGGTGCGGCAGACGCCGAAATCGCCGGCTTGAGCCTGTCCTCGGAAGTCACTGGCCGCGCCGAAAGCATCGCAAATGAGCGCCTCCAGTCTCAGGTATTTAGTCCGGGCGCTCTGGAGCAATCCATCCATGGCCCGGTACTCGATAATGGCAGCTGGGTAATTGTCCGGATCGAGCGCATTATCGAGGGTGAGGCGGTTCCGTATGACGACGTCCGCGAGGCGATTGCCGATGAACTCGCCCGTGAAATCGCTGTTGATTTATTCTACGAGTCCCTGCCTCGCCTCGACGACCTTATCGGGACCGGCGCCAGCCTCGAAGCCATTGGCCAGGACCTTGGGATCCCGGTATTAATGTACAGCCAGATCGACCAACGCGGTCTAAATGCCAGATCGCAACCGGTCACGGCGATGCAGGAAAGTCAGGAATTGCTGGACATCGTATTTGCCAGCTCCGAGGGCACAACGACTGAAAGAGTTGGCGACGATGAAGTCATCTGGATGGCGCGCATCGATGCGATCACGCCAGAAAGAATGCCCCCGCTTGAGGAAGTGCGCGACGTTCTCGTCACGGCCTGGACTCAGGAGCAGGCCAGCAATCAGATTTTGACTAAAGCCAACGAGCTGGCAGTTCAAATCGAGACCGGTGATATTTCTTTCACCGAGGCGGCCACCAGTTTTGATGCAGGAATTAGTCAGATGGCGACGGCAAGAACACGCACCACCGCCCAAGAAATTCTTCCACCAGCCCTGGTCGCGGAACTGTTTGAGGCCGATGGTGTCGGCAGCGTTACGACGCTGCAAGCCAGCAACGCGGATATTCTTGTTATGCGCGTCACGGCTGTCGAGACGCCTGCCAGCGAAGATCTCGACGCACTCTTGCAGCAGGCCAAAGCCTCGCTTCAGGAGCAGGTTGCTAACGATCTCTTCGAAGCCTATTTCACCAGTATCCAGTCGGAAGTTGAGTTCCAGGTTAATCCTGCGGCCATCGAGGCTTACAAACAAAGTATAACCCCGTCATTATGACACGCGACAAACTTATTATCAGACGCCGCCCCGGAGATATTGAAACGCCCGTTTCAGCGATCCTAAAACTTGGCCCGGATGAACCCGGTTCATTTGTGTTTGAATCCATTCTCGGCGGCGAACGACTAGGGCGCTATTCTTTCGTCGGTATTGAACCTTTAAAATGGATGCGCATCACGGATGGGCAGGCTGAATTAGGACAGTCGGCTGATTTTGGCGACGCGACACCACTGCCCGGCGATCCAGTATCGGCACTTCGCCATTTTGCTGAGTTGGCGCGTGCCGATCTCTCCGACAGCGACGCCGAGCTTCCTCCAATGGCCAGTGGTGCCTTCGGTTATGTCGGTTATGATTTCATCCAACATGTTGAACCGGTTACGATTAACGCAACCGATGGTCTGGACGTTCCAGAAGTGCTGTTGGTTATACCGGGTGTCGTATTGATCTTCGATCATCTCTATCAGGAGTTGATACTGGTCGGGCGCTGCGCGCCTGGCGATGAAGCGGCTGCAGAAGCCCGGCTCGATGCTGCAGAAACCAAACTCGAAACGCCGGCACCACTCGCGCCGAGACATGGTATCGAAGACCAGCTTGAATTTGTCTCGAATACCACGCAGGAGCAATATTTCGAGATGGTCAAATCCGCTCGCAAATATATTCATGCCGGCGATATTTTTCAGGTGGTTCCATCCCAGAGATTCAGCGCCGATTTCAACCGGAATACGATAAGCTGCTACCGGGCTCTGCGGCGGTTAAACCCGTCGGCTTTCATGTTCCATATGAATCTCGGGGTTGCCCGGCTGGTTGGCTCCAGCCCGGAAATACTGGTCCGGGTCAGGGACGGTCGCGTCGCAATCCGGCCAATTGCCGGAACCCGTCCACGCTCGGGCGAAGCCGTCGAGGATGCCCGCAGAGCAGCCGATTTGCTGTCGGATCAGAAAGAACTGGCAGAACATCTCATGTTACTGGATCTTGGCCGAAATGATGTCGGCCGGGTGGCCGACTATGGCAGCGTCGAGGTGACAGAACAATTCATTGTCGAGCGATACAGCCATGTCATGCACATCGTGTCTCATGTTGAAGGCGACTTGCGGGAAGGCAAAGATAATGTTGATGCATTACTCGCCGGATTACCGGCCGGGACCGTATCCGGCGCACCAAAAATAAGAGCCATGCAAATCATCGACGAGCTCGAGCAAGAAAGCCGCGGCATTTATGGTGGCGCAATCGGCTATTTTGGCTGGAATGGCGATCTCGACACTTGTATCGCGCTGCGCACAGCCGTTTTCAAAGATGGAAAAATTCATGTGCAGGCCGGTGGCGGTGTGGTCCTCGACAGCGATCCACAATACGAATTCGACGAAACCCTGCATAAGGCCAATGCCCTCAAAAGAGCCGCTGGACTTGCCGGCCGATACGAGTTTCCACAATGACTAGACCGGCAATCCTCATAATCGACAATTATGACAGCTTTACCTGGAACCTTGTGCATTATCTCGAGGAGCTGGGCGCAAAAACCCGCGTTATCCGCAATGACGAACTCAGCGTGACTGAAGCGCTGGCCATCGGCGCCGACGGTATTGTTCTCTCCCCCGGCCCATGCACGCCGAACGAAGCCGGCATCTGTGTCGCTCTGGTTAAATCAGCGCCACCACAACTTCCGATTCTAGGGGTCTGTCTAGGTCATCAGAGCATTGCTGCCGCCGAAGGCGCTATAATCGATACCGCACTGGCTATCCGGCACGGTAAAATCAGTGAAATCCGGAACAATTCAAAAGGTCTGTTCAAGGGTTTGCCTGAGCGGTTTAACGTTGTCAGATACCATTCCCTGTCGATCAAACCGACTAGTCTTCCAGACTCGCTGCGCGTCGATGCCCGCACCGATGATCAAGAAATCATGGCTGTAACCCATACGACGCGACCTGTTTTTGGCGTACAGTTTCACCCGGAAAGCATCTCGACCGAGAACGGACATGCGATGCTTAAAAACTGGCTGGCCATCATTTAGTTCATCGCCCACGGCCGAACGTGCCAACCGCCCAATCTCCAGATCGACCGGCGGAACCTGGCGAGGCAAGTTGCTGGCCTCGCTTTGGGCAGCGTCCGGCAACCGGCTGAAGCCTGTCATGCAAAAATCACATCCATGAATTCGATGCCATGCATTCATCGTTTAATTAGAATGAGACATGTCGGGGCAATTGGGTGGCGTGCGCAGACGCCAGCCAAAGCGCAATCCTGATCCGACGCTTTTAAATCCGTTTTTATCGCCAAACCCGGTGTCTCGCGCTCGACAAATTGATCAAAAAAATGGCAGAACAACGTCTATTCAGAAGCCACCGAAACGACTAGATCAAACCTATGTCCATTGAGTCACTATCGCTTGCCATTAAATCGATTGCGAGATCCGAAGGTCTGACACCAGAGCAGTTGGGGGACGCCTTTCAAACTATCTTAGAGGGCAAAGCCGCACCCGAACAAATTGGCGCCTTCCTTATGGGCCTGGCGGTTCGGGGCGAAACCAGCACCGAACTGATTGCCGGCGCGCGGGTTCTGCGGCAGCAGGCGCGTCAAATCACGCTCTCAGGCGACATCCTCGACACTTGCGGGACCGGCGGCCTGCCTTGGACGAGCCTCAACACGTCAACGGCCTCCGCGCTCGTTATCGCGGCTTGCGGCGGGACTATCGCCAAACATGGCAATAGATCCGTACCACCGAAAACCGGATCAGCGGACGTGCTCGAGGAACTTGGTGTCGAAATAGATTTGAGCGAAGCAAAGTTCCATGCCTGCATTAGGCAGGCTGGTATTGGGTTTCTTTTTGCCCGCAGCCATCATTCAGCAATGCGTCACGTCGCGCCGGTCCGGCAGTCGCTCGGCATAAGAACAATTTTCAACCTGCTCGGACCATTATCGAACCCGGCCAGTGCAACCCATCAGATTCTCGGCGTCTATGAGCCAAAATGGCTGCGACCAATGGCCGAAACCCTGCGCGAGCTTGGCATCAAGCGCGCTTGGATTGTGCATGGATCTGACGCGGAAATGGGCGGTATCGACGAATTATCAATTTCTGGTGACACCCAGATTATCGAAGTGTGCGACCAGAAATTGAATGAATTTACCGTACGCCCGGAAGACGCCGGCCTGCGGCCCCGCCCCCTCAGCGCCCTCAGGGGCGGTAGCCCGCAAAACAATGCAGACGCAATTCATCAGCTTCTCGAAAGGCGAACGGGGCCGTTTCAAGATGCTGTTGTGCTCAATGCTGCGGCCGGTCTGCACATACTTGGCAAGGCAACCGATTTACAGGATGGCGCACAACAGGCCAAAGCGGCACTTGAGAACGGCGCCGCTTTAAAAACACTTCGCAAACTTAAGGCTGCATCAAAAGGGCTTTCCCATTGAGTAACGCGCTTGATAAAATCATTGCCTACAAAACCGATGAGGTCGCAGCCCTGAAGCGGGACCGATCGATATCGGACTTTCTGCGCGAAGCTGAAACACAAGTGCCTCCGCGCGGTTTCATCAATCGCCTACTCGAAATCTCTGCTTGCGACGACAATGCTCTTATCTGCGAGATGAAACGGAAATCACCATCGGCTGGCGAAATACTACCGGGCGCGAATCCGGTCGATATCGCGATTGACTATGAACAGGGCGGTGCGGCCTGTCTGTCAGTGTTAACCGACTATCCGAGCTTTGGCGGCACGCTGGACGACTTTCGCGCCATTCGAAACGCCGTTGGCCTACCGATGCTACGCAAGGACTTCATGATCGACCCGATACAAGTTGCTGAAGCGCGCGCACATGGCGCTGACGCCATTCTTGTTATCCTCGCCTGCACCGATGACACCCTCGCACAGGATCTAATTGCGACAGCACATAATTTGAAAATGGATGTTCTGCTCGAAACCCATAACCGGATCGAACTCGACCGTGCGCTCGCATTACCAGCGAGACTGATTGGTATAAATAATCGTGATCTGACAAAAATGACCACTGACCTCGAAACCACCGAACGTCTGGCTGGTCATGTTAAGGATAACCGCTTGCTGGTATCGGAAAGCGGTATATCCACCGCAGCCGACATTTCGCGCCTTCGACGCACCGGTGCCCGGTGTTTCCTGATCGGCGAAAGCCTGATGAAACAGGCTGATCGAAAAAATGCATGTGCGACACTGCGGGCTGCGAAATAAACAAAGCGCCGATTCAACCCCGCCAGTTCTCGCCTGTTCAGGTATCTGGCCTGATTTGACACGAGAACAGAACGCGAATAAACAAAGCATGAACAGATTCAAGCAAGCGGAGATTGTCATGCTCACCTCCAAACAAAAAGAACTGCTACTTTTTATTAATGACCGGATTAAAACTGATGGCGTTTCACCGTCATTCGACGAAATGAAGGCGGCACTCAATCTCGCATCAAAGTCAGGCATCCATCGCCTTATTGTCGCGCTCGAGGAAAGAAACTTCATCCGCCGGCTACCAAATCGCGCACGCGCTCTGGAAGTCCTGAAACTGCCAGAATCAACATCAGCGGCTGCAGCGCGCACCAATAGGAAATTTCGTCCAAGCGTTGTCGATACAGTTCCGAGCAGAGCGGATAATGACACAATACCCGTGCTTGGCCGGATTGCCGCCGGTGTGCCTATCGCTGCGATACAGAATGAAATCGAACAGATTCGTCCGCCTATGGAGCTCGGCGATGCCAGCCTTCACTATGCGTTGGAGGTGCAGGGCGACTCCATGATCAATGCAGGTATTCTGGACGGTGATATTGTTGTGCTGAACCGGACCGAAAATGCGGAATCAGGCGATATTGTTGTTGCCTTAATAGATGAAGAAGAAGCCACGCTGAAACGGTTACGCAAAAAAGGCGCATCGATCGCGCTGGAAGCCGCCAACCCGGCCTACGAAACCCGTATATTTGGTCCGGACCGGGTCAGAGTTCAGGGCCGTCTCGTCGGATTGATGAGGCGATACAACTAATCGCTATAACAGGAACGCCAAGGCCGGCGGCCGCATGGCGGCGGCGCAACGCGGCGCAGCCTCCCGTTTAGCAGGCGCCATTGTTGTCCGGCACGCTCGGGAACATCCTGCCAGCTAAACCAGGGCGGACTACATGCGAAACTTTCCGGCTGCCTGTATTTCGCGAGTACCAGCTCAACATCATCAAGATCTTCGCAAGCAACCTCGTCCGGACGCACGATAATCGCTATTCGACTGGGGCCGATCACATACTGACATAAAAGCGCTGCGCAAAGCTCCCGACGCTCGACATTTCGGTATCGCATGGGCATCAAACCGGAGCCTTTCGATACGTGAATACGTTCGGCGCGCCCGTTCGCGGCGATTAGTAAAACATCGCCGCTCGGCGCCCAGACGAGTCCAGCCGCTGGTGATAACAGCCATATGCCCAGACCGCTAAGAAGCGGAATAATAGCGAGGGAGCGCCATTTTCCCGTTGCTATAAACACCCAGCCGAGGCTAACCGATAAACTGAGCAAGCTAAGGCCGGTCATGGGTTTGAAGGCTGATTGTGCAGCCTCCACATCCGGGAAAAACCAGTCTGCAACCGTGACCACCGCAACCAGACTCAATCCAAAAACCTGCATGACTTCATCCGACAGCCCAAATGGTAAAAACAATAATGAACTCATCGCCACGGGCGCGCTAACCAATGTAAAAATCGGCATCGCAATTAAATTTGCGACAATGCTATGCTCGGCAACCCGTCCAAAGGGAAACAGCCCGAACGGCAGCGTCGCCAGCGTCGACACAACCGATGTTACAAACAGGGATTTGAGCCAGAACCCGAACCCCGCCGGTTTTAACTCAACGCTACGGCGGCGCTGTCGCCATGCCTCATAAGTTGCAATTAACGCGCCGGTTGCGGCAAATGACATTTGAAAACCAGGCGTCAGGACTGACCATGGCATCCACAGCACAATCAGCATCATCGCCAGCGCACAGGATTGCATGCTCAGAGCACGCCGGTCGAACAGAATTGCCGCATAGAAAATCAACGCCATTATGAAAGCGCGCTGCGTCGACACACTTCCACCGGAAACAAGCAGATAAGCCAGACCCGCCATGATAGCAGCGCTAGCGGCTAGCTTCCGGACCGGCACCCGCAGCGCCAGTGGCTCTATCAGCACGAGGTTACGCCAGACGAACACATAGGCCAGTCCGCTAAGCAAGCCCATATGCAGGCCGGAAATGGCCATCAAATGAGCAAGTCCCGAGCCCCGTAGAGCCTGCTGCACGTCGGGCGACATGAAACTGCGATCACCGGAGACCAGCGCCGCTGCAAATCCGGCGCCACGATGGGCGTCAATGCCGCCAGCATGGCGATAAACGTATCGCGCCAGCGCCCGTCGCATCTGCGCAATCTCTAGCTGGAGGCCGGTGGCAACATTTTTTGGCGGCCCCAAAACGCCACCACGGCAACGCCCCTGAACATATCCGACGCCGCTCAACCCCTCAAAATAGGCCTGACGGTCAAAAGCGTAATCATTTGCCAGTAATGGCCCTGGCGGCGGTCGCACAACCGACCAGCAGCGCACGAACCGTCCGACGTCGACATGCCGCTCCGAGATATGGGTTAACCGGATCACGCCTGGAAGCTCGTTAGCAGGCAAGCCTTGAATGGCATGCACAGCCAGCCGAATCCTATCACCACGACGGGCTGGATCAATCGCTGTCACCCAGCCCTCGATCATAACCGGGCCGACAACACCATCCAGCCAGGGGCCTTGTGATCGCCAGCTCGTGGCCTGACCGGCCAACAATCCAATACTTACCGCCAGAATGAAGCGTGCGCCCAGGGCTAGCCCTGAATAGGTACCAGCAAAGCGCGCCAGTCCGAACACAAGACCGCCGCAAAATACACTCGTTAAGGCACTTATCGAAACAGCCGGTTCAAACCAGACAAGTAAATATAGAGCCGCGCCTAAAGCCATTGAAAACGCGTAAAAAATGGCACGATATCGCAGCCAGATTTCGCGCCTGAAAAGTTCGTGTCGCCACAGCAGGGATATGCGAAAACCCTTGCCTAAGCGCGCCACAGCGTGTTGAAGCACAATAGAATTTAACCCTCGTCCAGATAGAAGACCTCATCCCCACCCATGACTATGATTACTCGTTTTGCGCCCTCCCCGACTGGAATGCTTCATATTGGCGGCGCCAGAACAGCTTTATTTAATGTCTTGCTGGCCAAGCATAATGACGGAACATTCCTGCTGCGGATCGAAGATACAGATAAGTCCAGATCGACGCCGGAGGCAACCCAGGCAATCATCGAGGCTCTCGACTGGCTCGGGCTGGCGCCGGATGAGCCACCCGTTTTCCAGAGCGCAAATGCCGACCGGCATGTCGCCTGCGCCAACGAAATGCTCGAAACCGGCGCGGCATTCAAATGTTATTCAACCCCAGAGGAATTGCAGACCCGGCGCGAGCAGGGAGAAGGCCTCCGCAATGCAGCAAAGCAGGATGGACTTAGCGAGGCCGCACGGCAAGACTTGCTTCAGCAAGCCAATGAAAAGCTGGCGCCGTTCCGGTCGCCATGGCGCGATGGTGCACAGCCGCCCTCACCCGACGCCCCCTACACTATTCGTCTGCGCGCACCCGAACAGGGACAGATCTGCCTGAATGATCATTTGCAAGGTGAAATCAAAATCGATGCAAGTGAAATTGACGATCTCATCCTTTTGCGGGCCGATGGCACGCCAACTTATATGCTCGCCGTCGTTGTCGATGATCACGATATGGGCGTTACGCTTGTCTTGCGGGGAAATGATCATTTGCGGAACACGTTCCGGCAGATCCCGGTCTATCAAGCCATGGGCTGGGATGTACCGGAATTTGTGCACGTCCCGCTGATTCACGGAGAAGATGGCGGCAAATTATCAAAACGCCATGGTGCGCTTTCAACACTTGCCTATCGCGATATGGGATATTTGCCGGAGGCACTCTGCGCCTATCTTTTGAGACTCGGCTGGAGCCATGGCGATACGGAAATATTTACAGTCGAAGAGGCGGCAGCGGTTTTCACTCTCGGTGGCCTAAACAAATCAGCCTCGCGTCTCGATCTCGCCAAACTCGATGACGTCAATTCGCACTTCATCCGTGTCGCTGAACCGGATCGTCTTCTGACGCTTCTCTACCCGTTCATAGCAGAGCATGAAAAGATGGATGACACCGTCAAGGCCCGCATAAAACGAGCGCTTCCAGCCCTGCGTGACCGCGGCAACACTCTTCCCGAACTTGCAAGCGCCTGCCGGTTTCTGTGGGACAATAATGTGAACGCTCTGACCAAGAATGCGCGCAAGGCATTGAAACCCGAAAACCTCAGTTTGCTTGGAAACATCCGTCAGACCCTAGACGCAGCCGAAACTTGGACTATTGAAGGTCTTGAAAAGCTAATCGCTGAGTTTTGTTACCGTCACGACCTATCAATTGGGCGGGTTGGTCCACCTTTGCGAGCGGCTTTAACTGGCGGATTGCCGGCCCCTGACCTTGCTCCAGTGTTAAGCTGGCTTGGCCGGGAGGAGACATTGAAGCGAATAGACTTACATATGCCGCACTGAGCCGAGTTGGGGTCAGCCGGTAAAGAGGGTAGATGATGAATACAGCAAAACAGACAGGTATCGCGAAGCTTGATATTAATGGTCGCACGATTGAACTGCCAGTTTTAAGCGGCGTTGAAGGACCAGATGTCGTCGACGTCAAACGACTTTACGCCGAAGCTGATGTATTCACACTCGATCCGGGCTTCACATCGACTGGCTCTTGCGAATCTCAGATTACATTTATTGACGGTGAGAAAGGTGTCCTGTTGCACCGCGGTTATCCGATTGAGCAACTCGCCGCGAATTCGGGATTCCTGGAAGTCAGCTACCTCCTTCTCAATGGCGAATTGCCGACACAATCCGAGTTCCGGAAATTCACCCATGAAGTCACCCAGCATACCATGCTGCACACCCAAATGGACCGTTTCTTCGAAGGCTTCCGGCGCGACAGCCACCCAATGGCCATGCTGACTGGAACAGTTGGCGCCATGTCGGCCTTCTATCCCGGCGCAATGGACAGCTCGGACCCTGACGAGCGTCACCTCGCCTATATTCGTTTGATTGCGAAAATGCCGACCCTCGCGGCACGCATATACAAGTATAATGTTGGCCAGCCCTTCGTGAATCCACAAAATGATCTGTCTTATGCAGAGAATTTCCTACGCATGTGTTTTGCTGTTCCGGCCGAAAAGTATGAAACCAATCCGATCCTGGCAAAAGCCATGGACAAGATCTTTATTCTGCACGCCGACCATGAGCAAAACGCGTCGACCTCAACTGTACGCCTCGCCGGATCATCCGGCGCTCACCCCTATGCTGCTGTCGCTGCCGGCGTTGCGTCGCTGTGGGGACCAAGCCATGGTGGTGCGAATGAAGCGTGTCTGAACATGCTTCGTGAAATTGGCAGCGTCGACCGGATCCCGGAATTCATCGCGCGCGCGAAGGACAAAAACGATCCGTTCAGACTTATGGGCTTCGGCCACCGCGTTTATAAGAATTATGACCCAAGAGCGACGGTAATGCAGGAAACGGCGGCCGAAGTTCTTTATGAGCTCGGTATCGACAATCCGGTTCTGCAAGTCGCCAAAGAGCTCGAACGCATAGCCCTCGAGGATGATTATTTCATCGAAAAGAAGCTTTATCCAAATGTCGATTTCTATTCCGGCGTCATACTCGATGCGATGGGCTTCCCGACCGAAATGTTCACGGTCCTGTTCGCGCTCGCCCGGACTGTCGGCTGGTGTTCACAACTCAACGAAATGATCGAGGACCCGAGCCAACGGATCGGACGTCCCCGTCAGATTTATACTGGCGCTGCGCGTCGTGATTTCATCGAAATCAAGTCGCGCTAGACGTTGACAGGATAGCCGTAGCGGCAATTTCTGCCGCCGGCTGCTGGCCTATTCCCATCGTCGCAAGAATGCTGTTCTGGGCCGCAATTTGTGCCTCAAGCATCGCAGGATTGGCCAACCGCTCCAGCGCGGCGGCGGCGACTGTTTGCGCATTCAATTTTGTTTGAACAAATTCCGGGGCGACTTCCCGGTCGCCCGCCGCAATATTCAATAATGTGATGCATTTCGGCTTGAACAAAAAATACCTCGCCAAAAACCATGTAATCCATCCGGTCCGGTAACCGACGAGAAATGGCACCTGCTGGACCGCCAGTTCACTCGTAACGGTTCCGGAACAGGCCAATGCAAGTGTCGAAGCGGCCATAACATCATTGGGGCTGGCCTGTGCCGGCACCAAATGGCTCCAGTTCAGCTGTCCTTGAAACATCGCTGCAAACTGCGCCCGCACTGACTCCGCAGGCGCAAAAACAATATCCAGATCCGGTCTTTGATTACGCACGATACGGGCGGCTTCAACCAATGCCGGTGAAACCCGGGCTATTTCGCTTGGACGACTGCCCGGAAGAACCAGAAGGATCTCTTTATCATTGGCGATACCCAGCAATTTACGGAGACGCTCGCCATTGCCCTTTAGCGTCCGTGACAGAGCCGGATTTCCCATCACTGTCACCGGTAATCCATATGGCTCATAGAACGGCGTTTCCATATCATGGATGCAAATCAGTTCATCGACCACTTGCGACAGCGTCTTGGCCCGTCCTGGCCTTGTTGCCCAGACTTGGGGCCCGACAAGCTTGATCAATTTGATTTCCGGTGCCCGCTTTTTGAGCCTTTGCGCAACCCGCAACATGAAGCCCCAGGAATCGACGAGAACAACTGCTTCCGGCTCAGCCGCGATAATCGCATCGGCAGCAGCATCGGCCAGCTTCACCACTTTAGGATACGCTTTGAGACCTTCGAAAAGCCCAAGAATGGATAGCGCCGATATATCGATTTTCGAAACCAGCCCAATAGCCGCCAATTCCGGCCCACCAATACAGGATAATTCCAGTTTCGGGTCGCGACATCGCATTTCGGTGACCACTTCCCGCGCCAGTAAATCCCCCGACGGCTCGGCAGCGACGACGAAAAACCGACGTCCATTCATTCCTTCAGATCTTTCGGAAAACCATAGACGAACAGACCGTATCGGTCCGCCAGCTCTTTCATATCATCAATACTCACCAATAAGGCGCCACCCGTTTCAACCGCGACCCCCGCCAATCCGGCCGCTGCGGCGCCTTCTATTGTCATTGGACCAATCGTTGGCAAATCAATCCGGCGATCCTGAATAGGCTTAGGTCGCTTCACCAAAACACCTTTACGATGACTGGCATCACCTCGCAATTTCGGATCAAGTTGTGCACATCTCTGAAGCATCAAATCAGTGCCTTCCTGTGCTTCCACACATAGAACCAGACCGTCACAAACAATCGCACCCTGCCCGATATCGAGGCGACCGATTTCGGCGGCGACCTCTGCGGCTTTATGAATGTCTGCCATGCATTCAGCCGACGGCGCTGCGCCCAATATGACACCTGCCCCGGCGAGTAATGCACCACTGGCTTGCTCGGCACCAATAACCCGGAATCCGTCAGCCTCAACGGTTTCGACAAGTACTCTTAACAAGGCATCATCCCCCTGCCGTGCGGCGGCAACAACTTTGGGCAACAGGCTTAGCCCTTTCAGGTCGGGCTTAAGCGCAGCGAAATCCGGTCGCGCAACCCGGCCGGCAAAGCATACATCTTCACACTCGGCGTGCTTAAGCGCCTTCAGTATCTTACCAATTTCAGCGATACCAATCTCAGTTCCCGGATAGGAATCCAGTGCAGGTTCGACAAAACCCTTTAACCGAACGACGAAAACTTTCTGATTGCGCGCATGTGCAGCTTCGGCAATTTTAACCGGTAAGTGCCCGAGGCCAGCAATGATCCCGAGCGGCGCGTGACCAGCATCACCCTCTAACGCGGTAGACATAAGGACCGGTTTTTACTGTTACGGATGAAATCAACGATCAGCATCACTTCCGAGACTTCAGAAAAAGCCCGCGCGGTATCCTCAAGACGCTCGGTGAACGTTCCCTCACGCGCATAAAGCAGGCGATATCCCGCGCGCAAGTCCCGTATCGCCTGACGCGAAAATCCGCGCCGCTTCAGACCGATAATATTCAAGCCAGCCAAATGAGCATGATTGCCGACCACAGAACCAAACGGAATGACATCCGCGACAAGGATAGATCCGCCACCGACAAAGGCGTGCTCACCAATACGACAAAACTGGTGCACGGCCACCGCGCCACCCATCCAGACATTGTCGCCAGCCACGACGTGACCGCCAATATGCGTATTGTTTGCAATGACGCAATTGTCCCCGATATCGCAATCATGCGCAAAATGAGTATGCGCCATACAAAGACAGTCCTGACCGATTTTGGTCACACCGCCATGCGCGGGCGAGCCGGTATGCACTGTCGTATGTTCCCGCAAAACAGTGCGATCACCGATTTCAAGCCAGGATTCATCACTCGCCTTGAAACCCAGCACCTGAGGCGTTCCGCCAATCACTGCACCCGGGTGGATTTCAACACCATTGCCAAGTAGCGAGCGCCCGATCACCATTGCCTTTGGCATAATAATCGAATTATCGCCAATCCGGGCCCGTGATCCAATATGGGCATAGGCACCCACTTGAACATTTTCGCCAAGCTCGGCGCCATCTTCGACAATCGCAGTTGGATGTATCTCAGTACTCATTTCTTGTCCGAACGTCGCGCTGCCACCTGCCGATCCAGCCATGCTACTTCTCTGAGGTGCTGACGAAGGGGTTTTGCAGGTGTCCCCCCCCAGGCTTCGCCAGCGCCAATATCCCTGAAAACTCCGGCTGACGCCGCAAGCCTTGCGCCATCGCCAATTTTGACATGATCGGCGATGCCGACACGACCGCCCATCATGACACCATCACCAACTGTTACAGACCCTGATATGCCGCCAAAACTGGCCATCATAACATTACGGCCAAGAACGCAATTGTGCGCAATCTGACAAAGATTATCGATCTTTGTCCGTTCTCCGATAATCGTATCTGATAATGCACCGCGATCAATGCAGGTATTCGCACCGATCGTGACATGGTCCTGCAATATCACCCGGCCAAGCTGCGGAATATCTTCCGCGCCATCGGGACCAAGCGTCACCCCAAAACCACTTTCGCCAATACGCGCACCCGACAAAATAGTGACATGGTCACCGATCAATGCGCAAAAAATTGAGATATTGGCCCCAATTGTCGTGTCACGGCCGATCTGAACGCCCGATCCAATTACTGTATTCGGGCCAATCCGGACCCGTTCGCCTATTGCAGCGCCGTCGCCAATTATGACACCCGGTGCCAAGATGGCGGTTTCATGTACCGAATAAGTGGCCTTCCCAACAGACCAGTCACGCACCCGATATAAAGCACGCGATGCTTGCACAAACGCCCAGCGCGGCTGCTTGACAATAACCGGTACAACACCATCCGGGAGATGCCGGGCCATTTTCGCCGAGACGAAACACGCCGCCGCCTGTTCTGATACCGCACGGGTTGCTTTTTCATGGCCTTCGATGAAGCAGATATCCGACGGTCCGGCGACATCGCTTGCCGCAATAGATATGATGTTAACATCAGCAGCACTAACTGGCTCGGCGCCGGTCAACTCGATAAGCTCGGACAGTTTTTTCTGCCCGAGATAATCAAAGAAACGAACATCAATCGTCATTACCGAACATGGCTCCGGTGCTTACTGAACAGCACCCTGTTGTGGCACAGATTGTCTGACAACCTCAATGCTTGTCACCGTCTCGTCCATTTTCGCCAGAACGGCATCCGTAATATCTACAGCAGGCGAGCCGAAAATGATCGTCGAGCGATCGAGGATAATATCGACACCGCTCTCTTCAACAACCATGGTCAGAACCGGACGCAAGGCAACATAGAATTGCGCCAGTGCCTGACGCTCTGTCAGGCTCAGTTCATTTGACTTGATCTGCTGCGCGTTCGAAAAGCTTTGCGCCCGCTGCATGTAAGCACCGACTTCGGCCGCAAGTACCGGATCAGCCTGAATATCTTCGATTGACTTACCTGCGGTGCGGATTTCGATAGACCGGCCTTCGCTTTCAATCGCTGCAGCAATCGGGTTTAGCTCGGCATTCATTGCCTCGCCAATGGTCTGCAGTTTGATCTGCATATCCTGACCTGCTGCACTCTCAACAACCAGACGGTCACGGTCGAGAACAGCAATCTTGGCGTCTTGTGCAAGGGCGGCCGGTGATGACACGCCGAGCGCAGACATGAATAATGCAGTAGCGGCGAAGATAGATTTTCCAAATGACATTTTTATTTCCATAAGCGGGGGTTAAAAGCGGGTTGAAGTACTAAAGCGGAATGACTCGGTTCTGTCATACTCTTCTTTCTTCAGAATTTTAGAGAAGTCGAATTTGATCGGTCCGAACGGGGAGTCCCAACCGACAGACAAACCAGCTGAGGCGCGCAACGACAAATCATCGAGCACTAAGCGTACTGCCGGCGCTTCACCAATACCATCGAACTGACCGGGCCGCGTCGTGAAGCTCAGAGGCTCGTCGATATCATCGGCGTCAAGATTACCAACTGACCCGAATTCAGCAAACAAAGTTGTGCGGATGCCATATTCCTCAGGCAGATAATTTGGCAATGTCAGCTCGGCGGTGCCTTGATAATAGACTTTACCACCAAGTGCATTCTGTCCCACAGTCCTTAGGATCTGCCCCTGTTCGTCGAAGACAACATCAACAACCCGTGGGCCTAGACCAGCGACATCAAAGCCCCGGAACGACGACCCGCCCTTGAAGAAGCGATTATTGATCCGGATGCTTTTATCATCGCCAAACGACTCAATAATCCCGCCGGACATGCGGACGCTGGCCCGGACACCTTTAAAAATACCACGATAGGTTGCACCGCTCATCTCGGTCCGGATGTATTGAACGTCACCGCCAAGCCCGGCCAGGTCCTGGCTAATGTAAAAGTCGAAACCGCGTGTCGGTGCGATTGGGTCGTTCCGACGGTCCCAGTTAAACGTGTAGCCAATAATCGAAGACAGGTCAGAGCGCTCGCTATCACAAATCGTCGACCGGAAAATATAGGCTGGCGCACACTGATCAACGATACTGCTGTTTGGCGGAAGAGGATCGGTCAATGGTGTCACGATCGTTACCAACTGGGTATCGTCGCTTGGATCATCCGGCGTCGGTGGATCATTATTGTCCACAGTCTGCTCCAGGGTTTGCAGGCGACCGGTTTCAGTATTGATCACAACATCGGTATCACGGACGTTAATTTCATCGGCTTGCAAGCGATAGCGAAGGCTCAGGCTTGTCGACTCGGTGACCGGAAATCCGAATGAAACGCCCGCACCTGTGGTCTGGGATTCGAAGTTTGAAACATCCAGAAAATCCGACCGCGAGGAAAAGGCGTCAATACCGGCGGACAGATTACGGTCCAGGAACCTCGGTTCGCGAAACCTGAAATCCAGAAGCTGCTCGCGGCTCGATGCCGACACCCGCGCGACAATCGACTGTCCACGCCCCCTCAAATTACGTTCTGAAACACTGAAATCGATCAAAAATGCATCGACAGAAGAGAAACCAGCCGCGAATGAAAGTTCGCCGGTCGGCTGTTCTTCAACCGCAATTTCAACAACTGTTCTGTCCGGCTCGGAGCCTGGTGTCTCGGTAATTTCAACTTCTTTAAAGAAGCCAAGCGCCCGCACCCGATTGCGTGACCGGTCCAGCAGAACCCGGTTAAAGGCATCGCCTTCAACAACCCGCAGCTCGCGACGGATAACCCGGTCGAGTGTGGTCGTATTCCCGACAATATCGATCCGCTCGACGTAAACGCGCGGCCCCTCATCAAGCGCGAAAGTCACATTTACAACATTGGTCTCGGGATCCGCGACAAGCCGAGGCGAGACGTCAACAAACGCATATCCCGCAATACCGGCGGCATATGTCAGTGTATCAATCGTACTTTCGATCAAATCGCCTTTAAACAACTCGCCTGTTGAAAAGGAGACCGCCGATTTCAGCGCCTGAGCGTTCAGCTTATCCAGAGCCGTTTCGACCTCGATTTCACCAAAAGTGTACTGCTCACCCTCTTCGATCGTGTAGGTGATATAGAAATCTTTACGATCAGGCGTCAAATCAGCGACCGCAGAGATAACTCGGAAATCGTAATAACCGCGATTTTGATAGAACTGGCGGAGTAGTTCGCGGTCATACTCCATACGGCCCGGATCGTAATTGTCATTCGAGCTGAAAAAGCGCCACCAGCGCGACTGCTTCGTTACAAGCTCCGATCTCAGTCGACGATCTGTAAACGCCCGGTTCCCGATCAAATTTATCGCGCGCACGCCGGTCACCGGACCTTCGGTGACCACAAAAACCAGATCAACCCGGTTTTGCTCTAACGGCTTGTATTCCGGCTCGACGGTCGCTGAAAAGCGGCCTGATTTCCGATAAAGGTCCAGTATCCGCTGAACATCGGCCTGTACCCGGGCGGCGGTAAAAATACCCCGTGGCGCGGCCTGAATTTCTTCTCGCATCTTATCATCATCGATGGCACTATTACCTTCGAACAAGACCCGGTTGATAATCGGGTTTTCAACCACACGGACGATGAGATCTGGCCCGGCTTTCTCGAATGATGCATCGGCAAACAGGCCGGTCGCGAATAATGTTTTGAGTGAGAGATCAATTCGCGCCGGGTCGAACGGGTCTCCCGCCTGGACCAGCAAATAGGACTGCACGGTCCGGTCTTCAATCCGCTGGTTCCCTTCGACGGAAATCGAACGAATCGTTTCAGTTGTCTGAGCAGATGCGCTCGGCATGAGAAATGTCGAAACGGTGAGCGCCACAAGGCCCATCACAACGGCAGAAACAACTTTAAACATTGAATTTCTATCCTTTTTCAGAACCGACATAAATTCGGCCGAACATTATTATTAGTGATCACGATTCCGCTGGACGATTAAATAGTCCCGTTTCCAAGATGTCACCCCAAGTAATGAACACAAACAACGTCATTAACAGTCCCAGCCCGCCGAACAATGCCATTTCCTGCACTTTTTCAGGCAGGACTTTACCCGTAACCGCTTCATACGCGTTAAATAACAAGTGTCCGCCATCAAGAACCGGCAATGGTAGAAGGTTAAAAAAGCCAATCCCGACCGAAACCGCCGCCGAAATGCTGATCATAGTCCAGAAGAACGCGCTGAACCTCTGCCCGAATGGCACATCCTCACGCGCCATCGTCCGGTTGTAGACACGCCGGCCGACATCCCCAATTGCGACCGGTCCACTTAACGAGTTCAGCGGCTCGGCGCCGGTAACTAGACGCCTCATCATTTTTGCGGTTGTCGCAACCATGAAACCTGTCTGTGAAACACCATGCATGACAGCATCGATCGGGCCAACGCTAATCCGGCGGGCCGTATCGGGCACCTCCTGCATATAAATACCAATGGATGATTGCGAAACCTGCTGGCCAAGACCGTTGTCCCTGACAATCTGCTCCGGCACGAGTGTGATTTCTTCCAATCTCTGCTCGCGCTCGACAATCAACAAAATCTCCTGCCCCGAAGTCATTAAGATCGCCTGCTGGACATCACCCGCATTGTTAATTGAGCGCCCGTTTACTTCCACTAGAACATCGCCAGCTTGAAGGCCTGCGGCAGCAGCAGGTTGACCCGGCACGGTTTCGGCCACTGCAACACGGCTCTCATATTGCCCGTGCGCGAGGAAGATGAGGGCGAACAGGAAGATAGCGAGAATGAAATTGGCAACCGGACCAGCAACGGCCACGACCGAACGGGCGCTAACACTCAGCCGGCCATAATGCTCACCAATCGGACCAGAATTTTCCTTCCCGATGTCTGCTGGCAACTGCGCTTCGCTAACAAATTTGACGAATCCGCCAAGCGGAATCCAGTTAACCCGCCAGCGCGTACCGTTACGATCAGTTCGTTCATATATTGGCTGACCGAATCCGACTGAAAAGGATTCGACGGCCGCGCCGAAATATCTGCCGGCCAAATAGTGACCGAGCTCATGCACAATGACAACGAGGCCCAGCATCAACACTAGGCAGATTATAAAAATAGGCCCCTGACTTAGAACCGACAGCATGACTAATGCACCCTTGTTTTTGACGGTAACGCAGAAATAATTTCCGTCGCCTGGCGTCTCGCAGCTTCGTCAATTATCATAATTTCATCCAACCCGTCACGCGATAGCCTCGACACATCCGAATCGACAAACCAATTCAGACACTTTTCAACTATTCTACTTATATCCTGAAAATGACACTGGCCCTTTAGAAATGCAGCTACAGCCACTTCATTAGCAGAATTTAATACAATCGGCGCACCACAGGCCGCCCGAAGCGCCTGACGACATAGATCGACGGCCGGGAAACGCTCGGCATCCAGCCCGGTAAAGTCCAATGCACCCAATGCAACTAAATCAAGCCGGTTGACGGCCGTTGCCTGTCGCCTGTCCGGCCAGCTCAAAGCATGTGAGATCGGCGTCCGCATGTCGGGATCGCCCATTTGCGCAAGAACCGAACCGTCGCGATATGTCACCAGGGAGTGAATGATCGATTGCGGGTGAACGACCACATCGATGCAGCTCTCCGGAATGTCGAATAAATAAGCTGCCTCGATTAACTCCAAACCTTTATTAAAGAGAGTGGCGCTATCAATCGTGATTTTCCGTCCCATATTCCAGCGCGGATGCGCCAGCGCCATTTCGACGGTGATATCCGCCATGTCCGCCAGCTTCGTCGCCCTGAATGGCCCCCCGGATGCGGTCAGAACGAGACGTTCAACATCCTCCCGCCGCTCCATGACCTGAAACATCGCATTATGCTCGGAATCCGTCGGAACAATATCGACGGCCATCCGAACCGCCTCCCGCCTCAAGAGCGCACCGGCGCAAACCATACTCTCTTTATTTGCCAGCGCGATGGAATTTCCGGCCCGTATCGCTGCCAATGTCGATGCGAGCCCCTGAATACCGACAATCGCAGCGAGCACTCTGTGAACAGGACGTGAAGCGGCCGCTAAAACCGCTTCCGGGCCAGCCCCAACTTCAATATCCGTTCCGGCCAGCAGCGCCGACAGCTCTTTATACTTTTGTGGGTCAGCAATAACGGCGTACCGCGCCCCAACAGATTTAGCCTGCGCCGCCAAACCACTGGCGTCGGAGCCTGCGACCAGCGCATCAATCTGATATTGTGGGTGCGGTGCGATCCGGTTTGCATATTCTATGACCGACAGTGCCGATGTCCCGATTGACCCGGTCGATCCCATAATGCTGATCAGCTTGCAATCGCTCAAAATTCTAATCCGAGATAAGCTGACACGACCTGCAAAAACAGCAAGCCAGCCAAGAC
Organism: Hyphomonas sp. TMED17; assembly: GCA_002172915.1. GTDB lineage: Bacteria > Pseudomonadota > Alphaproteobacteria > Caulobacterales > Hyphomonadaceae > Henriciella. The sequence continues at coordinate 100,351 of NHBW01000005.1, read as the reverse complement.
CACAACCGATACCATTCCTAATCCGTCGACACGGTCCATTACACCACCATGGCCGGGGACAAGCGAACTGGCATTTTTTACACCATGACGTCGCTTGATAATGCTTTCAACCAGGTCGCCAAACTGGGCTACGACAGAAACAAGCGCCCCAATAATCAGCCATATAAAAATATTCTGTGAGATGAGATGGCCCGCCAGCATGCCGAATAGCGCCGACACAAAAACGGCCCCAAGCGCTCCGCTCCACGTCTTTGACGGCGATTCTTTTGTCAGCAATGCCCCGCCGACACAGCGGCCGACGAAGAAAGCTGTGGCATCAGACGCCCAAACCAGCCCCAGAATGAGCAATGCTAGCACTTCCCCATCCCAGTTACCTTCGCGCAGCCAGTACATCGCCAGTGGCTGAACCGAAACATACAAACACCCATAGGCGGATGTCAGACGCTGCCCTGAGACAGGATGAATAGCCCCTGCAACGCAGCAGCAAATAAGCAATAAACCGAAGGTTTGCCCGATCGGCAAAACTGGCGCTAACAAAGACGGTATCATCGCCAGACAGACAATCTGTACCAATAATGGCGAGGCCGACATCCGGACCCATTCATACGCCATGATTGCAGCAAAAGCAGCACACGCAATTGCAAGCACCCAGCCGCCCTTAATGACGACAAACAATGCAAAGGGAATCAGCACGGCGGCCGAAGCAAACCGAGACAATAATTCATTACGATTAGACGTTTTCAAATTGGTCCCCAACATTTTAAATTTGCTCTGTCAAAACACCACCAAAACGACGTGCCCGCGTCCGGTAGGTTTCAATGGCAGTCTTCAAATCTGAGGCGGAATAATCCGGCCACAAAATATCCGAAAAGAGCAGCTCTGAATATGTGGCCTGCCAGACCAGAAAATTACTCAACCGCATTTCGCCGCCTGTTCTGATAATCAAGTCGGGATCTGGCATACCCGCAGTATCGAGATAGGAAGCCAACAGGTTTTCATTCACCGATGCCGCATCCAGCCGGCCGGCCTGAATATCTCCAGAGAGTTTAGTAAACGCCCTGACGATCTCTTCACGGCCGCCATAATTAAACGCAATACAAAGATCAAAGTTCGAATTATCGTAGGTTTCAGTCTGAGCTTTATCGATTAAACCGCAGACATCCTCGGGCAAGCCATTGCGACTGCCGATTACCCGTATTCTGACGCCATTTTCTTTCAGCCGTTTCAAATCTCTGGAAACATACAGCCGCAACAAGCTGAAGAGTGCGTTCACTTCTGTTTCAGGACGCTTCCAGTTCTCCGTCGAGAAAGAGTATAAGGTCAGACATTCAATACCAAAATCGCGCGCCGCATCGACAATTGCACGAACAACCTCAACCCCGCGCTCATGCCCGAGTGGCCGTGACAGCCCGCGCGCCCGCGCCCACCGGCCATTTCCATCCATGATGATACCAACATGTCTTGGATCACCGGTTACAAGCGGCTCAATAGTATCAGAATTTGAGCCATCACTAACCATGATTAGACCTGCATAATCTCGGCTTCTTTAGCCTTCATAACCTCGTCGACTTTCTTGACGAAAAGATCTGTGAGCTTCTGGATTTCGTCAGCCAGACCGCGTTGTTCGTCTTCGCTAACTTCGCCATTCTTTTCCATTTTCTTGGTTGCATCGAGGCCGTCGCGCCGGATATTTCGGATCGCCACTTTCGCGCTTTCGGCATATCGACCTGCCACTTTGGTAAGCTCGACCCGGCGTTCCTCGTTCAAAGGCGGGATCGGGATACGAAGCACCTGCCCATCAACGACCGGATTCAGACCCAGACCGGATTCCCTGATAGCTTTGTCAGCAGCGCCGACATTTGATTTGTCCCAGACATTTACCGATAACATCCGGGCGTCCAGCACCGACACCGACCCAACCTGGCTCATTGGCACCATTGATCCATAGGCGGACACTTGAATATTATCCAGAAGGTTGATTGAAGCCCGTCCTGTCCGAAGCCCTTGCAGCTCGGTCTGTAAAGCCGAAATTGCGCCGTCCATGCGGCGTTCTAGATCTTTCTTATCATATGTCATGTCTATTAACCCTCGGATATTACTGTGCTCAGGCCCTGGCCTGTCAGGATATCCAGTAAGGCACCCTTTCTGTGAAGCGAAAAAACCACAATCGGTATATTGGTATCACGCATTAAACTTACTGCCGATGCATCCATAACGCGCAAATTACGCGCCAGAACATCCTGATAGGTAAGATGGTCATACCGAACCGCATCTTTGTCCAGTTTTGGATCGGCAGAATAGACCCCGTCAACCTGTGTTCCCTTTAACATTGCGTCACAATGCATCTCAGCGGCCCGCAAGGCTGCGCCAGTATCCGTTGTGAAATAGGGATTCCCTGTCCCGGCCGCGAAAATCACAACGCGACCTTTCTCCATATGCCGGATAGCCCGACGTCTGATAAAAGGTTCGCATATCTCGTCCATTCGGATCCCAGACTGGACACGGGTTTGAACGCCAATCGTCTCGAGCGCACTCTGCATCGCCAGCGCGTTCATGATCGTCGCCATCATTCCCATTGAGTCGGCCTGCGATCGTTCCATGCCGTTCGCAGCGCCGGCGAGACCCCTGAAAATATTACCCCCGCCAATAACAAGGCAAATCTCGGCACCCGTCGTCTCGCACGCATCTGATATTTCCTGCGCAAAGCGCAGACAGGTCGGCATATCAATCCCGTACTCGGAAGAGCCCATCAAAGCCTCCCCCGATATCTTAAGAAGAATTCGCTTAAACTTCAGGTCCGTACCTGATGGTTCAACTTCGGCCATTGCGAATCCTCCCGTTTCTATAACTGCACATAAAAGATTCCCGGCTGCCTGTCATGAGCAGCCGGGATCAATGTCAAAATAAGTTCAGAATTTAGGCATTCGTCATGGAAGCGACTTCCGCTGCGAAATCGTCTTCTTTTTTATCAATGCCTTCACCCAGCTTAAACATTTTGAAGCCAACCAGCTCGGCACCAGCGGCCTTCAGGAACTTGGCAACAGTCTGATCTGGATCCATTACGAATGGCTGCTCGACCAGAACAACTTCCTTGTAGAATTTCTGTAAACGGCCGCCAATCATCTTCTCGATGACTTCTGCCGGCTTACCACTCTCTACGGCCTGATCTGTCAGAATTTGTTTTTCGCGCTCGACCAGTTCCTGATCCAAATCAGCGACTGTCGCCGCTGCCGGTGAGGTCGCTGCAACGTGCATCGCAACTTTACGTCCTGCCTCAGCAAGGTCACCCGAACCGTTGAGCCCGACGAGCACGCCGATCTTGCCCATGCCATCGGCCTCTGCACTGTGGACATAGCATGACACGCTGTCAGCTTCAATTTTGGCCGACCGACGAAGAGTCATGTTCTCACCAATGGTCGCGACCAGACGTTTGATCATGTCCTCAACCGAACCATCACCATCCGGTGCGGCAGACGCCAGAACAGCTTCAACATCACCATCCGTGGACAGTGCGATTTCAGCGATTTCACCAATTGCGGCCTGAAACTTCTCGTTGCGCGCGACAAAATCTGTCTCGGCGTTCAACTCGATCAGGGCCCCTGACTTGTTGTCACCAGATACAACAACTGCAACTAGACCGTCAGCCGCAGTACGGCCCGACTTCTTCGCAGCTTTTGAAAGACCTTTGGCGCGCAGCCAGTCAACGGCGGCTTCCATGTCACCATCACTTTCGACGAGCGCCTTTTTTGCGTCCATCATACCGGCTCCGCTGCGGTCGCGGAGCGCTTTAACGAGGGCGGCGGTAATCTGTGCCATCATTAATATCCTTTTTGATCTTACCGATTAAATATCAGACGGATGTGCCGTCGGTTTTAGCCTCGTCGCCAGCTTCGACGGCCGCATCAGCGGTCGCAACATCGGCGGCCGCAAGCAGTTCGAGGTCTTCAGCTTCGCCAAGGTCAATGCCAAGATCCATTGATGTTTCAGCCAAACCATCAATCACCGCATCTGCAATCAGATTACAGTAAAGTGAAATCGCGCGAACGGCGTCATCATTCCCCGGGAACGGGAAGTCAGCATCATCAGGATCGCAATTGGTATCAATAACCGCAACAACCGGAATACCGAGCTTACGTGCTTCCTTGATCGCAATCGATTCCTTATTTGTATCGACAACGAAAATCAGATCTGGGCGACCACCCATATTGGCGATCCCGCCGAGTGCCTTGTCCAGCTTTTCGCGATCACGCTCGAGATTGAGCAACTCTTTCTTGGTCAGACCGGACGCATCCTTGTCACCAAGTAGCTCTTCCAGCTCACGCAAACGCTTGATCGAATTAGAAACCGTTGACCAGTTAGTCAGCGTGCCACCGAGCCAGCGATGGTTCATATAGTACTGTGCACAACGCTGCGCGGCTTCCGCCACTGGCTGTGCCGCCTGCCGTTTGGTTCCGACAAACAAAATACGACCGCCCTTGGCAACCGTATCACGAACCTGAACAAGCGCCTGGTGCAATAATGGCACCGACTTCGACAAATCGAGAATATGGATACCGGAACGCGCGCCATAGATGAACGGTTTCATCTTGGGGTTCCAGCGATGTGTTTGGTGACCAAAGTGAACGCCAGCTTCGAGCAGTTCACGCATGTTGAAATCAGGCAGAGCCATTTTTATTTTCCTTTATCCGGTTAACCGGCATGGATGGGATTGGCGCTCACTTGAGCCACCAACACCGGAATATCCACGCGTCGGAGTTTAAAATGCGGGTATATACTCGGTTTACAAACGGTAGCAACCGTAAACCGCACGCACAGGCGGTTTATCTATTCATAACGCCGACGCGCCAGAACCCTATTTCGAAATATGTTCAACCCGCGACACGCCTGGCGCGGTCTTCAAAGCCCTTAATGCTTTAAGTCCGGTCGCATACTGATGCGGCAGTTTCAGTGTCACCAATTGCCCGCAGCGCGTTTCGAGCCGGACAAAGATCTCGCCTCGGTCCTGATCCGGCACTGATCGTAAACGTTCGGTAATTGCCGCCAATTGTTCAACCTGCGCACCCCCTTGAAGATGCACCGATAGCGCCGCAGCTTTTTTGCCGATCCGGGCATCTTCGACGGGCTGCACTCGCCGCACCGAAAGTCTAATCTCTTCGTCCCGGCGCCGGACTTCCGCTACGATAACAACTGCGAGCCCCGGCTCCAGCTGCTCCCGCGCCTCCATCAGCAATTCCGGCATCACCATTATCTCAACTTCACCGGTCGGATCCGACAGGGTTAAGAAAGCAAATTTGCCGCCATTTCGCGCCGGCTTTTCAACCCGTCGCCGGATAATCCCCAACAGCTCCAGAGGTTTGCCATCGACCGCCCGCTCGGCGACATCAATTGCCAGCGTGATCCGCCCTTCCTCGAGACCGTCCAGCACGTCATCCAATGGATGGCCGCTAAAATAAAAACCAATAGCGGCAAGCTCGTGATCCAGCCGTTCCTGACTACTCCAGTCGCCAACGACCGGAAGCGATACCTGCATAGCCGGCTCGGCATCACCAAACAGACCGGCCTGCCCGCCAGCCCGGTCTTCCGCCGAATTATTCGCCGCGGCCGCCAACATGGAGGCAGCAGCGTGCATCGTCGCCCGGCTCGGATCAAGGCCGTCAAAGGCACCCGCACGTGCTAATTGCTCGATACACTTCCGGTTAACCGCCCGCGGGTCCACCCGGGCAGCAAATGCATGAATATCCTCGAAAGGTCCGTTGGTCTGACGCTCTTCGACCATTTTGATCATTGCCTCGAGGCCAACATTCTTGAGGGCGCCAAGAGCATATACGATGCCACCATCGCGAACGTCAAAATCGGCCGAAGACGTGTTCACATCCGGGGCGTGAACCGGAATTTTGAGACGTCGCGCCTCTTGAAAGAATGCTGCCAGCTTGTCGGTACTATGCAAATCAAGGCTCATGGACGCGGCGAGGAATTCGACCGGAAAATACTGCTTGAGATAGGCCGTCTGATACCCGATCAACGCATAGGCAGCGGCGTGGGATTTGTTAAACCCGTAGCCGGCAAATTTTTCCATCGTATCAAAGATGTCATTTGCCAGATTTTCATTAATATCATTCTGGGCTTTCGCGCCATCGATGAAGCGACGGCGTTGGGCGACCATTTCTTCCAGCTTTTTCTTACCCATTGCACGCCGCAACAAGTCAGCTTCGCCAAGCGAGTAACCGGCTATTTCCTGCGCCATCCGCATGACCTGCTCCTGATAGACCGGAACACCATAAGTCGCCTCTAGAATTGGCTTCAGCCCCTCATGCTGATACTTGATCGTCGTCGGATCCTCTTTACCGCTGACATAGGTCAGGATATTATCCATCGGCCCAGGGCGATATAGCGATATGATCGCGATAACGTCTTCGAGATTGCCCGGCCGGACCTTTCGCAGCGTATCGCGCATACCCTGCCCTTCGAGCTGGAACACACCCAGAGTTTCGCCCGACGCCATCAGCTGATAAGTCGCCTCGTCATCAAGGCTGTCCCAGCCGGGCCCAATCTCGCATCCGTCCCGTTTGATAAAACGCAGCGCCCGGTCGATCACTGTCAGAGTCTTCAAACCGAGAAAGTCAAATTTCACCAGACCGCTGGCTTCAGCCCACTTCATGTTGAACTGGGTCGCTGGTAGATCCGCTCTCGGATCATGATATAGCGGCGCAATTTCGATTAGTGGCCGGTCTCCTATGACCACACCAGCAGCATGGGTTCCGGCATTGCGGTACATCCCCTCGAGCGCCAGCGCCTTTTCAAGCAACTCGCCAACCCGGGGATCGCGCTCTTTCTCATCATTAAATTTCGGCTCATCCGCAATCGCATCTGACAGTTTCGGCGGGTTGGCCGGGTTAAACGGAATCAGCTTTGCCAGCCGGTCAACCTGACCATAACTCATCTGCATGACCCGACCGACATCCCGCACAACCGCTTTCGCCTGTAGCGTCCCGAAGGTGATAATCATTGCAACCGAGTCGACGCCATATTTATCGCGTACATAGCGGATGACCTCGCCGCGCCGCTCCTGACAAAAATCGATATCAAAATCAGGCATTGATATCCGTTCGGGATTCAAAAAGCGTTCAAACAGCAAATCAAATCTGAGCGGATCAAGATCTGTAATCGTCAACGCCCATGCAACTAGGGAACCCGCACCCGACCCCCGTCCCGGCCCGACCGGAATCTTTTGATCCTTCGCCCATTTGATGAAATCGGAAACGATCAGAAAATAGCCCGGAAACCCCATCCGGTTGATAATGGTCAGCTCGTAATCCAGCCGCTCAAAATAAGCGTCAGATGATGCATAAATCTTGCTCGCCTGATCTAGCCGTTCCTGCAAACCGCGTTCGGCCTGCACTCTGAGCTCCTCATCCTCAGAACGCGAGCCATCGCCAAAATTCGGCAATATAGGCGCATGCGTACGTGCCCGGACCCCACACCGGCGTGCGATCTCGACCGTTGAATCCAGAGCTTCGGGTAAATCGGCAAAAGCGTCCTGCATTTGCTTTGCGGTCTTCAAGAACTGTTCGGGCGCCACGCTCGGACGGTCATCAACGCCAATATAAGTGCCGTTGGCAATACACATCATCGCGTCGTGCGCTTCGGCGTCTGTCGGCTTTAGATATCTGGCATCATGAGTTGCAACGATTGGCAATTCCAGCTCGTAGGCGAGATCGAGCAGACCAGCCTCGCACAAGCGTTCGGCCTTGGTTCCATGTCGGGTAATTTCGACATAACAACGACCGGGAAAATGGGCCGCAATATCCGCCAGTTCGGCCCGGGCAATATCCACCTTATCCTTCAAGAGGGCCTTTGCCACAGCCCCTTCGGAGCCGCCAGTCAGGATAATCAGACCGTCGGTCGCCTCCAACAGCTTTGACCTTAACAAGCGCGGCACGCCATCATCATTGTCCAGATAGGCCGCCGAGGACAAAGCCATTAGCCGTTTATAGCCCTGCTCATTCTGCGCATAGATTGAAACACGGCTTACGGTCTCGCCGTAAACCCCGGAATGAACATCAAAACAACACGCCATGATTGGCTGGATACCGGCTGCCGACAAGCTTTCCGAAAGCTCCAGAGCGCCAAACAGATTGTTGCGATCTGTAACCGCAACAGCCGGCATTTTTTGCTCGGCACACCATGCCGTCAACGCCTTGCTGCCTATCATGCTTTCGAGCAGCGAAAAGCTCGTCCGCACGGCGAGATGTATGAAAGCCGGACCAGACATGGCCACATGCCCCCTCGATTGCAAAAAACTAAAACCTACCGATCTGCGATTACCGTAACCGACGGCGCCGTTTTACAAAAGCGTCCCTCAGACAAAGTCTGTGAGTTTCCCGTTTTTCAGCGTCAGAACCCGGTCCATATGCTGCACCAGATCATGATTGTGCGTCGCTATCAGCACGGCCGAATTGCCGCTCGCCGCGCGCTGGATGAAGCTCTCAAAAACATTGCTAGTAGTCGCCGGGTCCAGATTGCCCGTCGGTTCATCGGCAATGACGAGTTGCGGGTCATTAATCAATGCTCTTGCAATCGCTACCCGCTGCTGTTCGCCACCTGACAGTTGGGCCGGTTGATGCCGCGCCCGCGAACTCAATCCCATATGCTCAAGCAATCGCTCGGCGGCCTTGCGTGCGTCTTTCCGACTGACCCCGTCAATCATCAGTGGCATTGCGATATTATCTCTGGCATCGAACTCGGGCAGCAAGTGATGAAACTGGTAAACAAAACCGAGCTTTTTACGCCGCAGCCGGGTACGTTCACGATCACTGATCGAGACGCAATCGCGACCGTCAAATATTATCCCGCCACGCTCGGCCCGCTCGAGCAGCCCGGCCGTGTGCAGCAATGTCGATTTACCTGATCCTGAAGGCCCGATCAGGCCGACAATCTCGCCCTTTTTCAGAGTCAGGTCCGCACCATCCAAAACCCGCAGCACCCCCGCATCAGAATGATATTCCCGCACAATATCTTTAAGTTCCAGAACAACCGACATCACCCGAACCTCAACGCTTCGACAGGATCAAGCTTTGCCGCCGACCAGGCCGGCCAGACAGTCACCAGGATCGACATCGCCATCGCCCACAATGTGGTGAAAATCGCCTCGGCCCAATCCAACTCTGCAGGAAGCCCCTGTAGACCATAAACATCAGGCGGAAAAATCTCCCGGCCGATTATAAAACTTATAACCGCTTCAACGGTGCCAATATTCAGTACAGTCGCAACGCCCAGGGCCAGACCGAACAACGCCCCGGTCAGTCCCAGTATGGCACCAATCATAATAAATACGCGCATCAGCGCCCCCCGCGAGGCACCAATGGTCCGCAGAATTGCAATATCCCGGGTCTTGTTCTTAACCAGCATGACAACACCGGTGATAATGTTCAGCGCCGTAATCGTGATCAGTATCAGCATGACCAGTCGCATCATGCTGCGTTCGGCATTGAGTGCGCCGAGATAGCTCGCCCGCTGCCGTTTCCAGTCATCAATAATGAAATGACCGGTGGTGAGTTCGCCAATCGCCTGTTTCGACGTTTCAGTCGCCAAGGGGTCGTCCAAGCGAACATCGATAAACTCATACGCTGCCGGAATATTGAAAAACAGTTGCGACTGCACCATCGGCATCAGAATGTATAATTTATCGAGTTCGACGCTGCCGGTTTCGAACGTGTCGGCTACAATATATGTTTTCCGGCGCGGGGTCACACCAAATGGCCCTTTGGTGCCTTCCGGCGCAATCAGGGTCAAGCGGTCACCGGGCAGAACACCGAGATCATTTGCCAGGAACCGGCCGACATATATCAGATTGCCGCCATTCCGACCGGACCCAAATCCATCCTGCACAGCCTTTGCCGTACCATTTTCGAGGAAAGGCAGATGATCGAGGTCCGATAGCCTTACCCCCCGCACTGCAGCGCCGATTTTCGCATAGTCAGTGCTGGCCAGAACCTGTTCTTCAATCATTGGAGAGGCACTTGAGACACCCTCAATCGCTGCGATCTGGTTCGACAAAAGGTCGACTTCCTCGGCTGGCTGGTCAATCACTTGAACAAAAACGTGCCCTTGCCCGCCAAGCAAAGCGTTAAGCAGTGTCGAACGAAAACCGTTCATGATCGACATAACGACGATCAACGCCATAACAGCCAGCATAATCCCGACAAAGGATATGATCGAAATGAGAGAGACGCCGCCTTGTGACCTCTTCGCTCTTAGATATCGCCAAGCCAGCATCCGTTCTGCAGCGCAAAACGGAACGGTTCCTGCCATATTTCTAATCCTTATCCATATGCGCGATTGCAGCATCTAAAATCAAGTCCAGCTTTTCGCCACTCGCCCGGTTCTTAAGTTCAACTTTACCCTCTTTAACACCGCGTGGACCAATCGTCATCTGCCAGGGCAGCCCAATCAGATCCATACGCTTGAATTTCGGCCCCGCCCGGTCGCTGGTTTCATCATACAGCACATCCTTTCCGGCCGACATCAATGCCTGATAGGCTTGCTCAGCAGCTGCTCCGACCGCCGGATCATCTGGTTTCATCGAAATCAGACCGACATCAAACGGGCTGACCGCGGCTGGCCAGATAATCCCGGAATCATCGTGCGATGCCTCAATTATTGCGCCGACAAGTCTCGACACGCCAATACCATAACTGCCGCCATGAATCGTCTGAAGTCCTGAGTCAGGCATCTGGACTTCGGCCTTCATCGGCGCCGAATATTTTGTCCCGAAATAGAAAATATGGCCGACCTCGACGCCGCGCGCCTCGATCCGCCTGTCTTCGGGAATACCGGCGAATGCCTCGGCATCATGCTTTTCTTCAGTCGCAGCATAATATTGCGTGCGCCTTGCAAACTCGTCAGACAGCGCCGCTTCATCATTGAAATCAAAATTCGCACCGGGTGGCGGTACATTTAGGATATTCCGGTCGCAGAACACAGCGCTTTCGCCGCTGCTGGCCAAAATAAGAAATTCATGACTCAGATCCCCGCCAATCGGGCCTGGATCGGCTTGCATCGGAATAGCGGTCACACCCAAGCGTGAAAACGTGTTCAGATAAGCGGCAAACATTCTCTGATACGATATTCGTGCACTCTGCTCATCAACATCAAAGCTGTATGCATCCTTCATCAGAAACTCTCGCCCGCGCATAACGCCAAATCTTGGACGAACCTCGTCGCGGAATTTCCACTGCTGATGATACAGATTTATCGGTAGCTGCTTATAGCTTTTTACATAGCTCCGAAAAATGTCCGTGATCATCTCTTCATTGGTCGGGCCGTACAACATATCCCGGTCGTGCCGGTCGGTGATCCGCAACATCTCCTGACCATAATCCTCATAACGCCCGCTCTCGCGCCAGAGATCAGCCTGCTGAAGCGTCGGCATCAGCATTTCGATGGCGCCCGCGCGGTCCATTTCTTCTCTGACGATCTGCTCAATCTTTTTCAATACGCGATAACCAAGCGGCAACCATGAATATATACCTGCACCATTCTGACGAACCATCCCAGTCCGAAGCATCAATTGATGGGATATAATCGTCGCGTCTGCCGGAGCATCTTTGGTTACAGGCAGAAAAAAGCGGGACAGGCGCATAGTCATTCCAGTCGTTTTTGAAGATCCGTCTGTTTAGGTTCGAATACGCTCATTGGCTAGAGCCTCCATGCTGAGAGCGTATTATATTTTGATCGCCCGCCGGCGGTGGCCGACCTTCGGCGAGATTGTGTAACCCAGCCTACAAACGACGCCGGCATCAAGCACCGAACCTGTCAGTGCGGCGTCACCATAGCGCCGAGAAGCAATGACAAACTCGAGCATTTTAACCGTGAGCCTGACCCGAATGACCCTGGCCGCGGCGCGAATATCGGCATCACAACCATCAGTATGACAACGCCACGCCAGCTCGCTCTCCAACAGCCCGGCCTCAACAGCCCGATCCTCGCAAGCGCGACACGTGGCAAATCATCGTGACGAATAAAAAAATGGCTGGAGCAGATCCTGCGCCAGCCATTCGGTTTAAACAGTGCTTGCCTGCTATGCTATTTACGCCATACTGCAGCCATTGCCGGGTCTTCTTCTTCCCCCGAATACTTGCTCAGCTCGGCGCGACCAACAACCATGTGGTGCACCTCATCCGGTCCGTCAGCCAAACGCAGAGTCCGTTGTCCCGCATACATTTGGGCTAGTGGTGTCCACTGCGAAACACCCGTTGCGCCGTGGATCTGGATCGCGTCATCAATAATTGCGCACACCCGCTCTGGCACCATCGCCTTGACCATTGAAATCCAGACACGCGCCTCGCGGTTGCCGAGCACATCCATCGCTTTGGCAGCCTTCAGGACCATCATGCGCATTGCTTCAATTTCGATCCGTGCGCGGGATACTTTCTCAAGATTGCCGCCAAGCTTAATCAGATCATTGCCAAACGCTTTGCGTCCGGTCGATCCGCGGATCACCATCATATCGAGCGCCTTCTCGGCAGCACCAATCGACCGCATACAGTGATGGATCCGGCCTGGCCCAAGACGAAGCTGAGAAATTTCAAAGCCGCGGCCTTCACCGAGCAGCATATTCTCTTTTGGCACACGCACATTATCAAACAGGATATGCATATGGCCGTGCGGCGCATCCGGATTTCCGAAAACATGCATCGGGCCCAGGATTTTCACACCGGGTGTGTCGATTGGCACCAGGATTTGCGACTGCTGCTTGTGCGCCGGCGCATCCGGGCTGGTTTTCACCATCGTAATCATAATCTTACAACGCGGATCACCGGCACCTGAAATGTAGAATTTCTCGCCATTGATAACCCACTCATCACCGTCAAGAACCGCACTGGTCGATACATTTTTCGCATCAGAAGACGGGATGGCTGGCTCGGTCATGGCAAACGCCGAGCGGATTTTGCCTTCGAGCAATGGCTTCAACCATTGTTCTTTCTGAGCCGGCGTTCCGACACGCTCCAGAACTTCCATATTGCCAGTGTCCGGTGCGGAACAGTTCATTGTCTCGGAGGCCAGTGAATTCTTGCCAAGCTCTGCCGCGATATAAGCATAATCGAGGTTGCTTAAACCTTCGCCGGTTTCGGCATCCGGCAGGAAGAAATTCCACAGCCCCTGACGTTTGGCTTCATCCTTGGCTTTCTCGAGGCACTCCAACTGACCGGGCGCATAACTCCAGATATCGTCATTATCTTTGCCGAGCTCATGGAACTCTTCCGACATCGGCGTTACTACGTCGGCTATGAATTTCTTCACATGTTCGTAAAGAGGCCGGGCCTCTTCTGACATGTTCAGATTATTAAGTTCATCATTAGGGTCGATCCCTGACATCGTATCAGCCATTAACTTACTTCCTCGCTTATATTCTCAATTCTGATTTCGTATATTTTGTCCTAGATTACTCTAAACACGATTTCCGTCATACCCAACCCTGCAACCGTGCGGCTTCGGATCGCACCGCTTCAGGGCTGCCCAATAATTGCCGGTTTGCGCCAATCCGTTTGAACCAGTAATGCAGGCCGAGAAGATCGGTGAAGCCCATGCCGCCGTGCACTTCCGTTGCCGTCCGCGCGATATGTGTTCCGGTTTCCGCAAGATGAGACTTCGCAAGACATATTAGCAAACTAGCCTCATCAGACTGTTCATCAAGTAAATAGGCGGCATGCCAGACGAGAGATCTAGCAGGCTCAATCTGCGCCGCCATGTCTGCGCATAAATGCTTCACAGACTGGAAGCTGCCGATAACGCGATTGAACTGCTTACGCTCTCCGGCATAGGCCACCGCCTTATCCAGCATGGACTGGCTGGCCCCAAGTGTATCGGCAGCCAGTAACAACCGACCAACGCTAACCATCCGGTCCGCTGCATCACCGGATTTACCCTCCGGCCCAAGCGGAATAGAGGGGGTATTGTCGAAAACAAGTTCGCCAAAATTACGGGTCCTGTCGATTGTATCAAGCGTGTTGACGTCTAGACCGGCCGCATCTCGTTCGACAATGTGCAAACCACCCGCGCGATCACAAACCATAAAATGGGTTGCAGCCGCCGCATTCAAAACAAATAGAGACTTACCGTTCAGGCCGTCTGAAGATGCCATCACGCCTGCATTCTCCCGGACGCCAACATGTTCGGTCAAGGCCACGCCGAATTCGACGTCACCGGTAGTAAGCCCGAAAAACCATTCAGTTTTTTGTTGTTCTGTTCCCGCAAGCCGCAAACCCGTAATGGCCAGCGCCAGCGCCGTGAAATCGTACGGCGCGACCACGCCACCGAGCGCTTCCTGCGCCAGAACACTGTCAAGCAGACCCAGCCCTAAGCCACCATGCGATTTCGGCACTAGAATATGAGCAAGGCCCAAGTCGAGAAGACCGGCCTTGAGTGCTGCGGCAGTATCATGACTGCCATCGGCCGCGGTTCTAATCAGGTCGAGCGGAGCACTATCCGCCAGATAGGCCTGAATGGAAGACTGAAACATTTTCTGATCATCAGACAGAGCAAATTCCATATGACCTCCTCCTACACTGCGGCCGGTTTAGGTTCGCGCGGCATGCCAAGCCCGCGCTCGGCAATGATATTCTTCTGTATTTGCGCTGTGCCACCGCCGATAATTAAACCAAGGTCGTACATGTATCGTTGCTGCCAAAGACCAAAATCGCGTAAATAAGGAGTGTTCTGACCATAAAGAAGCCCGAACTCGCCCATCGCATCAATAGCCAGCCGCGCCAGCTCATGGTTCAGCTCGCAGCCCAGTAATTTCACGATCAAGCCCGCCATGCCGGCCGACTCGCCCTGAATCTTGCTCGTCATAACCCGCAGCCCATTCGCCTGCATCGCATAAACCTGCGCCTGCAAAGCCACTAAACGGTCACGAAACCCCGGATTATCGATCAACCGCTCGCCATTTATGGTCTCAGTCTGCATTAATGTGGCGATCGCCAATAGTCTGGCTTTTGCGGCATTCGGATCCCCGAGCATGCCACGCTCATGGGTCAAAGTTGCATTGGCCACTTGCCAGCCTGCACCAGCCTTGCCGACAATTTGCGACTTGGGGACGCGAACATCGGTAAAGAAAACTTCATTGAAATTAGCCATCATCGTCATGTCGACGAGCGGACGAACTTCGATACCCGGCGTGTCCATTGAAAAGATCAAATATGAAATGCCATGATGCTTCTTAGCGTCCGGCTCGGTTCGGACGAGGCAAAAAATCATATCTGCCTGTTTCGCCGTTGACGTCCAAATCTTCTGCCCATTGATAACATAATCATCACCATCAATGTGGGCACGGGTCGACAGGCTTGCCAGGTCCGAACCTGCGCCGGGCTCGGAATAACCTTGGCACCAAATCATTTCGCCATGCAGAGTCGGTTTGATATAGGCTTGTTTTTGCGCCTCCGTGCCGAGCTCCAAAAGTGTCGGTACAAGCATTGAAACGCCCTGATTGGCGCTGCCCTTTGGCAAACCGGTTCGCGCGAACTCTTCCGCAATGATCCGTGATTTAAGAATATCCGGCTCGGCGCCATAGCCGCCATATTCGGCCGGAATGGTTCGGGCTGCGAGTCCGTTTTCGATTAGCTTTTTTTGCCAGGCGATACGCTTGGGGTGTTTCAGCCCTCTATCATCAGGCGTCGGCGCATAATCTTGATTTGCATCCAGAAATGAAGCGACATCCCTACGGAAAATTTCATATTCCTCGCTTAACCTCAGATCCATTCTGACCTCCCTTTTTAGAACCGGGATACCAGATTGCCGCTCCGTAAGCATAATACTATTTTGCAAAATCGGATCGAGTGATTGCCCGAGCTGTGATAAGACGGGCTCCAGCAACACTATTAGCACAGATAAAACCAACCGGCGACTTCACCCCGCACTCGCAAATCCTGCCGAGACAAACCGGACTGACGTTGGGTTATCCGGCTCGTGATAAAAAGCCGCCCAAGACAGGCAATAGCTTGCGAACGACCAAGCGCAAAAATCTGGCTAAACCGGTGCACCAACGCGATGCTGAAACCGGTAATTCGAGAGACAAGACAAGGCGCCGCCAGCAATAGTGAACTATTTTAGGCTGTTCAAAGACTTATATATGTTTAGAAAAAGTGGAGGAGATTAGTTCGATCAGATCGATCCGGAGCGTGGACATTAACAGTCGGGGACGGCGCCGAGCGGCTATTTTCCAAGGACAAACTTAACAGGGGGCATACCTATGGCAGTATCCGATCACGTAGATTTAGAAACATTTATGGCGGGCGTTGAAAAACGAAACCCCGGACAAACCGAGTTCATTCAAGCGGTAAGAGAAGTGGCGCAGGACATCTATGAATTCATAGATGACAAAGAGCAGTACCACGCCGCACAAATCTTGCGGCGGATAGCAGAGCCCGACCGAGTTGTATCATTCCGTGTTTGCTGGGAAGACGATAATCACAATATCCGGGTGCAACGTGGCTGGCGGGTTCAGAATAATAATGCCATCGGACCTTATAAAGGCGGCATCCGTTTTCACCCTTCTGTGACCGAGTCAGTGTTGAAATTCCTGGCGTTTGAGCAGACTTTCAAAAACTCACTGACCGGGCTGCCAATGGGCGGCGGCAAAGGCGGCTCGAACTTTAACCCTCGCGGCAAATCCGACGCGGAAGTTCAGCGTTTTTGTCAGTCATTCATGACCGAACTCTACCGCCATATTGGCCCAGATACAGATGTTCCAGCCGGTGACATTGGCGTCGGCGGCCGTGAAATCGGCTATATGTTCGGACAATACAAGCGCATCACCAATCGCTGGGAAGGCGTCCTGACCGGTAAAGGCATGGAGTATGGCGGTTCCAAAATGCGTCCGGAGGCGACCGGTTATGGTGCAGTTTACTTCTTGAACAATATGCTTACGCACAAAGGTCTGAGTATGGAAGGAAAGACCGCGATTATTTCCGGCTCTGGCAATGTTGCGACACATGCGGCTGAAAAAATCGTTCAGCTCGGTGGAAAGGTTCTGACTTTCTCGGATTCTAGCGGCTATATTCACGATCCGGACGGCATCAGCCAGGAAAAAATTGACTGGGTGAAACACCTGAAAACAGTTAAGCGCGGACGCATCAATGAATATGTTGAAGAGTTTAGCGGTGCTTCCTTCCATGCAGGAAAGCGGCCTTGGGAAGTTTCAGCAGATTTTGCACTGCCATGCGCGACACAAAACGAGCTCAATGGCGACGATGCTCGTATGCTGGTTAAAAACGGCATTAGTGCGGTCGCCGAAGGGGCCAATATGCCAACTACGCTGGAGGGCGTTAAAGTGTTTCACGATGCGAAAATCATGTACGCTCCGGGCAAGGCCGCCAATGCAGGCGGTGTAGCCGTCTCCGGGCTTGAAATGAGCCAGAATTCGGAACGGCTGGCATGGTCTGACGAACGGCTGGGCCAGTCACTGACAGACATTATGCTAGGCATTCACGAGCAATGTGTTGAATATGGCAACAGTGAAGGCGGATATGTCGACTATGTCAAAGGCGCAAATATTGCCGGCTTCAAGAAAGTCGCCGACGCAATGCTCGCTTATGGCGTAATGTAAAGGCGTGGTCGCCGGTGCATTCGTACCGGCGACCTCATTTTCTACAATATGCCGACAAAGCCCTGCAAAATAATTATTTCGGCATCGGATAACTCGATCATCATCGCAAAAAACAGGGTGGTTATGCGGCGCAGACAGTCTCAACTGCCACAACAATAGAGGTTTAAATCGAGCCCTTTGCTGGCTCCCGCAATCGAGACGGAAACAATGACAAAGACACCGCAGCATCACGCCGGCGACCACCCCCCCATAGAGGATATCTCCGAGCTACGGGCCGTCACCCTGCAGCTGCACGACACGATTACGTCATTGCGGGAAGAACTCGAGAAAAAAGAAGCTGACGCGGTCGCACGCGTTCAGGCGGCACGGGCGGAAGCAGCGATCGAGAACAATGAACTGAAATCAGCGATTGTCCGAATGCGCGTCGAAATGGAAAACCAAGCAGCCGACGCCAATGCCTTGGCACAAAAACGCGAAGCCGCGAAATCAAACGAGCTCAAACAACTCGAAGCAACGATCAAATCATTGCGCGTTGCGCTCGAGACGGCAGCCGAAGCCTCCACATCCGCGCAGGACGGCAATAGAGGAAAAGCCAGTGACTGAACGCCAAATGACGACGACTACAGAACTGGATCTTGCAAAGGCGAATATCCTTCTGGAAGTGTCACGACAATGTGCCCTCAAAGACAGTCTCGACGAAGTCCTTAAAGAGCTTATCGCCATCACCTCTCGCGTTCTGAACTGCGAACGCGGATCATTATTCCTGAATGACGCTAGCACTGGCGAACTTTATTCCCGGGTGGCACAGGGCGATCTGATGCGGGAAATCAGGATCATGAATGATTCAGGTATAGCCGGCCATGTTTATCAAACCGGCCAAGCCCTTCGAATTGACAATCCCTACGAGGATGAACGCTTCAATCGCAGCGTTGACGAATATACCGGATACAAGACACGAGGGATCATTTGTGTGCCGGTGAAAACCATGGCGGGCGAAACCATCGGGGTCATGCAGAGTTTAAACAAAATCGACGCAACTTTCACTGATCGCGACCTCGACCTGCTCGGCGCAATGGCCCAACAGGCATCGATCTCGTTACGCAACAAAGAAGACAATGAGCGGATAAAGCGCATCCAGACCAAGGAAATGTCATTTCTTGAAGTGGTTTCCGATATCAATGCCGAAGTCGATCTCTCCTTATTGCTACAGCGCGTCGTTGCCGAAACAACCCAGATGCTCAATGCCGAACGCGCGACAATCTTCCTGTACGACCAGCCAACAAACACGCTGTTTTCCAGAGTCGCGGCCGGGCCGGAGATAACCGAAATCAGGTTTCCGTCGCATGTCGGCATTGCCGGCGCCGTATTCACGTCAGCCGAAACAATGAACATTCCGCATGCTTATGCTGACCTTCGGTTTAATCCGGCATTCGACCGTCAAACCGGCTTCTTCACACGATCAATTTTATGCGTTCCGATCATAAACAAGGACGGCAAAGTTATCGGCGTGACGCAAGTTCTGAACAAAAAAGGCATGGCCTTTAATGAAGAGGACGAGCAACGACTGAAAGCCTTTACGGCGCAAATTGCGATCGCCCTCGAAAACTCCAAGCTGTTCGACGATGTTCAGCGCATGAAGAATTACAATGAGAGCATTCTGGAAAGCATGTCCAATGGCGTGATCACGCTCAACCCCGGTGGCACGATTGTGACCTGCAATGCCGCCGGTGCCCGGATCTGGGATGCCCGCGAACAAGATTTGCTCGGAACGGCTTTTAAAGACCTGCTTGGCGACGATAGTCTCTGGGTCGCCGATTGCATTGAAAACGTTAAAGAAAACCAGCTAAATGATCACACGAGTGATACCAATCTGACGCTGTCCGGTGTCACAAAATCCGTCAATCTGACGATTATGCCACTGGTCGCATCTGATGGCGACAAAGAGCTCGGATCAATGCTGATGGTCGAGGACATCAGCAGCGAAAAGCGCATGAAATCGACTATGTCGCGATATATGGATCCGACAATCGCAGCCCAGATGCTCGATGGTGACGCGCTAGAGCTACTCGGCGGGGTCAGTGTCGAAGCCACGGTGATGTTTACCGATGTCCGCGGCTTCACGACGATTACCGAAGAATACGGCGCCCAGGGCACGGTTAAATTCCTCAATGAATACTTCACCATGATGGTCGACAGCATTTCGCATGAAGGCGGCATGCTGGATAAATTTATCGGCGATGCCATCATGGCGTGTTTCGGCCTACCAATCGCGAATGATGACGACCCAGATCGCGCCGCCCGCGCCGCTATTGGAATGATCAAAAACCTCTGGGAGTGGAACCAGATCCGTCAAGCCAACGGCCTCAAAACCGTCGACATGGGCGTTGGCCTGAATACTGGCACAGTTGTTTCCGGCAATATCGGTTCACCAAAACGAATGGACTACACTGTCATTGGCGACGGTGTAAATTTAGCTGCGCGGCTTGAAAGCGCCTGTAAGGCCTATTCAGCCCGCATTCTCGTTAGTGAGTCGACGGTGTCGAAACTTCGCGGAACCTACAAAATCCGAGACGTCGATCTGGTCATCGTAAAAGGCAAAACCGAGCCAGTTAAAATCTATGAAATGCTCGATTATCATTCGGCAGAAAGCTTTCCAAACCTGATCGACGTCGTGAACTATTTTACCGCCGGCATCGAAGCCTATCGGAGCATGGACTGGCAAAGCGCGATCGGACGCTTTGAAAAATGCCTCGAACTCAATCCGGACGACGGCCTGTCAAAAACCTATCTGGAGAGATGTCATATTCTGAAATCTTCACCCCCGGGCTCCGACTGGGACGGGGTCTGGGTAATGACCGAAAAATAGGTCATATTATGACGTCACTCCAAAACATTGCACGCGGAGACAACCGCTACCTTTAAAGGGATATTATAAAATGCTGAAACTCAAAATTGGATGGATCAGCCTGTTAGTATTAGGCTTTCTTAGCTTTTCAGTCTGGTATGGCGGTAATGGGACGCCGATAACAGCCGAAGAAGGCGCGCGATTGCTGGACCGCTATGAGCAATCCTATGGCAGTCCGGCCGAACAAAATTATGATTTTGGCAGCAATGTTGCGGACTTGATATCCCGAGACGACGGCAAAGAATTCTATGCGATCAATCTGGAAACGCTCAAAACAGGACCAGATGCCGAACGCGCTGACCGCGCCTATTCAGAAACTGTGATACCCCTGTTGTTTAAGCATGGCGGCCATCCGATCCTGGTGTCCGAACGCACCGGCCTGATGCTTGGCGCCTATGGCAACGAGATCGACCGGGTCGCCATTGTTCGATACCGTTCTCTTCGGGATTTAATGAATATGGTGCTGGAAGAGCGCATGGTAGAAGGCCAGAAGGACAAGTTCATCGCACTCGAGCACACCGAAGTCTTTGTAACCCGGCCGCTCGTAACATTCGTGCAGGTCAGGCTCATTGTTGCCATGCTACTGATAATACTTGCTCTGGCCGGACTAAAGCTCATCACAATATTTTCCAGCCGTCGCGCCGCATAGTTCGTCCTAAGCCACTGGCTGGCATGCATAGCTTTTTAAAGCAATCAGAGCACTGTGGCGCATCAGCGACACAGACTCCGGCCAAATTCATGCTTGGCAGCCGACGACTAGGATGCCTGCACATCCTTAACGACTGTCATTAACCAGGTCGGTAATATCGTCTTAAACTGCAAACGTCTCAAAAACGATTCCCCGCGGACCAGGAAAGCCAAGTTCTGGCATAACTCAATAGCGGCCGGCAGGAACTAGATAAGGGACTTAGCCTATCAGACCGGATGATCAGAGCCCTGCCCGAACGCCGCACCCGGAATAATTTAATAGATGACACGATGAGTGCCATAATATAGAAGCAACTTCAGATAAGGACAAATTTCAATGCAAGCGATAGCAAAACAAGATTTTCTGAACGCCAAGGGAAAGCAGCTCGAGCCGAGCAACTGGATTGAACTTTCACAAGACCGGATCAATACATTTGCTGATTGCACCGAGGACCATCAATTCATTCATATCAATGAGGAAATGGCGGCACAGACGCCATTTGGCGGTACGATCGCGCACGGCTTTCTGACCCTGTCCATGCTGGCAAAACTATCCGCAGATAGTCTGATTGTCCCTGAAGGTATGATTATGGGCATGAATTACGGGTTTGATAAGGTCCGTTTTTTAACACCGGTCCGGGCTGGCAAACGAATCCGGCTGCATAACGAAATCCTCGATATCGAAGAGANACCGGGCAATCGTTATCTTGTCAAAATGGGACTATCCGTCGAAATCGAGGGCGAAGACAAGCCCGCTCTGGTCGCCGAATGGCTCAATATGTTTGTGACGGCCTAACCAGATCGAAACCGTCGCTAGGCTGGGACAACTGGCAAGGGCACGGGGACCGATCGTAAGGGAGATCTGCAGTGTTAAAAAATATAAAGACTTATACCGTAGCAGCAGGCACGGCGCTTTTAATAACGGCAACGAGCTCGGCAACAGCGTCATCATTGCACCGATTTATTGCAAGCGACTACAGCGCGGCGGTACGGAGCTGCCGGGCGAACCTTGATGAGACCGGCAGACAAGTCTTTGATCATGTCGCTCCGGACATTCAAAGCGATACTAATATAACAGAACTGCTGCGGGCAAAAGTACGCCCCTTATTGCGCCCGAAAGTTATCGGCGGAACGATTTCACGCCAGACCGCCCGAGAAAGCACCGAGCGTGCGGGCCTGTGTCTAGCAGAGTTAAAATCCCAACAATCAACCATTACAGGAGAAAGAAATGGCATTTAATGGAAGCTGGAATACAACTATGAAAACCCCAATGGGCGACCGCTCAGGCAAGCTTACGCTGGCACAAGACGGCACAACACTATCGGGTACAATGGAATCAGATGGCAACAATGCCGAAATTTTAAACGCCACTATATCGGGCGATACAGCGACATGGGATGTCAGCGTNACGACACCAATGCCGATAACGCTAAATTTCACCGCTCAACTTGATGGCGACAACATTTCCGGTCAGGTCAAACTCGGCGCCTTCGGAAGCGCGACTTTTAGCGGAACGCCAGCCTGATACGACCATCTGGCCACTGGCCGGACCATTATCTAATGCGAGGCTCCTAATCATCGCTAGAGATGATTAGGAGCCCCGTTTGTATTGAATCAGAATCGATAATCCCGATTGATAATCCGGTCATAGTCTTGCTGAGTCAAAGGCTCGTAGACTTTGGTTTCCGGGCTAAGAAACCATATCGGATCATCGCTAACGCCGAGCTGGAAGCCTTGTTTAACCGCCTCGACCTTACGGAACTTGAAGGTTCCGGTCGTATCCACTTCCGATTGGACTTTTACGAATAACGGGACCGCATAGGCAGGCAGAACCGCACGCAAACTTTCGCCAAGCGCCTTAAAGTCGATTGCCTCGGTTTCTGTAACCGACGCCATCCCCGCCCGTCCGTCCGACCCCGGCACCTCAACACCATAAACATTCGCCATTGCAATCCCCGGGATTTTAGACATCGCATCGGCCACTTCATTGGTCGCAACATTCTCACCCTTCCAGCGAAACGTGTCGCCTACCCTATCGACGAAGTAGATATAGCCAAGCGCATCGCGCCGGAGCAAATCCCCGGTCCGGAACCATTCATCACCAGACTTGAAAACATCTCTCAGGATTTTCTTTTCCGTTGCGGCCTCATCCTGATAGCCCTCGAACGACTCGCGGCCATTATCGACAATACGGCCGATAACCTCTCCAACTTCGTCAACACCGCATTTAATACAAAATCCGTTCTTATCGCGGACCGGCATCTCAGTCTCGAAGTCAAATTTCACAAAGGCTGCACCTAGAAGAGAGTCGAGAAAACGCGGCGCCTGACCAACCGCCCCGACTTTTCCATCAAAGTTCAGGAATGAAACATTACCTTCNGTCGANCCATACAGCTCACACATCTTCGGAACNTTGAAGCGATCNACAAACTCTGACCAGACATCCCCCCTCAGCCCGTTGCCNAAACCTGTCTTGAGCGCATGGCTTCGTTCTTTTGGATGCGTATCGGAATTAACCAGATACCGNCACAATTCCCCGATATAGCAGAACATTGTCGCTTTATGCTCGACAACATCATCCCAGAATTCGGATGCCGAAAATCGGCGGCGTATTATCGACGTCGCGCCCGTAAAGAGCGTGGCACCAAGCCCGAGACCACCGCCGGTAATATGATATAAAGGAAGCACATTATAGACGATATCATCTTGTGTCGCCCCTACGAGACCGGTTGACATCCGGATCGTGCGACGTAGCCGGCTGTGTGTAACCTTGGCTGCCTTTGGCAGGCCAGTCGTGCCGGACGTATAGATGAAAACACAGTTTGACGAACCAATCTGTCCTGTACGGTGAGAAGGGTCCGGACGGTCAGCATTGCCGGATTCGAGAACAGATTTGAAACTTTCACCATGCNNGGCGTCACAATCCCAGAGCNAGGGAGCACCGTCGAGATCTGACAGGATTGCAGCGACGCGCTCNGCCTGCTGGCCATGACTTATAACCGCCTTCGACGAAACGATATTGATGCAGTGNATAAGNCCAGAGCCTTCGAGATTCGAATTCACCAATGCCGCCTGCACACCAATTTTTGAAAGGCCGTACCAGATCGCGGGATATTCCGGACAGTTTTCCATAACAAGCGCGATGGCATCGCCTTGCTTCAGATCCTGCTCGAGCCCCCAATTTGCAACTCTGTTGGCTAGTTGCTCAAACGCGGCAAAACTCAAGTGACGACCTTCGAAAATAAATGCCGTTTTATCCGGAAAACGATCAACTGTATTTTCAATTTCGTCAGGGATCAGAATTGTCGACTCACTATCCAAACCCTTGATGAGCTTCAGAATGCCGTTCAATTTGCCGACGAACCTCGAATAACTACCGAGTTTCCTGAAAACTGACATTTGCTTTACCCCAATAAATTATGTCTCACTGTTATTACCGGTGCCGTTAAAACCGAGAAAAGATCCGGTTCAGCCCATCTGATCTTCGAGAATATTAATCTTGTCGTCCCCCGCCGGCAGCGAGATAAGCATCCCATCTCGCCCGACNGTGATCTTGCCATCAAATACTGATCGCGACTCGCCAACAAATAAGGTCTCGAGCATACGGACCGGCAATTGCGGTACGATATGATAATAAACAAGATGATTGACGCCGGCTTCCTGGGCAGCCCTGGCAGCTTCGACNGGATCAGTATGATAATCCAGAATGTCGTCAAAAATCATCGCATTGTTAGTTTGACCAGTCTCACCCAGCTTGCGGCCAATCGTTTGAACCATCTTTTTATTCAACGCTTCATGCAACATTAGCTCGACGCCTTCCGAAGCCGCAACAAATCGAGGCTCGTAAACGGTATCGCCGCTAATCGAAATCGACCGATCCTTATAGTCTATCCGATAGCCGAATGCCGGCTCGATCGGCGCATGTGAAACGCGGATAGCGGTAATTTTCAAGTCACCGTCATCTAGCACAACCAATTGGCCTTGAGGGCCGACCGGAATACTAATTTCTTCTGCAGCCCCGCCAAAGCCATCAGGATTGGCGATATCGGGGCCGTGATGGGCAACCCGGTAGGTGCTGTCGAGCCGATAGGCCATATTAAACCCGTCAACCACTTCTGCTGTCCCCACAGGCCCAAGAACCGGCGTTGGCTGGGATCGATTGCCTGCGATCCAGGACAGCATGAGCAGCTCTCCCATTCCATCAATGTGGTCGGAGTGCAAATGCGTCAGATAAATGCTCTCAAGTCGATTAAGCGGAAATCCCATAGCCCCAAGATTTCGGGTTCCGCCAGAGCCAACGTCAAATACATAGGCCCGCTGTCCAGCCAGAACGGCCATGCATGGCCCCGCTCGCGACGCATCCGGCATTGGAGAACCCGTGCCACAAAGATAGATGTGCAAACCGTCCGGCAGGTATGCGCTCCGGTCAACACCGACCGCCTGCTCAATGGCGCGGTTAAAAATACGCTCTGTAATCTGAAGTTTAAACAGATTGAATCCGCATATGACCACAACCGCCAGTACCAGACCAGCAATCGAAATTCGCTTGAACCATGCCATCACCCCACCTCCTTCAGTAACGCCTCAATCCATGGCTGTGATTTACTGCCCGCCTGCAAAACAGTTTCAATATTCAACTGCCCTGACAATCCCGCTGTACGATGCACGCTGGCAGCCTGCCATTCTTCCGAAGATGACATTGCCAGCATTGCGCGGCGATCCGGATAAACCGCGATTGCAACTTCATCCCAAAATTCTTCGACCTGACCTAAAGCCAGAAATGTCGTATCGGCGGCAAAAAAGAGTCGCCCCCCAAATTTTGGAAGTATCTGGGTAACGGCCTCACCATATATCGCATAGGCATCCCGTCCGCTCAGATCCGTCTCCCGGCCATCCTGATATTCCGCTTTATCTTTGAACTTGAGCAGGTTGACCATGAATATCGGTCCATCGGGACCGCGTTTCATCATCTCCTGAACCCGCTCTGGCGTGGTTGGCATCACTTCATTTTTATATTCCATATCGCACTACCTATTTTCTAATCTGACGCAGTCTGTCTTCAATCACCCAAAGACGGTCCTGCCCCCATGCTGCCGTTTCATCGACACGAAAACTCGGGACACCCCAAAGTCCATAGTCGAGCAATTCCTGTTGATTGAGCGCCTCAACGGCGCGCCAGTCATCGGTTCCAATGACCCGCCTCATTTCGCTCCAGTCCAGTCCGGCCCGCTCGGTTAGTCGCCTAAGGCCCTTATCAGTTCCAGCATTTATGCCCTCTGCCCAGACACCCTCGAGGAAGGATTTCGCGAATTGATATCCCCGCCCCTGTGCAATGGCCGCGTACAGAACAGCATAGCCGCGCTCGACGGGCGCTCCCACTGGATCCGAAATATTCCCAAATGGCACCCCGAGACGGTCGGCCTCTCGCGCAACATCTTTTGTAATGTAGAGGCCCTTACTCGCCGGAACACTCAGCCCCCGCATGACCATTGGCAGCACAAATCTGATTTTAAGCTCGGCATTATAGGCGTCTGCAAGCGCCTTCACGCGAGCCGCGACAATACCTGTATAGGGGCTCCGAAAAGATAGATACCAATGCAGCTCCGGGCGGGCCGTCTGCTGAGCTTCACCCTTTGACACATCCGACATTCCGGCGCCCTTCGACACGATAGCTGACGGGNTGGCCGGAGGCGGGAATATCAGCCGATTCTCCTGCTTATCTCGTTTTGCGCCGAGATCGCTTAAGCGCGCCTCAAGATAATGAAGCCGGTCAGGTCCCCAATACCACTCGCCGGCATAATAAAGCGTGCCCCCCAAATAGTGGCCAAGTGTCTCGCGTCGGGCATCACCGGCGAGAACAAATCTACTGATTTCGGGCGGCGCGACCGCCGCGCCAGAATCGTCGTTCGTCCACAGCTCTCTCTCGATTTCTGGGGCGCGTTGCAGGAACTCCGCGCTATTAATCGCCTTTTTTAACCCATCAATGGCCGCTGCTTTCTTTAACAGCGACGGCTGGCGGCCTGCATCCTCGAACGACAAACCGATTTTCGTCGCCAGCCGGGCAGCATCCTGTCGGCCATAGGCGACTAATCGCGAACGGTCAGGGGCGGCCTGATCCGATGGCGGCGAGACAAGATGAACCGTAAGTTCAATTTCATAGCGCTCACAAAATATCGGAAGCAATTGCACCATCAAATTTGAATAGGGATCTCCGGCCTCGTGAAAATATTCGACAATATGCGGGGCTTTCCGACNCTGACGCTGTCGTTCGGCTTTCACACGCAAACGGTCACGCCGCTCCAACCCGACCATATGACTCATGATTTTGCGCTTAATAAACTCGCGGATCGACATCACGCCCCCGATATGTCTGACAGAAATTTGATAACTTCCGCGATATATGCGTCGGGAATATCTTCCAGCAGAAAATGGCCCCCGCCTTTCAAGATGATTTCCTCGCGCTCCGCCGCACCCGGAATATATGGCCGCACCGATTGGTACCCTGTCGGGGCAACCTGGTCTTTGTCGGAGTAAATGCACTGAAACGGCTTCTGGAAGGATTTGAGCTTTTCGAGCGCCCGCCAATTATCTTCCAGCATCGGATTATCGTTACGGGTCGGCAAATTCAACGCGAATGCGCGATTGCCGACGACATAAGCCGGCTCCGGACATGGCGCAGCAAAACCGGCCTTCACCGCATCATCTGGATCGGTCAATAGCTGTTGCACCAAGGTTTCCCAGTGCGGCCAGTCTTCAGTGCTGCGAATAATGTTCTGGAACGCTCTTAAAAAGTCAGTTCCGGGCCGGATCATCTTGCTAATCTCTTTGCCAGGCTCCCAGGTTGGAAAGCCGGTATTGGAATATATTACACTGGCTACTCTATCTTGGTGATTGGCGATGAGGCGCAAACCCGTAATTCCGCCCCAGTCATGCAGAATGAAGTGCGCGTCCCGCAGATCGAGCGCCTCGATCAAACACGCTTCCAGCCATTTCTCATGCCTCGCAATTGAATAGTCATCAATCGCGCTGGGCTTGTCGGACCGCCCCATTCCAACCATGTCGACGGCAATTGTGCGATAACCGGCATCGGCCAGAACCGGTATCAATTTTCGCCACATATATGACCAGGTGGGATTCCCATGAATCATCACTACCGGCGCCCCATCCCGTGGTCCTTCATCGACATAATGCATACGCAGAGACCCACCGGAAAAATCCGGGATATCAGCATATTGAGGGGCAAAAGGATAATCTTTCAAACCCTCAAATCTGTCATCTGGTGTTCTCAGAATATCCATGCCGCTTAACCTTCGCTAATCATTCGTACAGTTTGAAATCGGTCAGTCACAGTGCACCCAAAACGGGTGACGCTGAGAGTTTTCGTTCAACCGCCTCATCCAGTCACGTATTATAATGTCGAATTTTCAAATCGACTTGCACTGGACCTTATTTAATGGCAATTCAAGTGCCATTACAATAGAAAATGAATCGAAAAGCGAAATGGCATGAGATACCTCCTTAAGCGATTATTTCCGGCGCCCGCCGACAATGTGTTCCGTGGGCAGAAAATTGCCCTGTACGTTTTCATTCCAATCACACTGATGCTGATTTTCAGAAGCAACATGCATCTTCTAGCCCCAGATGGCGGCGCCCAAAGCATTGCGACAATCCCGCTCGATCAGTACTCCGACGGTGCGGCGGCCAACATTATTGCGATCTTCAGCCAATGGGGACTGTCCCAGCTTCTGCTGACCGGACTATTTGTCCTGACGCTATTGCGGTACCGGTCGTTGATACCGCTTTTCTATCTGATATTCAGTCTGGAAATGATCGGGCGGATGGCAGTCGGTCACTTCAAACCAGTTGAAACTGTATCGACGGCACCCGGCGCGGCCAGCAATCTACCACTGCTAGTCATTGCAATTATTATGCTGGTGTTCAGCCTCATTCCGGCAAGGAGAACCAGCGGTGAATAAAATGGCAAACGCCGAGCCGGACATTAAAGCGATCCTGGAAAACAGCTTGCCGGACACGGGGCTTATTATTCAGGGCGAAGGCTTATACATGGAAGCGTTGGATCCAGTCAGCCGCGAAACATGGATGAGCGTTAGCTCCGTCAGTCAGGGGGATTTTGATAATTGGAAGCCGGACCCGCCCTATCAAAAAACGTTTATTGGCGGACCGGCAATGGATGCGGCGGGTTTCCGCCACGCGCCCGAAGACGTTGCGCAACCCGTTCAAGTCAAAATGATTGCAGGCCATCTTTGCCTGAAAGTTGCGATACCAGAAAAAATACGCCCGCCTGAAGCGCCGGAACAAGCCATTCAAATTCGCGTTAAAAAGGCGCATACGCTGGGCTTCAAAGCCGGCAGATCGGTGAAGCTCATGACACNCGGCGATCAGCATTTCGTCGAAGTTATTGGCCACCCCGACAGCGATAGTCTGATTTGCTTCCCGCCCGACGCAGTCTGCCGCGAGGTCACGCTCGATCAGCCCTGGCTCGTCGAATTACCCAGTCCAACCCAAGCCTATTTCTGGTTTCATAAAACCGGCATACGAGGTTTCCAGGGGCCTGTTTCGCTACCAGATTTAAGAGCAGATAAATGACAGAATATAAACTCTACGGCATGGCCGCATCCCTCTACACCGGTAAAGTTCGGGCTTATATGCGTCGGAACCAGATCCCTTTCATTGAAGAAAAAGCTGGCGGCGAACGCTTCAATACTGTGGTTAGGGAAGCGGTCGGACGCTGGATCATTCCGGTCATCGAAACGCCAGATGGCGATTTTGTGCAGGATGGCACCGATATTCTGGATCATTTCGAAGCCAAGGGCTATTCGACACAATCAATTTATCCTGAGGATCCACGCCTTAAAACCATAGCCTACCTCTTCGAACTTTTTGGCAGTGAAGGCATGCTGCGCGCGGCCATGCATTATCGCTGGAATTTCGACGAGACCAATCTGAAATTCCTGCAGCACACATTCGAAGACGTGCTGCCGAATGGGCTGACCAAGGAAGAAAGAGAACCTGTTTTCATGCATGCCAGCGGTCGTATGCGCAAAGCCGCCATTAATTTTGGTGTTACCCCTGAAACCTATCAGACTGTTGAAGACAGTTATGCCGAGTTCCTGTCCTTGTTCGAGGCCCACCTCGAAGACCGGCCATTCTTGCTAGGTGGTTGTCCGACGATCGGCGATTATGGCCTGTTTAGCCCGCTATATGCGCATCTTGCCCGTGATCCCAAGCCACTCCACCTTATGCAAACCACTGCGCCACGTGTGTATCGCTGGACTGAGCGCATGAATGCGCCCGAACATGTTATTGACGAGCGCATGCTAAAGTCGGGCGATGTCCTGTTTGACGGCAACGTCATCCCCGAGACGCTGAAAGCCTTGATGCGTTTCATCGCTGAGGACTATTTGCCTGAAATAAGCGCTCATGTGGCTTTCACAAATCAATGGTTAGGCGAACAGACCGATTCGAAGCTAGCTCCCACATCGCTCGGACGCGGCATTGGCATGGCCGAATTCAACTGGCGCGGACACACCGTAAAAACGGCCGTCATGCCCTATAGGACCTATCTTCTTCAGCGCCTGCACGATTCATTTGACGGTTTGAAGGTTGACGAACAGGCGTCGGTTCGTGCGCTGCTTTCGGAGACAAATCTTGCCGAAATTCTCGAGCTTCGGAGCTCGCGTCGGGTCATTCGAAAAAATCATCTTGAAGCATGGGACGTGTAACCTCCGCGAAAACACCTCACGCCCTCAGCACTTTGGCAAACCAGAGTCTTCGCTGACGTCCAAGACCTATCGTATGCCGGGCCGCCCTGGCCAAACCGCATGCCTCGCAGCATCGCGCCGATATTAAGCGCGCGCCTCGAAACCGTGCATTTCAGCAATATTCCTGGTTGAAACGCAGATATTTCATACCATCAGACAGTCCTCATAGCTGTTATCCACAAAAAACGGTTACGTTGATCGCTTTCGGAGACTAAAGAACGCGAACGATGGGATCAAACCTTGGTGATATTTTTTTGATGACAGATACGCTTACTGCCACCTCCGCCGACCATAAAACGCTTCAGGACGCGCTGCGCGCGTTTGCAGATAATGGCAAGTCAGACCCGCAGACCAATTCCGTTTTTTCGCTGGCTCGGCAAATTTTCGATCAGATCAACATGTCTGGCGAACCTGACCTTACCAAGCTGACTGGTGTCATCGACGATATCCACTTTATGACGGCCAGCAACCGTGCCGCAGCCATTGCCCGGCAACACGGCATCGGTCATGAAGCAAGCCAGTCATGGCCGAAACTTCTGGCTAAACTGGATGATCTATCAAACGAAAGTTTCGAAGCATTCCGAGATTTTGTCGACGCGGCCAAGGGCGGCATCGTTTTCACCGCCCACCCGACCTTTTCGCATCCTGCAAATTTACGCTCGGCCATTGCTGGTCTTGCGACCGATAACAATCCGACGACGCAACAAAAACTGAAAGAGGCGCTGCAGCAGGACAGCCGGCTCTGGGAAGACCAGATTACGCTTTACAGCGAGCATGATGAAGCCCAAAGCGCCATCCGGCGCGGCAATGAGGGGCTGCGTGATTTCGTTAAAGCAATGCTTGACATTGCCCGCAGCAAATTTCCCGATCGCTGGACCGAATTACGCCCACGCGTTCCAACGCTAGCGTCTTGGACCGGCTATGATCTGGATGGACGGACAGATATTCACTGGTCTCAATCAGTTGCTTTGCGTCTTGCCGAAAAAGCAAGCCAGCTAGCCTTGTATTGCAAACGGCTGGATACTGATATTTTTCAGGGCATCAAGGCTACAAGCGCTCTTCAGCATGATTTGCAACGAGCCGAAGACCTCACCCGCAAAGAAGCAGAAGCGTTTAGCTGCGACAGTAATGACCAAGAACAGTTTGCGGCGGCTGTGGCGCTACTCACAACTGATAATCCCGATCGGATTCTGTGTCTGGAAGCGACAATCGCGCGGGTTGATGAGCTCATCGCTGATACAAAACTGAGCGATGATGCCAGAGCGGCGGCGCTTTGTCTGCGAACCGAAATGTCGACATTCCAACTCGGCACCGCACATATCCATCTGCGCGTAAACGCGGCGCAAGTTCGGGCCGTCATCAAACGCGATATGGGCTTTGAAATGAATGATGCTTCACTCGGACGTGAAGTACTGAATTCACTGGCGGAAAAAGCGGCCGGACCGGTGAAAAAACAGCCCAGCTTCACTGATCTGATGCGAGAGCAGGCAACCGCACGCCGGCAAGTTATCCTCTGCTACCAGATTTTAAACCATATCGACAAAGGCGCACCAATCCGCTTCCTGATCGCCGAAAGCGAAAACCCCGCTATTGTTATGGGCGTGCTTTCTCTGGCCCGGGAATATGGCATTGATGCCTCGCTTGATATCTCGCCACTATTTGAAACACCGGATGCCCTCGAAAGCGGCGGCCGGTTCATGCAGAGGCTGCTTCGAGAAACAGAGTTTCAGACCTATGTAAAACAGCGTGGTAGACTGTCAGTTCAATTAGGCTTCTCCGATGCGGGCCGATTTATCGGCCAGATCGCAGCCGATATTGCGATTGAACGTATCCACAATTTGATCCTTCGTGAACTGAGCGCATTTGATGACGATATTGATTTCCTCATCTTTAACACGCATGGCGAATCCATGGGGCGCGGCGCATGGCCGGATTCCTTCGAGGACCGCTTCAACCACCTTTTAACGCCGTGGATACGCAGCAATGCGCGAGAAAGCGGGCGACGTATCCTGCACGAAGTCAGCTTTCAAGGCGGCGACGGCTACTTGCACTTTGAGAATGAAACACTGGCGCGATCAACCTGTGCGCACTTCATTCTCAGCAATTTACCCGATACCGACACGGGCGAAGCAGACGAATTCTACACGCGACAGGATTTCATTTGGGATTTTTATCGCGGTCTCAGACGGTGGCACGAAGATCTGTTCGAAAATCAGGATTATGGCCGGTTGCTTAGCGGCTTTCCCGCTTCATTTCTGGTCAAGGCCGGTTCGCGACCGCGCCGGCGTGCCGCGGCGAGTTTTAGCCTCAGAAACATTCGGGCGATCTCGCACAATGCGACCCTGCAGCAATTAGGGATACCGATAAATACTGCCGGTGGCGTCAGCGCCGCGGCCGGGCGTGAGCTTGAAACACTGGTTGAGCTGGTCAATTCATCGAGACGCTTGCGCAAGCTTATCGAACTGGCCGTCAAAGCCCGCCTCAAAACCAGTATTCCAGTATTGCGGGCATATGGAACACTCTACAGCCCCGACTTCTGGGTTGCGCTTAGCCGTCATACAACCGACGAAAATGAGCATGAGTGCTATTGCGTCTGGGAGAGTCTGAGCGATGGCTCGACAGCGCTGGCGGTCAGCCGCGTCGCCAATATTCTATCGATAGATTTGCGCAAATTCGATCATCTCCTATCGCGGCTCGACAATGCACCATCTGTCGAGAGCCGACACGAAAACCGGCTCGATATGCATGCGCTGCATGCCATACGTATTGCAGCGCTGATGACAGCATTCCGGTTACTTGGGAAAATTCCGCCAATCTCTGAACGACATATGCTGACGGTAAGCCAGATTCGCGAAATGGGGCTTTCTGGTGACCTTTCAGGCGCCATCGAGGCGCTGGAAACGGTCTTCCCGATTAAGGGCATTGGCGAGAATAATCAGGTAATGAGCGATCTGTCAGAACCAATAGAAGACTATGGATATGGCCAGATCCATCGCGAAATCGTTCAACCGCTGCGAGCGACACAAGAGGTTCTCCGTAACATCACGCTGACCGTCAGCCATCTTTACGGTGCCTATGGATAAGCGCCAGGCGAATACCAGACCGCAATTCTGCCTATCAAACTGAAAGCCGTTAACGACTGTAACATTTGTTGCCAGCGGCGGGATGATAGGCACCAAAATCCCGCGTACTGCCGTGTCCGGCGCGCCTGCACTTTCATTATTGAAACAGAGCCCGCAATACGAAATAGGCTCGGTCCACGTAAGCCAGTCGCACACAAAATGTGACGGCGTGGCGGATGTCTAGGCAAAGTCCTTCTCAATATCCGCCTGATGCTGATCAAAGGCGTTGATATGGGCTAGCAGCCTATCCTTCAGCACTGAATGCGTTTCATGCGGCTAAGCATTGGTCCATAATTGGGTCCCGAAATGACCGACAATTTCCGGACAATCTAGACAGAGAAAGCCGGACGGAACCGACCATTCCGTTTAATCTCATTAATTTACGTGAATATTAATTTTTAAAGAAATGGCGCGAGTGACGGGACTCGAACCCGCGACCTCCGGCGTGACAGGCCGGCACTCTAACCAACTGAGCTACACCCGCGCATTTCTTCGACTCTCACAAGAGAGAAATCGTCCCTTAGACAGCGCCGCCCGCATGGTCAAGCAACAATTTTCATGACTTTGCTACCATCTGCAGTTAAGCTTCATAAATAGCTGTTTAAAGGAATTTTTCAGCATGGTGAGGCTGTTACTTATACTCGTCTCGCTTTTATTCGTGATCATATTGGCGTTTATGTTTGTTGTGATCTCGATCCCGGAGCGAACTTACAGAGAACAGGTCGAAAAAGCGGCCTCGCAAGCCCTCGACCGCCCGGTGACGTTAACTGGCAAAACGAGTTTGTCACTATTCCCTGAAATTGCCGTGTCGGTAGACGGACTTAAAGTTGCCAACCCGGACGGCTTTAACGCGCCATACTTGCTCGAAACCGGCACCGCGAAAGCAAGAATAAAATTATGGCCGCTTATCGATCGACGGGTTGAAGTGGCGGAAGTCAGCCTCAGCGATGCCAGTATTCATCTTGAACGGCTTGCTAATGGACAGACGAACTGGACATCACCGACGTCCACCGTCGCAACGCCCCCCGATAACACCGAAACCCCAGACAATACCGGCAGCTCGCGCTCGCCGGCTCAGACCGGTTCGGCAGCGATTAACCGGGCGACTTTGTCTAATTGCCAAATTCGCTACATCGATCACGTTGATGGTCTGGATTACAGCCTCACCAACTTTAATGCGGATGCCAGGCTCAGAGCAGGGCTTGAAGCATTCTCCCTGATTGGAAGTGGAACCTTACAAGGCATAGATTTCGCTATTGATCTGTCGCTGGATCCAATTCCAGCACTGATTACCGGACGTCCCGCTGCGCTGAGTCTGAGATTGCAAAGCGTGCCCGCAAATATTACTTTTGACGGCAAATTAAACGAACCTGAACTCGGATATCTAGATGGTGAGCTATCAATCGGCTTGAAACCGAACGTCCTCGCCGCCGCGCTCACAATGGAACAACCGCCAAGCGCGCTACCGCAAGCGTTTAACTTATTATCAACCGTAAGCGGATCAGCGGAAAATTTCGAATTCTCTTCCATGCTATTCGACCTCGACACTACCCGCGGCACCGGCACGCTGAATATTGATCTCCGTACCGACCGGCCTACGATAAGGGGAGATCTGCATTTAAACCAGTTAGACCTCACGCCTTACCTCGGCAACTCGACGGGGCCCGCAGCAGCAGGCTCTGGCAGTTCAGCCTGGAGCGACGTTGCGCTTCCTTTTGACAGCCTTGCTCTCGCCAATGCTGCGCTTGCGATTAGCTTTGATTTGCTTGTGCTGGATCAGATCCGGCTGACAAATGGTCGGCTAGCAAGCACTTTAGATAATGGCCGACTAACCCTAATGAGCGGCACCGAAGCTGATACAACCGGCTTTCGGGCATTTGGCGGCGAATGGACAAGCCGGCTCTACATTGACGCGGCCCGCTCGAACCCGACAGTCAATTTGCGTGCCAGCGGACGCAATATCAATGCCAACCAGCTGGCCGGCGCCTTTCTGGATTATCGAGGAATTAGCGGAACCGGCGAGTTCTCGATGGACCTTAACGCATCCGGTACTTCACTTGACCGGCTTATAAGTCGCTTGAACGGTAGCGCCAAAGCAAAACTCGCAAATGGCAAACTTTCCGGCATCAATATCACCCAACTAGTGCACACCGGTGATGATCTGATTACTGCGCTTCGTTCGGGCTCACTTGATAGCAGTTTGATCGCATCTGCGATTGGACGCGGCAGCGAGAACGATTTCACCAGCTTGCTGACACGGCTTCGACTGGATAACGGAACAGCTCATATATCGAATCTGTACCTCGTCAATCCAGCTCTGTCCGTCTCGGGCACGGGGTCGATCGACCTGAAATCAGAACGTCTGGACATCCGTTTACAACCCACCCTGAGACGACAGCAAGCCGACCAGAACATATCCCTCGGTCTCGGCGGCACACCAATACCTGTTCGGATTAGGGGAGACTGGGCATCGCCGCAAATTTCACCCGACCTCGACATTATCGAGACCCAATTCAGGGACAGAGCTGCCGACCGTCTAACAAGCGAGCTTCAGTCGCTTCTCAGCCGGCGCAGTTCAGACTCCAGGGATGGCGAGACCGGCTCGGACTCAGAAAGTCCGGAAGAGGCGATCCTGAACACTGCGATTGGCGCCCTATTCGGGCGATGACCATAAACAGTTGCCAAAGCCCGAAGCAGCCGCTTACAAGATCACGTGTCTATCAAGCTTTCCATTCTAGATCCCTCGCCGATTGTTTCCGAGCATTCCGCTGCGGAGGCCCTGAGCAGAACGCGGGAACTGGCCCTCGCAGCCGACGAAATGGACTATCGTTCCTTCTGGGTACAGGAACACCACAATACTGAAAGCTTTGCCGGGACGGCACCGGAAATCATGATGGCCGACCTCGCCTCACGAACCAAACGGCTACAGCTTGGGTCTGGCGGAATCATGCTGCCAAATTATTCGCCCCTCAAAGTTGCTGAAATTAGTACAACGCTTAGCGCGCTCTATCCCGGACGTATCGAGATTGGTCTCGGACGTGCAACCGGCGCCGATCCACGCGCCTCGGCGGCGCTGCTCGGGCCGGGGGCAGACAATTTTCCGCAAATGCTGAGAATGTTGCTGGACTGGGTACTCGACGCCAGTGATGAGGTCCCGCTACCGCCCGATCACCGCGCACGCGGCATCAGCTCCCGACCCAAAGCTGCAAAACCGGACATCTGGGTATTATGTTCATCGCCATCAAGTGCGGCTTTTATTGGCGCTATGGGATTGAAACTTGCTTTCGCGGATTTCCTTAATCCCGGTCTGGCATCCGCCGCACTGAGCGCATATCGCGAGGCCTTCACCCCGTCACTTTTTGCGCAGAGGCCTTATGCAGCAATCGGACTGACGGCGCTGACGGCAAAATCAAAAACACAGGCCGAAACACTCGCCAGTACAATGCTCGCCTGGTCAGCGGCCAGAGCGCGCGGGGCAGGCGGTCCGTTCTTACCGGTCGCGCAAGCCCGCCATCAGCTTGATCAAACGCCTGCGACAACAATACGAGCAGGAATCATCGGTGAGGCAAATGACGTCGCAGACAAGTTACGGCAACTGGCAGAAGATAGCGGTGCCGACGAATTGTTTATCCTCAGCGTTACCGAAACGTTACAAGACCGGATAACAAGCTACCGCCTCCTGAACGAAGCCTGGTGTCAGGGCTAGATGTGCCGCGGCACGGCTGGATAAAGTGCACCTTTAATGCAGTTAGACAACTGACAGAGCGATCTGCAGTCGACCGCGCTTCGGCCGACTAAACACCCGTCATTCAAGCGCTTTTAAATAGGCTTTCGCCATTCTTAGATCGAGACCGTTCATTTTTGTAAAAGCGCTAAGCAACCCCAGCCTGCGATTTACTGGCTGATTATCAGCGATCGCATGAATCTGGCTGTAATACCATGACTGCATGGCAAATCCATTCAGTGCTTTAATCACGCCAATCGGCGAATTTGGCCCGAGCCAGCCGGGCCCGATACGTAATGAGTCTTCCCATTTATCGAGCCTGTCAGCCTGACCCGATAACAGCTTTGCCGGCGCATCAGCATCAATGCAGAGCGGCCGGCCGAGGCCAATCAAATCGGTTTCGTCTGCCGTCAGGGCTTCATTCATCGCCGCAACAGAACGCATCCCGCCTGTTACCATTAACGGCATTTTGGCAACAGAACGCACTTCCGCAGCATAATCGAGAAAATAAGCTTCGCGGACCCGCGTCGATGGACGCAGCGTTTCGACGTGGGACGGTTCAAGACCATTGAGACCGACCATTTTCGGCTGTTCATAGCTACCGCCTGAAATTTCGAGGAAGTCGAGGTCCAGCCCGTTCAGCATACCGATTACGGCAACACTATCTTGTGGCCCGAAGCCACCCTTCTGGAAGTCCGCTGAGTTGAGCTTTAATGCCACACCGAATCCCGGGCCGGCCTCGGCTTTTGCAGATTTGATCACATCGATCAGAAAGCGTGCCCGCCCCTCAATAGACCCGCCCCATCGATCGGTCCGCTGGTTCACCAACGGCGTCAAGAACTGACTGATTAGATAGCCGTGGGCACCGTGGATCTGAACGCCGTCAAATCTGGCCTGGCGCGCAACCCGCGTGGCGACACCGAACTGGTCGATAAGGCGACGGATACCATCCTCGGTTAAGGCTTTCGGCTGACCAAACTGTCCTCCCGGCAGATTGACGGCAACGGCGCTTGGCGCATCCGGTGTGTGATTGACCATTTTCGGCGTCTGTCGCCCGGCATGCGATAATTGCATGAACACTTTGCCACCGCGACCATGGCACGCATCAGCCCAGCGTGACAGCAAATCAAGCTGCAGGTTTGACGGCACAGCATCAATCACGACATTACCGGCAGCCTCTAGATTGCGTCGGTCAACTTGCACATTCCCGGTGATTTGCAGACCTATTTCGCCATCGGCCCAGGCCTTGTACAAGTTTATCAGCCTGTCAGTGACACCGTTTCGGACATCGGCGAGCCGCTCAGTCATCGCAGCCTTTACCAGTCGATTTGGCAATTCCACACCGGAAGGCAGTTTAAACGCCGATTTTATAGTCGCCACCATGATGATACCCTTTAGAATCAGTTCATACTAAATAAAGTAAAATCCTTTTATCAATAACAGGAAGATCCTGAGCATGGCGTCAGGCAATCAAACGCAACTCTTTGAGACGGTTACGGAAGAGACAGCCGGTTACACTGCGCAGGATATTGAAGTTCTCGAAGGGCTGGAGCCGGTTCGGAAAAGACCGGGCATGTATATCGGCGGAACTGAGGAGCGCGCCTATCATCACCTTTTTGCCGAAGTCCTCGATAATGCCATGGACGAAGCCGTCGCCGGCCATGCCTCCCGGATCGAAGTTGACGTCCGCGCCGATGGCTCGGTAGCCGTGACTGATAATGGGCGCGGTATACCGGTTGGCGAACATCCGAAATATCCGGGGAAGTCAGCGCTTGAAGTGATTATGACAACGCTTCACTCCGGGGGGAAGTTTTCAAACAAAGCCTATGAAACAGCGGGGGGTCTGCACGGGGTTGGTATCTCTGTCGTCAACGCCCTGTCCGAGCAGGTAGAAGTTGAAGTCGCAAGAGACCGAAAACTTTATTATCAACGCTTCTCGCGCGGAACCGTTGAAACACCTCTGGAACTGCGAGGTCCAACAGCAAACCGCCGCGGGACAACAGTTCGTTTCAAGCCTGATATCGATATTTTCGGTAGTAAAATCAGTTTCAAGCCAGCCCGCCTGTTTAAAATGACGCGGTCCAAGGCGTATCTTTTCAGAGGCGTAGAAGTACGCTGGCGGTGCGACCCTGCCCTGCTACCGGATGATAGCAAGATTCCGGCCGAAACGACTCTGTCCTATCCGAACGGTCTGGCGGATCAGCTGCAGGAAGTATTTCGCGGTAAGGCCGGTATCACGGAGCATAATTTTTGCGGTCTGATCGAAAGTGATGACGGTAAAGTCGAATGGGCGATTGGCTGGACAAATGCCGGTTTCGGCGACACCGACGGTTTTTCGCGGTCATATTGTAACACGATACCCACCCCTGATGGCGGCACGCATGAAGCAGGGTTTCGCGCGGCAATTACAAAAGGGCTGAGAAACTATGCTGACCTGATCGGCCAGAAAAAAGGCAGCACGATCACCGCAGACGATATTATGGGATATTCTGGTCTTTTGCTCTCAGTCTTTATTCGAAGTCCAGAATTCGTTGGTCAAACAAAGGACAAGCTATCAACGACAGCCGCGACGCGACTTGTCGAAAATGCCGTCAGAGATCAGTTCGATCACTGGCTGACAGCCAGTCCGAAAGAAGCCGACAAATTACTCGTCTGGGCAATTGACCGCGCCGATGAACGCGCCAAGCGGCGAAAAGCCAAAGACATCGCCCGAAAATCGGCAACAAAAAGGCTCCGCCTGCCCGGCAAGCTATCGGATTGCTCTGATAGCAAAGGAGATACTGAGTTATTTATTGTCGAAGGCGATTCGGCCGGCGGATCGGCGAAACAGGCGCGTAATCGAAAAACGCAGGCGATCCTACCATTGCGCGGCAAAATACTTAATGTGGCGAGCGCGACAGCCGAAAAGCTCGATAAAAACCAGGAATTATCTGACCTTATGCTGGCGCTTGGCACTGGCGTTAAGTCGGCGTTCAATCTCGACAATGTCCGATATGAAAAAGTCATCATAATGACCGATGCCGATGTCGATGGCGCCCATATCGCGGCTCTGCTGATAACATTTTTCTATCAAATGACACCGGGCCTGATTGAAAGCGGCCGGTTATACATGGCGATGCCACCGCTGTACCGTCTTAGTCATAAAGGAAAAACGGTCTATGCAATGGACGATGCCGACAAGGACGCATTACTGGCGAGCGAGTTCAAAGCCAACCAGTCGGTCGACATGGGTCGCTTTAAGGGACTAGGCGAAATGAACCCCGGCCAGCTCAAAGAAACAACAATGGACCCGTTAACTCGGACACTTGCACGGATCACACTTCCCGACAGCATCGACGAGCTAACCGAAGTCCGGCCAGCCGAGCTAATCGAAACCCTTATGGGAAAACGGCCCGAGCATCGCTTCCAGTTCATTCATGAAAATGCCAAATTTGCCGAAGATCTCGACATTTAGGGCGGAAACCTATTGCACGAAGCCAGCCCGGCCCGGTCGGTCTCTGTGCTTGTCTAGTTACCGGTAAATTTTGCCGGCCTCTTTTCAAGAAAAGCCCGCACCGCTTCGGATTGGTCAGCGCTGGTCGCGGCAAATGCGAACTGGTCGCGATCCATAAAACTTGTTGCCTGACCAAGCGGAAGTGCAGCCGCATTAATCGCCTGTTTCGTCATGCGCAAAGCAAGCGGAGGAACTCCGGCATAACGCTCCGCCAATGCCTGCGCGGCGGCAAAGGTCTCGCCATCTTTTACGCATTGATCAACAAGTCCCCATTGCAAGGCGATCTCGGCCGGCAGCTTCTCTCCGAGAATTGTAAATTGTTTGGCACGCGATGGGCCAATCAATGACACTGTCCGCGGATTACTATGCCAGCTCATATTCATGCCAAGCGGGATCTCGGGTAATCGTAAATGAGCGCTTTGTCCGATAATCCGATGATCACACGCAATCGCTAGTGCAACCCCGCCACCGATACAAAACCGTTCAATCGCACAAATCGTTATTTGTTCCAGCCGCTCAAAGGCATCGCACATGTCCGGCCCCAGTCGCATCAGCTGGCGCTTTTCAACCAGGCTGCGATCAGCGTCATTTGCGCGGTCGGGGTCCTTGAGGTCAGCCCCGGCCGAGAACCCGCCGACACCGGTCAAAATCACGACCGAACTCGTCGTGTCCGTCGACAACCAGTTTGCCGCATCGGTAAGCTCTGACAGGACCGCTCGTGACATCGCATTATATCCGTCACCACAATCGAGCGCCAGAACCGCAATATTTTGCTCAATTTTAACACAAACGAACTGACCAAAACGGGTCTCGGTAGCAGACATTCGGTTTCTCCTTATCATGCCACGCCAGATAATCGCCGACGGTCACGGCAGCAGGCACGCTATGCCGGCACATTTGGCCTATTTCTGAGCCGCCGCAGCTTTCCCGCCTTCACCGCCGACGCCGGCAGCAACCTTAGTTAGCGGCTCGCGGCTTTCGGGATAATTGGCCTCTTCGGGAATGAACAGGCAAGGATCGCCATTTTCGTCTTTGCCGACCACTGGCAATACAGTGACGACCGGCTCGGTCGCGAACTGTTCTATTGCTTCTTTCACCGAAGTTGTTTCAGCAAGTTTTCCAAGGTTCATTCGGGTCGGGAAAATAATCGTGGCGCGCTTATCCTGTTCCATATCTAGCGCCTGCTGCGGACCAAGCCACACAGCTTCAGTCGTTTCGCGCCCGTCATTTTCTGCAATTTGGTCTGGCGGCGTTGGCGCCAGATAAAAGTGCGTATCAAACCGTTTCGGCATCATTGTCGGCGTGATCCAGTGACCAAAATGAACCAGCGTATCGAGCGCCAAAACTAAATCATGCTGTCGCATCAGATCAAGAAAACTGGCCTCACGGCGATCGACAGCAGCGCGCATCGGATCGAGCGCATTTGCGATATCCTGCCCGACAAGCGGCTGTCCAGCACCGCGACCTGATTTAGGACGCGCAAGAATAATACCGGCTTCCTCATAGGCTTCGCGCAGCGCCGATATACGTGCAGCGCGTTCCATGTCATCAAAATCCCCGTCACACAGACTTCCCCAATCAGGCGAGCTGTCTTCATCATTGGCCTTGCCGCCCGGAAACACTAAAGCGCCAGCCGCAAAATCTATCTGATAATGTCGTTTCACCATCAAAACCTGAAATTGCTCGGCATCCCGCAATAGCAGGATCGTTGATGAAAGCCTTGGCTCTGTAGACTGACTATTCATGCTTCCTCCTCACAAAATTCAATCAAATTTCTCATAAATCCACGGATCTTTGTCCGTTAGATCTCAACTTTCTGCCTGTAGCACAGTCTCACACACCAGCTTGACGGGCATATTATGCAACAAATTCATCACATACATTCGAGAGTTTTCCAGAACTCAATCCAATCGGCAATGCGCTTTGTGCCGATCGTTAATTTGGTTAGCGGAGAAATCGTTTCGTTTGCCGCCGAAACCCAGAGTGAATTTGATGATCGCCCTCGGTTTGGCCCCCGCAGTCAACTGCGTCTATCGGCAGTGGCACCCAATACGCCCGCCGACTGGCTCTGCCAGCACCTGATCGCATTGGCAGATACGGGCGTATCCTTGAACACG
The DNA here is from genome assembly GCA_002172915.1 of Hyphomonas sp. TMED17. Taxonomy (GTDB): domain Bacteria; phylum Pseudomonadota; class Alphaproteobacteria; order Caulobacterales; family Hyphomonadaceae; genus Henriciella. Next base: position 56,916 of record NHBW01000005.1, on the reverse strand, counting down.
AAACTCCCGGTCTCGCTAAAAATGCCGCGCGCAAGTCTATTTCATAATGGGATGGGAAGCAGATGCGCAGCATCACTTGATCATACAACGGCGTCCGCCGGAGAATTCAGCTTCGAAGTCAGCCTTGGCGCACTTGCTTCAACGCGCTCAACCCCGTCACAACTCCTAAAACCATTTGCCGATGCTGGCTTTCATATCACCTTGGATGCCACCCAGTTTGACGACGGATCGGCCCTCAATATTACCCCAGGGCTAATTGGCGCCATCAAAATTGATGCGGGCTGGGTCGATTCCAAGGAGAACACGCACCTGCTTGAGCAAGCTCGGCGCGAAGACTGGGCGGTTATTGCCGAAAATGCAGCCTGGCGCGATGGCGAATACCTCGCCAGCCTTGGCGTGCACTATGCGATCCAGCCGCGAACTGATGCGTAACCCTGAGCCTGAATATTCTCTCGATCACACTTTGCTAAGCACATAATCGAGGTCCTTCTTCGGAATGAGCTGAAACTCGCTCAACGTGCGCTCCAGCACCTGACGGCGTAGCTCATGGCGGGTGCGTATCCCGCCCTCGCGCTCGAGGCCCTGATAAGTCTGGATCAGGTTTTCAAACAGCCCCAAAAGCTTTTTAGGAATGCCCGCACGCTCGAGTAGCGTGTGCAAACCCAGCGTTCCGGCGTCGTGCAGCATTAAGACCGCACGTTGGTGAGGGATACCAGACAATTCTGCCAGTGCGTATTCGGCAAATGTCAAATGGCCGGTACACGCGGCTCTGACAACCAGTGACGGGCTAAGCTCACCGGATTGCGCAAGCTGGTAGATAAAGGCACCAGGATCATCGACCATATCCGACTGCACAATAGGGTCCAGTTCATCAACGGCCGCATCGCCACCCTGCTCCGCCTCAATGGAAGACTGCTGGGCATAGTCAGGTAATAATCTTTTGCGCTGCTCGGCCGGCATCAAGGCTGCCAGATTCCGTATGACATGCTTGGGCACGCGATGCCGCGATATTAATGCCTGATGGATGCCGGCATCAGCAGGAAACCGCGCTAGAATATCAGCATAGGCAGACCGCGAAACCTTGGCTCCAGGGTTGGCTAACAGGTCAAGAATTGATGCCCGCCCGCCTGTCGCACCGATAATTTCGGATACGGCTTTTGGCAGCCCGTCGCGCTTTGCAATGGCACGTTTTTTATCTTCGGGTAGAGCCAACGCCAATTCAACCAGATCCTGTTTTTTCAGTAAGGGTGAATTGCCCAGTATCGGAGCGGCAATCTCTAATTCATCAAAAGCAAACTGAATGGCGATCTCGTACGGAAGACCGGCTGATCCCCGCAAACCTGTTGCCAACGCGCCTCGAACCATGACGCTGACATCAACACTTAGCTCGCGCAATAATTGCTGCGAGATGTCGCGTTCGGCTTTCTTTAAATTTTGCGCAACAATCCGCCCGGCTAAATAGCCCGCTAGTTTCATGCGATCTTCGGGCCGTTTTTTACTCGGCAGAGATTCAAGATCCGCCGGACTCAAGCCCTCATTCGCCTTTCGATCTAGCATCACGGACATGATGTGTATCTTTCCCAAAACCAGCCAAAATAAAAGCACGTCACATTACTTTGCTTGATTCCGTGTTCGATAGAATAAGCAATGTGAAATAGCGCAACGGTTTCGGTAAAGATTGTTAAACCGGCCCGGTCGTGTAATCTTTCTCTGATTACTGAAAAACAGAACATGATTATACGAATTGCAAACGTCGATGATGGCGAGAGCATCGCCAGAATATATGCCCCGATTGTAACAGATACCGCTATTTCATTCGAGGAAATTCCCCCGCCGCTGGAGCATCCTTGGCTGGTTGCAGAAGATGATGACAGCATAGCCGGGTTCGCATATGCATCACCGCACAGGTCGCGCTCGGCCTATAGATGGTCCAGCGATGTTAGTGCCTATCTCGCCGAGGGAGCTCGCCGACGAGGCATCGGCTCGATGCTTTACCGCCAGCTCCTGTCAACGCTTGTCTGACTAGGTCATGCAAATGCCTTTGCCGGTATCGCCTTACCAAACAATGCAAGCGTACACTTTCATGAACGCAATGGTTTCAAAGCCATCGGGGTTTATCCGCGTGTCGGTTTCAAAAACGGATCCTGGCATGATGTCGGCTGGTGGCGCCGGCCACTGCAATTACGGGATGATAATCCGGTCACACCACGCCCGTTTTTTAATTATCGGGCGGCTTTCCGGCCAGCGCAAAATACCAACGCGCCGTCCTTTTGTCGGCTAGCTATTTCTCGACCCGGTAGAGAGAAATAACACACGGTTAATGGCGCCGGCCTCAGACAGTCCGGGTTTGATGAAAAGTATGCTGAGACGGCTGCATGTCGCGTTGCATGCAGGCACCTTCAGTTGCGACAGGCCTAGTCTATACTGGCTCGAATTTTCATTACGCATCGCACTTACAGGCACGTAGAAATGCGCCGGCGACCAGCCGGCAACCAGCCATTATACAAAGGTAACGCATACGATATTCGTACAATTGCCTTTCAAAACCTGCGATTCAGCCCATAATTTGAATAATAAAAAACCTGATGCCTCAGCGTCATCAATCATTGGAGAGAACGGCATGCTTGAAGGCATTCGCGTAATTGAACATGCAACCTATATGGCGGCCCCCGGCGCCGGTGGAATTCTCAGCGACTGGGGCGCTGATGTCATCAAAATCGAACCGCCCGGCGGCGACCCGATCCGAAATTTTTTCGCAACAATCGGAACTGATCTGCAAGACAATCCAGTCTTCGATTTTGATAATCGCGGTAAGCGATCGATCATGCTCGACACCCGTACAGCCGAGGGACAGAAAATTCTCCGTGAATTGGCCAGTGAAGCGGATGTGTTCCTCACCAATGTCCGCCCAGGCGGACTATCGAGATCCGGACTGGATTATGAGAGCCTGAAACAAACAAACCCGAAGCTCGTCTATTGCTCGCTGACCGGCTTCGGCCTTGAAGGTGACGATGCTGACAAGCCGGGTTTCGATGTTGCCTCCTTCTGGTCGCGGGCCGGGGTCGCCTCGATTACTGTACCAAAAGGGCAAGACCCGTTCCCGATCCGGACCGCATTTGGCGATCATACCACAAGCATGGCGGCGGCAGCGGGCATTTGTGCTGCACTCGTTCAAGCCCAGCGCACTGGCAAGGGACAATTAGTCGAAGCCTCCTTGCTTAGAGCTGCCTTGTTCGCAATGGGATCGGATTTCGCTATCCAATTATTCTTCGGCCGGATTGGTTCGACCAAATCCCGCCATGAACAGATACAGCCTCTCATGAACTTCTTTAAAACCAAGGATGATAGCTGGTTCTGTATTGTATCCCGACAAGGCAACGTCGACTGGGCGCCAATATGCCGGGCCGCCGACCGACCCGATCTGATCGATGATGACCGCTTTACATCGGCAAAAGGCCGACGGAAAAATTCCGCGATACTCGTTGATTATCTCGACGAAGCGTTCGGCGCATTTACGAAGGCCGAAATTACCGAACGGCTCGACGCTGAATCTCTAGCCTGGGCGCCGGTCCAGACCTTGGCCGAAGTCGCAGCTGACCCGCAAGTCATGGCGGCCGGCGGGATCACCGAGGTTCCCAGCGCCAGCGGCGATGGTACCAGTTTCAAATCTCCTGCCTCGCCGATACGCTTTCCGGGGTCCGATGACGGGCCAAAAGGACCGTCGCCAAAGCCCGGGCAACATTCCCGGTCTGTACTCGAACAGATCGGCTACTCCGGCACGGAGATTGACGATTTGCTTGCTAAAAAGGTCATCACTTAACCGGCGCGACGCGTTTATAGATTGCGGTAGCCAGCCCGTGACCAAGCAAAACGGCTGGCAGCCATAGACTAACTTGCACTGCAGAAACAGCGAAATGGGTCAGGACCACCTCGACTTGTGAAACGCCGGACATCGATGCCGGTATTGCGCGCTCTCCACACCGACCAATTTCGCCGGCAAGGTAAAATATAACGACAATCGGCAGCAGCTGCAGCGCCAGCATAGCTGGTAAAAAGTCGAGGATCTTGTGCTTGGTCCAGCGCCAAGTCTGAAAAATCATAATCTGATGATTATCGACCGTCGCCGGTGCAAACGCCGTAAGCCTCACGAGGACACGGGCAAAACCTGCAATGGCGAGGAATAGCATCGTATAAAGCAGGTAAATGGCACCGCTTTCCCGGAGCGCCTCAACCGAGCCGGTAACATCATTGGCATCACCCTGACTAGGATCGTAACCGGAACCGATAACGAGGACGACTGCGAAGATGATGAGGAACAAGGCGAGCATGAAAACAATTAGAAACAGCGCCATGCAGAATAGCCCATAGGCGCAGGCCAGTTTTAAACTTCCGGTGCGCGGCATTGCTCCGGCCTTTGCAAGACCGCCGGCCTGAAAGCACTGATATGACCACAAACAGAACACGATCATGCCGGGTGACAGCAAGACGATCGGCCCAAGCCACCCGCCCAAATCGACGGCGCTTTGCAGGCTCAAGCCCGCCGCCAAAGCAAACGCAAATGCCAGCGCATACCGCCAGCTTGCCTTTGCCATGGTGACAGTTTCGGCAAAACCCGCATGCAATAATGGCAAAGCCGACAATACCGAAAACTTCATCTATCCAGACCTTAACATCACGGACCGGCGACCAGTTAGCTGATCGCCGAATTCATTACTATTTCAAATGCGAGGCACGGCCCAGTAAATTCAGATACTATAAATCTAATTCGCAGGTTGAGCTGACGCTCATAAAGAAACTCATAAGCGCGACACCCTGATCAGGCGAGAGGCTGTCAAAAAATTCCGCGTTAAATGCGTCAGGGTTTTCGGCCAGGCTAATAATCAGACTAATCACTTCCGAATCGAGGCTTTCAACAGCTGCATCCGCAAAACAGTCACACCCGGCTGCCGTCGCTTCCCCGGCTTCCATACAGGTGTTGAACACCTGATCCCGCTAGCTCACGCCACAGGCTGACAAAGTCGCCACTAACAGGCAGAGACCTACAAACTTTTTTCATTATTACTTCCCCCAAGTTTCGATAAAAGAATATTCCACGATTAACTGCTCAAATCCATCAAATGTCGTCACTCGCGGCGGATCAATTGATCTAGCGATAATTGTGCAACGCCCGTCTTCAGGAATTTCTCCTTAATCGCGGCGCGGTCATAGACTTGTGTCAGCCAATCCAGAAACGATAGGCCGCTTGTTTCAGCGTGCTCTAGATAGGCCTCGAAAAACGCATCTAGAAGACCGGTCTTGCCCTCCCGCAAATGCAGGTATTTTTTCGACAATTGTCGCTTGGCCAGGCTAACAGGATAGTAGCGTTGAAAAATTTGATAAAAAACAGACATCAAACCCGCCCGGTCAGCACCGGACTTACAATGCAGAAGCGCTGGATATTTGATATTCTCGAATAGATCCCTGGCCGCAAGAACCGTTTCCACCTTCGGCGTATCACGGGAATAAACTTGGAAATCGATCAATTCGACATTGTTAAGTTCGCAAGCTTCACGTTCCAGCAAATAGTATCCGCGCGTGCTTGGACCGCGACAGTTAATTATCGTCCTAATACCGCGCAAACGGACATGATCCGCGATCTGGGCCGCATTTGGCTGGTTTGATCGCCACATATCGGGACCAATCGCGTGTAAATTTTGAAATGACGCGCGTAAAAAGCCGTGATCGCCAAAAACCTCTTCCTGCTCAGCCCGGCGACGGCCCTCTCTGGTCGATATATCGGCGGCAACATGGCGATGCCGGCCTTTGCCAAATATCTTCATCGTCTTTCGTCCCGTCCGTTTCGAACACCCAACCCGACATTCAACATGTCAGAACATCATTTACCTTGATAGCCCATTCCGGTCAGCAAGCTTTCAGTCTCCCAAAGCGGCAGGCCGACAATTCCGGTATAGCTTCCATTAATTCGTTTAATAAATGCTCCGGCACGTCCTTGAATGCCGTACCCGCCAGCTTTCCCCAGTCCTTCATCCGACTGCACATAGCCGGAGATATCACAATCGTCCAAACGCTTTACGAGCACGCGGCTGACGCTTAAGCGATGTCCCGTGATACCGCTCGGGTCTATGACACAAATGGCAGTCATCACCGCATGGGCGCGTCCACTCAGACTTTTTAAACAGTTCTCAACTTCGGCCGGCGTTTCGGCCTTTGGCAAAATACGTCGCCCCAGTGCGACAACTGTATCGCCAGCCAGAGTATATTGGCCCGGGGCATGGCCAGCGGCAGCTTTTTCCGAGGCCATCCTGACAACATAGGGCCGGGGCAGCTCTTTCGCGCTGGGTGTTTCATCAATCTCCGTTGGCGCGACATGATCCGGCGCGATACCAATCTGTGCGAGCAATTGTAACCGTCTGAGCGATGCACTCGCCAACACCAAATTTGCTCGTGACATTGGCAATCCTCACCAACACTTCTGATCCACAGGCACCATCGCAACGATTACGAGGCCTTCCCACTATTAAGGGCTTTTGCCTGTTTGGCTCGATCAATTTTACCGGACAATAATTGTGGGCGGACTATTTAAAGCGATATGTAATCCGGCCTTTGGTCAAATCATACGGCGTCATTTCGACAAGCACTTTATCGCCAGTCAGAATACGAATTCTGTTTTTCCGCATTTTCCCGGCCGTATATCCGATAATCTCGTGATCGTTTTCCAGCTTAACTCTAAATGTCGCGTTCGGCAGAAGCTCGACGATTGTACCGTTAAACTCAATGATCTCTTCTTTTGACATTCCGTCTCCATGAAAACCTAACGCCGATCGATCCGCGGCGGCTTGTGATCAGCTTCGTAGCGGCGGTAAGCGGGTCATGCAAGCAAGGTCTTTCATCAACTTGACCAAGACATCACAAAATAACCTGCCAATTAGCTAGGAAGCCAGCTCATCGGCTAGGTGCAATGGGGCCAGAGACGCCCAGTCGGCAACCTGCTCGAGATCATAAAATCTGCAAGCTTCCATTAACACTCTGGCTTCGGTCCACATGTCACCATCGACAATCGGCATAAACAGATCGTTTATATTGTCGATCCCAAGATAGGCCCGAACGCCAGCCTCACGTAATTTCACAAATGGTCCGATTGAATTATGCAACGGGCCGCTCATCGGCAATTGCTTCATCGACAATGCCGCCGAAGGACAAATGACAATGCCGATATCAGCCTGTTTGCACAACGCGACAATGCGATCCTGCTCGCTATTATCCTTGGCCGAAACAGAAATGGAATGAATGCCATAAACCCGCCCTTGCATTCCGTGCTCAATCGTCTTCAGGCACAATAATTCAGTCTCATTCTGGAATGGATTGTTCTCCTGATCGACATGCACTTCAACAAATTTATTAAATTCCTTGGCAGTCTGCATCACAATATCGAGGTGACGCTCCTCTTGCGGGCGGTCCCGGGACGGCAGCCCGCCGCAAAAATCAGCCATCTGACAAGCATCAATATATTGCGCCCGTGAGGTTTCATCGATTACGCCCTCGAGCGGCTGCACTCCAATTTCAAACCTGATTTTATCTTTATAGCGGTCCTTGACCTCGACCGCCGCATGAATGGCCTTGAGCCCGATCACCCGGTCGGCATCAACCATTGTCCGGCAATATTTCGATCCTTGCTGGTAAACCGTTTCAACCGCTCTCGAAATACGTTCGACCAAGTCTTCGTGAGTATAATTTTCTTTTAAATGCCGGTATAAAGTCCACTTTTTCTCCATATCGGCAAAGCCAAGCGCGAGGTTTTCCGGCGAAATCAGATATGCCTTATCAAAATGACCGTGGTGGTTCGCGAAACCACCGCGCTGCCGGACCAGCTCCAGAAACCGCGCTTTCAGATCCCATGGCCGGTCATCCGAACGGATATGATAGTCAAAAGTACCAGACTTCAGATCATCGATAACTACTTCGATTGTCTCACGCGCAACTAGCCGGTCGGTAATCAATGGAATACCGTGGCGGATGGACAAGGATCGGATATGCGAGGCATCGGATGCTTCATCATAACCCGTATCACCCGTCATAATATTGATAACAAAATCAACTTTGCCATTTTCAATGAGCGAGCGGATATTCGGCTCGCTCTGGCTCGATATTTTTTCCGCCAGTGTTGAAGCAACGCCATTTTCGGACAAAAAGCGCTGGGTGCCGGGTGTTGAAAACAATCGCACACCGATTTCGGACATTTTGCGGCAGACATCCAAAAGAAACGCTTTGTCATCCGAAGACCCGGCGCTGATCAGAAGGGATCGTTTCTTCCCTTTTGACAGCATTTTAAGGTTAAAGCCGATTAGATCGATCTTTGAGTGTAATTCTGCTATCGCCATTTAGGATGTCCTTGCTTCATATATTTATATGTTAGACCGGCACCTCTACTAATGCGGCCAAACGTTTTAGACATCTATCGATTCTTATCATCGCGAAACTGCTAATAACTGAAATGCGGATTTAACACTGATTTGCGCATATTGAAAAAATCTAGTCTATTTAGAACGAAGTAAAGCATTGTCTGGAGCAACAGATCAGCCCGGACTGCGTCGCGCGCGGGACAAGGTTGGCGCCGATTTCAGCAGGGTTTATAGTTGCAACGAAACAAGTCGCAGAGATTCGGAACGGACCACACATGACCGACGATACAAACCACATCGATATCGCCCCGGACATTCACCCACCAGCCGGCCGCTTTAGCGATTGGGGTTTTAAATTATGTCTTGGTGCCGCCGGGCTTTGGACGCTTACAATCCTTATAGCGACAGTCCAGGTGATCGGCCTCAATGCCCTGTCAGTATTTAATCCGTTTATAATCATTCTCGGTGCGGCATCATTATTATTGCCCGGGGCGCTAATCGCCCTTGCCGGCGCGCTAATCTCAGAACGCCAGCGCACTGCCGAAGCGAATGAACAAATCTTGCAGGCAGCGGCCCGATTATTGGCGCCGGCAGACGACTCAGAGACCCGCCCAAACCGGGTTGTTGACCAGCTAAACCAGGCTACGTCCGCAATGAGTCAGGCAATGACGGAGGCCGTGACCAGCATCAAGGACGTATTCGAAACATTGGACGATGAAAGACGCCGGATCGAATCGGTAACGTACGCGAATGCCGACAATACGAAAGAATTGGTTAGCCAACTCTCGCAGGAACGCCAGTCGCTCGAAACGCTCGCCAAATCGCTACATGCATTGTCAGAGAGCCTTCCTGACGCGCTGCCAAAACAGACACGCCTCCTGACCAAATCAGCCGAATCCTTCGCCGCAGATATTGAGAAGGCCGAAAAAGCACTCGAGGCACGCCTTGACCGTCTCGAAGCAACCGGCGTTTCGCTTGGCGAAAAAATCAGTGAAATTGATGCTCTGGCTGGCGCAGCAACTGAAAATGGTGGCGGTTTGATCGAAACCCTACAGCGCATGGATGATAATTTGATTGCCTCTCAGGATTCGGTGGAAGCGGCGTGTCGTTCATCCGAGCAGATAATTGATGCGCTCGAAAATGCGAGCCAGCGTCTGGCCGCTGCGGTAATTGCGACTGGCAACTCAGCCGATGACATCGGTTCTGAACCCGATATCAAGATCCCGGTCGCATCAGCGACGCGTGATGATGAAATTCTCGATGATGACGAGGATCTCGGTCCGGCAGCGGCGCCACCCCGCCGACAAGCGCGGCGGCGCGGCCGCTCAAATACCCCGACAGCCGCCGGCAAGCCGGCAAATCCGCCCATTGCCTCGCACGATTCTGACAGTGAGGAGGCACCTGCGGATGGTCCTGGCCTGTTCGAAGCGGCTGCCGACCAGATCGCTGCCACTGTCGACGAGAGCCGGGCCGCACAAAACCTTGAACGCGATCAAGGCTGGCTAGATTTCGAGCCGGAAGACTTCGTCGATATCGAGATCGATGATAATCTTGAGGGAGCGATCGAAGACGCCCATTCCAAGCAGTCACTGAGCGAAATTATCGCCGATATGGAAAAGAGCGATCATGTGCCTTTATCGCGAGAGGAAACGGCCAGCGAAATCATACTTCGTCTCGAAGAATCAGGCATAGAGCTGGTCGACGCATTCCGGACCAAGCAGAAAAAACGCGCGGCCGCTGCATCCCTTAAAGGAGACATCGAGCGGCGGCGGATTGTCTCCGAAGACGCAAACCGGTCCGTCGACCGGATCCGCAAGCGGTTGCGGTCAGATGCGTCTCTTATGCAGCTCGCAAGTGATTTCATAAGTTATGAGCAAGCCGACGCGCTTGAGGCACTCGAGAAGACAGCCAGCTCAAAGAAAAGCGCCAGCGCGCGACTGGCAACCTTTCTCTTGATTGATGCTGCCATTGTCTGATGGCACTCGCCACTGGCGGCCAGCTGACGACAATCAGGACACTTGCGTGTCAGCCAATCCACTTGAACTCGGGCTCGTCCCACCAAGGAAAGAAGTCCGGCATACCATCAGACACTTTGACCGGATAAGTCGGCTTTCGTTTCTCAAGAAAGCTCATAACACCTTCTTTGGCGTCTTCACTCTGCCCGCGTCGGTAAATTGCCGCGCTATCGACGATATGCGCTTCCATAGGATGGCTTGCACCTAACATTTTCCACATCATCTGACGGGTCAAACTGGTTGAAACGGCAGCGGTATTATCGGCCATTTCCCGCGCAATGGCTTTCGCTGCATCCAGCAATTCATCCGGTTTGTGAATCGAGCGTATCAGGCCGCCCTCGAGCGCCTCCTGTGCCGGAAATACCTTGCCCGAATAGCACCATTCCAGCGCTTTCGAAATGCCGACGATACGAGGCAGAAACCAGCTCGATGCGGCTTCCGGATTAATCCCGCGGCGATTGAAAACAAACCCGAACCGTGCAGTTTCCGAAGCGATACGGATATCCATAGGCAATTGCATGGTTACGCCGATGCCAACGGCCGCCCCGTTAATCGCGCCGATCACCGGTTTCAGGCTGTTAAACATTCTCAGAGTTACCCGGCCGCCGCCATCACGTTGCAGATCTTCCAAGTCGCCACGATCAGGCTCTTCCGAGCGGGCTTCATAATCGAACGTCTTCGCCCCTTCGGACAAATCGGCGCCGGCACAGAATGCCCGATCGCCACTGCCGGTCATAATAACCGCCCGGACATCATCATTGGCGTCGGTGATGTCAAACGCCTCGATCAACTCATACATCATCCGCCCGGTGAATGCATTCATGCTTTCCGGGCGATTTAGTGTCAGAATTGCGATGCCGTCTTCGACCTCGAGTTGAATTTGTTCGAATTGTCCTAAGCTTGCCATTTTGACCTCTCAATTAGTAAACATCTTTAAATGACCGTTACATCTTTAAAACGTCAACCGCTGCAACAGGCTGACGCTACGTCCACACTTTTCTTTCTGTAAATTTTTGCGCATTCAGAATTATGGAAAATTATCCTGATATCACAGCCCTGTTCGGACCGGTTTTCGCGCTAGCGGTAATTGTTGAATATACCGCCATCCGCCTGAATTACGCTAGAGGCAAGTACGAATTACGTGACACCTTCGCCAGCATGAGCATGGGCGTCGGAAACCTGATCGTCGGCGCGTTGACCGCGTTCGCGCTGACCTGGCTGATGATGTCACTCTGGCCATATCGGATTATGACAATCAGCAGTAATGCCTACAGCTTCATCCTCGTATTTATCGCGTATGATTTTGTCTATTATTGGAAGCACCGCCTGGCGCATCGTGTGCGCTGGTTTTGGATGGAACATGTCACCCATCATTCGAGCCAGCATTATAATCTTTCAACAGCGTTGAGACAGCCCTGGTTCGGCCCCTTCACCGGTCTGGTTGCCCTCGGTCTGCCGCTTGTCATTCTAGGTTTTAATCCCGGACTGATTATTCTGGTCGCCGGCATCAACCTGATTTATCAATTCTGGATCCATACCGAAAGCATCGACCGAATGCCGGCCTGGTTTGAAGCTATTTTTAACACTCCCAGTCATCACCGCGTGCACCATGCAATAAATCCGCGATATCTTGATGCCAATTATGCTGGTGTTTTCATTGTCTGGGACAAAATGTTCGGGACCTTTGTTGCAGAGAGGCAGAACGAACCGCCAGTTTATGGCATCGTCAAGCCGCTTGAAAGCTTCAACCTTCTAGTCATCGCATTCCACGAAGCCGTCAGTCTCATTAATGATTGCATCAATGACGGCGTAAAACCGGTAAACTGGCTGAGGCGGATGATAAATCCACCCGGCTGGGACCCCGCAGGCAAACATCAGCGAACCGAAGATATAAAGCGTGACTGGGCCGAGAGGAGAAAGACCTAAACTTTTCTAAGGGCAGCAATAGACACAAGCCCTTTGTCATCGCTAATTATATAGCAAAACATAATAAAATGAAATTCAGGGACGGAAGACATTATGTATCCAAGAGATCATGCTAGGACGAATCCGGACAAGCCCGCATTCATTATGTCGGGAAGTGGCGAAACCGTTACATTTGGGGAACTTGAAGATCGCGCGAACCAGACCGCCCATGCCCTGCGGGCGCTTGGACTTCAAATTGGTGACACGTTTGCAATTTTTGCTGAAAATACACCGCGTTTCTTTGAAATTTGCTGGGCCGCACAACGGGCTGGACTGTATTTTGTTGCAATTTCATCCCGCCTGACAGCCCCTGAAGTTGAATATATCATCAATGATTCCGGGTCCCGGCTGCTGATTGCCTCGCATGGTTTAGGATCGGTTGCGACCGCGGTCGCCGAAACCACCGATTGCGAAGCCTATTGGTCAATCGACGGCGACATTGAAGGTTTCACGGCATTCAAGCAGATCCTGACAGACTATCCAACAACACCAATTGCCGATGAACATGCAGGTGCTGCCATGCTATATTCATCCGGAACAACCGGACGTCCGAAAGGAATCCGGCCGGCGCTTCCTGCCGACCCGGCAATTGATGCCAGCAATGCGTTGATGATGATTGCGAATGCTTTTTTCAGAGCCTCAACGGATGGCGTCTATTTGTCACCTGCACCACTGTACCACGCCGCGCCGCTCGCCTGGTGCATGACAATGACGCGCTATCAAAACACCATAATCATTATGGAGAAATTTGACGCGGAAACATTCCTGTCCTTGGTCGAGACTTACAAAATCACCCATACGCAGCTCGTTCCGACAATGTTTGTAAAGATGCTCAAACTGCCGGAAGACGTCCGCAAAAAATATGATGTCTCAAGCCTACGCGCTGCCGTTCACGCCGCTGCACCCTGCCCGATCCCTATCAAAGAACAGATCATTGACTGGTGGGGACCGGTTGTCGAAGAATACTATGCCGGCTCCGAAGGTAACGGCATGACATGGGCAAGCTCGGAGCAGTGGTTGCAGCACAAGGGCACTGTCGGTTATCCTGTCTGGGGCGAATTACACATTTGCAACGAAGACGGCGACGAAGTTGAAACCGGCGAGGAGGGGCAGGTCTACTTCGGTGGCACGCCAGTTCCAAAATATCATAATGATAAAGAAAAGACTGCCGGCGCACTCAATCCTAAGCATCAGGACTGGTCGTCGCTCGGCGACATTGGCCGGGTTGATGGCGATGGTTTCCTTTATCTTACCGACAGAAAAGCCTTTATGATTATATCCGGCGGCGTGAATATTTACCCGCAAGAGGCCGAAAACGTTCTGATAACGCACCCCTCAGTTGCCGATGTCGCAGTGATCGGTGTACCGGATGAAGAATTTGGCGAGGCGGTCAAAGCGGTTGTCCAGCCCATTAACGGGCTGGAACCAAGTGAGGAGCTTGCCGAAGAGCTACTCGAATACTGCCAGAGCCAGCTGGCTAAAATCAAATGTCCTCGCAGCGTCGACTTCGACCCTGAGCTACCTCGGCATCCGACCGGAAAGCTTTACAAACGCCTGGTCCGCGACCGGTACTGGGGGAACGCCAGCAGCCGAATTGTCTAACTTATCCCTTGTTACCCATCGACAGAAAAAGCAGCATCGCTGCTCGTCGATACTCCGCTTTCACAAAACAAAAAGGAAAATACTATGGCCAACCCAACCGAAATCGCTTTCGAAGATCTGGAAAAAATGGCTGGAAAGGAGATTGGCGTCTCAGACTGGCACTTGATCGATCAGGACCGCGTCAATCTTTTCGCCGATGCGACCGGCGATCACCAATGGATTCATATTGATGTCGAGCGTGCGACCAAGGAGCTGGGAAGCCCCATCGTGCATGGCTATCTGACCTTGTCGCTTCTACCAATGCTTGGTCCGGAAGTCATGAGAGTCACCGGCACCAGCCGCGGCATCAATTATGGCTGCAATTCTGTCCGGTTTACAAACATGGTTCCGGTCGGATCCAAACTACGGATGCGCCAGACCCTGAAAGAAGTGAACGAAAAGGCCGGCGGCAAGCAGCTCATTTCCGAATGCGTGATCGAAATCGAAGGTCAGGAACGCCCAGCATGCGTCGCTGAAACAATTTCCGTTCTATACGCCTAGCTTTGCACTATATAAAGGCAAGTGAATGTTTCAGGAGCTTGCCTATGATACCCCTTCGACCGACCCCGAACCCGAAAATCATCAAGCGCAGTAATGATGAATGGCGGAATATTCTGACGCCTGAACAGTTTCGGGTAGGTATAAAGGAAGGCACCGAGCGGCCCTTCTCCGACGGGAATCATAATGATGAAAAACGCGATGGCTTTTATCATTGTGTTGGCTGCGGCGCCCCGCTTTGGTCCTCTCAGCATAAATTCGACAGCGGCACCGGATGGCCAAGTTTCTGGCAACCGGTTCGCGAAACAGCGATTGCGACCAAAACCGATTTTAAAATGATCTACCCGCGCCGGGAATGTCATTGTGCCTCATGCGGTCTGCATATGGGGCATGTTTTCAATGACGGCCCTGAACCCACCGGCGAACGCTGGTGTATCAATGGTGTCGTGTTGCAATTTGAGCCAAGCGACGCTTGATCGCAACCCGGTCGCCCATTGCCCCACCAAATGTCATGACCTGTCGAAACTGCAGGGCTAAGGCAGGATATTAAGATTATGAAACAATTCATTCCGGTTGCCGTCACCATATTTTGCGTTGTGGTGACAACGGCCTTTTTTTCGCTCTATCAGGAGACCCAAATGCAAAGCGACCAAGATAATAATCTGACGTCACTATCCCCGCCGACAGCGTTGCGGGTCTCACATGAAATCGAGCAGGCAGGGCGTGTCAGAAACGATCCCTACCAATGGCTGAAGGATGATAACTGGCAGCAATTGCTAAAAGATCCGAGCGGTTTGCAGGCCGATATAAGAGCGTATCTGGAGGCCGAAAATGCATATACCAAAGCAAGTCTGGAACAGCCGTTAGACGCGCTCACCGAAGGATTGTTCACCGAGATGCGCGGCCGGATCAACGAAGATGATTCCTCACTGCCAAATATTGACGGGCCTTATGCCTATCTCAGCAAATATAGAACAGGCGGCGAATACCTCATTTTTGCGCGGCGAGCGGCAGAAGATATCTATAATGAGAATGCAGAAACCGAGATCATTCTTGACGGTGATGCTCTTGGTAAAGACAAACCCTATTTCAGCTTTGGAGAAGTCCTGCACTCACCCGATCACAAACTCATCGCCTACAGCGTCGATACTCAGGGCAGCGAATATTACGACATATATATCAAAGATATCGCGACAGGCGAGCTTCTGCCCGACCGTCTGACGGATGGTTATGGCGAATTTGTCTGGGGCAAGAATTCAGATCGAATCTACTGGATCGAACGCAACGAAGAGGGCCGTCCAGCCGCCATTCATATGTATGTTCTTGGCTCCGGCAGGTCAGAAGAAATCTATCGCGAAAGTGACCCCGGTTTTTTCCTCGGCGTAGATATCAGCCAGTCAGGCGATTACATATTTCTGCGCGCCAGCGATCATACTACGAGCGAGTACAGATTTTTCAGATCGGATAGCGAAAACCCTGAACCCGTTTTGATTGCGGCGCGTGAAGCTGGTGTTGAATATACACTGGAACATTTCGGCGATCAGTTCGTGATTATGACAAATCGTGACGGCGCGCTTGACTACAAGCTCGTAACTGCTCCGGTCGCGGCGCCGGAGGTCGCAAACTGGGAAGATCTTGTACCGCATCAGCGGGGCACACTGATCCTGTCCATGGCCGTGGTCGAAGACTTCATCATCAGAGTTCAACGTACAGACGGGCTGCCAAAAATCATAATCCGAACTGTTGAAGGCACCGAGCAGGCAATCGAATTTCAGGAAGCTGCATATGATCTCGATATATCAATTGGCTATGAGTATAAGACCAGCCAGATCCGCTTCACCTATGCCTCGCCAACCACGCCGGATCAGACTTTCGATTATGATCTGGAGACTGGTGCACGGCAGTTGCGTAAAACGCTCGAAGTTCCATCCGGGCATACAATTGACGATTACCGCGTAGAACGCGTCATGATTCCGGCTCGCGATGGCGAAACCGTTCCTGTCACAATTTTCTACCATAAGACGACGGCGCGCGACGGCTCGGCCCCGATGCTGCTATACGGCTATGGCTCATATGGCATTACAATCACCCCGGATTTCAGAACTACACCAATCGCACTCGTCAACCGGGGCATGATTTATGCGACCGTCCATCCTCGCGGATCCATGGCAAAGGGCTATCAGTGGTATCTTGATGGCAAGCTTGAAAACAAGACCAACACATTCAACGATTATGTTGATGCTGCCCGCTTCCTGATCGACAGTAATTACACTTCCACAGGACAGATCGTCGGCATGGGAGGATCGGCCGGCGGCATGCTGATGGGAGCGGTGGTCAACCAGGCCCCGGATCTATTTGCAGGCATTGTCGCTGCCGTACCATTTGTAGATGTGTTGAATACAATGTCGGACACGACCCTGCCGCTCACCCCGCCGGAGTGGCCGGAATGGGGTAATCCGATTACCAGCCCGGAAGACTATGATTATATTCTTAGTTACAGCCCCTATGATCAGGTTCGCGAGCAGTCATACCCGCCGATGCTGATAACAGGTGGCCTGACGGATCCACGCGTCACTTATTGGGAACCGGCAAAATGGACCGCGCAATTGCGGCATGAAGCCCCGATGGCAGGACCATACTTCCTGAAAATCAATATGGGCGCCGGCCATGGCGGGGCGTCCGGCCGGTTCGAAGGGCTAAGAGAGACAGCGCTTGAATATGCCTTTGCGCTGGCAGCCGTTGGCAAGCAGCCCGGCTTTAACTTCGATGATTAAATATCGAATTAACTGACGATACAAAAAAGCCCCGGCAATCACGCCGGGGCTTTCTATTGTCAGAATATCAGACGTTAGCTGTAGATCTCGAACAGACCTGCTGCGCCCATGCCGCCACCAATACACATTGTGACAACACCATATTTCGCTTTCCGGCGACGACCTTCAAGAAGCAGAGAGCCGGTGCAACGCGCGCCGGTCATGCCAAATGGGTGACCGATGGAAATCGAGCCGCCATTAACATTGTACTTCTCAGGATCGATGCCGAGCCGGTCACGCGAATAAAGGCACTGCGACGCGAACGCTTCATTCAGTTCCCAGAGATCAATATCATCGACTTTCAGACCATGGCGCTCAAGCAGACGCGGAACGGCAAATACCGGACCGATACCCATCTCATCCGGATCACAACCCGCAACGTTGAAGCCCATGAACCGGCCGAGCGGCTCAATATTCCGACGTGCGGCTTCTTCGGCTTCCATGACAACCACCGCCGCAGCACCGTCAGATAGCTGAGAGGCGTTACCAGCCGTGATATATTTGCCCTGCTTGACCTGCATGCCACCGGAATAAACCGGCTGCAGACCCGCCAGCGTCTCATATGTTGTTCCCGGACGGTTACACTCGTCACGATCACATACCACATCCTGATAGGTCTCTTCGCCCGTCTCTTTGTTGACGAGCTTCATACGTGTCTTTAGCGGCACGATCTCTTCGGCCATGCCACCGGATTTCTGGAATTCCGCTGTCCGGCGCTGGCTTTCTGCAGAATACTCATCCTGCGCCTCACGGCTGACATTATAACGATCTGCAACGATTTCCGCTGTCTCGATCATCGGCATCCAGAGTGCTGGCCATTGCCCCATCAGCTGATCTTCAACGTAGCGGTGCGTGTTCATGTGGCCGGAGCGCGAAACCAATGACAGACTTTCAACACCACCACCGATCGCTACTGGTGCGCCTTCGGTAATAACATTTTGCGCCGCGCAAGCGATCGCCTGCAATCCGGACGAACAGAAACGGTTAATTGTAGCGCCCGACGTGGTCGACGGACAGCCAGCCCACATTGCGGCATTCCGCGCAACGTTGTGACCGGTCGCGCCCTCTGGCTGAGCCGATCCAAGATACACATCTTCGACGGCTTCCGGCTCGACACCGGCGCGCTCGAGAGCGCCTTTGATGACATGGCCTGCCATCGTTATCCCGTGTGTGTCGTTTAGCGAACCACGGCTGGCTTTTGCCAGTCCAGTCCGAGCGGTGGATACAATAACTGCTTCACGCATGGCGTTCTCCTCATTTATAATTCCACCCTTCTAGCTAGCCCATGAGACAAACGCTAGGGGTAACGTTAACGTAAACTGGAACGACGTCGCGGCATGTCATGACTTTTTTGGCTCAGTGGCTGCCATAATAAGCTTATTATCCGGTTGTCTGCCGCGGTACGCCATGCCGTTTGGCCAATTTCCATTTCCGCATGCGGTT
This sequence comes from Hyphomonas sp. TMED17, assembly GCA_002172915.1. Classification (GTDB taxonomy): domain Bacteria; phylum Pseudomonadota; class Alphaproteobacteria; order Caulobacterales; family Hyphomonadaceae; genus Henriciella. Next base: position 38,142 of record NHBW01000005.1, on the reverse strand, counting down.
TTTTCGGATCAGCGAGGTAACATCCAGCCAGTCGATCCCACCATGGAATGAGAAATCCGAAATTATGAAGCCCCTCCGACGGATCTGACGAGTGATGCACCCGATGCATATCAGGGGTCACGACAAACCGACGCAAAATACGATCGAGCCAATCCGGCAAAGCAAGATTGCTATGGTTGAAAATCGCAACGCTGCTTAAGGCAATTTCAAACACAAACACCGCCAGTGCCGGCGCACCGAGCGCAACAATCACCAAGCCTTTCCAGATTAATGACAGCAGAAGCTCCCCGGGATGGAAACGCAGCGCTGTAAAGGCGTCGAAGTCGATGTCTGTGTGATGAACACGGTGAAACACCCAGAAGAACGGTATTTTGTGCAAGCACCAATGCTGTCCCCAGACTGCCAGATCGAGCACTAAAACGACCACGCAGATTTCGACGATCAGCGGCATATCGACGAAATTCAAAAGCCCGGTACCGATTCGTTCTGCCATTAAAGCGACCCCGACCAGTCCCATGGGAAGAAGCAATCGCGACAGAACCGTACCGATCATCACCATGGAAAAAGCTTGAGGCCAGCGCTGATACCACGGCAATAGTCTGCGGCGCCGGGGCCAAACTTCTCCAGCCACAACGAATAAAACAAATACAAACAGGAAGGTAAGAAGGCGTTCCAGATTAAGCACTCCTCTCGCTAAGCTCCCAAATGCCGTCCATTGATTTGGATTTCAAGAAAATTTCCTGTGGCAAATATCTGCAGGGCATTTGTAAACTGATGGCCCGGGTCTATAAATCGAGGATCGAAAAAGGGATAAATACAGCATGTTGCACCCGTCTACGCGAAAGTTAATCGAACGTCTGGCCGAAGTTACCAGTCAGGGACAGCTACTCTGGCGTGAGAATAATTCAGGTGGCATTGTATATACCGCCGACGGCTTCAGCGTCGTCCTAATGGCGAGGCCTTATTCGATCAGTATTCGCGACGGCAGTGACCGTGAACTCGAACTGATATCACAGGAACAATTGGAACAAATTATCATCACCAGCGGCGGCAGCTATGCCGATCTGGTAATGATCATGTATGACGACGCGCTGAGGTCGGCACGCGGGACCGAGACGGCGATCGTAAAATTGCTGGCCAGTCTCGAAGATGCTCCGTTTTCGCAAGATACGGCTCGCGAAAATCGCCAGGATAATGCGCCGCCGATTGCTAAGGCTGCACACGAAGAGACAGCGCCAATAGCTGGCTTTGAACCGATTTCCGAACAATCCGCCGATGCCGGTCAACACATCAGCGGTGATCGTGATGCGGTCAGCTTAACCCCGAGCCACGCGCCTCAGGAGCGGGACGCCGACAAGCATGCCGCGACAAACAATGAAACAGACGCAGCCAGTATCAACGATAATGGCGCGAACACATCTGCGTTCGGGGCCGGCGACGACTTTGCTCTGAATGAATCCGGCGGAAATGACAGTCATGCTGACACTGGGTCGGCTGAAAATGACGCGGTCTCAGATGCGATAGGGCTGATGGGTGATGAAATCACGTCAAGCAGCGCGGCACTGGAAGATCTTGCGTCAGATAAAACAAGCGAGCGTGCGTTCGAACACGCCGGTCTTGAATTAGATGCGACTGAGGCTGAGCTGACCCGAGCGATCGCGACAATGGCCGACCACGTCAATCGTAAAACTGAGCCAGCTCCTCCAGGTATCGAGGATGATGACGAGCCAACTGAATTTGTTGCTACAGATCAGCTTGATCCAGATACGATTGTGGCCCGTAGACCTTTCACATACATTCCGTTCGGCCTCACAATTGGGGCAGAACACCCGCCAAGCATCGAGACCACGGACTAAATTATCGGTCTGACATTCGTCGCCCTTTGAAACAGGCAGAGTCCGGGACGCCATTGGCCGCCAATATGGCGTCTGGTGCACAAGTCTCGGTAGCTGTCATGAACTTCTTGCTCTTTTCACATTCATGCGCGCTTTAATCGCAGTGAACTATGCAAAAAAATCCTTGGCTGCTCTCGGCTTTACGATAAATTAAATACAGAAAAATCGTCCATGTTTTTTCCGACCGTCATCCGATCAAAAGCCCGAACCGGCCTGCAAGAAAGACCATGATGTAATGTTTAGAAAAGCATTTTTTACGAGAACAACCGCCAGCACGATTATCGCTTTTGCCGCCGGATTAGCGCCCAATACAATGCTTGCTTTCGCGCAGGATCCCGTCGACGAAGCGCGCCTCGCAACTGTCGTAACAACTGCCCAGCGCATCGAACAGAACGCACAGGATGTCCCAGTTTCGATGACAATGGTGGCGGATGAAAAGCTCGATGTTCTAAAAGCTGCGGGTGCGGACCTGCGGTTTCTGTCGGCACGTGTCCCGAGTGTAATCGCCGAGAGTTCGTTTGGACGCGCATTTCCCCGGTTTTATATTCGCGGCTTCGGCAATACAGATTTCGACCTTAACTCCACTCAGCCAGTATCACTGGTCTATGATGATGTTCCATATGAGAATCCAATCCTGAAGGGCTATCCGGTTTTTGATGTTGCCGCGGTCGAAGTTCTTCGCGGGCCACAAGGCACCTTGTTTGGACGTAATACACCCGGCGGTATTATCAAAATCGACTCTGTGAAGCCATCCGACGAGTTTAACGGGTTCATTAAAGGATCTTATGCGACATACGACGCAGCCGAAATCGAAGCGGCGATAGGTGGCCGGCTGGTTGAAAATCTGTCAGCACGCGCCGCAATTATCCACCAAACGCGGGACAATTATGTCAGCAATGGATTTACCAATGAAAACAATGTCTACGAAGGTTATGAGACGACCGCCGGCCGGCTGCAATTTCTCTACACCCCGTATGATGATTTCAGTGCGCTCCTTAACATTCATGGCTTGAAAAATGATGGCAGCGCACGGCTCTTCCGTGCCAATATAATTGCGCAAGGCGGTGGCCTAATTGATAATTTTGACCGCAACTCAGTCTTCTATGACGGCGGTAATGGCCACCCGCTGACACAGGAATCATGGGGTGTTAACCTCACCCTGAAGAAGGATTTCGGGAATGGCTGGGATGTAACTTACATATACGGCGACGAAAACACCGAGACATTCTCTCGCGGTGACATTGATGGCGGCTTCGGTGCGGCATTTCTTGGCGCAGGTAATTTCGGCCCCGGCGATACGCTGTTCTTCCCGTCAGAAAGTTCAGGTGCTGTCGACGACCTGAAACAGGAAACACATGAACTTCGCCTGGCATATGACGATGGCGGCCCATTAACGGCGCAAACCGGATTATTCCTTTTCGACGAGTATGTGGCGATTTCTTCACTGAGCTACAATACGCTGGCCCTTGGCCAGCCAGTGAACGGGATTGCGACGAGACAACAACAATCAAATTCCGTCGGTCTGTTTGCATCGTTTGCCTATGATGTGACCACTCAACTCACAATCGCTGGCGGCGCCCGCTACACTGAGGATGAGAAGGATTTCTCCGTTGCCCGCACACTAAGCCCGTTTGGGGCGGGCCCGCTCGGTCCGATTTCGGATGAGGTTAGTGACGAACAGGTCAGCTTTGATCTGTCTGCGACTTACCGAATGAATGATGACGTCAATCTGTACGGCAAGTTAGCACAAGGTTATCGCGGCCCCTCAGTCCAGGGCCGACTGGTTTTCGGGAACACGGTATCAATTGCGGACAGCGAGACGGTGTTGTCTTATGAGGCCGGTGTAAAATCGGAACTATTCGATGACCGCGCGCGGCTCAATGCCAATGTCTTTTTCTATGAGCTGTCGGATCAACAGCTAACAGTTGTCGGCGGCGTCGATAATACTGTTCAGCTCCTAAATGGCGACAAGGGTGAAGCCTATGGCTTCGAGATCGATCTCGAAGCAGCGCCAACCGATAATTTCCTCATCACTGCCGGTCTGTCTTACAACCATACCGAAATCAAAGATGATGTTCTGTTATCGCCGGGCTGCGGCGTACCTTGTACACTGCAGGACCCGGCCGTCCTGAATGATGCTGGTGATGTGACGGGATACAATATCAGCGGCAACAGCTTCCCGAACGCGCCGGAATGGATCGGTAACATTACGGCCCGCTATTCAATTCCAGCCAAGGGCGGCGAATTCTACGCCTTCACCGACTGGGCTTATAAAGGCGATACAAATTTCTTCCTCTATGAAAGCGCCGAATTTGCACAGGATGGTTACTGGGAAGGCGGCCTGCGCATCGGTTACCAGTCTGATGATGGTTTCGATTTTGCCGTGTTCGGTCGCAATATTACCGGTAAAAATGCACTAACGGGCGGGATCGATTTCACCAGCTTTACCGGCTTCATAAATGAACCAGAAGTCTGGGGTCTCGAGCTTCGGTCTGATTTCTAATCGAACTATTTGACCATGTTTTCTGAAAGCCCCGGTTGGTCCGGGGCTTTTTTATACCTGCTGGCGCAAACTATGCCATCGAAGCCTCGCCGTTCAGGCGTCGTAACAGCGATGTAACCGGCTTCATTGTCATAATTCTGAAAACAGCCGGTGTGAAATAGAGCGCCAGCAGAGCCGAGCCAGCCACGCCGCCGGCAATCGCCGACGCTAATGGCATCCAGAAAACATCGCCGGTTAATATAATCGGAACGAAACCGCCCATGGTCGTCAATGTGGTCGCAACAATATGACGTGTCGCCGACACGACGGTCTCTCGTTGCGCGATTATATCGTCAGCCAGACACGCTGGATTGGCCTGCAACAGCGACAGAACAACGATCGAGCCATTAATCGCAATACCAAGCAGCCCGAGCGCACCAATGATCGCATTAAAGCCTAAAGGTAAATTGAACAGCCAGACGCCGCCAAAGGCTAGTCCCATAGCGAGCCCGCCAACCCCGAGGATCAAAAACGCCATCCGAAACGAGTTAAACACTAATGCAACAGCACCGGTCATAATCAGGATGAGCGGCACCGCCAGGGCGAGCAGGTCATTCATCGCAGCATCGGACTCGCTGGCCTGACCGCTTATCAGAAAGTCATAATTCGCAGGCAGCTCGAAATTCTCGTCCTCGAGCGCCGAAAGAAACCCGGCCAGTATCGGGTCCGGCAAGGCATAGGGTTCGATAAATCCATATATCTCGTTCACCCGCCGGCCATCGAGACGTGTGATCTGCGCGCTTTGCGGTGTTAGAATAATATCCCCAATCGCAGATATAGGTGCACCAAATTCAGTTCTCGCCTGGCCTATACGCATTGAGCGAAAATCAGTCATGTCACTTCGCCGGGTAGCATCTGCAATCAACCGGACTGGTACTTCCTCGATTCCCTCCAGTACCGACCCGGCTGGTACACCCTCAAGCTCGGAGCGAACGTCGAGCGCAACATCAGTCAGCCGAACCCCCGCCAGCGCAGCCGCAGTTTCATTCGCCTCAATTGTTAATGTCGGCGCCCCCAATGAGAGTTGCGCAGTCGTGAACGTAATCCCCGGCGTTGACGAAAGGATACGCCGCGCCTCATTGCCCAGCCGGCTTAACTCCGGAAGACTGTCCCCGCGCAAATAGAAGGCAATCGGCGCGTCTGATGGCGGGCCTTGCTCGAATGGTGACGCCAGAAATGTTGCGGCCGGAAACTCACGTCTTAGCATCGCTTGAATTTCGGTCACGACATCCCGAGACACGACGCCCTGCTCAAGTTGAACAAAACCCGAAGCCGCCCCGCTAATGCCGCGATTATTGTTAAAAGCATTATAGTAAACTTTCGGACCCGGTTCTCCAATTACGAAATTAACCGAAGCGACGGCCGGGTATGCCAGCAAAAGCTCCGTTGCCCGCTGCGATACATCAATTGCCTGATCGATTGTTGCTTGTGGCGAGAGCGACATATCAAGTTGAAACTGATCACGCTCGGTCGGAGGAAAGAACTGGCTTGGCAGCGACTGCGCTAGCGTAAAGCCGATCATTGCCGGCACGATTCCGATAATCAGACCATAGACGGGAAACCGCAGAACCCGTTCGACGCTCCAACGATAGCCATCGGTGATCCAAGCAAATTTTACACCGTCCCGCCAGAAGCGACCGGGCAGGCCATCCCGACTTGGTAGATCTAGCAGACCGGCAATTGCCGGAATGATTGTCAAAGCGATAAACAAAGACGAAACAATCGAAAAAATTACCGACGTGCCAATGACGCCAACAAACTCGCCTGCACCGCCCGGCAACAATGCGATCGGGGCAAACGCCAAAGCCGTTGTCAGAGTTGAGGCGACCAGAGGACCAAACAATTTGGTTACCGCACGTTCGATTGCCTCGACGATCGTAAGTCCCGAATTTCGTTCCTGATCGTATTCATCGACGATCACAATCGCATTATCTATCAATAGGCCGAGTGAAATCACCAGACCGGTAACAGACATCTGGTGCAAAGGGATCGAGAAGAATTGGAACAGTGTCAGGACCAAAGCGATCGTCAAAGGCAAGGCAGAGCCAACAATTAGCGCCGACCGCCAGCCCATGACAAAGAACAACGCTACGAACACAATCAAGGCCGAAAACAGCAAATTTCCCGCCAGCCCGTTCAACCGGCTCTCCGTATACTTGTTCTGGTCAAATATAATATCGACAGAAATATCCTCGGAAACGCCAAGCGCGAACGCTTCGACCATCGCCCGCGCCGAGGCGGACCAACGGTCAACGCGCTGATTAGGCTGAATATAAGCGGCAACAAAAATCGACCGGCGCCCATTAGTAAGGGCAAGTTGCTGCACCGGGTCTTCAATGCCTTTGCGGACCTCGGCGACATCACCGACCCGCAATGCCCGGCCATCCTCCAACTGAACAAGCGGAACCGCACGAATCCTCGAAATACTGTCGAATTCGCCGCCAATTTCAATCCCGACATCGCCGCCGCGAGCACGGACATCACCGGCCGGCACTTTAACATCGGCCGCTGCCACCCGCCGGGCCGCATCACGCGGAGACAGGCCGCTGGCTGCGAGGGCATCGGTATCGACGATAATCCGGACTTCTTCTGACGGCAGTCCAAAAATTTCAGTCTCTTCGGTCGCCCCCAGATTGCGGAAACGGTCTTCAAGGCTACGAGACAATCGAGACATAACGGCCAATGGCGGCGCCTCATCAGACATCCAGCTCAGCGCAACAACCATTGTATGCGCACCGGGAAAGACCCGTTTGATAAAAGGCTTGGAAGCCCCGTCGGGCAACTCCGCTTCGGCCACACCAATCTGCTGTCGGATTAATGTCCAAGCATTGTCGACGCGCTCGGGCGACAAATCTTCCCTTACCGTAATTGATACTTGCGAGACACCGGCGCGAGACGATGACTTTATCTCCTGAATTTCAGGCAACTCCAGTAATAATCGCTCTAACGGCTCAGTGACGCGTGCTTCCATCCGCTCCGCATCAGCTCCGGGCAAAGTGGTCAATATGTAGCCATAACGCTCGGTCAGCGTCGGATCCTCCTGGCGACCGAGGGTCAGCACCGAGAAAAAACCACTAATAACAATAACCAGAATTGCCAGAATGGTGAGCCGTGGCAGCTTGTAAAATAACGTCTTCATAAAATCATCCCTGCTCACCGATAATGGTGCTGTCGGAAGCATTCGCAGAGAATGACGAACCAGTGCTTGGCGTTACTGACTGTCCGGGAGAAATCCGTTGCAAACCGTCAATCACAGCCATATCGCCATCCCGGAAGCCGCCGCGGACATAAACCCGATCGCCTTCGGCATGAACAATTTCGACAACTCCCGGATCGACAATCCATGCATCACCCTGCGGCCGTACAATATAGACCGACCATAGCCCTCTCTCGATTTCGGCCAGCGCTGAAACAGGCAACCAGGCCCCGCTTTCCATAATCAGTTGCGGTAATTGAATGGATGCTATCTGCCCGGCCGATACCATGGCGCCATCAACGACATCGAAAACGCATATCACAGTCCGCTCACGGGCCTCGACAACACCGTTTATCGCCCGCAATCGCGCCATTACAGTGCTGGTGCCGACCTGCAATTGATAGGATCGTCCAATCTCAAGCGTTCTTGCCAGCTCAAGCGTTAAGCCAATTCGTGCCTCAAGCTGGTCGCTTTCCACAATTTGAAAAACCATCTGCCCGGGTGTGGCAATCGCTCCCTCGTCAAGATAGCGCGCTGTTATTACACCATTAAAAGGTGCTTTGAGCTCCGCGAAGCGAAGCTCGACATTTAACGCATCAAGACGTGCCGCGGCGGCTTCGATCCTGGCGGCGGCAACCTGCTCGGCTGACCTTGCTGTGTCGATCGCTTGCGGCGAGACATGCCCACGTTCGGCCAATGCAATCTGGCGCTCGACTGTCAGCGCCGACAATTCATAGGCCGCAAGAACTTCGGCCAGACTAGCACGTGCTGTGTTGCGCCGGGCCATCAATCCACTTTTATCAAGCTGTCCGAGAACCTGTCCCTGGCGCACAGTATCACCAATGTCAGCATTGAGCTGCTGAACCATGCCACCAGTCGTAAAACCTAGACCACTACTGCGTCGTGCATTCACCAGACCCGTGAATTTCTCATTGAACTCAACTGATGGCTGGAGGGTCAGGTCAACGACATTCACCATTAGCGGCAACGGCGCTTCAGAAACGATTTTAGGCCCATCTTGTGACCTCTGCGTCCATATAAATACGGCGAGTACAGCCCCGAGACACAAAACAATGAGGAAAAAGACCAGCGCTTTCCACGCGGTCGGCTTCGGGTCTTGCCTCAACCTATTATTTGCCAGCTCAGTCACGATTTAGCCTCCAGACCGGTGACAAGCCGGTCGATGTAAAAATCAATAAAGTCGGATGTTTTGATGAACGCGTCGCCGTCTCTAAAATTCGGAAAACCCGGCATATGTGCGATCATCATAGCCAGCCCATGTAATCCCACCCAAAGAGATCGTGTGGACAAATCGACATTCAGATCACGGTCAAAACCGCCCGTCGCCTTTCCTTCCTTGACGAGATCCTGAAGGAATTCGAACGCACGCTGCTTGCTTGTTTCAGGCATGCTCGCATGGTCGCTTTGCGTATCGATCGGCGGCACGGGCGCCGAGAAAACGGCGAGATAGTGATTAGGCTTCTCGAGTGCGGTTTCGATATAAGTCCGCAAGCCTCCCCGGCACATCGTTTCAAAAGGTATCGACTGGTCTACCGACGCGCTCAAATTATCAACCAGACGCGCAAAAAAAGCCTCTTTTAACTCCTCGACCAAAGACTCCTTGGACGGGAAATAACGATAAATCGCCGCCGGTGAGTAGTCGGTTATCTCCGCCAGTCGCCGAATTGAAAGGCCCAAAGCGCCTTCCTGCGCAAGCATTTCATCGGCAGCTTGTAGAATACGGCGCCGTATATTTTCCTTACGACGTTCCGCCGGGGTTGCCGTCGACATCACTATTCCCTTCACATGCTGTCTCTTGATTATTTAGGTCGCACTTGAAAAAAGTAAACAGTGTTCACAAAATAACATGTTATCAACTAAGTTCGATTTGCGTTACGAGGGCGCATGCAGAAACTCTTTCCTTCCGCTCCCGCTACTGGGACCCCGATGGCCGCGACAAATGCGTCGGCCGAGGCTCGTTCATTCCTGGCGCTACGACGATCTTCGAGTAAACGGCTACTGGCTGAACCAGGACCGGACCAGGACCAAGTATCGCAATTGCTGTACGTTGCCGCGCGCGTCTCGGATCACCGGCGCTTATCGCCCTGGCGGTTCGAAGTATTTCAGGGCGCAGCACGCGAACACTTCAATCTCGCCGCGCAAGAAATCCTGAAAGCGGAAAAGCCCGACGCATCAGCGCAAGAGCTCAGCGACGCCGCCGGCCTGTTTAACCGCGCACCAACAATCGTCATCGTTATTTCTTCGCCTGACACTACTCATAAAACGCCAGTCTGGGAGCAGGAACTCTCGGCCGGTGCCGTTTGTCATAATTTGCTTCTATCAGCGAATGCAGCCGGCTGGGCCGGCTGTTGGTTGACTGAATGGGTCAGTTACAGCGCCGGCATTTCAGCCTGGCTGGGTCTGTCGGAATCAGAGCGGGTGGCAGGCATGATATATCTCGGCACAGCAAGCTCGCCCCCTCAAGAACGCATGCGTCCGGACGTTAAAGCGATCACGACATTTCGGTAATCACCGCCCGCCTGCTTACGCACATAATACTAAGAATACCCGTGGCTATCCGGATAAGTCGAACCTGCCGCAACATTCCAATTTCAGCCAGCAAGTGCTATATTATAAAATTGTAGCCATAATAATTACGAACATAGACGCATTGGGTATTGTAAATGAAACTGAAATCTTTTCTCGCCGCTGCGATATTCTCGCTCACGCCAGCATTACATGCTGAAACCTCACGTGAAGATGTAGCGTCCGGTCTTTATTCACTCGACAAAACCCACGCCTTTTTAACCTGGACGGTCAAGCATAATAACATTTCCGACTATAGTGTAAATTTTACCGATTTCGATGCGATTCTAGAGTTTGACGCAGACAATCCTGCCAATTCAAAGATTGAGCTCACAATCAATCCGATGGGACTTGAAACCAAATATCCCGACGCCAGCAAAAAGGCTGATTGGGAAAACAAGCTCGCAACCGATGATAGCTTCTTTGATGCAACGCAGTATCCCGAAATCAGCTTCGTTTCGACCGATATTCAAGTCGATGGCGATACGGTTGGCCGTGTCACTGGCGACTTAAGCTTTCGCGGTATGCAACAAAGCGTGACAATGGATGTTTCCTATGGCGGCGTTGCGAACCCACCATGGTTCGGGCAACGTGATGTTATCGGATTCAATGCATCGACTTCGCTCGACCGATCTGACTTCGGCATGACAAATCTAAGGGGCATTGTCTCGGATCAAGTTATAATAGAATTCTCCGGTGAGTTTATACAGGACGAATAAGTGCTGGACGACAAGCCGAAACGTTACACTTCAGTTGCAATCACGCTGCACTGGCTAATTGCCCTGGCAATTATCTTCATGCTGTGGCTCGGCTGGAACATGCAGGGAAGTGAAGCCCGCTACCAGCTTCACAAATCTCTGGGCATCACGATACTGGTCTTAACAACTGCACGGATTGGCTGGCGGCTGCTAAATCCACCGCCGGATCTTCCCGCCGATTTATCCGGGCTGGAACGAATAATTAGCCGGGCAGTCCATATCGGGTTCTACGCGCTACTCGTAATCATGCCACTAAGCGGCTGGCTACTCGTTTCGACAACTTATGATTTTGACGTGACAACCGTTCTGTACGGAACACTAGTCTGGCCCGACCTCCCTTTTGTTGGCGGCTTGACCAATAAATCCGGACACGCAGCGGTCGAAACCGCTCATGAAATCATGGCCAGACTTATGCTGCTCTTGCTGGTCTTGCATGTCGCTGGAGCATTGAAACACCAGTTTGCTGCCGAGACCGGCGTCATTCATCGCATGATGCCGGATTTTTCAAATGCCGGCGAAAAACCGGGGCGACCAGCTCGCGGCATAATTATTGTGCCGGCCATAACCGGCCTCCTATTCGCGTCGATTTTACTGACACCGGTTCTGTCCAGGGGCATCGGCGCCGGAACAGACAGGTCAGGTGACATACCGGTCAGCATCGACAGCGACTGGACAATCGACCACGCGGCGTCGTTTATAAAGTTTTCCGGGCAGCATGACGGACAGCCTTATACCGGGCAATTCAATGACTGGCAGGCCGACATTGTTTTTGACCTCGACCAGCCCCAATCCGGCCTTGCCCGTGTGACCGTCAACACAGCAAGCGTCGAAACGAATAAGACAATGTATACAACCACGCTGGCATCACCTGAATGGTTTGATTCCGCAGCGAACCCCGACGCCAGCATAACAATTGTGGATATAACCCTGTCCGGCAATGCCTACCGCGCCACTGCAAAAGTCGACATAAAAGGTCGCGAAGTCGAAGTGCCGTTCGAATTTTCAATTACTATGGATGGCGATACAGCAACGATGACCGGTCAAACCGTTCTCCGCCGGCAGCCATTCGACCTCGGCCAGACATCGGATCCCGATGGCGACTGGGTTGATGAGAATGTCGATGTCGATGTCCTTGTTCGGGCCTCGCGAACCCGGTGAATTTATGGTATCGCGCCGAAATGAGCGCCAAAATTGTTCCGCCAACATCTGAAAACCTGCAGACAGCTTGCAGCATCCTCGCGGCGGGCGGTCTCGTCGCGATGCCAACGGAAACCGTTTACGGGCTTTGTGCCGACGCGGCCAACCCGATAGCCATCGCAAGGATCTATGATGTAAAAGGCCGGCCGGACTTTAATCCCCTGATCGCGCATATCGCCGGTCTTGAAATGGCGGAACGACAAGGACACTTCAGTGCCGACGCCAAGGCACTCGCCGGAGCGATTTGGCCAGGACCACTCAGCATGGTCGTCAATATACGCGATACCACCAGCATTGCCAGCATTGCCCGTGCCGGGCTCGACAGTGTCGCGCTCAGAGAACCCTCACACCCTGTAGCACGATCCCTTATATCGACATTCGGGGTACCGCTGGTTGCCCCTTCGGCCAATTTGTCGGGCCGCATCAGTCCAACCCGGGCCCAGCATGTATTTGACGACCTTGGCGACCGGATTGATCTAATCATAGATGGTGGCGCGTGCCAAAGCGGGCTGGAATCAACAATTATAGATGCACGCGATGCCCACCCGGCACTGTTGCGCCTCGGCCCGATTGCAGCTCCTGAAATCGACGCCTTATGGCCCGGGCTGAAGCAGGCCGACCTCTCGGCCGAAAAACCGGTTTCGCCGGGCCAGCTACTCCGGCATTACGCACCGAATGCAAGGCTTCGGATAAATGCAATTACTGCACTACCGGATGAAGGATATCTCGGATTCGGCCCTGTCGAAAGTGATCTGAACCTGTCACCCGCGTCAGATCTAATCGAAGCCGCCGCGAATTTGTTCGATATGCTGAGACAGTTAGACGCCCAGTACACGCAGATAGCGGTTGCTCCGATACCATCGGGCGGTGTTGGCGATACTATTAATGAAAGACTGGCGCGGGCCGCCGAGCGGGCGTAGAATATTATAATGGCTTTACCGATTGCATTTCTAGAGCAGGTACAAACCCTATTAGGGCCAAAAGGATGGACAACCGACCCAGATAGGCTGGAACAGGCCGCGACACCTTGGCGGGGCACTTATAAGGGCCAAACCCCCTTAATTGTAATGCCAAAAACAACCTCCGAAACGTCAAAACTGGTTCACCTATGCAGCGAACATAATGTCGCGATCACGCCGCAAGGGGGCAATACAGGTCTAGTAGATGCTGGCACACCGCATGGCGAAGTCACACTCTCATTGCGCCGCATGCACGGGCTTCGCGATCTCGACTCGTTCAATAATTCAATAACAATCGAGGCCGGCGCAACCTTACGCACAGTCCAGGACCTCGCAACTGACGCAGATCGTTTCTTCCCGCTTTCGCTCGGCTCCGAAGGGACCGCGACAATTGGCGGGCTTATTTCAACCAATGCCGGTGGCGTGTCGGTTTTGCGTTATGGGATGATGCGGGACCTGCTCCTCGGTCTTGAAGTCGTGCTGCCAGATGGCGAGGTCTGGCATGGTCTGTCAGGACTGCGTAAGAATAATACCGGTTACGACCTCAAGCATCTGTTCGCCGGCGCTGAAGGCACACTCGGCATTGTAACCGCCGCAACCCTGAAACTATTTCCGAAAACAGCAAAATCAACGGCCTGGATAACCTGCAAGGCGGCTGGCGATATCGTCAAACTCCTCGCTTTGGTGCGGGAACATGCCGGCGACACCGTTACTAGTTTTGAAATGATACCGGCCAATGCCCTCGAAATGGTACGCAAAGAACATCCTCAGATCAGAGACCCCAATCCATCGCAGCATAGCTGGCGTGTTCTTTGTGAAATTTCCATGCCAAAAGAAAATCAGGCGCGGTCCGTTCTGGAAACAGCCTTGGCCGCTGCTATTGAATGTGGACTGGCCGAAGACGCGGTCATTGCCGAAACGCTGGAACAAACCCAGCGATTTTGGACCATCAGAGAAACAATTCCTCTGTCAAAACGCGCCTATGGCACCGCCATCAATCACGATATCTCGGTCCCTGTCTCCCGTATTCCGGATTTTCTCGATGCAGCCGACAAACAGCTAAAGCGTAATTATCCCGGTGTCGAAATTATCGCCTTCGGACATGTCGGTGACGGCAACTTGCATTTTTCAGCCTGTGAACCGGCCAATCGTATAACACCGAAACTGGCGGAAAACGCCGCCGAGATTACGCATCTGGTTCATCAATTAACGACTGAATTTGGCGGTTCAATCAGTGCCGAGCACGGCGTTGGCCGCCTCAAACGGGACGAACTGATCGACATTCGTTCTCCGGCGGCAACAGCGGCAATGCGAGGCATTAAGAGCGCACTGGATCCGAAGAATATTATGAACCCGGGACGGGTCGTACCTCGCGACTGAAATTCGCGCCGACGCCGTACAATAATAATAGCGATACACAAGCAATACTCGTGGCCTGTGATGAGAATATCTCGAGCATAAGCGCAAACAACCATCCCGGCGGGGCATAAGAGCGACTGGGTGAAACAACCTGACCTGATCGAGTCATATCCAGTAAATGTGCCCGCGTTTCGGCGATCTGTGCTTCAAGACTGGCCCGCCGACGCGCCATGCCAAGCTCATTCTGCGCATCACGATATGGCTTGTCAGCAGTTCGTCCAACCCGCTCGACCTCGGCCAGATAGGTTTCGAGGCCTTCCACGGATCTCGTTTCCGCAGGAATACCACGTATTTGCTCCGACCAATCGGCGATCTGCTGTTCGAGAATAGCCCTTTCGGACAAGACAAGCTCCACCTGCGCCGCGCGGGCATTATCCTGCCCGTGCATAAATAGCGCGGTTCCAACAATACTCGTTAAAGCTCCGGCCAATGCGAAAATGATCGTGCGGATACTCTCACTCCAGCGTCCCGCCGACGCGTGCCACCAGAAAAAAGTGAAACCACCAAACGAACAAATCGAAGCGACAACGCCGGCCCAGCCCCAGACCCGTCCCTGCACCGGATCATTCACCATACCAGCAAAGGCCTGATAATTCGCAAATCCGGACAAAATAGCGGCCGCCAGGCCAGCAATCAGAAAGACCAATGATAAAGCCGAAATAATAATGGTTTCGCCAGTACGGCGCGAAGCACCCGCATGCTGGATCTGAACCGGTTCCATTACCGAAGGTTGCAACGGAGGTTTGAGGTTTTGTGAAACAGGGTCCGGCAGATAGGCCGGCATATTGTCGGGCACCGGGACTTCCGGTCGAGAAGGTAGTGCAGCCGGCACTGAATACTCAATATCGCCGCTATCCGTGATCGTTACGGGACCATTGCGTTCGATCAACTCTTGAAAATATGATTCCAATGGTGCCTCGACACCGCATGACTGACACCCTGCCCGACCATTTTGCAATGACAGCCTGAGTGTTTTAGCGCCGCCGCAAGCCGGACATTCAACCAACGCCAAACCGCGATCGTCGAATGCTTGCTCTAGCCCGGCCTCCATGACGAGCGGCCAGATGGTATTATATTCTCGAGATAAATCAGACACCACGCCCTCCTGATCACCTTTTGTTCCATTTGCTCGAATTCGGCGTAATCGTCAATAGGAGGGTATTAGCGCTTAGCCAGATCGATCCATAAGCACCGCGACAAACAATGCCGGCTCACCGGACACCACTTCCCAGGCATGATTTGTAGCCCGCTGAACAACGACATCACCCGGCCCGATAATCGTTTCTTCCTTATCCAGAATCAATTTGACCTGCCCTTTGATTAAAATGATCGCGTCCAGCGTATCGGTTACATGCATGGCGGGGTGTTTACGCGTATCAGGCTGATGGTCACCCGCGCCCATCTCGACAAATGCTGCCCTGGTCATCTCGCGAATAGTTTCCTCTGGTATCGATCCGTCATTGGGCGCGATTGAAAACCAGCGAATTTTAACCTTGCCCGACGCCGGCGACAGGATTGGTTTGCCAGCCGCCTGGTCGGTTGTTTTCGATGTCTCCAATGGCCCGTGAGACTGGTCGGACCAGATTTCAAACAAGCCAGCCACTTCACCAGATAAAAACGTTGCCGCCGGACCGTCGTCAATCATGATCTCGGATTTACCGTCAGGGTCGGTTGCCGTAATAATACGACGTAATCGGCCAAAGGCCTCAGTCACTTCGTTCATTTTACATCCTCCTTGTTTATTATAACCAAAAAGCTATTTCATCGCTGGCAGGTCTATCAAGGGCAGCGCAATGTTAATTTTGTAACCGGTCAAAGCTGACTGGTAAAATCGATCGAAATTGAGCTATACGCAGGCCTCAATTTGGTCACATATATTTGGTCTTGCTTTGCGCTGACTTTAAAAAAATACGGGGACAGGAAATATGACACCACGATCGATCGCGATCCCAAAAAATCTGCAGACATTCAGTCCTTCGAGCTTTTTCTCGGCCTTTCTCTACCCAACACTCGGCCTCGGCCTGCTTGGCACGACGATCGGACTGGTGATCGCCTTCGACAATCTGGCAATGAACTGGTCTTATTTGTGGTTCGGTCTTCTCACGCTCGTCATTTCGATCTTCGTCTGTAATGCCGGGATTGGCCCTTTACACCGGATATTGCAGCATCAGGCCGGCGAGCTGCAGGCGCCGGCTCAAATCATAACGATGATAAACCTGTTCATTGCGATGCAGGGCAATGTGAAAGACTGGGTAAACTATCATAGCCAGCATCATCGCTTCTCCGACCAGCCGGGTGACCCGCATAATCCGTTCGAGTCAAAACGCTGGGCATGGGTCGGCTGGATATTATTCCGTGATGATCGCGACATGCAACGGCCGATGCCGCTCTGGCTCAAACGCCAGCCGATTATCGTCTGGATGGACTATTTTTATAATACGATTGCCGTCATCATGCATGCGGTTATGCCAGCTATAATCTATTATATCGTCTGGGTGGCGGACGGGTCATTATTGCTCGCCGCGATCTGCCACGCCTCCTTCATTATTGGTCGCGCCATTCATTTTCACGCGACAACTTATGGCATCAATGTTCTGGGCCATCTCAAGACACCGGTCTGGCTCGATCATGTCATCGGCTTACTGACGGGCGGCGAGGCCTTTCATGACCATCACCACGACCAGCCGAAAAGCGCCCTGCACCGGCACAAGAACGGGATCTGGAACCGCATCGTCGACTATAATGGAACGATATTGTTGGTGTATCAGCGCCTCGGTCTTGTGAGTAATCTTAAAATTGCGCCGCAATTTCTTGCCCCAGTCCCGGCCAAAGCTTAGCACCAAACACGTTCTTCGGACCGGGATGGGATGGATTACCATCCCGGCGAGTGCAACTTCTCAGGTCAAATTGCCTATGCTAGCCTTTCAAAAAATTGGGAGGATACTGCTTTGGCCTATAGCGAATATGAATCTGAATTCACCAAATTCGAGCCGCGACGGCTGTCACCGGCGATTGGCGCCGAGCTCATTGGGGCCGACCTGTCGCGCCCTGATGAGACGCTGATTTCCGAAGTTAGAGCTGCGCTTCTAAAGTATCAGGTCGTGTTCTTTCGAGACCAGCACGAACTTACCCGTCCGCAACACATCGCATTTGCGCGCGCTTTCGGCGTACTCGAAATTCATCCTGCAACGCCCAAAGGACAGGAAGACCCGGAAGTTCTGCGGATCGCCCACGGACCGAACTCTAAAGGCAAGGAGAATTCATGGCATTCCGATGTAACATGGCGCGAAAGACCGTCACTCGGATCAATTCTCAGAGCCATCGAATTACCAGATGTAGGCGGCGACACACTGTTTTCGAATATGGTCCTCGCCTATAATGAACTCGACGATGGCCTTAAGGCGAAATTGTCCGACCTCGTTGCTGTCCATGACATCGCTCGCGTGTTTGCAAAACGCCTTGGCCAGGCGCCGGAGTCACTGCACGATAATTACCCGCCTCAGGAGCACCCGGTCATAAGAACGCATCCGGAAACGGGCGAAAACAGCCTCTATGTCAACATCGCTTTCACTGACCATATCAAAGGTATGGACAGGGCTGAAAGTGACGCGCTGTTAGCATCCTTGTATAAACGCGCTTGGCAGCCAGAATATCAGTGCCGGTTTCGCTGGGCGCCAGGATCGCTCGCTTTCTGGGACAATCGCGCATGTCAGCATTATGCAGCCAGCGACTATTTTCCTGAAATACGGATTATGGAACGCGTTACGATTGCCGGCGACCGACCTTACTATAAGCCCTAAACAATATTTCAGCTGACAAAGCTCAGATGGCGGCTTAGAGCGGTGTTTAAATGTTAGCTGCGACGGGCCTTGACCCCGTCTGGAGTTCAAAATGACCGATATTGCGGCGCTGATTGCGCCTGAAAGTGCACCGCCCAGCGGCATGCTAAATAGTTTGGGATTCCCGAAACCACCGTCCGAAACGCGTGTCGTGGCGGCAATGTCAGGGGGCGTAGATAGCTCTGTGGTCGCAGCTTTGCTGAAAGCGCGCGGATATGATGTCGTCGGCATCACATTGCAACTCTATGATCATGGCGCCGCCATTCAGAAAAAAGGCGCCTGTTGCGCAGGACAGGATATTCATGACGCCAGAGATGTCGCCGACCAGATCGGTATTCCCCACTATGTGCTGGATTATGAAAGCAAATTCCGGCAACAAGTTATGGATGATTTTGCCGACACCTATCTGACCGGCTCGACCCCGATTCCCTGCATTCGTTGCAACCAGACGGTAAAATTCTCCGACCTTCTCAAAACCTCGAAGGATCTCGGCGCTGATTGCCTTGCTACAGGGCATTACATCCGGCGGTGCCAGGGCAAAGAAGGAGTCGAGCTTCACCGTGCGGTCGACGCCAGCCGGGATCAATCCTACTTCCTGTTCGCGACAACTGGCGAGCAACTCGACTATGTCAGGTTTCCGCTAGGCGGCCTCCCGAAGACCACCGTCCGTGATCTTGCCGACCATTTCAATCTGCCGGTTGCGGATAAGCCCGACAGTCAGGACATTTGCTTTGTCCCGACAGGCTCATATGCGCAAGTCGTCGAAGCCCTTCGTCCCGGTGCCGGTCGCAAAGGCGATATCGTTCATATTGATGGCCGTATTCTCGGTCAGCATAATGGCGTGATCCATTATACTGTCGGGCAACGACGCGGACTAGGTGTTGCCACTGGCGAACCGCTTTTCGTCGTAAAAATCGACGCCGCGAAACGCCAAGTCATTGTCGGACCAAGAGAAGCCCTGAGAATCGCTGCACTGCAATTGGAAGAAATCAACTGGCTTGGTGAAGACACTATCCGTGCCGCCTGTGCCGACAGGCTTGAAGTACTGGCGCGGGTACGGTCAACGCGGGCACCACTACCGGCCTATTTGACATTGCAGGACGGGCAGCCAAGTGTCAGATTCAAGGATGCCGAAGAAGGTGTCGCACGTGGCCAAGCCTGCGTATTGTACGATGCCAGCGACGAAACACGGGTGCTGGGTGGCGGCTTCATTGCTCAAACCGAAGCGACTTTTGAGGCCGAGCAGATCGCCTGAAACCGCAATCGAGAAACGTTTGCCGGTCAATGCCCGGTCCGGCAGGCTCGCGCTTGAGAGCAGTTTACGCCGAAGAATTTCACCCAAGATGGCGCCGCCACTATCGGCATTGATAAATCGGCCAAAGCAGCTGATAGTAATTGAGCGTTGTCGTTTTGATGACTCGATAGCAGGTTAGCATTATGCCGGGAAACAGACCCCAGGAAACGATACCCCGATCGCTCGAACAGTCGATCATGGATCTGTCTGCTGATGTTGAAATCATCATTGGCGAGGCGCGCCTGCCGATAACGAGTTTGCTTAACCTCGAAACGGGCGATGTTATTACACTTGAGAAAAATATTGATGACCCGGTCGATGTTTACGTGGCCGGAAAGTTAATGGCGCGCGGACAACTTGTAATATCGGACGGACAATTCGGGGTATCACTGACTGAAATCATCGCGCCCGCGAGGTTATTTTGAAACGCCATATTGGTGTTCATAGAAGTGGAAAAGAGACTCTGTTAACCATTTTATCGTCAACATATCAGCGTCGACGGGAGATGCCTTGATGCGTATGAAAATGTTTGCGGCTGAATCGCTAGCGGCGGCCAAAGCGATGATTTTCGCAGAAATGGGTGACGACGCCATCATACTATCCGAACGTAAAATACCAGGTGGCGTAGAGGTCCGCGCCGCAACCGATAAGCTCGGCGGCGGGATGGTTCCAACTGAGTCGCATTTACTTACCCGCCTAGGGGCCACGCCAGACATTCGAAAAGTTGAAAACCCGCTGCGCAATCGCGTTCGCGACGCCCTGCTTTGGCATGGCGCACCGCAACGCTTCGCCGACCGCCTCGCAGACCTCAGCATTGAAAACAACCCCGACACCAAAGATCCAGCGACCGCCATGGCCGCAGGGCTGGATCATTTAATGTCCTACAAATCATTGGGCCGACTGCCAAAGCGAGATATTCTACTGGTTGGCGCCCCCGGGCACGGACGGACTGCGACCGCAGCCAAACTCACCCGACGTGCGGCAGCGAAAGGTGCTAAACTTATTCCGGTTGCGGCAGATCTCGATGCAACTGCCGGGCGCGCCCAGCTCG
The DNA here is from genome assembly GCA_002172915.1 of Hyphomonas sp. TMED17. GTDB lineage: Bacteria > Pseudomonadota > Alphaproteobacteria > Caulobacterales > Hyphomonadaceae > Henriciella. Next base: position 17,406 of record NHBW01000005.1, on the reverse strand, counting down.
CTGCATATCTGAAACTGGAAAATCGGCAGATCCGCAGCGCGTCTTCACCGGACACTCTTCTTACCCAGCTGGAAAGAATAAGCGCGGCAAAAGCACGCTGCGTCATCGATATGCCGGCCATTATTCCGTCGGATAAGAATGACATGGCGAGTTTAACCGATTTGGCGACAGTTATTCGCGCCGAACCAGTTCTGGTCATCAGCGCCGAGGGGCATCCTGAAGACCAGGCGGAAGCTGCCCGCGCTTTTGCGGCCGCAGGCGTCAAACGGGCGATTATTACAAAACTCGACGTCGTTCGTCGTCGTGGTGGCATCGTATCGGCGCTGTCTGCTGCACGAATCAGTCTATCCTATCTGGTCGTCACGCCATTTATAGGCGGCGGCCTCGTTGAGGCGTCGTCTAACCGTCTGGCAAAGGTATTAATCGAGGATTCGGCGGCTGAATTCGCCTTAAAAGGAGCAAAAAAATGAGCTTCCTATTGCCGAAATCAGAAAATCGTCCCGCACAAATGCGCGGTCGCCGCGTTGAGCCAGCAACAATTATCGCCGTCGCATCGGGCAAAGGCGGCGTCGGCAAAACGTTTATGTCGATCACGCTCGCCAGCGCTTTCGCACAGGCCGGCCGGCGCACACTTTTAGTCGATGGTGATCTCGGGCTGGCAAATATCGATGTCCAGCTTGGCATCGAGCCTGAAACCGATCTCGCAGCGGTCGTTTCAGGCTGGGTCGAACTCGAAGATGCGGTGACCCCGGTTGATGGTGGCCCGTCGCGTGGTGGCTTCGATGTATTGCCAGGGCGTTCCGGCTCCGGTGCACTGGCTGAACTTTCATCTGAAGAAGTGGCGCGCCTGGCCGCCGGTCTGTCAGCGCTAGCTCTGCAATATGATCAAGTGATCGTTGATCTTGGCGCCGGTATTGAAGCCAATTGCATGCGCCTGGCACGGGCCGCCGATCGAGTCGTCATGGTCATTACTGATGAGCCGACCTCAATGACGGATGCCTATGCTTTCATCAAAGTCCTGAAAGGCTATGCCCCGAGTGTTCAACAAGTCGTGGCCATCAATCAGGCGATGAGCCGCGCTGCCGGACAGCAGACGTATGAGGCAATTTCACAAGCCTGCGAAACCTTTTTAGGATTCAAGCCACACCTTGCCGGAACTGTTCTGCACGATGATTCAGTTCGCGAAGCAATCCGGTCGCAATGTACGCTGGTTTCTTCAGACCCGTCGTCACAGCCGATAATGGACATTATCGGCATTGCACAATCGCTTTTGACCCCGCGCGGGCAGGAATTGCGACGTTAATAAAACCACAACAAAAAGCTGGTTCTTCGCCAATTGGTTAAAGCCTTGGTAAGATTCGCGTCGTATCTCTTAAATGGTTAACATAAAGGGCTAATTTCTTAAGAGTGCTGATTCGGGGAGTAAATTATGAGAGTCTTGCTGATTGAGGACGATATTGCAGTGGCTCGCAGCATTGAACTAATGTTGAAGGCCGCCGGATTTAATATTTATATGACCGACCTCGGTGAGGAAGGCGTCGACCTCGGCAAAGTCTATGAATACGACATTATCATACTCGATCTCGCCCTGCCGGACATATCGGGTTACGAAGTACTCAAGCAATTAAGAATTGCGCGTGTAAATACGCCGGTTCTGGTCCTGTCCGGCAATCCTGATATCGAAGCGAAAGTCAAAACACTCGGCTATGGCGCCGATGACTATCTGACCAAGCCCTTCAACAAGGACGAGCTTATCGCCCGGATCACTGCGATTGTGCGTCGATCAAAAGGACACGCCGAAAGCATCATTCGAACCGGCGAGATTATCGTCAATCTCGACGCCAAGACTGTCGAAGTCGATGATGACCGGGTGCATCTGACCGGCAAGGAATACCAAATGTTCGAATTGCTGTCGCTTCGCAAGGGAACAACGCTGACCAAGGAAATGTTCCTAAACCATCTTTATGGCGGCATGGACGAACCAGAGCTTAAAATCATTGATGTTTTCATTTGCAAGCTGCGTAAGAAACTCGCCGAAGCAACCGGCGGACAACATCATATCGAAACCGTCTGGGGACGCGGCTACGTCCTGCGCGATCCCAAAATGAAAGCCGAGGCTTTTGCCGCTTAAAAATATCGACATCTTTATGGGGCCCCGCATCAGATGTGACGCGGGGCCTTTTTTATGTCTAATCTAATCCAAAGTGACAGATTTCATTGCCGAGATAATGTCATGAACGGAGGAGAAGATGACATTAACGATAATCCCATCTGACCAGGCCTGCGGCGCCGAAGTCCTCGGTGTCGACCTGACCGCCCCCTTATCATCTGAAATAATTGCAGAAATCCGGGCCGCATGGCTCAAGTATCATGTGCTGGCATTCCCAAACCAGATGATGAATGATGACGATCTCGAGCGGTTTACCCTATATTTCGGTCCGTTTGGTGACGATCCTTTCATCTCGCCAATACCCGGTCGGGATCACATTATCGCGGTCAGACGTGCAGCCGACGAAACCGCACCGATATTCGCCGAGACATGGCACACCGACTGGAGCTTTCAGGAAAACCCGCCGGCCGGGACCTGCTTGTTCGGTATCACCATACCTGATCAGGGTTGTGACACCTTATTTGTCAATCAACACAAATCCCTGCAACACATGCCAGCTGAGCTACGCGCCAGACTCGATGGTAGAATGGCCGTGCATTCAGCCAAAAACGCCTATGCACCCAGCGGTTTTTATGGCGACAATGATGTTGGCCGGAGCATGGACATTCGGCCGTCAGACGAGGCCAATGAAGAACGCCTGCATCCGATAATAAGACCGCATCCCGAAACCGGTGAGCTGGGCCTGTTTGGCTGCGTCGGCTATATTGTCGGCATAGACGATATGGAGGAGGCAGCAGCGTCCGAACTCTTATTCGAGCTATACCGCTGCCAGACCCGACCGGAATTTCAATATCGGCACAAATGGCAAGCGAACACTTTACTGATGTGGGATAACCGCTCGCTTCTGCATATGGCAACCGGCGGATATGCCGGACAAGACCGGCTGCTTCATCGCACAACGATTGGCGCCTATACGCCTTCGACCTAGCTCCCCCGAACCATCCGGTCCGACTGATCCGCGGCACAAACATTCTGACGCCGCGCCTACAAATACAAAAAAACCCTCGGCATTGCCGTGGGCTTTTCAATTATCAAGGGTGAAGACTAGCTATTCGGCCGGTCTTCATCAACTTCTTCAAAGTCAGCGTCGACAACATCATCACCATCGGCAGCAGCCGTCGCGGCCGCGTCACCTTCGGCTTGTTCAGACTGTTGCGAATTGTAAATCGCCTCACCCAGCTTCATAGCAGCTGTCATCAGCGCCTGATGTTTGGCCTGAATTTCGGCAGCATCATCACTTTCCGTGACCTCTTTCAAATCAGCTACGGCTGTTTCGATCTCGGTTTTAACATCTTCCTCAACCTTGTCGCCATGCTCTTCAAGCTGCTTTTCGGTATTATGGACCAGCGCCTCGGCATTGTTGCGTGCTTCAACCAGTTCGCGGCGCTGCTTATCAGCATCGGCATTGGCTTCTGCATCCTTGACCATTGCCTCAATGTCCTCGTCTTTGAGGCCACCATCGGCTTGGATAGTAATCTGCATTTGCTTGTTGGTTGCGCGGTCCTGCGCCGACACCGAAACAATGCCGTTGGCATCAATATCAAACGTCACTTCGATCTGGGGAACGCCCATCGGGGCCGGTGGAATACCTTCAAGATTAAACTGGCCAAGCAGCTTGTTAGCACTCGCGATCTCACGTTCGCCCTGGAAGACGCGGATCGTCACTGCCGGTTGATTGTTCTCCGCTGTCGAATAGGTTTTCGACTTACGGGTTGGAATCGTCGTATTCCGGTCGATCAGACGGTCGAAAATATCGCCTTTGGTTTCAATACCAAGCGACAATGGCGTCACATCCAGCAGTACGACGTCCTTAACATCACCTTGCAGGACACCACCCTGGATGGCGGCACCAAGCGCGACGACTTCATCCGGGTTTACACCCTTGTGCGGCGCCTTTCCGAAGAATTTTTTAACTGCTTCCTGAACAGCGGGCATTCTGGTCATGCCGCCGACCAGCACGATCTCATCAATTTCGCTAGCCGATTTACCGGCGTCCTTGAGTGCTTTCGAGCAAGGTGCGATTGTGCGCTTGACGAGGTCCTCAACGAGACTTTCAAACTTGGCCCGGCTCAATTTGACGTTCATATGCTTGGGACCGCTTGCATCTGCGGTAATAAATGGCAGGTTGACCTCGTATGAGGAAGCCGACGACAACTCTTTCTTGGCTTTTTCAGCTTCTTCCTTGAGCCGCTGCAGCGCCAATTTGTCAGTTTTCAGATCGATACCCTGATCTTTTTTGAATTCGTCTGCGAGGAAGTCGACAATCCGCAAGTCGAAATCTTCACCACCAAGGAAAGTGTCACCATTGGTCGACAAAACTTCAAACACACCGTCGCCGATCTCAAGCAACGACACATCAAATGTACCACCACCAAGGTCGTAGACAGCGATGATTTTGTTTTCGCCCTTTTCAAGGCCATAAGCGAGCGCAGCAGCCGTCGGCTCGTTGATAATCCGCAGCACTTCGAGGCCGGCAATCTTACCCGCATCCTTTGTTGCCTGCCGCTGGGCATCGTTAAAATAGGCCGGGACTGTGATCACAGCCTGTTCGACTTTTTCACCGAGGAATGCTTCTGCGGTTTCTTTCATTTTGGTCAGAATGAACGCTGAAATCTCCTGCGGCGCATAGTCCTTATCGCGACCTTTGACCCAGGCATCATTGTTCGGACCTTTAACAATTTCGAACGGCGACAGCTCCTTATCTTTCTGAGCTGTCGGGTCATCAAATGTCCGACCAATCAGTCGCTTGATGGCATAAAATGTAAAATCAGGGTTGGTTACAGCCTGGCGCCGCGCGGGCATTCCGATCAGTCGCTCGCCACCATCGGTAAACGCAACAACCGACGGGGTCGTGCGCGCGCCTTCTGAGTTTTCAATAACTTTCGCATCGCCGCCGTCCATAACAGCAACACAGCTATTTGTCGTTCCAAGGTCGATGCCTATAATCTTACCCATAATAATTTATCTCTCTTTCTAAGCCGCGGCTTTTTACTCTTTATGGCCTGCTATGCAGCACCGTTTCCAGCCGCTCTTGGGTCGGTACACATAGAAGTGGTTGCGGGGGTTGGACGCGTTCACTTCGCTTGATCTCGATGTGGTGAGCCTCGGCTATCATTCAAGGGGTATTCTTTAGTGATTTTCAGTTCGAGGGTCCGGCACTTACCGCAACCATTGCCGCTCTTAAAGTCCTATCACCAATCTGCCAACCGGCCTGAAACAAAGAAGCGATACTTCCGGCCGGATGTTCGGATGGAACATTCGCAACAGCCTGATGCTTGTTCGGATCAAATGCGCCGCCCGGTTCGGCTTCGATTAGCTTGACGCCGTTCCGGCTAAGAACAGTTTCCAGTTCCTTCGCTGTCATTTCGATGCCACCCAGCAGGTTCTTTCCAGCCTCGCTGAAATTCTCCCGTTCCTCCGCCGGCAGGGCGTCCAGTGCGCGCGCCAGATTGTCCGACACGCTCAGCAAATCTGCCGCAAATTTCTCGATACTATAGGTGCGCGCCTCGAGCTTCTCCCGCTCTGAACGTTTACGAAGATTTTCGGCCTCGGCAAGACTACGCAATAATTGCTCTCTAAGCTCGTCTTTTTCCGCCTCAAGAATCATAATGGTCTGATCCGGCGTCATTGGGCGTTCATCCTGCATCGGTTCATCCGTCTCAGATGCCGGATCGTTTGCTGCATTGGCTTTCGCCTTCTTCAAAATATCATCCGCCGCCGCTTTCAGATCCGCTTTGGATGCTGAAGACGGGATATCATTGTGATCGTCCTGCACTGTCTCGTCGCTCATTACTGCCTCTATTTGTTGCCATGCCGGCCAAGCATTTGCCCGACAATACGCGCTGTATAATCTACCATTGGAATAACTCGAGCATAATTCAGCCGGGTTGGACCAATTACACCGAGCGCCCCGATAACTTGTTTCGAACTGTTCATATAGGGAGCAACAATCATGCTTGAACCCGATAATGGAAAAAGACTGTTTTCCGAACCGATAAAAAGTCGAACACCATCGGCTTCACGAGTCGAATCAAGCACATCTAGAACACCCTGCTGTCGCTCCAGTACTTCAAATAATTGCCGAACCCGTTCCAGATCATCAATTGTCTGACGGTCGTTTAACAAATTTGCCTGCCCGGCAATAATCAGACTTCTGTCCTGTCCGGGCACCGACCCTGACCATTGCACCAGACCACGGCGAACAAGGTCTGCGGCGGCTTTATCAAGCTGTGCCCGATGATCGGCAATTTCGCGCTCAATATCACCAGCCGCCTCCGGCAAAGTACGCCCCTTCATTTTCGCCGCGAGGTAATTACCGGCCTCGATAAGAACCGTCTGCGGTAAACCCGTTGGCACCGTGAGAATACGATTTTCAATGTCGCCCTGCTCGGTTACCAGAACGCATAATGCCTCATTCGGTGACAAAGGCACGAATTCGACATGTCTGATCGGCGTATCATTTTTCGGTGACGAAACCAGACCAGCAGCGCCCGAGAGCCCCGATAGAAGAGCCGAGGCTTCATGCAGGATACCGGATGTCCCCGAAGAGACATCGCTGAGCCTTTGATCGATATCCTCACGCGCCTCCAGACTTGGCTCTTTAATCTCGAGAAAGCCGTCTACAAAAAGTCGCAAACCGGCATGCGTTGGCATCCGTCCTGCCGAAATATGCGGCGCATCCAGCAAGCCGAGATCAGTCAAATCCGACATCACATTCCGGATCGAAGCGGCCGAAAGGTCGATGCCGGTTCTGGCTACAGTTCGCGATCCGACCGGCTCGCCTGTCGCAAGATAAGTCTCGACAATATTCTTGAAGATTTCCCGGGTTCTTGAATCAAGAAACTGCAAAAGGGAGTGTTGATCGGCCATAATTCAAACTAAGGCTGTTGACGTGCTGTTTCAATCGCCTGCTTAACCGAGCTGGTAAAAACTCCAACTGGACACAAGCAAAAAATAACGCAAAGGCGTAATTGCAAAACATTTGATAGCTAAAGAGAGTGCCATATGACCAATGTTTCACGCCCATCCGGCCGGCAAGCCGATGCCCTGCGGCCGATTAGCCTGGAGACTCAGGTCACCCGTTATGCCGAAGGGTCATGTCTGGTAAAATTCGGACATACGCACGTTCTGTGCACCGCAAGCCTGACCGATAAGGTCCCCGGCTGGATGCGCGGCACCGGAAAAGGCTGGATTACGGCGGAATACGGCATGTTACCACGCGCGACCCATACCCGCGGACGCCGGGAAGCCGCGGCTGGCAAACAATCGGGCCGAACACAGGAAATACAGCGTCTGATCGGACGCTCGCTAAGATCCGTCGTTGACCTCAATGCGCTCGGCGAAAACCAGATTACGATTGATTGCGACGTCCTGCAGGCGGATGGCGGAACCCGCACGGCTTCAATTACCGGCGGATTTGTGGCATTGGCGTTAGCATGCCGGTATCTCAAGTCAGAAGGACAGATCGAAACTAATCCCATAATGAAACAGGCAGCGGCAATTTCTGTCGGTTTGTACAAGGATTTTCCGGTTCTTGATGTTGACTATCCTGAGGACTCTGAAGCCGAGGCCGACATGAATGTGGTTATGAGCTCCGATGGCGGCTTTATTGAAGTACAGGGCACCGGCGAAGAACGCCCGATAAAACGCGAAGAGTTCGAGCAAATGATGCGGCTCGCCGAAAAAGGGTGCGCGGAATTGTTTCAAGCGCAGGCTGACGCGCTCGCCTGACACCGGCGGCGCCGCCAGATCCGCCGGCGACACGGGGAAATACGGGTCCGTCCGGTCGTTCTGGTTAGCGCAGCCGGGCGCGCCCGGTCCGTCAATCCCATAATCGGATTGGACCGCGGAGCGAGTTAACGCATATATAAACTCCTATAGGACACGATAGCTGATCATTATCCAAGGCAAAGCAATGCGAAGAAAACTAGAACCCGGCCGGCTTGTCGCGGCTACCCATAATGCGGGTAAAGTTGTTGAACTGTGCGACCTGTTTGAACCGCTAGGGTATCAAATCAAATCCGCAATCGAGCTTGATCTCGACGAACCCGAAGAAACAGAAATGACATTCACCGGGAATGCAATTCTCAAGGCACGGGCCGCAGCGATCGCCACCGGCGCTCCGGCACTATCAGATGATAGCGGTCTCGCGGTTAATGCGCTGGGCGGCATGCCAGGTATCTATTCAGCACGTTGGGCGGGACAGCCGCGCGACTTCTACCGCGCGATGCAGAAGGTTGAAACCGCTCTTCAGGAAACCGGCAGTGATGATCGCAGCGCGCGATTTATTTGTGCACTTGCTATTGTTTGGCCGGATGACGAGGAACTTGTCTTCGAAGGCACAGTCGAGGGCAATCTTGTCTGGCCCCCGAGAGGCGAACAAGGCTTCGGCTATGACCCGATGTTTATCGCCACCGGTGAAGACATTACTTTTGGTGAAATGGAACCCGCGAAAAAACATGCTATGAGCCATCGCGCCGACGCGTTTGAGAAGCTCAAAGCCTATTTATTATGACCGCTACACTTGAGCAGGCTGTCGGACCCAACTTCGGGTTCGGACTTTATGTTCACTGGCCTTATTGTGCGCGCATCTGCCCGTATTGCGATTTTAACGTCTACACAAATAAAGAGAGCGGTGCCGACGCCCTTGTCACCGCAATTTGTGCCGACATCCGCCAGCACCGACAAGCACTGTCGGCACATCGGACATTGGATACGGTGTATTTTGGTGGCGGAACCCCGTCTTTGCTGAAGCCTCAGAATATATACAAAATTCTGCAAACAGCCGCTGAAACATTCGGCATAAAGCGAGATGCCGAGATAACGCTGGAAGCAAATCCCAATAATATAAGTCATGACAGCTGCGCAGCGTGGGCGGATATCGGCATTAATCGTCTGTCGATTGGGGCGCAATCATTCAATGATACGGCTTTGGGTTTCCTTGGTCGCGATCATAACGCGGCAACCGCACGATCAGCCGTCAATATCGCCAGCGAGCAGTTTCAAAACATTTCCCTCGACATGATTTATGCCCGGCCAGGCCAGTCACTTGCCGAATGGGAACAGGAACTGGCATCCGCACTTGAATTGGCCACGCCCCACCTGTCTCTGTACGAACTTACAATCGAAGCCCCGACCGCCTTCGGAAAACGTGTCGCGCGAGGCGAGCTCACCCCTTTAAAAGAAGATGATCAGGCCGATCTCTATGAACTAACACAGGCTATCTGCGATGCTGCCGGGCGGCCTGCTTACGAGGTTTCCAACCACGCCGCGTCAACCGCATTTCAGTCCCGGCACAATCAAGTCTATTGGTCGTCAGGCGACTGGATCGGTGTCGGACCGGGCGCACATGGACGTTTAACCTACGATCACCAGAGGCTGGCGACGCTCGCCGAACGCCGCCCCGGCGATTATATTAAGCGTATTGCAACCGGCACTGGCGGGGCACAAACTGCTCTAAGCAATCTCGACATCGCTCGCGAACTCGTCGCCATGGCTTTGCGTTCCGAACAGGGTCTGGACGTGACGCGACTACCGGCTTTAACCTATCCGACACCATCGGACGCACAGATCGAAGCAGTCAAACAAAACGGTCTTCTGCAACAACAGGGCTATCATCTCTCCTTAACCCAGTCAGGCCGATTACTGGCAGATCATATCGCCGCGGAACTATCGCCCTAGACGCGCGATTATCTGGGTCTGGCCATAGCCGATATCCTCACGCCTGCGGGCTTTAACCGTAATTGTCGCCCCCCACGCAGCGCCGGCAGCAAGGCGAGGCCAGTCTTCAACGACAATCAGTATCCTCCAGTCCCTGACGGACTTGCCACGAACCGTCCTGCCCCCCGGCTTATCGATCCTCTCACAATCGATAGCGGCGCCAAAATCATGCCAGCATTGACGGGGTCGCCCGCGCTGTGACCGCCGGAAAAAATCAAACAACAGTCACGTTCAAAGCAGGCCATAGCCAACCGTAAATAAAGGGCGTAAGAGGCAGCTTCAGGATAAGCGCATCGCAGGGCTTTGGACAAAGCATAGCGGGCCACAAAAAGGCAACACATGACCGACCAGAATACGATTCCTACGCCGCTGGCGCAGGCGATTGCAGCGCGTGGATACGAAAACCTGACCGCCGTTCAGGAAGCTGTTTTAGACAAGGATCTCGTCGGCAAGGACCTGCTGGTTTCAGCCCAGACCGGGTCTGGAAAGACCGTTGCGTTTGGCCTCGCGCTCGCAGCTAACCTTCTTAAAGGCGAAGATCGCCTCCCAGCGGCCGCCGCACCGCTTGCTCTGATCATCGCGCCGACCCGCGAGCTCGCCCAGCAAGTGACAAAAGAGCTGCAATGGCTTTACCGTGACGCTGGTGGCAAGATACTCAACTGTGTTGGTGGTATGGACCCGCGTGAAGAACGCCGGGCCCTCGAACGCGGCGCGCATATCGTCGTCGGGACCCCGGGACGATTGTCTGATCATTTACGGCGCCGAAATCTGGACCTTGAACAAATTGAGGCCGTGGTGCTCGATGAAGCCGACGAAATGCTGGATATGGGCTTTCGCGAGGAACTCGAGCATATTCTAGGCGAAGCGCCAGAGCTACGCCGGACTTTGATGTTCTCGGCAACCGTTTCAAAACCGATCGCTCGCCTCGCTGAAAATTATCAAAATCAGGCTGTCCGCGTAAACACCGTCTCAAAAGAGGACCAGCACGCCGATATCAACTATCAGGCCCTGACTGTTGTCCCGAACGATGCCGAAAATGCCATTATCAATTTGCTACGGTTTCATGAAGCCCAGAATGCAATTGTGTTTGTGTCACGTCGGGACGCCGTCAATAAGCTGACCAGCCGGTTGAATAATAGAGGTTTTTCTGTTGTCGCCTTGTCGGGAGAATTTTCCCAGAAAGAGCGGACCAATGCTCTGCAGGCGATGCGAGACGGTCGCGCTAATGTCTGTGTGGCAACCGACGTCGCCGCCCGCGGCATCGATCTACCCGGACTTGATCTTGTGATCCATGCCGAGCTCCCGCGGAATAAGGAAGGCCTGCTGCACCGCTCCGGACGGACGGGCCGGGCTGGACGCAAAGGCGTTTGCGCCCTGATCGTACCCATGCGTGCAAGACGACGAGTGGAATCCCTGCTGCGTGATGCCAATGTCGCTGCGACTTGGGGCAATGCGCCAAGTGTCGCAGATGTCGAAGCCCAGGATGATTTAAGGCTGCTTGCCCATGACGCGCTTAATGACTCTATTCGAGATGGTGAGCGCCCACTGGCTGCCACGTTGCTCGAAAAATTCGGACCGGAACAAATCGCCGCCGCATTCATTCGCGTTCAACGCGAAGGCAGGTCGGCACCAGAAGATATTCAGGCCTTACCCGATGATTTTGACCGCCGCGACCGGGCTGACCGCAGTCGCGAACAATTTCCCCATGAAGACAAAAGAAGGCCGCGCAAGCAGGAACCGGACTTCAAGGACGGCAGCTGGGTAACCCTGAGTGTCGGCCGCGCCAAAGGCGCCGACCCGAAATGGATCTTGCCCATGTTATGCAAGTCAGGTGACATTAAACGGGATCAGATCGGCAATATCCGGATTGGGCCGCAGCTCACCTATGTCGAACTGAAGCCGGATGCAGCCGATCGCATTATCAGTAAGGCTAGGCCCGACGGCCAGATTGACAAGACCCTGACAATCAACCGCGCCGAAGGCCCCGGACCTGATACTGAAGATTTCAAAACAAGCAAGTCAGGCGGCCGAACCAATGGCGACCGCCGCGGCAAACCCGCATTCAAAGGCAAAAAGCCGAGATTCGCACCGCCTGACGACAAGCCAGCCTTTGCTAAAAAAGGCGAAGGTAAGCCCAAGAAGAAACAACGCTGGCGCGACGATGACCCACGCAAAGCGAAAAACAAAGTCTCCCCAAAGGATAAAGGCAAAGGAAAATGGAACCCTGACACGGCTGCAGCCAAAAAGCGAAAACCGCGCAGTGCAGCCCCAACGCAATCCTCTTCTGCCCGTATCGTCCGCAAAACAAATAAGTAAATTCAGCGCCGTTAACACCAGCGCGCTGCATCCCCGCCTCGTGGTTGCAGCGAACATCCAAGGTTTGATTAACTGGTTTGATTGACTGGTTCGATTGACTGGCCCGTGTCTGGTGCAAAAGACAGCTGGCGTAATCACCTGCCCGGACGCCTGAGTTTGCTTTCGTTTCTAAACACCCATATATTGGCGGTCTAAGTGTCACTTAAGTCCAGGCTATAATTTTGAGCCTTGCGTGGCAGAATTAAGCCGATGCCTGAACAGGCCGGGATAAAAAAAAGATATAGTTGGAGGCGACAAAGCATGAGGTCTATTGCACCCGAACAAGGAACAGATACGACGGGCGGACGGGCATTCGACTTTCCTGCCATTTTTCTGGCCGTCATATTTACAGCGCTCGGTTTGGTATGCCTCCCGCAGTCAATAGCAGAAACATCCGTTGATATGTCGGAGGATCAAACCAGCACAGCGGAAGCATCCCCGCCCGGTGACGCTGATCCAGCCCCCGTCGCGCCACCAAACATCATTGTTATTATTGCTGATGACGCCGCTCTGATGGACTTTGGAGCTTATGGCGGTGAAGCCGCAACGCCCAATATAGACAGAATGGCAGAGCAAGGCGCCAGCTTCACCCAGTATCGCACTTCACCCCTATGTTCACCAACCCGCGCCATGCTACTGACCGGCCTCGACAATCATCTGACCGGTGTTGCAACGATACCCGAAGTGCTTCCAAAAGAACAACGCGGACAGCCCGGTTATACGATGGCGCTGGAACCCGGCGTCAAAACTATTGCAGACCATCTTAAAACCGCTGGATACCGCACACTCATGAGCGGCAAGTGGCATATGGGCGAAAAGGCGGGCGAGCTACCAAATGATCACGGCTTTGATCGCTCTTTAGCACTCGCCGCGTCGGGGGCCGATAATTGGCGGGACCAGACATATATTCCCTATTACCCCTATGCCCCCTGGTTTGAAGACGGCGAACCTGCAGATCTACCCGAGCAATTTTATTCATCCGAACTGATTGTCGACAGAATGATCGAATATCTGGCGGCAACCAATAGCGATCAGCCATTCTTTGCCTATCTGCCGTTTCAGGCCATACATATCCCGGTTCAGGCGCCCTCGGAATTTATCGCCAGATATGACGGCGTATATGATCAAGGCTGGCATGTTATGCGAGCTGACCGCCACCTCAGAGCACAACAGCTCGGATTGATATCCGAAGGCGCACCACTCGCACCAATGCCCGCACATGCGCGCGACTGGGACAGTCTGAGCGTCGAAGACAGAGAGTTGTATGCGGCCAGAATGGAAGTGAATGCCGCGATGCTCGAGGCCATGGATTTTCACATCGGCCGTTTTATCGATCACCTGATCGCGATCGGAGAATATGACAATACTATTTTCGTAATCACCTCTGACAATGGCCCGGAACCAAGCAGCGGCGACAACGACCTCAGACTTGCAACCTGGATGTCCCTGAACGGATATCATATCGAGCTTGAAGACCTTGGTGGCGTTGGGAGCTGGGGCTTTATCGGCCCGGAATGGGCGAACGCCGCAGCTTCACCCGGCGCACTATTCAAATTCTATGCCACAGAGGGCGGCATCAGAGCCCCGCTGATAATTTATGGTCCGGGCATCACGCCAACACGCATATATTCACCCGCAATGGTTACGGATATAACGCCGACACTGCTCGACATGCTTAATTTCGAGATACCGGAAGATGATGCGTCCCGGCGGATGACCGGCCGCAGCCTTTTGCCAGTTATCACAGGCGACACAGACAGCGTTTATGCCCATGATGATGTGCGCGCGATCGAAGTGTCCGGTAACTCTGCCCTGTATAAAGGCGATTATAAGATCACTCGCAGCATTGCGCCGGTTGGTGATGGCAAATGGCGCTTATTCGACATGGTTCGTGACCCCGGCGAAACCACTGACATCAGTGCACAAGAACCGGAAATAATGCGCGAACTTCTTGCCGCATACGCGGTTTACGAGCGCGACCATGGCGTCTTGCCGATGCCTGCTGATTATGACTCGGCCCAACAGATCGGTATTAATATGATCGACAAGCTCAGTGCATACTATCGGTGGTATCTGATTGCTTTCGCGATTATTGCCTTTGCTATCCTGATCGGAATGCTGCGGCTGCTTATCTGGCTTGTTAGGTCGGCGTTTAGCTAAGGTGCTCAACGAGCTGGTTATCAAAACGCTCTCATGACGAAGGTGAAAGCGAAACAAATGCACGTTTATGGATGCAGAATTTCATATTATACCGGCAAACTCGAAACCTATTTGAGATATCGTTCGATCGCCTATGACTATTCACCGACTGTGGGCAATGAGAAGAAACTAAAAGCTGGTGCCGGCGTTGTGCAAATGCCGGTCGTAGAGCTCGACGATGGCCGCTGGATGACCGATACGACGCCGATAATAAACTGGCTCGACAAACAACAACAGGGCACNTCGATTTATCCAGATGATCCGGAGTTGAACTTCATCGCNCTACTCATCGAAGATTATGCGGATGAGTGGTTATGGCGCCCGGCCATGCATTATCGCTGGAGCTACCGCCCTGATCGTCAATATGCCGCCGAATCGCTCTTCAATGATCTGATCGCAGGAAATCTGGCAATCCCGCGACTGGTCGCAATAAACCGTCTGAAGCGACGCCAATTAGGGAATTTCGTTAAAGGNGACGGCGTGACCGCGACAACGCGCTGGCATGTAGAACAAAGTTACCTCACCGCACTCGATCAGTTACAGACAATCTTCGCAGATCGTCAGTTCATTCTCGGCGACCGGCCGACAATAGCAGATTTTGGAATGATGGCGCCGATGCTACGGCATTTCAGCCAGGATCCAACCCCGGCCGAAATCATGCGAAACCGTGCACCCGCCGTCTACGAATGGGTTGCACGCATGTGGAATGTCCAGCCCGACCGGCATGGGTCATCATTAATAACCGAAATTGACGGACCGCTCAGCGCACTGCTGCATGAAATTAGTGAAACCCACCTCCAGCAACACGCGAATAATGCCATTGCCTACAGGAATGGGCAGACACACTTTGATCAGCGCATTCAAACCTGCCATTACAGAAACCTACCAATGTCGAGATACCGCGTATGGTGCCTTGAAGCCCTTCAAAAACACTGGATTAGGCTCGACAAGAATACTATGGTGCGGCTCACCGCGCATATGACAAATGGCGCCGAAGACATTTTATCTGATAAAGGCCCCGGGCCGAGTTCCGGATATGATACCGAGGACACCGCGCCTTTTAACCGCGCCATAAATGTCTTCGCGGATGGCCTCCCACCAAAAGCATAAGTAATTACGGGGCACAAAAGCCTCTTTGCCCGATCCTACGCGACACAGCATAAACATCAGCCCATAAAAATCATTCCCGCGCTGTTGCAAGAAATTGGATGCGACGACCACACTAGCCACCATAGTCGCTAAACAAAATCGATACCTTATCGTTATCTGACGCCTACCTGGCAGATCATCCGACCAAGCAACGCCACGATCACTGTGAAAATACCGGTTTATCAACCAGCCCGCCTGACACGAACTGCCCCACCGATTGAACGCAATTAAGGCAAAGAATTTACCCATCAAATCGGGCCGCTTATGCTGACAACCCACCATTGATAACGGACATCGACGCCGGGCCGGCCATATTCTTGCTGTGCCAGACTTAGGCGAAATCCAAAAACAAAGGGGCTAGCCGAAAGACTAACCCCTTTTGTTTGGGTGCGGGAGTAGGATTTGAACCTACGACCTTCAGGTTATGAGCCTGACGAGCTACCGGACTGCTCCATCCCGCGCCAGAGCGGCAAACGATACACGCGCCTGCCTGAAACAAAAAAACCGGCGCAAGGCCGGCCAAAAACCGCTCACGCGGACCCCGAAGGGCTAAATAATCGAAGGGAAGTGTCTGCAATATTGAACACGCTTTAGCTGACCCGGCAGCGACTTACTCTCCCGCGCCTTAAGACGCAGTACCATCAGCGCAAGGGGACTTAACGGCCGAGTTCGAGATGGGATCGGGTGGGGAACCCCCGCCATAACCACCGGGTCGGCAAAAACGTGTCCTGAAACCAACAACAAACTTAGAAGACTATATTATATTCTGAGGTGTTCTGATCAAAAGCAGTGTGGGGGACATTCACCACCACACACGAGCTTCTAAAGATCAAGCCAATCGAGCAATTAGTACCGGTAAGCTCCATGCGTCGCCGCACTTCCACACCCGGCCTATCGACGTCCTAGTCTAGAACGGCTCTCAAGGGAAACCTGGTTTTGAGGTGGGTTTCCCGCTTAGATGCATTCAGCGGTTATCCCGTCCATACATAGCTACCCTGCAATGCGGCTGGCGCCACAACAGGTCCACCAGAGGTATGTCCATCCCGGTCCTCTCGTACTAAGGACAGATCCTCTCAAGTTTCCAACACCCACGGCAGATAGGGACCAAACTGTCTCACGACGTTCTGAACCCAGCTCACGTACCACTTTAATCGGCGAACAGCCGAACCCTTGGGACCTGCTNCAGCCCCAGGATGTGATGAGCCGACATCGAGGTGCCAAACNNTNCCGTCGATANGGACTCTTGGGNANNATCAGCCTGTTATCCCCNGNGTACCTTTTATCCGTTGAGCGATGGCCCTTCCACNNGGNACCACCGGATCACTATGACCGACTTTCGTCTCTGCTCGNNNNGTCGACTCTCNCAGTCAGGCANGCTTATGCCATTGCACTCNNCAGNNGATNTCCGACCNNCTTGAGCNNACCNTCGCGCGCCTCCGTTACTCTTTNGGAGGCGACCGCCCCAGTCAAACTNCCCNCCANGCNGGGTCNCGGATCCNGATNCANGGACNTCGGTTAGANANCNAANANNANAAGGGNGGTATTTCAAGGNTGNCTCCACTGCNAGCTGGCGCNNACAGCTTCAAAGNCTCCCNCCTATCCTACACATNCTANTNTCNNATNNCACNGCNAAGNTGNAGTAAAGGTNCANGGGGTCTTTCCGTCTGACCNCGNGTACNCCGCATCTTCACGGNGAATTCANTTTCGCTGAGTCGATGCTGGAGACAGTGGGGAAGTCGTTACGCCATTCGTGCAGGTCGGAACTTACCCGACAAGGAATTTCGCTACCTTAGGACCGTTATAGTTACGGCCGC
>NHBW01000004.1 GCA_002172915.1 Hyphomonas sp. TMED17 | reverse complement strand
TTTGCCAGGACTCGGTTTTGCAAATCTCCCAGGCAATTTCGGAAAGCTTTTCTTTCAAATTCTCTTTGTGATAGCTCATATAAAATTAATGTTTACTTAGTAAACATTTTTCCTTAATGTGTTAACTTAGTAAACATTACGATAAAAGGGTTAATGTTGAAATGCACATTCTATTACCGATACATATCTTAGCGGGAATAATTGCACTGCTTTGTGCTGCTCTGGCAGTGACTTCTAAGAAAGGCAAAAAACTGCACGTAGTTTCGGGCCGAACCTATTTCTGGGCGATGATGGCGATCTTTTTAACAGCAATTCCAATGTCGATTATCAGTAGCAATACCTTTTTATTCTTAATCGCTATCTTTTCTTTCTATCTAGCTTTCGCAGGAATTCGTTTTGCTAGAAATAGAACGGGGGTCGCAACGATGTTAGATTGGGTTGCTATCAGCCTAATGATCCTATCCGGTCTAGGAATGTGGACACTCGCCGCAATCTATTTCTTGAATGATAATGCGGTAAATATCGTGCTTCTAGTCTTCGGGTTCTTTGCTGTCTCGCTCGGTTGTGCCGATTTTAGGAGTTACAAAAACAACTCCGCCACAGGAAAAGAAAGAATTTCAAGGCATTTAACTAATATGATGGGTGGAACTATTGCAGTTGTTACAGCTGTTTCAGTTGTTAACCCGCCATTTGGACCCGAATGGATGTGGTGGGTGCTTCCAACAGCTTTAATAACACCCGTCATTTTCTGGTGGAGTAGAAAAACCCTGAGCTAGCCAGCCGGCATTTGGACCTCATATTGTATAATTGGAATCGTTAATACTGTTAACAAGGCCGTTTTTGGCCAACTATTTGGCCACTGGAATCCAAATTCTCACAGGCTCGAACCTCGTCGCTTCAATAGGTGCGCGGCTAAAATCATCGCGGTCAGGGTTGATGCAGGACCAGCATCAGTTGGGTAATCGGAAGCAGACTTTGCTTAACGATTATCATGCTAATAACCACAACAGCTGGGTCTCTAAGCGCTATCTAATCCAGATTGCTGAGTGACTTATTCAGTGCTCTTATTCCCACTCAATAGTGCCAGGCGGCTTTGACGTGATATCATAAACAACCCGGTTAACACCCTTAACCTCGTTAATGATGCGGGTTGCGACGCGCCCGAGAAAGGCATGCTCGTAAGGGTAATAATCCGCTGTCATCCCGTCGGTCGACGTCACCGCTCTTAAGGCAAGAACCGATTCATAAGTACGTTCGTCGCCCATTACGCCGACCGTNTTAACCGGCAGTAGGACAGAAAAAGCCTGCCAGATCTCGTCATACAGCCCGGCTGATTTAATCTCTTCGATATAAATTGCATCGGCTTTTCGAAGCGTATCAGCTTTTTCCCGGGTAATTTCACCAGGTATTCTGATTGCNAGACCAGGCCCNGGGAATGGATGACGCCCGACAAAGGCTTCCGGCAAACCAAGCTCGCGTCCGAGGGCCCGGACCTCATCTTTAAACAAATCCCGCAATGGCTCGACCAGCGCCATATTCATTCGCTCGGGAAGCCCGCCAACATTATGGTGACTTTTAATCGTCACGGACGGCCCGCCAATCGCCGAAACACTTTCAATTACATCTGGATAGAGTGTGCCTTGGGCAAGAAAGTCGGCACCGCCGATCTTGTTTGCTTCGGCCTCGAAAACATCAATGAACAGGCCGCCGATTATTTTCCGTTTTCGCTCGGGGTCACTGACACCGGCAAGCTCGCCAAGGAACAGGTCGGATGCATCAACATGNACGAGCGGGATATTGTAATGTTCGCGAAACAGGCCGACGACTTCTTCGCTCTCGTTTGCCCGCATAAGACCATGATCGACATAGACACAGGTTAATTGTTCGCCNATCGCTTCATGGATGAGAACAGCCGCCACCGAACTGTCGACGCCCCCTGACAAACCGCAAATCACCCGCCCCTTGCCAACCTGCTGACGGATCTTCTCGATCGCCTCGTCGCGATAAGCTGACATTGTCCAGTCACCCTTCAAGCCAGCGACGTTATGGGTGAAGTTTCGTAACATCTGGGCACCGCCCGGCGTATGAACCACTTCAAGGTGGAATTGGGTGCCGTAAAACTTGCGCGCGCGATCGACGATGNCCGCATATGGCGCTCCGCTGGAGGCGGCGACAACTTCAAAACCATCGGCCATTTTTGCGACATGGTCGCCATGACTCATCCAGACCTGTTCACTATTACTTTCGAACAAGCCTTCGAATAGGTCATCATCGGCCATTTTTGCGATNTCGGCGCGGCCAAATTCCCGGCTAATGCCGGTTTCGACCCGTCCCCCGAGCTGCTGCATCATCACTTGCTGGCCATAACAGATCCCGAGAATAGGGATCCCCAATTCGAAGACGTGCGGATCCACCCGAGGGCTGTCAGCAACCGTCACGCTCGCCGGACCACCAGACAAAATCACAGCTTTCGGCTGATATGAGGCAAGAAAATCGCGATCAACCTTATTGAACGGATGTATCTCGCAATATACACCACTCTCTCGCAATCGTCGTGCGATNAGCTGTGTTACCTGACTGCCGAAATCAATAATCAGCGCGCGTTCATGTCGGAGTTTGGTCATGTTTCGTTTAGCTTTGTAAAATCATAAAATTCAAGTCTATTTTCCCGGTCGTTGCAGAACAGCAAAGAAGAAACCGTCGGTGCCTGCGCGTCGCGGTGTTAAACGCACGCTGCCATCCGCACCGGCATAACTCCTCACCATGGCCACCCCTTCATCGGTTAGAAGCCCGCTCGCTGCGACCTGCTCGCCTGCATCCAATGCCCTCCACCCCTGATGCGAGTCCAGAAATTCAGCAACCCGGTCTTCATCTTCTTCAACCAGAAATGAACAGGTGGCATAAAGTAACCGGCCACCAGGGCGAACATATTTCGCGGCCTCGGCAAGGACTTCAGTCTGCTGGGCAATCCGGGTTTCGAGCGATCCCGGTTTCAAACGCCACTTCGTATCTGGCCGTCGCCGCCATGTGCCAGTCCCGGAACATGGCGCATCAACAAAGACACAATCCATCCTGTCCAGATGAGGGGCGAGCACATCCCCGTCGCGTGGGTTGAGAAGCTGCACATTATGCGCACCCGATCGCTTTAGTCGCGGGATTAGTGCACTTAGACGGCGGCCATCAATATCATAAGCGAATACCTGACCCTTCCCTTGCATCGCCGCCGCTAGCGCCAGTGTCTTTCCGCCACCACCAGCACAGTAATCAAGCACCATATCACCGCTTCTGACATTGGCTGCCGCAGCCGCGATCTGGGACCCGGCATCCTGAACTTCGACCCAGCCCTTGGAATAGGCTGGGATGGTATCGAGAGACGATTCCCGCTGGCTCGGATCACGCGCCGGAATATGAAACGCGTTATGCAACCATTTTGACGGCTGGGCGCCGACCGAACGAAGCGCGGCTTCGGCTTTTTCAGGCGTTACTTTCAGCGTATTGACCCGGACATCGACATCCGCCCGGACCGCCATCGCCTGAGCCTCCACGATAATATTTTCAGAGAATGCCCGCTGCATATGCGGCGTAAGCCACGCCGGAAAATCACCGGTCGCAGAAGCATCGGCGGTCACATCCGGCGCAAGTACGAGTCGTTCACGCTCCTTCATCGTCAAGGATGACGGGGCATGTGGTTCGTCCATTGCGGTATCGATACGACGAATATCCCATCCCCATGCATGCGCCAACGCCCCAAGTATGAGCCCACGGGAACTGTCATCATCCATAGCGTGCGCGATTGAGTNCCTTTTACGGAGCGCATCCAGCACCAGTCCTGAGACCCAGGCTCTGTCTTTGCTTCCCGCATAGCGTGCCCGTTTGCCCCAATCCCGGATTGCAACCTTCACTGGCTGATGCCGGCCCGTTACATCATTCAAAATATCAATTGCAGCTGCTATACGACCGCCATCGCGCATGTTAAATACCCTCAACTTTGAGGCGACCAGTACAGCGCCGATAATAAAATGCAAATGGGGTCGGACATTGTCAGTGGTTTTTGATAAAATGATGGGGCTTCAAAAGGCTGGGACACATGACTGGCGACGATTGGGCGACCTGACAGCAGAAGCATTCTATGATGATCCGGTTCTTCAGTGGCTATATGGCAACGACCGCGCAATCCGATCAAGTTTCCGGATTCTCGCAAAGGAAATCTACCTAAAATTCGGGGCCTGCTACTTTAACGGGAATCGCGGCGCGGCAATGTGGCTACCGCCTGAGGCGAAGCCGGTTCCGGGCCGGTTAATACAACTAAAATTCGCCCTTGGCCCCGGATTAATGGGTGAACGCGGCTCCCTAAAGCGGGCAATGACGCTTGGCAAAATTATGCAAAGACATCATCCCGACAAACCGCATGCCTATTTATTTTCGATTGGCACGTCACCAGCGGCGCGCGGCAAAGGCCACGGCAAGGCCTTGTTGCGTCCGATTATCGAGGCCTGCGATGAAGCGGCCGTCCCGATCTATCTCGAAAACTCCAATCCGAAAAATCACGGTTTTTATAGTTCCTGGGGCTTTAAGCCAATCGGCGAATTCGCAGCTGGTGAAGGTGGCCCGCCGCTGGTACCGATGTGGCGGGACCCACATCACAAACAAGCAGATTTCGGGTTCTAGCGGTATTTTTGAGGGGCTGGCAGACGTCTCACCCCCCGCAAAGCCAAATTGTACAAATTCGTCCGGGATGCGGCTACGGGCGTTCAAACTGACCTCGCGCATCAGGGTGATATCTTGTCTAGGTCTCTGAGCGGCGTCCCAGACGGGCCAGCAGACTGCTAGTATCCCAGCGATTTCCGCCCATCATCTGAATGTCGGCATAAAACTGATCAACAATCGCCGTGATCGGCAGAGAGGCCCCGTTCTGGCTCGCCGTTTCGAGCGCAATCCGCAAATCTTTACGCATCCAGTCCACGGCGAAACCATGCTCATAATCGCCGTCGCGCATGGTTTGCCAGCGATTTTCCATTTGCCAGCTTTGGGCCGCACCCCCTCTTATGGCAGCAATTGTCTGATCAATATCGAGGCCCGCCCGTTCAGCAAAATGCAACCCCTCGGACAGCCCCTGCAGCAGACCGGCAATGCAAATCTGGTTCACAGATTTTGCCAATTGTCCGGTTCCCACAGAGCCGATTAACGTGATCGCGCGGGCATAAGCCGAAATTATCGGTGAAACCCGTTCAAAAACGGCCTGTTCGCCGCCACACATCACGGTCAGGATCCCTTGCTCAGCGCCAGCCGCCCCGCCTGATATCGGGGCATCAATAAACCCAGCCTGTTTGCGACCGGCACGCACGTGCAGTTGCCGTGCAANGCCGGCGCTAGCTGTAGTGTGATCTATCAAAACCATACCGGAGCGGATCGTGGTTTCTATTGCCTCAAATACTTCGAGCACGTCAGGGTCGTCACCAAGACAGAAGCAGATAAATTCCGCCCCCTCAATCGCNTCAGCAGGGGTTGCTCTGCCCTGCCCTTTATAAGCTACGAGCCAGGCCTCGACTTTGGCCGGGTTACGGTTCCATACCGAAACATCATGGCCTTTGGCAGTCAGATGCCCAGCCATTGGAAAACCCATTACGCCCAGTCCTAAAAACGCTACCTTTGCCATATTCAAATCCTCTCGCAATCCATTCGCGGCCAGGTCCCTGTTCGGGAAGGGTCTTGCATAAGGGGCCTTCAGGCAAGCATCAATCATAACAGACCGACGCGAAGGATACAGGCCGGGCGATTTTTGTGTATTATCGCAACAACCTATGGCGGACGCGTAGCCCGTCTCTTGTCAGCGGGGCCTCATCTCTTATTAGTGTTCAGCTTGGGTGCAATTGACCAATTCACATCCTTTGAACCTCACCCGCAGGAGCGCGCATGTATCTAGAAGCTTTGGCACACTGGCCGATGTGGGTGAGTCTGGGCGCCGTGGTTTTAACCATCGTCGTCTACACNCTTGACCGTTGGTCAATGGAGCTGGTCTCGATCTCTGTAATCGCGGCGCTTCTCCTCGTGTTCAGCTTGCCCGGTGCAACAGCACTCGACGGAANCAGTATTAGCCCTTCAAACTTACTATCGGGCTTCTCAAATCCGGCTTTAATCACGATTATGGCCCTACTTGTTGTCGGCCAGGGGCTTTTCCATACCGGTGCATTGGAAGCGCCGACAAGAGCCTTGATAAAGTCTTACAATCAGCGTCCGACTGTCACCATCCTGACGGCATTTCTGGCGGTCTTCATAACCAGCGCCCTGACCAACAACACCCCTGTCGTAATTATGTTTCTTCCGATTATGTCGGCACTGGCCGGGCGCATGGGCGCATCAACATCGAAATTAATGATGCCACTTAGTTTTGTCTCGATCATGGCCGGCATGACGACGNTGATCGGGACTTCAACCAACTTATTGGCGGCGGATGGCTATAAGCGCATAACCGGCGAACAACTCGGCTTCTTCGATCAAACCGAATTCGGTCTCATTCTTGCCGCCATAGGTGGTCTGTATCTTCTTATCGCATCCCGATACATCTTGCCTGACCGCGAAGGGTTTGCCGAAACCATGGTAAGATCGGGAAAACAGTTCGTGGCACAATTCGAAATAACACCCGGGCATTTTCTGGACGGCAACAAAGCTGTCGCAGGCATGTTTCCGCGCCTCGGAGATATGACAATCAGACTTATCCAGCGCGGCGAAAAAGCCATTCTCCCGCCTTATGACGATCTGACACTTATCCCCGGCGACATTGTAATTGTCGCCGCAACCCGGCAGGCCCTAACCGATCTATTATCGGGCAAGCCCGATCTATTGCGCGATATCTGGGGCAGCGATTTTTCCGAGAGCGAAGGCGAAACCGACGGAGAGCAATTAGGCCTTGTCGAAGCTATTATCGCGCCCGGTTCCCGAATGGCCGGGCGGACAGTCGAAATGCTTGGCTTCCGACGCCTAACCCAGGCAGTCACCCTCGGAATTCAGAGACGCTCGAGAATGATCCGGTCGCATTTAGGGCAGATCAGACTGGAAGCTGGTGACACGCTACTCCTGTGCGGGCCGGTAAGCGCATTTAGAGACCTTCGCAGCAATCGCGATCTGATATTGCTGGAATGGTCACAAAGCGAATTCCCGATCACCAACAAAGCCATCTTTGCCCGCATCATAACGCTAGGCATGGTCATTGCGGCAGCATCGGGACTGGTCAGCATTGTTGTCGCATCGGTCTTGGCAGCAACTTCCATGGTTGTATTCCGCTGCCTCAACCACCGTCAGGCCGGACGGGCATTGGATCTCAAAATCTATCTGATCATTGCAGCCGCACTAGCAATGGGAACATCTTTGGAGGCCACCGGAGCAGCGTCGCTGATTGCAAACGCGGTTGTCGACGTATCGGCGCCGCTGGGNCCGTATGCAACATTATCAGCAATTTTTCTCGTGGTCGCGCTGATGACCAACATTATCAGTAATGCGGCAACTTCGGTCTTGTTCACACCGATCGCAATGTCTGCTGCCGACCTCGTCGATGCCGACCGGTTCCCGTTCCTATTAGCAGTTATTTTTGCGTCAAATTGCTCTTTTGCTACCCCAATCGCCTATCAGACCAATATTTTAGTGATGGGACCAGGGCATTATAAATTTGGGGATTTCCTTAAATTTGGCGGGCCACTGATACTTTTAATGTGGGCCGCATTTTCGATTATCGCGCCTTTAAGGTTTGATTTATAGAGGCTAGTATTATCGGATGAAGCTCGACGAAACCCTTTTTAATTTTCCAGGTGTCACGCGGAATCTGCGATTCTATGTCACCAATCCGGGCCCCTGCCCGTATTTGCCGGGAAAACTGGAAAGAAAGGGATTCACTCACCTCACGCAATCCCAGCCCGATGCCCTGCATGACGCGCTCAGCCAGGCTGGGTTTCGACGCAGCCAGTCTGTCGCCTACCGACCGGCCTGTGCCAATTGCAATGCCTGCCGCAGTGTCCGGTGTCTGGCCTCACAATTCAAAGCCAGCCGTAATCAGAAACGAAGTCTGAAGCAAAATGCCGATCTGGTTCGCCGCCCCGTTATCGCGCAGGCAACACGCGAACAATACCGGCTCCTCAAAACCTATCTTAAAACCCGCCACGACGGCGGCGGGATGTCCGGGATGTCGTATCGCGATTATTGCGCGATGGTAAATGATAGTCCGGTCAAATCGGTAATGTTCGAATATCGTCAAGGCAACATTCCTGACGCCCCTCTTATGGCGGTCGCACTAACCGATATCCTGCGCGACGGGCTTTCAATGGTCTACACGTTTTTCAATCCGGAAGACAGCCGCCGGAGCCTCGGCTCATATATGATCCTCGATCATATTATGCATGCCCGGGAACTTGGCCTGCCGCACACTTATCTCGGCTACTGGATCAAAGATAGCGACAAGATGAATTATAAGAGCCGTTTCAAACCGCTTGAAATTCTCGATGGCAGTCAGTGGCGTCGAATGCGAGACGACGAACAATAAAGAAACATAATAGTCCAAGGTGCATCGCCACCCGGAAACTGGGAGATATACATGATCAATCGCCGTAAAATTCTGACCGCCGCGACCATTGGAGCAACAGGTCTCGCGGCGAGTTCCTGCGGCCAGTCCGAAGCCAATAATTCGTCGGCGCCATCTAGCCCAGCTGTCATACGTCGCAAGAAGCGACTAACCATGACGACAACATGGCCAAAGGATCTCCCGGGTCTTGGGACCGCGGCAACCCGCGTTGCCGAACGCGTTAAAGCGCTGTCAGAGGGTGCCATAGAGATCACAGTTTATGCCGCCGGTGAACTGGTTCCGGCTTTTGAAGCCTTTGACGCCGTGGCATCTGGAAATGCCGATATGTATCATGGGGCGGAGTATTACTGGCAATCAAAATCGAAGGCTTTTAATTTTTTTACCGCGGTCCCGATGGGGATGACCGCGGCTGAAATAAGTGGATGGATAGACTTTGGCGGTGGCCAGGCGCTTTGGGAAGATTTGTCAGGTCAGCATGGTGTCATCGCGCTGCAGGCGGCCAATACCGGTCATCAAATGGGCGGCTGGTTCAAGCGCGAGATCAACAGTCTTGATGATTTCCGCGGTCTTAAAATGAGAATACCCGGGCTTGGTGGCGATGTTGTGCGCAGTCTGGGCGGTGCCGCTGAAACCCTGCCGGGCAATGAAATATATCAGGCGCTGCAGACAGGGCGAATTGACGCCACCGAATGGGTTGGCCCATGGAATGATTATTTCCTCGGATTTCACCGTGAAGCGAAATACTATTATGGCCCCGGTTTTCAGGAACCCGGAGCTTCACTGGCACTTGGCATAAATCGCGCAAAATGGGACAGTTTTACCCCAACCGAACAAGCCATCATCCGGTCGGCCTGCAACGAAGTAAACCATTATTCCATTGGCGAGTTCACCTTTAATAATGGCGTTTATCTCGATAAGCTGGTGACAGAAGAAAATGTCGAGCTACGCCAGTTCCCACAAGACGTCATGGCGCGCGTAGTCGAAGTCTCAGCCGACATTCGAAGCGATGCCGGTAGTGGCGGCGATCTTGAGCGACGTATCCATGAGAGTTTTGAAACAGCTCTGGCAAAATCGCGTGGCTGGGCCAGCATCAGCGACGGCCCCTTTCTTGCGGCACGAGGCCGTTAATCATCAATGGCAAGTCTCATCGATATCATTGGCACAGGCCTGACCTGGCTTGGTCTGGCGCTGCTACCTTTCATCTTATGGCCACTTCTGGTGCTCATCCTGCCGCGCTTGCTCAATCGCATCGCCGGCAGACTGATAAAATGGCAGGACGCCTTATCCGACATCATGATCGCGGTGGCTGCCTCGCTGGCCTTTATCATTATTCTTATCCAGCTTTTGTCGGTTCTATTACGATATGTCTTCGGGCTAAGTTTCTCATGGTTGACCGACAGCATCATATTTTCTTTCGCGAGCATCTTCATGCTCGGCGCGGCTGGAACGCTCAAATCGGACGGTCATGTCCGGGTCGATATTTTCCGGCAACGCTTTAGTCCGAAAATGGCCTCATTGATCGAACTTTTAGGTGCCCTGCTCTTTCTCGTGCCAATCTGTCTCTTGGTGATTTATGCGAGCGCGGGTCTGGTAGCCCGAAGCTGGTCGATACTCGAGCCGTTTAACGAAAGCGATGGTCTACCGGTAAGGTATCTGTTCAAAACACTCGTACCGGTATTTGCTATTCTGATGATTAATCAGGGGCTGTCACAGGCGACCAAGGCGGCGCTTGTCCTGCGCGGCTATCGATCCGCACCAGACGCCGGCGACGACCAGGATGCAACGCTATGATGGAACTCGAGGCAATTCTCGCGCTAGCAATGTTTGTGACCGCCATGCTTGCGCTGCTGGCGGGCTATCCTGTTGCTTTGACTCTTGGCGGGGTCGGTCTGATCTTCGGCATTATCGGCGTCGAGCTCGGCCTGATCCCCTTGCCGATCCTGCGCAACCTACCCAGCCGGATTCTCGGCTCGATGGAAAACCAGGTTCTGATTTCAGTACCCCTCTTTGTATTAATGGGGGTAATACTCGAACGCTCAAAGGTTGCCGACGACCTCCTCGAGACGGCAGGGCGGCTGCTTCAGAATATCAAAGGTGGCATGGGCTATGCCGTAATTATTGTGGGCGCACTGCTCGCCGCTTCAACCGGCATTGTCGGCGCAACTGTCGTGACAATGACGCTAATCGCTCTGCCAACCATGCTGCGGCAAGGCTACGATCCAAAGCTTGCGACCGGAACGATCGCAGCATCCGGCACGCTAGGGCAGATTATTCCGCCATCTATTGTTCTGATTTTACTGGCTGATGCCGTTTCCAATGCCAATCAGGCTGCCGCCATGCGGTCCGGGCAAGGTGCGGGCGTTGTATCGGTCGGTGACCTTTTTGCCGGCGCAATCGTCCCGGGTTTCATGCTGGTTGGTTTTTATCTTCTCTACCTTTTCAGTGTTTCACTGTTTAGACCAAACGACACCCCCGTTGTCGCAAACGCTGCCGACCAAGCGCCACTCAAATTCAAAGATGTGCTGATCACACTTGGTGCACCACTCTTGCTGATACTGGCTGTTCTTGGTTCGATTCTAGGCGGTCTGGCATCACCAACTGAGGCCGCCGGCATTGGTGCTGGTGGCGCCTTGCTGCTAGCCGGTCTGCGTCTTACAGCCGGCCAATCCTCGAAGCGGCCAGCGCAATTTATTCTGGCTGCTCTTGCCGCCCTGCCCGTGCTTGGCCTGCTTGCGAGCAATTTCGATCTGAGCCTCGTCGGGACGACCGGCTCGCTGCAGCTGCTTCTGACCATACTCGCCATTGGACTTTGTTTCACTTTGCTATTCGGACTTGTCATGGCCGCACTCGTTCTGAACCGTGCGCGGCAATTGCAAGATACGCTAAATTCGGGAACCCAGATTACGAGTATGGTATTCCTGATCCTGATCGGCGCGTCGCTTTTCGCTCTCGTGTTCCGGGCGCTTGGCGGCGATCATTATGTCGAAGCCCTGCTAACAGGCTTGCCGGGGGGCATGTGGGGGGCGCTTGTCGCAACCATGCTGGTGATGTTTATTCTCGGCTTCTTTCTTGACTTCATTGAAATCGTTTTTGTCGTAGTTCCAATCGTCGCCCCGCCACTGATTGTTCTGGGCGCCGACCCGGTCTGGCTGGCGATTCTGATGGCCCTGAACCTACAGACGAGCTTCCTGACACCGCCCTTTGGGTTCGCCTTGTTCTATTTACGCGGGGCCGCGCCCGATGGGGTTGAAACACTCGATATCTGGCGAGGGGCGATACCATTTATCGGTCTGCAACTACTGATGATCCTATTGGTCGCATCGATCCCAGCTCTGGCGACTTATCTGCCCGACCTGTTGCGCTAGACTAGTCGCTGATAAACTTGCTGAATGACGCAATGCCATGAACCCACGCTCAGGCAGCGGCGATGTCCCGCACACGCTCGAAAATACGGTCGAACATCTCTTCGGTGAGCCGGCCTGTATTAGTATTATAACGCGAGCAATGATAACTCGAAATCAGGCGGATGGCGCCTATTTCATATTCGACACCATGGCCAAAGGGATAGTCTTTTAATCTCACACCAAGCGCCCTGAGTGCGGAATCATGGCTGATTTTTCCAAGACAGACGATCGCTTTCAGCCCCTTAAGACTGGTAATTCGCGACGACAGGAAGGGTCGGCAGGCATTGATTTCTGCGCCAATTGGTTTGTTTTGCGGCGGCACACAGCGCACGGCATTCGTAATCATTGCATGTCGCAATTTAAGGCCATCATCGCTGCGCTTATCATAATGACCGTCGCAGAAACCGAACTTTGCAAGCGTTCCAAACAACAAGTCACCGGCCCAATCACCTGTGAATGGACGCCCGGTGCGATTTGCTCCGGTCATGCCCGGCGCGAGACCAACGATGAGGATGCGTGCGGTGTCTTCGCCAAAACTGGGAACCGCACCGTTAAACCAGTCCGGATGCGCTTTCTCATTCGCCTTGCGATAAGTAACCAGCCGGGGACAGAGATCACAGTTTCTGGGCGCTTCAGGGGACATCAGTTTCTATTTCACCTTGTTATGTATCAAACTCTTGCCATGTTTTCTAATGGCACGCCTATCTGTGCTTGACAAAGCCCCTACATTGCGAGATTGGGCGGCTTGCTCTCGACCAAACGTCAGCATATACTCGGCGTAAGAGGAGAATTTCATGGCTCGAATAACAGTAGAAGATTGTGTTGAACGTGTACCGAACCGTTTCGATTTGATTCTTCTTGCGGCACAACGCGCACGTATGATTCGCGAAGGTTCGCCGATGACTGTTGAGCGTGACAATGACAAGGATCCGGTTATTGCCCTGCGCGAAATCGCTGATCACAATGTCGACCTCAAGCTGGTCAAAGAATCCCTGATATCGGATCTGCAGGAAATCAGACCCGGTGAAGAAGAAGAACGCGAAGCAGATCAGTTGGCTTTGCAGAGCACACCGGCAGCTACCGAAGAGGACGTCATGCGTGCCTATCAGGCAGAATTAGAGTCTGGCCGCGACGACCGCATGTAAATTATGAGTTCGGCGGCCGCCAGCAAATCACACCGGTCGCGTGATGACGGAATGGTGCGAAAATACGCGCTGGATGATTTTCATCCATCTGAAGAACCAATACTTAAGCCGGAACAGCTGGCAGATCTCGTTATTTCGTATCAGCCTGATGCCGACCGCGACCGGCTAATCGCAGCCTATGCGTTCGCTAAAGAAAAGCATGGCGTTCAAAAACGCCAGTCGGGCGAACCTTACTATTCCCATCCAATTCGGGTCGCCGCGCTGCTGGCCTCAGTACACCTCGATCAGGCGGCCATTATGGCCGGACTATTGCACGATACCGTTGAAGATTGTGAAACCGTATCCTTGCGTGACATCGAGCAGGGGTTTGGCAAAGATGTGGCCGACCTTGTGGACGGCGTGACCAAACTCGGCCGGCTCGAATATCGCAGTGAAATGTCGAAACAGGCCGAGAATTTCCAGAAATTCATTCTCGCAACAGTAAATGATATTCGGGTGCTTCTGATCAAGCTGGCTGACCGTCTCCACAATATGCGGACACTGCATTTCAAGAAAAGCGAAAAGTCGCGCCATCGGGTCGCCCGTGAAACGATGGATCTGTATGCACCACTCGCACGACGGGTCGGCCTCCACTATGTCGCGTCCGAAATGGAAGACCTTGCTTTCCGTCAGCTTAATCCGGCTGCACGCGATCAGATCCTGCTTCAGCTAAAAGATCTGGAATCAGAAAACCGCGACGATCTTAACCGGATCAAAACCGCGATTAGAGCCATGCTCGACGCTCACAATATCAAAGGTCGTATCAAAGGCCGCCGGAAAGAGCCCTATTCCATCTGGCGCAAGCTGGAGAAAAAATCGATCTCGTTCCGGGATGTCGCCGACATATTCGGCTTTCGAATAATCGTAAACACGGTACCTGAATGTTATCAGGCGCTCGGAATATTTCATTCCGAGTGGACCTGTATATCGGGACGCTTCAGAGACTTTCTATCGCTCCCGAAACCAAATGGGTATAGCTCTCTCCATACGACAGTCAGAGCCAGTGGCAACCGGCTGGTCGAGTTACAAATACGCACCGAAACGATGGACGAGACGGCCGAACGCGGGGTCGCAGCACACTGGAACTATAAGAATAAATCCTATGGATTTGACGCCGAGTCATCCAAGGCAGCGGGCCTCGATCCAGCTGCCAATCTAAGGGCATTCGGGGACCTTCTGAACCAGAGTGGCGATGCAGAGGACTTTCTCGAACACGCCAAAATGGAAATGTACCGTACCCATGTCTTTGCCTTTACACCGAAAGGAAGGCTGGTTTTGCTGCCGGCAGGCTCGATGCCACTGGATTTTGCCTATGCTGTACATACGGCCATTGGCGATACGTGCGATGGCGTCAAAATTAATGGTGTGCCGCGTCGGATGCGGACACGGCTTGAGAATGGTGATGTCGTCGAGATAAGCCGGCGTAGCGAAGCTAGACCAATGCCGGGATATGAGGCTCTGACCGTCACCGGACGGGCGCGTGCAGCACAGCGAAAACTGCGCCGTGAAATCGAAACTACCGAGTTCGCTAATCTCGGGCGTGCGATGCTTGAACGCAGCTTTCGCAGAATAAATATCGATCCTGTGTCCGTAGACATGCGGGAAGTCGCCGACCGCAGCGGGTATGAGCGTATTGCGCTGATGTTTCAGGCCGTTGGCCGAAATGAAGATGATATTCGCCGGATTATCAGCCTCGCCTTTCCGGGTGTCGATTTCAGCGAAGACGAGACCGGCCATCATCCAACGCTGGATGAAACAACAGCCTCGTCAGTAATTGCCGGACAGGGCCCCAAGGCGGGCGTAACATTGCATCTTGGTGAATGTTGTCATCCGCTTCCCGGGGATCGCATCATCGGTCTGCGCGAACCTGAAAAAGGTATTGTCGTGCACACGATTTACTGCCGTGCCGCCGAAGAATATGACGATCGTCCTGACCTCTGGTTCGACCTGAAGTGGAATGATGTGAAGGCTAGCGGCTTACGGGCAATTGGCCGGATAGCGATCAATGCCGTCGATAATCGCGGCGTGATGGCGCAGCAATGTTCAGTTGTCTCGCAGGCCGGCGGGAACATCACCAGCGTGAGAACCAGCGACCGCGGGAATGGCTTTCAAGAGCTGGTCTTCGATATTGAGGTTGAAGATCTTCGCCATTTAGAACAGATAAAGGCCGCTTTACGCGCCCTCGCCGTTGTGGAAAGCGTTGAAAGAATTGAGGAGAGCGATTTTGAATAGCGAAGATATACTCGACGTATTTCGTGAAGCTGGTGCCCTTTTTGAGGGGCATTTCATCCTCTCGTCAGGGCGTCGCAGCCCGGTCTTTCTGCAAAAGGCGCTGGTGTTTTCGCAACCTGAACTGTCAGCCAGGCTGTGTCAGGCACTAGCCGCCAAAATAAAGGTGCAATTTGGCGAGATCAGCGTCGTGGCCGGTCCGGCCGTTGGCGGAATAATTCCCGGCTACGAACTGGCCCGTCAGCTTGGATGTCGCGCCGTTTTTGCCGAACGCGTGAACGGTCAACTTGAATTTCGTCGCGGGTTTGAATTCTTTCCGAACGACAGAATTCTGATCGCCGAAGACATTGTGACCACAGGATTGTCATTTCGCGAAACCGTAACAGCATTAGGGCATCTGCCCGGCGAAGTTATTGGTGGTTCTTGCATTATTGATCGCTCAGGCGGCAGCGCCGATGTCGGGTGCGATCTGGTGGCACTGGCAAGCATAAGTTTCCCCGATTATGACGCGAACGATCTCCCTGATCACCTCGCTGCAATCCCCGCCACAAAACCCGGCAGCCGGGGTCTCGCCTGATGTCAGGACGACTTCGCCTCGGTGTAAATATTGACCATGTCGCGACCATTCGGAACGCCCGGGGCGGTGCACATCCCGATCCGGCACGCGCAGCCGAATTGGCGCAAGCCTCCGGCGCCGATGGTATTACACTGCATTTGCGCGAAGACCGTCGTCACATCCAAGATAATGATCTTAGCCGGATCCAGGCTGCAACTGACCTGCCGATAAATCTCGAAATGGCCGTAACCGATGAAATGATTTCAATCGGCGAGCGCTTCAAACCCCATGCCGCATGTTTCGTCCCGGAAAAACGCGAAGAAAGGACGACTGAAGGCGGGTTGAATGTTGCCGGCCTGCATAACCAGGTCGCACCAGCTGTAAGCCGGATGCAAACGGCGGGCTCCCGTGTCTCCTTGTTTATCGAGCCAACCGCAGTGCAAATCGCTGTTGCCGAGATACTGGGTGCCGAAGTTGTCGAGCTTCATACCGGGCATTATGCCGAACTGTATCAGGCCGGTGACGCCGCCGGAGTGGAAGCCGAAGTCGAGCGCCTCAGAAACGCATCGAAAGAAGCCAGAAAACGAGGCATCGAACCACATGCCGGTCACGGCCTGACATTTGAAAATATCGCCCCGATTGCAGCAATACCCGAGCTTGCAGAAGTCAATATTGGACATTTCCTGATTGGCGAAGCGATCTATATCGGTCTTGAAGCCGCAATCAGCAAAATGCGTGCCTTGATGGATCAAGCCCGGGCATGATTATCGGAATTGGCAATGATCTCTGTAATATTGAACGGATCGCTCGGTCTCTCGACCGGTTTGGTGAACGTTTCGAGCAACGCTGCTTTACCGAAGGTGAAATCCGGAAAGCCCGTAAAAGAATGCGGACCGCCGAAACTTATGCCAAGCGATTTGCTGCCAAGGAAGCCTGCGCCAAGGCGCTCGGAACCGGTGTCCCCCGGCGCGGCGTGCATTGGAAGCATATTGAAGTTGTAAACCTGAGAAGCGGCCAGCCAACTCTCAGACTAACGGCCGGCGCGGCGGTACGCCTGGCCGAGATGCTTCCACCAAAGCACATCGCCCAAATTCATTTAACCATGACCGATGATTTCCCTTGGGCAGAAGCACAAGTCATCATTGAAGCCATGCCGGAAGGTAATCATTAAATGAAAGGCAGAAGCCGCCCTAAACGCACCCGTCTGCGCGCCCAGTCCAAGTCACGCCAGCGTCCGACGTTGAGCCAGAGACAGCGGCGTAAGCTGGAAGACGATATCGGTTACCGGTTCGAGGACGAAGACCTGCTGACACATGTCCTTACCCATCCCAGCCTGATCGACGAATTTGAAGGCGGCGCGCGATTTTCCAATCAACGGCTTGAATTTCTCGGCGACCGCGTGCTCGGTCTGGTCATGGCTGAATGGCTCAGCCTGAAGTATCCCAAAGAACGCGAAGGCTATCTGACTCGGATTCTGCACAATATGGTGAGTGGCGAGACCTGCGCCATCGTCGGCGCGCAGCTCAATTTACGCGACTATCTGTTCGTTGATGCTTCAATGCGAAATAACGAGACCGGTAATTTTGACAAAGCCGTCGGCGATGCCGTCGAGGCTCTGATTGCTGCAATTTACTGCGATGGCGGTCTCGATGCGGCGGAGAAATTTATCAAGCGGATTTGGCCGACTAATCGATTGCCAGCCGATCCACAGCAAAGCCAAAGCGCCAAGACAAAGCTCAGCGACTGGTGCGGCGCCAATCAAAAGCCCTATGCCATCTATGAAATGATCGATCGCAGCGGACCTGACCATGCGCCGGTTTTCACTGTTAAAGCCCGCATTGACGGCGAAGCGGAAGCGATTGCCGTTGGCCGCAGCAAACAAGAAGCCGAAACCGCAGCGGCCGACGCCCTGCTAAAGGATTTAACACATGACTGAACCAGACCCCTCAACGGTCAATGTCGAAGATATAAAAAAAGCCGGCTTTGTCGCAATCATCGGGGCCCCGAATGCCGGCAAGTCAACGCTTGTCAATAATCTGGTCGGCACGAAAGTCGCGATTGTAACGCATAAAGTCCAAACCACACGATTTCCGATACGTGGCGTTGCCCATATCGATCAGGCACAGCTTGTCTTGGTTGATACGCCCGGAATATTCCGGGCCCGCAACCGGCTTGACCGCGCCATGGTCAAATCGGCATGGACCGGAGCCGAGGATGCCGATGCGGTCGTCCATCTGATCGATGCGGCTGCATGGATTGCAATGGCCGATGAGCAAAAACTGACGCCGGCGCAAAAACTATCTTTCGAAGATGATCGCCGGCTAATTGAACAATTAAAAGAAAACAGGCGTCAGGTCGTCCTCGGGCTCAATAAAATCGATTTGTTTGCGCACGATCAAATCCTACCCCTGATCGAGACATTTAATGAAACGGGCGTCTATTCCGATATTTTCATGCTGTCTGCTCTGAATGGGGACGGCATTACAAAACTGGCAGAAACACTCGCCGAACGAATGCCGGAAGGCCCGCCGCTCTACCCTGTCGATCAGACGGCAGACTTACCTCTCAGGCTTCTCGCTGCTGAAATTACACGCGAGAAACTGATGCTGAGGCTGCATCAGGAACTGCCCTATCAATTAATGGTTGAAACAGAATCATGGGAGCCGTTCGATAATGGTTCGGCGCGCGTTCGGCAGGCTGTCATTATTGCGCGAGAGCAGCATAAGGGGATGGTGCTAGGAAAAGGCGGTCAGACGATCAAATCAATTGGCAAAGCGGCACGCGAAGAGCTTCAGGATATTCTCGGTCACCCGGTTCATCTCATTCTATTTGTAAAAGTCGACCCGAAATGGCAGGATCGACGAGAAGCCTATCTGGCTGTCGGTCTCGAATTTGACGCTTAGGATCCTGCAATATGCAATGGCGCGATGAAGGTCTCGTAATTGCGAAACGCCGGTTCGGCGAGAATAATGTCATCCTAGATGTCCTGACCCGTCAGCACGGACGACGCTCAGGTCTGGTTTTCGGTGGTAACAGCCGCCGCAAACGGGCAGATCTCGAATGCGGGAACAGTCTTGAAATCAATTGGGTCGGCCGCCTATCAGAACAATTGGGCCGGTTTGACTTGGCCGAAGTCAAGACCAGTCGCGCGGCCAGGCATTTTGATGATTTCGCCGCGATGACCGCGATCACAGTAATTTGCGAAATTTTGCGACAAGCCCTCGATGAAGGCGATGATGCCGGGTCAGCATTATACGAACCAACACTGTTTCTTCTCGACAGCCTGTTCGACCCAATGATCTGGCCTGTTTTGTATGTCCGCTGGGAACTTGGCTTATTATCCGCATTAGGATTTGGCCTTGATCTCGAAAAATGCGCGCTATCGGATGCCGAGACCGGCCTGACCCATGTCTCTCCGAATACCGGACGAGCTGTGGTCGGTGCCGAGGCCGGCGAATATCGCGACCGCCTGCTGAAATTGCCCGCTTTCCTCATCGAAAGCGCTCAACCTGCAACTGCCAACGACATCGAAGACGGCTTGCAGCTCACCGGACACTTTCTGCGGCAAAGACTGTTCGCCCACATTCATAAAGATCTCCCCGCCACGCGTGGCAGGTTAAGTGAACGATTGCCGAAAATAATCTCTGGAAATCTGTCGAATTAGTCTGGCTTTGGCAGCCAGCAGACCTCATGCGATGCCGGTTTTCTGATAGACTAGACAGCGAATCAGCGACCTGAAGCCAGAAAGCTTAGTTGAGGGGTATCCGTGTCAGACCTAATCGATGCCGAAGACGAACGAATTAAGAATGAACCTCTAAGCGAGGCTCTGACTAAGCGATACTTGGCTTATGCCTTATCGACGATAACCTCTCGCGCGCTACCGGACGTACGCGACGGGCTAAAGCCCGTTCAACGGCGGATTTTATACGGTATGCGCGAACTGCGACTGAACCCGGATGGCGGATACCGCAAATGCGCTAAAGTTGTCGGTGAAGTTATGGGTAATTACCACCCGCATGGTGATGCCTCGATTTACGACACGATGGTCCGCTTGGCACAGGATTTTTCCGTCCGTTACCCGCTGGTCGACGGGCAGGGAAATTTTGGAAATATTGATGGTGATAGCGCCGCTGCAATGCGTTACACTGAAAGCCGGATGACTGAGGCGGCAAAGCTATTGCTTGAAGGCCTCGATGAAAATGCCGTTGATTTCAAACAAACCTATGACGAGAATGATAAGGAACCCGCTGTCTTACCGGCAGGTTTTCCAAACCTTCTAGCGAATGGCGCCACCGGAATTGCCGTCGGCATGGCGACCTCGATCCCACCGCATAATGTCGCGGAAGTCATCGGTGCGGCATTACGGCTAATCGAACGCCCGAGCGCATCGACTGAAGAGCTGATGGAGATTGTACCAGGTCCCGACTTTCCAACCGGCGGCGTCATTGTCGAACCTAAGGCATCAATATTGAATGCTTACGAAACCGGCCGTGGCAGCTTCCGAATGCGCGCACACCATCATGTTGAAGACCTCGGCCGCGGACAATGGCAAATCATCGTAACCGAAATCCCCTATCAGGTTCAAAAGTCGCGTCTCATCGAAAAACTGGCCGAGCTTATCGAGACCAAAAAAGCCCCGTTACTGGCTGATATCCGCGACGAAAGTGCCGAAGACATCCGGCTGGTAATTGAGCCAAAATCGAGGACTGTCGATTCTGAAATCCTGATGGAAAGTCTCTATCGGGTGTGCGATCTCGAAACTCGTTTCAGCCTCAACATGAATGTACTGCATCACGGTACGCCGACCGTTATGGGTCTGCGCGACGTATTAAAGGCGTATCTCGAGCACCGTCGAAATGTCGTAACCCGGCGCGCCCAGTTCAGACTGGATAAAATCGAAAAGCGTCTGCATTTGCTCGACGGGTTTTTAATCGCCTATCTCAATATTGACGAAATCATTCGTATCATTCGCGAGGAAGATGATCCCAAGCTTGAGCTGATTAACCGGTTTGCATTATCGGAAATACAGGCGGAAGCGGTTCTGAATCTACGCCTTCGCGCGCTCAGGAAGCTCGAGGAACTCGAAATCCGCAAAGAGCATGAAAGCCTCTCTGACGAGCGTGATACGATTATTAAAATGCTCGGCTCCGAGGCGCGTCAGTGGACGCAAGTCAAGAAACAACTGCTCGTTGCCAGAACCAGCTTCGCACCTGACACAGCACTTGGCCGACGGCGGTCGGAATTTAAGAGCGCGCCTGTCATCGATCTTGATGCTGCTCTGGAAGCATCCCAGCCAAAGGAACCGATCACCGTTGTCCTTTCGGAAAAAGGCTGGATCAGGGCAATGAAAGGCCACGGGCTGGATGTCCGCTCTACCAAGTTCAAGGAAGGGGATTCGCTGCACCTGGTTGAAGAGATGTTTACAATCGACAAGCTTATCCTGATGGCGAGCGATGGGCGTGCTTTCACAATGCCGTGTGACAAGCTCCCGAGCGGGCGCGGGCATGGTGAACCGATCCGGTTATCTATCGATCTTGAAGACAGTGTTGATATCGTTTCGCTATTTAAGCTGGTGGCAAACCGCAAACGACTTGTTGCGTCGAATGCAGGGTATGGCTTCAGGCTTTCAGAAAACGAGCTGGAATCAAATCGCAAAGCTGGGAAATCAGTTGTCACAATCCCGCAGGGCCAGCAGTTAAAAATATGCGACGTCGCCGATGGCGACTGTATCGGCGTTATTGGCACCAACCGGAAGCTCTTAATCTACCCGCTTGATGAACTCCCTGAAATGGCACGCGGCAAAGGCGTAAAACTTCAATCCTACAATAAAGGTATTGAACTGGCTGACCTCATCGTATTCGATTCCGAACACGGCCTGGTTGTAAAAACCGGTGACCGACACCGGCTGTTTCCGGACTGGAAGGACTGGCAGGGTAAACGGGCGCAGGCCGGACGAATGGCGCCACGTGGTTTCCCCCGTTCGGGGACCTTCAAGGGCTAAAAAACGGCTTATGATCAGTCAGGCGTGAAATTTAAATCCCACACGATATTCGTCGACGCGGCGAGCTTGGAGCGCGTCGCCTTTGTCGTCGCATTAAAACCGACGCGCTCCTGATCCGGATGGATGTGCGACGGGCCTGACCAGCGCGATCAGACAATTCGAGCGCCTATCGCGCCAGATAAGATCAACGATCCGGCTTTATTCGTAGCGCACGCCCCACGCAAACAACATCACGGTGCCGGAGCTGAAACGCTACTACTGACGGTCAAACTCGAACCCTTAGCGAACATTTCCTCTGACCTGTCCGGTATGCAAGGCACAGACCAGCGTGAACAATCGCCTTGCCGTATCAAAGTCGATCTCGACCTTACCCTTTAATCGGGCTGCCAGAAGGTCAGATCCCTCATTGTGGATGCCCCGACGCGCCATATCTATCGCTTCGATATGATGCGGAGTCGCATTCCGGATCGCGTCATAATAATTCTCACAAATCATAAAATAGTCGCGAATGACGCCCCTGAACGGGGTCATAGACAGCACAAAGACATGCACCTGCGCCTGCTGCTCGTCTCGAATGTCGAAAACCAGTCGACGCTCCTGCATCGACAGCAACAATGTGTATGGCCCACGTTTATAGCCAACAACTTCAAAACTGTTCGCCTCAATAAGATCAAAAACGGCTACACGACGTTCATGCTCGGCGTCTGGCCCCGACGCCGCAAGCGTTTCCTCATCTATCAATATGTCGATCAGACGGTCCACGACAGCAATAATCCCAAACTAGCGTTTATTTAGTCGGATAGAGACGGATTTTGCATGCGCCGGCAAGCCCTCGGCTTCGGCCAGCCGCAGAGCTGCAGGCGCAAGTTGAGAAAATCCGTTAGCATCCGCTCGTTGAACGCTCATTCTTTTAATAAAGTCATATAGGCCC
Organism: Hyphomonas sp. TMED17; assembly: GCA_002172915.1. Lineage (GTDB taxonomy): Bacteria > Pseudomonadota > Alphaproteobacteria > Caulobacterales > Hyphomonadaceae > Henriciella. The sequence goes on along the minus strand of NHBW01000004.1, from coordinate 17,291 downwards.
AGACCGGAACTAAATCGCGCCGCGCGACTAGTTGGCAGAACATGATTGGATCCGGTGACATAATCGCCAAGCGCTTCAGGTGTGTGATGACCGAGAAAAACGGCGCCTGCATGTCGTATACGAGGCAGCAGCGCATCGGGATCGGCCGTCGCCAGCTCGAGATGTTCGGCCGCGATTTGATTGGCAAGTTCTGTGGCTACTTCAAGTGAATCGACCTTGATAATCGCACCATGTTCAAGCCATGCCGCCCGCGCGCGGGCCTCGGTCTCCAACACTTTTAACTGTGTATCCACAGCTTTATCCACAGCCACGGCGAGATTTTCATCATCTGTAATCAGGATCGATTGCGCCGAGGCATCATGCTCGGACTGGCTCAACAGATCGGCGGCAATCCAGTCAGGATTCGCAGTTTGGTCTGCGATAACAAGTATTTCCGACGGCCCCGCTATTGTATCAATGCCTACCCGCCCGAAGACCTGTCGCTTTGCTTCCGCAACAAAGGCATTGCCTGGACCAACGACTTTATCCACAGGTTTCAGCTGACCAGCGCCATAAGCAAGAGCGGCAACCGCCTGTGCGCCACCAAGGGGGTAGAATTCATCAACACCCGCCCGCTTCGCGGCATATGCAACGGCCGGTGATAATTTACCGCCCGGTGACGGCGCGACCATGACCACGCGCCCAACACCAGCAATTTTAGCAGGAATAACATTCATCAGGACCGAACTCGGATAAGAGGCTAGCCCACCGGGAACATACACACCGACACTATCCAGCGGCGTCCAACGCCAGCCAAGTGAAACACCCGCCTCATCAACGAATTGATGATCGGCCGGCATCTGGCGCTTATGATAATTCAGGATGCGATCCGCCGCAAAATCAATCGCCTCGATCAAATCAGCCGGACAATCTTTAGCCAATTGCTCGAGATCAACCGCAGTCGAAGTCAGCGTATCCGGATCAATCTGCAACTGGTCAAACTGTTCGGTATATCGCGCGACCGCGCTCCCGCCTTCGGATCTCACAGCCGAAATAATTGTTTCAACCAGTTCGACAACATCATCCACCTGCCCGCGCGGTCGCGCCAGAAACGCCGCAAAGGCTTCTGAAAAGTCCGGTTGTTGTGTGTTGAGTCTAAGTGTCATTTCGGGACTCTCTTTTCGTGTCTCGGCCGGCGCGGGGTCGACCACTGATGTTCACCATCCAGCAGTAAAACCTCGAGCGCTTCGACTTTTACTCTCAGCTCTCCCTTATCGGAGAAAATCAAACGAATACACCCACCAGGCGGATCCTGATCTGGTTTAAACGCGATCGACAGCAAAGACAGCACATTACCAGCGCCCTGTTGTGAAATCCCGCGACTCATAACCGACATAACGGAATTGAATGACAGTACCGAGCGTATTCGGGTATCAGACTTATCAATTTCCCAACGAAATCTGTTGAGCTGCAGATCGAGCCTGTGACCCGACTGAATATAGCGAATGTCTTCTGGCTTCAGAACTGCATCCTGCACCGCGGCAGACACGATTTGAAGATCGGTTGCGTCTTCGGCTACTAATCTAAGACCAGACGGCCGTGCCATAATTTCTATCCTTCAGCTCCATCTAACCGGACAATATTGGCTCCACACGCCGTAAGCTTCTCCTCCAGTCGCTCGAAACCTCGATCGAGATGATAGATCCGATTAACGTCTGTCACACCGCTGGCAGCCAAACCGGCGATCACCAGTGATACCGAAGCTCTCAAATCGGTCGCCATAACTTCGGCACCATACAATTGCGAAACCCCGTTAATGACGGCTTCCTGACCGCGCACGGCAATGTCTGCCCCTAGACGCGACAATTCCGGCGCGTGCATGAACCTGTTCTCGAAAATCGTTTCCCGAATAATCGATGTCCCTTTGGCCAGCGCCATCAGTGCCATAAATTGCGCCTGCAGATCGGTTGGAAACCCGGGATAAGGCTGGGTGTTGATATTGACCGCGCGCAAAGGGGTTTGACCGCGCCGAATACGCAGAGTCGATGCTTCGATATCTGCATCGACTTCAACACCGGCTTCAAGCAAGGCGTCGTTCAAGGCAAGCAGCGACGCGACCGGAACACCTTGCAGGGTAACATCTCCGCCTGCTGCAGCAGCCGCCATCGCAAATGTTCCGGCTTCAATCCTGTCCGGCATCACCGCGTGCTGGGCGCCAGACAGGCTTTCAACGCCATTAATGGTAACCGTCGACGTGCCAGCGCCGGATACATCGGCCCCCATCTTGTTGAGGCATGTTGCGAGGTCCGCGATCTCTGGTTCCTGCGCCGCGTTTTCGAGAATTGTCGTGCCTTTGGCCAGCGTCGCCGCCAGCATCGCATGCTCGGTTGCGCCGACCGAGACAAAAGGGAAAACAATCCGCGCGCTTTTAAGGCCATGAATAGCAGCCGCTTTGACATATCCACCCTCAACAAGCAGATCGGCTCCCATCGCGCTAAGCGCCTTTAGATGCAAATCGACGGGCCGCGCTCCAATTGCACAACCGCCCGGCAAGGAAACGGTGGCATGGCCATATCGTGCCAGCATCGGCCCCAGAACATTAAAACTCGCACGCATCTTTCTAACTTGATCATATGGCGCGATAGTCGAACTTAAAGTTTCGGCATTGAGCCGGCATTCATTGGTTCCGTTTGGCCAGTATACTTCGACACCGAGCACCGACAAAAGCTGTGACAGAAATCGCGTATCGGCGAGATTGGGCATATTCGTGAGTGTCACCGGATGGGCCGTTAACAGCGACGCCGCCATTAATTTCAATGCGGAATTCTTCGCCCCTGAAATATCAAGCGATCCATGCAGCTCAGTGCCGCCAGTTATTCGTAATTTATCCATGCAGGCAGCTATAACGTGACATGCGGCAAAGCAAAGGCGCAATTGTGACACGTCCGGTTAGCTTACATGATTTTTTTGGCTTGAACGCCAAAACAAAATCGAGAAAACCGTGATCAGAACCCCACCATCGGTTCTAATCCGAGATTTATCATTAATCCAGCTAGCCAGCCGACACCCCCCTGCCGGTAATTTAATATTCAGGCATGATACGCAAATCATAAAGTTGACGCATACGTCACTTTTTGAGATTATGAGACCTATAGGAGGCTCGCAATGACCAAAACACAGTTGAAAACCCTCGACGATGCTCCGCTCGCGCCAAAGGAGCTTATTTTTGGCGATTCACCATATGATGTTTTACGTCGCATGCGGGAGAAAGCACCTATCGCCCGCACAGATGTCGGCGTTACGCTCGCGCTGAGAAACCGGCATTTCGAACTGGTTACAAGTGATGCGACCCGGCAGATCGAAACCGAGACCAAGCTGATGCAGGGTATCACTGACGGCCCGATTTACGACTTCACACGGCTCGCCATGCTGTTTACGAATGGCGAGACACATATACGTCGCCGCCTCCCTGTCGCGAGAACCTTTGCTTTTAAACTTATGCAAGCCATGCGGCCTCGTATTCGAGACATTGCAGAAGATCTCATTGGATCAAAAATCGGGGTCGGACCGGTTGATTTTGTTAGCGATATTGCATCGCAATTTCCGGCCCGCATCATTGCAGAAATTCTCGGCATTCCTGACAGTGATGTCCCGACATTTCTTAACTGGATACAGGACACAGCCAGCGCCTTAGGCATGATTGACCCGGCCCAGAGAGATCAGATCGAGGCCAGCCTAAATGCCTTCTATGATTATGTTGCCGACCTTCTCGATCAACGCCGAAAAAACCCGCAAGAAGATTTTGTCACCGAATATGTCCGAAAAACAGCCGAAGCTGGAAATCTTGGGGAAGATGAGATCCGCACCCAATTATTAGGGCTCATTCTGGCCGGCTCGGATACAACACGCGGCTCGATTTGCATGATACTGTCGGAATTGCTGCAGCACCCTCAACAATGGACCGACCTTACTGCCGACCCGGATGGTCTGAAACGCGCTGCAGTTGAAGAAGGTATGCGCTATCAACCCCTTGTTTCCGGCATTCCACGCATTGCAATGCGGGATATCGAGATTGATGGCTACCTGGTCCCAAAAGGCGCGGTCATCGCCATTTCAATTATTTCCGCCTTACGTGATCCGGAAATTTTCTCGGAACCAGACCGTTTTAATATTCATCGAGCCGATCAACAACGCTGGCACTTTGGTTTTGGCGCCGGGGCGCATCGCTGCGTCGGCGAAGCGCTGGCCCGTGCCGAAATGGAAGAGATGCTGGCAACCATTGCCCGCATGGCTCCCAATACCAAACTGATCGGCGATCCGCCCATACTGATGCCGGCTGCCATTCGTCAGGTCGGTCCGATGACCGTTGCATTTGAAGCCTAACAACCGAACTCGTTTAACATCCAGCCAATTCCAGAGGGTGTGGCATCGGCCCGTCACTCTAACCAACGAGTGAAACACTATTCTTCAAGCCCGGCCTCATCCGGACAAGGGTAATATCCGGCTTTTGTCCCTCATGACCCGCCTGGCGCCAGGCGCGCTAAACATCTCCCGGATTCTGCCCGTTTCCGTGCCGAAATTAAGCCACCCTAATCATCCGGCAAGCCGCGAGTACATAATAGCGCGACAAGAATGCCATGCGCTCACACGCTCCGCTTAAATTACTGTTTTAACGATTTCCGATCGCCTTTGTAAGCATCGCCATGCCGTAGACAGACCGAACACATCCGAAAGCTCGTCACAAAACACCATTTCCGCACGCCAAGCTACCAAAGTTGCCATACTGCGCAAAAGCGCAAGCCCATCACTTGCGGCATCGCTTTAAAACACTTAATGACAAGCCCTCTAGGGAGATGTCTACATGCGTATATTATTGCTCAGTCTGATGTGTTTAGTTGCCTATGGCTGCACCACCGGTCCGACATCTAGTTATCGCCAGGTCCGCACGGAGCTGAGCTTTCCTTCTCCTGATTTGCAGGTCAGTGTTTCAGTCGGCGAAGACATGCTGACGAGTGGATATTTTATGGAATGGGATGGTATCGAGCTGCTCGACCCTGTGAAAGTTAGCATGGTTGGCGGTTACAAATTTGATCCCGGTGAATACCGCAAGATCGGATCGAACCAGTCCGGCTCATTCTATCAACCGACCCGAGGCGAGCGGTCCGGTCGCGTGAGTACAATTCCAGTCTCGAACATGTTTCCGATGGATGATCTGTTTCGCTACATATTTATTAAAAATGACGGACAGTTTTGCGCGGTCGCGGGAGCCAACCAGTATTTTTGCAAACGCGATGCAAACTATATCGAGAAAAAGGTCGGCGACGTCGGTCTTAACAGCTATCAAAGAAGCCTCATCTATAGTGGTCGGACCGGCAATACACTCCGCCTGACCTATCATGAGGTCTCTAATGGCGGGACGGATTCATCTTTCGTCAATTATGCCGAGTACGACCTCAGCATGTCGTCCGAAATCAGCTATATGGGCGCGGTTATAGAAGTGATCGCCGCGAATAATGATTATATCGAGTTTATCGTAATAAAGCAGTTTGACAGATAAATAAATCCGGCCTCGATCTGAGGCCGGATTCAAACATTTCGCGTCACTTAAAGAATGCGATCACCTGACAATCTCTTATTAGAAAGCGGCCTGAATGCCCAGCAGGATAAGGTCGGTTGTTGCGTCGCGGTCTGACCATGTGCTGCCATCATCAAAATTTCCACCCGTCAGGAAGTTAAGCGGGGCGAACCCGTCAACATGCGTCAGCTCGCCGAACAGATTTACATGATCAACAAGATCGTAGGAAAGCCCTGCAACCCACTGGTTCTGGCGTTCCCATGGGGCATCATCCGGACCCGCGACAAAGGTACTGAACTCGAAAGAGGCATCCAGATCATCGCGCAACGCATAACGCCCCCCGACACCCCAGGACTTGGTTTTTTCAGCTTCGAACACGCTCAGCGGCCTGGTTGGATCAGGCACTTGCGTTCCCGGCCATTCGTCAAGCGTCTGCGCATACTCCGCAATCACCGTCAACTTGTCGAAAACGCCCTTCGTATATATCGAATAGGCTGGATTATTGTCCGTACACGGATTAAAATGGAATATCGGATAATCCTGACAATACGGGCTACCGGCTTCATAGCTTGACCCCACCATTAGCGAAGACGTATCATCGATGACCGAAGTATAATTCGCATCGATTGCAAAATTATTTATCCGCGACGGAACGCTGGTATCATTGACCGGCACGTTTGCCGCCTGGAACTGGGCCCCGCCCTGCACTGCCATCGCCTGCACGAGCAATCCATTATTGAAGTAGCCTAGCTTGGCGCCATAAGCCAGACCGGCAAAAGAATGCCAGACTGTTGAATTGGTAAACGGACTGACTGTATCATTCAGACCGAAAGGCACATCCATCTTGCCGATGGCGGCATATAATGGTGACTTGTCGAGATTACCCCAGAGTAAATACCCGCGGCGAATTTGGGTCAGGTTCCGGCCGATTGACGTAATCGTACCCGACCCGAAATTCTGCTCGGGATTATAAAGCAATTCGACATAAGCGGTTAGATCATCAGTCAAACGTGCTGTGGTCTGCCAATTGGCACTGTGAATAACCGCTTCGGAGACGTCCTTACCAATCTGGTTCGCCGATGTCGGATTCCGCATCAAATAGCCAAATTTGTCTTCCCGGTTACTACGCTGATAATCCGCAATTGCCGTGATCTGCCCGCCAAGTGTGAGCCGGTCATCAAGCTCGCCAGCTTGCATGGTCTTGAGTTGCAGCAACTGCTTTGTCGTCACATTCTCAGCATGGTCGAGTATATCATAAGTATAGGACGAATTAAGGCCTACAAATCTGGTTTCTTCTTGCACCGCTTCGCTGCTTGCGCTGTCTTCGGTCACTGCAACAGTCTCAACCCGAACCAGGTCGTCGCCTTGTGCCGCCATAAGCGCCACCAGCATATCACGAAGCTCGGCATTCGAGCGTTTGATCCGCATGGGCTTTGGTTAGCGCAACGAAGTCTCAAGATGGTGCCGCGAGGGAGAATTGAACTCCCGACCTCATCATTACCAATGATGCGCTCTACCACTGAGCTACCGCGGCCTTTCCTGTTCGGGGGGATTAGCTTAAGCTGTGCGACTTGAAAAGAGCGTTTATGGAAGTCGGCTGCAATCATGACAAATCAGAATGCAAACAATGATCGTGCCGCACGGCTGAAAGCAGCCATGCGGGAGAATCTGAAGCGACGTAAATCAGCTGCCAGGAAAGCAAACACAAAAGAAGCAGCCGCACAAAGCGACCGTCCTAAATCCGACTAGGCTCGCCTGAGTGCTGCCTATGAGCGCACTACAGGGCGTTCAGGTCACCCCTCAATATGCGGCCTTGACCGGCAACAGAGCCCTGATCAGACACGTAGATATTGCTACCGCAGACTTCGACAGCAGTTGGTGTGCTGAGTTGAACTTTATCGCTAAAGTCGCGGACCTCGCTGCCGAGCGACTGCTTTGATAAACGACCATTACTCGGCCCGAAACCTAACAAACCCGGCAAACCATTTGTGGCATATTCCAGCACGAATACATCGCCTGACGCATCATGGGCGATATCCACAATTGTTGTGAATCCGTCCTGATCAACAACCGCCGTGCCGTCAGTAACATCATAAGTGCGGGCCGACCCTATAGCGAATGGCAGCCCGGTCAGCTCCGACACCAGAACCGTATCACCGACAGGTGACTTACTGATCCCGCTGGGTACCGGTTGCGACGAGATAACAGCGCCCGCTGGCGGCAGCCCAATGACTGTCTGGTCGACACCAATTATATCAACCAGACCAAGATCAGGCATTTCCTGTTGCTGATCCGGGAAGTCGGCCACAAGCGTCGATCGCTCGCCAGTCGAATCAACCTCGATCAGCGCGTTCATCCCGGCATCAAGCACGGTCAAAGATCCCGTATCGGGATAATCGTTTAACAACCGGAAAGGATTACTTGTGTGATCGGGTGCCGTGCCGCTCGGCGCCAGCCGGCTATCGACATTATTGCTACACTCAAAGTCCGCAATATCAGCAATAATGCTGCGTTGTTCATCAATAACTGTTCCAAGCAGAACCGCGTCTGGCGCCGTCAGATCCGGCCGACTCAAACAGGCATCTCCGGCAAGACCGATTGCAACAATAAGACCGCCATCATCGGCACGGACGACGTCTGCCGGTCCGGTCGCGTCAGTCCATACTGATGGGTCCTGCTCGGACTGGACCGCCACCGACGGAAGATTGTTCATAATGATTGTCGAGGTGGAATCGCTGGCAATCGAAATAACACTTCCGGTTTCACCATACTGGACGACCCGGCCATCAGCGCCAACATAGGATGACTCGCTATTAATAAGCGCTTCGCCAGTCGCTGCCAGGTTCGGTCCGGCCCCTGCAAGCGCCACCAAAATACTATCATCGGCGCCACACCCAATTCCGCGTGGGCTCAAAAGATTTTCTGATATGACCGTGAAATCGCAAGCATCTCCGAAACCGTCTGCATCCGCATCAGCCTGATCTGCATTCGCGACACCAAGACAATTGTCGGCATTATCGCCAACACCGTCTGCGTCATTGTCGAAACTTTCACTCGGGTCATCGGGAAAGGCATCAATCAGATCGATGACACCATCACCATCAGTATCGATATCAAGCGCACTATCGCCTTCACTACATCCGGTCGCCATCAATATGAGGGCAATGACGGAAGCCGCCCCAACATCTCTTCTTATTCTCATTCTCCACGCCCTCAATGCTGCAAATTTCCTTTTGGCGGCGGCTGAATTTATCGGCTAATGCAGAAACCACCCGATTATAGTGAACACCGGCATTTACGATCTGGCAACATTTAAGATAAGTCTATATTCCCGGCTCATACGCGAACCAAAGGCCAGAATTTAGTCCGGCGTAGCGCCGGTAAATCTCTAATTTTAATGCCTTTTTCTTTGCCCTGGCCGTCAAGACTTGAAGCCGCAACGGCGCCCCGGTCTAGGATAAAATTGTCGCTAAACCTGACACAATTATAACCACAAAGCAGGCACATCGCCTGCCCCTCCCCTTACAAACACGATCGATATATCCAGCGATAGCTGTGAAGGTCTGCGCATGCGCGATTCACAGCGACAGAAAACCCGTCCGGCTGTGATACGAATGTGTCATAAGTCGCCCGCACGAACAGACATTCCCCGCGCCTTTGCATCTAATTGAAGCAGAGCCGCCGCGCACTAGATCATTACGGTTAGGTCCTATGAATGGAAGGTCTGATCATGCCGCGTTCGGCGAAAAAAGTAAGCGTCACGGCCGGGCGCTCTCTCACCGGACTCGCAACTATAATAATAGGAGCAACACTCTTGAACGGGACCGCAAGCGGCAATACGCCGGCAAGCTGCATAATGCTTGACGATTTTACGGATCAGGATGCTTTTGTCTGGCGCAGCGTAAACGATAATGTCATGGGCGGACGATCCGCAGGCAGCGGTCGTCTAGAAGCTGAACATCTCAACTTCGCGGGCGCAATCAATACAAATGGGGGCGGTTTTGCCTCGCTACGCCGTCAGCTCTCAGAAGGCCAGCTCGCCGGCGTTTCACATCTTCGCCTGCGCATTCTTCAGGATGACAGAAATTACCGGGTTGTCCTGCGCAGTGACCAAACCTATTTCGGCCGCTCCATTGCCTATCAGGCCGATATACCGCCAACCGGACGCGACCAGTGGCAGGACATTGATATCCCGCTGAGCGGGCTATCACCGAGCGTGTTCGGACGCAAAATACCGGCTCCCGAGCTTGAACTTGCACGCACGCGCACCCTTGGCCTGATAATTGCTGACGGCATTGATGGCCCGTTTCAATTAAAAGTTGATCACATCATGGCCTGTAAAAGCGACCCCGGCGAAACCTAGAAGCCGAATAGGCTTATGGCACCGTGATGCGGGACAGACAGATCTGCCAACCTCCGGTCGCCCGATGACCGGCTACCACCTGCAAAGACAGATAGTAATAACATTTTCTCAAGCACAAACCGTGCGATATAAAGGTCAGACGCGCATATCTTGACCTGTCCGCACATGTCCATCGCACACATCGTCGACGCGCGGTAATCCGACGTCTCACAACAACGTTGCTTGCGACATGCAACGACGATTGCCGACCAACTTAAGAGGTGATTGTCCCGTCTCATCATCCGCAATACGCTCGCCGATCTATCACCGGTTGTCATAAACGCAGAAAACACGGATATGGAAGACTGAGATCCGCCAAGCGGGCCGATATGACTGGCTAGGCAAATAGAGGCCTGTCAGAGCGACAGACGTCATAGGAAACGGGGACGAGCGATGCAGTTAGAGGACGTGAAGATCAATCCGGAACTTGATATTGCAAAGCTTGCCGACACGTACGCAGCTAATGGTTTCGTGCAGATACAAGGCTTCTTCGCACCCGAGACCGCCGAAAGGATCGATGAAGCTTTACGAGGTCCGCTCCCCTGGCGGTTTGTTTATTTCGAAACAGGTCAAAGAGTTGTCCAACTCACACAAGCAGACATTCAGGCGCTCGGGCAAACCGGTATGCAGCAACGCATGCGAACCATATTACAGCAGGCCCAGCGCAATATCGGATATTGCTATCACAGCCTGCACCTCGACACCGGAAAGTCGAGCGCAGTCGGAACGGACCATCCGCTAACAATACTCGCGCAATACCTGAACAGCGACGCATTTCTGACACTCGGCAGCCAGATCATCGCTGAGGCAGGCCTGACCCGAACCGACGCGCAAGCCAGCCTCTACCGAGCGGGTAATTTTCTGACCCGCCATATTGATGAAGGCAGCCGGAATGAGCGCCGTGCTGCCTATACGCTCGGTTTCAGCCGCAACTGGCAGACTGACTGGGGCGGCCAGTTGCAATTTGTCGATCAGAAAACAACCGATGTCACCAGTGCCTGGATCCCCCGCTGGAACACACTGAGCCTTTTCGACGGGCGAAAAGTTCATGCGGTCAGTCCCGTTTCGGCTTTTGCCGGAGATGGCCGATATTCGGTCGTTGGCTGGCTTCGCAATGATTGAGATGTTTATCCTATAGCCGCCTGCTCAAGCTGAACTGGACAGCGTGTCAAAATGCGCTCAGAGGGTTTGTTGAATAGCGAAATTTACAAATAGACCGGGCAAAAGCAGATATCGCTCCGGTCGCGTCGTCCATCGCAAGACATGACACGACAATCACGCTGAGTACGAAACCGGACGATGACAGAGTTGCTGCCTCGTTAGATGCAATGACGCAGCTCACGAGCCGCGGGGCATCTTCGACTGAAGCGACTTAAAGCATGCCTGGAACCACTCGACCGGACGGTCGGCCGGCTTGCCCGTCAATGGCGGCCACGGTTTTATCCGCGACCGCGAAAGGCAATCTTTAACAGCGCCGTCAGAATAGAAAAAAATCCCGTTTTCAAAACACCTGTGTTATCGAAATTGCGAAGCAAAAGTTTGGGAGGACTTTAACATGCGACTAGCCACAGGCGCCCTTGCGATAATGTTTGCTGCTCTGGCCAGCTGCAGCCAGCCGGAAACCGATCAGAGCGCAGCTGACGCAGCAATGCGCGTCGAGGATCGTTTAATGTTGCAGTTGATTGATGCGCAGCCCGGCGATGTGATCGAGATACCGGCCGGCACTTTCTCCTTTACACGCGGTCTTAGCCTGACTGCTGACGACGTAACAATTCGTGGCCAGGGAATGGACAAGACCGTACTTAGCTTTGCCGATCAAATCGCTGGCGCGGAGGGTCTTCTGGTAACGGCGAGCGACTTTACGATCGAAGACCTCGCTATCGAGGATGCCAAGGGCGATGGCCTTAAAATCAATGAGGGCGAGAATATCACAATCCGCCGGGTTCGCGCGGAATGGACCGGCGGACCGAAGACAGAAAATGGCGCCTATGGCATCTATCCGGTTCAAACCACCAATGTTCTAATCGAAGACACAGTTACAATTGGGGCATCCGATGCAGGATTATATGTCGGTCAGTCCAAGGATGTGATCGTCAGACGCAACCGCGCTGAATACAATGTTGCCGGGATCGAGATTGAAAATACCGTAAACGCTGATGTCTATGAAAATATCGCCACCAACAATACCGGCGGTATTCTTGTATTCAATATGCCACAATTGCAGCAGGCTGGCGAAGCAACGCGGGTCTATAATAATCAGATATTCTCCAACAATGTCGAAAATTTCGGCCATCCCGGCACGCCGGTGGCCAGTGTACCAGCCGGCTCTGGCGTTATGATCAACTCGAGTGACCGGGTTGAAATCTTTGACAATCAGATATCCGATAACAAAACCGGCAACATCATTATTTCGAGCCTGTTTACAACCGGATATTCCGAAAGCTCGACGAGCGAAACATTTGATGCCTATCCGGAGAGTATTTTCATCTATGACAATATCTTTTCCGGCGGTGGCAACGCCCCGGATCAACCGGAACTTGAAATGGCCCGCCTCGCACTCTTCGGTACAGACGGCCGCCTTCCGGATATTATCTGGGACGGATTTTATGATGCCGAGAAAATGGTAGATGGCGTCATACCAGACGCCTTGCGGATTTGCATCGATAATGGTGATGCCGGTATCCTGAATGCCAACGGGCCAAGCGGATTTACCCAGCCTTCAACCGATATGACGCCATTTCAGTGCAGTCTCGAAAGACTGCCTGCAATCAGTCTCGATCGAACTTAGGCCGGAAAATGCCAGACAGGCGAAGCAAAACATGAAAACCGCGATCGCCATCGCTCTTGGCGGGCTGCTTGCCGCAGCACTGGTCGCATGCTCTGGTGGCAATCCGGCAGCGGTCCAGAAGCCTGTCTTTTATCCGGCCAATAATCCCGCAAAGCTGAGCGCCTGGGGGATGCTGGACTGGTCAGACCAAGCCCTCAGCCTCAATCCCGGCGTCGTCCCCTATGATCTCAATTCGCCATTATTCTCCGATTATGCCGGCAAACTACGGACGATATGGCTACCGCCTGGCGCTGCTGCTGGCCGTTATCGCGAAGCCGATTATCCGGATTTTCCGGTCGGAACCGTCATCACCAAAACCTTCTATTATCAAAAGGGAGAGACAGCCGGCGCCGTTCTGGATGCCCAACCTCCCGAGGGGCGGTTCGATCCGGTACTCGAAACGCTTAATCAGGTGCATTTGGTCGAGACGCGCCTGCTCGTGCACCGCGATCAGGGATGGGACGCGGTCTCCTATGTCTGGAACCATGACCAAAGCGACGCCATTCTCACCCGGATCGGCGATGTTAAGCAACTTACCCTGTCACGCCAGGACGGCGCAAACGACGCGTTCGCCTATATTTTGCCGGATAGCAACCAATGTGCCGGTTGCCACGCACCAAACAATACCAGCAGAAAAATCGTACCTTTAGGGATCCGGCCACGGCATATCGACAAGCCGTATCAGCATAATGGAGACATAGTAAATCAATTGCAGTATCTGCAGCGCGTAGGCTATTTAAGCGGATATGATGGAACAGCTTCTGTCACACCGAATGCCGACTGGAACGATACGACAGCGCCGATCGATTTCCGCGCCCGATCCTATCTCGATATTAATTGTTCACACTGCCATAATCTGTTCGGTCCGGCGGATACGTCAGGTCTTGATTTGACCATGGCAGCGACATCCGGCCCCGAACTTGGTATCTGCAAATTACCGATCGCGGCGGGTTCAGGCACAGGAGGCCGTGCCTTTGGCATCGTTCCCGGCGCCCCCGACGAATCAATTTTGCTTTACCGGTTGGAGACCATCCGGCCGGCTGCGATGATGCCCGAGCTCGGCCGCTCTCTAGCGCATGCCGAGGGAGTTGAACTGATAAGAGACTGGATCGCCGACATGACGGGAGACTGCAGCGTCTAGGCCGCAGGGTTGAAGTTAACCGCAATACGACAAAGGCTTCGACCGTCGGACCACAAATCCATCATTCGCGTGATCGCGTCCGACGGCCCGTGCCGGGCTAGCTCGTAATTCGTGGAACGACAACGGCCTTCACTTTCTTGATGATGCCATTGCGCCAGACTTCAATGGCAACATTGTTACCAATTTTATCGTAATCGAGATGACGTAACAGATCATCCACCGACGATACGTCATCTCCATCAACCCGGATGATCAGATCACCGGCGAGCAGACCCGATTGTTCGGCCGGACCACCTGCACCGACACTGACGATCAGCACGCCACTTGCTTTCTTAAGCCCGAGCCGCTTGGCATGTGCCGGCTGGATACCCTGCGTCTGCGCATGTATTGCAAGCCAGCCACGTCGCACTTCGCCAAACTTCATTAGATCCGGGATGATTGCCTTGGCGGTATTTATAGGGATCGCAAAACACAGCCCCTGGGCACCGCCTATAATCGCGGTATTGATGCCTACCAGATGCCCTTGATTGTCAACCAGGGCGCCGCCGGAATTCCCAGGATTAAGCGCAGCATCGGTCTGAATAACATCATCAATCATACGCCCGCCCGCTCCTCTCAAAGACCGGCGTAGCGCCGAAATCACACCGACCGTAACCGTCGACTGCAACCCCAGCGGATTCCCGACCGCAATCGCCAATTGACCAACTCTGAGGGTTTCACTGTCACCAAGTGCAACAAAAGATGGCGCGCGCTGGTCAAGCTGAATTAGGGCGAGATCCGTGGACGGATCTGCGCCAACCAGATGCGCCCTGCAGCGCGTCCCGTCCTCAAGTATAGCCGTTATATCTCCGGCCGCGGAAACGACATGGTAATTAGAAATAGCATAACCATCAGAGGAAAATACTACAGCAGACCCTGTGCCGGACGGCTGCCCGTGGCCCGCTTCGTAATGATCGCCCAGTCGCAAACCGATGACGGCTGGGGACACCAGATCCGCCGCTCTTATAATTGTTGCTGAATAGGCATCATAAGATGCATCCGGCCGCGCCACATTGCGCGCGGATAAGGGGCTGGATTTGCTTTTCTTGCGACCGAACATTCGAACAAAATAGACACGATATTTTTGTTCATCAATATTGCGAAATATAAAGCAGACCGAAACTGGCTTGCTATTCAAGAGTTGACCATCAGTCGGAAACGCAAAGATCGCGTTATGGACCGCTGCGGTTAAACCGGTAAAATCAAGAAAAAAGCTATTTCTTTTCCGGCCTGTCTGAACGAAGCTATNGCGCGCATACTTGTCGCTTTAAAACAGACAGCACCTCGCAAATATTAACCAACTCAATCAACTCGGACATAATGCGGAAGCCTGAACCGGCTTGCGACGCAAACAACCGGCCGGATTTCCGTTCACATCGAAACGCGCGCGCAGGAATGCCGCGGGTAATTGGATAACGTCGTTTCGGAAAAACTTAAAGTACAGCCTAATGAGATACTTAAGTGGTGCCCGCGGCCGGACTCGAACCGGCACTCCTATACAGGAAAGGGATTTTAAGTCCCTCGTGTCTACCAATTCCACCACGCGGGCATGCGGGTCTTAAACCAAATAGACTTTATTGATTTCTAACTGTTCCCTAAAAGCGTCAGCGCTTGCGTCAAGCTTCCATTTTCCGCATATGGAAACAAGTTTACACAGGGAAGATTATGAAATTCTTTATCGACACGGCGGATATCACCGCGATTAAGGAGCTATACGCAACCGGACTTGCAGATGGCGTCACGACAAACCCGTCATTGATTAAAAAATCTGGACGCGATTTCAAAACCGTTATCGCGGAAATCTGCGACATGGTAGACGGCCCGGTCAGCGCTGAAGTGATCGCGACTGAAACCGAAGGCATGCTTGCAGAGGGCCGCGCCTTGGCCGCAATTGCCGATAATGTAGTCGTCAAACTCCCGCTGACAATCGCAGGGCTTAAAGCCTGCCATCAATTTACCGCCGACGGCATTGAAACCAATGTAACACTTTGCTTTTCGGCCAATCAGGCCCTGCTAGCGGCGAAAGTCGGGGCATCCTATATCTCACCATTCATTGGCCGGCTCGACGACATCCATATTGATGGCATGGAACTGATCCACGAGATTCGCGAGATTTATGATAAT
This sequence comes from Hyphomonas sp. TMED17, assembly GCA_002172915.1. Taxonomy (GTDB): domain Bacteria; phylum Pseudomonadota; class Alphaproteobacteria; order Caulobacterales; family Hyphomonadaceae; genus Henriciella. The sequence goes on along the minus strand of NHBW01000004.1, from coordinate 1,204 downwards.
TATGGTTATGAAACCCAGATACTCGCAGCCTCGGTTCGTAATCCGCTACATGTCAAAGAATGTGCTCTGGCCGGTGCCGATGTAATGACGGCACCGCCTGAAGTTATCAAGTCGCTCTCAAACCATCCTTTGACGGATAAAGGACTGGCAGCCTTTCTCGCAGATGCCAAAGCAGCCGGCATCAGCGTCTGATACTCGAGGCGAACATGATCACGCCTGCTGTTCGAAAGGAGCAGAAATTGTCTCGATCCATTCGCCTTGAACATCATGCAGACATTAGCGAGATCATTCTGAACAAGCCGCAGAAGCGAAATGCCCTGTCTCTTGATATGTGGTCGGCTTTAACGGACTTAATAAACGAATGTATTGCGAGAACTGCCACAAAAGTGGTGATTATTCATGGTGGTGACACCGGGCATTTTGCTGCCGGCGCCGATATTTCGGAGTTTTCAGTCGCTTACAGCACGCCTGAAGACACGCAAAAATCGGGACAGATCATTGCTGACGCACTCATGGCAGTCGAAAAATGCCCGAAGCCAGTTATCGCTGCAATTGAAGGCTCGTGTGTTGGTGGCGGTGTCAGCCTCGCCCTGGCCAGCGACATTCGTATTGGCGACAGAGACGCCCGCTTCGGGATCACGCCCGCCAAACTTGGACTGGTGTATCCCGCGGGTGATACACGGCGGCTACTCCAAGCCGTGGGTCCCGGAAAAGCCAAGGACCTGCTATTCACCGGGCGCCTGTTAAAGGCTGATGAAGCGTTGTATATCGGCCTGCTAGACAGGATCGCACCTGCCGTGCAGGCGCTTGACGAAACCCGAACCATGGCGGCCGAGATTGCCGGTAACTCGCAATGGTCTACACGCGGCATCAAACATATGATTGCCGGCCTACAAGCTGGCTGGACAGATACTGAAGAGCAGGCCATAGCCCTCTTCGTTAACAGCTTTGCGGAAAAAGACTTCGATGAAGGCCAAACCGCTTTCCTAGAAAAGCGCAAAGCAAAATTTACGTACTCATAATGAACTTAAACCGTCTTTCCTGGTGAAAGGTGCGACATGATATACTTGTTTCAGAATAACGGACAAAAGCTTTTGACTTGAGCCATTAAAAGAGGTTAGCGTTAGGTCGCGATATTTGCGATATTGGTGAAAGCTAATCGACTATGAATATCACAAAGCTTATCTGGACTCGGAAACGGCGA
>NHBW01000003.1 GCA_002172915.1 Hyphomonas sp. TMED17 | reverse complement strand
CAGCGGCATATTTCAGGGTAATATTAATTCGGAAAAAGCATTTTCGGGCCGTGTCCACCTTGTTCTGCCAGATCGGTTCCAGCATCTGCTGAATATGACGCTGGCTAATCTGTTCAATGGGAAGCTCGCCCCATTTGGGAAAGACATGCACCTTAAGTGGGCTTAGCCAGCGCCCTTCACGGTTCTTCCCCTTCAATTCTGACCTTCGGGCCTCAAAGGCTTTGAACGCAACATCCTTCAATGTCTGAACCGCTTTGCTCCGTTCGACCCGACGGGCCTGCTTCGCGGCAATCGGGTCCTTCTCGTCCTTGAGAAGCGCCCGGCACTTCGCGGCGGCGTCCCGTGCTTCACCAAGTGTCGTATTTAGGAAGGATCCGAGCCCCATTTCGCGGCGGCGTCCGGCGAAGGAATAGTTGAAATACCAAAAGCCTAAGTCGCGATCGCGTTTGCGCAGATAGAGCCCGCCACCATCACTATACTTCCCGGCGGGGGCAGTTTTGACAAATGCCGCGTTCAGCTTGTGTCGTATCCGGCTCGCCATAACTGCTCCCGCAATTGCTCCCACAAAATATTTCGCATATCGCTGAACAGGTCAAGACAAGTTACAACACATAAAATCAACTAGCACTTGATTTTATGATATTTTTTAATCAAATACGAACATGTCTATATATTTGTTATACGCATACTCGCGGAGCCATTTCAAGTTCAGCCTCTTGATCGAGACGTGATTTCTAATAATTGCAAAAAAACGTCATGCGTCGGGCGAGCTGTCGGACGCTTTATTTTTGCTTAGCCACGCCGCATTCAGCGCCGCAACAGCGGGCAAGCCTACACGCCACCCTTTTAAACTCGCCTCTCGACGCTATAAGCCAACGCAATCCGGACGTCCGCACTATCGGTTCTTTCAAGGCAACCACAAATATCAGCACGTGGCTGTTGTAATGTTAGCAAAGCAATCCGGCCACAATCATAGGCCTACTGGGAGACATATTCGAGAATCGCTTCCACGAATTTCGCCGGCGATTGTGCTAACTCCAATGGCAGCACTGATCCGGCATTATGTGCCCGTATGCGGGCGGCCGGCGCACCAATATCGAGACTGATAACCGGCAAACCGGTCTGAAATGCCTCGGATAAAGTGTAGGACCAGGTTTCCGGCCACGTCGACGCAATCAGAATTGCATCAAGTTTTGCCTTTTCAATCTCTTCAAGGAGATGTTCGCCGTCATAGCGACCGGTGACTTCAACCCCCGCCCGTCTTGCCGCTAGGTCATTAGACGTAAAGCCGACAACAACCAGCTCCAATGGCCGATTGTGCTTGCTGACATAAGCCGCCGACGCCTTGATCAAGTTCAAGCCTTTAATCGGACTGATCGCACCAATGGTTCCAATCCGATAAATTTTATCCGTAGCAGATGCGCCTCCTGTCCGAAGATCTGGAACTTCGTCATCATGCGGATGAACCTGTATATCAAGGCCGGGAAAATAGCGGCTTATCCGCTCGGCGACATCCTGATGCGGCACGATGACCCGTCGGGCAGCGGACAGGCATTCCTGATACTGGCGACGCCAATTTAAAATGTCGAGATTCCCGTATTCGCTGCCATACCGGCCAAGACATTCTTGGCATCCCGACGCATCCGGCTCACCACAATAGTCACCACTTGGAAAAGCTAAATTGACCCTGGGACATATTGAAAAATAATCATGTAAAACAACGTCATACTCAATCCCCACTGACTGAACCGTGCGAACCAGCTGATCAGTGGCGTCGACCCCGAAATCAATAAAATGGTGGAACTCAGCGTCCCCAATATTCAGGCGCTTCAAGAGCTCTGCCAATTCCAACCGGTCCTGCGGGTCGTTCAGTTGATAAGTCTTTGTATTCGGCATTTGCGGCAAATCGGCATGCCATAAATTTGCTCGCGAACCATGCTTGCGACTAGGTGACAATCGGAACACCGAATAACCGTCAGCCTTCAGACTCGATATGCGTTCCTGAACGTGCCGCTCAGTGCCGCCTCCACGAGCATGGGAGACAAGAAGACAGGCCTTGCCGACGACCTGCCGCAACAGACGCTCATGATCGATCCGGGCTCGCATTGGCCGCAGAGGGTCATTCTTGATCCATGTTTTCACATCGCCGTGATATTTCGGATACCGTTTCCCGATTATCCGCATCGCATGAACAACACGCTCGGCTTTTTCATCCTTGAAAGAGGCACTGCCAAAATGACGAACGAAAACATCGGCGGCAATCAGATCACGCCGCCCGAAGCGTCTCCCGCGCAGGCAGAAATCATTTTCTTCACCATATCCGGTCCCAAAGGAAACCTCGTCAAAATAGCCCACGGTCTGAATTGCGTCGCGGCGGATATACATGCAAAAACCGACAGCTGTCGGTGCGTCCACCGCCTGTTTTTCATTTACCGCGCTAGCAATCGCATCAAGCTCTCTGGCCGTACAATCATTTGGAATCGAATTATCCCGTGCCGTGTGCGGATAACTGCAAATCGTCCCGGAATTAGTCAATGGACACACGGTCGCGATATTATCTGAACTGTAAGCGTGATAGCGAAGCCGGTCGATCCAGTCGCCGAAAACTTCCGTGTCGGAGTTTAGCAATATCACATCGCGATCCTGATGGATTTTCATCCCCTGATTGACGCTCTTTACAAAGCCAAGGTTTTCAGAATGCCGAATAAACTGGAAACAACCAGCATCAGCAAGTTCACCAAGTATTTCCGGCAAGCCCTCCTCAGGCGAACAATCATCAATAACGATCAGGTTTGCAGCCAAGGTGTTCGTGCATTCGAGAACACTTCGAATACAATTCAGCGTTAATCTTGTGTTTCTGAAAACGGGAACGATCACATCGACTGTCGCACTCGAATCCGTCGCCAACCGGGGTCCCTTGCGAATGCTATCGATCAAATCTTCAATGCTCACGGCCGGATCATCCGGCCCGTCCGCCATCTCTAATTGAGGTTCGAAATGGGATGAGAAATTTGCCTGCCGGCCTTCGTGGATGCCATGGTCGAGATAATGATAGAGCGCGCTAGTATGGGTTTTCGTGACATCAGCATATTCTTCAATATATTGCTGCGCCGAAAACGACTCCACCGATACGCGGTTTTCATTCACCCCAAAACGCACAAAATGATCGAAAGGCTCGAGCTTACCGGCCTGAACATCTGGGTTACAGGCGAGATAGAAATCACAATCAAACCACGGCGTCGGTGACAGACCATCTGCCTTGCCAACCAGGGCGAAATGCACAAGCGGATTGACCCCCCGGGGGTAGTTATCAACCTGTCCAAGATAGTGGCTTATATCAAATAATCGGTGCGGGTCCCGATATTGAGCCGCACCATATTTAATGAAATGCATAAGTGGAAATATCGTATCATCCTGCACGTCGACATTTTGTCCCATATACCAGAGATCATCGAACAAGTGCCGGCATCTCGCCTGTATCAACTTTTTCTCGATTAGTCTCTGCAATCGCCGCCCAAGCGGGAAATGCGACAAAATCGACAGTAAACGTAACAGGGCATTATCGATTGCTTGCCGTCTAATAGAGCGCCGGCGCGAATAGGTATTCTCGGTCAAAACAGAAACCTCTTAAGCGCCCAAACCATTACAAACATCTGCCATAAACATCACTATTTCGATAGTCAAAGACAGAAATAATTCACTACTTTTCGAACTTCACCCGATCATTATCTAATCGCCACAGTGCAGCTTGCCGCGCACGGCCATCAATCCGTTTGGCCAGGCCCGCAAGACTTTCGGCGCGACACTTAACCAGATCGGGAGCTGCTGAATACGCCATCAGTTTTGACAACCACTGGCCCTGCCGAACGATCTCGCCGGCGGCGCCGTCATAAGCCTTATTCCAGTCATCATATGGCGCCGCATCGCCGTAAAGCGCGGCACATCCAAATGCTGCATTATCAAAAATTCGGGTTTCGGAGCGCGCTGCGTTAAAGGCCGTCGGCTGCAAAGGACACGCCGCCACATGGAATTTGTTTGCAAGAACAAACTGCTGGAATTCAGGCCAGTTCAAAGGCGCAATATGGCTGGCATTTGGAACTTTCAACTCATCAGGCGCATTTGAACCGAGAAATGTGGTTAAATGCCAATGCGGGTTCTGGTCGAGACCGGCCCTAAGCTCGCCAGCTATCGCGCCTAGATCCGAAAGATGTGACCGGCTGCCACTAAAAATGACCTTGAACGGGTCGTCTTGGCGGCGATTATGATGATCAAGCGTCGCCCACGGGTATATCATCGCGGGCGGCACAAGGGTTGCAGAGATACCATTCGCCCGGTCACAAATTTGCTGCGACGGGCTCAGAATACGTTCCGCCCGCTGCAATAATGGTTCGAGCGTAGCAGAGCGATAGGCCTGAAGCCGCCGGACATAATCGTCAGGGAGGTGGTTCACCTCATCCACGGCAAAAACATCATCATCAAGAAACAACCATATTCTTGAACTGTCATCGGCCAGCAGCCGGGCCTGCAAGCCCGGGGAAATGTATCGGAATATTATGACGATCGGGTTCGGCCCGGTTGTTGCAACAACATTTTCCTCAAGCCGCCGAAAGTATTGGCGCGCTGGCGCATGTGCCTCGACCAATGGCCGCATCACATGCATGAAATAAATATCAAAACTCGGGATCGATCTTTGCCAAGGTTTCGGCTTGATGGTGAGCTGCAATTTGGAGAACAAAAATCTGATACGATTGCTGACAAAATGACAAGCCGTTCGCACCGGTTCCGGCAGAAACCGATTCAACCTATTTTTGATCTTTGGCATCCATCAAGATCCTAACATCACGCGCAACAGAAGATGTCCAATCGGGTAATTCGAGACAAAATACCCGGCTCAGTCGGGTCGTATCAAGTCTCGAATTTTCAGGACGTCGCGCCGGCGTTGGATAATCTGACGTCAGTATGGCCGCGAGCACAGGCGCACGATAGCCCTGCTCTGTTGCGCACTTAAAAATATGCCGGGCAAAATCGTACCAGGATGCAATGCCCGTGCCACATACATTCACGATTCCGTAAAATGGTTCGGGGGCCGCGCTGGTAAGCACTTTACGCGCAATCGATATAATCGCGGCCGCGAGATCATCGGCAGACGTCGGCGATCCAATTTGATCCGAGACAATCGAGAGTTCATTGCGATCGCGACCAAGTTTCAGCATTGAGCGCATAAAATTCTGGCCATAGGGAGCGTAGACCCATGATGTGCGGACAATTATGTGGGCCGGTGTCGCCGCTGCCAGACCAATTTCGCCGGCCAGTTTGCTCTGTCCATAAGTGCCGATCGGCCCCGTTGAAGCGTTTTCGCTGTATAGACCGCTGGCCTTTCCGTCAAAAACATAATCTGTCGATACATGGATTATCGGCGCATCTAATTCTGCTGCAATATGGCCGAGTTCAATAACGGCATCGGCATTTATCTGATACGCGATGTCGGTCTCGACCTCAGCCTGGTCAACGGCGGTATAGGCAGCTGCATTGATTATTAAGTCAGGTGCCCTGTTGATGATTATGCGCCGCAATCCAGCCGTGTCGGTCAAGTCGATTGCAGGACGCCCAATGAAATCAAACGACAAGTCCGGCTGGCTGGCCGCACAATGCCGCAATGCAGTTGCAAGCTGCCCGGACTGTCCGACAACCAAAATGCGCGTCATTTAGAGCGTACCCTTTCTATCGCCGCGGTCGCGCTCCCGGATCGGACCCCACCACCAGTCATTCTGCAGGTACCAGTGCACGGTTTTCGACAGGCCGGTTTCAAACGTCTCCTGCGCCGTCCAGCCGAGCTCGGTTTCAATCTTACCAGGGTCAATTGCATAGCGTCGATCATGGCCGGGACGGTCGGTTACATAACGTATTTGCTCACTATAAGAACGCCCGTCATGACGCGGTTTGGCGCGGTCCAATAGCTCGCATATCGACGCCACGACCTCCCGGTTCTGACGCTCAGCTCGGCCCCCGATATTATAGGTCTCACCGATTTTCCCGCGCATAATCACGGCCTCCAGCGCTCTGGCATGATCATCAACATATAGCCAGTCGCGAACGTTTTCACCTTTCCCGTAAATCGGTAACTCGCGTCCGTCCAAAGCATTCAGGATAATGAGCGGAATAAGTTTCTCGGGAAAGTGAAAAGGGCCGTAATTGTTCGAGCAATTAGTCACAACCACAGGCAAACCGAAGGATTCATGCCAGGCCCGAACAAAGTGGTCGGAGGCCGCTTTTGAAGCTGAATATGGCGATGATGGCTTGTACGTCGTGGTCTCGGTAAAAATACCGTGATCAAGCGATAAATCGCCATACACTTCATCAGTCGATACATGATGAAAGCGGAAGCGCTCCTTGCGAACACTGTCGAGTGTCTCCCAGTATTGCCGTGCTGCGCTCAATAATCTGAACGTACCAACAACATTGGTCTGAACAAATGCATCCGGCCCATCAATCGAACGATCGACATGGCTCTCTGCCGCCAAATGCATAATCGCGTCGATGCGGTGACTTTCTAGCAATTCCAGCATTTTCGCTTCATCGCTAATGTCTGCCTTCACGAATTTGTAATTATCATGCGTATCAACGGCCTTTAGCGAAGCGAGGTTACCAGCATAAGTTAATGCATCAACATTAATAACCGCCTCATGCCCAGCCGCTATCAAGTGCCGGCAGACCGCCGAGCCGATAAAGCCTGCACCGCCAGTTACGAGGAGTCTCATTGGTCGCCCTGCCCATTTCTCGCATAGAAAAAATTATTATCGGCCTGCGCCAGATAAGGGGCGGCGGCGTCTTTATCGGACAATTTTACCTCCGTGGGCAAATCAGGCCAGACAATGTTAATCTGGGGATCATCAAACCGGATAGACCGGTCATGTTCAGGTGAATAATACGCCGACACTTTATACTGAAACTCGCAATCATGCTCCAGAGTTAGAAAAGCATGAGCAAATCCCTGCGGGATGAATAATTGATTACCCTTTTCTGCCGACAGCTCGACACCCACCCATTTGGAATATGCTTGTGAGCCCTGCCGGAGATCGACGGCAACATCAAACACACGACCGCGCGTGACACGCACCAGCTTGTCCTGGGCAAAGGGCGCCATTTGATAATGCAGTCCCCGCAGCACACCAATGTCGCGCGAATAGGAATGATTGTCCTGGCAGAATGTAACATCTAGCCCGACATGCTTCAGACGGTCAGCATTAAATGTCTCGACAAAATAACCGCGATCATCACCAAACCGTTTCGGAATAATTTCCAAAACGCCGGGCAATGCGGTTTTTATAACTTCTAACATACACCCGAACCATCAATCAGCTTGCGAAGGTAAGCGCCATATTCAGTTTTACCGTGAAACCTTGCCCTCGCCTCAACCTCCGCCGCTGTCAGCCAGCTATTATTGAAAGCAATCTCTTCCGGACACGCTACTTTGACGCCTTGTCGACGCTCGATCGTCCGGACAAAGGACGCAGCATCGAACAAGGTTTCATGCGTGCCAGTATCGAGCCAGGCATGGCCGCGACCGAGCTTTGTCACAGTCAGGTCACCACGCGCCATATAGGCGCGGTTTACATCCGTTATCTCAAGTTCGCCACGGAGCGACGGCGTAATGCTTTCAGCAATCTCGACGACATCATTGTCGTAAAAATAAAGCCCCGTAACGGACCAGTTTGATTTTGGCTGTTCGGGCTTCTCCTCGAGGCTGTTAACCCTCCCTTCAGCATCAAACGAAACCACACCATAGCGTTGTGGATCATCGACATGATATGCGAATACAGTGGCACCGCTTGGCTTGCTCGCCGCCGATTGACACAATTCGCTAAGCCCGTGACCAAAGAAAATATTGTCACCGAGAACCAGAGCAACATTACTATCAGCAATGAAATCGCGTCCGAGAAGAAAGGCTTCTGCCAAGCCGTTAGGTTCAGCTTGAATTGTATAAGTAAGCTCCAGACCGAATTCAGAGCCATCCCCCAGCAGCGTCTGAAACAAGGTCTGATCATGCGGCGTGGTAATAATCAGTATTTCGCGGATGCCCGCCAGCATCAGGACGCTCAGCGGATAATAGATCATCGGCTTGTCATAGACCGGTAATAACTGTTTCGACACCGGAATCGTAAGCGGAAACAAACGTGTACCACTACCGCCTGCCAGAATAATTCCCTTTGTCGGCATCACTAATATCACCCCCCATGCTCTAAACGAGCTGTGGTCTTAACCCGTAGACATCAACTGTCAAACCAATCGAGCGGGACCGAAAAATAGCGCCACAAATGACACAGCTTACCACCCTGTCGTGCTATCAAGCTAGTCTTGGCTAATTATCAAGCACAACTGAAAATATTGGATGCTGGCAAGAACTCATTCCTCACCCCATGACCTGCACACGGTGAGTTATATGCGGACTTGAAACAGGCAAAAATGCTCAACATGTGACCACATACAAAAACGTTCAGCGCTGGTTACGCCCACACCCGCCCGGCGCCGCAATATCTGTACGCATTACCAGATTATCATGCAGCACGCACAACCAGCCGCCCCCCGCATCCCTTATCCGGCAGAACATAACCACTGATATCGCGAACCGGATGGCATTCAGGGAAAATTATCAGGTCGATACCATGCCGGGAAATTGGTTTTCGCAACCACCGGCTGGTGCTGCCAACTGATTGCAGAGACTGCTGAAACGCTCTGCAGTATGGCACCGCCCCTAACAATAGTAAAAAGCCCGGCAGGTTTTCTGCCGGGCTTTCAACTAGATAGAGATAAAATCAGGCGACATTTTCAAACTGGTTCATTGTGTTATGCACACCGCCAGCTTTGAGCGCCCGTTCACCGGCAACCATTTCCTTAAATGTATCACCAAGGTCAGAGCCGACTTCATGCTGGTGCTTAACAGCCGAAACACTGCCCCGAATTTCCTGCCGCTGGATCGACTGGACATAAGCCGCCATTTTATCTTCACCGAAATAGCCCTGAGAGAGCTGATCCATAGCGAACGCCGTCATATGGAAAGTCGGCAGCGTAATAAGATTATGGAATACACCGGCGCGGTCTGAAATATCATACTGGAAGCGTTGCAGGCGCGCATCGGCTTCCTGCCCAAGCGGCGTGTTATCGAAACGAGCGGACATCAACTCAGCCTCTGGATAATCATCACCCTTAATCTTGCCTTCCGCTATCCAGGCAGCCCGGACTTGTTTGCGCAGGTTCAATGTCCAGTTGAAGCTCGGACTATTATTATAAGTGAGCTTGGCATCCGGCACGACCTCCTTCACCCGATTAACCATGCCGGCAATAATATCGACATCCGGCGTATCAGTTTCGATCCACAAAAGATCGGCGCCACCCACGGTCAGATTGGCAATGCAATCCTCAACAACGCGGTCTGCGCCTGTACCTTCGCGGAATTTAAACAAGCCATTCGGCAAGCGAACCGGACGAACCATTTTGCCATCTCGCGAGATTGCTAGCTCGCCTTCTGATAATGGGTTCTCGGGCGTAATCTCTTCGACTTCCAACCATTTGATATAGTCAGAAGCGAGATCACCGGCCGCCTGGGACACAGGAATTTTCTGAGTCAGACCGGCACCCAGACTATCGGTCCGCGCCACAATTACGCCTTCGTCGACACCGAGCTCCTCAAAAGCCAAGCGGCAGGCTCGTAATTTTTCAACAAAATCCTCGCGCGGCACAGTCACTTTACCGTCCTGATGACCGCACTGTTTTGCATCGGATACCTGATTTTCAATCTGTATGCAGCACGCACCAGCCTTGATCATTTCCTTAGCTAGTAAATAAGTTGCATGTTCATTACCGAAACCGGCATCAATATCCGCGATAATCGGCACGACATGCGACTCGAAATTGTCGATGCTTGCGATGATTGTTTCGATAACATCATGCGGAGCACCTTTTTTGCGCGCCGCCTTTAACTCTCTAAACAAATCGTTCAGGGCGACCTCGTCGGCTTGTCGCAAAGAGACATAAATCTCCTGAATTAGATCAACCACCGATGTCTTCTCATGCATTGACTGGTCGGGCTGGTGACCAAACCGGTTACGCAAACCGGCAACCATCCAGCCTGACAGATAGACATATGTCCCGGCCGTGGTGCCTTTCATCCGCTTTACAGACTTGATCATTTGGTGTGCATGAAAACCCGACCAGCACCCTAGAGACTGCGTAAACTTGGAATGGTCCGCATCATAAGCAGACATATCCTTACGCATCACACCGGCCATGTCCCGCGCAATATCGAGGTGAGTTGAGTATGTATTTTGCAATTTCAACTGCACAATGTGATCGACATCGATACCGCCGGGAACAGTCCCGTTGGGATACCGGTCTAATACGCTTTTGCGAAGGTCCTGATAGGTTGGTCTTGTCGACATGTCGGTCTCCTGAAATTATTCGATAAACGGATTAGGCGAGCGCGCGCAGCGCGTCGTAAGCTGGAAGGGTGAGAAAGTCTGTAAGCTCGTCGGAGCTCGCAGTTTCGGCGAAAATGGATGCTGCAGTCGGATAACGTCCTGCTTCAAAAGCTGCCTGGCCAAGTGCTTCGCGAATCTTAGCCAGTTCTTCGTGCAAAATGTCCTCGAAGCTCTGCTTGGTCAGTATCACCGATTCGCCATCAGCGCGTTGGACAGCGACCTCATGATGGATCCACTGCCATATCTGGCTCCGTGAGATTTCCGCTGTTGCCGCATCTTCCATTAGATTATGAATGGGGACGGCACCGCGCCCGCTGAGCCATGCAGCAGTATATTCGATGCCAACCGAGATATTCGTTCGCAGTCCGGCTTCTGTCACTTCGCCCCTGTGCGGACTCAGCAAGTCTTCACGGCCAACTCGTGGCAGAACGTGCTGACAGACGATCTGATTGCTCGTCGGCATGTGCTGGTCGAAAACGTCGAGGGCGACTTGAACCAACGCCGGATGGGCAACCCATGTCCCATCATGGCCGGCCTGCACTTCACGCAGCTTATCAGCACGGACTTTATCAAAAGCAGCACGATCGGCCACCTCATCATTCTTTACGGGTATCTGCGCTGCCATGCCACCCATCGCATGCGCCCGACGCTTGTGACACGTGCGGATCAACAATAGCGAATACGCCCGTAAAAATGCCCGGTCCATGCCGACTTGCGCGCGATCTGGCAGAATAAAATCGGGATGATTACGAAGTGTTTTGATGTATGAGAAAATATAGTCCCAGCGACCGCAATTAAGTCCGGCGGCATGACGTCGAAGCTCATACAATATTTCATCCATCTCGAACGCAGCCGGCAGGGTTTCGATCAAAACCGTCGCTTTGATGCTTCCTACGGGGATTCCGACATAGTCTTGTGAAAATTCAAAGACCTGATCCCAAAGCCGCGCTTCCAGATGGCTTTCAAGTTTCGGCAGATAGTAAAACGGGCCAAGCCCAGCCTCATACAAGGCCTTGCCATTGTGGAAAAAGTGCAGACCGAAATCAAACAAACTTGCCGACATCGGCATACCATTAATTTCGGCGTGCGCCTCCAGCATATGCCAGCCCCGGGGACGAACAAGCATCGTCGCGGTTTCGTCATTCATAGCATAGGATTTACCCGAAGCTGGATCGGTGAAGTTAAGCCGTCCGGCCGCATAATCCTGCATATTGACCTGACCGTCGATCATATTGGCGAACGTCGGAGCTGAGGCATCCTCAAAGTCGGCCATGAACATTTTTGCACCCGAATTAAGCGCATTAATCATCATTTTCCGGTCAACCGGACCGGTGATCTCTACTCTGCGGTCTCTTAAAATACGAGGCACCGGATCCACTTCCCAACGGCCCGTGCGTACTTCCTTTGTTTCCGGCAGGAAATCAGGCAGTTCACCGGCATCAAACCGACGCTGCCGGAGCTTCCGGTTCTCAAGCAACGCTTCACGCGTCCGGCCAAACCGGTTTTGCAACGCCGACAAAAACTGCAACGCACCTTTGCTAAGAACCCGCTCAACACCTGGAGTTTTCGCTTTCACCTTAACAGGATCCGGTGCAACGTCAGGTCGATCGGGGGTCATTAAACTGGCCATGGGCTTACTCCTCATTGTAAAGCCTTGACACAACTATATTTGCAAAAATTCATAATATCGAGTAGGCAATTGATTATATTGGGTTTTTATGTTTATCATGTAATACGACATTTGTGTAAATTGTAACTTTTGTAAACTTTCAGGGCGACGGAATGGCAGAGCGCAAAGAAAAACTTCTCATCGGCCCCCGACTGCGACGATTACGACGCACCCTCGGCATAACGCAGGCCCAAATGGCCGAAGACCTTGGTGTGTCGGCCAGCTACATCAATTTAATCGAGGGAAACCAGCGCCCTATCAGCGCAAATCTATTGGTTACACTCGCCCGGGTTTATGATTTCGATATGAGCAATTTCGGCGGTGGCTCCGATGCCAGACTTGCGTCGGAACTGCTGGAGGCGGTCAGGGATCCTACTCTTGAGGCCGGGCCGATCGACAAAAACGATGTCGAGGATGTTGTAAACGCCAATCCCGGCATGGCCCGGGCCTTTGTTAATTTGTATGACAAGTATCGCGAACTTGCACTGCGCGCCTATTCGGAGACTAATCCGCTTTCAGACCGCGAAAAAGTTGAAGTGCTGGAAGAATCTGCTCGCAGCGTCGACTCAGTCCGGCAGTTTCTGCATGATAATCGCAACTATTTCCCCGAACTCGACTCCGCCGCCGAGGCCCTGTCGGCGACACTCGGTGTTCGCCATGAAGTTCCCCACACCGCCTTGACCCAGCGTCTGCAGGATCACCACGGCCTACGCGTCCGGATCGTTCCGGTCGACGTTATGGCAGATACGTTGCGATATTTCGACCGGCACAAACGCGGCATCGACTTGTCGGAACTGCTGCCTCAATCCGGTCGTCGGTTTCAAATGGCATTTCAGCTGGGCATGATTGAACATCGTGAAACGATTGACGGTCTCGTAAAGGCGGCCGGTTTTACAGATCGGGAATCCGTCGGGCTGGCCCGTGTCAGCCTGGCCAATTACTTTGCAGCAGCATTGCTGATGCCATATCACAGCTTTCTGAAAGAAGCCGAGAAAACCAAATATGACATTCAACTGCTTAGTCACCGATTTGGCACGAGCTTCGAACAAACCGCACATAGGCTCACGACGCTGCAAAAACCCGATGCCCGGGGCATCCCCTTCTTTTTTGTCAGAATTGATACGGCCGGCAACGTCTCGAAACGCTTTAGCGCAGGCCGCTTTCATTTCTCGAAATTCGGAGGGGCCTGTCCGCTTTGGAATATTCATGAAACCTTCGAAACGCCCGGCCGTGTTCGATCGCAAATCATCCAAATGCCAGACGACACAACTTATTTTTCAATTTCGAGAACAATTTCCAGAACCGACGGATTTCATGAAAAGCATGGCCCCAAGCTGGCAATCGCGCTCGGCTGTGAATTCGCCTATGCAAAACGACTGATATACTCAAAGAATATCGATTTGGAGACAGCCGAACCAACTCCTATCGGGGTCAACTGCTATCTTTGCGAACGACAGCATTGCGCATCGCGCGCCCACGCTCCGCTAAACAAAAAGCTTGTATTTGATGAACGCGCCCGGGGCATATCGGTCTACCGTTTTATTGATAAATAAAAAGGCGCACTAATTCCGTAGCAAAAATCTCGCTCCGGTTTTTCGCGGATTGTATCAGATAGCGTTAGAAAAGGCTGGGGTGGTACCGCCTCTTGGGTTCGAACCAAGGACCTCCGGCTCCACAAACCGGCGCTCTAACCAACTGAGCTAAGGCGGCAATGACTTCCTCATACGTCGCGTTGGCAGAGTATACAAGCTGGAATTGCGCCTTTTGTAAGGAACGCGAATTCATCAAATTGAGTCAGACAATTATCAGCCCCGGTTTATTCGGCGGCGACATCAAGCACGGCAACATGTTCGATCGTTTCATGAAGTCTTCGGAACGTCAGAGCGCCATCATCAAGCGACCCGTGTCGCATCAGAAAAATGTCCTTGGCATAGTTCTGGTTCAACACCCAAGGCGCCTGTGTCCCCCGCTTGGGGAATTTTTCGACAGCACGGCGAACATATCCAGACGAAAAATCCAGAAAGTCCTCTGCTTCAACGGCACTTTTTACAATCGGGCGAACCTCAACAAAATTCTCTTTATCCATGTGATTTATGAGCCGGCAAAGATATTCACTGGTCAGATCCGCCCGCAGGGTCCAGCTGGCATTTGTGTATCCGAAAACATTCAAGAGGTTAGGAATGTTCGAAATCATGCAACCTCGATAGCTCAGCAATTCATTCGGAACGACGGCTTCGCCATCAATGCTTAGCTCGACGCCTCCGGCAAATTGCAGGTCGAGACCTGTAGCGCTTACAATCACATCGGCATCCAGTTGATCGCCGGATTTCAGCTTGACGCCCGTCTCGATAAAATGGTCGATATGATCGGTTACAACCGAGGCCTTCTTCTGCTTGATGGCCTCGAAAAGGTCACCGTCAGGCACCAGACAAAGCCGCTGGTCCCATGGGTTATAGGTCGGTGTAAAATGCTTCTCGACATTATAATCGGGCCCGAGCTCTTCCCTAACTCGGTCGATCAAAATTTGTTTTACTTTTTCCGGTCGCTTCTGCGAACGGTCATAGAAGAACAGTTGAAATAACACATTGCGCCAGCGGGTCAGACCATAGGCAACCATAGGCGGCAACCACCGCCGCATCCAATTGACAAATTTGTCCTCGGCCGGACGAGACACGACATAGGCGGGCGAGCGCTGCAGCATCGTCACATGACCAGCTGTCTCGGCCATGGCTGGCACCAGCGTCATTGCGGTCGCACCGGACCCAACGACCAGAACGGATTTGCCCTCATAATCAAGATTTTCGGGCCAGTTTTGCGGATGAACAAGCTCGCCCTTAAAATCGGCCAGCCCCGGAAAGTCCGGCATATAGCCTTTATCATAGCGGAAATAGCCACTGCACATATGCAGGAAGCGCGCCGTAAATACGATTTCCTCGCCAGCAGTGACAGCTGTTACTGTCCACAGCGCCTTGGCGCTATCCCAGCTCGCACTGATGACCTTGTGATCATAGCGGATTTTATTATCGATACCATTTTCAGCTGCAGTCTCTCGAACATAGTCGAGAATTGCGGGCCCGTCGGCAATCGCTTTTTGCGCAGTCCAAGGTTTAAAATTATAGCCGAGCGTGTGCATGTCGCTATCAGACCGAATACCCGGATAGCGAAAAAGGTCCCATGTTCCGCCGATCGCATCACGCGCCTCGAGGATCGTATACGACTTGCCGGGACATTTATTCTGTAAATGGTAAGCCGCACCGATACCGGATAGGCCGGCCCCTACGATTAAAACGTCAACGATATTTTTTGCCATATCAAAAAAAAACACTATTTCGACCGACTGTCCATGCCTCTCTCCGCGACAAGCGGCTGGTCTGACAATCGGGCAGCAAGATTACGGCCAGACGTTTAGCCAGCCCGAAAGAACTAAAGGTAACATTCGCGGCAGAGTTCTGATACGACGCTGCATAACGCCTATCAGCAGCCATCGAAGGGTTATTTCAGTGAAAATTGTGGACTGTCTAATTCTTGGTGCGGGTGCCGCAGGCCTGTTTTGTGCGGCACGCACGGCTGCCCGGGGGCGCTCAACCATCGTGTTGGACCATGCCCGAAAGCCGGCTGAAAAAATTCGAATTTCAGGTGGCGGTCGTTGCAATTTCACAAACCTTTACACCAACCCGCAAAACTTCATCTCAAACAATCCGCATTTTGCAAAATCGGCTCTCGCCCGCTATACGCCCTATGACTTCTGCGACCTTATGAGCACACACGGTCTAAGCTGGACTGAAAAGATTCTTGGCCAGCTTTTTTGCGACCAGAAAAGCGGCGCAATCATCAACATGCTATTGCAGGAGCTCTCCGATGCCGGCGGCGCTCTGACTTTGAACACCGACATAATCGATGTCCAATCAAACGCCGGAAAATTCATTGTCAGTACAAGTGAAGGACAAATAGAGACGACATCGCTGGTTATCGCGACCGGTGGATTGTCAATTCCGAAAATGGGTGCAACCGGTTTAGCCTATGAAATTGCCCGGCAATTCGGTCACACAATCATTGATACCCGGCCTGCGCTTGTCCCGTTCACATTCTCGGGTCAGGACAAAGACGATTTCGCGGCCATATCCGGCGTCAGTCTGGATGTACGCTGTCAGGCTGCAAAAGGCCCGGATTTCAGAGAGAACCTACTTTTCACTCATCGCGGCCTATCAGGCCCGGCCATGCTACAAATCTCCTCCTACTGGCATTTGTCAGAAACCGTCAGAATTGACCTGTTTCCCGATCATGCGACGCGCGACTGGCTTCTCGAGAAGCGTGAAGACACGCCGACCCAGACGCTACAGCAAGCTCTATCAGAGCATTTGCCAAACCGGATGGTGCCGTTGATTTGCCGCTCATTCGAAAATCTCGTACAGCGAAAGTTGGCAGAACTATCCAATTCACATTTGGACGACATTGTCGAAACCCTAAAAGCATGGACACTAAAACCTGCAGGCACGGAAGGCTGGCGAACCGCTGAAGTTACAGCTGGTGGAATTTGCACCGGCGGATTATCGTCCAAAACAATGGAAAGCAGACATCAATCGGGATTATACTTTATCGGCGAATGCGTCGACGTCACTGGCTGGCTGGGCGGTTATAACTTCCAATGGGCATGGGCCAGCGCGGCGGCTGCAGGAGCGCATGCGTGACGTGGATATTGCGCGCCGCCGGTAGCTTCTGCCTGCTTCTCGGCGGCATTGGTCTATTTATCCCCTTATGGCCGACGACGATTTTTTGGATTTTGGCCGCTATTCTTTTTGCCAGATCGCATCCGCCATCCCGAGACTGGATCTATAGACAGCGCGGTGTCGGACCACAGATCAAAACATTTATCGAAACGGGTTCGTTGAACCGGACGGGCAAAATGGCTGCCCTTAGCGGCGTTGTTATCGGCGGCGCTCTGTCGTCATGGCTTATCTGGCCTCGCATGATGGTTGTCGCAGCAATGCTAGTAATTCTTGCGCTGGTCGCTGCTTATATCGGTTCGCGCCCCAATAGCAGGCCCGACTGATTTCGACCCGGGCGCTAATGGCTACGAACGTGACAGACTGTAATTCGGCGCTTCCCGGGTCATATGGACATCATGGACGTGACTTTCCTTTAGTCCGGCACCGGTAATCTGGACGAATGTCGCCTTCTCGTGCAGCTCGCGGATATTTGCCGACCCGACATATCCCATGGCCGCCTTCAAACCGCCAACCATTTGATGGAGAATAGGCGCAATCGGTCCTTTGAACGGAACTTGTCCTTCAATTCCCTCAGGCACCAATTTATCGCTAGCTGCATCTTTCTGGAAGTAGCGATCGGCCGAACCGCGCGCCATCGCGCCAAGACTGCCCATGCCGCGATAAGCTTTGTAGCTTCGTCCCTGGAACAGGAACACTTCGCCGGGCGCTTCTTCGGTACCGGCAAACATCGAACCCAGCATCGCCGAGGAAGCTCCGGCAGCAAGTGCTTTGGCAAAGTCACCGGAAAACTTAATCCCGCCATCAGCAATAACCGGCACCCCCGACGCCGCGGCGGCATTGGCACAATCTTCAATCGCGGTAAGCTGCGGCACCCCGACACCGGCAACAATCCGCGTTGTACATATCGACCCCGGCCCAATGCCGACTTTGACCGCATCAGCGCCGGCATCAATAAGAGCTTTCGTTGCCTCGGCCGTAGCGACATTTCCGGCAATAATCTGGACATCACCAGATAGTGATTTTGCACGTCGCACCGCTTCGCCAACCGCTTTCGAATGCCCGTGGGCGGTATCAATAATCACCGCATCGGCGCCCGACTCAATGAGAGCGGCTGTCCGTTCGAAACCAGCATCACCAACTGTTGATGCTGCCGCCACCCGAAGCCTGCCATCGGCATCTTTTGCCGCGTTAGGATTGACCGCCGCCTTGTCCATATCCTTAACCGTCAACAGGCCGACGCAACGGTCATCCTCGTCAACAATCGCAAGACGCTCGATCCGGTGCTTGTGCAATAATTGACGCGCTTCCGGCAAAGGCGTCGACATCATCACCGAGACAACCGATTGCGTCATAATACTGCCAACCCGCTGACTCATATCATCAACAAATCGCATATCGCGGTTGGTTATAATGCCAACCAGACGGCCGTTTTCGACGACTGGAATACCGGAAAATCCGGTGCGCTCCTTAAGCGCCTTAAGTTCTGCAAGACTGGCGTCGGGCGAGATCGTAACCGGGTTCATCACGACCCCGCTCTCAAATTTCTTGACCTGGGTAACTTGCGCGGCCTGCTCTTCGATCGAATAATTTCTATGAATAACGCCGATGCCGCCCGCCTGCGCCATCGCAATTGCGAGCTTCGCTTCGGTTACCGTATCCATCGCCGCTGATATCAGCGGGATGTTTAGCGGTATCGATTTCGTCAAAAATGTCGAAGTATCAACTTCGGCTGGTATGACTTCACTTGCGCCGGGCTGAAGAAGCACGTCGTCAAAGGTTATAGCCTGTCGAATTTTCATTACGTGATCCCTTTTCGACCTCGTAATTGACTCGCTTAACCTTGTGAAGCCCTCTCGCAGTGAAAACTCGTTTCACGACGCCTACCTGGCCAGACAGCCGGTTCAATAATCCTCGTCACCAGGCGGGACATCTTCCGCTGCATCTGCCGGCAAACCTGGTATGGCATAGCTGCCCTTCAACCATTTCGAAAGGTCTACATCAGCACAGCGACGGGAACAGAACGGATGAAACGGAATCTTTTCAGCCAGTGTTTCCTTACATATCGGACACTTCATAATCTATCGGCGCCTCAAAACTGGTGTCATCTTCTCGCCGTGTCCGATTTGAACCCGGCCGCCAAAACATAACTGTATGACGGAATCGCATAATTGCCGATTCTGCTTGTAGAACGTGTATATATCCGGACTTAAATCAAGACTGAAAAATTGCGCCGGCATTGCTTCGGCCTCCCGCCTTGCATCCCGGAGCAATTGCAAAAACTGCGTTTCGGCCGTCGGAACACCGCAAGCGTCTAAAACTTGATCTTCAATCGGGCATCCAGTCCACTCAATCGTCGCTTGCAGCAAATCGATTGCCGACATTTGAAGAACCCGACTTTGTCGCGTCGACATGTTTGCGAATGCAGCCCGCAACGTGTCGGAAATCTTATCACCCGATGTTCGCCCTGTCGGCCCGGGACAATCAATGACAAGTGTTCCACCTAGTCCGCGACACAGAACCTGTCTGGCAATCTCCGTCACCGCTTCACAGTTCAGTGACAGCGCCTTTGCACCGGCACTGCCGCGCCCTTGTCGGCCGACACTGTCGATGTCGGCCGCAATAAAGGCCCGGGTGCGTTGTATATGCACAGCGCCACCCCTGGCCAGTGTAGCTGTCTCGGCTAGCACCTCCTGAAAGCCGGCGTCGAGGCAGGCCCTGTCTTCGATAATGGACAGTCCATCATGCCCCGGTAAATTCGATTTCCACAAGTCAAACCCGGTTTGATCATGGCCTGGCGACGCGATCGCCACCCGCGCGATTTTGTCCCGCCGCGCTTCGGCCCGAATCTGAACCTTAACCGCTTCCCCTTCAACAAATCTTTGGCCTTTTTGAAGCCGGATGAGTGCGCTCTCACCGCTTTCCAGCTCGACGAAACCATCCCGTCCATTGTCAGCCATCACACGGAAACGGGCCGATAAGATCTGGCCATATCGGCTTGCCTGCCCTATGCCGCCCCAACGTTCCATAAAAAGATGCCAAGGCCGGCCCGCGCTATCAATTGCCGCAGCTCTGTACTCACCCGGGCCATCATCAACGACAATCGCGGCCAGTCCGGCTGGTACTATTCGTCCAGACACGCCCGAACCCCGGCTACTGGCACTATTGTGCGCCACCCAGCGGCATCTGTATGCGTGATCAGGCCGCCGCTGGTCCGCTGCCCATCAATCAGCATTGCCCCGGGTTGAAACGCAAGCTCGACGATGCCGCCCTGGCCGTCGGAAAATTCGTTACGGGTCAGAAATTGTCCGAAGACCTCGCCGCCTTCCGACACCAGCTGCAAATCATAGCGACGGTCCGAAAGGCTCAATGCGGCAGCGCTGGTTTGTGCGCGCCTAAAAAACACAAGCTTGCTGAGATTAGCCTGCGACCAGAGGAACAAGCCGCATTCCCCCGGTGCGAGCGCTTGCGCGCCCAAGCCCGAGACAGGCTCAGCGTCGCGCTCACGAAAGCTGTCCACGGCCATATTCACGGGCATCGACGGTCCGCCCGCGCATGCGACGACAGCGCCGATTAGGGCCGCAGCAATCGGGCCCCGCCAAAAATATTCCGTCAATCGCATCACGAGAGTCCTTGCGTGGATAGCTGATAGGTCCAGACATTATCGTTCAGTTCAAAGCCAAAACGTTGCAGCAATGCGATGATTTCAAAGTCCGATGTCATGACATCGACCGCAACATTCGCATCACCTAAGAGGCCAAAACGGGACGATATATCAATGCGGTCACCGGCTGGGCTCACACTCTGCATTTCGGCAATAAAATAACCTTGATCGCAAGCGAGCGTCCCGGTGATTGGACCGAAATTTTTACCATATGAAATCGCCGCTTTGGTAAGCGCATTCGATACAATTTGTCCCCGGGCCTGCCGACACCCGCTTAAGTCCAACTCAACCATACCGTCAGTCACGCGAATATCTCCGCCGGACATCCTGATAGACGAAGACATTCCTTCTATCGCAGACAGGCTGTGCCGAAACCGGACATTGTCGAACCGCAAAGCATTCGGGCTGACGCCAACCACGCCTGATCCGCGCCCGCCGCTGCTACCCCAGTCAAAGTCATATTCTACGACGCCACCAAACAGACTCCAGGGTCGCAAATTTAACCGGATGTCACCAATCGCCTGGCTCGGTGTGAACACACCGTTTATCCGGCCTTTAAAGACGGACCCCTCGACCTGGGCCCAGCCGACGCCAAAGTTTCCGGCTCCAATACGGTTCATCACAAAGCCTAATGGCATGGATACGATGACCGTCGACAAAAAAACTAGTCCGGCAAGTATCGCATAGATCCACTTATTCATGAGCCGGCGCCTCTTGATAATTCGACATTAACCCGAACCCGCTCGCCAGAAGCCTGCTCAACCGACAGGCTCACAATTGCCGCACCGATGCGCCGCTCAAGGTCTTCAAGCCAAAAGAAAACAAGCCTCGGATCTGCCTGCTCAATCATTACCCCGACAGTTGTCGCTCCACTCTGAAGCCGGGTAATCGACAAACCCTTTTCGCTGGCAGACTGAGTAATAGCGGCTTTAAAAGCGTCTTCGCTAATCATTTCACGGGTTGCGGTTGCCGTCACCGCACCAAGCGCCCGCCCCTGCAAATAGGCTCTTTCAATATGGTTGAGCTGGTCGGCTGCACGATCAAGCTCGGCCTGCATACTCCGCCGCTGTTCGAACACCGGCATCAAGATAAACTGAAGCACGACGACCAGCGCGGTAAGCACGCCAGCCACTGCCAACAAGATCCGCTCGCGGTCTTCCAGGCCTCGCCACCATTCACTCATCGGACCCCCCCAACGTCAGCTCGCCGATTACCTGGCTGCCATTCTGACGGGCATTACCGGTCGTTACCAATACACCACGATCTGACAGACGCGCCGATAATTGATCCACACTGACAAAATCGGAGAAACCAATACGAACGAGTATTTCCTGCCGCTGGCTCTGATAACGAACGCTCTTCAAATCACCATCATTTCCTTCGTCAAGCGCCTGATACAGCATCGCCAGCATCGTTAGTGGCGATGGCAGCCCACGGCTTTCAAGCAAATTTCCCTGTGTCGAAGCCATCGCAAGTGCACGCTCGACATCGCCGTCTGCAGCTGGCCAACCAGCCTCGACATAGGATTGCAGGCGCTGTTCGATGAGCAGTTTCCGCTGTGTCAGCGCGTACAGCTCGAACAGTGTTACAATAAAAAAGCACGCCGCCACGGCTGCGGCCAGTCCGCCGGAGATCCGCCAGTCACGAAACATCGCAAATGAAAGATTGGCGCGCACCGAAAACGCACCCTGACGTAACAATGGCGCAAATGGATTGGCCTGATGCCAACGCGCCAGCATTTCCAGCAAATCTGCCCGGGCGGCCATCGCCCCGGCTGCTGCCTGACCAAGCTCTTCGGCTAGATTTTCGCCGAACACTTCAACGGACTGACGACCAAGCAAGCTAGCAAATACTTCGGTCCCAAAAGACCTCTCCAATGCGAATGCCTTATTACCCATCCGACCGAGAACGAAATCGCCGCAATCAACAAGAACACCGCGATCGGGAAGAACTGTCGGGGCCGCGACGAGTTGCGCTTCCGGTAGCCCGGCCCGGGCCAGCTGCGCCAGCCAGAGCTGCATCTGGTCCTTTGAGGTCGCAACAATCTGCCGACCGGCTTCAGCAACATCGAATTTCGGGCCAATCGCAACATGGACGTCATCAAATGCCACTGCAAGCTCGTCTTCAATCGCAAACGGCGCCGCTCGACGCGCTTCATTTTCGGATTGCGACGGCAACAATGCGCGCAAGCATAATGTCTCGCGTCCATCGACAAATACCAGCACATTCCGGCTGTTTAGGCCGGCTATTTCAGCGTCGGCAATGGCAACCCATTCAGCCCCATGCCCGCGGATCAGGCTGAGATCACCATCACTATCGAGAAAGCCATAAATGTCAGCCATTTCAACTCGTTCGCTCCCTGCGAAGCACTCTAACCGGTTGTCCGGGTAAAGTCTCAAAAAGAATGTCGTCTACCCGACCATGTTCTCGATATGTGATCTTCGTCGAGATTACCACATAAGAAGAGACAGTCCCGAGTTCTTCTCGCCTTATAAGCTCAGGATTAAGTGCCGATACCGGCGGACGAGCAAAAAAGTCGATCAGATCAACCCAGCCATCAACTGGCCGCGATGCGATAATATCCCTCAATTCGTCAATCGCCAGTTCATCGCTAAAAATCGGGGCCAGGCGCGCCGCCTGCTCAATACTAAGCGTATTAATGTTAACTTTGCTAAGCTCACGCTCGGCATGAGGCGGTATCGCGCATAATACCGAGCGCAGAACGTCCCGCTGTACTGGATCAAAACCACGTATCGCGGAGAGTTCACTATCAAATTCCAGCGGCAGTCCCGATGTTCGGTAAGGGGGTATTAGTGTGCTATAATAACTATCTTCGGCACCTCCGGGCTGGGAAGACAAGTCAGAATCCATCCAGTCAATTATCCCGGCGACGAGTTCCTCTGCGAGGTTCGGATCAAGCTCGGAAGCCTGCAATATAGTAATCAAGTCATCACGTGCGGAAGCAAGGTCTTGCTCGCCATCATTCCCGGTCTCATCGTCGGCCATTGACGGGCCCGCCACGACCAGCCGGTTTTCCGAGGGTGGGGTATATAACTGGTTCACATCGAAACAATTGCTGTAATCGCGCACACGGATCTGCAAACGTCCCTCTGGCATCGGAACCTCAACTGGCGCCGCTAAGCCCGGCATTGATGCTAACAAGCGCCCCTCAAACTGCGCCATGAGGTCCGTCAGCCGGGTTTCAGCAATATCTTCTGCCGCCGCGACGTAGACACGCATTTGCGCCTGCGCACCGAGCGCGATGCTTCGCTGCAACGAATTTGTCAGCATAAAAGTCAAAGTGACGGCGACGGCCGACATCGTCGCCACCAGCAAAAGCACGGTGATCAGAGCGGCCCCTGAATCCGACTGCCCAAGAGCTCGTCTCATCCACGTCCCCCTGTCATCGCCGAAATCGAAAGCACCCGATCATTTTCAAATATCAACCTGACTTCGACAAGATCAGGCAGGACAGACAGAGGCTGACCAGCGTCTCCGACCCAGACATCCGACCATGCATCATTTCGGTAGAACCTTAAGCTAACATCTCTGAGACCGGTCAGCAGTAGCTGTTCATGAGTCGGAGTAGCTTGAACCGGGTCGGGCCGCAGGGTCGCTTCTCTGAACAATGCCCCGTCTTCAAGCCGGTAACGTACCAATTGCAAGCTGCTACGCGGTGTCAGACCCGCAGGATTAATCCAGCCTGACCGGACAAATTGCAGAAATGGCTCATTCCCGACACGGTCACCCCCGAACAAATTGCCCGGCGGATCAAAGCCATTATCCGGCCTGACAGCGCGAATACTCATCGCGGCAATATCGTTGCGCAAAACGGTCTGTGCCAGATCGAGTTGCTGCAGCTCTGCTGAACGACGTTCGACCTGGTTAGATGTCCGCAAACTCCCCAGCAGCAAGGCAGTCGCGGCTGCCGATATCAATGAGAGAAGAAACAGCGCGACGAGCGTTTCCAGCAGCGTGAAGCCGCGATCCTGTGTCTGTCCTGTCATCATGGCACCACCCGGTCCGGCATCAGGCCATAGGGCACGGCTCGCAGACCATTCAGACGGAATAAAACTTCCGGCTGATTGGCATAACGAACTTGCACATCAATATTTTGCAGACCACCGGCGACAGCCGGACCCGAAACGACAGTCCAGTCAAATGGCACACTCATTTGCACGCTGACACCCGATTGCTCGCCAGCCGGCACCAGATCAGGACGCACCAGTTCGAATGCCATCAAGTTTTCTGCGACCGTGCGCGCCAGCATTCTATTTTCTAGCCGTCGGGTCGCACTCGCAGTATTGGTCGCCGTCAAAATTAACGGCAAAGCCGCCAGCGCTAGAATCGCGAGAGCAGCAATCGTTTCAACAAGGCTGAATCCACTATCGGACGCCACGGGGATGTGAGACTTCTCAACGACACGGCCTTGCCATTCATCCGGCGTGCGCTTCCTACAGGGCATCGACAGATACCTCGCCGGTTGCAGTAATCAAAACCTCGAAATCGGCCTCCCCGCCGGTAACAATAAGCGTCTGATCAACCGCCACCCCGGTCGGGTCAAAGACAATCTGGGGCCAATTCGCGATAACCGGCTGATTTTCGCTAATATCACTATTCGCCGTGACAGTGAGACCATCGAACAAAGTCGCCTTGCCGCTTCTTGGTCGCCAGCCTCCGTCTAGCCAGCTCATTACCTGATAGCCATCCCCTTCAAACCGCAAACCGATCACCTGGCCACTAATAATCGCGCTTTGCCGATAATTAGCAATCGACTCCGTGATCAACCGGGTCTGCTTGTCGATACTATTTTCCCGGGCTGGAAGTGACAGAATTACAAACGTTGAAACCAGGCCTAGCAGGAACATTATCAACAGCACCTCTAACAAGGTCACCCCGGCATCATGACGCCCCAGACCGATGTCCCTCGCCAATGGTCCTACCAGTTTCCAATATCGGCATCGAGCTCTTCGCCGCCCGGCTCGCCATCAGCCCCGAGTGAATACAGATCGTAACTGCCTGATGCACGCTCGGCCGGGCGCTTATACACATAAGGCCGTCCCCACGGGTCGGATGGTAATTTTGTTATATACCCGCCCGGGCGATAAAATGTGCCAGCAGGAATATTGCGAGGAGCTTCGACCAGCGCCTCAAGGCCTTGTGCGCTGCTCGGATAGTCGAACAGGTCCATGCTGTACTGCTCGAGCCCGTTGCTCAAATTGGCAATGTCAGCCTTAGCCTTGGTCACCCGCCCCTGACCCATGGCTCCCCCGACATTTATCAAGACCACCGTCGACAACAGGCCAATAATGAAAACAACGACCATAATCTCGGTAAGCGTGAAACCATCCTCACGACGTTTTCTTATTCGTTTCCCACAGCGCATAGATCGTCTCCTCAGGCTCCTATAGCCAGCGTATTAAGTTGTAAGATAGGTAACATTATAGCCATCACAATCATGGCAACGACGCCAGCAAGACAGACAATCAATGCCGGCTCGAGCAAGCCAATCGCAACGGTTGAATTCCGGTCCAGCTCTTCTTCAATATAGTCGGCCGCCAGCCCCATCATCTGAGGCAGGTCGCTGCCGCGCTCGCCACTGGCCACCATGTGAATGAGCATTGCCGGAAAAACAGTCGTGGCACGCAAGCCCGCATGCAGAGCGCGACCTTCCTCGACCTCGCGGCGGACCTGGATTGACGCCTGCCGGAAGACTTCATTACGCACCGAACCAGTCGCCGCGTGCAAGGCCTCGGGAACTGTTGCACCGCTTGATGACAAAGTTGCGAATGTCCGCGCGAACTGAGCGGCATTCACCAGTTTCAACACTCGTCCAATCAAGGGCAAACGCAACGCGAATTGGTCCCATCGCCGTTTAATTTGCGGCAGTCCGAGCACCCGCCCGGCGCCCCAGCCCGCAACACCTGTTATAGCGAGCAGCCACCAGCCCCAATGTTGCAGAAAGTTCGAAATCGAAATCACAAAATTGGTCAGAGCCGGTAATCCCTGATCCATTGTATCAAAC
Source organism: Hyphomonas sp. TMED17 (assembly GCA_002172915.1). Lineage (GTDB taxonomy): Bacteria > Pseudomonadota > Alphaproteobacteria > Caulobacterales > Hyphomonadaceae > Henriciella. The sequence continues at coordinate 8,122 of NHBW01000003.1, read as the reverse complement.
TGGTCAACAACGGCCGGTACAACAAAAACCATGAGCAATCCGACAACAGTCAGGGCCACAACTGACAGCACTGCCGGATAGATCAACGCTGCCATTATTTTGCCGCGAAGCTTGCGCGTTTTCTCCAGATGCAGGGCCAGACGTTCGAGCACTTCGCCAAGTCGCCCCGACAGCAAGCCGGCTGACACCACCGAGCGATAATATGCCGGAAACGATCCCGCCGATGTCGCTAACGCATCCGACAGAGAATAGCCTTCCTGCAACTGCGCCCGGACATCGAGCAGCACGCGCCGCGTTACGGGGCGCTCGGCCTGCGAGGCAATCGCGCCAATCGCTTCCTCAATCGTTGCACCCGACTGGATAAGCATTGCAAGCTGGCGGGTCACCAGAACAAGATCACCGGCCGGAATGGATCCGCCCGTACGAAAGGCATTGAATGACCGGCTCTCTTTCGCGGCTGCAACCTGCAATGGTGACAGCTGCCGCAACCGTAATTCCCGTCGCGCGGCACGCGCCGTATCCGCTGTGATCAGCCCTTTCTGACGCTTCCCGTCGCCCCCAATTGCGGTGTATTCGAAAACCGCCATTAGCTGCCATCCTCGTCTCGCCGGCAAACCCTGAGAACTTCTTCAATACTGGTCTCTCCGGTTTTGACGTAACGACCGGCATTCATGAACAGACTATCATGCGCGGAGAAAGCCGCCTGCTGAATATCATCCTCGGAGCAGTCCCGCCGGATCAGATCCCGAATATCGCCGTCTACGGTCAATAATTCATAGACGCCCAGTCGCCCGTCATACCCGCTCTGGCCACACGCCATACAGCCGACCGGACGCCAGATCGTGGGCGCTTCGCCTGCCGAGAACCCGAACATTTCGCGCTCTTCGGGTGTCGACTCATGGGGGGTTTTGCAATGCGGACAAAGACGCCGGACAAGCCGTTGTGCGATAACCGCTCTTAAGGTTGCGGCCAGCACATATGGTTCGATACCCATATCGCGCAGTCGCTGCACCGCGCCAGCTGCCGAATTCGTATGTACTGTCGACAAAACAGGCCGGCCAGTTGCAGCAAACTCGAACGCGACTTTAGCGGTCTCAAGATCACGAACCTCACCCACCATAACCACGTCGGGATCATGCCGTAAAATGGCCCGCAAAGTCGCCGCAAAAGTGAGACCAACCTTATGGTGCATCTGGGTCTGGCTAATCCCCGGAAGGCCATATTCGATTGGATCTTCCAGCGTCATGACATTGCGTTCGCCATTATTCAGAACTGACAATGCCGAATATAAGGTTGTGGTCTTGCCCGAGCCCGTCGGCCCTGTCACTAAAGTGATGCCATTCGGCTGGGACAGGATGCTGCGAAACCGCATCAGGGTGTCCTCATCCATGCCGAGATCCGAAAGCTCGAGCAAGGCATGCCGGGTATCGAGCAGCCGCATCGTAACGCGTTCGCCATACCGGGACGGCAGCGTCGACACTCTGACATCAATTGACCGACCGCCAATGGTCAGCGAGATCCGGCCATCTTGTGGCACCCGGGTTTCGGCAATATCCAGCCTAGCCATCACTTTTATCCGGCTGATCAATGGCGCCGCCAGCCGTACCGATGGTGTCAGGACTTCCTGCAACACCCCATCAATACGATAGCGAACCGAAAGATTGTCCTGATGCGGCTCGATATGCACGTCAGACGCCTTGCGATTGACCGCCTCATATATCAGGCCGTTGATAAGCCTGATTACCGGGGCATCATCATTTCCATCCAGCAAATCCGCGGTCGGCGAGAGGCCTTCTATCAAACTTGTCAGACTATCCTGCCCTGCCATGGCGGCCTCGGCCTCATCGCCGGACACCGCCGACCGGGCATAATGCTCCGACAATAAGTGTTCGAACTGCTCCGGCGTAATTGCCTCGAGCTGAAATGGCCGCTTCAGGACCCGGCGGGCCTCGATCAGGGCCTCCGGCTCGGCGCCATTGCGAACCCCAATCGTACAGGCTTCATCATCATTTCGCAGCACCAATAGCCCTTTATCCCGGGCGAATGCGTAACTTAGCAAATTTAAAGGTTCTGCAGACATCCCATACCCGCTTTCAATATGATGATGCGACTATTCCGCGGTGGTGCCTAAATCAGCAGGAAGCGCGAATGTTTCATTAATGAAATCATCCATCATCGAAGTTTCACCTGCCTGACCGTCACGCAGTAATGATTCCGCCTGAATATAGCGATAGTTCTGGGCCGTTACATTCCGCGCATCGTCCTGATCCCGGATAATAGTCGGACGGATGAAGACCATTAAATTGGTCCGCTTCACGGCCTTGCCGCGCGATCTGAACAGATTACCAACGCCGGGCAAATCACCGAGCACCGGCACCTGAGCACTGGCCTCCTGGTCGGTTTGCTCAATCAGCCCGCCAATGACGATTATCTCCTTATCATCGGCCAAAACGCTTGTGGTTATTTCCCGTGTCGTCGTAATCAGATCGGACGCCTGATTTTCGATCCCACCGAATATACTCGAAACTTCCTGATAAATATCGAGCCGTACGGTATTGTCTGAAGAAATTTTCGGCGTCACTTCAAGCTTAACGCCGATTTTCTCACGCTGGACTGTCCGGAACGGGTTCGAATTACTGTCTCCCAGAACCTCACCTGTTGTAATCGGGATCTCCTGCCCGATGACCAATTGGGAGGTACCATTGTCCAGCGTCATATTAAACGGCTTGGAAAGAACCCGGCTGTTTGTATCATTTTCGACCGCATTCAACACCGCAGCGAAAAGTGTATCGCCATCAGTGCCGCCGCCACCGACGGTTCCCCCCTCAAGGCCAAGTAAAGAACTCACCGCCGACGTCGTGAACGGATTGGTGCCGTTGAATGTATCTTCACCGGCAAGCGCACCAGCCAGTCCGAGAAGGTTCGGCGCCGAGCGAGAAAAATTCGTCGACAAGAAAGGAACAGCGGAACTTCCATAGCCCGACAATAAGAACTGAACACCAAGCTCGCGCGCGGTATCGTCCGACATTTCAACGATAATCGCTTCGACCAGAACCTGTGCGCGTCGAGTATCAAGCGACTCCACGACCCGCTCCATCGCGATCATTACATCTGGCGTCGCACTTATAATAATCGAATTCGTTGGATCATGATGCGCTATTGTCGCCGCATTCGAATTGCTGTCGATGCCTGATTGCTGCGCGGCCATCGACCCGGCCAACACTTCAAGGATCGGCACAATATTGGCCGCGTCCGAATTATTCAGTGACAGAACGCGAACGGTGTCCCGCGCCCGGTCGGATGCATCCAGTTCGCGGGCGATATCGATTGCCTTACCGACCAGGTCCGGACGACCGGACAATGCAATTGCATTGCTGGTTGTTGAGGCAATAACTTGGAAATCCTCGCTCCGGCTGCGTTCGTCTCCACCAAACAAAGCCTCGAGAATATTGCTCATTTCGCGCGCCGGAACAGTTGCGAGCTGAATGGTTTCGATCACGCCCTGCCCGGTTGCATCCATCCCGCGAATAATATCGCGCAAACGAGGCATATTCGATGCGTAATCAACAACAATAACCGTATTGGCCTTCGCATTGGCCACAACTTGACCTTGCGTATCAATCAGCGGCTTGACCATCTGTGCCGCCTCGATGGCATTGAAATAGTCGAGCCTGAAGACTTCTGTCACAAAGCTGTTCGCATCGTCGCCAGAGGCTGTCGCTTCGCCAATGGCTGATTGTTCGGGAACAATCCGGTACACTCCGCGTTCCGCCGGTACCGCGGCAAAGCCATGTACGCGTAATGTCGATAAAAACACCTGAAACACTTCAGCTGTCGACATTGGCGTCTGTGACATCACAGTTACTTTAGTACGCCGGACATCCGGGTGGAGAATAAAAGTATAGCCGGTAATAATCGACACATCATCAATCAATGACGTGATTTCGACATCATCCAGATTCAGCACGTGGCGGGGCGCATCCGCTGGGCCGGCTTGTGANANAGCCGCAGGAGCGAAAGCCAAAAGGCTACCGAACAAGGTCGCTACAGCCAGTCTTTTCATCTCAATGTCCTATTCGCCTAACCGCAATCTAATAATTTGCTGAGAATTGTTTCGTTCAACTTCAACCATGACGGAGCCAGCCCCCTCCAGTCCCGATAATAGATTTGCAAAATTTTCAGCCACCGGCGTTTGCCCGTCAATCGTAAGCACAATATCCCCGGGGAGAAAACCGGCTCGCATCATGACATCAGACGAGCCGGATGGCCACATTCGCAAGCCATAAACTCCCCCGTCCCGGTCGATCGCAGTATATGATANTGCGCTCAACAATTCGGTCGCATTCGAAACGCGGCCTTCCGTGATTGAAGACGTCACAACCGATCCGGCGCGACCGGCTTGCATTTCGGGGTCGCCAATCACTCGCAAGCCGTCCTCCCGTCCCGACAGCATCAGGGCTTCCGGCGCACCATTCCGCTGCAGAATAACCCTGTCAGCAAGCACGCGATCGACAATCACTCCCGGCAGCACCGTATCCCCCACCCCGAAACTCTGATTACGTCCGTTTGCCGTGCGGATGATAGCCGATCCGCCGCGCCCGCCGGTCGACATAAACACGCCCGACAGCGAAATATTCAAATTGGTCTGTGGCGCGCTCGGCGTAATCTCGACATTGGCGGCGGCCGCAAACGGATTCATCCGCATTAACNAGGTCAGATCGGCTTCTACACGCTGACGACCGTTATCGGTCNCCAGTAAGACTGGAAACGGACGATTTGCCTGATCATCGGACACTGCATCGGCTGGCGCCGCGACCAGCCAGAACATACGTCCACACAAAATAGCCAAAATCGAGACGAGCAGCAGTTCGGCGCCGCGCCTTGCAATCGGCGCAATTCGCATCAAACTCGCGATATTCAAATCGTCCACGGTCATTATCCGCCTCCGGTTTTCCGGCCCGCTCACCAGACGTAACGCCTCGCTCAAACGTATGACCCGCCAGCAACCTAAAACGCAACCAATAATTTGGGTCTTCCGACAATTATAGTCGCATGACCCCTGCCGTTAAAGCTTGATTTACGCTCCTCTAGAGCACCATGAACAGTGCCCGACCGGACCAGTGTCCGGTCGGGCTGATGGCTTAAAATTTAGCAGTAAGAGAAGCGGAAAAAGATGTTCCGCGTTCATAAGTGTTGAATTGGGTTCTCCCAAGATCACCACCGTTTTCTTGGAACTCCTCGTGCTCGGTAGAAAGAAGATTTCGCCCATTGAGACCAAGTGTGAAATTTCTTCCGTTAAAAGAGAAATCCCGACGATAAACAATGTCAAGCTGCACACCCGGCTTTTCAACAACGTCCGGCAATTCCTGACCAGGTGTTGGAATACCCCGCTGCAAGATACGTTCGTCAACCCAGTTCAACAGCACGGTCATTTGGTCAAAATCACCCTCAAAGCCGAACTGAGCGTTCAGAATATGTTCCGGCGTACCTTGCAGATCAGTTCCATCGAGACCGAATAATGCCGCATCAATTAACGAACGTGTCACGGGTTCAAAAATAAGTTGGCCCGCTTCAGCTGATACCTCCGATTCAGTATAGGTGTAGTTGGCAGAGAACCGCCAGTCACGGTCGCGGATCCAATCGGCATCAAGTGGCATATCAAAATTCGAACGATATTCCAGCTCAAACCCCATGACTTCTGCTTTTGGCGAGTTAATAAAGGAGGTTTCAAACACGAATGTCGAGGATGCAAACTGGAATTCTTCAATCGGATTTTCGATTTCCTTATAAAACGCCGCAGCTGTAACGAACTGATCGCGTCCCATATAATATTCGAGCCGAGCATCATAATTCTTCAGCTCACTATCGACCAAGCCACTATTACCGCGGTAGGTTCGGTCATTATTCGGATCGATGAAGATCGACTCCGCCAGCTCCCGGAATTGTGGCCGTGCAATCGTTTCGGAGTAGCCTAATCTGAACTGCAAATCGTCGGCAAAATTCCAAGTCAAAGTAACCGCTGGCAGCACATAATCCTCGGATAGATTAACATTACCGCCGCCAGGGTTTCCGAACCTATCGGAAGTAGCAACCGTTAGATCACCCTCTTCATAACGGACCCCAAATGTACCCTGCAGAAAGTTTGTAAAATCAATTTCTGCCTGTGTATACAAAGCCGTAACATCTAAACTAGCCGTATAAAAGTCGGCCGTCGAAGACGAGGACTGCAGAACAAAACGGGCCGGATCGATATTATCGAGAGAGAATAGAAAATCCGGACGCGCCGCCTGCACAGATAGAGGCAATGAGTTTCCACCGGCAAAACGGAAATTCACATTCCGATAGTCACGCTCGCTGCTGGTTTCATCCAAACCGACAGACAACACAAACTCCCGACCGGCGCCAATCTGGAAAGGATAACTCAAGTCCAGCCCGGCTCCGACGACCTCGTCATCCAGTTCGGTAAAAGCGATACTATATCCATTCGCCCGAGAGTAAAGGGGCACACCGTCGTCAACCAGACGCAGCAAGCTACGTTCATATGGTGCGTTCCGCGATGTCTCTGCGAACGACGTACGCCAATCAACTTCGAGATCACCGAATAAATGATCTCCGGCGAGCTGATAAAAGCTCAACTCGCGCTCGAACCAGCCTGTCGACTCTTCAAATTTTACACCGGAGCCAGGCAGATTAAAGTCGCTACCCTGCGTAATCTGCGCCTCCTTATTGGTCGCATGCACGTAGAAATAAGTGCCCTTGATCTCGTGTTCGTCACGTGCGACTGACACCGTTCCCAGCGCATTCAGACTGATATTGTTAGATGTTTCCGTCTGGCGAAAATCAGAGCCAATCTGCCCGCCCTGCGCGAACTGTCTAACCGCATTTTCGGTTGTCCACGAATTATCATAACCAACCGTTCCGACAAGGCCAATGTCGAAGCCATTATAATACAGAGACTTACCGGCATCTGCAGAAACGGAAACACTCGGATCAATATCACCGCCCTGAATTACTGAAATCGGTGAATTTACAAAACCCTCACCAATAGCCTCGAGTTCACTATCGCTTAGATCTGCAAAACGTTGACCGGTATTGATTATTTCAGCCGCACCACTTGGAAGTGATCTCAATCCATTATCGTACCCGGTCCAGTCAGAGTCGTCGCCGTAATAAAAAATACCATTATTATTTGTTGTAACGCTATTGTATCCTGACCCAATCTTAACGTTAAGAAAATTCTCGTTAGGCACAGATAAGGTATCGAGATTGATAACGCCTCCGCCAAACTCACCGCCAAAATCAGCTGAGTATGTTTTTTGAACAGCTGCACCGGCTAAAACGCTGGACGGAAACAGATCTAGAGGAACCGTCCGACGGAGCGGTTCTGGGCTTGGGAGAGGCGAACCGTTGAGGAGCGCCGATGAATAGCGATCACCGAGGCCGCGAACATAAGCAAATTTACCAGATACAACGCTTAAGCCGCTCAAACGTGTCAACGCAAGCGCAGCGTTTGCGTCGCCCTGCCGTAGCAAATCTTCAGACGACAGGAACGATGCAACCTGAGAAGTATTTTGTTGTGGTTCGGGAATAAATTGGCCCCGGACCACAACGGTCTCAAGTGTACGCTCTTCGGTTCCTGCATCTGATTGCGCAATAGCACAAGGAGTGACAAAAATAGCTAAAGCCGTTGATATAAGCAGATTTTTTTTCATCATTTTCGAAAACATTTGGAGGGAACCCCTACAGACCAAACAGGTCACTGAAATTTAGCCGAAACACTTTAAAAAATGGCGCCAAACCCGAATGGGTTTGGCGCCATTAGATTAACAATCGTTGCTGATACCAGGCAAACCACAAGACCATCCTGCGGCCCAGTTCGCTGTCGGCGTCTCCGTTGCTGAAAACGCACCGATATAATCCGTCGCATCAAGTACCGGATCGATCGCCGACGGGTTAACGGCCGTTACAGCGGCTTCATTTGCACCCGGGAACAGGCCGCTTAGCGAACTCGTGCCTTCGACGTTATTAGCATCAGCCGCAACCGCCAACGGCGCAACAATCAGACCATTCGCACTCGAATTGTCCTGGGCTGTCAGTTCCGAACAATCAAACAAGACAGACT
>NHBW01000002.1 GCA_002172915.1 Hyphomonas sp. TMED17 | reverse complement strand
CAAAACAATAAATATATAATTTCTTATATAAATAATATATAAAAATTAAATTTAACTATAAGCAACAAGTAATGAAATGATAAAATCTATATTTATATATACAGCTATTTTATTTGCAGTAAATCTATCATCTTGCCGCCAGCCATCGGATACACCGACAAGCGCGGGGTTAGAGCAACACGCCTATTGGAGCTGTCCGGATCAGGACATCAGCGCACTCGCGCATGATTATGCTACCAAATGGTCTCCTGTATTCTCCAGTCTAAAGGCCGACGGAGTTGTCTTGGATTTCGGCGCTGGTTTCGATGCAACGGCAGTGCTTGCCACCGCCCCGAACAAATCCGCCCAGACGCCGGCTTTTGTCGATTATCAATGGTTCATCTGGTATCAACTCGACACCGCCGAGCATGGATCGGATTTCTGGGACTTATTCGCTAAACAGGCGGCGGCCAAACAGGTCATACCCGCCACGCCTTTTGACTCGTGTCCGTCAGCCTTACTTGTCAATTACAATTACTGAGCCGGATTACAGAGACCTGGTGCCGCGTTATTTTGGCTTGGAACCTCGATCACCGAACCACCAGAGTGTTGCAGCGATGGCCGCAAAGCTTGTTGCCTCTATAATGGCAGCCTGGCCATCAGGACCGGCGCTGAGCCAGATCATGGCAGAAATCGCCCACAATAGCAGGGTCAATAATGGCCGGGTGAGTGCCCGGATCGCGTCAACCCAGGCATAACTTGACGGAATCGTCGCATCAGCAGCGATTGATGCGTGAAGGCCATGCCATGCACCTGCCGCCGCCAGCCGCTCGCGATCAGCCTCGGCACCGGCCAATACCGCTGCGTTTTCGAGTTCCCGCATTTTAAGTTCATGCGACCAGCGCAGCCGGTCGAATTGCAGTGTCTGGCGACGTTCAAAATAACTCGCGAGGCGACCGAGCGCGGTGCCAAGCAGTCCGAATACTCCACCGCCGGCAATACTCCCGGCGAGATTGATTACACTCTCCATAAATGTTCACTCCCATTATAAATCCATAAGGCCGGATCCGCTCTACGATCGAGATGGATGAAATGCGCAGCCAGGCCGATCCCACTAAAGCCTCTTCGCTGGGCGGACCGCAGCAAGGCGGATCGCGAATGTGATGCGACGGCCACATCTACCGCGATCTGGAGATGTTTAGAGGCCACTGCCCCACCGACCCGCCGGTTCCATTTCGGGCAGCGATGTCCCGATGTAACGATTAGAGGGCCGCCAATGTCCGCCCGGACAGACGTCAAAGCATCGAGAAACCCGGAATCATGCCAATAGGCCCGGTCACAATAGCGCCCATCACATTTACAGCAGAGTTCCGCGATTGAAAAATGTTGCCACCGCCAACGGCTATGTAAGGCGGACTCAGCGGCACTCCTGGATGCAAACAACATTAACCGGCGCTTTGCTCAAGCTGCTCCACCCGCTGGCTGAGACGCTGTACGCCTGCGACTAGAACCGAAATAAACTCCTCCTGGCGCAGAGCCTGCCGGCTATTTGCATTGTCCGGATCGGCCAGCTCCCACAAACCGAAATCATCAAGTTCCAGCTCCTTCAGAACCTGGCGAACCTGCTGTGCCAGAAATCCGAAATGAACCGCCCCGTCAGGCCGACGCCGGTATGAAACTGGCTGTAACCGGTTGATAAGCGCCAGCGCATCACCGATCGAAGCGATGTCGGTCTTGTCGCGCTGATCAGAACCAATGCTTGGTGCCGACTGGATAAAAATACTCTGAAACGGCTTCGTAATATGGCCAAGACTGATCTCGTTCGCGCGCATCGGAAGAATATTATAGTCGGTTTCGAGCGTCTCATACTGATCACTCAGGGTTAAAGCCTGGCGCCATATTGCTCCGTCGGTGCTCAATCGGATCGAAAACCGGTCATCACCTGCCAGACCAAGTTCGGCCCGGCCCGACCAGTCTGTCTGAAACACCAAAGATGATGTGTTGTGTTGTTCCGACTTGTTTAGAAACAGACGCAAATCGCCGCTTCCCTGATCCGCGGTCGAACGCGCATTGAACAAAGCCGAGTTTAGCCGCGCAGAAAACGGCTTATCATTATCAGCTTCGGCCGCCAGACCAAAATGCGTCAGATTCTGGTGAGATAGCGAAGTCGAAAATAATGCCTGCCAACGATCATTGTGAAAGACTTTCAGCGCTTGCGCCTGTGCATCATAGACGCGCCAGCCATCAGCCGGTTCAACCGCCTGCCAGCCGCCATCAATCCATGCGACGATCCATTGACTATAGCCGGCCCATTCACCGGATGCGGACGCAGCGGGAATATAGGCAACGACATCTTCGGGATTGGCTGGCGGCGTATCAAGTTCACTTGACGCCACGCTGGCCATAATCAGCAAGTCCAGAAGCCTGAGGCTCTTATTCAGCGTCACATGCTTCTGCGCCTGGTTTGGTAACAGATATGGCAACCCCAGTCGCGCCGAGAAATCCGAAAACGCCATTGCATTGCTCCAGTCAAATAGGCGCATGCAAACTAACCACAGAGTCAAAACGGTCGGATTGATAGATCTATCAATCCGACCGGATGGGATAATACGACTAGATTATCGAGGATAGATCACGATCCATCCGACATCTAAGCATGCGATAAGACCTACTCGGCCATTACGGGAAAGGCTTCACGTTTTGCCAGCGAAGCAATCGCGCGCTCATATTCCCGCTCGAGTTTTGCGACAAACTCTGCTGTCGGCATCCGGGATTTGACATTGCCAATCCCCTGCCCACAACCCCAGATATCTTTCCAGGCTTTCGACTTCTGGTCACCACCGGAACCAAAATTCATCGCACTCGGATCGCTCTCAGGCAGATCATTCGGATTGAGTCCGGCCTGCACGATTGACGGTGCGAGATAGTTACCGTGAACCCCGGTAAACAGGTTCGAGTAGACAATATCGCCGGCTTTGGAGTCGACAATCATATCCTTATAACCCTCAACCGCATTGGCTTCNTCGCAAGAAATAAAGGCTGATCCGATATAACCGAAATCAGCTCCCATAGCCTGTGCAGCAGCAACCGCACCGCCGTTTGCAATCGAGCCCGATAATGCCAATGGGCCGTCGAAGAACTCCCTGATTTCCTGTATCAAGGCGAAAGGCGACAGGGTTCCGGCATGCCCGCCAGCCCCGGTACAAACCGCAATCAGCCCGTCAGCCCCTTTTTCGAGCGCCTTGTGTGCAAACACCACGTTAATGATATCATGCAGAACAATACCGCCATAGGAATGGATCGCATCATTCACCTCCTGGCGCGCGCCAAGCGATGTAATAATAATCGGGACTTTATGCTTTACGCACATTTCGACATCATGGTCTAAACGGTCATTTGATTTATGAACGATCTGGTTCACCGCAAATGGCGCGGAAGGCCGGTCCGGATTTTTTTCATCATATTCGGCGAGTTCCGTTGTAATACGGTCTAGCCACTGATCGAGGACCGGTCCCGGCCGCGCGTTGAGAGCCGGAAACGAACCGATAACGCCTGCCTTGCACTGCGCAATCACAAGCTCAGGATTGGATATGATAAAGAGAGGCGACCCGATAATCGGGAGACGCAGATTTTGTAGAACGGGTGGCAACGGCATGAAAATTCTCCGGGCGCTATATGACTTAAAGACTGTCGAACATGTATACTCGAAGTCCGGAACGACAAGGTATGACCAAGCGTAATGAGACGACGATAGGTATTTTGAACGGATACGGCAACGAACTTTACAGGGCGACGCTGGGGAAAGGCGCTTCGCACTTGACCTGCCCCCCCAGTCCGCGCGATCTCAGNCATAGTTATTTGCTTATCGTGGGTCAAACTTATGACTAATAGCCTGCACGCCTTCTCGAAAAACTTTCCGGCTGCGTCGGAAGCCGACTGGATTGAACACGTCCAGCACGCTTTAAAAGGCGGCGGGCTCGAGCGTCTAGTCAAAAAGACAAGGGATGGCCTGACAATCAAACCGCTATATGGCGAGACCGATTTCACCAGTGCCGCTGACCCCCGCGGCTATCCCGGACAGGNGCCGTATGTACGCGGCGGCAAAGAGACGCCAGACCGTTTTCTGCCATGGGACATCCGTCAAGGCTTTGACCATCCTGAACCGGCAATGGCGAATGCGGATATTCTGCGTGACCTCGAGCGTGGTGTCAGTTCAGCGGAAATCTCGATCGACGCCACTGGCCAGCTTGGTGTCGCCGGTTTGAAAACAGCTGGCTGGGCAGCGCTACTCGCCGGCGTCCGTGCCGACCTCGCGACGGTTGCGCTTGACCATCATGATCCCGATTGCGGGTTTAATGCTGCAGCCCACCTCATGCAGTGGGGGTGTGCGCAATCTGATCCGAAAGCACAGAAGCTCGCTTTCAATCTTGACCCGATAGGCACATTGATAGGGACCGGACGGCTCAGCGGCGGTGTTGACGCTAATTTTGCTATTCTTGGCGAGCTTTCTGAAAACATCTCAAAGCACTTTCCAGTTGCCGATATATTTCGGGTAGACACCCGCCAGATCCACGACGCTGGCGCCACGGATGCGCAAGAGCTAGGCGCCCTGATGGCCCACTCAATCGATACGCTGAGACGGCTGGAGGCCGCAGGATATCCGGCGGCCAAAGCCGCCGACCAAATCATATTTACATTCGGACTTGATGCCAATTACGGCGTTGGAATTGCTAAACTGCGCGCTGCCAGATTACTTTGGGCACGGATCAGGGAGGCTCTCAACCTATCGCCTGCGGCACAGAAAATTCAGGCCGTGTCGAGCGNGCGAATGATGACGCGCTACGATCCATGGGTCAATATTTTACGCGGCACGGCCGCCTGTTTTGCCGCTGCCGTAGGCGGTGCCGACATTATAACAGTCAGAGCGTTCAACGCGCCACGCGGCCGCCCCGAAGAACTTGGTCGCCGGATTGCCCGCAACACGCAGCTGATCGCCATGGAAGAAAGCAAACTCGGACAGGTGGCTGATCCCGGTGGCGGGGCCTGGTTTTCGGAAACGCTGGCCTCCGAACTGGCAGAAGCTGGTTGGGCAGAGTTTCAAATGCTCGAGCGTGAGGGTGGTTTGACCCAAAGCCTTGTCNATGGCGCCTTGCAGGGTCGTATTCAAGCCTCTCGTACGGCACTGCTTGATGCGGTCGCGCACAAGCAAACAATTGTTACTGGCGTAAATGAATTTCCATTACTGGACGATTATGACGTGCCGGTAAGTCCGCCACAAACGGGCAAGCCGGAATCGGCTCCGGAGAATATTCTTGCCAGCATCCTCGCAGGTCCGACAGCCTCGGACGAGTCCGATACTGAGGCTGAGCGCCTGATCGCTATGCACAATGGCGAGGTTTTCGAAGCATTGCGCGATCGAGCCGAAAACGCAGCTAGCTCGAAAGGCGGGCGTCCTAAAATATGTGTTGCCACGCTCGGCCCGCTTGCCGAGCATAGTGCCCGGCTCGACTTCGTCAGAAATTTTTTCGCGACGGGCGGCATCGAAACAATTGAAATAGTCGCCGAACAAAATGATCCTACCCCGCTTGAAAGAGCGTTCAATAATGCCGGATCCGATATCGTTGTCCTCTGCGGCGCCGACAAGCGCTATGAGTCTGGCGCCGAAGCGGTTGCGGCCCAACTCCGTAGCGCCGGCGCTAAACGGGTCTGGCTCGCCGGAAAGTTCAAAGCGCCGGGCATTGACCGTCACATCTTTAGTGGTTGCAACGCCATTGAAGAGCTGTCGATGGCACTGTCCGATCTGGGAGTATCATAATGACTGTTTTTCCTGATTTTACGTCAATCAACTATCAACCGGCCGACACCGGAACCACCAAGATGCCAGAGGCACGCGGGCGAACGCTGGAAACACCTGAGGGCATTGCCCTTGCAACAGCTTATTCCGCGACCGATACAAACGGACTCGATTACCTCAATGATTATCCTGGTCTGGCGCCTTTCGGTCGTGGTCCCTACCCGACAATGTACACCCAGCGACCCTGGACGATCAGACAATATGCCGGCTTCTCCACGGCAGAGGACTCCAACGCCTTTTACCGCCGCAATCTCGCTGCTGGCCAGAAAGGTCTCTCTGTGGCCTTCGATCTGGCGACGCATAGAGGCTATGACAGCGACCATGTTCGAGTATCCGGCGACGTCGGAATGGCCGGTGTAGCAATCGATTCCATCTATGACATGCGCACCCTGTTTTCAGGAATTCCGCTGGATCAGATGTCGGTCTCAATGACAATGAATGGCGCCGTATTGCCAATCATGGCGCTGTATATCGTTGCCGCCGAAGAACAGGGTGTCAGTCCTGACAAGCTGGCCGGTACGATCCAGAACGATATTTTAAAAGAGTTCATGGTCCGCAACACCTATATCTACCCACCAAAACCGTCGATGCGGATCATATCGGATATCTTTGCCTATACCTCCGAGCATATGCCACGATTCAACTCGATCTCGATTTCGGGCTATCATATGCAAGAGGCCGGCGCGACCGCAGACCTCGAACTGGCCTACACATTGGCTGATGGTATCGAATATATCCGGGCCGGCGTTGCCGCCGGTCTCGATGTCGATGCTTTTGCACCGCGCCTTTCTTTCTTCTGGGCGATCGGAATGAACACGTTTATGGAAGTCGCGAAAATGCGGGCCGCACGGCTGATTTGGGCAAAGCTCGTTGACAAGGAGTTCTCGCCGAAAAATCGCAAGTCGATTTCCTTACGGACCCACAGCCAGACATCCGGGTGGTCACTGACCGCGCAAGACGTTTACAATAATGTCATCCGAACGTGTCTCGAAGCCATTGCGGCAGCGGGCGGGCAAACCCAGAGCCTGCATACCAACTCATTTGACGAGGCGCTGGCGCTCCCAACAGACTTTTCCGCCCGGATCGCCAGAAACACACAGCTCTTCTTGCAACAGGAAGGCGGCGCGGCCCAAACCATCGATCCCTGGGGAGGCTCATATTATCTTGAGCGACTGACCCATGACCTTGCCGTCAAAGCGATGGAACATATTGAAGAAGTCGAAAAAATGGGCGGCATGGCGCAAGCCATCGAAGAGGGACTACCAAAGCTGCGCATTGAGGAAGCCGCTGCCAACACCCAGGCGCGCATTGATAGCGGTCAGCAAACCGTCGTTGGCGTCAATAAATTTCTGCTCGATCAGGATGAAGAGGTCCCGGTTCTTAAAGTCGACAATGCGACTGTCAGGCGGATGCAGCTCGAAAAGCTTGCGCGTTTGAAAGCCGAGCGAAACCAGGCCGAAGTGGACGCCTGTCTCGATGCGATTGCCGCGGCAGCCGCCGGAACTGAGGGCAATTTGCTGGCGCTTGCCGTGAATGCGGCGAGAGCGAAGGCCACAGTCGGTGAAATATCAGAAGCGGTTGAACGCAGTCAGGGCCGGCACCAGGCAGTTATCCGATCGATCCGGGGCGTATATGGCAGCGGCGTAAAGACAACTGACAAAGCCAAAGCCGCGATTGATCTGGCGGACAAGTTTGCGATCGCGCAGGGTCGCAAGCCCAAAATCTATATCGCCAAAATGGGTCAGGATGGTCATGATCGCGGGCAGAAAGTCGTTGCTTCAGCCCTTATGGATCTCGGCTGGGATGTCGAAATCGGGCCACTATTCCAAACCCCAGAAGAGGCCGCCGCTGACGCCCGGCGCGCAAATGTGGATATTGTCGCAGCATCATCACTTGCCGCCGGACATCTGACCTTAGTGCCAGAACTCAAGCGGGCCTTGGGCAATGAGGGCGCGGCCCAAACCAAAATCATGGTTGGCGGCGTTATCCCACCTCAGGATTTTGACGCGCTACATGCTGCCGGCGCCGTGGCGATCTTCCCGCCAGGCAGTGTGATCGCCGATTGCGCGATCACCATGCTGCAAGCGCTGAACACGGAGACCGCTTCCGACAGCGAGCCCCGCTCATAAAGCTTGGGGGTTTTCTTCTGATCTCAAGCGGTCCATCCTGCGGTAAATCGTGGAGGATAGAATGGACGATTATGCGAATTATGACGCACTTGGTTTAGCCGAACTGGTGCGCACCCGCCAGATCAGCGCAGAAGAAGTGCTGGACGCCGCGCTTGTCCGCGCAGAAAAGGCGCAGCCAGAGCTGAATTGTTTTGCCAATATGTTTCCGGATATCGCCCGGTCCCAGATCAAGGATGGTCTGCGTGCAGGTCCGTTCATGGGCGTTCCATATCCAACAAAGGATCTTGCAGTCCAGATCAAAGGGGCACCTCTGACCAATGGTAGCCGCGCGTGGAAAGACAATGTGTCGGATGTTAACAGTGTCATCACCGAACGTTTCAAAACCGCCGGCATGACCCTATTTGGTACGACCACGAGCCCGGAGTTCGGTCTAACCACATCAACCGAAAGCATGCTGTTTGGCCAAACCGGCAATCCCTGGGACAAGACCCGGACGTCAGGGGGATCCTCCGGTGGCGCATCAGCGGCGGTCGCTGCCGGCGTTGTGCCCATCGCCCAGGCCTCCGATGGTGGCGGCTCAATCAGAATACCGGCCGCCTGTACCGGCCTCTTTGGCATGAAGCCCTCCCGCGGCAGAACACCAATGGGACCAACGACAACCGAAGGCTGGAACGGGCAATCCTGTACTCACGCGGTCTCGCGAACTGTTCGCGACAATGCCGCGCTGCTTGATGCAACACACGGCAAAGAAAGCGGCTCAAGATACGACGCACCAGCCCCGGATGGCAGCTTTCTTTCCGCGCTTGACCGCGACCCGAAACCTCTTCGGATTGCGGTCTGGAACGAGGCACCGAATGGCACGACCGCTGATGCTGACGCGCAAGCAGGTATCGATACGACGCGCCGCCTTCTGGAATCGCTCGGGCACGAAATAGAAGATGCTAGCCCGGCACTTGATGGCGAGGCGCTGTCGAAAGGGCTCGTCATGACGATATCGGCCGCGATGGCGATGAATTTCGAGGCAAGAGCGGAAATTCTCGGCAGACCTCTTGGTAATGACGACCTCGAGCCAGTCACACAGAACATGTATAATCTCGGCAAGACGGTTCCGATGCTGGAGCTAATGCGTGCCAATCAGGCTGCAATTCAGGCCGCAATGGTATTCGAAGCGTTTTTGGATGCCGGTCGATATGATTTTATTCTGGCACCAACTCTTTCCAGGAAACCCGACAAGCTCGGCATCCTGTCCCTCAACCCGGTCGATTTTGACGCATATGGCGAGGCCGTTAGCAGCTTCGCACCCTGGTGCAGCGTGTTTAACCAGATGGGCGCACCGGCTATGTCCGTGCCGTTGCACTGGACAGATGACCAGCTTCCAATCGGAATGATGTTTGGCGGACGCTGCGGCGCCGAGCGGGCGCTATTCCAACTGGCCGGACAGCTCGAACGGGCAGCACCTTGGGCAAACAAACGTCCGCCAGTCTGGGTCGGCTAGGTCAACAGACCAAGAAACAGCTCGCACCGCCGACCGGCACCAAGGCGCGGTATTCCGCCCTGTCTGTAGCGGGACCCGTCGCGTTCGCATCGCACCGGCAGCGAGGCAAGCTACCGGTCTGCGATGTCCGGCGACCATAGATCGGAGGCATCAAGCTCTAGCCCGCTGTCGGGTCACCAATCCGGTTTCGCCTGATCTGAACCACGTGGCCGCAAATCTTCTCCAGATCGGCATCTAGCGTCTCGATACTTCGCGCGCCGGTCGCAGCCCGGAAATGCTCGCGAAGTCCATGTGACGATGGTCCCAAATTCGGCTGCGTCCCGAACGCAAGGCGCTGGACCTGCTGGACAGCCTGCAACCGGAGCGCGGCATCGCCTAGGCGACTGCCCTCGCTGGCCGAAAACGCCCCGGTCTGCGTCAACGACCCGATAGCGTCACCAATCGATGTCCGTAAGACATCCGGGCGTCCCGATTTCAGCAAGGCCTGCTGGACAATGAACTCGATATCAATCAAACCGCCCAGCCTGTGCTTGATATCCCAATCACCGGCTGGCGGTTTTTCGCGCAACAGGCGCCGGCGCATATCCAGAATGTCCCGGTCTAGCGACGGATTTTCTGCGCAACGAACGATTGCGGCATTTGCAATATTGATAATCCGGGCTTTCAGAGATACATCCCCGACAACCGGCCGCAACCGCGTTAAAGCCATTATTTCCCAGGTCCAGGCATCATTAAAATGATAGCGCTCAAACGCCTCGATGGATGTTGCAACTGGACCGGCCCGGCCCGACGGACGCAGCCTCATATCAACTTCGTAGAGATAGCCCTTCGCCGTGTCGGCGGACAGTGCAGCGATCAATCTCTGCGTAAAACGGGTAAACCATGCCTGTGCCTCATCATGTTCCCCGCGATCATAAATCACAATCAAGTCAAGATCGGATCCAGCTGTCATTTCGCGCCCGCCAAGCTTGCCCATTGCCGCGATAGACCAGACCCCGGGCGGCGGCCCGAAACGTCTAACCGTCTCGGCTTCAGCGGCTGCCGCCATCAGCTCGATACACGTTTCCGCTAACCGGCTCCACGCCTCGCCTGCCCCGTCAACCGCCAGCTCGCCGTGCAAAAGCCGATGACCGATCAGAAAACTCTCCTCAGAATGCCATTGGCGCACCTGATCCATAGCACCTTCAAAGCCGGCCTCTAAATCAATATCAGGACGCCGGCGGCGGACATTTTCAGAAACCAACGCCTCGAGCACACTGGGTCTTTTTGCCAGACCCGCACCAATTTGAGGTGCCAATGCCAATGTCGCCACCAGGTCCTCGAGTAATTTCGGCTCTGCGAGCAGCATCGACAGCGTTTGAACCCCGGATGACAATCCTTCGAGAAACCGGCTGAACTGCATTAAGGCGGCATCAGCCTGACCAGTTTTGCCCATCGCCCGGATCGCATCTGGCAATAAGGCTGTTAACAATTCGCGTCCCCGGGAACTCCGTGTCGCCGGCATGCGACCACGGTGCCACCTGGAGACCTGCAAAATCACATTCTCGGGATCGACAAAGCCAAGATCAAGCAGCGTGTCGACTGTGCCGGGGTCCGGATCAACACCGGTAAATACCAAATTGCCTTCGGTCGCGGCCTGTCGCTTACGGCTCTCGTCGACGAACAAATTTGCATAATGCGCGTGAACAGTTTCGCGTACAAAACGTACCGCTTCATCCAGCTCGGTTACCGACGCAAAACCACAAAGTGCGGCTACACGGGCGCGTTCATCGGGATCGGTCGGCAAGCTATGGGTTTGCTGGTCTCCAAGCATTTGTATGCGATGTTCAACCCCCCGCAAAAAGGGATAAGCACGCTGGAGATCTGCATTCACCTCCGCTGCCACGACATCATGCCGGACAAGATCGTCAAGCGCCGACAATGTCTTGCTGGCCCGCAAGGACGGGAGTCGACCGCCAAGGATAATTTGCTGCGTTTGCGCGAAAAATTCGATTTCCCGAATGCCACCCGGGCCAAGTTTAACATCATTATTGGCTTGCAGCCGCCTACCGGCCACTTTGGTGTTGATCATATTCTTGATGGCATGAACATCGGCTATCGCCCAATAATCAAGCTGCGGGCGCCAGACAAACGGCTCCAGCCGCTTGATAAACCCGGTCGCAGCCTCGAGGTCTCCGGCGACTGGCCGGGCCTTGATCCAGACCATGCGCTCCCAGTTCTGACCTAAAGTCGTATAGTAGATTTCCGCTCTTTGCGTTGACATCGCCACCGGCGTCGAATTCGGGTCAGGGCGCAATCGAAGATCAGTCCGGAAAACATAGCCATCCGCAGTCTGCTTTTCGAGCAGCCGCATCACCATCTGGATCACCCGGTTTGCAGCGTCTTCCTGACCTCTTGGTCCACCCTCAAATATGTCGGGATCAAAGAATGCCACTATATCGATATCGCTGGAATAATTCAGCTCGAAGGCCCCCATTTTTCCAAGCGCGATAAGAAATATGCCGGCCTTACTGCATTCAAGACTCCGCAGCGCGCATCGCAATGCCACCTCGACGCTGGCATCGGCAAACCGGGTTATTCTTTCGGTGGTTTGAAACGGCGTGTCGGACTGGCTGAGATCCAGTGCTGCAATGGCAGCATGCGCCAAGCCTTTGGCATCTCGTAATTTTGACATCACATCGGCTTCTGCGTCGGCGCTGTCGATCTGATCAAGCCATTCAAGAGCCGTCTCAAACGCCTGCTCGGCTGTCCGGTCTTCAAGAATTCCGCCAAATTTGCGGCATAGCCTGCCAAGGTATGGCGCCTGCTCGGCGCCCGCTTTCAGAGCGTCAATCGGCGTCGCCGCAAGCGCGGTAATATCAGGCCAGCCCATAACGGCATCTCCTATGGCAGTTTAAGGGTCACCAGCAAACCCGACCCCGGATCATCCTGGACCGAAGACCCCAATACCAGCTTACCATGATGCAACTCAGCGACCGCATCGACCAAAGCTAGCCCGAGGCCTGAGCCAGGTTGCGTTCGGGCTTCATCAAGGCGGACAAAACGCTGTTTGACACGATCACGATCATCCACAGATATTCCCGGACCGCTATCACGGACCATAATGCTCAAACCGTCAGAACCGCGACTTAGCTCAAGAGCAATTTCACCACCCGGAGGCGTGTACTTAATCGAATTGTCGAGAATATTGGATACGGCCTGAGCGAGGAGCGCCCGATCACCACAAATGCCAATATCCGGTGAGATTTGAGCCGAAAAAGATAATTCGGAATCTTCGCAGGCCGGCTCGAACAGCTCGGCCATCTCCTCGGCCAGTTCAGACAGGTTAACCATCGAAAATTTCGCAGTTGATGCCTCATTCACACGCGAAAGTCGTAATATCGCATTGAACGTCGCCAGCAATTGATCAATCTCGACAATGGTCTGTTCGAGCGTATCTTCGGCAGTTTCCTTGTCTAATGGCAAGCTCATTGTGGCTTCCAGCCGGTTCCGTAACCGCGATAATGGCGAGCGCAAATCATGTGCGATCGCTTCGCCTGCGTGACGGGTACTGGCCATTAGCCGTTCAAGACGGGTCAGCATCGCATTGAGGCGTTCGGACAATCGGTCAAACTCGTCTCCAGTCTCGCCAATATCCGCTCTCTGGCTGAGGTCGCCGCCCATTACAGCTTCGGCGATCCGGCTTAGACCCTCAGCCCGCCTCGCGGCATATCGCGAACTGAAATAACCGCCTATCAATGCTAGGATAATGCCGATCGGAGCCGCGGTCGCGACCGCCCGCGTCACCCGGCTGACGAGCATGATGCGCTCATCCATCTTGATGCCCACAAGCAAAATGCTGCCGTCGCCCAGACGCAAAATACGCCCTTCAATTGTAGATATATTCGGGTCGCCGCCGGGCCGTGCTCTTTCAATTTCAAATGTCACGCTTTGCGGTTCGGCAAGAACCGTTGATGTATCAACCGGCATACGCGGCAGGTCGCCAATAATTATATCGCCTGCGCCCGTTTCGAATTGATAGGTAAAATCGCGAACCCTGACAAAAGCACGCTCGAGCAGAGACTGCTCCAGTCTTTCTGGTCCGCCGCTATTCCATGCAACCGCCAGCGTTTGCAGCTCTGACTCCAGACGAACAATCGTTTCGGAGCGCATCGCGCCAACCGTAGCAGTGTAGAAATAGGCCAGCATTCCGGCTGAAAACAAAGCAAACAGAACGGCATAGACCAGGGCCAGCCGGAACGTGGTTGTCCAGACAAAAGCAAGAGGCCCGGACTTTAACCCTCTAGGCAATATCCAGCCCCGCGCACCGTTTGCAGAAGCTGTCGGTCAAATTCCTTATCGATTTTCGAACGTAGCCGCGAAATGTGAACATCGATGACATTTGTCTGGGGATCAAAATGATAGTTCCAGACTTTTTCCAATAGCATCGTCCTTGTTACCGTCTGCCCGGCATGCCGCATCAGAAATTCCAGCAATTTGAACTCGCGCGGCTGGAGATCGATGATTGTATCCTCCCGCACAACTTTTCGCGCCAACAGGTCCATTTCCAGATCGCCAACTTTCAGAATCGTCACCGGCGTTTCATTCTGGCTATGGCGTCGACCCAGCGCCTCGACCCGGGCAATGAGTTCGGCTGGCGCGAACGGCTTTGCGAGATAGTCATCGCCGCCAGCCTCGAGCCCTTCAACCCGGTGGTCGACTTCAGACAGCGCCGACAGGAACAGCGCTGGCGTAACACCACCGCCGCTGCGAAACTCCTGCACCATACGCAGTCCGGATTTTTCCGGCAGCATTCGGTCCACGATCAGGGCATCAAAATCCTTTGACCGCGCTCGGAGCAATCCTTCGTCACCCTGACCGACACTCTCAACAGAATGCCCGGCTCCGGTCAAAACATTCTCAATAAATTCAGAATGTTCACGATCATCTTCGATTACGAGAATATGCATTTTAAGCGCTCCCTTGCTAATATGCCTCCGAAATATCAACTGTCAGATAAGATGTCCGAGCGCCAAACCGAATCGCCAGAAGAAGTTTGTCACGACCGAGTGCATCTGCACGTCTGATGGCATCATCCAGATCGATGATAGTATTAAGCGGTTGTCCATTGGCATCGAGCAAAACCATACCGGGACGAACGCCCAGCTCAAGCAACGGACTATCGGACATAATATCATCAATGACCAGTCCCGGCTCATCGTCATCAAGACCGAGGGCTTCACGCGTCTCCGGGTCAAGCGGTCGCAAATAGAGCCCAAGCGGCGCTTCTTTCGCATCCCCATCATCGCTTTCAGACCGCGGCTCGATCGAATTAAACGTACCGTCCAGATCCTGAGGCCGCTCGCCAACCGTTACCACGACCAGCTTTCGTTCATTGCCACGGATCACAACGAAATTATTTCGTGAGCCGGCTGCGAGACTACCAACAATTCTCGTTGTATCGGTTGCATCCTGAACTTCGACGCCATTGATTACAACAATAATATCGCCGCGTTCAATCCCGGACTCGCGAGCCGGGCTGTTGGGCACGAGGTCGGCAACAATGGCGCCGACAACTTTGTCCAGCCCGCGGGCTTCCGCCATATCAGGCGTTACGTCCTGAATTGTGACGCCAAGCCAGCCGCGGGAAACACGTCCGCCATTGATAAGTTTTTCAGTCACGTCCTGCGCCAGATCGGAAGGTATTGCGAAACCAATACCGACAGAGCCGCCGGTTGGTGAGAATATCGCCGTATTCACGCCAATCACGCGGCCATAAAGATCAAAGGTCGGTCCACCGGAATTGCCACGGTTAATTGCGGCATCGATTTGCAAGAAGTCGGTATAGGGATTGGAATTACCTAGATCGCGACCATTCGCCGACAGAATGCCGGCCGTAGCGGTACCACCCAGCCCGAACGGATTACCCAATGCGATGACCCAGTCTCCCCGGCGCAATGTCGAACTCGATTGAAATTCGACAAAAGGATAGGTCCCGGCCTCTTTGACTTTTATAACTGCAAGGTCCGTCTGTGGGTCACTGCCAATCAACTCGGCATCAAGTTCGCGGCCGTCTTCAAGGACAATTTCAATCTCGACGGCGTTCTCAACCACATGATGATTGGTGACAATATGCCCTTCGGCGGAAATAAAAAAGCCTGACCCAAGTGAGCGGGCTTCACGGGTGCTCGGCTCACGTTCTGTGTCATCATCCCGGTCATCGCGGGGGCCTCTCCGGAAACGTTCGAAAAACCGCTCCATTTCGGATAGTTCCGAACGTTCCTGCTCGGACACAACATTCACACTCACCACTGCCGGGCTTACGCGCTCGATCAGGTCGGCAAAACTCAAAGGCGCCCCGCTTGGTGCCTCGATTACAATCGGCTCGACATCCGCAGAAACCATTTGCGGTCCCCACACAATGGCTGCCATGGCACCAGCACCAAAACATGCGCCGATCAAGGACTTTGCAGACATACCGAACAATTTCATTATTTTAAGACCTCCAGAAATCTCTATATTCATATTTGGTCTACTACACGCGAAAGGAACAGCCCGATCTTGATTAAAGATCATTAAGCTAATCATCACTCAGCGCCAAACCCGTGCGGACCAATGCGACAATTTACGGCAACCGATCAGACGGTGACGGCAGACAACCACCCCACCGAACAGTCTGTTTAATAAGAATAAGAGCTTTCAATATCGCGTAATTCACGCGGTTGATAGTTTTCGTCATGCTTGGCTAGAATTTGATCTGCTTCGAAAAGCTGCGATCCCGGGACGAAGCGGCCACTCGCAACAACCCCCTGCTCTTCGCGAAAAAGATCCGGCAAAATGCCGTCATACTGAACGGTAACGGTCTCATCCGAGCCGTCTTCAATGACAAATATGACCGCGACACCCTCGCTATATTGCAGAGAATCCGGCTGGACAAACCCGCCAATTCGGATGCGCCGGTTTTCCTCCGGCATTCCTCTTTCCGCCAGCAGCTCAGGGGTATAAAAAAGATCCGCATTCCGTCCAAGCGCGAAGCCAGCCAGCACGGTCGCCGCGGCAACCAGAAATCCAGCGCCTGCGACAGCATAAAGACGTTTTGTTCTCGCTCGCATCAAATGCTCCCGCCAATCTCGACCCAGCCTGTCCTTACCTGAAGGACGGTGGTTCTAAAAGCTCTAAATAGTGTTCACCCCACCCCCTTCAATGTCAGTCGCGCGCGCAGTCCACCATTTATATTCGACATTAAACTCAACTCACCCTGGTTCATTTCGGCAAGATCGGAAACAATTGATAATCCCAGTCCAGAGCCAGGCGCTGTTTCATCAAAGCGGACACCCCGCTTCAAAGCCTGCGCCATTTGCGTTTCAGGCAGTCCCGTTCCGTCATCATCGACATCAATTGCAATTGTCCCGTCTGCCAATTTCGATGCCGATACGATCACCACACTGCGTGCCCATTTCGACGCGTTTTCCATCAGATTGCCAAGCATTTCCTCAAGGTCCTGACGTTCCGCCGACACCGACAAATCATCCGGCACATCGACATCAAAGCGGATTGCGCGATCATTATACAAACGCTGTAAGATGCGAATAAGGCCGTCAACAACTGGGGCGAGCTCGGTTCTGGCACCGAGAACGTCTGCCCGTGCAGCAGCCTGGGCGCGCTGCAAATAATGTTCGACGTTCGCCAGCATGCTTTCGGTCTGGCGTTGCACCACATGATCAAGTTGCGAGGCACCACCGGCTTCATTACGCAGAACAGCCAATGGCGTTTTCAGCGCGTGCGCCAGATTGCCAACATGCGTTCGAGCTCTCACAACAACCGAGCGATTATGTTCGAGAAGCCGATTCAGCGCTTCGCTGAGCGGACGGACTTCAGCCGGGTAATTCCCCGACAAACTGGTCTGACGGCCCTCCCTGACCGCATTAATATCAGCTTGCACGCGCTCAAAAGGCCGCAGAGCAACCCGCAAGCCAAGCGCCATCGCAAGCAAAGTGCCGACAGCAAGCCCGAGCATAGCGACTGTCAGCAATACCCTGAGCTGGGCACCACCGGCATCGGTGTCGGTTCTATCTGCTGCCGCTACTAACAGGACCGGCGTTCCGCGCTCAGCTAGCCTAATAAGCTGCGTCGCAACCCGAACATTCTCACCGGTGGGCCCTTCTAGATTGACGTGCAGGACGGTACCGGATGACTGCCGCGCCAAGCGCACAAGCTCCGCCGTAACGGGAGTATTCGCATCCCACAGGCTTCGCGAGCGAAAATCATCATCGACCAACTCTTCATTCTTCAAGTCGATGATCGCCCAATAGCGCCCGGATAATGGCACTTCATATCGCGGATCGGTGGGTAGCTTATTTTCGATGCCTGTAAGAACATCATTATCATCTGTATCGATTGCGCGTGACAATGTTACCAGAGTTGAATTCAGCTCCTGATCAAGCAAATGCGTCAATTGCGCATTATAGGCCGTCGTCGTCGCGACGATTGTGCCGGATACCATTAGCAGGCTCCATAGCAGCGCACCGATCAGAAATCGCCGCGCCAATGAAACGGGGGCGATGGCATTGCCGAGCCAGCTTATCCAACCCAATATGATTGCCATTCAAGGCCTGCTCACCGGACCGCCCTGGCCTGTTCGTGTTCCGGCACGATAAGACGGTAGCCCAGCCCTCTTTCGGTTATAATGCGGTTGCCGCCGATCTTTTTTCGTAACCGGCCGACAAAAACCTCGATCGTATTGGAATCGCGGTCAAAATCCTGATCATAAATATGCTCGACCAGTTCTGTCCGCGACACCACCCGCTCCTGATGATGAATCAGATAGCTCAGCACCTTGTATTCATGCGCGGTCAAACGCAGCGGCGTCCCATTCAGAGTCGCTCGTGTTGATCGGGTGTCGAGCCGCAGGGAGCCGGCCTCTATGGTTGGAAGGACATGTCCCGATGCCCGGCGAAGTAGCGCCCTCAGGCGCGCCAGTATTTCTTCTGTGTAGAATGGCTTCGTCACATAATCATCGGCACCAGCGTCAAAGCCTCTAACCTTTTCGCTCCACCGGTCTCTAGCGGTCAGAATCATGACCGGAAATGTTTTTCCGTCTTTGCGCCATCGCTCGAGAACTGTAACGCCATCGATTTTTGGCAGGCCCAAATCGAGAATAACCGCATCATATGGTTCGGTATCGCCAAGAAAATGGCCGTCCTCGCCATCAGCAGCGAGATCAACTGTGTAACCGGCCTGGGTTAAAGCATCTGTTAACTGCCGGCGCAGGTCCGCTTCATCTTCAACGATAAGAATTCGCATATTCGTCTCTCTTCTTAGTTCAAACGCCGCCCGGAACGCGCATCGACCAGCAACCGAATACGTTTGCCTTCATCGGTCATCCATTTGATCACGTAAACTTGCTGCCCGTTACGCTCGTGCAAATTAGCGTCGATTTGATAGCCACCATACCGGCGTTTCAGACGTGAGAAAATCTGCCGGAGCGGAACGGTTGTACCTCGTTCTCTGGCGTCATGAGCTTGTCTGGGCGTGAATGTACGACTCCAGTCAGCAGTCGCAGGCCCCGGCCAGGCCAGCCCCATCGACACCAGTAAAACAGCTGAAACAAACCACTTAGCCATGCCCCCGCTATGCCAATCCGGGACTGAACAGTTTCTGAACAAGCGTACCCTCATCTAAGTTTCACGATGTTTTCGTGCCCAATTTTTCAGCTCTTTGTCTTTGGGATCATCTATCATGACCAGCAAGCGAGCATAAAGATGCCCCGGTCGGCCCGGACGCTGCACGCCGCGATGGCGGAGCCTCAAATTCGCACCCGAATTCGAACCCTCGGGAATTTTCATTGCAACCTGACCGGAAGGGGTCTGAATATCAACAATACCACCGAGCAGCGCCGTACTCAAAGGGACCTCAACATCCATTCTCAGATCATCCTCGTCACGCCGCCATAATGAGCTAGTGCCAACGCTAACCTCGAGCATCGCATCACCGGGCGGACCGCCGGTACGCGAAGGATGGCCCTGACTTTTCAGTCGCAATGTCTGGCCCGATTCGATTCCCGGCGGTATTGCAACATTCAGAACCCGCCCGTCTGCCATCGTCATATCGCGGCGGGCGCCCATCACGGCGTCTTCAAACGAGACTTTTACCCGATAGCGCATATCCTGGCCTTTACTGGGGCCCGGCCGACGGCGTCCGCCTCCGAACATGCCCGACAGAATATCGTCAAACGGGTCCTGGTGTTGGCGGTCGAAACCACCGCGCCGCCAGTCGCCGAAATTTGCGCTCCGGTCGAAACCTCGAGGATTTCCACTCGCATCTATTTCGCCATTATCATACTGCCGACGCTTAGCAGCATCACCCAGTATCTCATATGCGGCCGTAACCCGCTTAAATTTCTCAGCCTTGGCGCTGTCATCCGGGTGCAGATCGGGGTGTAGCTCCTTGGCCAAACGCTTATAGGCCCGACGCACATCACCGGCACTCGCCGACTTGGAAATCCCGAGAATTGCGTAAAGATCCTGTGTCATACCGAGCTGATTTCCAATCAAAGGTGCCTTATTAAACGGCCGGCAGAGGAATGGAACCCCATGGGCCAAATGAGCCATTTATATCGATCTCTGCAATTTCGGCCAAATCATAGCGAGGACTCACCCGCAAATGAGTTTGTCGAACAATATGATTTTCATGTAATTGACCATACCGGTATAAACGCACGTGATAAACGCCCTCGTAAGCCGAACCATCCCTGTCCAGATGATTTGAAATGTTGGGCGCACGCGCGCTCCAGCTAAGTTTTAAGCCCGAATTTTGCCGCTGCGCCTGCAAATGCCCGACCGGCCAGGGACCAGCCGCCTTCGCCTGATACTTATAGGTTTGCGCGGTCCCGCCGCCCGGCCGCCATGACAGCTCCACACCTGTCTCATCCAATGCAAGCTCGGGGCGCCGCAAACGCTCATCGACAATCACGATTTGTGCACCACCGGGAATATCAACAATCTGGCTACCACCAAGTCCCCGTAACAACTGGCTGAGCTGCCATTGGTTCGGGCCGATCAATACCGCCTTCGTAAAGGCCAACCACTCCCACCCATGCGCGGACTGGACCAGCAATTGATTGCCACCCGCCAGCAGGCCCGCATCCGATATCGTGTTAAATGGCTGATTGTCAGTCTCGACTGTCAGGACGGTAAAGTGATCCCAGCGGCCAGGCGGCAATTTCATCGCACCAGGCGACATCAAATTGCGGTCCTCGCAGACTGTCAGCATCCTCGGCCGAGAACACTGACGCGACTGCCCCGAAAGGCCATTCGAGACGCCGCCGCGAAACATTATAATACGGACGCCAATCGCTGACTTGTTCGATTGATTTAAGCCCCGACGGACCCTCGATCATGACTTCTCTGACGTCGCCGAGCGTCGGCCCGACCAGCGCTACGTGTGCACACGCACCGGTTGTGACAGCAAATCTAATATATTCCGCGCCAGCACGGGTTTTACCTGCACCATGA
The DNA here is from genome assembly GCA_002172915.1 of Hyphomonas sp. TMED17. Lineage (GTDB taxonomy): Bacteria > Pseudomonadota > Alphaproteobacteria > Caulobacterales > Hyphomonadaceae > Henriciella. The sequence goes on along the minus strand of NHBW01000002.1, from coordinate 285,206 downwards.
CCTCCAAGGAGAAGCCAGTTACGCCAGTTTGTCGTGTGCTCCGGCGGTTTTTGGTCGGGACGCGCTGTCCGCAGGAAGGGGTAACGCGCCATGAGTTCGGCCTCGGTCTGGTTGAGACTCTGGGGTGGCTTTGCTCTCCAGTCCTGGCACCAAAGATGCCACATAAGCGCGCAACTCATCGCCGCTCATCTCCCTAATTTCCTTCAATGATCTCATGACAAACTCCTGCTCGGCTCTCGACTGGTTTGGTTTTTCACTTAATGCTTTCAGACCAGCTCGGAATCTGGCCTGTGCGACCGAACCCGATTGCGCCCCCAGCGCATCAAAAATTGTTTTGTCGGCTTCAAGCTCGCAGGCGATTGTAACACGCTCACTTAAGCTCAACGGAGCATCAAGATTCGCGTTTTCAATATGTTTCCCGACCGTTCGCCGGCAAAAACCGATAGCATCGGAAATTTCCTGGCGACTTTGCCCAAGCGATAGCCGGAGACGAGTCTCCTTAGAATGGCGATCGCGCCAGAAGCGGCCTGAATGACGGGTTTTTTTGACCATGCCGGTTTATACCCCGACGAATGGAGCAGTCGGATTGTTCGGTGATTTTCGTCATACCAGCCCGATGATTGTGGCATTAACGGGCGGGACAGATCGCCAATAATCAGACAAAAGCCGCGAAGACCGGCCTAGTCTTCATTCACTTGCAGATGCACAAGAGCCATACCCTCTGTCACTTGCGCCCCTAATTCGACGTCGATGGACCCAACAGCACCATCGCGTGGCGCCGCCAAAGTGTGTTCCATTTTCATCGCCTCTATAATTATAACCGGATCGCCACGCATAACGGCCTGCCCGGCCTTAATGGCACAGGCGATAACCTTGCCGGGCATTGGCGCGCGGACAACATCACCACCGGCCAAAGCCTCTAATTCGTGCTGATAGTCCGGCTCACCAACCACGAAGGAATCACCGCCGACAGTAATTGCGAACCGGCCGGGCGACAATTCGGTTGCAACTGAGACTGGATGCGGTCCAGCGGCCTGAGACTGACCCGGTTCGACAAAATAGTCCTCACTGTCAATAACCAGACGCGCGCGCGTAATAGACGGCCCATTAACCCGGAAACCATCATTTTGTTCCCAGGACGTCCAGTTTTTCTGCGCCATAAACAAGCTGGCGGCCGTATCCAGAGCCGCCCGCTGGTGCGCCTCAGGCACCCGACAGACCTCATCTTCGGACAATTCGATCCAGTTAACATGATGCCGCCCCTGGCGAAAAATCTCCGATTGCATGCAACGCACAAGAAATCCGATATTGCTGGGCACCCCGACCAGCTCGAAACCGCTGAGGACCGATACGAGCTCGCCAACAGAGCTGTCACGATCAGCCGCAAACACAATAAGCTTCCCGAGCATTGAATCATAATAAGGCGGCACCTTGTCGCCGCTAGCAACGCCGCTCTCAAGCCGGACAGCAGCGCCGGATGTCACTGCTGGCGGGTTAAACCGTTCAATGAGACCGGCACCTGACCGGAAATTATCCGATGGATCTTCGGCACACAGCCGTGCCTCAACAGCATGTCCGCTGATCGCTATCTGCGCCTGGCTTAATGGCAGCTTCTGGCCATCTGCCACCCGTAATTGCCATTCAACCAGATCAGTTCCGGTGATCATTTCCGTTACCGGATGCTCAACTTGCAACCGTGTGTTCATCTCAAGAAACCAGAACGTATCTGGACTTAAATCGCGTTCGGCATCGACAATAAACTCGACCGTTCCCGCGCCGCGATAGTTGACATGATTGGCAAGTTTGACGGCCGCCGCACACATCGCTTCACGCACCGCAACCGGCATATTTGGCGCCGGCGCTTCTTCGACCACTTTCTGGCGTCGGCGCTGCAACGAACAATCGCGCTCGTAAAGGTGCACAACATCGCCGTCGCCATCGCCAAAGACCTGAACTTCGATATGCCGGGGCGTTCGGATCAGCTTTTCAAGCATAATCCGGCCTTCACCGAACGCCGCCTCAGCCTCCCGAACCGCGCTTTCCAGTGCCTCGGCCAGCGCCCCGGCGTGCTCGACGAGACGGATACCCCGCCCGCCGCCGCCGGCAACAGCTTTTATCAATAATGGAAAGCCCAGCTGTTCAGCTTCGGCCTGAATTCGCGACAAAGACTGGTCGCTACCTTTGTAGCCTGGAAGTACCGGCACACCAGCAGCAACCGCTATCGCTTTAGCTTCATCCTTCAGACCCATCAATCTGATCGTGTCCGCACGCGGCCCGACCCAGATCAGGCCTGCCGACTCAACGGCTTCGGCGAACGACGCAGATTCCGACAGGAATCCGTATCCGGGATGGATCGCATCAGCCCCGGACATTTTCGCTGCAGCTATGATCCCGTCACCATTCAAATAGGATGCCGCGGCTGCGGCAGGCCCGATATAGACAGCCTGATCTGCTTCGCGAACGTGCAGCGCAAAAGCATCGGCATCAGAATATACCGCAACTGTTTGGATACCGAGGCGCTGGCAAGTACGGATAATACGACAGGCAATTTCACCCCGGTTGGCAATCAGAAGACGGTTAAACATTTAGAGCTACTCCCCTATCAAACAATCTGCAGCCGACCGGATAATACCCGTCAGACGAGTATCCGAACCGGTGACATATGATGAAATCTCGACCATCTGGTTAAACTGCATAACTGGCTTTCACTTTGATAATTCGATCCGTACCACAAACATATCCCGGTCTTATCTGGCCTGCTCTCGCGACGTGCTAGTTCGCAGCGCTACTGCGCCCAGACCGGTTTACGCTTTTCAAGAAAGGCGCTTACCCCTTCGCGTCCCTCGTCGCTCACACGCCGGTGCGCAATCCGTCTGGCTGTCTCGCGTGCCAGTTCGTCACTATAAGGGACGCCTGTCAGATCCAGGACGAGGTTTTTAGCATCCCGCACTGCCCCGGGTGCAGCGAGCATTGCCAGCCGTGCCAGCTCCTCCTCGCGTTTCGCCAGGCCGTTGCGATCGTCTTCGGCATATTGAACAAGTCCGATCCGCTGAGCGAGATCGGTATCGAAAATTTCACCTGACACAAACAGCGCCTTTGCCCAGCGCGAACCAATAGCCCGGATCACATAAGGCGAAATCGTCGCTGGCGTCAGGCCGAGCCTGACTTCGGAAAAACTGAACTTTGTGCCTTTGAGCGCAACGGCGAAATCACAAGCCGCGACCAGACCGGCACCGCCACCCATCGCCGCGCCATGCACCAATGCCAGTGTCATCTGGGGCAAAGCTGCGAGTTTGCGCAGCATCAAGGCAAGCCGCTCGGCATCCTGCTCATTCTCTGCCCGGGTCCAGTTTTGCGCAGCCGTCATCCACTTCAGATCGGCACCCGCCGAGAACACATCTCCCGCCCCGCGCAGGATAACCAGACGCAGGGCGTCTTGCTCCTCAATCGTCTCGAGCGCGTCAATCAGCTCTTCAATAACATGCCCGTTAAAGGCATTTCGCTTATCCGGCCGGTTAAGCGTGAGAACCACAATACCAGTTCTGGTCGCATCCAGCAGGATCGTTTCATATTCGCCCACAACAAGCTCCTTTCAGATCATCTACATCCGGAATAGCCCGAAACCGCGTTCGTCAAACGGCGCCCGCAAGGCAGCCGCCAGCGCCAGACTCAGCACCCGGCGTGTGTCAGCCGGATCAATAATGCCGTCATCCCATAAACGGGCAGTCGAATAATAGGGCGACCCCTCATTTTCGTACAACTCCCGGATCGGTTCTTTAAATGCCGCCTCTTCGGCCTCCGACCAGACTTCACCGCGCCGGTCAAACGAATCGCGTTTTACCGTTGCAAGCACAGCCGCCGCCTGCTCACCGCCCATCACCGAAATGCGCGCATTCGGCCAGGCGAATAGAAAACGAGGCGAGTAAGCCCGACCACACATGCCATAATTTCCGGCCCCGAAAGATCCCCCCGTGATCAAAGTCAATTTTGGAACACTGGCGGTCGCAACCGCGGTGACCATTTTAGCGCCGTCCTTGGCAATTCCGGCTGCCTCATATTTCGAACCCACCATAAAGCCGGTTATGTTCTGCAGGAAAAGGAGCGGAGTGCGCCGCTGATCGGCCAGCTCGATAAAATGCGCTGCCTTCTGCGCGCTCTCCCCGAACAGGATTCCATTATTTGCAAGAATCGCCACCGGCATGCCGGACAATCGCGCAAACCCGCAGACAAGCGTTTCGCCGTAAAGCTGTTTGAATTCGTGAAACTCCGAACCATCAACCAAGCGGGCAATGATCTCGCGGGCATCATACGGCGTGCGTAAATCCTCCGGGATTAGACCATACAACTCTTTCGGATCATATCGCGGTGGGCGCGACGGCGACAAACCGACCGGGTTGGGCTCAGATAGGTGCAACGTATCGATAATCGACCGGACAATGGTTAGAGCGTGTTGATCGTTGATCGCATAATGGTCAGCAACGCCTGACTGGCGTGCATGAACGTCGGCGCCGCCGAGATCTTCGGCTGATATCTCCTCTCCGGTGGCCGCTTTCACCAGAGGCGGCCCTCCCAGAAAGATTGTGCCCTGCTTTCTTACAATAACCGTTTCATCAGACATAGCCGGAACATATGCTCCCCCGGCCGTACAGCTGCCCATAACAGCTGCAATCTGAGGAATGCCGAGCGCGCTCATTCGCGCCTGATTATAGAAAATTCTCCCGAAATGATCACGATCTGGAAATACTTCCGCCTGATGCGGCAGATTCGCGCCGCCAGAATCGACGAGGTAAATACATGGCAAATGGTTTTCCATTGCCACCTCTTGCGCCCGTAAATGCTTTTTTACAGTGATCGGATAATAGACCCCGCCTTTGACCGTGGCGTCATTACATACAATCACGCACTCCCGCCCGGACACTTTACCGATACCGGTAATGATTCCAGCCGACGGGGCTTCATCATCATACATCTCGAAAGCCGCGAGCGCGCTCAGCTCGAGAAAAGCCGATCCGGGGTCCAGTAAATGCTCGATCCGGTCACGCGGCAAAAGCTTGCCGCGCGCAACATGCCGCTCGCGCGCGGATGCCGGGCCACCCTGACAAACCGTGTCGGACCTTAGCCGTAATTCCTCGACCAATGCCGTCATCGATATTCGATTACGGCTAAATTGCGGATCGGACACATCAAGCGTCGATTTTAGCACGGGCATTTGTGTCTCCAAACTAATCAGTCATTATCACTAGACCTACAATTCTTGCTGTCAGCCTTATGATTTTAGTAATTTATGATAAAATCCAACATCATTAACAACCAAGTCATACCTATTATTGCACTTGCGCCTAGCATGTTGTTTAGCTGCTCTTAGGGCAGTTCGTCCGCTCAGGCCGCGCCACCTGCCAAACGCTGGAGATTTGGAGCATGTCTGTTTTCAACAAAAAGAAAGATGGCCTCGAACCTCCGCTCGACACAATTACAATTCTGAAGGAGGTCCCGCGAAGGGCGCTGCGTGCCGCCCGCAAGGAAGGCGAATGGTATGCCGTTCCCGCCGGCTGGCCCCTATTCAAAGCTGGCGACGTCTCGGACTCGATTTATTTCATTCTTACAGGCACTTTCGGGGCTTTCCGGCAAATGCCAGACGGGCGGGACGAATTCATGGGCCACATCCGCGCCGGCGAACCGGCCGGGGAAATGGCCTTGTTCCAGAACGGGCAGTCACACGGCACGGCCGACCCGCCGACTGACGCTTTTCATAGCTCGTCAGTCTATGCGTTGCGTGACAGCGAAGTCTTCAAACTCTCGCGCAAAAGCTTCCAGAAACTTATCAACGCCGAACCTGAGATACTCTCCGGTGTAATCAGGCTAATCGTGGCGAGGTTAAAGAATGGCGAGCTAAGAAATCCGCGAACGGCGCCGAAAGTCTTTTCATTGGTCGCGACATCACCCTCTATCGATATCGGACAGCGCGCCCAGGCATTGGCGACATCACTGAAGCGGCTAAACGTCAGGGCCCGCATCGTTTTCGAGGATGAGGGACGCGAAAAGCCGGCCGGATTCTTTGACCAGCTGGAATCCGAGAATGATATCGTCATACTCGTCTCGACAATGGGCGAAAACAGCTGGTTCAAACTCGCCATGCGTCAGGCCGACAGAATCTGGGTCGTTGCAAGAGCTGATGCGCGGCCTTCGGACCCGATTTTTCCAAAAACCTCATCGCCCGCACAAGCCATGAAACTGATCGATGTCCTATTGATTCACTATCCTGGCTACCGTCAGGCATCGAAGCCTTCGGACTGGTTGCAAGCCGCCGGCGCGTCCCGGATATTTCACTGGACCAATATGATGGGCGAAAGCAGTGCCCGTTTGGCCCGAACCATGGCTGGTCGCTCGGTTGGCGTCGTGCTGTCGGGAGGGGGCGCCCGCGCCTACGCGCATATCGGGGCAATCCGCGCGATCAGGGAATTGGGCATTCCAGTTGATTTCATTGGTGGCACTTCGATGGGCGCAGTTATTGCCGCCTGCGTCGCAAAAGGCTGGGATATTCAGGAAATCGAAACCCGGATCCGGAAAGCCTTTGTCGCGACCAATCCTCTTGGAGACTGGCACCTGCCAGTCGTAGGTCTGGTCAAAGGGCGCAAAGTTGATGCCCGTCTTCTTGAGCATTTTGGCAATAGCGAAATCAATGATCTCGAAATCCCATTTTTTGCATCATCGACGAGCCTCAGCACTGGTCTGGTCCGGGTCCATCGGTCAGGTTCCCTGCGCGCTGCGCTGCGGGCCAGCATCTCACTACCCGGCATTTTGCCACCGGTTGTCGAGGACGACCAGATTCTGGTCGACGGTGCGGTGCTTAATAATTTCCCGGCCGACATTATGGCTAAATTTCACCGCGGCCTGACAATCGGCGCTGATGTAACCCGCACCGATAAAGGCCTGAAGACCGAAAGCTTCATTGACCCGCCGGGATTTTTCGGCTGGGTCGCCAGGCATGGATTATCAAGCATGCCGCCAATCGCCGAACTTCTGATGCGTTCGGCAACCCTGACCAATGATCCGACAAATGGTCATGAGGATGTTGATGCCCTTGTCCTGCCCGAGCTTGGCGAGATCGAATTGCGAGACTGGAAAGCCTATGATGAATGTGTCGAGGCTGGTTATTCAGCAGCGATGAAAGCCCTGCACAACAGCGGTTTCGTCGCACAACTTAACCTTGTCACCGGCTAGTTCAGCCAGACTCCGAAAACAGCTCGCGACCTATCAGAAAACGGCGGATTTCGCTGGTTCCGGCGCCAATTTCATACAGTTTGGCATCCCTTAAAAGACGCCCCGTCGGATACTCGTTAATATAACCATTTCCGCCTAAAAGCTGAATCGCATCCAATGCGATTCTGGTGGCAGTTTCGGAAGCATAGAGTATCGCGCCAGCGGCATCCTTGCGCGCCGTCTCATTGCGGTCACAGGCCTTTGCCACGGCATAAACATATGCCTTGGATGCATTCATCTGGACATACATGTCCGCCAGCTTGCCCTGAACCAGCTGAAACTCGCCAATCGACTTTCCGAATTGTTTGCGCTCATGCAGATAAGGGACCACGACATCAAGACAGGCCTGCATGATACCCAGCGGGCCGGCCGCGAGTACCGACCGCTCATAATCAAGCCCGCTCATTAGCACCTCGACCCCGCCATCGAGAGGGCCCAGCACATTTTCTTCAGGCACAAGACAATCAGCAAAGACCAGCTCGCCCGTTTCGGACCCGCGCATGCCGAGTTTGTCCAGTTTCTGCGCGACTGAAAAGCCCGGCATATCTCTTTCAATCAGAAACGCCGTTATTCCCCTTGAGGCTTTATCCGGCGATGTTTTGGCATAGACAATTAAAGTATCCGCATCGGGCGAATTAGTGATCCACATTTTGGAGCCATTGAGACGGAAATCATTATCACTGCGTTCGGCTCTTAATTGCATCGAAACCACGTCCGACCCGGCGCCGGTTTCACTCATGGCGAGGGCGCCGAGATGTTCGCCACTGATCAGTTTCGGCAGGTATCTGAGCTTCTGGGCATCAGTTCCCCAGCGTCGTAACTGATTTACGCAAAGATTGGAGTGAGCGCCATAGGACAGGCCAACCGACGCCGATGCGCGCGATATTTCTTCCATAGCGACACAATGCTCGAGATATCCCAAGCCCGAACCACCCCACTCCTCTTCCACAGTGATACCGAGCAGACCCATTTCACCCATTCTAGGTAATAAATGGCGTGGAAAGACATCCGTGCGATCAATTTCGGACGCGAGTGGCGCGATTTCATTTACTGCGAAAGCACGAACCGTATCCCTTATCATATCGGCCGTTTCGCCGAGGTCGAAGTTCAATGTCGGATATAAAACTGTCATGACAGCGGTATAGCCGAACCGCCGATAAACACCAATAACCCGTCCGGTGACTACAAATAATGGCGATTACAAATAATCACGGCGTACCGGGCCCGTCAGGCCGTCCGGCACATTAGATCGCAACATTTAATTTTCTTTCACAACGAGTTCCGACATGGCATCGCAGATGCTCAGGCTGCCACTGTGTAGGATAGCTAAAAATGGCCGCCTTTTGGGGGCTTTGACGCACTTCGAAAGCGGCGCAGCTGCAACAGGCCACCCGCGGCCCGGATCGCCAGATGATAATAGCAAATGCCCGGTCCGACAGCAGATCAGCTTCGGTCTCGCCGTGCCGGTTTAAACTGCCAACCAGAGCCGGCCGGGTTCGGCACGGGCCGTTATAACTTGGTGGCACGTCCTAAATCAGCCAGATGGAGGCTAGGCCAAGAAAGCTGAGAAACGCCATAACATCTGTCAGCGTCAAAACAAAAACCGATGATGCCACAGCCGGATCGGCCCCGAATCTCTTGAGCGTCAATGGCACAAGAATGCCGGAACACCCGGCCCATACAAAACTCAACAACATGGCGACAGCGATGACGGTCGAAAGTAACGGATCACGGAACCAGAGCAGTGTGACAGCGCCAACGCTGACGGCAAAAATACCGCCATTGACTAGACCGGTCAGGGTTTCCCGGACGACGGCCCGGCGCTGTGCATCGCCATCCAGTTCCCGTTCGGCAATCGCCCGTACCGCTACGGCGAGCCCCTGACTGCCGGCATTACCGGCTAGCGCGGCAACGACCGGCATCAGAATCGCCAATTGCACAATTTTATCCAACGTCCCCTCGAACAACGCGATAATACCCGACGCAATAAAGGCGGTTACGAGATTTACGCCCAACCAAGGTGCCCGGGCCCAGACTGATTCCAGGACCGTATCGGAACCGTCCGCCGATGACACATTCAGCAAAGCCAGCAAGTCTTCGGTATTCTCGTCCTGAATGACATGCACCATGTCATCGACTGTAATCATACCTACCAAACGTCCATCAGCATCTTTGACCGGCGCCGAAGCCAGTGAGTATTTCTGAAATTGATAAGCCACTTCCTCCCGATCCATCTCGACCCGGATATCCGATTGCAACGGCTGCATAATATCCATCAGCCCGACATTGCGCTCGGTTCGCAAAAGCCGCGAAAGCAGGACGAAACCGATCGGCCGATTGCCCGGATCTACGACATAGACCTCATAAAAATCAGTCGGCAAATCATCGGCATTGTCACGCGCAAAATCGATTGTCGTGCCGACCGTCCAAAACTCCGGAGCCGACAGGAATTCCCGCTGCATCAACCGGCCGGCCGTCTTCTCGTCATACAGAAGATTGGCCGCAAGCACGGCACGGTCGACCGGGGCCAGACCCTCTAGAATACGCTCCCTGCGATCATCGCCGAGATCCTCCAGAACAGTGGTGGCATCATCTGACTCAAGCGCATCAATGGCGTCGACAACCGCAGCATCGGATAATTTTTCGAGCGCATCTTCGCGATACTCATCGCGCAGCTCAATCAGAATTTCGGTCGGCAGTTCGCCATCGAGAAGCGCGACGACGGCCTCGAATTCATCTGTTGGCATCTGCTCCAAAAGATCGGACGCATCTGCCGGGTGCATCTGGTCCAGAATCTCTTTGACTTTGTCCTGCTCACCCGCGGAAATCGCGGCATCAAAATTCTCGAGATCCTCGGTTCCGTTTTTGCCGTCATCATCAATCATATCACTTAACCTGCCGCTGGCTCGCTATGTCATGACGGTCAATTGACCATGCTTCAAGCCAGAACGATCAAAAACAGCCTAACAAATCCAATCTGCCCTCTCCCAGGGCGCATGCAGCCCGCTAAAATTTGCACTTTACACGGTTTATCGCGAGACGCTGGCAGACGATAGTAAGAATAAATCCGCACGCTTGTAAAAATTGCGGTATCTCCTCTTTTGCGGCTTGCTTTAATAATATAGTTGGCTCAGAAACTATCTATTGCCTTTATTTAAATCACGGGAGTTAAGCGCACACGAAGACTTTGGAATGCAGACCACGGTTCTATGAAAGGCACGGCTTAATTCGATTATTTCGGCGCCTGAAACCGTTGTGAGCATCAAAATACATCGCTTCCGGGCCGCGATATATTTCAATCCGAAAGGTTTTTCTCACCATTCTCGACAAGCGAGTTCCCTGCCATTCGAACATGACATCACACCATCGCCATTCTCTCATTATTCCGTGTTATGTATCCGAGCTCGGACTTCGCAATGCCGGAGTGAAGCAATGAAGACTCTTCTGACCTGTTGGGGAAGCTTCGGCGAAATTATTCCGATTGTCGCAATAAGCCGGAAGCTCATCGAGCGCGGACATGAAGTTCATATTTGCGGCCCGTCCGACTCGAAACGCGCCTTTGGCCGTGATGTCGGATCCTACACATCAATTTTTCCACGGTTTGAAAGTCCTGAACACATGCAGGTTTTCACCGAACGGATCTTCAAATTCAATATTGGCTGGCGGGCCGTTTCCGAAGTCATTAACGAAACCGCCGAATGGAACTTCAAACTCGTTTCCGATATTATTGAAGAACATAAAATCGATTTTGCTTTCATTAGCTGGACGACGCCTGCGACGGCGCTGGCATGCAAGAAATTCGGCGTCCCGTTTCAGGAAGTCAATCTGTATCCGATGGCGCTATATCAGGAGTCCGATCCGCCGGTTATGCCAAGGTGGCGGCGTATAACTGCAGCAAATCGCTCGATGGATATTCGAAAAAAAGCCCGTCTTGATGTTGCAAATGCCTATCGTGCCATGCTCCCCGATCTCAGAAACCTGACCGAGGCGCAAGGGTTTGATCCTGATACATTCGACCTGTTCAAAGTCGCAACACCCCAGATAAATCGACTGGCGGCATTTCCGCGTCGGCTATTGTTCAAAGAGGAATCCGGGGTTCACCATCTGAAAAACTTCTGGTCGACCCTTAAACCCCGTCTGCATGAAAACGTTCTGGAATTCCTGACTCAAGGTGAACCAGCCATACTAATTACTCTGGGCTCACTCATAACGACCCGGAAATCCCGTCTATTCGACACTGTACTCAGCGCGGTTGAAAAGCTTGATCAAAAAACTGTCGTGCTCTTGGGCAATGGCAGCAAGGAGTCCTATTATACCGCTGCGGGATCCTTAATCCTTGGCAATGCCAGACTGTCTTCAATCGCGCCATATTGTAAATTAGTCATCCAGCATGGCGGAATTAATAGTATCACCGAGACACTCGGCGCCGGGCTGCCATCGGTTTGCTTGCCGATGAGCTTTGACCAGTTCGACAATGCCAGACGCCTCAAAGCGCTCAATCTCGGCGATTACATCATTCCTGAAAAACTGGAACAGGCGCAGCTTGCGGCAACTATAAACGCGGTTCTGGCAAATGATGCTATTCGGTCAAGCTCCGAAAGATGGCGGACCGATGACCTTCTTTCCGAAGGCCTTGATATTGAAGAGGCCCTGTCGCTTGGCCTCGCCGCCTAGCCAGAACAAGAAACCCGCACCACACGATATCATCGCGCAACATCATGAAAGATTTGATCTGCGCAAGCGGCTACGGCCAGGCGCAGGACCTGCGGCAGTAAATTCCCGCCCCGTCCAAAAATTTGGGCGACGTCTTGGGCCGACTAGACTGCTATATGCGCAACCCGGGCTACATGCCTTAGCCCGCGACATACATGTCAGTCACATCGCTGACCCGGGCGCACAGACACTATGCTCGTATCCCGTTTCTGTCCTGCATAATGGATAATGAAAACAAAATAGCAAAATTTAGAATCGCAACCATTGTCAAAGCCTCACCTCGTCTTAAAAGATAAGTCTGTAGGTTCGCACTACACAGCAATAAATTGAATATCGTATTTATCTATGAGGGGGACTAATTTTGCGAAAATATATCATGCCAATTATCTTCAGCGCCGGTCTTTTAACCGCCGCGACCGCTACTGCAGAACAGTCGATGCAAGGCGCCTGGGTGATTGAGAGCAGCACATGGGACGGCGAAAGCATTGCGCTGTCAGCGCCATACCCAGTCAAAATCTATAGCACCGAAAACTTCATGTATACTTATCATGATGTTTCTAAACCCGGTGAAACATTTGTCGGCGCGGGGTCCTATAACTATGACGAAGGCACAATGACCGAAACAATCATGAACCACAGTAACAGGGAATTGATCGGAGAAGTTTTCAGCTTCGAAATCACCAAATCAGAGGATGGCGACACTTTCTCGCAAACACTTGCATTCCCGGACGGAACCCTAAGCGAAGTCTGGCGTCGGCTCGATTAGCGGACATCTCAGCCCGAGAACAATCGGGAACAGCCCGCGGGCAGGACTCTTGCCCGATACGGTCCGTTTTGGGCATAATCAGAACATCTGGTCCACATGATTAAGAACCGTCTGATTGACCGTTTCTGAACCGCCGGCGCAATAACACTGTGCCGGCGTACGCGGCCGCCCTAAGCCAACACACCCGGTTACCAGACACTCTTCACCGGCAATTAAAGTCGAAATATTGTACCCCGGCGTGACCCATAATGAATATCGGCAGCGCGCCCGGATTAATTCGGCAATATCTCGCCCGTGCCGAGGGCAATCACCGATTATGAGGCACGATTTAGACATCGAAGCAGATATTGCCGCAAGACTTGAAAATTTGCTTGCGCTCATCCTTGGTTTCAACCTAGAACTCAGCGCGGGGGGATTTAATCATGGCGGTAAAACGGGAATTCTTATTCGACGGCGATGCTGTTACGGACGCGTTCTCCAGTGAAAAAAATTCCTAATTCAAAAATATGAAGAAAGCGGACGACGCGAACCCGGTTTCTGGCATCGACTGAAACGGCGTTTAGGATTCGACAAAGCCAGACGAGCCGATTTCATCATATTATTGTTCTGTGCGCAGTACGCCGACCGCCAAGAAAGCCCGGAAGAAAACGAGCGACTCCAAACAATAGAATCACGCCTCAGCGGTGGTAAATTTAGCCGCCATGACTGGGCAGGTTTCGATAAGGCGCTGAAAAAATATCGTAAAGCTAAAAACCCGGCTGGCCGGACGCGGGTCTGGTTTGAACAATTAGATAAGTCACTCCGTCGCATCAGGGTCTCGAGCAACGAAACGGAACGTAAAGCCCTGTTCCTGCATGCGCTGGCCTGGTCTGGGCCGACAAGAAAATCAAGAAAGAGGAAATCGATTTCCTTGAAATTCTAGTTGCAGGCTTGGGTCTGGAAGAAAGCGAAGAGTTCATCCGGGATGCGAATGAAATCTTCCGATACAAGAATTATTTTTGAGGAATGGCCATGGCGATAAATTTTGCAGCTTTGTTTGAAGATGCTGACGGCGCAATGACAAAGGAAGAAGCCGTCTACGCTATTCTAAAGATTTCAGTCATGATTAACGGGCATGAGGATGACCGCGAGCGTGCTTTGCTTGAAAGCCTTATCAAGGGCTCAAAAACCTTGAGGGGATCAAAAGACGGCGCCCAGAGCGCAATCCAGAGTATTGAGCAAAGATTAGCGGGCGCAGATAGTACCGAAACGCTCAACCAGCTGGCCAAGGATGCTTGCGCGTCACTTGAACATATCGGCTTAGAAATCTGCAAATCGATCTTCACGCAGTCAGTCGATATCATGCTCGCAGATGGCAGTCTTCATCCGAACGAAAAAGCACTCATTCAAATCCTGGCCGAGCAGATGAAAATTCCGGAAGACTTTGTTCGCATGGTTTTGTCCGTGATGGCGTCGAAAAATCAGTATTGATAGGGAAACAGCGGACATGGCTCTAGATCTAACCGAATTATTTGAAGATTCCGGCGCCCTCGGCGGCATGAGCAAGGATGAAGCGATCTACAGCATTCTTTGGATCGCGGCATCAATAGACGGCGTGCTTGATGAACGCGAAAAATCCGAGCGTGATTTTTTCATTTCCCGCTCCAAAACACTCAAGGGTGGCGATGCGGTCGAAGACGGTCATTTACTGGCCCGTCTCGAAGAGAAAACCAAAGCATGGCGATACGATCCATACCAGTTCGAGCCAGTAACGATAAACGCCTGCGCATCTCTTCTTCAAGAGAGCGCCGAGACCTGTAAATCGGTTTTTGTCCAAGCCGTCGATATCGTCTATGCTGATGACGTTCTGCATGAAAACGAACAGCGTTTACTCGACCTTTTGCGCAAAGAGCTCAGACTCGATAATGTCTTCGCTGACAAAGCAGTAAGAATACTGGACGCAAAAAATCGTTTCTAGCCGACTAGCGGTGAAACGTTTAAGCGCCGCAGCATCAAGAGATTTCACGATCAAGCTTCGTCTGTCGTTGTCGACTCTTCAGTATCGGCAGCTGTATTTTCATCAGCCTGGTCTGCCTGATCGACGGTTCCGGTTTGATCGGTCTGATCTATGCCCTCCACCTGATCTACGGCCTCTGCCTGATCCGCCTGATCTACGGTCTCGGTTTGATCTTCGTGATCCACCGCATCCGCTTGAGCCAATTTATCAGCTTTAGCGGCCTTATCCGTTTTCGGCGTATCGGACAAAACGTCAGCGTCGATTCTTTCACTGATTTCATTTGCATGTTTGCGAATCTCATTGTGATATTTTCGATGCAAAAAAACTTCTGATGAAAGATTAGCGAGTTCGAGAACCAGCTTATTTACTTCAAGCTTGAACGCGCTCTTCGCTCCCCGCCTGCCGAGATTATCTTGATTTTCTGCAAATAAGAGAATCTTTCCTGCTACTTTTCTAATATCATTTTGACGAGAACCAAACTCTCCCGCCGTCATTTCCATTTTTTTGCCGAGCGATCCCAATATGCCAAAATCTCTCCAGTTGCGGAGTTCCTGCATATCGTTTCGTTCGAATGACTGGGCTCCGAGCTTATCAAGGCTGGTCAGCATATCCGACAAAACCGAATGGAGAATAGTTTCTCGCTCCTTGGGACGCCGACTCCCGAGTATCAACAAAATGATACGATAGAAACCGGTCCCAAGAATTAAGAATAACAGGCTCCCCACAAATTCAACTGAAAGATCGTAGCCGACACCCTCGGTACTGAAAAACCGCACAAACCATTCTTCAGTCCGATGAAACATTTCTAAAGCCGTATCAGTCATACCCAAGTCCCCCCTTTGGCTAACCAAATATAATTTTTTACGAGTATAGAATTTCCCAAAAAGTGTCGCAACACCGAAACACAGTGTAACCGTCTATCAACATTAAAGCTTTAGCTACCTTTTGCTAAGTTCTCTGCAATATTGGACAATTATGCCGAATGATAACAAGTCTATGGCGCGAATACTTAAGTGTAAAAATCCAAGCATTAGGATGGGCGGCCTACGCTGATAATAATGAATTCAGCAACGGCCTTACCACCCCTAACAATGGCACGGCCCGCCAATTTCGCTGAATAACGTCAGCCCGTGAATATTAGATAATGCTCTCAGCGCGTTCCTATCGTCTCGCTCGGATAAATATCGGCACAGGTCGGGCATATATTAAGCAGGGCACGATCGGTCTGTCGCGAACCGCAACCTCGCCCCCAAACCGATAATGTTGGAGCCCGTCTTCGATGGTGAAATCACGCCATAAATGCCGGATCGGTGATGCAGTCGAGTAAACAAACTCAGATGTGTCCAACTGTGATGCGCATATTCTAGCTCAAATCCCATATAATATTGTAACTGCACCGTATTTTCACCCCGGACCAGATCCAGGCCAAACTCGTAAGCCGGTGCCTCCAGCGCATATGAGACCCCATTCGCCCAGCCAAGGTTTACCGCTCCAAGCGATCCAAGATCCATATTCTGGCTCCGCAGCATTACACCCAGAGTAACTTCCGAATGATCCTGCAGGCCGCTATGAACGCTTGCTGTCCCCTCCAGCTCTATGCTCGCATTCTCGAACCCGATACGGCGCCCAGGCAAAAAGAGATCCGTTGCGCCAATCTGGCGCGAAACAATCAGAGAATGCAGGCGACTATCATCAAATGACAGGCCCCCGGTCAGACTATTATAAGGGAGATGCGGCAAGCGTGTGTCAGCCCATTGACCAGAATATAAACCAATCCGGGAGCTCTCGGCGGTCGCAGGCACAAGTCCGCTTAGCAATATTACAAGACTTGCACACCAACTCGCCAGCTGGGTGATCGAGATCGTTCGAGCAAGCAAACCGGCCAGTTCGGATCCTTTTCGACTTTCCATTCACTTTTTCACTTTCGCGAGCGACCAAACCCAAAATCGATTACGCTCAATCATTACATAATATTGCAAGAGGAGATGGTGCGGCCGAGAGGACTCGAACCTCCACGGGTTGCCCCACAGCGACCTCAACGCTGCGCGTCTACCAGTTCCGCCACGGCCGCACGCCGATGGAAAGCTCCTATAGTCACGCTAATCCTAATTGTGAAGAGCAAAGTCTCTGCTATATGCAACAGGATGGATGATATGCCACAAATCGAATGGGCTACCAGCTCGAACCCTGTTGACTATGAGACAGCGGTTAGTCTGATGGAGGCCCGTGTTGCAGCCATTCAGGCCGGCGAAGCCGGTGAGCTCATCTGGCTGTTGGAGCATCCGCCACTCTATACTGCCGGGACCAGCGCCCTTCCGCATGACCTCAAACAGGCAGGCCGGTTTCCGGTATACCAGACCGGACGGGGAGGCCAATTCACCTACCACGGCCCCGGGCAGCGCGTTGTCTATTGCATGCTCGACTTGAAACGTAGAGACCGCGATGTTCGGAAGTTTGTCACCGACCTCGAAGGCTGGATTATTTCAGCACTCGAGACTTTCAATATTCAGGCCGGCCCCAGAGATGGCCGGATTGGCGTCTGGGTAGACCGAACCCATCCGGGTGGTCCATTGCGGGAAGCAAAGATCGCGGCAATCGGCGTTCGTATCAAACGCTGGGTATCAATGCACGGCATCAGTCTGAATGTCGAACCTGAGCTTGACCATTTCACCGGCATCACGCCGTGCGGAATCGACGATCCGCGATATGGGGTCACCAGCCTCGTGGATCTAGGCTATCCTGTCGACATGGCCAACGCCGACGCCGCGCTAAGAGCCAGCTTCGAAGCCGTATTTCAGCGAGTCACCAGGACCGTCCCGTCACTTACGCCATAGTGAAGAAATTACCAGTCTTGCCTACGGACCGGTGACGGACTGGTGATAAATATAAAGTGCCAGACGTCATCAGCTTTAAACTCACAATCCAACAGACATTGGACGGGCATGACACTGCACCTTACCGCTTCGAGACTATCCAAGACACTCGGCGGTTACCACACAGACAATTCAAACCGCCGGACGGTTCCCGATAACTTATTCAGAGACCACTGACCTCTATCCGGACGCGTTAAGCGCCTTACCGTCAGAGCCTGTACCGGTCTTGCCCGGCCGCTGTTCTAATTCGGTCCGGCATCGGTGCGCGACGGCAGACGCGCCACCCAGAGGAGGCTCCATGGGACCACAAAGGCGCTAAACAGCATCATCATCGTGTAGAATGTCCGTATATTCGGCCGCAATACCGAAGCTTCCTGCCCAGGAAGCACATTATCCGCACGATAAGGCGCTTTCGCTGATCTAGAGCCGCGGCCACCCGACCATTCAGAGCTAGAACTCGCAGTATCACCTTCGTCTGCGGGTTGTTCGGGCCGGTCTTTCCGCTGTTCCTGCCAGGCCTCTGGGTCAGCAAGGTAAGCTGCTCTCAATTCGTAATTTTTCGTATATTCCCCGGCTGCTCGGGTAATCCCGGCAAGAGCAACAGCGCTACCAAGCAAGAGTGGAATTAAAATGATCATCGCCCAGAGGCTCGAGCGACCGGCATCATTCAGACGACGTATATGGATGACCACCGACAGCATGGACGTCAAAAGAAAGACAAATCCGGTGAGATAAATGACGTTAACCGATAGATTCTCGGTATTGATGCCGGAAATACCCAAAATTGTTAAAATGAATCCGACGCCGAAAATCATGAAAAACCGCATCAGAAAAAGTAGCGTCCAGGCCCGCGTGAATGCGAGACTTGGTGTTTTACCGATCGGGTTCAACAGTGTCGCAAGCCAGTTCATGATTTCGTCCTTTTATACGCCATTATAAATATCACCCTTGTTAAAACTGCCAGCCTGACGGTGTCAGAGACGGCCAGTCCCGTTCGCGCCGAGTTCCACTACCGCCAGCTCCACCGAGACTCAAGCCACATAAAGCCGGCAACCAATGTCGCATACCGAAACAGACGCCCGAAGCGTCAGCCGGCCTTACTCTGCCGGGCCATATTGATTGTCGCCAGCATCGCTTTCGATGCGGCCAAGAAAAAAGCCAAGCACAAAGTTTCCGACAACCACACTTATCAGGTTCGGAATCAAAAGTAGATTATTCAGGCGCTCGACATCCGGTCCAACCATGTCGATATTACCAGCCTCCCAGTCGACCGCCATTTTTTCAATCAGAGCAACAGTTTCCGGTGAACGAAAGATCGGCTCGGTAAACAATGTCAAAATGAACTGTACGATCAAAGACGCAAAAAACAGGCCTATCACCCACCAAGCCGAACGGCCGATATCATGCAGCCGTTTACCGAAAACGCAGATATAGGGATAGATCAGCAGATAGCTGAGAAGACCGAACCCGCTGCCGATTTTCGTCTGGCCGGCAACAATGATAAAACTCGCCACTGTCAGGACGACGAGGCCCTGCCAGAAACGGGACCGCCCGATGCGCCCGTTTGGTTCGAACCAAAGACGATAAAGCGACTGATTAAGCATAATTTTTGAAACCCGCCAGCATGCAACGAATTATTCGAACTCGACCATAATCTGATCTGCAGCAACGCTCTCCCCGCCCTCGACATTAATCGCCTTTACGCGCCCGACGGCCTCGGCCCGAATAGTGTTCTGCATTTTCATCGCCTCGACGATACAAACGGCTTCGCCTTCCTGAACCTCCTGACCAACTTCAACGTCGACCGATACAACCAGACCCGGCATCGGCGAGATAATCAGCTTTGAAAGGTCCGGCTTTTCTTTTTCAGGCAACCGCCGGTGAAGCTCGGCCACTTCTTCTCGACAAACCAGAACACGCAAGCTGACGCCGCGATGACGCATCATATAGCCTTCGGTCCGGTCTTCGAATTTAACCGCGAATGGCTGACCGTCTAAAACGCCCTCGACCAAATGCTGTCCTGGCTGCCAGCTTGTCTTTAATTCGTGAGATGTTCCGTCAACCGTCAGTGACGCGACACCATCATTGATCTCGATATGAACCGGATGGTAATCTGAACCGAGTACGACGACCCAATCCGTCCGCGGCGCAATATCGGCAACAATGCGATCACTGATCAAAGCCGCCCGGGCACGCTGTAATGAGTGAATATAAGCAACAACTGAAATCAACAATAATTCCTGCTCGGCCGTCGCAACCGTGCCGCTAAAACCGTTTGGAAATTCTTCCTTGATATAGGCTGTCGTAATGTTTCCAGACCTGAAACGGCTATCATCCATAACCGCCGCACAAAACGGGATATTGTCGCGAATACCATCAATGTAAAAACGGTCCAGCGCTTTTGCCTGTGTATCCAGCGCCTCATCACGGTCTTTGCCGTGCGTAACCAGTTTTGCGATCATCGGATCGTAGAACATCGAAATTTCGTCGCCCTCTCGAACGCCGCTATCGATCCGAACTGTACCGCCTTCCAATTCGCCTTCCTTGGGTGGCGAAAAGCGCTTCAAACGTCCAATTGAAGGCAAAAAGTTCCGATACGGATCTTCGGCATACACCCGGCTCTCAATCGCCCAGCCATTAATCTTCAACCCGGCCTGATCAATCGTTAGCTTTTCACCTGCAGCCGACCTTAACATCTGCTCTACAAGATCGACCCCGGTTATCATCTCCGTTACCGGATGCTCGACCTGCAAGCGGGTATTCATCTCAAGGAAATAGAAGCTCTTATTTTCACCGGACGCAACAAATTCGACGGTACCGGCGCTGTCATACTGAACCGCTTTGGCCAGCGCCACGGCCTGCTCACCCATTTTATTCCGCGTCGCTTCGTCCAGAAGCGGCGACGGCGCTTCCTCAAGCACTTTCTGGTTCCGGCGCTGGATCGAACATTCGCGCTCGAACAGGTAGACACAATTACCGTGCTTGTCGCCCATCACCTGAATCTCGATATGCCGCGGTTGCAGGATAAATTTCTCGATAAAAATCCGGTCGTCGCCAAATGACGCGGCGGCTTCGGCCTTAACTGCCTGGAAACCCTCTTCGACATCCTGATCATTATAAGCGATGCGGATGCCTTTCCCGCCGCCACCGGCCGACGCCTTGATCATGATTGGGTAGCCAATATCACGCGATACCTGAATCGCCTCGGCGGTATCGGTGATCAGCCCCATATGACCCGGCACAGTCGATACGCCGGCCTCGGCCGCAAGCTTTTTGGAGCTTATTTTGTCACCCATCGCTTCGATCGCGTTGACATTTGGGCCAATAAAAGCGATGTTTTCATCTTCGAGCCGTTTGGCAAATGCCGGGTTTTCCGATAAGAA
The DNA here is from genome assembly GCA_002172915.1 of Hyphomonas sp. TMED17. GTDB lineage: Bacteria > Pseudomonadota > Alphaproteobacteria > Caulobacterales > Hyphomonadaceae > Henriciella. The sequence goes on along the minus strand of NHBW01000002.1, from coordinate 264,215 downwards.
ACCAAATCCTGGATGCACGGCTTCAGCACCGGTCTGTTTAACAGCATCGATTATCTTATCCATTACGAGGTAAGATTCTGCCGCTGGTGACCCCCCGATATGAACCGCCTCATCGGCCATTTCGACGGCTTTCGAGCCAGCATCCGCGTCTGAATAAACAACCACTGTCTTAATGCCCATCCTGCGACAGGTCTTGATCACACGGACAGCGATTTCACCCCGGTTTGCAATCAGTATCTTTCCAAACATTGGCGGCCTTACCTCATTATGAACTTTAGATTATCTGCCGGAACTAAAGTGTCCGGAACAGAATGTCGAGGCTTACGCCACGCTTTCACATCAGTTCCCGACATGCTTCCGTAACCGGCCGACAGGCAATCTGGCGGAAAAACCGACAACCTACACGAATTCACGATGCTTTATCATATTTCAGCGCTAGGATTGGCCAGCAATCGCGCTTATATAGGCCTGACGATTGCTAACATTCTGAAAGTATCAAATGAACCAGGCCCAAACTCTGCTCCCAATGCGGACCGGGGAAATAAGAATACATGACGAGGCCGGCTTTGCCGGCATGCGCAAAGCCGGTCGGCTTGTTGCCGAATGTCTCGATATGCTTGAGCCAGAAGTCCAGCCTGGCGTCGAAACCGCTCATATTGATAATTTGATCCGGGAATTCGTCTTTGATCACGGCGCCCAATCGGCAACGATCGGCTATCGAGGCTACAAGCATGCCTCCTGCATCTCTCTGAACCATGTCATTTGTCACGGCATCCCCAGCGAGCGCGTTTTCAAAGAAGGTGACATAGCCAATATTGATGTGACCGTGATTGTTGACGGCTGGCATGGCGACCATTCCAGAATGTTCGCAGCCGGCGAAATCAAGCGTAAGGCGTCGCGTTTGATTGAGGCAACTTACGAGGCCATGATGGCCGGGATCGCAGTGGTCAAACCGGGTGCGCATTTTGGTGACATCGGTGAAGCCATTTCAGAAATCGCGCGGAAAAACCGCCTGTCCGTGGTCGAAGATTTCTGTGGACATGGCCTCGGCCAGTTATTCCATGATGAACCGAATGTCGTTCACTCGGCGCGGGCCGGCACCGGTCCGGTTCTGGCGGAGGGGATGTTTTTCACGATTGAACCAATGTTGAATGTTGGCCGGAAGGATGGCGTTATACTCAAAGACGGGTGGACAGCGGTCACTCGCGACCGGCAATTATCGGCGCAGTTCGAGCATTCAGTTGGGGTTACAGCTGACGGCGTCGAAATTTTCACGACATCGCCAAAGGGACGACACACACCGCATAAACGTTGAGTCCCGGATGACACAAGACGATTCCTTCCCTCACTGGCAAGGCCATCGTAATCGCCTGCGGCAACGGCTTATTAATCGTGGCGCAAAGGCGCTTGATGATTACGAGCTTTTGGAAATCATATCATTCGCCTTCATTCCGCGCAGGGATATTAAACCGGTCGCGAAAGCACTTCTCAAACGTTTTGAAAGCCTATCGGGTATTCTTGCGGCGGATCCGGCATCGCTACAATCAGTCAAAGGTGTAGGCGCCAGTACGGCAGCCTATATTGCAGCATCGCGCGAACTCGGTACGCGGGCCTCTCGTGAAACCATTCAGGCGCGGCCGCTCATTTCAAACTGGTCGGCACTACTAACCTATGTCCGCAACGAGCTCCAGCATGAACCGAGAGAACAGCTAAGATGTCTTTTTCTTGATCGTAAGAATCAACTGATCGCCGACGAAGTGCTTGCGCTCGGAACAGTTGACCATGCGCCGGTATATCCGCGTGAAATTGCACGCCACGCGCTGGAGAAATCCGCATCTGCCATCATCCTCGTGCACAATCATCCAAGCGGCGACCCGACGCCGTCACAGTCAGATATCGAAGTGACACGCCAGATCATCGATGCCTTGGAGCCGCTGGATATCCTGGTGCATGACCATCTGATTGCAGCCAAGAATGGCGTGACAAGCCTCAAGACCAAAGGCCTGATCTGACGATCCGCAGAGTGCTACCTCATTTTGACTTGCCTACTAGCGATCCGCGGCTAGGGTCATAAATAAATCGGAGGATTGTTTTGCAAATGGCTAATGGGGCAGTTGTCGCGCAGGCAGAAATGAAGAACGAAGACGGGTTCGGCACCAAAAATTACCGCTCTTACGTTTTACTCGTATTGATGACCGTCTACACAGTTAATTTCATTGACAGAACGCTGATCGCTGTTGTCGCACAGCCAATTATTGAAAGCTTCGATCTGTCCGATACACAATGGGGCCTGTTATACGGTCCGCCATTTGCTCTATTCTACGCCGTTATGGGCCTGCCAATCGCAATGTGGGCTGACCGGTCAAACCGCATTAGAATTATGACGGTCTGTATCATTTTATGGTCGATTATGACTGCGCTATGCGGCGTGGCGGCAGGTTTCCTCATGCTTCTCTTTTTCCGGATTGGCGTCGCGATTGGCGAGGCCGGTTGTACACCTCCGGCGAATTCGATCATCGGCGACTATTTCCAGCCCAAGAGTCGCGCAACCGCACTCGGAATTTATTCCATGGGGGTCACGCTTGGCGGCGTTCTGGCCAATCTGTTCGGCGGTCCGATTGCGAGCATGACCGGCGTTGAATTCGGTAATTGGTTATCATCAATTGGTCTTGGCTGGTTTTTCTCCAGCATTGATTGGACTCATATCGAAGGGTGGCGGATCGCCTTTGTCGTTGTTGGCCTGCCCGGCATCCTGATTGCCCTGCTGGTTTACTTAACCGTTCGAGAACCCCCCAGAGGGTTTTCCGATCCCGAACCGAAAGTTAAAGAAGAGGCGGCTAACCTTAGAGACACCCTGACCGAACTGGCCGGAAAACCGACATTCCTGTGGATGACAATCGGCGCGTCCTTTGTCGCCTTTGTCGGTTACGGCCTGACTAGCTTTCAGGCCCCGTTCCTGCAACGCGAGCACGGCATTGATGTGCGCGAAGCGGCTGTCAATTACGGCGCCCCGCTCGCGGCGATGTCCGCACTGGGAACCTTCCTGGGCGGCTGGTTAACCGAGAAAATGACGCCTTATTCGAAAACGGCTGTGGCCTGGATACCGGCTGTCGGTCTGCTTATCGCGGTGCCATTCTATATTGCGGCCTTCTATGCCAGCAATCTCACGCTTGTCTTCATCTTCTGGGCAATTGCAACGACAACCCATTATGCCTATCTCGGCGCCCAATATAATATCGGACAGAGTGTTGTATCCAACCGCTCACGGGCGACCGCCATCGCCGTTTTGCTGATCATGGTTTCGATCATTGGCAATGGCGTCGGTCCCTATTTTGTCGGCTTCTTTAGCGATCTGTTTATGAACATGCAGCTTCCTGCTGACTCAGGTTTGAGCGTCAAAGTCTGTACCGGCGACGACATGCTGACCGGCGAACAAATGGCGCTTTGTGAAATGGCAAGTTCGACCGGGCTAAAGCAGGCGATTTCCCTTACCGTATGCTGGTTTATTTTTGCGGCCGGGTGTTTCCTGATGTCAGCAAAAACCCTGGAACGTGACTTTGTCGCCAAATAGGAGACTGCATAATGACCACTTCCGATCAAACTGATACCGCGCCATCCCCGTCAAATGACGGATATGGCAGCGCATCCTATCGCGCTTATGTGCTGTTTGCCCTGATCGTTGTTTACACGTTCAACTTCATCGACCGGACCTTGATTGGCGTTCTCGGCGAACCGATCCGCGAAACATTCGGCCTGTCGGATACCGCAATCGGATTGCTGTCCGGTCTGGCATTCGCTTTGCTATACACATTTCTCGGCATTCCATTTGCGATGTTAGCCGAGCGCAAAAACCGGACATCGATCATCGCGATCGCAATGGCTGTCTGGAGCGGCATGACGGCGCTTTGCGGTCTGGCACAAAACACCTGGCAATTTGCGCTAGCTCGGGTCGGCGTCGGGGTTGGCGAGGCCGGCTGTTCGCCACCTTCTCACTCCCTGATATCAGACTATTTTCCGCCTGAAAAACGTTCGTCCGCGCTTGGTATATTCGCATTGGGTATTCCAATCGGGTCCATGCTTGCCGCACTCGGTGGCGCCTGGATCGCATCCCAAGAGGGATTGAACTGGCGCGACGCCTTCATCTGGATGGGGCTGCCCGGTGTGCTTGGCGCCATCATCTTTAAAATGACAGTCAAAGAACCGCCACGTGGTTATTCCGATCCAGGCGGCGCGGCCGCGGCGGCGGCCCGGGTAATGCCGTCACCCTTTGCCGCATTCGGTATCCTCGCCAGAAAACCATCTTTCTGGCATGTCAGTCTCGGCGGCGCGATTGTATCCTTCGCCGGCTACGGAATCGGCCAGTTCGTTGCACCATTCTGGATGCGCGCGCATGGGCTGTCTTTGATGGATGCCGCGCTGATCTATGGTGGCGTACTCGGCGTCGCGGCCGGCATCGGCACGATTGGTTCAGGTATTCTTGCCGACCGAATCAGAAAAAAGCATCCGAATTCCGATTCCTGGCTACCCGCACTTGGTGTTAGCCTCGCCTTCCCATTTGCGGTTTTCGGTTACAACACACTCAGCTTTGCAGATGGCGCCTTAGCGATCTGGCTGGCAGTGCCTGCACTCTCAATTGCAGGCCTGTTGCGTTATTCCTATCTCGGCCCGATGTTCTCGGTCACCCAGAATCTGGTTGAGCCCCGCATGCGGGCCACTGCGGCGGCACTTCTGTTATTTATAGTCAATCTAATCGGATACGGCTTCGGCCCACCGGTAATCGGCTGGATTTCAGACCAAGGCACAAAATGGCAGCTCAGCCAGCTCGAAGCGCCTGTCTCATTGCAGGAATGCGGGACGCTTGAGCGACAGATAAAAGCCGCCAATGACGAGGTAGTGGACGCGATTTCCGGCGGCGCGCTCGACGCGGCCGAAGCCACAAATGACGCCTATTGTGCGCCGGCACGCAGCACCGGGGTTCGCCTCGGAGTTACGATGGGCGCACTGTTCTTCCTGTGGGCCGCACTTCATTTCATGCTGCTTGGCCGGACATTGCAGAAGGACCAATGGACACCGGAGACAAGCGCCGCTACAGCCTGATCTATGGCTGTATATACGCGTGTTTCTGACACCGCTCTTGCTGATTTTCTAGCGGCATACGATCTCGGCAATGCTCTGGGTTTCAAGGGCATTGCCGAGGGCGTCGAAAATTCAAACTATTTTCTCGAAACAGATACTGGAAGATATATCCTGACCCTGTTCGAAAAACGCGTCTCAGCGTCAGACCTGCCCTATTTTATCGCTTTGAAACAATACCTTGCAGCCAAAGGCTTTCCGTGCCCGGAACCAATTGCAGGGAAAGACGGCAGCACACTTCGTCAACTCGAAGGGCGCCCGGCGGTGATTGTATCATTTTTAAACGGACTGTCGCCAATACGTCCGAATGCCCTTCAATGCCGCAATCTCGGTATTGGCCTGGCAAAACTACATGCAGCTCTGGCGGATTTTCCACAAACCCGGCCAAACACGCTCGGACCTAAAGCATGGCCGAAACTGTGGCATGGACGGGAACAGTTTGCCGATAGTCTGCAAGCGGGGCTAGCCGACGCGATCGACACGGATTTGCAGGCGATAGCAGCAGCAGGCCTAGCCACACATAGTTTGCCGGTTGGAACAATCCACGCCGACTTATTTCCTGATAATGCCTTCTTTCTAGGTGACAGCTTTAGCGGGGCTATCGATTTCTATTTCGCCTGCACCGGTGCACTCGCCTATGATCTGGCAATCTGCCTTAATGCATGGGCCTTCGAAGCTGGTGGCGCATACAATTATTCTAACGGCATGAATCTGATTGCCGGCTATCAGAGCGTCCGGCCATTACAGGCGGACGAACTCGACATGCTACCAGTGCTGTGCCGAGGCGCCGCCTTAAGATTTTTTCTGACCCGCCTGATCGATCTGGCCGAAACGCCAGCCGATGCGCTGGTCAAACCACACGACCCGCTCGTTTTTGCCAAGCGGCTGGCGTTCCACCGCAATGCCCGTTTCGCCAAAGACTATGGCGCAACACCTGTCTGATCATAGACCAGCCATAGTAACCTAATGCCGGATCATCCGCCGCGTTCCAACGGGAACAATGAGATGAAATTATAGCGGTATATTATCGTGCTTTTTCCACGGGTTCTGGACATCCTTATTCTTCAGCGTTCTGAGCGCTTTGGAAATCCGGCGACGGGTCGCATGTGGAAGAACAATATCGTCAATATAGCCCTTTTTAGCGGCAATATACGGATTGGCGAAATTGTCTTCATAGCTCTTTGTATGCTCTGCGATCTTATCGGCATCCCCAATGTCCTTCCGGAAGATGATTTCAACCGCACCTTTGGCTCCCATGACCGCAATTTCGGCGGTCGGCCAGGCATAATTCACATCACCGCGCAAATGTTTTGAGCTCATCACATCATACGCGCCGCCATAGGCCTTGCGCGTAATCACCGTGACTTTTGGCACCGTCGCCTCGGCATAGGCAAAGAGTAATTTCGCGCCATGCTTGATGAGGCCGCCATATTCCTGTTTGGTCCCGGGCATAAAACCGGGCACGTCAACAAAAGTCACAATCGGAATATTGAAACAGTCACAGAATCTCACAAACCGCGCAGCCTTCCGGCTCGCATCAATATCGAGCACACCGGCAAGGGTCATTGGCTGATTGGCAACAACTCCGACTGTGCTGCCTTCCATGCGGCCAAAACCACAAACAATATTGCCCCCAAAGCTCGGGGAAATTTCAAAAAAATCACCCTCGTCAACCGTTTTCTCGATCAATTCCTTCATGTCGTAAGGCATGTTCGGATTTTCAGGAATCAATGAGTCCAAGCTGTAGTCTTCGCGTTCAACAATGTCGAAGGTCGGGCGTACCGGCGGTGTATCGCGATTGGACCCGGGCAGGAAATCGATCAGCCGGCGCATTTGCACCAGGGCCTCGATATCATTCTCGAAAGCGCCATCGACGACGCCGGACTTCGCTGCGTGAACGCTGGCGCCGCCGAGCGTTTCATGCGTGACGACTTCATTTGTTACCGTTTTAACCACATCGGGACCGGTCACATACATGTAGGATGTGTCTTTAACCATGAAAATGAAATCGGTCAGCGCCGGACTATAGACATCGCCCCCGGCACATGGCCCCATAATCATCGAGATTTGCGGAACAACACCACTCGACAGAACATTCTGCATGAAAATATCAGCATAGCCGGCGAGACTATCGACGCCCTCCTGAATCCGGGCACCGCCGGCATCGAAAATCCCCAGAACCGGCGCTCCGTTTTGCGACGCCATTTTCTGCACTTTAACTATCTTTTCCGACTGGGCCTTCGACAGCGATCCGCCGAAAACCGTAAAATCCTTGGAAAACACGTAGACCAGACGGCCATTGACTGTGCCATGGCCGGTCACAACACCATCACCGGGAATCCGTTTTTCATCCATGCCGAAATCATAAGAGCGATGTTCGACAAACATGTCGGTTTCTTCAAAGCTGCCTTCATCAAGCAAAAGTGCGATACGCTCCCGCGCCGTCAGCTTTCCATTTTTGTGTTGCCGATCGATCCGGTCATGACCGCCGCCAAGACGGGCTTGCTCGCGGCGTGCTTCTAAATCTTTTATAACGTCATGCATGTTCGGGCTCCTACACCATTCGGCTTTTAATACAGCCTGCCTTTCTGACAAGCGGCCTCAGCAAGATTAGTGCAGACTTGCGACGCGTAGACCCGAGCAAAATCGACAGGTGAGCGATTGCCTAACCAGCATCCACAAGTCTTTGGCCAATTATAGCGGCCCCGTAAGACCTTGAACAAATAACCAAAATCAGATTCGATTCGTCGACCGGCCCAATGAAATCAGCTCAGACCTCAAGCATAAATATAAGGTCCGCCCCGCGCCAACGCGGCCTGATAGGCCGGCCGCTGATGTATCCTGTCGAGGAACGCCTGGACATGGGGATAGTTAGACAGACCTATCCGCTGATTCGCGGCCTCGACCGGGAAACTCATCATAATGTCGACAGCGGAAAATGACTCACCGCCAAACCAACCTGTTGCCGCAAGTTGTTGATCCCAATAGCCGACATGTTCGGCAATTCTCAGATCAATGAATTTATCGTGCAGAGGTCGCAAAAGCAGCCCGAATATACCTTTAAGCAAACCCGGCGCACGTTCGGGAACGGCCGAAATAATCAATTTCAACAATAATGGCATCATCGCCGAGCCTTCGGCATAATGAAGCCAGTAGACATGATTGCGGTGAAAGTCAGATCCGGGCGCCGGATGCAACGTTTTATCAGCGTCATACTGCTCAAGAAGATACTCGAAAATGGCACCCGTTTCGGCGATAACAACACCATCTATCTCTATCAACGGCGATTTTCCTAAAGGGTGTACCGCATAGAGTTCCGGCGGCCCCATACCTGTCTCGGGAAGCCGGTGATAGGACTTGATATTGTATTGAGCGGACAATTCTTCAAGCAACCATAAGACCCGCTGGGAACGCGAATTTTCGAGATGATGAACTATGACCATGTCTAGACCCTCTAATGCCTTAGAAAGAGACCTAGCTCGACAGCGCGTCCCTCCAAGTTTTCAATGACAAAGCATCACGGTTACGGGCAGCCCGCGCCTGCAGAGCTTCATCATCGGCTCCCCATGTTTCAGCTTGCCAGTCTTCATCAATGCAGGACAAATTCATCGCCGTCGTCGCATCCAGCGCCTGCTGGTCGACAGCCAGAGACAGGACAGCCGAACCAAACAGACTGCACGCCCAGCTCAAACCGGTTAACCTATAATCATCAAGCCCCTCGGCATAAGCGCTGACCGCGTTTAACGAGGCCGCCGGTTGCGGTGCCGCAACGATCCCTTCAACCGGCACTAGAACGACGTCGAGATTGCGACCGGCCCAACCCCGCCAAACCCGCCAGGCTTCATCCTGCCGCGCCCTTAACTCCGAATTCTCGGCGCTAAGATAGCACGTTACGTCAGTTTCCGCATAACGGCTGATCTCGGCGATCATCTCGGCCCGCACCACTGGCGTCCGGTCCATTGCGACATTAGCCAGTCGCGTCAGCGTCAGCGCCGGCAGATCGATCACATCAGTCTGGCTTTGCCATTCGTCGGCGATGGCCTGCGCCAGCGCCCGGGTCGGCAATTCAAGCCGGTGCTTCAACGGCGTCGAGATGGCACGTCCGTCAAGGCAGACCAGCCAGCGATCTACATTTTCGGAAGTCTCAACACTCGCAGAGTCATAAAACCGCTTTGCGCTGGTTTTTGTATTCATATCCCTAAATCCCCATAAATTTGTCGAGACTATTATTTAGCGTTTCGAATGCATGATGCACTTCGTCGGCACCGGCAGCCAGAAGCTCCTCGGCAGTGGCAAAACCCCAGCTCACCGCCAGCGACCTCACCCCGGCCGATTGGCCCATTCGCATATCATGAACAGCATCACCAATCATCACAGTACTCTCAAGCCCGACGCCAACGCTTCCGGCCGCTTCCAATACCATAAAGGGGTTCGGTTTTCCCGGGCCATCATCAGCGCACCATATTGTGTCAAAAAAGCCTGCGATTGGATGCATCTCGAATAAAGCGTCGAGTCCGCGCCTCGATTTACCGGTCGCAATTCCAATCATCCAATTATCAGCCACGAGCCTTTCCAGCGTAGCCAGCGCGCCATTATAAAGCGGTTCGATAAAACCAGCTTTCTGATGATGCCTTACAAAGGCTGTACGATATGCATCAATCAGGCGGTTTGGCTCGGCATGGTCAGGTGCAAGCTTAGCAATCACCCGATCGAGTGGCAGTCCGATTGTCTGCCTTATATCGGCATAGGCCGGTGGCGCGGTATCACACGCTGCGAAGGCCTCGCGCATGGTCGAGGCAATAAGCTCGCGACTGTCGACCAGCGTGCCATCGACGTCGAATATTGCGAGCTTGAGAGACATCTCTAAATTCCGATACGGTCTGGCGCTGCGAGCCACATCACGAGACGCACTGACGATACAACTTTATGAAGCCGACCGTTTAGCAGCGCGCGAAACCAAGTACTGCCAGAGTAGGAAAACCGGCGACCCGAGTTCGATGAAAATTCCTGACATCTGATAGTCCAGCCCCGGACCAAGCGCCGACACCGACAAAAATCGACCAATTCCACCAATGACCAGCGCCGCCACGATCAATCGCAACAAACCGGCATGGCGTTCAATGCTCGGTATCACATACCATAGTAATAAAGTTACCAGCACATATGTACCTGACACGTAACGATACTGATTATCTATCGCGGGTACGGGTTCGCTCGATCCCGACAAGTTGACTGTCCCATCGACAACCCCGATCGCTGCGAAATAGAACGGGATTATCGAAAACACTCCTAACGCGATCTGTAGTCCAATTTTCATTCTCGACCTCCTGCCTGACCAGCCTATAATACACAGCGCTTTATTGAAAATACTAAGGGTAAAGCCGCTGACTTGACCAGCCATTTGTGCCGCGCTGCAATTGCAGCCGGTCATGGGTTCGATATTTCTGATCTTGCCAGAATTCAAACACATCAGGCTTGAGTTGAAATCCCCCCCAATGCGCCGGTCGAGGAATGTCGGAGTCCTGATGGTACGTGCCCTGAATCTCTTGCATTCGTGCTTCAAACGCTTCGCGGTCAGGCATAGGCCGGGATTGATCCGACGCAATCGCCGCAATCCGGCTCTGAACAGCCCGCTGACTGAAATAGGCATCGGACTCCGCCTCGGAAGCCCGTTCGACAGCCCCGCGAACTCGTACTTGCCGGCGCAAGCTCTTCCAGTGGAAACAGAGCGAAGCGCGCGGATTTTCGGCTAGCTGGCGGCCTTTTGCGCTATCATAATTCGTATAGAAGCTCAGCCCGTTTTCGGCTGAGAGCCCCCGGACCAATACGATTCTCACATCAGGGAATCCGTCGGCATCGACCGTTGCCAAGGCCGCTGCACTGGAATCATTTGGCTCGGACGCATTCGCCTCAACCAGCCATTGTTCAAGAAAGGCAAACGGATCCACAATATCCGGAATTCGTGGGCGATTATCTTCAGCCTGGTAATCGGCCGGTGATGGAGATGGAGGTATCGCTGTCATTTTTTATCATTTATCCGGCTGAAAGTTTGTGACTTGGTAAGAAGTTATATAGGACACCGAGAACAAGATTTAATACGGATAGGCTTAGATGTCGCATAATACTTTCGGTCACATGTTCCGTGTCACGACATGGGGTGAGAGCCACGGCCCATCGCTTGGCTGTGTAATTGACGGGTGCCCGCCCGGTATTCGTATCGACCGGGACACGATTCAGTCCTACCTCGACCAGCGCCGACCGGGAACATCCCGTTTCGTAACGCAACGCCAGGAGCCAGATCAGGTCAAGATTCTTTCCGGTGTATTCGACGATACCGAGATTTCTGAAGAATTCGGCGGCCCGGTTAGTACCGGCACACCAATCAGCATGCTGATCGAAAATGTTGACCAGCGGTCCAAAGACTATTCCGAGATCAAAGACCGCTACCGGCCAGGCCACGCTGATTTTAGCTATGACGTCAAATATGGCGTCCGCGACTATCGCGGGGGTGGTCGCAGCTCCGCACGCGAAACAGCCGCCCGGGTGGCAGCCGGCGCGGTCGCACGACAAGTGCTCGGTAACGATATCAGCATTGGTGGGGCGGTCGTACAAATTGGCGACATTGGCATTAATGGCGACAATTGGGACTGGAACGAAACCCAGAACAATCCATTCTGGTGCCCCGACCACGAAACCGTTCCGGCATGGGAAAACCTGCTCGACGAACGCCGCAAAGCCGGATCGTCGGCAGGGGCGGTCATAGAAGTGCGTGCCAGCGGCGTCCCGGCCGGGTGGGGCGCGCCCATATATGGAAAAATCGATAGTGAAATTGCATCTGCGATGATGAGCATCAATGCTGCAAAAGGTGTCGAAATTGGTGCCGGCTTCCGGGCCGCAAGCCTGAGCGGGGAAGAAAATGCCGACGAAATGCGGCTGCAAGACGGCAATCTTGAATTCCTGTCTAACAATAATGGCGGCGTTGCCGGTGGAATTTCAACGGGTCAGGATATCATCGTGAGACTGGCGATTAAGCCAACATCATCAATTCTGAATACGACCAAATCGATAACAAAGAGCGGCGAAAATATCGATGTCCGAACCAAAGGACGGCATGATCCCTGCGTTGGTATTCGGGCGGTGCCAGTCGCAGAAGCAATGCTGGCCTGTGTTCTCGCCGACGCCAAACTCAGACATCGAGGACAGGTCGGCGCCTAGGCGCCAGTCCGGGCAGACAAGTGAAGGCCGAGCTCCGTCCAATAGCTGGGGCGAAAACGTCGATTTTCGACGTCTCTAACCGACAAATGCCCGCTCGATAACAAAGTCTGCGGGTTCGGAATTGGCGCCTTCTTTCAATCCGAATTCCTCCATGATCGACTTCAATTCCTGCGTCATCGCAATCGAGCCGCATATCATCGCCCGGTCGGTATCGGGATTCAGTGGTGGAACGCCAAGATCATCAAATAATTTGTGCGACCGGATCAGATCACTGATCCGCCCCTGCTGGGGATAGTCTTCGCGGGTACAGCTATTGTACAGCCGGAGTTTGCCGCGGCCGATTTCACCAATGTCGGGATCGTTCAAAAACGCTGCTACGGTCTCCTGACTGTATTGCAGCTCGGCAACTTCGCGACAGGTGTGAGTGACAATGACCTCGTCATAGGCTTCGTATACATCGGGGTCCCGCAACAGGCTGGCAAAAGGAGCAAACCCCGTCCCGGTCGAAAACATGTACAGCCGGCGGGCTGGTGTCAGCGCGTCCAGCACCAGCGTACCCACAGGTTTGCGCCCGAGAAGGACCGTATCGCCTTCGCGAATTTTCTGAAGCCTCGAAGTTAACGGACCATCGGCGACTTTAATCGAGTAAAATTCCAGCGTGTCATCCCAATTCGGCGAAGCAACCGAATATGCCCGCAGGAGCGGTTTACCATCCTCTTTAGGTAATCCGATCATGATGAACTCGCCCGACCGGAAGCGGAAACTCTGCGGTCGCGTTATCGTGAATTTGAAAAGGTGATCTGTATAATGGGTTACACCAAGAACCGTTTCAACGGTCGGCGCATTTGGATTCACTTTTTTAACAATAGCGGATGTATTAGCTGTCACAGTAAAATTCCGTCTCTTTTCCTCGAAAATCTGGATGTGCAGGTAAATCAACAATCTTTCAAGCCGGATAATAGCAAGTTTAGTTTTTCTAAATTTTTTCAGGCCCCGTCATTCCGGGCCATCCCACGTAAGGTCACGCCTCCTGCGACTCCATTGCTTCACGCCAGTGCTTGCGGCACAGCGACGTATACGCTTCTTTGGAGATTTTCACCTGAACACCATCTGACATGGTCCGGCCGTAACCGTCTGTTCTAAGATTCATCGTCGCCTTGCGGCCGCAATGACATATGGTGCGGGCTTCACGCAAATGATCCGCAATCGCCAATAGTTCGGCGGCACCATCGAACAGGATACCACGAAAATCAGTCCGCAGTCCGTAACACAAAACTGGGACGCCATATTGATCACAAAGTTCGGCCAGCTGCCGGACCTGCGCTTGCGACAGAAATTGGGCTTCGTCGATAAAAATCGCCGCCGGCAGTTCGGCAGTGTCAAACATTTCGATCACGCGCCGGAAACTGGTTGTCGGGTAAAACAGGTGTGCCGTATCCGACAGGCCAATACGGGAACTAATAAGGCCCGTTTCGGCACCCGCCCGGTCGCCATGATGACTCGATGTCCAGAGCATAACCTGCATGCCCTGCTCCCGGTAATTATGCGCCGCTTGCAGCAACAGGGTCGATTTCCCCGCATTCATTGCACTGTATGTAAAGTATAGGCCCGCCATTCGTTAAACTTCCCGACTAGACACCGGCCACTTCACTTTCGTCAGCGGCACCTTTCATCCAGCGCAGAAATGCCCTGACATCCTCACTCAAATGCCGCCCCTTGGGCCAGACCAGCCAGTAGCCATAATCGACGCTAATCGAACCATCGGCAAATGGCGCAACCAGCCTGCCACTGGCAATATCCGATGCCGCAATTGCCTTTTTCGCAAGCACCACCCCACGACCAGACGCGGCGGCCTCGATTGCCAGTGCGGATTGGTTAAATCGCGGTCCCCGGCGCCCATCAACAGAATCGGCAACCCCGCGCGCCTGCAACCAGCTATTCCAATCCGGACAAGACGGATCCAGCTCGGCGCTGACATCATGGATCAGCGTATGTTTTGCCAAATCCTCTGGGCGCCTGATGGCATCCTCTCCGGTCAGCAAATCTGGCGAACAAACTGGCAAAACCGTTTCATCAAGCAATTTTTCGACCTTGAGACCGTCATAGTCGCCACGCCCGTATCGAATAGCGAAGTCGGCATCGGCAGTGGTAAAATCTGTGAGCCCGCTATCTGCACTGACCCACGCCTCAATTTCGGGATGTGCCGTGTGAAAATGTTCCAGCCTGGGCGCCAGCCATTTAGCAGCAAAACTCGGCGCCGAACTTACCATCACACGCCCCTTGCGGGCCGGCGCCTGCATAATCCGCCCGGCCTCTGCAATCTGGTCAAAGGCTTCGCGCACGAGCGGCAGCGATGCTTGTGCTGCATCAGTCAGTAAGACGCTGCGGCCGGTCCGCTTGAACATGGGTGTACCGGCATAATCCTCAAGCTGCCTGATGTGCTGCGATACCGCACCGGGTGTCACGTTCAATTCTTCAGCCGCCTTGGTAAAGGACAAGCGCCGAGCAGCCGCTTCAAAAGCCCGCAAGGCATTGAGAGGAGGAAGACGATCATTATTTTCAGTCATCAGAATAATTAACCCAAAACCACTATAGTTTCTCTAAACACTTAAATAAGAGCCTTACGCTTGTAGAGTCGGGGGCTCAAGGACCATTTAGGCCTTACCGGCTCATCTTTTGGAGTTAAACCTCATGCGGCTATTTCCAGCCTTCTTTTTTACCGACGACAAACACGCCACCGTATTTGGTGGCGGCGAAGAAGCACGCCGAAAAGTTCGTCTGCTGGACAAGACTTCGATAACGATCACCGTTATCGTCGATGATGAAATCGAGAGCGGCTTCGCCGAAGAATTTGCCGGGCGGATTGTGATCGCACCGCGCGAGATGGCCGGGCAGGCGCTCGACCGGTCGCTATTTGCAATCATAGCCTGCCGCAATGAACAAAATACCGATCAGTCTGTCGAGTGGGCCAGACAATTCGGAATTCCGATCAATGTCGTCGACCGGCCCGAGCTTTGCGATTTTACCGTTCCTTCAATCATGGAGAGAGGCGAGATCGTTGCCGCCGTCGGATCAGGCGGCGCGGCTCCGGTTCTTGCCAAACGCGTTCGCACTGATCTTGAGGCGCTCACCCCGCCCGCGCTCGGCCCTCTGTCGAGGATTGCCCGGGATTTCCGTCCCGCCGTGTCAGCCGCGCTGGCTGATGGCGCAGATCGGCGGCAATTCTGGGAAAGCGGGCTGCACGGCGAGGCCGCCGCTCTGGCACTGGCGGGAAAGACTGATGAAGCCGTCGCTGCGTTACAGCGTCTGCTTGCAAAATTTACCGCCGACGACCGGAGCCTCGGGCGCGTTGATATTGTCGGCGCCGGTCCGGGTGACCCGGAACTTCTGACACTAAAAGCGTTCCGGCTAATACAGAATGCCGATATTGTATTTTATGATCGTCTGGTCAGTCCCGGCATACTTGACCTCATTCGTCGGGACGCGGATCGCGTCTCGGTCGGCAAGGAAAAGTCGCGGCATACCATGCCGCAGGAGGACATTCACCAGCAGATGATTGTCGCAGCCTCGGCCGGCAAGCGGGTAGTGCGCCTGAAAGGCGGAGACCCGTTTATTTTCGGACGTGGCGGCGAAGAATTGCAGGCGCTAAATAGCGCCGGAATAGAAGCAGCCGTAACGCCCGGAATATCTGCTGCACTTGGCTGTGCCGCTGCTGCCGGTCTGCCATTAACTCATCGTGATCATGCCCAAAGCGTTACACTCGTTACCGGCCATGCCAAAACCGGCGGGATGCCTGATATGAACTGGCAGGCGCTTGCCGCCCCCAATCAGACCGTCGTTGTCTTTATGGGGGTTGGCACCGCGAAACAGATCGCCAAATCAATGGTCGAAGCCGGACGCGCCGCCGATACACCTGTTGCAATCATCGAGAATGGCACTTGCCAGACCGAAACACGGTCCTTCGCCACGCTGGCGACACTGCCGGAGACCATCGACCGGAACAACATAATCGGCCCTGCCCTGTTGATTATTGGTGAAGTCAGTGCAATTCCAGCTGCAATCTCAAATCAACGCGTGATGGAGTCCGCCCAATGACCTCGGTTCGTCCAAAACTGAAACCCGAAGCACCGAAAGCAATTACCGCTTGGGACACACAGACGGGCCAGACAGTCTGGATGACACCCGACGGGTCGTGGAGCGTCAAATCAGGGGATTTGGGGATCTTTGTGGGCGATGTCGCCGAAGCCAAACTAAGCGAGGCACGTGGGCAGGAAAGCAAAGTCACCGATCCATATTTTATGGAAGTGACAGAAGACGGAGCAATTTGCGGGCGTGAAACGCTACGTGAGAATATCCGCTCAAACGGCCCGACTGTGGCCTATGGCAAAGCAGGACAGGCGCTGTCGAGCACCTTGGGGAAATAGCACATGTATAGATATGACGAATTTGATGCCGCACTCGTAAACGAAAGGGTCAGCCAGTTCCGCGGACAAGTTGCCCGCAGAATCGAAGGCAGCCTGCCCGAAGATGAATTCAAGCCGTTACGGTTGCAAAATGGCGTTTATCTGCAAATGCACGCCTATATGCTTCGCGTCGCCATTCCCTACGGACAATTGGGATCAGCACAGCTGCGCCGGCTGGCTGAAATCTCGGAAAAGTATGATCGCGGCTATGGGCATTTTACCACGCGTCAGAATATTCAGTTTAACTGGGTCGAGCTGAAAGACATTCCCGACGTCCTGCAAGATCTCGCAGATGTCGAAATGCACGCGATCCAGACCAGTGGAAACTGCATCCGGAATGTTACCAGCGATCATTTCGCCGGCGCGACCGCCGACGAATTAATGGACCCTCGCCCATGGTGCGAAATCATCCGGCAATGGAGCACATTTCATCCTGAATTCGCGTTCCTGCCAAGAAAGTTCAAAATTGCCGTTACCGCCGCCGCTCATGACCGGGCCGCCATCCGGGTGCATGATATTGGCCTTCACATGAAACAACAGGACGGCACAACCGGCTTCGAAGTACATGTCGGAGGTGGTCAAGGCCGGACGCCGGTAATCGCGGCCAAAGTGAACGACTTTGTCCCCGAAAGCGAAATTCTCGACTATCTCGAAGCCGTCATGCGGGTCTACAACCGCTTCGGACGCCGCGATAACAAATACAAAGCGCGGATTAAAATACTGGTATCAGAGACCGGTGCCGAGGAATTCAGTCGCCTTGTCGACGCCGAATATGCGGCCCAGAGCGCGCATGAAAAAATTGATCTACCCGGCGATGAAATCGAACGAATTACGGCCTATTTCAAAGGCCCCAAACTGCCAACGCGGCCATTAGAATCAACGGCGTTCAACGACGCGAGGGTCGCTGACCCGGATTTTGACGAATGGGCAGCCGTCAATTTACATCCGCACAAGCAGGCGGGATATACTAGTGTCACAGTTAGCCTTAAACCGATTGGTGGTCTCGCCGGCGATGCCACGACCGATCAGATGATGGTGATTGCCGATCTCGCTGAAGCCTTTGGACACGACGATATCAGAGTCTCCCACGCCCAGAATATTGTCCTTCCGCATATTGCAATCGATGATCTCCATGCGATTTATCAACAACTACAACGGGCCGGACTCGCGACCGCAAATGAAAGTCTGATTACCGATATGATCGTGTGCCCGGGACTTGATTATTGTAATCTCGCAAACGCCCGCTCCATTCCGGTCGGTCAGGACATTCAGAAAGTCTTTGCAGATCCGGCCTATCAGCGTGATATCGGGAAACTGCACATCAATATTTCCGGCTGCATAAATGCCTGCGGCCACCATCATGTCGGCCATATCGGGATATTGGGCGTCGACCGCAAGGGTCAGGAATTTTACCAGATATCCCTCGGCGGGCGGGCGGATGAAAAGGCCGCAATCGGCGAGATCGCTGGCAAGGCCCTTTCCCAGGAAGAAATTCCAGCGGCGATCAAACAGATTATCGAAACCTATCGCTCACATCGCACATCGAAGGATGAGCGCTTCATCGATACACTTGAAAGAATCGGCCATGCGCCATTCAAGGAGGCAATTTATGCCGCTGATTAAAAACAACCAGATCATCGACAACATATGGACCTACGTGCCGGACGACGCGCCACTTGGCGACGAGAGCCACATCATTCTTGGTCTCGAACGCTTTCTTGCGGAACGATTGCAGCAACGCAGCTCGAATAAGGCGCTCGGGGTACGTTTGGCACCAGCCGATGATCCTGAAAAACTCCGACCCTACCTTGATGAGCTCGACCTGATCGAAGTCGATTTTCCAAAATATGCGGATGGTCGCGGCTTCTCCCAAGCGCAGCTACTGCGCCGTCGTTATGCCTATACAGGCGAACTCCGGGCGGTGGGCGAAGTCTTAAGAGATCAGATTCTCTATATGCACCGTTCAGGGTTTGATACTTTTTCTACCACCCGTGCCGATCTATCTGATGTCATGGCCGCGTTAGACGAGTTTTCGCTGTCATACCAAAAAGCAGCCGATATACGGGAAGCCGTATTCGGGATCAGACAGAAACGATAAGTGTCATGCCGTATTCAGAAATATCGATATCTCGGGACGAGACGATTGACGAACGTCTTGAGCGTGTAAATTCTGAATTACGTGGCGCGTCGGCGCAAACCATATTGCGTGCGTCAATTGTTCGAGAATGGGCCGGCGAGCTTTGCTATATCTCGTCTTTCGGGGCTGAAAGTGCGGTTATGCTCGCGCTGATTGCAGATATTGATCCCGGTCTCCCAGTGATCTTTTTGCAAACTGGAATGCATTTTCCGCAAACGCTTGATTACAAAGAAACATTGGTGGAAAAACTGGGCCTGACCAATATTCAGGATATCAGTCCGTCCGAAAATGACCGGCTCGCCAGCGATCCCAAGAATAATCTGTGGCGTTCCGACCCGGACGCATGCTGCGACATCCGAAAAGTCAGACCGCTCGACGATGCTCTGGCCGGCTTCGGTGCATGGATTACCGGCCGCAAGCGGTTTCATGGCGGCGCGCGCTTAAACTTGAAAGCGTTCGAATATTCGGCAGGTCGCTTCAAAATCAATCCGATGGCGAGCTGGACACAGGAAGATGTGCAAATCTATTCCCAGCACCGCCAACTCCCGCGCCATCCGCTCGTCGATCAAGGCTTTCCGTCAATCGGATGCTGGCCCTGCACGAAACCCGCAGAAAATCCGAATGATGTCCGTTCGGGACGCTGGGTTGGGCAGGAGAAAACCGAATGTGGTCTGCACGTTGAGAAAGCCGAGCGGCCGCGTGTATTCTAGGCTTGCGCCTGACTTATCAAGTCATGTAGAACGACGTCATGTCTGATACACTTCCCGATCGGCTGAGCATCGATCCCAATAGCGAATTCTACAATGAAGCCCTGCTGCAGGATGGCATCGGGCTCAGCCTGAATGGTACCGAAAAAACCAATGCAGAAGAATATTGCATATCGGAAGGCTGGATCAGGGTTGCAGCCGGAAAAACACTCGACCGCAAGGGCCGGCCACTGACATTGAAACTAAAAGGAACGGTAAAGGTCTGGCGGCTCAATCTTTCGCAAAACGCCGACTAGGGTCAGCTGCCAGAACGTTCGAAGCCAATATTATCGATCAACCGTGTATTTCCGAGATACGCGGCCGCCAGTAAACGTCCTCGATAGCCCGCCGCGACAGGGCCGTCCGGCAAAGGTTCAAGCGTGCCCGGATCGATCGCCGTTAAATAATCAATTTTGGAAAATCCCGATTGCGCAATGATCGTCTGGCCTTCGGCCAGTGCGTCGGAAACCTTCGCCCCGGTCGAAATGCGACAAGCAGCGCGGTGCAACGCAAAACTCATACGGTTTGCAGAAATCCGGTCTTGCGCCGACAGATAGGCATTACGCGATGACAACGCCAGGCCGTCTGCTTCGCGTTGCGTGCTCGCCCCGACGATATCAATATCAAATTTGAGATCACGGACCATTCGCCGGATAATCTGCAATTGCTGGTAATCCTTTTCGCCGAATACGGCGACATCGGGCTGAACATGAATAAACAGACGGGCGACAACCGTCGTGACGCCATAGAAAAAATGTGGCCGATAGACACCATCAAGAACGTCCGACAAGCCCTCAACACGAACATTAGTGGTCGAACCGGCAGGATAGATTTCTTTGACATCCGGAAGATAGACGACATCACAACCGGCTGCCGTCAAACATGTAATATCTGCCGCTTCATGTCGCGGATAGACATCAAAATCTTCGTTCGGCGCAAACTGGGTCGGATTAACAAAAATGCTGACCACAGTGAAATCCGACATTTGCTTGGCCCGCGCCAACAAAGCCAGGTGGCCGGCGTGCAGTGCTCCCATGGTCGGAACAAAACCGATCCGGCTGCCATGCTTTTTCGCCGACTTGATAACTGACCGCAATTCCTCAACGGAACGGACAATAATAGGGGCTTCATTCATGCTGTTAGCTCATTGGCAAATAGTTTGAAAATCAGACACTGCTCAAACCCGTCATTGTCATCGGTCATCTGTCTATTCAAGATACAACTCAAAGTCCGCAGCTTGCTTCCTGCTGGCCAGCGTATGACCGGTCCTGCCCGAAATCACAAGTCGCATCTTTATTAAAACCAAATACGCGAAGCATAAATACGACACTCCGGTCCCGACACCGGATGCATGATGGCGATCACGAAGACCGACACAGTACCGAATGATCGGCGTTCGGTCTCGGCAATGGCGAAGCAAAACCACGCATCTCCGGCAATGGCAATTTGTGCCAGTTGCGACCTGCATCACGAATGAGCCGGCCGCTATTTGTGATTTGCAGCATAATAAACGGGGTGGCGGTCGGGAATTTTTACTTCTGAGCAATGACTAGGCTGTATCTGTAGATCCTATCCGGAATAATAAGATTTCGAACTTGCCAGAAAGCACCGCGACAAATGCCTGATGCCAAAATGACGACCCACGGCGACCGGCTGTCTACTGAAACGGCACATAATACGAGCCGCATAATTGTCGTCGGTAATGAAAAGGGCGGCGCCGGCAAGTCAACCGTCTCGGTTCATCTCGCCATCGGACTTATACAACTAAGCTTGCGGGTCGGCGTTATTGATCTGGACATTCGACAACGCACTTTATCGCGATATTTCGAAAACCGGACGCGATGGATGCAGAAAAACGGCAAAACACTGGCCATGCCGGATATCAAGCCGCTTAATGCGAGCGAGGACCGCGATCTCGACCATGCCGAGCGACAGGACGCCGACAGCCTGCAATCTGCCTTAAAGCGGCTCGGCAAGACCAATGACATCATCATTATTGATGCACCGGGCAGCGATACTTTTCTATCCCGCCTTGCACACCAGCATGCGGATACGCTGGTAACACCCATGAATGATAGCTTTGTTGATTTCGACTTGCTTGGCGATATTCATCCCGAAACACTGGATGTCCTGCGGCCAAGTTTCTATTCCGAAATGGTGTGGCAAAGCCGCAAACACCGCGCCCGCACTGTGCGGCAACCCATCGACTGGATCATTGTCCGCAACCGGATGTCGCACATCGAAGCTAAAAACAAACGCCATGTCGGGGCCGCCCTGAAAAATCTCGGCGCACGGATCGGCTTCAGAGTCGAACCCGGCCTCTCTGAAAGAGTAATCTATCGTGAACTTTTTCCGTCGGGGCTGACACTTCTCGATCTTACCGAAAGCGGGTCGAAAATTGCATTCACTATGAGTCATGTCGCGGCCCGGCAGGAATTGAGAAATATCATCAAAATGCTCAATTTGCCGCAACTCGCTGACACCGACCAATCGTTTTAAGCCGGTTGCCTGATTTTCTAGGTAGACCAGCAACCTGCCAACTGCCCAGTCATGCCGGCAGATAACGACAAGACGGGATCATTTCCCGACCAATTATATTGGTAGAACGGCATTATCTTTTGAACGTGTCTGCCAGCATAATTCGGGCGTTATAGCTTGTTTATTCCGGCAGCTGACAGACAAAGCCATCATTCGCCACCATGGCGGCCTGCTTAAAATCAGTGAATTAGCCTATTCCAGACTGCATTTCAGACTGGTATTTTTACATATCCATAACAATTTCTGTCCCATGTCAAATTTCATTAATTTTACCACTTTCAAGCGTGGCTCGCCGAAAAACAGTTTCCTTCAGGCCCCGGCAGGGGTCAGCCAGAACAGTCATCTCAATCAGGAATCACCGCGCATCAACGAAAGCGCCAGTGACCTGTCTGCTCGTTTAGTCGCGCTGCTGTCGCGCATGCCAAACATCCGGGAGCTACAGGTCGATGAGACAGGACTACGTATCAAACTTGTCGCGGTTACGCCGTTCATGCGCTTTAAAGACGATGTCAGCATCGAGATTTTCCCATCACCTGACGAAGACAATTCGTCAGGCACGTCTTCGTTCGCCATTTATTCAGCATCGAGAATTGGGCGTTATGATTTTGGCGCGAATGCCAAACGGGTTAACAAATGGACCAATTTTCTGGTCAATTATTGATTATTTTTGGGTTGATCGTTCCGTAAGTCGGCGTCAGTCTTAACAAAACGGTTTGGAGACCTATCTCTTAACCAAGTAACTGATGGTTTTAAGTATGCACGTATCCGGATCTAACTCGCCACAATCGCCGTTTGGGAACGGTGAAGATGATAATGGCAACGTTAATTTAGCGACGAAACCGCATGTCCGGACCAAGAAGCCGAGCATGTACCGCGTGCTGATTCTTAATGACGATTACACGCCGATGGAATTCGTCGTTCTGATCCTCGAACGCTTTTTCAACAAGAATCGAGATCAAGCGACCCGGATCATGCTGCATGTTCACCAGAAGGGCGTTGGCGTGTGTGGCGTTTACACTTACGAAGTAGCCGAGACGAAAGTGGCTCAAGTCATGGATCTCGCAAAGCGTAACGAACACCCCCTACAATGTACTATGGAAAAAGAAGATTAGGAGACACAAGCCATGCCAAGCCTGACACCTGGTCTTGAGACCGCCCTCGAAAGCGCATTGAACGCAGCCGGCGAGCGCAATCAGGAATATGCGACTCTCGAACACTTGTTACTGGCCCTGACAGACGATGATGATGCCGTCGAAGTGATGGTCGCCTGCAAAGTCGATGTCGCCGTCTTGAAAGTGTCTCTTGAAAAATACGTTGACGAAGATTTGTCGACACTGGTGACCGATACACCGACTGGGCGGGTGCAACCGACAGCAGCTTTTCAGCGCGTCGTCCAGCGGGCTGTGCTGCATGTTGAAAGCTCTGGCCAGGACGAAGTATCTGGCGCCAACATTCTGATATCGATCTTCTCGGAACGCGAGAGTCACGCGGCCTACTTCCTGCAGGAACAGGATATGACGCGCTATGACGCGGTGAATTTCGTATCGCATGGCGTGTCGAAAGTCCCGGGCATGGATAAACCCCAGGAGCCACGGGGGGCTGAACAAGCTGCTGAAGCGGCCACCAAGGACTCAAGTATCGAGGCGCTGGAAACCTATTGCATCAACCTCAATGAAAAAGCGAAATCCGGCAAAATCGACCCGCTGATTGGACGTCAGCTCGAAATCCAGAGATGCATCGAAGTCCTGTGCCGACGCGCCAAGAACAATCCTATTCTTGTTGGCGATCCCGGCGTCGGGAAAACCGCGATTGCCGAAGGGCTCGCCAAAATGATTGTCGACGGCGACGTACCAGAAGTTCTTGACGATGCGGTTATCTGGTCACTGGATATGGGCGCTCTGCTAGCCGGCACACGCTACCGTGGCGATTTCGAAGAGCGTCTCAAAGCAGTCATGAAAGAAATCGGCCTACTCGATAAGGGTATTCTATTTGTCGACGAAATTCATACCATTATCGGTGCCGGCGCAACGTCCGGCGGGGCTATGGATGCCTCAAACCTGCTAAAACCGGCGCTACAGAATGGCGAAGTTCGCTGTATGGGCTCAACCACTTTCAAAGAATACAAACAGCATTTCGAAAAAGACCGGGCCCTGTCGCGGCGCTTCAGAAAAATCGATGTTGTCGAACCAAATCCCGAAGACGCGATCAAAATACTGACCGGCCTGAAAGCGACATTCGAAGACTTTCACGGTTTACGCTACACCAATGATGCTATTCGCGCGGCTGTCGAATTATCGGCCCGTTACATGACTGACCGAAAACTTCCCGATAAAGCGATCGACGTTATCGATGAAGCTGGCGCGACCCAGTGGCTTGTGCCGGTATCGAAGCGACGCAAAACGATCGGTGTGAAAGAGATCGAAGCGATTGTTGCGAAAATCGCGCGGATTCCCCCCAAACAGGTCAGCAAGGACGATGCCAAGAGCATTCAATCTCTGGAAGTCGATCTTAAACGTGTCGTTTTTGGTCAGGACGATGCCATCTCTGCATTGTCGTCGGCGATCAAACTGTCGCGCGCTGGTCTGCGCGAACCGAACAAGCCAATCGGATCCTATTTATTCACCGGACCGACAGGCGTCGGGAAAACCGAAGTGACACGGCAATTGGCCAATATACTGGGCGTCGAACTCCACCGGTTCGACATGTCGGAATATATGGAGCGTCACTCCATATCCCGTCTCATCGGTGCCCCGCCGGGATATGTCGGCTATGATGAAGGTGGTTTGCTAACCGACGCCGTGATGCAGCACCCGCATTGTGTTGTGCTGCTCGATGAAATTGAAAAGGCTCACCCGGATCTTTTCAATGTTTTGCTACAGGTCATGGATAATGGCACGCTCACTGACGCCGTCGGTCGCAAAGTCGACTTCCGGAATGTCATTCTGGTTATGACCACGAATGCCGGCGCGTCTGATGCCGCGAAAAATGCAATTGGCTTCGGTCGGGGTAAGAAAGATGACGAACAGGAAGAAGCGCTGAAACGCCTGTTCACACCGGAATTCAGAAACCGGCTCGATTCTGTCATCACATTTGGCGGCCTCACACCGGAAATTATTGAACAAGTCGTCGAGAAATTCATCCTGCAGCTCGAAATACAGCTGTCAGACCGCAACGTCTCGATCGAACTGGATTCCGCAGCGAAGGCCTGGCTGGCAAAACGTGGATTTGATAGCGACTTTGGCGCCCGCCCGCTTGCAAGGGTCATTTCCGAACACGTCAAGAAGCCGATGGCCGAAGAGCTTTTATTTGGCAAGCTTGCGAAAGGTGGACTGGTCAGAATCAGTGTCGAAAAAGATCATCCTGATAAGCTTTCCTTCAGCTATCGGGAAGACAAGCCGCAGCGCAAACCCCGTAATGAGGATACGATCGAAAAGGTTTAAGCGGCCTGGACGGCGGGGCACGGTCACGGCTTAGAGGCGGGCTGTGTTGCGCTAATGACCGCGCCGGCGATATCGCGGCGATGTCATCAGTGACCTAACTGACGACGATATCACGCTTTGCCCAGCAAAGAACGTCCGCGGCGGGGACAGATTTTTTCATGAAAAGCCAGCTATATAAGCCATTCGGCGCTTCCTAAACGCGGCAAAGGCGGTTTAATAATAAAAACAAAGTTGCAAAATTATAAAAGACTATTCGGAGGACGCTCATGTTAGGAATTATGCAGGATTGGCAGTTAACGACTGACAAAATTCTGGATCATGCAAACCGTATTCACCCAGACCGTCAGATCACAACCCGGCGTGTCGGCGGTGAAATTGTCCGGACATCCTATTCGGAACTTTATAATATTTCGAAGCAAGTCTCGAATGCGTTGATTGATGAAGGCGTAGGTCTCGGCGACCGCGTCGCGACTCTGGGCTGGAACTCCGCGCGTCACATGAGCAGCTGGTATGGCACAATGGGCATTGGCGCAGTGCTGCATACAATTAATCCACGCCTGCACCCCGATCAGATTGCCTGGATCGCCAACCATGCGGAAGACAAAGTTATGATTTTTGATACCAGCTTCCTGCCTATTGTTGAGCAGATCAAAGACCAGCTCAAAACAGTTAAGACATTTGTTATTTACGCCGACGCCGCGACGATGCCCGCCAATAATCTCGGGGCGGTCGCATTTGACCTGTGGATTGATGGACGCTCGACAGTAAGCAAATGGGGCGACTTCCCGGAAAATACAGCCTGCGGCTTATGTTATACGTCCGGTACGACCGGCAACCCGAAAGGTGTCCTGTACTCACATCGCTCAAACGTCCTTCACACTTTCTTAACAATGGGCAAAGACGCCATGGGAATGGGGGCCGAGGACGTCGTGATGCCGGTGGTTCCGATGTTTCATGCCAATGCATGGGGCCTGGCGCTGTCTTGTCCGGCCACGGGCGCCAATATGGTGATGCCGGGGGCGCAAATGGATGGCGCATCAATATATGAGTTGCTTGACGGCGAAAAAGTAACGATCACGGCGGCTGTTCCGACTGTCTGGCTCATGCTTTTGACCTATCTGCAGGAGAATAATCTGAAGCTGCCGCATCTTCGCAAAGTGATTATTGGCGGATCGGCCATACCCGAGCGGATATTGCGCGCATTCGAGCAGGATTACGAAGTCGACGTGATCCATGCCTGGGGGATGACCGAAACCTCGCCACTCGGCACACTCGGTTCATTGCCGCCACACATGCTGAACGCCGACATCGACACAAGAATGACACAAAAATTGAAGCAAGGCCGGCCGCCGTTCGGCGTCGAGCTCAAAATTGTCGACGACGAAAATAATGAGCTGCCGAATGATGGTAAAGCCGCCGGGAAATTACTAGTCCGCGGTGCGGCGATCGCAGCCGGTTACTTTAAGGGTGATGGTGGCAATGTCCTCGACGATAACGGTTTCTTTGATACCGGCGATGTCGCCAATATTGACGAATTCGGCACAATGCAGATCACTGACCGCGCTAAGGATGTCATAAAATCGGGTGGCGAATGGATCAGTTCAATCGACATTGAAAACATTGCAGTCGGACACCCAAAAGTGGCTAATGCCGCAGCGATTGGTATTTATCATCCAAAGTGGGATGAGCGCCCGCTCCTGATCATTCAGGCGGTCGAAGGGGAAAGCCCGAGCCGTGAGGAAATTCTCGCCTCCCTTGATGGCAAAATCGCCAAGTGGTGGACACCGGATGATGTCCAGTTCATCGATGAAATTCCATTAGGTGCGACTGGAAAAATCAACAAACTGGCGCTACGCGAACACTTTAAGGATTATAAGTTACCGACAGCTTGAAGTATGACTTCAGCCAAAATGTAGACTTTGGAGATACTTTTGAACAATACAAAAACAGCCTGGTATGCAGGCTGGCGCATGAAATTTGCGCTCGGTGCCTTAGCCCTCGGGCTATTTACAATTATCTGGTTCGCGATTGCAGCAATCGGTACAAAATTCGGATTATGGTCATGGCGAACCGGCCTGTATGGCCTGACGTTTGCCGGCGGCGGGGCGCTAGCAGTTGCGGCGGTCACAATGAGTCTGGCCGCCCAGGGCATCGCACTGTACAAATTTCCTCGAAAACAGATCTTTATTGTGGCGCTCGCCGCAACGCTGATTTCGGCAATGTGTTTTTTCAGAATTCTGGGATTTGCAAGCCAGCTAACCTCCGTGCCGCCAATACATGACGTGCAGACCGACTGGAGCGACCCTATCCGTTTCAGTGACGCGATCATGTCTGAACGGAATGCAAATGGTGGCAGCAATCCGGTCGTCGACGCACCGCTCATAGCCGATCGCGCGGCACGACGCTGGCCCGGCTTAGAAGGGCGTCTGGTATCCGATATTCAGGAGGAAGCCGAGACCTCGATCAATGGCGAACCTGCCATTTATCCGAGGCTTGCCCCGCTCTATTTCGATCAAGCACCAAATGAGATCGCGGCTGCAACGCTCGAAATCATATCCCAGCGCGGATGGCAGCTAGTCACGGTACCGGACGTCTCGGAGGACACCGGGCATCCGCTGCAGATTGAAGCAATCGCGATATCGGGCTGGTACGGATTCAAGGATGATATCGGCGTCCGGATTACCCCAATTGAAGGCGCTGCCCGCCTTGATATTCGATCGGTCAGCCGCGTTGGCCTTTCAGATCTTGGTGCTAATTCCAAACGGGTCTACGGCCTGCTCAGCGAGCTTCAGGACCGCCAAGACGGCCGCTGGGAATTCTAGCCGGCCGTCGGTGTCGAATTAATTCGAAACTTGCTCTGGATGACGGGCTCGTCTGCATCACAGCAGATCCGCCCCTCATCGAGCAGTTTGAACATATGACCGAGGACCGACAGACACGCTGCCGGCACAAGACGTGGTTCAAGACCAACATAAAGGGTCTCGACAATTTCGGGTATGCCGGATGCGCCTGCTTCGAGCTTCCGCATAATCCCGTCTTCGCGGTCCTGCCGGTGCTGACGGTATGCCTGTACGAATTCTTTAACAAATTGGGTTCCGCGAACCGGCGCGCCATGCGTCGGCCACAATGTCTCGAAACTGCGGGCCTCGATCTTGTCCAGACTGTTAAAATAATCCGTCATATTGCCGTCAGGTGGGGCAACAATTGTCGTTGACCAGCCCATGATATGATCGCCGGTCAGACACGCATTCTCTTCCCGCAACGCAAAGCATATATGACTGGCGGTATGGCCGGGTGTTTCTATCGTTTCAAGCGTCCAGCCGGGTCCTGACAGGACATCACCATGTTTTAACTTCATGTCCGGCTCAAAGCCGACATGATCCTCGGCACCAAGCGCGCCTTTCGCCGTAGGTTGTCCGGAATCCCTGGCATAGACTTTACAAGCGGCCCATTCGGCTAGCGGATGGGCCAAAGGCGAATGGTCGGAATGGCCGTGGGTAACCAAGACATATTTAACAGTTTCGCCGGCCAGCGCCGATTTCAGCGCCATAAAGTGGGCCTCGTCCAGCGGACCCGGATCAATCACCGCGACTTCGCCATGACCAACAATATAGACACCGGTTCCGATATAAGTGAACGGCCCGGGATTATTAGCAATCACCCGCCGCAATAGGGGCGATACCTGCTCAACCTTGCCATATTCAAAATCAATTTCCCGGACAAAAGGGATACTCATGACTTTCTCTGCCTTCTAATTTCATGCTGACACAGCGGGCCTGATCTTACGCCCGAATTATTAAGGCGCGAACGCCGCGATCAAGGCTTTTGCCATGCGCCGGGTGGCCTTTAGCTTATCTGACAATTTCAGCGCAATCGGCGGTCCCATATCGGTTTTATTGGCATCAACAATATATATTCTGCCAGACTGGCGATCCCGCAGAACATCAACGCCACCCCATTCGAGACCGATCTCCGCCGCAAATCTACTAATCAACTGAATCTCATCTTCAGAATAAGCATTCTCGGGCGTATCGAGTTCGACAACTGCATTCTCATTTAGAAACCGGCGCTTCAATTGGCGGCGCTTTCGAAAAACAATCGCTGGCTTGCCGCCGACAATACAGCAGCGGAGGTCTTCAACGAGCCCCCCGTCAACTTCATTATCAACCAGAACCTGATAGGTTTTACCCGCAATGGCGGCTAGCGGCCCTTCAATAATACGGCCGTCATGACAGGCATTTTTCTCTGATTTCTCGACCATCGGTCCCTTAAAAGTCTCAGGGTCAACCGAAAGACTATATCCGGCGGTGTTTTTGAAGGCCTCCGCAACCCGGCTTTTGGAAATATCATTACAGCCGAAATTGACCAGCCGCGCGCCTGACTTGATCGCTGGCGGCTCGTGATAGCTCTCGGTCGAGTCATCAAACTGAAAAACAACGTCCGCAGATGTAACATCCGAGATCAGCTTAACCCCCGACGCATGCATTACCGGCCAAATAAAATACCAAGGCCTCGGTTTCTCAGGATAGAACGCCATTGTCGGGCGTTGATTACCTGTTATCCGCCGCCAGGTCCGCCAGGATTGCGCTAAAGTGTAGAATGTCAGCCAGGCTGCCATGTCCTCTAACAGCTCAAACCGCGCCGGAACCCGGTGTCCGGTTTTCTTAATCAACCAGGCGCCATTATCATATTTGAAATCAGCAAACCAAATACGCGACATTTATCACTCCCAGAACACCGCGATTTGCAGCATCCAAATATCAAACTCGACCGCTCTATGAATCACTTAAGTACACTTTGCAATCAAACGCACCCGAATTGGCTGACCTCCGCTAGAGGAAATCTCGCAAGCTCGATAAATCATACCCTGCTGCGGCGGCAGCGTCGAGAATTTCCTCTTTCATACCTTGCCCGGCATACGTGAGCGCCCAGGCCGTGATCGACCGCGTACCTGTTCGGCAATAAGCCAGTACCGGCGCTGGCGCCTCGGCCAGCGCAGCGTTGAAACGCTCGAGTATTTCCGTTGTTGGCGCTCCGGAAAATGGAATCGCGACAAAGCTCAAGCCGAGGGCCTCGGCCTGTGCCCGCACCGCACCCATGCGCGGTTGATCGATGCCACCTTCGCCGTCGGGACGGTTAGCGATGATGGTTTTAAAACCGGCATCATGGATACCCTGAACGTCCAGATCAGAGATTTGCGGCGCGACCGAAAAGCTATCTGTTACTTTGCGAAAATCAACCAAGTGCACACTCCAATATAACAGACCATTGACAAGAACCGCTGTCTCGAAGACCAACGGATTATAGAACACTATCGACGATCAAAACTTCACTTGATCCCGACATAAAGGAGTACGAGTCGCTTGTCAGCCCTTCGAAGAAGCCTAAACCGCATACCGTGGGCGTATACCGCCAAACGCTTAATGATCGCGGTCCCGACGCTCTTGTTAATCATCACAGTTGCGTTTTTCATGATGCGCCTCGCACCCGGCGGACCATTTGATGGCGAACGGAAACTAAATGTCGCGACAGAAGCCGCAATCAATGCCAAATTTGGCCTCGATAAGCCTTTATTCATTCAATATACTGACTATCTAGCGAGCGTTGCGCGGCTTGATTTCGGACCGTCAATGAAGGTCCTTGGCAAAGACGTAAACGAACTCATCGGTGATGGTTTACCGCTCAGCCTCAGCATCGGCTTGCTGTCAATGTCGTTCGCGATCTGTGTTGGCACCTTTCTCGGCATCTTTGCCGGGCTGAGGCAGAATTCGACCGGCGACTATTCGGTCATGGCATTCGCAATGCTCGGCCTCTCGGTTCCAACTTTCATTATTGGCCCGTTACTCATCCTACTTTTCGCTTTAAACACCGGCCTGTTTGCAGTCGGCGGGCTTGGCACATATCCGAATATCGGCATGAGCTGGTACAATATGACGCTGCCTATTCTGACCTTGGCATTGCCGCAAATCGCTGTGATATCGCGACTGATGCGGGCATCAATTATTGAGACAATGCGTGCGGGTCACGTTCGTACGGCGCGCTCGAAAGGACTTTCAGAACGCGATGTAATCCTAAAGCATGCACTACCGGCCGCAATTTTGCCGCTGGTGTCTTATGCCGGCCCGGCTATGGCAGGTGTCATGAGCGGAAGCCTTGTGATTGAGCGGATTTTCGGCCTGCCCGGCATGGGGAGTTACTTTGTCGATGGCGCGATTAATCGCGACTATACGCTCGTCATGGGCGCCTTGATCATCTACGCCGTCATGATCGTCCTCTTCAACCTGATTGCCGATATCCTTTATGCAATATTGGATCCGAAAGTGAGCTATAGCTAATGACCGATCCAATGAAGAAACTTGTTGAGACCGAAACCCTCGAGCGCGCCTTTGAAGGTGGAAGATCCTTGTGGGATGATGCCAAGCGGCGCCTGTTTCGCAATCGCGCCGCCGTGATTTCGATGTTTGTCCTTGGCACGATGGTCATTATTGCCATTTTTGGTCCGATGCTCTGGATTCATGATTTCCGGACGATCAGTGAACGCAACGAAATCGCCCCAACTTTCGAGAATTTTCATATCCTCGGAACTGACACACAAGGACGTGATCTCCTTGCGCGTCTTATGATCGGGTTGAGAGTGTCACTTTCAGTCGGCGTCGTCGCAACCATCGTGTCTCTGATTATCGGTGTATCCTGGGGCGCTATTGCCGGCTTTGTCGGCGGCCGGGTTGATAATTTTATGATGCGGTTCGTCGATATTCTCTATGCGATGCCGTTTATCTTTTTTGTGATTCTGCTGCTGACAGTTTTCGACCGTAACATCATTCTCATATTTGCCGCGATCGGGGCCGTTGAATGGCTTACAATGTCGCGGATCGTGCGCGGTCAGACACTAGCATTGAAAAATATGGAATTCGTCGAAGCTGCACGTGCAACCGGGGTGCCAGTGCCAACTATCATCCGGCGTCACGTCTTACCGAACATTGTCGGCCCAGTTGCGGTCTACGTGTCGCTCACAATCCCTGCAGTTATTATGGCTGAAAGCTTTCTGTCATTCCTCGGACTGGGTGTGAACGAGCCACTTACGTCATTGGGCGTTCTGATTTCCGAAGGCCAAAAGGAAATGAAAGAGAAACCCTGGATGTTGATGGCACCTGCGCTGACGATGGCTGTAACCCTGCTTTGCCTGAACTTTATCGGTGACGGACTGCGCGACGCACTCGATCCCAAAGAACGCTAGTCGAATAATTCATCCGGTGTCTGACCGGCTTCACTCTCGAGAAAGCCGAGCGTTGCGAACGTCTCGCGCATGGTGCCTGACAATGGCGCCTGGATTGTGACAGGCTTCCGGCGGGGACGCGGTATAATTATTGTGCGGGCATGCAGGTGCAGTCCCGGGGCAATACCGAGCGGTGTTTCACGACGTGTCACATATTTATCGTCGCCAGCGATACTGGTGCCCAATTCATGCATGTGAAAGCGTAATTGATGCGTCCGTCCGGTTTGCGGCCGCAAGGCGACCCAGGCCGCTTTCTGTCCGGCTGTCGACACTGTCATATAGTCCGTAATCGCGTGCTTGCTGACACGGTCACCGTGTGCGCCCAACACCATGCGTTCCCGAAATTCCGGATCAACACCCTTTCGCATCCATGAGCGCAACTGACCCGAACGCGGATGCGGCACACCGACCGTGACGGCCCAGTATATTTTAGTCATATCACGAGACCGGAAGGCCTCGCCTAGCCACGCTGCCGATGACGGGTGCCGCGCCAGAATTAAGATGCCGGAAGTCTCCTTATCGAGACGGTGAACCAGCCTTGGGCGGAACTCGCCATCGCTTAGCGCATCAAGCATGCCATCAATGTGCCGACCGCCCTGCTTGGTTCCACCCTGAACCGCTATTCCAGCTGGCTTATTGATCACAATCATATCGTCGTCTTCAAACAGGATCAGCGGCTTCAGGAATGCCAGCATCCGTGAGTCGGGCTTGCGTGACGCTGCCGGCCGCTCAGAGGCAATATTTGCCTGATAGGGCGGCAGGCGCACACTCATGCCCGCTTCGAGCCTTGTATTTGCGCGTGATCTAGCACCATCGACGCGTATCTGTCCGGTCCGCAACAGCTTCTCCAGCTGCCCTTGTGTCATTGGCATACGACGTTTAACCCACCGATCCAGTCGGGCGCCGGCCTCTTTCTCCGTGACTGTTTCAGTTATGATCTGACCACTCATGATACGAACCTTCTTACAATCATCATACCGGCACAGAAGGCCCCTACTGCGCCAAGCAAATTCGCCGCCATATATAAGCCCGCACGGATGAATGCACCCTCTACCAGCATTTGGAACGTCTCACGTGAGAAGGCGGAGAAAGTCGTGAACGAACCCATAATACCAACCCCCAGCAACAACCATAAGGCACTTTCAGGAGCTGTGGCCGCCCGGCCCAGACTGGTCGCCGACAGGGCGCCCAATAGGAAGCTGCCAACAAGATTGACTGATAGCGTCGCATAAGCCGCACCACTGCTACCCAGACCGGCAAAACCGAGACCAGTTGCATAGCGCATGCAGGCCCCTATCGCCCCGCCTAGCCCGACCATCAAAAATCCGTACATGCTCACTATCCTTTCACCCGCCTGTCACTCTGCCGCCGGCATAGCCGGTGAAGCGCCTGTCGGGATCCCGTATTCGTCGAGAACGGCCAGGAAATCATCCGGAAGCGGTGCTGCAAGCGTCATGTCTGATCCGTCGGGATGTTGCAAGCTTAAGTCAAATGCATGCAACATCAGACGCGACGCTTTCTCGCTGCCCGCGCCATATAGCTGATCACCAAGGATACCGCAGCCCATCGCGCTTAACTGAACCCTGATCTGGTGCATACGCCCGGTGACCGGACGTGCTCGCAATAATGCGGTCGACGCCGTCC
Organism: Hyphomonas sp. TMED17; assembly: GCA_002172915.1. Classification (GTDB taxonomy): domain Bacteria; phylum Pseudomonadota; class Alphaproteobacteria; order Caulobacterales; family Hyphomonadaceae; genus Henriciella. The sequence continues at coordinate 229,623 of NHBW01000002.1, read as the reverse complement.
CCTCGGCCATAATAGTCCAGTCGGTTCGGGCTTCACCGCCCTGCCCGTGACTGGTCGCTACAAATGTATTTCGTCCGCGACTTATGAGATGATCAACAGCCGAACCAGATCTTGCGATTGGCTGCGTCATCTCCACAAGCGCGAAATAGGTCTTCCTCACCCGACGCGTCCCAAATGCTTCTGAAATGTGGGCCGCAGCAGGCTTGGTCTTGGCCGCAAGTACCAGGCCGGACGTTACCGCATCAATCCGATGGACAAGACGCGGCCGCTTGCCATTTGACCGCGCAAAAGCCCACAATAGATGGTCGAGGCATCGACCGCGATTACCCCGGGTCTGGACCGCCAGACCAGCCGGCTTGTCAAACGCAATAAGGCTTGCGTCTTCATATATGACCAGTGACCGGACATAATCCTTATCCTGATCTGAAATGGCGGGAATGGATCGATTACGCATGACGCGTTGGTAGAACTTTAAGTGACACCAATGCAAGCGTCGCAACACATTGTCGGGGTACAGTATTCGGCGATGAAACAGGCACCGCGCCTAAATCGCCATTATCGAGCCCCCGGTTTTGGGGCTCGATAATGGCATTCAATTAAGACTGCGGCTGGATATCGCCGCGGCACAACCAGCGGGAACGGTGAATATTTTTAGCATTCTCTCCCCAGCCGGTCAGCGTCGGATCAACCAGATTATAGTTCATTGAATAGAACATTGGTGTAATCGGCGCATCCTCAAGCATCATCGCTTCTGCCTCGGCAAAAATTTCTGCCCGTTTGACGAGATCCAGCTCCATGCTGGCTTCCAGCAGCAAGGCATCATATGCCGGATTGTCATAATTTCCGTAATTCTGCTGTCCGGTCGTAGAATCCAGCAAATAGAGGAAATTGATCGGATCGCTGAAATCCGCAACCCAGCCGCCATCGGCGATTTCGAAGTCTGACTGCCGCAGCCGGTTATAAAGAACCTTGGTATCCTGCATCAGCAAGTTTGCATCGACCCATGGGGCAATGTCATTCCAGTTTGACTGCGCTACGGGTGCAACTCTCTGACTGCCTTCGCCTGAACGGTAGATGTACTCAAATGAAAGCGGGTTATCAGGACCATAACCGGCCTCAATCAGCAGGTTTTTCGCCATTTCAAGACGCTCGGATCGATCCAGCGTCGCCCATGATACTACTGGCTTCTCGGTTTCATAGTTTCCGATCGCTTGCGGCACGAACCCATAGGCGGGCAGAATCCCGGCTGAAAGAACATTATTCGCCATATATTCACGGTCCAGCGACATCGCAATCGCCTTACGAACGCGCACATCATCAAATGGCGGTGCGCTAGAATTCATGCTCCAATAAGTTGTCGCCAGTACTGGTGACTTACGTGGCCAACCCGGAAAGCTTTCTCTAATTTCTGTCTCCCGGGTACCATCAAACGCGTTATTAATATCGAGCTGACCGGCTTCGATGCGTCGCTCAACGGCCGAACTATCCTCGATCTCAAAATAAGACACCCGCTCAAAACAGACCTGGTCGGCCTCATAGAATAGTGGGTTCTTATCGACCACAATTTGATCTCCGGTCACCCAATAGACCAGCTTATATGGGCCATTGACGACAATATTTTCCGGATCAACCCAGTCCTCACCATGGACTTCCACAATGTGCGAAGGCACCGGATAGGTCGTGTAATGGGTCAACAATTCCAGCAAATAAGGCGCCGGCTCGGCCAGTGTGATTTCGAGCGTGTAATCATCGATTGCGCGAATACCCAATTCTTCCGGCGGCAGTCCGTCACCGGTCTCAGGACTGTAATTGTTCACGGCTTCGGCATTTTTAATCACATACAGCAATGATGAGTACTGCGCGGCCAGAGCCGGGTCCTGCATACGACGGAACGCATAGACAAAATCATGCGCTGTAAGCGGTACACTATCCGACCACACCGTTTCTTTCATTTTGAAAGTCCAGACGAGACCCGACTCGTCAACTTCCCAGCTCTCTGCGACCCCGGGAATAACCTCGCCATCCGCAGAGGTTTGCATCATGCCAACAATCATGTCGCCGATAATGATATTTTCCCAAGCTGCCGCCGACCGGTGCGGGTCAAGCGTGTCAACCTTGGCAGAGATCCCGCGTCTTAACGTCGGAATATCCTCGCTAACCTGTCCTCCGCCGCAAGCGACGACGACCAGACTCATTAAAGTTGAAATTAAAATAGTCGCAGATCTAAAAGCCAAAACATGTCTCCACACAAACTAAGTTCAATCTTGCATGCTCGTTCAAAATACTCAGATCAAGCAGTGCGTATTCCTGCCCAGCTTTGAGGCAATTTCATAGGCCTAAAGCTGTAAAGACTTGTCTATCACAGCTCACGCTCTTTCGTCATGGTAAAACGTAGATCCGGATTTTTTTCGGCGACATAGCCAACATCCCAGGCATTTTTACCGAGATAGACGGCGGCACCATCAAGGTCTGTACCCGAAGCCGCCTTATTCTTTTCGACAAACGCCTCGAGCTTGGCCGGATCATCCGCCTGGACCCAGCGTGCAATATTGTAAGGAGCAACTTCGAAAATAACGTCGAGATCATACTCATTCACCATGCGTTCGGCCATCACGTCGATCTGCAAGGCCCCGACGGCGCCGACAATCATATCGGAGCCAATGTTCGGCTTGAATAATTGTGTCACGCCTTCTTCGGCAAGGCTTTCGAGAGCCTTGCGCAAATGCTTGGCCTTTATCGGATCGCGCGCCCGCGCCCGTCGTAGGATCTCCGGGGCAAAATTGGGAATACCGGCGAACCGGACATCTCCGGCGCTGCTAAGACTGTCACCGACCCGCAATTGCCCATGATTTGGAACCCCAATGACGTCGCCAGCATAGGCCGTCTCGGCTATATCGCGGTCCTGCGCGAGAAACATCATCGGATTATGAATATTGATTTGTTTTCCAGATCCGGTTTTCAACCGCATACCGCGCTTGAATTCGCCAGAACACAAACGCAAAAAGGCGACCCGGTCACGGTGGTTCGGATCCATATTGGCCTGAATCTTGAACACGAAGCCCGATACGGCATTGTCTTCGCGATGGATCAAGGTCTCCTGATCTTTCTTCTGGGCAACGAGCGGCCGCGGCGGCGGCGCAAACTCTTCCAGACAGGCAAGCAGCTCGCCCACCCCAAAATGACGCAGCGCCGTACCAAACACGACTGGCGTCAAATGCCCCTCGAGAAAGGCCTGCTTATCCGGCTTAGGCAGCGCCGCCGCGGCAAGCTCGCGCCCTTCTTCAAGCTCCTCCAGAGCACTCGGATCAATAGTCGTCGCCACTGTGTCCAGATCGATTCGCGGCGACATACCCGGCTCGACACCTGTTTCTGCCGTTTTTTTCGAATAGTGCAGAAACTCGCCCGTGCGCATGTCAATCATACCACCGAAGCGCTGGCCGCTGGCCGCCGGCCAGTATAGCGGCGCGGTATCCAGCTGTAATTGCTCCTGTACCTGATCAAGCAATTCCAGCGGGTCGAGAGCCTCGCGGTCCAATTTGTTGATGAAGGTTACGATCGGGATATCCCGCAACCGGCAGACTTCAAACAATTTCAGTGTCTGCGGCTCGATCCCTTTCGCAGCATCAAGGACCATGATTGCACAGTCTGCCGCCGTCAGCGTGCGATACGTATCTTCGGAAAAGTCCTCNTGCCCCGGCGTATCAAGAAGATTATAAACATTATTNTTATACTCAAATGTCATAACTGATGCACTGACCGAAATACCGCGATCTCGCTCAATCTTCATCCAGTCCGACGTCGTCCGGCGTCTTACGCCCCGTGCTGCCACTTCTCCGGCTGCGCGAATGGCGCCGCCGGCCAGAAGCAGGTTTTCGGTCAAGGTCGTCTTGCCGGCATCGGGATGCGATATGATGGCGAACGTCCGCCGCCGCGCGGATTCCTGGTTTATGCTTGTAGACATAGATACACTCTTTGAACTGTGACCGAGCGGTTAACCGATATCGACCTCACCTGCAATGAAGCAATAATTCTGTCGCTAAGGTTCGACCGGTTCAGTCAGAAAATGACGTCCTTGAGGATCTTCTATTTCAACCAGCCAGACATCTGCGTCCCTTTGACGGGCGCGATTGAAATAGTCATCTGCACTCGCTTCGTCCGGTCCGACGCCCTGCGCGTCGAGCGCCGCGAACCGCCGGCAGCCGTCCATGCCAGTGCGCGGCACATAGACCCTTGCGCCCCCGCTAAGATCAGCCACTTTAATGACGACATCACCGCGCGCTGCATCCCCGGCATGAACGACGAAGCCTGCCGCGCCGGCCAGTTGCGCCCGTCTGATAAGTGCTTCGACCCAAATTTGAGTTGGCAATCGTTCTTCAAACACNACTTACACCTTCACTGCGTTCCCCCGACTGCAGTAAAGGGAATCTGATACTGAAAATACTACCCCCCGCCGGATGTTTTTCCACGTTGAAAACCCCTCCCTGTTGTCGGGCCAGTAAAGCAACAATCGCCAAACCCAAACAAGTCCCGCTGGACCAGGAGCGCTTCGCGCCCTGCTGAAAAGGCTCACTCAGCCAGCTTAAAGCATTAGGATCCAGACCCGGCCCATTATCACGAACCGACATGCTCACCGCCCTACCATTGCAATATATTTTTNNATGGATCGCTTCGTCGGCGTCTGAAACGCTCATAGCATTGGATAACAGATTGCCCCATATGCGCTGCAGCGCAAACGGATCCGTCATGACTGTACCATCGGAAACAATTTCCAACATCCGATCGAGACCGATCCGTGTCGCCTCCGCATCAAATGCTTGCTGGGCCTCCTGCGCCGACGCGTCGAGGCTGACCGGCTGCAGCTCAAGATTGAGACTATCGGAATCAGAACGCATATAGAGCAGCATATCATCGATGAGCCGCATCATTGTCCGGCCGCGATCCAAGATCATCCCGGGATATTCGGTATAGCCGTGGGGCATCGCCCCTAAAGCGCCGGACTCCATCGCCTGCGCCAGGCCAAGAACCGTACTCAGCGGACTCCGTAAATCATGTCCGAGACCGGCCAGTTGCACAAGCTTCGAAGCGGCTTCGGCCGTGCGTGCTCCAAATACGCCACGACCGGCCTGGTTAGCACCGTCTTGCGTGCCAGTGGCGAACGGACCCATGATTATCACCATGATATTTATCCCATCGACACAAAGTGTCTGAGCACGTGCCGTCTGTCCGGAGGCCAACCGATAGGACCCATCTCTCAGCAGTCTGCCGGCATGGTCTATCAGGACATCCTGCGCCCACGCCCCGACGTGCAGACCCGGCCAGGATCCAGCCGAGCCCCGGATATCGACAATTTCTCCACTCTTCGAGCACGATACAATTACAATATCAGCGAGATCGGGTTCAGGCGTCGAACGCTTTTTTGCCGTTCTTGAATTATCCCGAAAGCGNGTGGCCCCATGTATTTTTTCTGATTCTATTATCCATAATAAGCCAAGCGCAAAAGCAGAACCATGGACAACAAAGCTGAGTATATCAGAAATCTGACGCGCTAAGGCTTGCACGTGCTCCCCTGCCTCGAAACCATTCATCCAGCCCGGCTCGAGCACACTAAAAATACCGAAAGCAGCCAGCCCGCAAACGCCGAGCACAAGACCATGTCTGGCCGCCTCGAAAGAACCAACCGCTGCGATACCGAATAATGGCAAGACAATCAGGCCAATGTCGCTCCAGCGATAATGTCCGCCAAGGGACAGTATCGCACCGCTGAACATCAGCCAGCTGAAAATAATCACCGGCGCACTGATCTTCGACCACATTCGAACCGCTGCTGCGCGCATAGATCATATCTCCCGCCAAAAAAGCCCGAAGGCCATGCCGAGATCTCTACCAGCCGAACACTTATCAATCCAGAAGGCGGAGAAAACTGCTCCCTTTAGGCCAGCAACGCCCCGTCAGAACAACCGCTTGAAAAATCATGCATATCACGGCATTTCAATTTGACTGCTGCCATTTTCTTCAATCTGGAATAACGTCCTTAGTGGCCTGGTCGGCACCAGGTACAAGCAACCGGAAATTAACAGAATTTCAGATGCATATGGCTAGGATTGGAACGCCGATTGTGTGAAACCTATTTGTAACTTTGAGGAGTGCAGCATGCATCGGACCAAATTCATTCGAGCCGCGACAACGGCCATTATGGTTTTTGGTATNCTTGATCCGGCCATGGCTGATGGCATTCCCGATACGCCTACCCGATTGCCTGAGGACATCGAAGCAACTGACGTCGCCACCCCGAGCTCGCCAGTACTTGATGCAGTCGCCCGGTATGCCACCTATCATTCCGCTGTGACTGCAGCCACCAGCAGCGATTTTGCCTCGGCGATACATATTGATGAAACCCTGTCAGATCTTGGTGGACACAATCCCGATCATTTAAGCGAGGGCTGGATTGCCTATGCCGCCATGATCGCTATTCAGAATAGCGATTTTCGCGCCGCCATTCGCGATATTAAAAGCTTTTACGGGCGAGACGCTGTCATACGCGGGCTCCAGAATGATATCCGATATGCCGGCACACTTTCAGGAGCGGATGCTGCAATTTCCGCTTCGGTAAGCGCGGTCACGGCCGATCGCCAGCGCCTTGTAAATGCTGCGGGTATTATCAAGGATCAGGCCTATACACTGCAAACAAAAGGCTGGGCCAAACGCCGTATCCGGAACGCAACAGCACGCGCCAACGGCCTGATGACAATGACACAGACCGGCCAATCAGCGACNCTTGAAGCAAATGATCTCGTCATTGCCTCGGATATGGAAGCCAGACTGCTGCAGGCGGGCAAATACGGGGCCTTCTCCTTATGGGACACAATCAACCAACCGCCTGATATTATGACAGCGACGGGCCCACAGCTGCCAAACCCAGCCGGTTTAGGTGAACCGGAACCTGCCGTCCGCAACCTTTATTCCGATCGTATTGCAACAGTTGCCGCCTTTCAGTTTATCGGAGACGAAACGCCGGATTCAACAACAATTTCAAGAGCCATGCGCGACCAAAAGGCCAGCAGCTGCATGATGATGGCGAACCTCAACCTACAACAATGCGTCGCCGCTTCGCATCGCCATTATGAAGTACCATTTTGCATTGCCGAGCACGCCATTCTNGATATTGGCGAATGTATTGGCGGTCCTGAAAACTATCCCGCCAATTTGTCAAACAACCCCGAAGATTAAGCATGACAGCGAACCCGGAATTAATTCTCACGCTGTGTCTTTTTATATTTGCAATTCATCGCCAAGAGACCAAATAGGNGNCATGATGGTTTCCGACCGCGCGGCAGAAATAGCAGACGAGTTCAGCTTCCTAGATAATTGGGAAGACAGATACGCTCATATCATTGACCTCGGCCGCAGCAATTCGCCGCTGGCGGAGTCCGAAAAGAATGATGTCACACGCGTTCGAGGCTGCGCCTCACAAGTCTGGCTTATGCTAGAAAACGATGATGATCAGGCGATCAGAATGCGGGCCGAATCAGATGCTCTTATCGTCTCCGGTCTGATTGCGCTGCTAGTACGCCTGTATTCCGGCGCTCGCTCCCCCGAGATCCTCGCCTTTGATGCGAAGGNCTTCCTGCGCTCAATCGGTGTCACCGATGCTCTAAGTGCCCAACGGTCAAACGGCCTGAACGCAATGCTAAAACGCATTCACGACTTTGCCTCAGCTCATGCCGTTCAATAAATCAGCGCATATAGACCTCAACCAGTCGCTGTAAGAGATTGACAGCGTCTACCTCCACCGAAGCGATGGTCTGTCCGGATCGCAGCGCAATCGTATTTCGGCTCCGCCGTGCCAGCAACATGTCCTCGATCAAAGCATACTCGGCTTTCGTGAAACGCGCCCGAACATCATCCACGCGTCGGATCGCTCCGGGATAATTGTCGGCCCGGCGGAAGTTCTGATACTGTCGGTCAATTCGGGTGCCGGTTTCGACTGCCTTCCAGTTCATTCCGGCTGGCGCAATCGCCTGCTCAGCACGCGCTACGTCTCAGTTCCAATCAGCAACGACCTCGGCGACAGTTCGCCGGTGTAACGGCGACGTAATTTTCGAAATGGTTCGTTCGAACAATGACCGCCGGGGCCATCGTATCTCAGTTTGATTTGATAAAGCATTATATTGTGTCGCTGACGATTGACGGGCCGGACTTGGCTTTGACCACACCAGCCGAGTAACGCCCCGATGTACTTCGCCAACAAGCTCACCGGACAGTTCTAGCTCATTTACACGCGCCATTGGCAAAATCCCGATGATCGATTTCCTTAGATCCCGCGACCGGTAAACCGACCAGTCGCCATCGGTCCGCTGCACACAGCAGCCCCCGGCTGATAATAAGCGAACGAGGTGGCGGCTGATGTCACCATCTTTCCATTTAGTGGCGACATCATATCGAGGCTGGTTTCGAGGACTGACATCCAACCATCAAAGCGAACATCATCCCTTTGATCTTCGATCAAACGGCAAGCATAGGCGACGGTTGAGCGATCCCGCCAAAACGCTGTCGCGACCCGCGCCAGACTGATCCCGAACCCTACATGCGCCAGATACATCGCCATTTGACGCGCCCGGGCAATGTCTTGAGGCCCGNGCGCTGCGGAAAGAATAAATTCGGCAGGTATTCCCAGCGCGTAGCCAACCATTCCGGCGGACAGTCTCGCGCAATTCCTGTCAAACCTCTGTCGTCTCGTCATTTATGATATCTCCTGTTCTGTTGAACGAAAATATCATGCCCTTCTACATGTAGGATTCGAGCGCGACACGTGTTCAACCTGCCTCTAACGCTAAGACCAGAAATGTTCGGGACGGCCGTTCCGGGCGGCTACCGCCGCAAGCGAAAACGCAGCAAGCAATCGATTCGGGTCGCCCCATCGGTACAAGCAAGGCCGACTGACAATTAGGGTCAATGGTTAGCGATCGCTAAACTGGCAACACAGGCGACCAAAGACTGATCAAATATGACAAAGTTGAGATCGCCGCTGGAAAGTTCCTGCGACAGGCAACAAAACTTACCGCGCCCCGCAATTCATGGTTCCGGTCAACGCCTCTATTTTAGACACCGCGGCCGTCGAAATTACTAAATAAATAAATAAAATTTAAATAATGTATCGGAATTATCGTTGATAAGTAAGCATAAATATTCACGCAATAAATTTATGCCGAATATAAATAATTACGATTTCCCGAAACCCATATTTTTGGCGAGCCGGGAGCGTTTGCGCGCATAATTCGGAGCAACCATTGGATAATCTTCTGGAAGCGACCACTTCTTCCGATATTCCTCAGGCGACAAGCCATATTTTGCGCGAAGATGCCGCTTCAAGGATTTGAAATTTTTGCCGTCCTCTAAACAGATCAGAAAATCGTCCGTAATCGATTCGTTGACATCCACGGCCGGTTCAGAACGGAAGTCTCTTTTTCTCAACCGGTCATGTTGCTCGCTCAACGCCAGCAATGTATCATATACCGTCTGTATGAGAGCCACAAACTCTTCATCGCTCAACTTATTGCCACGGACATAGGCGCCCACCAGCTGTGCAGTTAATGCCAAGATGGCCGACCGCTCATCTTCAAAGTTTTGTTGTCCAACGGGCTCCGTTGTCATTAACCATGACCTTTACAAGTATCCAAGGGCTCAAGTTTTTATCGCAGAAATTGAATAATGCAACTTTAATTATCAAGAACAGCCAAAGGATCTGCTAAAAGTACTAAATATAGATTTTGACAGTAATTAAATCGTTATATGCTCTATATTAAAAAAAATTCATAGATTCTCAAAATCCTGTAACCTTGCTGCACAAACGACGCGACTTTACAGACAAAAGATACTGATCAAATAATTTTTATAGTCTAACAAATTATCTCTGCTTAAGAGAACAATCAATAATTATCGATCGGGTTAGTCATTAGGACGCAAAGAAGGCTACGACCATTACAACTGCCAGGAGAACAGCCGACCAAACTGCCATGCTATTAATTAGCCAGCCGCGCGCCAAAGCCCCGCGTGGACTGAAGGCCTCTTCCAGCCNTCCATATAATTGAACCGCTAGCCGTCCGGAAATCATTGTCAAAGCGGGCCCCAATTTTCCCCAAATACGGCCTGTCCATACGAGCAAATTATAGGCCGGCCGGCGATAGAACCAATCGATGTCGATAATCGTACCGGGCTTTTCTGCCGGGTAAAGCTTGAATTTTTTCAACAGAACGAACGCCAAAATCGCAAACATCAGCAACTGCATCTGGGTTAGAATGTGCTCAAATGTAAACGGCTGATAAACCTTGATCGCCTCGCCAGACAAGCTGCAGACATCAACGGCGACAGTCGCGGTGCACGGCAACATCGCATATAACCAGCCATAGCCAAGCCCGCCAATTGTCGGCAACCCGATGGCAATTGAAATGACGGCCGAGATCCCCATCGCCAGTAGCATATTAAACGGCGCTTCCTTGACCCGCCGTCCACTGTCATGCCCGAAAAAAGCGTAATATGGAATTTTAATGCCTGAATGCTCCAGCACACCCGCCGACGCAAACATTAGCATCAACCAGATTACCGTGTGCCCGCCTAAGGCAACCGCACCAATAATCATTGATTTTGTTACAAAGGCCGAAAAGAGCGGGAATGCAGAAATCGACATCGCACCGACCACACAAAATACCGTGGTCCATGGCATCGACTTGTACAGCCCACCAAGCTCACTGGCCTTGGTTGTCCCCGTCCGATAAAGCACGGCACCCATTGTCATGAACAACAGACCTTTAAAGAAGATGTCAGCGAAGGCGTGAGCCGCAACTCCATTAAGCGCGAGCGGCGTTCCAATCCCGACTCCACATACCATGAAGCCGACTTGGTTATTGATAGAAAACGCCAGAACACGTCTGAGGTCATTCTCAATGACCGCAAAGAAGACCGGGAAGACCGTCATGATCGCGCCGATCCAGATCAATTCCGGCTGACCGGGAAACAATCGGGCCAGCGCGTATACTGCAAGCTTTGTTGTGAAAGCCGACAGCACAACGGCGCCGACGACAGACGCCTTTGGATAGGCATCCTGCAGCCAGTTGTGCAGCAGCGGAAATGCGGCCTTAATACCGATCGCTGCAAAAATCAGCAATGCGCCAGGCGTTTCGAAGCCTGTTAGCACATCGAGGCTCAATGTGCCGGTGCCACCATAGACATAAACGAGCCCGGAAAGCAGCAAGACACCCGACAATATTTGAATGCCAAGGTATCGCATAGCAGCATTGTAGGACGCCTGCGTGCCGGCACGCAGTATCATAAATACTGAACTTAGGGCCGTGATCTCCCAGAAAATAAACAGGCTCATAAGGTCGCCAGTTAAGGTCGCAGCAATCGCGGCGCCGGCATAGATCAACGCCATGCCATCATGTATCCGGTCGTCACTGTGCAGGGCAAAGATGCTATTCACTAAAGAAGCAAGCATAAAAGCCAGTGCAAAAATGAAAGACAGACCATCAACGCGGTATAGAACCAAATCAAGTCCGAGAACCGACCAGCCGGCGATATCGACACCCCGGTCNGCCAGCGACAGCATTGCCAGCCCTGCCACCGGCGTCGCCACCATAAGTAACTGGCGCAGTCTCTGATGATCAATCAAACAACCAATCAAGCCGACAAAAATAAGTAGAATACCCGGGTTTGTACCCGATAGGAGGTCGATCATTTTCCACGCTCCAGCGTTCTCGGCCGTGTATCGGCTTCATCATAAAAATCTTCGCTCCGCCGGAGCAGTTTGCCCAAAGGCCAGCCCATCAGAACCACAAATGTAAAGGCCCCGAAGCCCCAGAAACCGTAAAAACCAAAACTCTCCGAGACAGTCAGATATTCATGCCGGTGGACGAATATATCCGTCACCAGAAGCAGCAGGCTGATCGATAATACGGTAATTAGGATTCGCGATCCGATCCTCGGATGCGCGACCCAACCAAACAGCCGCGTTGACACGGGATGCATGTAATCCGCCGGCAAATCGGTTGGCTGGTCAGGTTTTTGACTATCAGAGTTCGCGGCCATTAGGCATCCCCTGTCAAATGAAGTTGCGCAGATGTTTCACCAATAACTGGCGACAGGAATTCTGCGAGCGGCCCGACTGCGAAAAACAGCAGGAAACATAACACGGCTGTGAAAGCTGGCGCAGCAACAGTCAGCATTGGCGCGCCGCCTTCGCGTTTGAACGGCGCTGGCTCCGGGCTTCCCGGTGGCGGCATCAGTGCCAAAATGGGTATTGGTAACAAATAGGCAATATTCAATAATGACGACACAATCAAAACGATCGTCACATAGTCCATGCCACTATCGGCCGCTCCTTGGAGCAGCTGGTACTTGGCCCAGCCACCAGCCAGCGGTGGCACACCAATAATCGACAATGAGGCGATGAAGAAGGCGATAAAGATGATTGGCATCCGTCGCCCAAGACCGCGCATATCCGATACATTTTGTACGCCAGTTGCGACGTAAATCGCGCCGGCACACATGAACAGTGTAATTTTACCGACCGCATGTGCCGCAATCTGGAGTGATCCACCCATAATACCGGCCGGGTCCGCGAGCATTGCACCACACGTGATATAAGCGAGCTGGGAAATCGTCGAATAAGCTAGACGCGCCTTGAGATTGTCTTTCGTCAAGGCGATCAGCGACGAAACGACAATTGTAAAACACGCAACGCCGAGCAAAAATTCCCGTGACCCGGTCTCGGCCAGTACATCGGCACCAAAAATATAGATCGAAATCTTCAGAATTGTGAAGACGCCGGCCTTAACCACCGCGACCGCGTGCAATAATGCCGACACGGGTGTCGGCGCAACCATCGCATTCGGTAGCCAGAAATGAAACGGCATCAATGCCGCCTTTCCGACCCCAAAGACAAATAGCAATAGAAGAACGCTGGCGATAACTGGCGATAGTCCCTCGACGCTGGATAACAAGCCGCCGGGCACGAAGTCCAGATTACCGGCAACGGCCGAAGTCAATATGACACCAACGAGGAAGAAGCCGATCGACGTACCTAGTAGAGTCATCAGATAAATACGGGCTCCGCGACGGGCATTTTCGTCACCCTTGTGCGCGACCAAAGGATAAGTCGAAAGCGTCAGCACTTCGTAGAACACGAATAGGGTGAAAAGATTTCCCGCAAGCGCAACGCCCATTGCACCAAAAATAGCGAGCGCGAAACACATATAGAAACGGGTCTGATGCTGTTCCTTATTACCGCGCATATAGCCGATAGAATAAAAACTATTCACCATCCATAAACCGCTCGCGACAATCGCGAACATCGCACCAAGCGGCTCGACCTTAAAGGCAAAGCTCAATCCCGGCGCCGCTTCCCACAACATCAGCGCCGGCGTATCGCCATTTGCGACACGACAGGTAATCGCCACAATAACGGCAAATAAAGCGGCCGATCCGGTTAGTGTTACAGCCTCTCGAATATTCTGCGCACGACCCGTCAGGTAAATCCCGACAAATATCGCCAGCGGCAACAATAACGCGGCCTGTATCAGGAGCTCGTTGCTCATTGTGCGTCTCCCGTAAACAATGATGCAGCCGCATCATTTGCCAGACCGATAACAAAACCACCGTCGACACCGATCCAGCTACTGGTCAAAGCCATCGCCCAGAGCGGCACGCCGACAAGGACTGGTAGGCGTTTCTTTTCCGTGTCGGGCCCGATTGGCGCCTGGAAGAAGACGGCTTCAAGGATACGGCCGACATAAATCACGGCGAGGAAACTCGTGAACACAACCACAACGGCGGCCCACCACCAGCCATTCTGCAACAAGGCTGTTACCAATGCGTACTTGGACTGGAAACCCGCCGTTAAAGGAACACCAATCAAGGACAAGCCAGCGATGGCAAAGGCCGTCATCGTCAATGGCGCCCGTCTGCCTAGCCCTCTGAAATCCGACAGGCGTGCACCACTATGGACGAGCAGCACGCCAGCAACGGCCATAAACAGCGCGCCTTTAATTACGGCATGATTAACCAGATGCAGGAGCCCAGAAGACACGCCGGCAGCCGTCCCGATTGAAACGCCCAGCAAAATGTATCCGACTTGCGCAACGGAAGAATAAGCCAGCATGCGGCGAACATCGGTCTGGAATATGGCCTGGAAGGAGCAGGCCACCATGGCGGCGAGCCCCATCGGCATTAATACCCATAAAAGGCTTAGACCTTCGAAAGTGAAATCAATGCCGAAAACCGTAAACAGGAAGCGAATTAGAGCATAAATCGCCACTTTGGTCGCGGTCGCCGCGAGAAACATAGTCACGAAACTCGGACTGTAAGTATAGGCATTTGGCAACCATTGATGCAGCGGGAACATCGCGGCCTTGATACCTAAACCGACGAAAATAAACGCATAGCCGGCCATGACGACCGTGTTGTCAGCGAGATCCGGCAGCCTTGCAGCAAGATCGGCCATATTCAGAGTTCCCGTTGCGGCATATAGGAAGCCAACGCCGACAACGAAAAACGAAGCCCCGATCGTCCCCATCAGGACATAGTTAATTGCCGCCGGCAGCGCCCGTCGGTCGCGACCAGCTCCGAGTGCAACGAGGACATAGGTCGCGATCGAGGAAATCTCCAAGAACACGAACAAGTTGAAAGCATCGCCGGTTGCAGCAACCCCGCAAAGCCCTGTGAAGCAAACCAGATATGCTGAATAAAACAGGCTTATCTTGGCATTGTTTATTTCCGATTTGACGCTCGACCAGCCAAATATCGATGCCAGAAGTCCAACACCTGACACCAACAATAGGACCATTGAATTCAACGCGTCGATACGGAACTCGATACCATAAGGCGGCTGCCAGCCACCCATATGATAGGAAATGTAGCCAAGCTCGGAGTCGCGAACAGCAACAACCAGCACAATTGCCATCACCAGTGCGCAGAAAACGCCAAAATTGCTTATCATCCAGCCGATCCGCCCGGCCGGCATCAAAGCAGCGATCGGTGCCATCAGCATCGGAATTACGACCAAAAGGGCCGGAGCGTGCACAGCCCAGGTGGCTGGCACCAATTCATGAATAGAGTCAATCATGCCGATAACGCCCCCTGAACCGTATTAATCTTGTCAGCATCCGCAGCGTCATCGGCCAGTGATATCTGCCGGTCCATGTCAATAATTTCGTCCATCTCGACTGTGCCGTAAGCCTCTCTTATTCGCACAATCACCGCCAGCCCAACCGCCAGGGTGGCAACGCCAACTACGATCGCTGTAAGCATCAGAACATGTGGCAGCGGGTTAGAATAAACATTTTCCAGGGCGGGCGATACCACACCCGTCGGATCTTCGTAGGATGAGACCGCCGCATGCCCGCTATCATGGTGCAACTCGGTTACTTGATGGTTGTCCGAAGCCTCGTGCGCATAGCCGCTATCGCCAACATGGTCATCGTCTGCATGTGCGCCATCAACAGACATGTATCCGTCAGCGCCTGGTGCCTCAGCAGCATGCTCACTCGCATGGTTCGAAGCGTTATCGCCGTCTGCCAGAGCAGCCTCAGTATGTCCGTCTGCCGCGGCGTGATCGTCGATGCCAGCCATCGGCGCTGCAACCTGCGCATCATGCTCGCCTTGGTGGGATGCTCCGTGTGATCCGTTGTGAGCGGCAGCATGTGCATCTGCGTGCCCATTACCATGCCCACCGCCATGACCGTCATGGTGGCCGTCGCCATGGCCGCCACCATGTCCGCCCGGATAGTCACCGCCAAAAAGAATTGGTGCGGTTCCACCTGAAACACGTGACAGCGAAATATAGAAAAGAATGATCGAAGTTTGGAACGTACCAAGTCCGATCAAGCGTTTGATCAGATTCGTTGAAGAAAAGGCCATATAGAGGCCGATCATCATCAAACCGATGATTGCCCAGTAATTTCCGCGCTCCAGCACAAATTCCAACATCAATTACCAGTCCTCATCTCGTATTTCGGTGACGCGACCAGCAAAAGCATAGAAAATAGCGACCATCGAGCCGGTTACGGCCATCAATACGCCTAGCTCGACCAGAATAATGCCCAGATGCTGACCTGCATGCCCGCCAGCAGGTTCGGCTATCAGAGCATCATAATCAAGAAACACACCACCCAGGATCAAAGTCGCGACACCAACACCGGTGTAAAGAATAAAGCCAAATGCGGCGACGGCCCGCGCAAATCCGGGGCTGACAGCCTGCATCGCGGCTGTAACGCCAAAAATAAGGGAATACAGGATCACTGTAACAGCCAGAATGACGCCGGCCTGAAAGCCGCCGCCGGGACTGTAATCGCCGTGAAACTGAACATAGAAACCGTAAAGCGCAATCACCGGAATGAGAACTTTGGCAACCACACGCAGAATAATATGATGATCAGTTCCCATCTTGCTGCCCCTTTTTGGTCTTGCCGGACGTTTTTGCACCTGACTTCCGCGCTGACGACAGCGCCCGTTCGCCGAAGCCGAGCAACAATGTAACCGCCAGACCAGCGGCAAAGACCACACCGGTTTCACCCAAAGTATCGAAGCCGCGATAACTGGCCAGCACGGCTGTAACGACATTCGGGACCGCAATGTCCGACTGCGAGCGCGCCAGATATTCAATTCCGACATAGGTATTCGCTGGTGAATTCGGATCGCCAAATCCCGGCAAATCAATCGTCGCATAGATGAGTATCGCACCGGTCACCAGCACGACGAGCAAAGGCGCGACTTTCATAACACCTCGTTCGGGCTTTGCTTGCCGGGTTGTTAGCAACATCGCCGCCAGGAACAGAGCCGTCGACACACCGGCGCCCACAGATGCCTCGGTAAAGGCAACATCAACCGCGTCGAGCGCAACAAACCAGGTTGCAGATATCAACGAGTAAATCCCCGACAGCATGATTATCGCAAACAAGCTGCGCAAACGGGCCATAGAGATCGCAACGACAAACAGGATTGCGAGCAAGGTCACGTTCAAAAGCGCAATCGAAAGGTCGACGCCCTCATAACCGGTCATGATAAATCATCCTGTCTCTCGTGCTTCAATGACTTACCGGTCAACGGCTTGATTCCTGCAACATGAGCCGCATTGGCAAGCGCGTGGCTAGACGCTGGACCGGTCAGAAAGAAAAACGTCCAGATTGCCACCAGTTTGAATGCCACCAGCCAATTCGGAGACATCATAACCATACCTGCAATGGCGATCGTCATCGCCGAGGTGTCAGTAACACTGGCAGCATGCAGCCGGGTGTAGACATCGGGGAACCGTAACACACCGACTGTTCCGATGATTGCAAGCAGGCCACCAATCAAGCAAAGCGCTGCCCCGATAACCGGCAAAAACGACCATATCATGTCTAGCAGCTCGGTCACTTGGACACCTCCTCACCACCGGGCGACAATGGCACGCCGAAGGAGCGGTATCTGAAGAATTTAAGGACAGCGATCGTTGCCACAAAGTTAATCAGGGCGTAGAGCAGCGAAATGTCGAGAAAATCGGGACGCCCTGTTACAAAACCGAGAACACCAAGCAGCAACACGATCTTTGTGCCAATCGAATTGACCGCCAATGCCCGATCATAAAGCGTCGGCCCGCGAAGAGCACGTATTAGCATCAACGCAATCGCAACCACGAATGCAAGCGCAGCAGCACCAATCATGCTTTTTCCACCCTGTCTGTCGCCCATTTGGCGCGGCGATCCATTTCCTCAAAGGCGTTTGCCTCGGCATCTTCGGCATTCAGAGCATGAACAAGAATCGAGTGCCCTTCAATCGCCATGCTGACGGTACCCGGTGTCAGCGTAATCGAATTTGCAAACGTCGTGCGGGCCAGATCGCTTTCACACTTGGTCGACACCGTCACAACCGCCGGATTTATATCAAGTTCGGCCCGCAAACAGGCTTTGATGACAATCCAGTTTGCCTTGACGATCTCGACGAGCAGCCAGCCCCAATAGGTAATTATCTTAGGCAGCCGGTCATAGGGCGAAGAATCACGGTCAAGAACCCGCATACGAAAAGCCAGCAAGACCGACAGGAAAACCGCCACAACGCCGAAGGACAGCATCAGCGACGTATAATGTCCCGATAATCCCAGCCACAACAAAACCAAAACAGTAATGAGTCCAAAAAGATAACTCACGGTCTCGCCCTACTCCTGTAAACCTTATCACGCCGCAGCTTTTAGACTGCGCTCGCCCTGCCCGAATACTACCGTTGATTTGTCCAATTTTCTAAGACAGTCAAGCCACATCTCTCTGACAATGTGCCGCGAATTGGTTTTGTTTGCCCAGCAGCGCCCCAAGCGCCCGCATTGCAGCTCNGAAAGGCGGGTTTTCCGGTCAATTCGGTGCCGTTACCCTGCAAGCGGAAAAATAGTCAGTGCTGATGTGAGGATGATCTTTGCATTTTTCGAACGCTTGAGTGACAACCATGGACAAAACACCGGAGAGCAAATGGCGACAAATGCGCAAATCCAGACGTCCCAAGGCGATCCGGCCTTAACGGCAACTACCGGATCACCGATTACCGGGACCCAGTCAGCGGTAGATGCTGGCTCCAACTTGTTGGCAAGTGCCACGCGCCTATGGGCCATCCGGGCCCGACGCGGGGTTCGCCTGGAACTTCCTGCCTATCTCTCGATCCAGGGCACCTGGTTTATCGCTTTTGGCCTGCAAATGGTCCTGTTCCCTTACCTGATAACAAATAAGCTCGGCCTTGACGGCACCGAACTTGGCATTGCAAATTTCGCATTAGCAGGCCCATCGGTCATATTCCTGCTAATTGGCGGCGTTATCGCAGAGCGCGCACCAAGCAAGCCTTTACTCTTTATTCTGCATCTTTGTGCGGCGATACCGGCCTTGGGGCTGGCCTATATCCTCGCCACTGGTCAACTGACTTATGCCCACCTTCTGATATATGGCGTCGCGCTTGGAACAGTCGGCGCCTTCATGATGCCGGCCCGGGACGCTGTCCTGAACGAAGTCGTCGATCGGCGAAGCCGTGTCGGATCAAAATTAACCCTCCAGCAGGGAATCGCATTCGCCACCATCACTCAGTTCGGGGGACAAATTATTGGACTCACACTCGCGGGATACGCTGATAAATTAACCAGAATGCCGACCTGGCTTGGCGGCTTTGGCATTGGCCCGATTGACAGCTGGCAGCTGATGAGCCTGCAGGGTCTAATCGTTGGCGCGGGCGCTATCGCTGCGCTGTTCCTGGCAATGGGCCGTCGCGTCAAAACCGGGCGGGTCGGCTTTAGCGGCGCTTTCGGTGATATTGCCGAAGGATTTAAAGTTGTAACAAGCGATGCCCGCCTGTGGTCAATGACCCTATTAATGTTCGGCGTCGGCGTTTTCGTCATTGGCGCATTTCTGGTCGTTCTACCAATCGTAAATCGCAATATATACGGACTAGCGGGAGACGGGATCCGGGATATGTTCGTAACATTCTGGATGGGAGCGTTTGTTTCTTCCGTTACGCTCTCCGTACTCAAGTCAATCCAGCGCCCCGGACGACTTCTGCTATCGGCACAATTGATCGGATCACTTGGTATTTTGCCAATGCTAAACCTTATCCCGCATTGGGGGTTTCTTATGATCTTGTTTGGCTGGGGCCTGTCGGCCGGCGTCTCGATTGCTATGAGCCGGGTTATTGTTCAGGATGTGGCGCCGAAAAACCAGCTCGCCCGGGTCCTCTCAATCTATCAATTGGGTTTCATGGCCGGTGCGCCGCTCGGTGCCGCCATTATGGGCCCTCTAGTCGACAGTCTCGGGCCTCACTGGATCGCTTTGGTACCGGCGACCGGCATGACAGTGTTAATCGCGATAGTCGCAATCTGCTCGCCGATATGGACGCTAAAGAATAATTAGCCACCGCAAAGACCCGCGAAAAATCCCCGGCACTGTCGCTATACTTGCAGACAACCTGCACCCCGGAACGAAATCGCCGCTTGCTTCGGCAAATCCATTTATCAGACAAGCATGCCCGACCGTGACGCTGAAAGACCTATGATGACGACCCGCCGACAAGATCCGTTATCATGCCGATCGACAATATTTCCGGCAGAACCACAGGCTCTGCCGCACCCGCCGCGTACCATAAATACATCGGCACACCGGCCCGGCCATGCTGCCTCAGGGCTCTGGCGATTACCGGATCTGCCCGGGTGTAGTCAGCAACCAGAAATGCGACATCAGCATCGGCGAATGCCGCAGTGACCGCTCGCGAACTAAGTGTCACCAATTCATTGGCCTTACAGGTCGCACACCATTCGGCGGTAAAATCGACAAACACCGCCCGCCCTTCTGCGGTGAGCTCAGCGACCCGCTGCGGCGACCAAGTTTCCGATGCTAGGACGCTAGCGTCGCTCGTCGCTATTCGTGCATCCGCTTTTGACGATAACGCGATAAACGGCCAGACGACCCCGCTTATAAAAACCGCAATTGCCAGCGCCTGCGTCGCTCTGACAGCACCCCATTGGGGCAAACGAAGTGCCGCCCAGAACAACAGGGCCAGTGCCAAAAGCAACAATACCGGAACAAACGCCGCACCCGGCGAGGCTGACGCAAACAAACCGAAAATCGGACCGATAAATGCCAGTCCAAGGACAGATAACAGGATCGCCCGGCCGGAGACCGCTGCAATCCGGAAGGCCCAGACACCAAACGCAATTAATATGATACCGGCAACGGCGTAGGCGACGGCTCTGAAATCAGCCAATGCGCCAAGCACCGAGAGCAACCACGCCGCTGTCAGAAACATTGGAAACGCAAAGAATTGCCTCAGCGCCTGCATCCACGGGCCGGGTGAAGGAATATATTTATACAGACCTGGCGAAAAGCTCAGCAGCAATATCGGCAGCGCCATGCCGAGCCCCATCGCCGTCAATGTCATCGCAATGACAACAGCGCCTTGCCCCAAAACGGCGCCAAGCGCGACACCCAGAAAAGGTCCCGTACACGGTGCACCAACAAGCGCGGCGAGGAAACCGGTAAAAAAGGCGCCATAACGACCTGATTCCCGTGTCAGATCCTGACCGACATTTTGCAATGACTGGCCCAGCTCAATTAATCCCAAGAGCCAGAAACCAATCACCGACATGACCAGAATAAGGGCGNTTACAAAAACCGGCTCTTGGAGCCAGAACCCCCAGCTGACGAGCCCGGTTGCATCGCGGATAATGATGATGCCAGCTGCCAGCACGCCAAATGATGCAATCACACCGGCGGTGTACCAGATACCATGTTGTCGGATCTCACCGGTCTGGCCGGAAGCCGCCGATCGCACAAATCCAAACGCCTTGATCGAAATAACCGGCAACACACAAGGCATGAAATTGAGGATCAAACCACCAATTAACGCCAGTAAGAGCAGCCCTAGCAAGTCGACAGAAAAAAGGCTAATCCCGTCATTGCCGCTAGCCGGCAAAACTGGCCCCGGCCGGGCCGTAAGGCTCACCCCCGCATCACCGAGGCGGAGCACGCCCGATAAGGCAAGCGGAATATCCATGCTGGCATCTGCCGGGGTCAGCCTTAATTGCAGACCGTCGGCCCCGCTGCGGACAGGCTGATCTGCAGCATGCACAATCTCATGCCCGAACGGAAAGAACCGTGCAGACTGGCCCCAATAGTCAAGACCACCCCCGGCCACCGACAAAAGCCAGTTATCGCCTTGCTGGGTCAGATGCGCGTCACCCTCAAACGGCGCCGGTAGCGTCGCTAAAGCGGCTTTGATGATTTCGGCATTTGCCAAATCCGGCTCTTGTGCGGCGCCAACCCGAATGGGAATCGCGAAATCAGCGGTTTCCGGAATGCAAATATTCTTACAGATCAAGTACTGGATCTGCCCGCTCATTCTTAGTTCAGACGGGGCCTCGGCAGGCAGTGTGACCGAAAACGGCAAAACGATCTGACCAGAATAGCCATAATCCATAATTTCGCCCGGAATAATCGGTAATAAATCAGGCAGCGGCCAATAGAACGGGCCGACCATACCCGCAGTAATGTCGCTGTCGGTGTCCAGACGGACTTCCGGTGGGGTGCCGGCATCACCGGCATTGCGCCAATAAATGTGCCAGCCTGGCTGCATACTGAAAGATGCCCCGAACCAGATAGTTTCACCGGGTATGGCCGTCACCCGCTCGGAAAGAAGCTCAACCTCAGCATAGGCCCGGTCACTACCTGTCTGCGCTGCCGACAAAATGCTGGCACCAAAAGGCGATGTCGGCGACGCCGCGAGACAAATACTCCACAAAATAACTGCGAACCGAAAAAGCATACCGGAAAAATGAACTGGCAATTGCATCGTTTTCTCTCCAGAGCGGGGACCTTGCCTATCTTTGAAAATGGATTGGCCGCACAGTAGATCGTTTATCTTTGCAATAAAGGTCAAGTTCAAACCAGCCGCATCGGGGCACTAAAACAAAAAACAGGCGCTCGGTTTAAGCGCCCGTCTCTCATTTCGTGTTTGGCTTGCAATTATTCGCTGGCCGGCGCAGCGGCCTGAACCCGCAGCGCCCGCTGAATCACGCGCTGCCAATTCATCAGCGACACGATGTGTGCGTAAATAACGCCGAGTGCGCCATTCTCTTTTAGCTCAAGATAAGTCTCAGACGGTAGGTCTTTCAGACGGTTCTCATCAACCGCCCAATAATCAGCAATTTTCTGACTCTCGCCGGTCTCGACGCCATTTTCATCACGCGACTGGAACGATACCGTTTTCTGCTCCAGCAAATTGTTCGATGTCAGGTGCTGGATAAATTCCGCAGTGTTGCGACGGTGACGTTCGAATTCCTTACAGAACTCGATCGCATTCGTGGTGTATTCGGCTGGTTCGCCATTATCGAAGAAAGGCGTTTCCGGCTTGTTGGTAACCATTGGAGCATCCCGATCGACGCACAAAACCATGCGATCGCTACCCGGGTCGGACGCGAATACAAATGGGTAACGTCTAGCAAACGCTGGAATGTAGTACTCGCTATCAACTTGTCCCTCGTCATTAACGTAGAGATTCTCGTTCTGACGGACACCCATAACAGCCAATGGTGTCATTTCTTTGCCGACAAAAATAATCGGATAGCTAGTCGCAGCNACGCCGAATTCCGAGACTGTGATCGGAACGGCATGAGCCGACTTCAGAAACTCAAACGGTTTCTCAATTTTTTTAATGCCTAGTCCGCCATGTTGTGAGGCGGAAAGCGGGTGGGGATTCTTGTAGAAAAGAACGTTACCCGACAGCTCGGGGTTTTGATTGGTCGAATTAGATGCCACAGCGTGCTCCCTTAGAAGATCGCGATGGTGTATCGGAAATGACTTGATCGGACAACAGGATAACAGCGCAAAATAATCTCAGTTGTGATAAGCACTGATTTTTAGGACTCAACTCTCGAATGTTTAAANGGTTTCTCGTACTTTTTCTCGCAGCCGCAGTCGTCAGCTGTACCGGACAATCGCCCGAACCCAAACTTAATCGTGTGTCCCTGCAAAAGGCAAAAATAATTCTGAACGATGCGTTGCTGACAGAAATATTATTGCAGCCGGATGCCGCCAGTCGTGCCGGCATCTCCGAGTTTGGTCTGACCCAGAAGGATGCTCGCCTGCATGACGCATCACTTGCCGGCTTTGAACGGGCACGTTTGATCAGGCTCGACCTACTCAAACAGTTACGGCAGGCGCCGGAGCTGCCATCCGACCATCCGGTTGCCCGGGACCTGAACCTGCTAAATGATGCCTATTCCCGGTTGCGCATCGCACAGCAAATCGGACAGGGCCGACAGAGCCTGTCAGGCGTGGCGCCGTTTCCAGCCGATGCCTATGGCGGCGCATGGATCGAAGGACTGCAACTCCTCGATGCCATACACCGGGTAACCAGCCTCGCAGATGCGCAGAACTACAATCTCAGGGTCAATGCGCTGGCTGATGCTGTAAACGACACAAAACGACGCTTTCTGGCAGACGCACTGACCGGCTCGATTCCTCCCAAAAATGTCCTGCGTGACTTGAAAGCCCAAATCGATCAGCTGACATCGGCCCCATCAAATACGCTTGATAATATAGTTGAAGATCTTGAAAGCCTGGTGCTTAGCGTTGCCGATGCCGATACAAATGACCGTCGCCAGATCGTGGCACAAACAGCCTATCTCGTCGAAACAAAGTTACGCCCGGCATATTTAGAGCTAAGCAATACGCTCGCCGACTTGATTGATATCGCCCCCGATCAGCCAGGATCGTGGATGCAGGCCTCAGACCTTGATGTTTATTCCCTGCTTCTGGCTTGGCATCTCGGCGATGAACGGCCCGATATTGACAGCCTCCATCGGCAAAATCTCGAGCTAACCGATGAGCGCCTCGTTGCCCTTGAAAACGCGATATTAAATGCCGATTGGGAGAAGCCCCCGCAAGCAAACCGCTTTACCGTTTTAGATCAACAGTATCAGCTTCGTCCCGATACCCGTATCTTCTCTCCGGTTCCAATCATCACACGCACCAGCCTGCCCGAAGCCAAACTCGCCTTGACCGGAACCGCATATCTGCCAGCCGCACTCGACCAGTCACGACCCGAAATGCTTTTCGTTAATACCCGCCAGCTTGATCTCTGGCCCGGCTGGATCCGCGATCTTCTAACCGGCGAGACCTATCATGCACCAGAGATCACCATGTCGGCACAAACCTTTAGTGCCGCCGAACGCACACAATTGCGCTATTTGGTATCCTTTTCCGACTTTCATAATGGCTGGATATCCGACCAACAATTTCAGACCGCCGTTGACAGCCCGACGGCGACATGGACTGCTCTGGCGTGGCGACACTGGCTGTTGATTGAAGCCGCACTCGCCAGCGCCGATACCGGCATAAATTTTGATCAGTGGACCGAGGACTATGCCGTCGGTTTTCTAACAAACAATGCCGGCTTATCTGACCAGCTTGCGATCGAAGCGATTGCCTATATCGCATCCTATCCAGGGCAATTTAGTGCCCGTGTCGCCGGCGCACGACAGATCAACTCGCTACGGGTACGTTCACGGTCAAAACTGTCGGGCGCCTATTCCGAACGGGCGTTTCAACAACAAGTTTTAACTGGCGGGGACCGACCAATGGAAATAGTCGATCAGGATATTGCGCGCTGGCATGACGGACTTCTTGCCGAACAAGCGGCCCTGCCATAGACAGGTCAGCCCAAAACAGGCCAGCCTCAGCTCGTCCGGCCCGGGGGCGGCTTGGCTCTACGCCGCCCGCGGCAGGGTGTCCTGTCCGATACTGTATAGCGCCGTCAGCCCGCCATTAATATCGGCGGTAATATCAGAGCGCCGGCGCGTATCATGTTCCGGGCAGACAAAGACTTTGTTAGCGCCAAACCGCCGCGCCTGCGCATAGCGCCATATTGGTTGAACATCATGATCGCGGCCGCGCAAAGAAGACACACCGACCACCCGCCAGCCAAATGAGGTCTTCGTTGCAAATACGGCCACACCTCGCTCTTTCGCCCAATTTGTCGCCGGGTCCCGCGACTGAAATGAATAATTCGAACCAGACTTCCCTGAAAAAATAACCTTCTGCATAATGTTCTCCTCTTGTTCTCTATCTTTTATTCACTCTTTGTTCTCGTGCAAGTTATTTTTCGTAAACAAACTATGAATCGCGGATCATGCCGGCCGCCGGCCGATAGTCAGGGCACTATAACGGTAAAAGACCTTGCAAAATCGGGGGCACACGCCTATTGTTATTATGCTCACTTTAAGCATAAGTGGGCGTTATCCGGTTCAAAGCTTGTCTGGGCGCACGAAAATGTTTGCTCCATTCCAGCGGCGTTCCGCACCAGGAGATATAAATGGCAAGACTGTTAGACGCTAATCCGGGCTGTCCAGCGCCAACACCGGCGCGAGATGCCAGCCGTCTGGACAAATATCCAGCAGCATTCGACGATCAGGTAAAGGCTGAGACCGATCATCTGTATCCGCTTGTTTCATCATTTATCACCCCGCTCGAATGGCCACAGATCGCACCTCTGGTTGCGGCGATAAACCGGCTTAAAAAGTCAAAAAACGCCGTCATTCTGGCGCACAATTATATGACGCCCGACATATTTCATCTGATCGGTGATTATCGCGGCGACAGCCTTCAACTGGCTCGTGAAGCCGCCGAGGTTGATGCCGATATGATCGTACAGGCCGGTGTCCACTTCATGGCGGAAACATCAAAAATACTGGCACCGGAAAAAACCGTCCTGATCCCGAGTCTGGAAGCCGGTTGTTCACTGGCATCGTCAATCACCGCGCGCGACGTCGCTCTGATCAAGCAGCGTTACCCGAATTATCCGGTGGTAACTTACATTAATACGACAGCCGACGTGAAATCCGAGTGTCATATCACCTGCACCAGCTCAAATGCTGCGCAAGTGGTCGAGGCCGTCGCTAAAGAATGGAACAGTGATACTGTCATTTTGGTGCCCGACCAGTACTTAGCGCGGAACGTGGCCGCACAGACCGATATTCGGATTATGACCTGGCCCGGCGCCTGTGAAGTGCACGAATTGTTTAGTGCAGATGATGTCAATGATCTGCGCGCCGCGCATCCCGGCGTCAAAATACTGGCCCATCCAGAATGTCCGCCAGACGTTCTGGAAGCGTCCGACTTTGCCGGCTCAACAGCAGCGCTTTCCGCCTATGTCAGCGACAATTCGCCGGCGAAAGTCGTTCTGCTCACGGAATGTTCGATGAGCGACAATGTTGCGGTGGAGAATCCGGGGGTCGACTTTATCCGACCCTGTAATCTGTGTCCCCACATGAAACGGATCTCGCTTGAGAATATTTATGACTGCCTAACTGGAGAAAAGCACGAGATTCTCATTGATGAAGAGGTTCAGATTCGTGCGAAAAACGCGATTGACGCCATGCTTGCTTTACCAAAAATGACAGCACCTCAGGCTTTTGAGGCCGGCCTCAAACNAATCGAAATTGAAGTGATTTCGACACAGTAAGATCAGATTGCCCGGAACGCTTGCATCGGGCACAGGACGATTGCAAACGGCCAGCCCGTATCGGGCGACAACCTTAGTCTGGCACAAACAGCATCCCGAAAAGGATCAAATATGAAGGTGTCAAACGGGCGGGGTGCGCCAACCAATTACAAACCTAGCTGAGCGGCGAAAAATGGCATCTTATAAACTCCAGACGAGCCGAGCAAATGACCGCGTGCTTATCATTGGCGCCGGTCTGGCAGGCCTGTTTCTCGCGCTTAGGCTTGCACCGCGTCCGTGCACGTTAGTTTCGTCGACATATCTTGGTCAGGCCACGTCCTCGGCCTGGGCACAGGGCGGCCTGGCCGCTGCGCTGGGACCGGGTGACTCACCGGACCAGCACGCCTCCGACACGATCGCCGCAGGCGCCGGTCTTGTTGATCCGGCAGTCGCACGAATGATTGCGCATGACGGTCCCGCACGGGTTCGCGATCTGATCGCGCTCGGTGTACCTTTCGACCGTACCCCTGAAGGCCAGCTCGCTCTATCTTTGGAGGCGGCTCACTCCCGGCCCCGGGTGGCCCGTGTATCCGGTGACCTTGCCGGCAAGGCCATCATGAAAGCACTTACACTGGCCGTTCGCAGTGCCTCGCACATTCAATTAATCGAACACGCATCCGCCAGCGGAC
The DNA here is from genome assembly GCA_002172915.1 of Hyphomonas sp. TMED17. GTDB lineage: Bacteria > Pseudomonadota > Alphaproteobacteria > Caulobacterales > Hyphomonadaceae > Henriciella. The sequence goes on along the minus strand of NHBW01000002.1, from coordinate 201,943 downwards.
TAATACAGGATCAGCAGGGACGCATTGCCGGCGCCGTACTAAAAGACAGTCGCGGCCGTCCCTCACTATTGGCCAGTTCAGAAACCGTGCTGTGCATGGGCGGTGCCGGCGGACTGTTCCGCGTGACAACCAATCCGGCCCGGGCGCAAGGGGAGGCAATGGCATTTGCCGCGTCGGCCGGTGCGCTGATCGCAGATCCAGAATTTGTTCAGTTCCATCCTACCGCTCTCGACATTGGCAAGGATCCCGCGCCATTAGCCAGCGAAGCCCTGCGCGGCGACGGCGCAACTCTGATAAATGCGACAAATGAGCGGTTCATGGCGCGATATCACCCTGATGGCGAACTCGCCCCGCGTGATGTGGTCGCCCGTGCAATCCATTCAGAAATTGCCGCTAACCGGCCTGTTTTTCTCGATACGCGGTCGGAAATCGGCGACCGCATCGAGCATCACTTTGCGACAATTTTTCAGGCCTGCATCGCTGCCGGTATTGATCCGCGACAAAGCGCTATCCCGNTCGCACCGGCCATGCACTATCATATGGGCGGCGTTGTGTCAGACCTCTGGGGGCGGTCAAGCCTTACCGGACTAAGCGTCTGTGGCGAATGTGCGAGCACCGGCGCTCACGGTGCCAATCGGCTCGCATCGAATTCACTCCTCGAAGCGGTGGTTATGGCTGCCCGCATCGCCGACCGCCTCAGAAACACAACCGCGCGACAAACTCTGTCCGGATATGCCGAGATTCCGGCCGAAATACCCGGACAGGTTCTGCAACAGCTACGGCAAGGNATGAACCGCAATTGCGGTCTGGTACGAAATCGCCAGGACCTTGCCGCATTGCATGAGCAAATCGGGGCCTGGCAGGACCAGTTCGGACCAGCCTATACGCTGGAGGCGGCCGGCCTCATCGTGCAAGGCGCAATAACACGTGAAGAGAGCCGCGGCGCACATTACCGGTCGGACTTCCCCGACGCCGCAAGCCAGGCCGCGCGAACCTTTATTCACCAAGCCCCCTTTCAATCTGATCATCGGGAGCCAAAATAATGACAATCAACCCTCCTCCATTGCCGGATATCATCCTCGAGCCGATTGTCAGGCTGGCTCTAAGCGAAGATCTCGGTCGCGCCGGTGACTTAAGCACCGACGCCACGATTGATCCGCTACGTACTTTGAACGCCAACTTCAAGGCACGTGAAGCAGGCATTGTCGCTGGTCTAGATGCTGCAAAATATGCACTCGAACTCGTCGACAAAACCACGAAACTCGAAATCTTCAGAAATGACGGTAGCGAAGTGTCTTCGGGCGAAACAATTGCGACCATATCAGGATCCGCACGCTCCATTCTTATCGCAGAACGGACAATGCTGAACTTTCTCGGTCGCCTATCCGCAATTGCAACTCTGACCCATCAGTTTTCGTCCGCAATTTCTCATACATCGGCAAAAATCGTTTGCACCCGCAAAACGACACCCGGCCATCGTGCCCTCGAAAAACGCGCCGTGCGCTGTGGCGGCGGGACCGCCCACCGCTACGGCCTTGATGACGCTATTCTCATCAAGGACAATCATATCGCGGCCTGTGGCTCAATCCCCGAGGCCCTGCAACGCGCCCACGCCTATGCCGGTCACCTCCGCATGATTGAAATTGAGGTCGATACATTAGACCAGCTTAAACAGGCGCTGCCGCATGCTCCTCACGTTATTTTGCTGGATAATATGGATCCAGCGACATTAAAAACAGCTGTGAGCATCGTTGACGGACAATGCAAAACCGAAGCGAGCGGTGGAATTACGCTGCAAAGTGTCGCGAAAGTCGCCGAAACGGGAGTTGATTACATTTCCGTTGGCGCTCTGACTCATTCGGCAACGAACATGGATTTCGGGCTCGATATCGACATCTAGAAGACAGGCCGCTAACCGCCCGATAGCGCCAAGGCTTTAATAGTCGGAAAGATATGTATCGCTAAAAGCCGTTTCGGACCCGTTACCATAGCTTACAATGACGCTGGTCTCGGCAGGCTGCGACGCTGATGTCGCGGCTTTAAGCAACATTGGCTTGGTGGCCTGCTGGTCAGCGCTCGTCTGCAAGGCAGACATGCCAGGCGCAACCTGTCCGAGCCGGTGTTGGACCCTTGCCCGGGCCACCGCCCATTCGCCGCCGCGCGGAAAGCGATAGAAAATATGTTCGCCAATGTGATTGGTCTTTATCAAGCCAGAGTTCCAGACAGGGTCGACATAAGTGGCATGGTAATGTGTTGCCCCCCGTGTACGTGGCTTGTTAAGGTCCATCAGGACATGATTAGCGACAATCTGAGATTTTTGCCAAAGCCGTCCCTGCGGCGGGGAGTTCATCGAACCGTCGCAAGTGAAGGAAAACTGACACCCTGTTCGGCGTTCTGATCCCTGATAAACCACCTCGCAGACTGAATCCGGATACCGGTAATCCTTCACCCGGTTCATCACGACTTCGGCCACAGCCATTTGCCCCCAGCTGCTTTCGCTGCGGGCCTCGTAATAGATGGCTTCCGCCATACACTGTCGGGTGAGCGAAAATTCATCTGCCACAGCTACACTTTTGATATCGAATTCCAGCAAATCATTCAGTGCAGCGCCATCATGACGATAAGTCAGATAATGATCGAATTGCAGTCGCTGGTCATCGGCATATGACGCCTCGACCAAAGTCGTTCCGAATGATCCCAAAGCTTCGGTATAATCCGGCTTGGCTCGCCAATAGGCCGACTCTGACCCGTGCCGTAAACCGCTCGTTTGACTGAATGTCTGGCTCAACATCGAGAAATTCTGCTCGTGCAGTCGGTCTGCATTCAAATTTCCCAGCCAGAGCAAGCTTGCGGCCAAAGATACGCCGATCCCGGCGATGCCGAAACTATAGCCGATAGCGCGCTGCATCTCTGTCATGCTCTGCATGACCAAGGCTGACCGCAAAGCTGCGGCACGATCCGCCAAGACGGAGCGCTGAAGTATAAAACGACTAATATTTATCATCGCTTAAAGCTTATTGCGCACCTACGACGCCCAATAGCNTTCTCCCAAAATAATCTGCGACCTTCTTNTTCTTTCTAGTTCTTTATAGGCCATGATTCTATTTGGCTCATACTAATACTAGGGCAGATATTTCAATCATGACTCGATTACAGGCGCACACTTATCCAGTTCGGCGTCCTAGCCAAAGAATACTAGAACCATCGAGACACTGCAGAGCAACGACCTTAAAGCCCTGATTAAACGAAAGAAAATAAAGACTTCAGGACCGATGGAACTGGCAAGCACTGATTTTATACGTTGCAATAATACAACGCTTCCACGTCGAAATTCTTCGCCTTAGCGCCGCTTTAGTACCGCATGCGCCGCCGAAAGACGGGCAATCGGAATACGGAAAGGCGAGCAAGACACATAATCGAGGCCGAGATCATCGCAAAAAATGACCGATGCCGGATCCCCACCATGTTCGCCACATATGCCAAGTTTGATATCGGGTCGGGTCGAACGGCCACGTTCGACTGCGATCCGCAACAACTCGCCGACCCCGACCTGATCGATCGTTACGAAGGGATCTTTTTCATAAATATTCTGGGCTTCGTATGCGCCAAGAAAGCGCCCAGCATCATCTCTTGAAATACCCAATGTCGTCTGTGTCAGATCGTTAGTGCCGAATGAAAAGAAGTGCGCGGTTTTGGCGATTTCGCCAGCTTGCAGCGCGGCGCGTGGTAATTCGATCATCGTCCCGACAGAATAATTTAATGTCGTGCCAGTCTCGGCAAAAACCGAGCCCGCGACCTCATCGACAAGCCGTCTCAAGATTTCGAGTTCTGCCGGTGTTGCGACCAGAGGGATCATGATTTCAGGCGACGGACTTGTGCCGGTTTCACCAGCAATCGCGACAGCTGCCTCGAAAATCGCCCGTGCCTGCATCGCATATATTTCAGGATATGTAATCGCAAGCCGGCACCCGCGATGTCCAAGCATCGGATTGCTTTCATGCAATGCTTCGGCGCGAGCCCTGACGGTTGATACGCTAATGCCGGCCGCCTCGGCGACTTCTTCCATATCTTCCTCAGAGTGCGGCATGAATTCATGCAATGGCGGATCAAGCAGCCGGATCGTGCACGGCAACCCATCCATAATCCGGAAGATTTCGGCGAAATCAGAACGCTGCATTGGTAACAATTTATCTAGCGCTGCGACGCGACCATTTTTGCTGTCTGCCAGAATCATTGATCTGACAACAGGTATCCGCTCCGCATCAAAAAACATGTGCTCCGTCCGGCACAGTCCGATACCTTCGGCGCCAAAGTTTCTAGCGACTTTCACATCCGTCGGCGTCTCTGCATTCGTGCGTACTGTAAGTCGACGGACGCGGTCCGCCCAGGCCATTAGCTTGCCGAAATCGCCTGACAGGTCGGGCTGACGCATTTTAACGCTACCGGCCAATACCTGACCGGCGGCGCCATCAACCGTAATCACATCGCCCTTTTTAAAGGTCCGGCTGCCTGTCGAGAACGTTCCGTCTTCAATATTGATTTGTAGCGCGCCAGCACCACAAACACATGGTCGACCCATCCCTCGTGCGACAACCGCCGCATGTGACGTCATACCACCGCGCGCTGTGACAATCGCTTTGGCGGCATGCATGCCATGAATATCATCAGGGCTGGTTTCGACGCGCACCAGTATGACCGACCGCCCGGCCTCGGCCAACCGGGTCGCCTCGTCACTATCAAAAACAACTTCGCCGACCGCAGCTCCGGGACTGGCCGGCAGTCCGCTAATTATAACATCCCGCTTCGCATCTGGGTCTAAAGTTGGATGCAAAAGCTGATCCAATTGTTCAGGCTCAAGTCGCAATACGGCCTCGTCTTCAGTGATCAGACCTTCGGAAGCCATATCGACAGCAATTTTCAACGCTGCCGCCGCCGTTCGCTTACCGCTGCGGGTTTGCAACATATACAGACGGCCATCTTCGACCGTGAACTCGATATCCTGCATATCGCGATAATGGGTCTCGAGCTTTTCAGCGACGGCGGTAAGTTCCTTATAGACCGGCGGCATCACATCTTCGAGGGATGGCTCGTCGGATTTCAGACTCTCGGCACGCGCGCGCGAAATCGGCGCTGGCGTCCGGATACCCGCGACCACGTCCTCACCCTGCGCGTTGGTTAGGAACTCGCCATAAAATACATTATCGCCATTTGACGGATCACGCGTGAATGCCACGCCGGTAGCAGAGGTTTCCCCCATATTTCCGAACACCATCGACTGGACGTTTACAGCAGTCCCCCATTCAGCAGGAATATCATTAAGCTTGCGATACAGAACCGCCCGGTCATTCATCCAGCTTCCGAACACTGCACTGATCGCACCCCAGAGCTGTTCCCGCGGATCATCAGGAAATTCTGTCCCTAATTCTTTTAAAACGGCGGCCTTATATTGGGCCACAATCGCGACCCAGTCATCGGCCGACATCTCGGTGTCGAGCTCCAGGCCAAGACGCTCTTTATAGTCATCCAGAATATATTCGAATGTATCATGCCCGAGTCCGAGCACGACATTCGAGTACATCTGGATAAACCGGCGGTAACTATCATAGGCAAAGCGCTTGCCTGCCCGCTCTGACAAGCCTTGCACCGAGGTTTCGGAGAGGCCCAGATTCAACACTGTATCCATCATGCCCGGCATCGATGCCCGGGCGCCGGATCTGACCGACACGAGAAGCGGGTTGCGGGCGTCGCCAAAGACTTTCCCAGTTTCTTTCTCGAGCGCGGAAAGCGCGGTGTCCAATTGATCGCTCAGCCCGTCGGGATAAGTTTTTCCAAGCTCGTAATAGGCATTACAAACGCCGGTTGTCAGCGTAAACCCCGGCGGTACCGGCAATCCCAAATTTGCCATCTCGGCCAGATTCGCGCCCTTACCTCCGAGCAAATTCTTTAGAGACGCATCCCCGTCGGTCCCCGCTCCGCCAAAAGAGAATATCCATTTGGTGTCACTTTGAGCGGGTTTTGCCATAATATCCTCTTAACCAGAAATGTTTCTACCGGCAGACCATCAGCCAGCAATCAGACTGAAGTTTGCTACACCATGCAGACCATCGCGTATAGCAACCAGCATCAATAATCGATTATGCCTCACATCGCTATGATCGGAATTGACGATTATCGCTTCAAAGAAATTATCGAGCGGCGTTCGCAGACACGACAAGGCCGCCATCGCGCTCGTAAAGTCNTCCGCTGCTAGGGCTTCTGAAGCCGCGTCATTGGCAACGGTAAGGGCGGCATATAACTCAGCTTCTTCGTCCGCTTCAAACAGTCGCGGCTCCGGTGTGCCGCGATAAGTGCAGCCGTCTTTCTTTTCCTCTGCTTTAAGAATATTCGCCGCCCGCTTATATCCCGCTAGCAAATTCTGACCGTCTTCGTTGTCAAGGAACAGATTTAGCGCCTCGACCCTTTTCACAATCGAAACAAGATCATCATCGCCCCGTCCGAAAACGGCATCAATAAGATCATGTCGCATCCCGGCATCACGTAAATACTGCTTCAGACGATCGCCAAAAAATGCTAGCAAATCGTCAATATCAGTTTGCTGGTCGCCAACCGTCATCCGGGCCATATCAAGAACTGATTTCAGCGATATACGGACATTATTCTCAAGCAGAATACGAACGACACCGAGGGCAGCCCGGCGCAGCGCAAACGGGTCCTTGGACCCGGTCGGCTTTTCGCCCAGCGCCCAGAAACCCGCCAGCGTATCAATTTTGTCTGCCAGCGCGACCGCAATGCTGACCGACTCGGACGGTACCGGCTCGGACGGGCCTTGTGGACGATAATGCTGAGCAATCGCCTCGGCGACCTGCGCATTTTCACCAGCCTCAATCGCATAATAGCGCCCCATAATGCCCTGCAGCTCGGGAAACTCGTAGACCATCTCAGACACCAAATCGGCTTTAGCCAATCGAGCGGCACGTTCGGCAAGCTCGGCATCAGCGCCAATCATAGGCGCAATTTTCCGCGCCAGGTCTGCGACCCGTTCGACTTTATCAGCAATCGAACCAAGGCCCTTCTTGAAATCGATCCCCGCCAGTTTGGTTGCCATCGCATCGAGACCGACACGACGGTCATTATCCCAGAAAAACCGAGCATCTTCGAGCCGTGCAGACAGAACTTTTGCGTTTCCAGCGGCAATTTTTGCCCCGCCATCAGCCGCCTCGATATTAGCCACGACAATAAAATTCGGCGCGAGGTCTCCGGTTGCCTTGTCGCGTACCGCAAAATATTTCTGGTGGGTCCGCATTGACAGCTGAACCACTTCGCTTGGCAGGCTCAGAAAGGATGGTTCCATATCACCAATAATTACATGCGGATATTCCGCCAGCCCGATAACTTCTTCTAGCAAGCCGGCATCCTCGACCCATTCGACGCCCTTTGGTGCGCAGACGGCCGCGGCGCCTTCGACAATACGATTGCGGCGGTCTTCGCGATTCAAAAGGACATGGCCCGCCCCTGATAATTGCTCGACATAATCAGCCGCGTTCGCAATCTCGTAGGGACCGCGGCCATGAACGCGATGGCCTTCTGTCACATTACCGCTCGTTATACCGTCAATTTCAAACGCGACAACGTCGCCATCAAACAGGCAGAGTATCCGCTGTAGCGGTCGTACCCAGCGCAAGCTACCCCGCCCGGTCCGCATCGATTTCGGCCAGTGAAAATTCCGGATGATGTCTGGCAGCAGCTCGGCCAGAATCGCACTTGTTTCCTGCCCGGGCTGGGATTGGACGGCGACATAATAATCGCCCTTTTTGGGATCCTGGCGAATCTCTGCCTGCGATATATCGGTCAGGCCTGCCGCTTTCATGAAGCCGGATACAGCCTGCTCGGGTGCAGTTGTTTTCGGCCCTTTTCGTTCTTCAACTTTGTCTTTCGAGCGTGCCGGCAAGTCATCAATAATCACGCAAAGGCGTCTCGGTCCCGACATCTGCGCAACCGACCCGCCTGACAGACCAAATTTCGCCAATCCCTTTGTAACCGCAGTTGCAAAATCGGTCTCTGCCTTTGCCTGCATGCGAGCAGGTATTTCTTCGGAGAAGAGTTCCACTATTAGTTCAGGCATGTTTGATTAAAGCTCCATAATAGGCTGTCCGACCAGTTGCGGCCGGCATCCGCCCGTTATCCAAGACCGTGTCGATGCTAAATTTTTAGTACTGCAGGGGGTCATGATTTCTCTACTTATCTTTTCTGACCAAGCGCCGGATCCCAGCGCCCAGCATATGTCGCTCAGGCGACCACCTGTCCTTGTTGCTCGGCCCAGATTTTCGCCGCCCCGCGCGCAAGATCGCGCACGCGCGCAATATAGGCCTGGCGCTCGGTTGGCGAAATCGCGCCCCGCGCATCGATTAGATTGAAAACATGGCTGGCCTTTAGCGCATAATCATAGGCAGGAAGCGGTTTTCCCGCATGTCGCAGCACGTTGGACTGCATTTCGCAATCGGTGAACCAACGCAACAGCATTTCAATATCGGAATGCTCAAAATTGAAAGCTGACTGTTGGCGCTCATTCTCGAGGAAGACATCGCCATAAGTTAGTGCCACCTCGCTATCGGGGGCATTAAACGGCAGGTCGTAAACATTACTAACGTCGAATACATACATTGCCAGCCGTTCAAGACCGTAAGTCAGCTCACCCGATACCGGAAAGACATCAAGCCCGCCAACTTGCTGGAAATAAGTATATTGGCTGACTTCCATCCCATCGCACCAGACTTCCCAGCCAAGCCCCCATGCCCCGACCGTCGGGTTTTCCCAATCGTCTTCAACAAAACGAATATCGTGGACGCCCGGATCAATCCCGATTTCGTATAGCGAATTAAGATACAGATCCTGCAGATCGGCCGGATTGGGTTTGAGTATCACCTGAAACTGATAATAGTGGCCGAGCCGGTTCGGATTCTCACCATAACGCGCATCTGCCGGACGCCGCGAAGGCTGCACGTAAGCCGCACGCCAATCATCCGGGCCAAGGGCTCGCAAAACCGTCGCGGGGTGCAGTGTCCCGGCACCAACCTCCATATCGTAGGGTTGTAAAATCGCGCACCCCTGATTCGCCCAATAAGCCTGCAATCGGAGAATTAAGTCCTGAAAGGATGCTGGTTTTGCTTTGGCCTGCGGTTTAGTCATTTCGATGCCTACGAATAATTATTTTAGCTTCCGGTAATCGGTCGGCGGCAATTAAGCAACCGACGCATCATGCCCCGGACCAGTTCAGTCCATCTCCGCCTCGGCTAATCGCTTCAATCTCCGGCGTTGGCCTCCCCCCGCGGCATTGATAAAGCGTAAGCCCCGACAATAATCGCGCCGGTCCTGAACGTAATCCTTTACGCGCCCTGACAATTACGCGGGTCGCATCGCTCCCCGGGAAACTCCGGATCGGCATAATTGTGATTTCGCCTGTCCGGCGTTCAAGAAGCGCCATAATCTTCGCGAGCTCTGCGGCACGATGAATGAGCAAGAGCGTGCCTTTATGCCGGGCAGAAAACAGCATTGCATCCAGCCAGGCCTTCAAACTCAGGCTTTCAATATAGGCATGCTGCTTTTCCGGCGCCGGGTCCTGTATTTTCCCAGCCTCGAAAAACGGCGGATTGGAAAACACATAGTCAAACTTGTTCTGCCAGTCTGATGGCAGTTGGCCGACATCTCCTGCGATACAGTCAACACGAGCGGATAGCTGGTTATGGCGGACACCCATTTCCGCCAGCGCAATCATTTCCGGATCCCTTTCCAGACCCGTCAGATTCAGCTGCGGGGCGCGCACCGCCAGTGGCAACAGCGCCCCGCCAGCGCCGCATCCAAGCTCGAGCGCAGAGCCTCGCGCATCGGCTGCCATGGCGGCTGCCAGCAGCACACTATCGGTTCCAGCGCGAAATCCCTTGCTTGGCTGAAACACGGTAAGCTGTCCGCCGAGAAAGGCATCTTCAGTGAAATGATCGGCCATAATCTCTAATCTTGTTCGACGTCTCGCAGGACAAATTTAGCGCGGTCGGCAGCATCCGAGTGAACCGCAACCCGAATTGGAACCATTGGCCCCCGACCGTCAATCGATGCGGTATGTTCATCAAGGACATATGACTGTATGCCCTCCTCTGACAGAATGTGCCGAATGTATGATAATTTGACGAAATCATTCGTGCGGAACACTTCCTGCATGGAGAAATCCAATTATAAATAAAAAAGCGACTGCGACATCACAAAGACTATATATCAACAAACAACTAGTGATACCCGTAACTCAAACGGTTCAAAATAGGATATGAAGGTGACCACAACGCTCAACAGCGAAACACTGGAGCTCGACGCGACCAGAACAGTCGCCGAACGACTTCAGGATATGCTTGCGGAAGATTTGGCGGCAACCGAAGCTTTATTGCTCGAGCGCTCCAAAAGCCCGGTCGCTGTCATACCAGACCTGTCCGACTACATCGTTTCGGCTGGCGGCAAACGTCTGCGGCCGATCGTAACATTGGCGGCGGCGCGCGCTGTCGGCAATACCGGACACGGCACCCATGCTCTGGCAGCCGCCGTCGAATTCATTCACACCGCAACACTGCTGCATGATGATGTCGTCGATAATAGCGATCTGCGGCGCGGCAAAAAAGCAGCCAAAAAAATCTGGGGCAATTCGGCTTCCATTCTGGTCGGTGACTTTCTGTTTGCACGAGCCTTTACGCTAATGGTCGAAACCGGAAGTCTCGAGATCCTGAATATCTTGTCCTCGGCATCTTCGGTCATTGCCGAAGGCGAAGTCAGACAATTGCAGGCCACCGGCAAGAAAGATCTCGCAGCATCGGACTATATGGCCATTATTGAAGCTAAGACGGCGGCGCTCTTCGAAGCGGCAGCGCGCGCCGGCGCTTTATCGGCAGGCAGCGAAAAATATGCCGAATCGCTCGCACAGTTCGGACGAAATCTCGGTCTCGCATTCCAGATTGTCGACGATGCCCTCGACTATGGCGGAACAACCGCGATAATCGGAAAACAAGTAGGCGACGACTTCCGCGAAGGGAAAATAACGCTTCCCGTAATAATTGCCCGTCAGAGGGCGTCGGCCGAGGATAAAATATTCTGGGATCGCGCTTTGTCGGTCGAGACGCAAACCGCCCAGGATCTCAGCCATGCGATCCATCTCATTCGCGCAAGCGGAGCGATGGAGGCAACCGCCGAAGCGGCGCTGGATTATCTTGATCTGGCCAAGCAGGCACTGCGCCATTTACCAGACAATGAATGGGTGCGTAGCCTGTCCGACCTCGCTGATTATTGCGGCGAACGCATAAACTAGGATAACGAGTTTAAGACATCAGCCATATTGGCAACCCAACATAAATCGGCTTGAGACACATCTAATGCGACGACAAAGACGAAAGCGGTTTAATTTTCCAAACCTGTGGAAGGGCCTTATCTGCCTTGTCCTGATGGTGAGCCTACCGCTGTCAGGTGGCGTGAGTGCGGACAAAAAACCCACGATCATCGAGCTGGCCCTTATCAAAGCTCTGTCTGCCTATGCCGGCAATTACGATCTTTCCGCCGCCGCTATGGCAACCGCAGTCAAGGACGAAACCGGCGCCAATCTCGGCGTGTTTGCCTATGAAAAGCCGATTGATGCAATCAAGGCCGGCGACACCGCTGCCTTTCTTGTTGCAATCAAAACAGAGTTCGCGCGGACCGGCGAAATAAGACCAATCTCTCGCTTTGCACTATCGGTCGATCACGCCGCAGCCGGCAATTATGACGACGCCATTACTCAAATTGAGCCATTATTAGAAGACGCCGAAAGCAAGGATTTCGGTGGCTTCGTCAGCGCCTGGTTCCTGTCGTTGAGTGGCCAGCCAGACCGTGCAATCCGGCAACATCGCGAGATTGCGCAAAACTTACCCGGATTGACCGGCGATCTATCGCTCGCAGGTCTACTTGAGTCAGTCGGCCGGACAGATGAAGCTCTCGCCGTTTATGCCGCAATTACACCCTCGGAAATCGTTGCGCCGAAACATCGCTTCGACCCTCAAGCCCTGATTTTTTCGCATATCAGAATGGTCATTTCGCGGCAGACCCTTTTGCTCCAGCGGAAAGGTCAACTGGAACAAGCACAGTCGCTTTATCGCAAGCTGGCCGCCGCAGAGCCAGAACGCGCAGTCGCCTATCAGGCCGCTATCGAATCGCTTGCGACCGGCCGCGGCCTCGAAAATGGCAATGTAACCCCGGCAGCAGCATTTTCGCGGGCGCTGACCGATTACGCCTTATCGCTATCTTTTCAGAGACGGCTGAGCGGAGCATTGACGTTTGACAGTGCCAATTCGCTGGATGAAACGACTTCGGTCTTTTATCAACTCGCCTTGCTGATCGATCCCGCAAATGACGTCCTTCGCCTCAATGCATATGAAGATTTGTTTGACGCAACACTGTATGACGGCGCGCTCCACATTCTTAGAACCGCTCCGGAACCTTCGGCCCGCCTGAAAATGGCCGAAGCCTTAACGCTTCTGAGAATTGCCAATACTGATGAGGCCATTCTTGCAATTGAAAGCAGTCTGGATCTGGCGTCGGAGGATCAACGTCTGGAAATATATTCCGGCGCTATGCGTGTTTATGCGCTGTTCAAAGCACAAGACCGGGCGCTTGAACTGGCAACTATGCTTCCGGACCTGGCGCAGTCTGAGGCCGACATGGCAATGGCATACGGTCTTAGCTCGGCCGTCTATAGTCAGTTCGGCCAGTTTGACGAAGCATTGGAGAATGCCCGGGCCGCGCAGCGCATTGATGATACGCACGAACGCCGTCTGGTGGTTGCCGACGCCCTCGCAAATGCCGGGGAAACCGATGCCGGCCTACTCATTCTCAGGACCGAAGCGCTTAACCGGCCAAATGATCCTTATATGCTGAATACTCTGGGCTATTATCTCATTCTCCATACTGATCGCTTGGAAGAAGCCTTTCAGGTTCTTGCCCGGGCCTCGCTACTGGCACCAAACGACCCCTATATTTCCGACAGCTTTGGCTGGGTCAGATACAAAATGGGGGATCTTGAAGGAGCTCTGCGCTACATTGAACATAGTCGGAGCATTCTCGCGCCCCAGAGGAACTGGGAAGTCGAAGATCATATCGGCGATATTTATTGGCATCTGGGGCGCCGCGACGAAGCCAGACTGGCGTGGACGAATGCGCTTGAAGAGTATCCACCAAAGGAACAACAGGCGTTAATTGCCGAAAAGCTGTCCGAAGGCCTGTCGGGCCCGCCGCCAGCTGTTATTCCTTTGCCAAATCTATCACTAAGTCGCGATGGACAAGTTGACCGGCAAGACATCTAACCGCCAACGCTCACGCCGACGGTGGCCGCAGGTTTCGGCGGGACTGGCCACTCTCGCGGCTTTGTCAGGCTGCGCGTCGACTTCCGGCCAGCCGGCTATCGTCACTCAGAGTGCGATTGAACGCGCGGAATCCGAGACCCGGCGAAATGCGAATTTATATTCCGATTTTGCAATTGCCAGATATGCCAGCCTGACACTGGACGCTGAGACAGCACTGGACAATTATAGTGATATATTCGAACGGGCACCCGACACGCAAATCGCCGCCGACCGAGCGATAAATATTGCCCTGAGCACAGCAGAGACCGAACGCGCTGTCGAAATTGCCAAGCAAATCAACACTGAGTCATCTGAATTAAGCGATACTGTCCGCCTGACCCTCGCCGTTGATGCCCTTGTCAATCACGCCGACGACGCCATCCCGGCCCTTCTGGCAGAGCCGTGGGAAAATGCACTGCAGGGCAGCATCGCTCGCACTATAGCAGCGTGGCTGATTCTGCCAGACGATCCCGAAGCGGCAATCGCGCAACAATCAAATGCCGGCGAATCAGGCCCTGTCTTATCGCGTCTATCAGCAACCTTTGCGGCTATTATGAAAGCGCAGACCGGCCGAGAAGACGAAGCTCTGGCAGATTTGGCCGAGCTCTGGGAAAATTACACCCGAACCGCGATCGGCGCCGAATTGGAAGCACGCATGCAAGCCAATAATGGCGATAGCGCCGCTGCTATCGAGCGAATTAAGGCTTTTTATGCGACAATCGGCCTACACACAGAACTTGCCACACTGGTCGATGAAATCGCGGCCGGGGTGGTCGCGCCGGTACAACCTTTGAATGCACGAGAGGCAAGCGCCCTGTTTGCATATTCGGTCGCAGCCATCCTTGCGGAACAGACCAGTATGATTGATGTCGCCAGCCTCTATTTTGCCCTCTCCCTGCATCTCGATCCGGGGCTTGATCGCGCCAGAATAATGTGGGCGGACGGATTATTGGCAAACGAACGATATCAGGACGCCGAACAGCTTTTGGCCGATATAAATGCTGAATCCCGATATTATATTCGGGCCCAGAGCTACATCGCCGATGCCGCTGAATCGAGTGGCGATGCCGATCGCGCACTCGACTTGCTTGAGGCGACGATTCTGGAACAGCGGTCGAGATCTTTAAGCCTGCAATATGCAGCCATTCTCGGGCGCACCGCGCAGTATGGCGATGCCGAGCGTATTTATACCGCCATGATTGAATATGATGGCAAGCGGCAGCACAAAGACTGGCGAGCCTTTTTTGGACGCGGCGGTATCAGAATGGAAATCAATGACTGGCGCGGCGCAGAATCAGACCTGCGAGTGGCTGCACAGCTTCGTCCGAACAATGCCCGCATTAAAAATGAGCTCGGCTATGGCTGGCTCGAACGTGGACTGAATTTTGATGAAGGGCTGAGTTTGATCGCGGAGGCGTCGAGCCTCGACCCGCAGAATAGCCTGATTATGGACCGGCTGGGTCAGGCATTTTATCAGATGGGCGATTATGAACAGGCCATTATCCACCTCGAAAATGCTGTCGCTATATCGCCGTCAAACCCCGATATACTTGACCATCTCGGCGATGCATACTGGCAAATTGGACGCCGGCTGGAAGCCGGATATCAATGGCAGCGAGCCGCGGATTTCGCAGCTGATGAATCAGCGCAGAAGCCGTTTCTGGAAAAGCTCGAGAACGGCCTTGAGGACGTCATGTCCGACCGGCCCGAAACTGAACAGGTGGGTTAATGCTGGACGATCTGGTGGAGCTGGCGGCAGCAAAAATAAATCTGTCACTGCATGTCGGGCCACCCAAGCAAAATGGCCGACACGATCTGATTTCCCTCGTGACATTTACCGACGCGCAGGCCGCCGACCGGCTGCAGGCCCGCCCTGATGACGCTTTCAGCCTGCAGGTCACCGGACCCTTTTCTGATGCGGCCGGGCGCCCGGAAGATAACCTGGTTACGAAGGCAGCGGTGGCATTGTCGCAGGCCTTGCGCGCGCCATTACCCAAATTGCAGCTGACACTGACTAAGAACCTGCCCTGTGCAGCGGGGATAGGCGGTGGCTCTGCGGATGCGGCGGCAACTCTGCGTCTGCTATCGCGATGGTATGACAAAACACTCAACCGGACAGATTCATGGTATATTGCCGAGACGCTGGCACCGGCCTTGGGAGGTGATGTTCTCGCCTGCTTTTACAGCCGGACCGGACTGATGAGCGGCGAAGGCGAACGCTTCAGGGCCATCGATACCGCACCCTATTTTCCGGCTGTACTGGTAAATCCCGGAGTGACCTGCCCGACCGGCACAATTTTCCAGCATTTTGACGCGGACCAGCCAGCAGCTCTCGATCATCCGCCGGCGCCGTCGGACAGCGCTTGGGCGCTTTGGCTCGAATATCTCAGCATGCACACGCACAATGCGCTATATCCGCCCGCAATCGCCTATCAGCCAGTGATTGCGACGGTGTTAGAGCAGCTCGAAACAACTCCGGGAGCAAGACTCGCTCGAATGAGTGGATCCGGCGCAACCTGTTTCGCAATTTTCGAAACGGTCGAAGCCGCAAATATGGCAGCCACTGACATTGATGCCCGGTATCCTGAATTCTGGGTTAAACAAACCAGTTTTGGCGACCGGCGAAGTGTGACACGACGCTAAGCATCGACCGCATCGGGAAAAACACTGCTCTGGCCAATTTTCGAGAGAATTTCCGACGGGCTGACAGCGTTTTTCGGACGCCACGGCTGATATTTCATCGCGACGATCGCAGAAACAATTAGAAGTAAAATGCCACTCAAGCCCGGCACGCTCTGGATAAGCGATCCGAAATTAAACCCGATTAACGCAGCCCCCAGGCCAAGCCCGAGACAGCTTAGCCCGAAAAGCGCCCGCTCGATAACGCCGTTACCATCTGTCGAGATCAATAATTCCGGCGCATCTGTATCAAGGGCGCGCATAACCGCCATCACCAGACGCAGGAAGGAAATGCGGTCAGACCCCTGCCCCTGATCAGTACACGCAATTTTCATCGTGTTACGGCCATCGGATAATTCCAGCCAGGCCGAACGCGTGCCACGATAACTAATATCGATCCAATTGGCCCGTTTCACTTCTGACAGACGCATTGCCGAACCGCCACGCCGCATCACATGCCCGTCCCGGACCGTCCAGATATAACTGCGGACGGCCGGCTCAGGCCGAAATTCAAACTCTATAAAACCGTTCATGTCTCGACTTAAGTATTCGGATAAGATGGGCCACCGCCGCCTTCTGGCGTGACCCAATTAATATTCTGGTTTGGATCCTTGATGTCGCAAGTCTTACAATGAATGCAATTCTGGGAATTAATCTGGAACCGCGGCGCCTGTCCGTCTTCCTCAACCCATTCATAGACACCGGCCGGGCAATACCGGGCAGATGGACCGGCGAAAACGTCATATTCCGACGTTTTCTGAAGCTCGAGATCAGAAACCTGCAAATGCACCGGCTGATCCTCGGCATGATAAGTGTTTGTAAACGATACATTTGTCAGCTTATCGAAACTCAAAACACCATCGGGTTTTGGATATTCAATCGGCGTACACTGCGCCGCCGGCTTCAAATACGCATGGTCAGGCTTCTTGTGCCGCTGGGTTGTCATATAGCCAAAACCAACGAGGTAACGCATCCACATGTCCGGCATGGCGAGCGCTGCACCGACAAGTGTGCCAAACCGGGTCATTAACGGCTTCGCATTGCGAACCCGCGATAGATCTGTTTTGACCCAGCTGGATTCATAAGCGGCTTCATACGCTTCCAGCGTGTCGCCCGAACGGCCTGACTGCAGCGCGTCAAAAGCCGCTTCCGCCGCCAACATGCCGGTCTTCATGGCGTTATGGGTTCCTTTAATACGCGGCAGATTCACAAATCCGGCCGAGCAACCGATCAGGGCGCCCCCGGAAAATGCCAGTTTCGGAACTGATTGAATCCCGCCGGACGTGATGGCGCGCGCGCCATAGGCTACCCGCTTTCCGCCAACCAGATATTTCGAAATATCCGCGTGATGCTTGTAACGCTGGAATTCCTCATATGGTGCCAGATAAGGGTTCTTATAGTTGAGGTGTACAACATAACCGACCGAGACATAGCATTCGTCACCATCCATGAAGTGATAGAGGAATCCGCCGCCGCTGCCGTCCTTTTCTTTAACCGGCCAACCAAAAGTATGCTGCACATAGCCAGCATCAAATTCCGGGTGATCGGCAGGCACCGACCAAACTTCTTTCAATCCGATGCCATATTTCTGCGGATCCGAATCGGCCTCGAGATCATAAGTCGCCTTAACCGATTTGGTCAGCGACCCCCGCGCGCCTTCTGCGAACAAGACATATTTTCCAAGCAGTTCCATACCGGGCTCGTAATCCGGCTTCTGCGATCCATCGGCCGCAATACCCATGACCCCGGCAACCACGCCGCGAACTTCGCCATTCTCGCCGTAAACGACTTCCGATGCGGCAAATCCTGGAAACACTTCGACACCAAGATTTTCGGCTTCCTGGCCAAGCCAGCGGCAGGTATTTGCCAGCGAGCCGGTAAAGCATCCATTATTATGCATGAAGGGTGGAAAGGCGAAAGTTGGCATACCTATCGAGCCGCTCGGACCAAGCAGTTTATATTTATCGCCGGTAACCTCTGTTTTTAGAGGTCGATCGTCACGTGACCGCCAGTCCGGTATCAGCTCGTCAAGGGCTTTCGGGTCAAGCACCACCCCCGAAAGGACATGCCCGCCAATTTCGCCCGATTTTTCAAGCACTACCACGTCAAGCTCCTGACCGGCAGCTTGCGCCAGCTTTTTTGCTTTAATGGCAGCAGACAGCCCGGCCGGGCCACCGCCAACGATTACCAGATCGTATTCCATAGATTCACGCGCACTCATTGACTATACTCCCTAGGCTGGCGCCACAGAACGCCCTAGCATATGCTTAATTCCTGTTGCTTTATCGTTTAACGTCTATTTTCAAGGTCACAATGCCACAAAATGCCTCTGATACAGCAATTTCTGCTCTGACTGACTGGTGGCAAGCCATGGGCGTCGACGTCGAGACGCTGCCAGCCTCCAAAACCGAACCGCCGCCTCCGCCGCGCGCGGTCGCGAAGCAAGCCGGACCATCAGGAGCTCCACAAAGCCCGCAGCCGACTTCGAAATCAACCCCTACCGCGCGGAAGAATGCACCAGAACGTTTTGTTGAAAGCTGGACTGAGGATGCCAGACAAGCTGCCGCCGAGGCCCCGGATCTCGCAGCATTAAAAGCGGCAATCATAGCGTTTGACGGCAGCCCGTTAAAACCTTTCTCCAAGCATGCCGTCGTATATGACGGTGTCGAACAGCCCGATATTATCGTGATCGGAGAAAGTCCCGGACATCGGGAAGATGAAGCTGGTCTGCCATTTATCGGTCAAGCCGGTCAGCTGCTAGACCGGATGCTGGCGACTATCGGGCTCAGCCGCGAAAAAAATACGCTGATCACCAATGTAAATTACTGGCGAACGCCAGCCAATCGCAACCCGGAACCGAACGAACTGGCCGTTTGCCGCCCGTTTGTCGACCGGCTATTCGACATCTGCGTACCAAAGCTGATTATCGCCGCCGGCGGTGTATCAGCACAAACCCTATTACAGACTAAAACCGGGATTATGCGGTTGCGCGGTCAGCTAGCGTCATACCAGACCGAGAGCAAAAACACTTATGACATTCTGCCGATTTTCCATCCCGCCTATCTTTTGCGACGTCCGCAGGACAAAAGCCGCGCATGGCGCGATTTGCTGCAAGCCCGCGCCATTCTGCAAAAACATGGCCTAGACCTCTAGAAAGACATTTAAATCGTGCCGGCACCGATTTCCATTATCATTCCGACGCTAGATGCCGCCACCGAGCTGCCGAGCTGTATGTCCAGCCTGCTTCCCGGCCTGTCAGAGGGTCTGGTCAGAGAGGTCTTGATTGTTGATGGCGGTAGCGAAGACGACACCTGTCGACTAGCCAAGGCCAGCGGCGCCCGGATATTTACTCAGCAGACCCGCGGGCGTGGGCCGCAAATGAATATCGGCGCAAATGCGGCACGCGGCGACTGGTTACTTTTTCTACACGCTGACACCGCGCTGAGCGCCGACTGGGCCGAACGGGCGGCCGCGCACATATATGAACATGCCGACAAAGCTGCGGCTTTCACCCTCGCTTTCAAGTCGGATGCCAGAATGGCGAGAATAGTCGCCAATCGAGCGAATTGGCGAGCTCGCGTCCTCGGACTACCCTATGGTGATCAGGGATTGTTGATTTCGAAACCCCTGTTTACAGCGCTTGGCGGCTTTCCCGACACGCCTTTTATGGAGGATGTCGCGTTCATCCGGCGCCTAAGGTCCAATCAACTTAGAATACTTGCCTCAGAAGCGCGCACATCGGCGGCAAAATACGAGCAAACTGGCTGGCGCAAGCGCAGCTGGCATAATTTGTTTCTGCTATTGCGTTTTCTACTTGGTGCAAAACCCGAAAACTTGGCACGACGATACCGGTAAATAAAAAGCGGCTTTCAGGCCCGTTATTGCGAGCGAATCGGCGGCGATGCCGGTCGCCCGCCCTGAGTCGCGTTAAATATTGAATTGGTTTGGAAGAGATTATGACAAAGCGCGCCACCCTGTTAATATATGCAAAGTCACCCCGCATAGGTTTTTCGAAAACGCGGCTGGCAAAAACTCTAGGTTCATCGACGATGGCTCGCCGGATTGCATCCATGACCCTTGCCAGAACCCTCAAAGCCGCAGCCAGTACCGCTTGGGAAAGCCGTTTATACCTGACGCCAGCTCGCACAAAACTCGGCCGGCTCAACGGTCTGGCAAGCCATGTCAGAATAATCGACCAAGGTCGTGGAACCCTGAGCGACCGGCTTAATAAGGGATTGGCAGAAGCCCCTCCGGGACCAGTCATTTTTATCGGNTCGGACGCCCCGGACATTAGCAGCGGACGTGTGCGCGAGGCTGTTCGAAAGCTGTCGACCCATGATGCGGTTTACGGACCGGCCCATGATGGCGGTTTCTGGCTGTTCGGGCTGAACAAATCGCGCCGCACAAAATCGCCATTCAAGAATATTCGCTGGTCGGGCCCTGATGCGCTGGCCGATGTTCTATCGCAGCTACCGCCGACCGCGAAACTGGCCGAACTCGAGACTTTAATCGATATTGACGAAGCACAGGACTTGGCGCGCTGGGTTACGGCAAACCGCAGCGTCGCGCCGGCTGCCAGGCCGGTCGCAGCTGCAATTAAGCCAAAGAAAACCAAACGCGGTTTCTTTGGCTGGCTGTTTGGGAAAAAGGCGGCTTAAGGAAACAGAGGCTGCAATTGGTCGAGGCCAAGTGCCTCGTCCCAGCCCATCATCCAGTTCAAATTCTGTATTGCCTGACCGCTCGAGCCTTTGACCAGATTATCAATCACGGCGATGACGATTGCGCGGCCTTTAACCCGGTCAGGATAGACCGCGATCCGACAATGATTTGTTCCACGCACATGGCGCGTATCAGGTGGCGGTGCGCCGAAAGGCAAGACGTGAACAAAAGGCGCAGTCGCATAGTTCGCCGCTAAAGCGGCATGCATCTGGTCAGCGTCGCCCCGCACATGGCAGGTTACCAATTCGCCCCGTGTTGTCGGGATTAAATGTGGCGTGAACGTCACCTCAATTGCGCCGCCACTGGCGACACGGCTCAGTTCCTGCTCAATTTCAGGAGCATGGCGGTGCGTTCCGACGCCATAGGCATGGAAGCCCTCGGCAGCTTCGCTAAATAAATTGCCTTCCTTCAAACCGCGTCCGGCCCCGGACACGCCGGATTTTGCATCCACAATCAAATGTCCGGTATCGATAATATTATTGGCGACGAGCGGTAATAAGGCCAGCAGAGTTGCAGTGGGATAACAGCCCGGGCAAGCAACTAGCGACTCGCCTTTCAGATCATTACCATACCATTCCGGCAGCCCATAAGGCACCGATACCAGTCGCTGCGGCGCGCTATGGGGCCGTCCATAAGTGTTGGCGTAAAGCCCAGCGTCGCGCAAACGATAGTCCGCTGACAGGTCAATTACTTTAACATGGTCAGGCAGAGTCTCGATGACGTCTTGACTGGTACCATGCGGCAGACAGCTGAAAACAATGTCGATCGCAGCCCAGTTAATGTCATCAACTTTTTCGACGGGCATATCTGCCGCCCCGGCAAGATGCGGAAAAATTTCGGACAATTGCCGACCGGCAAGTGCACTCCCACTGGCCGCCACCGCAGTGACGAGCCGATGAGCCTGCAGCAGACGCACGGTTTCCGCCCCTGTATAGCCAGAGGCGCCCAGAACTGCCGCTTTTAGCTGCGTGTCAGAAGTCATCAGAATAATCCCGCTTTGTCGATATCGTTATGCCTGTCCCATACAGGCAGGGGCTGGATCAAGTCCAATTTTTTGTGATCGCACGATTGGATCGAATATTGCACCACCTGAGGGCAGGTTTTAGTCCGCCGCCAACCCAATCGCTTTCCGGAAAATCGACAGACTTGCACGGTCTGACGGTTCGGCACTCGCCACGATCCATAACACCGTAAACACTAAGCCGCCAGTTACGCTAATGTTACGACTGACAATAGGTCTCATAATTACGGGCAAAATTCACGGCCAGATCCGATAGATACCGCGCTGACTCAAAAGCGTCCTCAGCCGCCACTGGATCATCCGCCTGAGTCAGCGCGACACCTTTTTCCAGTTCCTGACCGGCCTCATACAGGAAATAGCCCGACGCACCGCTGACTTTTTCGCAATCTTCGGCCGCCCAGACGGCTGGTTGCTCCGCTGCCACACAGGCGGCCAATGACAACAAGCCGACGAGACACAGGAGCCTAACCATTTTACTACCTTCCAGACCGGCTACTTAATAATCAGAAAAAGATATAAGCTATGTAGATATCTTCTTCAAATAATACGTGCGTCTACAATTAACGCAAACAAAAAGAATGGCGCCATGCGGAGCCGCCAAATGGCCATTCTGAGCCAAATCTCTGCGCCCGACAGCTTATATTGTACGTGCCGCAAAGCCCCGGCAGCGCCTGATACAAATCAAAGCGACCGCCCGACCTGCCGCTTCGGCCTACCAAACGTCGACTATCGGTCAGTGCTGGCATTATGAATACTGAGTTAAAATTAAAGCGCGACTACCTGCGCGGCTATAGGCGCCGTCCTTTAGCCTGGGGCAGGAACCACGCAGCAATTCCGGGCGCTCATTTCCGCGATACGCGGTCTATGATTTGCGCGTCAGTGAACTGACACTATTTAAAAACCGATGATCTTATTAACTAGGTTGCAGTAGAGCCGGCGCGATACCACCGCAAATACACCTGTCGAGGTTAGTATGCTGTGGACGTGCCTGAGCATACAGGTCTGCGGTCAGCCTCGAGCGCGTGCCCGACATGCGCCAAGCACAAAAAAAGGGCCGCAAAGGATGCAGCCCTTCTTATATCGTGATTGTAGTGCTGTCCGCTTAGCGCTTTGCTATCCAACGTCTCTTGCAAGTAGTTGTTATAATTAAAGGAATATCCTCTCCAAAAATTATGTTACGCTAGTTTTACGGGTTACTAGATATATAAGTCAATCTTGACGCACATACCAAGCATCAAACTGAGTAAATTCCCTGAAGTATCGCCGATAGTTATTCTTGGCGGATAGTTCATCTAAGGTTTTTTGTGACTGAGTGAAATTATGTTCTACAGTAACAACTTTAGGCGCATATTTTGAGAAATCAAAATTTTGTAAAATAAGCAGCTCGCTACCCTCAGTATCCACAGACATATAATCAATTTTTACTCCTGCAAAGTATTTCAATATCACGTCATTGAGAGAAATCGTATCTACTGTACACGTGTAGCCNGATGCATTACGAGCATTTGTATTTGCAGGTATTGACTGAATGTCCGAGTCTTTAAACTGTTCTAATGTTGACAAAACGCCCGCATCAGAAACAAAAAAGTCCATCTTCTTACCTGTTTCAGAATAGATGCATTCAGTTATTATTTTTGTATTTGGACGATTTTTGAAAAGCTCAGAGTGCCATTGAGGGCTGGGTTCCGCTAGCACACCAGTCCACCCAAAATGTTTTTCTAAAGAAAAGCTATTAGATAGATCGACGCCATTTGTTGCGCCAAACTCTAAGTAGGTTCCGTTTTTCGCTTCATTGTGAATAAAGAGAACAAATAAATCTTGAAACAATTGTGATTTCAAAATCTGAGAATTTTTCAGAGCATAACTGTAAAAATCTAAAAGATTTTCTGAATATTTTTTTAAGCTTGATGATAAGTCCCAAAAAAANNGNAATGTTGATTNCGCTGANTTAATCTCTCTTNGAAATTCAAGAATTAATTTGTGGACGTCTTCATCAATTTTAGAAACTCTACCGTCTGCAAAGGTTAAATTGATATGTCGAGATTTTGGGGACCCAACTTCCTCTTATTCCTCGTTAGAGCTATCCTGTGCTACGACACATACAGCACTGCAAACGCTTAAAAGTGACAAATTTATGGTGGACTAGAAGTCGAAGCTTGAAATGCAGAAAGTTTTGAACCTAGCAATGGAGCATTAGCAAAAGGATTCTTTAATCTTAACACGGTTACTTTTCTTGAACCTGCAAGTAGGCAAATAGAAAAAAACACTCTGATTGAGAAGGATGGATGGATTCACGCATTCGAACACAAAGATACCGCAAATGTTACGAGACTGTTACGGCGCTGCTAGAGCTTGAATTTATTTATTAATAAAATCAAATGGTTCAACACAGCATTCAAAATACTTAAGAAAGAAATACAGGGACTCACAATCATGTGCCCCCTGTAATTATTACAAATATTGTAAATATCTTTATCGCTTCGAGAACTGGAAGCTACGACGTGCTTTCGCCCGACCATACTTCTTACGTTCAACCGTCCGCGGATCCCGCGTCAGATAACCGAATGGCTTGAGGACACGACGCAGGCTTGGCTCATAATTTACCAGAGCGCGCGCAATACCGTGACGGACCGCACCGGCCTGACCGGACAGACCGGAGCCCTTAACCGTGGCGATGACATCGAACTGAGTCCGACGATCCGACTCGATCAGCGGTTGCTCAATCACCATGCGTAGCACAGGGCGCGCAAAATACTGCTCCTGATCCTTACCATTGATAATGATCTTACCAGATCCCGGCTTGATCCAGACCCGGGCTGTTGCCTCTTTACGACGGCCCGTCGCATAGGAACGACCAAGATCATCAATCTTCGGCTCCGCCACGATAGNGGCGGCGACTTCGGCACCCTCTCCGCTGGTGACCGCCTTAAGATCTTCAAGACTGTTCGCAGTTTCAACCATACTAGACTACCTTTGTATTCTTGGAATTCATGGCCGCGAAGTCGACCACCTCAGGAGACTGCGCCTGATGCGGATGCTCAGATCCCGCATAGACCCGCAGCTTCGAGAATTGCTGGCGCGCCAAAGAGCTTTCCTTTGGCATCATCCGCTTAACGGCCATCTCAACAGCACGCTCCGGGAATCGGCCGGCCAGAATTTTTCCGGCAGTCGTTTCCTTGATGCCACCCGGGTGACCGGTGTGGCGATAATAAATCTTGTCGCTCAGCTTGTTGCCGGTGAATTGCGCTTTGTCAGCGTTAATCACAATGATATGATCGCCAGTATCAATATGCGGTGTAAAGTCAGCCCGGTGCTTGCCACGCAGGCGCTTCGCGACATAAGAGGCTAGGCGACCAACGATCGCATTTGTGGCATCGATTACGATCCACTTTGTTTCAACATCGGCAGGTGCGTTATATGTTTTCATTGCCCCACTGGAGCCTCATAAAAGGAGTTAACGGATGAAGTTCAAAAGCGGGCGTTTAAGCAACAGAAACCGGCTTGTCAACGCGAGTCAGGCCCTGATCGTGTTATTCCTCATATCAGCGTGCGAAAGAGTCGTCGACCAGCCTGAAAATTTGACGCCTGAGGTCACCTCTGACCTCGCCCCAGCCGGCCTCACTATGCCTGCCGTATGGGATACAACAGAATTGTCCTCACGTCCCGTAAGTGTCGCCGTCGCCGGCGGATTCGGATCACAAATCGCAATTGCCAGCGAAACCGGCTCGCTGCAATTATTCGATTTCGAAGGTGACCGGATTACCGACCCGGTAGAGATGGCGGTCCAGCATATTTCAACCGGCCGACAAGTCCGTTTATCTGATGTCCCGGTCACGATGTTTCCGGGAATTAATCTGGCTGGCGACATTCAACTCTTCCTGCACTCGGGCACAATGAACGAACCGATTCCCTACACTGTTGATATTGCGCAAAACGGAGAAGCTGGCGGCCTGTGCAGTGGCCTACCGCTAAACAGCACGACAGAACTCCTGGCGCTCAGCTACTGGACGCTGGAGGCCCCTACGACACTACAGACCGGCGCCATCGTCGAACAGGGCGACGATCTGGTCTTCGTCCCCGGGGACACAATTGAAAGCACGCAAGCGATATCGGCCTGCACGATCGGACAACATGGCTCGGCAATCTATTCGGCCCCGGTCGAAGCAGCTCAGGTGCTTGAACGCAACGGCCGCGACCATACGATACTGCTTGATGCGGCGGGACAATTTAGTCGCGTGACACAAATCGGCGACCGGGAACCTCTGATGATAAGCCCNGGCCTATCGATCCAGGTACCGCATCACAGCCTTGATATTTCGGGCACGGGCGATGCTCGCACCGGTGGCTATCCGGGGGGACTGATCGTACTGATCGGCGAGATCGAACCCGATACATATCGTGCCGTTTTGGTCGACCCGAGTCCGGTCACACTCGATTTATTCCCAGATATTATTGACTAGCATTATATAATTATTACTCACTATACTTAGTTATGTTTAATATATTCAGATCTATATTTATAAATCCGGTATTATTTATTATACTGGGAGATCTTTATGGTTAGAATCACATTTCTCGCAGCGTTGTCTGCCGGCGTCATGCTCGGTAATATCGGCTCTCCTTCGCATGCGACAGAACCGGTTTCCGTCGCTGCCGAAACAGAGCAAGCAGCAAAATCCCTATTGTTTGTTACGACGGCGACGGGATGAAACTGGACCATGAGGCCGGCACGGTAACGCTCATCGAACCGGCAAATAATATTNTCTGGTTTACCGACCGGCCTGGCCGCGACGCCAATCATATGTACTTGGAAGAATATATGTCTTTATGGGTCGGCCGCCAGAATGATTTCGGCGACGTCCCTCCGAATGCCGTATTGATCGCCGAAGGCCACGAATTAAACCCGGCTGTTCTGGAGCTTCTATCCCCGCAACATGATCGCGGTACGTTAACTTATGATGTCAAAATCATCGAAGGCGACCCACCGCTCAGCGCCGGCGCAGTGACATTAGTTATTGATCCGTTTCTCAGAACAATCTGTCCGCCGGGGCCAAGTGACTTTTCATGGTGCTAGGCCTTTCGAGATCACACAGCTAAATCGGGGAACGCAACCTATTCCCGAAATGTGGCATAGAGCATCTCACGGCCACTCTGTTGCGGGTCGCGCCACAGGCCGGGGCGGGAATTGTCCAAGCTGGCGCACAGGCTAAAACTGACACGCACAATGCTATTGCAGGTGCAATTTGAACGTTTTGCAAACGAAGCTGGCGGCTGTTGCCAACATGTCATTTGGGCCGGTTCGACCGGAGACGGCCGCGGCCACCCTGGTCATCAAAGCCACTATCAGGTCGCCGAGATGATTGCAGTTACGGGAATGAGGAAATCGGACCGGACAGCCAGCAAACTGCGCCAGACAAAACTATCGCGACAATCGCCACGCCAGTCTGGTGGCAAACAATAATACAATAACCCCCAATCCCTGATGCACGAGCGCCATCCCGATCGGCGCGACACTCAACAGTGTCAGAATACCCCAGATTGCCTGAAGACTGACAAGAACGGCAAGGCTGATGGCCAGAGTTCCAATCATGCTACGCCGCTGCCAGATCGCAAAACCAATCGCCGCTCCCCACAGAACATAAGCCAATAAACGGTGATTAAACTGCGTGGCTGCGCGCCCTTCAAACAAGCTACGGGCTCCCATTTCACGCTGCCAATAGGATTGTGGCACCAGTTCTCCTGCCATTAACGGCCAGTCGGTATAGGTACGCCCCGCATCAAGCCCGGCGACCAGAGCACCGGTCAGCATTTGCAAAAATATCAGACCAAGTAAAACATAAGCGCCGATACGAACCGGCCGGTCCACGGTAAATTTCTCCTGGTCGCGCAGATCCGACCAGAACCAGGCAATCAAGGCGATAATGAACAGCGCGAGACCAAAATGTGTCATCAAGCGATAGGGCGCCACATCTACTCTCTCAGTGTCACCAATTCCACTGGCAACCATCCACCACCCAATTACGCCTTGCAGTCCACCCAGAGCGATCAGAACCCCGCAGCGAATGATCCATGTCCGCGTGAGCCAACGCCGTACGAGAAATATGACAAAGCCGGCAATGGCCACAACACCAATCAGTCGACCAAACAGGCGATGTCCCCATTCCCACCAGTAAATATACTGGAATTCGGACATGCTCATCTGGTAGTTCTGCTGCTGATACTCAGCGGTTTGGGCATATTTCTCAAACGCCACCAACCAGGCCGCCTCGCCGATCGGCGGCAAAGTGCCTTTAATTGGCGCCCATTCGGTAATTGACAGCCCGCTATCGGTCAGACGCGTTGCCCCGCCGATCAGAATCATCGCGTAGACCATAATGGCGAGTGTAATTAGCCAGAACCGAATCCAGCCCGCAGCAGTCGGAGTCATTGTCGTTGTCGTCATAACGCCTATTTGATCGTAAAGAGCAGCTCGGCAAGCCGTCAAGGCGTCGCAGCGCTGTGATCCGCGTCCAAATTGATCCCAAAAAAGTAAGCTATCCAAAATGACTCATGCAAAACGCCGCATAATCGCCAGTTTAATCGTCACCGGCTTCCTGGTCTTCTGGATCTGGGCCGCCGCCAGTCTCGGTTCATATCTGGTGACTTGGCCAAAATGGATTCAACCGGTCTTTTTCATTACCGCAGGACTCGGCTGGGCACTGCCCTTACGTCCTGTTTTTCTCTGGATGAATAAGACCGAGAACACTGACAGTTGAACCCGGCGACGCCGCCCGGACCAAAACTAACGCTCCAAGCACCAGCGCAAAATGGCCTTCTGGGCATGTAACCGGTTCTCCGCCTCGTCGAATACAAGCGACTGGGGCCCGTCAATAACTGCGGCACTGACCTCTTCGTCACGGTGAGCCGGCAGACAATGCAGGAATTTTGCACCCGCAGCGGCCTGCGACATGAGTTTTTCAGTCACCGAAAATGGCATCAATGCCGAAAGCCGCGCCTCAACATCAGCATCTCCCATCGACACAAATGTATCGGCAATAACGACATCAGCCGCGGCTACGGCGGCCTCGGCTGTCTCATACAGTTCGACGGATCCACCCTGCCGTTTAACAATCTCCAGATCATCATCCGACGGCGCAAATTGTGGCGGCGTNCCGATTGCCAGACGATACCCAAAATGCGCCGCCGCATGCATCAAACTTGCACAGACATTGTTGCCGTCCCCGACCCAAGCAAGCCGGGCATTGCGTAACTCGACACCGTGCTCTTCCAGCGTCATTAGATCGGCAAGGATCTGGCAGGGGTGCGAGCGATCCGTCAGCCCGTTAATCACAGGCACATCGGAGGCTTCCGAGAATGCGACAACATCGGCGTGCGAATTGGCACGGATCATAACCGCGTCAACGAACCGGCTCAGCACGCACGCGGTATCTTCGACGGTCTCGCCCCGACCAAGCTGCATTTCGCCGGAACTCGCGACAATCGTTTCGCCGCCAAGCTGCCGCATCGCGACGTCAAAACTAAAGCGTGTCCGGGTTGAACTCTTTTCAAACAGCATCGCCAGGATATGCCCGTAGAGCGGCGCGTCGGCATCGCGCTTTGCTTTTGGCCATCCGATACGGGCACGCTTCATCGCATGCGCCTGGTCGAGGATCATTCTCATATCCCCGGCATCTACTTGCCACAAATCAATGAAATGCTTAGCCATTTGCCCGNCCGTCATTTAGTAACGCGCGGCTCTTATACGAAAACCCTAACAAAATCTACTGGCAACACCGCGCGCGCTGACCTACATCAAAGGCCTCGTGAGTAGCACTGGGGGAAGTCATTTGGAACGCGTTCTAATTATCGGGGCCGGAGCAGCCGGATCGGTCGTCGCGCAGAAATGTGCAATGGACCGCGATCTGTTCAAGCACATCACGCTGGCATCTCGCCGGCTGGAATCATGTGAAAAGATTGCAGCGCTGTGCAATACGGATATCGATATCGCACAGGTCGATGCCGACGATGTCGAAGCCACGGTTGCTTTGATGCGGCGGGTCAAACCCGATCTCGTGATCAATATGGCGCTTCCCTATCAGGATCTTCCGATAATGGATGCCTGCCTCGAGGCAGGATGTAATTATATGGATACCGCCAATTACGAGCCGCGCGAGGAGGCCAAATTCTCCTATAAATGGCAGTGGCCCTATCATGAGAAATTTGTCGAACGCGGTCTCACCGCCATTTTAGGTTGCGGGTTTGATCCCGGCGTCACGAATATATTCTGCGCACACGCCCAGCAGAATATTTTCGATCAGATCGAGTATATTGATATCGTCGACTGCAATGCAGGCGATCATGGCAAGGCATTCGCGACGAACTTCAACCCTGAAATCAATTTGCGCGAAGTCACACAGGACGGAAAATACTGGAAGGATGGCGACTGGATCGAAATCCCGGCACTCTCAATCCGGACCATGATCGACTATCCGGAAGTGGGTCCGCGAGCCTCTTATCTGATCTATCATGAAGAAGAAGAAAGCCTTGTCCGGCATATTCCGGGATTGAAGCAGATCCGCTTCTGGATGACCTTTGGTGACGAGTACATCAAGCATCTCGACGTTTTTAAGAATGTCGGCCTGATCCGCCTCGACCCTGTCATGTACAAGGGAACACCGGTCATTCCGATGGAATTCCTGAAAGAATTGCTACCCGTTCCTTCAACACTGGCTGAAGATTATACCGGCAAAACCAGTATCGGGGTTATCATTCGCGGCACGATAGACGGCAAAACGGCGACCAGAATGATTTACAATGTCTGCGACCACGCCGAAACCTTCAAAGAGGTCAGCGCACAGGCTGTAAGCTACACGACTGGCGTACCTCCTGTTTCAGGCGCCGCAATGTTTTTTACTGGCGAATGGACCGGCAAAGGGGTATTCAACGTCGAGCAGTTTCCAGCCCGGCCTTTCCTCGAGGACGTCGCCAAGCGGGGCTTGCCTTGGAGCGTGATCGAGGTTCAGCCGGAAGATCAGAAAGCCTTATTCACGGTTACGACCTGATGCAGACAGAGCAGCTTCAGACCCCTTGTTTCGTGCTGGATGTGGCGCGTCTGAGACAAAATCTGCAGACCGCCAGACATATTCGCGAACAGGCCGGGTGCAAAATCCTGCTCGCGACGAAAGCCTTCGCTATTCCGGCTGTGTTTCCGATAATGCAGGCCTATCTTGATGGTACAACCGCAAGTGGTGAATATGAAGCCCGCCTTGGCGCCGACCATTTCGGTAAGGATGTTCACGTCTATTCACCAGCCTATACCGAAGCGGAAATCTCAAATCTCTGCGAGGTTTCAAGACATATCTATTTCAATAGCGCCGAACAGCTTGAACGATTTGGCCCGATCGTCCGCAAGGCCGGCGCAAAAACCGGATTACGGATCAATCCGGGATTTTCNAATGCGACCCTAGGCGGTGATTTATACGATCCGTGTACCCCGGGCTCGCGATTCGGCGAAGTCGCCGGCAAACTCGACACGATTGACTGGCGTATGGTGGATATTCTGCACGCCCACACTTTATGCGAGAGCCTTCATACCGGATCGGTGCAGCTAATCACCCATATCGCCGAGCATTTCGCGCCATATGTCGAGCAAGTCGAAGCCGTTAATTTCGGCGGGGGTCATTTTATCAACAAACCGGGTTATGACGTTGCAGCGCTGATTTCCGCCATTAAGANATTCCGCGAAACATTTAATGTTGATATCATTCTCGAGCCGGGCGCCGGCCTTGTTGTCGACACTGGCGAGTTACATGCCAGTGTTCTAGCTCTGCACTGGAACGAGACCGATCTGGCGATCATTGACGCCAGCGCATCAACGCACATGCCAGATGTTCTCGAAGTTCCCTATCGCCCGGATATCGCATATGCCGGCGCAGCCGACGAAAAGCCGTTTACCTATACACTTGGCGGCAAAACCTGCATGACCGGTGATGTCATCGGCACTTACAGCTTCGACAAGCCGTTAGCGACCGGTGACAGACTTATTTTCACCGACCAGATGCATTACAGCTTCGTTAAAACAAATACATTCAACGGCACACCACTGGCTAATCTGGCGATCAGACACGAAGACGGCGTTATCGAGATAGTTACAGATTTCGGCTATGAGGATTTCACGCAGAGATTAGGCCTCTGAGCATTTGGCAGCGTCATCGCAACCCAAGACTAATCCGCCGGCTGCCAGGCCGACAGAACATCGTCAATAATCGAAACAGCATCGCGAACATGTGTCTGATCAATGATTAGAGGCGGCGCCATCCGCAGCACATTGTCGCCAGCAACACCCACCAGCAAGCCGGCCTCGCGGCAGGCATTCTGAACCGGTTTCGGCGCACTCTTCAACCGCAATCCGGTCAGCAAACCCTTTCCGGTCACACCGAGAACTTTGTCCGGATGCCGGTCTTCCAGAGACTTCAGACCTTGCGCCATAACCGCCGATATCTCGCGCACCTGCGCCAGAAAATCCGGCGCCGAAACAATATCCCAGACGGCATTACCGACCGCCATTGCCAATGGATTGCCACCATATGTCGAGCCATGCGAGCCCGGCTGCATAGCAGCTCCGGCCGCCTCCGTCGTGAGACAGGCACCGAAGGGAAATCCACCGCCGACGCCCTTTGCGACACACATAATATCCGGTGCCGCATCCTTCGCCCACTCATGCGCAAACAATTGCCCGGTCCGACCCATTCCGCATTGCACTTCATCGTAAATCAACAAAGCACCACGCTCATCACACAAGGCGCGCAGGGCGGTGAGGCAGGTTTCCGGTATTGCGCGGACGCCGCCTTCACCCTGAACCGGCTCGACAAAGACAGCTGCGGTTTTGTCATCAACTGCCGCGTCCAGTGTTTCATGGTCACCGAATTCGATATGTTTGAACCCCGGCAATGCCGGTCCGAAGCCTTCAAGATAGTTCGGATTGCCGCCGGCATTGATTGCCCCCAATGAACGTCCGTGAAAAGCACCACTAAATGTGACAATGTCAACGCGCTCGGGCGCGCCATTCGCCCAGTGGTATTTCCGGGCCGTCTTCAGCGCGCACTCAACGGCCTCGGTCCCGGAATTGGTAAAAAATACCCGCTCGGCAAACGTGCGTTCGCAGATTTTATCGGCGAGCTGTTCGGCGCCCGGGGTCCGGAACATGTTTGACAAATGCCAAAGCTTGTCGGTTTGCCCTTTCAAGGCCGCGATCAAGTCCGGATGGCTATGGCCGAGCGCATTAACGGCAATCCCGGCAATAAAATCGAGGTATTGCTTGCCATCTTCGGTAAATAAGTGGGCGCCCTCACCACGCTCGAAAACCTCGGCTGGTGGGTTATAAACCGGCATCATATGTTGACGTGCGTTTGACATTTAAAGCCCCTCGAAACCAAAGTGTTGCATTCTAACCGTTTGCCGCGGCAGCAAAGATTGTCAACGGCGACAAGCAAAATCAGACTTGCAGAATCTCAATTTCAACGCGCTGCGACTGATCTAGAGGTCACGCCCTAACGCCCAGAAAAGGAAAAGGCGCGCTNATTAAAGCGCGCCCTATGAGTTAGTGCTGCATTTCCTCCCAGAAATAAGCCCCGCCACTCTGCCCAGTCAGCCTGCGCTGTCAAGCTGATTTATGACAAATTTGCAATGAAGCTGTTGAACATTGTATTTTCGCCATGGAAAACATGCTCGACATTACTAATTGCGACCGGTCCAAACCCCTTTAATGATAGCAATCGCGCAACATTTGCCGCCTCTTTTTCGGGACAGAGAATCGCACCGCTTTTCAAAACGGTCAGCCCGAATTCCTCAACCAACGAGGCCGGCACCTCGCCTCCTAATTCCAATTTTTGTGTCAATGTGGCTTGATTACGTGCTTCAACGCGGTCGAGAAGCACACGCAATGGCGCGAGGCCCTCATCGTTCCAAACAGCTGTTCGCGATCCAATAAGAGCCGCCTGACTTTTCAGAATAACGCCATCCGAAAGGATCTTCAGTCCGTTCGCCTTCAGCGTCGCGCCAGTTGATGTGATGTCGACAATGACTTCAGCACTGCCCGCCGCAGGTGCCGCTTCTGTTGCGCCGGCACTTTCGACAAGCCGGTACTCACCGACTGATCGAGTCGCGAAAAACCGCCGGGTCAGTCTTAAATACTTCGTCGCAACGCGCATCCGGCGGCCATGACGCAGTCTGAATTGCGCGCCGGCGGCTTCCAAATCGGACATTGTATCAACGTCGAGCCAGGATGTCGGAACAGCCACAATCACATCAGCGCCGCCAAATCCGAGGCGTCGGAATGTACAGACGTCGCGCGCCGTATCCGAACTCAAATCGTGAATAAGATCCTCACCCGTGACACCGAGGTGCAAATCCCCGGCAATCAGTCCGGCGGCGATTTCGCTGGCCGACAGCAACATGATATCGACATCGGGCAACCCGCTCAAAGTCGCGATATATCCGCGCCCCCCGCCGACCTGACGAACTTTGAAGCCACAGGCTGCGAGCCAGTTTTCGGTATTGTCTTTAAGCCGGCCTTTTGATGGAATCGCAAAGCTCAGTCGAGTCATGATCCAGCCTCCTCTGCGGTTGTGAAGCGATATGGCATGATCACACCCCCCAACGCCGTCGTATCAATTGCACCATTCGACAGGTCAGCCAGCAATCCATCATAGCGCCCGCCGGTTGCGAACGGAGATAATTTCAGATCCGGCCGGTCGCCGGCTGAAATTTCAAACACGAAACCGTCATAATACGTAAAGCGCCGCCCGAATCGGGTCTGAAATCTGGCACCATCAATAAAGCTGCGGCACGCGTCACNCGAAATCCCTTCAAGGCGCAAGGCAAGGTTTTCAATCGCTGCATCCGCAGTCTGAATGCCGAACGTCTTTGCAAGGGTCGAAAGGTGCTCTGCCGCCTTTTGCGCTGGTACATCGATCCCCAGAACCTGCTCGACCAGCGTTTGTACATCGGGGCCAAGCTCGGGACCGATATTCGACTGAGCGCGATCGGCGAGACGCTCGACAATTTCGACGCTCGAGCGTTCCCCGATCGGGCGAATTCCGGTCAGGGCAAAAATATCTTCAACAAAAGCTTCAATTTCGGGACGGCTCATACCGCTCATCCGTTGCGCCAAATTTGCCGCCGCCCCGGTACGGTCAGCGCGCATAAAAGCGCGTACACCCCCCTCTTGACGAAAGGCGCGTTTCAAACCGGCCGCAATATCACGCGACAAACCCAGCCCGTCCACAAAGGCCGGAAAAATAGCTAGATCACCCAGCTGGGTATAGCCTTGGCCAACCCCTTCCGCCATGCTGGCTTCGCAAATCGCGGAATACATATCGACATCTGTNGAGAGTTTCGAACTCGCGCCAAAAATTTCGAATCCCATTTGGCGAAACTCGGCCGGTTCGTCCTTTGATGCTGGCAAGCGGAATACCGGTCCGTCATAGAACCGGGTTGCCTGCCCGGTCAGGCCGTCTGCTCTGGCAGCCACCTCCATCATTGCGACCGGCAGAGTCAGATCAGGACGCAACGCCCATTCCCGCCCCTCTTCATCGGTAAATGCACAAATCCGGCTACGGACCACTTCACCAGACAATTCCAGCGGGATCGTTGCAGGTATCAGAATATCCGGTTGTACCAGGTCACCACCAAGCTTTGCGAATACAGACATTGCACTCATTGGTCCGCCTCGACAATTTGTTGCACGCGGGCAATCATATCCGCGCGGGAAACTTCAATCTGCCCCGGGCGTACCTCGCGATACTCCTTATTGGACGCAATCGCTGCCGCCGCAGCCGCGCCCGCTTTAAGGTCCTTGATTGTCACTGTCCCTTTGGCCAGTTCATCGTCGCCAACCATAACCACCGCCGGTGCGCCGCGCCGGTCAGCATACTTCATTTGTGGCCGCATCCCGGACGCTCCGATATAAGCCTCGGCCCGAAGCCCGGCCTGCCGCAGTTCAGTCGCGATCTGCAAGGCTGTCGAAGGATCCTCGCGATCAAGATCAAGCACAATCACCGGACCGTTTAACCGGTCAAGTTCACCACTAATGGCAAAAGCTGCAACTAGCCGGCTAATCCCAACCGAAAACCCGGTGGCCGGCACACGCTCTCCGGTGAATCTTGCGACGAGATCATCATAACGGCCGCCGCCGCCGACCGATCCGATCTGGACTTTGTCGCCCTTCTCGTCAGTGGTTTCACGAAGCAATTCGGCTTCGAATACCGGCCCGGTATAATATTCAAGACCACGCACGACTGACGGGTCGAATACAACATCATTTTCCGGTGTAGTCAGGGCCGAAAGAGATCTGGAGATACCAATCAGCTCCGCCATGCCGGCGCGCGCATCCTCGCCCGTTCCGACGGCTTGACCAATCGCTTCGATCGTTTCGTCACGGCTCGCCCGGCGCGCTTCGGCAAATGCCAGAACCCGCTTCACCGCATCCGGCGCAAGCCCGGCACCTTTTGTAAAATCACCACTTTCATCGAGTCGACCGGCGCCAAGCAAATCGGAGACACCGGCAATACCGAAACGGTCCAGCTTATCGAGCGCCCGCAGAATCGTCAGTTTCTGCGCATCTGTGTCCGCACCGACCACAGACAGCACGGAATTTAACAATCGCCGCGTATTCACCCGAACGACAAATTCACCTTCGGCTGCGCCAGCAGCACGCATCGCCTCTGCTGCCATGGCAATCATTTCAGCATCGGCTTTTGCCCCGGGCGCACCAACAGTGTCGGCATCGCATTGCATGAACTCGCGAAACCGGCCCGGCCCCGGCTTTTCATTTCGCCAGACAGGCCCGAAGGCATAGCGGCGAAACGGCTTCGGTAAGCCTTGCCAGTTCTGGGCGGCAAATCGCGCCAGCGGCGCCGTCAGATCATAGCGCAGGCTCATCCATTGCTCATCATCGTCGGGTAAAGCGAAAACACCGGAATTCGGCCGGTCATCATCTGGCAAAAACTTGCCGAGCGCATCNGCAAATTCGAATGCGCCGGTCTCAAGCCCCTCAAAACCCCAGCGCCGATAAACCGATGTAACCCGGTCAATCATTTCGCGCTCGGCATTTAAAAGCGTCTCGCGTTTATCCGGAAAGCCACGCGGTTTACGGGCAAGATCTTTCGGTTTCTGGGATTTCTGACTCATGCCAATTACAGCCTTCTATAGGTCTGAGGTAGCGCATAACCGAACCACCTCAAAGAGTGAAGAGATGTCAAGTATCGAGACTGAAAAGAAAAGGCTGGAAGTACAAAAAGAGCAAATGAGGCCAAACCAATCCAATTCACGCCTCGGTCGGCGTGTTACGCGGGATGGATATGATGGTGACGGATGCTCATCCTGTCGCGATAGGCCTTCGACCCGGACCTGTCAACTACCAGACCANTGCCTGCTTGAGCTCAGAGCGCAAAGCCATCGGCAATGCGCTGCTGGTATGTGAGCTATCAAGATCAACCGGCGCATCACACGCCTTGAGATAGCGCCAGCCCTGAAACGCGCGTTTCGGAGTTGGCTCGACCATAATTAATTGCGGGTCGAAAATCAGTTCACAAGCCCGGCGCCCGGTCCGGTCGGTCATCTCCTTAACCTCGCAAATGGTCTGACGCACCTGAACGAGCCCGCGAATAACCCAGTAGATTGAGCCACCATCCAAAAGTTCGCTGGCCCGTTTGGGAACCATGCGCGTCCGGTGGTAAGGACGTTCGGCATGCGCCAGCAAGCTATTCTGCCAAACTTTGAGATCATTGATCTCGTTCGCACCGACGCAGAGTTTTACCATATGCAAAGCCATTGACGTAACCTAATCCGAACCGCTCATTGCGCAAAGAAATTTTGCTCAATGCCTCACATATGCCTGCGACATTCAAAGTCCTACTGGCTGGCAAATATCAACTTAAAGCCTAGAGGCGCCGGGCCTTCGCAGCGCCGCTATGATCGCTTGACTGCAGCGTCGCTCTTCCACCAATCGCGTACCGACAGCCACCGGAAAGGCGCATACCCTGCCAGGATCAACAAGCCGCCAATAATGCCGACATTCTTGATAAAATTCTGCGCTTCGCTTTCGATGATCCAGACGGGATGTATCAGTACGGTAACCAGTGTAGTGTATATGACCAAACCGTACGCAGCCATTTTCACGTAACGTCCTGATATTAGCGCAAGCGCCCCCAAAAGACTGGACACGCNAGCAAACAACAGCAACGCATCAGCGAAAATTATTTCGCGTGCCGCCATTAAAACGAGGTGTGTTTCTGGTACGACGAGTTTGGCGATGGCTGGGAGAAGAAAATACAATCCCAGAAAGAAACGTCCGGCATTTATACTTATCGATCGCATCCGTTTTTCTCCTGATTTTTATCCACCGACATGATATTAACCGAGCAAAGTACGATCCCACGGCGGGTGCAGCACAGATACTGCAGATTTGTCGCAAAGACCGCAACATTTCCAGTTCACCCAGACTGACACGGAAGGCATTTTCCAGTTGCGCCAGACCCGGGCCAGACCCGCCGAACTATGGCGCGCCGTCCTATATTGACGACGGCCGATGCCGAAACCGGTTCGTAATGGGATAACGACGGTCACGGCCGAAATTACGGCTGCCGACCTTCACACCGGGCGGTGCCTGTCGGCGCTTATACTCGGCAATATAAAGCAAATGCTCGATGCGCTGAACGGTCTCGGCATCATGTCCGCGAGCGCAGATCTGTTCGAGATCCTGCTCGTCATCAATCAGGCCCCGTAAAATGTCATCAAGCACGTCATAAGGTGGCAGGCTGTCATCATCGCGTTGATCATCCCGCAACTCCGCACTCGGCGGCTTGGTTATGACCCGTTCCGGCATCACTATACCATCCGGGCCAAGACCAAGGCGGGGCGAATGCGCATTACGCCATTTCGAGAGCGCAAAGACTTCGGTTTTATAGAAATCTTTCAGCGCATTATAACCACCGCACATATCGCCATACAGAGTCGCGTAACCGACAGCCATCTCTGACTTATTGCCGGTTGTAACTACCATATGACCAAACTTGTTTGACAGCGCCATAAGTAACAAGCCACGCAAACGAGACTGGATGTTTTCTTCGGTTGTATCGGTTTCGGTGTCGGAGAATGCGGCCGCGAGCATGCCATCAACTGCCAGCGTCGCTGGCGAAATACTGATTGTGTCGTAGCGCACGCCCAAAGCTTCGGCGCAGGCGCGAGCATCTTCAAGGCTCTCATCGGATGTATAAACCGACGGCATCATCACACACCAGACCCGTTCGGCGCCAAGCGCATCAACCGCAATTGCTGCTGTCAGAGCGCTATCAATACCGCCAGACAACCCGATAACAACGCCGGGAAATTTGTTCTTATTAACATAATCTCTAAGCGCTATTGTGGCGGCCTGATACTCGGCCTCAAGCCCGACGGCATCCGGCGGGGCCGTTTCTGCGACGGGAAGAAAACCACCATTTTCAAACACAATCAGGGCGGTCCCGGTCTCAAACTGACCAATCAGCGGCTGGCGCTTAGCAAAAGCCGCATCACTTGCAAACGATGCTCCGTCGAATACCAGTTCGTCCTGACCACCGATCTGATTCACGAACAGATAAGGGAGTTGCAGATCGCTCCAAAGATCAAACGCTGCTTCTCGTTCTGTCTGTATAGAACGCCGCCACGGTGAAGCATTCGGCGCGATCATCAAATCNGCGCCGGCCGCCGCCAGTCCGCGCGGAACAGTTTCGAACCAGAGATCCTCGCAAATCGCGACACCGACCTGAACGCCAGCAATCGGAAAAGTCGCCAACGCCCCCGAACCGGCATCAAACAGACGTTTCTCATCAAAAACACCATAATTGGGCAGTTCGCGTTTGTCATAACGACCGAGAATACCACCCTGTGAGAGAACCAGAGCAGAATTATATAACTTCCCCGCTTCGGACCATGGCGACCCGATTATGACCGACGGCCCGGCTTCGGTTTTGTCGGCCAAAGTCTGAACCGCTTGCATGCAGGCCGCGATCGCACTCGGCTTCTGAACCAGGTCTTCGGGCGGATAACCAATTAAAAACAATTCGGGCAACACTAACAGGTCGGCGCCGCGCGCCTGCGCTTCGGCATAAGCCGCCTGCGCCATTGCCAGATTGCCTGAAATATCACCGACGATCGGATTCATTTGAGCGGTGAGAATAGAAAGTCGGTTCGTCATTCTCTTGATTTAAGAGCGTCAATCAAGACTGCAACGCCTTTTCGAGTTCATCGCAAACTTTATGAACTTGCAGTTCCGACAAATAGGGATGCATTGGCAAACTCAGGGACTCCTCGGCAGCCGCCTCGCAAGCTGGCAGAGCGCCGTGTTCGGCATAATGACTGAAGGCCGGCATCTGATGAATTGCCATGTCATAATAGATGCCACTCGGAATGCCCGCCTCTGACAGATGCTGTCGCACCCGATCACGGTTGGCGACCCGGATCGTATAAAGGCCATAGCCGTTTTCTTGCCCTTCAAGGGCGATTTGCCGCTTCACTTTGCCTTCAAGACGCGCATCATAAATCGCCGCCGCCGCCCGTCNTCGCGCCAGCTCGTCGGCAAATAAATCAAGCTTCTCGGAAACCACCGCGCATTGAATGGAGTCGCTTCGCCCGTTAATGCCGACCCGAATGGATTCCTTGCGATTGCTGCCGGTTCCGTGCCAGCGAATAGACCGTAGTCGCTCTGCAAAATCCGTATCCCTGACCAGCACCGCCCCGCCATCGCCATAGCCTCCAAGCGACTTTGTCGGATAGAAGCTTGTTGCCGTCACTTCGACAATATTACCGACCCAGCGACCATTGTCTTTGCCGCCAAACGCCTGAGCACCGTCTGCAATTATTCTGAGTCCCGCTGCATCTGCAATCGTCTGAATACGCTGATAATCAGCCGGCAGACCATATAAATCGACGGGCATAACAGCACGTGGCTTAAGGTCACCAGCGGCGATGACAGAGTCGATTTTACGCTGCAGGTCGGCCGGGTCCATATTGAAAGTTTCGGGGTCAATATCAACAATCACCGGACAGGCGCCCGCTAGCAATATCGCATTGGCCGTGGCATTATAAGTGAAGCCGGGGATGAAGACCGCATCACCCGCACCAATCCCCATGGCCAGCAAAGGCATAACCAGCGCCTGGGTGCCCGATCCGACTGCAACGACATCTGCAGCGCCGGTAAAAGCCGCCAGCTTTTGCTCGCACTCGTCAACCTCGGGACCGCCAATAAAGCGTCCATGGTCAAGAATATCTGTCCAGCGTTTTTCCAGTGCCGGGCGAATAGAAGCCTGCTGTGATTTTAGATCGAATAATTGAATAGGAGCCGTCTCAGCTAGTTCCACCAAGCGAGCGGGATTTCTTTCTGAATCGGCCATATTTAAGTTCCAATCATATCTAGTGTCGTTTGTTCGGCACGTTCTGCAATGCTGACCGCGACAGCGGCTTCACGACCGGGGATGGCACAGTCTCGTTCACCCATGCATGCTGCGAAAAAAGCAAAATCAGCAGCTTCTAACGGATCCGGCATTCGCCCGGAAACGTCGGCAATAATCTCGAACGGCGTCGTATTTTCGACCGAGCGGTCGAGAAAATTGATCGCAATTGTCCCGTTTGGATAAGTTAACTTCATCTTT
The DNA here is from genome assembly GCA_002172915.1 of Hyphomonas sp. TMED17. GTDB lineage: Bacteria > Pseudomonadota > Alphaproteobacteria > Caulobacterales > Hyphomonadaceae > Henriciella. The sequence continues at coordinate 160,454 of NHBW01000002.1, read as the reverse complement.
CGGTCGCGCGCCGGCGCACAGCGGCTCGCAGAGATCTCAGCTTCGCCATCGGCAAAAGAAAGGGTCGTGGTGACGGCATCGATATGCTGGGTATGGCTACGCTTGCCAATACTGCTGACAGCCACCGGGTCTCCCATCAACTTACCGACCATATCAAGATCATGGATCATCAGATCCCANATCACCGAAACATCGCCGGCGCGTCCGTCAGGCGCAGGCGGGGACATTCGGATTGCCTCAATTTTAATCGGGCGCTCAGCGATATCAAACAGGCCCATCGCGGCCAAAACAAAGCGCTCCTGATGGCCAACCTGCAAAATCAGACCTTTGGAGTCGGCTAGGTCCGCAAGCTGCTTCGCCGCCGCGCCAGTAAGCGCCAGCGGCTTTTCAACCAAGACATGACATCCTGCCTCCAGCGCGGCGCCCACGACCTGCTCATGATAAATGGCAGGACAGGCAACCATGATTGCGTCGCACGCGACAAAAAGCGCTGCAACATCGTCATAGGCCGCAGTGTTGTGCGCTGCCGCCAGATCCGCACAGCGACGCGCGTCCGGATCGAAAACGCCGACAAACTCAGCCGCCGAATAGGCTACGAGCTTGTTGGCATGATATCCGCCAAACACACCCGCACCGACCAAGCCGACTTTTAAATTNGTCATACCGAACCCCTTTTCCTATCGACCGCATAAATGCCAAAAATCGATCACACAATGGCGAGACGCTGATCGACGTTCAAAAGGCATTACGATTTCTTACCAAATCACATTTTACACCGGCCAGTCTTGCGGTTCGAGGCAAATATCACCACATCGATGGCGTGGAGGAAGAAACATGAATGATATAACATCGCGCAGTTGGAGTTTGGCCAAAAGACCGGTGGGCGAGCCCCAGCAGGATGATTTTGCCATAAGCGAAGATAACATCGCAGCGCCCCAAAAAGGCGAAATACAAGTCCGCAATAGCTGGATGTCGGTTGACCCCTATATGCGCGGCAGAATGTATGATCGCGAGAGTTACGTGCCACCGTTCCAGATCAGTGAAACCCTGCAAGGCGGATGTGTCGGAACCGTCACCGCATCCGGACATCCTGATTTCGCTGTCGGCGACCTCGTCCAGTCAATGGCGGGCTGGCGCGAAGCCTGGACAGCGACGCCTGAAGCGTTCATGGCCGTAAAACTTCCAAAGGATACCGGCCTCCCCGATAGTGCATTTCTAGGTATTGCCGGCATGCCCGGCCTGACGGCCTATGCCGGCATTCTCAGAGTTGCCGAATTGAAAGAAGGCGATGTGGTTTTCGTCTCTGGCGCTGCCGGCGCTGTTGGATCTGCAGTTGTCCAGATTGCCAAAATCAAGGGCTGCACAGTGATCGGCTCGGCCGGTGGAGCTGAAAAGGTCGAGTTCGTCAAACAACTCGGCGCCGATGCATGTATCGATTATCAGCAAACCGCAAATTATGACGAGTTGCTTGCTGCCCTGCGAGCAGTCGCACCGAAAGGCATCGATGTTTATTTCGATAATGTCGGCGGTGACCATTTCCAAGCTGCAATCGAACTGGCGCGTCCAATGGCGCGAATGGCGATATGCGGCATGATCTCGCAATATAATGATACCGATCCGCGTCCGGGTCCGAACAATATCATTCAAATCGTCGGCAAGCAGCTACAAATCCGCGGCTTCATCGTCTCGACCCACAGTGACATGCAGCCCGCCTTCATGCAGGATATGGCAAGCTGGATCAGTTCCGGGAACATACGGTTTGAAGAAACCGTAATGGAAGGTGTCGAGAACGCCCCGGCCGCCTTTATGGGACTCTTTTCGGGTCGCAATAAAGGAAAAATGCTGGTCAAACTCTCCTAGATCCGGATTGGGGCATAATGTGTGATCAATAAGCCTGACTGAACATTATGCCGCAATTATTCGATACCTATATCGTCGTCGACTGGAGCGCTGCCGCAAAAAAGAAGACCGGTGCGAATTCGATCTGGATTGGGACACTGTCTGGCGATGGAGGCGACCAAGTACAATTCTCGGCCGCCAACCCGGCAACCCGGCTAGCTGCCAGAGAGCAACTCCTCGATATCATCCAATCGCAGATAGCGCGCGGACAGCGCGTGCTGATCGGTTTCGATTTCTGCTTCGGATATCCGGCTGGAACCGCCGCGGCTTTCGGGCTGCGGCGTTCGAACCGGCCAGGCTGGGAGGTTATGCACCAATTCATTGCGCAAGGCATTGAGGATCGGCCAGACAACGCAAATAACAGGTTCAAGCTGGCGGCCGAATTGAACGCAGCATCCGGCGGCGGGCCGCACCCTTTCTGGGGTGTTCCGAAACATCTGGAGAGCGAAACATTATCCGCCCGAAAAGGCGCCTTCCCGATCGGAAAAAAGCCGCTGGAATTCCGAATAACCGAGCACTGGATCAAACAACGCTATCAGGTCCGGCCGAAAACAGTCTGGCAACTGCTCGGTGCCGGCGCGGTCGGCAGCCAAGCGCTCATGGGCATCCCCACACTCAACTATCTCCGGAGCGCAATCCCGGATAGCCAGATCTGGCCATTCGAAACCGGTTTCACGGCGCTCGATTCAAGACAACTTGAAGCGACACCGTGTGTGTTTGCCGAAATTTATCCCTCAACCTTACNGTTCAATCTCGCCGACGGGGATGTTCTCGACCGCGCTCAAGTCCATCAACTCGCTTATGCCTTGCGAAAATGTGACCATCAAGGGCAGCTGGGGAAACGATTCGGGCCACCTGCGGATACTCGCAACCTCCCTAGTAATGACACTTATAGCGCGATTTCATCCACTATTACCGATGAAGAAGGCTGGATTTTGGCGATTTAGGCCAATTATACCGATATTTGTTGACTATTCAGGATATCCAGAGCCACCGAATCATGGACAATTGCGTCGGTAAGTAATTCGATATTGAAAGGGAGACTTCAATGAATAAGGGTGAACTAACTAAAGCGGTCGCACAAGCGACTGAATCTTCACAGGCAGATGCCGGTAAAGCTGTTGATGCAGTATTCGAAGCTGTGTCTTCGGCTGTCAAAGCAGGTGAAACCGTCGCGATCGCCGGATTTGGTACATTCGCTGCAAAAACCCGGGCTGCACGTGAAGGCCGGAATCCTGCAACTGGCGAAAAAATCCAGATCGCAGCAAAAACTTCTGCGACTTTCAAACCAGCTTCCGCGCTTAAAAACCTTTAAGCTCAAACCTATTCGAAGCTTTTAAACGACGCGTCATCATCGGCGCGTCGTTTTCCATTCTAACAGGGCCCATTGCAGAAAGCCGGCGACCAGAAGACTGATCAGCACCGCTTCCATCATGCCCTGCGCGCCGCGCTCCAGCGTAACACCGAGAAAGTAAGCGCCCGGAATAAGACCGGCAAAGAAGGATCCGACATGAATAAGTGTCGGCAGCCACACAATTTCCTGCGCTCGCAAAGCCATTGAGGCTGTCGCCTGTAAACCGTCAAAAGTGGTGGCCAGAGCCGCATATACCAACAGGGCCGATATAGCAGGTGCCAGAACATAGCCGTCAATCTGGGCGGTTTCCGCAACCAGAATGAGCGCGATTGAATCGCGGAACAACCAGATCAGAGCCGACATNGGAAAACCAACCGCGAACGTCGCAAATACGCCGAGACGGCAGGCATCTCTTACCGCATCAAAATCGTTCTGTCCGAACCGCTCCGCGACCCGAACACTGCTGGCGGACGCAATCCCCAGAAACAGCATGAAACAAACACCCATAATCTGAACGGAGAAGCCGTAAATTGCATTTGCCGCCAGACTGATCAGCGCTGCAATAACATAACTGAAATTAAAGCCACCCCATTCTGCGACATTCGAAATCGCGGTGCCAAACCCGACCTTTAACTGTCGCATCGGCTCCTCGGCCGGACCTTGTGGCGACGGGGTCAAAGCCGGGGTCAGCTTGGCAACAAGGATCAACAAACCTAGCGTGAGTGTGATCCGTGACCCGGTTGTCGCCCAGGCAACACCCTCGGCGCCGAGTTGCGGCATGCCCCACCAGCCTGCCACCAGCGCGAGATCAATGACCAGATTCACGATTACGCCAATATACATAATTATACTGACCAGGACCGGACGGCGTAGCGCCTCGAGATACAAGCTGCACACTGTCGAGAGCATGAAAGCGAGCAAACCGTAAGATAGTATCCGGGTGACCGAGACAATATTGTCGACAACTTCCTGCGGTGTCAGGCTGCTACTAATGCTCGCATTATTATTGAAGTTGATAAAAATATACTCAAACAATGGCCGAACGGTCAGATAGACCACAGCGGTTAACAGCACGCCGAGTAAAACCGCCCAGACGAAGCCACGACGAAATATACGCCCTGTATGATCAGCTTCACCACGCCCCAAATGTTCCGAGGTCAGCACCTGAACACCGAGCAATATTCCCATGCCGAAACCTAATGAAATCCCGATAGGTAGCCACGCATTCAGCACATAGGGTAATTCATGCCCGGCCATCTGACCAAGAACGATGGCATCGGTTACGGCCATCAGCATGACTGACATACGCGACACAGCAATAGGCAAAGCCAGCCGAATTAAATCGGACAGCTCAGACATATTTGCCCAGCCCAATCGGAGCCGGCTGCTCACACGAAAACTCGACTCTGTATCACCCGGCGAGCCGATCTTCGGTATCCTTGCCGGATTCTTTCAGTCCGATCAGCTTATCCGCGATCAGAAATGCCAGTTCCAGCGCCTGCTCACCGTTCAACCTCGGATCGCAATGCGTATGATATCTCGATGACAGATCATCCTCCGAAATCGCCTGTGCGCCCCCGATACATTCGGTGACATCCTGCCCAGTCATTTCGAAGTGCACACCACCCGGCGTACAGCCCTCATTATTTAGAACATCAATAAAGTTGCGAACCTCGGACAAGACCCGGTCCACCGGCCGGGTTTTGAAGCCGGACGCAGTTTTCAGCGTATTTCCATGCATTGGGTCACACGACCATACAACGCTACGTCCGCTCGCTTTGACAGCCCGTGCGAGCGGGGTCAAACCGGCTTCGACACCATCAGCGCCGAACCGGGCTATCAGGGTGATCCGGCCGGCTTCGTCATCCGGATTCAGTGTTTCGATAATCCGCAACAATTCGTCGGCTTCCAGGCCAGGTCCACACTTCATCCCAATCGGATTCTTAACACCACGGCAGAACTCGACATGGGCGTGATCGACTTGACGTGTCCGGTGACCAATCCACAGCATGTGAGCGGACGTATCATACCAGTCTCCCGACGTGGAATCGATCCGGGTCATCGCCTCTTCATACCCCAGAAGAAGGGCCTCATGCGACGTGTACATGTCGACCTGCGCCAGTTGCGGAACAGATTCAGAGGTAACACCGCAGGCATGCATGAAGTTCAGCGCATCTGTGATTTTGTCAGCGGTCTCTCTATACTGGGCTCCCAGAGGCGAGCGATCGACAAAGCCAAGCATCCACTGATGCACATTTGCAAGATCGGCATAACCGCCTTTTGAAAAGGCGCGCACAAGATTCAAAGTCGATGCTGATTGCGAGTATGAATGGATAAGCCGCTGCGGGTCCGGCACCCGCGCCGACGGCGTGAAATCCATGCCATTAATATTGTCGCCGCGATAGGATGGCAGTGTCACACCATCAATCGTTTCGACCGGCGATGATCTCGGTTTACCAAATTGCCCCGCCAGACGACCGACTTTTACAATCGGTTTTGATGCGGCAAAGGTTAGAACCACGGCCATTTGTAATAATACACGCAAAGTATCGCGGATATTGTCGGCGCTAAATTCCTTAAAACTTTCGGCACAATCGCCGCCTTGCAACAGAAAAGCATTACCGGCCGCAACCTTGGCAAGATCACTTTTCAGATTCCGGACTTCGCCAGCAAAAACCAGCGGCGGAAACTGACTCAATCGGGCCTCAACGTCCTGAAGCGCTTTCAGGTCGGGATAATCATCCGGAATATGGTTGGCCGGGCGGCTGCGCCAGCTATTCGGCGTCCAAGTCATAGGCGGTCTCCTGCTCAGCTCGGCTGTATGACAACCAAATCTGAAAAACTCAAGCTTTCCGTTTCTTTACAATAGAGGCCGCTGAAACTTCAACCACCTAATCCCGTCTAACCAAACCGGTGACGCAAAGTCAGCTTATCCGCAATCACGCACTAAAGCTGCTTGACCCAGTCAGTCAGTATCCGATTGACGTCCGCCGCGCGTTCCTGCTGTGTCCAGTGCCCGCAACCATCAAGGATATGTGCCGCCGCCAGATTGGGCAGGCTGGACCGCATCATCTCAACCGGATCACCCGGAAACATTTTTAGAACGAGATCTTTATTGCCGCCGATAAACAGGCTGGGCTGATGAATCCTAAGATCCGGTAATGCCGTTAGCATCGCATGATCGCGGTCATGATTACGGTACCTGTTCAGTGGTCCACGAAAGCCAGACACCTGAAACTGCGACGCGTAATAGGCAACATCGGCCTCTGACAGCCAGGGCAAAGGCATGTCAGGCTCAACAAGCCGGTGCAGAAAAGAATCTCCATGCCGCTTGTCTGCCGGCCAAGTGCCATCAGGGGCGTCGCCGCTGATCGCATAATAGAATTTCCGGATGGTTGCCGCAGTATCGGCTTCAAGTTCGGCTTCCGCGACACCCTCTTCCTGAAAATAGACCTGATAGAAAAACAGGCCGCGGGCGGTGAAAAATCTCTTAAAAACCTCGAGAGCCGACAGCTCGCCAGGTGGCACATAGGGAACCGACAGCCCAGCAACGGCACGGAACTGGTCGGCATGTAACAATGCCGAATTCCATGCGATCGGTGCTCCCCAATCGTGTCCGACAACGATGGCTGGCTGGTCCGGGCTCAGCAATCGGGCTAAACCGGCCATGTCGCCGGTAAGGCTTGCCATATCATAGGCTTCGACATTGTACGGTTTGTCGGAACCACCATAACCGCGAACATCCGGCGCAACGGCGTGGTATCCAATATCTGCGAGCGCGGCGAGCTGATGCCGCCAGGAATACCAGCTCTCTGGAAACCCGTGTACAAAAATGATTAAAGGGCCCGTTTCAGGACCNGCTTCGGCGACTCTCAGCTTCACATCACCGATCTGATAGGAACTAAAATTGGTCAGCCGACCGCTCCTCGCAACTGTTACTTCGCGCCGAAAGTAAATGACCGGCCAAATTAGCCGGTCATTATTCTATTTCAGTTCGTCAAATGGCGCGGTCTTATCGACCCGGACATCTTGCGGCAGCCCGAGCACCCGTTCAGCGATGATATTCTTCAGAATCTCATCGGTTCCGCCCGCAATACGCAAACCAGGCGCCCACATAAAGCTTTGCTGGAAAGCAGCATCAGCCGGCATGATCTCGCTATCGGTCATCAGTCCATAATGGTCCTGCATTTCAATCGCCGAGTTACAAATATCCTGCAATTGATTGGCCGTGATGATTTTGCCAATCGAATTCTCTGGTCCGGGGGTCTGGCCTTTCGACAGAGCCGTCTGGGTTCTTAGCTTCGTCAGCTTGTATCCTTGCGCCTGAACATACCAATCTGCCAGCTTTTCACGGAAACCGGCATCACCCATCGAGCCGAAATCCTTGGCATAATTCATAATTTCAGACCAATCCGGGCCCGGCGATCCACCTACTGCCAGACGCTCATTCATCAAGGTTACGATAGCAACCTTCCAACCCTGGCCAACTTCGCCAAGACGATCGGTATCCGAAATCCGGACATCAGTAAAATAGACCTCATTAAATTCGCGACCGCCTGATGCCTGATGAATTGGGCGCGCTTCAACACCCTTTTGTTTCATGTCGACGATAAACATCGTCAGGCCTTTGTGTTTCGGCGCCTTTGGATCGGTTCGAACCAGAAGGATTCCATAATCGGAATAATGGGCCCCGGAGGTCCAGACTTTCTGGCCATTAATTACCCATTCATCACCATCTTTGACAGCTCGCGTCTTCAGGCCGGCAACGTCAGATCCCGCTGCAGGCTCGGAGAATAGCTGACACCAGATTTCCTCGCCCCGAAGTGCTTTCTTGACATAGCGCTTTTTGTGCTCGTCGGAGCCGAATGCGATGACAGTCGGAATACACATGCCAAGCCCGATTGTGAACGGACCAACAGGTGCATCATATTTGGCTTCTTCCTGACCCCAGATGACATTCTGCATCGAGGAGCCGCCACGTCCGCCCCATTCTGTCGGCCAGGTGATTTGCGCAAACCGGTTCTCGGCTTTCAGTGCCTGCCAGTCTTTGGCCTTTTGCATAAATTCGGCACCGGAGACGCGCTGCCGCAAGGGTCGTGCGCCCTTTTCATCCATATGCTTGGCAAGGAAGGCCTGAACTTCCGCGCGAAAGTCGGCTTCTTCTGGNGTGTCGTTGAAATCCATGTTTCTCTCCATTTCACGCCGGTTGTTTATATTGAACAGGCTAGCGCGTTTATTTCCGTGTTCAATGCGTCAAGAGATCCCGAAAATTTGAGGCTGACGCGAGGTGTTTCCTAAGCGACGTTTTTAAGCTCCAGCGCGCGCACTAATTTCTCTTTCCAGACTTTTGGGGCACCGGCCTGCACCGCAAGCAATTTTGCCCGGCGATAGAATAAGTGACAGTCCACTTCCCAAGTGAAGCCCATACCGCCATGTGTCTGTATATTCTCTTTACTGGCGAACCAGAACGCCTCGGACGCGGCGACCCGGGATGCTGCGGCAGCTTCAGGGAGCTCCGCGGCATTGGTCGAAAGCGCCCAGGCCCCATAATAGCAATTTGACCGGGCCACTTCATTCTTAACATAAATATCGGCCAATTTATGCTTGATAGCCTGATTGCCGCCGATCGGGCGGCCAAAGGCATGACGCTCCTTGGCATATTCAGTTGCCATTTCCAGACACCGCGTGGCGCCACCGAGTTGCTCGAATGCCAGCAAAATGGCTGCCCTGTCTTGAATTGCATCATGCAGATCAGCACCGTCGCCAGCAGCACCGATGCGCTCGCCGGGAACATTGTCGAAAACAATTTCGGCATGGCTTCGCGTTGGCTCCAATGTGCTAACATTTTTCCGGGTCACACCCGCATCCGATAGATCGACAAGGACAAGCGAGGCGCCATTGCCCTCTTTTGCCAGAACCAGTGCATGCGTGGCGATATCACCATCAGTGACCGGGACTTTTATCCCGTTCAGCCGGCTGCCATCGAATTGAACTGTCAGCTTTGCCGGATTAGGGTGTCCGGGACCTTCGCTTGCGGCGTACGCGCCCACCAGGTCACCCGAAACAATCTTTGGCAAGTACTGCGCTCTCTGCGCTTCACTCGCGCCCTGCATGAGTCCTTCGGCGAAAAAATAGACCGTACTGGAGAATGGAACCGGAGCTAGCGCCCGTCCCATTTCTTCGGCCAGAACACAAAGCTCCAGCGCTCCAAGACCAAGACCGCCAAATTCTTCCGGGATGGCCGTACCCAGCCACCCCATTTCAATAATTTTCTGCCAGACGCCTGCATGATGCGTCTTGTCATCATCATTCAAAATTTCGCGCACATGCTGGGTCGTGCACTCGGCATCAAGAAACTTCCGCGCTTCATTGCCAAGAAACTTCTGGTCGTCTGAGAAATCAAAATTCATGGCGCACCCGCCTCCCTGCTTAAGTATTTTCTTTAGAATACTTAGCTTGACGTGCACGGAAAGCCATATCCTTGGGTAAGGATATTGATATGTCGGTTCTACCGGTGCCGGCAAATGTCAGGATTAGCCCGTTTGCAACTCGATTATCTGGCGCGGAGACCCAGCATGGCCGGCTTAGCATCAGAACCAAAAACGGGCGCGTCTAAAGGGTATTTTCAAGCGGCCAGCGATTGGCGCATTAAAGCCGGGGTTTGCTGCCGAGACAATTCCCGGCGCGCTGCATCATATACGGCTAACGAGATGCAGGTACGAATAAAACGAACGGACCCTGCTCTGAACAAAGCCTGACAATATTGGAAATTTTACGACGGCTCTGATGGCCGGGTGTAAGCCGCTCTGTTCTAGCACTAATGTATAAATCATACCGGCTTATTTGCGGGCGACATCGCGACTTCGAGATAATAGAAGCACGCCGATTGTGGTCAAAGCGAGCGCCACGGCGTGCGGCCAGCCAAACGGTTCACTTAAAACGATGACCGCGAAAAGAGCCGNAGCCAGTGGGGCAATTCCACCGATCGCGCTGGTCGGGCCGGGCCCAACGCGTCCAATTGCTTCAGAAACCATAAAACTCGGGATCACAGTACATGGGATCGCTAGCATGGCGCCGAGATACCATAAGGCCGGCGTCATCAGAGGCGGTCCCGCGCTAGCGGCACCGATCGCGAAATGAGCAATAATACAGATGGCTGCAGCGCTCATTGCGATCGATGTGAAAACTAGCGAGCCAAGCTGTGATATGACAGGTTTCGCGGCAGTGACATAGCCGGCAAAGAGAATGGCCGAGAGAAAAACGAGCCCGGCGCCTAATGCCACATTTGAACCGGGATATCCAAGCTCCTGCAGCGCCAACATGCCAACGCCGAGATATGATAGCAACAAAGCGCCAGCATGCCCCCAGCTCATTCTGTCGCTTAAAAACAACCACGCAAATAGCGCCGTAAAGGTTGGATACAGGAACAGAATGAGGCGCTCCAGCTGCACCGAAATATATTGCAGTCCGGTAAAATCTAGCCAAGTGCAAACATAATAGCTGAGTGCCCCCAGCAAGGCTGCAAATACAATTGTTCGGCGGGGCATCTGCCGTTGCGATTTTGCTTGTGACCAAAAGCCGATCGCGAGGAAAAAAGGCAATGCTATACCCATGCGTAGCGCCATCATTTGTTCGACACTGCCGCCTTCGGCAAACGCCAATTTCATGACAATGCCCTTTAACGAAAATAATATCGCGCCAATCCCGCCAAGCAATAAGCCAATCGCTCTTGAATGTCGGGTATTTTCCATCACGGGGTCCTTCTCTTGGCTGTCTGCAGTGCACGATATTGATAGACTATCCAATAAGAATATTTTTGATCCGTTTGCATTTACCGGACGGCCAATGAGTCACGAGGTTGAAAATAGACCGCCAGCATCGGATTAAAACACCGGCGTCGGGACCGGTCAGCCCGCGCCCGTCCCGCAATTCAGTCAACTCCCAGAGTCGACAATGCCTTGTCCTCAGATGAATTGAGATCGCGTGCGTATTTTGCCTGCCAGCAAAATGTAATCAGTCCGAAATTGCTTGATCAGCAACAAGATGACTATAAGGCACAAGAAACTTTATAATTGTCGAGTGAGATATACGGGATCCCCATGCGAACAGATACACCGATACAGACCAAACTGTCAGATTACGAAACTTATCCATTTGCGATTGAAAAAGTAGATCTGAGTTTTGACCTTGCGCCAAGTGCAACGCGAGTGAAAGCCCGTATGGAAATCGTTCGCAAAGCAAAAGGTGATCTGGCTCTCGATGGCGTATCGCTGGAATTAAAACATGTCGCGCTGGATGGCGTGAGCCTGCAGGCCGGTGACTATTCGCAAACCGATACGCAATTGATAATTCCCAATGTGCCTGATCACTTCACACTGGAAACAGACGTCGTGATCGACCCGTCCAAGAATACTGTGCTGTCGGGTCTGTATATATCGGCAGACCGGTTCTGCTCACAATGTGAAAGCACCGGATTTCGCCGGATCACTTACTGGCCGGACCGCCCGGATGTCATGAGCCGCTTTACTGTCCGGATCGAAGCCGACAAAGCCAAGTATCCGATCCTGCTGTCCAACGGCACCCCGGGACCCGCCGGTGACCTTGAAGCTGGCCGGCATTTCGCGATCTGGGATGATCCGCATCCCAAACCCTCATACCTGTTTGCGCTCTGTGCTGGCGATTATGACGTCCTGCACGATGATTTCACAACCATGCATGGCGACCCGGTGAAACTGGCCGTACATGTTGATAAAGGCGATGCCGACCGCGCCGCCTGGGCGATGGAAAGTCTGAAAGCGTCGATGCGATGGGACGAGACCGTATTTGGCCGCGCTTACGACCTCGGAACCTTTAACATTGTTGCGGTGCGTGACTTCAATTTTGGCGCAATGGAAAATAAGGGACTGAACGTTTTCAACTCCGCCTATGTTCTCGCCGATGAAGCGACTGCCACAGACGCCGATTTCGAGGCAATCGAGTCAATTGTCGGGCATGAATATTTCCATAACTGGACCGGCAACCGGATCACATGCCGGGACTGGTTCCAGCTCTGCCTGAAAGAGGGGCTGACAGTCTACCGGGATCAGGAATTTTCCGCCGATATGCGCTCACGCCCGGTCCAACGGATAAAAGATGTCATCAGGCTTCGTGCCAGCCAGTTTGCAGAAGATGCCGGTCCGCTCGCTCATGCCGTCAGACCGGATCATTATGCCAGCATTGAAAACCTCTATACTGCGACTATTTACGAAAAAGGGGCCGAGCTTATCCGTATGCTCAAATCCTATATCGGCGACAAAAACTTTGCGCACGGGATGCAGATCTACTTTGACCTCTATGATGGTCAGGCCACAACAATCGAGCATTTCTATAAATGTTTCGAAACCGCGAGCGACCGCGACCTAAGCGCCTTCCGCCGCTGGTACGCACAACCTGGTACGCCGACGGTCAGTGTTGCTGAAGCCTGGGATGCCGGAACCGGAACCCTAACGGCGACATTAACGCAGACCAACCCGGTTACACCGGGAAATGACCAGCCCCAGCCCCTGCCCATTCCGGTCAGCGTGGCCGCGTTCAACCCGAGCGGCCAGAAAATAGAAGAACACGTTCTCGTTCTTGAGCAGGCTTCAATGGAATGGGTTATTTCCAGCCAGAGCGCCCGACCATTTCTGTCGATAAACCGGAACTTCTCGGCGCCGGTGCGGCTCGAGCACAAGGTCTCGCCCGAAACCAGCCTACGCACAGCACAGCTTGATGATGATCCATTTAATCAATGGGAAATTCTGCAAAGGCTCCTGACCGATGAGCTCCTTAAAATCGCATATGATGACAAGGATACTGTAGACCAGGCCTTGCTCACAGCGCTTGTTGATGCCGTTAAACAGAGGCAGGATGACCCGGCCTTTGCGGCCCTTCTGATGCGGCTGCCGGATATTTCCGAACTCTTCCTCGAACGCACCCCGACGCAGCCGGCTAAACTCGGCGCCGCGAAAAAACGTGTGCTTTCACAGCTGGCCGATATGCTTGAAGACCAGATCAACCAGACTCTATCAACGCCCTCACCGCACCCGTTCAAACCGGATGCCGAGCAAGCCGGCGTGCGGGCGCTGCGCACGGCGCTGATTACAATCTGTGGTGTGCGCGCCAGTGCGGCGGACAAGAAACTACTCAAAGGTCAATTCGATCATGCCCCCAATATGACCGAAAGCCTCGCCAGTCTGCGGGCATTGTGCATGGCCGGAGGAGCCGAGAAAACAGCCGCTCTGGCGACATTCTATGATCGCTGGAAAGACAATGAGCTTGTCATTGATAAATGGTTCGGTGTGCAGGCTGCGACGGGCACGACAGACGAAGTTGCTGCCCTGGTGAAACATCCGGCCTTCGATCTCGGTAACCCCAATCGGGTACGCTCGGTGATTGGGGTTTACTCCCATCAGAATCTCTCGAAGTTTCATGCCAGCGACGGCCAAGGCTACGCACTGGTCGCTGATATCATTCTGAAGGCAGATAAGCTGAACCCGGCGCTCGCGGCGCGCCTGTTACAGGCATTTGAGCAGTGGCGTAGCCTTGAACCGGAAGCGCGCGCCAGTGCCGAAGCTACGCTAAAGACACTGCAGAGCAACGATCTATCCAGCAATACAAACGATATTCTTTCGCGAACTCTCGGCTAATCCGGCCCGGCTTCCGCTGCCGGCTCGCCATACCTGTCTCCGGTCGCCTGACTATTGCAGGCGGCCGGTATTATTTCGTCGATTATCCCCCTGTTTCTAAGGTCGGCCAAATCAAGCAAACCATGCCGTCATANGCGATTGACGCAGTGAGTTCGCCACGTTTGAGTATCGGCACAATTCAAGCAAAGCAGCATTATGCCGGAACTCTCTCATCACGCCGTATCATCCCGTCTGAAACAGACTTTCGCAATTTCGCGGGGTAGCAAGACCAGCGCGGAAACGATCCGCGTTACATTAAGCGAAAACGGCGTGACAGGACGCGGCGAATGCGTGCCATATGGCCGCTATGGTGAGACCGTCGCCAGCGTCTCGAACCAGATTGAGCGCGCACGTCCCATGCTCGAAAGCGGCATCGACAGACAGGCCCTGCAAACCATTATGCCGCCTGGTGCGGCCCGTTGTGCAATCGACTGCGCGTTCTGGGATCTTGAAGCAAAGCGTTCTAATCTGCCGGTCTGGCAGCTGGCAGGTCTGCCCGCACCGAAGACCTTGCCCTGCACAATGTCACTCAGTCTCGATAGGCCGGAAAAAATGGCCGTCGCTGCCACCCAGACACCCGCAATCTGGCTTAAATTAAAGCTTGGCGACAAACGTCAGGATATCGACCGGATCATCGCTGTTCACGAAGCTCGCCCGGATGCCCGGCTTATTGTTGATGGCAATGAAGGTATCGCACGATCCGATTATGGCATGCTGATCGATACTGCCGCTCGTAACGGCGTCGCCTTTATCGAGCAGCCTTTTGGGAGCGACCAGGATGCCCCCTTGCTGGAGCGTCGCTCATCTGTTCCCATATGTGCAGATGAAAGCGTTCATACCAGCGTCGATATTGCCGATCTGTCGCAAAAATATCAGGCGGTTAATATCAAGCTCGATAAGGCTGGCGGTCTAACGGAAGCGATAAACATGCTGCGGCAGGCCCAACAGTACAATCTCGGTGTCATGATCGGCTGCATGGTGGCGGGATCTCTATCCATGGCCCCGGCGCTTTTACTCGGCGCAGCCGCTGACGTCATTGACCTGGATGGACCGCTCTGGCTAGCCGATGATATCGAGCACGGTCTAAACTATCGCGATGGCCAGGTGCGGCCGGCGACAGCACAACTCTGGGGCTAATGCACATAATCGTCTGCTACCAGCCAACCGGCAGCAGACAGACATCATCGGAATTAGTCGGTGGCTTCACCGAAAGCCGGCGGGCTCGGCATCCGGGCCACTGCAGTTTGCAGTAAATGTGCCCAGATTTTCGTCAGCAATAATTTTGCCTCAGGATCTTCCGGGCGCGCTTCAAGGCGAGTTTGCAAGATAATCAAGTTCCGCGCCAATTCATCCCGTTCCGTGCTGAGGTCGGAAATCTTCAAACTTGGCGACGGCGCAACATCCGGCGCTGCACCCCCGGCACTCAACAAGTGGCGCAAGCCGACGATTTCGTTCTGAAGCCGGTCTGCTGCACCATCCCACATCTCGGCCGCCATGACGTTTATCAAACCGATCATCACGGCATGGCCATGGGCATAGTCACCTTGCAGTTTCGGCGCGACATCTTCGACCAGCTTTTTGCCGATCCGGTCGAGAATCAACGTTAAGTCTGTCATGTCGGAACCCCGAATTTGCCGGCCAACCGGGCCGCCAGCGNAAGTTCATGGGCGCTATGTGTGAACCATCCCGACCAGGCCAGTATCGGATCATCATTCTTCCCGGCTGCAAACGCCTTGGCCGAAGACACCCAGATCCCAAGCGCTTTTAACTGTGCGAACATCGACCACCATTCAAAAGCCCCGGCATCAAATTCGCACCCCGAGGCCGATTGCCAGGCTGCAATCGCATCCGGCCACGGGATGAAACCAGCAGCACGTTCGCTGTCATTTCCGCACCATAGCGGATCGGTTGCCCAGGCAAGATCTTCGTAAGGATCCCCGATATGGGCCATTTCCCAGTCGAGCACGGCCGTGATCTTGCCTGCTCCATCATGGAGAAAATTACCTGTCCGGTAGTCACCGTGAACGATCGACAAACGCTGCGCCGGCGGTGGCGGATTATTCATCAGATAGCGGATACAACCCTCTGCCACCGGCTGGGGGGACTGGGCATTTTCGCGAATTTCACTGGCCCAATAATCCAGTTCGCGGCGCCAGCACTGATCGGCTGACGGCGTCTCGACCACTTCTGCCAACGCAGACTGCGCAGCATCAACCGCGGCAATGCTGCCAAGATGCCGAAAGAATTGCGCACCAATGTCACCACGATGCTGGTCGACCGCAGCCAGTCCGAACGGATTTAACGGTTCGCCGGTTTCAATTCGGCTCATCACAAAAAACGGCGCGCCGAGCTGGGCTGTATCGGTTTCCAGAAACAAAGCCTCGGGAACAGGCAGATCGGCCTTCCCGAAAACACTTTTTATCGCGGCGAATTCGATACGGCGTTCAGTGTCAATCAAACTATCCGGCGGGTCTCGTCGCAATATGAGCGCCTTGCTCTGCGGCCCGTCAGCATCTTCGTAAAACAGATCAATCGCATAGGTCTGACGGCTGGCACCGCCATGAATGCGATTGACCGAAGTAATTTCGATGTTCCGCGCGTGCGGCATTTGTCTTGCAAAATAGGCCGCAAACTGCGCTGCCAGATTATCCGTCAGCATCAATGATATCTTTCCACTGATTTGGAACACTTGGCCCGATGCATAATTGCTCAAGGACCCCGATCCCTGTCGAACTTACCCCGTCAGCATCGTGATATGTCGCTTTAACCACAGCCTGAATATGCAGATTGTCGAGTTGTTGCCACGGCATATCGGCCGGCACAAAGTCTTCCCGTTCGATGGCATAGCCACCTTTGTAGGCGCCATGCCCCCATTCGGGATGCCCGTAACCAATACCCTTCATGAGAAATTCCTGCATCGGCTCGTAATGTACTTCGCATGGCCGGCCATTGTGTTCATCTGCCTTGACGACAGCGCGCTGAACACGGCGTGTTTTAGGGCGCCATTCGACCTCGATGCCGGGCCTTGCCAAATGCAGCAGCCCATCATGCGCCGCACCGTCTTTGGCCAGAACGGATCGCGTATTCCACGGCGAACCGAGCGCATCTTCATTGATGTGATAAAAATGCGCAAACTTATCGAAATTTACTGGCGCCCAAAGCCAGTAATATTGTGGCATCTGCATCGGGACAACAGGCTGGGCATCGCGCGCACCAATTGGCCGGACCCCCCATGAACGATCGCGGGTGCCATAAAAGTCCTGAACGTCAATCTTTGCACCATCAACCGTGATATGCCCGGTCCATCGACCATTCTGGGTCATACGTGTACAATCTATCAGCATTCGGGGACCTTGCCGATGCGTGAAACGCGGTTCCTCGACCGGAAAGTGGCGGCCTTCAAATCGGACATCGAGGTCAATCCCTTCGGCATNAGCAAACCGCAATCTAATCTGATTTAACGGCTCCAAAATATTGACCGACAAGGGACCAACACGAATATCCATCCGTTCCATGCCCAAAATACGGGAAACGTGAACCGACTTCTGAACACCGTCAGTCAAAACCGATACGGCGCCATCAATGATATTGAGGTGCGGGTAGACACCGAGCGCAGCGGCAAAGAAAACAGATCCGTCAGGGGAATAGCCATTGAAGAAAAATCGGTCATAAAAATTCCGGTCGGATCCGGAAAATGCAACTGGTTCCGGCAATTGGTGAATCGGATATTCATCGCCCTTGGTCAGCATTGCGCATACCTCCTCCCATCACATGATCACTTGGCGGATCAATTATTACACGCTTAGTTGGCCGCGAAGCGGTGATATCGTCAATGCCTTTGAAAAGGAAAACTGCATGCCCAGCAAAGTGTCGGTCGCTGAAGCGAACGCCTATCTCATTGAAAATTTCGAATCCGTAAGCACACGCAGCAATGTCGATTTGATGGCAGAAGGACGCGCAGTGATGAGCCTGACGGCCCGCCCCGAACATTTACGACCCGGTGGCTATATTTCAGGCCCGACGCAAATGTCGATTGCAGACAGCGCCGCCTATATGGCGGTCATGACGAGAATCGGAATCGTACCAATGGCGGTTACCAGCAATCTCAATATCAATTTTCTGCGACCCTGCATTGGCGACGCGGTCATTGCAGATGCCAGACTGATTAAACTTGGACGCACACTCGCGGTCNTCGATGTCGATATTAAAGCCCGCGGTTCGGACAAAACCGCCAGTCATGCTATGGTTACATACGCCATTCCACAGGAGCAGTGATCATGCTGCAATTTTTTGCCAGTTTAGGGGGATTTCTATCCGTTGCACTCGGTGCTTTTGGTGCTCACGGCCTCAAGAATCTGGAGCGTTATCAAGGCACTCTACCAACCGACGTCCAGAACTGGTGGAGTACCGCAACCCTGTATCTTATTGTGCATTCAGCCCTGGCATTGGCGATATCCCTGTCGAGCACGGATAGCATTTTGCGGACAGGTGCTTTGATAATGATTATCGGGGCGGCAGTTTTCGCGTCGACACTTTATGCCATGAGCCTTGGTGCGCCGAGCTGGTTCGGCGCGATAACCCCATTAGGCGGTCTTGGCATGCTCATAGGCTGGGGCCTGATTATCTGGGCAGGGCTCAAAAGCTAACCCAACGAAACCCCTCGCCATGTCGTTATTCTATGCCTATCTACCCAGGCAAAATATTCATACCAAAAAAGGAATTGTCATGAGACTATTCGATCTAACCGGAAAATCTGCAATCATTACGGGTTCTTCTCGTGGCATCGGAAAAGCAATTGCCGAGGCAATGGCAGATCAGGGCGCACAAGTTACAATTTCATCGCGTAAACCCGGGCCATGTCAGGAAGTCGCGGCAGCAATCAACGAAAAGCATGGTGAAGGAACAGCCATTGCTGTGCCTGCAAATATATCTTCGAAAGAGGATTTGCAGCGCCTTGTCGATACAACCAATGAAGCCTTTGGCAAAGTCGATATCTGCGTCTGTAACGCAGCGTCCAACCCCTATTACGGACCAATGGGCGGCATCTCGGACGAACAGTTCGAAAAAGTCCTGTCGAACAATATCATCTCAAATCACTGGTTGATCCAGATGTGTGCACCGCAAATGCGCGAGCGCAAAGACGGTTCAATCGTGATTGTCAGCTCGATTGGCGGCCTTCGCGGGACACCGATTATCGGCGCCTACAATATTTCGAAAGCCGCAGACTTCCAGTTGGCGCGCAATCTCGCAACCGAGTTTGGCCAGGACAATGTTCGGGTTAACTGCATCGCCCCCGGCTTGATCAGAACAGATTTCGCCAGAGCGCTCTGGGAAAACCCCGACAATCTCAAGCGGGCCTTGAGCGGCACGCCAATGGCCAGAATCGGCGAACCCGATGAGCTCGCAGGTGCAGCCGTCTATCTGGCGTCGAAGGCCGGAAGCTATATGACCGGGCAAATGATGGTCGTCGATGGCGGCGCCACAGTCACCTAATCGTCAGCATTTTCCCGAACAGCCGTTAAAAAGGATGTAACAGGCATGCCTGACCGGACCGCCCTATCATTGCAACAGGAGCAATTTTTCCGCGCTTTACGTTCAGGCGACTGGCAGAAACCACCCGGCATCGAGAATCTCGGTATCAAGCCAGAAAAATGGCTCAAGCAAGTTCATTATGGCTACACCCTCTATGAGTGGCCGAATGACGGATCCCGCGATATCAGCCCCGACCGCGTATTTGGTGGCTGGATCGCCGGGCTTTCCGATCATATCGTTTCGATGACCATGGCCAGCGCTCTGGAAAATGATGAATGGTTCACCACAACCGAATTGCAGACACGGATCCTGCGCCCGGTGCCCAATGGCCTGATACGGATCGAAGGCCGAATGGTGAGCCGGGGGCGGACTACCGGCTTTGTCGAGGCCGACTGGCATGATGACCGCGGACGCCATCTCGTCCGCATAAGTGCGGCCAAAGCGATCCGCAGCCGCGCTGAACTTGAAGCACCGAGCGAACCAAAAACGGCATAGACCCGACGCCAGACACTTTGCACGCCAACAGGACGGAAACATCATGAAACTCGAAGTATTTTTCGACTGTTCCAGCCCTTGGACCTATCTCGGCTTTCACAATGTCCAACCGATTGCGGAGAAATATGGGGCCGACATCGACTGGAAGCCAATTCTGGTCGGCGGTGTCTTCAATACGGTGAACCAGAGCGTATATGAGCAGCGCGCCAACCCGGTTCGCGTCAAAGCCCGCTACATGCGCAAGGATTTACAGGACTGGGCAAAACTGGCGGGTCTGGAGATTACATTTCCACCATCGATTTTCCCTATCAACAGTGTGAAGGCGATGCGCGCATGCATCGTTCTAAATGAAACCGGCCTTCTGGTTGCTTTTGCCGAACAGATATTCCGGGCTTACTGGAGCGATAATCTGGATATTTCGGACGAAGCAGTCCTGACATCCTGTCTGGAAGCAGTCGGCGCCGATGCCGGGGCGGTCCTGACGGCGATCAAAAGCGACGATGTCAAAGCCGAGCTCCGGGCAAATACTGAGGCCCTCATCGCCAGAGGCGGGTTTGGTTCCCCCACCTTCTTTATTGGCGAGGATATGTTTTTCGGGAATGACCGTTTGCCGTTAGTCGACGCCGCTCTCGTCAAGCTATCTGAATAGGCCGTTCGACTGCACAGTGCGGCCGCGACATTATTCAGGACAGCTGCCATAGGCACCTCACAACAATAAATATTTCTCGGCAGCGCCTGGTTAGCCCTTGGTTCATTCTGCCGGAATCCCAGCGTGGCATTACCTGCCTGTCTGGTCGTCTATGGCAGTATCAAAGTAGGAAAGTCATTTCGCTAAAAAAAATTGCGCCTGTTCCTGTTGACGAGATGTCGCTTCATACCTACTTGCTTGCTGTTAGCAGTCGCGCTAGGCGAGTGCTAATTCTGTCACCTGAGGGGTGATGAACTGAAACGAACAACTCATGAGGGCAAAATGAAATTCCGTCCCCTACACGACCGCGTCCTGGTACGCCGCGTTGAAGAAGCCACTAAAACTGCTGGCGGGATCATCATCCCGGACACAGCGACCGAAAAACCCCAAGAGGGTGAAATTGTTGCCGTCGGCGCTGGCGCCGTTGGCGACGACAATAAGCGCGTTCCGCTCGACGTCAAAGCCGGCGACAAAATCCTTTTCGGCAAATGGTCAGGCACCGAAGTCAAAGTTGACGGCGAAGAGCTTCTGATCATGAAAGAAAGCGACATTCTAGGCATAATCGAAGCCTAAATCCACTCCACAATTACTCTATTTGAAAGGTATCCCAAATGGCTGCCAAGCATGTAAAATTCGGTTCTGATGCGCGTGACAAGATGCTGACCGGCGTCGACACACTCGCCGATGCCGTCAAAGTGACACTCGGCCCAAAAGGCCGCAATGTCGTTATCGAAAAATCTTTCGGCGCACCACGGACAACCAAAGACGGTGTCACGGTTGCAAAAGAGATCGAGCTTGAAGACAAGTTCGAAAATATGGGCGCACAAATGCTGCGCGAAGTGGCCTCTAAAGCCAATGATGTCGCCGGTGACGGCACTACAACCGCAACAGTACTGGCCCAGGCGATTGTCCGGGAAGGTCTGAAGCGTGTTGCCGCTGGCATGAACCCGATGGACCTCAAGCGTGGCATTGATAAAGCCGCGGCCCAAGTCGTATCGGATCTCGCCCTTAACTCACGTAAAGTGAAAGATAATTCCGAAATCGCTAAAGTCGGCGCAATCTCGGCAAATGGCGACTACGAAATCGGCGAAATGATCGCTAAAGCGATGGAAAAAGTCGGCAATGAAGGCGTCATCACGGTTGAGGAAGCAAAATCGCTCGAAACCGAACTCGACGTTGTTGAGGGCATGCAGTTTGATCGCGGCTACCTGTCGCCTTACTTCGTCACCAACCCGGACAAAATGTCGACAGAACTGGACGATCCGTTCATTCTTCTTCACGAGAAAAAACTGTCTTCCTTGCAGCCAATGCTGCCAATCCTCGAGAGCGTCGTACAGTCACAACGCCCGCTCCTGATTATCGCAGAAGACGTTGACGGCGAAGCGCTGGCGACTCTGGTGGTTAACAAGCTGCGTGGCGGTCTGAAAATCGCCGCCGTCAAAGCCCCTGGCTTCGGCGATCGTCGCAAAGCGATGCTGCAGGACATTGCGATCCTGACAGGTGGCCAGATGATCTCTGAAGATCTCGGCATTAAACTTGAAAACGTCTCGCTCGACATGCTCGGCACTGCCAAGCGGGTCAACATCACCAAAGACGATACAACTATTGTCGACGGTGCCGGTGCGAAAGATGACATTGAAGCACGGGTATCTCAAATCCGTACGCAGATCGATGACACATCATCTGATTATGATCGCGAAAAACTTCAGGAACGTCTGGCCAAACTGGCTGGTGGTGTTGCCGTTATCAAAGTTGGTGGCGCAACCGAAATCGAAGTTAAAGAGCGTAAAGACCGGGTCGATGACGCGCTCAATGCGACCCGTGCAGCCGTTGAAGAAGGCATTGTTGCCGGCGGTGGTACAGCTCTGCTGTCTGCAGCCCGCAACATCAAGGCCAAAGGTTCGAATGATGACGAGCAGGCCGGGATTGATATTGTTCGCAAGGCACTCGAAGCCCCTATTCGTCAGATTTCTGAAAATGCTGGCGTCGAGGGATCTGTTGTCGTTAACACGATCGTTAATAGCGACGTCAAAGGCTTCGGCTTCAACGCACAGACAGAAGAGTATGGCGAACTGATCGCAATGGGCGTTATCGACCCAGCAAAAGTCGTTCGTTCAGCACTGCAAAATGCAGCATCCGTTGCGGGTCTGCTGATCACGACAGAAGCTGGTGTTGCAGAAGCACCAAAAGCAGACGCCCCTGCAATGCCAGGCGGCGGCGGCATGCCTGATATGGGCGGCATGGGCTTCTAGTCATCCGCACAATCCAAATCAGAAGAGCGGCTCATTTCGAGCCGCTCTTTTTTTGTTTCAAGCATCCTGCATCGGAGCAGCATGCGAGGCCTAACTCTACCTCAGCCTGCCTCTCTCGGTCACTCCGGGCAGAACAGACACATCCAGAACAGTCCCGATAGCACCAAGACGCCGCGTCAAATACCACCGACAATATAAACACCCGGCAGCATCGCAGCCAACTGTCACACGTCTCGTCATCCCGTTCAAAAGCTGCAGGCCAGACCTTTTTGATATCCCGCGACGCGGTGATATCCGCCGCTGTCGATCAGCTTCTCTTTCACCGCAAAACCACGCTGCGGCAAAATATATTTCATGAATCTCAAAATGATTCCGAGGGCTGGATCTTGACAAGACCTGACAAGAACAAAATAAGAACATTATGGAATTAGACGCTCTCTCTGCACTTGGCATTTTCCGCATGAGCCCGGCCCGGTCCGCGACCGATGCCCGGTTTCCGTTCGGCCTTGGCGCTGAAGGCCTGCATGAAATCATTGCGGCTAGCTTTGGCGACATGCCGGCGGCAACCGGCTTTGCCTTGACAATGAGCCAGATCAAGTCCGGCGTTGCCGTCTGGGTTAACCAGACAATTACCGAAATGAATTATGGCCGTGTTTCACCATTAGGACTGACCCAGTTACGGCCCTCCGCGCCGCCGATGCTTATTGCACGAACCCGGCGCCTCGAAAGTGCCCTATGGGCGATTGAAGAAGCCGTTCAGTCCCGGGCGGTCAGTTTGGTTATCGGGGAAATACCGGACCTTAATTTTACTGCCTCACGGCGGCTGGCGCTGGCATCAAAACGCTGCGGGGTCCCGATCCTGCTCTTAATGCCGCATACCCGTCAGGGCTCAACAGCAGCTGTCGCCCGATGGCGTATTTCCACACAGCCTTCTTGTCATAATCGATATGACCCGAACGCCCCCGGCCCAATCCGCTGGCAGGCTGTACTCGAACGCGCCCGGCAATTGCCACACATAACTCCTGTAAATTTCACCCTCGAACTAAATGATGAAACGTTATCTCTCTCTGTGGTTCCCGGACTGGCCTCTGACACGGCTGAGGCGAGCACGCATACTTGGCCACAATACGGCACGGCGCCCTGAAGCCTCAGACCAAGACAGTCACCGGCCATTCATTCTGGTCGAAAATGGAAAGCATGGCCTGATCGTCGCCGCTGCCAATGCTTCGGCCCGGAAACTTGCAATCCAGACCGGTCTCAGTTTCGCGGATGCCAAAGCACGTATTCCTGAACTAGGCTCGGAACATATCAACCGACACGATGACCAGACCGCGCTGGAAGCTCTCGCACTGTGGCTCATCCGTGTCGCACCACAAGTCGCCATTGACGAACGCGACGGGCTGATCCTGGACACAACCGGATGCGACCACCTTTACGGAGGTGAGCCGGCAATGATGCAAAAAGTCAGCGCACTTTTAACAGAAAATAACCTCCCGCACCGGCTGGCAATTGCCGGCACACCGGTTGCAGCATCAGCACTGGCGCGTGCACAATCAGGCGGCCTGATCAAACCTGGTAAAGAAGCTGAAGGACTTGCAGATTTATCCATTTCCACTCTGCGCCTGTCATCCAAAGCCGAAATATTACTGCAACGCTTCGGACTCAGTCGGGTCGGGCAACTTTATTCAATCGACCGCAAGGCTCTCGAACGCCGGTTTCCGTCCAAACACGCAGTTGATGCGGTTTTGCGACGCTTGGATCAGGCGCTTGGCAAACGGCCCGATCCGGTACACCCTATTCGCCCGGCCCCCGCACAATCGGTCCGTTTATCCTGTCCGGATCCGATCTCGACAAGCACCGCTCTTTCCATCGGACTCGCTCAACTTGCTGACATGCTATGCGACGAACTCTGTCACCACGGCCTAGGCGCCCGGAACTTCACTCTACATGCCTTTCGTGCCGACAGCACACATGACAGCATATCGATAAATACAGCAAAACCGGCACGGGCGCGCGAGCACATTCTACATTTATTCGATGAAAAACTGGCTGAACTGGACCCCGGCTTCGGTATTGACATATTAGTGCTGGAAGCCAACCGGACGGGCCCAATGGACATCTCATCCATTGCCTTATCAGGTGACCTTGCAAGTCGCGATACCGATCCTGTTGCACTCGCCGCACTTGCCGACAGGCTATCGGCGAAGCTCGGCGAAACCGCTATTGCGGTTAACCAGACCCGCCACAGCCATATTCCCGAACGCGCGCAATTTATACAGGCCTTTAACGGTGACATTCCTACCTTGTCAGAATTACCGGGAGGCCCGCGTCCTTTGCGTTTTCTCGATTCGCCGGAATTAGTGGAAATCATTGCAGCGGTCCCCGACGGCCCGCCGCAATCTTTCACATGGCGACGGCTTACACGCTCGGTTCGCCGTGTTGACGGGCCTGAACGGATTGGTCCTGAATGGTGGCAATATCAAAAGAACATAACCGGGTCTGCGGTGATAACCCGTCCCGGCCCGAAGCCGGATACGGCCGGACCGGACAGCCCGCACCGGGCACACACAACAACACCAACACATCATGAAGATGCGGCCAATCAATTAGGGCTCCCGGTCCGGAAACGACCACGAAGCCGGGACTATTATCGCGTTGAAGACGAAAACGGGCAGCGCTACTGGCTGTTCCGAAACGGACTTGATAATGATGGCCGCGGCGGACCGCCTGACTGGTATATACATGGATTATTCGCATGATTCATTATGCCGAGCTCGCCACCACAACGAATTTCTCCTTTTTACAGGGCGCCTCGCATCCGGCCGAATATGTCACGCGCGCGGCTGAGCTGGGATATAGCGCCATCGGGATTGCCGACCGGAACACATTGGCCGGTGTCGTCCGGGCCCATATTCAGGCTAAATCACTTGGACTCAAATTACTTATTGGCGCTCGCCTGGTCCCGCAGGACGGACCAGAAATCATCTGCTACCCCACCGATCGCAACGCCTATGGACGTCTTTCCTCCCTGCTTTCGCTTGGTAAATCGCGGACTGAAAAAGGTGATTGCCTCATTACCGTGGCCGATATTGAGGCCTATAGCGAGGGACAGATTTTTCTGGTTCTGCCACCCGGACAGCGAGACGATACCTTCCAAACCCAGCTGGAACATTTCGGTCGCATCTGGCAGGGACGATGTTATCTCGCAGCACAATACCTCTATTCCGGTCGTAATTATGAGCATCTCGCCCGGCTGGATCAAGCAGGACGGGCGGCGGGAACCCCGATGGTCGCGACCAATGATGTCCTGTATCATATTCCGGACAGGCGCCCTCTGCAGGATATTGTGACCTGCATCCGCGAACATTGCACGATTGATACGGCGGGTTATCGCCTGGCCGCGAATGCAGAGCGCCATTTAAAAGCACCGGCAGAAATGCTCCGCCTGTTTGCTGGTTTCACGCCAGCTTTATCACGCCTCCAGGACATCGTCGAAAAGTGTACTTTCAACCTCGACGAGCTGGCTTATGAATATCCTGACGAGCCGGTTCCGGCAGACCGGACCCCACAGCAACATCTGAATTATTTAACCTGGACTGGTGCGGCATGGCGCTATCCGGATGGTATCCCGGATACAATTGCCGCGACTCTGCGCAAGGAGCTGGCCCTAATAGCAACGCTTAATTATGCGCCTTACTTCCTGACCGTTTACGACATTGTCGCCTGGGCAAGGCGGCAGAATATTCTGTGTCAGGGACGTGGCTCGGCAGCGAATTCTGCCGTCTGTTTCTGTCTCGGCATTACCAGCGTCGACCCCAAAACAACCAGCCTTCTATTTGAACGGTTTCTGTCAAAAGAACGACGGGAACCCCCGGACATCGATGTCGATTTCGAGCATGAGCGCCGTGAAGAAGTCATCCAGTATGTTTATCAGCGATATGGTCGTGATCGTGCCGCCTTGACCGCGACCGTTATTTCCTATCGTTCGCGATCCGCGATCCGCGAAGTTTGCAAAGCCCTCGGTCTGTCAGAAGATATTTCGTCGGCACTTGCCAAAACAGTATGGGGCAGTCAGTCGACACCCCTCAATCACAAACATTTACAACAGGCCGGGCTCGACCCGAATAGTCCTGCCTTGCGCCGGGCCGTACAGCTCGGCCAGCAATTGATCGGGTTTCCTCGCCATTTGTCACAGCATGTCGGTGGCTTCGTTCTAACCCGCCATGCCCTGACCGGCACCGTACCGATTGGCCCGGCCGCCATGGCTGATCGCACATTTATTGAATGGGACAAGGATGACCTCAGCGCGCTCAGCATTATGAAAGTCGATGTTCTTGCCCTTGGCATGCTGAGCTGTATCCGGAAATCTTTTAACCTGTTAGCCCAGCACAAAAGCATAGCCCACACACTGGCGAGCTTACCGCCCGACGATGCCCCGACCTATGACATGCTCTGTCGCGGCGACAGTCTGGGTGTGTTTCAGGTTGAAAGCCGGGCACAAATGAACATGCTGCCACGGCTGCGGCCACGGACGTTTTATGATCTTGTCATTGAAGTTGCACTGGTCCGTCCGGGCCCCATTCAAGGCGACATGGTTCACCCCTATCTGCGACGGCGACAGGGTAAGGAGACCGTACGCTACCCCAGTCCCGCACCGGAGCATGGCCCGGCTGACGAATTGGAACGGATTCTGAAACGCACACTCGGGGTTCCATTATTTCAAGAACAGGCGATGCAGATCTCGATTGATGCAGCCCGGTTCACGCCGGATGAAGCCAATGGGCTGCGACGGGCAATGGCAACATTCCGCAAGGTCGGCACCATTCAGAATTACGAAGAAATAATGGTGTCGCGTATGATCGCACGCGGGTATGATCCAGTCTTCGCAAAACGCTGTTTCGATCAGGTCAAAGGGTTTGGCGAATATGGTTTCCCGGAAAGCCACGCGGCGTCTTTCGCCCTTCTGGTCTATGTTTCAAGCTGGCTGAAATGCCATCATCCGGATGTCTTTTGTGCGGCCCTGCTGAACAGCCAGCCTATGGGATTCTACGCCCCGGCGCAGATTGTACGCGACGCTCAGGAACATGGTGTCGAAGTACGCCCCGTCGACGTCAACATGTCGGAATGGGATTGTACGCTGGAACCATGCGATAATGGCTTATGTGCTGTGAGGCTGGGTTTTCGGCAGATTGAAGGGCTGCGTGCAGACGAGATCGAAGCTCTTATTCGCGCCCGGCGGAATGGCTACGGGCATCCTGAAGATATTCGCCGGCGCGCCGGTATAAGCCGTCACAGTCTGGAATTACTCGCCGCAGCTGATGCGTTTAGTTCGCTGGATATTGACCGGCGTACCGCCCTGTGGGCCGTCCGGGGGGAAAGCAGCGGGAAAACGCTGCCACTATTTGCCCGCACAGACACCGCTGAGCAAGGCCCCGACAATATTACATTTTTACCGCAGATGCCGGCGTCCGAACACGTCCTTCAGGATTATCAGACGACCCGCCTATCGCTCAAAGACCATCCGGTACGGTTTTTACGTCCCTATTATCAGGACTATGGGATACAAACGACACAAGCTGCGATCAACCAGCCCAACGGACAGCGTGTTCAAACTGCAGGTATTGTCCTGATCCGGCAAAAGCCCGGTTCTGCGAACGGGGTCTTTTTTATCACACTTGAAGATGAAACAGGAATTGCCAATCTGATTGTATGGCCCCGTATCGGCGCCCTTTACAGGCCGGTTTTGATGGGGGCCCGGATTATGCTGGTGAATGGCCGCGTCCAGACCGCCGACAATGTAACTCATATTGTCGTCGACCAGCTAATTGACCGGACCGGTGACTTACAGCTTTTATCAGAAACCGCGCAGGTAAATCATCTCGAAAAGGGTGATGTCCATACAGGTCTCGATCAGACTACACGCCTCCAAACAAGCACCATACCGATACACGCGCCCAAACATGCTGCTGCATCGTCACAGCAGCCCATGCAAGATTTACGCAAACACCCACGCAATATCCGGATTATTCCGAAAAGCCGGGACTTCCATTAGAGATATCTGTGGCAGTAAATAAAAGTCTTGCTCTTGCACAACCAGCCCGCATGACGCGATTAGCCAGCACATAAAGAGACCTGACCCGGGCATGCTGAGGCAGCAATGACACTGCCAGCCCGAAATCGGACAATGGCCTCGCTGATGCAACAAGCCATTCACTGCCAGTCTTTACTAGGCCAGTCTTCACTAGGCCATCCGGGCGCCGTTCGGGGCGTCGCCGTCCGGTTTAGCCAGGACGATCTGATCATGCGCGTCGCCAAATCCGAGGACCAGAACTTCAGATCGCACTGGTCCGATCTGGCGTGGCGGAAAATTAACAACTGCCATGACACGACGCCCGACCAGCTCGTCTAGCTCATACAATGCCGTGATCTGCGCGGCACTTTTCTTCACGCCAATTGCCGGTCCGAAATCAATCCATAAACGATAAGACGGGTTGCGCGCTTCAGGGAAAGCTTCCGCCTGCACAATTGTGCCGAGCCGGATATCAACTTTCAAAAAATCATTAAAACTTATTTCTGGCGCTGCCGGCGCATCCGGTTGAAACGTCTTATGCATGTCTGCTTCCCTTCGTAATAGTCCCCTTCGCACCGGGGACATTTCATAAACGGATTTTGTCGATCAGGTAAGTCTGTGAGAGACGGCGCCAGAAAGCCGAAAGCAACAACCACGACTGATCACATGCCGCCATCCGGCTTCGCAGCATGCTGCAGCCAGTCGAGAGCGAAGAGCAAACTTTCTGAACCACCAGCAATGTGACCCGCCTAATGCAACGGCGGATCAGAAGAGGATACCTGTACCGGACACAGAAACTCATATATAAACCGAGCTAGGTATAGCAGAGGAGCTAAAACAGAATGACGCAGATTGCCTGGATAATTTATATCCCTTTGCAGATCATCTGGCTGCCTGTCTCCATTCTTGCCGCCACCTGGGTTGGCTACAAACAGATCTGGCACAGCCGAAAGCTCGGCCTGTCACAGACAGCGGTCGAAATTATTAACGGCCGGTGGACGGCACATATCTTCGGTCTGCGCGATGACTTTGCAGCAAAGCAACTGGCAGCCGCCCTACCGAACAATTCGACACTCGGACTGCGTCTAACTCTGTTTCCACTTATGGTCGCAAAGTTCATTGCCGGTCATCCCATTCTATACCCGACTTTACCGGACGATGATCAGGCGAGTATCGCTAATTTGGTCTTTTCAAGATCCGCCCGAATTGACGCGCTTATCAAAACCTATTGCTCGCAAGCGACACAGTTTGTCGTGCTTGGCGCCGGCCTCGACACCCGCGCCTATGGTCCCCTGACGACACATAACATGACCATGTTCGAGCTTGATCAACCACGCATTCAAAAATCCAAGCGCGACGCCTTGGCACGGGCCGGTCTCAACGGCGATCACGTTCACTATATCGAAATCGACTTCGCTCAGCCGGACTGGCACCTTGCTTTGCGCACCTCGGCCTATGATCCCGCCCGCAAAACAATCTTTTTATGGGAAGGTGTATCGCTCTATCTGAATGCGGGAATTGTCCACGCTACGCTCAACAGTATTCGTCAGATCAGCGCCCCCGGAAGCGTTGTCATTGCCGATTTTTATGGTGAGCGGATGCTTAACCTGGCGAATAAGACCGCAATGAAACACACGCTATCAATGACCGATGAACAAATCGGTTTCGGACTGGACCTAAAAACCGGGCCTGGCGATACGCTCGCCGCCCTGGCGGTCGCAACGGGTTACAAGCTCGGACGCTATCACCTTATGGGAACAGCCCATCGGAAAGGCGCATTTATGGCAATTGCCGCATTCGAGGTTGGGGATGTCCCCGCATAATATCTTGTTCCAATCAAAATGGCGCCGCTGCTAATGAAACAATTGCACGCGTCCCGGCACAGCCCATCTGGTCACTGGCCATTGCTGCAAGTACCGGCAGGATACGCCATCGACACTTTGATTGCGACGGAACGGATTTTATCAGGATTTTTCGTCACCTTGATGCCGCCTCCAGCGCCATTGGACGGTTTGGACTGCCATGCCGTCTGACTTCCCAATTAACCAGAAACTCAACCCGGTACGCTTAGCCATACTCTCGACATGACGCAGAATTTTCAAATTGAGCCTGTTGCAGCCAAAGACCTCGTTAAGCTTCAGTCGGTCGCAAAGGACACGTTTTCCGATACGTTTCCAAATGCAACCCGCCCCGAAAATCTGGCGGCCTATTTATCAACTGCCTTCAGCACAGAGCGCCTCGCGGCAGAACTGGCAAATCCGTATTCGATGTTCTTTTTTGCCAGACGCAATACCGAAATTCTCGCTTATCTGAAGCTTAATCACGGGTCAGCTCAAACCAAACCCGATTATGCAAATGCGCTCGAAATCGAAAGGCTCTATGTACGGCGTCACGCCAAAGGTAGGGGAATTGGGAAAATTCTGATGCTGCATGCCCTACAGGTTGCGACAAAACTTATAGTCGACCGGGTCTGGCTCGGAGTATGGGAACATAACCAAGATGCCATAGCGTTTTACGAGCATTTCGGTTTTGAAGCGTTTTCCCAACACGATTTTTTGATCGGACAGGAATTGCAGCGGGACATCGTAATGCGGCGATCTCCCTCGCCATCACCTCACACCTGATAAGAGACCGGCCGCTTTGACTTATCCCGTGGCTCAACCGGTCTGATCTTATCCGGCAACCACCGGGCCGCACCGGCTTTGCACGAGTGCGTCCTCGGACTCACGATCATCGCCAATATTCGAGCTACGAAGCAACACAATGCCTCTCTGCGTCGGTGACTGCACAACCTCGCCGGAATAATCCGCAGGATTACTGTCTGGCCCGATCAGAGTAACATTCACAATCGTGCCGACACGATTCTGCTCATCGCGCTGATTAGTAATACCACCATAATTATCGGTATTCATTTGGTAGAATTGCATCGACCAGTAGCGCTCAGGAACCGGCGCTTCGATACGCAAAGGACCCGCGCCGAGATTGTATATGCAGCTCGCATATGACAAGTCCGGACTGGGGCGCACCACGCTGCGCGCTGTCTCGTCCGGACTCGGTGCAACGACCATGGAATTATAGCTATTTGCGTCACCGCCCCGCTGATAGAGCGCCTCCATGATGATATTGGGCAGAAAGAATGCCAGGACATACTGGCCGGCCCATGCACTAACGAAAACACCAAGACACCAGCTTAGAAATTTCATGAACATCCCTCCAGAGTAACCTTAGGCAACGGCGCCGAGACAGGTGTCTCAATATAGGCACGGCCGGGCGTGTATAGACGTAATAAAAGGTCAAAATCATAGTTGGTGACCTGGCGCCACGCCGGTGCACCGGCAGGACCCGTGGGCAACCAGTTTTCAGACTGCTCCTCGGCAGACAAGTGAATGACCCAGCTGCCATCCTCACGCCGCGAAATATTCTCATTGTTGAAAGCATAACGCTTGAGCCGGTTCGGAATGAGAAAATTATCCCAGCCATAGGCCGTGATACTCCACCAGTCGGCGTCATAATCATTGCCGGTTATGCGATAGCGACAATTTAGTCGTAGCGGCTCACCCGCCACATTATTGAGGCGGTAATAGATCGAATCCTCGCGGGTCGACGCCAGCAATCCACCTACCGCGACGGTTGCCCTGAGCATGACCCCCGCATCCGCAGACCCGGCGCTGACATTCGTAACCCAGTCACCATTCTGCACTCCCATCGCACCGAAACCGGCACTAATTGTGCGGGCGAGAAGAACACAGGCGAGCAAAACAACTAGAACGGCTGTAAAGAGCCAGGAAAATAGTTTCATTAGTTTATCCTCAGTTCGCTAGCAACAGATGGCACCCTTCAGCCATGCTTGTTAGACAGCAGCTCTAAATTTAGTCCGTATGGTTTGAGAAGGTTCGATGGCCCGAAAAGCAATAGCTGGCCCCACATACAGCATAATGTTCACGATCCGGACCTTTCCCGATTTGAAAGACAACATCACAAAAGCCGGCTCTTTAATGCCCGTTGAAAATCCGAAATATCAGCCAAGCACAGCAAATCATTAAACTCAACTATCCTCAGTAACACTTTGGTTTAGTCGTTTAGCGCGCATGTTGTCGACATCAGCCTAAAGGCCCCGGAAGCCCGTGGATATTGCTCTACAGTCTGTTGCCGGGCGATCGGCCCTGAAACAAATATACGCATTAGCGCTACCCGCATGCTCTTATATGAGTGTGCTTGGTTTGCGCTTTAACAAACCGACCCTATTGCGAATGACGCGAATTTGTCGTCTGCAGAACCCTGTCAAAACAATAAAATGTTTTATAATAACAGGATATCAAGCTCGGCTCTTAACGGCATCCGAGCAGCACGCCATTGGGCCAAACACAACACCGCAAACATCCAAGCTTAGTGGCAAGTCAATAAGGGAAGGCGCACATGGACGAGAACACCTTAACAACCTTAGCGATAGCATTCTGCTTATACATGATCCCATGGATCATATCGCTGTTCAGGGAGCACCCTAGCGCTGGTGCAATTTTCTTTCTCAACCTCTTGCTTGGTTGGAGTGTGCTCGGATGGATCTGGGCCCTTATCTGGTCATTTTCCGCCACCCGCCAGAACGTTGTCGTTATCAACCCCAATAGCGGCTCTAACTCGCCTGAAAACGACGACCTGACCCGCCCCCTATAGCGCAGCCAGTTTCTGTGTAGTGTTTCTGGGCTTGATTTGGAAGGGCGATTTCGTAACGCTTGCGGGCATGAACGGTGTCCATGGTCTGTCCGGCTTTTTCCAGGTCAAGGGAAAGCTTAAGCTGAGCCCAGTAGGCGTCATCGGCTTCGACCAATTCATCCCGTCGCATGCGGGCGATGTCGCGCGATTGCGTGCCGAGCGCCAGGCGAATTGTCTGACCCTCATAGAAGGGTTGAACCCGGCGCGGAATGTGCCGGTAGTAATAGTACCATCCCGCCCGCGGGCGGAGGTATCGATCACCATCAAGAGGTCGAGCCATAGCAATTGATGGCCCAAATTCTGGCAATATTCTAGCCCAAAAATGAAGCGAAAAAGATTCGAATGCGTAAGAAAAGCAAGTAAATCTTTGCTTTTCAACAGCTTATCAGTTGGGAGAAAAAGAAATCTGGAGCGGGCGAAGAGATTCGAACTCTCGACCCCAACCTTGGCAAGGTTGTGCTCTACCCCTGAGCTACGCCCGCGTCCTGATTTTTACCAGCCAGTGGGTGACTGACTGAAGGCCGCATAAAGCCTATCCAAGCGGCGCGCGCAAGTGCAAAAATGCGGTTATTTCAGAAGATGCCTTAAGGATTAAGCCGGGACCGATGCGATAGCCGGCTTAAGAACCGAACGCCGGATGAGTTCCTCTGCAATCTGAACTGCGTTCAGCGCTGCACCTTTGCGCAAATTATCGGAAACATTCCAGAATAAGAGGCCATTCTTCGTCGTCGGATCGCGCCGGACGCGACTGACATAGCTGGCCCATTCACCGGCACATTCCACCGGCGTTACAAACTGGTCTTCTTCGGGATTATCAATCAAGACAACACCGTCGGCATTGCGGAATAATTCCTGCGCATCTTCGACGCTTAATTGATCTTCCAGCTCGACCGATACGGCTTCGGAATGGCCAACAAACACCGGAACCCGGACGCATGTCGCAACCAGTTCAATCGCCGGGTCGACAATTTTCTGGGTTTCAACCCGCATCTTCCATTCTTCTTTCGTAAAGCCATCCTCCATGAAGACATCGATCTGGGGAATGACATTAAAGGCGATCTGGCGGGAAAACTCCTGTGCCGTTGGCGTATCATTAACATATAGACCCTTGGTCTGGGTCCATAATTCGTCCATGGCCGCCTTACCCGCGCCCGATACCGACTGATACGTCGAAACCACGACCCGCTTGATACCGGCAGCGGCGTGGAGCGGCTTGAGCGCAACAACCAGCTGTGCTGTCGAACAATTCGGGTTCGCAATGATATTCTTTTTGCCGTAATCCAGCACCGTCTCGCCATTCACCTCCGGCACGACCAGAGGCACGTCGGGATCCATGCGCCAGGCCGAAGAATTATCGATGACAATCGCGCCTGCAGCCGCGATACGCGGCGCCCATTCCTTCGAGACAGATCCGCCAGCTGACATCAAAACAACATCAAGCTTGGAGAAGTCGAACTGTTCAATATCGTGGCAGGTCAGCGTCTTATCGCCATAGCTGCACTTGCGCCCGATCGAACGCCGCGATGCGATGGCAAATACCTCATCCGCGGGGAAGTCGCGTTCATCCATAATGCTGAACAGCTCTCGTCCAACATTACCCGTTGCTCCTACGACACCAACTCGAAGCGCCATATTGATCTCCCTGACTAGACTGCGAGCGGCTCATTACCATTGTGTTAAACGGAGAGCAATGGGAACAGAGCAATCACCGCCGCGATCGGCTGAATCTAGAAAATCCTAGAAAAAAACCGCCACTTTGATAGGATTGAAAAAAATAATATGGGAGAATAATAATGCGTCCTTTAGCATATGCAGGGGCATCCGCTGTTACCCTTTTATTTGCAGCATGCAGCCAGCCCGCCACCGACCAGACCAGTACAGATCTCACTGATCCGAACCAAACCGCTGAAACGCCGGCAGCAGCCATCGACTATAATCCCGACCGCAACGCCTATTTCGGCGATATTCACATTCATACCCGCAACAGCTTCGACGCCTATATTTTCAATGTTAGACGGACTGCAGATGACGCCTATCGTTTTGCGAAAGGCGACAATGTCCCCCATCCGCTCGGATTTGATATGCGGATCGCGGGCGGACCACTAGATTTCTATGCGGTGACCGATCATGCCGAATATCTCGGCATCCTGCCCGCCATGAATACGCTGGGGCATCGCTTAAATGCCCTCCCCCAAGCCGGGCGTATGTTCTCGGATGATCTCGATATCGTCCGTGAAGCCTTTCTCGACGTCGCGGGCACAATACGGTCCGGACAGCGTGACCAGGAAATTTACGACCAGGCCGTTAGCAATTCAGCCTGGGCTGATAATGTTGCTGCCGCCGAAGCCCATTATGAACCGGGCAGGTTCACAACTTTTTCCGGTTACGAATTCACATCGACGAAACCACGATCGGGCGCGGATGGTTTCGGCGCCGGCAATTTGCACCGCAATGTCTTTTTTGCCGATCAGGCACCGGTTCAAATTTTCTCCGCCTTGGACTCCCAAAATCCAGAAGATTTATGGGACTGGATGGACGGTTTGAGAGAAGAGGGGCTGGACGCAATTTCCATACCCCACAATTCGAATGTCTCAGA
This sequence comes from Hyphomonas sp. TMED17, assembly GCA_002172915.1. Taxonomy (GTDB): domain Bacteria; phylum Pseudomonadota; class Alphaproteobacteria; order Caulobacterales; family Hyphomonadaceae; genus Henriciella. Next base: position 124,152 of record NHBW01000002.1, on the reverse strand, counting down.
TGGGCAAATGTTCAAAACCGAAACCTTTGATGGCATGCCATTGACCGCTGCCTATGCTGATCAGCGCATGCGTAACGAACCACTTGTCGAAGTCACGCAAGTGAAAGGCACTTCCGAAACCCACCCCGATCTGTCACCAAATGACGAATGGGCAAACTTTGAAATTTATGACCGCCTCATTGCAACCAGTGAAAAAACCAGGCTCAGCGGCGGCTTTGTCCGCGAAGCCTACGGCACCGGTCTTGCACTGGCGGAAAGTAGTGGCTTCAATCCCTATCAATTCGGTCTGGTCGGCGCCTCGGACACGCATGTCGTGGCAGGCTCTTATAATGAAGCCGATTTCTGGTCGAAAGTCGGTGTTGTCGATGGCACGCCGGAGTTACGCGGATCCGTGCCGCCCAATGGTGCCAGAACCTGGGACGGCTTCAAACCGCTTGATGAAACCTCCCCAAGCACAGCCTTCTATGCTCGCTGGAGCGCATCAGGACTGACCGGCGTCTGGGCCGAGGAAAATACGCGGGAGTCGATATTTGCCGCATTCAGACGAAAAGAGACCTATGCGACGACGGGACCGCGGATGCGCGTCCGCTTCTTCGCCGGCTTCGATTTTGAAAGTGCGATACTATCCGATCCCAACCTTGTACAAGCCGCCTACAGCAACAGCGTTCCGATGGGCGGGCAGCTGGCCGGTGACGGCCGCGCACCCGCCTTTCTAGTCTGGGCGCAGCGCGATCCCAATGCTGCCGCGCTGCAACGCGCGCAAATCATCAAGGTCACAGCCGATGACGAACAAGTATTTGACGTCGCCTGCGCAACAGGCCAGCCAATGGACGACACTTATCGATGCCCGGACAATGATGCTAGCGTAGATATGGCTACGTGTACGCCGACTGGATCGGGCGCAGCAGAACTGAAGACCGTTTGGCAGGACCCAACTTTCATAAGCGATCAGGATGCCGCCTATTATGTCAGAGTTCTCGAAAACCCGACCTGCCGATGGTCGACTTGGGAAGCGCTTGCAAATGGAACACCGCCGCGTCCGGATACCGCACCGCTGATTCAGGAACGGGCTTACACATCACCAATCTGGTATGGCATTCCCCAGTAGATGACGAAACTGATCCGAGACCCGATGCTGCAATTCTTCATTGCCGCAATTATTATATTGTCTGGACACCATTTTCTGACCGGGCTGACACAATCAGACCGTGAGAAAATCTATGTCAGCACAGATCAGGTCGAACGGCTGATCGCCCTCTATACAATTGAGGCCGGCACACAACCGACACCGGAAGGCCTGGCCGCGATGATAACCAACCATGTTCGCGAACAGGCCCTCGTCAAAGAGGCCCGGCGGCTCGGACTGGATCAGAGTGATACTGTCATTGAACGCCGGCTTGCCCAAAAAATGACTTTTATTCTCGAAGATTCTGCGGCGCCGGCTCAGCCTGATGATGCCGAACTTGAAGCCTGGTTTACAGCCCATCCCGACAAGTTCAGAACAGCCGACACGGTCTCTTTCAATCATGTTTTTTTCGCCGGATCCGATCCTGAAACAATCAATAATATCCAGCGAGCTCTCGGAACAGACGATACCGATGCCTGGCGCCAGACGGGTGACCCGTTCATGCTACAGCGGTCTTATATCAAAATTCCTGTCCGCGAAGTCGCCCGGCTGTTCGGCACCGACTTTGCCGGTGAAATCGCAAGCCTTTCAACCAGCCCGGTCTGGACCGGTCCGGTCAAATCCGCATTCGGCCAGCATCTGGTTCGTATCACCGGCCGCGAGGCATCAAGCCTGCCACCATTTGAACAGGTCAAAAGCGTCGTCCGCAACGATTTTATCGATGTTAAACGGCGTGAGGCCAATGCAACCGCAATCAATGATGTTGTTGCCCGCTATCAAGTCGAAATAGAAGGCCTGCCCGAGTGAGCGAGGCGGTCAGAACAATCCTGATACTGGTTCTGATGATGATTGCACCGCCACTGGCAGCAGCGCATGAGGTCAAGCCCGCCTATCTCGACATCGAGCAGACATATGAGGCTGAATTCAAAATTATCTGGAAGCAACCGGTTACCGATGGCAAACGGCTGAGACTGGAACCTGTCTTCCCGGAGGCATGTCAGGCTTCAGCGCTTGAAATAAGTCAGACCAGCCAGACCTATATTGAGCGGTACCAGCTTGCCTGTGACCTGCAGTCCGGCACGCTGGGAATAGCAGGACTTGAGCGAACCCTGACAGATGTCTTTATCCGCTTAAAACGCAGCGGCGAGCCATCCATTCATGCCGTACTGCGTCCGTCGGACCACATTTTCGAGCTGGGCTCAGGCGGCGATGATGCTCATCGTGATTTTTTGAGATTTGGTGTCGAACACATTCTCCTGGGCTATGACCATCTTCTTTTCGTGATCGGCCTTGTCCTGATCACGCGCGCCCGACATTTACCTTTAACCGTCACCGCGTTCACGCTTGCACACTCGCTGACGCTGGCCGGATCAGTACTGACAAATGCTGATATTCCTCAAACACCTGTTGAGATCATTATTGCCATGAGTCTCGTCTTCCTGGCTCGCGAAGCACTCGAGCATTTGCAAGACAGACGAAGACCGCAATCGCTGAAACCCTGGTTTGTCGCATTTCTTTTCGGACTGATCCACGGACTTGGTTTTGCCGGAGCCCTGCGCGAAACCGGCCTGCCCCAGGATGAGCGCGGTCTTGGGCTATTATACTTCAATATCGGTGTCGAAATCGGACAATTGGCCTTCGTTCTGGTTCTACTCATCATCGGTGCAATCCTGGCGCGCCTGCTACCAAGGCTTTTCCGGCATGTCCAAACTGGCGGAGCCTATCTTATCGGCGTGGCCGGCGCCGCCTGGATGATCCAGCGGCTATTCAATATTGCCTGATGACAGCCACCTTTGCTCAACGTCCAACAGTTTAAAGCGATACCGCAGCCGACAACACCCTGTCGCCACAGACACTAACCGCGCACCGGCAATGATTTCAGCGGGTGTTGTCCCGAGGATATCTATTGAACCCGTGGAGCATTGGCCTATCCCTTTAACTCGATCACACAGGGAGAATAGATAATGGCGACAGGCCGAACCCCAGTTCTTGTTGGCGTCGGACAAGTCACTAATCACTGGATGCCCAATGATGGTCTTGCAACAGCGCCATCGCCAACCAGCCTTTGCGTTCAGGCTAGCGAGCGTGCGCTCGCTGATGCCGGAATTACGGCTGCACAGATCGAAATGCTTGCAGTTGCCCGTACCATTGCTGACTCGACACCACGCCCCCGCCACCCGTTCGGCGTAAACTCCAATCCGCCGGGAACGATTGCGCGCGCACTTTCAGCGACGCCAAGACACGCCACATACGAAATCGCTGGCGGGCATAGCAGCCAGAAACTGGCCAATGAGATGGCCAGCCGGATCTATGATGGCGAGTTTGACTGCGCGCTTATAACCGGCGCCGAAGCCATCAAGGCAGCGAAGTCGGCTGCGGCTCAAGGCATGACACTGGACTGGGCCGACAGCTCCGATATGCCTTTCGAAGACCGCGGGCCGGGTGCCATGCTTCTCAGCCGGACCGAAATCAAGCACGGGCTGGTTGTTCCGGCTTTTTTCTACGCTATTTTCGAAAATATTCTGGCCCGGGAATGGGGGGAGACACGCAGCCAGCACCGTCGAAGCATGTCGGAGCTGTTCGCGAAGTTCGCAGCCATTGCGGACAAAAATCCCGACTCACAATTTGAAACCAAATTCGATGTCGATTTTCTAGCGACGCCAAGCCGCCAGAATTACCCCTTCGCCGATCCGTTTCTAAAATGGCACATGGCGCAAGATGCTGTCAGCCAGAGCGCCGCGATTGTCATGATGAGTGAAAACAAGGCCGACGCGTTAGGAATAGCCCGGGAGAAACGCGTCTATCTGCACGGCATGGGCGAAGCCACCGATGACAATATTTCCGAACGCCCCCACCTTGACCGCTCATGGGCAATGCAGACCGCACTTGATCGGGCGTTGAGCCAGGCCGACTGCCGCCAGCAAGACATTGACGTGTTCGATTTATATTCCTGTTTCCCTTGCGCAGTCTTCTCTGCCATGGCTGCCCTGGGACTTCGCCACGAGACCGAAAACCGCGCCCTTACAGTTACGGGCGGACTGCCGTTTTTCGGCGGCCCCGGCAATAATTACAGCTTGCATGCGATCGTCTCGATGGCTGCGCGCCTGCGCGCCAGCCCGGGTCAAACTGGCCTGGTACTGGCCAATGGTGGCTGGATGACCAAGGAAGCCGTCGGCATTTGGTCGACCAATAAGCCTGAAAGTTTTCAGCCCGTCGCAGCCTTCGCAACGCCGCCCGAACACGTCGAAATCGATCCCGATCCGCGTGAGGGAATACTGGAAAGCTTCACTGTAACGCACGGCCGCGAAGGGCCTGAAAAGGGCATTATATTTGCGCGCAGCCGTGACGGTCGACGCTTTCTCGGAAATGTCACCGGCGACGCGCTTGCCCCGCTAATGCAAGAAGCTTCACCGATTGGCAGGCGCGTGTCAGCGCAGCAGACCGACGAAGTCAATACGATCAGCTTTGTCGACTAAACCGCTTAGGCAGCATAAGATTGCAAGCCATTATGACAGGAGTCTAAAGTATGGCAGATCACGAGCAAACCGCGGCAGGCCCGTTAGCAGGCGTCAAAATCATTGACATGTCGAGCGTGGTTCTTGGCCCGTTCGCAACTCTGATTTTTGGCGATCTCGGCGCCGATATCATAAAGATAGAATCCGGTCAGCCGGGCAAGTCGGGCGATTTGATGCGATATGCTGGAGCATCACCGACCGGCGATCTCGGGCCAATCTTCACCAATCTAAACCGTAACAAGAAATCGGTTCAACTCGATGCCAAAAATGATGCTGGCAAAGCGGCAATCCTCGCGCTTCTGAAAGATGCCGATGTTTTTGTCCATAATGTCCGACTGGGCGGCATGCGCCGCCTCGGCCTTGATTATGAGAGCGTCAAAGCTGTTAATCCCGATATTATCTATGTCCATTGTGCCGGCTTTGGCGAGACCGGTCCTTATGCCAAACGCCAGGCCTATGACGATCTGATACAGGCGGCATCCGGCTTCGCTCACCTGAACACACTTCGAGATGGTTCCGAGCCGGCCTATGCGCCCAGTCTAGTTGCCGACAAGACGGTTGGCCTGTTTGCAACATACGCAACGCTTGCGGCTCTCTTTCATCGCGAACGCACAGGTGAAGGCCAGTTTGTCTCGGTCCCGATGCTGGAGAGCTTCACCTTTTTCAATATGGTTGAGAATCTCTATGGCGAAACCTTTTTGCCAGGCAATGGCAAGGTCGCCTATACGCGATCGGTCAATGCAAACCGTAAACCCTACAAAACCAAGGACGGCTTTATTGCCCTGGTGCCTTATTCTGACGAGCAATGGGAAACCTTTTTCCGGCTGGGCGGGCGCGATGGCGTTTTCGACGATCCGAGATTCTCCACCTACGCCGCCCGAACCGAAAATATAACCGATCTCTATGCAATTATCGGCGAAGTGGCGATAACAAAAACAACCGCGGAATGGCTCGATTTACTCGACAATGCGAATATACCGGCGATGCGCTTCAATCAGATGCATGAAGTCCTCGAAGACCCGCATCTGAAGGCTGTCGATTTCTTTGCCCAGCGCGAACACCCTGACGCCGGTCCCTATCGCAGCATGCGGCATCCGGTTACATTCTCCCAGAGTCCGACAAGTATCCGCTCCGACCCACCAACTCTCGGCCGGGACACCGACACTATTCTTGCCACGCTTGGCTTGTAACAAGACGAAAGCAGCGCGCATCCGGATGGAAGCCTTTTCGGCGACACACATATCTGGCATATGGGCGGCATGTCAGATATTCATGTAATTGCTTTTTATAAATTTGTCCGCTTTGACCGGCCAGACCTGATACAAGACGACCTGATGGCGGCGTTGCGACGCCTGCACGTCAAAGGGACCGTTTTATTATCGGAAGAAGGGCTGAACGGGACTGTTGCGGTGCCAGCCAATTATGCCGATCAAACTCTGACAACTCTCAGAAGCTTGCCGGGCTGTGATAATCTAGAGGCTAAAACCTCAGTGTGCCGCGACATGCCATTCCTCCGTCTCAAGGTTAAAATCAAGCCTGAAATCGTGACAATGGGGGTCCCCGGGACCGACCCGAACCAACTTGTCGGATCCTATGTGAAGCCGGAAGACTGGAATGCCTTGATCACCGATCCCGACACAATCGTGATTGATACCCGGAACGATTACGAAGTTGAACTCGGAAGCTTCAACGGGGCAATCAATCCAAACACTGAAACCTTCCGGCAATTTCCTGAATGGTTCGATAAATACAAGACCGATCTGGCAGCTGCCGGACGAACACCTAAGATTGCCATGTTCTGCACTGGTGGTATTCGCTGCGAAAAAGCGACGTCCTATGTCAAAGCCACAGGTATCGAGGATGTTTATCATCTCGATGGCGGTATTTTAAAATACCTCGAAACCGTCGATGCAGACACCAGCTTGTGGCACGGAGAATGCTTTGTTTTCGATGATCGCGTTTCGGTCGGCCACGGTCTCATGCAAGGCGACTATCAGCTCTGTCACGCTTGCCGCATGCCGGTCAGCCCCGAGGACAGATCCCACCCCAATTTCGAAGCTGGCGTTTCATGCCCCAAATGCGCCGGCACTATTAGCCAGGACAAGCTGGCGGCATTGCGCGAACGCCAGAAGCAAGTTCGTCTCGCCGCTGCACGCGGCGAAACCCATATCGGTGACAGTGTTGTAATGACACCACGCCACAAGCCGAGCGCAGCATGACCGAAGTCCCGGTCCTGTATTCATTCCGGCGCTGCCCCTATGCGATGCGTGCCCGAATGGCGCTGGCCATATCAGGACACAACTGCCGGTTAAGAGAAATCATCCTGCGTGATAAGCCCGAGGAAATGCTCGCCGCATCGCCAAAGGGCACCGTACCCGTGCTTGTCCTGCCCAATGGTCACTGCCTCGATGAAAGTCTCGATATTGTTAACTGGGCGCTGGACAAAAACGACCCGGAAAACTGGCGCGGTAGGACCACAGCGCACGCCAATGAGATTGCAGCACTGGTGAAGACTTTCGATACCGGTTTCAAGCATCATTTGGATCGCTACAAATATGCTAGCCGCTATGCCGATGCTGATGCCAGCTATCATCGCGGTGAGGCCGTGCCATATCTCAAAGATTTGCAATGCCGGTTGCAGACAAACCAGTTTTTGTTCGGGCCGCAAAGAGGCCTGGCCGATATTACAATCTTTCCGTTTGTCCGACAATTTTCCATCGCGGATCCAAACTGGTTCAGAGATCAGCCCTGGGCGGACCTACACACCTGGCTGGACAGTCTGATCGATAGCGACCTGTTTCGGGCAATTATGGTAAAATATCCGGTCTGGTCGACAGGCGATCCCGAACCATTATTTGCACCATTTAATGCCTAAATCGCGTTCCGGATAGCTGCGAGGGCCGCGTCTGCTTTCGTCACATCCGGACCACCCGCCTGAGCCATATCCGCCCGTCCACCGCCGCCTTTGCCACCCATTTCAGCAGCCGCAAGTTTCACCAGCTCCACCGCCGAATATCGCTCGACGAGATCGGCGGTGACGCCAATGGCGATCGCGCCTTTACCGTCATTCACGCCGATAAAGGCGGCGATTCCGCTACCTAACTGCCCTTTGGCTTCATCAATCAGAGCCCGTAAATCCTTGCCACCAACACCCGCGGCAACCCGCGCAATGACTTTAACATCATTAATCATTTCAGGACCGGCGCTTGCTTTGCCATCACCCGCCATCGCCAGAGCGCGTTTCGCGTCATTGAGCTGGCGCTCGAATTGGCGACGCTCGTCACTCAAGCTACTGATTTTCTTGGGCAGATCCTTCAATGGCACTTTCAACTGTTCCGAAAGATCAACCGCGATTTGCGCCCGGCCTCTCAGGAAATTGATTGCCTCAGCACCGGTAGCAGCCTCAATACGACGGACACCGGCAGACACGCCGGACTCCGAAGTAATAACGAATGCGGCGATGTCGCCCGTCCGGTCGACATGTGTCCCGCCACATAATTCCACCGAATAAGCTGGCGCGTCTGCTGCAGAGCTTGCAGCATCAATTGCGCTGCCCATCGTCAGAACCCGCACCTCGTCGCCATATTTTTCACCGAACAGAGCTAGCGCACCGGCTTCGATCGCTTTGTCAGGCGTCGTAACCGCAACCCCGACCGGCTGGTTCTGCCGGATGACGGAACTGACCTGGTCTTCAATCGCCTCGATTTCGGCAGCACCTAAAGGCGAAGTGTGCGAAAAGTCGAACCGCAAGCGGTCATCCTCGACGAGTGAACCTTTCTGCGCCACATGTGGCCCGAGAATATTGCGCAACGCGGCGTGCAGCAAATGCGTCGCTGAATGGTTGACCATGATCCGGGCACGCCGCTCGGCATCGACAACGAGCACGCCCGACGCGCCCAGCGATACTGTTCCACCCACCACTTCACCAATATGACTGTGTAGATCGCCAGCCCGCTTTACAACATCCTGAACCACAAACCGAACGCCATTTTCAAATTCAATTACACCGCGGTCGCCGGCCTGTCCGCCGCTCTCGGCATAGAATGGCGTCACCGGGAAAATAATCTCCGCCGATGTCCCAGCAGGTAACTCGTCGAGGCGCTGGCCATCGGCGACAATCGCCGCAATCTCTGAATTTGCATTCAACCCATCATAGCCAAGAAACTCGGTTGCCCCGATATCGTCCCTGACGCGGAACCAGATACCATCGGTCGCAGCATCACCTGATGAAAAACTCGCCGCCCTTGAACCGGCCTTCTGCCGGCCCATAGCTGTCTCGAACCCATCAGTATCGACCGACATGCCACGTCCACGCAAAATATCCTGCGTAAGGTCAAGCGGGAAACCATAAGTGTCATACAGCTTGAACGCCGTATCGCCCGGCAGCGCATCACCTTCGCGCATGCCTTCACTGGCCGATCCGAGCAACGCCAGACCGCGCCCAAGCGTCGCCTGAAAACGACCTTCCTCGGCCTCTAATGTACTTTCAATAGTGGCTTTCGCCCGCACCAGCTCAGGGAATGCGTTCCCCATTTGCGCAATCAGGGCATCGACCAGCTTGTGCATTCCGGGCTTGCGGGCACCCAATAGGTGCGCGTGCCGCATCGCTCGCCGCATGATCCGCCGCAACACATAGCCGCGTCCCTCATTCGAGGGCGTAACACCATCCGCGACGAGAAAAGACGACGTCCTGAGATGGTCGGCAATGACCTTGTATGATGCGAGTAAATCGCCCTCTGCACGCTGTCCGTAAAGATCCTGCTCTGCAGAAATCAGATTCTGGAACAAGTCAATTTCATAATTATTGTGCACGCCCTGCAGCACCGCCGCCATGCGTTCCAGCCCCATGCCCGTATCAATCGAAGGCTTCGGCAAGGGCCGGCGTGAACCGTCCGCCGTCTGCTCATATTGCATGAAAACCAGGTTCCAGATCTCGATAAATCTGTCGCCATCCTCTTCGGCCGACCCCGGCGGGCCACCCCAGACATCGGCGCCATGATCATAAAAAATTTCCGAACACGGCCCGCACGGTCCGACGTCGCCCATCGACCAGAAATTATCGGATGTCGAGATCCGAATAATCCGATCGTCGCTCAACCCGGCAATCTTCTTCCAAAGCCCGGCCGCCTCTTCGTCCTCGGAATAGACCGTCACAAGTAGTTTATCACGCGACAGGCCGAGCTCGCGGGTCACCAAATCCCAAGCGAAGCGTATCGCTTCATCTTTAAAATAGTCACCGAACGAAAAATTACCCAGCATCTCGAAGAATGTATGATGCCGCGCCGTATAGCCGACATTATCGAGATCATTGTGCTTGCCGCCAGCACGAACACATTTTTGTGAAGTAACGGCACGATTCGATGTTGGTGTTTCCGCGCCAGTAAAAATATTCTTGAACGGCACCATACCCGCATTCACGAATAAGAGGGTCGGATCATGCTCCGGCACCAGTGGCGCCGAAGGCAGTTTCATATGGTCAAGACCTTGAAAATAGGACATAAAACTGGCCCGCAGCTCGTTCACACCGGTCATAAAATTCTTCCTTAGCCAGCAGCTAAGCAGCTGCCCTGATCACAATCTAAGGGTATATGGCGAGATTAACGCCTCGCCAAGATGCCGCCTGCCAGCTTTCTGCCAGAAACCGCTCAACCAGCCTCGGCCTGTCCTTCGTCGACACCACCGCCTTCGACCAGCAAGACGTCTGAAAGCAGGCCCGAGCGTTTCCGAATTTCGGTCTCGATCTCGTCGGCAATCTCCGGATTATCTTTCATGAACTGACGCGTTTTTTCTCGCCCCTGTCCAATCCTATCGGCACCGTAAGAGTACCAGGACCCGGCCTTGTCGATCACTTCGCATTTCACGCCAAGATCAATAAGTTCGCCAGTTTTCGAAATGCCTTCACCATAGATGATGTCAAATTCAACCTGCCGGAATGGCGGTGCTACTTTGTTTTTAACGACTTTAACCCGTGTCTGGTTGCCAACCACTTCGTCCCGGTCCTTGATCGAACCGATACGCCGAATATCCAGCCGAACAGAAGAGTAGAATTTCAGCGCATTACCACCACTTGTTGTCTCGGGGCTACCAAACATCACGCCGATTTTCATCCGTATTTGGTTGATGAAAATCACCATGCAGTTCGATTTTGAAATCGAACCGGTCAGCTTACGCAATGCCTGACTCATCAAGCGCGCCTGCAGACCCGGCAGGCTATCCCCCATATCGCCTTCAATTTCAGCCCGCGGCGTCAGCGCAGCGACCGAGTCAACAACCAAGACGTCAACTGCACCGGATCGCACCAGCGTATCGGCGATTTCAAGTGCTTGCTCACCCGTATCGGGTTGCGAAACCAGTAAATCATCAAGATCGACACCAAGCTTGCCGGCATAGACCGGGTCCAGCGCATGTTCGGCGTCAACAAACGCGCAAACGCCGCCATTTTTCTGGGCTTCTGCGATCACATGCAGCGACAAAGTCGTTTTACCCGAACTTTCCGGACCGTAAATTTCAATCACGCGTCCTTTCGGTAGCCCCCCAATACCGAGGGCAATGTCCAGTCCCAAAGATCCTGTAGAGACCGCCTCAATGTCCATTGACGTCTTTTCTCCAAGACGCATGACCGAACCTTTACCAAATGACCGCTCAATATTGGTGAGAGCTGTCTCGAGTGCTTTTTGTTTGTCCACACCGGACTCCTTGTCGACAAGATGAAGATTCGATTTGGCCATGAGTCGTTACCTTTCGTCCAGATCAGGAAAATTAAACTTGGCCAGAAGCGGCCGAACACAGTTTGTACCACATTTGTTCACGGGAACAAAGCGGAACTTTTAGAGAAATTCACTTTCCTCGTATCAACGTCTGGGATATGAGGGGATATGCTTACAAAAACTGATCGCCAAACTGGTGAAGCCGTTATTCGTTATCTCGATGCAGATCTTGAACTGATCGCCCCGGGCGACTTCGTTGTATGTGCGGTTACAGCCGCGAAAATTCCGCTCGCCGCCCTGCGCTATTGGAGCGTGGATTTACAGGAGCCTTACATTGACGCCGGCGCGGCAGCGTCGCGAATGGTGCCGCGCAAATAATGTGGGGGCGCGGGCATATTCTAGCGCTTATCCTGGCGCCTTTAAGCATTGGTCAGGCAGCGGCCGACACCGATAGTCGTTGTTGGGGTCAAGCCGTTCAAGGCGGCCTTTTGTTCTGTAAAGCCGCCCCGGACTCGGTCGTAAGTGTCATTGCCGATAATCAGATTCTACAAACCGGCATTCCAGTCAGTGCGGGCGGAGTTGCGACGATCGGAATAAAGCGTAACTCGCCATTAGAACTGACAATCACCAGTACCGATATCGACAGCGTTCCAGCCGTCATCACGATTGGCGAACGCGATGATCCCGTCCGCTATTTGAGCGGTCTGGACTGCGATAAGATTGATGCGCGAACAGATGCACAGAAAGCGCATGCCGGACGCAGCTGGGTTAAAAAGACGAATGCATTTTCGCAGTTCGAGCAGGGCGATGGCGCGCGCAACGGCTTTCGACGTCCGGCCGATGGACCGGAATCCTCGCCCTTCGGACCCGTACGCCAATATATCGGAACGGGTCCGAATGGCGAAACATGCGAAAGCCAGTCGGTGCATAGAGGATACGATATTGCAGTTGGGGTTGGCACGCCGGTCACTGCGCCTGCCGCCGGCATCATCACATTAGGCGATCCGGATTTATATTATGAAGGCGGGACCGTTTTCCTTGATCATGGTGCCGGCCTGATATCGGTGTTTATGCATTTAGACGAAGTTATCGCATCACCGGGCGACTATGTCGAAGCCGGTCAACTGATTGCGCGATCTGGAAATACCGGCAGAACAACCGGGCCCCATCTGCACTGGGCCGTGAAATGGAGAAATGCCGGCAGCAGCGATCGCGGAGGTGATTTCTATATCGATCCGGCCTTGCTGCTATCACTGGACCCGAATGGCTAACTGGGCACGCGATGTATACCGCGATGCGCCGAATGGCTTTGTGATCAGAAAAACTATGGTGTATACCGATCTTCAGAGCCCGCCACCGCGGCGAATCAATATGCTTGAATTGCATTGGCGGCATGGCCTGAAAGCTAATTAGGTTCAATTTTAAAGAATGGGGACAGACAAATGAAAAACAGATTACGTCACACAATCGCTCTTTTTGTTTTGACCGGAGCCTTCGCAATGACGGCGCATTCGGAAGGAATGACGCACGAAATTGGTGTTGGTCTGGCGACTTCAGACGTCGGCGGTCAGGATAGCGGCTTTGCGCTTGATGGAGATATCTACACGCCGACTTTCTATTATGGACTATCGCTTCCGAGCGGCCTTGCATTCGATGCGCGCCTTGGCCTGGGTGATGGCGAGTTCACACTGACGACTGGCGAGAAAACCGATTATGAGAGCACGAGGCTCGATTTACGCGTCGGCAAATCATACTGCCTATCAGAAGCCTGCGACTGGAAGATCGAGCCTTATCTCGGCTTCAACAGCTTTTCCTCGGAGAACAAGCTGACGGCGTTTGGCACTGCAGTCGAAGTTGATCAGGACCGGCGGAAAATTCCGCTCGGTGCGGAAGTGTCATTTGCCGCCGGCGCAAATGAATTCGGCATTGACATCCAGCTTGGCTATAAATTCGACGAAAGCCAGAAGATTGCGGCGCTCGCCGTCGATCAGGATGCGAAGAATGACTGGACGCCAGCCGTCGAAATCTTCGCCCGCCACACTTTCTCCAACAATGTCTTCCTGCAAGCCGAAGCGAGTTATGTCGAAGATGATTTTGAAGAATCAGGCGGCCCCCGGTCGGCCACTGAAGAGACGTCAACACTAACTTTTTCAATCGGTCGTAAATTTTAGACTGATCAATGGCTTAAACCCGGGCGGCCACTTTCCGCGCAGTCCGGGTTTAAACCTCTCCTTAATTTCCGTTACGGCTTGAGAATAGTCGCGCCAATTGTCGCCCCTGCCTCAAGCGCGGTGTGAGCAGACGCAATATCCATTAATGCAAATTCCTGCCCGATTTCGGCCTGAATAGTTTTTGTTTTCAGTGCGCCGAACAATGCCGCCGCCCCGGCGCGAAGCTCTGCAGCGGTTGAAATGAAAGCAAACAGGCTTGGCCGGGTTAACACTAATGATCCTTTGGCTCCGAGAATACCCGGCGCGACCGGATCCACAGCCCCGGATGCATTTCCATAACTAATCCACCATCCCCGCGGTCGCAAACTGTTCAGAGACGCCTCCGCCGAGGCTTTGCCGACGCTATCGAAACTGACATCAACCCCCTGCCCGTCAGTCAGCTCTCGCACTTTTGCGGCAAGCTGATCATCAAAAATCAATGCCTCGCTCGCGCCGAGCGACAAAGCCTTTTCCCGCTTTTCCTGATTTGATGTCACAGCAATACATCTCACGCCCATCGAAGTGGCCCATGGCAGTAATAAAGAGCCAACACCACCGGCCGGCGCCCAGACCAGCGCCGTTTCCCCCGGGCTCGCACGGCGGATTGCAAACAGCAGCATCCAGGCTGTCAGTCCTTTTAACAGCACTGCCGCTCCGGTTGCATCAGAAACATTGTCAGGCAGCTTGATCATCATTGCTGCCGGACCTGTATAGTGAGCGGAATAGGTGCCAGCCCCTAGATATGCAACGCGGTCTCCGACCTGAAAATCAACAACGCCCTCACCAATCTCGAGCACACGTCCCGCACCTTCCGATCCGGGGACAAAGGGCAGCTTCACCGGATACAAACCTGTTCGGTAATAGGTGTCGATAAAGTTAAGTCCGATTGCGGTCTGCTCGACCAAAACCTCGCCCGGCCCGGGGCGACGCGGCGCTCTTGTGACCGGCTTCAATACATCCGTTCCACCCGTTTCGGTGATTTCTATGACATATGGATCACGCATGGCCGTGCTCCCAGAATCAGCCGTAAGATTATATATGTCATCTCTTACACTAGTTTGCGGAATCGACGAGGCCGGGCGAGGGCCTTGGGCCGGGCCCGTTATGGCTGCAGCGGTTGTTCTGGATCCAGCTCGCCCGATTGTCGGATTGACGGATTCAAAAAAACTCAGAGAGAAAAAACGTTCCGCGCTGGAAGTCGAGATTAAGGATAAAGCGCTTTTCTGGTCTGTCGCCTGCGCCGATCAAACAGAAATTGATGCTATGAATATACGTAAGGCGACCTTCCTCGCAATGCGCCGAAGCGTGGAAACCCTGACCCTTAAGGTTGAAGAGATTCTTATTGACGGCAACGCGGTCCCAGCGGCGATGGCGGATAATGCCCGCGCGATCGTTAAAGGCGATCTGAAAATACCGGCAATATCAGCCGCTTCAATCCTTGCCAAAACGTATCGGGATCGCGAAATGGTACGGTTATGCGCGCAATATCCGGGCTATGGTTTCAGCCAGCATAAAGGCTACGGATCTGCCCAGCACGCAGCCGCTCTAGAACGCCTCGGACCGTGTAACATCCACCGGCAAAGCTTTGCCCCCGTCCGGAAAGCCAATGCCAATTTCATGGCAAAACCTGCACGGCACGCTTAAACGCCTCTTGAAATCCGAAACATCGCGGGTGAATAGGGAGCATGCCAGATAGCGTAAAAGATACACTCCCATCCTTGCTTGCAAATATGCCGGACACTGTCAGCTTCAAAAAGCTGCGCAAGCGTCTGGTGCGTAATGCATTACAAGTCATTGACGAGTTCCAGCTCGTCGACCGGAATTCACCAACCCGTCCGAAATGGATGGTTTGCCTGTCCGGCGGGAAAGACAGCTATGGATTGCTGACTGTTCTGATCGACTTGAAGTGGCAAGGCGCGCTGCCAGTAGACCTGCTTGTCTGCAACCTCGATCAAGGACAGCCCGGCTTTCCGAAAGACGTTTTGCCTAACTGGCTCGCGCAACACGGCGTCGATTACCGGATTGTGACCGAAGACACTTATTCCATTGTGACCGAAAAAATATCCGCCGACCGGACCTTCTGCGCGCTGTGCTCGCGACTGCGCCGCGGTATCCTGTATCGCGTTGCGCGTGAAGAAGGCTGCAGCGCGCTGGTCCTCGGCCATCACCGCGATGATGCGCTCGAGACCTTCATGATGAATTTACTGAATGGCGGGCGCCTCGCCGCGATGCCCCCGAAACTCATAAATGACGAGGGCGATATCGAAGTCTTGCGGCCCCTGATTACGTCAGCCGAAGCCGATCTTGAGAAATTCGCCGCCGCCCTCGACTTTCCGATTATTCCCTGCAACCTCTGCGGCTCGCAGGACGGCCTACAGCGGGTCGCAATGAAGCGAATGCTTGATGAATGGGAGACCCGGAAACCAGGGGTTCGGCAAGTTATGGCGCGCGCTCTTCGCAATGTCCGCCCAAGTCACTTACATGATTCAAGGCTATTCGACTTTTCCCAGCTTTTGTCGAACGCAGACGCAGCAACCGGCAAAGACACTGATGACGGCGTGCCATTCTAGCAGCGAGGCTGCAAATCGCGCATCCGGCACCACATCCATCTCGCAAACCAGACCCGTCATATCTGTGCCGGATACCAGAATGATCTATCGCGGCACGGACGCGCTAAACGCGCTGACTTCCGAAGTCAGAAAATCCCTAAACGTCGCAATCCGCTTCGACCGCCTCAAATCGCTTGGATAAACGAAGTAAAGTTCAAAACTCGGTCCGGAATAATCTTCCAGCACACGCACAAGATCGGGCATCGTCGCCAGCATATAGTCTGGCAAATCGGCAATACCGAGACCGGATTCAACCGCCCGCGCCATAGCCGGAACATTGTTGACCGTTAAAGCCGCCTTGCGCGGGCGGTCATCATCACGCCCGATCCGCTGAGCGTATGACATGGCATCGATCGGACTATCGGCATCACCATAGGCGATAATCCGGTGATCATCGAGATCCGCCGGTGTCTGCGGCACCCCGTGTTTGGCCAGATATTCCGCCGAGCCATACAGATTTGTGCCAAGCGTTGCGAGCTTGCGCTGAATCAAATCGGCCTTATCTGCCGCCCATAACCGGATGGCGCATTCGGCCTCGAGTTTCAGCAAATCATAATGCTCGCCGTCATCGA
This sequence comes from Hyphomonas sp. TMED17, assembly GCA_002172915.1. Classification (GTDB taxonomy): domain Bacteria; phylum Pseudomonadota; class Alphaproteobacteria; order Caulobacterales; family Hyphomonadaceae; genus Henriciella. Next base: position 107,413 of record NHBW01000002.1, on the reverse strand, counting down.
GGCGTAGATCGATGCATAGATCTGGATTCTGTCTGGCAAATTCGCGCAGGCGGGGTACCAGCCAGGTCGAGCCGAAAGCGACTGGCGCGGTGACAATAAGATCTCCTTGCGCTAATTCGCTCTGATCTTGCAATGCCGCCGCGGCCGACTTCGCGGCCACTTCCATTTCCATTGTCGACTGGTGCAGCGTTACGCCTGAATCGGTCAGCACCAGCCCGCGCGCATGCCGCTGGAATAGAGAAATCCCCAGCTTTTCCTCGAGCGCAGCAATTTGTCGGGACACTGCGGATTGCGAAATGCCCAAGCGTTCGCCGGCGCCCGTCAGGCTGCCCGTTTCAGCCGCCGCGTGGAAAGATTTTAGCTTATTCCAGTCCATATCGGTCCAAACATTTACTACACCTCAAGTGGCGCAAGATCAGACACCTATCAAAATTGACGATGACCGCCAATCAAAACCGGAAACTAAAATGTCCGCCGAACCAGTGCCCGACATTCGGGCAGAATTCAACTGCCCCGACCCCATCCCGGAGCGGCATCGGTTGATACGCTAACCGGCGAGCATGTCGGCTAGCTCAACAGCCTACCGATACAATTGAGCACACATTGCCAGACCGCGATGTAGCAGTACTTGAAACGGGCAAGACATCAGGATAATGCAAAGAACCACCGCCTATTCTGGCCGTCACCATTACGAGAACAAAGCATGCAGACCAAGCAAACCCGGCTTGTCTATAAAATACTCGACCAGGCCGCGGCACAGCGATCCGAGACCGACGGCCTGGTTCAGACCGAACTCGACAGGACTGACGGCTACATACATCTGTCGGCAGCCACCCAAATTAGCGGAACACTCGCACGCTATTACAATGGCAGCTTGGGCGTCATCCTGCTCGAATTTGCCGTCAGTGATGTTGCAGACCGATTAAAATGGGAGACCAGCCGGAACGGAGACCTTTTTCCTCACTATTATGGCGCACTGCCACGGAGGCTTGCGACACGGATGTGGAAGCTTGTGTGCAGCGCCGACGCGCCTCCGCTCCTGCCGGAAAGTCTAAACGCATGAATGCCGCCGACATCTTCGCACCGGCGCTCCGGCTCCTACCCGCGGAAGCCGCTCATACTCTGACAATCGCCGGACTTAAATTTGGCATCGGCCTTCCGAAGATCGACGCCAGCCAATGGGAAACAGCCACACGCTTGCCAAAGTCAGGCCTCGTGCTGCCCAATGCCATTGGTCTTGCCGCCGGCTTCGACAAAAATGCGGAAGTTTGTCACGCTATGAGCCAGTTTGGCTTCGGCTTTCTCGAATGCGGCACGGTCACGCCGTGCCCGCAACCGGGGAACGCCAAACCGCGATTGTTCAGAGCCAAAAAACAGCGCGCCATTATCAACCGTCTTGGCTTTAACAATAAGGGATCGGAAGTCGCACTTTGCAATCTTGCCCGCCAGAAAGCAGAATTAAACTGTCCCGTCGGGATAAATATTGGCGCCAACAAGACCAGTCCCGATTTTATTTCCGACTATGAACATGGCCTCGCAGCCGCTGCCGGGCTGGCCGACTACATCACTATAAATGTATCGAGCCCGAACACGCCGGGTTTGCGAGACCTGCAATATCAAGGCGCGCTCACCGAACTCCTAAACAGGTGCGAAACCGCTTGGCGTAAGATCTTGTCACCGCCACCGGTCTTTTTGAAACTATCACCGGACCTGCGCCAAGAAGATATCGATTTGCTTGTCAATGTTCTGAAAACGCAGGGCCAATGGCTCTGCGGTCTCATCGTTTCAAACACGTCAATCGCGCGACCGGATTATCTGCCAGCAAAGCTGCGGGCCGAATCCGGCGGCCTGTCCGGCCCGCCAATTCTTGCATCTTCGACAATATTGCTCAGAACTTTACGGACAGCGCTCGGGGAGCAATTCGACCTAATCGGATGTGGCGGTGTCGCATCTGGAGCGGACGCCTACGCGAAAATCAAAGCCGGTGCGCATGCCGTCCAGCTTTATACCGCCTTGGCCTATCAAGGCCCTGGGGCGATTGACGCGATCAATCGCCAGCTTCGTGACTGCCTTGATGCCGACGGCTATAAAACTGTTTCTGAAGCAGTTGCGGCTGATATTTAGCTATTATCATTACCGCGACCGTCGGCTAAGTCGGCATCCGGTCTTTTGCTGCCAAGGCTCAAAACAGGCTTGCATGCCAGTGCTAAAGGCGGCACGACACACACAAAACCAGAATAGCATTATTTCGGGAGGAAACACGCATGAACGGTTTGATACCGAGGGTCCAATCGGGCCTCCAGAAGACGGTGGTGCTAATCGCTCTTATGTCCAGTCTCGCCATGCCAGCATTCGCTGATACCGGCGACACAGCCTGGATCCTGGCCTCGACCGCACTTGTTTTATTTATGACGCTGCCCGGTCTCGCGCTATTTTATGGCGGACTAGTCCAGTCAAAGAACATCCTGTCGGTCCTGATGCAATGTCTGGCATTGGCCTGTTTAATGTCCCTCGTCTGGGTCGTTGCCGGTTATTCAATTGCGTTTGGCGATGGCAACGGGGCAGCCGACGGCGCCGGTGCAATCTGGGGCGGCCTGTCAAAAATGTTCCTTGGCAATGTCGCAACCGACAGCATGTCAGGTACAATTCCGGAAAGCGTCTTCATCATGTTCCAGATGACCTTTGCGGTCATAACACCAGCGCTGATTATCGGGGCATTCGCCGAACGCGTGAATTTCGCGGCGGTTCTGGTCTTTAGTGCTCTGTGGCTTTTGATTGTCTACGCACCAGTAACCCATTGGATCTGGGGCGGTGGCTGGCTGGCCGACCGCGGCGTAATTGATTTCGCCGGTGGTCTGGTTGTCCACGCAACAGCCGGGATCAGCGCTTTGGTCTTCGTGTTTTTCCTCGGCAAACGAGCCGGATTTCCTGAAGATACGCGCCCTCCTCACAATGCCTCTTTTGTAATGCTTGGCGCAAGCATGCTTTGGGTTGGCTGGTTCGGTTTCAATGCTGGCTCAGCACTCGGTGCTAATGGCGGCGCCGGCCAGGCTATGCTGGTCACTCACATTTCAGCGGCAACAGCATCACTCGTCTGGATGGGTATCGAATGGGTAAAATTCGGCAAACCAACGCTGGTTGGTACTGCAACCGGAACAATTGCCGGTCTCGCCACGATTACGCCAGCGGCTGGATCGGTTGGTCCGATGGCGGCAATCATCATCGGCTCATTGGCCGCGATGGTGTGTTATTTCGCGGTTGTTCTGATCCGGTCACGCTTGAAAATCGATGACAGCCTTGACGTCTTTGCCGTGCATGGTGTCGGCGGTATTCTTGGTATTCTGCTCATTCCTGCGCTTGCCGGATTTGGTCCGATGGCACCTGGTCTCGGCGGAACCGGCATGCTTGACCAGTTCAGCATCCAGCTCACCGGCGTCGTTGTCGTCTGCGCATGGTCGGCGCTTGCAACGGCCGTTTTGTTGAGCGTGATAAAGGCCTTCATTCCACTACGCGTTGACAGTAGTGACGAGGAAGTCGGACTGGATACTGCAAGTCACGGCGAATCTGCCTATCATTTGTAGTCTGGCTTCAAGCTAAACCGACTTGAATAATTCGATCAGGCCCGGCGCATGTGCCGGGCCTTTTTATGTTCTGACAAAGCAAGCCAAACCGGGGGGCCAAAGATACCTATTGCGACTCAAGCTCGGGGCGGCTCAGTAGGAAATGTCCCTGCATCGCAGCGACGGCTTTCGACCGTTCCGCCTGCCAGGCTTCAACGCGAACACTCGACATCCGGCGTCCCATTTTCACAATATAGGCGCGGGCAAACAAGTTCTCGGCCCGACCGCGTCTGAGATAATCAACTGTAATATTTATCGTCCGCGGCAGCTTCTCAACGTCGGACTCCAGAAACAATTGTGCCATTGCCGTCAGCTCCAGAAACGTCCCGATGGCGCCACCATGCAACGCTTTTAAGCTGAAGTTTCCGATCAGCTTATTATTGAACGGCAAAATTGCGGTCATGTCATCGCCCTTCACGTCGCAGCGCATACCCAGCGTCTGAACGATTGGAACCCTGACCAGCAAGTCTTGTAACATTTCGTTTCGGGTCATGCGCCTGCTCCGAAACTGGAGATCGATCGTGGCTGGTTGATAGCGAACGCGCCTTGCGCTGTCGCAATCAGTTTCTCGCGGGTTTCGTGATATGCCCAGGCCCGGCAGAACGCGACCGAGCGGGTCAGGTGATAGCATTCCGCTTCACCGATAATATCGCACTCGGTTTCGGCCGGTCGCATATAGTCAATACGCAAATCAAGCGTGGCGACAAACCGGAATTCACTCAACGCCGATGCACACGCCATCCCCGATAGATTATCCAGCAGCGTCGTAATCACGCCGCCGTGAATGACCCGGTCCTCAGGGTCGCCGATCAAATGCTCGGAAAACGGCTGACGTCCCCAAATATGGCCTTTTTCAATGGCAGTGACTTCAAACCCGGTTTCTCGTGCCCATGGCACAATTTTCGTCATATTCCCCATATTTTGCCGCATCAGGGCGATTCGCTTATCGGGGTCTTGCAAACTATTTATATCCATTCGCGTCTTTTGGCCGATGCGCGCGCATTCGACAATAGCAACGCGGCATGAGTATTATTATCGGCCGGAGAAGAGACCGCTGCAGCGCCCCGCTTAGCCTACAGCCTATGGCTATCAGCTACACCGCCGGCACACGAATATCACTGGCTCGATTTACGAGTTTACGCACTTTATACCCACTAAAATGCATCCGCCGGCGCAATGAAAGTTGACGCCTCGTCACCAATCTGCGCAGCTGTCAGGAAAGGAGTTATTATATGTCCCTAGCTACCGCTACATCGCCAGGCTCCGGCAAGCGCGCCCTGACAAAAAAAGCTAATCGGCAGGCGATACTTGATGCGGCCAGTAAAGTGTTTGCACGCGATGGCTACGAAGTGGCCAGCATTCGGGATATTATCCGCGAAACCAGCCTCGCATCCGGCACATTCTACAACTATTTCAAATCAAAAGAAGAAATCTTCGAAACGATTGCCGCGGAAAGCGCCAAACGATTCCAGCCAAGGCTTAAAATCATCAGCAGCCAGGCGACTGATCTCGCCTCCTATTTTCGGGCTGCCTATGCCGCCTATTTTGATTTTCTGGTCGAAGAGAACGACGTCACTATTAGCAATGGCGGGCCACACCGCGCGATGATCGGGGTCAGAATCGATACACCCGAAATAAAAGCTATTTCAGATCAGATTCGAAGCGATATTGAAAATGTTCTGCGGATCACAGGCCCGAAGCACCTTGATGCCGGCTATCTGACAGCTGCCGCAATCGGCATTGCGCGGCAAATGGGCGATTTGATGTTATCCCGCCGGCCACTGGAACCGGAAGTTGCAGCCGCCTTTGCATCCCGACTGATGCTGGCAGGAATAAAGGATTTTGCAAAACACGTTTAAGACCGATGGCATAGCCGGACTTTTGAGATGAACCAGGAGACGTGAAATGAACCTGCGCATTTTGATTCTGAAATTTATCATGCGCCTGCCAGATCGCTTCAAAATCTGGATGTCGGGGGGTGAGCCGGTTACGATCGGCGGCCGGAGACTTAACGCAAATTTCCAGCTGCTCGCCTATCAGGCGGCAAAATCTCCACCCATGTCATCGCTTCCCGCCGACGTTGCACGCGCCGGCTCGGCGGCCGGGCTGGCGATGCTGGCGGCCCCGGATGCGACCGATATCGCATGGCGCAATGATACGATACTATCTCGCGGATCACATCAAATCCCGGTTCGCATTTACACTCCGGAGCATCCCGACGCCGAACTTCCGGTCATGGTTTATTTTCACTTTGGCGGCGGCGTAATCGGCGACCTCGAGACAAGCCACGCATTCTGCCAGATCCTCGCCAGACAAATCGGCTGCCCGGTCGTATCGGTTGATTATCGCCTCGCCCCCGAACACAAATTTCCGGCCGGCCTCGAGGACGCCATCGATGCCTATGAATGGTGTATCAAAAATGCGGAATCGCTCGGCGCACGGCCAGGCCATGCTGCCGTTGGCGGTGATAGTATGGGCGGCAATCTAAGTGCGGTAATCGCGCAGGACATGCGGCGACAGGAAAAACCCGTGCCTGATCTACAGCTTCTTATCTATCCGGCGACAGATTTAACCGCCGAATTTCCTTCCAGAACCCTGTATGGCGAAACCTATCCGCTTTCATCCGACACGATGGACTGGTTCATGCAGCAATATGTACCAGACGGCGATTTTGATCGCTCGCAAGTCTTATTGTCTCCGGGCCTGGAACCAAGGCTGGCGGGACTGCCGAACGCGATCATCGCCACAGCCGGTTTTGATCCACTCGTTGATGACGGTGCTGCCTATGCCGAAAAGCTCAAAGATGCTGGCGTGCCCGTTACGTTCAAATGCTATGACGAGTTAGCACACGCCTTCACTGCGTTCACCAATGTCGTTCCCGCCGCCAAGGATGCCTGTGTTGAGATCGCGGATCTGGTGCGCGAAGAATTGCATAAAATCAAATGAAGGCGCTTGTCTGTACAGCTCTGAGTGATGACCTCTCTGGTGTTGCCGTGAGGGACGTATCCTGCCCCGAACCCGGCCCCGGCGAAGTCCTGATCCGGGTCAAATCGGCCAGCGTAAATTTTCCCGACATTCTTCTTTGTCAAGGAAAGTACCAGCTCAAACTCGATCCACCCTTTACCCCCGGCATGGATATGGCAGGCGACATTGTTGCGATAGCCGATGATGTTACCGATTTTAAAATCGGTGACGCCGTCTGTGGCGGCGCCCGCTTCGGCGCCTTCGCGACTTATGCAACAGCCGCCGCAGATGGGCTACAAATCAAACCAAACTCATTATCCTATGATCAGGCGGCATCCTATTCCGCAGCCTATCTGACCGCTTATGTGGCGCTCGTTCGACGCGGAAACTTGCAGCCCGGTGAAACCCTTCTTGTTCATGGCGCCAGTGGCGGCGTCGGCATGGCAGCAATTGATGTCGGACGTATTCTCGGTGCCAGAATCATTGCGACCGGCGGCAGCGATGCAAAACTCGCAGACGCTGCCGAATATGGCGCCGATCATGTCATCAATACAAAAGACGGTTTCCATGAACGGGTAAAAGAGCTGACAAATGGTCGTGGGGCCGATGTCGTATTCGACCCGGTTGGTGGCGATATTTTTGACGAATCAGTCCGCTGCATCGCATTTAACGGTCGTCTCCTGGTTATTGGTTTCACTTCAGGCCGGATCGCGACGGTGCCGAGCAATATGCCATTAATCAAAGGGTTTTCGGTGGTCGGCGTGCGGGCGGGTGAGTTCGGGCGTCAATTGCCGGAGCTCGGCAGGGAAAATATCGCGCAAATCTGGAAGTGGGCCAGGGACGGGCAAACACGCCCCCGGGTGCATACAAGTCTTCCCCTGTCACAGGCACTCGACGGCTTTCGTATGCTGCAAAACCGGGAGGTTGTTGGCAAAGTCATCATCAACCCGTGAAGGTGAAAGCATCGCTGAATTATCTCTCGACAGCGCTTGCAATCACTCCGGCGCTTATTGCTTTCAGGCCCTCTCGATAACTTGGATAGCGCGGCACCCAGCCGGTTACAGCCTTTATTTTGGCATTGGAAACGCGTTTGCACTCGGCATAGAAACTTCGTGTCATATCCGACAATGATGGGTCTAGAATCGATATTTCAGGACCGGCATCACTCCCCTGGCAGGTCGCAGCGAAGGCGATGACGTCCTGCGGCGGGGCCGCGACATCATCACAGATGTGAAATATGCCATTTGCGCCCTGCCCGATCAGAGCCAGCAAGGCGGTCGCAAGATCTTCAACATGAATTCTGGAAAATACCTGCTGTGGTTTAATGATCCGTCGCGCCGTGCCTTGCGCGAGCCGATCAAACGCCGAGCGCCCGGGGCCGTATATCCCCGGCAAGCGGGCTATGCAGATGTCAGGTCGCGCCGCTATCCAGTCCTGCTCGGCGGCGAGCCGGCGCTGCGATCGCGTTTGCCCGGGGCGCGGCGGCGTTGTCTCGAACACCCAGCCGCCGGCGCGGTCACCATAGACGCCAGTTGTCGACAGATACGTAACACTGGCGGCCTGCGCGATAACAGGATGCAGCGCACGAAGGGCCGGACAACCCTGTGCATCCGGGGGCGGTGAAACCAGAATATGCGCATCGTCTATAATCGCGGCAATGGCCTCGGGCGACTGCGCGTCAACCGGGATAAGGCCAAGCTGCTCAATCTCTGCCCGTGACGATGGCGAGCGATAGGATGCGTAAACCGGCCCCTGCCAAATCCGCGCAAGATATTGACCGGAATATCCTGCGCCAAAAAGAAAAAGCGGCTGTGACGATAAACTCATATTCACATGTGCGCCCTTTCGTTTATCAAAGTCACTGGCCTACAGAAAGTCAGATCGCATGTCACTCCTCGCCATTCTCGCCACTTCCCTGCATGTCTCCCAGTCGGCCCTGCAGCTAAATGCACAAGACGAACAAAACAGGTTAGATGCCTGCCTTGAGCGCATCCAGAATCAACCCAGCGAAGCTTATGAAGACAGCCTCGCCTGGTTAATGGCCGGCAACCGGCCAAAGGCCCGCCATTGTAATGCAATGGCACTCATATCCATGGGACGGGTCCGCGAAGGCGCGACCCGACTTGAAGCCCTTGCCAATGCGCCTGATCCGATCGCGCTCAACCAGCGCATTCACTACATGACACAGGCCGGCAATGCATGGCTGAGCGCGAACTATCCGGAAGCTGCAATTACCGCCTTCTCGACTGCCCTGCGCCTGCAGTCTTCAGACCCTTTCATATACGTCGACCGCGCCGCTGCCTATTTCACGATCGGTAACTGGGCCCTAGGACTGAACGATCTCGATGCGGCTCTGTCACTTGCGCCAGATCTGACAGATGCGCGGGCGCTGCGTGCCCGTGCCTATCTTAAAACCGAAGCACTAGAGTCCGCCAAAGCAGATATTGACCAGCTACTCATCGTCGCCCCGGAAAACATAGAATTCCTGCTGCTGCGCGGTGAAATTAACGAAACCCTGCGAATACGCGATACGCGCGACTAGCGCACCGTCCCCAGGCAGTCGGCCAGCTGGTCGCGGGAGACCACCGCCATCCTCGCCCGCAAAGTCGCAGCACGCTCTTGCACATAAGGTCCGGGGGGCCGCATCTCCCAACGGTTCGGACTGGGTAAAACCGCCGCCATCAGGGACGCCTCATATTCGGTCAGCTCAGACGCCGACTTCCCGAAGATTCTTTGCGCCGTGGCTTCGGCTCCAAACAGACCATCACCCCATTCGGCGACATTCAAATAGACTTCCATTACCCGCGACTTGCCCCAATAGGCATCTATCAGGAGCGCCAACCAGGCCTCCGGGATTTTACGAAGGACACCTCCGCCATTCCAAAGGAAAACGTTCTTTGCGGTCTGCTGCGTAATCGTTGACCCGCCCCGCAGCCGCCCAGTCCCACGATGCTCCGCCAGAACCGTTCTAATCGCCGCAAAATCTATACCGGAATGTTTGCAGAACCGTGTATCTTCGGCTGCAATAACCGCGGCAACGAGATGTTCAGAAACCTGATCAATCGAGATCCAGTCGCGCGCGATCCCGCCCGGCTGCAAACTCCGCTGCGCCATAGTCGCAGTCAGCGGCACCGGCAGCCATTTGATCAATACAAGATAAAAATGCGCAAGTATAAAAACGAAGACGACCAGTTTAAGCCCATTGACGAGCAATCGGTTAAGACAGGCCAGCAAGTATGTCATTTTTCTGGTCCTGCTGCGGATCGCCATTCGGCAATCACGACAGGGTCGGTTTCATGTGGCATGTGTTTGCGTTTTTCCAAACCGAAGCGGTTTTCATCGAGACAGCGCAGAGCCCAAATAGCGGTCGCGCGAACGGTCGCATCAGGGTCTGTCAGGCATGCGAAAAATGTTTCATTCAGAAATTGCCGATCACCGGAATTACCAATGCCGATAAGAACATTCCGGACGAACCGGTTCCGTCCGATGCGCTTTATCGGGGATCCCGAAAACAATGTCCGGAACGCGGCATCATCAAGTTCGAGTAAATCCGCCAGTTTAAGGTACTGTAATTCAAGGCGCGCCCATAATGCCTGCTCCCGGGACTGAACTGCAAATTTGTTCCATGGGCACACAGCCAGACAATCATCACAGCCATAAATGCGATTGCCGATCTGGTGCCTGAACTCATGTGGAATCGGGCCATGATGTTCAATTGTGAGATAAGCGATGCATCGCCGCGCATCCAGCCGGTAAGGCCCGGGGAAAGCGTCAGTCGGACAAATATCAAGACAGGCCCGGCACGACCCACAATGATCGATCTCCTCGGCATCTGCTGGCAGGACCGCATCGGTCAGCATAACACCCAGAAACAACCAGGAGCCGAACGCCCTGGAAACCAGATTTGTATGCTTTCCCTGCCATCCTAACCCAGCCTTGGCGGCAAGCGGCTTTTCCATCAAAGGCGCCGTATCCACGAAGACTTTAACCTGCTGGCCGGATTGCTCGACGAAGCCCCTAGCCAGGTGCTTCAATCGCTTTTTCAGGACATCATGATAGTCGCTACCCTTGGCGTAAACCGAGACACCGGCGAGGTCTGGTCTGTCGAGCACGGCAAGCGGGTCGATATCGGGCCCGTAATTCATTCCGACGACGATAGCAGACTTCGCCTCGGGCCACATTGACGTTGGCATTTTCCGGCGCTCAAGCGTCTCCTGAATCCACGTCATAGACCCATGATAGCCAGCCTCGACAAAGGCTTCCAAACGCTCTGAAGCCGCCCAGGTTTCGTCCGCACGCGCGAGCCCGACGACATCAAAACCTAGCCGTCTTGCTTCGGTATCAAGCCAGGCTGCTAAATCATCGGCCATGATCGCGCAAACAATTAGAAATCAAGATCTGCATAATGCTCAACTGGCTTCACATTTTCGAGACGATCCAAAAGAAGCGCCCTGAAAGACGGCCGCGACTTTATCCGAGCATACCATGACTTCAAATCCGGGCAGGTATGCCATGGCACGTCGCCGAAATAATCATATGCAGACAGATGCGCGGCAATTGACAGATCCGCCAGACTTAAATGCCGACCTGCAAGATATGGCCGGTCAGCTGATAAAGCGTCCAGAAAAGTCAGGCGATTATTCAATGCATGTGCCCCTTGCCGTAATGCCGCGCTATTGGGTTCGCTTTCACGCCGCACACGCTGCGATATGCGTTCATCCAGTAACGTATTATTTATCCCGGCAAAATTCTCTTCCGACCACTGCCAAAGCCGGCGTGCCTCGGCCTTGTCGACCGGGTTGAATGGTAGCAGACGCGGGCTCGGCTCCGCCTCTTCGATATATTCACAAATTGCCAGACTACCGATCGCTGTCATTCGTATATCAGCATTTATATCGGTCATGGCCGGCGCAGTCGCGCCAGGTGCCAGCGCCGCAAGCTCGAGATCATGCGACCACGGCCTGACGACAATGGACTCAAATGACCAATTTTTTTCCCCCAACGCCAGCCGCACAGTACGCGCAAGCGGATCGATGGGCCAATGCCACAGCCTTTTCATGTCATCTTTCTTATCGACATTTATCCCGGCAGAAAAGGACTGTCTTTTCGCAACCTGTCGAATGCATGGTGATACCGAAAAAACGCTGCGCATTTGTTTTCTTATCAATCACGCATAGCAGCTTTTGAGACGCACAATGACCAGAATTCATGGACGATAAAAAAACAGCGGCGCCAAATAAAACGGGCCCGCCTTGCGGGGACATGCTCGGCGGGCCCTACTGACAAGTCCGCAGGCTGGGTGGGGGGACGCACGCGGATGCCAGTTTCAATGTGGAGAACATAAAGTAGATATATTTAACTATATACAAAACTTCATGAATTCATACGCTTTATTCTCCAAAATGATATATTCTATTATCTCTAACTAATATAATGCCTGTTTTTGTCTGATATATTACATGTATTTGAACTCTATTGCGACACCTATACAATAATTTTCGAGATGCAAGCATCTAATATTGAAAAGATTAGCATTTTGTACAACTAGGTGCGAAAAACAAAAAACCAATAAAAAAGTTTTTACAAAATGACGCAGCTGCAACGCTAAATATTTTTGTTTTGATTAATAGTTTTATCAGACCGTCGGTGACGATTGGTTAAATTCGCTCCATCCTTTGCGCCTTATAATACAATAAATTAGTTCACATCCTTGTCGTCAGGCTTTTGCCGCGGCACGAAAGCGGCCGGAAGTGGCGCTGCCGCGACCCCTTCCTCCCGTAAGGATTTCTGTTCCGCCATAGTTGCCTCACCCCATACCGGTCTAGCATCGATCGTGCCGTCATGCATGGCGCGTGCTTCATCTGCAAAATTCCGACCGACATAATCGAAATTCTTGTCGATATGCTGGCGGGCTTTCGCAGCAAACCTATTGAAAACCTCCACCGATTTACCGTCTTCGGTCTTCTTCGTTCCTGACACAGCCGGCGCCATAATTTGCTTTCCGACATGGCTGCCAGAGCATTTGGGGCATTCCAATAATCCTGCCTCCGACTGCTCATCATATGCTTTTGACGATCCGAACCACGCCTCGAACCGGGCATCGCAATCATGGCATATCAATGCATAATGTATCATTTCAAACGACGATTAGTTTTGTATCATTTGGTCCAGTTTACCGGTCCGCTCCAGCAGCATCATATCATCACAGCCGCCAATATGCGTATCCCCTAGAAAAATTTGCGGAAACGTACGCGCGCCACCTGAGCGCTCAACCATTTCTTTTTTCTTTGCCGCATCCATGCCGGCATCGATTTCAGTAACCTCGACATCCTTGGTCTTCAAAAGATCCAGAGCCCGCGTACAGAAAGGACAGAACTGCCTCGTATATACGGTCACTTTCATTTCAATGTCCCCTCTTTCTACCAGAGTTATATGGGATTATGTTTATCAGTTACAACGCGCGCGAACACTAAAACATTCACTTTTCGAACACCCGCTTTCTTCAGGGCGCCGGCGCACGCTGCGACTGTTGAACCCGTCGTTAGCACGTCATCAACAAGCGTTACAACCGAGCGCTGCAAGCGCCTACGCTTTGCGGGTCGCACATGAAAGGCACCGGCCACATTCTGTTGCCTCTGCTTGCCCGTTTTGCCCCCCTGGGAAGCGGTCGCTCGCGACCGTACAAGTCCATCGATACACAGCTTCGTACCTGCGCTTGTAGCAACTGGCTGGGCCAGCCAGACAGCTTGATTAAAACCCCGTTTTACGAGCCGCGTATAATGCAGAGGAACCGGCACCAACCAGTCAGTCTCGACCAGCAAATCCCGAGCCGCCTGAACCATCCAGTTCGCCATAATCGGCAGGGCACCACGCTGGCCGCCATATTTTAACCCCAGAATCAGTGGGCGGGAGATTTGATAATAAACCACTGCTGCGCGTGCCTGATCCCATACCGGAGGCTTGCCCTGACACAAAACACAGTCTGTTTCGGCACCATAATAATCCCGCAAAGGGCGAGCGCAAAGCCGGCAGCCTCTGTCCACAAACGTCACTGCCGAAAATTCCGAGGCGTTCAGGAGCCCTCCGTTCCCGCTTATTTCACCCGTCAGCAAGGACCGTGCCGGCCAAAAGAATTCTGCGGCAAACATGGCTCGGGCCTTTGCCATCTGCCCCACTCGGTGCATATCAAATCTCATGACCGATGCTTCCCAGAAAAATGCCCGAAACCTCGAAGTTTTCGATCGAGGGCGCGTAGCACAGAATCGTAATCGTGCTGCGGCACAGCTCGATCAATATGACTTTCTACTCAAACGCGCTTCTAGCGATTTAATAAGTAGACTGGACGACGTTTCGCGCAGTTTTCCGACGGTCCTCGACCTTGGCAGCCATCACGGGCTGATGTCGGAGGCCCTGGACCAGCACAGCAGCATTGGTCAAATTTTCGCTCTGGAACGCGCTGGATCCCTGGCCCGACAAACCCGACATCGCGGCATCCCGACGATTCAGGGCGATGAAGAAACACTTCCCTTCAAAGACGGCAGCTTTGACCTGATTAGCAGTGCACTCTCCCTGCACTGGATAAATGACCTGCCTGGCGCCTTAATCCAGATACGTAAGGCCCTTAAGCCTGACGGGCTTTTTCTCGGCTGTCTGTTCGCTGCCGGAACGCTGTCGGAGTTGCGCACCAGCCTCATCGAAGCCGAAAGCAGCCTGACCGCCGGTATCAGCCCGCGCCTATCACCGCTCGCAGGCCTGCAAGACCTCGCCGGTCTGTTGCAGCGCTCCGGGTTTGCCTTACCGGTCGCCGACATTGATCACATCACGGTCCGTTATCAGCATCCCATGAGCCTTCTAGCCGACCTCAGAGGCAGCGGCGAGCAAGCGGCATTCGTGTCAAAACCGGGACAGGAAAGACGGCCCCTTTCGCGGCGGATGCTGCAGAGAACATGCGAAGTCTATCAGGATCGTTTCAGTTATCCGGACGGAAAAGTCAGAGCGAGTTTCAATATTGCGTGGCTTTCCGGGTGGGCGCCATCGGACAATCAACCCAAGCCATTAAAGCCGGGGAGCGGCAAAGTCAGTCTTGCAGCGGCCGTTCGCCAGAATGCGCGACGCTCGGAATAACCAGCTTGCAGCGTTCATCCAGGCTCGGCCGGGAAATCACAACACTCTGCAAACCCACAAAATCAACGACCAGCTGATTGGCGACCCAGACACAAAGGCGCTCGAGACTTGGCACACCCAGACCATCAATCTCATTTAAAAGCTTGTGATCGAGCATCTTTGCGACCTCGTTCAACTTGTCGGTAAACACGGAGAAATCTTCGACCCAATCCTGGTCTTCATCGAGACATCCGGCGATTGTTGCCTCCAGGCAGAATGAATGTCCGTGAATATTACGATAGGGGTGTCCTTCGGGCGAACTCGACATGAAATGAGCAGCCTCGAAGCGAACTGACTTCGTTATTTCAAAGACCTGACCGGACAGGCTCAAGGCAGGCCGATCAGTTTGTGCGTTTGCAAGCTTAGTCGCCATTTCGGTTGCTTCATACAATAGGCTGCCGCAGCAGCGATGTTATCTCGCGTTGCCGTATCATCTTTAGGCTGAAGGAAAAAGTGCTGAAAATGTAAACTTTCGAACTGAGCCGGTTGTGCTGCCTCTTCAGCCTGCGGAAAAACCAGCTTTAACTCGTCACCACTTAGCTGTTTTAGTGGGGCTGTGCCTTTCGGGCTAACGCAGATCCAGTCCAACCCGTCCGGCGCCTTTATCGTACCATTCGTTTCGACCCCAACTTCGAAGCCTGCATTTTTCAAAGCAGCAATAGCGGCTCGATCAAGCTGCAATAACGGCTCTCCGCCGGTACAAATGACATAGGGACGCCCACCGGACCGCGAGGTCTCGTGCCAGACCCGGTTGACATGCGCTGCGAGCTCGTCAGCGCCTTCAAAGCGTCCGCCATTCTGACCATCTGTCCCAATGAAATCGGTATCGCAGAATTGGCAAACTGATTTTGCCCGGTCTTCCTCGCGACCATTCCAGAGATTACAGCCGGAAAAACGAAGAAAAACCGCAGCCCGTCCGGTCTGTGCGCCCTCACCCTGAAGTGTCACATAAGCCTCTTTTACGCTGTAAACCTTCACGCGCCGCACTCACTTTTCCAGGCCTCGAAACCGGCTGCTCTCAATTCACAAGCCGGGCAGCGGCCGCAGCCATACCCCCAATCATGCAGCGTCTCTCGTGCGCCGAGATAACATGTATGTGTGTGCTGCACGATAATCTCGACGAGTTTATCGCCCCCCAATTCCTTCGCGAGCATCCAGGTTTGAGCTTTATCAAGATCCATTAATGGCGTCTCGATTTTAAAAGGTCGTTCTGTTCCTTTTTGTAGCGCCAATTCCTGCGCATCCAGCGTCGCACGCCGGCAGTCAGGATAGCCGGAATAGTCGGTCTCGCACATGCCACCAATCAGGCGATTGATCCCGCGACGCCACGACACGGCAGCGGCATAGTTGAAAAAGACCAGATTCCGGCCCGGCACAAATGTCGATGGCAGTCCTGTCTGATCCATTTCGATTTCGGTTTCGCGGGTCAAACTGGTGTTGCTGACAGCACCAAATCCGCGAAGGTCGCACATATGGTCATCACCGAGTTTGGCAGACCATTCCGGAAAATGATCCCGAAACGCCTGCAAAACAGCCTGACGACAGCTGATCTCAACATCATGCCTTTGGCCGTAATCGAAGCCAACGGTTTCGACGTGCGCATAACGCTCCAGCGCAAAAGCCAGACACACCGTCGAATCCTGTCCGCCCGAAACCAGCACTAGCGCTGAATCACCTGCCATACCTGTCTCCTTGCCCGACCTGTTTCCTTGTCCGGACATCTGCCGTCCATCTAACGGACTTCATTACAACCAGCCAGTTCATACACCAGCTTTATAGCCACCGCCATGTATCGACGAATTCCGACCGCGATAAGCCGGCGCCCAAGGGTTCTGGCAGTAGAAATCGATGGCAATTTCCAGTCGATGATGTCTGCGATACTGGCAAACCCGGGCCTTGCAACAGCACATCAACAACTAATCCCTCAGACAAACAAGACCACAATAATGAAGACGCCAGACTGGAATAAGTCCGACATCGTCTTATCTACAAAGGGTCACGCCAGAAGAATTAATAATAAAGTGAATGTCCCTATGTTAGATCGATTATACCCAGTCGTAAGCCTTTTTGCACTCGCGGCATGCGCTGAAGCAACTCAGGAAAATACCTTCGCGCCAGGCGATGTCAGACTGTCCGAGCAGGGCTATGAACTGCATCCCGTTACCACCAATCTCGAATTTCCCTGGCAGATGCAAGTCCTCGATACCGGCACAATACTTGTGACAGAACGCGAAGGGCGCCTGCGGCGGATTACAGACGGCCAGCTCGTGGATCTCCCGCTGACCGGGTTGCCCGACGATATTCGAGTGGATGGACAAGGTGGTCTGCTCGGACTGGCGATCGATCCGGACTTTAACCAGAATCGCAAAATCTATTTGAGCTATGCGAAGAATATCGATCCTCTGAGCGCCCTTGCTGTCATAAGGGCAACTTTGTCTGAAGACGAAGGCTCAATCAGCGATGCTTCCGAAATATTCTTGGGCGAGCCACGCGACACCACCCATCATTTTGGCGGACGCCTCGGCTTTCTTCCTGACCGGTCCCTCATTATCACCCTCGGCGACGGTTTGCGCTACATGGATGCGGCTCAGGATCTGACATCGCTTCACGGTAAAATTGTGCGTATCAATACCGATGGCACAATCCCCGCCGACAACCCGTTAATTGGCGAAGGTAGCCGCCCGGAAATATTCAGCTTCGGGCATCGCAATGTTCAGGGCCTTGTCTTCGACGCCGAACGCCAAATCCTGTTTGCACATGAGCATGGACCCAAAGGCGGCGACGAACTCAACATTATCGATCCCGGCAACAATTATGGCTGGCCGGAAATCACCTATGGTATCAATTATGACGGCACCTTCATCTCGACCGAGACTCACGCGGACGGGATGCAGCAGCCGATTCATAAATGGGTGCCGTCAATTGCCCCTTCGGGGATGACACTTGTCAATACAGCGGCATTTCCCGAATGGCGCGGCGACCTTTTGATCGGCGCCATGAATGGTCCCAAAGGGCGGAAACTTGTGAGAATTGATCTGAATGACGCCGGTAGCATCATCGCCACTGAGGACCTTCTTGGTGACCTACAACTGGCATTCCGGGATGTTTTATCAACCCCGGAAGATATTTTCCTCGCAACCGCAGATTTTGATGGTGCAATCTATCGTATCGAACACGCGGATTAGGCGGAACCGGCGCACAATGGCTATAAGGTACGACGCGATCTGAGTGCGGTTGCCAGCGTCCCCTCATCAAGATGGTCCAGTTCACCACCAACCGGCACACCATGTGCGAGGCGGGTAACGTCACTACCGGCCTCCTGCAATTGCTCGGCGACATAGTGCGCCGTTGTTTGCCCGTCAATGGTTGCATTCAGCGCCAGAATAACTTCTCGCGGCTGCTGTTTACGAACCCGCTCGACCAGCAAACCAATCGTCAAATCCTCCGGCCCGACACCATCCAGAGCGGACAATACACCGCCGAGAACATGATAGCGTCCACGGAAAACGCCGGCGCGCTCCAGTGCCCATAAATCCTGTACGTCTTCGACAACACAGATCAGCCCATCATCCCGCCCAACCGCACGACAAACCGCACATGGCTGCAACGTATCGTAATTACCGCATTGCCCGCATTGCTCTATGCTATTGGCCGCTTCCATCAGCGCCTCGGACAATGGCCGCAATAACGTGTCTTTTCGTTTCAATAAAAAAAGTGCGACCCGGCGCGCCGATCGGGGACCGAGCCCGGGCAATCGGGCGATCAGATCGATCATTCGCTGAATTTCCGGGCCGGCGGCATGCTTGCTCATATAAGTGAATCCAATTCTACAGACCCGCCGGAACATGCCGGATTCGTGCGGCTAAACCAAGCCAGCACGTCTTAAAAAGGCATTTTAAATCCTGGCATCATCCCGCCGAAGCCAGCAGTAACGTCTTTCATCGCGGCTGCCATGGCATCATCCAGCCGCCGCCGGGCATCAGCGTGCGCGGCTGTGATAAGGTCCTCGATAATTTCAGCATCATCCTGCAACAGGCTGGGATCAATCTTGACCGAAACAAGTTCGCCCTTTCCGCGCAAGCTTACGCGAACAAGCCCGGCGCCTGCCACGCCTTCGCTTTCGGTTGCCTCGACCTTTGCCTGCGCGTCCTGCATCTTCGCCTGCATTTCTTGCGCCTGTTGCATGATTTTTGAAATATCAGTCATGATTCGAATTACATCTCCTGCAATGTGCTCATTTATACATTATCCGGCTCGTCAGAAAGAACAGGGGCCTGACGTGCTTCAACTGCAACGATCTCTGCGCCGGGAAATTCGGCAAGCGCGGACGCAATTTCCGGAAGCGCGCCGACCGCCTCAAACTTTTCAAACTGTTCGCGTTCGACAACTTCCCGTGCTGTCTCCGCATCGGTCTCACCCGTGCGAACATCCCAGTCACGGCCAGTCTCGCGCTCAAGAAAATCAGTCAGTCGCCGCAACAAATCAGACGGCGCCCCCGTCGCTAGCGCGCAAACCAGCATACCGTCAGAGAAATCTGAGACCCGAAGATACTGGCGCACCTCACCCCATAATCTAATCTCTTTCGACGTATCGAGCCGGTCAATCAGATCGGCAAACGTCCAAGCCGGCGCCGGCGCGGGCGCCGTTTCCGGCTTATTGAGCTCAGGCTTTCCCGCGGTGCCCGAGGCCCCTCCCGCCTTGATCATCTCCAGCGCTTCTTCTGCAGATGGCAGGCCGGCTGCGGTCACCAGCCTTAAAATCACCATTCGCAGCGCTGTTTCTGATTCCGGTGCCGTCTGGGTATCGCGATACCCTGCCAGTAATATTTGCCAATATCGCTGGGCCTGAGCCGGTGAAATCTGCGCCGCTAGTTTCGCTGTCTTGCTTGTCCAGTCCGCCGGGCCGGGCAATGTGTAATCAGCCCCTGCCGCCTGCAGTGTCGCAATATCCGCCGCAATCTCGAGCATGTCTTTGAGTATTATCAACGGGTCCGCTCCATCCCGGACCTGCGCCGCCACTTCATCAATCGCGGCCTGAGCCTGCCCCGACACAGCCAGCTCGAAGGCATCCAGCAAGCGCAGCCGGTCACCCAGCCCGAGCATGTCACGAATATCAATCGCCGATATTTCCGCGCCATCGGTTGCCTGAACAATCGCCTGGTCCAGTATCGACAGACCGTCCCGCACAGAGCCTTCGGCAGCGCGCGCGATAAGGGCTAATCCTTCGCTCGATACGTTCGCGCCTTCAGCTGCACATATTTTCCCAAGATGCTCGCTCAGCAGCCCGCTATCCAGTCTTTTCAGATCAAACCGCTGGCAACGCGACAACACCGTAATGGGGACTTTTCTGATTTCAGTGGTCGCAAAAATAAATTTCACATGTGCGGGCGGTTCTTCCAGCGTCTTCAGAAGCGCATTAAACGACTGCGTCGACAGCATGTGAACTTCGTCAATAATATAGACTTTATAGCGAGCCGAATTGGGCGCGTACCGAACACCATCCAGCAAATCGCGCATGTCGGCAACGCCAGTTCGGGAGGCCGCATCCAGTTCTAGTACATCCGGGTGCTGACCCGCCATAATATCTGCACAAAAATCACCGGCAGGCTGCAAATCGACGCTGGGTTTGTTGCTATCAGGCCGCGTATAATTCAGCGCGCGCGCTAATAGCCGTGCGGTGGTCGTCTTTCCGACGCCGCGAACACCAGTGAGCATAAATGCATGCGCGACGCGGCCGGTTTCAAACGCATTACGAAGCGTCCGGACCATCGCCTCCTGCCCGATGAGATCGGAAAACAATCGCGGCCGGTATTTGCGCGCCAGAACTTCATAATTCTGCGGCGGCGAGCTGCCCATCTCTGTCTCTTCAAACATGGAAAAGGTCTGATCGTCTGTTGGATGGTCTTCAGTTTCGTCGTGCATATATTCAGGTATCTGACAGAAAGTTGAACATGACCATAATGGCCGGCTGACTGAAATTCAAAATGAGCGTCCCGTTTGATCGGCCCTTAGAACTTATCAAACCAAATTGAGCCGATGTACACCAATTATGTAGCAACCGCCCGAACGAGCTATGGCGCCCGATAGCGTCGAACGCCGCTTTGCGGCGGAGACTGGACAGCGACCCGTTCCAAAATCGTTAGGGCTGCTTCGTTCCCGACCTGACCCGGTTGGCGATCGGTCCGTCCGCCGCCAGCCTCCTGTCTCCTATATCGTGAATGAAAAGCCTCGTGACAAGGGGGACAACACTGCTATTGATCGATTGATGGTAAACTCCAATGATATTCCACTAGCATCTCGACCCGTTAATCGTGCAGCTCACCACCGTGCTGATCCCGTCTGGATCTCTACTGCACTGAAATCTAATGATGTTTTAGTATTTCTACTCCGCGACGGCGAGCTTTTCGTCGAACATTGCGGGGCTAGCCTGGTGTGGCTGGGCCCCGAGGCGCTTGACCTGAAAAAGGCCGGAGACACGATTTTTATGGGGCTTGATAAAGCTAACACACCTATTTTTGCCTTGAATCTGACCGCCGGAATGACACAAGACGATCATTTAGTCGCATCATTAGGCGAGTTTACAGATATGCGCACAGCGGCCAGCCAGTTGCCGGCCATGCAGGCCAATCTCGCCGCAACAGCCAGAAGCCTTTTTGAATGGCATCGCAATCACGGGTTTTGCGCGAAATGCGGACATCAGAGCGGCCTGGTTGAAGCCGGCTGGAAACGCACATGCCCAAACTGCGGTAGCGAACATTTTCCGCGAACAGACCCGGTTGCAATCATGCTCGCCGTCAAAGGCGATAAGTGCCTGCTAGGTCGCGGTCATGGCTGGCCTGCCGGCTTCTGGTCGGCATTGGCCGGATTTGTCGAGCCGGGAGAAACCGTCGAACAGGCCGCATCTCGCGAATTGGAGGAAGAGGCAGGCATAAAATCCAGCCCAGAAAACGCCGAATACTTGTTCTGCCAACCCTGGCCGTTTCCCTCATCTTTGATGATCGGAATTATTATTGAAGCAGAAACGACCGAAATTTCGGTTAGTCAGGACGAACTCGAGGCCGCCCAATGGGTTAGCCGCGACGAGGCCAGGCAGATCCTCGCAGGCACACATCCAGACATTTATTGTCCACCACCAATGGCGGTCGCTCATCATATTCTCAAGGTTTGGGCCGAACGCGATCCACTCAAAGCATAGCCGGCGAGAGAATATCAGCCATAACGTGATTTAAGCATCGCCCAAGACGCCCTTAGCCCGCAGGCCGCAGCTCCTTCGGGACGACCATATTTCGAAGGACGCCAGCACCAGGTATCAAAATGCACCCATGAAGTCACCGAAACGAACTGTTTCAAAAACATTGCCGCAGTTATCGCACCAGCCATCCCGCCGGCCGCACTGTTTACCAGATCCGCAATCGGGCTTTTGAGAAGTTTCAGATACGGTTCCCATAACGGCATACGCCAAACCGGATCACCACTTATATCCCCGCCATCGCTTATCGCGTCGGAAAGCGCGTCATCATCGGTGAAATATGGCACCACGTCAGGGCCCAGAGCGACTCTGGCCGCACCAGTCAAAGTTGCAAAATCAAGCAAAAGTTCGGGGCTAGTCTCGCTTGCCCATGTTAATGCATCGGCGAGAATTAGGCGTCCCTCGGCATCGGTATTATCGATCTCGACACTCAAACCATGACGGCTTTCAAGAATATCGCCCGGGCGGAACGCATCGCCCGACACCGCATTCTCGACCGCAGGAATGTACAGGCATAGTCTCACCGGCAGGGCGGCTCCCATTACAAGCTCGGCAAGTGCGATCGCAAGCGCCGCGCCGCCCATATCCTTCTTCATCAGCCGCATATAATTGCCGGTCTTCAGATTCAGACCGCCCGTATCAAAACTCACGCCCTTTCCGACAATCGCCAATTCCGGATCTGATGGTTTTCCCCACATCAGACGCACGATGCGCGGTGGCTGGAAACCGGCGCGCCCGACGGCGTGCACCATCGGAAACCCCTGTGCCAGCAGATCATCACCAATAATCGCTTCAACCTCGGCATCATATTGCGCTGCTAGCTCAGAAATCCGGTCCTCTATGGCTTGTGGCCCCATATCCTGGGCCGGTGTATTGACCATATCCCGCAATCCTGCGACGGCGATTGCCTCGCGCAGCAACGCGTCCCCCTCGGCGCCGGTAGGAACAAATAATTGTGGCGGTGACGCCTTACGCGACAAATAGGTATCAAACTGGTAGGCGCCATCGACCCAACCGGCAACGATATGCTCGAATGCAAGTCCGCCGCGCCCGCTAATCTGATACTGCCCCGCTGGCAATTTGGCTGACAAAGCGGCAACGATCAAAGCATCTTCACCGCCGCCAATCCCGAATAAGACCGATCCCAAGCCCGTTTCGGAGCTGGCCGCATAGACCAGTTCGCCAGCCGCACCCGAAAAACCATGCGCCGCAGCAGCGGTTAGGACATCAGCCGGAAAGTCCGGGCCGGTTTCCCATTGGCCGGTACCACAAAGAAAAATTTGAACCGGCGCCTCGGCGTCCCTGGTGAGTGCGATATGAGAAAGCATAAATGTCCCGAACATAAATTAATGGATAAAATGATCCAGAGAACCGCAAACAGGACTGCGCCCGATCGCCTGGATACATTCTTACAAAACGCGTTGAAGATAGCATTCAATCAACACAAAAGCCAAGCGCCGAAATCTTTACTGATTAGACGTGCCCATGTTGTCGGCGACCGACACATTTGACGCCAAATCGGCCCGCCCCCGGGCCGCTGCATCATCGACGCTCAAACCATATTCCGGCTTTCCATTAGCGCCCAGAACGTCGAAGACACGCCCGTCAAGCTGCCACTCGAACGCCCCGCCATCATCAGTTGTTATGGTCCATCCCGCCATCATTCGCGGAAAGTAGACCTCGCCTGCATCCATCTGCTTATTGCGAAACACGGTTCCGTCAGATCCTCTCACTTCGATCCAGGCTGGTCGCAACGCCCGGATAGAGACCTCGGAGACGTCCGAGGGTGTTATACTCGATATGAATGCGTTCTGATCATACGTCCGAATAACTTTACTCGCGACAGAAGCCGTTTCTATTTCGCTGCGGTCGCCTGGTAGCATAAACAAAATAATACCGGATATCGCCAGGGCCGCCGCGGTCGCAACCAAGCCCTTTAAAAACATCTGACTTGGCATCGTTCCGAGTATCGCCATCATTTCGGTATGGCGGTCATTGCGAGATGGCTTACCATCGAGAAATGCGCGCTCGATCTGGTCCGGTGACACACCAACCGCGCGCGCATAATTACGCAAATGCATATAAATAACGGTCGAATTTGGTAGCTCGCCAGCCCCCCAATTCTCAACGGAGTCGATGAAATCCGGAGACTGGTGAACCTTCGCGGCGGCGGTTTCTATGGACCAGCCGAGCGCTTCTCTTGCACGTCGCAGCTGTTCGCCGGGCGTAACTGATATCGGGTCAACAGTCTCGGTAGCCATCCGCCAGTAATTCCAATCGCCAAGCCTAAAAGGCATTAGTCGTCTGATAGCTTTATCCGGTGACGCCGCGCAAACTCTAACAGACTATTATGCAGAGATGGCGATGAGTTGTTTAACAAATCGTCAAAATCCGACTGAAAATCTCTCAAATTTAAGCTTCGCAGCATACGTTTGACCGGACCGATGCCGCCTGCCGGCATGGACAAACCGCGATAACCGATTGCAACGAGGCAAAGCGCTTTGATCGGATCACCCGCTCCTTCGCCGCAAATCGAAACCGGTATCTCAAGATTCTCACATGTTTCACGGACCTGTTTCAGGAATCTGATAAACGGACGGCTGACAAAGTGATAGCGGTCGGAAATCATCGGGGTCATCCGGTCGGCTGCATGAAAGAATTGCAGCATGTCATTTGTCCCGACGGATATGAAGTCAACTTCCCCTTTAAGCGCATCAAGACCGTAAGCAAACGCCGGGGTCTCAAGCATTGCACCGACCTTAACCTCGGAGGGTGGTCGATAGCCTCTGGCCAGGTTCCAGCTCAGTTCCTTTTCGAGCAGCCGCCTGGCTTCGCGGAACTCCGATGCATGCGTGACCATCGGAAACATGACCGAAAGCGCCCGGCCTTGGGCAGCCCGCACCAAAGCCCGCAACTGCCGTCGAAACAAACCCGGTCGGTCGAGCGCAAACCGGATCGAACGCCACCCTAAAGCGGGATTCTCTTCGCGGGTCGCGTTCAAATTTGGTAATAATTTGTCGCCACCGAGATCGAGCGTCCGGAAATAGACCTGCCGTCCGTCGGAGCGGTCGAGCACCGTCTGATATAGCGCCACTTGCTCGGAGATTGTCGGCAACGTATCCGACATCAGAAACTGGAACTCGGTCCGGAATAGTCCCAAACCTTCCGCACCAGTGCTTTCAAGGTGATCGAGATCAAGGCCAAGACCGGCATTCAGGAACAGTTTAACCGGCACATGGTCCAGCGTTTCACTTGGCTCGCTCCGCAATGCCAGAAACGCTGCCTGACGTTCGCTCAATAGCTTTTTACGTTCGCCGAATGCCTCGATCAGCGCTTCATCCGGACGAATATGGACCGATCCGTCTTCACCATCGACGACGACCATATCGCCACGCGCGACATGATTCAGAAGCCCTTTAATACCGCCAACTGTCGGAATGCCGGCGCCGCGAGCGACAATTGCCGCATGGCTCGAGGTCGACACCTCTTCGAGTACAATTGCGGCCAGATTCAAACGGCCATATTCCAACAATTCAGCCGGCCCCAGCCGGCGCGCAACCAGAACTTCCGGCACGTCACTATCAGGGCTGGATGCAGCACGCTCATCATCCGTCCCGGCCAAAATCCGCAGCAGCCGGTTATCAAGATCTTCAAGATCATGCAGCCGCTCTCTGAGGTAGGAGTCTTTCACTTTTTCAAATCGGGCCCGATGCTCACGCCGCAGCCGGTCGATCGCCGCTTCCGCCGATAATCCATTGCGAATACCTTCGCGCAAACGTTCCGCCCAGGCCGGATCGGAGGCAAGTAGCTTATAAGCCTCGATGACTTCTCGCGGTTCATCCCAGAGCCCGCCAATTTCAGCCGAGAGGAGCCGGTCAATCGAGCGGTTTAGCTCCTCGAAAGCAACATCAAGGCGACGTTCCTCTAGCTCGCTGTCCTCGGCGAAGAATTTCGCTGCGCTAATCACCGGATCGTGCAGACGGATCCGACCCATCCCGATGCCATCACACAGCACCCGCCCCTTTAAATTGACAGGCCGCAACGACCGCGCTGAATCAATCGCATCTTGGTCATAATCGGCGCTGCTAAGAATTTCTGCCAAGACCATGGCAATCGTCTGCAAACTGTCGATTTCATCATCCTGATAGCACCGGTCAGACTGGTTTTGCACGGTAAGAACACCGATGACCTGACCGGCTCGCAAAATCGGAACCCCCAGAAAAGCGTGATAAGGGTCTTCTCCGGTTTCAGGTCGATAAGAAAAACTCGGATGGCGTGGCGCATCTTGAATCGACAGATATTCAGCATTTTTTGCAATTTGACCAACCAAGCCTTCGCCTTCAGCTAGATAGGTCCGGTGAACGGCATCCTGCCGCAAACCTTCTGTCGCCAGCAATTCCAGTCGTCCGTCATCGACCCGTCGATAAATCGAACAGACATCAGCAACCATGGTGTTCGCAATCAGCTGGACAACACTTCGCAGTCTGGTTTCTGGATCAACATCCTCAGCCATCACCGTTCGCAGGCGATTCATCAGAAGCCGGGGAATGGAAAAACTATCTGGCATAATAAATTTTCAGCTGACAGACCTTCAGGTTACATCGAGATCAAAGGCCGTATGCAAAGCGCGGACAGCCAATTCAGTATAATCGGCATCGATCAAAACCGAAATCTTTATTTCCGACGTCGCAATAACATCAATGTTGATATTTTTCTTGAACAAAGCGTCAAACATCGTCTCAGCAACCCCTGCATGACTCTTCATGCCAACCCCGATGACCGACACTTTTGCAACATCGCTGGTAACATCGATATCTTCATAAAGCCCCTCATCGCGGTGCTTTTCAAGCACGCCGCGTGCCTTCATCGCGTCGGCGCTCGTGCAAGTGAACACCATATTTGCGCGCCCCTCGCCACGGGCATTCGCCTGGACAATCATATCAACATTAACGCCTTCGCGGGCCATCAAAGCAAATAGGCGCGCAGACATTCCCGGCTTATCTTCCATACCCAGCAAAGTGATTTTCGCTTCATCCCGTGAATAGGTGACGCCGTTAACTACTTGCTTTTCCACGATTTCCTCCTCGCTACAGACCCATGTTCCGGGATTATCATCTCCGGGCGCGGCAAAACTCGATAGCACGCGGACGGGAACCTTGTGATTCATTGCCAATTCTACCGAACGGGTCTGCAGAACTTTGGCGCCTAAAGATGCCATTTCGAGCATTTCCTCGTAGGAAACCTTCTCGAGCCTTTTGGCATTCGGAACAATGCGGGGGTCGGTTGTATAAACCCCGTCGACATCGGTATAAATATCGCAGCAATCAGCCTTTAGCGCAGCAGCCACAGCAACAGCCGTTGTATCGGACCCGCCACGTCCAAGCGTTGCAACCCGGCCATTTTCGCTAATCCCCTGAAACCCGGCAATAACCGCAACTTCACCGCCATCAATCGCTTCAGCCAGTCCGCTATCATAATCGAAGCGATCAATCCGGGCCGACCCATGGCCTTCCCGGGTCATCATTTTCATTTGCCAGCCAAGCCAGCTACGCGCCCTGACGCCACGTCGCCGCAAGGATAGTGCGAGGAGGCCGCTAGTCACCTGTTCACCGGATGCGACAACAACATCATACTCGTCGCTGAAGTCGCCATCCTGCAAATCCTCGCCCGCCGCGCCCCGGCTCAAGGAGACAAGCTTATTGGTTTCGCCTGACATTGCCGACACAATGACAGCGATTTTTTCGCCCGCGCGTGCCCGCGCCGCGACGATGTCCGCGACATGCAAAATACGCTCCAGGTCGGCCACCGACGTTCCGCCAAATTTTAAAACACTGCGCGCCATTGCCGCCTCGCTCCTAAAGCCCAATATCAGCTAAGAAAAGTTCAAACGCGTCTTTATAGGGCACGATCATAAACCGCAATCAAAAGGGACCATTTATGGCAGACAAAGCATCGACTTCGAACCGTCGGCCCGAAACCGTCAGTATCGATACCGACGAGGTTGCAAAATTTTCCGCAATCGCCGCCGAATGGTGGGACCCGCACGGTAAATTTAAGCCCCTGCATCGCTTCAACCCGACGCGCCTTGCCTATATTCGAAATGTTATCGACCAGCATTTCGGCACGGCTAGCGACACCCGCAAACCGTTCAAGGGTTTACGGCTGCTGGATATTGGCTGCGGAGGTGGCCTCGTCAGCGAGCCAATGACCCGGCTGGGTGCTAGCGTCACCGGTATCGACGCCAGCACGGAAAACATCAAAACGGCTATGACACATGCCAAGCAGCATGGTCTCGACATCGATTATCGTGCTGGCACAATTGAAGCCCTGATCGAAAATGACGAACCGCCGTTTGATATCGTTCTTAATCTCGAAGTTGTCGAACACGTCGCGAACCCTGATCGATTCCTCAGCGACTGCGCCAGCCTCGTCAAACCCGGTGGTTTGACTATTGTGGCAACACTCAACCGAACAGCACGCGCATTCGCGCTCGCCATTGTCGGAGCAGAATATGTTCTCGGCTGGCTGCCACGCGGAACGCATGAATTTGAGAAATTCCTCAAACCATCAGAAATTGAAGCCCCGCTTTCGGGCTCAGGCCTCAAAGTGAACCCGCCTCAGGGCGTCAGCTATAATCCGATCCTGGCCGAATGGCGATTGTCGAACGATCACGCGGTCAATTATATGATGACCGCCTCACGCCCGCCCGACGGCGCAGCCTGACAGCCAGCCCGGGACATACCGCATTCACGCAGATGCGAGGCAAAATGAATTTTCAATGCAGGACGGAATAGAAACCGGGACTAGTTTGACGGCCGCACAACGTCCATCAGCTCGATTTCGAAATTCAAATCCGCATTGGCAGGAATATCTCCGTAGGCCTCTTCGCCATAAGCGAGATCGGCAGGTAAATGCACCAGCCAGCGATCACCCGGTCGCATGATCGACAAGGCCTCAACCCAGCCTGGTATCACACGGTCTGCCTGCAATAATGCGGCCTGCCCGCGCGCATAGGCGCTATCGAAAACAGTGCCGGTCGAATCCAGACGGCCCTCATAATAGACTACGACGATATCGCCAGGCTGGGGACTTGCACCCTCTTCCGGGCCAGCTTCAAGGCTGACATATTCCAGGCCGGAGCCGGTGGACTGAACCCCCTCACGACTGGACTCCCAAGGTGTAAACTGATCCCAGGCCGCAGCATCAGTTGCACGCGGTGCGGGCGACTGAATGACCTGTTGTAGCTCGACGCGAAAAACCAGATCATCACCGGCTTTAATTAGGTCACCGCGTGCCTGGTCACCATAAGCCAGCTCATTCGGGATATAGAAAATGAATTCATCGCCTTCCGACATTAGCTGCAAGCCTTCTGTCCAGCCGGGGATAACTTGCGAGACGCCAAATGATGCCGGGCTGTTTCGCTCATACGAGCTGTCGAATACGGTGCCATCATTCAGACGGCCATCATACATCACCTGCACCCGGTCCTGCAGAGTGGGTGACAGCCCACCTACCGGTCCTTCGCTCAGCACGAGATATTCCAGACCGCTATCAGTCACCTGAACGCCATCCGCACCGCTATTCCATGGCAGCTTAGCAGACAGCGGATCGGCTGCATCATTATTATCAAGTTGAGGAGACTGGCTGCACGCCGCCAAACTGAATAGTGTGCTCGCAATAATAAAGGCTCGAAACAAGGTAAAACTCCGGTTCAATTCGTTGATTTAAAGACATGCATTAGTCGCGACTTTCTTGCAATGGCAGACGCGGCCAACAGGCCTAATTGGTCCGCGGCGGATAGCCTGCTTTAACTAGAGCGTCGATGACATCCTGTGTATGCTGTCGGTCCCGCGTCTCGATGAGAATATCAAATTCGGCGCCTTTCGCCGGCACATCCAGCGCGATCCGATTATGCGCAACTTCGAGTATATTCGCCCCGGCATCGCCGATCACTTTCGACACATAGGCCAACAGACCCGGCCGGTCATCGCCAATAATCCGGACGCTGGTCATCCGATTGTCGCGAACCAGAGCCCGGGTCAGAACAGAGGCGAGAAGCCGGGTATCAATATTGCCGCCACACAGGATGATACCAACTTTACGGCCGGAAAATTGCGCCGGATGCGCCAATAGGGCAGCGAGCGACGCAGCACCTGCACCTTCGGCAATTGTTTTCTCGACATCCGCGTAAAGCGTTATTGCCCGTTCAAGGTGTTCTTCCTCAACAAGCACGATTTCATCGACCAATTGTTCAACAATTATCTTGGTAATCGCACCCGGCTCCTTGACGGCAATGCCCTCGGCGATCGAGGCACCGCCCGGCGGCTGCGCATGACCGTTCAGCGCATTATGCATACCGGAATACATTGAAGCCTGTACCCCGACAACTTTGATGTCGGGGTTCAAGGCCTTGGCGACAGTCGCCATACCGGCGATTAAACCGCCGCCGCCAATCGGTACAATCAGAGTGTCAATATCATCTTGCTCGGCAAACATTTCGAGTGCAGCTGTGCCCTGCCCGGCAATGATATCAACATCGTCAAAGGGGTGAATCCAGACCAGCCCTTCGCGCTCCTGAACATCCTGCGCAAACGATTTGGCCTCGTCGAATGTATGCCCCTCAAGCAAGACACGCGCTCCGAAAGCCCGCGTATGCTCCACTTTATTGAATGGAGTTGTCACCGGCATTGCGATTGTCACAGGAATACCAAGCCGACGGCCATGATAGGCGACGCCTTGCGCATGGTTCCCCGCCGACGCCGCAATCACACCTCGTTGCTTTTCTTCATCGGATAAGCGCATCAGCTTGTTCAGCGCGCCGCGTTCCTTGAAGGATGCCGTGAATTGCTGATTTTCAAATTTTATCCAGACATTGGCGCCGGTGATTTCTGACAGCGTCACCGATTTTCGAAACGGTGTATTGACCACCTGACCTTCAAGCAGTTTCGACGCCTTTCGAACATCATCAATAGTGATTGGCAATTGCTTGGTCATGAACCAGTTCCTGTTGATAAAAAAACACTCCTAAGAGGGCAGCGATGAAAATGGAACCTTCCCAACTGAAAAAGGCCGGACTATCAGCTAACAGATGTCTGTGACGAAAACCAAATATATCGTAGTCGGATCAATTCTCGGCGCCCATGGGGTACGCGGAGATGTTCGGCTAAAAAGCTTTACCGCCGACCCGGAAGCAATCTTTGATTTCGGCCCCTTACTGTCGGAAACCGGTCAGACGCTACTCACACCCGTATCGATGCGCCCGGCAAAGCAGACTTACATCGTTAAACCCGAAGAGACGCGGTCAAAAGAAGACTGGGACAGTCTGAAAGGTAAAAAATTATACGTATCGCGCGACCGCCTGCCGCCGGCCGAAACTGAAGAATTTTATGTTGAGGACCTAACCGGCTTGCACGTCCGTGACCCCGACGGCGGGCATATCGGCTATATCCGAGCAGTCCTGAACCATGGCGCCGGCGATCTCTTGGAAATTGAATATGGCGATGCTGGCCGCCGTGTCCTCATTCCCTTTACCATTCAGGATATTCCCGAGATAAACCCTCAAGAAGACTGGATCTGTCTGTCTGATATATCACTGTGGCTGGACGATTCCGCGGAATAGCAATTAAGCGGCAAAGGCATCTTTCATCACGGCCGCCTCGAGAAATTCCGTCAGACTGGCCTCGGTTGCAGCACTGGCTGCAACAGCTTTGACGACAGTACGAAACGACCGGGCGGCATATTGCTGGGTCACTTGCGCAAAAGCCTGACCGCCAATCGACGCGTCCATGCGCTCGCTCTTAGCTTCTGCCGCCGTCAGGTTTGCTGCGGCCCATGGCAGATAGCTCATGGCGACCTCTTCAAGGAAGAGCGGCAGCAATGTCGTTTTCAAATCGTCGAGCGTTGCAAATGGTCCGTCAGCGACAGGGGCATCCATCGCACTCGCCCAAGCGACGACAGCTGGCGCATTTTCCGAGAGCCAGGCCGCCGGTGTCGGGTCTCGTAGCAGTTGCGAGATCTGACCCGAAAATGCGAAATCGGCAACAGACGGCCGTCCCCCAAACAGGAATTTGTGTGCCTGCAAATGTGTCTCGAGATGTTGGAACAATGTCTCGAAACTGCGCTTCAGCACTTTCTCATTTTTCTTTTCGATCCCGATCAGCGGCAAATATCCGCGCATCTTCTTCGCGATTTCATCACGGGTTCTTTTCTTGGCCCGTGGTAGATTGCCCTGAAACAATTGTTCCATTGTTCGCTCACCAGCATCTTCGCGATCGGGCTTGCCACCCCAGCGATAGAAGAACATCAGCTTGCTTAACCATTCATCCGCATAATCTTCGAGGACCAGAGCGAGGCTCGCCAATGCCTTGTCTTCGGGAATGACATTCGGTTCGCTCAAATCCGTCTCAAGTGCCGCTAGAATATGCGTTGAATCCTGACTGGCAGGGCGATTAGGCGATAGAAGAAGCGGTAAAGTTGGCACTGAAGCCTCCGCCTGAAATGCTTCGTCAGTTTCGGCCGACCGTGCAATCCATTCGAAATCCACACCTTTATATCGTAAAAAAGAGCGAACCTTCAAAGAATATGGTGAGGTCTCAGCCCCAAATAAACGATAAGATGACATCAGCATCGCTCCTGTTAGATCGGTCGGTCATCTAAGGGATCGAGACCGAGCTGCCAACCCCTCCAGATGGTTTCCCCAGCTTTGATGCTATTCGGTCACAAGCCGCGCGGGGCAGCAAGCAGCAAATAGCGGACTTGAAATTATTCACCACCGCGCTTCACTGCAGAAAAGGAGGAAATTATGAAAGCAGCGATTATGCGCCGGCCCGGCGAACCTTTTTCGATTGAAGAAGTCGCAATTTCTAAACCAGGGCCTCGGGAAGTTCTTGTCCGCGTTAAAGCGGCTGGTGTCTGTCACTCAGATGTTCACTTCTGGAGCGGGGCATTCCCGGTTGAAACGCCGGTCATCCTCGGTCATGAAAGTGCCGGTATTGTCGAACAAGTCGGCGGCATGGTCAGCCATGTCAAACCCGGCGACCACGTCATCTCAATCCTGTCTCCCTTTTGCGGCGTCTGCGAACATTGTCTGACCGGGCATATGTCAGTCTGCCACACTGTCCATGGCGACGAGTTCCAACGTGGCGCAGACGAACAGCCAAGGCTGGCTCTTAACGGGGCCGGCATGAGGCAGTATTTACAGCTGTCTTCCTTTGCAGAACAAATGCTGGTCCACGAGAATACACTTTGTAAAATCGATCCGGAAATGCCATTCGACAGGGCATGCCTGATCGGCTGCGGTGTAATTACCGGTGTCGGTTCCGTGTTTCACTCGGCCAAAGTCGAACCGGGATCCACTGTCGCCATTATCGGCTGTGGCGGGGTCGGACTGTCAACGATTAACGGGGCGGCGATTGCCGGAGCCTCGCGGATTATTGCAATTGATCTGGCCGACGAAAAACTGGATATGGCCCGGACCTTTGGCGCCACCCACACTGTCAATCCCAAGAACGGAGATCCGGTTGAACAGGTAAAAGAACTCACCGATGGTGGTGTTCATTACTCATTCGAAGCAATCGGCCTGAAACAAACGGCGGAGCAGGCTGTTGCGATGCTCAGACCTCGTGGCGTTGCAACAATTATCGGGATGATCTCGCCAGGCGTGAATATTGAAGTACCGGGCATCGGACTGATGGTGCAGGAGAAACGGCTGCAAGGGGCGATTATGGGCTCCAACAGGTTCCGAATAGACTTTCCGAGGCTAATTGACCTTTACATGCAAGGCCGGCTCAAGCTCGACGACTTGATTTCCGACCGGATAAAGCTCGAAGGCCTGACACAGGCCATGCAAAATCTGGTCGATAATAAAGCCTCGGTTGCCAGGCAGGTCATCATGTTCGATTAGCCGCGCGCCATCGTCTGCGGCTAGAAATTGACCCGTTTATTCGGATGGCATACCGACAGAAAGTCGATTATCTGCCCACCGAACAAGACCGGAGTAAGCTTTGAGCAAGCCGAAAATCATCCTAGCCTATTGCGACAAGCTGTTTACGCCATCGGAGAGCTTCATACCGCGCGGCTACAGCGCGTTTCACGATCTCAAGCCGGTCTATATCGGGCATGACCTGAACGGACCGGTGCCAGAAGGCGCCGAATATATCGAACTCGGCGAGCTGCACGGCCCGATGGGCACCGTCGGCTTCAAACAGTTCGGATATGTTTCATCGCAATTGCGGCAGCGGCTAAGCGATCTTGCGCCGGTCGCGATTCATGCCAGTTTTGGAAAGTCGGGTGCCTACACCCTACCTCTGGCAAAGGCGTTGAACCTGCCTCTTGCCGTGACCTATTATGGTGGCGACGCGACGAAAACCTCAAACACCAAAACTTCGGTTTTCCGGGTCTATAATCGCCGCCGGTCGCGATTATGGAAGACGGCAGACCTGATATTGCCATGCAGTGACTTCATTCGTCGGGAATTGCTGGCAAAGGGCGCGCCGGCAGACAAAATGATCGTGCATCATAACACCGCCGACCCCGATACATTCCAGCCCGGCGAAAAATCCAATCTCTTGGTGTTTGCCGGCCGCTGGACTGAAAAAAAAGGTATCGATACGCTCATCAGCGCACTGGCCGAGCTAAAAGACGAGCTGTCAGGCTGGACGGTGCGGCTGATCGGTGACGGCGCTCTAAAACCGGACCTGACGACCAAACTCGATGCGGCAGGCATTGATTGCGAACTGCCGGGCTGGGTTCCAGCCGACCGGATGCCCGAACATTGGGCGGCCGCCAGGATAGCTTGTATTCCGTCCAAACGGGCCAGCTCCGGCGACGCCGAAGGCCTGCCCCTGGTCTGCATCGAAGCCATGTTGTCGGGCTGTGCGCTCGCGGCAACCCGACATGCAGGCATTCCAGAATGCGTTAAAGATGGCGAAACCGGCTACCTCGTCGATGAAGGCGACGCCGCAGCCCTCACAGAACGGCTACGTCTACTATTGACCGACCCCGGAAAGACGGCCGCCATGGGCGAGGCAGGCCGGGCGCTGGCACTCGAGGCCTTCAATCTCAAAACGCAGAGCGCCAAGCTCGAATCCCACCTGATTAATCTCGCCGCACGACAAGAGGTTTTGCCCTGACCGCAATCGGCCCAGACCGGTCATCCCGGAACCGGCTTAAGCAGCCGACTGGTCCTTTCCCAGAAGTCGCGGCGAGGCGTCCTTGGGGTGATCCTGATCAATCTGGATTTTGCGGGGCTTCTTCGTCTCCGGCAGTTCTCTGAGGAGCTCGATCCGTAACAGCCCGTTGTGCAATGCAGCACCGGTCACAATCACATGGTCCGCCAGTTGAAACCGTCGCAAAAAGCCGCGTTCCGCGATACCACGATGCAGAAAATCTCTTGTCTCTGAATCTTCACTGGCCGGTTTGCGCCCGGCCACTGTCAGGACATCATCCTTGGTCTCGATATCAAGATCTTCTGTGCCGAAGCCGGCAACAGCAATTTCAATCGCGAAATCATCTTCGCCAATTCGTTCGATATTGTAAGGTGGGTACCCCTGCGCACCGTCTAAACGTGACGCACTGTCAATCATATTGGCCATGCGGTCAAAACCGACCATCGTGCGATAAAGGGGGGTAAGATCAATCATACTCATTTTCAGTCCTTCTCTAGCAACTGAGCCTGCGGTTCTCGACCGCAAGCAATTCTGTAAAAGAAACCCAATGGCCCAGCCCACGGATTGGCGCTGGTGGATTTCTATTTGGCGACCTGCTAGGCAGCGAAGCAATAAGTTTATGTGTGGTGTGCATGGCCCGGATTCAAGATCTTCATAAGGAGACATTATGACCTTATTCTTCAAAGCAATCTCAGCTAGCCTGATTTTTATCACGGCCTGCTCTGCGGCTGAGGACAAAGCGTCACCGGCAGTCGACTGGTCGGCAGCAACGATTGAAGACGCGGTTGCCTCGGAATTCCGGACAGATGAGGAAAAAAGCCGGGATGTTTGGCGACATCCGGTCGAGACACTCAATTTCTTCGAAATCCAGCCATCGGACACAGTGGTCGAAATATGGCCCGGTGGCGGCTGGTATAGTAACATTCTTGTACCATATCTCGCGACTGGAAACGGCCAGCTGATTGCAGCTCATTGGGATGTCGAAAATCTCGAAGGTGAGCAGCGCGACCGGCTTGGAAAAGTCATCTCCGACTATATGGCGCACTATGACAGCTCAGCCAGCCTGACTGGAATCGTATCACTATCAACATTCTCGGCGACAACCGACATGCTGGCCGAGCCAAACAGCGTCGATGCGGTTCTGACCTTCCGCAATCTGCACAATTGGATGGCCGGGGACTATGCCGCAAAATTCTTTGATGATGCCTATGCGGCTTTGCGCCCGGGCGGCGTTCTAGGCATTGTCGAACACCGGCTGCCTTCCAGCGAAGAACAGAATCCGCGAGCGACATCAGGCTATGTCCATGAGGATTTCGTAAGAAGCCTTGCCGCAGCTGCCGGTTTCGAAGCTGCAGGAGAAAGCGAAATAAACGCGAATCCGGACGACACCGCCGACCATCCATTCGGGGTCTGGACACTACCACCGGTCTCGCGCAGTTCGGATCGAGACGGTAACACGCCGGACGGTTTTGATCCGGCCCAATATCTGGCAATTGGCGAAAGTGATCGAATGACAATGAAATTTGTCAAACCGCTAGCCTCTGACAGCACGGACTAATGACGCCGTGGTCGGGACTGCCGGCCGGCGAGGCTTGCGTCCCGGCAGCCACTCTCAAACTGCTGAAAGTGCCACCAATAAATACCAATTGCCTCCTACCCCGGCCCAACCCGCTGGTCCTGTCAGCTCAAAGGTTAGCCCGGCTGGTGCGGTCGGCAGCCAATTGGCTTATCACCAGCTAGTCGAGCCAGTCCGGCATTTCTTCCAGCATTACCATTTCTTCAAAGCTTGGTCGCCGTCTTATCACGTCGAACTCATCATCTTTGATCAGGACCTCCGGAACCAGCGGCCGGGCATTATACTGATTGGCCAGAACCGCCCCATAGGCACCGGCCGACATAATCGCGATTTTCTGACCGGAACCAAGCTGCGGGAGTTCTGCTTTCGTCGAAAATTTATCCGTCGACTCACATATCGGTCCGACGACATCATATGTCAGGCGCGGCATATCTTCCGATACTTGCTGCAATGGCATAATATCGTGATGGGCCTGATACAGAGCCGGCCGCATCAAATCATTCATCCCCGCATCGACAATCAAAAATGTCCGGTCTGGCGCCGGCTTTTCGTATAAAACTTCAGACACCAGTATTCCGGCATTCCCGGCAATCACCCGCCCCGGTTCCAGAATAACTTGTAGTCCGAGGCCATCCGTTACCGACCTGATCATATCGGCATAGGCTTTCGGCGACGCCGGTGCATCACCATCCTTATACGGGATGCCAAGTCCCCCACCCAGATCGATGCGGCTTAGCTTGTGTCCCTGCGCCTCCAGATCACGGACCATACCGACAACTTTTTCAAATGCCAGCTTCATCGGTCCTAACGCATCAATCTGTGATCCGATATGCACATCGACGCCAACTGCTTCGACCCCTGGCATCGACCGCATTGCCTCATAGAGACCAGCCGCGTCAGACCAAGGCACACCAAATTTATCGCCTGACTTCCCAGTCGAAATATTTGGATGGCCGCCCGCAGCGACATCGGGATTTACGCGCAAAGCCACCGGCGCAACCCGGTCCAGCTCCGCGCCGACCGCCGACAATGCAGCTAGTTCGGCAGCACTCTCGACATTAAATTGGTGAATGCCGACATTCAGTGCCAACGCCATCTCGTCGCGGGTTTTGCCGACACCGGAAAACACAATACGATCGGCCGGAATGCCAGCCCGCAACGCGCGCTCCAGCTCGCCACCACTTACAACATCAGCCCCGCAGCCCTGACTGGCCAGTGTTTTCAGTACCGCCAGATTACCGTTCGCCTTCACTGAAAAGGCGATCAGGCAATCCATGCCGACAAACGCATCGGCAATAACATTTGCATGCCGGCATAGCGTCGCCGACGAATAGGCATAAAACGGCGTACCCACAGCCTCGGCAACAGCCTGCAGATCGACCCCCTCGCAATAAAGCTGGCCGTCTCGATAATTAAAGTGATGCATATTTTATAACTCGATCAACTTGGGCCGAAACTGTCCATGCTCTCCTCGAAGACATCCTGCCCGGGTGCTGGTTTGGGTATTTCGCCACCAAGAGAGTTCAAATAAATCTTATTCTGGTCAACACTTGCAACCGAGAACGCAACCGCCAGATCAACCGGCACACTCGCCTCTTCGGTTAACGGCGCAGAAAATATTGGCGGCGGACGTTCAAGCTCTCCTCTCAGACCGCAGCCTGACAGGGCAGCAAGACCGGATGAAAACAGGAAAGCCTTAAATAGTATCTTCGTCATTTTGGCACCATATTGAGTCGAATTTTCCATTGCTCTATCTGTTCAACCACACGCAGCGGCGAGGTGCCACCGAAACTTTGACGCGAACGCACCGAGGCCTCGACCGTCAACACCGAGAACACATCCTCAGTTAAACGCGGTTCGACTGATTGCATCTGCTCGACACTCAGATCCGGCAGGTCATGTCCACCAGCTTCGGCCAATGCTACCAAACGCCCGGTCACATGATGTGCTTCTCTAAAGGGCATATCCAATTCCCGAACCAGATAGTCTGCCAAATCCGTTGCTGTCGAAAATCCAGCTGCCGCCGAGCGCCGCAGAACGTCGCGATCAAAGGCCATGGTCTCGACCATGCCCGAAGTCGCTTTGACGCACAGTTCGAACGTATCGAAAGCCTCAAAAGTCAATCGCTTATCTTCCTGCAGATCCTTGGCATATGCCAGCGGCAACGCTTTCATACTGCCTTGCAAGGCGATAAACTGCGATGTGACCAGACTCGCTTTGGCGCGGATCAGTTCGGCAGCGTCAGGATTACGCTTTTGTGGCATAATCGATGACCCGGTCGACCACGCATCGGTAAGTTGCACAAAGCCAAATTGCGCGCTTGACCATAATACGATCTCTTCCGCCAGACGTGACAAATGCGTCAGACAAATCGACAAGCCGGCCAGCGATTCAAGTGCAAAATCCCGGGCCGACACCGCATCAAGTGAATTTGCCATAGGTCGGTCGAAGCCGAGCGCTTCCGACGTCGCGTCCCGGTCTATCGGAAATCCTGTGCCAGCCAGCGCACAGGCGCCCAATGGACTCTCATTCAACCGCGATGCAGCTGCCAGCAAGCGGCCGCTATCGCGTTCGAACATTTCGACATAGGCCAACATGTGATGACCAAGGGTAATTGGCTGGGCGACCTGTAAATGGGTAAAGCCCGGCATAACTGTATCGCTTTCACGATCGGCGACCTCGACCAAAACCCGCTGCAATTGGCGTAGTCCGCTCGCTGCACTGTCCAAAGCACGCCGCGTCCATAACCGGAATCCGGTCACCACCTGATCATTTCTGGACCGCGCCGTATGCAGGCGGCTGGCCGGGTCTCCGATCAGCTCGACCAGTCTCGCTTCGATATTCATGTGAATATCTTCAAGCGACCGGCGGAATGGGAAGGTCCCGGCGCGAATTTCTTCAGTCACCTGATCGAGGCCATCCTGAATCGCACGATTGTCAGTCTCGGAGATAATGCCCTGCTCAGCCAGCATATCGGCATGCGCGCGTGACCCCAGAATATCCTCGAACGCCATGCGCCGATCCGTATCAATTGAGGAATTGATCGACTGAATGATCTCGGAAGGCTCTGCGGCGAAGCGTCCTCCCCACATTTGCTGGCCATTCTTGGTCTCGCCTACCATATGATAACCTCCTCACATCTTTGCTCAGGGAGCCTACCTTTGGATCGCTTCATACGTCTCGCCATCATGACGATGTCCGCCGGTATAACTGTTGCCGCTCTCTATGCGGTGTTTATCGCCTCGTCAAAAGGGGGCAATAGTGACCCGATTGCTAAATTCGCAACTGGGACTTTAGAAAATCTGGATACATCGGAGCGTGGCGACCCTGCACCGGTCTCAGTTTTCACCGACCTTGCGGGAAATAATGTTACTTATCAGGACTTTTCCGGCAATGTTCTGGTGGTTAATTTTTGGGCAACTTGGTGCGCGCCTTGCGAGCGGGAAATGCCATCACTTGCCGCTTTGCACACGGCCAAAAAAGATCAGAACGTTAAAGTTCTGGCGATCAGCGTCGACGCTCCCGAAGATCGTGATTATGCTGCGCGTCGCCTGCGCGAACTAACCGGAGGCGTGCTGGACTTTTATGCGATCAGGCCGGAACCGGCAGGGTGGGACATTGTTTACGACACTGGCGCCAGTGGCGGCTTTCCAACAACCATCATTTTTGGTCAGAACGGCGTAAAAGTGGCAAAGCTTGAAGGCGAGGCCGACTGGTCGCGATATGAGGCGGTAGGTCTCATCAATGCAATTCTTGCGCGATAATCATTCCAGATCAAATGCGAATAGCAATGTCCGTTGCCGACGGCTGATATTATCATCGGAAATAAGCCATAAACGGTCGCCACCTGAGGGCGCCTTGCCAAACGCAATGCCTTCGAGATTGTCAACAGGCGCAGGCGGCGCCAGACGACCGGATGCGAAAGTCTCGCCGGACCCGTAAACTGCAAAGAATATTCGATTCCCGACACCGGGACGGTAGAAACGGAAGACCGCCGCCGTCTGTCCATCGCGCATATCCAGCCCAGTTAAACGATAACCAGCCGGCAATGCGCGCCAGTCAACCTGGTCAAGATGGCCAGCAGCCAACAACCGTCCGACAGCTGCAACACCCTCGCCCGGGGTCTCAATCCCCAGCCAAAGGCTGCCATCTGCCGCGATCGACAGACCCTCGGCACCGCCATTATGGGCCATTTCAAGACCTGTAACCGGCTCATCTGCAACCCGGCTCAAAGGCACTTCGCGCGCGGCCAAGCCGCATGCCCCAATTGCGAAAGCCGAGACTCGGTGGTCGTGCTCAAAACTTACCAATGCAATACCATCCCGGACAGCGAGCCCTTCCGCATCGGCCTGTTTTTTTCCCGCCAGAATTTGGCCGTCATGGCCCCGCATCCGCCCCGACAATGCTGATGCAAGCGGCGTCCGGCGGGTCTCATCGAGTTCAAGTTGCAGCCATCTTCCCGTATCACTTATCAATAAAAGATGCCCCTCAACGGTTTCTACCAGGCCGGAAAACGCGCCAAAATCAGCCGATCCGCTTGATAATTGCCAGACGCCTGCAAGCTCCAGACCCGAAAAATCAGCTCCTTCATAGCCACTCGCCGGCCAGACCAAGGGCGTTACCTCTAGCGCGACCGACGCCGTAGCACGGGCAATGTTTTCTCCGGTCACACCTGAACATGAGCGGTCTAGAATCGATATTTTTACCTGTTCGAACGACCAGGCCGACATCGCGCTGTCGCCCCTGGAAATGGGCTCGCTGACCGAGACGTCAAGGGAATGATCCACGCAGGCAAAAGACAAGAAGGCACAAAGGCTTGCTAGATAATATCTCACGGCAAACCGCCTTTCTGTCACATCGTTGTGCGCTTCACATCCCGCCCGGATGCGACTTTGCTGGCGCCATAGCGGGGCGCCCCCGAGCCTGCGCCTGATACGGCCGCCGCAGGTCGCCCCGGATGAGTTCTCAATGGCGGCACCGCCATGGCCTCCGGATGCGGCGCTTCGCCATTTTCATCAAACAAGCTGGCCAATTGTTCGGTTATCGCACCACCCAATTGCTCGGCATCGATAATTGTAACCGCGCGCTTATAGTATCGCGTCACATCATGCCCGATCCCAATCGCGATGAGCTCAACAGGGCTACGGGTTTCAATTTCCGAAATCACCTGCCTGAGATGACGCTCAAGATAGTTTCCGACATTCACGGACAGCGTTGAATCATCCACCGGCGCGCCATCCGAGATAACCATCATAATCCGGCGTGCTTCCGGCCGTGCAAGCAACCGATCGTGGGCCCACAACAGCGCTTCGCCGTCAATGTTCTCTTTCAGCAATCCTTCCCGCATCATCAGACCAAGATTCTTACGTACCCGTCGCCATGGCGAGTCCGCCGCCTTATAAATGATATGACGCAAATCATTCAGTCTGCCCGGTCCGGCGGGCTTGTCGGCCTTAATCCAGTCTTCGCGGCTAAGTCCGCCTTTCCAGGCCTTTGTCGTGAAACCAAGTATCTCGACCTTGACCCCGCAACGTTCGAGCGTCCGCGCCAGAATGTCGGCACAAAGCGCCGCAACCATAATCGGACGTCCGCGCATCGATCCCGAATTATCGAGCAGCAGAGTTACAACCGTATCT
The DNA here is from genome assembly GCA_002172915.1 of Hyphomonas sp. TMED17. Taxonomy (GTDB): domain Bacteria; phylum Pseudomonadota; class Alphaproteobacteria; order Caulobacterales; family Hyphomonadaceae; genus Henriciella. Next base: position 65,040 of record NHBW01000002.1, on the reverse strand, counting down.
CTGAAATTGCTGTCATCCTCCTGCTTGAAAGACAATGGTGATGTCGGGTCGGTAATAACGCGGGTCAGTCGTGCGGTATCCAGAACGCCTTCTTCGAGATCAAAGGACCAGGACCGGTTCTGCTGCGCCATCAGCCGCCTTTGCAGCTTATTGGCGAGCTTGGACACGGCGCCCTGCAGACTTTCCAGCTGGTGATCAAGATAGGATCGTAGCCGGGCTAGCTCTTCAGGATCGCAAAGGTCAGCAGCGTCGGCGACCTCGTCATTGGCTGTTGTAAAGGCCCGGTAAACAAATTCTGCACGCTGGTCGCCATCGGTATAATTCGGCCGCAGTGGCGTTGATCCGTCCTCGTCTTCATCGGCATCTTCATCTGCCTGCATATCGACATCGGCATCAATCGAGACATTTGTCTCCTCACCCTCAACATCTTCGGATTCGCCAGCCTCAATTTGCTCCATAGAGGCGCCTTCGGCTTCATCACTGCCTTCGCCATCCTCATTTGAGCCTTGTTGCTCTTCCTCCTGCGAGCTCTGTTCCTGATCATCATCATTGTGATCATCTTCACCATGCTCGTCACCGGCTGTCAGATCGCGAATTAACTTCTGCACCGTACGGGCAAAACTGGCCTGGTCATGCAATTGACCGGAAAGCTGATCGAGCACGCGGGCACCGCGCGCCTGAATTTCGTCCCGCCAGAGCGCCGCGATACCTTCGGCCTCAGCTGGTAATGGACGACCTGTCAGCCGCTCCCTTAACAGAAATTCGACCGCCGGTGCCAGAGGCGCATCCTGACGGTCCTCCATTCGGTTATAGCCAGCTTTCACGCAACGCGCCGCCAAGGCGGCATCGAGATTGTCAGCAGTCCCCTGCATGGCTCGTGCACCAATCGATTCGATCCGCGCTCGTTCTGCTGCTTCATACACCTGCCGGCCGACATCGCTTTGCGGACGGAATGTTGCGTGCTGCTCGGGATTATGGTGCGCCAGACGGAGTGCCACAGCATCGGCTTCACCGCGCGCTCGTGCTGCCAGAGCCGGCGATAATTCGCGCGGCGGCGCCGGTAACGAAATCCGTTTGACATCAGATCGCGCGACGTCACCCCCAAACGAAACCTCTATGTCACGCTCTGCACTAATGGCTTTCGCCGCAGCACTTAGCGCCTGCTTGAACAATTCGTATGCGGAGTCGTCAGTATTGGACATAACGCCCTTAGGCCACTTTCACGCGCAAGGCACTTTCGGGAAGTTCTTCAGCAAAACAACGCTGATACATTTCGGCAACCAGCGGCCGCTCAAGCTCGTCGCACTTGTTCAGGAACGTCATCCGGAAGGCATGCCCGAGATCTTTGAAAATCGCGAAATTCTCAGCCCAGGTGATAACAGTCCGCGGGCTCATGACCGTTGACAAATCGCCGTTCATAAAGCCGTTTCGGGTTAAATCGGCCAGACGCACCATTTTCGACAGCGTCTCGCGATCGACCCCGGTCTGCTTTGTCGAGACAATTTCAACCTCGGCATCATGCTCGAGATAATTGAGCGTCGTCACAATGCTCCACCGGTCCATCTGACCCTGGTTCAACTGCTGCGTGCCATGGTAAAGGCCGGTCGTGTCTCCCAGACCGACGGTGTTGGTGGTAGAAAACAGCCGGAAATATGGGTTCGGCGAAATTACACGGTTCTGATCAAGCAAAGTCAGCTTGCCGCTGGCCTCGAGAATCCTCTGAATCACAAACATGACATCCGGGCGGCCAGCATCATATTCGTCAAACGTAATCGCCACGGGGCGTTGCAGGGCCCATGGCAGGATCCCTTCGCGAAATTCGGTGATCTGTTTGCCTTCCCGCAAGACGATGGCATCTTTCCCGACCATGTCGATCCGGCTGACATGGCTATCGAGGTTGACCCGGATCATCGGCCAGTTCAGGCGCGCTGCAACTTGCTCAATATGGGTCGACTTACCCGTGCCATGATAGCCCTGAACCATCACCCGCCGATTATGCTCGAAACCCGCCAGCAGAGCCAGAGTCGTCTGCGGATCGAACCGGTAACTTTCGTCAAGCGCCGGAACATAGTCACTGCGCTCTTCAAAGCCATGCACCACGATGTCTGTGTCGATTCCGAACACATCACGCACGTTAATCGGCAAACTGGGTTTGACGCCCTGTAGGGCATCGGTATCGCTCATCACGGTCATTTCAGTAGGTCTCTATTCGGGAGATTGTTTATAACGTATCTAGCACGCTCAGGGCTGACGCCTAGTGGGACCCAACGGAAGATTGGTGAACAATTTCACCGTTTACCACAGTCAGGACAATCGCGGCATCAAGAATTTCTTGCTCGGGCACCGTCATAATATCGCGATCAAATACGGTGAGGTCGGCAATTTTGCCGACGTCCAGTGTCCCGAGATCATTCTCCATAAAGGCGGCATAAGCCGGCGCAGCCGTGAAGAGGCTCAGAGCCTGCTCGCGACTGATGCGTTCCTGAGGCGCCCAGGCCGGGGTTGAATAGCCCTCAAGGTCCTTACGGGCGACAGCGGCGTAAAACTCAACCAATGGCGATCCAAGCTCGACCGGCGCGTCGGACCCTCCGACCACAACCGCGCCAGCCGCGAGAAGACTGTTCCAAGCATATGCACCCTTAAGATCCTCGGCACGTAACCGCTCAAAGGCGAATTTATAATCGCCGATCGCATGGGATGTCTGCATCGATGCAATCAACCCATTGTCAGCAATGCGCTGGATATCATCAGGTTTGAGAATTTGCGCATGCTCTATCCGCCAGCGCAGCTCGCTGCCGTATCCGCCGCCTTCGAAAGCATCAAGAATGCGATGATTGGCCAGATCGCCGATCGCATGCATTGCCAGTTGCACCCCGTCTTCGCTGGCCCGGGCCATCAAAGCCGCCAGCTGCTCAGGTTCAAACAAAGACAGGCCAACTATATCGGGCCGATCGGCATAAGGCTTTGACAATAGCGCGCCGCGCGACCCCAACGCACCATCCATGCTTATTTTAACCACCCGGTTGGTGATCGTCGGCGTTTCGAAAGCGCGGTCCCTCGCAATCTCGTAACCGTCTAGATTCACCGCATTATGCAGTCGCAGCGGCAATTCGCCGGCGAGACTTAGCTGCTGCAATAATTCTGCATGTGCCGGATCAAAACTCATGCTGTGGGCTCCGGTCCAGCCACGCGAAATATACAAATCCGCCGCTGCGGTGTAATTGGCGATTAAGGTTTGCTCGGAAGGTTTTGTAACCAATTCGGCGACCAGTCGCATCGCATTATCGACGAGCAGACCATTCGGCGTCCCGCTTGCAGTCCGTTCAATCGCCCCGCCACTCGGCACGACGGTGCCGGCATCGATACCGGCAAGCTCTAGCGCCATGGAATTGACAACGACCGAATGTCCGGCAGTGCGCTCAAGTATTACAGGATTGTTCGGCGCAACCAGGTCCAGATCAGACGCCATTGGCATCCGGCCTTCAGGCCAGCCGGTCTCAATCCAGCCGCCGCCATAGATCACGGCACCGGGCGGCGTATTCGCAATTTCTGCGGCAAGCCGACGTTGTAATTCCTCAATCGAAGAGGTTCCGGTAAAATCGAGCTGCAAAGCGCGGGCGCCGATCCCAAGAAAATGAATATGGCCATCAACAAAGCCCGGATACATATAACTGTCGGGACGGCTGATCACTTCGGGTGTCGCGCTTGCGGAAAATATCTCGCCTGAGAAATCAACCGGCAATATCGCCAGAATCCGGCCATCCTCACCGACAACAATGCCGCTCGCCAACGGTTCTTCGGGATTTCCGGTATAGACTTTACGAGCGGTATAGACCCGAACCGGCTGCTCGAACGAATAAACTGCTGTCGATGTGGTATTGTCATGCCCACCGCCGCAGCTCGCGATCAGGCTGGCGAACAAGAGTATAACGGCTAAACGCATACGTCTCTCCATCTTTCAATGTGAGCATATATACAAAATTGGAAGTGTCCCAATAAATTGAGTCTCTTTACTGAGAACAGACAGACCAGCCGGACCTAGGCCTCGACAGACTTTTTCTCGATCGAGCGTTTGATTTTAAGAGCCCGCTCTGAAAGACCGTCTTCTTTCGCTTTTGCGAGATAAGCATCAAGGCCACCAAGCTTATCAACTGTACGTAGAGCTTTGGCAGCGATACGCAGCGAGAAGCTCTGAGCAAGAACTTCAGAATGCAAAGTTACATTCACAAGGTTCGGCAAAAAGCGGCGCTTTGTATGAACGCGGGAGTGACTGACATTATTGCCAGTGATGGGGCGGACGCCGGAAAGATCGCAAACGCGTGACATGGATCGCTCACCTATTGATGGTGTTGAACAAAGTGGAGTGCTTAAGCGCCCGCGCGGCCGGCGTCAAGCGCCGTCTGAAGCCGGACAGGCGAAACCGGCAAACTATTTACCGCTAATGCCTCAGGCCGACGCTGGCGACAGCCTGAGACAGCCGATATAATTCCAGCTGAATGAAGCCGCGACCAGGCCCCGGGTCGTCACATGCAGCCGCCAACACACCGGCATGACGGCGTCAAAAGCTGCTTGACGATCCCTGCCGGCAGCTGAATATGCCGAAATAAAGGCGCCCGTGTTCAGCTTCGCGTCGGAAACACATCGTTAGATACTGGCGGGTGGCTATTTAGGAGGACGTCTAGGGATGGTCAGATTTTTTGTTATTTTGGCGGCGGCCATCTCACCCATGATTATGACGGCCAGCTCGACAACAGGTTCTGCGGTCGACACGACCCAACCGATACTGGCACAGGCGAGAGCCGGACAAGCCATCCGGATGGATTATCAACTCAAAGCCAGTGCCTGGTTCCTGTTTTTGCCAATCACCGGGCAAGCGAGTTTCTCGATCGACCTCAAGCCACGCACCTATCGCATCCAGTCTAACGTCAAAACGACCGGTCTGGCCGGTATTCTAGTTAATTATGACATGGCGCTGGCCGCCTCTGGATATCTGAGGCCCGATCAACTCGATACGTATGCGTATGTTTCACAGAATTCCGATGGCAGGAAAAATCGCAGAGTGGATCTGAGATATCTTGCCGACGATTTCGAAATGGTTGCCAATCCGACTTTCGGCAATCTCGGTGATCCGGCGGCAAACGCGGCCCAGGTTCTTGCCGCCAAGGATCCGATTACCGCGCTAATCTCCTTCGCACTCGAACCACGCGCGCCCGGCGCAGATCCATGTGGCGGCCCCTTACGGATTTTTGACGGACGCCAATTAACCCATCTGCATCTTGAATATCACGGCATAAAAGACGTTCGCGCGACAGCCTGGTCGGGCAGCGCCTATGAATGCCATGTCACAATAGAAAAAATCGCAGGCTATGACGCAGATGAGATAAATACCGAAACACTATCGGCACTCGATGGCCCACTTCGCATGTGGCTGGCGCCGCTTGATAATGGTGTAACCATCCCGGTCCGGATTGAAGCCAATAGCAAAGACATCGGCACCGTCACCCTGCAAGCATCGCAACTCGATTTTACCCCGCTCGAGCTTTAAGCAGGTATTCGAAAAACACGGCCTTCCGCCCGACGCGACGATTATGTCGCGTTCACGCCGGACGTCAGAACCCGGCCAGTGATCGCGCCTCATTGACGGCGTTTCCCAGTCTGTCTAAGTCTCTGGCATGACTGGCGATACGCTTAAACTTGTAACCTGGAATATTAATTCCGTACGCCTCCGGGCACCAAATATTGAAGGCTTTGTGACACAGGAACAACCCGACATTCTGTGTCTTCAGGAAATCAAATGCCAGACGGCTGAATTCCCGGAAAAAACGTTCCGGTTAATGGGCTTCGAGCATTTTGCCGTTTCCGGTCAGAAAGGCGGACATCACGGTGTCGCAATTGCCTCAAAACGGCCGCTTGAGCAGCTCGATACGCCCGATCTTTGCCGCGAAGGTCATGCCCGCGTCATCAGCGCTCGGATTGCCGGCGTCGATATCCATAATATTTATCTCCCGGCCGGTGGTGATGAACCAAACCCGGAGACAAATCCGAAATTCGCCCACAAGCTCGACTTTATCGAGCGGCTCGGAAACCATTTCGAACCAAAGGCCAACGATACCACACCCCGCATTCTGGTTGGCGACCTGAATGTTGCACCACATCCCAATGATGTCTGGTCCCATAAGCAATTATTGAAAATCGTCTCGCATACACCAATCGAAACATCCGGTCTGGAAGCGGCCCGCGAAAAGGCCGGATTTAACGATCTGGCACGTGATTTTCATAATGATGATCAGAAACTCTATTCCTGGTGGAGCTATCGGGCAAAAGACTGGGCCGCGTCCAATCGCGGTCGCCGCCTTGATCACATATGGGCCAATTCAGCTGCGACCGCACGTACCGACGCCACCAGCTTCAAAATACATCTTGGCTGGCGGGGTGGCTGGAAGCCATCTGACCATGCGCCCATGAGTGTCCGCTTCCGCAGCACCCGAATCGAACCGGCTGCAGTCAGATAAAATAAAAAAGGGGATACATACCGCATCCCCTTAATAAAGTTTGTGTCGGTTACGGCTGGCAGATTATACTACCCGCTCGACCATCATATGCTTGATTTTCGCAATTGCCTTGGCCGGGTTAAGCCCCTTAGGACAGACTTGTGCACAATTCATAATCGTATGACATCTGTACAATTTAAACGGGTCCTCAAGGTCATCCAGACGCTCGCCGGTCGCCTCGTCACGGCTGTCAATCAACCAGCGATAAGCCTGTAACAGCGCCGCCGGGCCGAGATATTTGTCACCATTCCACCAGTAGGACGGACAGGAGGTTGAACACGACGCACACAGAATACATTCATACATGCCATCAAGCTCGTCACGGTCTTCCGGCGATTGTTGCCATTCCTTTTCCGGCTCCGGCGTGTCGGTCTTCAGATAAGGTTGTACATAGGCATGCTGCGCATAGAAATTCGTCAAATCCGGGATCAGATCTCTGACAACTGGCAAATGTGGCAGCGGCGCGATAGAAATTGTGTTTCCGGCAACTTCATCCCAGCCCTTGGTACAGGCGATCGTATTGTTACCACCAATATTCATCGCACAAGAACCGCAAATACCCTCACGACAGGACCGGCGGAAAGCCAGCGTCGGATCGATTTTGTTCTTAATGTACAAAAGAACATCAAGCACCATCGGTCCGCATTTATCCATATCCAGCCAGTATGTGTCCCAGCGCGGATTGCCACCGGCTTCGGGGCTGTAGCGATAAACCTTGAAAGCTCGTAAATTGGTCGCGCCTTCAGGCTTGGGCCAGACCTTGCCTTTGCCGATTTTGGAATTCTTAGGAAGCGTCAGCTCAACCATTCTATACCCTCAATATCCTAGTAAACACGCGCTTTGGGTTTGATATATTCGATCTCATTCGACATCGTATATTCATGCACCGGGCGGTAATCGATCTTTACCTTGCCGGCTTCGTCAACCCAGGCAAGTGTGTGTTTCATCCACTCTTTGTCCTCACGGTCAGCAAAATCCTCGCGCGCATGTGCGCCCCGGCTTTCTTCACGGTTCACCGCTGAATTAACCGTCACCGCAGCTTGACCGATCAGATTATCAAACTCGAGTGCTTCCAGCAGGTCGGTATTCCAGATCATGGTCCGGTCCTCGACATTAAGTTCGCCGATTTTGTCATAAATGGAAGCGATATTCTCGACACCTTCCTGCATGACTTCACCGGTTCTGAAAACGGCGCAATTATTCTGCATGGCCCGTTGCATTTCGAGACGCAGATCAGCCACACTATGGCTGCCTTCGGCATTTCGCAGGCGATCAAAGCGCTGAATATGACTATCGGTCATATCGTCGGTAACAGCCGGCTGGCTGGCCCCCGCCTCGACCGTTTCACCGCATCGCAGACCCGCCGCGCGACCAAACACGACAAGATCGATCAGTGAATTCGACCCCAGACGATTGGCGCCATGCACCGAGACACAAGCTGCCTCACCAACTGCCATCAGACCCGCAACAACCGCATCCGGATCGCCACCTTTTTTGGTCAGAACCTCGCCGTGGAAATTAGTCGGGATACCACCCATATTGTAGTGCACAGTCGGCAGCACCGGAATCGGCTCTTTGGTAACGTCGACACCGGCGAACACTCTTGCTGTTTCCGAAATACCCGGCAATCGCGTTGCCAGCGTCTCGGCCGGCAAATGCTCGAGATGCAGATAGATATGATCTTTCTCGGGACCAACGCCGCGCCCTTCTCTGATCTCAACCGTCATCGCCCGCGACACAACATCTCTCGAAGCGAGATCTTTCGCACTTGGCGCATATCTCTCCATGAAGCGTTCGCCTTCGGAATTTGTGAGATATCCCCCTTCACCACGCGATCCTTCGGTAATCAGACAACCTGAGCCATAGATCCCGGTCGGGTGGAACTGAACAAATTCCATATCCTGCAGAGGCAGACCGGCGCGAAGCACCATCGCGTTGCCATCACCGGTACACGTGTGCGCCGACGTGCAGGAGAAGAAGGCACGGCCATATCCGCCGGTTGCCAGAATTGTTTTCTGTGCGGTGAAACGATGCAATGTTCCATCATCCAGTTTCCACGCCGTCACACCGCGACATACGCCCTCATCATCCATGATCAGATCAAGCGCGAAATATTCGATGAAGAACTCGGTATCATTCTTCAGCGCCTGACCGTAAAGCGTGTGCAGCATGGCATGGCCTGTGCGGTCAGCAGCAGCACAAGTACGCTGGGCTTCCGGGCCTTCGCCCATATTTTGCATCATACCGCCAAATGGCCGCTGATAGATTTTGCCTTCTTCAGTTCTGGAGAATGGCATACCCCAATGCTCAAGCTCATAGACGGCAGCCGGCGCATTTTTGCACAGATACTCAATCGAATCCTGGTCACCAAGCCAGTCAGACCCCTTAACAGTGTCATACATATGCCAGCGCCAGTCGTCTGAACTCATATTACCAAGCGAAGCGGCAATGCCACCCTGCGCGGCGACCGTATGTGAGCGGGTTGGAAACACTTTGCTTATACAAGCCGTCTTCAGGCCGGACTGAGCTGCTCCAAGCGCCGCTCGAAGACCGGAACCGCCCGCGCCCACAACCACGACATCATAGGTGTGGTCAATAAACTTGTAATCACTCATACTTTTACCCCTGCGGTAATAAATCAGACATTCGTCCCTAGCCAAACACCCAGTACTGCCAGTGTTGCAGCTACGAACATCACCAGCACGACAAATGCATTCAAAATCAGTAATGCCTGACGTGTTCCGGTCTTACCGATATAGTCCTCAATCACGACTTCCATACCCAGTCGCATGTGGTAGAGCGCCGCACTTATCAGCAAAATGAGCGGCACGGCATTATAAGTTTTGCTCATCCATGCCAGCGCACCTTCATAACCCGCGCCCATCGCCGATGTCACTGAATACAAAAACCACGGCACCAGAATCAGTAGCGCCAGGGCCGAAACCCGTTGGCGAATATGGTGCTGGGTTCCTGACCCGGCCGCGCCGAGACCGCGGACACTTTTCGTACTCGTTGTCATTTCATCGACCTCTTCAATAAATCAGGACAGAAACCAGATCGCGGCCGTGCCGAGGACGGCAAACGCAAAATTACACACAGACCAGAGGCTGGCTGTTCTCGGGTCAAAACCAATGCCCGGACCATCCCATATCAAATGCCGGACACCATTTGCGAGATGATACAATGTTGCGGCCAGCCAAAGCAGCATAACAAGCTGACCAAACGGCGACGCCAGGATCAGATCAATAATTGCATACGCCTCGGGACCGGAAGACAATGCGACCAGCCAGGCGCAAATCAATAAGGCACCGCCATACAAGCCGACACCGGTAACCCGATGAAAAATCGACCCATACATGGTCGCGTGCCAACGCCAATTTTGTAAATGTGGTGACAGCGGACGTTTGTCCGTTATGTCTATTCCCGCCATAAACCTCTCCGCCCAAGATTGTTGTGCTGACGTTATCCGGTATGATCAGGGTGTCAACGCGACAGTATGCAACATTTTCAGAACGCGAAATCGCTGGCTGCATCAAATCTCAATTTCACGACCGGATCGTTATGCAACTTGCCATCATCGAAACAGGGCGCCCGCCAGAGCCGCTTCAGAACACGTGGCCGGATTATCCGGCAATGTTCCGGGCATTGCTGGCACCAGAGATACCCGAACTTTCGACCACAACCATCTCATTAATCGCCGGTGACCGGCTGCCGGATACGCACGAGCAGGACGCGGTACTGATCACAGGCTCACCCTATGGCGTTTACGACAGCGAGCCCTGGATCGAGACCCTTATCAAGTTTATTCAGGTCACTGCGAAGTCCGGAACCCCGCAAATCGGTATTTGTTTCGGGCATCAAATTCTCGCAAAAGCCTTCGGCGCCGATGTCGGGAAATCCGAGAAAGGCTGGGGAATTGGCCGTCACGTCTATGATATAATCCATCGTCCGGACTGGATGCAGAACCAGCCCGCCAGCCAATTCGCGCTCGGCGTCAGTCACCAGGATCAGGTTAAAAGCCTCGCCGAACACGCCATTGTTTTCGCGAGCAGTGATTTCACACCCTATGCAGCGCTGCACTATCCGCAGCATAAAGCGATCAGCTTCCAGGGACATCCTGAATTTTCAGCCGAGTTTTCCTGCGCGCTTTACGATATACGGCGCGGGACCAAGCTGAGCGACGACCAAGTCAGATCGGCCCACCAGAGTTTATCGGCACCGGTCGATAATGAACTCGTGGGCAGATGGATTGCACAATACTTAAAAACATCCCTCGGCAGATAATAAATATCGATTTTTACAAGCTGACGTTCTAGGACCTGAACAGTCAGTGACAGACTTCCAAGATCCAAATCCAGAGGCCCAAATGACCTACGCACCAAAACAAGATCTAAAACCAAATACGCTAGAGTTCGAGCTTCTGCCTTTGGTTAAAGCGACGGGCTTCCGGGAGTATGATGCGCGCTGGTGGTTTAACGGGATTGGTCACGAAAAAGATCCGGAACTCAACCTTAACGGTGTCCAAGCACTCGGGCTTGGCATGGCAACCCTGTTTCACGAATTAGGTGTCGAACCCAGAGTCACGACCGGACATGATTTCCGGTCAATTTCACAGCCGATAAAAAATGCGCTCATCCTTGGTCTAATGCAAGGCGGGTGCGAAGTGTTTGATATCGGACTGGCCTTGTCACCTATGGTCTACTGGTCACAGTTCGAGCTCGACGTACCCTGCTGCGCAATGGTCACGGCCAGCCACAATGAGAATGGCTGGACGGGGGTCAAAATGGGCGCTGACAAGCCTTTGACATTTGGCCCGGATGAAATGGGGCGTCTGAAGAATATCGTTCTGAATGGTCAATTCGTGACGCGTCCGGGCGGTCAGCACAAAATAATTGATGGCCTGCGGGACAAATATATTGCCAGCACTGCTGAGGGTGTGTCCATCAAACGCCCGCTAAAAGTCGTTGCGGCCTGCGGCAATGGAACTGCCGGCGCGTTTGCACCAGACGCGCTACGCGCAATGGGCGTCGAAGTGATTGAAATGGACTGCAACCTCGACAACACATTTCCGAAGTATAATCCAAATCCCGAAGACAGCGAAATGCTGCATGCAATGGCCGAAGTTCTCCAGGCGCATCAGGCTGATGTCGCGCTTGGCTTTGATGGCGATGGCGACCGTTGCGGCGTGGTGGATAATAATGGCAATGAAATCTTTGCCGACAAAATCGGATTAATGCTCGCCCGCGACTTGTCGCGTGAATACCCGAACGCGAAATTTGTTGTCGATGTCAAATCCACGGGTCTCTACAAAACCGATCCGGTGCTCAAACAGAACAGCGCCAGCGTTGACTATTATAAAACCGGACACTCCTACATCAAACGCCGCACGAATGATTTGAATGCACTTGCAGGCTTCGAGAAGTCTGGACATTTCTTCTTCCGACCACCCATCGGATACGGCTATGACGACGGCCTGATTGCAGCAAAAGCCATTCTTGAAATGCTTGACCGCAACCCCGGTAAGTCGATGTCAGACCTAAGCGATGCACTGGGTACGGCCTTCACCTCGCTGACCATGTCGCCGCACTGCGCCGACGAGCTGAAATATGACGTTATCGACCGTATGGTCGCCGAGTATGAAGGGCTGAAAGGCGCTGAAATCCTTGGCCGCAAAATAGTCGATGTGAACACTGTGAATGGCGCGCGCGTTACGCTCGAAGACGGCTCTTGGGTATTGGTCCGGGCATCATCAAACAAGCCGGAACTCGTGGTAGTGGTTGAAAGCATGACAAGCGAAGACGACATGCGGGACCTGTTCCACAGGGAAGTGAAGCCGAGGCTTGGCAAACATCCCGAAGTTGGCGCCTACAATCAGGAAATATAGCCAGATCGACCGGCTCCGCCCGGCGCCGCGGCAGGCCGAACAGCAAGCGCAACCCTTATGCGTCCGCCTGCCCGCATGATAAGGTTTGCGGGGGTAATCAAGCATAATATGGTATTTGCCAGTCTATAACGCTTCACCGGGCACTCGCTCGCCGCCATCATAGTCGACCCGCTCGAGATAAAGACCTTCAGCCGGCGCGACGGGGCCGCACTTTGCACGGTCGCGGGCCGCCAGGATTTGGTCGAGCCAGATTTCAGGTTTAGCCCCGCGGCCGATCTCGATAAGACTGCCAACAATTGAACGAACCTGACGATGCAGGAAGCTGCGCGCTTCAACTGTCACCTCGATACGGTCACCAAACCGCTGAACGGAAATCTCGTCGAGCGATTTGACCGGTGTGAGCGCCTGACAATCGGCATCGCGAAAAGTTGAAAAATCATGGACGCCGACGAGATATTGTGCGGCAGCATTCATACGCGCGACATCGAGTGCCTGCGGTACACGCCAGGCCCGCCCGCGCTCAAGCGCGAGATCTGCGCGCCGGTTGATAATGCAATAGCGATAGGCCCGGCGGGTTGCGCTGAAACGCGCATTAAAACCGATATCGACCTCTTCGGCTGCCAGCACCGCGATTGGATCCGGCCGCAAATAAAAATTCAGGGCGTCGGCGACTTTCCGAATGGGGCGCGGCTTCATCAGATCAATATGCGCGACTTGCCCGGTTGCATGGACACCGGCATCCGTGCGGCCAGCGCCCTGGACAATCACGGGCTGTCCATCCAATTGCATTGCCGCCGCCTCAAGCGCGGCCTGAACACTAGGTTGATCGGCTTGCCGCTGCCAGCCGGCAAATGGTCGACCATTATATTCTATCGTCAATTTAACGCGCTGTACCATTCGTTCGTGCCCTGCACCCTATCGTCGCTCTACGCCATCATACCCGGATGGTCGAGCGCAACACACCAAAGCCCCAAACCACCGCCGACAGATCAACAAAATACCGTATCAACCGAAACCGGCAGTCCGCGTAAAAAATCAGTCCGGTTCATCGGTTTCGCCCCGGGCTTTTGCAAAACCCGCAGTTCGACCAGGTTCTGGTCACCACACATTACAACGAGATCAGCCCCTAACACTGTTCCGGGTATGACCGGCGTTGACCTGCCCGCGCACAAATCGGCGGCGCGCTCGGCGTCGTCAATCAACCGACTATCAAGCACTTTGATCCGCATTGATGGCTGGTCGGGATCAGGCGCGTATTCAAACCATGCCCCGGGAGTCGGCGCCATGGCCCTGATCTGGCAATCAATTGCACTTGCAGGTTTCAACCAGTCAATACGACGGTCGTCAGCTTCGATCTTATGGGCATATTCGACACCCTCGCTGGCTTGCGGCGTCGCCCGGATCGTCCCGTTAGCCCAGCCCTGAAGGGTCGTCACAGCCAGGCCTGCCGCCAGGTCTGCCAACCGGCCAAGTAAGTCACCCGTTGTATCGGAAGGCATAATATTGGTTGTTTCGGTAGCAAGAATTGGACCTGTATCGAGACCAGCTTCCATAATCATGGCCTGAACACCGGTCATTTGATCGCCCGCCATAATCGCCCGATGAACGGGCGCTGCGCCGCGCCAGCGTGGCAATAGCGATGCATGCATATTCATACATCCCAGCCGCGGGGCATCGAGAACAGCTTGTGGCAGGATTAATCCGTAAGCGACGACAATTGCGGCATCGATATCAAGGTCAGAAAACAGCTTTTGTTCATGCTCGCCTTTCAATGAGGACGGCGTACGCACCGGCAGGCCCTGATCATCTGCCCAGACATGCACAGGTGTCCGGCGAAATTTCTTGCCCCGTCCGGCCGGCCTTGGCGGCTGTGAATAGACGTAGACAATATCATGGCCCGCCGCGGCCAGGGCCGCCACGACTGGAACCGCGAAATCCGGGCTACCCATGAAGGCAAGTCGCAACCGTTCTGTCATGCCCAACCCGTTTTGAAAATCTGGCTCAAGCCGCCGGTCTGGTTTTGAGGCGGTTTGCCTTTTTTACTTTCTCGACAGCCCTTTGACGCTTTAGTCGCGACAGGTGATCGATAAAAAGCGTCCCCTCTAAATGGTCCATTTCATGTTGGATGCAAACCGCAAACAGACCTTCGGCCTGCTCCTCAACCGCATTGCCATTATAGTCCAAATAGCGGATCCCGCAGCGCGCCGGCCGTTCGACTTCGTCATAAACATCAGGAACCGACAGACACCCTTCTTCGTATGGCGCGGTTTCTTCTATTGTGTCAAAAATTTCCGGATTGACGAAATAACGGACCTCGGGAGGTTCACCTTCCCGCGCCAGATCCATTACAATCACGCGCAGAGGGACGCCGATCTGGATCGCGGCAAGCCCGATCCCCGGTGCGTCATACATCGTCTCAAGCATGTCATCCATTAACTGCCGGATCTCATCCGTCACGCCGCCTTCGACAGGTTTCGAAACCTGCTTCAGGCGTGGGTCCGGAACCGTTATAATTTCTCGTATAGCCATGCCCTTAAGTATGCAGCCATTGGCCTTCGGTCAATATGCGAGGCCAGCCGAAACTGATCATATCTTGTCTTTATCGTCGAAATCCAGCTCGCCGGTCCGGTCCGGCAAAACGGCGCGGGTCTCTATCGCCTCAAGGTCGGTCACTTCCTTGTCGGGTGCGCCAATATGGAGATCTTGGAATTTCCGGGCCGATGACAGGACGCGGGAATTCAAACTTGCACCCATTTTATTGTAATGACCAACAGCGCTATTCAGTGACTTGCCCATATTTTCGATATGCGCCCCCATCGTAACCAGACGGTCATAAAGCTGACGCCCGAGTTCGGCCGCATGACGGGCATTCTCGGTCGCCTGCTCCTGCCGCCAGCCATAGGCGACGGCTTTTGCCAGAGCCAACAGGGTTGATGGCGTCACCACAATGACCTGCTTTGCCGCCGCAAAATCAAAGAGGTCCGGTTCATATTCAAGGGCTGCAACATAGAAATTCTCGCCCGGAATAAACAGCGCAACAAAATCAACACGCTCGGAAAATGCATCCTGATAAGCTTTGCCGCCAAGTGTCTTAATGTGCTCTCGGACATTTCGTCCGTGCGCTTTAAGATACATGGTTCGCTTTGTCAGATCGGGTTCGTCAATTGCTTTCAGATAATCGTCAATCGATACTTTCGAATCGACAACGATTTCCCGTCCCCCCGGCAGTCTGATCACAACATCCGGGCGCAGGCTTTTGCCATCGACCCGGTCGCTGACCTGTTCGGTAAAATCACAGAATGACGACAGGCCGGCATGCTCCATGACATTCCGCAGCGTTGTCTCACCCCAGCGACCACCGCCTTTTGGCGCAGACAGAGCCGCAACCAGCTTGCCCGTCTCGCTGGTATTAATCCGCAAACTGTCTCCAATTGCCCGTACCTGCTCCTGGATGGCCGACTTATCTGCAGCCCGCACCCGCTCGATCTCCGACACTCGTTTGGCAAATTCATCAAGATTTTTGCCGATCGGCTGGACAAGCTTTTCAAGATCGCCCTTTGCGCCCTCTTTGTGCTTAGAAAATGTCTCATTTGCGAGATCGATAAATTGCCGCTGCGCCTGCTGCATGACTTGACCGGCGATTTCCGAAAACTGTTCTTTGTCGCGCGTACTTTGACCCGTCTGCTGGGCCAGCTCCAGCCGCAATTGCTCGCACCTTGTTCGTTGAACATTCAGGTCTTCGGCAAGATTAAGATTGGAATCGGCAAGCTCTCCAGCTTTCTGACGTGCCTGCGCCGCCAGAAGCGACAGGCGGTAGGCCCAGGCCAGCGCCACCAGAGCTAGAGAGAATAAGACAAAATGAAGAAGATCAAACTGCACAATACCTATCCGTAATTTTGAACCCGGATTCGAGTGTCACATGATTCTTCAGGAATCGTAGCAATAAGTCGAGGCTAAAACCGTTTAGACATTAAAACGGAAATGCATCACATCACCGTCCTTGACGATGTAATCCTTACCCTCGGCGCGCATTTTACCAGCCTCTTTCGCCTGCGCCTCGCCACCGGCATTGACATAATCGTCAAACGCGATCGTTTCGGCCCGGATAAACCCTTTTTCAAAATCGCTATGTATCACACCGGCGGCCTGCGGAGCGGTCATCCCGGTATTAATCGTCCAGGCACGGGCCTCTTTTGGACCGACCGTGAAATATGTCTGCAAACCTAAAAGCTGATACCCCGAGCGAATAAGGCGGTTGAGACCCGGCTCTTCCAACTCCAGCGTCTCAAGAAAATCGACCTGCTCGGCGGGTTCCAATTGGGCAAGCTCCGCTTCGATCTGGGCTGAAATCGTAACCGCCTCAGCGCCTTCCTCTTTTGCATAGGACAGCACCTGATCGGAGTACGCATTGCCAGTCGCAGCGCTGCCTTCATCAACATTCGCCACATATAGAACGGGTTTCGCCGTCAACAATTGCAGCATCGTCCAGGCCTTCATATCATCCTCGGCAACGTCTGCGCGACGGGCCGGGCGGCCTTCATTCAGCTCGGTTAATGCCAGATCCATCAGCGCGACTTGGGCCTTGGCGTCCTTATCACCCGACGCGGCCTTTTTTGCGGCTGTTGCACGCCATTTTTCAAGACTTTCGAGATCCGCCAGCATTAATTCAGTTTCAACAACATCAAGATCGGCCAGCGGGTCCACTTTGCCGGACACATGCGTGATATCATCATCATCAAAGCATCGAAGCACATAAATGATGGCATCGGTTTCGCGTATATTGGCCAGAAATTGATTGCCCAGCCCCTCGCCTTTTGAGGCGCCAGCAACCAGACCGGCAATATCGACAAAATTCATTCGAGCCGGAATAATCTCTTTAGACCCGGCAATCTCCACCAGAGGCGCCAGTCTGGGTTCGGGCACCGCAACTTCGCCGACATTCGGCTCGATAGTGCAAAACGGGTAATTCGCAGCCTGCGCCGCGGCTGTCTGCGTCAGGGCATTAAAAAGCGTCGATTTTCCGACATTCGGCAGACCGACAATACCACACTTGAAACCCATTCCGTCACTCCATCATCCAGCTCAGACAGCCGAATACAGCATTTCAGCGATAAGAACAGAGCCTATCGCCAGAGATCGGGCAAACAGACCGCCAGTGTGAGTTAAACGTCCTAGCCACCCGTCTGTCGCGGATCACCTTTTGGCGCCGGGGCCAGACGCATAACTTCAGTCTGGAACCGTTCATCCGATTCGGTGAACAGCAGCGGGGCCGCTTTGCAAATCGCTGCAAGCAGGGGACCAACCCAGTCGGCATCCGCTTTGGAAAAATCTGCCAGAACATAAGGCATAACTTTCGTCTTATCGCCGGGATGGCCAACCCCGATCCGGATACGGCGAATATCGGCTCCGAGATGCGCAATCATCGAACGCACGCCATTATTACCAGAATGCCCACCGCCACGTTTTACCCGCACCCGTCCCGGCGCGAGGTCAATCTCGTCATGAAACACCGTCACGTCACCAGCGGTAACCTTATAAAAGTTCGCTGCGGCCTGAGCCGCCTGACCGCTCTCATTGTAGAACGTCTCCGGCTTCAGCAGCAACACTTTCTGGCTACCAATCTGTCCCTCGCAGACGGCGCCAAGAAACTTACGCCGCCACGGACCAAACCCGAAATGCTCGGCCAGTGCATCCATCACCATGAATCCGACATTATGACGATTGCCTGCATATTTCTGACCCGGATTTCCCTGCCCTAGAAAAATATACATCCACGACCCTCTCATTCTGAGATAAAGAAATGGCGGGGTTGGTATAAGTACCCCCGCCACATTTATAGGCTTCGCTATGGTTTAAACCACGCCTCGACTGCAAAGTCGAACCGCCAGATCCCTGCTTAGGATTCTTCTGGCTCTTCGGTTTCTGGCTCTTCTTCGGTGGTCTCGGCCGCAATACCACGGCCAACAATGGAGGCGATGGTAAAGTCACGATCAGTGATTGTCGGCTCTGCACCGTCTGGCAACTTGATATCGGAAATTTTGATATTGTCGCCAATGTCGAGACCTGCGAGATCGGCTTCAAGCGTGCTTGGAATAGCATCAGCCCGGACGTTAAGTTCGACCGCATGGCGAACAATGTTCAGAGCCGCACCCTTTTTAAGGCCGATGCTGTCGTCTTCATTGACGAACTGGACGGCAACTTCGACCGTAATGATCTGATCCTGCTTAACCCGGAACAAATCGACGTGCTGGGGCTGGTCGGTTACCGGATGCATCTGGATGCTTTGCGGAATGACCAATTGTTTCTTACCATCATGGACCAGCGTCGCTGTCGATGACAGGAACTGACCGGTATTGATCGCCTTGATAACTTCATTCTTCTGCAAATTAATCGCAACCGGGTCCTGACCACCGCCATATAGAACGCCTGGCACAAGTCCGTTGCGCCGCGCTTCACGTGATCCGCCCTTGCCGGTGCGCTCGCGAACCGTAACGTTGAAAACAATATTATTTGACATGATTAATCCTCTTCGTCCTGAAGTCCGCCTTCGGCTAGTGAAGGTAACAACCTGACAGGAGCAGCCTTGCGCTGTCCTTTCCATGCACGGGCCTATAGCCGAACGTGTTGACGGGTGCAATCCCATTTACCTGAATGGCTGTCAGGGCATGATAGATCAGTCGAAAAGCTTTGAAACGCTCTCATTATTCGCGATACGGCGGATCGCTTCACCAAGCAAAGGCGCGACCGACAATATTCTCAACTTCTTACTGGCAAGCTCTTCCTCTGACGGCTGGATCGTATTGCAGATTACAAGCTCGTCCATCACCGATTTCTCAATCCGTTTGATCGCGTGATTGGAGAGGACACCATGAGTGATATAGGCACTCACAGCCGTTGCACCCTGTTCTTTCAGTGCGATTGCCGCATTACACAATGTGCCACCGGAATCGCAAATATCATCCACCAGAATACATTTGCGCCCGGATACATCGCCAATAATATTCATAACCTCTGACACGCCGGCTTCGGGCCGGCGTTTGTCAACGATTGCAAGATCAGCGCCAATCCGTTTCGCGAAGGACCGCGCCCGGACAACACCACCGACATCTGGAGAGACGACCATCGGCTTGCTGACATCATTGCGCCTCGTAATATCATCAACCATGACCGGTAACGCGACCATATTATCGGTCGGAATATCGAAAAAGCCCTGAATCTGGCCGGCATGGAGATCCATTGTCAGAACCCGGTCCGCACCGGATGTCGAAATCAGATTGGCAACAAGTTTTGCCGAGATCGGCGTCCGGCCATCTGTTTTCCGGTCCTGACGAGCATAGCCATAATAGGGGATCACGGCTGTAATCCGGCTGGTCGATGCCCGGCGAAGCGCATCAATCGTAATTAGCAATTCCATCAGATTGTCATTTGCCGGTCGCGATGTTGACTGAATTACGAATACATCTTCACCACGAACATTCTCGTTTATCCGGACAAAAATTTCATTATCAGAAAATGTCTTGATATCAGCATCGGTAAGCGCACAGTCGAGATGATCTGCTATTTCTGTTGCCAGAAGCCGGTTCGCATTACAGGTGATCAGTTTCATAAAAGTCACGTCTCCGAATAGCGCCCAGCCGCTTTAGAACAAAAGCCCGATGAGTCGCAAGAGCCGGATTTAGAACGTTAACTCATTGTATTCCAATAGCCACACCTTCGCGCCGCGAATCCGCTGCACCTACAAGCCCGTCATCATTCACCAGAATGACATGTAAGCCGCTATTTTCGCCTTGCCGCTCCTGAACGTCAAAACCCGTTTCCCGCAGAGCGACCACCGCCTCGGACCCACCCTGCTTACCCGTCTCGACGCGGACAAATGCGCCTCTTGCAACAATATTGGGATATTCGACTGCCTCCGACGGGCTCATCCCCCAATCTAACACGCCGAGAATCGTCTTGGCCACATAGGCAATAATCGAGCTGCCCCCTGGCGAGCCGACAACCAAAAGCAAATCATCATTATCGCCGAACATAAGGGTTGGCGACATTGACGATCGCGGACGCTTTAAAGGGCCGGCCGCGTTAGCTACTGATTGTCCCTGCTTATCCGGTTGAAATGCAAAGTCCGTAAGCTGATTATTCAAGAGAAAACCGTTCACCATGCGGGCGGACCCGAATGGGGACTCAACAGTCGCTGTCATTGAGACCGCATTACCGTTATGGTCAATGACAGAAATATGGGTCGTCCCGGGCATATCCTCGGTTTGGTCCCGCCCCCACATATCGATCATATTGCCAATGCCAAGTGCGGCGCCGGGATCGCCAGGACCAACTGCGCCATCGGGCCTGCCGTGTTGCAATGCGCGAACGTTTAGATAGGCCGGTGCAATCAATTCAGCCGCAGGCACGTAAACATGGTCGGGATCAGCAACATAATGATCGCGATCGGCATAAGTAAGCCGTTGCGCTTCGACAAAAGCCGTCAATCTCGTGTCGGGCCCGTCGGCATTTGGCAACAACCGGTCATAAAGGCCGAGAATCATGCTCTGCGTCACCCCGCCCGACGCCGGCGGCGGCGCCCCGCAAACGGTCATTTCGCGCCAGGCACCGCACAAGGGCTCCCGAACTTCAACTTTATAATCGATGATATCATCGATCGATAGCGCCCCGGGAAGTGGTGGCGCTGAGACAGCCGCAACAATATCGCGAGCAACATCATGATTATAGAAGCCACTGGGGCCCTCTTCAGCGATCGCCTTAAGGGTTTCAGCATAGGCTGGGTTGTCGCGCACCGTACCGACTGCCAGCGGGTCACCATCAGGATAGAAATAGGCCGCTGAAACCGGATGCTCGTCAAGCCGGGTCGCCTGTCTAATCTGATCGCTGGCCAGAAACCTCGCTAGCCGAGGAAACACTTCAAACCCGTCATCTGCCAGCTCGATCGCGGCAGCGAACAAATCGCGCCATTCCGCCCTGCCATGCGCGGCGTGTGCTTGACCGTATAGGGCGACGATCGATGGTACGCCTGTCGATCGACCGGATTGCCACGCGCTGACAAAATCGAGTGGCGCGCCGTCCTTTATGAAAAGCGCTTCATCGATGGCTGCCGGCGCCGTTTCGCGTCCGTCATAGACGGTAATCTCGCCAGTTGCGCGGGTGTAGACTAGCATGAAACCGCCGCCGCCAATCCCCGATGATTGCGGTTCGGTTAAACCAAGCACGGCGTGTGCGGCAATCGCGGCGTCGACGGCGCTACCACCAGCGCGCAGGATGTTTGCGCCGGCTTCGGCAGCACGCGGTTCGGCAGCGGCGATCATTGCACCCTTATTCCAGTCACCGATTGGCGCCAAATCCTGCGGGGCCGGCGCTCTGTTTGACGACGACGAATGCGTGGATGCGGGCTGACAGGCCGCCAATAGCAGACTAAAACCAGCGACCAAATGAGATGAAAGGGGCTGCATTTAACTTTATCTCCTTGCTTGATCGGTATTGTATGCCCCCGAACCGATAATATTGAAACGGCAAAGGACTTGTTATGGCAACAGCTGGTGTTGAAAATCACATTGTGGATGTCCCCGGACTGCAAGTCGGGCATGCACATGATCCGATCGTCAACACCGGGACCAGCGTGATCCTGATGGATGTGCCGGCCACCGCCGCAGTGGCGGTTGCTGGCGGTGGCCCGGGGACCCGCGAAACAGACTTGCTGTCGGCCGGAATGCTAGTCAACAATGTTGATGCGGTCGTTTTGTCAGGCGGCAGCGCCTATGGCTTGGCCGCGGCCGATGGCGTGGCAGCGATTCTTGGGGCACAGGGCCGAGGCTTTGCCATGACCAAACTACCGGGAATACCGAAGACGCCAATCGTTCCCGCTGCCATTCTTTACGATCTTGCAAATGGCGGTGACAAAGCCTGGGCAGACACCCCGCCCTATCAGGCGCTCGGCAAAGAAGCGCTAAACAATGCCGGCCGCAAGACTGACCTTGGACGGCTTGGCGCCGGCTACGGCGCCCGCGCCGGTCAGGCTCGGGGCGGTATTGGTTCGGCGTCAATTTTGACCAAGGAAGGTTTTAGCGTCGGCGCGCTTGCCGCCGTAAATTGCTTTGGCTCGGTCTACATGCCGGGCAGTGAAGCATTCTGGGCCTGGCCCTATGAAATCGCCGGCGAATTTGGCGGACAACGCCCGGAAACAGATTATGACGCCGATGCCGAGGATTGGGGGGACGCCAAAACCAATCCGGCGCTCGGCCAGAATACGACAATCGCTTGCATCGCCACGGATATCGCCCTGTCCCCTAGCGACGCCCAAAGAGTGGCCGATATGGCGCTGGCCGGCTTCGCTCGAGCGATCCGACCGGTTTTTACACCCTTTGATGGCGATACTGTATTTGTCGTGTCGACAGCGCAAAAGCCCCTTCCGGCCCCTGAAGCCCTGTCTCTCGCCCGGCTTGGAGAACTCGCGGCCAGCACATTAGCACGGGCCATTGCACGTGGTGTTTTTGAAGCGAAATAAAAAAGACTGCCGGATGGCGCTTGCCTTCCGCGCCAGTGACCTGTATGTCCCCGCTTCGGCCTGCTCTGGTAGCTCAGTTGGATAGAGTACTTGACTACGAATCAAGGGGTCGGGGGTTCGAATCCTCCCCAGAGCGCCACTTCTCCGATGTAACAGCTAATTGACGAATTAATTCTGCCGGTTCGGCATTAGTCTATAACCGTGGCCGGTGTCTGCGACATGGCCAGTCCAACATTCGCTGACCGTAGACCGCCGCAGGATATGGATAGCCAGCAAGCGCTGATCGACGAACGCGGTAAGACACACACGTCGCGGAGCCGCAATCAGACTACCGGTCTGGTTCAGCCAGTCTGGTTCAGATCGATGATTTTAAAATGCCGAGTGGGTCCAACTGCTATTTCTCGCGCGCCTGACAACATGTCCAATAGGCTGACGGCTCTTTTACCCCTAAAGCGACGAGGCTTATCAGGAAAAATCGAAAGTCGTCTATCATGCTATCGTTTCTCTTCGACCAAGAAAACATCATCATCAGTCAGCTGATCTCTGGGCTGACAGGCGGACGGCCGGAGCAACTGCTTGTGGTCCTGATCGGGCTTGGCTGCACTAGCTACATAATCTATCGCGAAGACGGTCGTGCATGGGCATTCCTCTACTTCGCTACCATTCCTTTTCTGAACTGGTCATTCGGCGTCATTGAGCCGTGGTGTCTCGTAACGCCCACCTCCGGCGACCCCGGCAGGGTCATGTATGATGCCTGTCTTTATCAAAATATCGAAGTTTTTCCAAAAGGCGTTAGCCTGCACCCTCTAACCATCGTAACCGGGCTGGTTTTCGTTCTGCGTGACTTTGTTCAGCGCAATATGGGGCAGAAAGTTCTGATCGTCATGGGTCTCGGTATCGCCTGGGCTTTCTATTATGCTTGGCCGGTGATCGCGCTCGCCTCCGGCATTGCCTTTGCTGTCTCGGAGCTCGCCGACTGGGCGCTTTACACTTTCACCCGCTACAGATTGTCGACCCGTATTCTGATATCATCAGCTGCAGCAGCGCCGATCGACACGACGATCTTTCTGTTCGGCGCAGATCTTGCGGTCCAAATGCAACTTGGCGAACCAGCCGGAACGATGCTGCACCCGGCCAATTGGATTGTGTTTGTTATCGGCAAAATGGTCGGCGCCTATGTTGTCTCACGTGCGATCCGGCGCCGCGAAGACGCTGAGCTTGCGGCCGCGGCCCGGGCCTGATCAGGACATCGCAGGCGTCCAGCTCAGTAATTCGACCCCGGGATCCAATATCTTTACCGGTTGCTGACAATATCCAGCGGCGCTGAGGATAGCAGTGGCCGCCAGCCCGTGCGCCTCGACGGCACCGAAAACACCTGTACCATCCGGTACGGTGGCCCCGCAAATCCGACTAAGATGAAATATGCTAAACCGGTTTTCCCCGGTCAAAAAATAGTCGAACACGTCCCGGCCACCGGTAATCGCGACGCATTCAACATGGCAGTCAAACTCCGCCAAGGCTGCGCCAAGCGACGCCCCTTCGGGATTCCACATGACGGTATCGCCTCGCCGGTATAACTTTTCCACTGATCGCGTCATCACCAGCCGTCTTCGTCCTGCCGGGTTCGGGGTAACCTCATGGCTAAGACGCCCGAGAACAATGACGTCGGCTGCGTCGAGGCCGGCTTGAAAGAAGGCCCATTCAACGTCATTCTTCAACACGTCGGGCATATTTCCCTCAGCGTCGGCTATAAAATCATCATCGCCGACAACGGCGTAACCTATAATTTGCATTGCAGCTTACCTTACGACTCGACACGGCAACGACCATGCCGTCTGATTAATCCCGCAAACATCAGCAGAATACCGGTTTTCGCATATCCATATGATCTCGAATGATAGCAGGCAGGCTTAAACTCGATTGGCATTCATTCTTATTGAGAACCACTTGCAATAATGTTATTCCTGCTCTATGAGAATCATTCTCAATAAAGTAACGGAGACTGTCATGCAGATAATTCACGACCAGAAAATGCTCGAATGGCTTAAAATGCAGGTCCGCATTCTCGAAGCCTGGCGCGAGGAAGTCGCCGCGCGAGTTGAGATTGATGTGCCGGTTTTGATGCGGCTGGAACGACATTATGCTTGGCTCAGCAGTGAAGTCTCCATGCTTGAAATGGAGATGAACAAGGCACATGCCTGACCCGCACCTGACCCAAACCGGACACATATCTGACCCGCACCTGGCACGGGCCTGACCCCATGACTGGTCCCATGACTGGCACAGGCCGACCGGGCCGGTCCATGCTTTCCAAGCACTGATGGTTGATATTATTCTTTCTTATCTCGGTATTGTCGGCGTGATCACAACAGAAGCCGAGGCAGCCTGATCGAAACTTATCCGAACCAGAAACTGCAGATCAGCACGGTTCTGTCGGACGCCATAATATCAAAACGACATGAAGTAAGACGAGGCTGCATCCAGCAGCCTCGTCCAAAGAGAAAGCTTAACTTAGCTTTGCTTCGGCATCCAGATTTGCATCAGCATCATCAAACCGACAACGCCGACAAAAACCATGCCAACAGGTGTCGGGGTGGACACAGGATCGGTGGTCCCGACATAAGCAATAAAGCCCGTCGCGGTTTCTGAAATTTCAGTACCCGAGGCCTGTAGGTCCTCTAAAGACCGGGCTGTCAGTGCCCAGCTCGTGACGTTTTGAGCGAAGCCCGTCCATGCCGCAAGCACGACCGTTCCGCAGAAAACCGTTGAAAGAAGTTTGGTAATGATATTGGATTCGTCTGATGCACGCGTCGCCGCCGCAACACGTAAAGCCAGCCAGATCGCAAGAATGATACCAATAGCGCTCAAAGCACCCGCAATACGTGCACTTTGAAACAAATTCCAGATTTGCATTTCTTCCATAATTTTTCTCCACTTATAAACTTCATTTTATTAATTACGTCACGGATGACCAGTGTTGTATGACACCGTTATATAAATGTATCAATATTCATCAATTTAGCGACTATTCATGACCGTATTTGGCCGAAATAATCAGAGCATTGCGACCAATATAAATCCTCTACAATTGTCGCCGAGGCGCGTCGAACCTGCGAGGAAAATCAGCACGGTTTCGCAGGGTCAGGCTTGGATGTTCCGTGACGACAGTCTAAATATAAATAGCCGACGGGAGATCAGACATGTTTCTGCACTTTTTCAATGAATTGCGTGATGCAAAAGTACCGGTCACACTCAGGGAGTACCTCTCCCTGATGGAAGCTATGGATAAGCAGGTCATTGGCCGCGATGTCGAAGATTTTTACTTCCTAGCGAGAACGGCGCTGGTCAAAGACGAACGGCACATCGACAAATTCGATAAAGTTTTCGGACATGTCTTCAAAGGCCTCGACTCGCTCGCGGACGCCGTTGACATGCAAGAACTGCCGGATGAATGGCTTCGCAAAGTCACCGAGAAATTCCTCAGCAAAGAGGAAATGGATGAAATTGAGAAGCTCGGCGGCTTCGAGAAGCTGATGGAAACTCTGAAACAGCGGCTGGAAGAACAAAAGAAACGGCATGAAGGCGGCAATAAATGGATCGGCACAGGCGGAACATCGCCGTTTGGTGCCAATGGATACAATCCGGAAGGGGTCCGGATTGGGCAGGAAAAGTCCCGTCATCGTCGTGCGACCAAGGTTTGGGACAAACGTGAATTCAAGAATTATGATGACAGTGTCGAACTCGGTACCCGAAACATAAAAGTTGCGCTCAAACGTCTACGCAAATGGGCACGGGCGGGGTCTGCTGACGAATTGGATCTGGATTCAACGATCAAGAATACCGCCAGACAGGGCTATCTTGATATCGAAATGCGCCCCGAGCGCCGCAACACCGTGTCGGTCCTGCTATTACTTGATGTCGGTGGCTCGATGGATCCGCATATCAAAGTCTGCGAAGAATTATTCTCTGCGGCGCGGGCCGAAATCAAGAATCTCGAATATTTCTACTTCCATAATTGTCCCTATGAGGGGCTCTGGAAAGATAACCGCCGCCGCCGTAGCGACGTCATACCGACCTGGGATGTCCTTAATAAATATCCAAGCGACTACAAAGTGATTGTTGTTGGCGATGCCACGATGAGCCCTTACGAGATCACCTATTCCGGCGGATCCGTCGAGCACTGGAATGATGAGGCTGGCGGACTGTGGATACAGCGCTTCGTCCAGCAATATCCGAATTTTGCCTGGCTGAACCCGGTCAAGTCCGGTGCCTGGGACTATACCGGCTCGATCCAGCTCATCCGTGAATTGATCGGCCCCGACCGGATGTTCGAGATGACATTGCAGGGACTCGACGATGCGATGAAGGAACTCGGGCGCTAGCGCTCCGGGAGACTGACTGCAACCAGGCTAATCTCTTATCCGGAAAGCGCTGCGGCGCTAATCAGGGCATGTTGTTTTTACCAGCCAATCTGGCTCAGAATGCAAAGCAGAACAGGCCGCTCTGCATCGCAAACAAGGCTGCCGCTATAATTCGCGGTGATGGCTCACAATCTTATTCACCAGACCATATTCGACGGCCTCTTCGGCACTCATCCAATGATCCCGGTCGGTATCGGCCTTGATCTTCTCCAAAGGCTGACCGGTTGCCTCGGCAAAAATCTTGTTCAACCGCTCCCGCATCCGCACGATTTCACGAACCTGAATGGCAACATCAGACGCTTGACCACCAACCCCGCCACGCGGTTCATGCAAAAGGAAACGGGTATTTGGCAGGGCGTAGCGGTTCTCCTTAGCCGCTGCGGAATAAATCAAAGCCCCCGCACTGGCGACCCATCCCGAGCCGAGAACTTTCACCGGCGCACCGACAAATTTGATCATATCGTGGATCATATCACCGGATTCGACATGCCCGCCTGGCGATGAAATCACCATTAGAATCGGATCAGCACTGCTCGCGGCCAAGGCCAGTAAACGTTCGCAGACCCGTCGGGCCATTGCATCATCCACCCCGCCTGTGAGCATAATGGTTCTGGCTTTGAACAACGCCTCTTCTAAAAACGTGTTTGGCTCTGAGATTGGTTTAGCCTGAGGCTCATCATCGAGGCGTATCATGTATTCTCCGCATAAAAACTTCTGTCAGATGTGAGGTGCCCGACGCCTTCGGTCAAGCTTTCTCCTGCTGGAAAAACGTCCCATTCCGAATTCCGTCCACCGACAGGGCAAAATAATTTCGAAAACGAAAGCCGATGACAGGCAATGTCACGCAAACATCCTTACCCATGCGGTCATAGCCATCGCCATACCGGGCGCTTTAAACCGCAACCGGTGCCTTGATATGCTTGTGCGCCTGATAGTCCAGCAGTGAGAAATCCTCATACGCCCAGCCAAACAAATCGGTCTTTTCCGGTGCCAGCTGCATCTTTGGCAACGGGTACGGCGTCCGCGATAATTGCAGTTTAGCCTGCTCGAGATGGTTCAGATAAAGATGGGCATCGCCAAACGTGTGAACAAATTCACCCGGCTCAAGCCCCGTCGCCCGCGCCATCATCAAGACCAGAAGCGCATAGGAAGCGATATTAAACGGCACCCCGAGAAATACGTCCGCCGATCTTTGATATAATTGACAGTTCAAACGACCATTCAAAACATTGAACTGGAACAAACAGTGACATGGCGGCAAGGCCATCTCGTCAACATCGGCAGGATTCCATGCCGATACAATTAATCGACGCGAATCCAGATTTTGCCGGATCTCATCAAGGACCCAGCCAATTTGATCTATCACCCGGCCATCCGGTGCGGCCCAGCTACGCCATTGCTTCCCATAGACAGGACCGAGATCACCGGTTTCGTCGGCCCACTCATCCCAAATCGATACTCCGTTTTCCTGCAGCCAGCCGACATTGGTATCACCGCGGAGAAACCACAAGAGTTCGATAATAATCGATTTCAAATGCAGCTTCTTCGTTGTCACCATCGGAAACCCGTCGGCGAGATCAAAACGCAACTGACGACCGAAAACGCTTAACGTGCCCGTGCCGGTCCGATCGGACCGCTCTACACCATTGGACAGAATGTCCTGCATCAAAGATTGATATTGTTCCATTACATCATGTCGCCTGACTCCGATCTGGGTGTCCAGATATTTCCGTCAGGAATCGGACAAAATATCACAGCCACGTACCGTGCACCCAAGCCGACGACGCCTGACAAGCACCGCAACACACCGGCTACTGGCGGCGCGCACGGTCTTCTACATTACCCACAACCGTCCTGCTCCCAGCGCTGCCAAAGCGCCGTTCGGCGACCGGCTTCGCGCTCGATCGCAGCCTGTTTAACATGGCCAAACCCACGCACCTCATCAACACTTCCGGCGATTGCGAGCGCAAGCTCGTAGCGGGCCGGGGTCAATTCGTCAGCTACGCGTTCGAGGTCGGCGAGATAATTGTCGCGCAAATATCTTTCGCCACGGCGTTCATCGGTCCAGCCGAACGGGTCAAATCGCGTTCCCCTCAGCCACTTAAATCGCTTCAGACCTGCAAAAGCAGATCTCATCCATGGTCCAAATTCACGCTTGAGGGGTTCACCCTGCGCATTTTTCTTCGGCAATATCGGTGGTGCAAGATGAAATCGCACCGTTCCACCTTTGAACAATTTTCGGATTTCAGCCTCAAACCCGCTATCCGACCACAGCCGCGCAACCTCATACTCATCCTTATATGCCATCAGCTTATAAGCTTGAAATGCCGCCTGCCTTGTGAGTTTTTCACCGGTTCCCAAAGCAGCCTCGGCGGCTTTGACGCGCGATACAATACGCTGGAATATCTGCGCATAGGCTTCATTCTGATAGGCCGTTAGCCGTTCGATCCGGTCAGCGATCAGTTCATCAAGCGAAATCTTGCCTGTCCGGCTTCGCGGATTTGATAAAGTATCTAGCTGGTCAGGCATCGCAGCAGCCATCCGGCCTGTGTTGAAGGCAAGAATATTGTCGTCAATCCGGACGCCGTTTAACTTTATCGCCGCAAACAGCGCTTCCAGAGATACGGGCACCTGCCCCATTTGCCAAGCATAACCGGCCATAATCATATTGGTAAATACGCCGTCACCAAAATAATGCATCGCCAGGGCTTCGGCTTCAATGTCGGCCAGACTGGCAGTCCCCGATTCCAGGCTCTGCAATAATGGGCCGGCGTCAAAGCGCGCCATACGATTATGAATAAATTCGCTGGTCGGGGCGACATTCCGGTTCGCGCAAACGCGGGTTCGGGATGGATTGGATAGGGCGATAGCGTCGTCCCCTGCCGCAACAACGAGATCACAAGCGATTAGGCAGTCAGCCTCGGTCGGCGGAATACGCCCGCTGCGAACCTGCTCGGGCCGTCGCGCAAACCGTAAATGGCTCAATACCGGGCCGCCTTTCTGCGCAAGACCGGTCATGTCCAGCGAAGACGCCGCATTGCCATCAATATGAGCGGCCATGGCCAGTATCAGAGCGACTGTCGTAATACCGGTGCCACCAATACCAATCAGAAGAACATTCCAAGGCTGATCAAGATCAGCGATTTTCGGCACCGGCAATCGATCGGTATCGAAAGCAGGGCGCATTGGCCCCTTAGCCACCATTTCGGCGTTGCTTATTGTAACAAAGCTCGGACAGAAACCGTTAAGACAGGACAGGTCCGTGTTACAACTCGACTGGTTGATGTACCGCTTCCGGCCCAGATCTGTTTCGAGTGGCTCAACTGAAAAACAATTGGATTTCACCGAGCAATCGCCACAGCCCTCGCAAACATCCGGATTGATCATTACCCGAACCCGATCCGGTGGAATCTTACCCCGCTTAATCCGACGCCTTTTTTCTGCGGCACAAACCTGATCATAAATCATAACGGAAACGCCGGGGACGCCCTGAAGCATTTCCTGCACCCGGTCATACTGATCCCGGCCATAGACTTTCACGCCCGCCGGCAAGGCTGAGCGTCCAGAATACCGGCCCGGATCGCGGGCAATAATGACAATTTTGTCAACGCCTTCAGCCCGCAACATGGCGGCAATCTGTGGCGGTTGCAGACCCAGCTCGACACGCTGCCCGCCCGTCATCGCAACGGCATCGTTAAACAGAATTTTGAAGGTAATATTTGCATTTGACGTTAAAGCCGCCCGGATCGCCAGCGATCCCGAATGGGAAAATGTACCGTCGCCTATATTCGCAAAAATATGTGGCTCGGATGTGGCAAAATGCTGCCCGACCCAGGCCACACCCTCGCCGCCCATCTGGCTGGTCATATCCGTACGGCGGCCAATCATGAAATTCGCCATGTAGTGACATCCAATACCTGCCAGCGCACGCGTGCCGGGAGGCACACGGGTCGAAGTTGAGTGCGGACATCCGGAACAATAATGTGGTGATCGTAGCGGCACCTGACGGCTCCCGCCCGCCGCGTGACCATTGCCTTCCGTCATCGCGAAATAGGCGTCCGCCTTGTGACGATCCCACCCCGCCGGCAAAAACCGCGCCAAAGCCCGCGCCATTTCAGGTATCGAAATGGTCCCCGTCTGGCTTAAAAACGCCCGACCGTGTTCATCGCTTTTGCCAATAATTAATGGTCGCTGGCGATCGCCGAGATTAAACAGGGCCGTTTTGATCTGCCCCTCCATCAGAGGGCGTTTATGCTCAAGAACCAGAATCTTTTCGAGACCGCCGCAAACTTCTCGCAGCCGACGCGGCTCCAGTGGCCAGGGCACTGCGACTTTGTAGATCACAAGCCCGAGCGCGTTTGCAGTCGCTGCATCAATGCCCAATGCCTTTAAGGCCTCGAAGACATCCTGCACGGCCTGGCCGGAAACGATAATGCCGAAACGTGGCCTGTCCGCAGCAAGGATGACCCGGTCGAGCTGGTTGGCATAGACCCAGGCGTGCGCTGCCGGCAATTTTGCCATCCGCAACCGCTGCTCCTTCGGCAACGGTAAATCATTCCGCCGGATATGCACGCCATCTGACGGAAAATCAAAATCAGGAACAATATGGCGATGACGGCTCAGGGAAACATCAATAACCGAATTGCTATCCATCGTATCCGCAAGGGCTGTGAGCGCGCTCCAGCCGCCGGTGAACCGGCTCATTGCCAAGCCGTGCAGCCCGTAATCCAGTACATCCTGAATGTTTGAAGGGCTTAGAACCGGTATCTCGGCATCGGCCATCGCAAACTCCGACTGCGAAGGCAGTGTCGAGGATTTACAATTGTGATCATCACCGAGAACGGCCAGAACACCGCCATGTCGGGACGTACCGGCCGCATGGGCATGTTTGAAAACATCACCAGTCCGGTCGACACCGGGCGCCTTGCCATACCAGATACCAAACAAGCCGTCCTTTTTCGCGCCGGGATATAATCCAAGCTGCTGGCTTCCCCAGACCGCCGTCGCGCCCAGATCCTCATTCAGACCGGACCAGAATTCAATGTCATTATCGACCAGCCAGCGACGCGCATGCTCCAATTGCTGATCAAGCCCCCCCAAAGGCGAACCGCGATAACCGGAGATAAAACCACCCGTATTCAGGCCGGCGCGCCGGTCCAGGCGTCTCTGGTCAAGCGCCAGGCGTACTAACGCCTGAACACCGCTCATCATGGCATGCCCCGCAACAAGCTGGTATTTATCATCGAGCGAGATATTTCCGGACGATTTAGCGGGTGTGGAAAGACCGGCGGGGTCAGACAGATCGACGGGCGGCATTTTGTATATCCTCGTTTTGAGGTTATATTACCTAAATATCATAGAAAATTATTACCAATTTCCGCAAAAATTGGGTATTATAAGCATTATATTTTTATCTCGGAAGTAAATGGAGCACTAAATTGCCAACCGATATTGATGCGACTGATCGACGAATCCTTGAGCTCATACAGGAAGATGCCTCCCTGTCTGTCGCCGATATTGCCGAACAAGTGGGTCTGTCATCCTCCCCGTGCTGGCGGCGAATCAAACGCATGGAGGCTGAGGGAATTATACTGGGTCGGGTAACATTGCTTGAGCCAGACCGTCTCGGCCTCGGCTTCGAAGTCATTGCAAATGTTAAACTGGCATTGCCGAGCAAGGAAAATCTCGACGCTTTTGAAAAACTGTTATCGCTCTGGCCCGAAGTCATGGAATGCATGACCGTTACGGGCGCTGTCGACTATATTATCCGGATACGCACGACCGACATGCACACTTATGATCAGTTCCTGCGTGAAAAATTACTCGGATCAGCGCTGATTTCCGACGTTCAGTCCCGGATCATTATAAATGTCGCAAAACGCAAAACATCATTGCCACTGCGCATCCAGCCTCATACCAATATGCGCGCCTAGACAGCGGTAACCGAGAGTGCATGGCCGTCAGATTCCGCCATCACTTTTGTCTCGCCACCCGGCCAGTATGTCAGATGTGATACCAACCGTCCGGGCTGGCTGTTGCCGCGAAAAAAACCCTCTGATTCATAGCATAGCCAAGCCAAAGGCGCCGTTTCCGTCGCCGCCTCCCCCGCTGCCGCTATCAAGTCTAGAAGCGCCCGTCTGGTGTTTTCCGGCGGGTAATGAAGAAACATGGAATGATAAATAACCGTGACACCGGCGCGCGACCGCTGCTTCAGTTTTTTATGCAACCAGTCAACCGCATCGGCCTGATCAGGTACCCCGCCGATCTCCCGCGCGAGTGCAATCGCCTGCTCAAGCCGCGTCAACCGTTCAAACTGGTCGGCCCAGACATAAGCCTTCAGGCGCCGCGCGGCGGCCGGATCGGACACATTAATTGGATTTAGGTCGCAAGCGGCGCGCGATACGATCAGCGGGGTATGATCAAGGTGTCGTGGCACCGGACCCGACCAGGTCGCTTTCAGCGTCACGTCGCTCTGGCCAGTCCGCGTCCATGTATTCGTAAAATAATTATAACGGTCCCAATTTTGATTGAGTCCGGCGCTGGCGGCGAGTTCCAGCAAATGCAGCGGCTGGCCACTGCGCACGGAAACATCCAGAAAGCCCGGCAGCAATATAAGCGACCGGTTTACCTCATTGGTTTGCGGTGGCGATTGTATGAAAGACCGGACGTCCTCGACATGATCGGTAAGGTAGCGGTCTGCCAGCGGCCATATCTCGGCCATTGTCCAGTCTGGCTTCGCGGCCGGATAGACAGCTTGCAACCCGGTATCGGGTCGTTCCAGGGCCGCCAAATGCAATGCTGCCGCCAAACGTAATGACACCGCATCGCGGCTGATATTGTCCGGCCAGTCCGCAATCAGATCTGCAATGATACCCTTGGCGCGATAATTGTCCGCCATTGCCTGATGCAACTGAAACATGAATGGCGATGCGCGACACCAGTTCTGCTGCTGGCGGAAATGCTCTTCGACGCGATCGACTTGCGCCATCGATCAGCTGCGTTCGACACACATGGCAATCCCCTCGCCTCCGCCGATACAGAGTGCGGCAACGCCCTTTTTGGCGTCTTTTTCTTCCATCGCGGCGATTAGTGTAATCAGAATCCTGGCGCCGGAGGCACCGATCGGGTGCCCCATCGCGCAGGCTCCCCCATTCACATTGACAATATCGTGACTCAAACCGAGATCACGCATTGCGATCATTGGCACGACCGCGAACGCTTCATTGATCTCCCAAAGATCAACCTCATCCTTGTCCCAGCCCGCTTTAGCGAGGGCTTTCTGCATGGCTGGCACCGGTGCTGTGGTGAAATATTCCGGATCATGCGCATGGCTCGAAGACGCCACTATCTTCGCCAGCGGCTTGAGGCCGCGACTTTCGGCCTCCGACGCCCGCATCAGCACCAGCGCCGCTGCACCATCCGATATTGCCGACGCATTCGCGGCCGTAACGGTGCCATCCCGATTGAATGCCGGCTTTAAAGCCGGTAGTTTATCCGGCTTCGCCGTGCGCGGTAATTCATCGGAATCCACCAGGACATCGCCTTTACGGGTTGATAGTGTCACCGGCGCTATTTCCCGTTTGAACCGTCCATCAGTCGTCGCCTGCTGGGCACGACGCAGCGTTTCCAGCGCATAAGCATCCTGCGCCTCGCGGGTAAACTGATATTGTTCCGCGATCATGTCGGCAAATGCCCCCATTGGGCCGTGCTGATACGCATCGGTGAGACCGTCGAGTGCCATATGGTCTTGTGCTTCCATGGCGCCATATTTGTGACCGGACCGGACATTCAGCAGATGCGGCGCATTGGTCATACTTTCCATACCGCCGACAATCACAATCTCGGCATCTCCGGCCGCAATCGCGTTTCGCCCCATAACTGCCGCCTGCAGACCCGAACCGCACATTTTATTGATCGTTGTCGCTTCCAGCCCCTTATCCAGTCCGGCTTTAAAACCAGCCTGTCTGGCCGGCGCCTGCCCTTGGCCAGCCGGCAAACAGTTGCCCATAATAATTTCATTTGCTTCATCCGCCTTGAGGCCGGCCTCCGCGACAGCTGCCTTGACGGCTACAGCGCCCAGCTCACTCGCAGTCATTTGCGACAACTCACCAAGCAATCCCGCCATAGGTGTTCGCGCCATTCCTACAATAACCACCGGATCCGACATCGCCATAATTGCCCTTCTCTACATTCAGATGATCTGTAAATTTACATGGATAGAAGGACGTTTTTGCAGCTTTACGTCAAGACCCGCCGCATCAGAAACACCCCGGCTTACTATCCTAATGCCGCTTCGATATCAGCAACCAGCCCGACATCATTAGGACGCACACCGGAAGGATAGGCCTGCAGAATCCGGCCATCACGACCGACAAGAACCTTGTGGAAATTCCATTTCGGATGCGCCTTTTCGCCCAGCTCGGCCTCGGCAACCTTCCAGAACTGATGCCGGCCAGGCCCGCTTGCATGCACTTTTGCAGTGAGCGGAAAAGTAACGCCGTAATTCATTTGGCAGAAACGGGCGATCTGCTCTTCGGATCCTGATTCCTGCCCGCCAAAATCATTTGACGGCACACCAAGCACCCGAAAACCGTCGGCTGAAAACGTGTCATGCAATTCCTGTAAACCAGCATATTGGCCGGTATAGCCGCATTGCGACGCAGTGTTCACGACCAGCACCACAAGCCCGGCAAAGTCACTGAACGGGAGCGCATCCCCCCGAATTGACTGAAAATCAACATCATAAATCGCAGCGCGACCATCGCTCATCTGATTATCCTTTCTCATAGTCTGCTCCGAACCCGTCAAAGCAAATAGCGCACTGGCGCTCATGACGGGGGCCAAGAACAACGCCACCAAACTTTTAACTGCCATGCGTCCGATCATGCCAGAATCCATCCGCGCGCGATTCTCGCCTGCCGCTTCCGGCAGGTTGCAAAACGCCAGAGAGCAGACCAGCCTTCGCGAAGATCTCGGCCGGCTCGCTGACATCGTTATTCTGCGGGGACGCCGGATGTCCCGGTTGAGTTACCTGGTCTTGTCGCCAGCACAGGCTCGGCCTCGCCATAATCAACCGTCGCCACGCCAGTATAAGTGCCGCCGATCGCAGCAAACGGACGCCCGCCCCAGCTCCAACGGAAGACGCGACCAACTTCGACGCCAACCGCATAAAGTGCCGGGACAAGGAACAGTGAAATAAAGATCGCGAACGCCACCGCACAAGCTAAGGCAATCAGCATCGGTTTCAGAAACTGCGCCTGAACCGACCGCTCCGCTAATAGCGGCAATATACCAACAAAAGTGGTTACCGATGTCAGCAGGAT
The DNA here is from genome assembly GCA_002172915.1 of Hyphomonas sp. TMED17. GTDB lineage: Bacteria > Pseudomonadota > Alphaproteobacteria > Caulobacterales > Hyphomonadaceae > Henriciella. Next base: position 28,351 of record NHBW01000002.1, on the reverse strand, counting down.
CGGGCGGAAACGCGACACGCCGGCATCGACCAGAGCCTGCACCGCACCAATACCCTCTGCTCGGCGCCGGTTCACATAATCGACCAGTACCAAATTATCATTAATTACGACGCCAGCCGCAGCCGCGATTCCAAACATTGAAAACATCGCCATTGGCACATTGAAGATAAAATGTCCGAATACCGCTCCGGTAAAAGCAAATGGCAAAGCGGTCATCAGCAATAAGGGCTGGGAGTAGGAACCGAACGCAATTGCCAACAAGACATACATTGCACCAAGGGCGAGCAAACCAAAGGTCTGGATCTCGGCATAGAAAGTCATTTCCTCTTCGAAACCACCGGAAGCCCCGCGCGTAACATCGGGGAATTGCTTCTCGAATGTTGGCCAGAAATTTGCATTCATATCGGCCATAATTCGACCGCGACCACCATTGCCTTCAAGTTCGGCGAACACCGATACGGACCTGGTGCGATTACGCCGCATTAGCCGGTTAATACCGGGGGCATAGCTAAACTCGGCGACCTGCGTAATCGGTATTTCCCGGCCATCCACGGTCCGGACCCGCAAATTATCGAGACTGTCGAGGTTACGACGGGCTTGATTGGGCAGTCTGACCATCACGCGGACATCTTCCCCGTCGCGCGGAAGCCGCAATGCCTCCTCACCATAATAGGCCTGACGAACCTGGTTGGAAACGTCAGCAAGCGTTACACCAAGCGTCTGCGCACCGGGCTTCAAAGCAATCTGGATTTCATCGGCAGACGAGCTGAGATTGTCTCCAATATCGTAAACCTCGGCATAAGTAGCCAATTGGGCGCGCACCATTGCCGATGCTTCACGCAGACGTTCAAGATTGGGATGGTTCAAGGCAAACCGGATGCCGCTTTGATCATCATTTTCAGTGAAATCGAATTTGATCTCCTCGGCGTCGGGAATCGCGCCGACCTGGCGTCTTATCACTTCCGTGATGCCGCCGGTCGTGAGGGTTTCCGGCCGGTCTTCCGGTTCAACAAGACTAATCCAGGCCTCAATCCGTCCCGTCTCCGCCACAATCGACATATCGGTAATAATCGGCGGGTCTTCTGCCGATGCAGGTGTCTCCTGCAATGTTCTCAGCGTATCGCTCCAGGTATCTTTTAACTCCTCGCCTGCGTTCGCAATGCCAACATTGAGCTGATCACGAACTTGCAGGGTCCGGTTAAATGGGACGCCATCCGGCATATCGATCGTCACGCGGATCAAACCACCTTCGACCTGCGGGAAGAAGTTAAATGGAACAATCCCGTAACCCAGCAATCCGGTCGAAAAACCGAACAGACCGAAAAACAGCACAATCGTCGCATAGCGAAAGCGAAGCGCCATTTCCAGCACCGGACGGTAAACCGTATCGGCAAACCATAGCAGGCTATCGGCAATCCGGCGTTGCACCCGCATCAAGCCACCAGAGGCACCATCAAACGCCTGTTTTTTCATATGCGCCAAGTGCGCCGGCAGAATCAACAGGCACTCGATTAATGAAAATAGCAGCGCAGCGATAACCACGAAGGAAATCTGTTGTGTGAACGTCCGCGTCGGTCCGGTTAGGAACGCCCATGGCAAGAATGCAATTATCGTAGTCAAAACTCCGAAGATAATCGGCTTCAGAACAAGTTGCGTACCGACAATCGCCGCGTCGACCCCCTCGCGGCGGCCACTTTCGACCTCTTTATGAATATTTTCTCCAACGACAATGGCATCATCGACAATCACCCCGATAACCAGCAGAACCGCAAAGGTAGACAAGACGTTCCAGGAAACGCCGAAAAACGGCAGCAACATAATACCGCCAGCAAAGGCCGTAATGATGCCGACAGTGACCCAGAGCGCCACAAGCGGGCGTAGAAATAAGACCAATACCAGCATGACCAGCGCCGCGCCGAGTAAAGCCGATTCAGAAATCAGCTTCATCCGGGCTTCAAACAGCTCCGAATTGTCAAACAATTGGCTGACTTTGGCGGCCTCAGGCAAAATACCGGATCCGGGGTCATTGGCACGTTCGATATAATCCCGCAGGCCGGCCGCATAGCTGCTTATGTCCATAATATCAGGCGCCGGAACCATAATGAAAGCGGTCGGTAAATCATTATAGGTCGCTTTGAGATCAACATCGACAAAGCCGTCGAATACAGTCGCCACATCGCCGACCCTTATTGTACCTTGCTCGCTGGTCTGGCGGATAATCAAATTCTCGAACTCGGTCTTGGTATCTGCCAGTTGGCGTGTCGCAATACTGACATCACCAACCGATGAGCGCATGCGCCCACCGGACGAATTGAGAGAGGCGGAACGAATTGCATTCGCGACGTCAGAGAAGCTCAGATTATACCGCCTCAGGCTGTCCTCGGACACTTCAATCGAGACTTCTTCGTCGAGCACGCCGAGCAGCTCCGCCAGTTCACCACCGGGCAGTTCGGCAATATCATCGCGGACATCATCTGCGACGCGTTTCAGGGTTAACGGATCCATGTCACCATAGACCGCCAATCCAAAATAGGAATTTCGTTGCTCCCAGCGCCTGACTTGTGGCTCGAACGCTGCCCTCGGGAGATTGTTAATCTGGTCGACCCGTAATTTTATTTCGTCGACAAAGGTTTTCATATCGACATCATCACGGCCCTCGATCATCACCCGTCCAGAGCCCTCGCTGGCGACCGACGTGATGCGTTTCAACCCGTTAAGATCAGCCACAACCTCTTCGATCCGGGTAATGATTTGCTCCTCAACATCCTGAGGTGAGGCCCCATTCCAGGCCACCGAAACCGTTGCTCCGGTAATCGAGATAACCGGAAACATCTCCCGCTCCATCCGATTGAAAGCAAGACTTCCGCCGACGAAAGCAACAATCATTACAAGATTGGCGGCCACCGCATTGCGCGCGAACCAAGAAACAATACCCGTCATATTACTGCCCTCCTATCGCCCCGGCTTGCGCCGCCGCGCCAGCTGTTAAGGCGCTATTATCCGCCGCCCGGTCCTGCGATCGGCTATGGGAAATGACCGAGCCATCACTCATTTTCTGCAACAGCGTAATTTTCATACCATTCACCGCTGCCTGTATCGGACTGATAATGGATAAATCACCAGCCTCGACGCGGTCTGAACGAAACCAGGCCCCGTCAGGATCGGTAAAGACGACGTCGACATCAACGATTTCCAACTGCCCGGTCTCTCTATTGCCGCGATAGAAATTATTACCGCCGCGAATGGCCGCGCGCGGTGCCACTAGCAAATCGGGGACAACGCCGCCAATAATTGTCGCATTAACAAACAGACCCGGCGCCATCGGCGCCCCATTATCAGCGCCGCGACCATAAGGATCCTCAAGCTCGGTGATAATATTTATCAGACGGGTCTGACTGTTAATAACCGCCGAGGTGCGCTTGATTTCACCTTCCCAGCGTCTTTGTTCACCGCCAACCTGGCCCTGATAAATGACTTTCGGGCCCGGTTGTTCCGCGGTTGCCTCAAAAGCGAGCGGCAAAGCCAAACGTCCAAGCTGGATATCGGTAATCGGTAAAACAACTTCGACAACATCGGTGGCGAATATCCGGCCAAGTGACTGTCCGGGGCTGATGAAGGCGCCGGCATCGACTGATTTTTCGCGAACCCGTCCCGTAAACGGCGCCCGGATTACGGTTCTTTGAAGAGACAGTTCGGCCGCTGCAAGCTGCGCCTTGGCCGAGGCCAGAGCCGCGCGCGCTTCTTCAAGTTGCGGCTCGCGTCGCGCCAGAGGCGATCCGTCTGTAATACCCAGACTCGCGAGATCTTGGCGGGCCAGTTCGGCTTCGGCTTCTTCCCGCGCCAGACGCTGCTCTGCAGAAGCAACACCGGCACGGGCGCGCACAACGCCCAACTCGTAATCAGCGCTTTCGATCCGGATCAGCACTTCATTGCGGCGAATGAAACCACCATCAACAAAATCTGACGACACAAAGGAAATTCGACCACCGATTTGCGAGGCAACCGAGATCTGCCGTTTCGGACGCACCTCGCCTTGCGCTTCGACCGAAAAGACAAGATCGTCCCGCCGGACTTCCTCGGAAAAGACCGCCAATCCAGGCGGCGGTGCCTCGGCGAGCTTTGGCTTCGGTTTCATCGCTTCCAGAATCATGAATGATCCGGACGCGACACCAATCAGCATAAATATAGTCACGATTAGAGGGGCATATATTCTCATTCCGGCATCAACTTTCTTCTAGGTCTCTCGCCAATTACTCACTTATTCGTCGCAATGGTCGGTGCCAGGCCGCTACCGAGCGCCAAATGATAGAACACCCTATTTGAGGCGCGGCCCGAACGGACGGCAACTAAACTACTCTCGGCATTCAATCGCCTTGTTTGCGCTTCGATAAGATTAAAGATCGAAACTAATCCTCTAGAATACTGACGCTCGGCCAGATCTTCAGCTAAAAGCGCTTGTTCTAACGACCGTAACAAAGCCTCTTCTTGCGCCAGTAGTGCCCGGTCGGCCGCGCGCGCATCTTCGACTTCTTTCCAGGCATTCAGAACGGTTGCGGCATAGCGTTCCAGCGCGGCTTCAGCGCGGATCAATGCAGCCTCCCGTTCGGCTCGCAGGCTACCGCCCGAATAAAGCGGCCCCGCCAGACTCGCTACCGCCTGCGCAGCCAGCCGTGAAGGGTCAAATACCGACGATAAACGATCTTCGTTTGTCGCTAGGGATGCGTTGAGATTAAAAACTGGAAACAACGCCAGCCTGGCCTGTTCAGCCCTGAAACCGGCAGCGACGACACGCGCCTCAGCCGCAACAATGTCCGGCCGGTGGACAAGCAACGAAGCCGGCGTGCCAGCGTCACTCAATGGCTGCAAAGCCGGCACATTTGCCGATGCATCAATTTCGGTGGCCGGATATCGTCCAAGCAAAACCTCAAGTCGGCGGGCAGCATTACCGCTCGCCGCCATCCGCTGGGCTATCGCGGCTTCGGCCGAGGCAACAGAGGAGCGGGTCGTGCGAACATCCAGTGCTGACGCCAGCCCCCGGTCGAAACGCCGCTCCGTCAGTTCCCGGGCGCGGTCGCGCGCCGATAATGTTTTGCGGGCGACACGTTCCTGTGCGAGCGCCTCATTAAGATCAAACCACGCTGTGACGGTCTGCGCGGCTAGCGATAACCGCGCTGCGGCATAGTCAGCTTCGCTGGCTAGCAACTCGTTGACGCTCGCATCAATTCCAGCGCCAATGCGACCCCACAGATCCGGTTCCCAGCCAATGTTCGCATTCACACCAAACGCATTCGTCTCGCGGCGCTCTTCAAAGCCCGGTAATCCAGCCACAGCCGAGCTGCCAGTCGATGACAATCCGAGAGTGGCATTCGGCAAGCCCCTGCCCCGGACGGCTGCGAGTTGCTGGCGCGACGCCATGACCGTTAGATACTGCGCCTTTAATCCGGAATTCTGGGTGAGTGCCTCGGACACCAGACCGGAAAGCTCAGGCACATTGAAACTCGCGAGCCAGTGAATATCCGGTTCGACCGGCGCCGCTGTCGCACGCGTCCAGTTTGCAGGCGGCTCTGCATTTATCTGAAGAAGATCTGCCGCGGGTTCGCCCGATGTCTGTAATGACATACAACCCGCCATCAAAAGCGGCGCAAAACCACATACAAACCTAACCATCTTGCCGATCTTCCAAATCCCTAAACGCTACCTTCGACAATAGGCCTTAGTCGACAATTAAAGCGCGTTCTAATTACTTATGTTTAAAGTTTATAGTGCCTTTCAGACATAGGTTGTTTTACACGGTGACAACTTTTATGTTCTACCGGCTTAGTGTTCAGATAGGGTGGCAAGATGTCGAATAATAGTAGCCGCCCGAATAAAATTCAGACCCTCAGGCAAAAAAGACGAAAGGATTTTTTCGTTCTGATTTTTGGCTGCGCCGGGCTTTTAACGCTTTTATTATTTACCGGCGGCATCAGCCTAGCTGAATGGGTTCTTGCGAACCTGGTACTAATACTCGGCGCGATTGCGTATTTTGAGGGGTCAGCACATTACCATGTCGCTTCAGTCGAAGCCGATACCGAACCGGCGGCAACCGAGTCCGCAAATTCGAAAGCCTATGAAGACACAGTTCACGGTTTGATAAATGGACTGCCCTTTCCAACAATACTGATCAATGCCGACGGACGGCTCGAAGTAGCAAATGCCAAGGCTAAAGAAGTGTTTAGGCTGGTAACAGACAATGGGGTGCGGGCATCCGCAGCCCTCAGGCAGCCCGATTTGCTGGCGGCCAGCATCCGTGTGTCAGACACCGGCGCCGAAGAGCAACTTGCGTTCAAATTACCTAATGACGGCCAGTCCTGGATTGCACAAATCCGGCCTGGCCCGAAAGAAAATACCGTCATTATTACGCTAGAGGATAGAACAACAATCCGTCGCGCCGAACAGGTCCGGGTCGATTTTCTTGCAAATGCCAGCCATGAGCTGCGGACACCTCTAACCGCCATTTCAGGCTTCATTGAAACCATGCGCGGTCCGGCCAAAAACGATTATGCGGCATGGGGAAATTTCTTGGACATCATGTTTCAACAGTCCGAGCGCATGAAGCGACTAATTTCGGACCTGCTATCATTATCGAGAATCGAATTCAGCGAACACAATGTTCCTTCCACCACCATTGACCTTAGCCCGCTGCTAGTTGCCGCCATAGACACGCTAGAGCAGATGGCCCACGAAAAAAGTCTGAAGATCGTAGCTGAGAACACCGACCAATCCTTCTGGGTTGTCGCAGATCCCGACGAAATGACACAAGTTATCCAGAACCTGATCAGCAATGCCATCAAATACGCCGCCGATGGCGAAAAGGTGATTGTTCAGATCGGCGCTGCCAATACAATGGAGCGCGCAGAGAGTGATATTTCGAGGGGAATTCCGGAAGCGGCTCATGCCACGCTATTGTCACCTCAAGCCTCGCAAAAAGTACCTGCCATTTGGGTCAGAGTCGTTGATGAGGGATCAGGAATATCTGCCCAAAAACTGCCGCGACTGGGCGAACGCTTTTATCGTGTCGATGAAAGTCGCGGCGGCAGAATAGACGGGACCGGACTGGGCCTGGCAATCGTCAAGCACATCCTCGCCCGGCATCGCGGCGGTCTCGCTGTTGAAAGTAAAAAAGGCGTCGGCACGGCCTTCAGCTTCTGGCTACCGCGTGGAAACGTTCCGGTCCGACATGGCTGATATCCCACCGCACATCTATCGCCCGCCGCCCATACATAAGATGGGCATCGTTTATCATGATCCCGACCTGGTCGTCATTGATAAGCCTTCCGGCCTGCTCAGTGTCCCCGGAAGAGGGGACGGTAAATCCATTTGTGCAAGCGCGTATGCCGAGCAGGTCTTCGGGCCGGTTTTAACCGTTCACAGGCTCGATATGGATACATCCGGCCTCATGATTTTCGGGCGCACCAAACGCGCTCAGGCGGCATTATCGCGACAATTCGAAAAGCGACGCATAAAAAAAATTTATGAAGCAGTCATTGACGGTCATCCGGATCAGGAAAGCGGCCTTATCGACCTGCCAATAGCAAAATATTCGGTATTGCGCCCTCTACGCCACATCGAGGCCGGCGGACAGGTAGCCCTGACGCGATGGCGTGTTCTTGCCCGCTCACAGACAGCAAGCCGGGTTCAGCTCGAACCTGAAACTGGCCGCTCGCATCAGCTAAGACTGCACATGGCGGCAATCGGACATGGTATTCTCGGCGATAATTTCTATGGCCCCGCTGAACGGACTGCACGGCTTATGCTACATGCCTGCGGATTGGCGCTATTCCATCCCGAGACCAACGAAACCCTGCAAATAAATTCTACCGCGCCTTTCTGAAACAGCGTCGAAAATGAAGAGGCTGTTAATGTCACATAATTATTACGATCTCACCCTAAGACGGTCGCAAGGGAATTATTAATAATGCTGGCTAGCCTCGCATACTTACCAAACGCTTCGCTATTGTTAACAATAGTGGCAAGTATTGGATTTGCGGCATTCATCATCGGACGCAGAAGCCCGCCGGCTGCAATGGCAGCCCCGACATCGCAATTTCAGCGCGGATTACGCGCCAACCACAAAGCCTTTTTCGTTGCGCTTTGCGCTATGGCGCCAGCATTGCTGATTTTGACACTGCATATCCTTTCAGTCGATCGCATGACACAGGTCCTGATTTCATCCGAGCTGGCCGATAATATTCAAAACCTGCCGAAGCTCGAACGGCAGGTCTATCTCGACAAGCTCACCGAATATGCCGGCATGCAACAGGCCACCCCAACCGATGACGCCTTTTTTAACGCCGCAAGCCAACGCTTCATCGCCCTCAAAGGCCAATTGCGACTAGCCGCGATCATGCTGGCAACACTTATCGCCACAGGCGCCTTTTTGTTCGCATCACGTGAATACAAAATCTATAATTCAAAACGAAACCATATCGAAATCGTTATCAACTGCCTCTTATTCTTGTGCGCACTGATTGCCATTCTAACCACGCTCGGCATTGTTGTTTCGCTATTTCTCGAGACATTGCGATTTTTTGCGGCTGCAAACAGTCCGAGTCTGCCAGCTTTTATATTCGGCATGGACTGGAATGCCCAAACCGAGGAAGATTTCGGCGCCGTACCACTGTTTTTCGGAACCATTACCATTGCGATTCTGGCGATGATGGTGGCCGCACCCATCGGGCTATTTTCAGCTATATTCATGTCTGAATATGCAAGCCCGAAATTGCGCTCCATGATTAAACCCATTCTCGAAATACTCGCTGGTATTCCGACTGTTGTTTATGGGTTTTTCGCGGCCCTGACAGTTGCCCCAATCATTCGCGACGGTGCTGAATGGATAAATCTTCTCCCGTTTGTCCCCGATAATTTTCTTGCGGCACAACCACAAAGTGCGCTCGCAGCAGCAATCGTCATGGGTATTATGATCATACCGACCGTATCGTCCTTGTCAGATGATATTATCAATGCAGTTCCGCAATCCTTACGGGAAGCCGCTCTGGCCGTCGGGACAACTAAATCGGAAATGATAAAAGGCGTGGTCCTGCCGGTCGCCTTTCCCGGCATTATCGCTGCGCTTCTATTGGGCTTATCACGCGCCATTGGCGAGACCATGATTGTGGTTATGGCCGCTGGTCAGCGCGCCCAGATAACGCTCGACCCGACATCAGACATGACGACCATTACGGCTGAAATCGTTGCCTTGCTAACCGGTGATACCGCATTTGACAGTGTCAAAACCCTATCTGCCTTTGCCCTTGGCGCGGTCTTATTCGTCGTCACACTTGGCTTCAATCTAATCGCCCTTCAAGTCGTTCGAACCTACCGGCAGAAATATGAGTGACATGAGCAAGCAGAATTCTCCATCCGACCTGACCGGTACAGTCGAAACCCCGTTCACCGGAGCACAGGCGCTAAAGCGGCTGAAACGGCGGCAGGCTGCAGAGCGCCGCTTCAGAGTCTATTCTGCGACCGCGGTCGGGCTGGCCGTTCTAGCCCTTATCATTCTTTTCGCATCCATCATAAATCAGGCCCAGTCGGCGTTCAGTAAGCATTATTTACGTCTGGACTTAACGCTCGAGCGAACCATCATCGCACCGGGTGAAACATTGGATCCGGTCCAGATCGAAAGTAATATTAGCGGCTTCAACCAACTGGTAAAAGACCGGCTGGTGTCGCTCTTCCCCGAGGCCAGTACATCAGCTGCTAAAACGCGGATATTATACTCGACGCTGCCCCGCCTTGGTGTTCTGCCGATGGCGCGCAAAACTGCAGCCAATCCAGACATGATTGATACCCGCCAGACCTTCGATATTGTAATTTCGGATGATGCAGACTTATTTCTAAAACAGAAAATCGGCCGATATCAGAGGGCTGATTTACCTGGAACAGCGTTGCTTCATCACCTTGCGGGCGCGAATTATGCCGTGTCTGGGGTCGGCACGAGCGAACTACAAGCCGCCTATTCAGCGCTCGCTCTGGTAGATGGGCGGCCAAGTCAGGACATTCTGATAAGGTCGGGACAAAACTGGTTCACGCTCGTTTCGGCCTCGCAGAGCCGGCTTGAACTTGAGGCCTTGAGCATAGTGCCCTCTGGCGAAAATGTGCTGCGCACAGCTCCGCTCGAAGCCCTTATACTCGAAACCGTCGCAACAGACCGGAACGTCTCCAATTATCAGATCGCTCTCATCACAAGCCTACAGGATCAAGGCCGCATCATTCGAAAGTTTAATTCCGACCTTCTGCTCCAGTCGGATAGTACCTATTCTGAACTCGCTGGTGCGGCCGCCGCTATTGCCGGGTCAATCCTGACCATGCTGGTAACAGCGATTTTTGCCATCCCGGTCGGTATTCTCGCCGCGATCTACCTAGAAGAATTTGCCAATAAAAACTGGATCACTGGAATCATACGCGTCAATATTAACAATCTGGCGGCTGTTCCTTCGATTATCTTCGGACTCCTCGGGGCAGCGATCTTCCTGAATATATTCAACATGCCGCGTTCAATACCGCTGGTTGGCGGACTAGTCCTCGGGCTTCTTATCCTGCCAACCATCATCATGGCCTCCCAGGCCGCCCTGCAGGCCGTGCCGCAATCGGTCCGAAATGCAGCGCTCGGGATTGGTGCAACCCGTGCCCAGACAGTTTTTCATCACATTCTGCCACTGGCTGCACCAGGGATTATAACTGGTGCGATTATTGGCATGGCAAGGGCTCTGGGCGAGACCGCGCCATTACTGTTGATCGGCATGGTTGCATTTGTAAACGAGGTGCCCACTTCCCCCAATCAGGAGGCGACTGTCTTGCCGGTTCTTATTTTCAAATGGTTCTCGGGGGCCGAGCGCGCGTGGGAACCACTGACCTCCGCGCTTGTGCTAGTATTGGTCGGGTTCCTCATCATCATAAATCTGATAGCGGTCGCAATCCGCCTGAAATTCGACCGAAAGTGACAGCCATGATAGATCGAAACAGCGCCGCCATTGATACTGATACGGACCGCCAGAACAGGAAAATCGAAACCCGCGATCTAAACGTCTTTTACAACGACAAGCCCGCGATAACGAATGTCTCCGTGCAAATTCCCGACCGTGCCGTAACCGCGCTTATTGGCGCTTCTGGCTGTGGCAAGACCAGTTTCTTACGGTGCATCAATCGCATGAATGATACTGTTCCCGACGCTCGCGTCTCAGGCGAGATCATCATTGACGGGATGAATATCAACGCGCCCGAAGTTAATCCGGTAATACTACGCTCGCGTGTCGGAATGGTATTCCAGAAGCCCAATCCATTTCCAAAATCCATTTATATGAATGTCGCTTATGGGCCGAAAATTCATGGCCTTGCAGCGAACCCTGAAGAAATTGGTGCAATCGTCGAAAATTCGCTTCAGCGCGCCGGTCTATGGTCTGAAGTGAAAGACCGGCTGGACCAGCCCGGAACGAGTCTATCGGGCGGACAGCAACAAAGATTGTGCATCGCCAGAGCGATTGCGGTCAGCCCGGAAGTCATTCTGATGGATGAACCATGCTCGGCACTCGATCCAATTGCGACGGCCCGGATAGAAGAGCTGATGGACGAGTTACGGCAGCGATATTGTATCGTCCTGGTTACCCATTCGATGCAGCAAGCCGCTCGGGTTTCTCAGAAAACTGCATTCTTCAACCTTGGAAAACTCATTGAAATAGGCGATACGGAATCGATATTCACCAATCCGCTCGAGCAAATGACGCAAGATTATATTACCGGCCGGTTTGGCTGATGAAACAGGATTAGGGCCATGCACCAGCACATTGTCACCTCGTTCTCAGATGAACTTGATCAACTTTCAGCCGCTCTACTACAAATGGGCGGCCTTGCCGAAACCATGATCAGCGATGCCTGCCAGGCCTTAACGACCCAGAACCGCGAACTTGCCGAGCTCGTCATCAGTCGAAACCTTGAAATGGACAAACTCGAAAGCGATTGCCAGCGCGATGTTACGAAACTGCTCGCGCTGCGCCAGCCGATGGCGTCCGATCTGAGAATGGTGGTTGGTGCAATAAAAATAGCCGGCTCGATTGAAAGAATTGGTCACCTTTCCAAAAATACCGCGCAACGAAGCATCCATATCATGGATTCTGGAAACATCAGCGCGGAGACCAAGAATGTCATGGCAATAAGGGGCATCGAACGCATGGGTCGCGCAGTGTCGCGTCAGCTTCAAATCGCCCTTGACGGCTATGCCCGCCGGGATGCCAATGCCGCCCTGAGAGTTATCTTTCAGGATGACGATATCGACAGTCACTATAATGCATTATTGAAATCAATGCTGGTCTATATGACCGAAGACCGCCAACGGCTGGATGAAAGATCAAACTTTCTTTTCATTGTTAAAAACCTCGAGCGGATTGGCGATCATTGCTCGAACGTTGCCAAAGTCGTGCATTTCATCGCAACGGGAAATCACATTCTCAATCAAAACATCGAAGACAAGCAAGCCGAGCGCAGTGATAAGGCCTTTAAAGCATGAGACCATTCATCGTAATTGCGGAAGACGAGACATCAGTTGCCGAGCTTCTGCGCTATAATCTCGAAGCCCTCGATTATAAAACCGCCTCCGCCACCGACGGCGAAGAGGCATTATTATTGATTGAAGAGCGCGTCCCGGACCTTGTTATTTTGGACTGGATGCTGCCGAAAGTATCCGGCATCGAAATCTGCCGCCGGTTACGGTCAAGGCCCCAGACCGCAAATATACCGATCATGATGTTAACCGCCAAAACCGAAGAGGCCGACCGGATCCGCGGGCTTGAAACCGGCGCCGACGACTACATCACGAAGCCATTCTCAATCCATGAATTGATGGCACGAGTAAAAGCCGTGCTCCGGCGTATCCGACCGGCATTAGTTGAAAAGCTGATCACTGTCGGCGACATTTCAATCAATCGCGGCACTTATCAGGTTACACGCAATGGCGAGCCGATCGAATTAGGGCCAACTGAGTTTCGGTTGCTTGACTATTTTGCCCAGCATCCCGGGCGCGTATTTTCGCGGGAACAATTGCTCGACGGCGTCTGGGGGTCAGATGTCTTTGTTGAAGCCCGAACGGTTGATGTTCATATCGGCCGGCTAAGAAAAGCCCTCATGAGCAAAGGCGGAGACAATCCCATCAGAACCGTTCGATCAGCCGGCTATTCCCTTAAAAGCGGCTAGCTTTTTGAGCCGCTTTTTGACTGATGGAAAGTCCAGGCCGTGCGCACGATAGACGCAAGGTCGGAGGTCGCCGTTTCAAACCCGAGTTCGGCCCGCGCCTTCTCGATGTCAGCCGTCAGCACCGGCGGATCTCCGGTACGGCGTGCGCCTATTTTGAGCGGAACCTTCAGCCCTGTGACCGCTTCGACGGCCTCAACAATTTCGCGCACGCTGAAGCCGTCCCCGGACCCAAGATTAAAATCATTGGTTTGCCCGCCATCCTCGAGATACTTCAGCGCCAGCGCATGGCCATGCGCGAGATCATCAACGTGAATATAATCGCGAATACAGGTCCCGTCCGGGGTGGCGTAATCCGTTCCAAAAATACTGAATGAGTCGATTTCGCCCGTCAGTGACATTAATAGTCTTGGAATGATATGGGTTTCCGGATCGTGCTCCTCGCCAATATCGCCATCCGGATCAGCGCCGCAGGCATTAAAATAACGCAGGGCGACAGAGCGGATATTGTAGGCCCGGTCATAATCCCGCAATATCTTTTCGATCATCAGTTTCGACTGCCCGTACGGATTGATCGGATTTTGCAGCGTACTCTCTTTAATCGGTATCTCAGCCGGCTCGCCATAAGTCGCGCAGGTACTTGAGAATACCATCTGATCAAGACCGGTATTCCGCATCGCATTGAGCAGGCTAATCGTTCCACCAACATTGTTAGAATAATATTTGGCGGGCTCTGCGACCGATTCACCAACATACGACCAGGCAGCAAAATGAATGACGGCTTTCGGCTGATAGGTTTTAATCACTTCAATGACGCGGTCTGTTTCAGACAAATCGCCGACTTCCAATGGTCCCCATTTAACCGCGTGACGGTGGCCATATACCAGATTATCAAATGTCACCGGCGTATAGCCTAAACCGGAAAGCCATTTGCAGGTGTGGCTGCCAATATAGCCGGCGCCACCGGTTACCAATATCACTGGTCGGTCTGTCATGTTCGCTCTCACAATTCCGGTCATTGTTTATTGCCGGCTTCGCAGATTGCGCCAGCCGCTTCAAGCAAAATCGAATAGCTGGATCGCAGCGATTAAAATTAAGAAGATTACTGGCACACCCCGATGTGCTGGTTATATTTTATAACAGTCAAAGCATAAGGAATGTTATCCTAACATGCAGAAAGAACTGCCACACTGGGACCTGCGGTCTGGCCGGGCTAGCCGACCAAAGCAAGTGCCGACCGCTCATAGGATCGCAATTTGAGCAATACCGCAAACATCTCGCGGGCAGATCCCGAACCGCGCTTTAAAGCTCCTGGTAAAATGTGCGGCATCATAAAAACAAAGTTGATCAGCAACACTTCCAACCACGCCGGTACGATCTGCGCCGGCTGTCGACAGTAGACCATAAGCCCGCTCGAGCCGGCAGCGACGGATAAAGAAAGCAACCCCGCCGCACTCCTCAAATAATCTGTAAAGAGAGGCGCGCGACACCCCGAATTCATTCATCAATAAGTCAACGCTCAGGCCTGGATCATCCAAATGTCCTCTGACAAATCGCTTAATCAGTTTGCGCTTGTGCTCGAAAACGTCCATCCGCGTCTCTGGTGAGATTTTGAGGTCGAAAACTTCACACAGAAACGCCTTAAATCCGGCCAAAAGAATTTGTGCCCGACTAGACAAATCCGCCTGCACAGCTTTCGACAACTCTCGCAGATGATAATGAATAATACCTGCCATCGGATTATTCGAATGTAAAATCCTTAAAGATTGCCGGAACGGCACCTCACGTCCAAATGTGTTATATGGCAACACAACCGAAAGCTGCTTGTGGCGACTAGCGCCGTTGAAGTGAAACGGCTTGGCTCGATCATAAACAATCACATCACCGCGCCGGAAGGTTTTCGCCTCATCGCCAATCCCAACGACACCGTCGCCCATATAAAAATGCAACTACCATCAATCCGGGCATAGCCGGTGGTATGTTAACCCCGCCGCGGTTAACAAGAAACGGATCGAACCGGCCCCCATGAAAAATTGAATCACCTATCTGAGACATGACAACATCCAGATCAAACCCCGCAACATGCCCTGGCGTCGCGCCCGCTTCGGTCTTTTTAACAGGATTAGCTGGCCTCCGGACTTCATAATCTTTGGCCCAGGTCGTGACAAAATAATCAACCTGATCTGATACGGGCACGTCGGCTGAATTGAGGATTATTTTCTGCACGCGTAATCACTCCAACATCCCCGTTAAAGTCTGTGCCCCTAATTACCCGCGCATCCGAGCTTTACATGCCCGCTCGCACCGACAACTCCCCCAATTACGAGACCTCTCTATTATTAAGTAACATTNTGCATATTATATTAAAATAATTAAAAATAAAATTACTTTTTATACACGAAGTTGGCAGTATTTTATTATATACATATGTAATATTACATCAATCGGCGATTTAGGCGGGACAAGATGGTCCGGTGATGATCCGGTCCTTGTGGTGATTACCTCTATAGGCCGGTTTCTAGCGCTCTGATGACGGCCAGATCAGCCAGCCATTGCTGAAAAGCACCGGCACGTCCCTTGCCGGAAATCAAATCCATGCATCGACAGTGCCAGTCAGCCACCACGCATGCAGCCTGGCAGAAGAACACACTCATCATGCACTGGTTCCTGACGGGCACTAATCTAAGAAACAGACATGTCTCGGCAGGCAAAAGCAGAAGAACAGGCCCATCATGCACTAGCTCCCGACGGGGACTAATCTAAAAAACAGACATGTTTCGGCAGGCAAAAGTGGCAGTGCTAAACCGTGACCGGATAAAACAGCACCGCGATATTCACGCCAGCCAGCGTCTCGACTGGGACGATCCGGCCAGACCGCCGGATGCCGCCCATCCTCATTCTCATTGACGGCCTTCCCGGCCGTTGCTTCCGGATGGATATGAACGACACGATAGGTCATATCAGCCTGTACAAATGGCAGCCTGACAACCGGCGCAATACGCGCCTCACCCGGCCTTGTGCGGTAGATAGCGAGTAGAATGCCATCATCACCGGCCGATGCTTGCCAGACCACATTGTCAGGCGCGTGTCCTCGCCAGATCTGGCCCGCATGCAAATGCGTCCGGGTTGATTTGTAGAAATCAATCCAGGACTTCAGCTCCGCTGCTTGATCCGAGGCCAGCGATCTTAAATCCAGCTCGATACCGAGATGACCGAACATGGCCACGCCGGCCCGAAACGCTAATGACTGGCTTCGTCCCGTAACATGCGCCGGCGCTGTGCCAATATGAGCCCCCATGATCTCCGGCGGGAAAAATTGCAAGAATTGCGACTGCATTTCAAGCCGGCTCAAGGCATCGAGATTATCGCTCGGCCAGACGCGATCTGCGCGTGTCAGCATGCCGGCATCGATACGTCCTCCGCCCGCGGCACAGGATTCGATTTCGACATGCGGATATGCGGCCCGTAACCGGTCAATCAGCTGATAGGTCCCGTGCACCTGTCTACGAAATGCCGGACGTTCGAATGCGCCGGCATGTGTCAGTTCCCGATTATGATCCCATTTAAGATAGGATAGCGGCAGTGTGCCCAGTAAATTGTTCAACCGCTCGAACAGATAATCAATGACATCCTGCCGAGTCATGTCGAGAACCAATTGGTTGCGCGCAGTCGGCCGATCACGTCCCGCGAGGTTCAACGCCCAATCCGGATGGGCGCGATAGAGCTCGCTATCAGGGTTCACCATTTCCGGCTCGACCCAGAGGCCGAAAGCCATGCCCGCAGCGATGATTTTATCCGCAATCGGCCCCAGTCCATTGGGGTATTTTGTTGGATCAGCTACCCAGTCGCCCAGCCCGACATTGTCACCGTTTCGCGCGCGAAACCAACCATCATCAAGGACAAACCGCTCGACGCCGAGATCGGCAGCTTTTCCGATCAATTCTGCAAGCGTATCCTCATCATGATCAAAATACAGACCCTCCCACGTATTATAATGCACAAGCCTCGGTGCTGCGGGCTTATGATCAGGCCGGCGTGGACTGCGCTTGCGCAGGGCCGAATGGAAATTTTGCGCCGCCCCGTTCAATCCATGCGGCGAAAACGTCGCCAGCCATTCCGGGCTGTCAGCCGACGCTCCCGGCTCGAGCTGAAGTTCACCGGGCGCCAACCCCTCACCCGCCTGCCAGACCCAGCCGGCGCCATCATTCCAGTCAATGGTCTGAACATGATTGCCAGACCAGGCCAGCTGCGCAGACCAGACCGGGCCATTTGAAAAATCTGTCGTCGGGCCGGTTACGCTGGCCACAGGCAGAATATCGTGCGAGGTCAAACCCCGACGATTTTCACGCCGCCATCCGGAGCGGCCAAGACGGTCTTTTTCCGGGAGGCATTCATTGCCGTAGCGACCGGAAAGTGACTGAACCGAAACCGCCTCCGGCGGCAATGGCAAGGTCCCGGCCGCCAGCCAACCAATATCACATTTTGCCTCGCCGCGATTCACAATCCGGGTTTTCATCGTCAAAACATCATCATCCGGATCGAGCCGAAGCCAGACGCTGACATCAATTTTGGCAATGTCGTCAATCAGATCAATCCGCACATGATCCGGTGACAATTGATGCACATGGCAAGCGGTGAAAGCATGCGCCCAATCCTTGCCGTCCCGATGCAAATGGAATGCACTTGGCCCGAACCAGCCAGTCCCAAATGTCGGGACCAATGTTAAAGGGACCGGTTCATCAAGTGAAAACGGCGGAACCGGACGCTGGCTGGACAGACTCGCATCCGGCAGCGGGTGCACCCCTGCCTCACCCCAGTGGTGCCAGACCGGTGCGCCACTCTCGACGCATTCAAGAATAATCTGGCTATGCCGCCCGTTCAGACAGATAAATTCAGTTCTATGTGACGGCATTTTGATCGACCTATTCAGACAACACTCTATCAACGCATAGACGATCTCGAACATCGAGCAAACTCGCGCAATTAAGACCTGGATACCGCCCTTTACGAGGAAACAGGTCACCCTTGCGTCATGCTTGCTTTTTAAAATTAATCGGGCAGCTTCACGGACAGACAAAGAAAAACCGTCTGCAACGGTTCACTAACGCAGGAGTCCGGGGCTTATCTTGTCCCTGCATGCCATGAGCACTCATACGACACCCCTCGCACAATGGCTGATGTCGGTATTACGAGTCGTAGCTCGGACCGCCGCAAGACCGAAAACGCTCGGCCTGTTTCTTGTGACAATGATTGCGCTCGGCCTGTTAACAGTCTGGATTATTGATCGCTCACAAAAAGTCATCACCTCTGACGCCCGGGTCGCAGCGGATATGATTGCGCTCTCGGCTGACGTTTCGGGAATCGTAACAGCCGTGCATGTTAAAGTCGGCGACACCGTCGAGGCTGGCGAGCTGTTATTCGAAATTGATGATCGCGAACCCCGCCTCCTGCTCGACGAATATCAGGCCCGAATAGAGGCGCTAAGGATCGAGATCGAACAGGCCGAGATGCAAATTGTACAGCTCGATTCAAAATCCGGCACGCAAGTTGCTGCAATGGCGGCCGAGCAAGATGCGGCACGCGCCGAAATCGGCGCCGCCCAGTCTGTTTTTGAAACCCGCCTGAGAGATTTCGAACGGCTGCAAACCTTGCTGGAAAATGGCCGCGTAACACAGGAGCGGGCGGATCAGTCACGGAATGAACTCGATACTGCCCGGCAAGCACTACAAGTTGCACAGGCGCAGCTGAGCTCGGCAACTGCCCGGACCCGGCAGGCCGTCATCGCGGCGGGTGACACTGACCTATTTGCCCAGGATCTGCTGATACTCCAGGCCAATCTTCGTCAGGCCGAAGCGCAGCGCGAGCGGCAACGCGTGATCATTAGCAAACACGAAATCAGAAGCCCGATAAACGGCGTCATCGACAAGCTGTTTTTTGATCCCGGCGAACGCACCCTGCAAGGGTTCCGCGTGGCACTCCTGCATGACCCGGACGATATCTGGATCGCTGCCAACATCAAAGAGACCGAAATCCGTCATCTCCAGCACAATGCGCTGGTCGAGATCCATATTGACAGTGATCCCGACACGCCGGTCCGCGGTCGAATTATAACCATTGGTAGTTCAACTGTCGGCGAAATGGCGCTGATGCCTAATCCAAATGCAACTGGTGTCTTCACTAAAATAACACAGCGCATACCAATCAAAATCGAACTCGATAGCCAGTCCGAGCAACTCCGTCCCGGCTCGATGGTAAGAGTGTCGATTTTCAGGTCAAAGCTGGCGGATTGACGGGCGACTCTAAACTCCAGGCGCATGACGCTTCGCTGGCTGAAGTTGATGATAGCAACTTACCGGCCACGGCCGGGTCCGCTATCAGGGCGCGTATCAGACAGTTTGGCCCTAGCTATAAATGGCTGTTACTGGGAACGATGCTTTGCGGGTCAATGTCGACCCTGCTCGCCGCGACCACAATCAATGTCGCCCTGCCGTCAATTATCGGTGCTTTTGGACTGGGGCAGGATCAAGCGCAATGGATGTCGACGGCGTTTCTCGCCGCCTCGACGATTGCCATGCTGCTAAATGCCTGGGCCATGAGCGCTTTCGGTCCGGGCAGAACCTATATTTGCGGCATGCTCTTATTTATCTTCGGCTCACTGCTCGGAAGTATTAGCAGCACTTATGAAACACTCATACTATCTCGCGCCATGCAGGGTGTCGCAGCCGGCTTACTGCAACCGATGTCGATGTTCATGATCTTTCAGACATTCGCCGACAACCGCCGCGGAACAGCTATGGGACTTTACTCGGTCGGGGTCGTTCTCGCACCGGCATTCGGCCCCGTTCTGGGCGGACTTGCCGTTGACCTGTCGAGCTGGCGACTGGTTTTCATCATCACAGTGCCTCTTGCGATACTGGCGACGGCCATGGCGACAATAGTGATGCCTGGGCGCGATGAGGACGGCCACCAACAACGCCCCAAACTCGACTGGGTCGGACTTGTCCTGATCTGCATTACACTGGTGGGCTTGCTTTCGACGATTTCAGGTGGTGACCGGGCCGGTTGGCACTCCAATCTTACCTTCGCTAAAATTATCACTGTCCTGGTTGCGGGCGCGACATTCCTCTGGTGGGAAAGCAGACACCCTTTCCCCGCGCTCAATCTGAAAGTCTTCCTGCACTGGCAGTTCACCTCGGCCTGCCTTGTGATCATGATGACTGGAACGGCGATTTACGGCTCGACCTATCTGGTCCCGATCTTTGTCCAGCTAATACAGGGCTATTCCCCGACCGCAGCCGGGATAATGATGATCCCGAGCGGCATTGCAATGGTGATGGGGTTTCCGCTGGCCGGCCGTTTGTCCGATATTCTGGATAGTCGCCTGCTTCTCGGGTTTGGCGCATTCTGTTTTGCTCTATCGGTCTGGCTCTTATCGGGGGTCGCCTCAGCGACGCCATATTGGAACATTGTGCTATGGCTTATGATCGGCCGTATTGGCATTAGTTTTCTGATGCCACCCGCCAACACAATGGCTGTCCGCGGGGTTCCACCTCCCCTTCTTGCATCGGCGACCGGTGCCGCCTCATTTGTCATGCAAGTCGGCGGCTCGCTCGGCGTAACCATGCTTGCCGTCCTGTTACAGAATCGCACCGTATTCCATCACCAACATCTCAATGCCGGGATCGACGAGACAAATGTCGAATTCGTTTACCAGCACAGCCTTACAATGATGACGCTCCAGACCGATGGTCTGCCGTTTAGTGAAGCGTTTCAGCGCGCGTTCGGCTCGCTCGCATCCTTGCTACAGACCGAAGCGGCCATTCTAGCATTCCGCGACTGTTTCCTTGTGCTTTCAATCGCCTATCTCTTCATCCTCACGCTCATCTTTCTGATGCCAAAACCGAAAACATTGGTGGACTAGGCCAGTCTGGCCCAGAAGGTCGCCGAATAGCAGCCGAGGCATCAAGCTTGGCATGACAAAACCATTGGGGCTTCAGGGAAATGCTGACATATCTGCATCAGAGGTAAACGGAGCAGAATTTGAAAGTCGTTATTGTCGGAGGCGGAATTGGCGGTTTAACAGCCGCATTGGCGTTTCAGCATTTTGGCTGGGATGTAGAGCTGCTCGAAAAATCAAAGCACATTACGGGGATCGGAGCCGGAATCCAGATCAGCCCAAATGGTATGAAAGTCTTTGCCCGTCTCGGTCTCGCCGACGAGATTATCCGCCGCGGATTTCAGCCGCGTGCACTCGAAATGAAGTTCGGACGCTCCGGCCGCCAGATTTTTAAAGTGCCGATTACCGAAGAGGGGCCTAAACGCTGGCATGCGAGCTATGTCCATATCCATCGCGCCGACCTTATTAACTGCCTGTCCGAAGCACTTCGTCAGCGAGCTGGCGACTGCATCCAGCTCGACGCAACGCTTGCGCAGTCCCGCCAAAATGATAGGGCGGCCACAGCCGAGCTCACCGACGGGCGCGCATTTCATGGTGATATTCTGGTTGGCGCCGATGGCATACACTCCGCTCTTCGAACCCAGATGTTCGGCGCGGCATCGCCCGACTTTACCGGCAATATTGCATGGCGGGCAGTTGTTCCGGTTAAGAAACTTGGACGCTGGACACCTCCCGACACCGCCTGCATCTGGACCGGACCGGGCCGGCACGCCGTAACCTATCTGCTCCGCAACGGCGAGCTGGCAAATTTTGTCGGCGTCGTCGAACACGATCAGTGGCGCCATGAATCATGGACCGAACGCGGCAGCCGCGACGACGCTCTGAGAGATTTTGCCGGCTGGCATCCGGTCATAACAAACTTAATCTCCACCGCCGATGAACACTTTCGCTGGGCGCTATTTGACCGCGCGCCTCTGCCGCAATGGCACAGGGGGCGCACCGTTTTAATTGGCGATGCCTGCCATCCGACACTTCCCTTCATGGCCCAGGGCGCCGTCATGGCGATCGAGGACGCATATTTGCTGGCGTATCTTTGCAATATGTCGCGAACCGACCCGCAGCACGCACTGGCAACATTCTATCGCAGCAGAATAGAGCGAACCTCGCGTATCCAGGCGGGCTCGCGGGCCAATATGAGCACATTTCACAAACGGACCATACTCGGACAGGCGACAAGCTACGGGCCGATGTGGCTTGCGGGAAAACTGTTGCCGGACCTTATCTATGCCCGGCAAGATCCGATCTATGGCTATGACATCACAAAGCAGGCATGAAAGCGACAGGGATATAGGCCGGTTATTGAAGAGACGAAGACCGGCAAGCAAGCCAACAGACGGAAGCTCCCGGCATCATCCGGGCAAACGGCCTTCAGGCCGTTATACCGCTCGACATTGCGCGCGCATTACCAGCAACGAAACACCCGTCGATAAGCGGTTTCACCAAGCATAACAGGCCCAGCCTTGTCCGGCATTTGCCAAAGCGCAAAAGAGCCATGACGCCGGATGCAATAAATCTGATGCGAAGCGGTTCCGGCCTTATGGCATCTCGCCGAGTTGCGCCAGCCATAGCGACCGCTCCTCGGCGACCTCGTTAAGAAACGCCGTCTCATCACGTCTGAAATAGTCTGCAAACAGCTTGTTTTTTGACGTTCCGATTTTTGTATAACGCGTCGTTAAATCCTGAACCTGCTGATTTGGAATACCAACATGCTTGCATATATCCTGAACGATGTCAGTGACTGACCGGCTGAACATTCTCTCATAACTCATCCGGATCGGCTTGATATTATTTCGATCGAAAAACGCTTCGCTGCCGCGTTCAGCAAACAAAATATGGTTCAGCCACTGTTTGATCAAAACCGGATCATACTCAAACGCCTGGTCTGACGCAGCTCGCTCTGCGCTTGAATTGTTGGGGGCATGGGCAACTTTTGTCGTCACCATTTTTGCAAGCGACACAGCCTGTTCGACAATATCTTCACGAATTAACCAGAAGGACGGGCAATCGCCGAAATTGTCCAGAAACAGCGTATTATCAGGGAAAACCGCCTGTAATTGGTGATAAGTGATCTCGAAGCTGAAAGCGCCTTTCTTATTAAAGCGACGCTGTATTGCCGGAACGTATTCATCGATCATCGCAGCCTGACAGGTTTTCGCAATTTGTGGCATGAAATTCGGATTGAAAATTTCATTGCAATGGCCCATAGCCGCGCTTCGGCCGACCACATCCGTCAGCCACGAACTTCCCGACCGTGGCGTAAAATAGACCACGAAGCGGTGACGCGGAAACGGACGGGCAATTATTTTGGCGTAGGACTCGTCATCAACCGGTACGTTCGAAAAAATCTTCTGGAGTCTTTCGTTCATCGAACGCTTCCCTGACTGCATGCCCGATGCACGAATCGTCATGTGTAACACCTGGACGTTCGTATTGCTAAAGCAAAAAGTAGTTCGACAAATATAGACATGTCGCAGCACCTATTACGCCAGCGAATTTCCGCCTACAAGACGACCAAAATCTTATCATATTTAAATGAAAATATGCCGATTATTCTGACAAGGATCGAATTTGCAAAGGACAGAACAAACTTATTATCCGACAGGCCAATACTGTTGGGTTTTATTTTAAAAACAGTAGCGCGCTTGAGCGAAGTATCAAAATATGACGACCGAGCGACGACGTCTCTTGCCCGGCAATATTGAACCTGCCCTTATACCGAGGGCGTAAATCGTAACGGAACTATTGCGTCGCAACCCCCGGCAACTGACAACGCCACACGCCCTAAAACAGGCCAAAGATTGTCCGATTTTCCCAAACAGAAATGCTGGCACATACTAGTTTAGACGGCATGCCAACGCGACCGCGCTTAGTTACCAAGATACCGAGCCGGCACGGCGACGCACCGGCCTTGTTGATCGGAACAAGGCAGGCTAGCTTCATGTCATGTTCTGTCGCCTTACCCGACCATTGTGCCCGAGACCGGACCATGATGCAGGCTGGCCCCGGCCGCTGATGCTGCCACAATGGAGCACAACCAGATGACCCGTATTTGCGTCGTTGGCGCCGGGCCATCTGGCCTGACAACGACAAAAACCCTGCTGGCGGCCGGACTGGAGGTCGATTGCTATGAGCTATCACCCCATATTGGCGGGCACTGGGTGATAGACAATCCGAGCGGTCGCTCATCGGCCTACCGGTCTCTACGGACCAATACGACCAAACGGATGAGCCGTTTCAGTGATTATGAAATGCCTGAGGACTGGGACGAATTTCCAAGCGTCGACAAAGTTCGCGAATGGCTGGAAGCCTATGTCGACCGGTTTGATTTCCGAAAGCATATTCAAACCAGCACAGAAATCATATCAGCCGTCCCGCGCCCAGGCGGTGGTTGGCAAGTGACCCTGCGCGCCGGTGACGAGGCACCTGTCGTGCGAACATATGACGCCGTGATCGCCGCAAGTGGCAGCTACTGGGACCCACAGCAACCCGCCTTTACAGGCCGGTTTAATGGCGACATTCTGCACGCACAAACCTATCGTGACCCTCATACGCCGGTGGATACGAGCGGGGCCAATACTATTGTCTGCGGGATCGGAAATACGGGCTGCGAAATTGCCTGCGAAATCAGCAAGTCAAATGCCGCAACAGTTTACCTTTCGGCACGCAGCGGAACCTGGATCATGCCGAAACTGGTCAATGGTGTTGCCGCGACCAAAAATTTGCCAATGGCTCATCCGACCGATCCAGTCCCGCCAGAGCTAAGCCGGTTGCCAGAAGCCGAGCGGGAACAAAAACTCACTGAACAGGCCAGTGAAACAATCCGGCAGACCTATGGCGCCCAAATGAAAGAATTCGAAATGCTCGGGCTGCCCAGAGCGCCACATCATCCTCTACTGAAACGGCCCAGCATCTCTCAAGACCTGATGGATCAGATGGTATCCGGCCGCATCCATGCCAAACCCGATATTGACCGGCTGGATGGTGACCATGTCATATTTACCGGCGGCGAAAGCGTGCGAGCCGATATCATTATTTGCGCGACGGGCTACAAGCTAAGCTACCCCTATTTAAGCCAGGACATCGCAAACACACAGGACAATGATCTGTCGCTATTCTGCGGCATCGTATCACCGGCCTATCATGATTTATTCTTTATCGGGGTCAGCCGGCCAACCGGCGCATTTTGGCCGATTGCCGAGGCGCAGGCGAAGTTTGTCGCCGCCATATTAACCAAGACCTATACGTTACCGCCGGCAGCCGAAATCCGGCAACGCACCGGGCCAATGCTAAATCGCGTTGCCATGAATCCGGTTCTTTACGGGCTGGCATTGCGGGAGGAATTGGAACGCGGCCGGACGCGGAAGCGAGCCACGTCCTAATCCCTAGTCACAGCCCCGTCACGCCGTCCCAGACATCCCGCAAAGCCGGTCGCTCGGGCCCTAGATCTGCCGACCGGTATTTTCCCAATATGGCGCCCGAAGCCGCTGTTTAAAAATCTTACCACTATCCTCACGTGGAAGCTCGTCGTGAAAATCGACAATCCGGGGGATTTTGAATTTTGCAATGCGCGAGGACAAAAACGCATATACTGCATCAGCTGATAATTCGGCTCCCGGTGCGCATTGGACAGCTGCAATCACTTTCTCGCCAAATTCAGGATCCGGAGCGCCAAACACCGCGCAATCAAACACTTCCGGCATTTTGATCAGGGCCGCTTCGATTTCAGCCGGGAAAATATTCGCGCCGCCAGATATAATCATATCTTTCTTGCGATCACTAATGAACAGAAAATCCTCTTCATCCAGATAGCCGATATCACCAACCGTTGCATGCTGGCCGTAGCGCTGGCCTTTCAGATCCCCGTCTGTGTTAGAATACGTAAAGTCGCCAAATTGTGGCAAATAGACATAAATCGAACCCGCCTGCCCGGCCGGCAGCTCGTTTTGATCATCATCCAGTATTTTAATCGATCCACCAGGAAGCACTTGTCCGACCGAGCCGGGCTTACGCTGGGCATCCTGCGATGAAATCAAAGTCATGAAGCCGATTTCGCTTGCACCATAAGATTCATAAAAAATCGGCCCGAACCAATCAATCATTGCCTGTTTGACATCGCGAGGCCAAGCCGATCCGGTCGATATGCCAAAACGAAGTGTCGAAACATCATACTTTTCGCGAATTTCGGCCGGCAGCTTTAACAAGCGAACCATCATTGTCGGCACGATATAGCAATGCGTGATGGCGAACCGCTCAATGTCGGCCAGAAACTGTTCAGGGTCGAATTTCGGCGAGATATACAATCCGACATTGCCAGCCGCCATGCAAAAACTTGATAAGGCGTTTGGCGCGCTGTGATATAGCGGCGCAGCGGTATAGAATCTGTCGCCCGGCGTCAGTTGCAAAACGCCCGCAGCCAGTCCCTTGTAGTTTTCAAATGTATCCGGTGCATCGGGATCAACTTCACGCCGGATCCCCTTGGGCCGGCCTGTACTGCCTGACGTATAAGCCAGCATGCCTCTAAACCGCAAAGGCCCGGTCTCAATCTCCGTCGCCTCGGCCATCAACGCATCAAGATCGACCTGCCCGTCGGCAATTTTGGCGTCGACACGATAGGCCTTCTGCACAACATCCGGTGTCGCAGCAGCAAGCACCGGCAGGTTAATACCGGCAGCCGGAGTCATGGCACTTGTCAGGTCACTATGGCCAATCATCAGCTTCGCTTTCGCGTCCTGCAATATCAGTTGAACTTCAGACGGTGCAGCATGCCAGTTCAAAGGCACATAATAAGCTCCGACATAGCGGCAGGCTTCGATCACTTCGATGTAAAGCGTATCATTACGCAGCAACACCCCGATGGCATCATCCTCGCCGACACCATGCTCGCGAAGAATCGTTGCCAGACGCCTCGCCCGCGCCTCAAACGTGGCACCGTTGGTTTCGCGCGACCCAAGATAAAGATCAATCGGCATTTCTCACTCCCTAACCGGCACGCTCGTTTTATGCGGCGCCCTTTCTACATTCAGTTTATGATTAGTTGTTACGGGAAATAAACCCCTCAAAGCACCCGATACGCGCCACAATGACAGCTCGGGTCGGCACAACTCGTCTGGTCATGCGAGTATCCAATTCGCGAATACCGGAGCGCGAAACCGGCGGATAGGCAATTGCGGCATTCGCCGCAAGCGTCGCAGTTGCAGCGCCAGCTGCAGTGGCGGAGAGAGAGGGATTCGAACCCTCGGAACTCTTGCGAGCTCAACGGTTTTCGAGACCGTCCCGTTCAGCCACTCCGGCACCTCTCCGCGTGTCACCGACCTAGCTTCGCTTTTACAACTGCGCAAGGTCTCATAATCATTTGTTTAGGGTTTGACACAGCATCAAGTTTCGTGTTTACCCCCCGTCTCTTGGTCGCGCTTGAGGGCGGCGATCGTTGTGTATTTACAGGTCTAAGAAGGACGAACGCCATGTTCGCGGTCATTAAGACAGGTGGCAAGCAGTATAAGGTTGCCGAAGGAGATGAAATCATTGTCGAGAAACTCGATGCCGAGGCCGGCAACGATGTCACATTCGATAATGTATTAATGCTTGGTGCAGAGGGCAAAGTCACCATTGGTGAGCCGACTGTATCCGGTGCCAGCGTCGTGGCGCGGGTCTCCGAACAGCGCAAGGGCGCCAAAGTCACGATTATGAAGAAGCGGCAGCGTAGTACGTACCGCCGTAAACGGGGCCATCGCCAGAGCGAAACCGTTGTTTTGATCGAATCGATTCTTGCAGACGGCAAGAAAGCACCCGCTAAAAAAGCTGCTGCCAAGAAAGCGCCTGCCGCAGATAAGGCGCCCGCTGCAGAAAAGAAAGCAGCGAAACCTGCGGTAGAAAATAAAGCGACAAAACCTGCCGCAAAGGCTGCGCCTAAAAAGGCCGCAAAAGCAGAAACCGAAGCTGCGCCAAAGAAAGCCGCACCGAAGAAAGCTGCACCGAAGAAGGCCGCGCCGAAAAAGGCCGCAGGCTCGGCGGCTGACGAACGTGGTCGTCTGTCCGCAGCTGAAGGAAAAGCGGATGATCTGAAGAAAATTACCGGCGTTGGTCCTGCGTTCGAGAAAAAGCTGAATGCGGCGGGCATCTTCCACTACTGGCAGATCTCGGGACTGAATGCGGCTCAGATCGCCGAAGTTG